>NZ_JABEPP010000003.1 GCF_013044135.1 Enterovirga aerilata
CGCCGAGCACGCGCGCCATGGCGGCGATCGGGAAGACGGCCTGGTGCGCGCTCATGAACTGGAAGATCCGGACGGGATCGTACCGGTCTCCCGCGCGAACCAGGCTGCCGCCTTTGCCAGGATATGGCTACGCCGACCTCCGGTTCGCGCTCCTGGCGCAGCTGGCGGTTCTCACGTCGGAGCCGGCTCAGCTCCTCCCGCTCGGCCGAAGGCAGACCCTCGTCTCGACGCACGCCGCCATCACGGTCGGCCTGACGTACCCAGTTCCAGATCGCCTGGGCGGTCGGCTCGAACTCCCGCGACAGCTCCTCGGGCGTGCGACCCGACCGAACCAGATCGACCAGCTGCCTGCGAAACTCCGCCGGATATGGCGGCCGATGTCTCGGCATGTGAACACCTCCTGCTCAAGGGAAAAGGTGTCCACGTAAGCGGGTCAACTCCATCGCTTCGGGCGCTCGCGTCGCGCCTCTACCGAGCCATGCCTCCAACGCTTCTACACAGTGGCTTCTTGCACCGCGTATCCGCTTTTAAGCAGCTCGCCTACCTGCCTGAGCGTCGGCTTGGGCGCAATCCGGAATGTCCGCTGTCGGGCGCTGACCCAGGTTCCCTTCTCGCCCATAGGAGTAAGGAGCGGCAGATTGTGAGTGCCGGCCGCTCAGCACGAGCGTGGCGCTCTGACGGCAAGCTGCGAGGCGATAGCGCTTCGCATCCCGCTGCCGGCACCGGCCACGATCACGACGTTGGTCCGGATGCTGTCCATGAGTGCGCTCCACGATCCCGTCGCAAGGGCTCCGAAGCGCAGTGGCTCTTCAAGCAGGACGAAACGGCCGAAGGAGACGCATTGCCGCTTGCAACCCCCAGTCTGCCGAAAACAGGCTTGTGATCACACCGATCTGGTACATCAGGCGACGAAGCGTTCGAACCAGTCGAGCATGGGCTTGGGGTTCTCGGGCAGGTAGTTATAGCCGTCGAAGCGCCGGTTCGTGCCCTCGATCCAGATGAGTTCCTTGTGCTCGGTCGGCATGGCGGCGAAGATCGCCTGCACGTCATCGGGCGTGGTCAGCGTATCGTCGCGAACCTGCAGGAGCAGCGCCGGGATATCCACCGCCGTTGCATAGGGCGGCATGTCCATATCCTTCAGTTCCATGCTGGTCGCGCGGCGCAGGGCGTCGGCCACCTCGGGCAGCGCGTCCGGCATGCCCATATGACCGAGGATCGTGCGGTAGAAGGCGGTGAGCGAGATCGGCTGCGGGGCGACGATCGCGCGGACGTCCTCGAACTCCTCCCGGTGCTTGGACATGGCGACCATGGTAGCGTTCATGCCGCAGCAGCGGCTGAGCAGGCCGATCTTCATGTTCTTGAGATCGGACCGCGAGCGAACGTAGCGCAGCGAGCCGATCACGTCGCGATACTCCCGGATGCCGTTGCCGATGACGCCGCCGCTGCCTGCGGCGCTCTGCCCGAAGTTGCGGAGGTCGTAGGCCAGGATGTTGTAGCCGGCCTCGTGCAGGTGCTTGTAGTCGGGCATGAAATTGACTTCGACGTTGTTCCCGCTCGCCTCCCACGCGTCGCCGTAAGGTTTCAGATGGCCGGGAAAGCCGTAGCGGTTGGCCCAGATCGGGTGATTGGCGATGATCAGCCGGTCGCTGTCGCCCGGGATGAACCAGCCCTCGATCGTCACGCCATCCATCGCGGGGAAGAAGACATCCGAGAAAGCGAGACCATCGTCGGCCGGTGAGCGGAGGATGGGCGAGCGCGCCGGGTTCACCATGGCGGAGACGAGACCTGCCACTAGTTCGGCGCGGGTCGGTTGGGCTGCTGCAGCTTTCGTTGCCTGGGTCATGTCGATGTCCTTCCGGGCTCGGTCCCGGCGTTGGAGGTCGCCGATGCGCATCAGGTGCGCCTTGCCGATCATTCCGATAATCCGGCACAATCAACACAGGCCGTGCGAGAAACTGGACATTGGCTGCCAACCTCGACGACTTGACCGCCTTCCTTGCCGTCGCAAAAGCGCGCGGCTTCCGAGAGGCCGGGCGTGCCCTGGGCGTGAGCCCCACGACGCTTAGCGAGACCGTCCGACGGCTCGAGGCGCAGCTGGGCGTTCGTCTGCTTCACCGCACGACGCGCAGCGTCGCCCCGACCGAGGCTGGCAACCGCCTCATTGAAAGGCTCGCTCCAGCGCTCAGTGAAGTCGAGGCGGCGCTTGCCAGTCTCAACGATCTCCGCGACACACCGACGGGAACGCTCCGGCTCAACGTGCCGGTCGGTGTGGCTAGGCTGATCCTGCCGTCGCTGCTGCCCGGGTTCACCGCGATGTACCCCGACATCCAGGTCGAGGTGGCCGCAGAGGACACCATCGTCGACGTGCTCGCGGCCGGGGCCGATGCCGGGATCCGGTACGACGAGAAGCTAGAGCAGGACATGATCGCGGTGCCGATAGGTCCACGGGTCCAACGCTTCGCGATGGCGGCCGCGCCTGCCTATCTGGCGAGGGCGGGAAATCCTGAGCACCCAACGGACCTTCTTCAACACAAGTGCTTGCGGGGGAGGTTTAGGAACGGCGCGCTTTTCAGCCCGTGGGAGCTGGAGCGGGATGATGAGGTCATCCGGATCGAGCCGCAGGGGCCCCTGACCGTAAGTATCAGCGGCGCGATGGACCTGGCCATAGACATGGCGGTCGCCGGCATGGGCATCATCGGCCTGTTCGAGGATTGGTTGCGACCGCATCTGGATGCCAACCGTCTTAGTCCAGTTCTCTCCGCATGGTGGTCCGACTTTCCGGGTCCGTTCCTCTACTACTCGAACCGGCGCCTAGTCCCACCGCCACTCAAGGCGTTCCTCGGGTTCATCAAGTCGGCGAGGCGGGATCAATGATCCGCCTCTCTCCCATGTTTGTTCCGTCGAGTTCGAGAGTTAAGAACGAAAACCATGCGCATGAACGGGGCCGGATAAGCGCCGGCGCCGCCAATTCCGAGCGCCCCCGTATGCCGAGCAGCGACGCGAAACCCATAGCGGCTGGCGTTCGGTGAGCACAATGCATAGATCAAGGCGGAACTCGGACTTCCACAGACGTGGGCCGGGGCGGGAGCGCAGGCCGACATTGACCAGGCGGGACGTTCCGGATGCTGCAGGCATGTCTGCTTCGGAGAACTCGGCCGCACATCTGAGGGCCGGAATGGGCGCGAAGCGGCCAACTGAATCTGGCCGAAACCGGCATGGCCGGCTCAACCGTTCTAGGGCCGATGGCACACCTCAACTCGTGTGCACCGAAGAAGCCGTCGGCCTTGTCCCGCGACTGCATGGTGGACACAAAGCAGGAGAGCCGAAACAGGCGCGTACCGGACTGGCGAGTCGAACCGGCGTCCCAGTGTATCATGTACTCATGATAGACTGACGACATGCCGCGACATCTGAGAGCCCGCTAGGAGCTGACAGCCGCGCCGCTTGCACCGGATGCGGGCCCGAACGGCAAGCGCTGCGGCCGATGCGGCGTCGCTCACGATTTCGAGAACGGCGTGGCGCCGCCCTCGGCAGCCGCGTAGTGATCAGGGCGAACCCTCGCGCCCGCCTTGGCTCATTTCGCCTTTGTAGCTCCACCTCTGCTCGGGCATCTCAACCCGATGGCGGCCCTCGCTCGGGACATCGCGGCGCGCGGCCATCGCTCGACCTTTCTCCACATCGGCGATGCCGAGCCGCTCCTCCGCGAAAGCGGGTTGGCGTTCCGGGTGGTCGGGCAGGGCAGCCATCCGCCAGGGAGCCTCGCCGGGGCGGTGCGCAGGATGGGCGCGGTCAATGGTCCGATCGGGCTCGGCGGCATAATCCGCGATGTGGCGGCGATAACCGACATGCTCTGCCGCGATCTGCCGAGCGCTCTGCGCGAGATCGGGACGGATTGCCTCGTCTGCGACCAGACGGAAGCAGCGGGCGGGCTGGTCGCCCGCCATCTCGGGATGCCCTTCGTGTCGGTGGCGAATGCGCTGCCGCTCAATCGGGAGCCGGGCATACCGCCCCCGTTCACGCCCTGGCGCTACGACGCCTCGCGCTGGGGAGTGGAGCGGAACCTCGGCGGATATCGCGTCAGCGACATCCTCATGCGACCGGTATCCTCGGTCATACGCCATTATGCGACGCTGTGGAGCCTCGACCCGCTCCGGACCATCGAGGATTGTGCATCTCCGCTCGCGCAAGTCGCGCAACTCGTGCCGGGGCTCGATTTTCCCCGCCAGGCTCTGCCGGAGACCTTCCACTATTGCGGCCCGTTCAGGGACGAGGAGACGGTGCCGCGCGATTTCAGCATGCCGGGCCGCGACGGGCGGCCGCTCGTCTATCTGTCGCTGGGCACGCTCCAGGGCGGACGGGCACGGCTTTTTCGGGTCCTCTCGGGTGCCGCCCACCGCGCCGGGACGCAGCCCATCTTGTCGCATGCAGGCAGGCTGAGCGCCGAAGACGCCGCCCGACTGCCCGGACGTCCGGCAGCCTTCGCCTGGGTGCCGCAGCGCCGGGTCATGGCCGAGGCCGAGCTGGCACTCTTCAACGGGGGGCAGAACACCATGCTCGACGCCGCGGCGGCCGGGATTCCCGTCGTCGTGATCCCGATCGCCTTCGAACAGGCGGCTATCGGAGCCCGCATCGCATGGGCCGGAGCGGGACGCACCGTCTCGCGGCGCTTCCTCACGGCCGGACGGCTGGCCGGCATCATCCGGCATATCTTGAATGAACCGTCCTACCGCATGGCGGCGCAGCGGCTTCGGGCCGAGATCGGGCAGGCGGGAGGGGTCCGCCTCGCCGCACGGATCGTGGAGCGCGTGGCGGCCACCGGCGCGCCGGTGACGACGAGCGATGTCCGCAGGTCCCCGGATCTCGCGGTTCCGGGGGACGTCGCATGATCGGGACGGGCCTCGATCATGACCTGATCCTCGTCGGAGGGGGACTGGCCAACGGCCTCATCGCCTACCGCTTGGCTCAGCTCAGACCGGAGCGGCGGGTGCTTGTGTTGGAGGGGGGCGACCGGCTCGGCGGCAACCACACCTGGTCGTTCCACGCGACCGACCTCTCCGACGAGGAAGCCGCGTGGCTCGACCCCTTCGTGGTCCATCGCTGGCCTGCCTATGACGTCGTGTTCCCGGAGCGGCGGCGGCGCGTCGGGATAGGCTATCGGTCGGTCACCTCGGACCGCTTCCATGATGTCCTGATCGGCACGCTCGCACGTGCCGTCCGGCTCCGATCGGAGGTGGCCGAGATCGCGCCGACGCGAGTCCTGCTCGCTGGCGGAGAGTGCCGCTCGGCCGCGGCCGTCATCGACGGACGCGGCGCCGCCCCGACGCCGCACATGACCTTCGCCTGGCAGAAATTCGTCGGGCTCGAGCTGCGCCTCCGCGAGCCGCACGGGCTCACCGTCCCGATCCTGATGGACGCGACCGTCCCGCAGCAGGACGGCTACCGCTTCGTCTATGTCCTCCCCTTCGGCCCCGACACGGCGCTCGTGGAGGACACCTATTACGCGGACGGCCCCGATCTCGATGACGCGGTGCTCCGCGACCGCATCCTCTCCTATGTCGCCGGGAAGGGATGGAGCGTGGCCGAGGTGCTGCGCGAGGAGCGCGGCGTGCTCCCGATCACGCTCGGCGGCGACATCGAGGCCTTCTGGCGCGGTCCGGAGGTGCCCCGTTCCGGGCTCAGGGCCGGCCTCTTCCATCCCGTGACCGGCTACTCGCTTCCCGACGCCGTCCGCCTTGCGGACCACATCGCCGGCCTTCCCGATCTATCGGCCGCCTCGCTCCACTCGGCCGTGAGGACCTGGTCGCAGGCGAGATGGCGCGGGCACGGCTTCTTCCGCCTCCTGAACCGGATGCTGTTCCGGGCGGGCAAACCCCAGGAGCGTTATCGCATGCTCCAGCGCTTCTACGGACTCCCGGAGCCGACGATCGGCCGCTTCTATGCGGGGCGGCCGACGGCAGCCGACAAGGCGCGCCTCTTCGTCGGACGCCCGCCGGTGCCGGTGCTCGGGGCGGCGCGCGTCGCCCTCAATCTCGCGGAGCCCGCGCGGTGAGCGCGGCACGTCCCAGGGCGGCCGTGATCGGCGCGGGCTTCGGCGGCATCGCGCTCGCGATCCGGCTGCAGGCCGCGGGCTACGACGTCACGCTGCTGGAGAAGCGCGACAAGCCGGGCGGCCGCGCCTATGTCTACGAGGATGCGGGCTTCACCTTCGATGCCGGCCCGACCGTCATAACGGATCCCTCGGCGCTGGAGGAGCTGTTCGCGGCGGCCGGCCGTAGGCTGTCCGACTATGTCGAATTGCTGCCCGTTAGCCCGTTCTACCGCCTTGAATGGGAGAATGGCTTCCGCTTCGACTATGTGAACGACCAGGCGGAGCTCGACCGGCAGATCGCGGCCAAGAGCCCGGCCGATGTGGACGGCTACCGCCGCTTCCTCGACTACTCGAAGGCGGTGTTCGACGAGGGCTACCTGAAGCTCGGGGCCGTGCCGTTCCTGCATTTCTCCGACATGGTGAAGGTCGCCCCGCAGCTCGCGCGGCTGCAGGCCTGGCGGAGCGTCTATTCCATCGTCTCCCGCTTCATCCGGGACGAGGAGCTGCGGCAGGCTTTCTCCTTCCACTCCCTCCTCGTGGGCGGCAATCCCTTCGCGACCTCCTCGATCTACGCTCTCATCCATGCGCTCGAGCGGCGCTGGGGCGTCTGGTTTCCGCGCGGCGGCACGGGGGCACTGATCCGGGGCATGGTGCGCCTTTTCGAAGACCTCGGCGGCACCGTGCGGCTCGATGCGGAAGTCGCCGGCATCGAGGTCGGGGAGGGCAGGGCCAAGGCGATTGTCACGAAGGACGGCTGGCGCGGCGAGTTCGATGCGGTCGCCTCCAACGCCGACGTGGTCCACACCTACAAGACCCTGCTCGCCGGCAGCGAGCGCGGCCCGAGCTTCGCCCGCAAGCTGGAGCGGAAACGCTCTTCCATGTCGCTCTTCGTGATCTATTTCGGCCTGAGGCGGCACCGGCCGGAGCTGCAGCACCACACCGTCCTCTTCGGCCCGCGCTATCGCGGGCTGATCGACGACATCTTCAACCGCGAGACGCTGGCGGACGACGTCTCGCTCTACCTCCACTCGCCCTGCGCCACCGATCCGTCGCTCGCGCCGCCCGGAGCAGGGGCCTTCTACGTCCTCGCGCCGGTGCCGCATCTCGGCACCGCGCCGCTGGACTGGGACAGGGTGGCGCCGGTCTACCGGGACCGCATCCTCGATTATCTCGGGCAGCGCTGCATCCCGGGTCTTCGCGAAGACCTCGTGACGGTCCGGACCTTCACCCCGCACGACTTCCGGGACGAGCTGAACGCGCATCTCGGCTCCGCCTTCTCGCTCGAGCCGATCCTCACCCAGAGCGCCTGGTTCCGGCCGCATAACCGCGACGACGCCATCCCGAACCTCTACATCGTCGGGGCCGGCACGCATCCCGGGGCCGGCGTACCGGGTGTCGTCGGCTCGGCGAAGGCGACCGCGCGCCTGATGCTGGCCGATGCCGGGCTCGCGCCCGCATGAGCGAGGATCTCGTCCGGGCGGCCACGGAGACGATCGCCAGGGGTTCCAAGAGCTTTGCCGCAGCCGCCCGGCTGTTCGACCGCCCGACGCGGGAGAGCGCCGTGATGCTCTATGCCTGGTGCCGGCATTGCGACGACGTCGTCGACGACCAGGAGTTCGGCTTCTCGGCCAGGGAGGGCGCCTCGCGGGAGCCGCAGGCTCGCCTGGCCGAACTGGAGGCGCGCACATGCTCCGCGCTCGCGGGAGAACCGCAGACGGTGCCGGCCTTCGCCGCCCTGCAGGAGGTGGCGCGCCGGCATGGGATCCCCGAGCGCTATCCGCTGCAGCATCTCGCCGGCTTCCGGATGGACCTGGAGGAGCGGCGCTACGGGACGATCGAGGACACGCTCGACTACGCCTACCATGTCGCCGGCGTCGTCGGGGTGATGATGGCCCACATCATGGGGGTGCGCGATCCGGCCGTGCTCGACCGCGCCTCCGATCTCGGCATCGCGTTCCAGCTGACGAACATCGCCCGCGACATCGTCGACGATGCCGCGACCGGCAGGACGTATCTTCCGGCCGCCTGGCTGCGCGAGGCCGGCATTCCGCCGGGGGAGGTCGCGGAGCCGCGGCACCGGGCGGCCCTGGCGAAGGTCGCGGCCCGGCTGATCGACCTGGCCGAGCCGTACTATGCCTCCGCGAGAATCGGCGTCGCCGCCCTGCCGCCACGATCGGCCTGGGCGATCGCGACCGCGCACGGCGTCTACCGCCAGATCGGCATCGAGGTGCGCCGCCGCGGCGCTCGCGCCTGGGACGCGCGCGTCTCGACCTCGAAGCTGCAGAAGCTCGGGCAGGTCGTCCGCGGCGGCGCGACGGCCCTGATGACGCGCATCGCCAGCCCGGGGCCTGCGCCGCGCCGCGGCCTCTACGAACGGCCGGCCTGAGCCCGGACGGAGGGCAGCCGCCACCACGGCACATGCGGCATGTCGTGATGCTCGTGGTGGTAGCCGAAATGGAAGCAGGTCAGCAGCGACAGGAGCGGCGGGAAGTCGTTGCTGCGGGCGTTGTGCGCGTCGCCGAACGCCTCGTCCTCGTGGCGGTGCGGCAGGTAGGTCCCGAAATAGAAGAGCTGGAGCGAGGACAGGATCGCCGGCACGCCCCAGAGCAGGAGCGCGTTGGCGGGGTCGACCCGGAAGACGAACAGGTAGATCGCCAGCAGCGCGGCGAGGACCGCGAATTCCCGCCAGCCGAAGTAGCGCCGGAAGAAGGTCACGTACCAGGGCCAGAAGCGCCTGGGCTCGCCGGCATGGAAATCGGGATCGTCCGCGGTGCCGGAATGACGGTGGTGGGCGAAGTGCTTCCCGATCAGACGGTCGTAGGAGAAGCCGGCATAGAGCGCGAGGCAGATGCGTCCCACCGTGCGGTTGACCTTCGGTCGGAAGGGCGCGAGCGATCCGTGCATGCAATCATGCGCCACGATGAACAGCCCGACATTCAGCCAGCACTGAACGGCGATCAGCAGCGGCGCCGCCGCGATGCCGAGCGGCGTCCAGCGGTGGAAGAACACCGAATAGAGGTGGCAGGCGAGCCATGCCCCGATGAGCCCGGCCGCAAGCGCGAGACCGATCGCGGCCTGGTTCTCGACCGTCCGCGGCGCCGGCCCGGCGATCCCGGCGCTCATGTCTCGGAATCCCTGGCCAGCGGCGCGCCGCTCTGCCGCAGCTCGTCCTTCAGGCGCCGGACCGGCGGGGCATAGAGGAAGCCGAAGGAGACGCAGCCGTCGCGGCCTTCAACGGCGTGGTGGAGGCGGTGCGCCTGCACGAGCCGCTTCAGGTAGCCGTTGCGCGGCACGTAGCGGAAGGGCCAGCGCTGGTGCACGAGCCCGTCATGCACGAAGAAGTAGAGCGCGCCATAGACGCTCATCCCGATCCCGATCCAGTAGAGCGGACCTCGTCCTGGCGAGAAGACGACGAGCAGCAGAGCCAGGCCGGCAAAGAGCACGGCATAGAGGTCGTTCTTCTCCAGAACGTCGTCGTGCTCCTCGTGGTGGGAGCGATGCCAGCCCCAGCCCGGGCCGTGCATGACGTATTTGTGGACCGCCCAGGCGACGACTTCCATCACGAGGACGGTGCCGATGAGGATCGCTGCGTTCAAGAGCATCGCGGCGTGCTCGGATCAGATCCGGGGCTGGAACCCGTTCGCGCGTCCCGTCTTCTCGGCGAACACCGCCCCGACAAACATGGCGAGTCCTCCTTCGGGTCGCAATGCGGCGCGCGCCTGGGCGAGGTGACGCTCCAGGTGACCCCGCGCGCCGTCACGGCCCAGGAAGGACAGCACCGTCACCTTCGCGCCGTCTTCTCCCAATCCGTTCTCTCCGCCCGAGCCGTCCTCGAGGTCGTCCATGATCTGGAAAGCCTGGCCGAGATCGGTCGCAAAGGCTCGGAGTTCTTCGATTCGAGCCTCGCTCGCCTGAGCGACCACGCCCGCCATCTCCACGGCGGCCACGAACAGGGCGCCGGTCTTGCGGTGGTTCGCATCGCTGAACGCGGCGACGGCGCGGCGCTCATCGCCCCCGCGAAGATCGCGGAACTGCCCGCCCGCCAATCCTTGCGTGCCGACGGCTTCCGCGAGGATGTCGATCAGGCGGAGTCGCTGCTCGGCCGAAAGGCCGGGAGCCGAGCCGATCGTGGCGAAGGCTCGGCTCAGGAGCGCGACGGACGCCAGGACGGCGACGTCCTCGCCGAACGCCCGGTGGGTCGCCGGCTCGCCACGCCTGAGCGGCGCATCGTCCATGCACGGAAGATCATCGAGCACCAGCGATGCCGCGTGAACCATCTCCAGCGCGCAGCCGGGATCGAGCGCGGCGAGATCATCCCGCCCCAGCTCCCATGCAGCCAGAACGGTCAAGGCCGGGCGTATGCGCTTGCCGGGAGTGAGAACAGCGTAACGGATCGCCTGCTCGAGACCGGTTTCCTCGTCCCCACGCGGAAAGAGCGCCTTCAAGCGCCTGTCGATAGCCGCGCGGAGGACGCGAATATCGCTCCGAGAACACCGGCTTGCTCGTTCGGATGAAGCCATCGCCGAAGCCAGCTTAGAACCCAAGTCACTTCTCCGGCCTATGCGCAACGGCCATCGGGCGCCCCCCAGCGTGAAGGCGCGTCCGCTTCCCCACAAGGCACCGCTCGAAAACGTGATCCGGACGCGGCCGACCGTCGTTTCGTGGCTGCTCCGATCACGCTCGTGAGAGGAAAGCGGGGAATGTTCGAGCCGGCGCCCGGAGTCGAATTCGGCTGCCAGCGGCGGACGCGTTCGGCTCGAACGTCATCGGCTCCGCCGGACCAAGGTCTGGCGGTCGCCGATTGACCGCCGGCAGGGCGGCTCACGAAGATGGCCCTACTCTCTGTCCGCTTCGGAGAACCCGTCACGGCTGAAGGAACAGCCGATATGGGCGCGCAGCCTCGCTCGGAGCTACACGGACGGGTACCACCGTGGGCTCTAGTCGGGAGAAGGAGCGGTGGAACAAAGAAGCCAGCGAGAACTCCGCCCAAGGGAACGCTGCTCTGACGCAAGGAAACGATGAAGCCAAAGCCGGGGGAACCGGCGCGATGGGAGATCGCTTGGGCGCTGGCCGGCGTGAGCGGGCCATAGCACAACCCCATGATGACTATGCCCATAGGAGCCCGCAACGCCCCAAAGACGGTGAACATGAGCAGTCCGCAAGCGGTCCCGGCCACACACCACAGGCTAAGACGGAGCGGTCCCCACCGCGCGATCAATCTGGCGCAGAAGAAATTTCGGACGAATACGCCTCCGTGGGCAATCGCGATGTAGGAAGAGATCAATTCCAGAGAAAGCTGAAGATCTTGCGAAATCGCACCTGCCATTACCGGCGGAGCGAGGCTCATCATCAGAGAAGCGACCTGCGGGAACATCGTCGCGAAAAGGAACGCCGGAACGTTCTCGCAGCTCGAAGTTAGCGTGTGCCTCACACGTCTGTCGAGGGTCTAAAGGGTCCCGCTCATTGCCGGTTCGCCACGGTCCGAGGGTGCCGAACGGTATCCGCGTTCAACAGCTCGGCTCGCGGCTGATCAATTCGTTGCAGTTGGTATGCGAAGGCCCTCTGACCTCGACATCTCGAGCGACGGAACGGTCATTCCTCCCGCGCGCGATTCCAGCCTCGATCAAGCTCTCGGCTCCATCCTGTGTAAAGCCTACCTCGAGTAGGATCTCGCGCGTATGTTCGCCGATGGTCGGCGCCGGGCGTCGGATGTCGGGCTGGCTTTCGCTCCAGCGCTGCGGGACCGCCATGGTGCGGATCCGCCCCTCGGTCGGGTGATCGATCGTCTGAAAGAAGCCGACCGCGTCGAGGTGCGGGTCGTTCAGAAGGTCATCCGGCGTGGCGAGCGCGATGGCGGGGATGTCGGCCCGCTCGAGCAATTCCTCCCATTCCCGCGTCGTCTTGGTCGCGAAGGTCTCGGCGAGGAAGCCGTAGAGGTATTCGATGTGTTCCGTCCGTCCGGCGATGGAGGTGTAGCGCGGGTCGGCGGCCATGTCGGGCCGGTCGATCAGCTCGAAGAAGCGGCGCCAATGCTTGTCGTTGTAGACGAGGACACCAATGTGCCCGTCCCGCGTGCGGTAGGGCCGCCGCTCCGGGTTGATCATGCGGACATAGCCCGGCCGGCTGAGCGGCGGCTCGAAGGTCGCGCCGTACAGGTGATCCCCCATGACGAATTCCGTCATGGTCTCGAACATCGGGATCTCGATGGCCTGGCCGCGGCCGGTCTTCTCGCGATGGTACAGCGCCATGCCGACTGCGCTCGACAGCGCCATCCCGACGACCCGGTCCGCGATTGCCGCCGCGACATAAACCGGCTCGTCCGTCTTGCGCGCCTGGAGCGCGGGGAGGCCGACCGCCGCCTGGATCAGGTCGTCATAGGCAGGACGGTCGGCGTAGGGCCCGTTCTGGCCGAAGCCGGAAGCTCCGCAATAGATGATGCGTGAATTCCGGGCCGCGACCTCCTCGTACGAGAGCCCGAGCCGAGCCATTGCCTTCGGCCGGAACGAGAAGATCAGGACGTCGACCGTCTCCAGTATGCGATCCAGCACGGCCTTGCCTTCTGGCTTCTTCAGGTCGAGCGCGAGGCTCCGCTTGTTGCGGTTGAGGTTCAGGAAGTAGGGCCCCATCCCCTTGTGCCGGCAGGGTCCTATACCGCGAAGCGTATCGCCCTCGGGCGGCTCGATCTTGATGATGTCGGCGCCCATGTCGCCGAGAATCTGCGAGCCGTAAGGGCCGAGCACGTTCATCGTCATGTCGGCAATGCGGATACCGTTCAGCGGGCCGCTCATGCGAATTCCCTCTTCCGCGAAGCCGGCCCGAGCGCGCCCGAGGATCTGAACGAGGCGATCTCGCCAGGCCGGAAGCTGAGCTCGGAGAGGACCTCATCCGTTGCCTCGCCGACCTCCTGGGCCGTCCAGCGGAGGGCTGCGCCGCGCCTGCCATTTGCAAAGACGGGGAATGGGATGTGGCGCTCGCCGTCCGCCTCCATCACCATCTGGCGATGGACGGCCTGTTCGCTGCGGGCCGCCTCGTCCGGTGTCATGACCCGCTGGGCCGGCACGTCGTGCTCGGCGAAGAGCCGCATCCAGGTCTCGCTGTCCCGCTGCCGCATCACGTCGCGCATGCGCGGCGCGAGCGCGTCGCCCCGCTCGCGCCGGGAGGGCTCGTTGCCATAGGCGGCATCGTCGAGATCCGGGGCGATGTCCTGTGCGGCGGCGACGAAACCGCGCCAGAACTTCTCCTCCACGATCCCGAGCGCGATCTGGCGCCCGTCCGCGGTCTCGAAGAGATCGTTCGTCGGCCAGAGATGGTCGCGCGTGCTCCGGTCGAGGTCGAAACCGTGGCGGATGGCCGTGAAGGACATGGCGGCTTCCGACATGCCGAGGTCGAGCGCGACGCCGCGCCCCGTACGGTGCCGCTCCTCGAGCGCGGCCAGGATCGCAATCGCCGCATAGCTACCCGCCGCGAGATCCGCGATCGGCAGGCCGGAGCGGCGCGGCGGCTCGGACCAATGTCCCGCCAACGACAGCGCGCCTGCCGCTGCAAGGTAGTTCAGGTCGTGGCCGGGGTTGAGCCGCTCGGGGCCGCTCTGGCCGTAGCCTGAGATCGAGCAGGAGATGAGGCGCGGATTGATCGTGGATAGCGTCTGGTGATCGATCCCGAGCCGTGCGGCGACGCCTGGCCGAAAGCCCTCGACCGAGATGTCGGCCCAGGCTGCCAGCCGCTCGACGATCGGCCGGGACGAAGGCGACTTGAGGTCGAGCACGATGCTGCGCTTGTTCCGATTCGCCATCCTGAACATGGCGAAGGGGATCTCGCGCGCGAAATCGCCGCCAGGCGGCTCGACCTTGACGACGTCCGCCCCGAGATCGGCAAGCGCCAGGGTGCAGAACGGGCCGGGCAGAAGGGCCGAGAAATCCAGCACCTTCACGCCGGCGAGCGGCTGCCATCCTCCGGTGCCATCGCTGGGCTTGGCCATTCCCGCCTGTCCTCCCCTGGCTTGTGAGTGGGCGTCCTCGATCTCAGGCGCCGATGTAGCTCTCGACCACCCGCCGATCGCGCGCGATCTCGTCCGCGGCCCCTTCGAGAACCAGCCGGCCGGCCGACATGACGAGCGCGGACTGGGCGTGCTTGAGCGCCTCGAAGGCGTTCTGCTCGACCTGGAGGATCGCGATTCCGCCGGCATGCAGCTCGACGAGCGTTGCGAAGACCTGCGCGACGAGGATCGGGCTCAGGCCCCAGGATATCTCGTCGACGAGCAGCAGCTTCGGCTCGATCATCAGGGCGCGGGCCATTGCGAGCATCTGCTGCTCGCCGCCCGACATCGTGGAGGCGATCTGGCCGCGCCGCTCGGCGAGGCGGGGGAACATCCCGTAGGCGAGGTCGAGCCCGCGCCGGAGAGCTGGAGCACTGCAGCCGTATCCGCCGACGCGGAGGTTCTCCTCGACCGTCATCTCGGTGAAAAGCTGCCGGCCTTCGGGCACGTAGCCGATGCCGAGCCGCTGGCGGATCCAGGTCGGCTCCGCGGAAAGGTCGCGGCCTTCGAACGTAATGCGGCCGCGATGCTTCACGAGCCCGATCGCCGCCCGCAGGAGCGAGCTCTTTCCGGCGCCGTTCGGCCCCATCACGAGGACCCACTTGCCGGCCCCGACGCCGAGGCTGACCCTGTCCACCGCGACGGCCTGGCCGTAGCGGACCTCGATGGAATCGAGCGAAAGGATCATGCCGCGCTCTCGCCCAGATAGGCCCGCCTCACGCCGGGATCGCGGCGGATCGTGTCCGGCGATCCCGAAGCGATCACCGCCCCGGCATCCATCACGATTGCCCGGTCGCAGACGCCGAGTGATTGCCGGACGTTGTGGTCCACCAGGATGATGCTGGCGCGCGCCTTGAGCCCCTGGATGAATCCGAGGAGATCGGACGTCTCCGAGGCCGTCAGCCCGGCGAGCGGCTCGTCGAGGAGGAGCAGCTTCGGCTCAAGGGCGAGCGCCCGGGCGACCTCGAGGCGCTTCAGCATGCCCAGCGTGAGGCTGCCCGCCGCGTCCTCGGCCTTGGGCAGGAGGCCGACCGCGTCGAGGATCTCGCGGGCGCGTGCCCGATCGTCGCCGACGCCGCTGCCCGGCGGGATCGCGGCGAGCACGTTCTCGGCGACGGTCAAGCCGCGGAAGGGACGGCAGACCTGGAACGTCCGCCCGATCCCGGCCCTCGCGCGGCGGAAGGCGGGCTCGCGCGTCACGTCGCGGCTGGCGAGCTCGATGCGGCCGCTCGTCGGCGGGTAGAGGCCGGCTATCATGTTGAAGAGGGTGGTCTTTCCGGCGCCGTTCGGACCGAACAGCCCCAGCAGCTCACCGCTATTCAGCGCGAGCGAAACGCCGCGGACCGCGTGAATGCCGCCGAACCGCTTATGTGCATCGACGACGGTGAGGATCCCGCTCATGCGCGCACCTCCGCGATGGCCGGGACCTGCCCTCGTCGATCCTTGAGACGGAACAGCCGGCCGAGGGCGGGCGCGATCCCGTCGCGCATGAACAGGATGACCAGCAGGAGCACGACTCCGACGATCGTCAGGTGCAGGTTCGGCGCGAGGACCTGCAGGATCTCGCGCAGGCCGACATAGATGACCGCGCCGAGGACCGGGCCGAGCGCCGTTCCGGCCCCGCCGATCAGCGGCACCGCGAGGGCGATGATCGACAGGTCGATCGAGAACACCTCGTTCGGAAAGAGCGAGGAGGCGAAGACGCCGTGCACGGCGCCTGTCAGGCCCGCTATCGCCGCGCTCGCGCAGAAGAGGACGATCTTCACGCGGGTCGCGTCGATGCCGATCGCCGACGCGGCGGCCTCGTCGTCCCGCATGGCGAGAACGCGCAGGCCCGTCCGGCTGCGGCGGAAGACGAGGACCAGCAGCGTCGCTCCCCCGGCGACGGCGATCATCAGGACATGCGGCAGCCAGAGGGGGAAGATCTCCTCCAGGACGATCCCCCCCGGTCCCCCCGCGAAAGGCAGCTTGCGGACGAGGAGCAGGACGAGCTCCTGGAGGAAGAGGGTCGCGAAGGTGAAGGAGGTGCCCTTCAGCCGGAGGCTCGTGACGCCGATGATGAGTGAGGCGAGCCCCGCCGCGATCGCGGCGATCAGCAGCGAGATCACCATCGGGAGGTCGGCGTTCAGCGCCAGCACGACCGCATAGGCGCCGATCCCGGCGAGCGCGCCATGGGCGAAGGACACGTATCCCGTCAAGCCCGACATCAGGTTCCAGGCCTGGCCGAGCGCGAGAAAGTAGGCGCCGTAATAGACGAGTGTTCGGACATAGGAGGTGACGCCGAGCCAGGGGAGGGCGGCCATGGCTGCGGTGCAGGCGAGGATCGCGAGCGAGCCCCACGTGATCTTGGCCAGGTCCCGGCCGCGTTCAACCTTCACGATCAGGCTCCCACATGGCGGCCGAGGAGGCCGTGGGGACGCAGAAGAAGCGTCGCGTAGAGAAGGCAGTAGGTCAGGATCCGCGCCCAGGAATCGTCGAGCGCGAAGCTCGTGAACGCATTGACGATCCCGATCGCGATCGCGGCCAGCACCGCGCCGCCGATCGAGCCCATCCCACCGAGGACGACCACGACGAAGGCGTCGAGCACGAGGTCGTGGCCGACCCGCGGGTGGATGGTGCCGATGAGGCTGACCAGCGCCCCCGCGGCTGCCGCAAGGCCGACGGCCAGGGCGAAGGCGAAGAGCTCAGCGGCTGGGACGTTGATGCCGCACGCCGCAGCCGAATCCCTGCTCTGCGCGAGCGCCCGTAGCGCGAGCCCGATCCGAGTGCGCTGCACGACCAGGATCGTCCCGACGCCGACGATGAGGCACACCAGCAGCACCGTGAGCGACCGCAGCCCGATGACGACGCTTCCGAGCGTGAAGATTCCACTCGGCCCCTCCGAGTAGGAGCGGAAATCGCCGCTGAAGGCGCTCGAGAAGATGCCGAGCCCGATGATCGATAGGGCATAGGTAACCATCAGGACGTCGAGCTCGGGCCGGCCCGCCGCGCGCGAGACGATCGCGGCCTGGATGCCTGCGCCCACCGCGGCCCCCAGCACGAACGCCAGAGGGATGCCGAGCAGGGGCGAGATGTTGAGCTGCGTGACCACGAGGTAGGTCGCGAACGCGCCCAGCGTCACGAACTCCCCGTGCGCAAAGTTCACGACGCGCACGACGCCGAAAATCAGCGCGACACCGAGGGCGACGATCGCCAGGAGCGCTCCGACGACGAGGCCGTTCGTCAGAAGTTGGAGGAAGAGCGGGAAGGTCATGGCCGCGCCGGCCGCGTTACCGAGGCGCCATCCTCAGCTCCATTTCGGCTTCGGCCAGAGCGGCGCCCTTGCGGACGGGCCGGACACGACATAGGACGTGCCGCCCTGCCATTGCGTCGACGCGTAGTGGTAACCGTCCTGCTGGCCCCGCTGGTTGGTGTGGAAGGTGCCCAGCACCGTCTCGATCTTGCTGCTCGCGAGGGCCTCCCGGATCCCGGCGCGGTCGGCGCCTTTCTCCTCGATAGCCCCCTGGAAGGCCTGGCCCGCCGCGAAGGCCGCGGCGGAGTGGTACGACGGGATGCGGCCGTACTTCGCCTGATAGGCCGCGACGAATGCCTTGTTGGCGGGCGTGTCGATCGTGGCCTCCCAGGACGAGCGGCCGAACACGCCTTCAACCTGCGCGCCGAGCGCCTCCTTCGTCACGCCGTCCGCCGCCTGGATGAAGTGGAAGGCGACGGGATTGAAGCCGCGCTCGATCATCTGGCGCGTCAGGGCGATGCTCGGCTGATAATAGCCGCCCATGGAGACCATCTCGGTTCCCGAGGCGATCATCCGCTCGATGATCGAGCGGAAGTCCTGCGCGCCGGGATTGTAGCCGAAGGCCTCGACCGTGAGACCCATCTCCTTGGCGACCGGAAGAGCCCAGTCCTTCGCCGCGATGGAGAACGGCGCCTCCTCGAAGATGATGGCGAGCTTCTTCGAGCCCTGGCCCTTTTCCTTGATGACCTTCAGGAAGCCTTCGTGGTCGAAGTCGGAGGACGGGAAGCCCTGGAACGTCCAGCGAAGCCGACGCCGCGCCCAGATGCTCGAGTCCGACGCGATCGTGCCGATCATCGGTACCTGGGCGCGCTCGAGCGCGGTCGCCATCGCGTCGGTGATCGGGCTCGAGTACGGCCCCAGGATCGCAAGGACGTTGTCGCGGTCGAGCAGCCGCTCCGCCAGCACCCGGCCAGTATCGGGCTTGCTCTCGTCGTCGTAGATGACAACTTCGACGGGCCGGCCCTTGATGCCGCCCTTCGCGTTCACCTGCTCGGCCCAGAGCAGGTAGCCTTCCTGCACGTATTTCGCCGAATCCGAGAAGCGCCCGGTCAGCGACAGCGAGGCTCCGAACTTGATGGGATCGGCCGCCCTAGCCTTGACGACCGCAAAAGTGCTCGCGACGGCTGCGGCCGAACCAAGCACCGAACGCCGGGACAAATGGGTCATCTGCCACTCCTTTGGTTTCCTCGACGCCGTCCGCGGATCTGTCGTCCGTCTTGCCGGCGTCCGTTCTCGAAATGATTATGCTATGTGTTCATCTGGTGTGAGATCTCGTTTGCGATCCGCACGATGTCCTGACCGATCGACCGCACATTCGAGCGAAGCCGTTCGGTCAAGCCGACCACGACGAGGGCGTGCGACAGCCGGCCACCGAGGAAGATCGGAGCCGAAATGACCGTGACCCCCAGGATATACTGGTCGATATCGACGCCGAAACCGTTTGCCCTCGCGTCCTCGACCTCCTGTCGCCATTGCTCGAAGGACGGTGGCCGGTCCCAGCGCAGTCGGCTGAAGCGCTCCCGCAATTCGGCTTCGTCGTAGCCGCCGAAAGCCGCGATGCACCGTCCGCTCGCGCTGATCAGCGAGGGAAAGCGGCTCCCGACATCGACGTGGATGTGGAAGGGCTCCCGGGCGCGCGAGATCGAGACGACGACCACGTGGTCGAGCCCCCGGACCTCCAGCCCGACGGCGGTGACGCCGAGGCGCTGCGAGAGATCCTGCAGCCGATCCTGGATGTAGTCAGCGAAGCCGCCCTTCTTCAGCAGGTGCCGCGCGAGCGACAGGATTCCGACGTCGAGACGGTAGCGCTTCGTGTCGGGGTCGAAGGCGACGAGCTCTTCCGCCACCAGCGCCCGCAGGATGTGCAGGCAGGTGGAGGGGACGAGCTTCAACTCGCGGGCGATCGCCTGCACGCCGAGCGGGCTCTCACTGCGGGCGAGGATTCGCAGGATCGCGGCCGCTCGGGTGACGGCCGGGACGGCCCGTTCGCGCGTCGGCGGCTTGGCGGTGGGCGTGGAAGATGAGGTCTTGCGGGCGTTCATGAGCGCTCCGCGTCCTTGTCTCACAGACAAAGGCCGCCCGCCATTCCTCCCGGCTTTGTTGTATGAAGACAACAGCAATGTCATATTGACAACGAATGTGCGTCCGTGATCGATGGCCGTCAAGAGCCTTCGGCACGTATTCGGAGGCATTATCGGGAGGAGCGGACGCCGATGCGGCTCACCGACCTGACGAGTTATGCCGACGCCCAGCGCGAGTGTTCGAGCGCGCGGCTCTGGGAGCTGTTCGACGGCAACAAGGAGGCGCTCAACATTGCGCATGAATGCGTGGACCGGCACGCCGAAGGCGGTTCGCGCGATCGAGCCGCCGTCTGCATCGCCCACGCCGACGGACGCGACCTCGCGATCACCTTCGGGGAGCTGTCCGAAGCCTCGTCGCGCTTCGCGCACTGGCTCGAAAGCCGCGGCGTCGCGGCGGGAGACCGCGTCGCCATCATGCTGGAGCCGTCTCCGGCCTTCTACGTCGCGCTCTTCGGCGCGATGAAGTGCGGCGCCGTCGCGGTGCCGCTGTTCACGCTGTTCGGACCGGAGGGGCTGCGGCTGCGCGTGGACGATTGCGGCCCACGTCTGATCGTCACGGACGAGGAGCGCGCGGGCATCGCGCGCAGCGTGGTTGGCCCGCAGGTCGTGATCGCGAACGCGCTGCTCGACGAGGAACTCGCCAGCTTTCCGTCGCGCTACGAGACGCGCACCCGGGCCGACGACATGGCGATGTACCAGTACACGTCGGGCACGACCCGTGAGCTTCCCGACGCAGTGAAGCATACGCACCGCGCGATCGTGGTCGTCATGCTGGCCGCGCTCTACGGCACGGGCGTCCGTCCCGGCGATCGCTATTTCTGCCCCTCGTCACCCGCCTGGGGCCACGGGCTCTGGCACGGCACGCTCGCGCCGCTCGCGCTCGGCGTCACTATCGGGGCCTACGCCGGCAAGTTCGATCCCGTGCGCCTGCTCAAGGCGCTGCAGGATTACGAGATCACGAACCTGTCGGCGGCCGCGACGCATTACCGGATGATGCGCCTCTCGGGCGCGGCTGCATCCTTCCGGTACGCGCTTCGGAAGCTGTCCTACACGGGCGAGCCGATCGATCCGGCGACTCTCGACTTCGTCCACGAGACCTTCGGCGGAGTGCCGGTCTGCAGCATCTACGGGACGACAGAGGTCGGCGTGATCCTCGTCAACTACCCTGGCGCGGAGGATTTCCCCGTGAAGCCGGGCTCACTCGGCAAGGCGGTGCCCGGCGTGAAGGTCGAGGTGCACGACGCTGAGGGCCGGCCCGCGCGACCAGGCCAGGTCGGGGAAATCAAGGTCTGGCGGCGCGACGCCTGGTTCCCGACGAAGGATCTCGGGCATCATGACGAGGACGGGTATTTCTACCACAACGGCCGCGCCGACGATGTCATCATCTCGGCCGGCTGGACGATGAGCGCCGTCGAGATCGAGAACGTGCTGCTCAAGCATCCCGACGTCCGCGAGGCGGCCGTCATCGGGGTCCCGGACGGGATCCGGGGGCAGGTGGCCAAGGCCTTCGTCGTCGCCGCTCGGGATGGTGACGACTTCGCCCGGGAGCTGCAGGATTTCACGCGGACGCGGCTGAGCCAGCACGAATACCCGCGCCGGCTCGCCTTCGTGCCCGAGCTGCCCAAGACGCCCGCCGGCAAGGTCAACCGTAAGGTCCTCCGTGACCGCGAATCCGCCGCCGCAAGCGCCGCTGCCTAAAGCCGAGAAGGGAAGGAACGCCATGACCGCGCACGACACGTCTCTGTTTCCGAAGATCACCGACCAGGGTCTGGCGGATCTCCGCACGCGCATCGGCGTCCCGATCGAGGACACGCTGGAGCCCTGGTGCCACGAGGCGACGCGGGACAACATCCGTCATTACGCGCACGGGATCGGCGACGACAACCCGCTCTGGTGCGATCCGGCATATGCGAAGACGACCAAGTATGGCGGCATCATCGCGCTACCCAGCTTCCTGTTCTCCACCAGCCGGATCATCTCGGGCTATGTCGGCGGCCTGTCCGGGGTCCACGCCATGTGGGCGGGTGCAGACTGGACCTGGCACAAGCCGGTCCGGCGCAATGACGAGATCACAACGACGGCATATCTGAAAGATCTCGTCGAGCACCAGACGCGGTTCGCGGGGCGTGCCATCCAGCAGATCTACCACGTCGATTTCTTCAACCAGGACGGCGAGCTCGTGGCCGAGGCCGACAGCTGGTGCTTCCGCACGGACCGCGACCAGGCGCGCGAGCGCGGTACCAAGTATTCGGAGGTCAAGGCGAAGCCGCCCAAAATCTATACACCCGACGAGCTCGGCAGAATCTTCAAGCTCTATGCCGACGAGGAGATCCGTGGCGCGACCCCGCGCTACTGGGAGGACGTGAAGGAGGGCGAGGCCCTGCCGACGATGGTCAAGGGGCCGATGACGGTCACCGGCTTCATCGCCTTCGCGCAGGGCTGGGGCGGGCTCTACATCCGGGCAAACAAGCTCAACTGGAAGCAGATCCACAAGCATCCCGGCCTCGGCATCCCGAACCGCTTCGGGATCCCGGACTGCCCCGAACGGGTGCATTGGGACGAGGACCTCGCGCGGCTGGTCGGCACGCCGGGGGCTTATGATTACGGGCCGGAGCGCTGCTCATGGCTGACCCATCACGTGACGAACTGGATGGGCGACGACGGCTGGCTCCGGCGCGCCACCTGCAAGATCCGTCGCCATAACCCGGAGGGCGACACGCTGTTCTTCAGCGCCAAGGTGACGCGGAAATACGTCGAGAACGGGCGGGCGCTGGTCGACATCGAGCAGAGCGCGAAGAACCAGGACGACGAGCTCTCGGTGGTCGGCACCTCGACCGTCGAGCTGCCGCGTCGAGCCGGATGATCGCAGACGCAGGGCCGGGCGGAGCTGCGCCTCGCAGCAGCTCCGCCCGCCCGGGATCGGCGGCATGAGCATCTATGCCATGAGCAGCACAGGAAGGGATGACGAACCTCAAAGCGACGTCGCCGACATGCTCGATAAGCTGCTGGAGGATCGCTGGTCCTGTAGGGCATTCAGGCCCGATCTCCTCCCGAGAGAAACCATCGCTTCAGTCATTGAAGCCGCACAGCGCGCCCCATCTTGGTGCAACACTCAAATTCCGTGATCTTCATGGTCTCGCGCAGAATGTCGAGCCGTCGCGATCGATGTCATCCCGATAATCGAAGATGCGTTGCTCGGGATCTGCGAGACAGAAGACATCTGTGACGCACGACAGCGCCTGCGATCCGTCACTGATTGTCGTCCGTGTCCTGGAACTCATCGACGATAATCATCAGAAAACAGTCGACGATCAGCTCACGCAATGTCGCGCAGCGTTCGAGTAACTCAGCAGTTCCAGCAGCAAAAAGATCGAATCAATAAAGGCCTAAATCAGTCGACTGCCGTTTGCGCTCCGCGTTCCAATCGCCTTTGAAAGACGACTTCTGAAGTTTCTCATCATTGCGTCTCGCTAACCGTCAATGCCGTCAAGTTGCCGTGGGAAGCCAGCAAGCGCCGCGCCCACCAGACCGCCGACAGGCTTGCGACGGCGGTGGCGCTCGACATGACGGCGCATTTGACGCCCACCGTTCGGGTCTATCTCGGGCGCGTTACCAAGGCCCATATCCTCGCCACCGTGCGCGGGGCCCTTTGGCGATGAGGCAGCGGAGCGAATCGCGGGCAAGAAGAAGCAGGAGATGGCCGAAGCCGCCGAGCAGCTTCTGGCCGGAACCGGCTGGCTTCCGCCCGTGCTGCGCACCGAACGGCCTGCGTGGCTGGCCGACGAACAGCCGGAGGCGCAGATCACCGGGACCGAGGAAGCACCGGAAGCGCTGGACGACGAGGCTTTCGTCGTCGCAGCGGAATGAACGGCGGGCCGGGATCGCGTCAGCGGTCCCGGCCTTCCACTAAAAAATTGAGGCCGCGCGGCTTCCCCGCGCGGCCGGATACCTCGACAGTTCAATAACAGTCACGCCCGACAGGCCCGACAGAAAAGCAAGCATCGGCATCACGCTAAAGGAGGCCGTCCCGTCTGAAATCTGGCGGCAAATCTTCTGCATCATCGGCGGAGGATTCGTCGGCGTGGCTGCGTGGATGCGACTGGCAGCAGGCATCGGTCAGCCCGCGAGATGGCGGGGTTGCCCTCCTGATGAGGGCGCGCCTTGCGACGTGATAGCATATTGTATATATTGATAGCATCGCCGTCAGAAATAGGATGACGCCATCAGATGCCCGCCGTCACCATTCGCAACCTGTCCGAAGAGGCCCACCGCGCCCTCAAGGTGCGCGCGGCCCATCATGGCCGCAGCGCCGAAGCCGAAATGCGCGACATTCTGGAAACGGCGGTTCGGCCCGCCAATCGCCTTCGCATCGGCTCAGCCTTGGCGGCGTTGAGCCGGAAGGCCGGGCTGACCAACGCCGATTTTGAGGCGCTGGAACAGGCCCGCGATCGGACGGCCGCCGTGCCCATGAGCTTTGAATGATCGTTCTTGATACGAATGTCGTCTCTGAGGCGATGAAGCCGGAGCCAGCTCCCGCCGTGCGTGACTGGCTCGACGAGCAGGCCGCCGAAACTCTCTATCTTGCCAGCGTGACCGTCGCGGAGCTGCTGTTCGGCATCGGCGCGCTGCCGGACGGGCGGCGCAAGCAGAAGCTCGCCACCACGCTCGATGAGCAGCTTGCCCTGTTCGACGGCAGAATCCTCCCCTTCGATACGGATGCCGCCCGCCATTATGCTGACATCGCGGTTGCGGCGCGCAACGCGGGCAAGGGCTTTCCGACGCCGGACGGCTATATCGCAGCCATCGCAACCGCTCATGGCTTCGCCGTCGCCACGCGTGACGCCAGCGCCTTCCACGCGGCGGGCGTCCCTGTGATCGACCCGTGGAAGGCGGGACACTGAGGACGCGTTCTGGCGATGGAAACCGCGATCATCTTGCTGCTGATCGGCTTCGGCGCCGGCTTTTATGTCCGGGGCCGGCGCGCCAAGACCGAAGCCGCCAATGCGAAACGCCACGCCGATGCACTCGATCAACAGATCGGCACGCCGGCGCGAGATCGTTGCGATGCATAACGCCGAATCCCGAAGGCGCACCAGACCAAGCTTGGCTTCGTGTTCAGGCAGTTCCGTGCTGGCTTCCTGAACATCTTGTACGAGTTCGGAACCGTGTTGTCACCGCTCGCACGGCAGGTGGGCGACTACTTCCTCCGGCAGGGTGTCAATCGGCGCCGAAGATTGACCCCTGATCGGCGTGCAATGTTGACCCCCTCGGCCGATGCCGGACGGGAGCGATCATCTCGGCTGAGCTGGTCGGGGTTGCTCGGCCAGGGTGATCGCGGCTCTAGCTGTCGTTGCTATGGAGGTTGTCCGTCCGAGGCTTGGGAGCGAGGCTGTGGTTGCGAATCCTGCAACCTCGGACCCGGAGCCTCGGATGGACGCGCATCAGAATGCCCGAACCACGCCCCGCAGTCGAATGCTGATCGCTGAGCGCCTGCACGGCGGCTGGACGGTGACCGCGGTCGCGACCGGGATGGGGATCGATCCCAAGACGGTCCGCAAGTGGCGGGACCGGTTCGCGGCGGAGGGCGAAGCGGGTCTCCTGGATCGCTCCTCCCGTCCGCACCGCTCGCCGACCCGGCTCGACGAAGAAGCCGAAGGCGACCGGCTCGTCGGGCGCTCCGGTCCAGAACATCAGCATCGCGCCGACCATCAACCTGACGGCCGCAGGCGGCACGCCGGAGCAGAACCGGGACCTTGCCAATCAGATGAACCGGCAGATCCAGGCCAGCATCCGGCAGCTCGTCGCCGTGGAGTTGAGGGCGCAGATGAGGCCGGGCGGTATGCTTATGAGATAGCCGGCAAGCTCGGCAGCTCGAACCCGGCAATGCCGCACAGGAGCTGGAGAATGGGCCATACGCGGTAAACCCACGACATCCAAGTGAGTGCCCGCACGACAAAACGGCCGGCGCGAGCCAGCCTGACCTTAAGCGATTGCATCTGGAGAGACCCCGAAACGCGAACGCCCGCCTAGGGCGGGCGTGTCTGCGTGAATGGGTTAGAGGATACCCACGCGAAAACGCCCACCTGGGGCGCGGCGGGCGTTTATGGTCCGACTCACAAGCTCCGGACGCTAGGGATTTACCGCGAAACGCCCGTCGGGCAACCCACGCGGCCTGCGCCGGCTCTGCGAAATCGTCGCACCCCTGCGCACGTCCTCTCCGTCCCGCTATAATGCCATTAGCAATCGAAAGCGGAGATCATGCGTCCCATCGGCAATGTCATGCTGCCCATCGAACGAGCCCGGCAGCTCAAGAACGTCGCGTCCGCGCGGCGGTCCCGGATCATCGACGTCGTCGAGCGGCTGATCGCCGACGCCATCGCAGCCGGTGAGATCCCCGACGAGACGCCCGGCTGGACCGTCCAGGTCCGCAAGGCCGGCGAGGTAACGTTCCTGACCGACGATGGCGCGGTTGGCTTCCCGCGACTCCACGCATCAGACGCTCGGCGCCTCGCGGACGATCTAGAGGCGGTGGCGACCGGCGAGAAGAAGGGCCGCTCGGCTGGCCCGTTGCTCGGCCGGCGCTTGCTGATGGCGCGCCGTGGCCAGGGCCTGATCCTCGCCATGCAGGATGACGCCGGGGCCGAGATCGGGCGGCGCACCATCACGCCGTCCATCGCCCGTGATCTCGCCCGGCAGCTCCGGAACGCGGCTGATGCCGCGTAGCCCGTCAAAAGGTGACAGATCGGGAAAGGCAAGCACCGGCCATCGCGGTTCCGGGATGCCGCTTTTCAGAGGGAAATCGTCCGCGGGAGCACCACGCCGGCCGGCGCGACTTCAGTATGTATATGTGCAGCCCCTTCACCCTCTGCCCATCTCCTCCCCTCTGTCCCTACAACACCATCCCCTTCCCCTCTCCACACAAAGCGTCCTCTCCGTCGCTGGTATGAGCGCGACGTTGCCCCTCCCGCGAAGAAGCATCGGGTGCCGCCGACGTGGCGCGAGACCACGATGCACCTTCGGGCCGAGTTCGCCTTCCTCGCCCTTCAGGAGCTTGGACCCGTCATCGGGTTCAGCCTCAACCTGTCACCGGAGATCGAGGCGCTGGCGCGGTCACAGGCAAGTCCTCTCGATTGGCTGCACCGGAGAGTGCGGCGGGAGCTGAAGGCCGCTCTCGGCCCCTCTGTGCCGTTCCTGATGGCGATCGAGGAAACCGACGATCATCGTCGCCGGCTCCACCTCCATGGCGTGCTTCAGCTCGATCTCACAACGACCCGGCCGGAGATCATCACGGGAGCCTTCCGGCGAGCTGGCGGGGAATGGCCCAAGGCGCGGCAGCATCAGGTGAAGCTCACACCGTCACCCGATGCCGGCTGGATCAGCTATGCCCTGAAGGACGCATGGAAGACGACGCCCTTCATGCGCCGGATGCTCGCGACATCAACCCTCCGGGTGAGGTTTCGAGGTGACGTGCTGTCGGCCACTGCCGACGTTTGGAGGGCGGCAAGACTCAGCTACTCTGTCGGCCGGAAGTTGATCGTCAGAGGAGGAGCGCAGCCATGGTAGTTGTGGGAGATTGGACAAAGAAGAGCGAGGTCGTGTGCCCGGACTGCGGCCATTTGTTTGGTCGCCGGGGTATAACCGGCAGCGTGCAAATTGTCCTGAGTCCCGGGAACCCGGCTCGCTGCATCGTGAGGCCGCGCCCGATGAGCACCGAAGAGCAGGTTGCTCGCCCGACGTGTCCACGCGTCCGCGAAGCGATCGACGGGGCGAACGCCTAGATAAGTCAGTTCTGAAGGAATTTACTCCGGCACGCAAATCGGCTCCAAGCTCTTCGCCGGCAAAATCACCAACGACCTCGCCGGCTCGGGGCAACCATGCATATCATCGAGACCAATACCTACCGCCGGCTCGTCGAGGCGCTTTCCCAGCCACGACCGGACCCGTTGGGCGACGTCACCGACCACATCAAGCTCTGCCTGGGCGAGATCGGTGACGTGTGGCCGGCCACGATCTCCGACGACGTCGCGGGCGACGAAGCAGCGACCTAGGCGCCCTCGACTTTCGTCTTACGACTCCGCGCCTCAGGGATCGCCCACAATCCTATTGAAAGCCATAGATCGGTGGTCTTCATGGGCGGTCCCTCAACCTCACAGGGACATGGGAATGGCGAAGTTCATCACAGAAGGACAGGGCACGATCGTCGGCTTGGGCGAGACGGACGGGTCGCCCCATGATGTCGACGCTTGGGTGTGCAGAGTCACGCAGGGCGTTCTAAACGCGGGTGCTCGCGTCTATGTTGTTCGGGACGGCTCGATCATCCACGAAGGCAAGATACGTGAGCTTTGGCGCAACCGGCAGCGGATGGCGACCATCAGCGAGGGCAACGAAGGAGCGGTCTGGATCGAAGATGCCAAGCTGCAGCTCGACGACGTGATTAAGATCGCAGCCTGATGTTGAGGGCGCCCGGCTCCGGCCCGGCGCCCTTCTCTTTCAGCGCGTCCGCACCCGCCCCATGCCGAAGGCTTGCTCATAGGTCAGGTCGCCGAACACGAACTGCCCGCGCTGCCCGTTGTTGAGGCCGACGATGGCCGATCCTGTCATGAAGCCGGGCGGCTGCCCGGCCCGCCGCGGCGGGCCGCTCGTCGAATTTGGAGCCCGGTTCCGCGACCTCACCGGCCCGGTCCCGCCCATGCCTGATTTGCCTGCCGGGATGCTCCGGCCTTGCGTGATACAAGGCGGGCGCTCGTGAGTCGGCGAACCCCGGCCGTAGCAGCCGATCGACTGTTACGAACAGCTACCGATTTGGCTGGGCGTGGTCTCAAAAAAGCTTTTAAAACAACAACTTAAGACGTTGTGGCTGGGGCGCCAGGATTCGAACCTGGGAATGGCGGTACCAAAAACCGCTGCCTTACCACTTGGCGACGCCCCAATCGGGCGGAGTGATAGGGAAGGCCGAGGCGGCTGGCAACTCGCCCGGCCGGGCGACCGCGCCGCATTTGGGGGCGCCTGCCATCCGGCGCCGGCCAGGGAGCCGAGGCGCGGCGATCTGGTGTAAGCTCGCGTCCGACGCGGCCATGATGCCGCGGCGGAGGGACGGCCGACATGGCGCTGCATCCGGACAGGCTGTTTCCGGTCGAACCCGGGCCGCGCGGCATTGCCCGGAGGCTCTACGCCGAGATCGCGAGGCTGCCGATCGTCTCGCCGCACGGCCATACCGACCCGCGGTGGTATGCCGAGGACGAGGCCTTTCCCGACCCGGCCACCCTGTTCGTGAAGCCCGACCACTACATCTTCCGGATGCTCTACTCGCAGGGCGTAACGCTGGAGGAGCTCGGCATCCAGCGCCGGGACGGCGCCCCGGTCGAAGCCGATCCGCGCAGGATCTGGCGCCTCTTCGCCAAGCACTGGTTCCTGTTCCGCGGCACGCCCACCAGGCTGTGGCTCGAACATTCGCTCGCCGATCTCTTCGGCATCGCGGAGCGCCTCGGGCCGGAGAACGCGGATGCGGTCTTCGACCGGATCTCCGAGCAGCTCGCCCGGCCCGAGTTCCGGCCCCGCGCCCTCTACGAGCGCTTCGGCATCGAGGCGATCGCCACGACCGATTCCGCCCTCGACGATCTGCGCTGGCACGACCGGATCCGCGCGTCGGGCTGGAAGGGCAGGGTCCTTCCCACCTACCGGCCGGACGCCGTGGTCGATCCCGATTTCGCCGGGTTTCCCGAGAACGTCTCGGCCTTCGTGCGCGGCGCCGGGCTCGACGCCGTGACCTGGCCGAACTACCTGGAGGCGCATCGCGTGAAGCGCGCCTTCTTCAGGCGGCGCGGCGCGACCGCGAGCGATCACGGCCATCCCTCCGCCCGCACGGCGGATCTCGACCAGGCCGCCGCCGCCCGGCTCTTCGACACGGTGAGGGACGGCGGCGGCTCGGCGGAGGAGCGCGAGCTCTTCCGGGCGCAGATGCTGACCGAGATGGCCAGGATGAGCCGGGAGGACGGCCTCGTCATGCAGATCCATCCGGGCGCGGTGCGCAACCACAACCCGGCCCTCTTCGCGGCCTTCGGGCGCGACATGGGCGCGGACATCCCGAGCGCGACCGATTACGTCCGTGCGCTGAAGCCCATGCTCGACCTCGTGGGCAACGACCCGAGACTCACGATCGTGCTGTTCACGCTGGACGAGACCGCCTATTCGCGCGAGCTCGCGCCGCTTGCCGGCCACTACCCGGCGCTGCGGCTCGGCCCGCCCTGGTGGTTCTTCGACAGCCCCGACGGCATGATGCGCTTCCGGGAGCTGGCGACCGAGACGGCCGGGTTCTACAACACGGTCGGCTTCAACGACGACACGCGGGCCTATCTGTCGATCCCGGCCCGCCACGACGTCGCGCGCCGGATCGACTGCGCGTACCTGGCACGGCTCGTCGCCGAGCACCGGCTGGACGAGGACGAGGCGCTCGAGCTCGCGCAGGACCTCGCCTACGGCCTTCCCAAGCGCGCCTACAGGCTATGACCGGAGCGCCGGTGCGGCCGGAGGCCGGGACGTGATAGAGCCGGCCTCCCCATGACCCTCCATGCGAAACCCGATCTCGGCGCCCTCGAACTGCGCGGCGTGAAACGCTTCTTCGGCAACCATGCGGCCCTCGCCGGGATCGACCTCACCGTCGCGGCCGGCGAGTTCGTCGCGCTGCTGGGCCCGTCCGGCTGCGGCAAATCGACCGCGCTGAACTGCATCGCCGGCCTCCTGCCGCTGAGCGCCGGCTCCATCCATCTCGGCGGGCACCGGATCGACGGCCTCGAGCCGGAGGAGCGCGGCTTCGGCATGGTGTTCCAGAGCTACGCGCTCTTCCCCCATCTCAACGTGCGCAGGAACGTGGCCTTCGGGCTCGCCATGCGGCGGCTCGGCCGCCGCGAGATCGACGCGCGCGTCGACGAGGCGCTGGGGCTCGTGCGGCTGCGCGACCATGCGGAGAAGCTGCCGGGCCAGCTCTCGGGCGGCCAGCAGCAGCGCGTCGCGATCGCGCGGGCGGTCGTGATCGAGCCGGCGGTCGTCCTCATGGACGAGCCGCTCTCCAATCTGGATGCCGCCCTGCGGCTGGAGATGCGGGCCGAGATCCGGCGCATCCACGAGGCGATCGGCTGCACCACCGTGTATGTCACGCACGACCAGGACGAGGCGCTCTCCATGGCCGACCGGGTGGTCGTGATGCGGGACGGGCTGATCCGCCAGGTCGGCACGCCCGAGGAACTCTACGAACGGCCGGCTCACCTCGACGTGGCGGATTTCATGGGCTTCCGGAACCGGCTGCGCGGCAGGGTCGTCCGCGTCTTCGACGGGCGGGCCGAGGTGGAGGTCGCCGGGGCGCGCCTGTCGGGAGCCCTGCGGCAGGACGTGAGCCCCGGAGGGGCGGCCTTCGTGGCCATCAGGCCCGAGGACCTCCAGATCGACATCCGCGGAGCCGCGCTCGCCGCCCGGGTCAAGGCGACGGAGTATCGCGGCCGCGCCTTCTTCGGGAGCGCCGTGGCCGCCGACGGGACGGAGCTCTTCTTCCGGTCCGACCGGCCGTTGCCGTCGGGGGAGGAGATCCAGCTCGCGGCGGAGCCGTCGCGAACCCTGATCTTCGGCGGGACGGCCCCATGAGGGTCGGCGTCGCCCTGGTCGGGCTCGGGGCGGCCGCCCAACCGCATGCCCGCAGCCTCCTCGACCTGGAGGACAGGGCCGAGGTGCGCTGGGCCGCGACCCCGAGCCCCGAGCGCGCAGCCGCCTTCGCCCGGAGCTTTCCCTTCCCCGTGACGACCGACGTGGAGGCGGCGATCGGGGATCCCGCCGTCGAGGCCGTGATCCTGCTGACCCCGCCGGGCACCCATCTCGACCTGGCGGAACGCTGCTTTTCGGCCGGCAAGCATGTTCTCCTCGAGAAGCCGGTCGAGCTCACGGTCGCGCGCGGCGAACGGCTCGTCGCGGCCGGGCGCCGGGCAGGCCGGCGGCTCGGCGTCGTGTTGCAGCACAGGTTCCGGCCCGGCAGCCTGCGGCTGCGCGAGATCATCGGCGCGGGCGGCCTCGGCCCGATCGAGGCGGCCTGGACGCTCGTGCCCTGGTGGCGGCCGCAGAGCTACTACGACGAGCCCGGGCGCGGCACGATGGCCCGGGACGGGGGCGGCGTATTGCTGACCCAGGCGATCCACACGCTCGACCTCTTCCGTTCGCTCGTCGGCGTCTCCGAGGTGGTCGCCGCGGCGGCGCGCACGACGGGCCTGCACCGGATGGAAACGGAGGATTTCGCGACCGCGCTCGTCCGCCTGGGCGACGGTGCGCCCGGCACGGTCACGGCGACCACCGCCTTCGTGCCGGGCGCGCCCGAGCGGATCGAGATCATCGGCCGGAAAGCATCGGCAAGCCTCGTCGGCGGCGCCTTGCGGGTGCAGTATCTGGACGGCACGGCGGAGGCGCTCGAGGCCGAGGGCGCGACCGGAAGCGGCGCCAATATCATGGATTTCCCGATCGACGCCCATCGGGCGCTGATCGCCGAGTTCCTCGACGCCTGCCGCGAGGATCGCGACCCGGCGATCGCGGGCGAGGATGCGCTCGCCAGCCAGCGCCTGATCGAGGAGATCCTGCGAGCGGCGGGCTTCCCGCCCGGCTCGAGCGAGCGGGTGGCGGAGGGCTCCCGATCGGCCTAGATTCCGCCGCTCCGGTCTCGCCGAGGAGTGCCAGCATGGACCCCCGCCTCCCGATCCTCACGGACCTCGAGCGCAAGATCCTGTGGCTCTCCTCCTGGACGATCCACCACGCGAACCACATCCGTCCCAATCCGGACGGGCTGAAGGTGGGCGGTCACCAGGCCTCCTCGGCCTCTCTCGCCACCATCATGACCGCCCTCTACATGGCCGTGCTGCGGCCGGAGGACAGGGTGGCCGTGAAGCCGCATGCGAGCCCGGTCTTCCACGCCATCCAGTACCTGCTCGGCAACCAGACCCGGGAGAAGCTGGAGAACTTCCGCGGCTTCGGCGGCGCGCAATCCTACCCCTCCCGCACCAAGGATGCGGACGATGTCGACTTCTCGACCGGCTCCGTCGGGCTGGGCGTGGCGCAGACGCTCTTCTCCTCGCTCGTCCAGGACTATGTCCGCGCCCATGGCTGGGGCCTCGAGCGCCCCGAGGGCCGCATGGTCGCGCTCCTCGGCGATGCCGAGATGGACGAGGGCAACATCTTCGAGGCGCTGCTGGAGGGCTGGAAGAACGGCCTGCGCAACACCTGGTGGGTGATCGACTACAACCGGCAGAGCCTCGACGCGGTCATCCGCGAGGGTCTGTACAGCCGCTTCGAGGCCCTGTTCACCGCCTTCGGCTGGGACGTGATCGTCCTGAAATACGGGTCCCTGCTGGAAGCCGCGTTCCGCGAGCCGGGCGGCGAGCGCCTGCGGCACTGGATCGACACCGCGCCGAACCAGCTCTACTCGGCGCTGACCTTCCAGGGCGGCGCGGCCTGGCGGCGGCGTCTCCTGGTCGATCTCGCCGACAGCTCCGACGCGCTCCGCATCGTCGAGAGCCGGTCGGACGAGGAGCTGGGCCGGCTCATGACGAACCTCGCCGGCCACGACCTGCCGACGCTGCTCAGGACCTTCGAGAGCATCGACCACGACCGGCCGACGGTCTTCATCGCCTATACGATCAAGGGGTTCGGGCTGCCGCTCGCCGGGCACAAGGACAACCATGCCGGGCTCCTCACGCCGAAGCAGCTCGCCGGCTACCAGGCGCAGATCGGCGTCCGGCCGGGGCATGAATGGGACAAGTTCGAGGCCCTGTCGCACGAACCGGACGAGTTGCAGGCCTTTCTCGACCGCGTGCCCTTCAACCGCAGGGGGACGCGGCGCTACGAGGCCGCCCGGCTGCCGGTGCCGGCCCGCCTCGAGGCGCCGGCGCAGCCCGCCATGTCGACCCAGCAGGGTTTCGGGCTGATCCTGAACGAGCTCGCGCGCTCGAGCGAGCCGCTTGCGGACCGGATCGTCACCACCGCCCCGGACGTCACCGTCTCGACCAATCTCGGGCCATGGGTGAACCGCCGCGGCCTCTTCGCCCGCTCGGAGATGAAGGATCTGTTCCGGTCGGAACGGATCCCCTCGACCTTCGCCTGGGATTTCGGCCCCAAGGGGCAGCATCTGGAACTCGGCATCGCCGAGATGAACCTCTTCATCCTCCTGTCGGCGCTCGGGCTCGCCCATGCGCATTTCGGCGAGCGCCTCATCCCGATCGGCACGCTCTACGACCCCTTCATCAACCGCGGCCTCGATGCGCTGAACTATGCCTGCTACCAGGACGCGCGCTTCATCCTGGCCGCGACCCCGTCCGGCGTGACGCTCGCGCCGGAGGGCGGCGCGCACCAATCGGTCAACACGCCCCTGATCGGCCTGGCGCAGGACGGGCTCGCCTCGTTCGAGCCGGCCTTCGTCGACGAGCTGGCGGCCATCATGCGCTTCGCCTTCGACTACGTGCAGCGGGCGGGCGAGGCGGCGCCGACCGCCGGCGGACGGGACCGCTCCTGGCTGCCGGACGACAAAGGCGGCGCGGTCTATCTCCGCCTCTCGACCCGGACGGTCGACCAGCCTCGGCGCGCGCTGTCGGACGAGCTCGCGCAGGACATCGTGGACGGCGCCTACTGGATGCGCCGGCCGGGCCCGAACGCGCAGGTCGTGGTGGCCTATGCGGGGGCCGTCGCGCCGGAGGCGATCGAGGCGGTCGGCCTGATGGCCGAGGATCGCCGCGACATCGGCCTGCTCGCGGTCACCTCCGCCGACCGCCTCCATGCCGGCTGGACGGCGGCGCAGCGTGCGCGCGAGGAGGGGTTCGTGGGCGCGCGCGCCCATGTCGAGCGGCTGCTGGAGGCCGTGCCGTCGAATTGCGGCCTGGTCACCGTGCTCGACGGCCATCCGGCGACGCTGGCCTGGCTCGGCTCGGTCCACGGCCACAGGACGCGCGCGCTCGGCGTCGAGCATTTCGGCCAGACCGGGACGATCCAGGACCTCTACCGCCACTTCGGCATCGACGCCCAGGGCATCGTCAAGGCGGCTCAGGGTCTCGTTCCCGGCCGCCCGATCCGGCATCTGCGGGCGGTCTGACCCGCAAGCTCGGCTGTATACAGCAGAAGCTTCGATCCGGCTCCGCAGGGCCTTGTGCGTGCCGCCTTGCCGTCTCCCTCGGCCCGGCTGTATACATGCTGGAAAGCACGGGAGGAGACATGATGGCCGGGATGCGCCCCTTTCCGCTCGACGCCTGGTATGCGGCCGCCTGGACGCATGAGATAGGGCGCGACCTGTCAGCCCGCACGATCTGCGACAAGGACGTGGTGCTCTTCCGCAAGCTCGACGGCGAGGTGGCGGCGCTGGAGGATGCGTGCTGGCACCGCCTCCTGCCGCTCTCGCTCGGGCGGCTCGAAGGCGACCAGGTCGTCTGCGGCTATCACGGGCTGGTCTTCAACGCCGCCGGCCGCTGCACCTACATGCCGGCGCAGAAGACCATCAATCCGTCCGCCTGCGTGCGAAGCTATCCGGTGGTCGAGAAGCACCGGCTGGTCTGGATCTGGCCGGGCGATCCGGCCCTCGCCGATCCGGCCAAGGTCCCCGACTTCCACTGGAACGACGGCACGGAATGGGTCGGGGAGGGCGGCACCTTCTACAGTCTCCAGTGCGACTACAGGCTGGTCATCGACAACCTGATGGACCTCACGCACGAGACCTACGTGCATGCGGGCTCGATCGGGGACGAGGCGATCACGAGCGCGCCCTTCGAGGTGACGCATACGGCGAGGACCGCCACCGTCACGCGCTGGATGATCGATATCGAGCCGCCCCCCTTCTGGGCGAAGCAGCTCGGCCGGCCCGGGCACCATGTCGACCGCTGGCAGATCATCTATTTCCAGGCGCCCTCCACGATCGTCGGGGATGTCGGCGTGGCGGTCACCGGCACCGGCGCCCCGCAGGGCGACCGCTCCCAGGGCGTGAACGGCGCCTTCCTGGCCGCCATCACGCCGGAACGGGAGACGAGCTGCCACTATTTCTGGAACTTCGTCCGCACCTTCCGCCGCGACGACGAGCAGCTCACCCGGGACATCCAGCGGGCGCATGTGAACGAGGGTAAGGGCGTCTACGACCAGGACCACGCCGTGCTCGAGGCGCAGCAGAAGGCGATCGCCCGGCATCCGCGCATGCCGTTCTACAATCTCAACATCGACGCGGGCGCGCTCTGGGCGCGGCGCCTCATCGACGACATGCTCGTGGCCGAGCAAGGTCCCGCGGCGCGGCACATGGAAGCCGCGGAATAGGCCCGTGGCCGGGGAGCGCGAGTGGCGCCAGGCGGAGCTCCGCGCCACGCGCGATCTCACGCCGGACATCCGGCTGTTCGAGATCGCGCCCGCCGGCGAGTTCGTCCCGCCCGCGCCGGGCAGCCATATCAACGTCGCGGTGCAGATCGGCGAGCGGCCGGATGTCCGCTCCTACTCGATCGTCGGGCCCTGCGCGGACGGGCTCTACCGCATCGCCGTGAAGCTGCTGCCGCTCTCGCGCGGGGGCTCGGCCCATATGTGGCGGCTGAAGCCGGGCGCACGGCTCTCGGTCACGACGCCCGGCAACCACTTCCCGCTCGCGCTGCACCGGCCGGACTATCTCCTGGTCGCGGGCGGGATCGGCATCACGCCGATCTACACGATGGCGCTCGCGCTCGCCCGCGAAGGCGCCCGGATGCGCCTGCTCTACGGCTGCCGCACGCCGCGGGACGCGGCCTTCGCCGAAGAGCTCCGGGCGGTCCTCGGCGACCGGTTGTCTCTCGCGTTCAGCCAGGACGGGGGGCGGCTCGACCTCGCCTCGGCGATCGCGTCGCTCGCCCCCGGAGGCGAGCTCTATGTCTGCGGCCCGATCGGGCTCCTCGAAGAGGCGAAGCGGACCTGGCGCGACAGCGGCCGACCCGTCGACGGGCTCCGCTTCGAGACCTTCGGGAATAGCGGCCGCTTCGCCTCGGAGACCTTCACGGTCCGGATCCCGCGGCTCGGCCTCGAGATCGCGGTCCCGCCCAACCGCACCATGCTCGACGCCCTCGAAGAGGCGGGGGTGGCGATGATCTCCGATTGCCGGCGCGGCGAATGCGGGCTCTGCGCGCTGCGCATCCTGGACACGGACGGCATCGTGGACCACCGGGACGTGTTCTTCAGCGAGGAGGAGAAGGCCGAAAACGCCAAGCTCTGCACTTGCGTATCGCGCGTGGCGGGAGGCTCGATCACGGTCGACACCCCGGACCGGCCGGCGCCCTGGTGAAGGGGGATTCCATGAAGCGGGCAGCCGTGGCGGGCGCCGAGCGCGCGCATTCGCAGACGCTGAAGGCGCAGATCATGCTACGCGAGCTGGTCGTCGGCGGCGAGATCCGGCCCGGCGAGCGCGTCTCCGAGCTGCAGATGGTCGAGCGCTTCGGCGTTTCGCGCACGCCCGTCCGCATGGCTCTGGTCCGCCTCGCCGAGGAGGGGCTCCTGGAGGCGATCCCGTCCGGCGGCTTCGCCGTGAAGACCTTCACCCGGCGCGAGGTCTTCGACGCGATCGAGATCCGCGGCACCCTGGAGGGGCTGGCGGCGCGGCTCGCGGCCGAGCGCGGCGCCTCCCGCCGCGCCCTCGCCCGGGCCGAGGCATGCCTCGACGGGATCGACGCGGTCGTGGCCGACGCCGCGGCCGAGCTCGACGTGCCGCGCTATGTCGAGCTGAACGCGCAGTTCCACGCCGCAATCCTGGAGCTCGCCGATGCGCCGGCCCTGACGCGCCAGCTCGAGCGGGCGAGCGCGCTGCCCTTCGCCTCGCCGAGCGCTCTCGTCACCGTGCAGTCGAGCTCGCCCAAATGGCGCTACATCCTGACCATCGCGCAGGACCAGCACCGCTGTGTGCTCTCCGCCATCGCGCGGCGGGAGGGGAGCCGCGCCGAGGCCGTCATGCGCGAGCACGCACGCATCGCGCAGCGCAATCTGGAGCACGCCTTCGCGAACGAGACGATCCTGAAGCTCGTCCCGGGCGCCACGCTCATCCGCCGCGCCGCGGCCGCCTGAGCGACGAGGGGCGGCGTTACGGCGGTCCCGGACTGAACCAGCCGGGAGGGGTGGCGTTAGACCCCGCAGAGAGGCGCTGATCGGGCAGCGCCGAAGCGGGAGAAGTGCCCATGGTGGCGCGCAACCACAACAACCGAAGCGAGAAGCAGAAAGGTCACGAGCCGGTCCATGCCGGCGCCCACCCGGCGACCTCGCAGGAGGGTCATCAGGGCGGGGAGACGATGCGCGACCGCAGCGGAACGGACGAGCGGCATGACGGCAAGAGCCGCAACAACGGCGGCGGGGACGGAGCGGGCGGCGCCCCGAAGAAGCAGGGCCAGGGCCAGGCCAACAAGGGCGTCGACAACCGGCACCAGAACCGCGGCCACGGATGAGGAGGAAGCGATGACGAGCATTCTGGAACGCGCCAAGGCGATGCTCGGCCGGGGCAAGGCGGACGAGCAGGCCGGCGGCAAGTCCGAGCTGCAGCAGAACGCCGAGAAGGCCCTGCGGATGAAGCAGGAGGCGGGCCCGCAGACCAACATCCCCGAGCACCGGACCCCGCATGAGGGCGGCGTCGGGGGTCCGCAGGTGAGCTACACCGACACGGCGCTCGGCAAGGAGCCGACCTACACGCCGAACCTGAAGCGCAGCCACAATCCGCGCAGCGGCGACGCATAAAGCCCGGGCCGGACCGCGGCGGCGGGCGGATATCGGCCCGCCGCCGCGGGCTCAGCTCCCGCCGAGCGCCGCAGGGTCGGGCGCGCCGATCAGCTCCGTCGTGACCGACAGGCGCGCGCGGAACAGGGGCGCCCCGCCTTCGGACCGGACCGTGGCGACGATCTCCCGTGCGCCGCGGCTGCGGGCCTCGGTGCCTGCGATCGTCGGCAGGACGGCGAGGACCTCGTCGCAGGCCGCCTGCAGGTCGGCGAGCTCCGTCCCCTCCTCGTCGAGGGTGTGACGGCAGCCGTCGCGGATGTCGAAGAAGAAGCGGGGCACGGCACAGTTCCAAAGCTTGGCCGGAGCCTGGCGCCCCTGCTCTACGCCATCGGCGGGCGATGTTGAAGCCTGCCGATGGCTCAACAGATCCGCTCCTTCCGGCCGCACGGTTCGCGGATCCATTCTCCCTCGATCGAGAGGCGCGCCCGGAAGATCGGGAGCCCGCTTTCGTCACGTACGGTCGCGACGATCTCGCGGCTGTCCGTCCGGGGCGCGTCCCGGGCGATGCTCGGCAGAACCGAAATGGCCTCGGCCCGCGCCGCCTCCGCATCGGGGAAGTCCGTTCCGACATGGTCGGTGGTGCGGTCGCCGCCGTCGTCGATGTCGAAGAAGTAGCGAGGCAAGGAACCCGGCTCCGGCAACCCGGCTGGGCCGCCATGCGGGTTCAACGCGCGGGGGCGGGGCTCGGACCAGCGATTTTCCCGTCGGTCGGCTCGCGGACATAACATAGGTTATTTCGGGGTAAGGGCATGGGTTCGTTATGGGACGCGCGCCGGCCTCAGGATAAGATAATGGCGGGGCGCCGGGCGAACGGGACACCGGCGGCAGGGGAGGCCCCGGTCCTCTCCGGAACTGCATCGGACTCATCGCCGGACATCCGGCGCGAGGGCAATCTCTTGGCAGGGCATCCGTCATGAGCGGCGATGCGGGACCGCTCGTCCGCAAGCTGGAGAGCATCGTCGAGCTCGCGCCGGAAGAGCGCGAGGGCCTGCGCACGCTCCCGCTCACGATCCGCGATCTGCGGCCGCAGCAGGACATCGTCCACGAGGGCGACCGGCCGACCCAGTCCTGCCTGGTGCTCGAGGGGTTCGCGCTCCGCTACAAGCTCGTGGGAGGCCACCGGCGCCAGATCCTGGCCTTCCACATTCCCGGCGAGATCCCGGACCTGCAGAGCCTTCATCTCAAGACCATGGACCACAGCCTGGCGACGCTCACGGCCGCGCGCATCGGCTTCATCCAGCACCGGGCGCTGCACGACCTCATGGCGCGCCATCCGCGCCTGACCGGCGTGTTCTGGCGCGAGACGCTGATCGACGCGGCGATCTTCCGCGAATGGATGGTCGGGCTCGGGCGGCGCAGGGCGCCGGCCCGCATCGCGCATTTCTTCTGCGAGATGTTCGTCCGGCTCGACGCGATCGGCCTGGCGAAGGATCGGGTGATCCGCCTGCCCGTCACCCAGGAGGAGCTCGGCGATGCGCTCGGCCTCTCGGCCGTGCATACGAACAGGTCGCTTCAGGAACTGAGGTCGCAGAACCTCTTCACCTTCGAGGGCGGCAGGCTGGTGATCAACGACTGGGAAGGCCTGAAGCGGGCCGCGGATTTCGATCCGCTCTATCTCCATCAGGGATCCGGCGGGGACGCTCCCTGACCGGCCGGGGCCGGGCTCAGGTGCCGCAGAAGGTCCGCGTCACCCGCTGATGCGGCTCCGGCGGGTCCATGTAGGAGGCGTAGTCCGGCTGGTCGTCATAGGGCCTCGCCAGGACCGCCACGAGCTCCTCGAACGGCGCGAAATCGCCCCGCAGGCCCGCCTGGATCGCCGCCTCGACCCGGTGGTTGCGCGGGATGAAGGCGGGGTTGACGGCCCGCATCGCCGCCCGGCGGGTCTCGGCGTCCTGCGGCTCCTGCGCCAGGCGCGCGCGCCAGCCCTCCGCCCAGGCGTCGAAGCTCGTCGGGTCGATGAAGCGGCTGCGGACGGGCTCGGCATCCCCGGCCGGCCCCGCCGCCTCGGCGAGATGCCGGAAGGTCAGGGTGAAATCGGCGCTGTTCTCCGCCATCCGCCTGAGGAGGTCGCCCGCGAGCTCGAGGTCGCCCTCCTGTTCGGTGAAGAGCCCGAGCTTGCGCCGGAGCCCCGCATGGTAGTGCCGCTCGAAGCTCGGCGCGAAGGCCTTGAGCGCGTCCTCGGCATCCGCGACGGCGCGATCCGGATCGGGGTCGAGGAGCGGCAGCAGTGTCTCGGCGAGGCGCGTCAGGTTCCAGAGCGCGATCCGGGGCTGGTTGCCATAGGCGTAGCGGCCGTGCTGGTCGATGGAGCTGAACACCGTCGCCGGGTCGTATTCGTCCATGAAGGCGCAGGGGCCGTAATCGATGGTCTCGCCCGCGACCTGCATGTTGTCGGTGTTCATCACCCCGTGGATGAAGCCGACCAGGAGCCAGCGCGGGACGAGGGCCGCCTGCCGGGCGATGATGCCGTCGAGCAGGGCGCGGTAGGGCCGCTCCGCTGCGGCCGCATCGGGATAGTGCCGGGCGATCACGTGATCGGCGAGGAGGCGCACGCCCTCGACATCGCCCCGGGCGGCGAAGAACTGGAAGGTGCCGACCCGGATGTGGCTCGACGCGACGCGGGTGAGGACGGCGCCGGGCATCACCTCCTCCCGCACCACCGGGTCCCCGGTCAGGACGGCCGCGAGGGCGCGGGTGGTCGGGATGCCGAGCGCGGCCATGGCTTCGCTGACCACGTATTCCCGCAGCACCGGCCCGAGCGCCGCCTTGCCGTCGCCGCCGCGCGAGAAGGGCGTGCGGCCGGAGCCCTTGAGCTGCAGGTCGCGGCGCCGGCCGTCGCGGCCGACGACCTCGCCGAGCAGGATCGCCCGACCGTCGCCGAGCTGCGGCACGAAGCTCCCGAACTGGTGGCCCGCATAGGCGGTGGCGATGGAGGCCGCGCCTTCCGGTACGCGGCGGCCGGCCAGAACCTCCACGCCGTCCGGGCCGGAAAGCCAATCGGCGTCGAGCCCGAGTTCGTCCGCGAGCGGGCGGTTCAGCTTGACGAGGCGCGGCGCGCTCGCCTCGGCCGGCCGCACGCGGGCGAAGAAGCGGTCCGGGAGGGAGGCGTAGCTGTTGTCGAAGGCGATCTGCATGGTCTGCTCTCTTCGAGAGACATAATGCGCCCGGGGCGGATTTTCTCGCGCAGGGTCAGGATCGGACCTGCGGCAGCACCTTGGCCGCGAATGCGTCCATGAACCTTTCCTGGTCGCGGTCGATCTGGTGCAGGAGCAGCTCCTCGAAGCCGAGCTCGGCGAATTCTCGCAGCCAGGCCGCGTGGCGGCCGGGATCGGCGGAGACGAGCACGGATTCGCGGATGTCCTCCGGGCGGACGAAGCGGGTCGCGGCGTCGAAGGCCTCCGGCGAGGGCAGGTCCCAGTTCACGTCGCCGCCGATCGCGTTGTAGCGCCACTGCTCGTGCGCGCCCGCAAGCGCCGCCTCTTCCGTCGGAGCCCAGTTGAGGGCGACCTGGAGGAGGAGCGGCTTGCCCTCGCCGCCGCCGCGTCGGAAGGCGTCGATCACCGTCTTGAGCTGCTCCGGCCTGGCGTTGACGGTCAGCAGCCCGTCCGCCCAGCCGCCGACCAGCTCGGCTGTCTCGGGCGTCACGGCGGCGCCCAGCAGCAGCGGCGGCCTCTCCGGCCTCGAATAGAGCCTCGCGCCCACCACCGTGATCCGCCCGCGATGCGTGACGGTCTCCCCGGCGAGGAGGGCGCGGATCACGGCCGCGCATTCCGCGAGCCGGGCGTTGCGCTCGGCCTTCTCCGGCCAGGGCATGCCGGTGATGTCCTCGTTGAGCCGCTGTCCGCTCCCGAGCGCGAGCCACAGGCGTCCGGGGAACATCTCGGCGAGCGTCGCGGCGCCCTGCGCCACGATGGCCGGATGGTAGCGGTAGCCCGGCGCCGAGATCACCCCGAAGGGAAGCGCGGTCGCCTGCATGGCGGCCCCGAGCCAGGACCAGGCAAAGCCCGAATGACCCTGCGCCGGTCCCCACGGCTTGAAATGGTCGGAGGACATGGCGCAGTCGAACCCGACCGCCTCCGCGTGCCGGACCAGCCGAAGGAGCTCGGATGGCGCGAATTGCTCGTGCGATGCGTGGAAGCCGATCCGGACCATGCGCCCCTCCCGCCGGGCAGGAACATGGGTGGGCCGCGGAGGTTCCGGATCCGCGCCGCTTGTTCGCGGGCGAGGCGGCGGGTACCCGGTCGGAGACGGCGCCCCGCGGGGGCGCCGCGAGGCTTCTGGGGAGAGAACGCGATGAAGGTGGACGGCGTAGCGGCGATCGTGACGGGCGGCGCATCGGGACTCGGGGCCGCGACCGGGCGGGCGCTTGCGGCGGCCGGCGCGAAGGTCGCCCTGCTGGATCTGAACGAGAGCGCCGCGGCCGGGATCGCGAGCGAGATCGGCGGGATCGCGCTCGCCTGCGACGTCAGCGATGCCGCGAGCGGCGAAGCGGCGGTGGCCCGCGCGGCCGAGGCGCATGGCCCCGCCCGGATCCTCGTCAATTGCGCCGGCATCGCGCCTGCGGCCCGCATCGTCGGCCGCAACGGCCCCTGCGCGCTCGACGCCTATGCCAAGGTGATCGGCGTCAACCTCATCGGCACCTTCAACATGATGCGGCTCGTGGCGGCGGGCGCCATGACGCTCGAGCCGCTGGAGGGCGGCGAGCGCGGCGTGATCGTCTCGACCGCCTCCGTGGCCGCCTACGAGGGGCAGATCGGCCAGGCGGCCTATGCCTCCTCCAAGGCGGGCGTGGTCGGGCTGACGCTGCCGGCCGCCCGCGAATTCGCCTCCTCCGGTATTCGGGTCTGCGCCATCGCGCCCGGCATCTTCGAGACCCCGATGCTGCGCGGCCTGCCGCAGGAGGTGCAGGACAGCCTCGGCGCGTCGGTGCCGTTCCCGTCCCGGCTCGGCAAGCCGGAGGAATACGCCATGCTGGTCATGGCCATCCTCGCGAACCCGATGCTGAACGGCGAGGTGATCCGGCTCGACGGCGCGCTCCGCATGCAGCCGCGCTGAGACGAGCGCGCCGGCCCGCTACTTCGCCGCCCGGAACGCCAGGACGCGACCCTTCTCGGCCGGCAGGCTCGCGGCCACCGCGCGGGCGAGGTCGCGCTGGAGGAAGGGCTTGCCGAGCCGCGGGGCGTCGAGCTCGACCGCGGGGTCGACGTCAGCATAGCCCGTGGCCAGGATCACGGGCAGATCCGGCTGCTCCGACCGGATCGCCGCGATGAGCTGCGCGCCCGTCATCCCGGGCATGAGCTGGTCGGTGATGACGAGGTCGATCTCGTTCGTCCGGCGCAGGATCCGCAGGGCCTGCTCGCCCGATGTCGCCTCGATCACCCGGTGCCCGATATCCTCCAGCATCGCGGCCGTGTTCATCAGGACGAGCGGGTCGTCGTCGACGGCAAGGACCGTCAGCGGTCTGGCCGAGGGAGGAGGGCGCCCTTCCGCCTCGTCCGGCTGCTCGGCTTCCGCAGCGTTCGCCTCGGCGAGCGGCAGCCAGATCTCCGCCCGCGTGCCGCGGCCCTTCTCGCTCGCCAGGACCAGCCGGCCGCCGGACTGGTCGGCGAAGCCGTGGATCATGGAGAGGCCGAGGCCCGTCCCCTTGCCGACCCCCTTCGTCGTGAAGAACGGCTCGACAGCGCGGGCGAGGGTCGCCTCGTCCATGCCCTCGCCCGTATCGGTCACCGAGAGGCACACGTAGCGGCCGACCGGGAGCCGGTCGTGCCCGGTTTCGGCCTGCACCTGCTCCTCGCGGGCCGCGATCGTGATCGTGCCGCCCCCTGGCATCGCGTCGCGCGCATTGACGACAAGGTTCAAGAGCGCCAGCTCGAGCTGGTTGGCATCGGCCAGGGCCGGCGAGAGCCGCAGCGGGAACTGCGTCTCGATCTGGATGCTGGGCCCGATGGAGCGCTGGAGCAGGTCGGCCATCCCGCGCACGAGCGCGGGGACGTCAACCGAGACGGTCTCGAGCTCCTGCCGGCGCGCGAAGGCGAGCATGCGCTTGGTGAGGGTCGCGCCGCGCTCCGCCGCCTCGATCGAGTTCTCGATGAGCCGCCTGAGCTTGGGGTCGGACGGCAGCCGCTTCCTGGCGAGGTCGAGATTGCCGAGGACCACGGCGAGGAGGTTGTTGAAGTCGTGCGCGACGCCGCCGGTGAGCTGGCCGATCGCCTCCATCTTCTGCGCCTGGACGACGCGGGAGCGCGCCTCCTCCAGCGCAAGCTGCGCCTCGCGTCGCTCCGTCACGTCGCGCGTCACCTTGGCGAAGCCGATGAGCTCGCCATGCTCGCCCCGGATCGCGTCGATGACCACGTTGGCCCAGAAGCGGGTGCCGTCCTTGCGGACGCGCCAGCCCTCCTGCTCGAACCGGCCTTCCCGCGCCGCCTTCTCGAGCGCGCGCCGCGGGAGTTCGGTCCGGCGGTCCTCGTCGGTATAGAAGCGCGAGAAGTGCTCGCCGACGATCTCGGCTTCGGTGTAGCCCTTGAATCGCTGCGCGCCCGTATTCCAGTTCGTGATCCGGCCCTCGGGATCGAGCATGTAGATGGCGTAATCGTGCACGCCCTGGACCAGGAGGCGGAAGCGCTCTTCGCTCCGGCGCAAAGCCTCCTCGCTCGTGCGCCGCTCGGTGAGGTCGCGCGTGATCTTGGCGTAGCCGATCAGCTCGCCCGCATCGTTCCGGATCGGATCGATGACCACATGGGCCCACATCAGCGAGCCGTCCTTGCGGACGCGCCAGCCCTCCTGCTCGAAACGGCCTTGCTCGGCCGCCGTCCGGAGCGCGCGGGCGGGCAGGCCGGATTGCCGGTCCTGCTCCGTGTAGAAGCGGGAGAAATGCTGGCCGATGATCTCGGCCTCGCTATAGCCCTTGAAGCGCTGCGCTCCCCGGTTCCAGCTGGTGATGAAGCCGTCCGGGTCGAGCATGTAGATGGCGTAATCGGTGACGGCCTCGACGAGAACCCGGAACCGGTCCTCCATCGGGGCCGCCGGCCTGTAATCGCCGCGGTCGCTCATCGCGCGCTGAGGAGTTCCTGTGCGTCAGAAGGGCAGAGAACGCCGCAGGAGAGCGCAGGTTCCGCTGCCGTTCCTTCATCGTCGGGCGAGGGCGGGGCGGCGTCAGTTCCCGCCTTCCTCCTCCTCGGTCGGCAACTCGCAGCGGTTGTGGATGTCCGTGGCGGCGATGGCGGCATGCCCCAGCGCGACGACGACCTGGTCGAGCCCGCGCACGACCCCGCCGGCCGCATAGAGGCCGGCGACGCTCGTGCGGTTGTGGTCGTCCACGAGCAGCGCGCCGGTTTCGTCGTGCTCGGCCCCGAGCGCCACCGCGAGCTCCGATCGGGGCTTCAGGCCGAGCGCGGAATAGAGCACCTCGAAACGGTGCTCGTGGCCGGAGCGGGTGCGGGTGGCCGCGATCCGGTCGCCCTCGATGTCGAGCGAGGCGATCGGCTCGTGCACGACCTTGATGCCGTGCTCCGCGATGCGGCGCCGCTCGTCGGCGTCCAGGTCCATGCCCTGGCCGAGCGTCAGGAGCGTGACGTCGCGCGAATAGGTGCGAGCCACGAACACCGCCTCGCCGAGGCCGCGGTCGCCGTAGCCGATGACGCCGATCCGCTTGCCCGCCGCCTCGTAGCCGTCGCAGATCGGGCAGTAGCGCACGAGCCCGCGGCGGACGGCGTCCGGGAGGTCGGGCAGGTCCGGCTCGACGTCCCGCGCGCCGGTGGCGAGGAGCACGCGCCGCGCCCGGACCGTGCGGCGGGACCCCGCTTCCGGCTCGATCTCGGCCGAGAAGCAGCCGCCGCTCTTCTCGATCGCGGTCACGTTCCCGGCGAGGATCCGGCCGCCGTAACGCCCGACATGTTCGCGCTGGCTGCCCAGGATGTCCCGCCCCGAGATGCCGTCGGCGAAGAACGGGATGTTGTGGCTCGTGGGGATCCAGGCGGCGCGGGGATCGCCGGAATCGACCAGGAGGAAACGGCGGTTGAACCGGGCGAGATAGAGCGCCGCCGCAAGGCCGGCCGGGCCGGCTCCCACGACGAGGCAATCGAGTTCCGGGCTGTCGGGACGGGTCATGCGGCCCTGATCGGATGGTGGATCGCGGCCATAACGCGCCAGCCCGGCGGGCGGAACCCGGCAGGACCTCAGAGGAGCCGGATCGTCTGAGCCCGGACCACGATCGCCTCCTGCCGGAACAGGCGCTCGAGGCGGACGCGGTAGTCGCGCCACCATGCCTCGTCCAGTCGCTCGGCCATCACCTCGTAGACGACGATGTCGTCGCGGTGGCTCTCGCCGCCCTCTCGCCAAAGTCCCTCGGCCGGCGCGCGCGAGAACGCCGTCAGCCCGCCGAAGCGGTCCGATAGCTCGTCCCGGATCGCCCGATACGGTTCCGGGCCGAACCGGCGTCCCTCGTTGTCGAAGAGCGGCAGGAGGATCTGGATCAGATGCATCGTGACTCGCGGGCGGAATTCGCGTGCGCACCGGATAATATCCGCACGGTGCGCTCAGAGTATCCTGCCGGTTCTCGGCCGATATCCTGCCGTTTCTACGGCCGGGCCCGAACTGTTGCGGCCGGGAGACAAGGCCCGACTTTCTCCGCCGCCCGGATCGCGAGCGGCGGTACGGCCTATGCATCCGCGGGTCGGCCTCAACTCCTTGCCGCGCAAGGATTCCGAGCGGGCGCCACGAGTTCTTGCCACCCCGGCCCCCGCCGCGGCCGGGTCGGAAGCATCGATTGCCGCTTCGCCCCGAAAAAACTAACGAAGAGTCGAGGAACTATGGCTGCGAAATGCGGCCGCAGGTCGCGGGGCAACGCATGTCGGTCAACGACTCCAGGCGGGGCGAGAAGCTGATTCGCCGGATGAGCGCCGGGACCAGAGCCTATCGGGCCGCATTGTTCGGCTCCACGGCCTTGATCGGCGTGACCGTCGGCGCCTTCGCCCTCTCCACCGCCGCGATGCTGTCGCTGATGGATGCGCGTCCGGCCTACGCGGATGGCGGCGTGGGCGGGACGCCGTCGATCAATTTCGGCGGGCCGGGCGGCACGGGCGGGACGGACAGTGCGACCGGTGCCGGCGGGAACGGCGGCCCAGGTGGGTCGGCGGCCGGTTTCGGCGGCGGCGGCGGTGGTGGCGCCGGCGTGACCGGCGGCGCGGGCGGCGCGAGCGGAAACGGCACGGCAGGGGGCGGCGGCGGCGCCGTCGCGGGAGCGGCGGGCACGCCTGGAACCGGCGGCGGTCTGGCGGCAAGCGGCGGTGGTGGTGGCGCCCACGGGGCTGTCTTCGGCGTCGACACGGCGGTTGCAGCTGCAACGACGGGCGGTGCTGGCGGTGCAGGTGGCACGCCGACATCCGGCAATGTCGGCGGCGGCGGCGGCGGCGCTGGCGGCTTCGGCGTCGTCGCGTCGGGTTCGCCGGTCGAGATCACGATCGGCGCTGCGGTGAGCGGCGGCGCGGGCGGGGCGGGCGGCAACGGCAGCGCGCTCGGCGTCGGCGGCGGCGGCGGCAGCGGCGGCATCGGCGCCTTCATGGGGGCCGGGAACGTCCTCACCAACAACGCCTCCGTCACGGGCGGCGCGGGGGGAGCCGGCGGCTTGGGAACCGCCCCGGGCGCTGCGGGTGCAGGCGGCACGGGCGTGGTCGGCTCAGGCCTCACCATCAATCAGAACGGGACCATCTCTGGCGGGCTCGACGGTACGGGCCTGGTCCGAGCCAATGCCATCACCTTCACGGCCGGGACCAACGTCATCAATTTCGGCGGTGGGACGTCGGGCCTGACCGGCAACATCGCGGTCGAGGGTTCGGTCCAGCTCAACGCGGCCGCGGCCGGCACCACGGTGACGAACGTCATCAGCGGCGGTGGTTCCGTCATCCAGAACAACGCCAACACGCTGACGCTCTCCGGGACGAATACCTATTCCGGCGGAACGAGCATCGGCGCTGGCACGCTCCGGCTCGGCGCTGCCGGCGCGGCGGGCACCGGCGGGCTCGCCTTTACGGGCGCGGGCACCCTCGATCTGAACGGTTTCAGCCAAACGGTCGCGACCCTGGACGGCGCCGCCGGCACTGTAACCAACGGCGCACTCGCCGCGGGCCCGGCGACCCTGACCGTCAGCAATGGCGGGACATTCGGCGGCACCCTCACCAATGCCGTCCCAGCGAACCCGCTGAACCTGGCCCTGACCGGCGGGGCGCTCACGCTTTCCGGCGCCAATAGCTACGACGGCACGACTGCCGTCGGTGCGGGCGCCACTCTCAACGTGCAGTCCGCTACGGCGCTGGGAACCACGGCCGCCGGCACCACGGTCGCGTCGGGCGGAACGTTGCAGCTGCAAGGGGGTATCGCGGTCGGCGCTGAGGCGCTGAGCCTTGCCGGGACCGGCCTCGGCACCAGCAACAACGGCGCGCTCCAGAACGTGAGCGGCAACAACAGCTATGCCGGCGCGATCACGCTGGCGGCTGACACGCGGATCAATTCCGATTCCGGCACTCTGACGCTCACGGGCGGAATCGGCGGCGCGGCGGGAGCCCAGGTTCTGACGCTCGGAGGGGCCGGCAACGGCGAGGTTACGACGGCTGGCATAGCCAATACCGTCGAAGGGCTCACGAAGGACGGAACCGGCACCTGGACCCTCTCGGCCGCCAATACCTATACCGGTCTCACTTCGGTGACCGGCGGCACGCTCGTGATCGGCGGCGCGGGCAGTATTACGTCCGACGTGACGAACTCCGCCACGTTCACCAATAACGGTACGTTGACCGGGAGCCTGTCGAACTCGGGGACCGCGTCGAACACGAATGCGATCACCGGGGGCGTCGGGAACAGCGGCACCTTCGCGAATAGCGGGACGGTGGGGGGCCTCCTGACGAATACGGGCGGCACGACGACCAACACGGGCACCCTGAACGGGGGGGCGACGGTGACGGCCGGTGTGCTCACGACCACGAACATCGTGAACGGGGCAGTCACGAACTCCGCCGCCGTGAACGCTTCCGGCCAAGTGAACGGGACCGTCGCCAATAACGGGGGGTCGATATTCAACGTTACGGGTCCGCTGACGGGGATCGCGACGCTGACGAACGACGGGACCTTCACGCTCGGCGGCAACAGCATCACGACCGGCGGGCTGACGAGCACCGCCGGCACGGGCATCGTGCAGAACGCCTCCGGCACGCCTGCCACCCTGACGGTCAACCAGGCCGTGGACACGACCTATTCCGGCATTCTGCAGGATGGTGCCGGCGGCGGTGCGTTGGCGCTGACCAAGACCGGTGCCGGTTCGCTCACCCTGACGGGTGCGAGCACCTATACGGGCCCGACCTCCGTCACGGCGGGAACCCTCGTGATCGGAACGGGCGGCAGCGTCACGTCCGACGTGACGAACGCCGCAACCTTCACGAACAACGGGTCGGTGACCGGCACCCTGGCCAACACCGCCGGCACGACGACGAATACCGGTACGATCACGGGCCTTGCGACCGTTTCCGGGGGCGTCCTGACCACGTCCGGGACGATCGGCGGCGGGGTGACGGCGTCGAACGGCGCGGCCGTGAACGCGTCGGGGACGATCAACGGGCCGATCCTGAACCAGAACACGGCGGTCTTCACGGTCGCGGGCAACCTGGCCGGCGACAGCACCTTCACGAACAGCGACACGGCGACGCTTGCCGTGACGGGCGGGAACTACACGGGTTTCACGACGCTCACGAACAACTCGACCTCGGCGAATGCCGTCACGGTCGGGGCGACCCGGACCCTGAGCGGGACGGCGATCGCCAACAATGCGGGGACCTTCACGAATAGCGGTGTCGTGGTCACGACCGCGGGCACCTCGAACGCCGCCGGCGCGACCTTCACAAACGAGGCGGGCGCGTCGCTCTCCGGCGGGCTGTCAAACGCGGGCGGCGCGACGAACGCGGGCTCGATCGACACGGTCGGCAATTCCGGCACCTTCGGAAACAGCGGCACGGTCACGGGCGCGGTCACCAACACGGCAGGCGCCACGACCAATACCGGCACGATCGACGGGAGCGTCAATGTAAGCGGCGGGGCGCTCACGAACACGAACCTCGTCAATGGCGGCGCCGTGGTTACCGGCGGCACGCTCACCACGACTGCCACCCTCAACGGCGGCGTGAGCAACACGGCCCCTGGTATCGTGAATGCGCAAGGTACCGTCTCGGGTGCGATTGCGAATTCGGGGACGTTCAACGTTACCGGCGCGCTCGCGAGCAACAGCACCTTCACGAATACCGGCGCGGGCACGCTCAACGTCAATGCCGGCCCTTATACGGGCGTGACGCTGCTGACGAACAACTCCACAGCGGCGGCCGGCGTCGCGATCGCGGCCGGCCAGACGCTCTCGGTCGGCGGCCTCGCAGGCGCCAATGCGGCCTCGGTCGCGACCGTCGGCGGGGGCGGGATATTCGACATCACCGGCGGTGTCGGCGACACGACCTATGCGGGCCGGATCGCGGGCACGGGCACGGTCGACAAGACCGGCGCGGGGGTCCTGACGCTCACGGGCTCGAATGGTCCGGGCGTGCAGTACGCAGGCACAGCGAATGTGGCGGGCGGCACGCTGCGCGTGAACGGCACGTTCGGTGACACGGGCGCGAGCGCGGCGACGGTCAACGTCAATGCGGGCGGCACGCTCGACGGCGTCGGCAGGGTCGCCGGAACGGTCAACGTCAACAATGGCGGCACCTTCGCGGCCGGCAGCGGCCCGGGCACGTTCGCGGCCACCAACATGATCGTGAACGCAGGCTCGAACAGCGTCTTCGAGCTCGGGGCCGTGAACGTGACGCCGAACGCGGCGAACGATCTCGTCAGCGTCACGAACCTGACAATCAACGGCGGGACCCTGACGCTCCAGAACGCCCCGGTCAGCGGCGCCTATCGGCTGTATGATGTCGGCGGGATCTTCACGCCGGGAGCGGGCCCGAACCAGGGCTTCACGACGGTCACGGCGACGAACGGGACGGCCTCGGTCTATGTGACGCCCGTTCCGGGCCCGACCACCCAGGTCAACGCGCGCATCTCCCTTGGCGGCCAGGTCGTGCAGTTCTGGGACGGCGCGGACACGTCCGGAGCGGCCGCAGGCGCGCAGGGCGGGACCAGCACGTGGTCGAACGCCAACACGAACTGGGTCTACGACGCGGCCGTCGCGACACTGAACGATTCCTGGCAGAGCCAGGTGGGCGTGTTCGGCGGAACGGCCGGCACGGTTACGATCGCCGGGACCGTAGCCGCGCAGGGCCTACAGTTCACGACGACCGGCTACACGGTTATGGGCGGCACGCTGTCCCTAACGGGCGACGCCGCTGGGGGCGATGCGGCGCACACGTTCTTCAACGTCGATGGCGGCGTCACCGCGACGATCAACTCCGCGATCAACTCGGCCCCCGTGGGGACGGATGTCGGCCTGCGCATGCGGGTCGGCACGGGTACGTTGCAACTCGGCGGGGCCTCGACCTATACGGGCGAGACGCTCGTGGATGCCGGGACCCTACGGGTGCTGAACGGGGGCTCGATCTCCGGCACCAGCAACGTCACGAACAACGCCACGTTCGAGATCGATCAGGGCGGCTCGGTCACGACCGCAGGATCGGTCGTCAACAACGGCGCCTTCACGGTCGCGGGCTCGCTCGGGGCCGGCTCGATCACCAACAACGGATCGTTCACGTTGGCGGGCACGGGGTCCGCGACGGCGGGGACGGTCGGCAACAGCAGCGGCGCAACTTTCAATTCGGCGGGAGCGCTGAACGCGACGAACTCGTTCGCCAACAATGCCGGCGGCATGTTCAATCTCACGGGCGGAGCGGTCACGACGCCGGCCGCGACGAATGCCGGGACCTTCAGCCACACGGGCGGGACGCTCTCAACGACGAGCTTCACCAACGCGGCGGCCGCGACCTACAGCCAGGCCGCGGCCGGCACGCTCAGCGCGTCCACGGTCGTAAACAACGGCAGCTTCACGGCGGCCGGGACCAACACGGCCACGACCTCGTTCACGAATAGCGGGACGCTTGCGGTCGTCTCGTCCATCGCGACGCCTTCCTTCACCAACACGGCTGTGGTGAACGGGGTCCTGAACGTCACGGGCAATACCACGACCACGAACACGGCCGCGGGCGTCATCAACAACGGCGTCAACATCGCGGCCGCGGGCGGCGGGGCCACCTTCGCCAATGCCGGGACGGTCGGCACGGGCGGGTTCGTCTTCGGCAATGCCGGCGGTACGCTCACGATCGACAACGCGGGGACGTTCAGGGGCTTCGCGAACAGCGCGGCCGGCACGGTCACCACCGTCACCAACACCGGCACCTGGGCCTATCAGGGCACCTCGACCCTTCTCGGAGCGGCGGACAGGATCGACAATTCCGGCGCCTTCAACGTGGCGGCTGCGGGGACGATCAACGGCCTGGAAACCTTCACGAATTCGGGCCGCGTCGTGCTCACGGCGGCCGATCTCGGCGGCTCGATCGCGACCTTCACGAATACGGGCGCGCAGGGGACCAATACGGGCCTGTTCCTGGAGAGCCGCACGCTCTCCGGCATCGGCGTCCTGAACAACAACGGCTACCTGCTCGCCGTGCCGCAGAGCGGGGCTGCGCCGACGAACGCGGTCATCGGGGCGGCGACCTTCAACAACGGCGCGAGCGGCGTCGTGTCACTGGTCAACAACCAGCCGGTCGACTCGCTCACACTGACCGGCAACTACAACGGCACCGCCGGGTCGCAGATCCGCCTCGACGTGGACCTGAACCAGGCGTCGCGACGGAGCGACCTGGTCCGCATCAACGGGCAGAACAACGGCCAGACGACGCTCGTCCTGAACCGGCTCGACAACCCGGCGACGACGCTCTTCTCCTCGCAGGCCGTTCCGGTCGTCGTCTCGGGCGGCGGCGCCGGCCAGGTGACGCTCGACCAGCCGATCCAGGGCAACGGTTTCGTCACCTTCGAGCTCGAGCAGAGCGCCGCCGGCTCCTACCAGATCGTGTCCCGCCTCAACACGAGCGCGGCCTCGGGCGCGGCGAGCTCCATTTCGGCGCTCCTCACCTCGCTGAATGTCGGGTTCTTCCAGTCGGTTTCCGCCTTCATCGGCGCGCCGAACGCGAACAACGACGAGCGCACGGCCTCGACCAGCGTCTCGAGCGACCCGACCATGACCTGGGCGAGGCTCAACCAGGCGGCGGCGGCGCAGAGCGAGGTGGCGGCCGCGCCCGGCATCCGGCCGAACACGATCTCGAGCGGCCTCTGGGCGCGCGGCTCGGGCGGCAACTTCACCGTCCGCGGTAATTCGACCTCCGTCTTCGGGAACGCCAATGTCGGCCAGGCCGTAAAGGTCGAGAACTCGTTCGCCGGCATGCAGGTCGGCATCGACACGGGCGTGTTCAACATCGACAACACGGGCTGGAACCTGCATCTCGGCATCACCGGCGGCGCCGTCTTCGCCGACGGCACGCAGAAGATCGGCTCGCAGACGCGCGGCGTGTTCGACGTGCCCTTCATCGGCGTCTACTCGGCGCTGACGAACGGCCCCTTTTTCTCCGACCTCTCCTACCGGCACGACTTCTTCAACGCCCGGATCTCGAACCAGCTCGCCGGGCTGAACAGCGCTCGGCTGCAGATCAGCTCGGATTCGGTCGCGGGCTCGGCCGGCTACCGGTTCGACTTCGAGAACATGTTCGGGTCCGAGCTGCCGTATTTCATCGAGCCGTCGGGCTCGATGAGCTACACGCACACCAATATCGGCTCCCTGCCGGTGACGGGCGGCGTGCTGCAGTTCCGCGACATCGACTCCATCCTCGGCCGCTTCGGGGTGCGCTTCGGCACGGCCTTCCAGGCGACCGAGAACCTGGCGTTGCAGCCCTTCGTCACGGGCAGCATCTGGCACGAATTCGCCGGCAACACGGTGTCCCGCTTCGTGTCGGCGAACATCGCCAACGACCCGAACGCCTTCGTGCCGATCATCACCGACCGGGTCGGGACCTTCGGGCAGGTCGGCGTGGGCGTCTCGGCGCAGGTCCTCGACACGCCGTTCCTGGGCTATATCCGCAGCGACTTCCGCTTCGGCGACCGGCTCGAGGGCTACGCGGTCAACGGCGGCGTCAGGTACCAGTTCTGACTCGCGCCGGAGGTGGCGAAAACGACGGAGGGCCGGAGCATCGCTCCGGCCCTTTCGCATTCGGGCGGGTCCTGCCGGGCTATTCGAGCCGCGGCAGCCGCGGATCCGCCTCCTGCCGGGACGGGACCTTGACGGTCGCCTCGCCCTCCAGGACCACCTCGCCGGAGACGGCGCAGAGGCAGGAAAGCCGGGCGCGCAGCTTCTCCGGCACGAGTTCGACCACCTCCACCGTGACCTCGACGGTGTCGCCGATCCGGACGGGCGCGCGGAAGCGCAGGTTCTGCGAGATATAGACCGCGCCGGGGCCGGGAAGCCGCGTGCCGAGCACCGCCGAGATGAGCCCGGCCGTGTAGAGGCCGTGTGCGATGCGTGTCCCGAACGGTGTGCGCGCCGCGAAATGCTCCGAGAGGTGGATCGGGTTGCGGTCGCCCGTGATCTCCGCAAATCCGACCACGTCCTGGGACGAAACCGTCTTCGACAGCCCGTCCTTCATCCCGACGGCGAGGTCCTCGAAATAGAGCGTCCTGAGTTCGAGCATCCCGGCTCCCCGTTCAGGCGGAAGGTGCGATGGCGGTATCCGCCACGCCCTGCTCGGCGGCGGCCCGCAGCTCGGCCGCGCCCGCCCGGCGGTAGGCCGGCCGGCTCCTCAGCCGTTCGCGATAGGCCTGGATGGGCGGCGAGAACCGCGCCGACAGCCCGCTCTCGTCGGCCAGCATGAGCGCGTAGCCGACGGAGATGTCCGCCATCGTGAACCGGTCCCCGGCAAGCCAGTCCCGTCCCGAGATCCGCTCGCTCACGGCCCTGAGCCGCGCGCCGAACCAGCGGGCATAGTCCTCCGCCGCCTGCGGCAGGCGCCGCTCCGGCGGCTCCATGCGCGAGTAGCGCAGCACAATGGCTTGCGGGAAGGTCAGGGTGGCCTCGCCGAAATGGAGCCAGTTGAGATAGGCGGCATAGTCGGGCTCGCCCGGTGCGACGGCAAGCTCGGAGCGTCCGTCCCGCGTCGCCAGATAGTGGCAGATGGCGGCCGATTCGGTCATCCGCGTCGCGCCATCGACGAGGAGCGGGACCGTCCCGAGCGGGTTCAGCTCCAGATAGCCGGGCGCGCGCGCCCGCGGCGGGAACGGCATGACCTTGAGATCGTAGGGAAGCTCGAGTTCCTCCAGGGCCCAGAGCGGGCGGAAGGATCGGGTCCCGACGCAATGATGGAGCGTGATCAGATCGGCCTCCCGGGCTCTTCCGCATGGGCCCGCGGGCGCCTATATCGGTTCGGCGGGGCTGCGGGGCGCGTCAGGAGTACATATTCCCCGGGGCCTTATCGATCTCCTAGGGCGCTGTCCCTGGCCTTGTCCGTGGACTCGGCTACATGGTGCCCACCTACGTTGTAGGTTCCCGGGATCGATCTCCAACGGCTTTCGTGGCTCCGCGCTCCTCCTCATGACCGATCTCTCGCCGGCCGGGCGGAAACAGGCGCTCCGGGCCGAGGCTTTCTCCCGCCGCGAGGCGCTCGACCGCGATCTCCGCCGCGAGGCCGCGGAGGCGATCGCGCGGCATGCGCTCGCGGCGCCGGAACTGCAGGCCGTCCATCCGGTCGGCGCGTACTGGCCGATCCGCAGCGAGGTCGATCCGCGTCCGCTCATGGAGGGGCTCCTTGCCCGCGGCCAGAGCGTGGCGCTCTCCCAGATCCGGCATCCCCATCTCTCCTGGCGCGAATGGCGCCCCGGCGACGTGCTGGTCCATGGCGGTTTCGGCGTGAGCGAGCCGGGCCCCGACGCGCCGGAGGTGTTTCCGCGCGCGCTCCTCGTGCCGCTTGCGGCCTTCGACCGGCGCGGCGGGCGGCTCGGCTACGGCAAGGGCCATTTCGACCGGTCGATCGCCGAGCTCTCCTCCCGCCATCCCGTCCTCGCGATCGGGCTGGCCTATTCCGTTCAGGAGATCGAGGAGGTCCCGCGCGAGCCGCATGACCGGCTGCTCGATCTCATCGTGACGGAGGCCGGGATCATCCGGCCCAGATAGGTCCGCATGCGCCTTCTGTTCCTCGGCGACGTGGTCGGCCGTCCCGGCCGGAGAATCGTGCTCGACCGGCTGCCCGGCCTGCGCGAGCGCTGGGCGCTGGATTGCGTCGTCGTCAACGGCGAGAACTCGGCCGGCGGCTTCGGCATCACCGAGCAGATCCACGAGGAGCTCGTCGCGGCCGGTGCCGATGCTGTGACGCTCGGCAACCATTCCTGGGACCAGCGCGAGGCGCTGGTCTTCATCGAGCGCCAGCCGAAGCTGCTGCGCCCCGCCAATTATCCGCCGACGGCGCCCGGCCGGGGCGCGACGCTCGTCGACACCCGCGCGGGCGGGCGCGTGCTCGTCGTGAGCGTCATGGGCCGCCTCTTCATGGATCCGCTGGACGATCCCTTCGCGGCGGCGGACCGCGAGATCGCGCAATGCCCGCTCGGCCAGGTGGCCGACGCGATCGTCGTCGACATCCATGCCGAGGCGACGAGCGAGAAGCAGGCCATGGCCTATCATCTCGACGGCCGCGCCTCCGTGGTAGTGGGCACGCACACCCATGTGCCCACGGCCGACCACAGGATCCTGCCCGGCGGCACCGCCTACATGTCCGATGCCGGCATGTGCGGCGATTACGAGTCGGTCCTCGGGCTGGCGAAGGACGAGCCGGTGCGCCGCTTCCTGGAGAAGACGCCCGGCGCCCGCGCCGAAGTGGCGACGGGAGAGGGCACCCTCTGCGGCCTCGCCGTCGAGACGGACGACCGCACCGGCCTTGCCGTGAAGATCGCGGCCGTGCGGATCGGGCCGAACCTGGAGGAGAGCCGGCCGGGGTTCTGGGAGTAGAGCGCCGGCAACGACACTCGTCATGATCTGCCTGCCCCGGCTATTCCCGCGAACCCCACTCTTCCGGGATCCGTCGGCAAAGCCGAGGAAGACGGCGGCCGGCGGCCGTCGCCCTTCCGACAGGTAGCAATCTTTTAAGCGAAAGCGCGGCTTTTGAAGCTTCGATGTCGCGAGAGCACAGCTCGCGGCCCAGCCAATTGCCGCGGGCGCGTATCTGCCGGCGGTGCGTAGGAGTATCGGCTTGGCGAAGCATCCGCGTATCCCGGCCATCATGGCCCTTACGCTGACCGCCCTCACCCTCGGTGCCTGCGGTCACAATCCGGGGTTCGGCCCCGCGGCCCAACTCAGCGAGAAGGAGTGCATGGCCCGCGTCATGTACTTCGAGTCGAACCGGTCGAGCGAGGATGGGATGCTCGCGGTCGGCACGGTGGTGATGAACCGCCTGCAATCCCCGAAATACCCGAAGAGCGTCTGCGGCGTGGTCGGTCAGCCGAACCAGTTCGCGGACGGCGCGCTCACCAACCATGTCAACAAGCGCCACTCCTCCTGGGCCCGGGCGGAGCGCATGGCGGATGCGGTGCTCGCGGGCGAGCGACATGCGGGCGTCGGCGGGGCCATGTTCTTCCACACGGCGGGCTACAGCTTCCCGTACCGGAACATGCGGTACGTCACGCTCGCGGGCGGCAACATCTTCTACGAGAAGCGCTACCCCGCCCCGGGCGCGCCGGCCTGGCCCTCCTCGACCATGTTCGCCCGGAGCTTCGGGAAGCCGGCGGAGCGCTCGGAGCCGATCATGCTGGCCGAGGCCAAGCCGGCGCCGGCCCGCAGGTTCGAGCCGGCCGTGGAGGCCGATGAGGCACCGGCGACGAGATCCCGGCCGATCTCGCTGGCGCAGGCAGGGCCCGCACGGGCCTCGAGTCCGGCACCGGCTGCCAAGCCCCAGCCGGCCGCTCTCCCATCCGGGCCTTCGGCGAAGGGAGTTCAGCCGGTCGTGCTCGCGGCACAGGCACCGGCCCGGCGCCTGTCCGCGTTCAACCCGGCGCAGATCGCCTCCGTCCTGGCAAAGCCGGCGCCGGACAAGCCGAAGCCGACGCAGCTCGCCGCGCATCGGCCTCCGGCGAAGCCGAAGCCGATCGTGCTCGCGATGGCCGAGACGAAGCCCCGCTCCGGAGGGGTCAGCATCGCGGACCTGATCGAGCGGGAGACGAAGCGGCGCTAGCGCGTCGCGGCCGTGATGCCGCCATCGACGACGAGCTCGGTCGCCGTGATGTAGCGGGCCTCGTCCGAGACGAGGAACAGGGTGGCATGAGCGACGTCCCAGGCGTCGCCCATGCGGCCCACCGGCACTTGGCTGTGGCGCTTGGCCACGAAGCCCTCGTAGTCGCCGCCGGCATATTTCCGCGCGAGCCGCTCGACGAGGGGCGTATGCATGAGGCCCGGCACGACGCAATTCATGCGGATCCCGCTTCCGGCATGGATGATGGCGGTCGCGCGCGTGAACTGGATCAGCGCCGCCTTGGCGGCCGAATAGCCTACCTGCGGCTTGCCGATATAGCGCAGGGCGGCCACGGAGGAGACGTTCACGATCGCGCCGCCGCCCTGCCGCTCCATGAGCGGGATGGCGTGTTTGCAGGTAAGGAAGGCGGTGGTGACGTTGAGCTGGAACTGGGCCTCCCAGGTCTCGAGAGCCATCTCGACCGGGCCGCCGGGCTCGGACTGCCCGACATTGTTGACCAGGATGTCGATCCGGCCGTGCCGGTCGGCGGTATCGGCGATCAGCGCCTCGACCTCGTCCGCGCAGGTCGCGTCGGAGACCAGGACCTCGCAGGCGTTTCCCTCCTCGGCGATGAGGTGGCGGGTCGCCTCGGCGGCCTGCGGCTCGCGGTCGGTCCCGACCACCATGGCCCCCTGCCGGGCGAGGAGCGTGGCGATCGCCTTGCCGTTGCCCCAGCCCGGCCCGCTCGATCCGCAGCCGGTCACGACCGCCACCTTCCCGTCCAGCCTCAGCATGCGCGATCCTCCCGGCACGAGCTCTCCGGCTCTGTCCGCCCGGATGACAAACGGCGCAAGCTCTCCTAATTCCCGGGCAGCATTTCCCCAGGCGCATGCGGGCGTCCCTGCGCCTGAAGCGACACAGGTGAGCCATGGCCGGCCATTCCCAGTTCAAGAACATCATGCACCGGAAGGGGCGCCAGGACGCGCAGCGCTCCAAGCTGTTCTCGAAGCTCGCGCGCGAGATCACGGTCGCGGCCAAGATGGGCACGCCGGACCCGGCCATGAACCCGCGCCTGCGCGCCGCGATCCTGGCGGCGCGGGCGGAGAACATGCCCAAGGACAATATCGAGCGGGCTATCAAGAAGAGCCAGGGCGGCGACGCCGAGAGCTACGAGGAGATCCGCTACGAGGGCTACGGCCCGGGCGGCGCCGCCATCATCGTGGAGGCCATGACGGACAACCGGAACCGCACGGCCTCCGACGTCCGCTCCGTCTTCACCAAGGCCGGCGGCAACCTCGCCGAGACGGGCGCGGTCGCCTTCATGTTCGACCGCGTGGGCGTGGTCGAGTTCGACGCGAAGGCCGCCGATGCCGACACGATGCTGGAGGCCGCGATCGAGGCCGGGGCCGAGGATGTGGAATCCGACGAGAACGGCCACACGGTCTATTGCGAGCAGAGCGCGCTCGCCGAGGTGACGAAGGCGCTGGAGGCGCGTTTCGGCGAGCCGCGGAAATCGGCGCTGGTGTGGAAGCCGCAGAACGCGGTCGCCGTGGATGACGAGGCCGGCGAGAAGCTCCTCCGCCTCGTCGAGTCGCTCGAGGACCATGACGACGTGCAGAACGTCTACGGCAATTTCGAGCTCTCCGAGACGCTCATGGCCAGGATGAGCTGAGTTTGGCCGCCCTGCCGTCGGCCGCACTGGCGGGGCAGGGGGCGATCCGCCCGGTTTCCGCGGGCCGTTCGGGCTGCTATCACGCCCCATCTGCCCCGCTGCTCCAGCCGGGCACGTAAGCGTTCACGTCAATCAACGCGCCCTGCGGACCTTCGTCCGGCCGGTGGCGCGCGTCACCTCGTCGGGCCGGGTCCTCGACCCGAGACGTCCATGAACGACCTGTCCCCGACCAACCCCGCCAGGCACCGCATCGAGCGCGTCCGCCATGAGCTGAAGCGGCGCGTGCTGACCGTCGCCAAGGTGGAGCGGCTCGTCCCGTCCATGGTCCGCGTCACGCTCGCCGGTCCCGATCTCGCCGGCTTCGTGAGCGCTTCCTACGACGACCACGTAAAGCTGTTCTTCCCCGTCGAGGGCGGCGAGCCGGCCGGTCGCGACTACACGCCCCGCCGCTTCGATCCGGCCCGGAACGAGCTCGCGATCGACTTCGCGCTGCACGAGGCCGGGCCGGCGACGCGCTGGGCCAGCGAGGCCCGGCAGGGCGACAGCCTGACGATCGGCGGCCCGCGCGGTTCCTTCGTGGTTCCCGACGATTTCGACTGGTACCTCTTCGTGGGCGACGAGACGGCCTTGCCGGCGATCGGCCGGCGGCTCGAAGAACTTCGGCCGGGGACGCGCAGCATCGTGGTTGCCGAGGTGGCGGGCCCCCAGGAGGAGCTCGCCCTCCCGAGCCGGTCGGCGGTCGAGGCGATCTGGGTTCACCGCGGCGCCGCCGAGCCCGGGACGACGACCGGTCTGGAGGAAGCGGTCGCCCGCCTCTCGCTCCCCGAAGGCGAGGGCTATGCCTGGGTCGCGGGCGAGGCGGCGATCGCGAGGCGACTGCGCCGGCTCCTGGTCGAGCAGCATGGGCAGCCGAAGGAGTGGCTCAAGGCCGCCGCGTACTGGACGCGCGGCCGTGCCGACGCCCATGGCGCCATCGAGGATTGAGCAGGGCCTGCTCGCGTGATCCGGCAGCGGGACTCCGCTACACGAAGAGGATGCGCGAGCCTCCGATTCGCATCCTCGGCCTGGATCCCGGCCTTCGCCGGACCGGCTGGGGCCTCGTGGGCGTGGAAGGCACGCGGCTGACCTACCTGGCCTCGGGCCTCGTCACCTCCTCCGACGACCTGCCGCTCGCCGAGCGGCTGCGGGAGCTGCATGACGGCCTCGCCGCGACCGTCCGCAGCCATGCGCCCGACGAGGTCGCGGTGGAGGAGACCTTCGTCAACACCAATGCCCAGGCCACGCTGAAGCTCGGCCATGCCCGCGCCGTCGCCCTGCTCGTGCCGGCGCTGGCCGGCCTGCCGGTCGCGGAATATGCCGCGAACCTGGTCAAGAAGACGGTGGTGGGCACGGGCCATGCCGACAAGCGCCAGATCCAGGCCATGGTGCGCGTGCTCCTGCCCAAGGCCGACCCGGCCTCGGCCGATGCGGCCGACGCGCTCGCGGTCGCGGTGACGCATGCGCATCACCGGCGGGCGAGGGCGCTGGTCAGGCTGGCTTCATGATCGGCGTTGATCCCACCTCGCCGATGCCATATGTCTAGACATATGGCAGAACGGACTACGGTTCGCCTCCCGAAGGAACTCCTGTCGCGGGCAAGGCGCAAGGCTGCCGCTGAGGGACGCACGCTCACCTCCCTCATCGAGGATGGGCTGCGCTCGGTTCTCGATCGGCCGAACCCGGAGAATCATCCCCGGCGTCTTCCGCGCGTGAGCCAGGCGCGCGGCGGGCTCGCCCCGGGCGTGGACCTGGACCGCATCTCGGCATTCGAGGCGGGCGAGGATCTGGCATATGCCGAGCGGCTCCGCGGGCCTTGATGGTTCTGCCCGACGTCAACGTCCTGATCTATGCCTTTCGCGCCGACACTCCGCATCATGATCTGTGCCGGGCCTGGCTCCAAGGCATCGTCGCGGCAGAAGCCCGTTTCGGCTTGTCTCCGCTCGCGTTGAGCGCGGTCGTCCGGATCACCACGAACCGTCGCGCTTTCCTCCAGCCGAGTTCGGTCGGCGAGGCTTTCGGGTTCTGCAAAGACCTGATCGAACAGCCGCATTGCGAAGTCGTCACCCCTGGAGATCGCCACTGGGCCATCTTCGAGAAACTGTGCATCGCCACCGGGACCCAAGGACCTCGGGTGAGCGACGCCTGGTATGCGGCCCTCGCCATCGAGTGGGGCTGCCATTGGATCACCATGGATCGCGACTTCGCGCGGTTTCCCGGTTTGAGCTGGGCGCGTCCGCCTTCGAAAGGTCCCTAGGGTGATCGGCAAGCTCAAAGGCGTGGTCGACGCCTATGGCGAGGATCACGCGATCATCGACGTGCACGGGGTCGGCTACGTCGTCCATTGCTCGTCGCGCACGCTGCAGCGCCTGCCCCGCACCGGCGAGGCCGTCGTGCTCTCGATCGAGACGCATGTCCGGGAGGACATGATCCGGCTCTACGGTTTCGAATCCGATGCCGAGCGCGAGTGGTTCCGCCTCCTCCAGACGATCCAGGGCGTCGGCGCCAAGGTCGCGCTCGCGATCCTGTCATCCCTGGATCCTGGGAGCCTCGCGACCGCGGTCGCGACCGGCGATAAGGGCGCCATCGCCCGCGCCCCCGGCGTCGGCCCGAAGCTCGCCGCGCGGATCGTGGCCGAGATGAAGGACAAGGCGCCCGTCTTCGGGGCGGTCGATCCGGGTCTCGCCCGCCTCTCCGGCGCCGTGGAGGACGGGTCCGCACCGCCGGCGGTGGCCGACGCCGTCTCGGCCCTGATCAATCTCGGCTATGGGCAGGCCCAGGCCTCGGCAGCGGTCGCGGCCGCCCTGAAGAGCGCGGGCGAGGGGGCGGAAGCGCCGGCCCTGATCAGGCTCGGCCTCCGCGATCTCGCCGCGTCGCGCTGACCGGGCGGGCCGGAACCCCGGCCGGCGTGCCCCGTTTGGCTCCGAGGAGCCGACGATGCCGAAAACCCTTCTCGTGCTTGCCGCAGCGCTCGCGGCCGGGCCCGCGCTCGCCCAAAGCCCCGGCTCCGTGCCCCTGCGCGAGAACACGCCCAGTCCCGAGACGACGGTCAGCCGCCCCGATGCGCGCACGACCTCGCCGGACGTGACCGAGAGCGTGCGCCGCGATCCGAATGCCCGCAACCGCACCGACGGCCGGGTGTCCCCGCCGGCCGCGATCGATACGGGCGTGAAGGTGATCGCGCCCGAGAAGCGCTGAGAGCCCGGAAGGCGAACGGCGCGGCCTCGCGATTTCGCGGGGGCTACTGCCGCAACGTCGTCGAGTAGTAGCGCGCGAGGCGCGCGATCTCCCGGTCGGTAAGCTGCCGCGCGACGCTGCGCATGCGGTGATAGATGTCGTTCTTCCGCTCGCCGCTGCGGTAGAGCTGGAGCTGCGCGATCAGGTAGCCCTCGTTCTGGCCGACGAGGGAGGGGGTCTCGGTGGGGCCGCCGGCCCGTCGGCCATGGCAGGACGAGCAGGCAGGCAGATTGCGCGACTGGTCGCCCCGCTCGACGAGCCGGACGATCTCCTCGTCCCCGACCTGGGCGGTGGTGGGATCGATGGCCCCGGTGGTGAGGTACGCATAGTAGGCAGTGACGTCGATGAGCTGCCTGTCGTCCAGCGCCTTCGCGATGGGGGTCATCTGATCGTTGAAGCGGCTGTCGCTCCGATAGTCGTGAAGCTGCTTGTAGATCGCGAGCGCCGACTGGCCGGCGAGGTTCGGGTTGCGGTTGTCCGGCGCGAAGCCGCGCTCGCCATGGCAGGCGAAGCAGGTCTGGGACGCGATGGCCTCCCCGTTCCGCCGGTCGGCCTGTTCCAGGTCGCGGATGAGCTCGGCGCTCCAGGCCACCTGCGTGACCGGGATGGCCTGCGCGGCCGAGGGCGGCTGGGGCATCGCCGGGGAGCCTGCCTGGATGCCGAGCGCCCGGCAGATCGCGTCGAAGGCGCTGATCCCGGCATTCCGGCCCTGGACCACCGGCAGCACGATCATACCCAGGAGCAGCCCGGCCGCCGCGACGGACGCGATGGCCGCCGTCGCCCAGATGCGCCAGGGCTGGTCGAGGACCTTGGGGTCGGCGTCGGCGTGCTCCATGGCTCAGTTCCCCGCGACCGTGCGGTGGACGATGGCCTCCGGCGGGCTGTTCAGGAAGAACTGCGCGATGGGGAAGCCGTAGGCGAGAAGCATCAGGGCGGCCACCACCACATTCCACATGCGGAAGCCGTTGAGCGCGGCCGGCACCCGCACGGGCGGGTGCACGGCGAGCGCGTAGCGGATGTCGGGCAGCCGGGCGGCAAGCGGCGCCCGGTGCAGCCCGAAGAGGTTCCACAGGAACATCAGGCCGCTGACGAGAAGCACGAGCCCGCCGAGGAGGGAGACGACGACCCAGGGGCCCCAGCCCGCGATGTTCGGATCGGCGTAGTTGAACTCGGAGACGCGCCGCCACTGCCCCTGCAGGCCGAGATAGTGCCAGGGCAGCGTCATCACCATCATGCCGACGAACCACAGCCAGAGCTGGAGCCGCAGGGGCCGGTTCGACGCGAAGGCCCGGCCGGTGAGCGTCGGCCAGATCGCGTACGCGATGGCGAAGTACATGATCACGACGGTGCCGCCGAAGATCAGGTGGAAATGCGCGGTCACCCACGAGGTATTGTGCACCATCGCGTTCATGCCGTAGCTCATGTTGATCAGGCCGCCACCGCCGCCGAACCAGAGCATGAAGAAGGCGAGGCCTGTCGTGAGCACCATCGGGCGGTCCCAGGGCAGGGCCTTGATCCAGCCGAAGAGACCCGTGCCGCCGCGCATGCGCCCGGCAACCTCCATCGAGGCCGTGATCGTGAACACGGTGAGGAGCGTCGGGGCGGCGACGAGCGCCGTCAGCGTCATCTGCAGGAACTTGAACCCGGTCGATTGCTCCGGGTCCATGAACAGGTGGTGCATCCCGACCGGCAGGCTGTAGATCAGGAACAGGATGAAGGTGAGCCGGCCCATCGTGTCCGAGTAGAGCCGCCCTCCGGCCGCCTGCGGGGCCATCGTGTAGAAGGCGATGTAGGAGGGGATGAGCCAGAAATAGACGATGGCGTGCAGCGTCCAGGAGAAGAGCGTCCGCGACAGCCCGACATCGAGGGTGTCGACCCAGCCGAAGGCGGCGGGGATGACCTGGAACAGGAGCTCGGCCGCGACCCCGACCGTCGTCCAGAGCCACATCACCGCGTTCGCGACCGTGGCGAACATGGCGAGCGGAACCGGCTTGCCCGGATTCTCCCCCTTCCATTGCGCCATGGCGATGATCATGAGCGCGCACCACACCCACGACCCGACCACGACGAGAACGAGCCCGATATAGAAGAAGGGCGTCGCCGTGAGCGGCGGATAGAAGGTGTAGAGCACCGAGGCGCGGCCGGCGAAGATGGTCGCCGCCGCCAGCACGGAACCGGCGACGCCGAGCCAGAAGCCGGCCCAGCCCCAGGCCGGGAACGGCAGGGGGCGGCGGAGCGCCGTCTCGGCCACGAAATAGCCAAAGCCCATCACGACGAAGGTCGGCAGCACATAGGCCATCGACACGCCATGCGCCGTCACCGCCAGGAAGTAGTTGTCGGGAGTGTGCAGCGGCGCCGGGATAGGGCTCCTCGCCCACATCTGCCAGACGCCCAGAACCACCGCGACCCCGAACGCCGCGAAGGCGAGCCACATATGGGCGAGGGTCAGGCGCCTAGCGTGCGTCACAGCTCACCTTTCCATCCGCTCCCGGCCTGAACTCCGCTTCGGGCACGACCCGCACCGTCGCCCACATCTGGCTGTGCCCCAGCCCGCAATATTCGTGGCACGGCATCAGGAGGTCGCCGGTCTTCCGGAACACCGTATGCACCTGGGAGACGTAGCCCGGGACGATCATCGTGTTCACGTTCGTGCCCGTGACCAGGATGCCGTGGAGCACGTCCGGCGTGGAGAAGCGCAGCGTGACCGGCTTCCCCTCCGGGACGACGAGGCATTGCGGCACGAAGGCGAACTGCGTCGCGACCATGCGCACCGTCACCTGCCCGTTCGCCTCCACCTTCGTGCCGAGATTGGGCTCGGTGAACTCGCCCGTGAGGTGGAGCGTCTTGGGGTCGATATGCTCGATGTTGCTTGGTGGATTGATGTGCATCGCGAGGCCGGCATAGACGATCGCGACCATGATCACGCCGACGACGCCGGCCACGACGATCGCCCAGCCGATCTCGGTCCTCAGGATCTCCCGCTCGGTCGAGGCCACGGCTCAGCCCACCATGCCGCGGGGAAGGAACACGAAGGCGTAGATCAGGAGCCAGGCGAGCAGGAGAGAGCCGACCGCGACCCCGGCGACGGCCAGCGCTCCTCGGGGCGAGTCGCGCAGCGCCCGCTGCAGGGCGGCCTGCTCGGCGGGGTCTTCGCGATCCGCGGGCGGGGTGTCGGCTTCCAAACTCGTCTCCAGCAACACCGGGATGGCGGGCAGGTCAGCATGCGCCGGACCGTCGCGTCTTTGATCGACGTCAAAGAAGCGAACCTGAAGGTGTCGGATGACGGAGGCTCATCTCACCGGAAGTGTTTGAATGAGCACAGGCATTGGCCGTCACGCGGCGGCTTCCCGTCTCTTTTCGGACCTCGAACCCGAGGCGGTGGCGCTCATCCTGGCACGCGCCTCCCTCCTGCGGGTCGGCGAGGGTTCGCTCCTCGTGCGGCAGGGCGATCCTCCCGGGCAGCTGATGCTGCTCAATCGGGGACGCGCGAAGGTGTCTCGCGTAACCGATGACGGGCGGCAGGCCACCCTGCGCTTCATGGGAGCCGGCGAGCTGATCGGCTGCGCGGCGGTGTTCCGCAACTTCGCCTACCCGGCGAGCGTGTCGGCGGCGGAGCCGTGCGAGGTCCATAGCTGGCCCCGCGATCAGTTCATGAGCCTCATGGAGCGCCATCCCCGGCTCGCGGTGAACGCCCTGGTCGTCGTGAGCGGACAGCTGGAGGAGATGGCCCGGCGGGAGCTGGGCTTCGGGGCCGATCCGGTGCGCAAGCGCCTCGCGGCGGAACTGCTGCGGCTGGTCGGCTCCCGCGATACGCCCGAGGAGCAGGCCGTCGAGCTGCGCATGACGCGGCAGGATCTCGGCGAGCTCGTCGGAACGACGCTCTTCACGGTCAGCCGGATCCTGACCGCCTGGGCGCGCGAGGGCATCGTGGCGAGTGGCCGCGAGCGCGTCCTGGTGCGGGACCGCCCGAGGCTCGCCCGCATCGCCGCGGGCGAGGCATAGGTCATTACCGGACGTTCCTGCTGCTCGTGCGCCGCGGAGCAAGATCCGGCGCGGCGCGTTGCCGGCCTGCGCGGGCCTCGGCCCGGCAGAGGCCGCGAGCCGGGGGGAATGTCTTGGAGCTTTCGACCATGCTCGGGATCGCGGCCGCCGTCTGCTCGACGGCCAGCTTCGCCCCCCAGGCCTGGCGCGTCATCCGGACCCGGGACACGGAGGCGATCTCCAAGCGCATGTACCTGATCACGGTGATCGGCTTCGCGCTCTGGACGGCCTACGGCGCGACGCTGCGGCAATGGCCGCTGATCGTGCCGAACGCGATCTGCCTCGGGCTGTCCGCCTTCATACTGGCCATGAAGATCCTGCCCCGGCGCCAGGTGGAGCAGGTGGCCGAAACGCTCGGCGTCGAGCCGGAGAGGGAGGCGGCCGGGCCCGGCGACGGAGGCCGCCTCAGCCCCTGTCCTCCCTCGTCTCCCCGGGCGGGAAGACCGGCCGGAGATCGAGCCTGGCGATGATCTCGGCCCGGCGGCTCTCGCAGGCGGCGAGCCGCTCGCGCAGGCGCTCCAGGCTCGTGCGGTTCGAGCCCAGGAGCACGATGCCGCCGAGGGCCGCCGCGACCGCGAGGACGAGGAGCGCGGGGGAGGCGCCGGCGAGGCCCGTGACCAGGACGGCGAGGAGCGCAAGGCCGCCCGCGATCATGGCCCTGGCAAGGAGCGACAGCTTGCGGCAGTCTTCGATGCGCTCGGCGAGGCTCTCGATCTCCTCCTCGAGCTGCGCCACCTGTTCGTGGGCCGGCATGGCGCAGGCTCCTCGAGGTCCGCGTCAGCGCGGCCGGTCGGCCGCCAGGATCGCCTTCAGCCGGCCCCGGTCGAGCGCGCGGTCCGGCTTGAGCGCGATCCTTCCCTCGGGCTGGACGGGCGGCTTCATGGAGACGAGCCGGTCGAGCCCCCCGCGGTCGAGGAAGCCGCGGGCGCTCCAGTCGGCGAGCGCGGCCATGATCGCGATGACGAGACCCGCGATGGTCGCCCGCCCGGCCAGGCGGGCGATGCCGCGCCGCGACAGGTCGGGCCGCAGCGGCTCGATCCAGGAGCGCCAGCCCGTGCCGGGCGGCATCGGGGCGGGCTCTCGGCGGGGATGCGGGGCTTTTCTGCGGGGCTCGGGCACCGAGGGAGAGTGCCTCGAACTGGTTTAAGCGAGGTTTTCGCGCCCGCAGCTCAGCGCGGGATGGACAGGATCTCCTTCAGCAGGCGGCGCTCCTCGGCCGTCGAGCGGCCATAGACCTCGACCCGGCCCTCCGTGCGCTCGTCCGACTTGACCACGACCACGGCGCGGGAGCCGTCGAGGGCGGCCATGAAGGCGAGGGCGTTCTGCCCGCAATCATGCGGCTTGCAGGAGAAGCCGATCACATAGGCCTTCCCGCTCCGCTGGACGATCTGCACCGGTTCCGAGACGCCGTCCAGGATCCGGATCCAGGGATCCGCCTCGAAGCCTTTCGGTAGCACGGCCTGGTAGGCCGCGAAGGCCTGCGGGCGCCGCGCGTGCAGGGTATGCGCGGTCTCGATCTCCGCGGCGGGCACCGGCGCGGCGAGGCAGAGCGACAACAGAAGGAAATCGGCGCGCCGCAAGGGAGGGTCTCCGACACGACGGCGAAGATGCGGGATCGCTTGCATTGAGGCAATCGGCGTGAAGAGACCTTAAGCGGCTTTCCGCCAGGATGGCCCGACACCGCACGAGGCCGCATGTTCGGACTGTTTCGAGCCAAGTCCCACCGCGATTCGGGGCGCGAGCGCAGGCAGGCGGAACGCGTTCCGGTGCGCGTCCCGGCGACGATCGTCATCTCCAAGGACAAGTCGCTGCCCTGCCGGACCATGAACGTCTCCACGAGCGGCGCCAAGCTCGACCTGCCGCGCGACCGCATGCTGCCGAGCGAGTTCGAGGTGGTGATCCCCGCCCGCAAGCTGCGGCGCCGCGCCAAGCTGGTCTGGCGCAACGAGGACAGCCTCGGAGTTCAGTTCATCTGAGGCACGCCCGCGCCTCCGGCCGACCGGCCGGAGATCGCCCCTGACCCGGTGTCATCCTCGGAGGCGAGCCCACGGTCGTAGGCCTCGGCCAGGCCGAGCATCACATGCGCCTCCTCGGGGGAGAGCCCCTCGAGCTTGAGGCCGCCGAAATGGGCGACCCGTCGCCGCTCCGTGTCGACCACGAGCCAGCCATCGTCCTTCATGCCCAGCCGATAGCGCATGGCCGGAACTCACCATGAGTCGGCCGCGGCCGAGAAGCGGCCCGGCACGGAAACCACAACTTTCGCTCGCATCGGCGCGGCTCTCGGGCATGGACAGGGCTCGAAGGCGGTGCGAAGCCTCGGCCGGGAGGATGTCCGGTGACCGCGACCGATCTCACCAGCGCCCGGACCGGGCTCGTCGCCGCCTATCGCCGGCTCGCCGGAGAGGGCCTGCTGCCGCTGAGCGCCGGCAATCTGAGCGTCAGGGCAGGGGACATGATGGTGGTCACCCCGACCGGCGCCGATGCGTCCGTCCGGGAGGAGGAACTCGTGCCGATGACGATGGCCGGCGACGTCGACGGCCCGGGCGTGCCGACGAGCGAATGGGCCATGCATGCGGCCATCTACGCGGCGCGGCCGGACATCGCGGCCATCGTCCATACGCATAGCGATGCCTGCACGGCGCTCTCGTGTCTGCGCCGGCCGTTGCCGGCCTTCCACTACATGGTCGCGCTGTTCGGGGGCGAGGACGTGCCCTGCACGCCCTATGCGCATTTCGGCTCGCCGGAGCTGGGCCGGCTCGCGGCCGAGGCCCTGCGCGAGCGCACGGCCTGCCTTCTCGCCAATCATGGCATGATCTGCTGCGGACCGACGCTCGCGGCGGCCACGAAGGGAGCGCTCACGCTCGAGATGCTGGCCCGCCAGTACATCCTGGCATGTCAGGCGGGGGATCCGGTCCTGCTCGGCCCGGACGAGATGGCGGAGGCGAAACGCCGCTTCGGGTATTACGGGCGCAGCCGCATCCCGAATGCGTAGGCGCCTCAGCCGAGCCGGAGCCGCAGGTCGCGCTTGAGCACCTTGCCGTAGCTGTTCTTCGGCAGCGTCTCGACCCAGCGGTAGCTCTTCGGCCGCTTGAACCGGGCGATCCGCGCGAGGCAATGCGCGTCGAGCGCCTCGTGGGTGAGCGAGGCTCCCGTGCGCGGCACCACGAAGGCCACGACGACCTCGCCCCATTCCGGATCCGGGGCGCCGACCACGCAGACCTCCTCGACATCGGGATGGGTGAGGAGCGCCTCCTCCACCTCGCGCGGATAGATGTTCGTGCCTCCGCTGATGACGACGTCCTTGGAGCGGTCGCGCAGCGTCAGGCAGCCGGTCTCGTCCATGGATCCGACATCGCCGGTGAACAGCCAGCCGTCGTGGATCGTCTGCGCCGTCGCTTCCGGGTTGCGCCAATAGCCGGACATGAGGATGTCGCCGCGGCAGACGACCTCGCCGACCTCGCCGGGCGGCAGCGTCCTGCCGTCCGGGCCGGCGACCCGCACCTCGACGCCGCTCCTCGCCCAGCCGACCGAGCCGAGGACGGCGTCGGACGCGCCGGCATGCTCGCGCCGGCTCAGGCCCGTGATGGTCATGGGCGCCTCGCCCTGGCCGTAGAGCTGGGCGAAGACCTCGCCGAACACGGCTCGGGCCTTCTTCAGCTCCTCGACATACATCGGCCCCCCGCCATAGACGACGGAGCGCAGGTGCCTCGGGCTCCGCCCCCGCTCTTCTGCCGCCCGGCGGATACGCTGGACCATGGTCGGCGCCAGGAAGGCGGCGCAGCCCCGGTGGACGTCGCAGAGGTCCAGGAACTCGTCGGGCTCGAAGGAGGACGAGGCCGGAACCACCTGCGCGGCCCCGCGGGAGAGATAGGGCAGGATGTAGAGCCCCGAGCCGTGGCTCATCGGAGCGCCATGGATGAGGCAGGTGGTCTCGTCCGGATCGTCGAGGTCCGCCAGATGCGAGAGCGTCATCGCCATGAGGCTGCGATGCGACAGCATCGCGCCCTTGGAGCGTCCCGTGGTGCCGCTCGTGTAGAACAGCCAGGCGAGGTCCTGCGGCGCCACGCTGGCGCATGCGAGAGGTTCGGCGGCGAGAAGCTCGGCGTAATCCGCCTCCGAGATCACGATGGCGGCTGCCGGCGCGCCTCCCTCCGCCGCGAGGGCCCTGGCGAGCTTGGGGGAGGCAAAGAGCGCCGCGACCTCCGCGTCCTCCAGGACGGCCCGGATCTCCTTCGGGTGCAGCTTGGCGTTCACCGGCACGGCAGCGCAGCCGGCGGCCCAGATCCCGAAGAGGAGCTCGACATATTCGGGCCGGTTTTCGCTGGCGAGGGCGAAGCGCGAGCCCTGCGGCCAGCGGCGGCGCAGCCCGCCCGCGATGCCGAGCGCGCGGCGGCGGATCTCGGCGAAGCTCGCGACGGGCTCCGTTCCCGAGAACAATCCGGGCCGGTCGCCGAAGCGGGCCGCGGCGCGGTCGAGGCAGGTGAAGACGTTCATCGGGTACGAGCGCTGGCGGCCTCAATGCACCATCATCTTGGACGGGAGCCAGAGGATGATGTCCGGAAAGGCGGTGAGGATCGCGATCGCGACCAGATGCGCGATGAAGTGCGGCAGCGAGCCGTGGAACACTTCGCCGACCGGCCTCCCGGAATAGCGCGCCACCACGAAGCAGTTCAGGCCGATAGGCGGGGTAATCATGCCGATCTCGGCCGTCACGATCTTCACGATACCGAACCAGAGCGGGTCGAAGCCGAGCGTCTTGATGAGCGGCACCACGATCGGCACGGTCAGGACCAGGATCGCGATCTGGTCCATGAACATGCCCAGGATGATGTAGCCGAACAGGATGACGGCCATGATCAGCCAGCGTGACACCTCCAGCGCGCCGACCCAGGCCACGAGGTTTTGCGTGACCTGCGTGAGAGTGAAGAAATAGCCGAAGATGTGCGCCCCGAGCAGGATCATGGCGATCATGCAGCTGCCATGGGCGGCGCGGAGCAGCGTTCTCGGCAGCGTGGCGCGGTTCACCTTTCCGTACCAGCACGCGATGCCGAAAGCGCCCGCGGCGCCGAGAGCCGAGGCCTCGGTCGGCGTCGCGACCCCCGTATAGATCACGCCCGTCACCATCCCGAACAGGATCACCATCGGGGCGACGACCCGCAGCATGCGGAACTTCTCGGCCCAGGAGACGGGCCCGGCTTCGGGCGCACGGCTCGGGTCCTGCCAGACCAGGAACCAGACGGTCGCCATGATGGTGAGGGTGACGAGGATTCCCGGGATGATCCCGCCGATCAGGAGGCCGCCGATATTCACCTCGGCGAGAAGGCCGTAGATGACGAGCGCGACGCTGGGCGGGATGAGCATCGCGAGCGTGCCCGAGATGGCGACGACGCCGGCGGCCATCTTGGGTTCGTAGCCCTGCTTCAGCATCGCGGGCAGGCTGGTCGACGAGAGCGTCGCGGCCGAAGCCGTGCTCGTCCCGCAGATCGCCCCGAAGCCGGCCCCTGCGAGTGCGGTCGCCATCGCGAGACCGCCGCGCACCCGGCCCATCCAGGCGGCGGTGGCGCGGAACAGGTCGTCCGCGACGCCGCTCAGCAGGACGAGCTCCGCCATGAGGAGGAACATCGGGATGGTGATGAGCTCGTAGGAGCTGACCGTCGAGAGCGGCGCGGTCTGCAGGATGCCCGACACCATCGGCATGCCGCCGACCATGTAGAGCCCGACGACGCCGGATACAGCCATCGCGAAGCCGACAGGCGTTCCGATCGCAAGCAGGACGAAGAGCGCACCGAGACCGACAGCGACGCTCATTCGAACGACTCCTGCCCGTGATGGGCGCCGCGCCGCAGCGGGATCAGGTCGCGGCCCGTGAGGAGCGAGCCGAGATGGCCGGCGAAGTCGATGGCAAGACGGACCGCCAGCAGGCCGCAGCCGAAGGGAACGAGGGCCAGCGCCGGCCAGGTCGGCCAGGGGATCGCCCCGGCCAGAACGTCGCCCTGCTCGAAGGCGTCCGCCATGCGGTGCCAGCCGACCCAGGCGATCAGGACGAAGACGGCGAAGCTGACGGCGGTCGTGACCAGCTCCGTCACCCGGAACGGCTTCGGCGGGAGCGTCTGCTGCAGGATGTCGACGCTGACATGCGCCCCGGCCAGATAGGCGTGCGACAGGACCAGGAAGAAGACCGCCGCCATGAGGTAGAGCGAGATCAGGTCGTAGGCCCAGCCGAAGGGGCTGTTGAAGACGTAGCGCATGAATACGTCGGCCGCGACGATCACCATGATCGCGAACATGAAGGCGGCAGCGATCCAGGTCGCGGCCTGTTCGACGAGCCGCAACACGCTATGGAGGGCTTTCACGTGGATGCTCCGGGGCCGGACCGGCCTATGGCCTGTATGGGTTCAGGGTGGGTCGGCGCCTATTTCGCGGGCTGCTCGGCGACCGCCTTGCGGAATTCGGCAAGCACGGCGCTTCCCTTCCGGCCGCGTCCGTCCAGGCCCTGCGCCCATTTGCTCGCGACGTCCTTCAGCATCTCGTCCAGCTTGCTGCGGAACTCCGGCGACACGGGCGTGAACTGAACCCCGGCCTCGACGAGCTTCTGCTTGGTCTCTGCTTCCTGGCGGTCCACCGCCGCGCAAGCGACGGGTACGATCTCCTGCGAGACGTCCTGGATGACCTTCCTCACGTCCGCCGGAAGCGCGTTCCACGAGGCGTCGCTGATCGAATAGGCGACGATGAAGCTCGAGAAGTTCGCTCCCTCGGTCGAGTAGCGCACGATCTTCTCGACGTTATAGGAAACGACGCTGTCGAGCGGGAACACCACCCCGTCCAGCGTCCCTCGGGAGAGCGACTCGTAGGTGTCCGGGGCGGCCATGCGCACCGGCACGGCGCCGATCGTCCGGACCGTGAGGTCCTGCGCGCCCCCCGTGGTGCGCAGCTTGAGCCCGCGGATATCCTGTTCCGTCTTCACCGGGTTCTTCACGGTGAGGATCTGGTAGGGCGGAAGCGCGACCGCCACCAGCAGCCGGATCTTGTTCGGCGCGTAATCCTGCGCCGCGATCGTGCCCTCGCGCGCCACCTTCCAGTAGGCCATCGTGCCCTGGCAGCTCGTCTCGAAGCTTCCGGGAAGCATGGCCGCCTCCGAATGCGGCATCTTCTCCGACACGTAGGCGGGCGCGACATAGCCGATATTCGTGACGCCGGTCTGGGTCAGCGTCAGCATGTCGGCGGCCTTCCCGAGCTGCTGGCTCGGGAAGTACTCGAAGGTCACGGCGCCGTTGGTGCGCTTGGTGACCTCGGCCATCCAGGGCTGGATGATCAGCTTCGTCAGGTAGTGGCCGCTCGGGAATGAATCCGCGACCCGGAGCTTGATCGGGTCAGCCGCCGCCGCAGGCCCTGCCGTCATCAGGCCCAGCGCCGCGCAGAGCGGAACGAGGCCGGGATACCGCTTCGACATGGGATTCCTCCGGTGCGCTTGCTTGGCCGGGCATTGCGGCTCGGTCTGAACAAAACGTACATATGGGTGAATAGATGCGTCAAGCGGTGTGAGAACCGATTGGGAAGATCTTGCAATGCAGCAGGTTATGCTGCGTTGCAGAAGGGGAGCTTAGGTTGACACTCGTCGAAGGTTGAAACAGTTGTTCATCACTATGAACGAAATTCCGCCCGGACCTCTCGCCGGAATCCGCGTCCTGGACCTCACCTCAGTCCTGATGGGGCCCTTTGCGACCCTGCAATTGGGAGATCTTGGGGCGGACGTGATCAAGGTCGAGCCGCCCGAGGGAGACATCGTCCGGGAGATCGGGCCCGGGCGCGGCCCGAAGATGGGCGGGATGTTCCTGCACACGAACAGGAGCAAGCGAAGCATCGTCATCGACCTGAAGCGGCCGGAAGGCCGCGACGCGCTTCTCCGGCTGGCCGCGACCGCGGATGTCATGATCTTCAACATGCGGCCCAAGGCGCTGGCCCGACTGGGGCTGGATTACGGCAGCGTCCGGGCGGTCCGGCCGGACATCGTCTTCGTCGGCCTCGTGGGCTTCGGCCAGGAGGGCCCCTACGCGGCGAGGCCGGCCTATGACGACCTGATCCAGGGCGCCTCCGGGGTTCCCGCGCTGGTCGCCGCCGCATCCGACGGCACGCCCCGCTACGTCCCGGTGAACATCGCCGATCGGGTCGTCGGCCTCTTCGCCGTTCAGGCGATCCTCGCCGCCCTGTTCCATCGCCAGCGCACGGGGGAGGGGCAGGAGATCGAGGTCCCGATGTTCGAGACGATGACGGGCTTCGTGCTCGGCGACCATCTCGGAGGGCTGACCTACCGGCCGCCGCTCGACGCGGGCGGCTACGCCCGCCTGATGTCCCGCCATCGCCGGCCGTACCAGACCGCGGACGGGCATATCTGCGTCCTGATCTACACCGACAAGCAGTGGCGCAGCTTCTTCGCGGCCGTCGGCAGCCCCGACCTGATCGAGGATCCGCGGTTCAGGAACCTCAAGGCGCGCTTGCGCCATATCGACGAGGTCTACGGCGAGGCCGGCCGGATCTTCCGCACGCGCACGACCGCCGAATGGCGCGACGTGCTGGAGCGCGCCGACATCCCGAACATGCCCATGCACACGCTCGCCACCATCCAGGACGATCCGCATCTGAAAGCGGTCGGGTTCTTCGAGGCCGCCGAGCATCCGGCAGAGGGGCCCGTCGTCTCGATGCGCGTGCCGTCCCGCTGGTCGCGAACCCAGCCGAGGGCAGGGCGCCCCGCGCCGAGGCTCGGAGAGCACAGCCGCGAGGTCCTGGCGGAGGCGGGCTTCCCCGACCGGGAGATCGCGGCGCTCGTGGCCGGCGGGGCCGTCCGGGAGGGCGGGACCGTTCCCGAAGAGATGAGTGACAGGCAGGAGGAAGCCGTCTGATGGATTTCGCGCTCGCGCCCGAACAGGAGGCCATCCAGGAAGCCGTCGGCGCGATCTGCGCCCGCTTCGACGACGCGTATTGGCATCGCCGCGACCAGGAAGGAGGCTTCCCGACCGACTTCTACGACGCGATGGCCGAGGGCGGCTGGCTCGGCATCTGCGTGCCGGAGGAATATGGCGGGTCGGGCCTCGGGGTCACGGAAGCCGCCATCATGATGCGCACGATCGCGGAATCGGGCGCCGGCATGTCGGGCGCCTCCGCCGTCCACATCAACGTCTTCGGCCTGAACCCGGTCGTGGTCTTCGGCACCGAGGAGCAGAAGCGGCGCATGCTGCCGCCGATGGTGCAGGGCCGGGAGAAGGCCTGTTTCGCGGTCACCGAGCCGAATACGGGACTCAACACGACGCAGCTCAAGACCCGCGCGGTGAGGCGCGGCGACCGCTACGTCGTGAACGGGCAGAAGGTCTGGATCTCGACCGCCCAGGTCGCCCACAAGATCCTGCTCCTCGCCCGCACGACCCCGCTGGAAGAGGCCAGGAAGCCTACCCAGGGCCTGACGCTGTTCTACACGGATTTCGACCGCAGCCGGATCAAGGTGCACGAGATCGAGAAGATGGGCCGCAAGGCCGTCGACTCGAACGAGCTCTTCATCGAGGATTTCGAGATCCCGGAGGAGGACCGGATCGGCGAGGAGGGGCGGGGCTTCGAGTACATCCTGCACGGGATGAACCCGGAGCGGGTGCTGATCGCGGCCGAAGCCGTCGGGCTCGGCCGCCTCGCATTGTCGCGGGCGACGGCCTATGCGAAGGAGCGCATCGTCTTCAACCGGCCGATCGGCCAGAACCAGGCGATCCAGCACCCGCTCGCCGTGAACTGGATGGAGCTCGAGGCCGCCTGGCTGATGATCATGTCCGCGGCCTGGCAATACGACAAAGGCCTGCCCTGCGGCGCGGCCGCGAATGCCGCGAAATATCTGGCCGGCGAGGCCGGGTTCAACGCCTGCCAGCAGGCCGTCATGACGCATGGCGGCTTCGGCTATGCCAAGGAGTACCATGTCGAGCGCTACCTGCGCGAAGTGATGGTTCCCCGGATCGCGCCGATCAGCCCGCAGCTCGTGCTCTGCTTCATCGCCGAGCGCGTGCTCGGTCTCCCGAAATCATACTGAGCTCGGCTCCAGGACGCGTCCTGTGATCCTGTCACGCCAGGACCTCGACTTCACCGGGCTCGTGCGGCCGGGCGATGTGATCCTGTGCGGTCAGGGTACGGCCGAGCCGCTGACCCTGACGCGTCGGCTGGTGGCACAGAAGGACGCGATCGGCCCGTTCACCTGCTTTCTCGGCGTCTGCCTCTCCGGCACCTTCGCGCCGGAGCTGACGGGCGGTATCGCGTTCCGGGCCTATGGCGCGGTCGGCACGAGCGCCGCGCTGTCGCGGGCCGGGCGGCTCGACATCCTGCCCTGGCACTATAGCCGCATCGAGGGTGCCTTCGCGTCGGGCGAGTTGCGGGCAGACGTGGTCCTGCTCCAGCTCGCGCCGCCGCCGGCCGGACGCTCCGGCTGGAGCCTCTCGCTCGCCAACGACTACGTCGCCGCGGCCGCCCGGCATGCGCGCGCGGTGATCGCCGAGGTCAATCCGGACGCGCCCTGGACCCGTGGCGCCGGCTGGGAGGGCAGGGAGCCCGACATCCTCGTGGCCGCCGACGGTCCGCCCCAGGAACTTCAGCCCGCCCGGTTCGGCGAGGCGGAGGGGCGCATCGCCCGCCACGTCGCCGGGCTGATCCCGGACGGGGCCTGCCTGCAGTTCGGCGTCGGAGCCACGCCGGTCGCGGCGCTGTCCGGCCTGAGAGGCCATCGCGACCTCGGCATCCATTCGGGCGTGATCGGCGACGTGTGCGTCGACCTCATCGAGGCGGGCGCGGTCACGAATGCCCGCAAGCCCTGCGATCGCGGGATCACGGTGACGAATACGGTGCTCGGCACGGCCCGCCTGTTCCGGCACGTGCACGACAACCCGGACGTCGAGGTGCGGCGCGCCGCGCACACACACGATCACCGCACCATCGCGGCCATCCCCACCTTCCGGGCCATCAACTCGGCCGTCGAGGTGGATCTCACCGGACAGGTGAATGCGGAGGTGGCGGGCGGGAGCTATGTCGGCGCGGTCGGCGGCCAGCTCGACTTCGTCCGCGGCGCGCTCGCGGGCGAGGGCGGGCGGTCGATCATCGCGCTTCCCGCCACGGCGCGCGGCGGGCAGGCCAGCCGCATCGTCCCGCGGCTCGAGACCGTCACCCTGCCGCGGAGCGACGCAGACCTCGTCGTGACCGAACACGGCGTGGCGGATCTGCGGGGCGCCACGTTGTCGGAGCGCGTGACCCGCATGATCGGGATTGCGGCGCCCGCCTTCCGGGAGGAGCTTGCGCGAGCCTGGCGGGACAGGGAGGGGCGCCATGCCGCGTGAGACCGGATCGGGGAGGCGGCAGGGTCCGCTCGCCGGGCTCAAGGTCGTGGAGATGGCCGGGATCGGGCCCGCCCCGATGTGCGCCATGCTGCTCGCCGATGCGGGGGCGGACGTGGTCCGGATCGACCGGCCGAGTCCGAGCGGTCTCGGGATCGACAAGCCGGTCCGCTTCGACCTGCTCGCGCGGAGCCGGCGTTCGGTCGCGGTCGATCTCAAGCATCCGGACGGCGTCGCCCTGGTGCTCGATCTCGTCCGGGAGGCGGATGCGCTGATCGAAGGTTTCCGGCCGGGCACGATGGAGCGCCTCGGCCTCGGGCCGGATGTGTGCCTCGCCGCGAAGCCGCCGCTCGTCTACGGGCGCGTGACGGGCTGGGGCCAGACGGGTCCGCTCGCCCATGCGGCGGGCCATGATCTCAACTACATCGCGCTCTCCGGCGCCCTGCATGCGACCGGCCGCGCCGGTGCTCCGCCCACCCCGCCGCTCAACCTGGTCGGCGATTTCGGCGGAGGCGCGCTCTATCTCGCCTTCGGCCTCATGGCCGCGCTCCTGCATGCGCGCGAGACGGGCAGGGGCCAGGTGGTCGATGCCGCGATGGTGGAGGGCGCGGCGAGCCTGATGACCATGTTCTACGGCATGCGCGCGGCGGGCCTGCATGCGGACGAGCGGGGCGCGAACCTGCTCGATTCCGCAGCCCCCCATTACGAGGTCTACGAATGCGCCGACGGGCTTTTCCTGTCCGTGGCGCCCATCGAGGGCAAGTTCCGGGACGTCCTGCTGAAGACGATCGGGATCGGTCCCGAGTCTCTGCCGGATGTCGGCGACAGCGCGTCCTGGCCGCGGGCAAAGGCCATGCTGGCGGCCCGCTTCCGCGAGAAGACGCGCGCCGAGTGGTGCGCGCGGCTCGAAGGGACGGATGCCTGCGTCGCGCCGGTCCTCTCGATGGCCGAGGCGCCGAGCCACGCGCACAATGCGGCGCGAGGGAGCTTCGTGACCGTGGACGGGGTCGTTCAGCCGGGTCCGGCGCCGCGCTTTCTCGGCACGCCTTCGGACCCGCCGACGCCTCCCGAACCTGCGGGCGCAAGCACGGCGGCCGCGCTGCGCGACTGGGGCATCGGCCCGGACCGGATCGCGGAGCTTCTGGTGAGCGGGACGATCGGCATCCGGACCGCATCAGGCGAAGATCGAGAGGAATGACGATGGCTGGTCTGTACTACGAACAATTCGAGGTCGGGCAGGAATTCAGGCACCCGCTCACCCGCACGGTGACCGAGATGGACAACACGATGTTCAGCCTGCTCACGATGAACCCGCAGCCGCTGCATATCGACGCGCATTTCTCGGCGAAGACCGAATTCGGCCAGCGGATATTCAATTCGCTCTATACGCTCGGCATCATGATCGGCATGACGGTCTATGACACGACCCTGGGAACGACGGTCGCCAATCTCGGAATGAGCGATGTCAACTTCCCCAAGCCCGTCTTCCACGGCGACACGCTGCGCACCGTGACGAAGGTCCTGTCCAAGCGCGAATCGAAGTCGCGGCCCGATGTCGGCCTGGTCGAATTCATGCATACCTGCCTGAACCAGGACGACGAGGTCGTGGCCACCTGCAAGCGGATGGCCATGATGAAGAAGCAGGCGGCCGCCTGATGCGCTCTCTTCTTTTCGTGCCCGGCGACAGCGCGCGCAAATTCGACAAGGCGCGGCAGGGCGCGGCGGATGCGCTCATCCTCGACCTGGAAGATTCGGTCGCGCCGGATCGCAAGGACGAGGCGCGCGCGATCGTCCGGGAGATGCTCTCCGCCGAGCGCGGCGCGCAGCTTCTCTATGTCCGCGTCAATGCGCTCGACACGCGCCGCACTCTTGCGGATATCGCCGCGATATCGCCTTGCCGCCCGGACGGCATCGTCCTGCCGAAATGCGAATCGGCCGAGCATCTGCGGCAGGTGTCGCTCTGGCTCGACGGCATCGAGGCCGCCTCCGGCATCCAGGTCGGGACGACACGCATCGTCGCCATCGCGACCGAGACGGCCGCCTCGGTCTTCGGCCTCGGCGGCTATGCGGGCGTGACCGGGCGTCTCGCCGGCCTGATGTGGGGCGCGGAAGACCTCTCCGCGTCGCTCGGGGCGACGGGCAACCGGGCCGGCAGGACCTATCACTCGCCCTACCGGCTCGCGCGCGACCTGTGCCTCATGGGTGCGGCCGCGGCCGGGGTCGCGGCGATCGACACGGTCTATACCGACATCGAGGACCTGGAAGGACTCGCCGAGGAGGCCCGCGCGGCACGGCGGGACGGGTTCTCCGCCAAGGCCGTGATCCATCCGAAGCATGTCGAGGCCGTGAACGCCGCCTTCACGCCGGGCGAGGAGGAGGTCGCCTGGGCGCGCCGGATCGTGGCGGCCTTCGCGGGCGATGCCGGGCTCGGCGTCGTGCGTATCGACGGCCGGATGATCGACAAGCCGCATCTGCGCGCGGCCGAGAAGATCCTGGCCGCGGCGGGCCGGCCGTGAAGCCGCGCCGGCCGGGGCGGGCGGGAGCGGCGAGGCGCCCATGATCGTCCGCCAGGCGGCGAATGTCCTCGACCTCCTGGAATTCTTCGCCCGGGAGCGCCGGCCGGCGACCTTGTCGGAGATCGCCGACCATTTCGGCTGGCCGCGCTCGAGCACCTTCAACCTGCTCACGACGCTGGCGGATCGCGGCTATCTCTACGAGCCCAAGCCCCGCGCCGGCTACTATCCGACCCCGCGCTGGCTCGCCCAGGCGCAGATCGTGGCGAATGCCGAGCCGCTGCCGCCCTGGACGAAGCTCATCCTGACGGAGCTCGCCGCCGATACCGGCGAGACGGTCGCGATCGGCGGAGCTGCCGGGACGCGGGCGGTGTTCCTCGACGTGGTCGAGTCGAAGGCCTTCGTCCGCTATTTCGCGCAGGTCGGGCATCGCATCCCGATCCATGCCAGCTCGACCGGGCGCGCCCTCCTGCTCCAATACACGGTCGAGGAGCGCATGGCACTCTACCGCAAGATCGAGTTCAAGCAGTACGGGCCGAAGACGCCGATCAGCATCGAGATGGTGGAGGCGGAGCTCCGGCGCTCGATCGAGCGCGGCTACTGCGTGAGCTATGCCGATTTCAGCGCCGATCTGGCGGGCGTGGCCATGCCGCTGGGTCTCCCGGAACGCAGGCTGGCGGTCGTGGTCGCCGGGCCGATGTTCCGGATGGAGAAGCGGATCGGCGAGGTCGCCGCCGCGCTCGGCCGCGCCATCGAGCGGCATGCGCGGGGAGGAGGAAGCGGCGCGTGAGCGACAGGCATGACGACGGCGAGGCGCCGGTCCTCGGGCTCGGGCTGACCTGGGAGGATACGCCGCCCGGGTTCCGGTTCAGGACGATCGGGCGCACGATCACCGAGGCCGACATCACGCTCTTCGTCGGCGTGACCGGCATGACCGAGGTGCTGTTCACGAACACCGAGTACCTCCGCGAGCAGTCGCTCTTCGCCGGACGGAGGCTGGTGCCGGGCGCGCTGGTCTACAGCTTCGCCGAGGGCCTCCTGATGCAGTCCGTCGTGCAGGGGACCGGGCTCGCCTTCCTGGGCGCCGAGCTGGATGTGCTCGGGCCCACCTTCGCGGGCGACACGATCCATCTCCTCTGCGAGGTGCTGGAATCGCGTCCGACCGGAAAGCCGGGGCGCGGCTTCGTGCGCACGCGCAACACCGTCCTCAACCAGAAGGGCGAGGCCGTGCTGGCCTATACGCCGAAGCGGCTGGTCAAGGGCCGGAATTACAGGCCCGGCTGATCCGTCCGACGGTATGCCCGGGTCGCTGGGGAAGACAGGCCGGACGGTCCGAAGGCGCGGGCAGAGCGCCGCATGTGCGCGAAGGCGTACCGGGCGCGCCGGCGCAATGAATCGTCCGGGCGCTTCGTTTAAGGTCGCGATCTCTGTCGGGTCGGATGTGAATGAAGCGACGAATTGCGGCCTCCGAGGCGAAGGCGCGGCCGAGCCGGAGCGTAGCCCGCAGGGCCGACAGCGTCGATCGCGTCTATGCCGAGGTCCAGCGGCTTGCCGCCGATTTCCTGATCGTGCCGGGGCAGCGCATCAACGAGGTCGAACTGGCGCAGCAGCTCAGCGTGTCCCGCACGCCGGTCCGGGCCGCGCTCAACAGGCTGGTGCGGGACGGCTTCATGACCCTGCGCCCCAATCGCGGCTTCTTCGTCCGGGAGATCGATCCGGACGACGTCCGCGATCTCTACGAGCTTCGCGCCGCGGTGGAGCGTTCGGCGGTCCGGCTCGCCTGCCAGCGCGCGAGCGACGACGAGATCGCGGCCGCCGCGGCCGCCTGGGACCGCGACGCGGCGGCGCTCTCCCCGCTCGATCCGGCGAGGGCGACGGGCGCCGACGAGGCCCTGCACATGACCATCGCCCGGATGACGGGGAACGGCCACCTGGTCGCGACGCTCCAGGGCATCAACCTCCTGATCCGGTATTTCCGCCGCATCGATATCGAGACGGTGCCGCGCCGCCTCGACACCTTCGGCGAGCACAGGATGATCCTGGCCGCCCTCGCGGAGCGCGACGCCGTCCGCGCCGGAGACCTCATGGAGAAGCACGTCACGATCAGCGCGGAGCACGCCATCAAGGTGACGCGCGCCGGGCTGGCGCGTTTGCGCGAGGAGAGGGTGGCGGCCTCCGGCGGACGGAACGGCGGCAGCCCGCCTGCCGCAAAGGCAACATCTGATGAATGATTCCGCTTGCGCTCTGTGCGGCAAGTGAATTCACTTGGCTTCTCACGGGAGCCTGACCATGCGATCTTCACTGGTGTTGGGTTTGGGGCTGCTGCTGGCCACGCATGTCGCGGCCAAGGCGGAGCTGGTCGTCGGAGCGGTCATTCCCCTCTCGGGGGCGAGCGCGACGCAGGGCGAGGATCAGCGGCGCGGGATGGAGATCGCGCTGGAGGAGATCAACGCCGCGGGCGGCGTGCTGGGCAAGCCCGTCAAGCTGATCGTGGAGGATTCCGGCGGGCGCGTTCCCTCCGCCCTCGACGCCGCCAAGAAGCTCGTCACGGTGGACTCGGTGTCGGCCGTCATCGGCGAGTATTCGTCCGGGATCACCATCCCGATCGGCCAGTACCTGGTGCAATCCGGCAAGATCCATCTGAATATCGGCAGCTCCAGCAACCGCATCCGCGATCTCGGCGCGACCTCGTTCAGCGTGCTCGGGCTCGAGGCAGTCTCGAGCAAGTTCGCCGCGAAGGACGTCGTGGCGCAGGGCTGGAAGAAGATCGTCATCGTCGGCCCCAACAACGCCTACGGGCAGGGCATGGCCTCCGGCGTGAAGGAGGAGCTCGAGAAGCTCGGCGCGACCGTGATGTCGACCCTGCTCTATACGGAAGGCCAGACCACCTACCGGCGCGAGCTGCAGCAGGCCGCGCAGATGAAGCCCGACGCCTTCGTCTATTCGGCCTACGGCAAGGACGCGGCGCTGATGAACCGCGAAGCCTTCGAGCTCGGCATCAACAAGACGCCCTGGTACGCGATCTATCTCTCCATGTGCACGGCGGATTCGCAGCGGGAGACGGTCGTCGGCCAGTACGGCATGGACCTGAACTTCGTCGGCCCGAACGGCAAGGCCTATGAGGAGGCGTACAGGAAGAAGTACGGGATGAGCTTCAAGACCTCGTTCAGCGGCTATGGCTACGACGCCCTGAAGCTTTTGGCCGCGGCCGCCGGGAAGGCCGGGAGCGCCGAGCCGGCCAAGCTCCGGGAGGCGCTCATCGAGCTGGGCAAGGGCTACGAAGGCGCGACCGGGACGATCACCTTCGATGCCGGCCGCCAGCGCAGCGAGCAGCCCTACCTGACCTTGAAGATGGGCCAGAACGGGTACGAGCCGCGCTGACGAGGGTCTGCCGAGGCCGCCCGGAGCCCCGCGATGAGCCAGCTCGTCTTCGACCTGGTGCTCCGGACCGGCGACGTCGCGCTCGTCGCCGTCGCCCTCAGCGCGGCCTATTCGCTGGTGCGCTTTCCGAATATCGCGACCGTCTACTACGCGACGATCGGGCCGTTCCTGACCTATGTCCTGGCCAGGGTCGGCCTCGCCTTCTGGCTCGCGGCCGCGCTGGCGACGGTCGCGGTCGGCGTCCTCGCCGTGGTCCTGAACGCGACGGTGTTCGACCGGCTGCTTCGCTCGGGCAGCGCGATCGCGATGATCGGATCGCTCGCGGTGGGAATGCTGGTCACCGCGGTGCTTCTCGTCACGGCGGGACCGGATTCGATGCGCTTCGCCTTCGCGTTGAGCCCTCCGCAGGATCTCCTCGGGGCGCGCGTGACCGCGCTTCAGCTCTGGTCGATGGGCCTCTCCTCCGCCGCCCTTCTGGGCTTCGCGCTCATCCTCTTCTTCACCGATATCGGGCGCTGCATGCGGGCGACCGCGGCTAATGCCGATCTCGCGCGTGCGACCGGGATCGATGCGCATGGCGTGATCCGCGTGATCACCTTCGCGAGCGGTGTGCTCGCGGCTCTCGGCGGCATCTGCCTGTCGCTGAAGGGCGAGCTCAACATCCTCATGGGGCCCGACCTCATCCTGCCGGTCTTCGCGGCCGCGATCCTGGGCGGGCTCGGCAACCCGCTCGGCGCGATCCTGGGCGCGGCCGTGATCGCGCTGACGGAGGTGATCGCCGCCAGCACCAATTTCGGGCCGCTGCTCGGGCAGGCCTTCCTGTTCCTGCCGGTCAACTATATCGGGGCGACCTCCTTCGCGATCCTGGTCCTCGCGCTCCTGTTCCGGCCCTACGGCCTCTTCGTGAACGAGGTGCGCCGTGTTTGACTTCATCCTCCACGTCGCGATCATCGCCGCCCTGAACGGGCTGCTCGCCCTCAGCCTCAACCTGCAGCTCGGCTATGCGGGGCTGGCGAATTTCGGCCAGATCGCGCTGTTCGGAGCCGGCGCCTACGGGGCGGCGCTCGCCTTCTCCTGGGGATTCGGCCCCTTTGCCGGGCTGCTGCTCGGCCTCGCCCTCGTCTCGCTTCTCGCCCTCGTCTTCGCGCGGCTCGGACGCAGCCTCGGGGCCGATTACTGGGGCATCGCGACGCTCTCCATCGCCGAGATCCTGCGGACGGTCGCGACGAACGAGACCTGGCTGACGGGCGGCGCGCAGGGCATCGGCGGCCTGCCGCAGCTCTTCGGCTTCGACCTGCCGGGCACGCTCGCGCTCGCGGCCGCCGCGCTTCTTGCGACCTATCTCGTCCTGCGGGGGGTCACGCAGAGCAAGTTCGGCCTCGCGGTGCGGCTCCTGCGGGAGGAGCCGCAGCTCGCAGCCTCCCTCGGCTACGACCTTGCGGGCCTGCGCCGGCGCGTCATGCTGATATCCGGCGTCCCGGCCGGGCTCTGCGGCTTCCTCTACGCGCATTACGTCACCTTCGTCGGGCCGGACCAGCTCTTCGCCTCGGAGACCTTCTTCATCTGGGCGATGGTCGTCATCGGCGGGCTCGCCAACCATTCCGGCGCGGTGCTCGGCGCGGTCGCGCTGCAGATCCTCTCCGCCTCCATCCCCTTCGCCAAGGATGCGCTCGGCCTGACCTCCGAATATGTGGCGGCAGCGCGGCTCACGCTGACCGGAGGCGGCCTTCTCCTGTTCCTCCTGCTCCGGCCCCAGGGGCTCCTGCCCGAGCGGATCGGCTCCGTCCGTGCCTGAGCCGGTCCTGTCCATACGGGGCCTGCGCAAGGCCTTCGGCGCCCATGTCGTCCTCGGCGGGATCGACCTCGACATCGCGGTGGGCAGCATCGTCGGCCTGCTCGGGCCGAACGGCTCGGGCAAGAGCACGCTGCTCGACACGGTCACGGGCTTCGTGCCGAAGGATGCCGGACGGATCGAGCTGGATGGCCGGGCCATCGAAAGCCTCGACCCGGGCGCCATTTCCCGGCGCGGGCTCGTGCGCACCTTCCAGCTCCCGCGGATGCCCGCCCGGATGAGCGTGCGCGAGGTGATGCTCGCCGCGGAGCGGTCCGGCTCCGGTCTCGCGGACGCGCTGCTCGGGCGGCGCGCCCCGTCCGCGCTCGCCGTCGACGGCCTGCTCGAGCGCCTCCTCCTGACGCCCGTCGCGGAGCAGCCCGCCAGCGCCATCTCGGGCGGGCAGAAGAAGCTGCTCTCCATCGCCATGGCGCTCGCGAACCGGCCCCGCCTTCTCTGTCTCGACGAGCCGACGGCCGGCGTCCACCCGAACCTGCGCCAGGAGATCATGGCGCTCCTGCGGGACGCGAACGCGCAGGGCGTCACGCTGGTCGTCGTCGAGCACGACATGGCCTTCATCCGCGGCCTCTGCCCGCGCTGCGTCGTGCTCGACCGGGGCGAGCTGATCGCCGATTGCGCGCCCGACGACCTTGCCGACCATCCCCGCGTGGTGGAGGCCTATCTCGGCCGGGCGGGAGCGCGCGCCGCGCGGAAGGCGGCATGAGCGCCCCCTCCGCCATCATCGAGGTGACCGGGCTCCGGGCCGGCTACGGCGACGGCCCGGACATCCTGCACGGCATCGACCTCCGCGTCTTCGCGGGCGAGATCGTCACCATCCTCGGCCCGAACGGCTGCGGCAAGTCCACCCTGCTGAAGGCGATCGGCGGCTTCGTCGAGCCTCGCGCCGGGCGCATCGCCATCGAGGGCGAGGATGTCGGGGCCGTGCCCGTGCACCGGCGCATCCGCGAGCACCGCATCGGCTTCGTGCCGCAGACGGACAACGTCTTCCGCACCATGAGCGTAGCGGAGAACATCATGCTCGGCGCGCGGCTCCTGCCGGCGCGCGAGCAGTGGGCGCGCTTCTTCTCGCTGATGGACACCTATCCGGCCCTCGCCGGCAAGCGCGACCGGCGGGCCTCCGCGCTCTCCGGCGGCGAGCGGCAGCTTCTTTCGGTAGCCCGGGCGCTGATCGCTGGGCCCACGGTGCTGCTCCTCGACGAGCCGTCCGCGGGCCTCTCCCCGGTGATGATGGACGAGGTCTTCGACGAGATCGTCCGCATCCGCGAGCGCACCGGGATGACGATCCTGATGGTGGAGCAGAACGCCGTCCAGGCGCTCTCGGTCTCCGACCGGGCCTATGTGCTGTCGCTCGGGCGCGTCGCGATCGAGCAGCCGGCCCCGGAGCTTCTGGCGAACCCGACTCTGGCCGGCCTCTATTTCGGGGCGGCCGCCTGAGGGCGGCGGGCACGGCGTGCAAGGGAGGACGAGAATGCGGGTCGTGGTGCTGGGGGGCGGCGTCGTCGGCGTGACGACGGCCTATCAACTTCAGAAGGACGGCCACGAGGTCGTGGTCGTCGAGCGTCAGCCGCAGGTCGCGAGCGAGACGAGCTGGGGCAATGCCGGCATGGTCGCGCCGGGCCATTCCTTCGTCTGGTCGTCGCCGAAAGCGCCGATGATCCTGCTGAAATCGCTCTTCCAGAAGGACCAGGCGCTCCGCTTCAAGCTCTCGGCCGATCCGCGCCTCTACACCTGGTCGTGGAAGTTCCTGATGGAATGCACGGCCGAGAAGGCCAAGCGCAACACGCTCCTCAAGCACCGCCTCGCGGCCTATTCGCAATCCGTGCTGCAGCAGGTCGTCGCCGACGAGGACATCCGCTACGACCGCAATACGCGCGGGATCCTGTACCTGCACCGCTCGCAGGAGGCGCTCGATCGCGGCATCGCGCAGATGCGGCTGCTGGAATCCGACGGGCAGGAGATCCGCATCCTCGACCGGGCCGGGGTCGTGGCGCTCGATCCCAGCCTCGGCGCGGCGGCGGACAAGATCGCGGGCGCGATCTACTGCCCGACGGACGAGACGGGCGATTCGGCGCTGTTCACGCGCGGACTTGCGGCCAAGGTCGCCGAGCGTGGCGGCGAATTGCGGACCGGCACCACGATCAGGTCGATCAGGACGGACGGAGACGCGATCGCGGGGGTCGAGACGGACAAGGGTGAGGTCAGGGGCGACGCCTATGTCCTCGCGCTCGGCTGCCACAGCGCCGAGGCCGGCCGGCGGATCGGCATCGACCTGCCGATCTATCCGATCAAGGGCTATTCACTGACCATCCCGGTCGGCAACCACCCGCGGCCCCCGACGGTCGCGTCCGTCGACGAGCACAACCTCGTCGCGATCACGAGCTTCGGTGACCGCCTGCGGGTGACGGCCACGGCCGAGTTCGCAGGCTACGACCTCCGCCACAAGCCGTCGGACTTCGCGTTCATGAAGGGTGTGACGCAGGACCTCTACCCGGACGGCGCCGATTACGACCGGGCCGAGATGTGGGCCGGGCTGCGGCCCATGACGCCGACGAACCTGCCGTTCTTCGGGCGCCAGCGCTACGGCAACCTCTACCTGAACACGGGTCACGGCCATATCGGCTGGACCATGTCGCACGGGTCGGCCCGGATCACGGCGGACCTCATCGCCGGCCGGATTCCGGCCATTCCCATGGACGGCCTGCTCGCGGCCTGAGAGGACCTGTCATGCCCAGCACCAGCTCGACCGCCGATCTCGGCATCCTCCCGTCGGAGCTCGACGGCGGCATCCCCTACCGGGCCGCGATCGGCCTCGTCGTCCTCGCGACCGACCAGACCATCGAGCACGAGTACCGGATGCTCGTCGCCGGACCGGGCATCGCCTTCTACGAGGCGAGGCTGTTCAACGATGCCGACATCACGCCGGAGACGCTCCGGGCGATCGGGCCGCGCATCGCCCCCTGCGTCGAGCTGATCCTGCCGGGGCTTCCGCTCGACGTCGTCGCCTTCGGCTGCACCTCGGCCACGATGACCCTCGGCGAGGAGGCGGTCTTCGCCGAGATCAGGAAGGCGCGGCCCGGCATCGCCTGCACGACGCCGGTGACGGCGGCCTTCGCGGCCTTCGATGCGCTCGGCGTGAGGTCGATCGGCCTCCTGACGCCCTATTCGCCCGAGATCAACCGGAACCTCGTCCGCTATTTCGAGGGCCGCGGCGTCAGGGTGGCGGCGAACGCGACCTTCAACCGACAGGACGACCGGGAGGCGGCCCGCATCTCGGTCGCGTCCATCGAGAAGGGGGCCGAGGCACTCGCCCGGACGCCCGGCGTTGAGGCGGTCTTCGTCTCCTGCACGAGCCTGCGCGTGGCGGAGGTCGCCGCGCGGATCGAGAACCGGATCGGGATTCCGGTTACATCGAGCAACCATGCCATGGCATGGCACAGCCTCCGGCTTGCCGGGATCGAGGATGCGCGGCCGGAAGCCGGCCGCCTGTTCGAGACGAGCCCGCGCCGGCGTGCGGCGGCGTGACGATCAACCAAGAGAAGCAAGGACATCGCGATGACGGACATCAAGCGTATCGAGGTCGGGGCCCGCATGAGCCAGGCCGTCGTCCACGGCGACACCGTGTACCTGGCCGGGCAGGTGGCGCAGCGGGCGCCTGGCGCCTCGGTCGCCGACCAGACCAGGGACATCCTGGCCAAGACCGACGAGCTCCTGGCCGCAGCCGGCACGGACAAGTCGAAGCTCCTCTCGGCCACGATCTGGCTCACCGATATCGGCACCTTCAACGAGATGAACGCCGTCTGGGACGCCTGGGTCTCGCCGGGCAACACGCCGGCCCGCGCCTGCGTGGAGGCGAAGCTCGCGGCGCCTCAATTCACGGTCGAGATCGCGGTGGTCGCGGCGCGCTGAGCCCGCTCCCCGCCACGCGGGGCAAGCACATCGTTTCCGCCCGTTCGGCATGGCGCTCCCGCGCCTGCCGGACGGCATCGAACGGGCTGGAGCGCCGAGAACGCCGCGTGCCCTCCAGTCGCATATGACCTGACCCCGGCCTGAATCTTGACATTCCGGGCTCGCCTGCCGAGGCTGCATCGGGCTCGACCGTGAGCCCCAGGGAGGGAGCGCTGGCTGGAGCTGGCCCTCGCGGCAGCTTCGTGCAGATCGCGCTGGCGCTGATCGCGCTGGTCGCGATGCTGATTCCGGACCTGCGCGGGCTGCCCTTGGTCCCGGGCGCCGGCGGCCTCCCGGCAGCCGGGATAGCCGGTTCCGGGCCGGAGCGCGGGACGGGCCTCGTCCTCGCGGCGCTCGGCTCGGTCGAAGAGCCGGACGAAGATCCCGACACGGACAGAGACCGGCCCGCCCCCGTCACCGACGGCATGGCCAGGCACGGCAGCCGCGCGCGTGTCCTGTCCCTGGCCGCCTCCCCGGCGGTCCCCCGCTGCTGCGCCCATCGGGCGACCGGCCCGCCGCGCGCCTGAGCCGGCCGGACCGGCGCGGCCGAGCGCCGGTGGCCATCACGAATTCCTGACGTGACCTCGCCTCGGCGGGTGCGCCGTCCCGGCGCGCCTGGCCTGTCCCGGTCGGGACGCGGCGGCACGATCGTTCCGCCCGACCCGGGCGCCTCCTAAATTCTGGTACCTGCTCATGGAAAGCCTAGCCCCCGATCTCCTCAAGCTCGTCCAGATCATCTGGATCAACATCATCCTGTCGGGCGACAACGCCGTCGTGATCGCGATGGCCTGCCGCGGCCTCCCCGAATCCAAGCAGCGCGCGGGGATGATCCTCGGCGCGCTCGTCGCGGTCGCGCTGCGGATCGTGTTCACGGTCCTGGTCGCGACCCTGCTCTCCACGCCGTTCCTGAAGATCGTCGGCGGCTGTCTGCTGCTCTGGATCGCGGTCAAGCTGGTCCTCGGCGAGGAGGACGAGGGCGGCGGCGTGAAGGAGACGGACCGCCTCCTTCATGCCGTCCGCACGATCGCGATCGCGGATGCGGTGATGAGCCTGGACAACGTGCTGGCGATCGCGGCGGTGGCGAAGGATTCGACCACCCTTCTGATCGTCGGGCTTGCGATCTCGATCCCCCTCATCGTGGCCGGAGCGGCCCTCATCATGGCGCTCCTCACGCGGTTCCCCATCCTCGTCTGGGCGGGGGCGGCCCTGCTCGGCTGGGTTGCCGGAGACATGCTGGTCTCCGATCCGTGGCTCGTCGGGATGCTCGGCGACGCCGTCCTGCACCGGATCGAGCTGCCCGTCTCGGCGCTCTGTGCCGCAGGGGTCGTCGCGCTGGGCATCGTCCTGACCCGCCGGGCAGCCGGAGAGCATGCCCTCAAGCATCAGGCCTGACCGGGACCATCCCGGTCGGCCATCCGTCACCGAGAACCTGGAGACGAACGATGCAGACCTTCGTTGTTCCGGCTTGGGTGTGGCTCAATGCCGGCATTCTGATCGCGGCAGGCGCCTATGTCGCGATCCGGCTTCGCCGCGAGGGCAGGCCGGAGACGGCCCGCGCTCCGGCTCGGACGCCCGGGTATCGGCCGGGGACGGCGCAGGAGAGGCTCAGGACGAGCTAGGCCGGCGCCCCCGAAGGCCGGGACGGCAGGATCGCCGGACAGGGTGCCGACGCAGCCTGTCCGGTGCCCGCCCGCCGGCGCAGGGCTCATCGCGCTGCGCGCCAGGCCAGAAGGAAGCCTGCCGCGATGATGGCCGACAGGGCGACCGTCTCCGCGGCGCTCAGCGTGCCGAGGGCCTCGCCCATCCAGTCGGACAGGTCCCGGAACTGGCGCGACCACCCGGCCTCCTGGGGCGGCCGCTCGATCTGCTCCGTCGTTCTCGTCGCGTCCGCGATCTCCATGGCGAGGCGAGGGTAGGCCGGTTCGGAGGCCCTGCAAATCCGTTCGGGGCGGCGCGGCGGCGCGGTGCTCGGACCGACGCCGCGGCCTCCTTCTCCTGGGGCGACGGATCGGACCGCCGCGATATCTCGCGGGAGCTGTCCGGGGAGCGCCGGTCAGGGACCTGCCGAAGCAGGCGCCGCGCTGCGCAGGTGCCGGGAGCGCTCGGAGCCGACCGGGCCCGGTCGAGCTTCGCTCTTCATCAGGGAACCGAGACGACTGGACCGCAGAGCGCGGATGCACGCCGTCATGCGCTCGTGCAGGTGCCCCCGTATCGTGCATGGAACGGACATGATCGCGATCTCTTCGCGGGACTTGCTGAACTGCAGCTTGTAGTCTTGGGCGCCGTACATGAAGTCGTACGATTTTCCTTGTTCGAGCGTCCAGCGCAGAACAAGTTTCATCAGGATATGGCCGGGTCGATATTTCTCATATGCAGGATCGTAGGCAGGGTGCATGAAGAGCACGCGGCTGGGCTCGACGTAATTGACCTGTACCGCCAGGATTTCGGCATCCAGCGTCAGAGCGAAGACCGCGATATGCCCGTCCTTCGATATCCGATCGGGCGCGGAGGCGAGCAGCCTCTCGTAGCCGGTCGATCCGAGCCAGGTGGATGAGCTGTGCCGCTTCCTGACGAGCCAATCCCTCTTATGGCGCAGCATCCACGCGATCGCCTGACCGTACCGCTCTCCGCCTGTCATGAGCTCGAGCGCGACGGCCCCGCGTTCGCCCAGGCGCCGATAGGACCGGTCGACATGTCCGCGCAGGCTCTTGCCAATGGAGCGCCAGTAGGAATCCCAGTCCGGCGTGTCGTTCCAGGCGATGTAGGGCGAAGGCTCCCCCCAGCGGGGAGCGATCCCGTCCTCGCAGAGAACCTTGAACAGAAGGGAGTCCGCCCTGACGTGGTCGAACCTGATCAGGTCAGCCGGACAGCTCCGGCGCAGAAATGTCCAGGCAAGACGCGCGAAGCGCAGGCTCTCCGGCGAGGCCTCGACCAGGATGTCGTGATAGTCTCCCAGGCCCGCGAGCGGGACGACCGCCGTCCACAATCGACGATGCCGGACAAGTGCGAGCGGCCAGATGAGGACGATCCGACCCGCGTTGCGCACGATGATGCAGTGGAGCCCGTGTCCCTGCGGCTCCGCCAGTAGGTCCCACACCGTGCGGATCCACTCGTAGCCTTGCCACATGTAGGGCTCGCTCGCCCTGCCATACAGGCGGTCCCATTCCTCCCGGAGGAGGAACAGCTCCTCCGGGCGCCTGACGAGCTCGACGAAGACGTCGCCCCGAGGCGACCCGGAAGCCTCGCGCTGGCTCGAAGTTCCGATCTGCTCGGCGGCGCCGGGACTTTCGGTCGGTCCGCCGGCCAGGAGCGCGCGCTCCAGCCCCCGTCCGCGGATCGGGAAAATCGTGCCAGTGTCGGCTTGCATCCAAGCGCCTCGGCAACTCGCCACGCCGGATCAGCGTGCAAGAATCGCCGGGCGGGGACTACCACCCTGGCTGGGTACTCCCGATGCTTCGCTCCGGCCGCTGGCCGCCTGCGTCCTAGCCGGCGTCGGCCACGAGCCCCGCGGCCGCGATCCCGGCCGCCGCGCAGGCCTCGTCGTTGTCGGACGTGTCGCCCGAGATGCCGACCGCGCCCAGGATCGTCCCGGCCTGATCCTTGATCAGGACGCCGCCGGGGACAGGCACCAGGGCGCCGCCCAGAAGGCCGTTCACGGCCGAGATGAAATAGGGCTGCTCCTCCGCCCGGCGGTGCAGCGCGCGGGAGCCGAGCCCGAGCGACAGCGCGCCGAAGGCCTTGCCGTAGGCGACCTTGTCGCGGGAGAGCGAGGTGCCGTCCTGCGAGGCGGCTGCCTTCAGGGCGCCGCGGGCATCGAGCACGAGCACGGAGAGCGGCTTCAGATTGCGCTTCGTGCCCTCGTCGAGCGCGGCGTGCATGATCTTGTGGGCCTGGTCGAGCGTGAGCATGGTTCGGTCTCCGATTCAGAGTGTCCGGGCGTCATGGCCGGGCTTGGCCCGGCCATGACGCGAGTGGATGACATTGCGAGGGTCGAGGCGGAGCCTTCGATCAATTGGCCGGAGTGGCACCGGGTCCGGCATTGCCGGCGAGATAGCTCATGGCGACGTCCACGCCGCCCGGATTGTGCGGAATGCCGCAGACGCGCAGCCCCATCTCCACCCCGGTCAGCACGCCCGTGACCATCAGGTCGTGGAAATCGCCGAGATGGCCGATGCGGAACACCTTGTCCGCGAGGGGCCCGAGCCCGTTGCCGAGCGACATGTTGAACCGCGCGAGGATCTCGGCGCGCAGGTTGTCGGCCGAATGGCCGTCGGGGAGGCGCACAGCGGTGAGCGAGGAGGAATACTCGGCCGGCTCGGCGCACTGGATCTCGAAGCCCCAATGACGCACGCAGCGGCGTGTCGCCTCCGCGGCGCGGTCGTGGCGTGCGAAGACGTTGTCGAGCCCTTCCTCGTGCAGCATGCCGAGCGCGACGTTGAGGCCCTGCAGCAGGTTCGTCGAGGGCGTATAGGGGAAGAAGCCCTTGGCGTTGATCTCCAGCATCTCCTCCCAGTCCCAGAAGGAGCGCGGCAGCTTCGCGGTCCTGGAAGCCGCGAGCGCCTTGTCCGAGATCGCGTTGAAGGAGAGGCCGGGCGGCAGCATCAGGCCCTTCTGCGAGCCGCCGACCGTGACGTCGACGCCCCACTCGTCGTGCCGGTAGTCGATCGAACCGAGCGACGAGATCGTATCGACGAGGAGCAGGGCCGGATGGCCGGCCTTGTCGATCGCGCGCCGCACCGCGGCGACTCGCGAGGTCACGCCCGTCGAGGTCTCGTTGTGCACGATGCACACGGCCTTGATCCTGTGATCCTTGTCCTCGGCAAGCCGCGCCTCGATCGCGCCGGCATCGACGCCATGGCGCCAGTCGCCCGGGATCACCTCGGCCTCGAGCCCGAGCTTCTTTGCCATCTTGCTCCACAGCGTCGAGAACCAGCCGGTCTCGAACATGAGGATCTGGTCGCCGGGCGAGAGGGTGTTGCAGAGCGCCGCCTCCCACGCGCCGGTGCCGGAGGCCGGGTAGATGATGACCGGGTTCTCGGTCTTGAAGATCGTCTTGATGCCGGCCAGTACCTCCCGGCCCAGCCTGCCGAATTCCGGCCCGCGATGGTCGATGGTCGGCTTCGCGATGGCGGCGAGCACCGGCAGCGGCGTGTTCGTCGGCCCCGGGATCTGCAGAAAATGACGGCCGGCCTGATAGCTCATCGGGGGTCCTCCCTGGCCGGCGGGTACGGCCTGTTGCCCAGATTGCATTTTGTATTATCTTTGCGGGCCGACGCGTCAAGCCGGCCGGGACACGGACAAGAATGAACATGCAGAAGGCGGCCGCGATCTCGCGCGATCTCGGCCTGGAGCGCCGGCTATCCAAGGCTCTGGAGGGCGAGGTCGCGTTCGACGCATTCACGCGCGGGCGCTACGCGACGGACGCCTCGATCTACCAGATCATGCCGGCCGGTGTTCTCTTCCCGAAGAGCGTGGCGGACATCCAGGCGGCGCTCACCATCGCGCGCGAGCACGGCCTGCCGGTGATCGCGCGCGGCGGCGGCACCTCGCAGAACGGCCAGCCGATCGGCTTCGGCCTCGTGCTCGACTGCTCGCGGCACCTCAAGGCGATCCGCTCTGTCGACGCGCAGGCGGGGGTCGCGGTCGTCGAGCCGGGGCTCGTGCTCGAGCACCTGAACGCGCGGCTTCGCAAGGACGGCCTGTTCTTCCCCGTCGAGCCCTCGACGGCGAGCCGCTGCACGATCGGCGGCATGACGGGGAACAATTCCTGCGGCGCCCGCTCGATCCGCTACGGCAAGATGGTCGACAACGTGCTGGGGCTCAGGGCGCTCCTCCCCGAGGGCGACGAGATCACGGCCGGGCCGCGCGGCGGCAATGCGGCCGGCTTCGCCGGATCGGAGCGCGCTGCCGGCCTCGCCGACCGCATGGTCGCGCTCGCGGATCGCGAGCGGGACGAGATCCTGCGCATGTTCCCGAAGGTGCAGCGCCGGGTCGGCGGCTACAATCTCGATGCGCTCCTGCCCGAGCAGCCCAACCTCGCCCATCTCCTCGTGGGTTCGGAGGGAACGCTCGCCCTCACGACCGAGGTGACGCTCAAGCTATCGCGCCTGCCGGCGCATCGCGTGATGGGCGTCTGCCATTTCCCGTCCTTCCGCTCGGCCATGGAGACGACCCGCCATCTCGTCGCGCTCGGGCCGGTCGCGGTCGAACTCGTCGACAACAACGTGCTCGTGCTCGGGGCCGACATCCCGCTCTTCCGCCGCACGCTCGCCGATATCACCAAGGGGCAGCCGAACTGCCTCCTCCTGGTCGAGTTCGCGGGCGACGATCTCGCCAGCCTCCGCCAGGACCTGCGGCGGCTCGATGCCTGCATGGCCGATCACGGCTTCCCGGAGGCGGTCGTCGAGGTGGTCGAGCCGCCGCGCCAGCGCTCGGTCTGGGACGTGCGCGAGGCCTGCCTCAACATCATGATGTCGATGAAGGGCGACGGAAAGCCGGTCTCCTTCATCGAGGATTGCGCGGTGCCGCTCGAGCACCTCGCCGACTACACGGACGCCGTCACCGAGCTGTTCAGCCGCTACGACACGGTCGGCACCTGGTATGCGCACGCCTCCGTCGGCTGCCTGCATGTGCGGCCGATCCTGAACATGAAGGACGAGGCCGGCGCGCGCGCCATGCGCGAGATCGCGGAGGCGGCCTGCGATCTCGTCCGCCGCTTCGAGGGCTCGCATTCGGGCGAGCACGGCGACGGCATCTCGCGCTCCGAATTCCACGAGCGCATGTTCGGCTCGCGGCTGGTCAGGGCCTTCGAGGAGGTGAAGGACGGGTTCGACCCCGAGAACCGGCTGAACCCGAACAAGATCGTGCGCCCGCACCGCATGGACGACCGTGCGCTCATGCGTTTCCCGCCCGGCTACAAGGTCACGGAGCCGCCCCGGGCGGTGCTCGACTGGTCCGAATGGGGCTCCTTCGGCCAGGCGGTCGAGATGTGCAACAACAACGGCACCTGCCGGAAGACCTTGGCCGGCACGATGTGCCCGTCCTACCGGGCGACGCTCGAGGAGCAGCACGTCACCCGCGGCCGGGCGAACTCGCTGCGGCTCGCCATCTCCGGCCAGCTCGGGCCGGACGCCTTCACGTCACAGGAGATGAAGGAGACGCTCGACCTTTGCGTCTCCTGCAAGGGCTGCCGCCGCGAATGCCCGACCGGAATCGACATGGCGCGGATGAAGATCGAGTTCCTACACCACTACCATGCCCGGCACGGGCTGCCGCTCAAGGAGCGGCTGATCGCGCATCTGCCGCGCTACGCGCCGGTGGCATCCAGGCTCGCGCCCCTGCTCAACCTGCGCGACCGCATCGGCCCGGTGGCACGCGCGACGGAGCGCTATCTCGGCTTCTCGGCCCGGCGCACGCTCCCGAAATGGCGCAGGCCCTGGCGCGAGAGCGGACCCGCCGCCTCCCCTTCGGAGGTCGCCGGCGATGGGCTCGACCTCGTGCTCTTCGGCGACACCTTCAACCGCACTTTCGAGCGCGAGAACCTGGAGGCGGCCGAGCGCGTGCTCCGCGCCGCCGGCTACCGGCTGCACCGCGTCGCTCCACCCGACGGGCTGCGCCCGCTCTGCTGCGGCCGCACCTATCTCTCCGCGGGCCTGGTGGAGGATGCGCGGCGCGAGGCGCGCCGCACGCTGGGCGCGCTCGCCCCCTTCGTGGCGAAGGGCGCTCGCGTCGTCGGGCTCGAGCCCTCATGCCTCCTGACTTTCCGGGACGAGTTCTTCGCGCTCCTGCCGAAGGGCGAGGTGGAGCCGCTCGCGCAGGCCTCGTTCCTCTTCGAGGAGGCGATCGCGGCCGATCTCGCGGCCGGGCGCATCGCGCTCCCGCTCTCGGATCAGGGCGGGCGCGTCGCGCATCTGCACGGCCATTGCCATCAGAAGTCGTTCGGGGCCATGGGTGCGGTGGAGACGGTGCTGAAATCAGTGCCCGGCCTGGAGGTCAGGACGATCGAATCGAGCTGCTGCGGCATGTCCGGCGCCTTCGGGTATGGTGCCAGGACCATCGACATCTCCCTCGCCATGGCCGAGCTCTCGCTCCTGCCGGCGGTCCGCAAGGCCGGGCCGGACGACCTCGTCGTGGCCGACGGCACGAGCTGCCGGCACCAGATCCATGACGGCGCCGGGCGCGAGGCGGTCCATGTCGCGCGCGTGCTCGACGCCGCATCGAGGCCCCGATGAGCCAGCCGATCAGACAGGCCGCGATCAGGCGCCGCTATCTCCACGACGAGGTGGCGGACCGCCTGCGCGAGCTCATCCGGGAGGGCGAGCTCGAGCCCCGCGCGAGGGTGAACGAGCTCGAACTCTCCGAGCGCTTCGGCATCTCGCGCACGCCGCTGCGCGAGGCGATCAAGATCCTGGCGACCGAGGGGCTGCTCGAACTCCTGCCGAACAAGGGTGCGCGCGTCGCCTCGATCTCGGCCGAGGAGACGGGCGAGGCGATCGAGGTGGTGGCCGGGCTGGAAGCCACGGCCGCCGAGCTCGCCTGCCGGTCGATCACGGACCGGGAGATCGAGGCGATCGGGGAGAAGCACGCCCGCATGGTCGAGGCGTGGAAGCGCGAGGACAACGTCGCCTATTTCACGCTCAACCGCGAGATCCACGAGGCGATCATGGCAGCCGCACGCAACGCCACGCTGCAGGGGATCTATGCGACGCTGTCAGGCCGTATCCAGCGGGCCCGCTACGCGGCGCACAAGACGCCCGAGCAGTGGAGGCGCGCCGTGGACGAGCATGAGGAGATGCTGCGCCTCCTCCGGGCCCGCGACGGCGAGAGGCTCGCCGCACTCATGCGCCGCCACATCCGCGGCAAAGTCGAACTGATCCTCGCCGCTTACGGCTGAGGCGCGGGCTGCGCGGCAGCGGCCGTCCCGCTCAGCGGGTTCGCCTCGTCCCAGCCGTAGCGCAGCGTCTCGAACCGCATCGCGAGCGCGTCCACCATGAGGAGGCGGCGGACAAGCCCCTCGCCGAAGCCGACGATCTCGCGCATCACCTCCATGGCCATGAGCGAGCCCATCACTCCGGCCAGCGCGCCCAGGATGCCCGCCTCCGCGCAGGTCGGAACGGTGCCCGCCGGCGGCGGCTCGGGAAATAGGCAGCGATAGGTCGGGTTGGGCCTGCCGTCCGGACCCGTCTCGTGCGCCCGGATCGTGGTGAGCGAGCCGTCGAACTGGCCAAGCGCGGCGGTGACGAGCGGCTTTCCCTCGAAGAAGCAGGCATCGGAGACCGCATAGCGGGTGGCGAAATTGTCCGAGCCGTCCGCCACGATGTCATAGGGCCGCACGAGAGCGCGCGCGTTCTCTGGGTCGAGCCGCGTCCGGTGCGCCGCGATCGCGACGCCGGGATTGAGGCGGCGCACCGCGTCGGCGGCGCTCTCGACCTTGAGCCGCCCGATATCGGGTGTGGCGTGGAGGACCTGCCGCTGGAGATTGGACAGCGAGACCGTATCGTCGTCCACGATGCCGATGGTCCCGATCCCGGCCGCGGCGAGATACTGGATGAGGGGCGAGCCGAGCCCGCCCGCGCCGATCACCAGGACGCGCGCGGCGCGGAGCTTCGCCTGGCCGGGGCCGCCGACGTCGCGCAGGACGAGGTGGCGGGCATAGCGTTCGATCTCGTCGCTCGAGAGTTTCATGGCGGCCGTGTCCGCCCTTTTCGGCGCCCGATCAAGCGGCGGCCCTATACCGGCCGTTAACCACGCCGGCGCAGAATGGGGAATTGGCGCAGCCCAGCAGCTCGGCCCCAGGATCCCGATGAGCGGCCCCTTCTATCCCGTCGTCGTCACGCAGCTCGGCGAGGAGGAGGGAGGCGGCTACATGGCGCAGGTGATCGACCTCCTCGGCTGCATGGCCTGGGGAGAGACGCCCCAGCAGGCGCTCGGCCATGCCCAGATCGCCACGATCGAATGGCTGCGCGAGGCCCGCCGCCTCGGCCGTCCCGTACCGGAGCCGAACTCGATCGTGCGCCGCGCGGGCCGGGCGCGCTCGGAGGCAGGCGACCTCATCCGCAAGCAGCAGCAGCTCATCCGCGCGCAGGCGGCGATGATCGACAGGCAGCGCGACCAAGCCGATGGGCTGCGGCGTGACGGGGAGGGCGGCCCGCTGCGCCGGGTGCCGCTCTCGGCCGCGGACGCAGCCCGGTGGCGCGCGCCGGCTTGATCCGGCTCAGGCGGCGGCCTTCACGCCGCCGTCGGTCAGGCGGTACCAGGCGATGATGGCCGACACATAGGCCCTGTGCAGGGCATGGAGCGGCAGCGGCCTGATCCCGATGATCGGAAAGGGCAGGGCCGTCCTGTCTCCCGTCGCCACGTATTCCGCCAGCGCCATTCCCATCGCGGTCTGCAGGCCGACGCCGCGGCCCATGCAGCCGATATCGATAGTCAGGCCGGGCTCCGGCTCGTGCAGGTGGGGCAGGAAATCGCGCGTGAGCGCGACCCGCCCGCACCAGCGGTACTCGATCGGGACGCCTCCGAGCTGCGGGAACATCTTGACCATGACGCGTTCGAGATGCGCCCAGTCCGCCGGCCCCTTCGGCTCGCGGAAGGGGCCGCGCCCGCCCATGAGGAAGCGGCCGGTATGGTCGAGCCGGAAATAGAGCAGGAGCTTGCGGGTGTCCGACGTGACCTGCCCCTCGGGCAGGATCGACTTGCGCAGATTGTCCGAGAGCGGCGCCGTCGCGATCTGGAACGAGTTCGGCGCGATGATCGTCTCGCGCAGCTTGGGGACGAGGTCGCCCGTATAGCCGTTCGTGCAGAGGACGACGCGATCGGCCGTGACGGTCGCACCTCTGTCGGTCGCGACCGTCCAGCGGCCGCCCTGGCGCGAGAGCCCGGTGGCGCGCGTCCCGCCATGGACCGCCGCGCCCGCCGCGATGGCGACGCGCGCGAGCTCGCGCGCATAGGCGAGCGGCTGCACGGCGCCGCCGCGGCGGTCGATCCAGCCCGCATCGTATTGCGGCGTGCCGAGCAGGCGCTCGGTCGCGGCCCTGTCCAGGACCTCGACGAGCGCGCCGCGCCGCGCCCATTGCTCGGCGCGCGAGCGGACGGTCTCGACCGAGGCCGGCGTATGCGCGCCCTGGATCCAGCCGGCCTGGAGGTGGGGCACGTCAAGCCCATGCCGGCGGATCAGGCCGAACACCGCGTCCGCCGTGCCGCCGACGAAGGGGATGAGCCGCTCGGCCGTGTCCGGGAACTTCCGTTCGAGCTCGTCCGGGTCGTACTTGATGCCCGGGATGACCTGGCCGCCGTTCCGGCCGGATGCGCCCCAGCCCGGCTCCTTCGCCTCGAGCACGACCACCTTCACGCCGCGCTCGGCGAGATGGAGCGCCGTGGACAGCCCCGCATAGCCGCCACCGACCACGCAGACGTCCGCCGTGGCCGGAGCCCCGAGCGGCGGTGTCGGCGGGGGAGGCGGGGCGGTGGCCGCCCAGAGCGCGGGCGCGAGCGGGAAGGGTTCGGTCATGGCTTCAGATCGGCCGCAGGACGCGGCGCAGGAAATCCTGGGTGCGGGCGTGTTTCGGGGCCGACAGGACCTCGGCCGCCTTGCCCTCCTCGACGATCACGCCGTGGTCGAGGAAGAGCACGCGGTCCGCGACCTCGCGGGCGAAGGAGATCTCGTGGGTCACCACCACCATGGTCATGCCGTCCTCGGCGAGCAGGCGCATCACGGCGAGGACCTCGCCGACGAGCTCGGGGTCGAGCGCCGAGGTCGGCTCGTCGAAGAGGATCGCCTTCGGCCGCATGGCGAGGGCGCGGGCGATCGCGACGCGCTGCTGCTGCCCGCCGGAGAGCTCGTGCGGGTAGGACCCGGCCTTGTTCGCGAGCCCGACCCGCTCCAGGAGCTGGCGGCCGTGCTCCATGGCGGCGTCGCGCGCCTCGCGCTTCACGTAGATCGGACCCTCGACGACGTTCTCCAGCGCGGTCCTGTGCGGGAACAGGTTGAAGCGCTGGAATACCATCGAGACCTGCGTGCGCACGGCCGTGATCGAGGGCGCGTCGCGGTCGACCTTGACGCCCTCGACCGTGATCGTCCCCGCCTCGTAGCTCTCAAGCCCGTTGATGCAGCGCAGGATGGTGGACTTGCCGGAGCCCGACGGCCCGATGATGCAGACGACCTCCCCCGCCGCGACGCTCGCCGAGATGCCCTTGATCACCTCCAGCGAGCCGAAGCGCTTGTGGACGTCGACGAGCTCGATCATCGCCGGCCGAACCTCTGTTCGAGCCGGCCGACGATCCAGATGAGCGGCAGGCTCATGCAGAGATAGAGCGCGGCTACCAGCGTGAAAACGGTCGTGTTCTGGAAGGTCGAGGACGCGATCAGCTTGCCCTGCAGCGCCAGCTCCGCGACCGTGATGGTGGAAGCCTGCGAGGAATCCTTGAGCATCATGATCATGATGTTGCCGTAGGGCGGCAGGACGATCTTGAAGGCCTGCGGCAGGATCACCCGCCGCATGGTGAGCCACCAGCCCATGCCGATGGATTGCGCGGCCTCGAGCTGCCCCCTGTCGATCGCCTCGATCCCGGCCCGGAAGTTCTCCGACTGGTAGGCCGAATAGGCGACGCCGAGCCCGATGATCGCGGCCTGGAGCGCGGTCAGCGAGATGCCGAAATCCGGCAGGACGAAATAGATGTAGAAGAGCTGCACGATGATCGGGATGCCCCGGATCACGTTCACGACGCTCTTGGCGAAGCCGGCGAGCCAACGGTTGCCGGAGACGCGCATCAGCGCCCAGACGAGCCCGAGCGCGGTCGAGAGCGCGAGCGAGCCGATCGTAACGATGACGGTCAGCCGGAGCCCCTGGGCCAGGATCGGCAGGAACTCGATCGATTGCCTGAGAAAGGTGTCCATGGGGCGGCGGAGGATCAGGCCGGGCGACCTGGGCGGTCGGGTTCGGTTGCGTCACCCCGCCCGTCCCACCGATGCGGACGCTCGCGGCCGCGAGCGCCCGAGGCTCGGGCCGGCCGGGGCGGGGCCCGGCCGTGACGAGGGGCGCCGCTACTCCTCCAGGCCCCACTTGGCGAGGATCTTCTTGATCGTGCCGTCGGCCTTCAGCTTGTCGAGCGAGGCGTTGACCTTCCTGAGCAGCTCGCCGTCGGTCTTGCGCACCCCGATGCCCACGGAGCCGACCACCATCGGCTTGTAGCCCCTGACCAGCCGTACCTCGGGGAAGCGGCCCTGCTGCAGGTTGTAGGCGACGATCGGGTAGTCGGCGAAGCCCGCCCTGATCCGCCCGGCATTCACGTCGCGCAGGATGTCCGGGATGGTGTCGTAGAGCTTCACCTCGCTGAAGAGGCCGCTCTTCTGCAAGGGCTCCACGAAGGCCGTGCCGACCTGCACGCCGACCGCCATGCCCTTCAGGTCGTTGATGTCCCGGTATTCCTTCGTGTCGGATTTCGGCACGAAGAGCCCGTCGCCATAGGTGTAGATCGGGCCGGAGAAGTCGATCACCTGCTTGCGGGCGTCGGTGATGTACATCGCCGCCGCGATCAGGTCGATGCGGCCGGAGGTGAGCGAGCCGATCAGCGCGGAGAACTGCATCGGCTCGACCTGGATGGCGAAGCCCGCATCCTTGCCGATCGCCTCCGCGATGTCGACCATGATGCCCTGGATCTTGTTGCTCTGCGTGTCCAGGAACGTGAACGGGATGCCGGTCGGGGTGGAGCCGACCTTCAGGGTCTGCTGCTGCTGCGCCAGGGCCGGGCCGGACAGGGTTGCGCAGACGATGGCGGCCCAGAGGAGCGAGCGGCGGGAGAGGCGGGCGCGAGGACTCATGGGGCAGGGCACTTTCCTGGGCTGGAGGCGAGCCGGCAAGCGCGGCCATAAAACGCCCTCGCCGGCCCCGGCGCAAGCGGTCCCTCGGCCGGGACCGGAGGCCTGCCCGCGCGGGAATACGGCGGCTGCCGGACCCGTATCGGCGCGGGTCGTCCACGTCCTGCGACGGAATCGGCGCCTGCGCGTTCTGTCCCGCGCAAGCCGGAACGTGCGGAGCTGACGTGAGCATAGGACTGATCGCCCTCCTGGACGACGTGGCGGGCCTCGCCAAGGTCGCCGCCGCATCGCTCGACGACGTCGCCGGCCAGGCCGCCAAGGCGGGCGCGAAGGCGGCCGGCGTCGTCATCGACGACGCGGCCGTGACGCCGCGCTACGTGACGGGCTTCGCGGCCGAGCGCGAGGTGCCGATCGTCGGCCGGATCGCGATCGGGTCGCTGCGCAACAAGCTCCTGATCCTCCTGCCGGCGGCGCTGGCGCTCGGCGCGCTCGCGCCCTGGGCCATCACGCCGCTGCTCATGCTGGGCGGCGCCTATCTCTGCTACGAGGGCGCCGAGAAGGTGCTGGAGGCGGTTCTCCCGCACCATGCCCATGCGCACGAGGCCCAGCTCGCGCCCGTGGCTCTCAACGCCCGCACGGTCGAGGACCAGAAGGTGGCGAGCGCGATCAAGACGGATTTCATCCTGTCCGCCGAGATCATGGCGATCACGCTCGCGGCGATACCGGAGGGTGGCTTGGCGATGCGGGCGATCATCATGGCGGTCGTCGCGGTCGGGATCACGGTCGCGGTCTATGGCGGCGTCGCCCTCATCGTGAAGGCGGACGATGCCGGGATCGCGCTTGCGGCGAACCGCAGCCGATCCGCCCTCGGCTCTCTGTCCCGGGCGGTCGGGCGGGCGCTCGTGCTCGGCATGCCCGTCTTCCTGAAGCTGCTCGGGGTGGTCGGGACCGCGGCCATGATCTGGGTCGGCGGCGGGATCCTGGTCCACGGGCTCGAGGAATACGGCTGGCCCGCCATCGGCCATGCCATCCACCATGCGGCGGAGGTGGCCGGCGCCGCCCTGCCAGCGGCCGCAGGGGCGGTCGCCTGGCTCGTCACGGCGGCAGGCTCGGGGATCGTCGGCCTCGTCGTGGGGGCCGCGCTCATCCCGGTCGCGAGCTTCATGGTCGCGCCCGCCTGGAGGATCCTGTCAGGAGCGCTGCGGCCGCAGCGATCGCCGGCGTGATCCGATACCCCGTCCGGGGGACGCCGTCCGTCCGGCAACGCGATCTTAATGGCTGCGGGTGTGTGCTTCAGGGCACGGACTCGCGACGGTCGCCCGAGCTAGTCTCTTTCCGTAAGCCGGGAGGCGAGCATGGTACGGATCGTCATCGCGGAGGTGCTGGTGTGCTCCCTCGCGCTCGCGGCGAACCTCATCCTGATCGGCTGAGGACCGACCTGCCGGACGGGTTGGCGACCGCGGAGGGACTCGAACCCCCAACCTTCGCGTTCGAAGCGCGACGCTCTATCCGATTGAGCTACGCAGTCGGGCCGCTTCGTTTTTAGGTTCTCCGCCCCCGCCCGGCAAGGAAGCGCCGCGAAAGCGTGTTGCGGCGCGTTGAACTTTCCCTTCGCGCCTCCGTTGAGCCCCCGCCTGCAGGGAGGGGGAGATGTTCGGCCTGGCTGGATGGGCGAGGATGAGTCGGGCGCCGCTCTGGCTTGCCGCGCTCCTGTGGTTGGCCCAGGCTGGGGCGGCTGCGGCGCTCACCGCCGCGGAGGTGAACGAGGCGGCGTTCAAGCCGGGCGGGCCTGCGCGGGAGGGCGTCGATCCCGCCGTGCTGCGTGCGCAGGTCCTGCTCGATCGCCTGCGCTTCTCGCCGGGCTCGATCGACGGCCGGATGGGTGAGAACTTTGCGAACGCGCTCGACGCCTTCGCGATCGCGAACGGCCTCCAGCCCGCGGGCAAGCTGACGCAGGAGATCTGGGACAGGCTGGTCGGGAGCTCGGAGGGGCCGATCCTCGTCCCGTACACGATCGCGAAGGAGGACGTGAAGGGCCCCTTCCTGGAGAGGATCCCGAAGGATTACGAGGAGATGGCGAGCCTGAAGAGCCTCGGCTACACCTCGCCCGAGGAGGCGCTCGGGGAACGGTTCCACGTCGCCCCGGCGCTGTTGAAGGCGCTCAACCCGAGGGCCCGGTTCGAGGCGGGCGAGGAGATCACAGTGCCGGCCGCCCGGCCGGACCCGAAGCCGGGGAACGGCGGCCCGAAGGTCGGCCGGATCGAGGTGGACAAGGCCAGGAAGACGGTCCGCGCCTTCGACCGGGACGGGAAGCTCGTCGCGACCTACCCGGCCTCGGTCGGCTCGGACGAGAAGCCGGCGCCCTCCGGCAGGTTCGAAATCAGGGCGATCGCCGCGAACCCGACCTATACCTACAACCCGGACTACGCCTTCAAGGGCCAGAGCGCGAAGAAGAAGGTCGAGATCGCTCCGGGCCCGAACAATCCGGTCGGCGCCGTGTGGCTGGACCTGACGGCCGAGAGCTACGGAATACACGGCACGCCGGAGCCGGAGCGGGTCGGCAAGACCGCCTCGCATGGCTGCGTCCGGCTCACGAACTGGGACGTGAAGGACCTCGCCAGCCAGGTGGGCAAGGGCACCGTGGTCGAGTTCGTGGAATAGCGGCCGACGTCCTCATCCCGGCGGCGAGGTGGGCGCTGCGGACAGGGCGTCCGGCAATCCGCAGGGCCGGGAGATCTCGGCACCTGGGAGCCGCCTGTGATCCCCTGATCAGGGAAGGGGAGGATGCTGCTCAGCTCGCCGACCGCCAGCCCGGCTTGCCGCGACCGCCGGCGAGTCCTGCCTTCACGCGCTGCTTGAGGAGCGGCCGTGGCCGGAAACGCTCGCCATAGGCCTCCTGCAGGATCTCCTGGACCTGCAGGCAGAGGCTCGAGGTCGTGGCGTCCATGAGCTCGAACGGGCCCATCGGGTGCCCGAGGCCGAGCCGGCACGCGGTGTCGATGTCGGCGGGCGTGGCCACGCCTTCCTCGACGAGCCTTACGGCCTCGATCATGAAGGCGTGCAGAAGCCGGTTCACGGCGAAGCCCGCGACGTCCTTGATCTCGATCGGCGTCTTCCCGATACGGGCGCAGAGGGCGAGCGTCGTCTCAACGATCTCGCGGGCGGTGTCGAAGGCGGGAATGACCTCGACGAGCTTCATCCGCGTGACGGGCGAGAAGTAGTGCGTGCCGATGAAGCGCTTCCGCCGCTCGGGGCCGACCTGTGCGGCGAGAGACGAGATCGGGATGGTCGAGGTGTTCGTCGCCAGGATGCACTCGGCCGCGCAGATCGCGTCGAGCTGCCGGAACACCTCCGCTTTGACGTCCTCCTGCTCGAAAACCGCTTCGGTGACGAAGCCGCACCGGGAGAGGGCCGCCAGATCGGGCGCGGTCGCAAGTCGCGCGAGCGCAGCCTCCTTCCCGCCGGCCGGGAGCGCTCCCCTCTGCGCGCCGCGGTCGTAGACGGAATGGAGCCGCGTGACGGCGCCGGCCAGGAGCTCGGCCGAGCGATCGACGAGAACCACCTCGAACCCGGCCACCGCGAAGGTGAGAGCGATCTCGGAGCCCATCAGCCCCGCTCCCACCACTCCGACCTGCATCGCTTCACTCACTGCTGCGTCTCCCCGCTTGCCCTTGATCTGGAAGTCGAGCGCCGCCGCCGGGTCGCAGCGCGCTCCGATGTCCCGTCCGCCTCCGGAGCGGATTTTCGCGTCCGCTCGGGAGGTGCGCCGGCCAGCCCGAAGGTCACGAATTTCATGTAGGCGGCGACCACCCAGTCCGGGATCGGCCCGGCTCCGCCTTCGACCTTCGAAAAGCGAAGATAGATGTAGAACCGGGCAGCCATCAGGATGAAGGCGAGCACCTCCAGCTCGCGCGCCTCGAAGCCGGGCAATTCGCCTCGCGCCCGGCTCCGTTCGAGGGCCGACACGTAATGGCGCGCGAGATTGTCGATGTGCTCCTGGAACGCGGCCGGCGCCGCTGTCTCGGCTTCGTTCAGCAGACGGTAGAACCCGGGATGCTCGACAAGGAAGTCGAAGAAGCCCCGGAAGCCCCGCTCCTCCAGGTCGAGAACGTCGCGCGCGCCCGAGACACGCGCGCGCAGCTGCTGCAGCAACTCGTTCCCGACGGTCGGCAACAGCTCGTCGAAGAGATCCTGACGCGACTCGAAATAGCGATAGAACGTGCCGTGAGCGAGGCCGGCGCGCTCCGTGATGCGCCCGACCGAGGTCTCCTCGTACCCGCGCTCGCCGATCAGGTCGGCAGCCGCGCGCATCAGCGCGACGCGGTTCGCCTTGACCCGATCGGAGCGGCTCACCTTCGGTTCAGCCCGCGATTTCGGCATCCTTCCTCCGTGACGCGCGCTCGGGACGGCGAGTCCGCCGCCGCCACCTAGCGCAAGCCGGCCTATCGAACAAAGCCGCTCCAACTCGCATTGTGATTTGCGATCCGCAAGTCATCTTTGTTGACGGCATGGCTCGGGCGTGAAACAACCGCGTCAACGAACAGCGGAGGAACGTTCATGCGAGGTCTATCTGCGCTGCTGCTGCTTGCCGGGATGGCTGCGGCGCCCGCGATCGCCCAGGGCGAGAGGCCCGTCAGGGTCGGCGTGCTGACCGACATGTCGGGCGTCTACGGCACGATAACGGGTAAGGGCGCGGTGGAAGCCGCGAGAATGGCTGTCGAGGACTTCAAGGCGGGCCATCCAGGTTTCCAGGTCGAACTGGTCTCCGCAGATCACCAGAACAAGCCGGACGTCGCGGTCGCGCTCGCGCGCCAGTGGATGGATGTCGACGGCGTCGACGCCGTCGCCGAGTTGACCACATCGGCGATCGCCCTGGCCGTCCAGAAGCTTGCGGAGGAGAAGAAGAAGATCGTGCTCGTGTCCGGTGCAGGCTCGTCCGACCTGACCGGCAAGGCATGCTCCCCCACCGGCTTCCATTGGACCTACGACACCTATGCCCTGGCGAACGGGACGGGTCGGGCGGTCCTCCAGCAGGGCGGCCGCAAGTGGTTCTTCCTGACGGTCGATTACGCCTTCGGGCAGGCGCTCGAAAAGGACGTGTCGGACACGGTGAAGGCCATGGGCGGCGAGGTGGTCGGAGGGGTTCGGCATCCGCTGAACACGGCCGATTTCTCGTCCTTCCTGCTCCAGGCTCAGGGCTCGAAGGCCGATGTGATCGGTCTTGCCAATGCGGGTAGCGACCTGGTCAACAGCATCAAGCAAGCGACCGAGTTCGGCATCGGCCAGAGTTCCCAGCGGCTGGCGGCGCTCCTGGTCTATATCACGGATGTGCATGCCCTCGGCCTCGACCAGTCGAAGGGCGTGTACTTGACCACGGGCTTCTACTGGGACCGGGACGAGGCCACTCGCGCGTGGTCGAGGCGCTTCTTCGATCGCGTCGGGGCGATGCCGACCATGGCCCAGGCCGGGATGTACTCTTCCGTCAGCCACTATCTCCAGGCCGTCAAAAAGGCCGGGACCAGGGACGCAGTGCAGGTCGCCCGAACCATGAAGTCGATGCCCGTCAACGACATGTTCGCGACCAACGGCGTCGTGCGCGAGGATGGCCGCATGGTTCACGACATGTACCTCGTGCGCGTGAAGCAGCCGTCGGCGTCGCGCTATCCCTGGGATTACTACGAGGTCGTGCAAACGATTCCCGGCCGCGAAGCCTTCCGGCCGATGGAGGGGGGCGGCTGCCCCCACGCCGGCAAGTAGGGATGTCGGTGCCGACCGTGTCCTCCGAAGGCCGCTATCGTCTCGTCGGGTCCACCGCCTCGCCCTACGCGCTCAAGATGCGGGCGATCCTGCGCTACCGCAGGATACCGTTCGACTGGGTGATCATGACGCCCGCGTTGCGGGCCGAAACCGCCCACCTCAAGCCGAACCTGATTCCGGCTCTTCGCTACCCGGACGGCACCTGGCGGGGCGAGACGACCACGCTCGCCCATGATCTCGAGACAAGACACCGGGAGCGCTCGATCATCCCGGAGGACCCGGCGCTGGCGTTTCTCTGCGATCTCCTCGAGGACATGGCGGACGAATGGGCTGTGAAACCGCTCTTCCTCTACCGGTGGTGGGATCCGGAGGACCAGGATTACGTCTCCCGCTGGGCGGCCGAGGAGTGGTCCGTGTTCGAGGAGGAGGCCGGCTCGGAAGCCGAGCGCGAGGCGATGCGCCGACGCCAGATCTCGCGCATGCCGATCCTCGGCGCGACGGCCGAAAACAAGCCCCTTCTGGAGGAAAGCTACCGGCGCATGCTGGCCGCGATCGAGCCGCATGTCGGGCTGAACAGGTTCTTCTTCGGTACCCGTCCCTCGTTGGCGGATTTCGCCTGGTACGGGCAGCTCAATGAGATGGCCACCGATCCTACCCCGATGCGGATCATGCGGGCGATCGCGCCGAAGACGGATATCTGGGCCCGCCGTCTGGACGACACCTCGGGCGTGGATGGGGAGTGGTGGCCCCTCGACAAGGTGCTCGCGGGTGCCGCGGGCGATCTTCTCGCCCTCGCGGGCGAGCTCTACCTGCCGTTCCTCGCCGCCAACGAGAAGGCCTTCAACGGAGGGCTTGAGCGGCTCAGGATCACCGTCTGGGGCCTCGATTACGCGCTCGCTCCCTTCAAGTACCAGGTGAAGTGCCTCACGACGCTTCGCGATCGCTTCTGCGCTTTGGGCGCCCCCGATCGCTCGCGACTCGAGCCGGTTCTTCGGCGGACCGGATGCTGGCCGATCCTCGCCGGGGAGGGCGCATGATCGACCGATGCGCATCGCCTGACTGGATCGCGCAGCACGCGCTCTGGTCCCCCGGCAAGATCGCCACCATCGACCTGCATTCCGGCCGCCGCTGGACCTATGCCGAACTCGATGGCCGCTGCGAGCGGCTCGCCTCGTTTCTTTCGGCCGAGTGCGGGGTGAGCGTCGGCGACCGGGTGGGCGTGCTGGCTCACAACTCGACCGACCTCTTCGAGGTACAGTTCGCCTGTCCGCGGATCGGCGCGATCTTCGTGCCTCTCAACTGGCGGCTGGCGGATGCGGAAATGCGGCAGATCGCAGCCGACGCGGGCCTCTCCGTCCTGATCTACGGTCCGGAATTCGCGCCTTCCGCGCGCGCGGTGGCGGCGGCCAGCCCCCGGCTGCGGCTCGTATCCGTCCGGGACGGCGCCGGTTCGGACTACGAGACCGGGATCGCGGAAGCCTCTCCGCTCCCGCGGCGGGCGCAGGTCCGGTACGGCGATGTCTGGACGATCATGTACACGTCCGGCACGACCGGGCGGCCCAAAGGTGCGATGATCACCTACGGCATGGTCACCTTCAGCGCCGTGAACAGCATGATGAAGGCCGGGGTGAGTGCCGGCTCGAGGGGCCTGACATTCCTGCCGCTCTTTCATGTCGGCGGCCTCTACCTGATGGCCGGCTTCATCTTCCACGCCGGCGGGACGAACACCGTGATGCGATCGTTCGATCCCGCGGAAGCGCTCGCTGCGCTCTCCGATCCCGAGCAGCGGATCACGCATGTCTTCGGCGTGCCGACGAACTTCCTCATGATGACGCAGCAGGAGGGGTTTGCCGCAGCCGATCTCTCCGCGATCGAGTGCCTGCTGGTCGGAGGGGCGCCCTGCCCACTCAGCGTGCTGCGATCCTTCGCGGACAAGGGCGTGCGCATCCGGCAGGCCTGGGGCATGACCGAGACCACGACGCTCGGGACCATGCTCGGCGCCGACAGGGCGGTTGAGAAGCTCGGCTCGTCCGGCCTGCCCGTGATGCATGCCGAGCTGCGGATCGAGGACGAGGACGGAAGAGAGGTCCCGTCGGGCGCCGTCGGCCAGCTGGTCATTCGCGGCCCGACCGTCACGCCCGGCTACTGGCGGAACGAGTCCGAAACGGCGCGCGCGTTCCGGGACGGATGGTTCCTCACAGGCGATGCCGCCAGGATCGATGCCGAGGGTTTCGTAACGATCGTCGATCGCTGGAAGGACATGTACATCTCGGGCGGGGAGAACGTTTACCCGGCCGAGGTCGAGGACGTTCTTCACCGGATGGACGGCGTGATCTCCGCCGCAGTAATCGGCGTTCCCGATCCCAAGTGGGGCGAGGTGGGTTGTGCCTATCTCGTGACGCGGGAGGGGGTCACGGCCGATGCCGAGCAGGTGCGAGCTTACTGCGCCGCCCATCTGGCGCGCTACAAGCTGCCGCGTCACGTCAGGGTGATCGACTCTCTCCCGCTCACCGCCGCCGGAAAGGTGTCCAAGCCCGATCTGCGGCGGCTCTTTGCCGCCGAAGGCGAGGTTCCATGAACTGGCGCGAGCCGCAGGGTCCGGCCGATCTCGATGTCTATACGTGGCCGACCCCGAACGGCCGCAAGGTCACGATCCTTCTCGCCGAGGCCGAGCTTCCCTACAACCTCGTCCCCGTCGACACGGCCGCCGGCGTGCAGTTCGAGCCGGACTATGCAGAGATCAATCCGAACCGGAAGATCCCCGCCCTGGTCGACCACCGGTTCCCTCGCGGCGGGGGAGCGTGGCCGATCTTCGAGTCTGGCGCGATCCTTCTGCACCTCGCGGAGCGGACCGGCCGCTTCCTGCCGGCGGATGCGCGCCGCCGCTCGGAGACGCTGCAGTGGCTGATGTGGCAGGCGAGCGGATTTGGACCGATGCTCGGCCAGGCGCATCACTTCCGCTTCTATGCCCCCGAGCAGATCTCGTATTGCGTGGAGCGCTATACGCGAGAGGCGGAGCGGCTCTATCGGGTGCTGGATCGGCGGCTCGAGGAACGTGAATATGTCGTCGACGAGTTTTCGATCGCCGACATCGCGATCTGGCCCTGGATCGTGCCGCGGAAGCTGCAAGGCATCGATCTCGAAGCGTTTCCGAACGTGGCGCGCTGGAACACGACCATGAAGGCGAGGCCTGGCGTCAGGGCAGGTTTCGACGTGCTCCGGGATAGGGCAAGCGCCGCCAAGCCCACCGGCCGCGCATGGAGCAACCTGTTCGACCGGCGGGACGAAGCCGGATCGGATCGCTAGGTGGGAATCGTGTACGCCTTCTGGCCGGTTCGGCCGTCCCGACGACCTCAGGGCGCAGCGCTCCTCCTCGCCAGCCCTGCGGGACGGCATATCTCGGGACAGATCCTCGCCGTCGATGGCGGCGCGACGGCGATTTGACGGACGGCCGACGGATGGACTTCATCGACCAGCGCGAGCTCACTTTCCTCCTGTATGACTGGCTCGGAGTGGAAGAGCTGACGAAGGCTCCGCGGTTCGCCGAGCATTCGCGCGAGACGTTCGATGCCGTCCTGGAGACGAGCCGCAAGCTCGCGCGCGAGCTCTTCGCGCCGCATTACAAGAAGTCCGACCGCGAGGAGCCGGTCTTCCAGGACGGTTCCGCGAAGGTCCTGCCCGAGATCGGAGAGGCGTTGAAGGCCTTTGCGGAGGCGGGGCTCTTCGCCGGCTCCTTTGACGAAGCCCACGGCGGGTTGCAGCTGCCGCAGGTGATCCACTCGGCAGCGATGTCGCAGTTCTTCGCCGCGAACATCGCGACGTCCGCCTATGCGATGCTGACGACGGCAAATGCCCGGCTGCTGACGACCTTCGGCACGCCTGCTCAGATCGAGGCCTTTGCGCGGCCTCAGATCGAGGGGCGCTGGTTCGGAACGATGTGCCTGTCCGAACCGGACGCGGGCTCGTCCCTCGCCGACATCAGCACGAAAGCCGTGCCGGACGGCCGGTCTTCGCTCGGGATGCGCTATCGGCTTTTCGGCCGCAAGATGTGGATCTCGGGCGGCGAGCACGAGATGACGGAGAACATCGTCCATCTCGTCTTGGCCAAAACCCCAGGCCCCGACGGCCGAACCCTTCCCGGCACGAAGGGCATCTCGTTATTCGCCGTGCCGAAGCGGCTCGTTCGTCCCGACGGCCCGCTGGGTGATCGCAACGACATCGCCCTCGCGGGCCTGAACCACAAGATGGGCTACCGGGGCACCACGAATTGCCTGCTGAATTTCGGCGAAGGCGAACGGTTTCGCCCGGAAGGAAAGGCCGGGGCCGTCGGCTACCTTGTCGGGCAGCCAGGGGATGGCCTTCCCATCATGTTCCACATGATGAACGAGGCACGGATCGCGGTCGGCCTCGGCGCAGCCGCCCTCGGCTGCCGGGGCTATCGGCATGCGCTCGACTATGCGCGAACCCGACGGCAGGGCCGGTTGCCGGGCGCGAAGGATCCGGCAGCCGCGCCGGTGCCGATCATCGAGCATGCCGATGTCAAGCGGATGCTGCTCGCCCAGAAGTGCTATGCGGAAGGCGCGCTGGCGCTGGTGCTCTACTGCGCAAAGCTCGTCGACGAGCAGGCCGTGGCGCAGGGTGAGCGCCGCGAGGAGGTCGAGCGGCTACTCGGACTGCTCACCCCGGTGGCGAAGAGTTGGCCCTCGGAATTCTGCCTGGAGGCGAACGATCTCGCCATCCAGGTTCACGGCGGATACGGCTACACGCGCGAGTTCGATGTCGAGCAGGTCTACCGCGACAACCGTCTCAACCCGATCCATGAAGGCACAACGGGAATCCAGGCCCTGGACCTCTTGGGCCGCAAGATCCTCCGGGAGAAGGGCCGATCATTCCGGGAGTTTCTCCGCCTGGTCGACGGTACCGCCTCTCGGGCGGCGTGCCACGCCGACCTCGAGGACCATGCCGCAAAGCTGCGCTCGTTCTGGAGCGAGATCGACGGGACGATCGCGGTCCTGTCGGAACTCCCGACCGGCGAGGCCCTCGACGATTCCTGGGCGTTTCTGCCGGCGTTCGGGCATGGTGTTCTGGCCTGGATGCTCCTCGATCAGGCCGTCCTGCTTGCCGGAAGCTCTCGGCCGGATATCGAGCCGTCCTTCGCCGCCGCCAAGCTTTGGGCCTTGCGCTACTTCTACGAGGTGGAACTGCCGCGTGCCCGGCAGCACCTTGCATATGTCGGGCGGAGGACCGGGCTTCTATCGGGAGAGATTCCGACGGCGGTGCTGTGAAGGAGGGCGAGCGACCCCGCTTCGCCCGCCGCCTCGGCAAGGCCCGGGCGCGCCGGCCGGACTTTTGTCCCGGTGGAAGTGCGCTGGTCCTGTACCGGAGCTGACGCTGCGCATCGGCAGAAATGGGAACGGCGCCCTGAGGCGCCGTTTCTGTTGCTAGGCTTTCCCGAGCCCCGGATGGTTACGCCGCGAGGCGAACCTCACCCATGTCAACGTTGTCGTTGGCATTTGTGGATTTGCACTATCAGGGCCGTAGCTCAGCCCAATCGCAGCCTAGCCTTTACCGCGCCCAGTCGAACCCAAGTCGCCCCCCTCAGGAACGCACCGTGCCGATGCGCTCGTGGTGGAGGCGGCGGGAATTGAACCCGCGTCCTGAACGCCTATTCCGCTCTGCCTCTACGATCATAGTCGGGTCGCCCCGACGGTCCCAATATAGGCGAGACCGGCCCTGCCGCCAAGGGCCCGTCCCGCGCTCAGTCGTCCTCCGTCCCGCAAGGCCAGTTCCTAGGGGCGGAGAGGCCGGCGGGCAGCTTCGTCTGGGCGGTGCCGCAGGCGAGATCGATCTGGCCCTGAGTGAGCCCGGAGGCGGCGCTCAGGTCGGCGCCGCCGAGCTGCGCCCGGTACAGATAGGCGCCCTTGAGTTGCGCACCCCCGAGATGCGCGCCGTCGAGCCGCGCGCGGGACAGGTTCGAGTAGCTGAAATCGACCTTCTCCAGCCGTGCCTTGGTGAAGTCGACCCGCGCGAGCTCGGCTTTCGACATGTTCGCGCCCGTAAGGTCGGCCTCCTTGAAATCGGAACGGTTGATCTCCGACTTCACGAAGCTCGCGCCGGGCAGCTTCGCCTTCTCGAACGCGGCGCGGCTCATCTGGGCCATGTCGAAGACCGCGTTGGCGAGCGTCGCGCCGCGGAAGCTCGTGCGCCAGCCGACGGCCTTGGAGAGGTCCGCCCCGGTGAGGTCCGCGCCGTCCAGGCGGACGAAGCTCAGCTCCGTCTCGGTCATCTTGGCTCCCTTGAGAACGGCACCGTTCAGGGTGGTCGAGGTCAGCATCGCCTTCGTCATCACCGCCCCGGTCAGATCGCTGCGGTCGAGGAGGAGCGAGGTCTTGCTGCAGCCCGCCCAGTTCACCTTCGGGTCCGGGCCGTCCCGGCACTCCGCCGCGGCGGGTGCGGCAAGGAGGATGCAGGCGCCTGCGAGGAGCGCGGCCCAGGAGTGCTCGGCCGCGGGCCGGTGGGGCGAGGTCTGGCGCATGTCGATCTGACCCGCTGCGGCGCAGGATGAAGTCCGGCCGCTCCTGCCCAAGACCAATACCGCCCGGACGGGCCGAGGAACAGCCGATCGGCTGCCGACGTCCTGAACTCGCTCCACGATGCTGCGCTCGGGGGAGAGCCCCCTGTCGTGGTGGCGCTTCCAAGCAGAACCCGGCCCACAGCGCCATATCGCGCCGCGGCCATAGTCAGCTACTCCTTGTCCGCCGCCGGGCGAGCTCGACTTCTGCGCCTCCTAGCCTGATCCGTCGCGCGTGGGACCGCCGAGGTCGCTAGCCGCTGTTCGATCTCTCGCGCCCCCGACTGCAGGGCGGCGATGAAGCTCTGCGCTGAGCGCCCACCCCTCTCGGCATACGTGCGGATCATGCACAGGCACCCCATCACACTTCCGCTCGGCCGAAAGATCGGAACGGCCGTACCTTCGAGACCTGCGTCGACCTCGCTATCAGCGATGCAGAAGCCGGCGCGCCGAATCTCTCGGAGCCGACCCCGGAACTCCGCCCATGTTCTTCCAAGCCCTGCCGCCCGGATCTCGTCAGGACAGTTCAGCATCGCGGACTTGATCTGGGAGGGAGGCAGATTGGCGAGGATGATCTTCGAGGCCGCCCCGCGGAAGAGCGGCATCGGTCGGCCGCGGCTGAACTGCGTCTCGACCGCCGAACTCTGCCATTCCTCGTGGATGCAGATAACCCGATCCGCATAGATGCTGCAGAGGATGAGGTTCACCCCCAGCCGGTCCCTCATGCTCGCCATGACAGGCCGCGCCGAGACGAGCAGGGGATCGCTCATGCGAATCTGGCGATCGAGCTGGATGATCCGAGGGCCGAGCACGTAGCGTCCGCCCTCGTCCGGCGCGATCAGACCTGCATGCGCCAAGGCCCGAAGGTACCGGTAAGAAGTCGCTTTCGAGTAGCCGCAGCTGTGGGCGATCTCCTCGGCCGTCCAGGCCGGCCGGTCCACCGTGTACAGTTCCAGCAAGCCCAAGACACGAGTGAGGCTGCTTCCCTCCGCTCCTCGGGTGGTGACGGTCTCGTCCGCCGGCTCCAGGTCTTCTGCGCTCTCGTTCACGCCGTTGAGCTCTCGCCAAGCATCCGCGCCATCGGTGGTCTAAGCGCGCGGTCGCGTTCATGAAACAGGTAAATTCTCAAAATATGACAATTGACGCGAAATGCATGATAGGAGATAGCGTGGCGACAAACCTCGTGGTGACGGGGTTCGGGCGCGAGAGGAGACAGTCGAGTGAGGCATCGTCGCGGTCTTGCGGAGCTCCGGCGCCTTGGACGGCCGGCCATCGGGACATGGTCTCAGATCGCCTCGCCCGAGGCGGTGGATCTGGTTGCCGGAGCCGGGTTCGACTTCACCGTCGTCGATTGCGAGCATGGCGCCTTTGGGCTCGAGACAGCGGAAAACTTGATCCGGGCCTGCGACGCGAACGCCATCGTCCCGATGATTCGGGCACCGAGCCATGATCCTGGCTGGATCAGCAGAGCGCTGGACGCCGGGGCCTGTGCGGTGATCGTCCCGAACGCCCGCACTGCGGAGGAAGTCCGGGCGGCGGTTTCTGGGACGAGGTTCGGGGCGAGAGGGCGCCGAGGCGCCTGCCCGTGCGTTGCTGCGGCCGACCAGTACACGAGAGATTGGCCCAGCTTCGAGGCGGAGCAGAACGAACGGGATCAGATCATCGTCCTCGTCGAGACGCCCGAGGCGGTCGCCTGCCTCGAGGAGATTTGCGCGGTGGATGGTGTCGCCGCCGTCGCGCTCGGCCCGTTCGATCTGTCGGTCACCTATGGCCGTGGCGGAGACTTCCGGAACCCGGAACTGGTTGCGGCGCTGGAGCGGACCATAGCCGTGGCCCAGGCGGCCGGCGTCGCCATCATGGCCCCGATGCTCGGCATGGATCCGGCCCATGTGCGGATCCAGGCTGCGAGCTACGCGGCCAGAGGCGTCGAATTTCTCACGGTCGGCACCGACAAGATGCTGTTCGCCGAAGGGCTGCGGACATACGCGACCGCCCTCCAGGGCGAGCGAAAAGCGGCGGTCTCGGCCGCCGCCTAGGGCGAACGCGTGAGACGGGTGGGTGGAAACGGGAAGCAAAAGAGGGGAGGGACTATGGGAACGTTGCATCGGAGAGCTCTGATCGCTGCGGGCGCGGCCGCAGGTCTAAGCGCGGCCATTCTGCCGAGGCGAGCGCAGGCGGCCGAGTTCACGTTGAAGCTCGGCTGCGAGCCCAATCCCGATCATCCTGTGGTAATCCAGATGATGAAGGCCGCCGAGGCGATCGGGCGCGACTCGAAAGGCCGCGTCGAGCTCAAGGTGTTTCCAGCGAGCCAGCTCGGCAGCGCGACGGACATGCTGAGCCAGGTCCGCTCGGGAGCGCTTGAATTCTACGCGACCGCCGGCATCCAGCTCGGCCAGCTGGTTCCTGTGGCTCAGATCAGCAGTCTCGGCTTCGCCTTTGAGGATTACAGCAAGGTTTGGGCGGCGATGGACGGCGATTTGGGCGCCTACGTCCAGAAGGAGCTTTCGCGTTCCTCGCTGATTGCCTTCGAGAAAGTCTGGGACATGGGCTATCGGCAGATCACCAGTCGCGACCGGCCTATCGAACGGCCGCAGGACCTCGAAGGATTCAAGATCCGCGTTCCGGTGAGTCCGCTCTGGACCTCGATGTTCAAGAGCTTTGGCGCCTCCCCTACCAGCATCAGTTTTGCCGAACTCTACAGCGCGCTTCAAACCAAAATCGCGGACGGGCAAGAAAATCCGATCTCCAACATCCACTCGGCTCGTCTCTACGAGGTCCAGAAGTACTGCTCTCTGACGAACCATATGTGGGGCGGACTGCATTTCCTGGCCAACGCGCGGATATGGCGCTCTCTTCCGACGGACGTGCAGGAGATCGTGACGACGCGCATCAACGCGGCCGCCGTGGCGAGCCGAGCTGACACGCTCGCCGCGAACACGGAATATCGCTCGTTGCTCGAGAAGCAGGGAATGGTCTTCAACCAGCCGGACCTGGCACCGTTTCGCCAGAAGCTCACAAGCGCCGGCTTCTACAAGGAATGGCGCGAGAAGATGGGGTCCCAGGCCTGGGGGCTCCTGGAGAAGTATTCCGGCCCGCTCGCCTGACGCCGTTGCTTCCTGTTCGTGCCGGGTTAGCGTCCATGACAAGCACACTCGTATGGGAAGGTCCGAGGGCCGAGACCAAATCGTCCCTTGGCGCCTGGCTCGTCCGCTCAACGGAAGCCGTCGCCGCGATGCTCCTCCTGACCATCGTGGCGCTTCTCGTCGCCGGGGTGGTCTCCCGATACGGTTTCGGGCGCCCGATTGTCTGGATCGACGAGGTTGCATCGATCTGCTTCCTCTGGCTGGCGATGATTGGCGCGGTGTTGGCCCTTCACCGCAACGAACACCTTCGTCTGACGCTGTTCCTGTCCATGATGCCTTCGGGGCTGCAGCGTGCGCTTAAGGCACTCGCTCCTCTGACCGTCGCTGCTCTCCTGGCGGCGCTCCTGCTTCCGGCGGTGCACCATGCCTGGGACGAGTGGGTGATCACGTCTCCCTCTCTTGAAATCCCAAGCACGTACCGGGTAGCGGCGATCCCTCTCGGCATCTGCGGCATGCTCGCCATTGCCCTCCGACAGGCGGTCCGTGAGGCGGGCACGCGCGACCTCGTCGCCGCCTCGCTTTTCCTCGCCGTGATCATCGGCGTCCTCTGGGTGTCGTCGCCATTCTTGGTCCGGCTAGGCAACGTCAAACTGGCGCTGTTCTTGGTCGTGTTCGTTGGCGCCTGTCTGGCGGCCGGGGTGCCGATCGCCTTCTGCTTCGCCGTCGGGACCGTCAGCTATCTGGCCTTCTCCACGCATATACCCACCGTCGTCATGATCGGGAGGATGGATGAGGGGATGTCGGCGCTGATCCTGCTCTCGGTGCCGGTCTTCGTCCTGCTCGGCTGCCTCCTCGACACGACGGGCATGGGCAAGGCGATCGTCGATTTTCTGGCCTCGGCGCTCGGCCATGTCCGGGCCGGCATGTCTTACGTCCTGCTAGGGTCCCTCTTCGTCGTGTCCGGCATTTCGGGCTCAAAGGTCTCCGACATGGCGACGGTGGCGCCCGCGCTCTTTCCGGAGATGAAACGGCGCGGCCATTCCCCGCGCGAGATGACAGCCCTCCTGGCGACGGGCGCAGCCATGGCGGATACGGTTCCGCCTTCCATCGTGCTTATCGTGCTCGGCGCGGCGGCCGGTGTCTCGATCGCCGGGCTCTTCACGGCCGGCTTCACCGTCGCGCTCGTGCTGTTGATGGCGCTCGCGATCCTGGCTCGCTGGAAGAGCCGGCGCGAGAACATGGCCGGCGTCCGCCGCCCTCGAGCAAGCCTGATCGGCCGGACCTTGCTCGCGGCGGCGCCCGCGCTCGTGCTGCCTTTCCTGATACGCTGGGCCGTGGCCGATGGGGTGGCTACGGCGACGGAGGTGTCCACCATCGCGGTCCTGTACGCCTTGTTCATCGGGATCGTCCTCTACGGAGGCGTAGGGTGGCGCACCTTTTACGGCATGCTGGTGGAGACCTCGGCCCTGACCGGCGCGATCCTGCTCATCCTTGGGACGGCGCTGGCCATGGCCTGGGCCATCACTCAGGCCGGCGTTGCCCAGGACATCGCGTCGTTCATGACGGGACTGCCGGGCGGATGGATGACCTTCATGGCCGTGTCGGTCGTGGTATTCCTGGTGCTCGGCTGCATCCTTGAAGGCCTGCCCGCGATCGTGCTGATGGCACCCCTCATGTTCCCGATCGCGAAGCGGCTCGGGATTGATGACATCCACTACTCCATGGTCATCGTGACAGCGATGAATATCGGGCTGATGGCGCCCCCGATCGGCGTCGGCTTCTATCTCGCCTGCCGCATCGGCAACGTCTCCCCGGACGAGGTGGTGGTAGCAATCTGGCCCTATCTCCTCGCTCTGCTTGCAGGTCTGGCCGTCATCGCAGCTGTTCCTTGGTTGTCGCTCGCCTTCATCGGCTGATTGTTCGATCCCGGGTTTCGGTCGCGCCGGAGTGGAAGCAAAAGCGCGGTGGGCGGGTCCTGTGTGGGAGTGTCGCGCCCAGCCGGCGGATAGTCGCGGTACGTGTCGAGCTTCGACCGCTTCGGCTGGCCTGCTCCGGGACGCGCGCAGGTCCTGGCCACGGCATGCACACTTTCCGCCATCTTACGGCAGAGACCTCGCGTCTTTCGATTCAGCCCTGAAACCCTCTCGAGCCGAACCGCTGAACCTGCTTGTCTTCTGACGTTCCCAGGCTGTCGGGAGAAGATCGGCCGGTACCGGCGAGTCGCGAGCTCACCGGCAGGCCGCAGGCCGATCAGGATGCGCTCTGTTCCCGGGCCCATCGGAAGATTGCCGCCACTAAGGCCTGGACGAGCGAGGTCTCATGCTCCGCTCCGACCTCCCCGAGCCCGCCCCCATCCGGCTCTGCGAGGATCAGCGTGGCCGCATAGGGGCCCCCCAGGGACGTGAAGCTCAACCGAAATCCGTGCAGGCGCTCCTGGCCGACGACACGATGCGCGAGGTCGAGCGCGGCATCAAAGAACTGCCGGGTCGCCAGCCGCTCTTCGATCTGCAGCGGCATCGGCGCGGCAAGCTGCGCCCAGGCCTGCCGCACCGCGCGGGCATCCTGCTCTTCGGGCGAGCCCTCCAGGCCAAGCCCGCTCGCCCCAATTCCACTCGCGATCATGCCCAGGTGCTCTCCGTCCGATGGCGGCTCGATCGGCCCGCGGGCCGGTCCTTCGCGCTCAGTTGCTCTTCGCCACCAGCGGACACTTGCTCTCGGTCAGCGGGCGGAACGACTTGTCGCCCGGGATCGTGTCCACAACCTTGTAGTAGTCCCACGGCTCCTTGCTCTCCTCGGGCTTCTTGACCTCCATGAGATAGGTGTCGTGGATCAGGAGATTGTCCTCGCGGAGCTTGGCGTTCCGCGCATACATGTCCTCGATCTTCATGCCGCGCATCGCCGCCAGCACGTCTTCCGCCTTGTCGCTTCCGGCCTTTTCCATCGCCTTGAGGTATTGCAGCACGGCTGAATAGTCGGAAGCGTGCGTCATGGTCGGCATGCTGCCCATCTGCTTGAAGTAGCGCTGCGCCCAGGCGCGGGACTTCTCGTCCAGGTTCCATTCCCAGTCGCTCTGCACGACGAGACCCTGCATCGTCTTGAGGCCGAGCGCATGGACGTCGGTGATGAAGACGAGCATGCTGGTCATCTTCTGCTTGGATGAACCGAGAAGGCCGAATTCGGACGCGGCCTTCAGGCTGTTCACCATGTCAGCGCCGGCATTCGCGAGCGCGACGACCTGCGCTCCGGATTGCTGCGCCTGGAGAATGTAGGACGAGAAATCGGACGCTCCGACGGGATGGCGGACGCCCCCGACCATCCTGCCGCCGGCGGCGACCACCATCTCGCCGATCTCCCGCTCGAGCGCGTGGCCGAAATTGTAGTCCGCCGCGATGGTGAACCACTTCGTCGCGCCGCTCTCCAGGAACTTGCGCGCCGTCGCCTTCGCCTGCGCGTAGGTGTCGCTGCGCCACTGGACCGTGTAGGGCGAGCACTGCTCCATGTTGAAAGCTGAGCTCGCGGCATTGCTGGCCAGAAAGACGCGCTTCTTCTCCCGCGCGACCGCGGAGACTGCGAGCGAGGTACCCGAACTCACCACGTCGGCAATCGCGTGGACGCCTTCGACATCGAACCACCTGCGGGCGATGGCGGCCGCGATGTCCGGCTTCGTCTGGTGATCTGCCGAGATGACCTCGATCGGCCGGCCGAGCACCTTCCCGCCCATATCCTCGACCGCGAGCTTGACGGCGACCACCGCACCTGGCCCGGAATTGCCCTGGTAGACCGACGACATGTCGGCGATCACCCCGATCTTGATAGGTGCCTGGCTGCTGCCCTGCGCCTGGGCGAGGCCCGCGGCCATCAGCATTCCCGCGGCCGCCATCGGGCCGACCAACCTGATCTTGATCATGCGTTTCCCCTCATGCTCTTGTGTTTGGACGGCAGAATCCGCTGCTATTCGACACAGAACAGCAACGCTGATCGCGCGCGATTAACCCGCTCCTCATCGGCAAATGAAGAGACGAAAAATATCGCCCGCAGCTCGTCAGGCCGCGCGTCCTGTGCCTGCCTGCAATTCTTCCTGCTCCTGCCGGACGAGACCGTCCATGATGCGCTTGTACCGCACGGGTCCGACGTCGATTTCGAGCAGGCAATACTTCAGCGGATACGGTGCTGTGTGCATCACGTTCTGCTGCGCGCGAATGATGCCCTGGTCCTGCTCCTGGAACGCGATGCGGCGCAGGTCGGAGACCTGGCGCTGGATCTCGGTATCGAGGGGCTCGCCCCAGGAGCGCGGATTCTGCCGGACCGCCGCAAACAGGTAATATGTCGTCTTCTCGGTTTCCGGCGTGAGGAAATGCATCCCGAAGAAGCCGGTCCCTTCGGCTCGCGGCGCACCCGGCTCCGTCACGCCCGTGTCGTTGATCATGCAGCCGGGGACGTCCCAGCGCATGTCGGCCCACAGGTCCACCTGCCCGCCGTCGCGCTTGTAGAGGAGGTCGTAGAGGCCCGGCGCCGGGACGTTCGGGACGGAGCGCCCGACGAAGACGGTCGTCCCCTTCTGCTCGATGGTCAGATTGGCCTTGATCGTATGCTCGCTGCCGAGGATGCCCTCGTGCACGACCGCCGTATGGCTGAGATCAAGGAGGTTGTCGGTGATCAGCTCCCAGCTCGCCTCCATGAGGATCCAGTCGCGCTTGCTGACCAGGCGTCCGCTATCCGGGTCGAGGAGGCGGAAATCCGGGATGAGCGCGGGATCCGCCTCCTTGTCCCCCATCCAGATCCAGATCAGGGAATGCTTCTCGTGCAGCGGGTAGCTGCGCACCTTCATGGCAGGCGGTATCCGTCCATTGCCGTGCGGGTTGTGAACGCAGGCCCCGGACCCGTCGAATTCGAGCGCGTGGTACGGGCACCGCACCCGGTCGCCATGCACGATCTTGCCCATCGAGAGCGGAGCGAAGCGATGGGCGCAGGCATCCGCGATAGCCGCGGGACTTCCGTCCTCCCGCCTGAACATGACGATCGGCTCGTTGAGAAAGGTGCGCGATACGAGCTTGCCGGCCTCGAGGTCCTGAGACCACAGCGCGACGTACCAGGTATTGCGCAGAAAGCTCATCCCAAGTTCCCTCCTTCGAGAGCCGCGCAGGCATTCGGATTCCGCGCGAGCCGCTTGTGAGCGCGTGAGCGCTTCTCCCGCCCGGATCAGAATGGAATTGGTTCAGGTCCAGGCCACGCGATGTTGCCGGAGGGCGGCAAAGCGGCAAGTCACGCGAACGCGTGACAAGCCGGAGGCCGGAAATGTTCAGATGTCGCGGTTCCGCCGGAGGATGAGGGCGAAAAGCTCGTTCTGCGACGTGATGCCGAGCTTCGCATAGGCGCGCCGGCGGTAGGTGCTTACCGAGTGGAAGGAGAGACCCAGGTCGAGCGCGACGGCCTCGTTCGAGAAACCGAGCAGGACGCGGGCGCAGACGGCAGCCTCCCGCTGGGACAATGTCTTGCCGCCGTTCGGCATCTCGAGAAGCGCCGTCAGGCCGGCGACGTCGGGAGCGGGCGGCCTGCTCACGAGGGCGAGATGGCGCTCGAGCGCGGCCGCGAGGACCGGCTTCATCGCGTCGATGCGCGCGACCTCATCGCCGCAGAAGAAGCCGTTCCGACGGTCACGATACAGCGTCAGGCAGATCGCCTGGCGGGGCTGGCGCACGATGATGGACAGCTTGCCCGCAATGCCCGGCCCCACGAACAGGCGCTGTGCGTACTCGCTCTCGGCGATCTCCTTGACGGCGATCGCCCGCATCTCGACCTCGCGCCGCTCCGAGGGGGCGAACATCGGCCAGAACGGATCGTGCCGGTGGAAGTGTCGAATGTAGTCCTTGACGAGCGTATGCACGCAGCCGTCCGTCCGGTTGTCCTGCGCGACGAGGGCCTCGATCGGTCGGTCGGGCTCGAACCGGTTCAGAACGACCTGGCGGACCGACATCTCGCGGCAGAACACGTCGAACAGAGCAGCCCCGAAATCAGGGCTTCCGATGCTGAGTATCAGGTTCTCGAGCATCCCGCTTCGACCCGCTCACGTGCTCGCGCGAGCCGGCACGGTGTCGGCGCGGGATGGCCTTGGCGCAGGTGCCTCGTCAGCCATGGACGATCCTCCTTCGACTTCCTCCAGCTTGGGGCATCTTCGCGCCCTTGCATATCGGCCTTGGCCACCTCGTGCCGCAGGGCGCTCAGAGATCGAGAACGAGCTCCCGGTCAAGGGACCGTGACACGCAGATCAGCATCGTGTCTCCGGCGGCATGCTCCTCGTCGGACAGGAACAGATCGCGATGCTCCGGTCGGCCGGAAATGACGCCCGTTTGGCAGGTTCCGCAAACCCCCTGCTCGCACGAGGTCGGAACGACGATCCCGTTCTCCGCGAGCACCTCGACGATGGTGCGGTCGGGGGGAATCTCGAAGCTCCGTCCGCTCCGTCCGAGGACGACGCGAAAGCCATCCGCCTGCTGGTCGGGCATGGCTGCGTCGTTGGAGAAGTACTCCAGGTGCAGCGCGAGATCCGGGTGCCCGGCCACGAGCTCGCGCGCAAGCGTCATGAAAGGGGACGGACCGCAGACATACACATGCGTTCCGCGCGGCTGTCTTGCCAGCATATCCGCGAGAACGTCGCGCACTGCAGGTGGCTCCAGCCCGACATGGAGGGCGGTGCGGGCCCTGAGCGATGCCCCGGAAAGTTCGTCCAGGAACGCCATCTCGCTTCGGGAGCGCCCGAAATAGCCGAGCTCAAACGAGCCTCCCGACGCAGCGAGGTGCCGCGCCATCCCGAGGATCGGCGTGATGCCGATCCCGCCCGCAAGGAGCAGATGGTGCTTGGCTCCCGGATCGAGCGGAAAGTTGTTGCGCGGCGGACGGACCGCGATCTCTTCGCCTTCGCGGAGCTCATGCACACGCCGGGAGCCGCCGCGCGATGTCGGCTCCAGCTTCACGGCGACCCGATAGGTCCCGTCCCAGCCCACCGTGTTGACGAGCGAATAGGGGCGGATGAGCGACGGCCCGAGCTGCAGCTCGACATGCGCGCCCGGTGCGAACGGTGCGAAGTCGGAGCCGCCGGCCGGGACCAGCTCGAGCGAGCGTATGCCGACCGCCTCCTCCCGCACCTGTGCAACCCGCGCGGCCTGCCATGTCACTGAGCGTGTCCTCCTCGATCTCGGCTCCCCGGGGTGACCGAAGAGCCCTAGTATAGACCGCCGCCCGCCTCGCCCGGTGTCACACTGGCATGCGACAGGGTCCCATTTCCTGAATTTTGCTCATGCAGCGGTGACGATTGCTCGTTTGCGCGGCCGCGGCGCACGGGACATTCCATTCGCCCCGAATGGCCCAGAGGACAGGGATGCCCGAAATATTCGTTGCCAGATCCGAAGATCTTCCCGAGGGCGGCCGCGTCTTCGTGACGGCAAACGGAAACCAGATCGGGGTTGTGCGGGCCAAAGGCCAGCTTCACGCCTATCTCAACATCTGCCCTCACCAGGGGGGGCCGGTCTGCGAGGGTCTGATGGTCCACCGCGTCGAGGAGATCATCGCCGAGGACAAGACCTACCAGGGCATGCGCTTCAGCGAGGACGACCTGCACATCGTCTGCCCCTGGCACGGCTGGGAATTCAATATCGAGACAGGGCGCTGCGCCGGCGACGGCCAGCACGGCCTCAAGCGTTTCCGGACCGAGGAGCGAGCGGATGGGATCTATGTTGTTGTCTGAGGCGGCCGTGCTCTCCTCCGCCGCGCCGATGCCCTCGCCAGAGCATGTCGCCACCCGGGCCGGCGAGCTCGCGCGCGACCTCGAGGCCCTCGTTCATGCTGGCCGGTCGGTCGACCTTCCGGATGCCGCCATCCAGGATCTCATGTCCGCGCTGGTCGCGACCTATGGGGCCCGCTTCGATGCCGGGCTGCGGCAGCCGCCGATCGAGGAGAACCCGACGATGGGGGCGACCGCCGTCCTCGTTACCGCTTCCGCCCTGCTGAAGGCCGCCAGTCTCGAGATCTTCGAGCTCGGGATGTGGCAGTCCTGGTCGGGCACCCGCTGATACTCTGAGGTTTTTTCGATGCTGTTCCGTTCCAGCACGCCCGCCTTCGACATGAACATCGAAGGCTTCCATACCGGTCAGCACCTCGCCAATGCGCGCAAGCAAGCCGACATGCGCGGGCTCGATGACGTCCTGGTCGTGGACGTCGACTGCCACCATTACGAGACCGACAACTTCGCCGAAATCCTCGAATACATCGAGGATCCGTCGCTGAAGCAGGTTGCGCTGAACACCTACGCCTACAAGGGGCCGAGCGCGGTCCTGTACGACCAGCCCGGCTACCAGGATCTCGGTGGGCGCGTCACGCGCTACCTCGAGCGCAAGGGCGAGAAGATCCCGGAGGATGGGCGGCCCCGCGAGGTCGCGCAGACACTGCGCTGGATGGATGCGCTCAGCGTCGACTACGCCTGCCTCTTCCCCACCCCGATGCTCTTCCTCGGCCTGCATCCGCAGCCGGAGGTCGAGGTGAACATGGCGCGCGCCTATAACCGCTGGATCACGGACAACATCCTGCCGGCGAACAAGCGCCTGCGCTCGATGCTGTACCTGCCGTTCAACGATCCCGATGCCACCTACAGGATGGTGCAGGAATACGGGAAGAAGGACGGGGTGATCGGCTTCATGGTCGTCTCGACCCGCTACAAGCCGGTCTACGACAACGCGTATATGAAGACCTACGCGTTGCTCGAGGAGATGGGCCTGCCCCTCTCCTTCCACGCGTCCTATCACTGGAACGACCAGCTGGTCTCGCTGACGAACCGCTTCATCACGGCGCATGCGGTCGGTTTCACGTTCTTCAACGCTGTCCATTGCGCCAACTGGGTGGTGAACGGCCTCCCCGAACGCTTTCCGAAGCTGAAGGTGATCTGGATCGAGTCGGGGCTTGCCTGGATCCCGTGGCTGATGCAGCGGCTCGACAACGACTATCGCATGCGCACTTCGGAGGCCCCGGCGTTGAAGAGGCTGCCGAGCGAGTACATGCGCGACATGTACTACACGACGCAGCCGATGGAGATGGTGAACAACCACAAGGCGCTTGAACTCACCTTCGAGATGATCAACGCCGACACGCAGCTTCTGTACTCGTCGGATTACCCGCACTGGGACATGGACCTGCCGTCGACGATCTGGGACCTGCCGTTCCTGAGCGAGCAATCCAAGCGCAACATCCTCGGCCTGAACGCGAAGCGAATCTTTGGCCTCGACGTGTCGGATCGCTTCCCCGAGAACCACGGGCGCGCCGCATCGCCGCTCGTCGACACCTGGCGGCAGGATGTCGTGCCGGCCGAATAGGTCGGCACCCAGCCGACAACGCGAAATCAAAGGGGGAGACGTCCATGCTCGACCAGGCCGAGCGCCCAGCTTCGATCGAACGATATTCGATGTTCATCGACGGCCAGGAGGTGCAGGACGCCTCCGGCCGCACCATCGAGAGCCTCAACCCGTATAGCGGGAAGCCTTGGGCACTCGTCCCGGACGGGTCCGAGGCGGATGTGGACCGGGCGGTTCGGGCCGCCCGGCACGCCTTCGACAAGGGTCCGTGGGGGCAGATGACGGCGACGCAGCGCGGCGCCCTCCTGCGCAAGCTCGGCGACATCATCGCGCGGGATGCCGAGGAACTCGCGACGATCGAGTCGCGCGACAACGGCAAACTGTACCGCGAGATGCTGGGACAGTGGAAATACATCCCGGAATGGTTCTACTACTATGCCGGTATGGCCGATAAGCTGCAGGGCGACACCATCCCGTCAGACCGGCCGAACTTCTTCATCTATACGCGGCGCGAGCCGATCGGCGTGGTGGGCGCGATCACGCCCTGGAACTCGCCGATGCTGCTGCTGACCTTCAAGCTCGCGCCGGGGCTCGCGGCGGGCTGCACCTTCGTCGTGAAGCCGTCCGAGCATACGCCGGTCTCCACGCTGGAACTTGCAAAGCGGATCCAGGAAGCGGGATTCCCGGCCGGCGTGTTCAACGTCGTGACCGGAATGGGGAAGATCGGTGCCGCGCTCGTGAGCCATCCTGACGTCGACAAGATCGCCTTCACGGGCGCGACCGAGACCGGTAAGGTGATCGCGGCGGCTGCGGCCAAGAACCTGACCCGCGTTTCGCTGGAGCTGGGCGGAAAGTCGCCCAACATCGTTTTCGACGACGCCGATCTCGACGTTGCCGCCAACGGGGCGATCGCCGGCATATTCGGGGCCACCGGTCAGACCTGCATGGCCGGCTCGCGCCTCCTCGTGCAGGAGAGCGTCCACGACCGCCTGCTTGAGCGAATCGTGGAGCGCACGAAGCAGATCCGCCTCGGCGATCCGATGCACGAGGACACCGAGATGGGCCCGGTCTCCAACGAGCCTCAGCTCCGCAAAGTGCTGGAATACATCGATGTGGCGCGCGCGGACGGTGCGACCTGCGCGTATGGCGGGGGCCTCGATCCGACGCTGGGCGGCTACTTCGTCCAGCCGACGATCTTCTCGAACGTCACGAACGACATGCGCATCGCGCGGGAGGAGGTCTTCGGCCCCATCCTCAGCGTGATCAAGTTCAAGGACGAGGACGACGCCGTCGAGATCGCGAACGATACCCGCTTCGGCCTTGCGGCGGCGGTATGGACGCAGAACGTGCACCGGGCGCACCGCGTCGCGCACCGGCTCCGGGCCGGCACGGTCTGGGTCAATGCCTACCGTGTCGTCTCGTTCGCGGCGCCGTTCGGCGGGTTCAAGGAAAGCGGTCTTGGGCGCGAGAACGGAATGGATTCCATCCGCGAGTTCACGGAGACAAAGTCCGTCTATGTCGAGCTCTCCGGAGCCCCCCGGGACCCGTTCAAGCTCGGCTGATCTAAGCGGCAAGCTGGCCATCCGCCGGCTTGCATCGCAGGACCTTCATTCTGCCGCTGTCAGCCCAGGTAGCTCGCGGGCTGTTCTCGCCGTCTGGTTCACCTGCTCCAGGAGCCACCTCCTGAAGAGCTGCACCTTGCGGAGCTTCGCGGTCCGCAACGGCGTGACCAGGTAATAGCCGAAATTGGATCGGGCCCGCACCGAGAAGGGCTCGACAAGGCGCCCGCTCGCGAGATCGGGCCCGACGACCCCCGAGCGGCCGAGCACCACACCGAGACCGTCCACGGCCGCCTGCATGGACGTGATCAGGTAGTCGCAGGTCAGCTCCGCACCGAAGCTGATGTCGCGCACGCCGGCCGTCTCCAGCCAGAACGGCCATTCGTCGCGCAGGATCAGCGACACGGTCCGGATCACCGTGTGGTTGCTGAGATCCGCCGGGGTCTCCAGCTTGCCGCGTTCGGCGAGCAGGCGCGGCGAGCATACCGGAAAGACTTGCTCCTCTCCGAGCTTGTCGACGGTGACGCCCGGCCAGTCGCCCGAACCGTGCCAGACCGCCAGATCGAAGTCGTGAGGCATGTTGCTTTCGAACGACTGCACCGTGCGCAATCTCAGCGAGATCGAGGGATAGCGCGCCTGGAAGAGATGAAGGACTGGTACCAGCCGCTTGATCGCGAAGGTCCCGAGGCACTGGAGCGTGAGAACGTTCTCGTCGTTGCGGTCCGCAGCCATATCCGTTGCGGCGGAGATCTCGACGAGCGCGTTGCGGACGGACTGGAGATAGCCGTTCGCGACTTCCGTCAGCGTCACGGCGTTGCCGTTGCGGACGAACAGTTTCGTGCCGAGCAGTTCCTCGAGATTGCGGATCTGGTGGCTGATCGCCGTCTGGGTGAGGTTTAGTTCGACGGCGGCACGGGTGAAGCTGAGATGCCTGGCAGCGGCCTCAAAAGCCCGCAGGCTCGTCATCGACGGAAGACGAGTACGCATGCCCTCCGTTTATGGCCGACCTCGCATTGAAGCAATTCCAAACGTCGAGCAGCGGCCCCGTCGAAGAGCAAGCAGCGCGCATCATGCAGCATGCGCATTTCTCATTGGCGCGGACCGCCCGAGCTGTCGGATGGAGGATCCAAGCAACGCGAATAGCTGACGGGAGGATGCCTATGCTGCGATCGATGCTGGCCGCGACGGCGCTCGCCGCTCTGAGCTCGAGCGGCGTCCTCGCCCAATCCGCGCCGGCCGGGATCTCCGACGACCTCGTGAAGATCGGCGTCCTGGGAGACATGTCCGGCATCTATGCGGACGTGTCGGGCAGGGGAGCCGTCGAGGCCGTCCGGATGGCCGTGGAAGATTTCGGCGGGAACGTCCTGGGCAAGCCGATCGAGATCGTTTCGGCCGATCACCAGAACAAGCCGGACATCGCGGCGACGATCGCCCGCAGGTGGTACGATGTCGAGAAGGTGGACACGATCACCGACATCGTCGGTTCGGCGAGTTCGCTGGCGGTCATCGCGATCGGGCAGGAACGCAAGCGCATCGTCTTGGCGACGAACGGCGCGACGGCAGAAATCAACGGCGCGCGCTGCAGCCCCTACGTCCTGCAATATCGCAGCGACACCTACGCCATGGCCAAAGCGACCGCAGAGGGGATCCTGGCACAGGGCGGCGATACCTGGTTCATCATCGGTGCCGATTACACGTTCGGCCGAACGCTCGCGAAGGACATCTCCGACGTGGTCGGGAAGGCCGGCGGCAAGGTGCTCGGCAGCGTCTTCCATCCGCTCGGCACGACGGACTACTCGTCCTATATCCTTCAGGCGCAAGCCTCGGGCGCCAAGATCATCGCCTTCGCCAATGCCGGCGGCGACATGATCAACAGCTTGAAGTCCTCGGCGGAGTTCGGCCTCACCGTTTCCGGCAAGCAGCGGGTGACGGGACTGCTCGTCTTCATCACAGACATGCACGCCGTCGGCCTGCCGACCGTGCAGGGGTTAATCCTCGAATCCGACTTCTACTGGGACCTCGACGACAGGACCCGCGCCTTCGGTGAGCGCTTCTTCAAGCGCGTCGGCAAGATGCCGACCATGGTCCATGCCGCGAATTATTCCGCGGTCAGCAATTATCTGAAGGCGATCGAGGTGGCCGGCACAGACGACGCCGACGCCGTCATGGCACAGCTCCGAAAGACCAAATTCGAGGATATGTACGCCCGCAACGGCTACTTGCGCGAGGACGGCCTCCTGATCCACGACCTGTTCCTGTTCCAGGTGAAGTCGCCGGCCGAGAGCACGAAGCCATGGGACTACTACAAGCTTCTCAACGTCATACCGGGCGACAAGGCGTTCCGCCCATTGGCGGAAAGCGCCTGCCCGCTGGTGAAGAATGGCTGAGCCGAGGCTTGGACGTAACCATGGACCAGCCAGCGTACCGGGAGCTCGGCTCCTATGACTACGTGATCGTGGGGGCCGGCTCGGCGGGCTGCGTCCTGGCGAACCGCCTGTCGGCCGATCCCACGGTCAGAGTCTGCCTTCTGGAGGCGGGCGGTCGCGACCTGCATCCCTGGGTGCATATCCCGGTCGGCTATTTCTTCAATTTCGACCATCCGCGCGCCGACTGGCGCTACCGGACGGAACCCGAGCCGGGCCTGAACGGGCGCGTGCTGAAATATCCGCGCGGCCGCGTGCTCGGAGGTTCGTCCTCCATCAACGGCATGGTCTACATCCGGGGCCATGCGCTCGACTACGAGGGCTGGCGACAGCTCGGCAATTCCGGCTGGGGCTGGAGCGACGTCCTCCCCTACTTCAAGCGTTCCGAGAACCAGGTGCGCGGCCCGAGCGAGACGCATGGAGTCGGCGGCGAGCTCGGCGTGGACGATCTGCGCGCCTCATGGGAGATCCTCGAGGTCTTTCGCATGGCCGCCACGGAGACCGGCATCCCGGCCACGGATGACTTCAATTCCGGCGACAGCGAAGGCGTCGGCTATTTCCAGGTCACGCAGAAGAACGGGCGCCGGATGAGCGCGGCCCGTGCCTTCCTCAAGCCTGCACGCTCGCGCCCGAACCTTGCGGTTCTCACCGGCTGCCATGTCCAGCGCATCCGTTTCGCCGGACGCCGGGCAATCGGCGTCGAGCTCCTCCAGGACGGCGCGCCGGCATTCGTCGCGGCCGGGCGCGAGGTGATCCTGTCGGCCGGCGCCGTCGGCTCTCCACAAATCCTGCAGCTCTCTGGCATCGGCGATCCGGCGCTGCTCGGCGCGTACGGAATCCCGGTGGTCCATGCGGCCGCCGGCGTCGGCGAAAACCTCCAGGACCATCCGGCCGTCCGGATGATGTTCAAGGTCCGGAACACGCGCACGCTGAACGACCAGCTCGCCAGCGTGTTCTCCAAGGTCCTGATGGGCCTCGAATATGCCCTGTTCCGGCGCGGGCCGCTCACCATCCCGCCGGCGCTCGTGAACGCCTTCGTGAAGAGCGATCCCTCGCGCGAGGCGCCGGACCTCCAATACGTCGTCTATCCGCTCACCTACGATACGATCGGCGAGCCCGCGCACAGGTTCTCCGCCTTCACGGCTTCGATCTGCCTGGTGCGACCCCAAAGCCGCGGCTCCGTCCGCATCAAGTCGCCCGACCCGGCCGTCGCGCCCGCGATCCGGTTGAACTTCCTGACCAACCAGCGGGACATGCAGGCTGCGGTCGCGGGCATCCGCGGCATCCGCCGCATCTGCGCCGCGCCCGCGCTCCGGCGCTTCGAGCCCGAGGAGTTCAAGCCGGGCCCGGCGCTGCAGACCGACCAGGAGATCGCGGCTGGCGCACGCGACATCACGGCCACCATCTTCCATCCGACGAGCACCTGCCGCATGGGCGTCGACCCCGGCGCGGTCGTGGATCCGCGGCTACGGGTGAACGGCATCGGCGGCCTGCGGATTGTCGACGCCTCCGTGATGCCGACGATCGTTTCCGGCAACACCAACGCGGCCACGATCATGATCGCCGAGAAGGCGTCGGACATGATCAGTGAGGACAGGATGGGCATGGCCGCGGCCCCCGCCTGACCGGCCACGGCCGGAGGCGACGTCCACCGCGCTTCCCGCATGCAGCCGGGCTGGACCTCTCTCCAGGGCGGGGTGAGCGATCTCGCCGAGATTCGGGCCGTCGCGATCGCCTCGATCGCGAAGCCGGCCGGCCTGTGGCCGGCCGGCTTCGTTGCCCAATCCTCTCGGGATCGAGCCGCTATTGCGGCTCGATCCCGGCCTCCTTGATCGCTGTGGTCCACTTCACCAGTTCGTCCGCCACATAGGCCTTGAATTCCGCCGGCGGCAGATAGAAGGCCTCGATGCCGTTCGCCTCGAGCTTGGCGCGGTTCTCCGGCTTCTCGACAAAGGCCTTCACCTCCTTGGCGAGCGTCTGCACCACGTCGCCCGGCAGGTTCGCGGGCCCGAAAAGACCCGCCCAGGCGATCAGGTCGAACTCGGGCGCGACCGTCTCATGCAGCGTCACGACGTCGGGCAGGATGGAGCTGCGGGTCTTGGTGAGCACCGCCAGGGGACGGATCTTCCCGTCCCGGACCTGGGGCAGCGCCGTCGTGAAATCCGCTATCATCGTGGCGACCCGTCCCGTGGCGACGTCCAGCACGGCCGGCGGATTGCTCCGGTAGGGCACCCGGACGACCTCGATCCCGGTGCGCCGCTTCAGGGTCTCGCCCGCAACCTGTCCCGTACTGTTGCCATGCGCATATTCGAGCTTGCCGGGATTGGCCTTCGCGTATGCCACGAGATCCTGGATCGTCTTGAAAGGCTCGTTCGGGTTGGCGACCACCATCGACGGGAAGCTGCCGACCCGCGCGACGGCCGTGAAATCCTTGAGCGGATCGTAAGGCACGTTCTTGAAGAGGCCATGCGCGGCGGAGTGCGTGGTGTTCGTCGTAAGAAGGAGCGTGTAGCCGTCGGGCTCGGCCCTGGCGACGAAGTTCGCCGCGAGCGTGCCTCCGGCTCCTGCCTTGTTCTCGACGACGAAGCGCTGGCCCAGGGCTGAATCGAGATGCGCAGCGAGCATGCGTGCCGCGGAATCGGTTGCGCTTCCTGCGCCGAACGGCACCACGATCGTGACCGGACGGCTCGGATAGGTCTGAGCGACGGCGGGCTGGAGCCATCCGAACATCGCTGCACAGACGAGCGTGAGCGTGAAATTGGCAGCCCTCAAGGGTTCCTCCGACAGGCATCGTTCCCGGCAGGTCATGCATCGCCTGCCGCCCGCCTATCTCCAGCAGGAAGGCCGCTTCGGAAAATCGAAGTTTTTCGGGTTCGATGAACAATGTTCATGCGTCGTGGCCGCGGCTCGCGCAGGCGGGTGTGTCCCGCCCCGCGGGTGCTGGCCGCGTTGCTCGGGCCAATCCCGATCGGCCGCGTCGCCGACCGCTGCGGAGGGCGAGCCGGAACAGATGAGGGAGCCGTGGAGGGCAGGCTGTCCAAAATCCAGCGTTGCGCCGTGCGTATCGACTTTTCACCGTCCACGACGTATGATCGCTTAATATACATTATAGGACAGTGATTTATGTCGCGTCTCCCGCTCAGGTCCGTCGACGATGCCCCTGAAGCAGCCCGCCCGTTTCTGACCAAGGCGGGGCGCGCGGCTGCAACGGGTCGGGGGCGTCGGAGAATATGGCCGGACCGGGGATGGGCGGCTCGTCCGCTCGCCGGCCGGCGGGATGGTCGCCACGCGGGCCGACGCGTGTCAGATCGATCTGCACGACCTCTGCAGTCCCGCCGCTACCGCGGTCCAGGACGGCACCTCGACCGGCGGATCGAGGCCGTTTGCGGGGGCGCATCTCGACGGGATCTTTGCCCGCCCTGGTGGCTGTCCGGCGCCGTTGCGCGCGGCCGCGACGTGATGGGCTGCCGTAGGTGGCTGGTCGCTCGGCCCTCGCCGGACCGCAGCGGAGATGCGGCCGCGGCCGCCCTTCCGGCCGGGTATCACGCTGGCCTTGCGGGGCCGCCGCCCCCCGCGTATGAGGGAACGAGCGGGCGAAGGTGCCCGCCTGGAACGCGCCCCGTGAGCCGCATCGGCACCGGATCCTGCCAGCATCGCGCCGCCCGCCGGGCGGAGCTGCCGGGCTGCGCGCGCCTTCTTCTTTCGGGCCTTCTGCTTATCAGCCCCTGAGGGCCGGCTGGGCTGCGTGCCTGGGCGCTCAGGGGGACTGAACCAACCCGATGGCGCCCGCCGGGCGCGAGAATCCAGACAAGGCTCGACCCCATGACCAGCACGAACCAGACCACCAAGGACCGCGTCGTCATCTTCGACACGACCCTGCGCGACGGCGAGCAATGCCCCGGCGCCACCATGACCTTCGAGGAGAAGCTCGCGGTCGCCGATCTCCTCGACGAGATGGGCGTCGACATCATCGAGGCGGGCTATCCGGCGGCCTCCAACGGCGATTTCGAGGCCGTGTCCGAGATCGCCCGCCGCACCAAGCGCGCCATCGTCGCCGGCCTCGCCCGCACGATTCCGAACGACATCGACCGGGCGGGCGAGGCGGTGCGCTTCGCCGAGCGGTCCCGCATCCACATCTTCGTGTCCACCTCGCCGGTGCACATGAAGTACAAGCTGCAGAAGACCCCGGACGAGGTCCTGGCGATGTCGATCGCCTCGGTCACCCGGGCGCGCAACCTCATCGACGACGTCGAGTGGTCCGCCGAGGACGGGACGCGGACCGAGGTCGACTTCCTGTGCCGCTGCGTCGAGGCCGTCATCAAGGCGGGCGCGACCACGATCAACATCCCCGACACGGTCGGCTACACGACGCCCGACGAGTACCGCGCCCTGTTCCGCACGGTTCGCGAGCGCGTGCCGAACTCCGACAAGGCGGTGTTCTCCGTCCATTGCCACAACGATCTCGGCATGGCGGTCGCGAACTCGCTGGCAGGCGTCGAGGGCGGCGCGCGGCAGATCGAGTGCACGATCAACGGCATCGGCGAGCGGGCCGGCAACGCCGCGCTCGAGGAGGTCGTGATGGCGATGCGGGTGCGGGGGGACGCCTACCCGTACGAGACCGGCATCGACTCCACGATGCTGACGCGGGCCTCGAAGATGGTGTCGAACGCGACCTCCTTCCCGGTCCAGTACAACAAGGCCATCGTCGGCCGGAACGCCTTCGCGCACGAGAGCGGCATCCACCAGGACGGGATGCTGAAGCACACCCAGACCTACGAGATCATGGAGCCGCAATCGGTAGGCGTCTCCAAGACCTCGCTGGTCATGGGCAAGCATTCGGGCCGCGCCGCCTTCCGCTCCAAGCTCGAGGAGATGGGCTATCGGCTCTCGGACAACCAGCTCCAGGACGTCTTCGCGCGCTTCAAGGATCTCGCCGACCGCAAGAAGGTCGTCTACGACGAGGATATCGAAGCCCTCGTCGACGAGAATATCGCGACCGCTCACGATCGCGTCCGCCTCGTCTCCCTGACCGTGATCGCCGGCACCCGCGGTCCGCAGCGCGCCACGATGCGCCTCGACATCGACGGCCGCCAGGTGACGGAGGAGGCGGACGGCAACGGCCCGGTGGACGCGGTGTTCAACGCCATCAAGGCGCTCGTTCCGCATGAGGCGGTGCTCGAGCTCTACCAGGTCCATGCCGTCACGGAGGGCACCGATGCGCAGGCGGAGGTCTCCGTTCGGCTCGCGGCCGATGGGCGCTCGGTCACCGCGCGGGGCGCGGACCCGGACACGCTCGTCGCCTCTGCCAAGGCCTATCTCGGCGCCCTGAACAAGCTCATCGCCGGGACGAGCCGCATGCACGCCCAGCACGCCGCGGAATAGGCTGCCGTCCGGCGCCGGGCAGGTCGCTCACGTTCTCGTGAGTACCCTCTGTCCCGCGCCACTTCCGTTCACGTCGCAGCGCGGCTAGAGAGCCGCCTATCCCACAAGGCGCGCGTCAGGTCGGAATCCGCATGTCTGTCACCATGCCGAGCAGCGCGGCGGCTCCTGCCGCGCCGGCGTTCATGGGCGGCGGCAGGCTGGGCGAGCTGATGGCGGTCCTCGACTGGTCGACCTCGCCGCTCGGGCCGCCGGAGGCCTGGCCCGCGGCGCTGCGCAGCGCAGTGGGACTCGTCCTGCCCGCGCAGGCGCAGATCGTCCTGTTCTGGGGTCCGGATTACGTCGCGCTCTATAACGACGCCTATGCGCCGACGATCGGCGAGAAGCATCCGCGCGCGCTCGGCCGGCCGGCGCGGGAGAACTGGAGCGAGCTCTGGGACGATCTCGAGCCTCTGCTGCGGCGGGTACGCGAGACGGGGCAGACGGTCGCGGCCAAGGATCGCCCTTTCTACATCGAGCGCCACGGCTACGGCGAGGAGGTGTTCTTCGACATCTCCTATTCGCCCGTGCCGCTCGATGACGGGTCCGTCGGCGGGGTCCTTTGCATCGTCAGCGAGACGACGGAGCGGGTGCGGGCGCAGCGGCAGATCGTCGAGGAGCGCGAGCGGCTGGCAGGCATGTTCCAGCAGGCGCCCGGCTTCATGGCGCTGCTGCGCGAGCCCGGGCACGTCTTCGAGCTGACGAACGCGTCCTATCAGAAGCTGATCGGCGGTCGCGACGTGATCGGCAGAACGGTGCGCGAGGCCCTGCCGGAGCTCGAGGGGCAGGGCTTCTTCGAGCTGCTCGATCGGGTCTGCGAAACCGGCGAACCCTATGCCGGGAAGTCCACGCCGATTCTGCTGGCCTCCGATTCCGGCCGGAGCGGCGAGGAGCGGCTGCTCGACTTCGTCTACCAGCCCATCAAGGACACCGAAGGCAAGGTCACGGGCATCTTCGTCGAGGGTACGGACGTAACCGATCGCGTCCGGGCGATCGAGGCGCAGCGCGAGAGCGACGCACGGCTCAAGGCCATCGTCGATTCCGTCGACCAGATGATCTGGTCCACCCGCCCCGACGGCTTCCATGATTTCTACAATCAGCGCTGGTACGACTACACGGGTGTCCCCGAAGGCTCGACGGATGGCGAGGCCTGGAACGGTATGTTCCATCCGGACGATCGGGAGCGCGCCTGGGATCTCTGGCGCCGCTGCCTTGCGACTGGCGAACCCTATCATATCGAGTATCGGCTCCGGCATCGATCCGGCGATTACCGATGGGTGCTGGGGCGCGCCCAGCCCGTCCGGGATGCCGCCGGCAAGATCCTTCGCTGGTACGGGACCTGCACCGACATTCACGACCTGAAGCTCGCCGAGGCGGCCTTGCGGGAAAGCGAGGAGCGCTTCCGCATCATGGCCGACAGCGCGCCCGCCTTCATTTGGGCCTGCGATGCCAAGGCGAAGCCGACTTTCGCCAACCGGCGCTATGCCTCCGATTTCGGCGTCGCGCCGGAGGTGATCCTCCAGAATGGCTGGCGTGCGATGGTCCATCAGGAGGACCTGGACGGGTTCATGGCGGCCTTCCTGGAAGCCTTCCGGGAGCGGCGAGACTTCGAGCGGGACGTGAGAGTGCTCAACAGCGCCGGCGAGACCCGCTGGCTCCGCTGCGCCGGAACGCCTCGCTACGACGGGGCAGGCCGCTTCGTCGGCTATGTCGGCTGCGACGTCGACATCACAGAAATCAAGCTCGCGCGCGAGGCGCTCGAGGCGGCCGTCGAGCAGCGGACGGCGGAGCTGCGCGCGGCCGAGGACAGCCTGCGTCAGGCGCAGAAGATGGAGACCGTCGGCCAGCTCACCGGCGGCGTCGCGCACGATTTCAACAACCTGCTCCAGATCGTGACCGGCAACCTGGAAATTCTCCTGCGCAACCTGCCGGACGGCATGCCCCGCCTGCGCCGATCGGCCGAGAACGCGATGACCGGCGCGAAGCGCGCCGCGACGCTGACGCAGCGCCTTCTCGCCTTCTCGCGGCGGCAGCCGCTCGCCCCGAAGCCGACCGACCCGAACAAGCTCGTCGCCGGGATGTCCGAGCTGCTCCATCGTACGCTCGGCGAGACCATCTCGGTCGAGACGGTCCTGGCCTCCGGCATCTGGCGCGTCGAGGTGGATCCGCACCAGCTCGAGAATGCGCTCCTGAACCTCGCCGTGAACGCGCGCGACGCCATGCCCGAAGGGGGCAAGCTGACCATCGAGACCGCGAACAGCTATCTCGACCAGGGCTACGTGATCCAGAACGCCGAGGTCGCGCCCGGCCAGTACGTCTGCATCTGCGTCACGGACACGGGTCACGGCATGGATGCGGAAACGGTCAGCCGGGCCTTCGAGCCCTTCTTCACCACCAAGGAGGTCGGCAAAGGCACCGGGCTTGGGCTCTCCATGGTCTACGGTTTCGTCAAGCAGTCCGGCGGGCACGTGAAGGTCTATTCCGAGCCCGGCGAGGGAACGACGGTGAAGATCTATCTCCCCCGCCTCGTCGGCGGAGTGGAGGACGAGGAGGAGGCGAGTGCACCGACGGTGCCGGAAGGCACGCGCGACGAGATCATCCTCGTCTGCGAGGACGACGACGATGTGCGGGCCTACTCGGTCGAAGTGCTGCGCGAGCTCGGCTATCGCGTACTGGAGGCGCATGATGGCCCCTCTGCCCTGCGGCTTCTGGAGCGCGAGAGGCGCGTCGACCTCCTGTTCACCGACGTGGTCCTGCCCGGCGGCATGACCGGGGCGGTGCTGGCCGAAAAGGCGCGGGCGCTCCGACCCGGCCTGAAGGTGCTGTTCACCACGGGCTATGCCCGCAACGCCATCATGCACCAGGGGCGGCTCGATCGGGGGGTCGAACTCATCACGAAGCCCTTCAGCTTCGCCGACCTCGCCGGACGTGTCCGGGACTTGCTGGACGGGCAGGCGACCCGGCTCTGACCTGGGCTGCAGCCGCTTCCCACCGCTGCAACGGACCGCCGCCGTCGCCGGGCATTCCTCGCGCATTCAGGATTGACAGACAATCTGCCAATCTAGTTGACATACGGTCCAAGCCGCACCGATGACGGCAGAGGCGATCGCGCCTCCTAGGGAGAGAATGGATCGATGGTCACACCCACGGCGGCGCTGGTGGACTACATCCTGGGAAGCCGCCTCGATGCGATTCCGGACGACGTGCGGCACGAGGGCAAGCGCGCGCTCGTCAACATCGTGGGCTGCGCCCTCGGCGGCGCCGATCACCCGGTGATGGACATCGCGATCGCGGCGCTCGGCCCTCATGCCGGGCCGCCGGTATCGGCCGTGATCGGACGGCGCGAGCGATTCGATCCGCTTTTGGCTTCGCTCCTCAACGGCGTGTCGTCCCACGTCCACGATTACGACGACACGCTGCCGAAGAACTACATCCATGCCTCCTCGCCCGTCGCCTCCGCGCTGCTCGCCTATGCGAGCGTGAACGAGGTGAGCGGGCCGGACTTCCTCCACGCCTTCATCCTCGGCTTCGAGATCGTGTCGCGGATCGGCAACGCGACTTATCCGGCGCATTACGAGGCGGGCTGGCACTCGACCGGATCGATCGGCGTCTTCGGGGCGGCCGTCGCGGTCGGGAGGCTCCTCGGCCTCGATGCCCAGCGCATGACCTGGGCGATCGGGCTCGCCGCGACCCAGGGAGCCGGCATCCGCGAGATGTTCGGCTCGATGGGCAAGGGCTTCCACCCCGGCAGCTCGGCGCAGCGCGGCTACATGGCGGCGCTGCTGGCCGAAAAGGGATTCACCAGCGGGCGTCTCCCGCTGGAGGGCCCGCGCGGCTTCGCGGCCGTCACCTCAGCGGAATACGACCTCGGCAAGCTGACCGTCGATCTCGGCCGCCACTTCGAGCTGACGGACAACACCTACAAGCCTTTCCCCTGCGGGATCGTCGTGCACCCCACGATCGATGCCTGCATCCAGCTCCGGGAGAAGCACGGCTTTTCGGCGGAGGAGGTCGAGGCCGTCGAACTGCGGGTCGCGCCGCTGGTCAAGGATCTCTGCAACAAGAAGGAGATCTCGGTCGGGCTCGAGGGCAAGTTCTCGATCTACCACGCGGCGGCGATCGGGCTGGGCCGGGGGAAGGCGGCCCTTGCCGAGTTCACGGACGAGGCGGTGAACGATCCGGCGCTGAAGCGCATCCGGCTCCTCGCCGAAGCGAATGGGGATCCCGCCGTCCACGAGGACGGGGTCGTCGTGACGGTCCGCCTCAAGGACGGCCGCGAGGTCGGCATGCACCTCAGCGAGTCGCTCGGCAACCTGAAGCGGCCGCTCTCGGACGCGCAGCTCGAGGCGAAGTTCCGCGACCAAGCCAAGGTCGTCACGCCCGATCAGGCCGACGAGGCGATCACGGCCTGCTGGATCATAGACCAACTGGACGATGCCGCCCGGCTGATCGCACCCTGCATTCCGCGGTGAGCGAGCATCGCGGACCAGAAAAGCCGAACGGCCAACAGGGGAGGGGAGTTCACATGAGGAGCTGGAAGGCTTTCGCCGTCGCTGCCGCGCTGGCCGTGCTGCCCGCCTCGGTTCGCGCCGAGGTGAGCGAGCTCAAGATTCCCCTCGGCGCCGGCGGCTTCGGCTTCCTGCCGCTGCACATGATGCAGAAGCACGGCCTGATCGAGAAGTTCGCCGAGGAGGCGGGCGTGAAGCTCAAGGTGAACTGGGCCAATATCGGCGGCCCGGCCGTCATGAACGACGCGCTGCTCTCCGGCTCTGCGCATTTCATCTCGGCCGGTCCGCCCGCGTTCCTGACGCTCTGGGACCGGACCCGTGGCAATATCGGCGTGAAGTCGATCGGCGCGATCAGCTCAATGCCGATGCACCTGAATGCCCGCGTCTCGGAGCTGAAGGAGCTCGACAGCATCTCGGGCGCGCAGAAGATCGCGGTCACCTCCGTGAAGGTCTCGATCCCGTCGATCATCATGCAGATGTACGCCCTGAAGAAGTACGGGAAGGATCAGGTCTTCCGCTTCGACCCCTTCACGGTGACCATGGCCCATCCCGAGGCGCTGATCTCCCTCCTGTCGGGCAGCGGCCCGATCGTGGCTCACTGGGCGTCGGCCCCCTTCGACCAGCGCGAGCTCAAGGACCCGGCGATCAAGGCCATCATGAATTCCGACGACGTGATGGGCGGCTCGACCACCTTCACGATGATGTCCACCACGAGCCGGTTCCAGAGCGAGAACCCGAAGGTGTTCGGCGCCGTCGTGAAGGCGCTGAAGCGCGCCCAGGAAATGATCGGGGAGGACAGGAGGGCCGCGGCTGCCGTGCTGCTGGAGGCGATGGGTGGCAAGGGCTGGACGGTCGATGAGCTGGTCGAGATCCTGAACGAGCCCGGCACCAAGTACACGATGAAGCCGGAGAACGTGCTGACCTACGCCGCTTTCATGCACGAGATCGGGTCGCTGAAGAACAAGCCCGCAGGCTTGAACGATCTCTTCTTCGGCAATCCCGAGATCGCGGGCGGCAATTGAGGCCAGTGGCGCCAAGCGCCGGACCGGTGGTGGCGGAGGGCGCGGCCGCACCGCCGCTTCTGTCGGTCGAGGGGCTCACGCTCCAGTACCGGACGCGCGAGAGCCTCGTCACGGCCACCTACCGGGTCAGCTTCGAGGTCCTCGCTTCCGATCGCTACGTCATCCTCGGGCCGTCCGGATGCGGGAAGTCGACCCTGCTCAAGGCCGTCGGGGGCTACATCAAGCCGGTGGAAGGCTCGATCCGGCTGAACGGGCGCGAGATCGCGCGGCCCGGCCCTGACCGGGTGCTCGTGTTCCAGGAATTCGACCAGCTCCTCCCCTGGAAGACGGTGCGCGAGAACGTGCTTTTCGCGCTCACGGCGAGCGGCCGCCTGAAAGGCCGCGCCGCGTCCGAGCGCGCGGACGAGTACATCGCCAAGGTCCACCTGACGAAGTTCGCCGACAGCTACCCGCACCAGCTCTCGGGCGGCATGAAGCAGCGCGTCGCCATAGCTCGTGGAATGGCGATGGAGCCCGAGATTCTGCTGATGGACGAGCCCTTCGCGGCGCTCGACGCGCTCACGCGCGGCAAGATGCAGGAGGAACTGCTTCAGCTCTGGGAGGACACGAAGGTGACCCTCCTCTTCGTCACGCATTCGATCCCGGAGGCGGTCAGGATCGGCAACCGCATCCTGCTCCTTTCGCCGCATCCGGGCCGCGTGCGGGCCGAACTCGGCAGCGCCGGCGTCGATAGCGTCGGGCCGGACGGCAGGACGCTATCGGGCCGCATCGAGTCGCTGCTGTTCGACGAGGCGCCGATCTCTCGGGAGAGCGCGCATGGCTGAGGCGAGGCTGGCACTCCGGTCGCGACCGGACATCGTCAACACGGATCTGCCTGAAGGTTTCGGGGTCGTGGCGAAGCCGCTCGGCCGGTGGGAACGGCTCGCCGACAACAACGTCCTGCGCAAGACGGTCCTGCTCGCAGGTCTGGCGCTGGCCTGGCAGATCTACGCGCTCTGGCTCGACAACCCGCTCCTCGTGCCGACCTTCACGGATACGGCGAAGGCCTTCTTCGCTTCCCTCAGGTCCGGCGAACTCGCCGCCGCCACCTTCCACTCCATAGCCCTGCTGCTGCAGGGCTACGCGCTGGGCCTCCTCTTCGCGGCGCTTGCCACCGCCTTCGCCATCACGACCCGGATCGGGGCCGACCTCCTCGAGACGCTGACCTCGATGTTCAACCCGCTGCCGTCCATCGCACTGCTGCCGCTCGCCATGATCTGGTTCGGCCTGGGGGAGGGGAGCATCATCTTCGTGCTGATCCACGCCGTGCTGTGGTCCGTCGCGCTGAACACCCATTCGGGCTTCAAGTCGGTCAGTCCGACCTGGCGCATGGTCGGGCAGAACTACGGCCTGTCTCAGATCGGCTATGTCACGAAGATCCTAATCCCCGGGGCGCTGCCGAGCATCCTGACGGGCCTGAAGATCGGCTGGGCTTTCGCCTGGCGCACCCTGATCGCGGCCGAACTCGTCTTCGGCGTGTCGTCCAGCGGCGGCGGGCTCGGCTGGTACATCTTCCAGAACAAGAACCTGCTCGAGATCCCGAACGTCTTCGCGGGCTTGCTCACCGTGATCGTGTTCGGGCTCGTGGTCGACAACCTCGTCTTCCGCACGCTCGAGCGGCGGACCGTGCGCCGCTGGGGCATGCAGAGCTGAGCTCGGCAGCTCAGCGCCGGCTGAGGCGCCGTTCGCGCTTCTCGGCGAGGAGCAGAAGCGCCTCCGCAACGATCTCCGCGGGCCAGCCGGGCCCGACGCCGAACCCTTCGGGTGCGCGCTCCTCGCAGCGCCGCGCCCAGGCCCGGATCTCCGAAGGCCGGGGTCCGTAATTCCAGGCCGGGCGGTGCTTCCGGACCGGCGGGGTGATGCGGGCCTCGCTCGCGGCGGGATGTGCGGCGGTCTGTGTCATGGGTGGAGCTTAGCCGAGCCGCCGCTTGCCGTTGTGCGCGCCCGCACCGGCCGGGGCGCTGCCGCCCTATTGCGGCTCGATCCCGGCCGCTCTCACGATCTCGGCCCATTTCGCGATCTCGCTCGTCACGAACGCGCGCAGTTCCTCCGGCGAGGAGGCTTCCGGCTCGATTCCGGCCGTGAGCAGCTTCTCGGCCGTGGCCTTGTCGCTCACGGCCGCGGTCAGCGCGTCGTGCAGCTTCGCGACGACCGGGGCGGGCGTCTTGGCCGGCGCGAATGCTGCGAACCAGGCCGCGAGGTCGTAGCCCGGCACGCCTGCCTCGGCCATCGTCGGCAGGTCCGGTGCGAGCGGGCTGCGCTTTGCGGTCGAGACCGCAAGTCCGGTCACCGCCCCCGCCTTGACCTGCGGCAGGGTGGTCGAGATGTCGGCGAAGAAGAGCTGGATGTTGCCGGCGAGGAGATCCGTCACGGCCTGCGGGTTCGAACGGTAGGGCACGTGCAGGATGTCGATGCCGGCACGGCTCTTCAGCATCTCGCCGGCGATCCGGGAAGAGCTCGATCCGGAGCCGAAGCTCAGCTTGCCCGGATTGGCCTTCGCGTAGGCGACGAGCTCTGCGACGCTTTTCGCGGGCACGCTCGGATTGGCGATCAGGGCGAGCGTGATCGTGCCGAGCTTCGTCACCGGCTCGAAATCCTTCTCCGCGTCGTAGGGCACCCGCTTGAGCAGGCTCTGGTTCGCGCCATGGGTCGTGTTGGTCGTGACGAGGATCGTGTGCCCGTCCGGCTCCGCGCGGGCCACGTTCTGCGCGGCCACGACCCCGCTCGCGCCGGCAACATTCTCCACCACGATCGGCTGGCCGAGCGTCTTCGACGCATGGTCGCCGATGATGCGCGCCACCGCATCCGTTGCGCTTCCCGCCGCGAAAGGGACGACGAACTTGATCGAGCGGCTCGGATAGGTCTGGGCGAGCGCAGGAAAGGCCGTCGCGGCAAGCCCGAAGGCAGCCAATGCCCAGCGTGTCACTCTCCTCACGGCGTCCTTCTCCCATCTGCTTCCGGTTCGGCCGGCCATCGGCCGAAGACAGGCTCTCCGTCCGGGATGTCGAGGTCGAGCAGGGCCGAGCTCAGCGACTTCCCATGCGGGTCCAGCGCGAGCGATCGCGTGACGCCGCCGCCCAGCGCGCCGCGGAGCACGAAGTTGAGCGCCCCGATGCGGGGCAGCTCGTAGCGCGTGACCCCACCGCGGACGATGCCGGCGAGATGCGCCGCGACGCGCTCGGCCGTGACGTGCCGGGCAAGCAGCGCGAAGTCGCGCTCGTCATAGGCGATGACGGAGATGTTGGACGTGTTGCCCTTGTCGCCGGTGCGGGAATGGGCGATCGCGCGCAGCTTCATCACGCCTCCAGGATGTAAAGGGACGGCGTCACGCTTTCGGCGGGAATCAGCGTCGACACGATGCCGAGCACCTCGCGCGCCGATTTCGCGACCCCGCCGCCGCCGGCAGGACCGTTGGTGTAGAGCGTCTCGACCTCGTTCCCGATGCGGATCGCTTCCGCCAGGCTGTCCGTGCGGCCCGCGACGCGGACGCGAACCTCGTAGGGCTCGGACCCCTGGGCGCGACCGGCCCCGTGCAGCGCGTTCAGGCCGATCAGGTCGAAGCGAAGCTCGCTTGCCGCGACACCGGTCAGTGCAAGCCGCTCGCGCACGATCTCCAGCGCGAGGCGTCCGCGCGCCTCCGCGCCCGGCCCGGCATAGGAGATCTGGCCCTCGCCGATGAAGCCTTCGATGGTGCCGATCGATACCTTCAGCTTGCCCGTCGGTGGGCGGCCGCGTCCGCCGCCGACCTTCACCCGATCGGGGCCGGTCTCGCGGATCTCGACCGCGGTGAAATCCGCAACGACGTCGGGCTGGAGATAGCGGGCCGGGTCGAGGATTTCGTAGAGGAGCTGCTCCTTTACGGTCGCCGGCGTGACGCGCCCGCCGGAGCCCTCCACCTTGGTTACGACGACGCTGCCGTCCTCCGACACCTCGCCGATCGGGAATCCGAGCCGCGCCAGATCCGGAACGTCCTTGAAGCCGGGATCGGCGAAATAGCCGCCCGTCACCTGCCCGGCGCATTCCAGCAGGTGGCCGACGAGCGTGCCGCGTCCCAGGGCCTCGTGGTCGGACAACGCCCAGCCGAATTCGTGCATCAGCGGTCCGAGGAACAGGGCGGGATCGGCCGCCCGCCCGGTCACGACGACCTGGGCCCCGGCGGCCAGCGCCTCGGCGATCGGACCGGCGCCCAGATAGGCGTTCGCGGAGACGATCCGGTTGCCGAGATCGGCGACCGTGCCTTCCATCTCCTCCAGCGGAAGATCGCTCCCGCGCAGGAGGTCGAACACATCGTCGCCGAGCACGGCCGCCACTTTCAGCCCGGCGAGCCCGAGTTCGCGGGCGATCTCGCGTATCTTCTCCGCGGCGGCGAGCGGGTTTGCCGCGCCCATATTGGTGACGATGCGGGTGCGCCGGGCATGGCAGGCGGGGAGGACGGCCCGCATCCTGGTCTCGAGCAGCGGATCGTAGCCGCCCTTCGGGTCCTTGAGCCGCGCCTGCTGGGCGAGCGCGATGGTGCGCTCGGCCAGGCACTCGAAGACCAGGTAGTCGAGATCGCCGATCTCCGCGAGCTCGACGGCCGGCTCGATCCGGTCGCCCGAATAGCCGGCTCCTGCGCCGATCCGCACCTGCCTCATCTGGCCGGACCCGCCCGGCCGGTCACTCGAGCTTGGCACCCGAGAACTCGACCACCTTCTTCCACTTCGCGGTCTCGTCCCGGATCGCCTGGCCGAACTGCGCGGGCGTGAGCAGCCACGGCGCGCCGCCGAGATCGGCGAGCCGCTTCACCATCGGGGGCTCCTGCAGAAGCTCGTTCACCTCCTTGTTGAGGCGCGCGATGATCTCGGGCGGCGTCTTCTTCGGCGCCCCGATACCGAACCAGGCCACGGCCTCGTAGCCGGGAACCGTCTCCGCGACGGTCGGCACGCCCGGGAGCGCGGGCGAGGGCTCGAGCGTCGTGACCGCGAGGGCGCGGAGCTTGCCCGAGCGGACATGCTCGATCGAGGAGGGGAGGTTGTCGAACAGCACATGCGCCTGGCCGGACAGCATGTCGATGAGCGCCGGCCCGGCACCGCGATAGGGGACGTGGACCATGTCGACGCCGGTCATCGACTTGAACAGCTCGCCCGACATGTGGACGGAGGTGCCGAGGCCCGAGGAGGCCATGTTCACCTTGCCCGGATTCGCCTTGCAGTAGGCGATGAACTCCGCAACCGTCTTCACGGGCAGCGAGGGCGTCACCTCCATGATGTTCGGGGAACGCGTGATGCCCGCGACGGGCGCGATGTCCTCGACGAAGTTGAAGTTCAGCTTCTTGTAGAGGGTCGCGTTGATGCCGTTCGCGGGATTGACCAGAAGGATCGTGTAGCCGTCGGGATCGGCGTTCACGACCGCTTCGGTGCCGATGTTGTTGCCGGCCCCCGGCCGGTTCTCGATATAGACCTGCTGCCCGAGGCGCTTGGCAAGCGGCTCCGCGACGAGGCGCGCCAGGACGTCCGTCGTGCCGCCCGGCGGATAGCCGACCACCCAGCGGATCGGCCGTGTCGGATAGTCGTTGGCGAGGGCCTTCCCGGTCCGCAGCGTCACGGCCGCGCCCGCGCCCGCCCCAAGCACCGATCGGCGTGACCAGGCAAACGTCATATGCGATTCCTCCCGAAGCCGGCCCTCTGCGTGGCCGCGCGCGGGCCGGAGTTTAAGCAGGGCTTGCGGCGGAAGGCGAGATGCCGGCGTAAGCCTTTGGTCGGGCGGGCCGGCCGTCGCCACGGCGGGCTGCCGGCCACTATCATCCGCCCGCGACAACCGATCGAGGAACGCCCATGCTGCCCGTAAGCCCGCCATCGCTGTCCCTTGCCGGGATGACGGCCCTCGTCATCGGCGGGTCGAGCGGGATCGGGGAGGCCGCGGCGCATGGCTTCGCGCAGGCGGGCGCCCGGGTCGCGATCGCGGCACGCCGGCCCGACAAGCTCGAGGCCGCGCATGCGCGCCTCGCCGAGCTGGACGGGGAGGCGCGGGCCTATGCGGCCGACGTCACCGACAGGGCCGAACTGGCGAAGCTGGCGGAGCGGGCGCAGGCCGATCTCGGCCGCATCGACATCCTGATGAACTGCCAGGGGACGACGGTCATCAAGCCCACCCTCGAACTCACGCCCGCCGAATACGACAGCGTGATCGCGACCAATCTGACGAGCGTGTTCTTCGCCTGCACGACCTTCGGCCGGCTGATGGTGGAGCAGGGGAGCGGCGCGATCATCAACATCGCCTCGCTCGCCGCCCATCGGGGCTGGCCCAATGCCTGCCCCTACGCCATCAGCAAGCACGGCGTGGTCGGGCTCACGACCTCGCTCGCGGCGGAATGGGCGCCGCACGGCGTGCGGGTGAACGCCATCTCGCCCGGCTTCTTCATGACCGAGCTGAACCGCGCCCGCATGCCCCAGGCGCGCAAGGACGCCGCGCTCATGCGCACCCCGGCCGGCCGCTTCGGCGAGCTCGGCGAGCTCGTGGGCGCCGCGATCTATCTCGCCTCGCCCGCCGCGAGCTTCGTGACCGGCACGATCCTCAACGTGGACGGCGGCTATCTCGCCAGCGGCATCTGAACCGCTCAGCTCCGCGGCTCGCTCTGGATGCCGACATAGCTGTTGTCGAAGCGGCCCTCGGCGATGGCGGCGAGCGCCGCCGCCTCCCGCTCCTCCTGGGCGCGGATGCGTCCGAGAAGCTCGTCGGCGCAGGACGGATCGAAGGCCACGACGCCGTCCTCGTCGCCGAGCACGACATCTCCGGGCAGCACCACCATGCCGTCGACGGCCACCGGCACGTTGATCTCGCCGGGGCCGAACTTGTAGGGCCCGCGATGGGTCACGCCCCGCGCGAAACAGGGGAACTCCGCCGCCGCGAAGGCCGCGACGTCCCGCACGGCGCCGTCCACCACGAAGCCCGCGACGCCCTGCATCCTGGCGCGCTGCATCATGATCTCGCCGACGAGGGCCTGGTTCAGGTCGCCCCCGCCGTCGACGACCAGGACGTCGCCGGGCCGCAGCAGGTCGTAGGACCTGTGCAGGATGTAGTTGTCGCCCGGCCGCGTCTTCACGGTCACGGCGGTCCCGACGAGCCGCCGGGAGCCGTGCACGGGCCTGAGCGCGCGCGTCCCGTGCAGGCGGTTCAGGTTGTCGGAGACGACCGCGACCGCAACCTCGCGGAAGCTCTCGAGGAGCCGCGCCGGCGCCTGGGGCGCGCTTTCGCGGAGGCGGTGACCGGGAAGCTGCATCGCGATCTCAGGCCTTGATGTTGTTCTCGCGCACGACGTCGCCCCAGAGCTTCGTCTGCCGGGCGAAGAACGGGATCGCGGCCGCGCTGTCGGTGAGAAGCAGCGTCATCTGCTGCGACTCCTGCAGCTTCGTCGCGATCTGGCGCTCGGAGAGCGCCTCGCGCACCGCCGCCGAGAGCCGCGCCAGCGTGTCGGCCGGGGTCGCGGCCGGGGCGAAGACGCCCCACCAGGCCAGGGCCTCGAAGCCGTCGAAGCCGGATTCGATGGCGGTCGGCGTGTCCTTCAGCATGGGCAGGCGCTGGGCGCCCATCTGCATGACGGTCCGCACCTGTCCGCCGAGCTGGGGCGCGACGAGCGCGATCGAGCCGCAGAGAAGCTCGACATGGCCGCCGAGAAGGTCGTTCATGGCGGGGCCGCCGCCCCGGTAGGGCACATGCGTGATCTCGACCCCGGCCCGCTTGGCGAGCAGCGTCATGGCGAGGTGGCCGATCGTGCCGATGCCGACGGAGGCGTAGGTGACGGCCCGCGGCCGCGCCTTGGCGGCCGCCAGCACGTCCGCGAAGGTCCTGTACGGCTTGTCCCTGTTCGTCGCGACGACGTAGGGCGCCGTGCCGACGAGGCTCACGGGCACGAGGTCCCTCTCGATGTCGAGCGGGGGGTTGGGCACCATCGCGGGGATGACCGTGTGGGAATCGAAGGTGACCAGCAGCGTCATCCCGTCGGGCGCGCTCTTCGCCACATGCGCCGCCCCGAGGGCGCTCGCGGCGCCCGGCATGTTCTCCACGATCGTCGTCTGGCCCAGCATGTCCTGCAGCCGCGCCTGCAGCATGCGGGCGAGCGCGTCCGTGGAGCCGCCGGGCGGGAAGGGCACGACGAGCCGCATCGTGCGTCCGCCCTGCTGGGCGAGCGCCGGCCCGCAGAGCAGCGCCGCGGCGCCGCAAGCGAGCGCGCCGCGCCTGGTGAGCTTCGCCATCCCTGTCCCTCCCTCGCTCTGGCGCTGCTTATCAGCTGCCGAAACCCTTTCCGGGCTTCCTGTATTCGGGCCGGGGCGGGCTGAAGATGTCCAGCACCTTCGCGCCCTCGGGCCCGGCGCGCATCGTATGCGGGACGTTGCCCGGCGTGCGCCAGAAATCGCCCTTCCGTACGGGAATCTCCTCGCCGCCCTGCACCCGGATCGCGGAGCCCTCGAGCAGCACGCCCCATTGCTCCTCCGGATGATGGTGCAGCGTGCCCTCCGCGTTCGGCGCGATGGTCACCACCGAGAGCATCGCCTGCTCGCCGGCGAAGATGCGGGTCGTGAGCCCCGGCGCGAGCTCGCGCAGCAGGCCGTCGGAGGCGTCGTCGAGATTGTGGAACTCGGCCCTCTGCGAGGCCTCGGTCTTCGCCATGCGTCCCTCCCTGCGCCGGATGATTTCGGAACGGAGCGGCAAGGTAAAGCCGGAATGTCGGTCCGGGGCCGCGGAAAGGCGGGATGTCGAGGGCGTGGCCGCTCCGGCCCTCCGCGCCTGCACCGCGGGCAGGCTCGCCCCTCATCCGGGCGCGCTCCTGAAAGCGCCCACGCGCCGTCCGTCCCCGGGGCGGGGTCGGTCATGACGGGCGACTTCAAAGAGCTGAATTGGTCGAGGGGCGTGGGACGCCGAAACGCTCGATCAATTTTATAGAGGAGCCTTTCGGCGTCCCCGCGATGCCCGCCCCGTCATCCCCGGCGGGCGCGGAGCGCCCGGGAAGGGGATCCAGACGACAAGCACCGCGTCCGGGTTTCCCCGGCACGGGCGGCGATTTTGGACCGGACCTGCCGCTCTTCCGCCCCCTCGCCCGTTGCCGGACGAGAGAACACTAGCCATGCTGCACTGGCGCCCGGGCCGTATTACCCGGAGGGCGGCGCTGGTCCGGCTCCCCGAGTGCGGGTTCGCGAAACCCGCCCGCAGGCGCCGCATCCTCCTCCGCTTCCACGACGCCTCGCGAGAGCGCCCCTCGGCGAAGAGGACGAAGCCGATCTAGACTATATTCCTATGAATGTCAAGCGGGATGTCATCCCCGGCGCCTGCGCAGCAGGCGGGAAAGGCGGCTCCACCGTCATCCCCGGCGGGCGCGAAGCGCCCGGGAAGGGGATCCAGCCAACCTCCCACACGGACGACGTCCCTGGATTCCCTTCCCCTCCGCGGCGCTGACGCGCCGCTCCGGCCGGGAATGACAGTGAGCTCCATCCTCGGCCTTGAGCCGAGGATGGAGACTGGATGGTCGGGTCAAGCCCGACCATGACGGGGCGGCCATCCGGCCCGAGCCGCCGCTCGACCCTCCCCGCCGAACTCGGGTGTTCCAAAATTCGGCTTCCCTGGCGCGCATGCCGGGCAGGCCGACTTGCATGGGGCCGCGGCCCAGCGTCCGTCCGCATCATGCGGCCGGACCGATCCTGCGCTCATGCGTTATAGCCCGGCCGGAAGCCGGAGCGAGAATGCCCGTCGTCGCCGCCTATCTCTACCGCAACGGCCAGCGCGCCGCCCCCGTCACGCTCTCATCGCCCGCGCCCGTCTGCGCCGGCGACAAGTCCGAGTTCATCTGGATCGGCCTGGTCGAGCCCTCCGAGGAGGAGCTCCGCGTCCTCCAGGAGAATCTCGGCCTGCATCCGCTCGCCGTGGAGGATGCCCTCAAGGCGCACCAGCTGCCCAAGGTCGAGGTCTATGGCGACCAGCTCTTCGTGGTCGCCCGCACAGCGCATCTGGAGGGCGACCGCATCGCCTATGGCGAGACCTCGGTCTTCGTCGGGCCGACCCACGTCATCAGCGTGCGGCACGGCTCCGCGCGCGCCCATACGCAGCTCAGGGCGCAGCTCGAGGCGGCCCCGAACCAGCTCAGGCTCGGCGTCGACTATGTCCTGCACGGCATCCTGGACTTCATCGTGGACGGCTACCTGCCGATCGTCGAGGCGATCGAGGAGGACGTCCTCGCCATGGAGCAGAAGACCCTCGAATCCTGCCTCGGCCGCGGCGAGATCAACCGCCTGTTCCAGCTCCGGCGCGAGCTGATCCGCTTCGGCCGGGTGATGGGGCCGATGTCCGAGGTCGCAAGCAAGCTCGTGCATCTCGACCTGCCGGGCATCGATCCCGATGTCCGGCCCTATTTCCGGGACGTGCTCGACCATGTCAGGCGCGTCGAGGTGATGGCGGCGGGGCTGCGCGACGCGCTCACCTCCGTCTTCGAGGTCTCCACGCTGCTCGAGCAGCAGCGCCAGGGCGACATCACCCGCAAGCTCGCCGCCTGGGCCGCGATCCTCGCCGTGCCGACCGCCATCGCGGGGATCTACGGCATGAATTTCGAGAACATGCCCGAGCTCAGGACGGCCTATGGCTACTACGTCGTCCTCGCCGCGATCGGGCTCGCCTGCGCCGGGCTCTACTGGCGCTTCCGGCGCACGGGATGGCTGTGACGATGGCGCGCCGGCTCCCGTTCCGCGTCCGGAACCCGCCTCGGCCGCGATGGTTCAGCTAGCTGGCAGGAGCACGACATGAATCGACACCAGATGACCATGCTGGCCGGATGCCTCGTCGCGGGAGCCGCCCTCGCGGCAGGGACGGGTGCAGCCCAGGCCCAGGGCAAGATCTATCAGGGCCCGGCCGGCGGCGGTTACGGCTCGGCCGAGCAGCCCTATGTGCCGGGCGCCCGCGGACAGCCCGTGCCTCCGGCCGGGACGGGACGCGGGCAGGCCGCGCCTCCGCGCCAGGACGGCGGTTCGCTCGCCAGGGGAGGGGAGCGCGGCGGCGAGCGCCGCCGGGACGAGGGCGGCAGGCGCGGGGGCGGCTACGATCCGGACGGCGCCGCCTATGGCGGCCGGCGGGGCTATGACGGCGGCGGCTACGATCGCCGGGGCGGCTACGGCCGCTGGTAGCCGGAGACCCTCCGCCGGGCGGAGCCTCCAGCGAGGGCCGCCCGGCAGGACTTTTCCCTATTCCTCCTCGAAGCCGTATTCCGGCACGCCCTGCTGGTTGCCGTAATACTTGTAGGGCAGGAACTTGCCGCTCATCGAGATGCGGACGCGGTCGCCCTTCGGGTTCGCTTCCCGCGCGAAGGTGATGTCGAAGTCGATCGCCGACATGATGCCGTCGCCGAATTCCTCCTCGATCAGCGCCTTCCAGGCCGGCCCGTTCACCATCACCATCTCGTAGAAGCGGTAGATGAGCGGGTCCGTCGGCGGCATCGGCGTGCCGGTTCCGCGATAGGGCACCTCGTTCAGCATCGCCTGCTCCGCCTTGGTGAGGCCGAAGAGCTCGGCGGCCTTGGCGGCCTGCGGCTTCACGAGCTTCATCTGGCCGAGCAGCGCGCCGACGATCAGCACGTCCGACATCCCGCCGATCTCGTCGCAGATGTGGCGCCAGGTCCAGCCCTTCTCGCGCTTGATGTCGAGGATCTTCTCGGTGAGCTCTTCGCGTTTCATCGCCTTTCGCTTTCTCCGGCGTCATGGCCGGGCTTGGCCCGGCCATCTCCGTCCGGGCGCCGAGGGTGTTCGTGGATGGCCGGGCCAAGCCCGGCCATGACAGCGGCTAGGTCGCGACGGCCCTGAGCTTCGGCGCTGCGCTGGGGAGGGGCGGAGCCGCCACCCCACCATCCAGCCTCACCACCGGCGGGTGGCGCGGGTCGTAGCCGGCGGGCGGATCGTCCCTGAAGGTCTTCGAGCGCGAGACCAGGAAGTCGATGAGGTGGTTGCGGAGCGCGTAGTAGTTCGGGTCGTGGTGGATGGCGCCCTGCCGCCGGTCGGCCGGGAGGGGATTGACCACGATCTCGGCGATCCTCGCGCCGGGCCCGTTCGTCATCAGCACGATCTTGTCGGCGAGGTAGATCGCCTCGTCCACGTCGTGCGTGATCATGTAGACGGTCTGGCCGGTCTCGCGGCAGATGCGCCGCGCCTCCTCCTGCAGGGTGCCGCGCGTGAGCGCGTCGAGGGCGGAGAACGGCTCGTCCATCAGCAGGATCTTGGGCTCGATCGCGAGCGCGCGCGCGATGCCGACGCGCTGCTTCATGCCGCCGGAGAGTTCGGCGGGGCGCTTGCCCTCCGCGCCCGCGAGGCCGACGGTCGCGATGGCCCGCGTCGCGCGCGCCTCGATCTCCGCCTTCGACGCCTTCGGCCAGCGCGACGCCACCGCATAGGCGACGTTGCCGAGCACGGTCTTCCACGGCAGGAGCGCATGGCCCTGGAAGATCACCGCCCGGTCGAGGGACGGGCCGGAGATCTCGCGCCCGTCCACGATGACGGCGCCGGCCGAGGGTGCGTCGAGCCCGGCCAGGATGTTGAGCACCGTCGTCTTGCCGCAGCCCGAATGGCCGATGACGCAGACGAACTCGCCGCGCCCGACCCGCAGCCAGAGATCCTCGAAGATCGTGGTCTGCCCGCCGGCGGCTGCCGGGTAGCGCTTGGCGATACCCTCGATGGAGATGAGCCTGTCCTCCATCGGGCTCACTCCGGGAAGGTGACGAGCCGCTGCGCCTGCGCCAGCAACTGATCGAGGATCATGCCGACGATCCCGATGACCAGGATCGAGGTGATCACGTTGGTGATGGAGAGGTTGTTCCACTCGTTCCAGACGAAGTAGCCGATCCCCGTGCCGCCCACGAGCATCTCGGCCGCGACGATGACGAGCCATGCGATGCCGATCGAGATCCGCATGCCCGTCAGGATCGTCGGCGCGGCCGCGGGCAGGATGATCGTGAAGGCGCGGCGCAGCGGTCCGACCTCGAGCGTGCGGGCCACGTTGAGCCATTCGCGCCGCACGCTCGCGACCCCGAAGGCCGTGTTGATGAGCATCGGCCAGAGCGAGCAGATGAAGATGACGAAGACGGCCGAGATGCCCGAATCCTTGATCGTGTAGAGGGCGAGCGGCATCCAGGCGAGGGGCGAGACCGGCTTCAGGAGCTGGATGTAGGGATCGAGCGCGCGGCTCATCAGCGGCGACATCCCGACGAGGAAGCCGACCGGGATGGCGACGAGCACGGCCAGGAGATAGCCGGTCCCGACCCGCGCGACCGAATGGGCGAGCTGGATGCCGATGCCCTTGTCGTTCGGGCCCTTGTCGTAGAACGGGTCCCTCAGATGGCCCCAGATGGTCCGGCCGACATCCAGCGGGCCGGGCATCGCCGACTTGCCCTGCGTCGCGGTCGCGCCCATGAGCTTGGCGTATTCCGGATCCATCTCCTGGGCCGGGCCCGAGCCGCTCACCCCGATCTGCCAGAGGGCCAGGAACACGGCGAGGATGAGCGCCGAGACGGCAAGCGCCTGCAGGCGGGCGGTGGTGGTCATCTTGCCGCTCCGGCGTCGTTCCGGGGCCGCGAAGCGGAGCCCGGAACCCACGACGGGGCTCCGGAGCGTGATCGTGGGTTCCGGGTTCGGCCTCCGGCCGCCCCGGAATGACGGCTCGCCATCCTCAGCTCGCCCGCTTGATGGCGAAGGAGGCGAGGTAGTCCTCGGGCCGGGCCGGATCGAAGCTCTTGCCCATCACCGAGAAGGTCTTGGTGGTCGTCTTCGGCGGCGTGAGTCCCTGCTGCTCCATCAGCTTCTGGGCGTCGGTCGCGAGATAGACCTGCCGGGCGATCGCCGCATAGTCGACCTCGCCCTTGATCTGCCCCCAGCGCTTCATCTGGGTCAGCATCCAGACCGCGAAGCTTTCCCAGGGGAAGGGGTCGAAATCGGCGCGGTTGGGCACCTTCTGCACCTGGCCGAGCCCGTCCGCGTAGGTGCCCGTGAGGACCTGCTCGACCACGATCTGGGGCTGGTTCAGGTAGTTCGCGGGCGAGATGGCGGCCGCGATCTCCTTCCGGTTCTCGGCTTTCGACGCATAGGCCGTCGCGTCGATGATCGCGCGGAGCAGCGCCGCATAGGTGTTCGGCATCGCGGTGATGAACTCCCGCGAGGCCGCGAAGGCGCAGCAGGGATGGCCGTCCCAGATGTCCTTCGACAGGATGTGGATGAAGCCGACGCCGTCATAGACGGCGCGCTGGTTCATCGGGTCGGGCCCGAGGAAGCCGTCGATATTGTCCGCCCGCATGTTGGCGACCATCTCGGGCGGCGGCACGGCGCGGATCTGCACGTCCGTGTCCGGATCGATGCCGTGCTCCGCGAGATAGTAGCGGAGCAGGTAGTTGTGCATCGAGTAGTCGAACGGGACGGCGAACTTGAAGCCCTTCCAGGATTTCGGGTCGCGCCTGTCCTTGTGCTTCATGGCGAGCGTGATCGCCTGGCCGTTGATGTTCTCGATCGCCGGCACCGTATAGGGGACCGGGTTCGAGCCCGCCCCGACCGTGATCGCCACCGGCATCGGCGAGAGCATGTGCGCGGCGTCGTATTCCTTGTTCAGCGTCTTGTCGCGGATCACCGCCCAGCCGGCCGTCTTCACCACCTCCACGTTCAGGCCCTGCTTCGAATAGAAGCCCATGGGGGCCGCCATGATGATCGGCGTCGCGCAGGTGATCGGGATGAAGCCGACCTTCAGGTCCTTCTTCTCGAGCGGCGCGCCCTGGGCGAGGGCCTCGGCCGCGGCCGCGACGGGGAAGAGCTGCGAGATCGCCGCCAGGGCGGCAGGGGCGCCGACCGCCTTCAGGAAGGCGCGCCGGGTCGCATCCTGGGGAAAGAGCGCCCGCATGAGCGCGCCTTCGACGACGCGCCCGACCCGAGCCTCCGAGGACAGGACGGCGTCGTGCTCCGCCTCGCTCGCATGCCGGCCACAGGAACAGCCCGCCCGGCCCAGCCGGCGCGTCGCGTCGAAGGGATCGTCAAAGGTCGACATCGGCACCTCGTATTGTGCCGCTCGCGACGCAACCGATGTGCCAGGATCTCGGGCTTGCCGACTGCGGCCGGCGCCGCCCGCAGGCCGCGGAAGGCTGCCTAATTCCTGATCAATGCCCGGCAGGAGGGCGCGCGCGTGAAGGCGCAGTCGCCGAGCGTCGCCCAGCTCCGCATCCGCTCCAGCATCCAGATCGCCGCGAGCGCAAGGAAGACCGCGAAGACGACGCCGATCAGCCCGCCATAGCGGGCGCGCCAGTCCTCCGGTTCCGGCTCGCCTCCGCTCATGAAGGATGCTCCGGGGCCAGAAACGTTCTCAGGGCTGGGGCGTTCATGACGCCGCTGGACGGGGGCCGGTTCAATTGCGTTTCGACGCGGTTTGGTCCAAGCCGCCTCAATCCTGGGCAACCAAGAACGACCGGATCTGATCGATATGGCGAAGTGGGTCTACACCTTCGGCGACGGCAAGGCCGAGGGCGAATCCGGCATGCGCGATCTGCTCGGGGGCAAGGGCGCGAACCTCGCCGAAATGTCCAATCTCGGCCTGCCCGTGCCGCCCGGCTTCACCATCCCGACCACGGTCTGCACCTATTTCTACGAGCACGACCGGCAATATCCGCCGGAGCTCGAAGGCGAGGTGGCGCGCGCGCTGGATTTCGTCGGCAGGCTGACCGGCAAGGTCTTCGGCGATGCCGAGAACCCGCTCCTCGTCTCGGTCCGGTCCGGCGCCCGCGCCTCGATGCCGGGCATGATGGATACCGTCCTCAATCTCGGGCTGAACGACGCGACCGTCGAGGCCGTCGCCCGCCAGGCCGACGACCGCCGCTTCGCCTATGACAGCTATCGCCGCTTCATCACGATGTATTCGGACGTGGTGCTGGGCGTCGAGCACCACAATTTCGAGGAGGCGCTCGACCTCTACAAGGACCGCAAGGGCTATTCCCTCGACACGGATCTGAACGCGGATGACTGGGCCGAGCTCATCACCCGCTACAAGAAGATCGTCCAGGACCACCTGGGCAAGCCCTTCCCGCAGGACCCCAAGGAGCAGCTCTGGGGCGCCATCGGCGCGGTCTTCGGCTCCTGGATGAACGCGCGCGCGATCAAGTACCGCGAGCTCAACAACATCCCGGCCTCCTGGGGCACGGCCGTGAACGTGCAGGCCATGGTCTTCGGCAATATGGGCGAGACCTCGGCCACGGGCGTCGCCTTCACGCGCAACCCCTCGACCGGCGAGCGCGCGCTCTACGGCGAGTTCCTGATCAACGCCCAGGGCGAGGACGTGGTGGCGGGCATCCGCACGCCGCAGGACATCACCGAGGCCGCCCGCATCGCGTCCGGCTCCGACAAGCCCTCCATGGAGAAGGCGATGCCGGAGGCCTATGCGGAGCTCGTCCGCATCTACGGGATCCTCGAGCGGCATTATCGCGACATGCAGGACATGGAGTTCACCGTCGAGAAGGGGAAGCTCTGGATGCTGCAGACGCGGTCCGGCAAGCGGACCGCCAAGGCCGCGCTCCGGATCGCGGTGGATCTCGCCGGCGAGGGGCTCATCTCGCAGGAGGAGGCGGTCAACCGGATCGATCCGGCCTCGCTCGACCAGCTCCTCCACCCGACGATCGACCCCAAGGCCGAGCGCAAGGTGCTGGCCACGGGCCTGCCGGCCTCTCCCGGCGCCGCCTCGGGCGAGGTCGTGTTCTCGTCCGAGGAGGCGGAGGCCGCCAGGAAAGCCGGCCGCAAGGTCATCCTGGTGCGGGTCGAGACGAGCCCGGAGGACATCCACGGCATGCATGCCGCCGAAGGCATCCTGACGACGCGCGGCGGCATGACCTCGCATGCGGCCGTGGTCGCGCGCGGCATGGGCAAGCCCTGCGTCTCCGGCGCGGGGCAGATCCGGGTCGATTACGCCAAGCGCGCCTTCACGGTCGGCGGCGTGACGGTACAGGCCGGGGAGACGATCACGATCGACGGCGGCACGGGTGAGGTGCTGCAGGGCGCGATCCGCATGCAGGAGCCGGAGCTGTCGGGCGAGTTCGCGACGCTCATGGAATGGGCGGACAAGGGCCGCAAGCTCAAGGTCCGGGCCAATGCCGACACGCCGCGCGATGCCGAGACGGCGCGCAATTTCGGCGCGGAGGGCATCGGCCTCTGCCGCACGGAGCACATGTTCTTCGAGGGCGACCGCATCGTCGCGGTGCGCGAGATGATCCTCGCCGACGACGAGGCGGGCCGGCGCGCGGCCCTCACCAAGCTCCTGCCGTATCAGCGCGGCGATTTTCTCGAGCTCTTCACCATCATGAAGGGCCTGCCCGTCACGATCCGGCTGCTCGATCCGCCGCTGCACGAATTCCTGCCGCACACGGACAAGGAGATCGCCGAGGTCGCGGCGCAGACGGGTCTCTCGCCGGAGAAGCTGAAGCGGCGCGCGGCCGAACTGCACGAGTTCAACCCGATGCTCGGGTTTCGCGGCTGCCGCATCGCGATCGCCTATCCGGAGATCGCCGAGATGCAGGCCCGCGCGATCCTGGAGGCTGCCGTCGAGGCGCAGGCGAAGACCGGCGCCGCGGTCGTTCCGGAAATCATGGTTCCGCTGATCGTGACCCGTGCCGAATTCGACCTTGTGAAGGCGCGGATCGACGCGATGGCCGAGGCGGTCTTCAAGGAGAAGGGCGCCTCCGTGGGGTATCAGGTCGGCACCATGATCGAGCTGCCGCGCGCCTGCCTGAAGGCCGACGAGATCGCCGAGACGGCGGAGTTCTTCTCCTTCGGCACGAACGACCTGACCCAGACGGCGCTCGGCATCTCGCGCGACGACGCCGCGACCTTCCTCGGGCCCTATACCCAGAAGGGGATTCTTCCCTCGGATCCCTTCGTGACCATCGACCAGGAGGGCGTCGGCGAGCTCGTCAGGATCGGGGTCGAGCGCGGGCGCCGCGTGCGCAACAACCTGAAGCTCGGTATCTGCGGTGAGCATGGCGGCGATCCGGCCTCCGTCCGTTTCTGCGATGAGATCGGGCTCGATTACGTCTCCTGCTCGCCCTACCGCGTGCCGATCGCCCGCCTTGCTGCGGCGCAGGCCGCGATCGGCGGCAAGGTCGCCAGCACGGCCTGACATGGTCGCCGAGGAGCGGGTCCGGTCGAGCTTCGCCCGGCAGGGCCTGATGGAGACGCTCGGCGCGACGCTCGTCCGCGTTGCGCCCGGCGCGGTCGAGATCGCGCTGCGGCCCGGGCCCGGCGTCTCGCAGCAGCACGGCTTCGTCCATGCCGGGGCGATCAGCGCGATCGCGGACAGCGCGGCCGGCTATGCCGCGCTCAGCCTCATGCCGGCCGGTACGGGCGTGCTGACGACCGAGTTCAAGATCAACCTGCTCGCGCCCGCCGCGGGCGAGCGCATCGTGGCCCGGGGCAGGGTGGTGAAAGCCGGCCGGACGCTGACGCTGGCGCAGTCGGAGGTCTTCGCCGAGACGGCCGGGCAGGAGAAGCTGATCGCGCTCCTTACCGCGACGCTGATGGCCGTCCGCGGGCGCGAGGGCGTGAGCGACTGACGGGTCACGCGTCGCTGGACAGCTTCATGAGGACGAGGCCGCTCACGATGAGCAGGGCGGCGAGAATGCGCAGCGTGCCGGCAGACTCGCCGAGGACCGCGATGCCGACCAGGAAGGCGCCGACGGCACCGATCCCGGTCCAGATCGTATAGGCCGTCCCGAGCGGGAGGGATCGCATCGCGAGTGCCAGCAGGGCGAAGCTGGCGATCATCGCGCCGACCGTGATCAGGCCGGGCCAAAGCTTCGTGAAGCCTTCGGATTGCTTCATCGTGAAAGCCCATACGACTTCCAGCAATCCGGCGATGATGAGCATGGTCCAGGCCACGACGGCAGCTCCCGAGCAGCTGCCGGGCCGTCCCGGACTTGAACCCTGGAGGGGGAGGACGTGGCCTCGCCCATCTTAGATGAGACAGCCTGGCCGATTTTCCAGGCCGCGATCAGCGCAAGTCGAAGATTCGGTTCTCAGCCTGTGACCGATGAGGCCGGAGCGGCGACCGCAAGGCAGCCGACCGAGTTCGGCGTGCTGTCCTCGCCGATGCAGGCTGAGCGAGCCGGGCGTCAGGAGGCGCGGGCCGCAAGGAAAAGGGCCGGTGCGCTGTCGCGCCCGGCCCCTCACTAGCTCGCCTCGTATAGCCGTCAGAGCGCGAAGCGCTCGCGGATGTAGTTTTCCAGGTAGGCGATGTCTTCCTTCGACTCCAGCGCCCGGGTCTCGGCCGCGAAGACGCGGTCTTCGGCCTCCTTGAGGAGCGCGCGGGCCTGGGCGATCTCCTCCTGGATGCGCTGCTCGGCGGCGGCGGCGCGCTGCTCGGCGTGCCTGGCCTCCTCGCGCGCGGCGCGGATCTGGGCGTCCGCGTCGGCGAGCTTCTCGGCCGCCCGCTCGGTGACCGCGTTGAGGCGCTCCTCGGCGGCGCGGGCGCGCTCCTGAAGCGCCTGGATCTGCTGCTCGGCCTGGTTCAGCTGCTCGGCCGTGCGCTCGGCGATGGTGCGGGCCTGCTCCTCGGCATGGGCGGCGCGCTCCTGTGCGTTCTTGATGAGGTCGGCCGCCTTCACGACGGCGTCGAGCGCGGCGGAGAGCTCGGGCTTCTGCTGCGGCGCGACGCCCGGGAAGGAGCGCTGCGGGAACGGCGCCCGGACGACGTTCTCGGCCACCTGGGCCGGAGCCGGACGGCGGTTCTGCGGGGTGGACAATTGCCGGAGCTGGTCGCTCAGCTCGTCTGTCCAGAGCGTCTTGAGAGCCTGCTGCATTTCTATGCCTCCGCCAGTGCCCGCGACGGCGCAGGGCACCCCCTTCTTCAACCAGCAGTGAACAAAGATGGTTAACGAACCGTTACGCCACACTTATGCACGCGGTCTCGGCGGGGAGCTTGTTGTTCTTTACTCGCGAATCTCTTGCACGGACCCAAGACGAGCGGATCACCGCGCCGGGCCACCGTCAACATGGCGTTTTCGTGGCCGCGGCGAAATCGCGCGGCCGTGGCATTAACGGCCCATCAACCATGCCCCTTCACCCTACAGGCAGCGTTCGAACGAGGGTGTCAGTGGAAATCGTTCTCATCGTTGCCGCGGCAGGCGGCCTGCTCGGGTGCTTCGCGTCGCTGTCCCGGCTCGACGTCAACCGGACCAGGCACCAGCTCCGCCATCCCGGCCGGCGGCTGGCGGTGCGCTGAACCGCGAAGCTACTCGATCACGATGCGCGGGGCGGCGCGCCGCCCCGCTCCTTCCTGAAGGCCCGCCCACAGCTTCTGCGCGACGTCCATGAAGGCGCGCGCATGCGCCGTGCCCGGATCGGTGACGACGACCGGACGTCCGGCATCGGAGGTCTCCCGGATCTCCATCTGGAGCGGAATCTCGCCCAGGAACGGCACGCCGAGCTTTTCCGCCTCGCGGCGGGCGCCGCCATGGCCGAAGATGTTCGACACGGTCCCGCAATGCGGGCAGGCGAAGCTGGCCATGTTCTCCACGACCCCGAGGATGGGGATCTCGACCTTCTGGAACATGGCGACGCCGCGCCGGGCATCGATCAGCGCGAGGTCCTGAGGGGTCGAGACGATCACGGCCCCGGTCAGGGGCGTCGACTGCGCCATGGTGAGCTGGGCGTCGCCGGTGCCGGGCGGCATGTCGACGATGAGAACGTCGAGCTCCCCCCAGGCCACCTCGCGCAGGAGCTGCTGGATGGCGGAGGTCACCATGGGCCCGCGCCAGATCATGGCGGAGCTCTCCTCGACCAGGAAGCCGATCGACATCACCTTGACGCCGTAGCCGTCGAGCGGCTCGAGCATGCGTTCGCCGACGAGGCGGGGCTTGCCCGAGAGGCCGAAGAGCTTCGGCGCCGAGGGGCCGTAGATGTCCGCATCGAGAAGCCCGACCGCGAGGCCCTGCAGGCGCAGTGCGAGCGCGAGATTGCAGGACAGCGTCGACTTGCCGACGCCGCCCTTGCCGGACGCGACCGCGACGATGCGCTTGACCCCGGGCACCGCCTGCGCGCGCGGCGGCGCGGCTGCCGCACGTTGCGCGGCGGAGGGGGGCGCGGCCGCCCGGCCCGGCCCGGCTCCGGCCGGCCGGTCGGCCGTGAGCGTCACGAAGACGGGGCCCGCGCCGGGGAGCGCCTTCACGGCCGCCTCGGCCGCCGCGCGCACCGGCTCCAGCGCCGCGGCCTCGCCCGGATCGGCCGAGATCGCGAAGGAGACGCGCCCGCTCGGATCGACCGAAATCTCGGACAGCCGGCCGGAGGCGGGCAGCGGCCCGCTCCCGATCCTGATCGTCCCAAGTGCCCGGAGCACCTCGTCCCGCGAGACCGCCACGCTCTGTCCTTCCCGATGCCGCGCCGGCTTTAGGGCATCCGCCGCCGCGGATGAAGGCGGGCCGCGCACGCATGCGTGAGCGCCCGGGCGGGAAACCAAGCCCGGCGCCGGCCGTTCCCCCTCCGACGAGCGGCCGGGCGAGCGCGCGGCGCCGCCGCACGCCCCCGCCCGGATCCCGGCCGAAGGAGAGAAGGAGATTCTCATGGCGCACGACCACACGCAGCACGAGGGCGCGGCGAAGCTCTACGAGCTGATCAAGGACATCAAGGTCGCGATGATGACGACCATCGAGCCGGACGGGACCCTGCACAGCCGGCCGATGTGGAACCACTCGGCCGATTCCTCCGGCGACCTCTGGTTCTTCACGCGCGAGCGGGCCCCGAAGGTACGCGAGCTGTCGCGGGACGCCCAGGTCAATCTCGGCTTCGCCGATCCGTCCGGCCAGAACTACGTCTCGATTTCCGGCACGGCCGAGATCGTCCGCGACCAGTCCAAGGTGAAGGAGCTCTGGAGCGAGGGGCTGCGGACCTGGTTCCCGAAGGGGCCGGACGATCCGGACATCGCCCTCATCCGCATCCACCCGGCGGGCGGGGAATACTGGGACGGCCCGTCGCGCAGCGTCATGCAGCTCTACGGCTACGCCAAGGCGCGGCTCACCGGCGAGCCGCCGACGGAGCTCTCCGACAACAGGAAGGTCACGCTCACGGCCTGACGGCCTCGGGCGGGATCGGCCTCCGCTCGAAGCCGATCTCGCCCGGACGGTAGCCTTGCCTCGCCCGAGCGGGCATGATGCCGGCGAGCGGCCGGTCCCGCCGTCATGCGAGGTGAGTTCCGCGATGGTCGACATCGCCACACGGGTCTACAACCATAGCTGGAAGATCGACCCGATCATCCGCTCGGTCCTGGACACCGACTTCTACAAGCTTCTGATGGCGCAGACGATCTTCCGCCGCCATCGGGACGTCGCCGTCACGTTCGGGATCCAGAACCGCACCACGCGCGTCCGGCTCGCCGACTACATCGATATCGGCGAGCTGCGCGAGCAGCTCGACCATGTGCGCACGCTGCGGCTGTCGCGCGGCGAATCCACCTGGCTGCGCGGCAACACCTTCTACGGCAAGCGGCAGATGTTCTCGCCGGACTTCGTGGCCTGGCTCGAGAGCTTCCGGTACCCCGACTACGAGCTCGAGCGCGTCGACGGCCAGTACGAGCTCACCTTCCACGGGCCCTGGATCGAGACGACGATGTGGGAGATCCCCTCGCTCGCGATCCTGAACGAGCTGCGCTCGCGCGGCGTCACGAAGGGCATGGGCAAATTCGAGCTCCAGGTGATGTATGCCCGCGCGATGACGCGGGTCTGGGAGAAGATCCAGCGCCTGAAAAATCTGCCGAACCTGTCCATCTCGGATTTCGGCACGCGGCGTCGGCACGGGTTCCTGTGGCAGGACTGGTGCGTGCAGGCCATGATCGAGGGGCTCGGACCCGCCTTCACGGGAACGTCGAACTGCCTCATCGCGCTCCGCCGCGAGGTGGAGGCGATCGGCACCAACGCCCACGAGCTGCCCATGGTCTATGCCGCGCTCGCCGACACGGATGCCGAGACGCTGCAGGCGCCCTACGACGTGCTCGCCGACTGGCAGGAGGACTATCAGGGCAACCTGCTCGTCATCCTGCCCGACACCTACGGCACCACGCGCTTTCTCAGGAACGCGCCCGAATGGGTGTCGTCCTGGACGGGCATCCGCGTCGATTCCAAGGACCCGTTCGAAGGCGGCGAGGAGGCGATCGACTGGTGGCTCGCCCGCGGCGAGGATCCGATGAAGAAGCTCGTCATCTTCTCCGACGGGCTCGACATCGACCTGATCGAGCGGCTGCACCGCCATTTCCACGGCCGCGTCCGGCTCGGCTACGGCTGGGGCACGCTGCTCACCAACGACTTCCGCGGCCTCGTGCCCGACGGCAAGCTCGATCCGATCTCCATCGTCTGCAAGGTCGTGTCGGCGGACGGCCGGCCGACCGTGAAGCTGTCCGACAACCCCACCAAGGCCATGGGTCCGCGCTCGGAGGTCGAACGCTATCGGCGTCTCTTCGAGTTCGCGGAGCGTGCGCCGCAGCCGGTGCTCGTCTGATGCAGGTCGATCTCAACTGCGACATGGGGGAGGGCTACGGCCGCTGGACCCTCGGCGACGATGCCGCGATGCTGGACGTCGTCACCTCGGCCAACGTGGCCTGCGGCTATCACGCCGGGGACCCGAACATCATGGTGGAGACCGCGCGGCTCGCCAAGGAGCGCGGCGTCTCCGTCGGCGCCCATCCGGGCTTCAACGACCTCTGGGGCTTCGGGCGCCGCGTCATCCGGGGCGACACGATGGCCGAGATCGAGCGCATGGTGGCCTACCAGATCGGCGCCATGCAGGCCTGCGCGGCGCTCGCCGGGCACAGGGTCACGCACGTCAAGGCGCATGGCTCCCTCGGGAACCTGACGAACGAGGAGCCGGATTTCGCGCGCGCGATCGGGCGCGCGATCAAGGGCGTGGACCCCGCGCTCGTCTACGTGACGATGCCGGGCCTGCCGACGGAGCGGGCTGCGGAGGAACTCGGCCTCGAACAGGCGGCCGAGATCTTCGCCGACCGCGCCTACGAGGATGACGGCCAGCTGATGAGCCGCAAGAAGCCCGGCTCCGTCCTGCACGATGCCGACGAGGCCGCCCGCCGGGTGCTCGAGATGGTGCGCGAAGGCGTGATCCTCTGCGCCTCGGGCAAGCGCATCCCGGCGCGGATCGAGACGATCTGCGTCCATGGCGATGGGCCGAATGCGGTCGCCATGGCGCGGCGCCTGCGCGCCGTGCTCGAGGCCGACGGGGTCAGAATCCGACCGTTCAAGACTGCCTGATTTTCGCCTTCGCACGGCCACGCTGGGGTGCTGCGATGATCCTGCCCAAGGATGATCGACCTGACCCGGCAAGATCAGCCCGGTCATCCGAGCGTTGAGCTTGCGGACCCGCGTGCGACGTCTTCATACGGAGTGATTCGGTCGCGGGTTGCACCTGTCAAGCTTATCGTTCAAGAAGGGCCGGTGTAACAGGAGTACTCTCATGCGCATGAGCCTGTGCGTGAGGGCGGCGGCCACGGTCGGACTAGCCCTCGCCGGATACATGGGGTCATCGGCGATCTCCTTCGGGATTGTCGGCGTGAGCTCGGCCGAAGCGGCGCAGTTCTACACCCGCAAGCGCGTGAACGGCGTCTGGATCACGGGCCGCTTCCCGAAGACGGGCGGCAGCGCCCAGGCCGCGCGCGGCCGGCGGGAGGTGCAGGCGAGATCCGTCCCGCGCGTCTCCGACGTCCCTGCCTCGGCCACGCTCGCGGCGCTGCCGGCGTCGGAGCCCAGGCGGGATCTGCCGCCCCTGCCGCCGCTCCCGCCTGTGCCGCTCGTCACGGGTACGCTCGCGGACCGCAAGCCCGCTCCCGCGCCGGCACCTGCCCTGCCGGATGTCGAGGCGGCGCTCGTCACGGCCGCCGTCGGACCCGTCGCCCCGGCCGACGACGTCGCGGTCGCGGCCGAGGAGCGTCCCATGAAGCTGCGCCGCGCCCTGGAGGCGCGTGCGGGCGAGCTCAAGGCGAAGAGCGAGGCCGCGCCGGCCCCGCCGGCGGCCCCGCCTGTCCCGGCCGCCGTGGCCGATGCGCCTGCAATCGCCTCGGCCGCCGCCTCCCGCGCCGAGGTTGCGACGGGCTCGCTGGCGGGCGGTCCGGTCCAGGCCGTCGCGGCTCCCGCATCCCCCGCTGCGGGCGGACGCACGCAGCTTCTGCCGCGCTCGGTCTCCTACGATTTCGAGACAGGCATCAAGACGACCGTGTTCGAAAGCTCCGTCGTGCGCGAGCCGTTCGATCCCGCCGCCATGCGCGGCCTGATGACGGGCTCGGTCGCGGCTCGCTGAAGACGCATCGCCCGGGAGCATCGGCCCGCTGTGGCCGGAATGCCGCAATCCTAGATCCGCGAAGCGCGGGCCTTGCGGCGGGAGCCTGCCGCGTGCTGATTGAGCGGGCTTTCGGTGCCTCGGCGACCCCGAGGTGAAACGGGAATGCGGTGCGGACCTTCACGGTCCAATGCCGCGGCTGCCCCCGCAACTGTAGGCGGAGAGCGTCGGTCCAACATGCCACTGGCCGCAAGGCCGGGAAGGCGGGCCGGCGCGATGATCCGCGAGCCAGGAGACCGGCCGGAAGCGTGACCCCGAACCTGCGGCGGTGGGCCGCGAGGAGACGTCATGCTTCGTTCCGCACGCGGCGCAAGGCCGCTCTTTTCGTCATTCGTATCTCTCCTGGCGCTCGCCGCCCCCGCGTACGCACAGGACGCGGCAGACACGGTGCCGCTCCCCGACGTCGTGGTCACGGCCGACCGGCGTCCGGAGCCGATCGGGCGGTCGGCCTCGGCGATCACGGTCGTCACGCGCGAGGAGCTCCAGAGCTTCAGCCCCACGAACCTCGTCGACGCGCTCCGGAACGTGCCGGGCCTGGACGTATCGGATGCGGGCGGGCCCGGCTCCACGACCGTGGTCCGCCTGCGCGGCGCCAATACCGGCCAGACGCTGGTCCTGATCGACGGGATCCGGGTGAACGATCCGACCTCCGCGAGCGGCGAGTTCGACTTCTCCAACCTCTTGCCCACCGCCATCGAGCGCATCGAGGTGCTGCGCGGACCGCAGAGCGCGCTCTACGGATCGGACGCGATCGGCGGCGTGGTGAACATCATCACCAGGAGCGGCGGAGGGCAGCCGCGCTTCGAGGCCCGCACCGAGGGAGGCTCCTACGGGACCTTCTCGTCCAGCGCGACCGCCTCGGGCTCGGTCGGGCCGTGGTCCTATGCCTTCTCGGGCGGCGGGCAGACCACGAACGGCTTCTCCCGCTACGGCTACCGCATTCCGCAGCTCGAGCGCCGCTTCGGCAAGTTCGAGCCCGACGGCTTCACGCGCTGGGGCGGCTACGGCCGGCTCGGCTACGATGCCGGCGAAGGCGTCAGGCTGGAGATCGGAATGCTCTCCTTCCGCACCTTCGCGGAATACGATGCCGGCTCCTCGACGCTGCCGCGCAACGTCGTCTTCAGCGGCAACAACCGCATCTTCCCCGACACCCCGGCGGAGACGACCCGCACGCTCACCCAGATCTGGGGCAGGGGAACCGCGGAGCAGGGGCCGCTCACGCATACGCTCCAGGTCTATGCGAACCAGACCGACCGCGAATTCCGCGACCTGACCTATCGGGCCAATCCCGTTCGGATCACGAGCGACGGGCTGACCGAGTTCCGCGGCGACCGGGTCGGGACGGAATACCAGGGCGATCTCAGGCTCCAGACCTTCGGCACGCTCACCTTCGGCGGCCGGGTCGAATCGGAGAAGGCCACGACCTTCTCGACCTCCTATGTCCCCGGCCCGACGATCCGGACCAGGACCCTCGAGGCGCAGCAGGACACCCGCTCGGTCTTCGCGCTCTACCAGCTCCCGATCGGCGAGCGCGTCATCCTGTCGGCCGGCGGGCGGCACGACGAGGTGAACCGGCTCTCGTTCGACACCTGGCGCGCCACCGGCGCCTTCCTGATCCCGGAGACCGGCACGAAGCTCCGCGCCAGCGGCGGGACCGGCGGCAAGGCGCCGACGCTCTACCAGCTCTTCGAGCCGCGCTACGGCAATCCGGGTCTCTCGCCCGAGACCTCGATCGGCTGGGATGCCGGCATCGACCAGACGTTCTGGGACGGGCGGCTCGCCGTCGCGGCGACCGTGTTCGGCAACCGCTTCCAGAACATGATCGAGTTCGATTCGCCGACCTCGCGCTACTTCAACGTCTCGCGCGCGAAGACGTCGGGCGTCGAGCTCGAAGGCGCCCTGGTGCTGTGGCCCGAATTCCTCAAGCTCACGGGCGTCTACACCTATCTCGACGCGAAGGACGAGCGGACGAACCGGCGGCTGCAGCGGCGGCCACCGCATGTCGGACGGATCGGGCTCGGCATCACGCCGCTGCCCGGCCTCCTCATCGAGCCCCGGGTCACGCTGGTCTCGGAGCGCTTCAGCGGCAACAACGAGACGCTGCCGCTGCATCCCTATGCCCGGCTCGACATCTATGGCGAGTACAGGTTCGACGAGACCTGGAGGGTCTTCGGCCGGATCGAGAACGTCACCGATGCGCGCTACCAGGAAATCCTGAACTACGGGACCACCGGCCGCGCCGTCTATGCCGGCCTCGGCGTGACGTGGTGAGCGGCGGACCGGGCGGACCGGGCGGGACGGCGGGCCGGCGGATCGCGGTCGCGGCGCTTGCGGCGCTCGCGATCCTCCTCTTCCTCGTCTCGCTCGGCATCGGTCCCGTGAGGCTCTCGCCCGCCGCGGTCGCGGCGGCGCTCATCGGCCGCGGCGAGGAGACGGCGCTCGTCATCGTGCGCGAGATCAGGCTGCCGCGCGCCCTGCTCGCGGTCGCGATCGGCGGCATCCTCGGCCTCTGCGGCGCGGCCATGCAGGGGCTGCTGCGCAACCCGCTTGCGGCGCCCTCGCTCTTCGGCGCGCCGCAGGCCGCTGCCTTCGGGGCGGTCGCGACCCTGTCGCTCGGGCTCGCCGACGCGCTGTCCTTCGCGCTGCCGGTCGCCGGGATAGCGGGCGCCTTCCTGTCCGTGTTCCTGCTGATCGCGGTGGCGGGCCGCAATGCCGGGCTGACGCTCCTCATCCTGGCCGGTCTCGCCATCTCGAGCCTGGCGGGCGCCGCGACCGCGCTCGCCATGAACCTCGCGCCGAATCCCTTCGCGGCGCTCGAGATCGCGTTCTGGCTGCTCGGCTCCCTGGAGGACCGTTCCATGCGGCACGTCCTCATGGCGCTGCCCTTCATCCTGGCGGGCGGCGCGATCCTGTTCGCCAGCCGGGGCGCGTTCCGGGCCCTCACGCTCGGGGAGGAGGCCGCGCAGAGCCTCGGCGTGAACGTCGCCCGTCTCAGGCTTCTCGTGATCGCGGGCGTGGCGCTCGGCGTCGGCGCCTCCGTCGCGGTCGCGGGCACGATCGGCTTCATCGGGCTGGTCGCCCCCCATCTCGTGCGGCCGCTCGTGCGCTACGACCCCGCGCGCCTGCTCGTTCCGGCTGCGCTGGCGGGATCGTGCCTCCTGACCGCGGCCGATATCGCCGTGCGGGTCATCCCGTCCACGACCGACATCAAGGTCGGGGTGCTGACCTCGCTGATCGGCGTGCCCTTCTTCCTGTACCTGATCCTGCGCGAGCGGCGCCGGCTCGGGGCGGGGCTCGCGGCATGACGGCCGATCTCCGCATCCGCGACCTGTCGGTCCGGCTCGGCGGGCGCCCCGTGCTGAGCGGGGTCTCGCTGGAGCTCCGTTCCGGCAGCTTCGTGGCCGTGGTCGGACCGAACGGCGCGGGCAAGACCTCGCTCCTGCGCGCCATTGCCGGGCTCGTGCCCCATGCGGGCCTGATCGCGCTCGGCGCCGAGAATCTCGACCGGCTGTCGGCGCGCGCGCGCGCGCGCCGCATCGCCTATCTGCCGCAGGGGCACGAGATGCATTGGCCGCTGCCGGCGCGCGACGTGGTGGCGCTCGGCCGCTTCCCGCACGGCGCCGCCGATCCGGACCGCCTCGGGGAGGCGGACCGGGAGGCGGTCGCGGAGGCGATGCGGGTGACCGATACGGAGGCCTTCGCCGACCGTGCCGTGACCGAGCTGTCGGGCGGGGAGCGCGCGCGCGTCGCCCTCGCGCGCGTCTTCGCGGCGGGCGCGCCCGTGATCCTCGCCGACGAGCCGACGGCCGCGCTCGATCCTCGCCACCAGATCGACGTCATGTCCGCGCTGCGGGCGCGCGCGCGGTGCGGCACGCTCGTCATCGCGGTCACGCACGATCTCGGCCTCGCGGCCCGCCATGCCGACGCGGTCGCGGTGCTCGAGGCCGGACGCCTTGCCGCCGTCGGGCCGCCGGCGGAGGCGCTCGCGCCGGACTGCCTGCGCCGGGTCTTCGGGATCGAGGCCTTCATCGGCACCCATCAGGGCGCGCCGGTCCTGGTCCCTTGGTCGTGATACGCGGCATCGATCTCGCGGAGCGCCGCCGAGAGGCCGTTGGCGAGCCGGACCGAGGCCGCCTCGTCCGGCGGCAGGCCGATGCGCAGCAGCGTCGGGGACCAGAGGAAGCGGCGCGTCCAGATGCGGCGGGAGGCGAGCGCCTCGTGCAGGCGGCCGGCCCGCGGATGCTCCACGAGGCGGAACAGGCTGGTTCCGCCGGCCACCTCCAGGCCCGCCGCGGCGAGGAGCGCATCGAGCTTCTCCGCCTCGCTCGCGAGCCGGCCCCGCATGGCGGCGGCCCAGGCGGTATCGGCGAGGGCCGCGGTCCCGACCGCGATGGCCGGCCCGGAGACCGGCCAGAGCCCGAGTGCCCGCGCGACCTTCTCGGCGATCGACGGCTGCGCGATGGCGAAGCCGAGGCGGAGTCCGGCGAGGCCGTAGAACTTGCCGAAGGAGCGCAGCACCAGGATCGGCAGCTCGCCGCAATCGCGGACGACGCTGCAGCCGGGCTCGACATCGGCGAAGGACTCGTCGACCACCAGCCAGGTGCCGTGCCGGCGGCAATTCGCGGCCGCGGCCAGGATCTCGGCCCGGCCGGCGACCCGTCCGTCGGGATTGTTCGGGTTCACGACGACGACGTGCCGGCCGCCATCTCCGGCTTCGGCGAGCGAGCGGACCTGCTCCACCTCGAAGCCGTGGCCGCGCCAGACCGTCTCGTGCTCCGTATAGGTCGGTCCGACGATCGCGACCGGGCGGCGCGGCGCGAGGCAGGGCAGCCACTGGATGATGGTCTGGGTCCCGGGCGCGGCCGCGATCACGGCCTTCGGCGGCACGCCATAGGCGGTGCGGGCGGCGGCGATCAGATGGGCGAGGTCGGAGCCGGAGGGGAGGCGTTCCCAGCCCGTGCGGCGGAGCTCGTCCGGCACCGGCCAGGGATGCGGGTTGATCCCGGTCGAGAGGTCGAGCCAGGCAGCATCGCTGCCGCCGAACCGCGAAGCCGCCTCGCCGAGGTCGCCGCCATGCTGCATCGCCGATCCCTCCCGAAAACCCCTCGGCCAATCCTGGAATCGATCGGCGCAGCGGCCCTGAGATGGGCCGCGAAGGCGGCGAGAACGGGGCTGGCCGCCGGGCTATTTGCCGCCGCGGCCTCTCCCCTCGCCGCCGCGCCGGAGCGCCCTCGCGTCGTCTCCATCAATCTGTGCACGGACCAGCTCCTGCTCTCGCTCGCCGATCCCGACCAGATCCTCGGGCTCAGCCCCTTCGTGCGCGATCCGCGCCGGTCCTGGGTGCGCGACGCGGCGGCCCGGTTCCCGATCCTGTCGGGTACGGCCGAGGAGGTGCTGGTGCTGAAGCCCGACCTCGTCCTGGCCGGCCGCTTCACCCGCCGCGCCACGCGCGAGCTGCTGAAGGCGCATGGGGTCGAGGTGATCGAGTTCGAGGCCGCGACCTCGGTGGCCCAGGTGGTCGACCAGGTCCGGCGCGCCGGGGCGCTGCTCGGCCAGCCCGGTCGCGCCGAGGCCCGCATCGCCGAGATCGAGGCGGCCGCGGCCCGGGCCCGCGCGGCGGCGCTCGTGCGCCCCGTCACCGTGCTGCCGCTGCAGCGGCGCGGCTGGATCTCCGGGCGCGAGACGCTGATGACGTCCTTTCTCGAGACGGTCGGGCTGCGCAACGCAGGCGGGGCGCTCGGACCCCATGGCGGGCTCGCGCGCCTGGAGGAGATCGTGGCGCTCCGGGCCGACATGCTCCTCGTGTCGCGCAGCGAGACCGCGGCCGAGGACCAGGGGAGCGCGCTCCTCCATCACCCCGCGCTGAAGGGGCGATATCCGCCGGAACGGCGCCTCGTCCTGCCCGAGCAGATGACCGTCTGCGGCGGCCCGGAGATCGCCGCCGCCCTCGACCGTCTCGCGGCGGAGATCGAGCGGCTCCGCTAGCGCCCCGCCCGGCCGCATGGGATCATGCGGCCCGGCAGATTCGCGCGATCAAGAAGCTGGGCATGATCTCATCGCGGACCCGGTTCCCGCTTCCGCGGACCCTGTGCTGATGCTGTTCCGGGCCGACGCCCCCCTCGTCCTCCTGCTGGCGCTGGTTCTCGACGCCCTGATCGGCGATCCGGACCGGGTCTGGCGGCGTCTTCCGCATCCGGTCGCCTGGTTCGGGGCGCTCGTCGCTCTGCTCGATCGCATGCTCAACCGCGAGAGCTGGAGCGCGGAGACGCGCCGGACGGCGGGCATCCTGAGCGTCGCGGCGCTGCTCGGGGCCGCTTTCGTGCCGGCGCTGCTCCTCGAGGCGGCCCTCCGCGCGATCCCGGCGGGCGATGTCCTCGTCGCGCTGATCGCGTCCGTCTTCCTGGCCCAGAGGAGCCTCCATGCCCATGTCCGGCGGGTCCGAGAGGCTTTCGCGGAGGGAGGTCTTCCGGCTGCCCGCCGGGCGGTCTCGATGATCGTCGGCCGCGACCCCGAGCGGCTGGACGAGGCAGGCGTGGCCCGCGCCGCGATCGAGTCGACGGCCGAGAACTTCTCGGACGGTGTCGTGGCGCCGGCCTTCTGGTTCGCGCTGCTCGGGCTGCCGGGACTCGTCGCCTACAAGGCGATCAACACCGCCGATTCGATGATCGGGCACCTCTCCGTGCGGCACCGGGATTTCGGCTGGGCGGCGGCGCGGCTCGACGACCTCCTGAACCTCGTTCCGGCCCGGCTTGCCGGGTTCCTGCTCGCGGCCGCCGCCTGGACCGTCCGCGGCTCGCCCGGGGAGGCGGCGCGGGTGATGCTCCGGGACGCCGGCATCCACCGCTCGCCGAATGCCGGCTGGCCGGAAGCCGCGATGGCGGGCGCGCTCCGCCTCGCGCTCGGGGGACCCCGGATCTATGCCGCGGGCCCGGTGGACGAGCCCTTCCTCAACGCGCCCGGCCGCCGCGATGCCGGCCCGCAGGACATTTCGCGCGCCCTGCGGGTGATGGCGGCCGCCTGCGTGCTGCATGGGCTGTTCTACGGCGCGCTCGCTCTCGTGGTCATCTGAGTGGTTGCATTTGGTACCAAAAAATAGTACTCACACCAAGTGCTGAGCCGCCGACACCGCGCCACCTTGGAACTGATCTTCCGACGGCCGGCCAGCGGGTCCGTTCGGTGGTCGGATGTGGAAGCTTTGTTCAAAGCTCTCGGTGCCGAAGTGACGGAGCGCGAGGGATCGCGGATCGGCGTGTTCCTGTTCGGAGAGATTCGGGTCTTTCATCGGCCTCATCCGAGCCCGAACACCGACAAAGGCGCTCTCGCCAGCATCAGGAAATGGCTGGAGAGCCACGGAGTGACGCCATGAAGAACGTGATCGACATCGACGGGTACAAGGCGGTGCTCGCGTTCGACCCGGAGATCGGCACCTTTCGCGGAGAGTTCGTAGGTCTTAACGGAGGTGCGGATTTCTATGCCGCGAGTGTAGAGGAACTACGAGCGGAGGGGAGGAAGTCTCTGCGCGTGTTCCTGGACATGTGCCGCGAGAAGGGCATCGAACCGCGCCGTGCCTTCTCGGGCCGCTTCAATCTGCGGCTCGATCCCAAGACGCACGAGGCCGCCGTCGTTGCCGCCGCGGCGGAAAACAAGAGCCTGAACGAGTGGGTAGCTGACGTGATCGAGAACGCGGCTGCCGCGTAATCCTCACCTCGCCCGCGCGATCGCCAGCATGCGGTCGAGGTCGAGATGCGCCTCGACATGGTCGGCGAGGGCATCGAGCGCCGTCTCGACCTGCGCCTCGTAGGCGAGGCGGGAGGCCGCCCCGAAGCCGGCGAGATAGGCGCGGCGGAACGGATCGGAGCCGAACAGGCCGTGGACGTAGCAGCCGGCCACCCGGCCGTCCGGGCTCGTCGCGCCGTCCAGCCGCCCGCCAGCCAGCTTGAGCAGCGGCCGTGCGCAATCGGGACCTTCGGTCCGGCCGAGATGGATCTCGTATCCTGTGATCCCGGTATCCGTGGATAGGTGGATCCCGGCAGCCGGGGCGGTGATCTTGTCGCCGGTCAGGACGGTCGCCACGTCGAGCAGCCCGAGGCCGTCCACGGTGCCGGGCCGGCCCTCGACGCCGTCCGGATCGGAGATCGTCCGGCCTAGCATCTGGTAGCCGCCGCAAAGCCCGAGAACGGCACCGCCCCGCCGCCGGTGGGCGAGGAGGTCCACGTCCCAGCCCTGGGCTCGGAAGAAGGCGAGGTCGCCGACCGTCGCTTTCGAGCCCGGCAGGATCACCAGGTCCGCGTCGCCGGGCAGCGGATCGCCCGGCGGGACGAGGATCAGCTCGACCTCAGGCTCCATGCCGAGCGGGTCGAGATCGTCGAAATTTGCGATCCGGGAGACGATCGGGACGGCGATCTTCCACCGCCCGGCGGCGCCATCCCGGCCGCCTTTGCGGTCGAGATCGAGCGCGTCCTCCGCCGGGAGCCAGGCCGCCTGCGGCAGCCAGGGCAGGATGCCGAGCGAGGGCCAGCCTGTGTGCTCGACGATGGCCTTCTCACCTTCTGCAAAAAGTTGAGCCTCGCCACGGAACTTATTGACGATGAATGCCTTTACGCGCTCGCGTTCGTTCGGTTCGAGGACCGCGTGTGTCCCGACGAGGCTCGCGATGACGCCGCCGCGGTCGATGTCGCCGGCGAGCACGACCGGGACGTCCGCGGCCTGCGCGAAGCCCATATTGGCGATGTCGCCGGCCCGCAGGTTGATCTCGGCCGGGCTGCCCGCTCCCTCGACCAGCACGAGATCGGCGCCGGCGGAAACCCGCGCGAAGCTGTCGAGCACGGCCGGCATCAGCTCGGCCTTGCGGCTGCCGTAGTCGCGCGCCCGGAGCGTGCCGCGACGCTTTCCCTGGACGATGACCTGGGCGCCCGTATCCGTCTCCGGCTTCAGGAGCACCGGGTTCATGTGGACGCTCGGCTGCACGCCTGCCGCGCGGGCCTGCACGGCTTGGGCGCGGCCGATCTCGCCGCCATCCGCCGTCGCCGCGGCGTTGTTGGACATGTTCTGCGGCTTGAACGGCCGCACCGCGAGCCCGCGCCGGGCGAAGGCGCGGCAGAGGCCTGCGACGAGGGTCGACTTCCCGACATTCGAGCCCGTGCCCTGGATCATCAGGGCCGGGACGCGCCCGCTCAATATTCGATGCCTTTCTGCGCCTTGATGCCGGCCCGGAACGGGTGCTTCACGAGCGTCATCTCGGTCACGAGGTCGGCGATCTCGATCAGCTCCGGCTTGGCGTTCCGGCCGGTCACGACGACGTGCTTCCAGTCCGGCTTCTCGTCGCGGAGGAAGTCCACGACCTCGCCGACAGGCAGGTAGTCGTAGCGCAGCACGATGTTGAGCTCGTCGAGCAGCACGAGGCGGTGGCGGCCGTCCCGGATCAGCTCCTTTCCGGCCTCCCAGGCCGCCCGGGCCGCCGCGATGTCCCGTTCGCGGTCCTGCGTGTCCCAGGTGAAGCCCTCGCCCATGATCTTGAGCGTGAGGAGATCGGGGAAGCGGCGCAGCAGCTTCGCCTCGCCGGTTTCCCAGTCCGGCGACTTGGTGAACTGCACGATCCCGACCGGGTACTCGTGCGCGATGTGGCGGAACACCATCCCGAGCGCGGCCGAGGTCTTGCCCTTGCCGGTCCCGGTATGGACGATGACGAGCCCCTTGCCGTCCTTCTTCGTCGCAAGAAGACCTTCCTTCAAGGTCTTGCGCTGTTTCATCTTCTCGGCGTGGCGGGCATTCGCCTCCGCGGTGTCGAGCGCGTCCGTCATGCGAAGCTCCCTGCGCCGGGCTCCCCGGCCTGTTTGAGGGTGAGAGGCAGGCCCGCCGCCACGAAGATGACGTTCGGGACGGCGGCCGCCACGGCCTGGTTGAGCCGGCCCTGGGCGTCGCGGAAGCGGCGTCCGAGCGGCGTCTCGGGCACGAGCCCCATGCCGAGCTCGTTCGATACGAGGACGACCGGGCAGGGCAGGCCAGGCAGGAGGCCGCAGAGTTCCGCCGAGGCGGCTTCCGGGTCGCGCCCGGCCACCATCAGGTTGGACAGCCAGAGCGTCAGGCAATCGACCAGGACCGCCCGGCCGGGCCGGGCCTCGCGGACGAGGGCGCCCGCGAGATCGAGCTCCTCCTCGATCGTGAGCCAGCCGGCGCCGCGTTCGGCGCGATGGCGGGCGATGCGGTCGGCCATCTCGGAATCCCCGGGTGCCGCGGTCGCGACATAGACCCGCTCGCAGCCGCTCGCGGCGACGAGGCGCTCGGCGTGACGCGACTTGCCCGAGCGGGCGCCGCCGAGGACGAGACTCGTCGCGAGGGATGGCATGGCCGGCACCAAGCATGGCGCCGGGCGAGGTTCAACCGGCGGGCGGAAGCGCGAGCTCGAAGGAGCGATAGGGCACGTAATCCGCGCCGCGGCCGATTCCGGCGACCGCCTGGATCATGCGATCCTGTCGTCCAAGGATCCTGTCGGCCAGGGATACCAGGAGCGGGTTCGGCGTGGCGCTGGGTGCCGCGTGCCGAAGCCGCTCCGCGATGGCGGCCTCCGGCAGGTCCGGCCGGCATGCGCAGGCGATGATGAAGAGCGCGGCGGTCGAGCGGCTCACGCCCGCCTGGCAGCTCGCGAGCAGCGGCGCGCCGCCGTCCCAGCTCCGGCCGAAGGCGAGGATGCGCGCGACGTCCTCTGTACGCGGCGCCACGAAGCCGGGCCGCTCGGCCGGGATGTCGTTGAAGACCAGGGCGAGGGTTAGGGGCGCGGGCGGCGGCACGGGCGCGGCAATTCCCGGCGAGACGAGCAGGAGGATGTGCGAGGGCGCGCGCTCCGCGCAGACCTCGCGCAGGCTCGCCGCCGGGCAGCCGATCAGGATCACGCCGTGAGGCGCCCGGGATCGGCCGCCACGCCCAGCAGGAGGGCGGTCTGGCAGATGACCACCGTGGCGCCGAGGACGTCGCCCGTATAGCCGCCCAGGCCTCGGCAGAGCGTCCGGGCAGCCAGGAAGGCCGCGGCGGCGCCGAGCAGGGCCCCCAGGGCGGCGCGCTCCGGCGCGAGGAGCAGGAGGGGCGCCAGGCCGAACAGGAGGGCGAGCGCGACTTCGCCGCGGCTCGGGCCGTCCGGCCGGTGCTCGATACGGGAGGCGGCGATCTCTCCCGCATAGGGGAAGGCGGCCATCACCAGCACGGCGGCGAGCCGGCCCGCGGCATGCGCGCCGACCAGCGCGGCGGCGGCCACGGCGACGGGCAGGGCGGCGAGCGAGGCGGCCTGCAGCCCGAGGCAGAGAAGGAGGGCGAGCGCGCCGAAGGCGCCGAGCCGCGGATCCTTCATGATCTCGAGCCGCCTCTCGCGCGACCGGCCGCCGAGCCCGTCGGCGCAATCGGCAAGCCCGTCCTCGTGAAAGGCGCCCGTCGCCAGGATGGTCGCGCCGAGCGCGAGCATCTGGGGGAGGGGAGCGGGCCAGAGCCGGGCCGCGAGGAGCAGGATTGCGGCGCCGATGCAGCCGACCGCGAGTCCGACCAGCGGGAAATACTTGGCGCCGCGCGGCAGCCATTCGGGATCGTGGCGCCGCGGGCGGACGGGCAGGCGCGTCAGGAACTGCGTCGCCGCGAGGAGCAGCTCGATCTCGCGCCGGGGCTCAAGCCGCACCCGACAGGACCTCGTCGAGGCTGGCGACCTCCCTCAGGAGGCCGCAGGCGGCGCGCAGCAGGGGCAGGGCGAGGAGCCCGCCGGTGCCTTCGCCGAGACGCAGGCCGAGCTCGAGGAGCGGATCGGCCGCGATTCCCTCGAGCAGGGCGGCGTGGCCACGCTCGGCGGAGCAATGGGCGAAGATGCAATAGTCGCGGACGGCCGGCTCGAGCCGGATCGCCGCAAGCGCCGCCGCGGAGGCGATGAAGCCGTCCACCAGGACCGCGCGGCGGCGGGCGGCGGCCCCGATGGTCGCGCCCGCCATCATGGCGATCTCGAGCCCGCCGAATTCGCGCAGGACCTCGCGCGGCTCCGTCGCGCCGCTGCGGGCAGCCGCACGCGCGAGCGCTTCCCGCTTGCGGGCGAGGCCGGCGGCATCGTGCCCGGCGCCGGCGCCGATGCAGGTCTCGAGGGGCGCCGGCAGCAGCCGGTGCATCAGGAGCGAGGCGGAGGCAGTATTGCCGATCCCCATCTCGCCGAGAACGATCACGTCCGCTCCGGCATCCGCCGCGTCGGCCGCCAACTCGGCCCCGAACGCCAGCGCGGCGTCGAGCTCGTTCTCCAGCAGCGCCGCCTCTCGCGCGGCATTGCGGGTGCCGCGCCGGATCCTGCGGTCGATCAGGTCCGGATGGGGCGCGAGATCCGCCGCGACCCCGGCATCGACGATCCTGACCTCCGCGCCGACAGCACGCGCGAAGGCATTCGCCGTGCCGCGCCCGGCCAGGAAGGTCCGGACCATCGCGGCCGTGACCGCCTGCGGATAGGCCGAGACCCCCTCCTCGACGAGCCCGTGATCGGCCGCGAAGACGAGAAGGGTCGCGCGGTCGGCCCGCGGCTCCGTCGTGCCCTGGATGAGGCCGAGCCGTATGGCGAGGTCCTCGATCCGGCCGAGCGATCCGGGCGGCTTCGCCTTGCCGTCGACCTTGGCCCGGAGCGATCCGGCCAGCGACCGGTCGATCGAAGGCACGGGCGGGAGGGAGAGAAGCGTCGGCTGCATGGGTCAGATCCCGAGCGCGAAGCCGTCCTTGCGATGGTCCGAGGCGCCGAACAGGGCCCCGCGCTCGTGGTCGATCATGATGGCCTGGCAGCCGCCGATCGGCGAATCCACGATCTCGATCTCGTGGCCGCGGCTGCGGAGCTCCTCGACCACCTCCGGCGCGAAGCTCGGCTCGAGCTGGAGGCGTCCCTCGGTCGCGAAGCTGCGCGGCGCGTCGGAAGCCTCCTGGATGTCGAGCCCGAGATCGAAGACCTTGGACAGGAAGTCGACATGGCCCGTCGCCTGGTACTGCCCGCCCATCACGCCGAAGGGCATGATCGCGCGCCCATCCTTCATCACCATGCCGGGGATGATGGTGTGGAGCGGACGCTTGCCCGGCCCGATCGCGTTCGGGTGGCCGGGGAGCGTCCGGAAGGCGCTGCCGCGATGATGCAGCAGGACGCCCGATCCGGGCGCGAAGATGCCGGACCCGAAGGCGCCGAAGAGCGAATTGATGAAGGAGACCGCGTTCAGGTCGCGGTCGACCACCGTGAGATAGACCGTGTCCTTGTGGGCGACCTCGTCCCAGGTCGGCAGCGCCTTCGCGCGCCTCGCATCGATATGCGGCAGGACGCGCCGCACCCACTCCTCCGACAGGAAATGCGCGACGGGCAGCTCGCCGTGATCGGGGTCGCAGAGATGCGCGTCGCGGGCGTGGTAGGCGGCCTTGGTGATCTCGGCCAGGACATGCGTGCGGTCCGCCGTTCCGCCGGCGAGATCCACGTGGTCGGCGAGGTTCAGCATCATGAGCGCGATGAGGCCCTGCCCGTTGGGCGGGCATTCGTACACGTCCATGCCGCGGAAGGCGGTGCGGATGGGCTCGACGGGCTTGGAGCGCTGCCGGGCGAAATCCGCCTCAGTGTGGTGGCCGCCGAGCGCCTTCAGCTTGGCCACGATCTCGGCCGCGACCTCGCCCTCGTAGAAGGCCGAGCGGCCTTCCCGGGCGATGCGCCGCAGGGTCTTGGCGAGCGCCGGAAGCCGCATGAGATCGCCCGTGCGCGGCGCCTCCCCGCCCGGCAGGAAGGCGGCCTTGGCGTCCGGGTCGTGCGAGAGCTTTGCGATGTTGCGGCGCCAGTCGAAGGCGACGCGCGGGGCGACGCGGTAGCCGTCCTCGGCGCAGCGGATCGCGGGCGCGAAAAGCTCGTCCAGGCCCTTCGTCCCGTGCTCCGCGTTCAGCGTGCACCAGGCGTCCACCGCGCCGGGAACCGTCACGGAATGGGGCGAGGTCGCCGCGATCTCGGACAGGCCCTGCTCGGCGAACCACTCCGCCCGGGCGCCCTCCGGGGCGCGGCCGGAGCCGTTCAGCGCCACCGGCACGCCGCCGTTGCGCGAATAGAGGACGAAGCAGTCGCCGCCGATCCCCGTCATGGCCGGCTCGACCACGCATTGCACCGCGACGGCTGCGATCGCGGCATCCATGGCGTTGCCGCCGGACTTGAGGATCTCGACCGCGGCGAGCGTGGAAAGCGGGTGGCTGGTCGCCGCCATGCCGGCGCTCCCGATGGCGAGGGAGCGTCCTGGAGTGAAGAAGTCGCGCAACGGAGGCCTCGATGTCAGAGCCTCGCTAATGCGCCGGGTATTCGCTCCCCTGCAAGCGGGAAGTGGGAGCCGCCGCCCTCGGGCGGGGCTGGGCCGGGTTCAGCGCGCCGCGGCGCGGACGAGCCACACGAAGGCGGCGATCTCGCAGATCATCGCGTCCAGCCTCTGACCGATCCTGTCCATTGCCTTTCCCCGTTCTTAACCGTCTCTCGACGATCGCAATCTGGCCGCCCGGCCGCCGCAAAGCGGTGCGTCCGCGCACATGGCGGGCGCACAACGCCCGACGAGTACGGCCAAGTTTCAGGAAAACGGCAGCGGAGCCGGGGCGGCGGCCCCGCGGGACAGGCGCGTCAGGCGCCGGCGTAGCGCCGGAACGCCGCCTCGAAACGGGCGAGCTGGGCGGGATCGAGCTCGCGGGCGGCGTTGCGGCCGACGAAGATCTTGAACATGGCGCCGCCATCCCGGTTGACGAACTGCACGGAGCAGGAGCGGCGGCCGAAGAAGGGCCGGTCGACGAAATAGATCGCCGCGCAGCGCTCCGCCCGGATGTGCCCGCCGATCGGGCTGTCGCCGTGGATGTTGAAATAGCCGCGCCCGAAGGCGCCCGGCGGCACGCGCCCGCGCGTCTCGAAGACGCCGTCGGCCGTGTGCACGATGAAGGTGATCTCGCCCTCCCAGCCGGCGAGCTCGCTCCAGACCTCCTCGAAGCGCTCGCCCGGAACGGCGGCGGCCTGGTCCGGCCCGAGCGCGTCGAGCACGGCCCGGTAGGTCGCGCCCTCGCGCCGGGCGACCTCCTCCAGCACGCCGTCCGGCGCAGCCGCCAGGGCGGCCCGGAGGCGCGAGGCCTCGTCCGCCAGCGCGGCGCTCATTCCGCGGCCTGGGCGGGTGTCTCCCGCGTGAGCGTCTGGATCACCTCGAAGCCCTCGAATTGCGGGTGGCCGGCATAGAGCGGCCTCGTCCCCGGAGCGCGGCCATGCGCCTTGCGGAACTGCTCCGACTTCGTCCAGGCCTCGAAATCCGCCTTCGACGCCCAGACCGTGTGCGAGGAATAGAGGATGTGGTCCTCGTGCTCCGGCCCACGCAGGAGGTGGAATTCGACGAAACCCTTCATCTCGTTGAGGTGGCTGTCCCGGTTGCGCCACACGGCCTCGAAGTCCTCCGTCGCGTCCTTCAAGACCTTGAACCGGTTCATCGCGATGAACACCGTCTCGTCCCTCCTCAGCTGCCGGCTCCTGCCGCAGGAATTCGCGTGAGCTGCCCGCCACGCCTTTAGCCGAACGCCGTCCGGCAGGTGTTGTTTTCATAGGAGCGCCGATATACCCAGGTCAAGAAGAACAGGGCATAAGTTTTTCTTTGTTCTAAAGTAGATTTATTGGAGGCACCTTTGCGTGCATGGCGGAGATGACGCGCGACGGCGAGGTGCGGCCGCGCGACGCGGAGGGCCCGCGCGCGGACGGGAGGGAGCCGCGCGCCGTCGAGGCGCGGGAGCTTCTGGCCGGCGGGCGCGAGGTGATCATCCTTCATCGCGGCGAGCGCTATCGGCTCCGCGTCACCCAGCACGACAAGCTCATCCTGACGAAGTGACCCGATGATCGCGCTTCCCGCTCTCTCTCGCTCGCCCGCCGCACGGTTCGCCGCGCTCCTCGTCGCGGCTCTCCTGGCCTTCCCGGCGGGTGCGGCGGAGGCCCGCCCGCCGGCGCGCATCGTGTCGCTCGGGGGTGCCGTGACGGAGATCCTGTACCGGCTCGGGGCAGGGGACCTCGTCGTCGCGGTCGATACCACCAGCATCCATCCGCCGGAGGTGATGCGGACCAAGCCGAATGTCGGTTATCTGCGCCAGCTCTCGGCCGAGGGCATCCTGTCTGCCCGGCCCGATCTGGTCCTGGCGGTGGATGGGGCGGGGCCGCCGGACGTGCTCAAGCAGGTGCGCGAGGCCGGGGTCCCGATCGAGCCGATCCCGGAAGCTCCGACGCCGGCCGGCGTGGCGCGCAAGATCGAGGCCGTGGCGCGCGCCGTCGGGCGGGAGAAGGAGGCTGCGGAGCTCCTCAAGGAGGTGGAGATGGGCTTCGCGGCGCTGGCGGAGAGCCGGGCCCGCATCGCCCGGCCGGTCCGGGCGCTCTTCATCCTGTCGCTCCAGAACGGGCGCGCGATGGTGGGCGGCCGGAACACGACCGCCGACGGCATGCTCGCGCTTGCCGGGGCGGAGAACGTCGCCACCGGTTTCGAGGGCTACAAGCCGATGACGGACGAGGCAATCCTGGCGGCCCAGCCGGAGGTGGTCGTCATGATGGAGACGGGGCCGGGCGCGGTGCCGGCTGCCGACGTGCTCGAAGGGGCGGCCCTGTCCCAGACCCCGGCGGGCCGCGACAGGCGGCTGGTCAAGATGAACGGTCTCTATCTTCTCGGTTTCGGGCCGCGGACGCCGGAAGCGGCGCGCGAGTTGCTGCTCGCCCTGAAGCCCGGCTTCCGGGCCGAATGAGCGCTGCGGCCCGCGCCGTGCGGACCGGCCTCGCCTCCCGGGGCGCGGATGCGTCGCCGAGGCCGGCCCCGGCCGCGGTCCTTGCCTTGCTTGCGGCGCTGGTCGCCGGCGTGGCGGTCCTGTCGCTCGGGACCGGGGCCGTCGCGATCCCGCCGGGCCGGGTGGTGGATGTGCTCCGGGCCGGGCGGGCCGGCGCGAGCGCCGACCCGGGCCTCCTCCGCGACGTGGCGATCGTGCTCGACATCCGCATGCCCCGCACCCTCGTCGGACTGGCCGTGGGCGCCCTTCTCGCCGTCTCGGGCGCGCTCCTGCAGGGCCTGTTCCGCAACCCGCTCGCCGATCCGGCGCTGATCGGCGTGTCCTCCGGCTCGACCGTCGCGGTCGCAGGGGTCATCGTCCTCGGCCATCGGTTCGCGACCGGCCCGCTGCCGTTCGAGGTCCTGCCGGTCGCCGCCTTCCTGGGCGCGCTGGCGGCGACCGCGCTGCTCTACGCCATCGCGACGCGCCGCGGCCGCACCTCCATCGCCACCATGCTGCTTGCCGGCGTCGCGCTCGCGGCGCTCTCCATGGCCGGGACCGGCTTCCTCGCCTTCCTGAGCGACGACCGCCAGCTGCGGGACCTGTCCTTCTGGACGCTCGGGGCGGTGGGCGGCGCGACCTGGACGAAGCTCGCGGCGATCCTGCCGATGCTGGCGCTGACTTTCGCCGCGGCGCCCTTCCTGGCGCGCGCCCTGAACGCGCTCGTCCTCGGCGAGGCGGAGGCGTTCCACCTCGGCATCGCCGTCCAGCGGGTGAAGGCGCTGGCCGTCCTGACGATCGCGGTCGCCGTCGGCGCCGCCGTCGCGACCGCCGGGCCGGTCGGGTTCGTGGGGCTCGTCGTGCCCCACGCCGTGCGCATCGTGGCCGGGCCCGACCATCGCGTACTCCTCCCCGCCTCCGCTCTTCTCGGCGCGGCTCTCCTGGTCGCGGCCGACATGGTGGCCCGGGTCGCGGTCGCGCCGGCGGAGCTGCCGATCGGCATCGTGACCGCGCTCATCGGCGCGCCCTATTTCCTCTGGCTCCTGCTTCGCCGCTCGACGGTGCTCGACGCATGACGGCGCCGCTCGAGGGACGGGATCTCGCCTTCCGGATCGGGCCGAAGGCGCTCGTCGCGGACGTGACGGTCCGGCTCGAGCCCGGGCGGCTCGCCGTGGTCGTCGGGCCGAACGGTGCGGGGAAATCGACGCTGGTGCGCCTTCTCTGCGGCGAGCTCCGGCCGAGCGCCGGCGAGGTGCTCTATTCCGGAAGCCCGGTCGAGCGCATTCCGGGCTGGCGGCTCGCCTGCATGCGGGCGGTGCTGCCCCAGGCCTCGCGGCTCGCCTTTCCGTTCACGGTCGGCGAGGTCGTCCGGATCGGGCTCGACGGGATCGGGCGGGGCCTCACCGCGGCCGCCCGCGCCGAGATGGTGGCGGCCGCGCTCTCCCGGGCCGATGTCGCGTCCCTGGCCGGACGGGCCTATCAGAGCCTCTCGGGCGGCGAGCAGCAGCGCGTCCAGTTCGCGCGCGTGCTGGCGCAGCTTTCGGCGGGGCGCACGGTCGCCGAGGCGCAGGTGCTCCTGCTCGACGAGCCGACCGCCAGCCTCGACCTTACGCATCAGCTCGCGCTCCTCGACCAGGCGGCCGCGCTCGCGCGAGGGGGCATGGCCGTCCTCGCCGTCCTGCACGACCTCAACCTCGCCTCGGCCTATGCGGACGACCTCCTGGTGATGGCGGGCGGGCGCCTCGTCGCCGCGGGCGCCCCGGCCGCGATCCTCGACGACGCGCTCCTCAGGCGCGTCTTCGGCGTCGATCTCAGCGTCGGCGCGGTGCCGCCGGGCGGGCGGCCCTTCGTCCTGCCGCACGGACCGGCTCGGGCGGCGGCCTGACCGCCCGTTCGAGCCGGGATGTGCCTGACGCAATTCTGCAACACTCGCCGATGTTTACTTGCATGTCTTCGTCGCGCCCGAGCGGACTACGCTCTGTGGCGGAAAGAGATACGAATTAGACTTTTTACAAGGCGAGAACATCTGCCTTGACCTGATCCGACCGGGACGGAACAGAGGCCGAAACGGCTCAGCTCGAGCCGAACGCCAGCCAGCCAGGCCCGAGAGGCCCAGCCAGCCAGCCGACAATCCGATTGGTTGGGCCTGTCTCATGCTTGCTGGAACACGTTCGCTGCTCCTCGGGGCGTCCTGCCTCGCGGGCGTCTCCCTCCTTGCCCCGCACGCTGTCGCGCAAGCCACCGTGCCGCCGGGCGCAGCCGCGCGGCACCCTCCTTCCGCCTCGGGCGAGACGGCGCTCGACGAGATCACGGTCACGTCCACGAAGACCGAGGAGAGGGCGATCGAGGCCCTGGCCGGTGCGAGCGTCGTCTCCCGCGACACCGTGCGCGACATCCAGCCGGACCGCGTCTCCGACCTGCTGCGGCAGGTCCCCGGCGTCACCACCCAGGAGAACCACAACGACCCCGCCCAGGCGATCAACATCCGCGGCCTGCAGAATTTCGGCAGGGTCAACGTGCTGGTCGACGGCGCCCGCCAGAACTTCCAGTCGACGGGACACGGGGCGAGCGGCGTCTTCTATCTCGACCCGGAGCTCATCGGCGGGGTCGACATCACGCGCGGGCCCGTCTCGACCATCTACGGCTCGGGCGCGATCGGCGGCGTCGTGTCGTTCCGGACGCTCGGGATCGACGACATCCTGAGGCCGGAGGAACAGGCCGGCGCCGTGCAGAAGATCGGCGGCGGCACGAACGGCTACGGTATCGTCAACTCGTCCAGCGTGGGCGTGCGCCTGCCGAACAATGCGGTCAACGTGTTCGGCCAGTTCGTGTACCGGCAGAACTACGTGTACCGCGACGGGGCCGGCATCCTGATCGCCGATACCGGGAGCGAGCTGAAGGCGGGCAACTTCAAGGTCAACGTGAACCCGGCCGAGGGACACCAGCTCAGCTTCTCCGCCCTGACGCAGAAATTCGACTTCGCCAATAACGGCAGCTCGGGCACGGGCGCGCGGTTCCAGTCGAACGTCGACACGCAGACCTATACGCTCGGCTACCGTTTCACGCCGGTCGGCCAGCCGCTGATCGATCTCAGCGTGAAGAGCTATTTCTCGACCACGGACGAGGTCCGCACCTTCGTGGCGGACAGCGCCTCGCGGACCTACACGGCGCTCGGCGCCCGCCCGGGCGCGCCGGTCATGATCGACCTCGATACCTACGGGTTCGACATCTTCAACACCTCCCGGTTCGACACGGGGCCGGTCAGCCATGCGCTCACTTTCGGCGGCGATGGCGCCTTCGACCGGGTGCGCACGACCGACCAGGCGGGCGGCTACACCTCCGCCTTCACGCCGAGCGGCCGGCGCGACCTCGCCGGCGCCTTCGTGCAGGACGAGATGCGCTTCGGCGGCTGGCTGCGGGCGATCGGCGCCCTGCGCTACGATTCCTACGAGCTCTCGGGCGGCGGCTTCCGGTCGAGCGGCGACCGGATCTCGCCGCGCGGCACGGTCGGGGTCTCGCCGTTCCCGTGGATCGAGTTCTTCGGGACCTATGCGGAAGGCTACCGCGCCCCTTCCATCAGCGAGACCCTCATCTCCGGGACCCATCCGTTCCCGGCCTTCCAGATCCTGCCGAACACGGCGCTCCGGCCGGAGACCGCCCACAACGTCGAAGCGGGCGTGAACATCAAGTTCGACAACATCCTCAAGGACGGCGACGCCTTCCGCGGCAAGGTCGTCGGCTTCTTCAACGAGGTCGACAACTTCATCGACATCCAGGGCGTCGGGCCGCGCACCTTCGTCGCCGTGGCGCCGAGCCCGGCCCTGAACGCGCTCTGCGCCGGGCGCACGGCGCCCTTCGGGCCATGCCAGATCCCCGTCCAGGCGCAGCAATACCGCAACATCGCGCGCGCCGACCTCTCGGGCGTCGAGATCGAGGGCGCCTACGATTGGGGCGACGGCTTCCTCTCGCTGGCCTATTCCCACACGGACGGCATCAATGCCGCCACCCGGGCGACGCTGCTCACCGTTCCGCCGGACAAGGTCGCGGCGACGCTCGGCCTCCGCTTCCTCGACCGGCGCCTGACGGTCGGAACGCGGATCGTCTACAACGATGCGCGCGCGAACATTCCCGCGAGCACGGTCGTGGTGAACACCAAGGAGTTCGCGCTCGTCGACTTCTTCGCGTCATACGAGCACAACGACTGGATCCGCGCCGACCTCACGCTCTCGAACATCTTCGACAAGCGCTACATCAAGTATCTCGACCTCGACCGCTCGCCCGGCTTCCAGGCCCGCGGCTCGCTGACGATGAAGTTCGCGACCAGATAGGGCGGGCGTCCGGCCCCGTTCTCGGGTAAGCCGCCGGCGCGAAGCTGCGCGGAGGCGGGGAATGGAGGCGGGCCGGATCGTCGTCACGGGCGCGCGCGGTCGGATCGGGCGCGCCCTCGCCGGGCATTGGCGGGGCCGCGACCTCGTCCTCCTCGACCGGGAGGAGGGCGATCTGGCGCGCTACGACCCGGCCTGGGCAGGCCGTCTCGCCGGGGCCGGGACCCTGGTGCATCTCGCGGCCGACCCGGACCCGGCCTCCGCCTTCGCGAGCGCCGCGAAGGCGAACACCGAGGCCCTCCTCAACGTGCTCCAGGCCTGCGACGAGCACGGGATCGGGCGCCTCGTCTATGCGAGCTCGGTCTGGGCGGATTTCGCCGCATGGCGGCTCGCGCCGAGGATGACCTGGTATGCGGCCTCCAAGATCGCGGGCGAGGCGCTCGTCGTGGCCTGGGCCGACCAGAATGCCCGCCCGGCGGTCTGCCTGCGCTTCGGCTATTTCGATCCCGCCGCCGTGGACGTGCCGCCCGAGGCCGAGACGCACCGGCTGAACGAGGCCGCGCTCGGCTTCCATCTCGATGCGGCGCTGGCATGGTCGGAGCCGCGCTGCACCATCCGGTACGCGATGGGCAAGCTCTGAGGGCCTCAGCCCCCTCCGGCCCCGAAGAGGTCGGACCAGGCCGGCAGCGCGCTGGGAAAGGGCAGGGCGGTCGCCGCATGGACCCCGCGCGCGATGGCGCGGGCCAGGCAGTCGGAGGCCGTGGCGCCGAGTTCGGTCAGGAGCTCCGGGCCGCCCTCGGCCGGCTTCGCGAGCGTCGAGACGGCGAAGACCGTGTCCCCGTCCATCGGCGCGTGCGAGAGGCTGAGCGCCTTGGCGAGTCCGCCCTGCGCCATGATCGCGAGCCGCCTGGCCTCCGCCTTGCCGAGCGTCGCGTCGGTCGCGACGAGGCAGAGCGTGGTCGCGGGCTCGCGCTGCCCCTTCCAGCGGAAGCGGCGTGCGCCGTCCGGCAGGCGGGCGGGCAGGCCGAGGCCGCCGAATTCCCGGCCCTGCTCGAAGGGTGCGGCCCAGAAATGCGGGCCGCCCGCGACCACAGCGGAGCCGATCGCGTTCACGCAGGCAAGCGCGCCGACCGTGTAGCCGGACGGCGTCGTGGCGCTCGCCGAGCCGACCCCGCCCTTCAGGTCGACCGTCGTGGCGCCGTAGCCGCCGCCCTGCGTTCCGAGCGCGAAGTCTTCGGACGCCGCCTCGCAGGCCGCATAGGCGAGCTCGCGATAGGGCGGGAAGCGGCCCCAATTCTTGTCGCCGCCGTTCAGCAGGTCGAACAGGACGGCGCTCGGCACGATCGGCACCCGGACGCTCGCCACGGGGATGCCGCGCCCGCGCTCGCGCAGCCAGGCCTGCGCGCCGGTGGCGGCATCGAGCCCCAGACCCGAGCCGCCGGACAGCACGACCGCGTCGATGCGCTCCACCGCGCGGTCCGGCTCGAGGCATTCCTGGTCCCGCCCGGCCGGCCCGCCGCCCGCCACGAAGACCGAGGCGACGGCCGGCCGGTCGAAGAGCGCGACCGTCACGCCGCTCGCGAGCCTTTCGTCGTGCGCGTTGCCGACCCGGATGCCCGGGACATCCGTCAGGAGGTTTCGAAGGCCGTTCATGCCGGTCACCGCGTCGCGACCGCGACCGCGGCGCCCGCCATGACGGCGCCCGTCGTGCGGTTCACCGCCCGGACCGCCCGCGGGCTCGCGAGCAGCCGCCGGGCGCGGGCCGCGAGCAGGATATAGGATCCGAACACGACCGCCAGCACCGCGAGCAGCACGGCGGCGAGCTCCGCGAAGCCGAGCGGCGTGATGGACGCCACGTCGATGAGGTTCGGCACGAGCGCCAGATAGAACACCATCACCTTCGGGTTGCCGAGCGTGACCGCGAGGCCGGCCAGGAACAGCCGCCAGGACGGATCCGGCCGCGGCGCCTCGCCGGACCCCGCCGGGGCGGCCGGCGCCGTCCAGAGCTTCCAGGCGAGGACCAGGAGATAGGCCGCGCCGGCATATTTCAGGACGAGGAAGACGGTGTGGAAGCTCTGGGCGAGGGCCGAGAGGCCGGCGACCGCCACCGCGAGCCAGACCACGTCGCCGAGCGCGAGCCCGGTCGTGAACGCGACCGCCCCGCCGGTGCCGCGCCCGAGCACCCGGGCGACGAGCGCCGCGATGCCGGGTCCCGGCGCGGCTGCGGCGACGAACAGCGCGGCGGCGAAGACGAGGAGGGCATCGAGGCTCATGGGCGTTTCATAGCGCGCCGCGGCCGGGATGGGGAGCGGGGTCCCTCAGGCGCCGTGCGGACCCGAGAAGACGTTCACGACGACCACGCCGATCACGATCAGCGCGATGCCCGCCTGGACGGGCCAGGCGAGATGCTGGCGGAAGAAGACCGCTCCCACGGTCGTGATCAGCACGATCCCGAGGCCCGACCAGGTCGCGTAGACCACCCCGACCGGGATGGTCCGCATCGCGAGGCCGACGAGGTAGAGCGCGACCGCGAAGCTGGCGATCGACAGGATTGCCGGGCCGGCGCGGGTGAAACCCTCCGAGGCCTTGAGGGCGGAGGTCCCGATCACCTCGGCGGCGATCGCGATCACGAGAAACACGTAGTTCATGCGGTCTTCGAAGGTTGATCGAGGCAGCCGTGCGGGCGGGCCGCGGCCAAAATGAAAGGCCCGCCACCGGCGGGCCTGACCTCGATGCTTGCTGAAGGCGAGGTCCGGCGGACCTCGCCCAGGCTTCGGATTACATCCCGACTTCGTTGCCCGAATAGTCGATCTTGCCGTCGGCGCCCTTCTTCCAGACATACATGACGTAGTCCGGCCGGGTGATGTCGCCCTTCTTGTCGAAGGAGATGTCGCCGATCACGGTCTTGAAGACGTGGCCGGACTTCATGAAGTCCGACATCTTCTTGCCGTCCGTCGACTTGGCACCCTCGGCCGCTTGGGCGAGAACCTGCACGGAGGCATAGCTGTAGAGCGTGTAGGCCTCCGGGTCGTAGTTCTTCGCCCTGAACTTGGCGACGACGTCCTTGGCGTTCGGGTTCTTGCGGGGATCCGGCGAGAAGGTCATCAAGGTGCCCTCGGCGCCGGGGCCGGCGATCGAGGTGAACTCGGCCGACACGATGCCGTCGCCCGACATGAGCGGAGCCTTCAGGCCCTGGTCCCGCATCTGCCGGATGATCAGGCCGGCCTCCGTATGGAGCCCGCCGAAATAGACCACGTCGACATTGGCGGATTTCAGCTTCGAGACCAGCGCGGAATAGTCCTTCTCGCCGGGATTGATGCCTTCGTAGAGGACTTCCTTGAGGCCCTTCCCGTTCATGGCCTTCTGCGTCTCGTCGGCCAGGCCCTTGCCGTAGGGCGTCTTATCGTGGACGACAGCGACCTTCTTGCCCTTGAACTTGTCGGACAGGTAGGCGCCGGCCACCGCGCCCTGCTGGTCGTCGCGGCCGCAGGTGCGGAACGTGTTCCACATGTTGCGGTCGGTGTATTTCGGGTTCGTCGAGGCAGGCGAGATCTGGATGAGCCCGGCTTCCTGATAGACTTCGGACGCCGGGATAGAGACGCCCGAATTGAAGTGGCCGACGACCCACTTCACGCCGTCGGCGGCGAACTTGTTGGCGATGGAGACGCCCTGCTTGGGATCGGAGACGTCATCGCCGACCTGGAGGGCGATCTTCTGGCCCATCACGCCGCCCTTGGCGTTGATGTCCTCGACGGCCTGTTCGGCGCCGTTCTTCAGCTGCGCTCCGAAAGCCGCGTTCGGCCCGGTGATCGGCCCAGCCACGCCGAGCTTGATCTGGGCCTGCGCCGCCCCGGATACGGCAAGGCCGAAGCCGAGCGCGAGGCCGGTCAACAATCCTGTCTTCATGCGAGCTCTCCCCTGAACATATGGGCCGGATCCGCCGTCCGGCTTGGGCAGCGTGACCGCCCTGGCGGCGGGACCGCCTCACGGGGCAGTCTTGCCGGTTTTCCTGTCGTTGTCACCGGGGGCGGGATGCGGAAAAGGGCGTCAGGCCTGCGCCTTCTCGCGCCAGGAGAACGGCCCCGCGCGCTCATAGAGCCAGCCGTATTGCCGCGTCATCTGGCGGGCGCGGAAATAGCGGTAGCCGAGCGAGGCGATCGCGGTGACGATCACGAGGTCGACCAGGTAGAAATGCAGGCTCAGGAAGGTGCCCTCGAAAAGAGCATAGTGGATGAACCGCACGGCGAGACCGAGCGGCAGCGACCAGAGCAGAACCTGCCAAAAGGGGCGCCAGGTGAGCGCGAGCGCACGGCCGGTCATCCAGGCCGCCCAGCCGCCGAGCACGACCGTGACCAGGATGAACAGCCAGGCGGAGGGTTCTTCGTAGAGGAGGCCTTGCATCACGAAGCGGCCCGCTTGGCACGGAAGTGATCGCGCAGGATCGCGTTGACGCGTCGGTCGAGGTCGTGCTCCTCCCCTCCGAACTGCGCGGCCACGTCCGGCTCGAGTCGGACAACGGTCCGTGCCTGCTTCGCGGCATCGCCCCAGAAGCGGTCGTCGAGTGCCGGGTGATCGGGGTCGGACGCCGCGAGTTCCTCGATCTCGTCGTCGGACAGACGCGCGAGGCGGTCCCAATCGGTGCGGGTTGGGACGGGCTTGGAGCCGCCATCCGGCAGCACTTCGACAACGGTTCCGTCTGCAAGCTGCTTGTAGGTCATCGCGATGCCCGTTCGGCGTAGAGCGCGCGCTCGCGCCGGCTTGAAGGCCAGGCTGTGATCAGCCACGTCACCTCGCCTCGATGGTATAGACGAGGGTGAACACGCGACCACCCACCTGGCCAATAGTGACGTATCGCATCTCCCCATAATCTCTCCGGCGATCTTCGAAGTCGAGGCGGGATCGATCGGCAAAGATCGGGATCAGGCTGAGGAGATCGATGCCCCGGTCGGCGATCAGCCGCTCCCGCTTGGCGGGGTCGCAGTCGAACAGGCGTTCCAACGGGAGCCTCCGGTCAGTGCCGCCCGCCCTCCAGATAGGCGGCCTGGACCTGCGGGTTCGCCAGCAGCTCCTTGCCCGTTCCGGTCATGGTGATCGTGCCCGTCACCATCACGTAGCCGCGATGGGCGAGCTTCAGCGCGTGATAGGCGTTCTGCTCCACCAGGAAGACGGTCATCCCGTCGCGCTCGTTGAGCTCGCGGATGACGGCGAAGATCTGCTTCACGATGAGCGGCGCGAGGCCGAGCGAGGGCTCGTCGAGCAGGAGGAGGCGGGGGCGCGCCATCAGGGCGCGCGCGATCGCGAGCATCTGCTGCTCGCCGCCGGACATCGTCCCGCCGCGCTGGTGCAGGCGCTCCTTCAGGCGCGGGAAGATGGCCAGCATCCGCTCGAGATCGTCGTTGAAATGGGCGAAATTGTCGAGCGAGGCCCCCATCTGGAGGTTCTCGTAGACCGTCATGCGCGGGAAGATGCGGCGCCCTTCCGGAGATTGCGCGATCCGCAGCCGCGCGATCTCGTGCGTGGACAGGTTCGTGATGTCCCGGCCGTCGAAGACGATGCGGCCGCGCCGCGCCCGCGGGTTGCCGCAGATCGTCATCATGAGGGTCGACTTGCCGGCGCCGTTCGCCCCGATGAGGGTCGCGATCTCGCCCTCGTGCACGTCGAGGTCGACGCCCTTCAGGGCGATGATGTTGCCGTAATAGGTCTCGACGCCGCGCACGGAGAGCAGGGGCGCCGTACGCGCCTTCTCGGCCGCCCGCGTCTCCTCGACGAGCACGTTGATGCCGGCGACGCTCATGCCGGGATCTCCACGCCGACCTCGGCCTCCACCTCCTCGACCTCCTCGTCCTCGACGCCCAGATAGGCCGCGATGACGCGGGGATCGCTGCGCACCTCGGCCGGCACCCCGTCGGCGATCTTCACGCCGTAATCGAGCACCACGACGTGGTCGGAGATCTCCATGACGACCGACATGTCGTGCTCGATCAGGAGGATCGAGGTGCCCTGCTCGGCGCGGATCGACAGGAGAAGATCGTTCAGCTCGAGGCTCTCGCGGGGGTTGAGGCCGGCCGCCGGCTCGTCGAGGCAGAGCAGGATCGGGTCCGTGCACATGGCGCGGGCGATCTCCAGCCGCCGCTGCGCGCCGTAGGGCAGATCGCCCGCCGGGTCGTCCGCGCGGTCGACGAGCCCGGTCTTCTCCAGCCAGAGGGCCGCCTTCTCGACGGCTTCCTTCTCGGCGCGCCTGAAGCCCGGCAGGCCGAGGAGCCCGGCCAGCGTGAAGCCGGAGGCGATCATCAGCGGGTTGTGCTGGGCGACGAGCAGGTTCTCCAGCACCGTCATGCCCGAGAAGAGCCGGATGTTCTGGAAGGTCCGCGCCACCTTCGCGCGCCAGGTGATGGCGTGGCCGGGCAGCCGCTCGAGAAGATGCGTCGCGCCGGAGGGGTGGCGCAGGCTGATCATTCCCTCCGTCGGGCGGTAGAAGCCCGTGATGCAGTTGAACACGGTCGTCTTGCCGGCGCCGTTCGGGCCGATCAGCGCCGTGATGTCCCCGCGCCGGCAGGCGAATGAGAGGTCGCCGACCGCGACGAGGCCGCCGAACCGCATGGTGAGATGCTCGACTTCCAGGACGGCGTCGGACGAGGCCATCAGCCGTGGCCCTCCTTCACGAGCGACCCGGAGATGGACTTGCGCTCCCTGAACACGACCGAGGGCTCGCGCACCGAGATCAGTCCGCGCGGGCGCCAGACCATCATGGCCACCATGGCGAGGCCGAAGAGGAGGAGCCGGTACTCGTTCGGATCGAAGCCCTCGCCGAAGACGGCCCTCAGGAATCCCAGGTTGCGCAGCAGTTCCGGTCCCGCGACCATCGCGATGGCCGCGACCGCCACGCCGACCTGCGATCCCATCCCGCCGAGGACGACGATGGCCAGGATCGTCGCCGATTCGAGGAAGTTGAAGCTCTCCGGGCTGATGAAGCCCTGCCGGGTCGCGAAGAAGGAGCCGGCGAAGCCGCCGAACATGGCCCCGATCGCGAAGGCGGTGAGCTTGGTGTTCGTCGTGTTGATGCCGAGCGACCGGCAGGCGATCTCGTCCTCGCGCAAGGCCTCCCAGGCGCGCCCGATCGGCAGCCGCCGCAGCCGGATCGTCACGAGGTTCGTGATGAGGGCGAGAACCAGGATGAGGTAGTAGAGGAAGACCACCCGCTGCATCGGGTTGAATTCGAGCCCGAACCGGGCCGCGAATCCCTCCTCGCCGGCCGTGAAGGGGATGCCGAAGAAGGTGACGCGCGGGATCGACGAGATGCCGGCGCCGCCGCCCGTCACGTCGACCCAGTTGATGAGGACGAGCCGGATGATCTCGCCGAAGGCCAGGGTCACGATGGCGAGATAGTCGCCCCGGAGCCGCAGCACGGGGAAGCCGAGCAGGATCCCCCAGAAGGCCGCGAGGATCCCGGCGAGCGGCAGGCAGATCCAGAAGGAGAGCCCGAAGGTGGTCGAGAGGAGAGCGTAGGAATAGGCGCCGACCGCGTAGAAGGCGACGTAGCCGAGGTCGAGCAGGCCCGCGAGCCCGACCACGATGTTCAGCCCCCAGCCGAGCATCACGTAGGTCAGGATCAGGATGCCGAGATCGATCCAGTAGCGGGATTCGGCGAGCCCGCCCTTCAGCAGGTAGACGATCAGCGGGAAGGCGACGGCCGCGCCGACGAAGAGCGGCGTCGCGACCGCGGCGAAGCGGAAGCCGGACTGCTTCGCCGGGTCGGCCGAGACCGTGATCGTCGCCTTCCGGGTGCGGGCGCGGCTGAACAGGCCCTGGTCGCCGCCGAGGAGCCCGATCGCGAGCCGGGCGAGGAAGACGAGCCCGCAGCAGACGAGGACGAGGTTCCAGCGCGGGATGAGGATCAGGCCCCCGCCCGGTCCCTGCTCCGTGCGCAGCAGCAGGATCGGAACGGCGAGGCCGAACATCAGGAGCGCCGCCATGACGGCGCTCCTCAGCGTCCCGGCGAGATCGACGCCGCGCCGGCCGGCCGCCGAGACGTCTCCGCCCGTCAGCGCCGCATCGGAGGTCGGCGCGACGGAGGTCGGATGGACGGCCGACATCAGACCTTCTCGACCTCCGGCCGGCCCAGGATGCCGGACGGCATGAAGGTCAGCACGATGGCGAGGATCGAGAAGGCGGCCACGTCCTTGTATTCTATGGAGAAATAGGCCGACCACATCGTCTCGATGAGGCCGATGATCAGGCCGCCGATGACGGCGCCGGGCAGCGATCCGATGCCGCCCAGCACCGCGGCCGTAAAAGCCTTCACGCCCGGCACGAAGCCGTCGGCGAAGTTCACCACGCCGTAATAGAGGAGGTACATCGTGCCGGCGACGGCCGCGAGCGCGGCGCCCATCACGAAGGTGAGCGAGATCGTGCGGTCGACGTCGATGCCGACCAGGGCCGCCATCTTGCGGTCCTGCTCGCAGGCGCGCTGGGCCCGGCCGAGCGAGGTCTTCTGCACCACGTACCAGAATGCCGTCAGCAGCACCGCCGTGACCACCATGATGATGATCTGCTTGTAGGAGAGCGCGACCACGTAGCCGTTCCGCTCGAACAGCGGGATCACGTCCGGCACCATGGGCGGGGTCGGCTTGTTGCGGGCGCCCTGTGCGACCTGGACGAAGTTCGACAGGAAGATGGAGACCCCGATCGCCGAGATGAGCGGCGCGAGGCGGAAGGAGCCTCGCAGCGGCCGGTAGGCGAGGCGCTCGACCGTCCAGCCCCAGAGCGAGGTCAGCACCATCGCGACGATCATCACGACGAGCAGGGCGAGCGCGACGGACGAGATGCCGAGCCAGGTCGTCAGGATCAGGAAAAAGATCAGCGCGATGAAGGCCGACAGCATGAACACGTCGCCATGGGCGAAGTTCACCATGCCGATGATGCCGAACACCATCGTGTAGCCGATCGCGATGAGGCCGTAGATCGAGCCAAGCGTCAGCCCGTTGATGAGCTGCTGCACGAAGACTTCCATGCGCCCGCCGCTACCCTAGATCGCATTCACGGTCGAGATGAATGCCGTCACCGGAATCGATCATGCACGGAAACCGCGTCCGATCCAGCGCGACACGCAGATCGAAAGGCCGGGAGCAAGCCGCGGGCCAGCGGCCGGAGTTTGCACCGCGCCGCCATGGTGGCAGAAGGGGGCGGACGTCCAGTTTCGGGAGAGCGACGATGGCCATGACGATGAACGGCGCGGTGACGCTGCCGGCGGACCGGGCGACGGTCTGGGAGAAGCTGAACGATCCCGAGATCCTGAAGCGGTCGATCCCCGGCTGCCAGGAGCTGGAGCGCACGGGCGAGAACGGGTTCACGGCGACCGCCAAGGTCGCGGTCGGGCCCGTGAAGGCGACGTTCAAGGGCAATGTGACGCTCTCCGACATCGACCCGCCCAACGGCTACACGATTTCGGGCGAGGGGCAGGGCGGGGTCGCAGGCTTCGCGAAGGGCGGCGCGAAGGTCAGGCTGGAGGATGCCGAGGGCGGGGGTACGGTCCTGAACTATGACGTCGAGGCCCAGGTCGGCGGGAAGATCGCCCAGCTCGGCGGGCGGCTCATCAACGGCGTCGCCAAGAAATACGCCGACGAGTTCTTCGCCAACTTCGCCAAGGCGCTGGAGCCGGAGGGCGCCGCTCCGGCAGCCTGACCCTCAGGTATAGGCGATCATCCGCCCGAGCGTCGCGACCGCGAGCCAGATGGCGAGCGAGGCGGCCGCGACCAGCCGGCCTGCCGGGCTCGGACCCTCGTCCCAGCCCTCGATCTGCCTCTGCCAGGCGAGCCGGAACGCGGCCGCGTTGGCGAGCCCGAGCCCGATCAGCGCGAGCTTCCAGCGGAACGTCCCGGACGCCGCGAGCGAGACCGCGTCCGCCGCGAACAGCCCGAATCCGGTCGGGATCGCGACGGCCAGCCCGAGGAGCGCGAAGGGCGTCAGGAACCGGGCGAGGGCGGCGGCCGGGATCTCGCGCCCGAGGCCGCACAGCCGCAGGTCGAGAATGCCGATGCCGCCGACCAGCAGCACCAGCCCGAGGAGGTGGAGGACGTTGAGCCAGGCATAGGCAGGGCCGCGCGCCCAGGCTCCCAGACCCGAAGCCTGGAGCGCTTCCGGAGCTTCCGCCAGCCATTCCACCGTCCGTCTCCGGCCGGCGCGGGGATCCTACCGGAGCTCCACGGTCTTGCCCGCGACCGTGATCCGCTCGAGCCGCATCTCGGGCGTGCCGTCCGAGCGCGGATAGCCCTCCACGGTCGCGACCGTGCCGTCCTTCAGCATGTCCTGCTTCAGGCCGCGCGCCTCCATCCGGCTCGTCGGCGCCAGGATCACGTCCCAGGTCCGGCCCTGGTAGTCCAGCTTCGCCTCGGCATGCGGGTTGCGCCAGGCGACCGACTTCAGCGGCCCGGTCGCCTTGATGAGCTTGGTGCTGTCGTAGGAGCTCCAGCCGTGATGGGCGAGGGCCGCCGCCGGAAGGGCGATCGCGACGGCGAAGGCGGCGAGCGGGCGGCGGGCGGGACGGTGACGCATGGCGTTCCTCCTCAAGGTAGCGATTGCCCAGGATACGCCGTCTCCGCGCCGCCGCGGAAGACGCCCCGGGTGGCGGCGGATCTAGTCCGGCTCCTTGCGCCGCTCGATCTCGTCGAGGACGGCATCCGGCGCGACATCCTGCTTGAGCTCCTCCAGGTGCGGGTCGGCCGCGTCCGCGATGCCGAGCTTCTCCGCGATGGCGCTCGTGAGCCCCACGAGCCTGGTCACCTCGTGCTCGGCGAGCAGGCTGATCTGCAGGTCGAGATCGGCCCGGCGGTCCGCCGCGGCGGACATGCGGTTCTGGCTGATGAGCACGAAGGTGGACAGGAAGATCGCCTCGACGGAGGCCGAGGTGCCGAGGATCACGAAGCTCTCGTCCCATTTCGGCAGGATCGGGGCGAGCCCGGCATTCACCGCGACCCAGAGGCCGAAGACGGCCATGTGGATGTAGACGAAGGTCATGCTGCCGGCGAAGCGGGTGACGGCGTCGGCGATCTTCTCCTGCCGGCTCGCCTCGCGCTTCTCGCGCCCGCGCCGCTCGGTGAGCGTGCGGATGTTGCGCGCCAGCACGGGGCTGAGCCCGCTCGGCTGGGGCGGCGGGAAGATGGGTGGCGGCCCGTCCCCCGGCCTGTCGAACCTGCCCTGCTCCGCCGTCACGCCTCGTCCCCCCGGTGCATTGCCCAATCCGGCTCGCGCCAGTTCTGTTCCCGTCAGCAACGAACCGGCAACCACGCCCGATGAGCCTCGTTTAACCTGAACGTCGATTCACGAATCCGGATTAACTGCGGCAAAACGGAGGTTGCGCAAAGGTCAACGCATCAAAGCGGACATGAGAGCCAAGTAAATGGCTCCAGGGAGCGCATCAGATGATCAGGTGGTCACTCGAGAATTTTATCACCGGCACGATGGGTCGCGGCGAGATATCTCGGGCCGACGTGCTCTCGTTGCGGCGGGACGTGCTGCCGAACGGGATCGAGACGCGCGACGAGGCGGATGTGCTGATCGCGCTGGATCGCGCGCTGCACGAGAAGGACGAGAGCTGGGGCGCTTTCCTGGTGCAGACGGTCGTCGATTTCGTCGTCTGGTCGTCGCGGCCGACCGGCCGGGTCGACCGGGAGACGGCCGAGTGGCTCATCGCCTCGCTCGGCTGCGGCGCCGGCCCGACGAAGACCGCGGTGACGATCGCGTTCGAGATCGTGCGCGAGGCCGAGACCTCCGACGAGGCGCTGGTCGCCTTCGTGATGCGCTCGCGCGCACGCGGTCGGCACGAGCCCGCGGCGGGCCGAAAGGCCGATCTCGTCTTCTGAGCGGCTCGCTTCCCGAACGGGGCAGGGTGCGCTAACGGGGCCTGTCCTGCCCTCTTGCGGTGGGATACCCGCTGCACCAGAGGCCCCATGTTCGAGAAGATCCTCATCGCCAATCGCGGCGAGATCGCCTGCCGCGTGATCAAGACGGCCCGGCGCATGGGGATCAGGACGGTCGCGGTCTATTCGGAGGCCGATCGCGACGCGCTCCATGTCGAGATGGCGGACGAGGCGGTGGCCATCGGGCCGGCGCCGGCCGCCGAATCCTATCTGGTCATCGACAAGATCGTCGCCGCCTGCAGGCGGACCGGCGCCCAGGCCGTCCATCCCGGCTACGGCTTCCTGTCGGAGCGGGAGGCCTTTCCGCGCGCGCTCGAGGCGGAGGGGATCGTGTTCATCGGCCCGAACCCGGCCGCGATCGCCGCGATGGGCGACAAGATCGAATCGAAGAAGGCGGCTGCGGCCGCGAAGGTCTCCACCGTCCCGGGCTTCCTCGGCATCATCGAGAGCCCGGAACATGCCGTGAGCATCGCCGACGAGATCGGCTATCCCGTGATGATCAAGGCCTCCGCCGGCGGCGGCGGCAAGGGCATGCGCATCGCCCATTCGGCGGACGAGGTGGCGGAGGGTTTTGCGCGCGCGAAGTCGGAGGCCGCTTCGTCCTTCGGCGACGACCGCGTCTTCGTGGAGAAGTTCATCACCGATCCCCGCCACATCGAGATCCAGGTCATCGGGGACAAGCACGGCAACGTCATCTATCTCGGCGAGCGCGAATGCTCGATCCAGCGCCGGAACCAGAAGGTGCTGGAAGAGGCGCCGTCGCCGCTCCTCGACGCGGAAACCCGCCGCAGGATGGGCGAGCAGGCGGTCGCGCTGGCGCAGGCGGTCGGCTACGATTCCGCCGGCACGGTCGAGTTCGTGGCCGGCCAGGACAGGAGCTTCTACTTCCTGGAGATGAACACCCGGCTCCAGGTCGAGCATCCCGTCACCGAGATGGTGACCGGGCTCGACCTCGTGGAGCTGATGATCCGGGTCGCGGCCGGCGAGAGGCTGCCCATCGCCCAGGCGGATGTCCGCATGGACGGCTGGTCGGTCGAGAGCCGCGTCTATGCCGAGGACCCGACGCGCGGCTTCCTGCCTTCGACGGGCCGGCTCGTGACCTACCGGCCGCCGGCGGAGGGCATCGTCGATCCGGGCGTGACCGTCCGGAACGATACCGGCGTGTTCGAGGGCGGCGAGATCTCGATCTACTACGACCCGATGATCGCCAAGCTCGTCACGCACGCGCCGACGCGGCTCCAGGCGATCGAGGCCCAGGCGCGCGCGCTCGACGCCTTCGCCATCGACGGGATCCGGCACAACATCCCGTTCCTCTCCGCCCTGATGGCGCATCCGCGCTGGCGCGAGGGCCGGCTCTCCACCGGCTTCATCGCCGAGGAGTTCCCGGACGGCTTCTCCGAGACGCCGCCCCGGGGCGAGACGGCCCGGACCATGGCCGCGGTCGCGGCCGCGATCGACCACAAGCTGAACGAGCGCAAGCGCGGCATCTCCGGCCAGCGCCGGCCGAAGGCGGTGCGCTTCGAGCGCGACCGCGTCGTCCTGCTCGGGACCGAGCGGCACGAATTGCGGGTGGAGGACGGCCCGGCCGGCGTGGCGATCGCCTTCGCGGACGGGGCGCGGCTCGAGGTCGCCTCGTCCTGGCGGCCGGGCGAGCCCGTCTGGTCGGGCCAGGTCGGCGGCGAGGTCGTGGCCGTCCAGGTCCGCACGATCCCGAACGGCGTCCGCCTCTCCCATGCCGGCACCTCGGCCGAGGCGCGCGTCTATACGCGGCGCGAGGCCGAGCTTGCGGCCCTCATGCCCGAGAAGGTCGCGTCCGGCGCCGGCAAGGCGCTGCTCTGCCCGATGCCGGGCTTGGTCAAGGCGATCCAGGTCAGGGCGGGGCAGGAGGTGAAGGCCGGCGAGCCGCTCGCCATCGTCGAGGCGATGAAGATGGAGAACGTGCTCCGCGCCGAGCGCGACGCGACCATCGCCAAGGTCGTGGCCAAGGAGGGCGAGAGCCTCGCGGTCGACGCGGTGATCCTGGAATTCGCGTGAGGGCTCGGGCTACACGCGCATCCGTTGTGAGATGGCCCTATCGATCAACGTTTGCACTGTTGAGTCCACGTTCCTGAATTGACAAAGTTGACCAAACCTAAGCGGCCCGAGGTGTGCAAACAACTTCCCAAATACCTCGTCGGCAAAACTGCTGGAAATGAGGTGGATACCGTTGAAATCGAACATGATAGGGGTATGCCCGCTATCCATTAGGTTCTCGATCTTTGTTCTTGCGAGCTTTCCAGCTTCTCGGCTACCGAACGAGTTGAATTCTGTTTGGACCAAAACCTCGATCTGTTCGCCATGTGGTTGGTAAAAACGCTCAACGTGATCAAAAGCAGGGTCATGAGGGCGACCCCGGAACACGAGGGCTTTCTCAAGGAGTTTGTCGAAGCTATAATCGATCGATGCCTTGATGAAGGTGCCATGAAAAGGAATGGTCGTTCGTCTTACATGAAGTCCTGTTTTGGAGTGAGTCAAGCGGATGTTACCTGTTAGTATCTCAAATTCTCCTCCGCTGACCTCGCAACACTTGAAAGTGCCGAATAAACCGTTCCCCTGGTTAGTAGTTTTATTCTTCGTAACGCCTTCTTCGATCGCCGCCTTAACGGCAAGTGTGTCGTCCTGAATGTCTGGCCTCCCTTGGCGAAGGCTTCGTGGTATTCCGATTCCGGCGTCACAAACGAAGAAGTCCACGCGGTGTTTTGTAGGGCGACTTATCGCCTGTACAACGCCGCCGACAGGTGATGCCGCATGATTAAGTACGTTATCTGTCACTTCCGTTAGTGACCACTCAAGAGCTTTCAACTTATTTCGATGAAGGCCCTCAACTCGCTGCATGAGGACGTCGATGCAGCGTACTACCGCAAGATCCTGCTGTTGTACGTCGAGGAATTGAAATGCGGAGAAATGATTCTTGTTAGCAGTTGTCCTATCCTCGAACTTCTCAGGAGATATCAAATGCAGCCAGTTGGCGTTCCGTAACAGTCGAGCTTGAGTGGTGTTCCGCGGCAAGATTATGTCGAAATGTACCATATCGCCACGGTACGATCTCGCGATCGTCGACAGGGCGACCATGAAGGCAGCGTCGAACGACGTAGCCGATGTGAAATCCAGAGTGATTTCGTTATGAAGCTGCTTGTGCGTGAGATTGTGCATCGCAGCGCAGACAGGGAGTACGTCCCCGCCTACGTGCTCTGAAAAGAACAAGTGATTATCTACGGTGCGGAACATATCGGCGTGGTCCTCTGACGTTCATAGCGCTATCAATGGATGGGAGTAAATGCCCCTCTACTTCGCCTATGGCTCCAACATGGACCGGGAGGCCATGGCGCGGCGCTGCCCGGCCTCGAAACCGCTCGACCTCGCCCGGCTGCCGCGGCACCGGCTCGTCGTCATGAGCGAGGGCTACGCCTCGGTCGTGCGCGATCCGCGCCGCACGGTCTGGGGCCTGCTCTGGGACCTCGCGCTGGCCGATGTCCCGGCACTCGACCGCTACGAGGGCGTGGCGGGCGGGCTCTACACCAAGGTGCACCAGGCCGTGATCGCCGAGGCGGGGTCGCGCCGCGCCCTCGTCTATGTCGGACGCGATCCCGGTCCCGGCATGCCGCGGCCGGGCTATGTCGAAGCCGTGCTCGCGGCCGGCCGCAGCGCCGGGCTGCCGGAGGGCTATCTGCGCGAGATCGAGGCGCTCTCGCCGCGCGTGTCGAAGGCGGATCCGGCGAAGGGCTTCGCGGCGATCGGCTTCCAGCTCCAGCCGGCCGCCCCGAAGGGGAGGGAGGCTGGAACCGTCACGCCCCGCCGCACGTCTCCGCTCGAGCCGGAGCGGGACCCTTCGGCCGGATGGAGCTGGGACGGATGAGCGAGGAAGCCGGACGCGACCGCGTTCTTCTGCGGGTGGTGGTGCGCGGCCGCGTCCAGGGCGTCGGCTTCCGCGCCTGGACCCAGCATCAGGCCCAGCTGCACGGGCTGGAGGGCTGGGTGCGCAACCTGTCGGACGGCTCCGTCGAGGCGATGCTCGCGGGCCCGGCCGAGCGGCTCGAGCTCATGCTGAAGGCGCTGCGCGAGGGCCCGAAAGGGTCCCGCGTCGAAGCGGTGGAGGAATATCCCGCGACCGAGGCCGAGTTCGGCCCTCCCTCCGCCGGCCGGTTCGAGATCCGCAGGACGGCCTGACGCTTGCCGCGCAGCCCCAAGCCCGCCGCCTCCTCCATCTGGCGGCCGCTCCTGCGGCGGGAGAGCTGGCTGCTTCTCGTCACGCTCGCCTTCGTCGCCGCCGCGATCGCGTTCTGGCTGACCCGGGCGACGGTCCTGACGGTCGGCGTCGCGCCGAGCGGCGGCACGGAGCCGGCGCTGCTCCGCGCCTATGCCGAGACCTCCGTGACGCGCCGCTCCGGCATCAGGCTCGAGATCGTGCGCTTCGACGGCGTGCGCGAGAGTGCGGAGGCGCTCGCCGCCGGCAAGGTCGACCTCGCGGTGGTGCGGCCGGACATCGCCATGCCGCCGAACGGGCTGACGCTGGCGGTCCTGCGCGAACTCGCCGTCATCCTCGCGATCAAGGAGGGCGGGCCGGTCCGGGGCTTCTCCGACCTCGGCGGCCGGCGCCTCGGCATGCTGGCCGAGCGGATATCCGACCGGCCGCTCGTTGCGGCGCTGCTCGAGCGCTACGGGCTGGAGCTGCGCCCGGACGCGGCGAGCGCCGCGGTGCCGGAGGAGGCGGTGGCGCTCGTTCCCCTCGCCGAGGAGGAGCTGGGGCCCGCGCTCGCGGCCGGGCGGGTCGACGCGGCCATGCTGGTCACGACGCCCGCCAGCCCGGGCGCCCGGCGGCTGGTGAAGCTGCTGGACGAGGCCGCCGGAGACCGCTCGCTCCTGCTCCTCGGGATTCCCGACGCAGCGGCCGTCGTCGCCACCAGCCCGAAGCTGCAGGCCGTGACTGTGCCTGCGGGCCTTTTCGGCGGCGATCCGAGGCTGCCGGAGGAGGACCTCTCGACGGTCGGCTCGTCGTACCGGCTGATGGCGCGGGCGAGCCTCTCCCGGAGCGTCGCGGCCGAGGTGACGCAGCACATCTTCGAGCACCGGGCGGATGTCGCGGCCAGGGCGCCGGCCGCCGACGACATCACCTTCCCGGCCTACGACACAACGGCCGTGGCGACGACGGCCCGGCTCCCGAACCATCCGGGCGCGATCGATTATTTCGAGCGCGAGCAGGAGAGCTTCATCGAGCGCTACGAGTCCTGGATCTATCTCGTGGCGATCTTCGGCGGCGGGCTCGGCTCGGCTTTCGCATGGTTGCGCCAGACCCTGTTCCGCATCCGGCGCGAGCGAATCCAGGTCGCCACCGCCCGGCTGCTCGCGATCCGGTCGGAAGCGACCCGCGTGAGCGATCCGGAGCGGCTGCGCTCCATCGCGGACGAGGTCGACAGCATCGCCGCGAACATCGCCCGGCAGGCGTTGAACCGGCGCGCCGACTGGCGCCTCGTGGAGGCGGCCAGCATCGCGATCGATGCGGCGCGCTCGACGCTCGCGCGTGCGCTGGCCGCGGCGCGACGATGATGGCCGGGGAGACGTCGACGTTTCCGCCCGCCGCCCGCGATGACGACGGGCTTGACAATCATAGGAATATAGTCTAGATCGGCTCCGTCCTCTTCGCCGAGGGGCGCTCTCGCGAGGCGTCGACAGAGCGGAAGAGCTTGACTGGGCCGGAATGGGCGACAGCCCAGGCCGGCTGACGCGGCGCCTGCGGGCGGGTTTCGCGAACCCGCACTCGGGGAGCCGGACCAGCGCCGCCCTCCGGGTAATACGGCCCGGGCGCCAGTGCAGCATGGCTAGTGTTCTCTCGTCCGGCAACGGGCGAGGGGGCGGAAGAGCGGCAGGTCCGGTCCAAAATCGCCGCCCGTGCCGGGGAAACCCGGACGCGGTGCTTGTCGTCTGGATCCCCTTCCCGGGCGCTCCGCGCCCGCCGGGGATGACGGGGCGGGCATCGCGGGGACGCCGAAAGGCTCCTCTAAAAAATTGATCGAGCGTTTCGGCGTCCCACGCCCCTCGACCAATTCACCCGCTCTTTGAAGTCGCCCGTCCTGACCGACCCCGCCCCGGGGAAGGACGGCGCGTGCCCGGATGAGGGGCAGGGCGGGGACGAGGCGGGCCTGCTCAACTCCTCGCTTTCGGCGTCCAGGGCTCGACCGGGCCGCCCGCCTTCTTCCAGGCGCCGAACCCGCCCTCGATATGCGCGACCGGTTTCAGGCCCATCTCCTGCGCGGTCGCGGCTGCGAGGGCCGAGCGCAGCCCGCCCGCGCAGAAGAAGACGAAGCGCTTGTCCTGTGCGAAGACGGGCTTGTGATACGGGCTCTCCGGGTCGATCCAGAATTCCAGCATGCCGCGGGTGCAGTGGAAGGCGCCGGGAACGTGGCCCTCGCGCTCCAGCTCGCGCGGATCGCGGATGTCGACCAGGACCACGTCGTCGCGGCCGTGCAGCCTGACGGCCTCCTCGGCCGGCAGCGTCTCGACCTTGGCGTTCGCCTCCTGGACGAGGGCACGGTAGCCGCGGGTGATGGTCTGAGGCATCGGGCTTGCAATCCTCCCGGCGCGGATTAGCCCTCCCGGACGGGGCGAGGTCAACGGGCGAGGTCCATGCCGACGGCGGCGTTCACGGTTGCGGATTATGTCGGGCTCGCCTGCTACGCGGCGGCCTGGCTCTCCTATTACCTCATGGTGGAGCGGAGCGAGGCCGGGCGGCGCAGTCTGAACCGGGTCATCAACGCCCACCGATACCACTGGATGCGGGGCGTGGTGGGGCGCGAGAACCGCATCGTGGACGCCAACATCAATGCGAGCCTGCAGAACGGCACGGCCTTCTTCGCCTCGACCTCGCTTCTCGCGATCGGCGGCACGCTCACGCTGCTGCGCTCGACGGACGAGGTGCTGACGATCTTCGCCGAGATGCCGCTCGGCTTCGCGACGACGCGGCTCGCCTGGGAGATGAAGGTGATCGGGCTCACGATCATCTTCGTCTATGCGTTCTTCAAGTTCGCCTGGTCCTACCGGCTGTTCAACTACGGGGCGATCCTGATCGGCGCGATACCCAATCCGGGGCCGGAGACGAGCCGGGCCGAGATGGAGCTCGCGGCCTGGCGCGCGGCCTCGATGAACACGGTCGCCGGCCGTCACTTCAACCGCGGGCAGCGCGCCTTCTTCTTCGCGCTCGCCTATCTCGGCTGGTTCGTGTCGGCCTATGTGCTCATGGCGAGCACCGCCGCGGTGCTGTTCGTGATGTGGCGGCGGCAATTCGCATCCGATGCGCTGGCCGCGCTCGGCCGCGGTCCCTGGCCGCCGCCGCCCTGAGGAGCGAGACATGAAGGTTGCACCCGAGCGGATCGAGGAGACCATCCTTGCGCTCGTCGCGGAGCGCGGGCCGGGCCGGACGATCTGTCCCTCCGAGGCCGCGCGCGCCATCGCGGGCGACCATCCCGACCAGTGGAGCCGGCTGATGGGTCCGGTGCGGCAGGTCGCGGTCCGGCTGATGAAGCAGGGCCGCATCGTGATCCGCCGCAAGGGTCGCCCGGTCGATCCCGACGATTTCCGCGGCGTCTACCGCATCTCCGGCCCGGAGGAGGCCTCCTTCTGAAGGATGCGCTTGCCCCGGCCGGGGCTCCGCATCATCATCGCGGCGTTCTCCCAGGGAGGGCAGCATGACGATCGAGCGCAGCATCCTTCTCGTGGCCGGGCTCGTGGTGCTCGGCTCCGTTCTCCTCGCCGTCTACCACAACATCAACTGGCTCTGGGTCACCGGCCTGATGGGCGCGCATCTCGTCCAGGCGTCCTTCACGGGCGTCTGCCCGGTGGTCATGATGCTGAAGCGGATGGGGCTGCCCTCGCGGCCGGCCTTCGGCTGAGGCGGGGTTGGCGGTGCCGGACGAGGCGGGGCCGGAGCCCGCGCGCCTGCTCTTCGCGGTGATGCGCGAGCGCGGGTCCGGCTGGGACGCCTCCTCTCCCGCGGACCGCCAGCCTCACTGGGAGGCGCATCTCGCCTTCCTCCGGGAGCTTGCCGGGCACGGCGCGCTCCAGGCCGCCGGCCCCTTCGACGACGGGCTCGACGTGATGCTTCTCGTATGGGCCGCGACCCGGGAGGAGGCCGAGGCGCGCCTCGCGGCCGATCCCTGGACCGTTCACGGCCTGCTGCGGACGACGCGGATCGCCCGCTGGAGGGTGGCGGTCGGGACGGTGCCCTGAGCGGGTCAGCCCTTCTTCATCTCCGCCTCGAAGCGGGCGCGGGTCTCCGCATTCATCGGGTAGAGGCCGGGCAGCGGCACCCCGCGCTCGACCTCCTTCATGATCCACATCTCCACGAGCTCCTGGTCCGGACCGGCCTTGGCGACATCGGCGACCAGGGCCGCCGGGATCACGACCGCGCCGTCCCCGTCCGCGACGACGATGTCGTTCGGGAAGACCGCGACCCCGCCGCAGCCGATCGGCTCGTTCCAGCCGACGAAGGTGAGGCCCGTGACGGAGGAGGGCGCCGCGATGCCGGCGCACCAGATCGGGAGGCCCGTCGCCTCGCAGCCCACCCCGTCGCGCATGACGCCATCCGTGACCAAGGCCTGGACGCCGCGCTTCTTCATCCGAGCGCAGAGGATGTCGCCGAAGACGCCGGCGCCCGGGACGCCCATCGCGTCGATCACCGCGATGCAGCCTTCGGGCATCGCCTCGATCGCGGCGCGGGTCGAGGTCGGGGAGGACCAGGATTCGGGGGTCGCGAGGTCCTCGCGGGCGGGCACGAAGCGCAGCGTGAAGGCCGGCCCGACGAGCCGCTCCCCGGCATGGAAGGTGGGCTTCGGGCCCTGCATCCAGGTGCGGCGGATGCCCTTCTTCAGGAGCACCGTGTGGATGGTGCCGGTGGAGGTCGCGCGCAGCGCGTCCAGGATGGCTTTGTCGATCGTCATGGCGGGGGTCCTCGGGAAGGGTCGTCCCAGGTCGGGGCGAAGTCGGGGTCGATGATCCGGCCGTCGGGGCGGGCCAGGGCGGAGATCCGGGCCATCTCCTCGTCGGACAGCGCGAAGCCGAACACGTCGAGGTTCTGGACGATGTGCTCGCGGCTGCCGGAGCGCGGAATCGCCACGATCCCGGGCTGCTGCATGTGCCAGCGCAGGATGATCTGCGGCACGCTCCGCCCGTGCGCGGCGGCAATCCGCGCCAGCGTCGGGTCCCGCACCGCGCTGGCACGGCCGAGCGGGGCATAGGCCGTCAGCGCCATGCCGTGTCGCCCGCAGGCGCGCCTGACCGGGCCCTGGTCCAGGAAGGGATGGTACTCGACCTGGTTGGCGACGAGCGGCTCGCTCGCAAGCCGCACCGCCTCGTCCAGCATCGCGGAGGGATAGTTCGAGACCCCCACGTGGCGCGCGAGCCCCAGCTTCCTCGTCCGGCAGAGGGCGGCCGTGGAGGCGGCCAGCGGAACCGCCGGATTGGGCCAGTGGATGAGAAGCAGGTCGACCTGGTCGAGGCCGAGACGGCCGAGGCTCGCCTCGGCGGAACGCTCCAGAGCTCCGGGCGCGATGTCCGTCCACCAGACCTTGGTCGTGACGAAGATCTCGTCCCGCGCGAGCCCGCTCACCCTCAGGGCCTCGCCGACCTCGACCTCGTTCTCGTAGCGGGCGGCGGTATCGATATGCCGGTAGCCGGCCTGGAGCGCCCAGCCGACCGCCTCGACGCAGCGCTCGCCGTTGAGCGTCCAGGTGCCGAAGCCGATCGCCGGGATGGCGGCGCCGTTCGCGTGGACGAAAGGAGCCGGGGGCAGGGGGGACGCGCTCATCGCGGGCGAGCGATGATCCGTCGGGGCCGCCGCGTCAACCGTCGCTGGTCTTGTCCGCCCTGAGGCGCGCCGCGATCAACTGACCGGAAGGGACAGGATCTGCCGGGCGCCGGGGCGGGCCTTCAGCCGGCCGTGCCATGCCTCCACGTGCGGCATGGCGCTCCGCTCGACCGGCATGTTCAGCCAGCGATGGACGAAGCAGCCGACCGCGACGTCGCCCGCCGTGAAGACGTCGCCCGCCAAGTAGGGACGGTTCGCAAGCCAGCGGTCGAGGATGCCCATGTTCTCGTCCGTCTTTCCGACGGAGCGGCGGATGAGCGCTTCGTCGCGCTTTTCCGGCGGGGTGCGGATCAGGCCCCAGAAGGCGTCCCGCAGCGCGGGCGTCGCGGTCGTGGCCTGCCAGTCCATCCAGCGGTCCGCATCGGCCCGGATGCGGAGATCCTCGGGCCAGAGCCCGGTCCGCGGGTGCTTCGCCGCGAGATAGCGGACGATCGCGTTCGATTCCCACAGGACGAAGCCGTCCTCCTCGATCGTGGGGACCAGGCCGTTCGGGTTCATCGCCCGATAGTCCGGCGTGTTCACCAGGCCGAACTCCCCGCCGGCCTCCATCCGCTCGTACGGAAGCCCGATCTCGTCCAGGCACCAGACGACCTTCTGGACGTTGATGGATGAGAGGCGTCCCCAGACTTTCAGCACAATCGGCTCCCTTCGATTTCAGGCGAGCTATTGCTCGCCTCCGACCAGCCTCTCAAGCCAGATCGCCTGCCGCGCCGTCTCGTGCAGATGGCAATCCAGCGTGAGCAGGCCCGCGCCGGTTCCGCCCTCCATCGGCAGGCCGGCCGCATCGCATTTCCTGCTGCGGAACCTGAGCCAGGCACGCTGCGCGTCCCGGATGATGTCGGCGCCCGTGAGCCTCCGCGCCCATCGGCCCCGCAAAGTCGTCTGCTTTCCGACGTCGCTGGCGAGCGCTGCCCTGTACGCCGCATTCAGACGCTCGTCCCAGACGGCGAGCTCCCTCCCGCCGCATCGCTGCATGCCCGTCGTGGTGTCGCCGCCCGGCTCCTTGATGCAGCGTCCCTGGACGGTGCCGATGCAGGTCTCCTCTCCCCGTCTTTCGGTTCGCGCCTCCCTCAGGCAGCTCTCGATCAGGGACCGGTCGTTCTGGCTCGGCCTGTTCTGGGCGTGAGCATCGCCAATCGAGCAGAGGAACATGACCGCGGCCAGGCCGAGAGCGCGCATCCCCCACGCCTCGCTGGCGGGCCTGCGGTTCGACATCCGTCCGACGGCTCCGGTCCGCATCTGCGGTCTCCCGCGTCTCAGGCCGTCTTCTCGAACAGCTCGCGTCCTATCAGCATCCGGCGGATCTCGCTCGTGCCGGCGCCGATCTCGTAGAGCTTGGCGTCCCGCAGGAGGCGTCCGGTCGGGTAGTCGTTGATGTAGCCGTTGCCGCCGAGGAGCTGGACCGCGTCCAGCGCGCATTGCGTCGCCTTCTCGGCCGCGTAGAGGATCGCTCCCGCGGCGTCCTCGCGGGTGGTCTCGCCCCGGTCGCAGGCCTTGGCCACCGCGTAAACATAGGCCTTGCAGGCGTTCATCGTCACGTACATGTCGGCCACCTTGCCCTGGACGAGCTGGAAGGTTCCGATCGGCTGGCCGAACTGCTTGCGCTCGTGGATATAGGGCATGACCACGTCCATGCAGGCCTGCATGATGCCGAGCGGGCCCCCGGCGAGCACAGCCCGCTCGTAGTCGAGCCCCGACATCAGCACGTTCACGCCGCGCCCGACCTCGCCGAGCACGTTCTCCTCCGGCACCTCGCAATCCTCGAAGACGAGCTCGCAGGTGTCGGAGCCGCGCATCCCGAGCTTGTCGAGCTTTTGGGCGGTGGAGAAGCCCTTCATGCCGCGCTCGATGATGAAGGCCGTGATGCCGCGCGCGCCCGCATTCGGGTCGGTCTTGGCGTAGACGACCAGCGTCTCGGCGACCGGCCCGTTGGTGATCCAGAATTTCGAGCCGTTCAGGACGTAGCGGTCGCCGCGCTTCTCGGCCCGGGTCTTCATCGAGACGACGTCGGACCCCGCGCCGGGCTCGGACATGGCGAGCGAGCCGACATGTTCGCCCGAGATCAGCTTCGGCAGGTATCTGCGCTTCTGCGCGTCCGTGCCGTTCCGGCGAAGCTGATTCACGCAGAGATTGGAATGGGCGCCGTAGGAGAGGCCGACGGAGGCGGAAGCGCGCGAGACCTCTTCCATGGCGACCACGTGCTCGAGATAGCCGAGGCCCGCGCCGCCGTATTCCTCCTCGACCGTGATGCCGTGCAGGCCGAGCGCGCCCATCCTCGGCCAGAGGTCGATCGGGAAGGTGTTGGTGCGGTCGATCTCGTCCGCGCGCGGTGCGATCTCGGCGGCCGCGAAATCCCGCACCGTCTCGCGGATGGCCTGGGCGGTCTCGCCGAGGTCGAAATCGAACTCGCGCGCGTTCCTCAGCATGGTCGTCCTCCCGGAGAGCTTTCAGGCCCTTCTAGGGAGCGACCGCGAGGGTGTCACGGGCGCAATGCGCGGCCCGCTCCTCAGTTGGACGCGTAGCGGGTCGTCGGGCAGGTATGGCGCGGGTCGCAGTCGTTCTGCAGGAAGGCGCGCCACTCCTTCTCGCTGCCGTAGAAGGCGTTGCGGTCGACGTCGCCCTTGATGCCGGGTACGCGGCCGGTGGTCGTGAATTGCCATAGCGTCCACTTGCGGTCGCGGTAGCGATGGTGCGGCTCGGCGGCGGTCGAGCGGATCCAGTGCGGGTAGTCGAGCAGCTCTCCTTCCAGAATATCCTCGTGGAAGTTGATATCCGTGTAGATGATCGGCCGCTTGCCCGTGTAGCGCTCCATCTCGTGCAGCATGTGCCGGATCATCGCGAGCGCCCGCTCCTTGCTGATCTTCTGGGGGCAGGTCTTCGAATGGTTGTTCCATTCGACGTCCAGCACCGGCGGCAGCGCGTCGGGGTCGTTGGGGACGTTCTGCTTGAACCAGCGCGCCTGGTCTTCGGCCGGACGGCACCAGAACATGAAATGATACGCGCCGCGCGCAAGACCCGCCTGCTTGGCGCCGTACCAGTTCTCGATGAAGCGCGGGTCGATATGGTCGCCGCCTTCCGTGGCCTTGATGAAGGCGAATTGCTTGCCGGAGGCGGCGACCGACGCCCAGTCGATCTTGCCCTGCCAGCGCGAGACGTCGATGCCCTGAATGGGCATCCTGTGCGCCTTGGCGACGCCCGGATGCGGTTTCACATCGCCCAGCTGGCCGTACTGGCTGGTCTGCTGGGCGCAGGAGGCGAGGGCGAGGGCGGCCCCCGCGATCGCGATTCCGCGCAGGGCGCGGCCGAAGGTCAGGGCGGGGGTGAAGGCGAGTGGCATCAGGCCGTCGCTCTCTCTACGCAACTACGATCGTTACCGAATGCCCGCCTCCCGGTTAACAGGGGTTTGACCGCGCGCGACCACGATTCCGAAAAGCGTTGCGGGCCGGCAACATAGCCGCGCCGGGCCGCAACGAAATGCCGGGAAGGTTAAGAACCGGCAGTCTGGGGCCCGCCGCCTCAGGCCCTGAACACGTAGCCCGGCTTGATCTGCGCGGCCTCCGGGATGGGCGGAAGGTCCGCGAAGAGCCCGGCATGGTCGGCCATGACCTTCAGGATGTGCTTGGGCTCGATGTGCTTGTTGACGTCGAAGGTGTCCTTCAGGAAGCCGAGCCGGTGCAGCCGCTGCTGGGCGGAGTGCAGGGCGGCGTAGTTGTTGGCCGAGAGCCGCCGGTCGGCCTGCTGGATGTTGAACTCCATCGCGGCCTCGGCGATCTCCTGCTTCAGGCCCGGCACCCAGCGCGTGGCGACCTGGGCGGCGCGCTTCGGGTTCTTGCGCATCCACTGGTCGGCCTCGGAGACGCCGGCCAGGAATTTCTCGATCGTTTCGCCGTTCCTGGCCGTCCAGTCGCGGGTCGCGACGTTGAAGCCGAGATAGGAGATGACGTCGCCGCCGCGGATGATCTCGACCGCCCCGGGAACGTCCCGCACCGCCACGATGGGCCAGGGATCCCAGGCCGAGAAAGCGTCGACGCCCTTCGACAGGAGCGCGACCGTCATGTCGGGCGGCGGCGTGTTGACGAGGGTCACCTCGCCCGGCGTCAGCCCGGCCTTCTCGATCAGCGCCAGGATATAGAGGTGGTTGATGGTGCCGAAGGAGGCCGCCACCCTCTTGCCCTTGAGGCTCGCGAGGTCGCCCTTCCTGATGCCGGAGGCCTCGCTCGCGATGAGCGCCATGGTGGAATCCGCGCCCAGCTTGGCGGCGCTGCCCGAGTAGTTGCCGAGCGCGACGAGGTCCATGCCGCGCAGCACCGCGCCGATCATCGGCACCCCGACCTGGACGATCTGCGTCTCGCCGGCCTGCAGCGCGTTCAGCGCGTCGACGCCGGTCGCGTAGGGGCGGGCGATCTCCACCTCCAGCCCGTATTTCTCGAAGAAGCCGCGCTCGAGCGCGATCGGCAGCCCGATTTGGTCGATGGCCGAGACCATGCCGGCCTTGATCTTGGTCATGCCCTGCGCGCGTGCCGCGCCGGATCCGGCCAGCGCCGCGCCCGCGATTGCGGCGCCCAGGAACTCGCGTCGTCTCATCTGCTACCCTCCCTCTTCCATTGGGCCGACGCGCCGGACCCAGTAGGGCCGGGCGATGGCGTTGAGATCGTCTTGCCTGACCCCCCGCACTTCGACGGAGTTGTCCTCCGTGCCGGAGACGCGGCCGAAGCGCTGCATCTCCAGCACGTGGAAGCGTTCGGGCGGGAAGGGGAGCGTGACCATCACGTTCACGCGCGGCTGCCCAGCCTTGAGTTCGGGCGCGACCTTTCCGGGCGCGGCGAGCGTCAGCCAGCCCTGCCAGCCGAGATAGCCGGCGAGCAGCGCCAGCACGATCCGCCCCTTGTTGGACGCCAGGATCGCCCGCGCGAGCCTCATGCGGCGCGGACCATGTGCAGCACCTCGGCGGAGAGGCGCTTGAAGTCCTCGTCCTCCGTCACCTCGTCCCAGACGCGCGGCCGGGGGAGGGTGACCGGGATGTCCCGCATCACGCGGCCCTTCGAGAGCACCACCACCCGGTCGGCCAGGAAGACCGCCTCGCCGACATCGTGCGTGATGAACAGCACCGTGTGCTGCTTCTCCTGCCAGATGCGGGTCAGCTCCTCCTGCAGGGTCATGCGGGTCTGCGCATCGACGCTGGCGAAGGGCTCGTCCATCAGGAGGACGTCGGGATCGTTGGCGAGCGCGCGCACGACGCCGACGCGCTGCTGCATGCCGCCCGAGAGCTCGTTCGGATAGCGGTCCGCTGCGTGAGAGAGGCCCGCCAGCGCCAGGTATTCGCGCGCGATCCGGTCGCGCTCGGCCTTGGGCACGCCGCGCATCTTCGGGCCGAACCCGACATTGTCGAGAACGGTCTTCCAGGGGAACAGAGCGAAGGACTGGAAGACGACGCCCCGATCGGCTCCGGGCCCCTTCACGGGCCGGCCGCCGACGCGGATCTCGCCGCCGGTCGCCGGCAGAAAGCCCGCGACCATGTTGAGGATCGTCGTCTTGCCGCAGCCGGACGGGCCGACGACGGAGACGAACTCGCCCTCGCGGATGTCGAGCGACACGTCCTGCACGGCTGTGACCTTCGTGCCCGCATAGGGGTCGAAATAGGTCTTCTGCAGGTTGCGGATCTCGAGAGATTTCACCCGATGCACTCCGCTTGAAGGTCCAGCACATTGTCATCCCCGGCCGGAGCGAAGCGGAGGGGAAGGGGATCCAGGGATCGGACGTGAGGAATGGATCCCCTTTCCGGCTGCTCCGCAGCCGCCGGGGATGACATGCGACCAAGCGATTGAGATGTCGTGGGCATGCTCATGTCCGCGTCACCAGCCCCCAGCGCTGGCCGGTCGCGCGCTCGATAGGCGCCAGGATCCAGGCGTCGACCGCGTACCAGAGAAGCCCGAGCACGATCATGCCGAGCACGATCTCGGTGGCGGAGCCGGCGCGGCGGGCGTCGAACATGAGGAAGCCGATGCCGCTCGTGCCGACGATGATCTCGGCCGCGATCAGGGCGCGCCAGCCGTAGCCCAGGCCGTTGCGCAGGCCCGTGACGATGTTCGGCAGGGCGCCCGGCAGGATCACCTCCGTCAGGACGCGCCAGCGCGGGGCGCCGAGGCTGAGCGCGGCGCGCGGCAGGTCGCGCGGCACGGAGCGGACGCCGAGCACGGTGTTGAACACGACGGGGAAGACGACCGTGTAGACGATGACGAAGGTCATCGTGGTGAGGCCGAAGCCAAACCAGATGAGCAGGATCGGCAGCCAGGCGATGTCGCCGATCGCCTGGAAGAACAGGATGATCGGCCAGGTCGCGCGGTAGGCGGTCTGGCTCAGCCCGACCAGGATGCCGAGCGGAATGCCTATCGCCATGCCGAATCCCGCCCCGAGGAGCAGGCGCCCGACGGAATCCTCCAGATAGGCCGGCAGGATGCCCTTGTAGGTGAGGTCGACGAAGCCGCGGACGACCTCGGCCGGCCCGGGAAAGAAGGCGCGCGGAAAGACCTCCAGAGAGGCGACAAGCCACCAGATCGCGACGACAGGGATGAAGGGCACAAGCGCCGCGACGCCGGGCCAGCGCGCAGTCCAGCGGGCGTAATAGCCCCAGGCTTGCAGGGCGGGGTTCATGAGCGGGTCACCAGGCCCCAGCGCTCGATCGTGGCGCGCTCCAGCGGTGCGAGGAGCAGCCGGTCGATCAGGAGCCAGAGCGCGCCGATCACGATCATGCCGAGCACGATCACCTCGGTGCGGTAGAAGTCGCGCGCGACGAAGAGCATGTAGCCGAGCCCGACATTGGTCGCGATCATCTCGGCCGCGATCAGCCCGCGCCAGGCGAAGCCGAGCCCGGTGCGGATGCCTGTGACGATGTTCGGGAGCGCCCCGGGCAGCAGGACCTCGGTCAGCATGGCCCGGCGGCCCGCCCCGAGCGACGCGGCCGCGTGGCGGAGCCGCATCGGGATCGCCGAGACGCCGAGCAGCGTGTTGTAGGTCACGATGAAGAAGACGGCGTTGAAGATCACGAAGGTGATCGCGCCGAAGCCGTAGCCGAACCAGAGCGTCGCGATCGGGATCCAGGCGATGCCGGCGAGGACGGAGAAGAAGCGGAAGAGCGGGGTGAGGAAGGTCGATATGCCCGAGCTCACGCCCATCGCGATCCCGAGCGGCACCGCGACCAGGATGCCCAGCGCCGTCCCGACCAGCACGCGCCCGAGGCTCGCGCCGATATGGGCGAAGAGGCTGCCGTCCCGGACGGATTCGACGAGCGCCGCCCAGACCATGCCCACGCCGGGGAACACGCGCGGGTTCACGTCGAAGGCCGTCGTGACGACGGGCCAGAGCAGGAAGAGGCAGAGGAGAGGGAGCAGAAAGGTCACTGCCCCGACGACCCGGCGCATGGCCCGGGATGGGCCGAGGCGGGCCGCGCCGAGTTCTGCCGTCGCCATGGCGTTAGTACCTCTCCCCGCTCGTCATGCCGAGGAGGCGCGGTACGCGCCGTCTCGACGCACGCGGAACGGCAATGCGTCCTCCGAAACGCCCGCTGCGCGGGCTCCTCAGGATGACGAGGTGATTGCCAGCGCCCATCCGGATCACCTCATCGGATGAACTGGTCGATATAGTCCCCGCCTAGCCCGTTCTTCGTGTAGTGGGCCCGGCACTTGTCGATGCGGGTGAAGACGTCGTCGTAGCCGGTCGTCTTGCCGTCCGGGTCGACATAGATCATCGCGCCGTTCACCTGGAACAGCGTGATCATCTCCTCCACATGCGGGTCGACCACGAGGGTATGGGTCTCGCCCGGCGCCTCGTAGACATAGCCGCCTTCGGTCGCCACCCAGTCGTGCTCGAGATAGCGCCATTCGCCCTTGAGCACGAAGCCGTGGACGGGAAGAGGATGCCGGTGGCGGGAAAGCACGCCGGACTTCCTCACCTTGAGAAGGTTCATCCAGTAGCCGCGCGATACGCACATCAGCAGCGGCCGGAACCAGACGTTCTCCTCGACCGGCACCCAGATGCGCTCGTCCGTCGGGATCGCATTGGGGACGACCAGTTCCGGCGGGGATTCCTTCGGCTGCGGGTGGCGGTAGGGGACCCATTTCGGATTTGCGGGAGCTTCGGACATGGCAATGCTCCGGTCAGATCGTGAGATAGCCGCCGTCGACCGCGAGGATCGCGCCGGTGACGAAGCGGGCGGCGGGCGAGGCGAGGAAGAGGACGGCATCGGCCACCTCGTCGGGCGTGCCCCAGCGGCCCATGGGCGTGCGGGCGATGATCGGGGCAGCCCGCTCCGGGTCGTCCTGCAGCGCCTGGGTGAGGGGGGTCGCGATCCAGCCGGGCGCCACCGCGTTCACCCGCACGCCATCCTTCGCCCAGGCTGCCGCCAGGCTCTTCGTGAGCTGCCCGACCCCTCCCTTTGAGGCGCTGTAGCCCGGCTGGCGCGGCCCGCCGAAGAAGGTCAGCATGGAGGCGACGTTCACGACGGAGCCGCCGGATGCCGCGAGCTTCGGCTTCGCAGCGGAGGAGACCCGCATCGTCCCGGTGAGGTTCACGGCGACGACGTCGGCGAAGACCTCCGGGTCGTGCTCCGCGTCGCGCCGGATCATGCCGGCCGCGTTCACGAGCACGTCGATCGCCGGAAGCGCAGCGACGGCGGCCTCGATCGCGGCCGGGTCGCGCACGTCCAGGACCTGGAAGGCGATCCCGGCATTCGCGGCCTCGGCCTGCACGCGGTCCCGCTCGGGCCCGGTAGCGCCCGTCGCGGTCACGGCGGCGCCGACATCCCGGAAGGCGCGTGCGCAGGCGAGCCCGATGCCGCTCGTGCCGCCCGTCACCAGGACCGAGCGGTCCGCGAACAGGTCGGGGAGATATGTCCGTGTCCCGCTCATGCGGCGGCGCTCTCCCCTGCCTGTTCGCCGGCCGCGAGGGCGTCGCGGGTGCGGTTCAGGAGGCGGTTCATCCACTCGCGCGCCCGCTCGGGTTCGCCCGCCTCGATCGCCTCGAGCACGGCGAGGTGGTTCGGCAGGTTGCCTTCGAGGAGCGGAGCCGCGACGTCGAACACGGCGCTGAGGATCGCGTCGATCCCGGTCCGGAAGCTGCCGAGCACCGGGTTGTGGGTGGCGTCGAGGATCGCGAGGTGGAAGGCCTTGTCGGCCTCGATCGCGGCCTCGTGCTCGGCCACCGTCTCCTCCATCCGGAGATAGGCCGCACGGATGCGCGCCTTGTCCTCCGGCCCGGCGCGTTCGGCCGCGAGCGCCGCGGCGCCCGGCTCGATGATGCGTCTCGTTTCGTCGAGCGCGACCAGCAATTCGCGGTCGATCCCGCCGGCCCGGATCCATTGCAGCACGTCGCGGTCGAGCAGGCTCCAGTCGCGCCGGGGCAGCACATGCGTGCCGTAGCGCGGGCGGACCGTCACGAGGCCCTTGGTGGCCAGGATCTTGACCGCCTCGCGCACCACGCCGCGGCTCGCGCCGTAGCGGGTCTCCAGGTCGTGCTCCGGGGGCAGGGGCGCGCCGGGCGGGAATTCGCCGCGCGCGATGCCGCCGCCGAGCGTAGCGACCACCCTGCCGATCTTGCCGGGCTTGCTGCCCGGACGCGTGCCGATGGCGGGCTGCATCACGCGGCCCGATGAAAGGGTGCCGGAAACCGATGAGAAGCGGGCCCTCGCGGCGCGCGCGTGCCATGCCTCGGCATGACCATCCTCCCTGGTGCCCGCTCTGCGGCGGATCGGTCCAAAGCTGGCACGTCGGCGGCGCCGGCGCAACAAAGATCTGACCTTTAAGATCGGATGTTCGCCGGGCGGCATCGGGCGATGTGCAGGCCGCCCCGGCTCGACTTCCTGTTGTGGTCGGCGAGGCCCCCGGCTAGCCTGCTCGCGCAACAAGGAGGGACGAGCACAGGCAGCGCCTCCCGAAAGCCCGCCTGCCGGCGCCGTCCGGCCCCCGGCCGATGCCGAGGAGGCTGGCGCGAGCCTTGCGACACGGGCGCCGCTTGGAGGCGGCGATCGGTGCCGACCGCCACAAACGAGCGGAGGGGTTCGCATGACCGAGCACGAGCTTCGAGATCTGATCGCCGAGGTGGCCGAGGGCCGGCTGTCCAGGCGCGGTTTCGTGCGGCGGATGCTGGCGCTCGGGCTGACCGCCCCCATGGCTGGGATGATGCTGGCCCATTCCGGCGTCGCCTTCGCGGATGCCACACTGCCCTACAAGCCGACCAAGGCCGGCGGCGGCGGCCTTCTCAAGGTGCTGCTCTGGCAGGCGCCCACCCTGCTCAACCCGCATTTCGCGAGCGGCACAAAGGATCAGATCGCCTCGCGCATCTTCTTCGAGCCGCTCGCCGGCTGGGACAAGGAGGGCAACCTCATCCCGCAACTGGCCGCGGAGGTGCCGAGCCGGGAGAACGGCGGCCTCTCGGCCGACGGCCGGGAGGTGACCTGGAAGCTGAAGCGGAACGTGAAGTGGCATGACGGCAAGCCCTTCACGGCCGACGACGTCGTCTTCACCGCCGAATACGCCGCCGACCCTGCCACGGCCGCCTTCACGACGGGTGCGTACACCAACATCAAGGTCGAGAAGATCGACGACCATACGGTCAAGATCACCTTCAGGGAGCCCACCCCGTTCTGGGCCGACCCCTTCGTGGGCGTCACCGGCCAGATCCTGCCGAAGCACCATTTCGGCGAGTACAAGGGGGCGAAGTCGCGCGAGGCGCCGGCCAACCTCAAGCCCGTCGGCACCGGGCCGTACAAGTTCGTCGACTTCAAGCCGGGCGACGTCCTGACCGGCGAGCGCAACCCGGATTACCACGTCCCGAACCAGCCCTTCTTCGACCGGCTCGAGGTGAAGGGCGGCGGCGACGCCGTCTCCGCCGCGCGCGCGGTGCTGCAGACCGGCGAGTACGATTATGCCTGGAACCTGCAGGTCGAGGACGACGTCCTCAAGCGCATGGAGACGGGCGGCCGCGGCCGGGTCAGCACGGTGGTTTCGGGCGACATCGAGTTCATCATCCTGAACACGACCGACCCCTGGACGGAGGTCGACGGGGAGCGCTCCAGCGTCAAGACGAAGCATCCGACGCTGTCGGACCCGAAGGTGCGCGAGGCGATCAACCTGCTGATCGACCGCGACTCGATCCAGAAGTTCATCTACGGGCGCGGCGGCACGGCCACGGCGAGCTTCGTGAACCAGCCGCCGCGGTTCAAGTCGCAGAAGCTGAAATACGAGTTCAGCATCGAGAAGGCGAACAAGATCCTCGACGACGCCGGTTACAAGCGCGGCTCGGACGGCATCCGCGAGAAGGACGGCAAGAAGCTCAAATACGTCTTCCAGACCTCGATCAACGCGCCGCGCCAGAAGACGCAGGCCATCATCAAGCAGGCCTGCCAGAGAGCGGGCATCGACCTCGAGTTGAAGTCGGTCACCGCGTCGGTGTTCTTCTCCTCCGACGTCGCCAATCCGGATACCTACACGAAGCTCTACTGCGACATGGAGATGTACACGACGACCCAGCCGCAGCCCGACCCCGAGCGCTTCCTCAACCAGTTCGTCTCCTGGGAGATCGCCAACAAGGAGAACAAGTGGCTCGGCCGCAACGTGTCCCGTTACTCGGACCCTGCGGCGGACGAAGCCTACCGGGCTGCCCAGAAGGAGCTCGATCCGGTCAAGCGGGCAGCCCTGCTGATCAAGGTCAACGAGATATTCTGCGAGGCCCACGTGATCCTGCCGCTCCTGTCGCGGACGCGCGTCGCGGCCGGCGCGAGCAATCTCATGTTCGACCACTCGGGCTGGGACGTGGATACCTGGAACATCGCCGCCTGGTACCGCACCTGATGGCTGGCACCGCGCGTTCGATGGCCGCGCGGTGCCGGGCCAGTCCGAAGCCGATTCTCTGACGAGCACGGGCTGATGGCGACCTATCTGCTGCGCCGTTTCCTCATCGCGATCCCGAGCCTTCTCGGCATCAGCCTGGTGCTGTTCACCGTGCTGGCCCTGGCGCCGGGCGATCCCTTCGAGGAACTCGCCACCAACCCCAACGTGCCGCCCGAGGTGCGCACCGCGCTCCGGGCCAAGTTCGGCATCGACGATCCCGTGATGGTGCGCTACCTGCGCTGGCTGGCCGCGATGGCGCAGGGCGACTGGGGGTTCTCCTTCGCCAGCCGAATCGACGTGGACCAGCTGATCCTGCAGCGCGTGCCCGTCACGCTCTTCGTCATCGGCTCGTCGCAGATCCTGGCGCTCGCGATCGCCCTGCCCATCGGCATCTACGCGGCGATGCGGCCCTATTCCGTCTTCGACCAGATCGCGAACACGCTCGCCTTCGTCGGCTTCTCGCTCCCGACCTTCTTCACCGGCCTCCTCTTCATCCTGCTGTTCTCCATCCAGCTCGATTGGCTGCCCTTCGTCTACCGGTCGGACATCTCGGCCGAGGGCTGGCGCTGGTACTGGGAGCATCTGCGCCAGGCCATCATGCCGATCATGGTGCTCGGCTTCTTCCAGGCCGCCTCCTACACGCGCTATGTCCGCTCCTCCGTCCTCGACGTCGCGCGGCTCGACTACGTGACGACGGCCCGCGCCAAGGGCCTCGACGAGAGGACGGTGACTCTCCGCCACGTCTCGCGCAACGCGCTCATCCCGGTCGTGACGCTCGTCGCCCTGCAGATGCCGGCGGTATTCGGCGGAGCGATCGTGACCGAGCAGATCTTCCGCGTTCCCGGGATCGGCTCCCTCCTTATCAGCGCGATGCTGGCCAACGACACGCCCGTCATCATGGCAGTCACCTTCGTGTTCGCCTGCCTCGTCGTCCTGTTCAATCTCATCGCGGACCTGCTGTATGGCTGGCTCGACCCTCGCATCTCGTTCGGCTGAGCCGGCGCTCGCCGCCGAGCCGTCGACCGCCGTCGACCCTGCCGTCCCGCCCGGGCGGGAGACGTGGCGGCGCTTCCGCCGGCACAGGCTCGCCATGGCGAGCACGGGTGTCCTCGCCATCCTGGTTGCCGGCGTCCTGGTCGGTCCCCTTCTCTGGCCGGTTCCCATCGACGAGATCGATTTCTCGGCGCGGCTCGCGACCCCGTCCGCGGACCATCCCTTCGGCACGGACGATCTCGGGCAGGATCTGCTGGCCCGCATGATGTATGGCGGGCGGATATCGCTCGCGGTCGGCTTCGCCGCCATGCTCGTGGCGACGGTGGTCGGGACCGTGATCGGGGCGATCGCCGGCATGTCGCGGCGCTATCTCGACCCGGTCCTCATGTGGGTGACGGACCTGTTCCTCTCCCTGCCGCAGCTGCCGCTCCTTCTTCTCGTCATCTATCTTTTCCGCGACGAGCTGAAGGCGGTCTTCGGGGTCGAGGGGGGCGTCTTCATCATGATCGTCGTGGTGATCGGCGGCCTGCGCTGGATGCCGGTCGCGCGCCTCGTCCGCGCCCAGTTCCTGTCTCTGCGCGAGAAGGAGTTCGTCGAGGCGGTGCGTGCGATGGGCGCGTCCAGGTGGCGCCTCGTCGTGCGCCACATCCTGCCCAACGCGATCGGCCCGGTCATCGTCGCCGGCACGATCGAGGTCTCTGCCGCCATCATCGCGGAATCGACGCTGTCCTTCCTGGGGCTCGGGTTTCCGCCCGATATCCCGACCTGGGGCCGCCTCCTCTTCGACGCCAAGGACCATCTCGACGTCGCGCCGCACTGGGCGCTGTTCCCGGGGGCGGCGATCTTCCTGACCGTGCTGTCCATCAACTTCATCGGTGACGGCCTGCGCGATGCCTTCGACCCGCGCCGGGTCATGTGACAGGGGCCATGACGACACATCCCGTCCTGTCCGTCGACAAGCTCTCTACCGCGTTCCGCGTCGAGAGACGGTGGCGCGAGGTCGTGCGCAGCGTCTCCTTCACGATCGGCCCGAAGGAGACGGTGGCGCTGGTCGGCGAGTCAGGCTCGGGCAAGAGCGTCACGGCGCTCTCGCTCATGCGGCTTACCCCGCGCGATTCGAGCCGCATCACCGGCAGCGTGATCCTCGGCGGCCGCGATCTCCTCCAGCTCCCGGACGCCGCGATGCGCCAGGTGCGCGGCGACGAGATCGCGATGATCTTCCAGGAGCCGATGACGAGCCTGAACCCGGTTCTCACCATCGGCTTCCAGATCGCGGAGGCGCTTATCCTGCATCGCGGCATGTCGCGCGCCGAGGCCGAAGCCGAGACGGTCCGCCTCCTCGACAAGGTCCGGATTCCGGCCGCGACGTCGCGGATCCACGATTATCCGCACCGCTTCTCGGGCGGCATGCGCCAGCGCGTCATGATCGCCATGGCGCTCGCCTGCCGGCCGAAGCTGCTCATCGCCGACGAGCCGACGACCGCCCTCGACGTGACCATCCAGGCCCAGATCCTGGAACTGATCAAGCTGCTCCAGGAAGAGGAAGGCATGTCCGTCCTCTTCATCACGCACGACATGGGTGTCGTGGCCGAAATCGCGGACCGGACGGTCGTCATGTATGGCGGCGAGGCGGTCGAGACAGGCACGACGGCGGACATCTTCGCGCGGCCCGCCCATCCCTATACCCGCATGCTCCTCTCGGCCGTGCCGCGGCTCGGATCCATGGCCGGGCATCCCCATCCGGTGCCGTTCCCGAAGATCGACCGCACCACCGGCCTGCCGGCGCCGCCGGAGGAGATACCGGACACCGTCGCCCGCGCCGAACGCCCGGTGCTCGAGGTGCAGGACCTCACCACCCGGTTCGAAATCCGCGGCGGCCTTCTGGGCCGGGCGCGCGGGCGGGTTCACGCGGTCGAGAAGGTCTCCTTCGACCTCCGCCAGGGCGAGACGCTCGCGCTCGTGGGCGAATCCGGCTGCGGCAAGTCCACGACAGGCCGCTCCGTGATGCGGCTCATCGAGCCGCTATCGGGCTCCGTGCTCCTCGACGGGGAGGACATCATGGCGCTCGGGGAACGCGAACTGCGCGAGCGGCGCCGGAAGATGCAGATGATCTTCCAGGATCCGTTCGCGAGCCTCGACCCGCGCATGACGGTCGGCGCCGCCATCGCCGAGCCGCTCGTCATCAACAGGCTCGCGAGCCGTGCGGAGGCGCGCGAAAAGACTGCGGAGCTGCTCCGTCGCGTCGGGCTCTCGCCCGACATGGCGGGCCGCTTCCCGCACGAATTCTCCGGTGGGCAGCGGCAGCGCATCTGCATCGCGCGCGCGCTCGCAGTCCGGCCGCGGCTGATCGTGGCGGACGAGTCGGTCTCCGCGCTCGACGTCTCGGTGAAGGCGCAGGTCGTCAACCTGATGCTCGAGCTCCAGGCGGGGATGAAGCTCGCCTATCTCTTCATCTCGCACGACATGGCCGTCGTCGAACGGGTCAGCCATCGGGTCGCCGTCATGTATCTCGGCGAGATCGTCGAGATCGGGCCGCGCGCGGAGATCTTCGGCAACCCGCAGCATTCCTACACGCGGCGCCTGCTGGAGGCGGTGCCCGTTCCGGACCCGGCGAGACGGCGCGAAAAGCACCGCCTGTCCAACGAGGAGCTGAAGAGCCCGATCCGGCCGCTCGACTACGTGCCGCCCGAGCGGCTCTATCGCGAGGTCTCGCCAGGGCACATGGTCCAGGTTTCGGACAGCGCGCCTCCGCTTCCCGTGGTGGCGGCGGCCTGAGCTGCGCCGGCGGAGCAGACCGGTTATCCGTGCTGGACGGTGCGGGACGCGGTTATCGGCAGGTTCCGCCGAAGAGCCGGGCAGGACACGAAGCGATGACACACGGCGATCTTGCCGAGCCCGAGGCCAGGCTCAGGCGACGGACATTCGACATCGGCGATGCGGAGGGCGGCCGCCTCTCGGCGATCGAGTTCGGCCCGGCCGAGGGGTCGCTGGACCTGATCTTTCTCCACGCCAACGGCTTCAATGGCCGCACCTACCGGACGATCCTGGAGCCGCTTGCGTCCGAGCGGCGCATCCTGGCCGTCGACCAGCGCGGTCATGGCCGGACCACGCTGCCGGCGGAGCCTCGCTCCGGGCGCCGGAGCTGGGACGATCTTGCGGCCGATCTCGTCGCGATACTCGACCGCCTTGATGGCCCGCCCGTCACGCTCGCGGGCCATTCGATGGGCGGCACGGCGTCGGTTCTCGCGGCCGTGCAGAGGCCCGACCGGGTGCGCCGGCTTGTCCTGTTCGACCCTGTGATCCTGCCGTGGCCGGTGACGATGGCGCTCCGGTTCGGCATTCCGGCCCGGCGCTTCAAGGACCTTCGCTCGCTTGCCGAGGGCGCGCTGCGCCGCAAGGCGTCGTTTCCGTCCCGCGAGGCGGCGCTCGCTGCGTATACGGGACGCGGCGCCTTCCGGACATGGCGGCCCGAGCAGCTCGCCGACTATGTCGCGGACGGGTTCAGGGTCGCTCCGGCGGGCGGGGTCGAGCTCGCCTGCGCGCCGGCCTGGGAAGCCTCGAACTTCCTGAGCCATGCGCACGACGTCTGGGGCGCGCTGCGAAAGCTCCGGTGCCCCGTCCGCATCATCAGGGCCGAGAAGGGCAGCACCTGCGCCGTCACGCGGCCGCTCGCGTCCGGGATGATGGTCGAGACCGTCCCGGGCACGACACATTTCCTGCCGATGGAGCGCCCGGAGCGCGTCCGCGCTGCGCTGCTGGGTCAGTGAGGTGAGGGCGGGGCGGCCGGCGTCTTCGGAGGCTCCCCGACCAGCGCGTAGGCGCTCGCGACGTGGGCGGACGGTGCGTCGTCACCCTCCGGCCGCAGGAACACTTCCCCGAAGGCCATGGTGCGGCCGAGGCGGAGGATGCGCCCCTCCGCGATCACGTCCCTGCCGGCGATCGCGCGCATGAAGTTCGTGCTCTGGTTCACGGTCGTCATCGGCTTGAAACCGCCGAGCGCGCTCGAGATCACGAAGACCATCGCGGTATCCGCCAGCGCCATCAGTGCCTGACCGCAGACGGTTCCGCCCACCCGCGCGAGCCGCGGGTCGAAAGGCATGCGCAGCGTCGCCGCCCCGAGTTCGACGCGCTCGACCGTGAGCCGCAGGTCGCGCACCCAGGGCGCGAAGAGCTCATCGAGCATGGCATTGGCTTGAGGGACCGTGAGGGTCATCGGCGCTCCTGGAGACAGCAGGTCGCAGTAGCGCGCCGCGCCGGGTGCGGAAACCCGGCTACCAGGCGGCCGGGTTGGCCGGCGCGATGATCACGGTGTCGCCGCAGGGCGGCTCGCGGGTGATGACGGCGCTCGCCACGCCCCAGACACGCGTTCCGCCGCGGCCTTCGGCGATGACCGGTCCGCCGGAATCGCCCTGGCATACGAGGGCGCCGATCGCGCGCGCGATCGTAAGGCCGCTATTCGTGACCGCGATGGGCCGCAACTGGGCCGTCTTCAGGATGCCGGTCCCTTCGGCAGAGAGCCCTGCGCCGGCGAGGCGGAGGCGCAGCGGAATGCTCTCGGGCTCGCGCTCGACCGTGATGGGCCGGCGGCGGCTGACCGGGCGCTCGAGCTTCAGGACGGCGGTGTCGAGCGACAGTTCGGACAGGCGGGTGACGTATTCGCGCGGGACTTCGTCGGCCAGCACGGCGTAGCGGGCGACGGCTGCAACCCGCAGCGGCGGTCGTACCGGGCGCGGCCCGTCGAAGAACACGACCGCGGCCGCAAGCGGGCTGCCCCGCACGCAGTGGGCGGCCGTCAGGACGAGGTCCGGCGCGATCAGCACGCCGGAGCAGCGGTTGAACCCGATCGCCTCGCCGCCATCCACCAGGGTGCCGACCGCAACCGTGGCGCGCGCGAGCGGATCCCTCGCCCGCGCGAATGCGCCTCCCTCGATCGCCCGCGCGTCCAGGTTCGCGAGCAGCATCGCGATCAGCGTGGCAAGAAGCGGAGCGCGGCGGAGGAGCGCCATCCTCGTTTCCCCGGTGGTGAAGACGAGGCTCACTTAGGAACGGCCGCACGGGCCGCAAGCGTCGGGACGGCGTACCGGCGCTGCGGTCCTCATCCGGCCGTCGCCGCTCTCGAGTGCCCGGCGCGCGGAATTGGCGGGTGTCTTCTCCTTGGAACCGCAATAAGGAAACGCGCTCGCAAGCATAAAGCGGAAAGCGGCTCTTATTCGCTTGACGTATTTACTCGCGCGGATCACATGCGCTCCAAGCGTGTCGGCAGGAGGCCAGTATGAACGAGCAAGAACAAACCATTTCCCCTGAGTACACCGAGCTTACGGCCGATATCGTCGCGGCTTTCGTGGCGAATAACGCGGTCACCATCGCGGATTTGCCGAAGCTCATCGCATCCGTGCATGGCGCACTTACCGACCTCGGCACGCGCCGGCCAGAAGCTCCTGCCGAGAAGCCGGTTCCCCCCGTCTCGATCAAGAAATCGATCACGCCCGATTACCTGATCAGCCTTGAGGACGGACGGCAGTACAAGTCGCTGAAGCGCCATCTTGCCGGGCGCGGGCTTACGCCGGAGCAGTACCGGCGGAAATGGGGCCTTCCCCCAGACTATCCGATGGTCGCCCCCAGCTACGCCAAGCAGCGGTCGGAACTCGCCAAGGCGCTCGGTCTCGGCCGTCCACGCGCCAAGCCTGCCCCCGCGCAGAAGCGGGGCGGCCGCCGCAAAGCCGCCTGACAGCGCAGGGTCCCGGCCGCGCGTCTTAGCGTCGGAGGGTGCTTATTCCTCCGGGCGCTCCAGCGAGGCGATATGCCGCTCGACCGAGGCCTGGACCCGCTGCTTCCCGTCCTGCGGGATTACGGCGTGCCAGAATGCTCCGTACACCGCATCGAACGGATAGGGGGCGATCCGGTCGCGGATGGCCAGAACTGCGGCGGCTCCGAGCGGGATGAAGTTCGGATAGCTCCGCATGAAGCCGACATGCTTCCGGTCGGCTACAACCTGGAGGATGTCTCCCGAAAGCAGCGCGCCGCGGCCCCCCGCACTATCGGCCCAGTGGAGCACCGTTCCGCCGGCATAGTGGCCGCCGGCGCGAACGAGAGTGAGGCCGGAGCCTATCGCCTTTGCCTCGCCGTCCCAGAAGTCGAGGCATGGATCCGGTCGCATCACCCACTGCCGATCGGCGGCGTGCAGGTGCACCGGAATGCCCCCGAAGGCGTGGCTCCACTCGACCATGGTTGTGTAGTAGTGGGGATGCGAGATCGCGAGCGCCGTGAGCCCGCCGATCCCCCGGATCAACTCCACCATCACGTCATCCACCAGGCTGATGCAGTCCCACAGCACGTTCCCGTGCGGCGTGCGGACCAGCAGCGCACGCTGGCCGATCGCGAAATGCGGGCTCATGCCGATGCCGAGGATCCCGCAATCGTCCCGGAAGGTCGGCATGTGGCCGAGCCGGAGCCGGTCGAGCGTCGTCCAGCCCTGGCCGGAGAACGGCACGTATTGCCGTTCGTCCGTGCAGATCGGGCAGGCTGCCGGCGGGCTCCCGGACGGCGCATGCTGCGTTCCGCATGCCGTGCATATGAAGGCCGCCATGTCTCGCTCCATCATGCGCGGCGTTGCGCTTCGGTAGGGTTAAGACGACCTCACCAGAATGGGGGCGAGTTAACGAGGCGTTAACCAAAGCGGCAAGAGGTTATCCCCGCGCAGAATGCAGCGGAGACTCAAGCTCGTGACGACGACTTCCCCAGCCTTCGTCAAAGCGCCCGGGATCGATCGCGTGTCGAGCCTCAGGCGGATCCTAAACCTCGCAGGACGCGAAAACTCCCGCATGGTGGCGGCGACGATCGGCGGACATTTGCAGGCCCTGGCGATCGAGTTGCCGACGATGCCGGCTTTGACGGACGCGACCGAGGCGGTCCGGGATGCGAGCCTCGGCTTCCTGACATCCCTTCACGGCAAGGGAGATCCGGTCACGGCCCGTCACCACGTCCTCAGCTCGGTCGATCGCCTGGAAGCCTGCCTCACGACCTGAAGAAGAATTGCCGGATCGCAAATTCTGAGAGTTGTCCACAGGCGGACAGTTGACGGGTCATCGACTCAGTTCCGGCGACTCAGTGAAGCTGAAATCCCGCAGCAACAGGGGATTTACTGCGATGGCCAAGAAACCAGCAGCGGCGGCCGCGAAGAAAGAAGCGGCCCCCGCAGCAAAATCCACGACCAAGGCTAAGGCTGCTCCCGCCAAGAAGGCTGCCGCGGCTCCGGCTCCGACAGCGCCGGCCAAGAGCAAAGCGGCGGCGACCAAGAAGAAATAGGCGAAAGACTTGTTCCGGAGCCGGCAGGCGGGCCGGCTCCGGCGTTCCTCAGAGGACCGTGGCGCCCGGCGGACGCGTCGTTCGCATAAGCGGCCCGATGTCAGCGACATCGTCCAGGCGCCAGAGGGCCTCGATGATCCGCTCGGCGTCGCAGCCCGTGCCTCCGGCTGCGACCGCCATCCGAGCCTTGCTCTCCAGATCGGCATCGCTCAGGGGTCGCTCGGCGCTGCCCCGGGCGTGCAGCACCGTCCATGAGACGGTTCGTCCGTCCTTCAGCCGCGCCTCGACGGTCGCCGCGCCGGGCGGCAGCCCGGGATCGATCTCGCCTCTGACCTTTGCCCGGAATGCCACGATCTCGGGCGCCTCCACGCAATCCGCCTCGAACTCGCGCATGCCAGCAGCGCCGCGGAGGAGCCCGATGGCGGCGGCGTGATGGAGGCTGACGCGGGCATCGCGCGCGTTCCCGACCGCTCTGTCCCCGCGGGCGAGGAGGAGCGCGTCGCCTTTCACCACCACCTCTTCGATCAAGCCAGGATCCATGGCGTGCCGCTCGCGCAGCGCGAGGCAGGCATCGATCACGGCGTGGAACACGATGCCGCAAGGGTACGGCTTGAAGGCGTCGAGCGCGAACTCCCAGGACCGGCCCAGCTCTCGCAGGCCCGCTTCCACGTCGGGGACATCGCCGCAGGCACGGGCCCAGCCGAGAGGCCCTTCGATCGCGGTTGGCGCGGCCTCGTAGCCGGCGCGCGCCAGATGGGCGGCCAGGATGCCGTTCCGCGCGGCCACGCCGACGCTCGCGTTCTTTCCCGCGCTCGGCAGGTTCTCGATATTGCCCGCCGCAAGGCTCGAGGCGATGCCGAGCGCGTGGGCGCTCCTGACGCCGTCGAGCCGCATGAGTCTTGCGGCGGCGGCAGCCGCTCCGAACGTGCCGCAGGTCGAGGTGATGTGCCAGCCCCGCGCGTAATGGCCGGGCGATACCATGTTGCCGATGCGGCATGCGATCTCCGCGCCGAGCACGAAGGCCGCGAGGACCTCGGCCCCGCCCGATCCGAGCTGCTCCCCGAGAGCAAGCGCCACCGGCGCGACGGGTGAGGTCGGGTGGATGATGGTCGGCAGATGCGTGTCGTCGAAGTCGAGGAGGTTCATCGCGATCGCGTTCACGAAGGCGGCCTCCGCGGGGCGGAGGCGCTCCGGGCGGCCGAGCACGGTCGCGATCCCGGCCCCGCCCAGCTCCTGCATCACGGAGGCGGCCTGCTTCACCGGCTCGTCGCGCGCGGATCCCAACGCCGTCGCGACACCGTTCAGGATGGCCCGCCTGCCCTGGTGGCGGAGCGGGCCGGGCAGCGACCGCGTTCCGGCAAGGAAGCATCCCAGCGTCGCCGCAACGGATTCCGGACGATTCTCGCCCTCCGCTCCGTCTTTCCTTCCGCTCATCTCTCCTCCGCTCCCGGCCGCTCCACGCGAACTCGCTTGGAGATTGCCTGACGATATGCTTGCCAGTTCACGACGGAGGCAAGCAGGAGGAGCCGATGGGAGAGATCGTTCTGTTGACGGGGGCCGCCGGCGGCATGGGCCGGGCCATCGCCAGGGCCGCGGTGGCGGGCGGGCGGCGCATCGTGTTGGCCGATCGTGACGGTCCTGCGCTCGAAGCCTTCGCGGCCGAGCTCGGGGAGGCCGCCTGTCCCATCCGCCTCGACATCACGGACCATCCGGAGGTCGACGGGCTTTCGGACAGCATCCCGGAGGCGTTCCGGCCGATCGACGTGCTGATCAACAATGCCGGTCACGACATCGGCGGGCGCACCAGATTCGATCTCGGCTCCGCGGACGACTGGACGAACATCGTCGCCACGAACCTGATCGGCACGATGCGGATAACTCGCGCGGTCCTGCCCGCGATGGTCGCACGCAACCACGGCCACGTGGTCAATATCAGCTCGATCAACGCCGTCCGGATCATCCCCGACATGGCGGCCTATAGCACCAGCAAGGCGGGCGTCCGGATGTTCACGGAGACGATCCGAGGAGAGCTCGCCGAGACGGCCATCCGGGTGACGGAGATCCTGCCGGGCCTGACCCGCACGGGCATCATCCGCACGCGCTATCGCGGCGACCGCGAGAAGGAGCAGGCCTATTTCGACCAGTTCGGAATGGCGCTGGACCCAGAGGACGTCGCGCGCACGATCATGTTCGCGCTCGACCAGCCCCCGCATGTGCAGATCGCGGAGATCATGGTGCTCCCCGTGAACCGGTTCTGACCTAAGCTCAGTCCTTGAGCTTGGCGATCGCGACCTTGGAGGCCTCCGCGATATGGCGCATGGAGGCCTGGAACGCCGCCTCGGGGTCGCGCGCCGCGATCGCCTTCAGGACGGCGCGGATCTCCCTCATGCTGCCGGGCAGCCGCTTCGGGCTGGACAGGGAGACGCGCCGCAGCTGCGTGATGCGGGCGTTCATCGTCCGCAGCATGGACGGGATGATGACGTTCTGCGAGCCTGCGAGCAGCACGTCGTAGAAGGCCTTCTTGGCGACAAGTATCCGCTCGACGTCCTGGCTGGCATAGGCTTCTTCGAGCCGGTCGACGCTGCCGGCGAGCTCCTGCACCTGCTCGTCCGAGGCCTTTTCGGCGAAGAGCTTGGCGGCGAGCGCCTCGAGCACGCCGCGCACCTCGTAGATGCTCGCCGCATCCTGCGCGGTCAGCGTGGTCACCAGGGGCCCGCGATTCGGGATCGTGTTGATCAGCCCCTCGCTCTCGAGCTCCCGCAGCGCCTCGCGGACGGAGGGCCGGCTGACGCCCAGCAGGTCGCAGAGATCCTTTTCGACGAGCCTTTGGCCGGGCGCGAAGCGCCCGCTGGTGATCGCGGTGCGGAGCGTCTCCACCACCTGGCTGCGGACCGGGGCGGCGACCGGCGCCACCCGCATCGAGTTGTCGAATGTCTTCATGGGGGGGCTCAGGGCTGCGTCTGCCGAACGGGAATGATCCTGCCGGGTTCCACTCTGGAGCGTGGCTCCCGGCATGTGCATGGGGCGCGCCAGTCTGTCCACAGGCCGCTCCCTCCCGTTGCCGCGACTGCCCCGGTACGGAGGGCGGTTCCAAGCCGCTTCACGCCCTCCGCCGGCCGAAAGACGCAGCCCTTACTTGCCCGCGTCGACGTCCGCGAAGACCTCCTGCGCGAGCCGAGTGCTCTCCATCATGGCGGGGACGCCGCAATAGATGCCGATCTGCATGATGATCTCGCGGATCTCGTCCCGCGAGACGCCGTTCCGCAGCGCGCCGCGGCAGTGAAGCTTGAACTCGTGGCCCCGCCCGAGGGCGGAGAGCATCGCGAGGTTCAGCATGGAGCGGGTCTTCCGGTCGAGGCCTTCCCGGCCCCAGACATGGCCCCAGCAATACTCCGTCACGAGCTGCTGGATGGGGGCGGAGAAGTCGTCCGCCTTGGCGAGCATGCGCTCGAGATGATCGGCGCCGGCGACCTCGCCGCGGATCTTCTTGCCCTTCTTGAAGAGGTCGCTCTGAAACTCTGGGCGTTCGGCCATGCTAGCTCACCTTGCGCATTGCCTTGATGGTTTGACAGCGGGACATCCTGTCTGTCAACCTGACAATATCAGCCGGTCTGCAGGGCCGGAACTGGGCGGGGAACAGCGCGAGGATGTCGGACGGGACGCGGTCTCTCGCCGGGCGGAAGGCTCTCGTTACGGGCTCGACCGGAGGGCTCGGTCTCGCCATAGCCGACAGTCTCGCGCGCGAAGGCTGCAGCATCGTCCTGAACGGCCTGATTTCCCCCGAGGAGGGCGGGGCTCTCGGCCGCGACATCGCGCGCCGGCACGGCGTCGAGGCGGTCTTCCATGGCGCCGACCTCGCCAGGCCCGAGGCGATCGAGGCGCTGGTCTGGACCGCGAAGGCGGAATTCGGCGAGCTCGACATCGTCGTCAACAACGCCGTCGTCCGGCAATTCGCGCCGGTGGAACTGATGCCGATCGCGGGCTGGGATCAGTCGATCGCCGTGAATCTGTCGGCGGCCTTCCACACGATCCGGCTGACGCTGCCGGGCATGCGCAAGCGCGGCTTCGGGCGCATCGTGAACGTGTCTTCGATCTACGGCCTCATCGGCGCGACGAACCGCGCCGACTACGTCACCACGAAGACGGCACTGATCGGGCTGACGCGCGCTGTCGCCCTGGAAACGGCGGAGAGCGGCATCACCTGCAACGCCATCTGCCCGGGCACGGTCCCGACCGAGGCCATCACGGAGCGCATCTGCGGCATCGCGGCGTCGGCCGGCATCACGGAGGCGGCTGCGACGAAGGAATATCTCGCAACGCGCCAGCCGACGCGCCGCTTCGTCGCGACCGAGGGCGTCGCGGCGCTGATCGCCTTCCTGTGCGGCGAGGGGGGACGCGACATCACCGGGGCGGCGCTGCCGGTGGACGGAGCTTGGTCCATCGCATGACGGGATTGTCAGACCGTCAGGCAGGAATATAGTGAGTGAAAGACGGGCGCCTCGCCCAAGAGGTCCTGAAGGCCCCGATCGGGAGGACGGAAATGGCGGGTGAGGTGATCGGCTTCGTCGGGGTCGGCCGCATGGGCGGGCCGATGGCGGGCCGGCTGATCGAGGCCGGGCACAAGCTCGTCGTCTTCGACGCGCAGAATTCCGCCACGACGCCGCTCGTCGACCGCGGGGCGCAGCTCGGCTCATCGCCCCAGGACGTAGCCTCCCGCGCGGACATCGTCCTCGTGAGCCTGCCGACGCCGGACATCGTGAAGAGCGTGGTCCTTGGGGAGGGCGGGCTGATCCATGGCTCGCGCGCGAAGGTGGTCGTCGACCTCTCGACCACAGGCCCCAGCACGGCTGCGCAGGTGGCAGGCGAGCTGGCGAAAAAAGGCATCGACTGGGTCGATTGCCCGGTAAGCGGCGGCATCGCGGGCGCGACCAACGGCACGCTTGCCGTGATCGTCTCGGGCAGGAAGCCCGTATACGAGCGCGTCGAGCCCATCCTGAAGACCTTCGGCAAACTGTTTTTCACGGGCGAGAAGCCCGGCCTCGCGCAATCGGCGAAACTCGCCAACAACCTGCTCGCCGCTGCTGCGCTCGTCATCACCTCGGAGGGGATGGCAATGGCCGTGAAGTCGGGCGTCGACGCCAAGGTGATGATCGACATCATCAACGTCTCGAGCGGCCGCAACAGCGCGAGTCAGGACAAGTTCCCCAAGGCGGTCCTGACGCGCACCTTCGATTTCGGCTTCGAGACGGGGCTCTCCTACAAGGACGTGCGCCTCTGCGTGGACGAGGCGGAGGCCATGGGCGTTCCGATGGTGGTCGGAGCGGCCGTGCGGCAGATGCTTGCCGTCACGCAGGCGAAATTCGGGCCGAGATCCGACTTCACCTCGATCGCCAAGGTCGTCGAGGAATGGGCCGGCGTCGAGATAAAGCCGGCCAATCCGTGAGCGGCTCGATGCTTCGCGCGCTGATCCCTCCCCAGCCGGGGAGGGCCGAGTCGCGGCGCAGCCGCGAACCGGGGTGGGGACCGGTTGGCGGGTACGTCCCCCTCCGTCAGGCCCTGCGGGCCTGCCACCTCCCCCTGCAGGGGGAGGATCAATGAGCGCGCAGCTCATCGAGAACATGCTCCAGGCGCTGGTGGCCGGGCTCCTGGTCGGCGCGATCTACGGCCTGATGTGCGTCGGGCTGGCGCTGATCTTCGGCATCATGCGGGTCATCAACTTCGCCCAGGGCGACTTCATGATGCTCGGGATGTATGCCGCCTTCTATCTCGTGCTCGGGCTCGCCACCCAGCTCGGGCTGACCGGCGGCATCACGCCCTATATCGGCATCCTGCTCACCGGGCCGTTCCTCTTCGTGGTCGGCTACGCCATCCACGGTTTCCTGATCTCGCAGGTCTCCGGCACGCGCTCGGCGCGGCTGGAAGGCGAAGGGCACTACGCCCAGCTCATCCTGACGCTCGGGATCGCGCTCGTGATCCAGAACGGGGCGCTGATCGCATTCGGGTCGCAGCTCATCTCGATCCGCACCCCGCTCTCCGCCAGCGCCTGGACGATCCCGCTGCTCGATGGGGACGTCATGCTCTTCGTCAACAAGGCCCGGGGCGTGGCCGCGCTGATCTCGGTCGCCACGATCGTGGCCCTCACGGTGCTGATCGGCCGCTCGCGCCTCGGCAAGGCGCTGCGGGCATCCGCCGACAACCCGGACGCCGCCACCTTCATGGGGATCGACGTCGCCCGTGCGCACCGCGTCGCATTCGGGCTCGGCGTGGCCGTGACCGCCATCGCGGGAGGGCTCCTCGCGACCAACCTGCCGTTCCACCCGTTCGTCGGCATCGACTACGTGATCGTGATGTATGCCGGGGTCGTACTGGGCGGCATGGGCTCCATCGGCGGCGCCTTCTGGGGCGGCATGACCATCGGGCTCGTGCAGCAGCTCTCCACCCTGATCCTGCCGACGCAGCTCCAGAACACGGCGATCTTCGTCGTCTTCCTCCTCATCGTCTTCTTCAGGCCGCAGGGGTTCTTCGGCCGCGTGGCGGAACGGACCTGAGCGATGAACGCCGTCCGCTCCCTCGGCCCGCTCGCGCTCTTCGCGCTCGCCTATGCGGCGGTCGCGATGGTGATCACCAACTCGTATTACCAGCTCATGCTGACGCTGGTCCTCGTCTGGGCGGTGTTCGGCCTCTCCTGGAACGTGCTCAGCGGCTATACGGGCCTGATCTCCTTCGGCCATGCCGCCTTCTTCGGCATCGGCGCCTATACGACGGTGCTGGGCCAAGTTTATTTCAACCTCTCGCCCTGGATCACGATTCCGATCGCGGTGGCGCTCGGCGCGCTCGCGGGCCTCATCGTCGGCTTCCCGACCTTCCGGCTGCGCGGCCATTACTTCGCGCTCGCGATGCTCGCCTACCCGCTTGCGCTTCTCTACGTCTTCGAGTGGCTCGGCTACCAGGAGCTGACGCTGCCGATGCGGCGCGATGCGCCCTTCACCTACATGCAGTTCGAGGATCCGCGCATCAACACGCTGATCGCGCTGGTCATGCTGGTCGCGACCGTGATCGCGACGCGCTTCATCGAGCGCTCGCGCTTCGGGATGGCGCTTCTCGCCATCAAGCAGAACGAGGCGGCGGCCGAGGCGGCCGGGATCGACACGCTCCGGTGGAAGCTGCGGGCCATCACGGTCTCGGCCGCGATCGCCGCGATGGCGGGCGGCTTCTACACGGTCGTCCTGCTCGTTGTGACGCCGCCCTCCGTGTTCGGGATGCTCGTATCGGCTCAGGCCCTGACGGTGGCCATGTTCGGCGGCGTCGGCACGGTCTGGGGCCCGGTGCTCGGGTCCGTGATCCTCATCCCGATCAGCGAGATCCTCCACGCCGAGCTCGGCGCCAGGATCCCGGGCATCCAGGGCGTCGTCTTCGGCCTCGCCATCATCGCCGTGATCCTGCTCGCGCCTGAGGGGATCTACTGGCGCGTCCGCGACCTCCTGCGGAAGCGCTCGCTTGCCAAGTCCGGCGCCGGCATGCCCTCCCCCTTGCGGGGAGGGCCGAGCCTGAGCGAAGCGGAGATCCGGGGCGGAGATGGTGCAAGCGGCACTGCCGGCGTCCCATCCGGCCCCACCCCCAGCCCCTCCCCGCAAGGGGGAGGGGAGCTGCGTAGGGGCGACGACGTCATCCTGTCCGTCCAGGGCGTCTCGAAGTCTTTCGGCGGCCTGAAGGCGGTGCAGAACGTCAGCTTCGACGTGCTGCGCGGGGAGATACTCGGCATCATCGGCCCGAACGGCGCCGGCAAGACCACTTTGTTCAACCTGCTGAACGGCTTCCTGCGGCCGGATGCCGGGCGCGTCCTGCTCGACGGAACCGAGATGGTCGGAAGGAAGCCGCATGAGCTCTGCCGGGCGGGCGTCGGCCGCACCTTCCAGGTCATGCGGCCGTTCCTGCGCATGTCGGTCGCCGACAATGTGGTCGTCGGCGCCTACGTGCATGCCGAGACGGACGAGGAGGCGCGCCGCCGCGCGGACGAGGCGATCGCGACCGTGGGCCTGACCGATGTCGCGGACCGGCTCGGCGGCGAGCTCACGACCAAGCAGCTCCGCCTCATGGAACTCGCCCGGGCGCTCGCGGGCCGCCCGCGTCTCCTCCTGCTCGACGAGACGCTCGCGGGGCTCGGCCATTCCGAGGTCGGCGACGTCCTCGCGGTCATCCGCAAGCTCGCCCGGAGCGGCATCACCATCGTGATCATCGAGCACACGATGGGCGCGATGGTGCAGCTCGTGGACCGCTTCGTCGTGCTCGACCACGGGATGGTGCTCGTCGAGGGGGTGCCGAAGACCGTCACCAAGGACCGCCGCGTGATCGAGGCCTATCTCGGCAAGAAGTGGAGCGCCCATGTTGACGCTTGAGGGCGTCCACGCGGGCTACACCGCGATCCCCGTCCTGAACGGCGTCTCGATCCGGGTGGACGAGGGCCAGTTCGTCGCCATCGTCGGCCCCAATGGCGCCGGGAAGACCACGATCTTCCGCACGATATCCGGCACGCTCCGGCCCTTCGCGGGCCGGATCACCTTCGACGGGCAGGACCTCGCGGCCGTCCGGCCGGACAGGCGCCCGCATCTCGGCATCGCGCATGTGCCTGAGGGCCGCCAGGTCTTCGCCTCGCTCACCGTCTTCGAGAACTTGGAGATGGGCGCCTATACGGAGGCGGGACGCCGGGCCTGGAAGGAGAACCTCGAGGCCATCCTCGGCTGGTTCCCGGTCCTGGCGGAGCGCCGCAACCAGCTCGCCGGGACGCTGTCGGGCGGCGAGCAGCAGATGCTGGCGATCGGCCGCGGCCTCGCCTCCTCGCCGCGGCTGCTCATGCTGGACGAGCCCTCCATGGGGCTGTCGCCCGCCATCGCCGACCTCATCTTCGAGAAGCTCCTCGAGATCCGGAAGCACTCGCGGCTCACCATCCTGCTCGTGGAGCAGCGCGTCGCGGAGGCGCTCGAATCCGCCGACCGGGGCTACGTGCTGGAGGCCGGCCGCGTTGTGCTTGAGGGGCCGAACTCGGCGCTGCGCGCCGACGACCGCGTCCGGCAGGCCTATCTCGGGATGTAGCCGACAGACCAAATCGGGAGGAACGATCAATGGCAGACCTGACACGGCGAACGCTCATCGGCTCGACGGCCATTGCCCTGGCAGCCCCCTCCATCGTGCGCGCGCAGAGCCCCACCGAGGTCAAGGTCGGGCTCATCGTCCCGCTCTCCGGCCTTTATGCGCGCCCGGCCTCGGTCATGCGGATGGGCGCCGAGATCGGCATCGACGACGTGAACGCGGCGGGCGGCATCAAGGCGCTCGGCGGGGCGAAGCTGAAGCTCGTCCTCATCGATTGCGGCGATACGGTCGAGAAGGCCAAGAACGCCGCCCAGCGCATGGTGGCGCAGGAGACCGATCTCGTCGCGGCGACCGGCGCCTATCTCTCCTCCTTCACGCTCGCGGTCACCGAGGTGACCGAGCGCGCGCAGCTTCCCGTCCTGACGCTGTCCTATTCGGACCTCCTGACCGACCGAGGCTTCAAGTACATCTTCCAGACGGCTGCGACCGCGAGCTCTCAATCCGAGCAGGGCCTGCCGGAGCTGATGAAGCTCGCCGAGACCGCCTCGGGCAAGCGGCCGAAGACGGTTGCCATCGTGATGGATAACACTGCGACCTCGGTCGCGACCGCGAAGGCCCTCAAGGAGAAGCTGTTCAAGCAGCTCGGGCTCGAACTCGTGGTGGATGAGGTCTGGACGCCGCCGCTCGCGGACGCGACGCCGCTCATCCAGAAGGTGCGGGCGGCGCGGCCGGACCTCCTCTTTGCGATGCCGAACGCCGTCTCGGACGCCAAGCTCCTGGTCGAGAAGATGAACGAGTTCGGTCTCGGCCAGGGCCGCATCCCGACCATCTCCTTCTCGATCACCATCGCCGAGCCGGACGTGCTCCAGAGCGTCTCGCCGCAGGTGCTCCAAGGCGTGATGACGGTCGTGGCGAACTGGGGCTTCAAGGGTCACGAGCGGCTCATCGCCGAGGTGAAGAGGCGCTACAACGAGCCCTGGGCGACCCAGAACGTCATCTCAACCTACGGCGACATCTGGCTCATGGCGGCGGCGCTCGAGCAGGCGGGCAAGCCCGACAAGGAGGCCGTGGCCCAGGCGCTCCGCACGATGGATGGCGGGCCGGCCAAGTACTATCCGGGCGGGCAGCTCAAGTTCGACGAGAAGGGCCGCCGCGTCGGGGCGGGCGTCACCATCGTCCAGTGGCAGAACGGCGTGCCCGTGACGGTCTTCCCGAAGGAGATTGCGGTCGCCGAGCCGTTCTGGCCGAAGCGCTGACTTGAGGCCGTCGTTCCGGACGAACCGAGCGGAGATCCGGAACCCGCGAACGAGCTCAGGAGCCCCGTCGTAGGTTCCGGGTTCCGCTTCGCGGGCCCCGGAATGACGGAGAGAAAGAAACAACCAGGGAGGAACACCATGACCAGTCGTTACGACCTGACCCGCCGCACCCTTCTGGGCACGGCGGCCGCTTCCATGGCCCTGCCCGGCATCGTGCGGGCGCAGAACCCAACCGAGGTGAAGGTGGCCCTCCTCGTGCCGATCTCCGGCATGTATTCCCGTTTCGGCACCGTGATGCGGATGGGAGCCGAGATGGCGCTCGACCACATCAATGCGGAGGGCGGCGTCAGATCGCTCGGCGGCGCCAAGCTGAAGCTCGTGGTGCTCGATTGCGGCGACACGACCGAGAAGGCCAAGAACGCCGCGCAGCGCATGGTCGCGCAGGAGCCGGACATCGTCGCGGCGAGCGGCTCCTATCTTTCCTCCTTCACGCTCGCCGTGACCGAGGTGACCGAGCGCGCGCAGCTTCCTGTGCTGACGCTCTCCTATTCGGACCTGATCACGGCGCGCGGCTTCAAATACGTCTTCCAGACCTCGGCGACGGCCGCGTCCCAGGCCGAGCAGGCGCTTCCCGAGATCCTGAAGCTCGCCGAGACCGCCTCCGGCCGGAAGCCCCAGACGGTCGCGATCGTCACCGACAACACAGGGGCCTCGGTCGCTTCCGTGAAGCCGATGCGCGAGGGGCTGCTGCAGCGGCTCGGCCTGAAGCTCGTCGTCGACGAGACCTTCACGCCGCCGATCGCGGATGCGACCCCGCTCATCCAGAAGGTCAGGGCGGCGCGGCCCGACCTCTTCTTCTTCCTTCCTACCGTCATCTCGGACGCCAAGCTCGTCCTCGAGAAGATGAACGAGTTCGGCATGGGGCAGGGCAAGGTGCCGACGATCTCCTTCGGCATCGCCATCGCCATGCCGGACATCCTGAACACGGTCTCGGCCGACCTCCTGCAGGGCGTGCTCACCTGCGTCGGCAACTGGGGCGTGAAGGGCCAGGAGAAGCTGATCGCCGAGCTGAAGAGCCGCTACAACGAACCCTGGATGGACCAGAACGCGATCTCGACCTACGGCGACATGTGGATCATCAAGGAGGCGCTGGAGAAGGCCGGCAAGGCGGACCGGGTCGCGGTCGCGGACGCGCTGCGAAACCTCGATCTTGGCCCCTCCAAGTACTATCCGGGCGGCCTGACCAAGTTCGACGCGATGGGTCGCCGCGTCGGCGCGGGCCTCACCGTGGTGCAGTGGCAGAACGGCGTGCCCTACACGGTCTTCCCGACCGAGCTCGCCACCGCAAAGCCGTTCTGGCCGAAGAGCAGCTGAGCGGCTCCGGCCGGGGGTGCCGAACCCAGCGCTTGCCGTTCCCCGGCCCTCCTCCGGCGATCTGCTGCGGCCTCGGACTTCCTGGCGCGCCGCTCCTATGCGGGCCCGGTCACCACCGGCGTGTCGTCGCGCGAGCCCCACTCGGCCCAGGACCCGTCATAGAGCGCAGGTGCGGGACGGCCCGTCCGCTCGATCGCCAGGACCAGGATCGCGGCGGTCACGCCCGAGCCGCAACTCGTGAGGATCGGCTTGTCGGGGTCGATGCCGGCCGCCGCGAGGGCGGCTTCGATCGTGGCCGGGTCCGCGAGCCGTCCGTCCTGCAACACGCCCGCATAATGCAGGTTGCGCGCACCCGGCATGTGGCCCGACCGCATGCCTGGCCGGGGTTCAGGCTCCTCCCCGGTGAAGCGGGCGGCCGAGCGCGCATCGAGGACCTGGGCGGAGCCGTCGGCGAGCGCGCGCGCGACATCCTCCCGGCTCGCGACCGCCGCCTCGTCGAACCGCGCCGCGAACTCGACCGGATCGCGCGGCTCGGGCTCGCCGCTTTCCAGCGGAAGACCGGCCGCGCGCCAGGCCGGGAGCCCTCCGTCGAGCACCGCGACCCGCGGCGCTCCGAAGGTGCGGAACGTCCAGGCGACGCGCGGGGCCGCGAAGAGCCCGAGCCCGTCATAGGCGACGATGGTGTGCTCGTCGGAAATGCCCATCGCGCCGACGGCCGCGGCGAATTCGTCGGCGTCCGGCAGCATGTGCGGCAGCGGGGAGCGCCTGTCCTTCACGACATCGATATCGAACCGGATGGCGCCCGGGATATGGGCGTTGAGGTATTCGGCATCGGCATCGCGGTTCTGCGTCGGCAGGTAGTAGGAGCCGTCGAGCACGATCACGTTCGGATCGCCGAGGCGCTGCGACAGCCATTCGGGGGAGACGACGTCGATCTTGGGCATGCTGGCCTTCCTACAGCGAGCGGTCAGCTGATTTGCGGGATGAACGTCAGCCAACAAGCAGGCGGATAACGATCCCGAACCCGCCGATAACGGATGCGAGCACGAACCCGAGCATCCACTTCAGGAGCTGGATGTCGCCCTTGATGGTCGCAATCTCATCCTTGCAGGTTGCGACTTCTTCGGCGGCCTTCTGTGCCTTGTCGTCAGGCACGCCAGCGTCCCTGAGCGCACCGTAGAGGTTGCCGAGCATTACAGCCATGGCATGGAATGTAGGTGCCGCCGCCAGGTTCGTCGAGATCGCGACGAAGCCGTCAGGCGAGCCTGATCCGCACGCGGCGGTTCTGCTTGCCCTTCTTCTCGATATCCGTAACCGTCACACGGCCGATCTCGCCCGTGCGCCGCACATGCGTCCCGCCGCAGGGCTGGAGATCGATGCCCTCGATCTCCACGAGCCGCACCCGGCCGGAACCGCGCGGCGGCTTGACCGACATCGTCTTGACGAGGCCCGGATTGGCGTCGAGCTCCTCGTCCGTGATCCAGCGGAAGGAGACCGGCGCGTCCTGATCCACCAGCGCCTGGAGCTTTTCCGTGAGCTCCGCCTTGTCGAGCCCCGCCTCCTGGATGTCGAAATCGAGCCGGCCCTCGCCCTCGCCGATCGCGCCGCCCGTGACCGGGTAGGGCAGGACGACGCTCAGAAGGTGGAGCGCCGTATGCACCCGCATGCGCGGCCAGCGCTTCTCCCAGTCGAGCTCCACCCTGACGCGGTCGCCGGGAGAGGGAAGGGCGACCCCGGGCGCGGGCAGATGCACGATCGCCGCCCGGTCGGGGCCGTAGACCGTATTGGCGATTTCCAGCGCCGATCCGTCGGATCGGACGATCCGCCCGGCATCGCCGGGCTGCCCGCCTCCCTGGCCGTAGAGGACGGTCCGGTCGAGCACGATCCCGCCCTCAGGCGTGATCGCGACCACGCTCGCCGCGCAGTCGCGCAGATACGCATCGTCCCGGAAAAGTGGCTCCGTCATCAGCCGGCGAAGGCCTTCACCTGCTGGCGCTGCTCGCCGAGGCGCTCGATCCCGAGAGTCATCACGTCGCCGGGCTTCAGATAGCGCGGCGGCTTCATCCCGAGCCCGACCCCGGGCGGCGTGCCCGTGGTGATGACGTCGCCCGGCTCGAGCGTCATGAAGTGCGAGCAGTAGGAGACGATCTTCGCGCAATCGAAGATCATCGTGTTGGTGTTGCCCGTCTGCATGCGCTCGCCGTTCACGTCGAGCCACATGGCGAGGTTCTGCACGTCCGGAATCTCGTCGGGCGTGACGAGCCACGGGCCGAGCGGTCCGAAGGTCGGGCAGCCCTTGCCCTTCATCCATTGCCCGGCGCGCTCGAGCTGGAATTCGCGCTCGGAGACGTCGTTGCAGATCGTGTAGCCGGCCACGTGGTCCAGCGCCTCGTTTGCGGCCACATAGGAGGCGCGCCGGCCGATCACGATGGCGATCTCGATCTCCCAGTCGGTCTTGCTAGACCCCTTCGGGATGATCACGTCGTCGTTCGGGCCGACGATGCAGGACGGCGCCTTCGAGAACAGGATGGGCTCGGCCGGAATGGGCTGGCCCGCCTCCGCCGCATGGTCGGCGTAGTTGAGCCCGACGGCGATGAAGTGGCCGACCCGGGCGACCGGGCAGCCGAGGCGGGCGCCGGCAGGCGCCTCGGGCAGGCTCGCCGGATCGAGCCCGCGCAGCTTGGCGAAACCCGAAGAGAGCGCGTCCGCATCGATGTCCGGGATCAGGCCCGAGAGGTCGCGGACCGTTCCGTCGGAGGCCACGATCCCGGGCTTCTCCCGGCCCGGCTCTCCAAAACGCACGAGCTTCATGTCCGAATTCCTCCCTTGGGCGCGCGATCTCTAGCGATCGCACGCCCGGCCGCAAGAGAGGAGCTGGCCCGAAGGGCTCTTCCGCCACCGTCGATTGTGGCCGCCGCGCAACTGAAAGCCGGATTCGCGGCCTCGAAGGGTAGGATCAGAGCACGGCGCCGCTCCTGCAGATTGCGGCGAAGTGGTGGCTCCGACACAGTTCAGACGCGGCGCTGCGGATCCGATTCGCAGGGTGGCCAACCATCGGGGTCGAGGAAACGGATGAAGCTCGGGCGTGCCTTTCTTCTTGGGGTCGGGTCCGCGGCGGTCCTGGCCGGTGCGGCGGGAAGCGCCCATGCGGGGGCGTTCGGGCTGCGGAGCCAGAGCACGATCGCGATCGGCCAGGCCTATGCGGGCGCGGCCGCCGGCGCTGCTGGCGTCTCGTCGGCCTTCTGGAACCCGGCCACCATCACCATGCATCCGGGCTTCCAGAGCGAATACAACTTCACCTTCGTGGACGCCTATGCGCGGATCTCGCCCACGCCGCCGACACCGGGCGCCCTTCTCGCGCTGGGCGGCTCAGGCGACATCGCGCAGAATGCCTTCGTGCCGGCCACCTACAGCTCGCGGCAGCTCACCGACCGGATCTGGATCGGCGTGGCGAGTGCGGCGCCGTTCGGCAGCGTCACGAAGCCCAACACCCCCTGGGCGGGCCAGTTCTATTCGCGATCATCGCGCATCGTCTCGCTGAGCTTCGCGCCGCTCGTCGGCATCAAGGTCAACGATTGGCTGTCTATCGGCGGCGGGCCGATCATCCAGTACTTTAAGGTACGGCTGAACAGCGCCGGCCCAGCCGGAAGCAACGTCATGCTGGAAGGGGACGATTGGGGGGGCGGCGGCACCGTGGGCGTGACGGTCACGCCCGCACCCGGCACCGTGCTGGGCGTCGGCTACCGCTCGACGATCGATCATGCGCTGCAGGGCACCTTTCGCACGGCGGCGGCCGTGCTTCCCATCCGTGTGAAGGTCAGCACGCCCGACCAGCTCACCTTCGGCGTGAGCCAGGCCATCACGCCCGACTTCCGGCTGAACGCGGCCTTCGAATGGATGAACTGGAGCCGCCTGCGGTCGCCCGCGATCCGCCTGGAGGGCCCGGGCGTGACGATCGGGCAGTTCCCGCTCAACTACAAGGATGGCTATCTCGTCTCGGTCGGCGGCGAGTACCAGCTCAATCCGCAATGGGCATTGCGCGCCGGCGTCGGCTACGAGTGGTCGCCGATCGACACGAGCAACCGCTCGACGCGGCTGCCCGATACCGACCGCGTCCACGCCTCCGTCGGTGCAAGCTACGCCTGGAACGACAAGCTGACGATCAACGCCTCCTATGCGCATTACTTCGCGGTCGGGAACAGGCGGATCGCGATCGCGCCCGGCAACCCGCTCTTCAATGCGGCCGCGGGGCCCTTCTTCGCCGACACCCAGGCCGACGTGAACCTGTTCTCGCTCTCCGCCCGCTACCGCTGGGACGACCCGAAGGTCTCCGAGCCCGCACCGATCATCCGCAAGTACTGAGCGCAAGACGGCCGGCAGAGCCGGGCCCGAGATCGAATCGGAAGGCCGCGGTCACCGGACCGCGGCCTTCTTCGCTTGCGCGACGACGCGTCCGGTCGGCAGAGAATCGTGCTCGACGCCGAGGCCACCTTGCGATGGGACCCGGGGCGAACCCGCGAGGCCCCTGATGGGCAGTCCCTCAGGGGCGCGAAAAGATCCGCTCGCCCTGCTCGTCCACCATCTGGCGCCCCTTCTGGAGCGAGAGGGATGTCGCGTCCTCGATCGACGCGAAGCGATCGGCGCGCACGAAGGCATGCCGCCGCTCCTCCCCGTCGATCACCTTCAGGATCGTGCCGGCGGTCTGGAACTGCCCGCCTTCGGTCCGGTACGGCTCGGCCCGGATCGTGAAGCCGCGATGCTCGATCTCGGCGGTCGGGCCGGGGGCAGCCTCGGCCTCCTTCCGGCCGCCGAAGAGGCGTGAGAGCCAGGACATCGTCAGGACCGACCAAGATCGTCGAGCGCGAAGCCGAGAGCGGCGGGCGCATGGAGCGGCTCAAGTCTCGATGATGCCGGCACGCGCTCGATCCTGCTGTAGCCGTGCTCGCCCGGATCGCGATGCACGTGCGTCAGACGGCGCGGCACATCGATCACCCAAAGCTCCTGCACCCCGAAGGACGCGTAGATCCCAGGCTTGCGCCCGAGGTCGTAATCCAGCGACGAATCCGCCACCTCGATCGCGAGCAGCACGTCGGGTCCCTTGAGCTCGCGCAGCGCGACCGAGGCCGGAAACACCACGAAGTCCGGTTCCAGGTAGGTCCACTCGGACAGGTAAAGCCCGGTCTCCTGCATGTAGTCGAAGCCGTCCGGGCAGTGCCGGCCCCATAGGCGGTTGATTGCGCCCTTGAGGCCCTCGTGGCGGTAGCCCTTGGGCGACATCTCGACGATCTCCCCGTCCAGGACTTCGAGCCGCTCATCCTCCTGGATGAGGCCGAGCTCGACCATCCGCACCACGTCTGCCACCGGGAAGCGGCGACGGCGCAGCCCCTCCGCAAGCGACGGAGCGTCCCTCGTTGCAGGCGCGGACGAGATCATGGTGCCATCCTAGCACATGCCGCCGCCGATGAAGGCCCGGTCTGGAGCGCTCCAGTCAGTTGTCCAGGAAGCTGCGCAGCTTCCGCGAGCGGCTCGGGTGCTTGAGCTTGCGCAAGGCCTTCGCCTCGATCTGGCGGATGCGCTCGCGTGTGACCGAGAACTGCTGGCCGACCTCCTCGAGCGTGTGGTCGGTGTTCATGCCGATGCCGAAGCGCATGCGCAGGACGCGTTCCTCACGCGGCGTGAGCGACGCCAGGACTCGGGTCGTGGTCTCGCGCAGGTTCGACTGGATCGCCGCGTCGATCGGCAGGACCGCGTTCTTGTCCTCGATGAAGTCGCCGAGATGCGAATCCTCCTCGTCGCCGATCGGAGTTTCCAGCGAAATGGGCTCCTTGGCGATCTTGAGGACCTTGCGCACCTTCTCGAGCGGCATGGCCAGCTTCTCGGCCAGCTCCTCCGGGGTCGGTTCGCGGCCGATCTCGTGCAGCATCTGGCGCGAGGTGCGGACGATCTTGTTGATCGTCTCGATCATATGCACCGGGATGCGGATGGTCCGGGCCTGGTCGGCGATCGAGCGGGTGATCGCCTGCCGGATCCACCAGGTGGCGTAGGTCGAGAACTTGTAGCCGCGGCGGTACTCGAACTTGTCGACCGCCTTCATCAGGCCGATGTTGCCTTCCTGAATGAGATCAAGGAACTGCAGGCCGCGGTTCGTGTACTTCTTGGCGATCGAGATCACGAGACGCAGGTTCGCCTCGATCATCTCCTTCTTGGCCTGACGGGCTTCGCGCTCGCCCTTCTGGACCATGGAGACGATCTTGCGGAACTCCTGGATCTCCAGGCCCGTCTCGGAGGCGAGCGTGTGGATCTGCTCGCGCAGCTCGTGGATCTGGCTCTTGCCGTTGGCCACGAATTCCTTCCAGCCCTTGCCGCCAAGCTTCGAGACGCGGAGCACCCATTTCGGGTCGAGTTCGTAGCCCTGATAGTGCTGCAGGAACTGGTCGCGCGCCACGCCGTGCGACTCGGCCAGCCGCATCAGCTTACCCTCGTACGAGATCAGCCGCTTGTTGATGTCGTAGAGCTGCTCGACCAGCGCCTCGATCCGGTTGCCGTTCAGCGAGAGCGACTTCACGTCCTTGATGACGTCGTTCTTCAGCTGCTTGTGCTTGCGCTCCTGCGCCGGGGTGAGCTGCTTGTTCTGCATGCGCTGCTCGACATGCTCGAGCTGGAGGCGGCGCAGCTTCTTGTAGTTGTCGGCGATGTTGTCGAAGATCTCGAGCACGCGCGGCTTGATCTCGGCCTCCATGGCCGAGAGCGACACGTTGTTCTCCATGTCGTCGTCGTCGAGATCGCCCTCGGGCGGGCGGCCCTCGGCGTCGAGACCCTCCTCTTCGCCCTCGGCGTCCTCGCCGTCCTTCGGCGCGCCCTTGCCGTCCGGGCCGGCATAGGTCGCCTCCAGGTCGATGATGTCGCGCAGCAGCACCTTTCCTTCGACGAGCTCGTCGCGCCAGATGATGATGGCCTGGAAGGTGAGGGGGCTCTCGCAGAGGCCCGCGATCATCGCCTCGCGGCCGGCCTCGATGCGCTTGGCGATCGCGATCTCGCCTTCGCGCGACAGGAGCTCGACCGAGCCCATCTCGCGCAGATACATGCGGACCGGATCGTCCGTGCGGTCTGTCGGCTCCTTGGCCGGCGCATCCGGGCGCAGCGCGACGGCGCGCGCGGGCGCGATCTCGGCGACCTCGGTCCCCTCGGCCTCCTCCTCCTCCGCGCCGCCCTCGCCGTCCTTCTGACCCTCCTCGGCCTCCTCCGGCTCGACGACATTGATGCCCATATCGTTGAGCATCGCGTAGATGTCCTCGATCTTGTCGGAGGTGTTCTGGTCCGGGGGCAGAACCTCGTTCAGCTCGTCGTAAGTGACGTATCCGCGGCGCTTGGCATTCTTGATCATGCGCCGGACGGCGGCATCCGTCAGGTCGAGCAGGGGCCCGTCCGTCTGCTGCTCCGGAGCCGCCTCGGCCTCTTGCCTTTCGGTGGTCTTGGTCGCCATGATCAGCCTTGCCCAAAGCCGAGCCGGGTGCCATTGCGCCGCCAATGGTCAAGCTCGGACGCCGATACGCACGAAAGGCGGCGAGGCGTCGGACGCCTGCCACCCTTCAGCTCCTTCGATGATTATACGGGCGGTCTGCCTGACCGACCGTTAACCAAGATGTACCCTCACGGTCACGCGCGCTCCGCGCGTTAGGCCGATTCGGCCGCGATCCGCCAGCCGTGCCGACGAATCGGCGGTCGGCCGTGCAGCGCCCGCCTCGCGCCGCGGCCTCGCCGGACCGGTTGACTTACCGGCTATTTAGCGCGGGAGGTGTGCATTGCAAGGTGAAGCCCGGCCGCATCAAGGCGGTAGCGGCAGCGGCAGGGCCTCAGGCGACCGCGCGAGGCGCTTCCAGCCGGTCCTGGCCGAGCTGCCGGAACATGCCGCGGGGATCGGCCGCCACCGCGAGGCCACGCCCGACCGACCTGTAGAGCGTCGCCTCCTCCGCGAGTTCCAGCTCCTTGCGCAGCACCCGCTCGCGCATCTCCAGGATGTCGTGCTGCAGATGCACGAGCCACAGCGAGTAGCTGTCGTCCGGGTCGGCCGGCATCTCCTCGACCCCGGTTTTCAGCTCGTCTTCCAGGTCGCGCAGCCAGAGGAGCTCCATGAAGTTCGAGAAGCATTCCTCGATGAAGCGCTCCGGGACGGGGCTTTGCAGCACCGGGAAGCGGGCGAAGAGATTGTAGCCCCAGGGCAGGATCTCCTGGCCGCCGATCTCGACCGCATGGCCATGGAGGAAGTCGAGCGTCGGCGAGAAGCCTGGGGACAGCCTGAGATAGAAGGCCCGGAACTCCCGCACGTCCTCCTCGTCGACGACGCGCAGAAGATCGGAGACGAAGCTGCTGAACGGCGTGCCGGCATGCTCGCCGCGGAAGTTCATGGACGCGATGCGGTCGCGGTGCTGCTCCACGAGATCGGGATAGTGGACGCACATGCCGAGGAAGACGCGCTCGAGGCCGATCAGGCGCGTCGGCTCGCCTGAGAAGAAGTTCGGGAGCGCGGGCATCGCGACGCCCTCCCGCAGGCGGGACTGGACCTGGCGCTTGCTGAGGCGCCAGAGATAGTCGGACACCTGCAGCCGCGCGGTGAGCTCGTAGCGACGCCGCAGCGTCGGGTCGGCGATCTGGCCGACCACCTCCCGGATGCGCTTCTCGAACACCGCCTGGCCGTTCTCGCTGTCGAGCCGGGCCGCTTCCGTCTCGCGCAGCCAGATCACGTCCCAGAAGGACTTCGCCTCGTCCAGGATGGCCCGGAAGGCGTCCGGCCCGGCCTGCCGGACCGCGTCGTCCGGGTCCTGGCCAGGCGGCAGGAAGGCGAAGCGGAACGTGAAGCCCGTCTTGAGAGCCGGCACGATGCGGTCGACCGCCCGGAAGGCGGCGTTGCGGCCGGCGCGGTCGCCGTCGAAACAGATCACGGGCTCGGGCGCGAGCCGCCAGAGGAGCGCGATCTGCTCCTCCGTGAAGGCCGTGCCGAGCGTCGCGACGACGTTCCTGATGCCGGCCTGGTAGACGGAGACCGCGTCGAGATAGCCCTCGACCACGATCGCGGAATTCGCCTCGTGCGCGGGTTGGCGGGCGCGGTGGAAGTTGAAGACGATCTCGCCCTTGCGGAAGAGCTCCGTCTCGGGGCTGTTGAGGTATTTGGGCTGCTGGTCCGGCGCGAGCGCGCGGCCACCGAAGGCCACGACCCGGCCACGCATGTCCTGGATCGGGATGATCACCCGGCCGCGGAAGCGGTCGTAGAGCGAGCGCCCGTCATCCGGCTCGATCGCGAGCCCGGCGCGCAGGATGAGATCGCGCTCGACGCCCTCGCTTCTGAGATGGTCGAACAGGGCCGTGCGGGCATCGGGCGCGTAGCCCATGCGGAACTCGCGCCGGGTCTCGGCCGTGATGCCGCGCCCGTCCAGATAGGCGAGCGCCTTCTGTCCGGCCGGCAGCGCGAGCTGCTTCTCGAAGAAGCGGCAGGCCATCTCCAGCACGTCGTAGAGGTCGCGCCGCCGCTCGACGGCGCGCTCCAGCTCGGGGGTCGGCTTCGGCAGGTCCACCCCGGCCTCGGCGGCGAGACGCTCCACCGCCTCCGGGAACGACAGCCCCTCCGTCTCCATCAGGAAGGTGAAGATGTCGCCGTGCTTGCCCGAGGAGAAGTCGTGATAAAAACCCTTCTGGTCGTTGGCGTAGAAGGACGGGGTCTTCTCCGCGTTGAAGGGCGACAATCCGCGCCACTCGCGGCCGGCCTTCTTCAGCCGCACCTTGCGGCCGACGACGCTCGAGACCGGCAGCCGGGCACGGATCTCGTCGAGAAGGTGAGGGGGGTAGCGCACAGTCCAGCTGTTGCGGTTTGGCACGGCCTGGGAAATAGAACGTATCATGAACAAGCCTGAGCCGTCCACAGATCCGACGCGTCTCTCCACAGGCGCGGTCGGCCACGGCTTGTTATAGGCAGTGCTCCTGGAGTTCCCTCGTGCGCCTCGTCCCTGCCTTGGCCATCGCGGCTGCCCTCGCCGGCTGCGCGCCCGAATTCCCGCCCATCGCGGCCGGCCTCGCGGGCGATCATGCCTTCAAGGCTCGCATCGCCCGCAACCATGGGCCGGGCACATCTGCCGTCCGGTTGCGCGAGGAGCTGATCCGTGAAGGCTTCACGATCGTCTCCGACCCGGCGACGCGGTTGAACACGGCCCTGTTCCGGCCGCAGAACCTCCCCTGCTACAGCCAGACGCGCATCGACTGGCAGGAGGACCGCCGCGGCCGGATCACGCGCATCCAGGCGCAGCGGCACGACTGCACCTGACGTCTCGGGCCGGCCCTGGGCGCCAGCTTCGAACCCGGGCGAATGGGGGCGCGGTCAGCCCGCGCCCGACAGCTTCTCCTTCACGCGCGGGCTCACCTTGGCGAAATCCATGCGGCCGGCATAATCCGCCCGGAGCTTGGCGATCACCTTGCCCATGTCCTTGACGGACGCCGCTCCGGTCTCGGCGATCGCGGCCGCGATGGCGGCGTCGATCTCGGCCTCGCCGAGCTGCTGCGGCAGGAAGGAGGAGATCACCTCGATCTCGCCGCGCTCCTGCGCGGCGAGCTCCGGCCGGTCGTTCTGCTCGTAGATGGCGAGGGATTCCTGGCGCTGCTTCACCATCTTCTGCAGCAGCGCCAGGATCTCCTCGTCCGAGACCGGGCCCTTGCCCTGGCCGCGCGCCTCGATGTCCTTGTCCTTCAGCGCCGCCTGGATCAGGCGGATGGTGGAGAGCCGGGCCTTGTCGCCCGCCTTCATGGCCGTCTTGAGCTCGTCGGTGAAGCGTTCGCGCAGCTGCATGGTCCCGCCCCGGGTGATGCGGTCCGGCGCGTTGACGCGGCTGGACGGCGCTCCTAAGTGACGGAGAACGCGCGGACCTGTGATCTGGAGGTCGCGCGACTTAGCCCGGATCATTGCGATGTCGCAACAGCACCACGCCCCCGGCCATGCGCCGGGACGGCAATCCCCCGCGCCCGCCGCCTCAGGCTGGGAGGAGCCCCGCCCGACCGCGCTGCTGGTGCTGGCGGACGGGACGGTGATCGAAGGGCAGGGGATCGGCGCGGCCGGCGAGGCCTCGGGCGAGGTCTGCTTCAACACGGCCATGACCGGCTACCAGGAGATCCTCACCGATCCCTCCTATGCCGGGCAGATCGTCACCTTCACCTTCCCGCATATCGGCAATGTCGGGGCGAACGACGAGGACGTCGAGACGGTCGATGTCGACAAGAGCGCGGGCGTGCGCGGCGCCGTGCTCGGGGCCACCATCACGGAGCCGGCGAACTGGCGTGCCACGCGGCCGCTCGATACCTGGCTCAAGGCGCGCGGAATCATCGGCATCACGGGCGTGGACACCCGGGCGCTCACCGCGCTCATCCGCGAGAAGGGCATGCCGAACGCCGTGATCGCGCACGATCCGGCGGGCCGGTTCGACCTCGATGCGCTCAAGACGCGTGCCGCCGGCCTGCCCTCCATGGAGGGGCTCGACCTCGTCCCGATGGTGACGCGCGACGAGAACGGACAGTGGACCGAGACCGTCTGGGAACTCGGCAAGGGCTACGGCAAGGGGCAGGGCGGCCGCTTCCACGTCGTCGCGATCGATTTCGGGGTGAAGCGGAATATCCTGCGCCTCCTCACGGATGCCGGCTGCCGCGTGACGGTCGTGCCGGCGACAGCAACCGCGGACGAGATTCTCTCGCTCAATCCGGACGGCATCTTCCTGTCCAACGGGCCGGGCGACCCGGCCGCGACGGGTGCCTATGCGGTGCCGGTGATTCGCGAGCTCCTGGACCGCAAGGTCCCGACCTTCGGCATCTGCCTCGGCCATCAGCTGATGAGCCTCGCGCTCGGAGCCAGGACGGTGAAGATGCGCCACGGCCATCACGGCGCGAATCACCCGGTGCGCGACAACACGACCGGCAAGGTCGAGATCGTGTCGATGAACCACGGCTTCGCGGTCGACCCTGCGACGCTGCCGCCGAACGCCGCCCAGACGCATGTCTCGCTGTTCGACGGCACGAATTGCGGCATCGAGCTGACCGACCGGCCGGCCTTCTCCGTGCAGTACCACCCCGAGGCCTCGCCCGGGCCGCGGGACAGCCACTATCTGTTCGAGCGCTTCGTGCAGATGATGGAGCGTCGCAACGCGGAAGCCCCGCGATAGTTCCCTGCGACGAAACGGCCCTGTTGCCGCATCCCGCCGGGCCGGGGTAACCCTCCCTTAACGACGACGCGCAAGGCTCCGTCCTCATCGAGGTCGGCCGGCGGCCGATGGGGCAGGGGAAGATGGCACTCCAGGCGATCCGGGGCGAGCGCGCGCCCGACGAGTTCACGCGGCTCCACCGGATCTTCACCGAGCATCTCGGGCTTGCGGTGGGTTTCGCCTGGGCCGCCTCGGCCTATGCGGCGGCCTATGCTCCCTGGGTGCGCAACATCCGCGGGCTCATCGACCCCTTCGCGCGCCCGGAGAGCACCGCTTCCTATCTCTTCGCGCTGCCCGCCCTCATGACCGTCGCCTGGCTCTGCCTCGCCTTCGGCGGCGAGGCCTTCCGGCGGACGCGCGTCCTCAAGAACCAGAGCCTCGAGTTCGGGCTGTCCGGCCTCGTGGCCTTTGCAGTGTTCTGCATGGCGGTGTACCGGGCGGTGACGGCCTATTCTCTAGGCCTCTGACGACCCGAACGGCTGACCCATTTCGACGAAGACAACGGCGCGGCGCCGCCCGACAGCGCCGGGCGAGACTGAATCCGACCTGCCGGCCGGGATAGAGGCTCTGCGCCTGGCGCCCCGCGGCGATGCCCCGAACAGCGCGCTGCCGCTCGTTCTCGTGCGCGGGGCCGTCGCGCCTGATCCGGAGGACGGTCCGGCCGCCTTCGAGGACGTGTTCCGGCGCAACGGCTGGACGGGCTGCTGGCGGAACGGGATCTATCCCTACCACCATTACCATTCCACGGCGCACGAGGTGCTGGGCGTAGCGTCCGGCTCCGCCCGCGTCTGCTTCGGCGGGGAGGGCGGAACGGAGGTCGAGGTCGCGTCCGGCGACGTCGTCGTGATCCCGGCGGGGGTCGCGCATAAGCTCGTGGAGGAACGGAACGGGTTCCTGGTCGTCGGCGCCTATGCGGGCGGGCGGCACTGGGACCTTCTGCGCCCGCGCGGGGCGAGCCTGGAAGCGGCGCGCCAGCGGATCGCCGCGGTGCCGCTCCCGGATGCCGATCCGGTCGCCGGCGCGGACGGCGTGCTGCTGCGGCTCTGGGGCGAAGTCGTGCCAGAAGTTCTGACATGAGCTGGCGCGACTTCTGGAACGCCGACACCCCGATCTACGTCAACGAACGGCACAAGGTGCTCCATTACGGCCTCGTCGCGCGCGACATCGTCGCGCTGATCCCCTCCCGGGACGCGGCCGTGCTCGATTACGGCTGCGGCGAGGCCCTCTCGGCCGGGCGCGTCGCGGCCGCATGCGGGCAGCTCTATCTCTGCGACGGCGCGCCGTTCGTCCGCGAGCGGCTGCAGGCCCGCTTCCGGGGCGACCCGAAGGTGATCGTGCTCGCTCCGGAGGAGACGGACGCGATCGCTGATGGCAGCCTCGACCTGATCGTGGTCAATTCGCTCCTCCAGTATCTCTCGGTAGAGGAGTTCGGCGAGCTCCTCGGCCTGTGGCGGCGCAAGCTGAAAGGTGCCGGCCGGCTCGTGCTGGCGGACGTGATCCCGCCCGATATCCGCGCCGTCGACGATGCGGCGGCGCTCCTCTCCTTCGCCTGGAAGGGCGGGTTTCTCGTCGCGGCTCTCAGGGGGCTCGCGCGGACGGCGGTCTCCGATTACCGCAAGCTCCGCGCCGAGCTCGGCCTGACGCAGTATTCGGAGAGCGAGATGCTCGAGATCCTGCGCGGCCGCGGCTTCGCGGGCGAGCGGAAGGCGGCCAATCTCGGCCACAACCCGAAGCGGATGACCTTCGTGGCGCGCCCGGCCGGCGCGGATTAGCCGCTGTGCTCCACCGCCCGCCGGCCGATATCGGTGCGGTAGAAGCCCGCGGGCCAGTCGATCGCCCGCACCGCTTCGTAGGCCTTCGCCTGCGCCTCGGCGATGGTGGGCGCGAGCGCTGTGACGGCCAGCACGCGGCCCCCGTTCGCGACGAGCTCCTCGCCGCGGAGCGCCGTCCCGGCGTGGAAGACCGTCACGAGGTCGCGCCTGTTCGCATCCTCGACGCCGCGGATGGCGGAGCCCTTCTCGACGGCTCCCGGATAGCCTTTCGCCGCCATGACCACGGTCAGGGCCGCGAAGTCGGACCAGCTGATCTCGACCTCGTCCAGAACGCCGTCCGCGGCCGCGACCATCGCGGCCAGGATGTCCGTGCGCATCCGGGGCAGGATCACCTGCGCCTCCGGATCGCCGAGGCGCACGTTGTACTCGATGAGCTTGGGTCCTTCGGCCGTGATCATCAGGCCGGCATAGAGGATGCCCGTGAAGGGCGTCCCGCGCTCCCGCATGCCGTCCAGCGTCGGGCGGATGATGGTCTCCATCACCTCCGCCTCGAGCGCCGGCGTCAGAACCGGGGCCGGCGAATAGGCTCCCATCCCACCCGTGTTAGGGCCCTGGTCGCCGTCGAAGGCGCGCTTGTGGTCCTGCGCGGTGCCGAGCGGGACGGCGTGTCCGCCGTCGCAGAGCGCGAAGAAGCTCGCCTCCTCGCCGACCAGGCATTCCTCGATCACGACCTCGGCACCGGCTTCGCCGAGGCTGCCGCCGAGCATCGCCTCCACGGCAGCCTCGGCCTCCTCGACGGTCGCGGCGACGACCACGCCCTTGCCGGCCGCGAGCCCGTCCGCCTTGACGACGATCGGCGCGCCCTCCTGCCGGACGTAGCGCTTGGCGGCAGCCGCATCCGTGAAGCGGGCGAAGCCGGCGGTCGGGATGCCGAACTCGCGCGCGAGCTCCTTGGTGAAGGCTTTGGACCCTTCGAGCTGCGCGGCGGCCCGGCTCGGACCGAAGGCCCTGATTCCCGCTGCGGAGAGCGCGTCCACGATGCCGGCGACGAGCGGCGCCTCGGGCCCGACTACGACGAAGTCGATCGCCTCGCGCCGGCACAGCTCGATCACGGCCGCATGATCCGCCACGTCGATCGCGGCATTCGTCCCGTGCTGCGCCGTGCCCGGATTGCCGGGCGCCGTGACGAGCCGGGTGCAGAGCGGGCTCGCCTGGATGGCGCGCGCCAGCGCGTGCTCGCGCCCGCCGGAGCCGATGAGCAGGATGTTCAACCGCGTATCCCCTGAGACGGCTTCGCCCTAGGGAGTTTCGGCCATCGCTTCAACAGGGCAGGGCGCGCACATGTCCGGCGGCGGCGTAGTCCAGGATGGCAGCGTCCCGAGTCACGATTGGAACATCGAAGTGTCGGGCGGTCGCGACCAGGAACCGGTCGGCCGGATCGCGGTGGAACTCGCCCGGGAGCTCCGTCGCGGCGAGGGCGATGTCGGCATCGACTGGGACGACCTCCGTGCCGGCTGCGGACGTGACAGCGAAGAACCAGGTCCGAGCCGGCATGCTGATGCCGATCCGGCCGGATTGAGCGAGCCGGCCGATTTCCCAGGCCGTGATTGCTGAGACGAGGAGGCGCCGATCTCGGACGCTGCGCTAAGGAGGTCCTGGGCTTGTGCCGTGAGCCCCCTGTCCTGCGCTGAACCAGAGGAGGGTGTGGGTGTCCAGCAGCATCAGGGTTCCTTCGGCAGGCGGTCCCAGTTCGCCAGCCACTCCTCCTCCCAGGGGTCATCCTCCGGGAACATCGGCTCCGTCAGGTCGACGCCGGGCGGGATGAAGATCGTCCCTTCATCGCCCCGTAGCCGAATTTCGGCTCCGTCTCCTCGGCCGGTGAGGGCGACACGACCGCCAGCGGCTTGCCGCGTTTGGTGATGATGATCCTGGACAGGCGGCCCTTGGCGATGTCTTCCAGGAGCGACAGGCTGCGCGCCTTGAATTCCGTGACGTTGAGCGTGATCTCCGCGGCCGACATCGACGCCTCCGAAGATGACCATAGGATATGGTCATTTCCCGCCCTGCCGCAAAGCCGGTGGCCGGACTGGGCCCAAGGCTCTATCGGTCTTCCATGATTCCAGCCGCTGCAGAGCCAACCAACGCTCCAGAATGGACCGTCTCCGAGCTCTCCGGCGCCCTGAAGCGTACGCTCGAAGACGCCTTCGGGCATGTGCGCCTGCGGGGCGAGATCTCGGGCTATCGCGGCCCGCATTCCTCCGGCCACGCCTATTTCTGCCTGAAGGACCGCGACGCCCGCATCGACGCGGTGATCTGGAAATCGGCCTTCGGCCGCATGCGGTTCAGGCCGCAGGAGGGGCTCGAGGTCGTCGCGATCGGCCGCATCACGACATTCCCGGGCAAGTCCACCTACCAGATCGTCGTCGAGCAGCTGGAGCCGGCCGGAATCGGCGCCCTCATGGCGCTCCTGGAGGAGCGCCGCCGCCGGCTCACCGCGGAGGGGCTGTTCGCCGAGGCGCGAAAGCGCCGGCCGCCCTTCCTGCCGCGGGTCGTCGGCGTCGTGACCTCGCCGACCGGGGCCGTGATCCGCGACATCCTCCACCGGCTGGAGGACCGCTTCCCGCGCCATGTCCTCGTCTGGCCGGTCCGGGTCCAGGGCGAGACCTGCGCGGAGGAGGTCGCGGCGGCGATCCGCGGCTTCGGCGCGCTGTCCCCGGACGGTCCCGTTCCGCGGCCGGACGTGCTCATCGTCGCCCGGGGAGGGGGCTCGCTCGAGGATCTCTGGGGCTTCAACGAGGAGGCGGTCGTCCGGGCTGCCGCCGAGAGCCCGATCCCGCTCATCTCGGCCGTCGGCCACGAGACCGACTGGACGCTGATCGACCATGCGGCCGACCTCCGCGCGCCGACTCCGACCGGCGCTGCCGAAATGGCCGTACCCGTCCGGGCGGAGCTCGTCGTGCAGGTCGGCGGGGCGGCCCGCCGGCAAGAGGAGGCGATGCTGCGCCTCATCGAGAGCCGCCGGACCGAGCTGCGGTCGGCAGCCCGGGCTCTCCCGAGCCCCGAGGCGCTCGTCGGCGTGCCGCGCCAGCGCCTCGATCTCGCCTGGGCGAAGCTCGCGCCCGGGCTCCTGGCCAATGCGCGCGAGCACGAGCGCGAATTGCGGCGCGCCTCGGACCGGCTGGCGCGCCAGGCGCCCTATGTCCGGCTTGCGGAGGTGCGCACGCGGCTGAAGGCGGTGGGCGACAAGCCGCGTGACCACCTCGCGCGGGCGATCGCGGAGAGGCGCAAGGCGCTTGCGGGTTTCTCCGCCCGGCTCGCTGCCGGACGGGATGCGGTGATCCGGGCCGAGCGGCTGCGCATCGAGACCTGCCGCGAGCGCGTCGGCGGCCTCGCCGGCCGGGCGGACCGCGCCGCCCGCGCCGCGATCGAGCGCGGCGTGCGAAGGCTGGAAAGTCAGGCGGGTCTCCTCGCAAGCCTGGGCTACAGGTCGGTCCTGGCGCGCGGCTACGCACTGGTCCGTGACGAGCGCGACGGGGTGGTCCGCACGGCCGCGGAGGTGGTTCCCGGCCAGGCGCTCACGATCGAGTTCGCCGACGGCAGGCGGCGGGTCCAGGCCGAGGGTGCGCGACCGAAGCGCCGGCCCGACCCCCTTGTACAGACGAGCCTGTTCGATAACTGAAGGAGACGGGCGCCCGGCGCGCCACCCGGACCCACCCATGAACAAGTACGAAGGCGGCGAAGCCATCATCGAGTACCGCGACTCGAACATCCGGGTCGTGCGGCCGGGCCGCTTCGTCCGCTGCGCCGTCACCGGCGAGGCGATCCCGCTCGACCAGCTCAAGTACTGGAGCGTGGAACGTCAGGAGGCCTATGCGTCTCCGGCCGCGGTGTTGACGCGGCTCGGCCTGCCGCAACCGAAGGCGAAGGGCTGATCAGCGCCTCGCTAGCGCCGGCGCCAGCAGCCGTTGGAACGCATCGGCCTCGTCGTCCGGAACGAGGCCGACCGGGAGCGTCGCGATCGCGCGCAGACGCGGCTCTGAGATCTCCATCCCGGCGAGCCGGACGGCGTCCTTCTCGGTCGTGACTGGGACGAGGCCGGCCTTCGCGGCAGCGGCGACCAGATCGGTGGCCTCACCCTCTCGATACGGATGGTGGTCCGGAAAGGACCGGGTTTCCGCGACCTCGGCTCCGATCTCCCGGAGGGTGTCGAAGAACTTTTCCGGCCGGCCGATCCCGGCAAAGGCAAGCACCCGGCGGCCGCGGAGCGAGGCTGCGACCTCCGGATCCGGCTGAAGCACCCCCGTGACGACGGGCAGGCCCTTCAGCGAGGCCTCCCGGGCCAGGCGCTCCCCCGGATCGCCCCGCCCGACCACGAGCACTCCGCCGATCTTGGGCCACTGCGCCGCGAGCGGCGCGCGCAGCGGTCCGGCAGGAAGCGCGAGGCCGTTGCCGATCCCGACGCTCCCGTCGAAGACGCCGATCGCGAGGTCCTTCTCGAGGGACGGGTTCTGCAGCCCGTCATCCATCACGATGACGTCCGCCCCGAGAGAGGCTGCGAGCGCGGCCCCGGCCGGCCGGTCCCGCGACACGACCGTCGGCGCCTGGCGGGCGAGAAGCAGCGCCTCGTCTCCGACCTCCCTGAAGCCGTGACGCGCCGGATCGACCCCGACAGGCCCGGCGAGCCCGCCGCCATAGCCGCGCGTCAGGAAGACCGGATGGCGGCCCATGCTGCGCAGCAGGGCCGCAACATGGATGGCGGTCGGCGTCTTGCCGGACCCGCCGACGGTGACGTTGCCGATGCAGATGACCGGGACCGGTGCCCGCGCTCCCGCCCGCTCCATCCGGGATGCCGCGACGGCGCCGTAGACGAGGGATGCGGGCTGGAGAAGCCGGGCGGCGAGGCCCGGGCGGCGCCACCAGAAGGCCGGCGCCTTCACCAGAAGGCCTCGCGCGGATCCGCCGGCGGTGGGAGGTAGGGCCCGAGCGCCTGCATCGTCCGCTCCAGGGCGCCGCCGAGGGAGGCGGCTGTGTCGGCCGCCGCGCGCGCCATGTCCCGGGTCAGCGCCCCGTCCGCGAGCAGCGTCGCGACCGCTCTGCCCAGACCGGCGGCGTCCTCGATCCCTATCGCGCCGCCGCCCTGGTCGAGGGCGGCGAATATCTCCGAGAAGTTCTCCGTGTGCGGACCGTGCAGGATCGCGGTTCCGAGCCGGGCCGGCTCGAACGGGTTCTGGCCCCCGCGCGCCGCGAGCGTGCCGCCCACGAAGACGAGCGGCGCGAGGCGGTAGAAGAGCCCGAGCTCGCCCAGCGTGTCGACGAGATAGATGTCGGCCGCCTCGTCCGGACCGGAGCCCAGGGAGCGGCGGGCCGCGCCCAGCCCGGCATTCCGCGCGGCCCCGGCGATCTCGGAGCCGCGCTCCGGATGGCGCGGTGCCAGGATCGTGAGCAGGTTCCGCCGGCGCGCGGCTACGGCCGCATGGGTGGCGAAGACCGCCTCCTCCTCGCCGGGATGCGTGCTCGCCGCCATCCAGATCTCGCGCCCGGCGGATAGCGCGGCGAGATGCTCCACCGCCGCCGGATCGGCGGGCGGCGGCGGCAGGTCGAACTTCAGGTTGCCCGAGATCGTGGCAATGGTCGCGCCGAGCTCGGCCAGGCGCTCCGCATCCGCCCGGCTCTGCGCCACGCAGACGGTGAGGCGTCCGAAGAGGGCGCGCGCCACGCGGGGCGCCCTGAGCCAGCCGGCGAAGGACCGGGCGGAGATCCGCCCGTTTACCAGGGCGAGCGGGATGCCGGCGCGGTCCAGCTCGAGGACGGTGTTCGGCCAGATCTCGGATTCGGCGAAGATGGCGAGCCGGGGACGCCAATGCGCGAGGAAGCGGCGCAGGTATCTGGGCACATCGAGCGGCAGGAACTGGTGCCGGGCGCCGGGCGGGAGGCGGCGCGCGAGGAGCTCCGCCGAGGTCACCGTGCCGGATGTGACCAGGACCTTCACGCCGCGCCGGACGAGCGCACCGACGACGGGCAGGAGCGCCATGGTCTCCCCGATCGAGGCGCCATGAGCCCAGACGATCTCGCCGCCCGGGCGCTCGCGGCCTGGGATGCCGTAGCGCTCGGAGAGCCGCGCCTCGTCCTCCTTGCCCTGCCGCACCCGCGCCTTCAGCCAAGCCGGAGCGGCTGCCGGCCCGAGAAGGGCCGTCGCGGCGCGGTAGGCCAGGAGCGGCGCGGGCAGGCGCTGGATCATGCCGGCGCGGCGGGTTCCTGCGCCGCCCCGGCCCGCAGGTTGGCCCCGGGATCGGTACGCCCGACGAGCGCGCAGGCTCTCGCGTTGACGCGGTCCAGCTCGCGCTCGACGGCGAGCCGCGCTTCCTCGGCTTCCGCCCGGGACACGTCGCGGCCGACCCGGATCGGCGCTCCGGCGACGATCGCGCCGCGCCCGAAGGGCAGGCCGATGCTGGCCCGGTCCCAGCTCTCGAATTCCACCCGCCGGCTGGTCGCGACCGCCACCGCCACGATCGGCCGGCCCGACAGGCGCGCGAGCGTCACGATGCCTTCCCCGCAGCGGCGCGCGATCTTCGGCACATCGGCCGTGAGGAACATGTTGTCGCCCTCTTCCAGCGCACGCAGCATGGCGCGCAAAGCCGGGGCGCCGCCCTTGGCGCGCTGGTCGCGGCCGCGCGCGCCGGAGCCGCGGATCGTCCGGACGCCGAGGTGCCGGAGCGCGATCGCGTTGAGCTCGCCGTCGCTCGAGCGCGAGACGAGGCTGGCGGCCCGGTCCTCCCGCCGTCGCAGATAGGGCGCCATGAAATGCTGGCCGTGCCACATCGCCCCGATGAAGGGCCGAAGCGGCATGAGCTCGCCATAGATGTCCGCCGGCTCGTGCACGAAGCGGTTCGTGCTCCGTACCAGGTCGAGATAGCGGGCGAAGACATAGCCCAGCGCCTCCTGCGTCGCGCGGATCCGCCCGAGGCGCTTCAGAAGGCCCATGCCGGTCAGGCCGCCTGCGGATCGAGCAGCCGGTGCAGGTGCACGATGAAGTAGCGTATCTGCGCATTGTCCACGGTGGACTGCGCCTTCGCCTTCCAGGCCGCGTGGGCGGCGGCGTAGTTCGGGTAGATGCCGACGATATCGAGCGCGGAGAGGTCGCGGAACTCGGTCGAGTCCAGGCTCTTCAGCTCCCCGCCGAACACGAGGTGGAGGAGCTGTTTCTCGCCGGTCATCCCATGGTCTCCTGGTGGTCGCGTCACCGCCCGGTGATGGCGGCGAGGAGGTCCTGATGCAAGCGCTGCGGGGCCGCCGCGAGCTCGCCATGCGAGGGCTCGGGCTGGTTGTAGCGCGGCACGGCGCCGGCAAGGGTCGTGAGCGCCCCGCCGGCCTCGTGCAGGATCAGATCGGCGGCCGCGATGTCCCAGTCGCGCGCATCGGTCGAGACGAGGCCCGCATCGACCGAGCCCTCCGCGACGCGCGAGATGCGCAGCGCAAGCGAGGGGATGCGCGGCGGGCGCTTGATGGAGGGCACCCGGCGCTCGAGCCGGTCCACGAACGGCTTCGGGCCGGCCACGCTGATGCCCTCGAGCGAGGTCGCCCGCGACACGGCGATGCGCTCGCGATTGCGGAAGGCGCCGCGGCCGGCCTCGGCCTCGAACACCGTCTCGTGCGCCGGGGCGTAGACGAAGCCGAGCACAGGCCGGTTCTCCTCCAGCAGGGCGATCGCGACCGACCAGTCGTGGCTGCCGGACAGATAGGCGCGCGTGCCGTCGATCGGGTCGACGATCCAGACGTGCCGGCGGTCGAGCCGGCGCGGGTCGTCCGCCGTCTCCTCCGAAAGCCAGCCGGCCTCGGGCAGGAGGCCGCTCAGCCGCACCTTCAGGAATGTGTCCACCGCGACGTCGGCCTCGGTCACGGGCGAGCCGCCCGCCTTCGACCAGATGCGCGCGGAGGTGGACAGGCCCGACCGGAAGAACCGCATCGCGATGCCGCCCGCCTCCCGCGCGATCTCCCGAAGCTCGGGCATCAGGTCGTGCGGGTCTGGGGCGGAGCGGGTCATGCGGCCTGGGTTTCGAGTGCAGCTTTAGGTCCGGGCGGATGGCCCGGCAAGGAGCGCGGCCGCGCGGCCCGGCAATCATCTGTTGAACATGGGAGCGGATCGGCCGCAATCTACGGGTATTTAACCGTTTGAATTAAGCTCCTGCGGCAGGTCGAGGGCGCATATTCCTGCCCGTGAGAGCGGTGAAAAACGCCGCCTGCAGGGTAAGGCATCAGAATGTCGGGCTACGACGGACGGGCCGGGGAGCGCTCCTCTCGCGGGAGCGGCCCCGGTCCGCGCCGGACCGTCTGCGAGGGCGGGTCCAGGGCGACGATCATCTTCGGCGATACTCGGAATCGACTTGCCGGCGCGGTGCTCGACCTGACGCGCAGCGAAACCGACCTCAGGATCGTGCTCGTCGACGGGGAGGGCGAGGCGGTGATCTCGTTCGGGCCGTTCCCGGAAGAAGAGGTCATCGCGATCTGGCGCTCGATCGCCACCAAGGCCGGGCTCGCGCCGATGATGCGGGCCTGGAACGGCTATACGGAGCCGCTCGCCTGCCAGCTCGGCCGGCTCCGGCTCGGACGCGTCCAGGACGGGCGTCGGCTCGCTGTGCTTCAAGGCCGCCGTCCGCGCTTCCTCACGCGGCGCAAGAGTGCGCGGCTTCCTGCTCTTCCCCTGGTTTTCCGCGAGCGCGAGATCGCCGGCGGAAAAGGGGTCTGACCGCTCCTACAGGGCGCCCTGCGGCAGGCGGGTGACGCCCGACAATCCGCCGCCGCCAAGGAGCCCGCCGCCGCCCCCGCCTTCCCGCGCCTGCTTCTCCATCTGCGCCTGCTTGGCGGCCGCGCCGCAGGCCTGGCCGCGGATTTTCACGGCCCGGCCGTGATCCTCCTTGATGCTCTGGATGAAGTTGTCAGGGATCTGGCACCATTCCTTGTTGGCCTCGGCCCACTTGAGGACCTTGTCGCCGTTGGCGACGAGCGAGCCGAAATCCGAGCAGGCGCGCTTGGCGTCGATCTGCTTCTTGCCCCTGGTGGCAGCCGTGATCCGCTCGCCGATGGACTTGCGCTGCAGCAGCATCGGCTGGATATCGCCGCAACCGGATGCCTGCGCATAGGCGGCCTCGCCGCCGAGCGATACGGACAGGAGCGTTGCGGTGAACAGCGCCGCCTTGACCGCGTTGCGGGCTGCACGCCGGGATCGAGCAGCTTGGCTGAGCATCATGAAACCTGTCCCCTCGTTCCGCCCCGGTTTGCCGGGTTCTTCGGTTCCGTGCACGACATGCCACGCCGAGGGCCCGTCACGCGAGGCCCGCGCCGCCGCAGGCTCCCGACCCGTTCATGGACATGGAAAGAGGCCGGTAACCACAGGAATGTGGCGGCTTTGGTACGGAACGCCCCGCCTTGTCGAGAGGCGGGACCTCCAGGAGGCGCTCTCGGCTGTTGAAGGCGGGCGCTGAGGTGGCGCTCTACGACTTCTCCGCACCGCGGCTGTTCGTGGACTCCGACCTCGCGGCGGGAGCCGAGGTCGGGCTCGACCGCGCGCAGGCGAACTACCTCCTCAACGTTCTCCGTCTCCCGAACGGCGGCTCCGTCCTCGTGTTCAACGGTCGCGACGGCGAATGGCGCGCCGAGATCGTCGGGACCGGCCGCAAATCCGCCGCGCTCATCCCGCGCGAGCAGACCCGGCCGCAGCCGGCCGCTCCCGATCTCGACTATCTCTTCGCCCCGCTGAAGCACGCGCGCCTGGACTACATGGTCCAGAAGGCGGTCGAGATGGGGGCGGGGCGGCTCGGGCCCGTCCGGACCCGGCGTACCGTTGCCACTCGGGTCAATCTCGACCGGATGCGGGCGAACGCGATCGAAGCCGCCGAGCAATGCGGGATCCTGGCCGTGCCCGAGATTCTGCCCGACGAGGACCTGGCGCCCGCGCTGGCACGGCTCGAGCCCGAGCGTATCCTCGTCTTCTGCGACGAGGATGCGCCGCTTGCGAACCCGTTCGAGGCGCTTGCGGAGGCGGGCGGCGGGCTCCCCTGCGCGCTCCTGATCGGTCCGGAGGGCGGCTTTGCGCCGGAGGAGCGGCAGGTCCTGCTCGCCCGGCCGAATGTTGTCCGGCTCTCGCTCGGGCCGCGCATCCTGCGGGCGGACACGGCGGCGGTGGCCGCGCTCGCGGTGATCCAGGCGGCGATCGGGGACTGGCGCTAGGAGGATCCGCCGGATACGCCCGGGACGGTGTCGTTGCGGCGTCGTGTTCGCCGCTCTATGAACCCGCCTCGACTTGGGGCCGGTCCGACGGCCCGTCTGGGCCATGCGCCCGCTGACCGAGGAGCGCATGGCGCGCGACGTCACCGATGCGACGCCGATTTCCGGGCGGGACGAGCTCGTCGCCTGGATTGCGGCCGGAGAGAAGCCCGCCTCCGACTGGAAGGTCGGGACCGAGCACGAGAAAGTTCCGTTCTATCGGGCGGCTCACGGGCCGGTCCCCTACGAGGGCGAGCGCGGGATCAGGGCCGTCATCGAGGGACTTGCCGGGCAGAATGGCTGGGAGCCGATCCTCGACGATGGGAATCCGATCGGGCTCGCAGACGAAGCGGGAGGCGGGGCGATCTCGCTCGAGCCCGGCGGGCAGTTCGAGCTCTCCGGTGCGCCGTTGCGCGACATCCACGGCACGGCCCAGGAGCTCGCCCGGCATCTGCGCGAGCTGAAGCGCGTCGCCGAGCCGCTGGGCATCGGCTTCCTGACGCTTGGCATGAGCCCGAAATGGACGCGCGCCGAGACGCCGATCATGCCCAAGCGGCGCTACCGCATCATGTCGGCCTATATGCCGAAGGTCGGCCGGCTCGGGCTCGACATGATGTTCCGGACGGCCACCGTACAGGCCAACCTCGATTTCGGCAGCGAGGCGGACATGGTGAAGAAGCTCCGCGTCTCGCTCGCGCTCCAGCCGGTCGCGACCGCGCTCTTCGCCAACTCGCCCTTCACGGAGGGCCGTCCCAACGGGTTCCTGTCCTTCCGGTCGGAGATCTGGCGCGACACGGATGGCGACCGCACCGGGATGCTGCCCTTCGCGTTCGAGGACGGGATGGGCTACGAGCGCTATGTCGATTACGCGCTCGACGTGCCGATGTACTTCGTGAAGCGCGGCGACACCTATCACGACGTGGCTGGTGCCTCCTTCCGCGACCTTCTCGAGGGCCGGCTGCCGCAGCTTCCCGGCGAGCGGGCCACGAGCTCGGACTGGGCGAACCACCTGTCCACCATCTTTCCCGAGGTGCGGCTCAAGACCTTCCTGGAGATGCGCGGGGCGGATAACGGCGGGCCCGAGATGATCGCAGCCCTGTCCGCCTTCTGGGTCGGCCTTCTCTATGACCGGGATTCGCTCGATGCGGCCTGGGACCTCGTCCGGCCCTGGTCCGCGGCCGAGCGCCAGAAGCTGCGCGACGACGTCCCGCGGCTCGCTCTTGCTTCCGAGATCGGGGGGCGGCCGCTCAAGGATCTCGCGGCCGAGGTGCTGCGCATCGCGCGCGCCGGTCTCGCACGCCGCGCGATGCCGGACGATAGCGGGCGGGACGAGAGCCGCTTCCTCGATCCGCTCTTCGCCATCGCAGAAACCGGCCGTACCGGAGCCGATCTCCTCCTCGACCGCTATCGCGGCGCCTGGGCCGGATCGGTCGAGCCCGCCTTCGAGGAATGCGTCTTCTGACGGCTCAGACGGCGGCGCGGGGCTGGCGGGCGAACGGCACGACCTCGAGCGGGCCCGCCTCGTCGTAGATGTGGACGGCCCAGTTGTCCCATTCGCGATAGGCGGGGACGGCCTGCATGATCTCCGCGGCGACTTCCCGGGCCGTGATGAGCGCGTCGCCGAAGGCTTTCGTGTCCCGGCCGCGCCGGTCGAGAATGAGGTCGAAACCGTCCGTACAGTGGAAGTAGTGGATCGCCATTCCTCGATCCTCCTCGCGTCCGTTCTCGGGCGCGCAGCGACGTTCGGACGCGAACGTTGCAGCAGGATGACGTTCTCCGCCCGGCGTTCCGTCGGAGCGGCGTCACGACGCCGCAGCGCCCAGATCGTCCCCGATATGCCCGGAATCCACACGGGGCGGAAAAGCGACGCCGTTGGGTTACGATCTTTCCGGCCTCAGGAGACCGGTGCGAGACCGACGATCCGCCGCGCGATGTTGAAGAGCTGGATCGCATCCTCCCGCTCGCAGGCGACGAAGTTGGAGGTGCTCTCCTCGTCCCGGCGGCTCATCATGAAGCCGTTATGCAGCGCGGCCCTGCGCCGGGCCGGATCCTTCATCTGCACGGCGTCGAACAGGACGTCGCGCCCCTCCACGCCGCGCCCGTCCAGGAGACACCAGCGCAGATCCTGCTCAGCCCGGGCCCAGTCGGCCCCCGGGTGGCCTTGGCCCTCGGGATCGCCATCGCCCATCGTGATCTCCCGGCTTCCGGGAAGCTTGAGCACGAAACGCGTGTAGAGCAGTATCCCGACGCCTCAGAAGCCGGCCGCGACGGACGGCCCGGCGGAGACCCGGATCGTCGTCAATCTCTTCGACATCGTGCGGCAAGCCCAGAGCGGGTCCGCCCTGGACAACCTGTCCCGGCAATTCGGCTTGAGCTTCGACCAGACGCAGCGCGCCGTGCAGGCCCTGCTGCCGGCCTTCGCGCTCGGCTTCCAGCGCAGCCTGCAGAACCCGGCCGCGCTGGCGCAGCTCTTCGAGATGATGGGCTCGGGCCGCTACGCCCCGTTCTTCGATGCGGCCGGCCCCGCCGCGCAGCAGAACGGGAACCAGGTTCTCGACAGCATCTTCGGATCGCCGGAAGCCGCGCGGCAGATCGCGGCGCAGGCCTCCGCGGCGACCGGCATCGCCGCCCAGGTGCTGCAGCAGATGCTTCCGGCGCTCGCCGCCATGCTGATGGGCGGCCTGTTCCGCTACGCCTCGGTGGAAGGCATGGCCGATGTCCTGCGGGCGTGGAGCGATTGGCTTCGCGCGCTGGCACCGCAGCAATCCAGGCCGGCGCCGAATTCCGGCATGGGCAACCCCTACGCGGCCTGGGCCGAGATGGTGCGGACCATGCTCGGCCAGGGCCCGGCTCCTAGGCAGCCGGAACCCGCCCCGGATCCCTGGACCGGCTTCATGCAGGCCTTCCTGCAGGGTCTGCCGCAGGGCCCGGGAGCGCCGCCCCCGCCGCCCCCTCCGCCTGCGAAGCCCAACCCGTTCGAACTGCTCGCGCAGATGTTCCAGACGGGCGGCGAAGTGCAGGAGAACTATATGGCCGCGCTGCGGGGCGTCGTGGACGGGTTCTGGCGGGGTCAGAACGAGAAGGCCGGGTCCGCCTGAAGGCGGCCCGGCATCGCTCAGCACTCGGCGGCGGCTCGGGCGGGTGCTTTCACGCGCCGAGATGCAGGCGCGCCCGCTCGTAGGTGACGGCGCCGGTCGACGGATCGAACCAGCAGGATTACGGACGGGTCCTTCACCAGCGGCTGGTCGAGGGCCCCGATCACGTCGTTGCGGATGAGCCCGATGTCCCGCAGCGAGCGCTCGTCGAGCTCCAGGAGCTTGCGGACCTCGCGGCGATGGATCAGGGCCCGCACGAAGCCGGCTATCGTCCGGAGGACGAGCATCGCGGCGTGCCGGAGGGCGGCGGCCCGTCCGAAGCTCTGCGTGGCGGCGGTCTCGGTCGTGATCATCGCATTCTCCCGAGGAGGTCAGGCTCCCTGCTGTCCCGGCTCCGCGCCGGGTGCGAAGCGCTGCGCTTCGCCGGACGGACCATGCTCCCGCCCTTGTCATTCGTGAAGCGAATGATTTAGATGTGTAAGATCACGCCGTTTGATGGGGCGAACCATGGCCCATATGCTCGACAGCGATCAGCTCCGCACCTTCCTGGCGATCGCGGATACCGGCTCTTTCACCCGCGCGGCCGAGATCGTCCACAAGACGCAATCGGCCGTCTCCATGCAGATGAAGCGGCTCGAGGAGCGGCTCGGACGCGAGATCTTCGCCCGTGACGGGCGCATGTCGAAGCTGACCGACGATGGCGAGCGCCTGCTCGACTATGCGCGGCGGATCGTCCGGCTGAACAGCGAATGCGTCGCCTCCTTCGCGGAGACCGACCTGGTCGGCCGCGTCCGTCTCGGACTGCCGGACGACTATGCCGACCGCTACCTGCCGGAGATCCTGGCGACCTTCTCGCGCTCGAACCCGCGCGCGGAGGTGACGGTCGTCTGCGAGCCCACCCCGATGCTGGTGGAGCAGGTGAACGCGGGCGAGCTCGACCTTGCCATCATCACGCATGTGGACGGGCGGGGAGGCTCGGAGGTCGTGCGCTCGGAGCAGCTCCTCTGGGTGACCTCGGCCCGCCATTGCGTCCATGACGAGGCGGTGGTGCCTCTCGCCCTCGGCCGGCCGACCTGCAACTGGCGCTCCTCCGCGGTCGCGGCCCTGGAAGAGACGGGCCGGAGCTTCCGCGTCGCCTATGTGAGCTGGAACTCGACCGCGGTCGGGGCGGCCGTGCTCGCCGGGCTCGCGGTTGCCGTCCTGCCCGAGAGCGCGGTCAGGCCCGGCATGCGCATCCTGGGGCCGCGGGACGGCTTTCCGGCGCTCCCCACCTGCAAGATCGGGCTCATCCGGGGCGCGCGCGAGCCGAACGAGCTCGCCGATGCGCTCGCGGACCAGATCAGGCAGAGCCTCGACAACCTGAGCGCGGGCCGCCTCCTCCCGCTCGCCGAAGCAGCCGAGTGATCAGCGGGACGAGAAGCCGGACGAGACCTGCTCGAAGGAGCCCTTCAGGCTCGTGCCGGACAGCGTCGCGCCGGCCACGATGGCGAGCGATACGATGGTCGCAATCAGGGCGTACTCGATCGCCGTCGCGCCGCTTTCGTCGCGGAGGAACCGTCTCATGTCGCCCTCGGCCTGTCACGTGCACTCTGGCACGCGGCCCTTCGCGTCCGGTTAACGCGGTCGGAGCATTCCACCCCGAAGCGGTCACCGCTTGACAGCCTGGGAACGCTTTCGCACGAGGAGGCTCTTTTCTTCTCTCGCCGCCTGAGCTGGTTGCCGACATGGCCGTCTATACCGAGGTCTCCGACGAGGACCTCCGCGGCTTCCTGGACATGTACGATCTCGGCGAGGTGCTGTCCTTCAAGGGCATCGCGGAAGGCGTCGAGAACTCGAACTACTTCCTCCAGACGGCGCGAGACCGCTTCATCCTGACCCTCTACGAGAAGCGCGTACGCGAGGCGGACCTGCCGTTCTTCCTCGGGCTCATGGAGCATCTGGCGGAGCGCGGGCTCGAATGCCCGCTGCCGGTGCGGAACCGGACAGGGCAGGCGCTCGGCAGGCTCGCCGGGCGGCCTGCCGTGATCGTGACCTTCCTGGAGGGGCTCGCGGTAAAGCGGCCGGGGGCCGGCCATTGCCGGGCGGTCGGGGCCGAGCTGGCCCGGCTGCACGAGGCCGGGCGCGACTTTCCCGGGAGGCGGCCGAACGCGCTCTCCCTCGGTTCCTGGGCGGGGCTCTTCGCGAGCGCGGACGGGCAGGCGGATCGCGTCGCGCCGGGCCTTGCGGCGCGCACGCAGGCGGAGCTCGACGAACTGGCGGCGATCTGGCCGAGGGGCCTGCCGGAGGGCGTCATCCATGCGGACCTGTTCACGGACAACGTCTTCTTCATCGGCGACAGGCTGTCGGGCGTGATCGATTTCTATTTCGCCTGCACGGACGCGCTCGCCTACGATCTCGCGATCTGCCTCAACGCGTGGTGCTTCGAGCCGGACGGCTCGTTCAACGCCACCAAGGGCCGGGCCATGATCGCGGGCTACCAGAGCGTGCGCCCTCTCGAGCCGGAAGAGGTCGCCGCGTTGCCGACTCTGGCACGCGGCGCGGCGCTCCGCTTCATGCTGACCAGGCTCGTCGATTGGCTGAACGTGCCGCCCGGCGCATTGGTGCGCCCTAAGGACCCGCTGGAATACGACCGCAAGCTCGGCTTCCACCGGAAGGTTGCGGGCGCGACGGAATATGGCTGGGAGCCCGTGCGCGAGACGGCTACTTCGACGGCTTCCGCGTGAATCGAGACGTGAGCGAAGGCGTGAAGATCGATACGGACGGCGCATGCTCCGGGAATCCCGATCGCGCGCGGGGCTTGCCCCGCTCGCGCCGATAAGGATCGGGGCTGCCCATGAGCGAACGGGTCAAGATCTACACGGACGGCGCATGTTCGGGGAATCCCGGCCGCGCGCGCGGGGCTTGCCCCGCTCGCGCCGATAAGGACCGGGGCTGCCCATGAGCGAACGGGTCAAGATCTACACGGACGGTGCATGTTCGGGGAATCCCGGCCCCGGCGGCTGGGGCGCGCTGCTGATGATGGGCGGCAAGGAGCGCGAGATCTCCGGCGCCGAACCGAACACGACCAACAACCGCATGGAGCTGATGGCCGCGATCTCGGCGCTCGAGGCGCTGACGCGGCCCTGCGCGGTCGACCTCTACACGGACTCGCAATACGTCCGGAACGGCATCTCGAGCTGGATCAAGGGCTGGAAGGCCAAGGGCTGGCTCACGGCCGACCGCAAGCCCGTGAAGAACGAGGACCTCTGGCGCCGGCTCGACGAAGCGCGTCAGCGCCATGACGTGACGTGGCACTGGGTGCGCGGCCACGCCGACGATGCCCTCAACCACCGGGTGGACGGCATCGCCCGCGCGGCCATCGAGGCGATGCGGGCGGCGAGGAAGAAGCCGCAGGCCCCGGCGGTGACGCGGGGCGGCGAGCGTTAGGGCGCCGCTCAGTTCGCCTGCTGGCCTTCGCCGAGTTGCTTGAGCAGATTCTCGGCGCTGGAGACGTCGGCCTTGGAGGGCACGTCCTCGACATTGAGGGCCTTCACGACGCCGTCCTCGACGATCATGGAGTAGCGCTGCGAGCGCGTGCCGAGGCCGAAGCCCGAACCGTCGAAGGCGAGGCCGATCGCCTTCGCGAAATCGGCGTTGCCGTCCGACAGGAACTCGACCTTGCCGTCGGCGCCGGCCGCCTGGCTCCAGGCCTTCAGCACGAAGACGTCGTTGACCGAGGTGACGAGGATCGCGTCGATGCCGGCCGCCTTGATCTCGTCGGCGCGCTGCACGTAGCCCGGCAGATGATTGCGGTCGCAGGTCGGCGTGAAGGCGCCGGGCACCGCGACCAGCACCACCTTGCGGCCGCGGAACAGGTCGTCGGTCGTCCGCGCAGCCGGGCCCTCGGGCGTCATCACCCGGAAGGTCGCCTGAGGCAGCCGGTCGCCGATCTTGATCGTCATTGCACGTCTCTCCACCTGTGGTCGGGAAGCTTCGGTCCGCTTACCGCGCCGGCCCGTCCCCGTCGAGCACAGGGGAGAAGGCGCCGTCGCATTCCGGACCGGAACCTTTTCGCGGGGTGGACAATCTTCTGCTCTGGCGTAGCATGTTCGTCATGGCCAGGCGCGAACCATGAACCGTGGCGGGGCAAGCGCGGGCTATCTCGATGGGCAGATGCTCATCGCGATGCCCGGAATGATGGACGAGCGCTTTCAGCGCACTGTGATCTATATTTGCGCGCACTCGGCCGAGGGCGCGATGGGCATCGTGCTGAACAAGCCGGCCTCCGATCTGAGCTTTCCCGACCTGCTCGTTCAACTGGACGTCATTCCGGAAAAGGACGCGATCCGGCTGCCGCGGCGGGTCGAGCGAATGAACGTGCTGATCGGGGGGCCGGTGGAGACGAGCCGCGGCTTCGTCCTGCACACGCCGGATTTCTTCATCGACCAGTCGACCCTGCCGATCGACGACGGCATCTGCCTGACCGCGACGATCGACATCCTGCGCGCCATCGCGAAAGGCAAGGGGCCGGAGAGCGCGGTGCTGGCGCTGGGCTATGCCGGATGGTCCGCGGGACAGCTCGAAAGCGAGATCCAGGCGAATGGCTGGCTGAGCTGCGACGCGGACCCGAACATCATCTTCGGCCCGGAACTCGACGTGAAATACGACCGCGCGCTGCGCAAGATCGGGGTCGATCTCGGCATGCTGTCCGCGCAGGCCGGGCACGCCTGAGCGACCCACTTCCCGGTCAGGCGGCCTCCGGCGCCGCGCCCACGAGCCGGCGGGCTTGGAGCGAGGACATCGGCTCGCCGAAAACGAAGCCCTGCGCGTAGTCGCAGCCCATGTGGTAGAGTTCGATCGCCTCGCTCTCCGTTTCCGCGCCTTCCGCCACGACGTCCATCCCGAGTTCCTCGGCGAGCCGCACGATGGAGCGCAGGATCACCGGCCGCCCGTTCGCGAGCTCGCGCACGAAGCTCTGGTCCACCTTGATCGTGTCGAACGGGAAGCGCTGCAGATAGGAGAGGGCGGAGAAGCCCGTCCCGAAATCGTCCAGCGACAGCCCGGCGCCCAGGTCCCTGATGCGGGTGAGGATCTGGGCCGCATATTCGGGGTTCTCCATGACGAGGCTCTCGGTGAGTTCCAGCTTGAGCGAGCCGGGCAGCACGCCCGAGCGGGCGAGCACGGTCTTCAGGTCCTGCAGGAGATCGTGCTTCAGGAGCTGGCGGCTCGACACGTTCACCGATGCGAAGATGGGCGGATCGACCTCCAGCGCGCGCTGCCAGGCCGCGAGCTCGAGCGCGGTCTGCTCGAGCGCGAAGACGCCGAGATCCACGATCAGCCCCGTCTCCTCGGCCACGGGTATGAAGGTCTGCGGTCCGATCGGCCCGAGCTTCGGATGGTTCCAGCGGAGCAGCGCCTCGAAGCCCGCGATGGTGCGGTCCTCCAGACGCACGATGGGCTGATAGGCGACCCGCATCTCGCCGCGATCGAGCGCGCGGCGCAGGTCGCTCTCGAGGCCCAGCCGGTCGCCGCGCTGGAGCTGGCGCATGGACGGCTCATAGGCCTCCACGCGATCCCCGCCGAGCCGCTTGGCATAGGTGAGCGCGATCTGCGCGTTCTTGAGGAGTTCCTCCGCCTTGACAGGCCGGGCCGGATCGTGCCGGGCGATGCCGACGGAGCCCGTGAGGAAGATCTCCCGCTCGGCATGGGTGATGGGCGTCGAGACCGTCTGGCGCAGCATGTCCGCGATGCGGTCGATGCGGTCGTCCTCCGTCTCCGAGAGGATCAGGGCGGCGAACTCGTCTCCCGAGACGCGCGCCAGCGTGTCCTGCGGGCGGAGCAGCCGTCCCAGCCGGCGCGCGATCGTGAGCAGGATCTGGTCGCCGGCCGTGTGTCCGACCCCGTCGTTGACCTGCTTGAAGCGGTCGAGATCGAGCGCGATGACGGTCGGACGGAGCGGCTGGTCGCCGGCCGGGAAGGAGAGGGCCGCATCGATCCGGTCGAGGAAGAGCTGGCGGTTCGGCAGGCCCGTGAGGTTGTCGTGCACGGCGTCGTGCAGGAGCCGCTCCTCGGCGGATTTCGCCTCGGTGACGTCCGTCATCGTGCCGATGATGCGGATGACCTCGCCGTCGGCGCCGATCACCGGCCGGGCCTTGAGCCGGTACCAGTGATAGGCGCCCGACACGGCGCGCAGGCGGAAATCGTGGCTGAGCCGGCCGCGCCGGTTCTCGATGATCGCGTCCAGGGCCGCGCGCAGCCGGTCGCGATCGAAGGAATGGACATGGTCGATCCAGTCCGCCGCCGAGCCGCCGAGCCCGCCCCGGCGGTGCCCGAGCGCGTGCTCCAGATCGGCCGACACGAAGACGTTGTCGCCGGCGACGTCCCAGTCGAAGACCACGTCGCCCGATCCGGCGAGCGCGAGCGCCCGGCGCTCCGCCTCTCCGGACATGCCGGCCGCGAGCGGGCCGCCCGCGAAGGCGTGCTGCATCACCGTGAAGCCGATCAGCATGACGATGAGGACGAGCCCGCCGATCAGCGCCGGCTGGACGAGGTCGTTCCCGAGCCGGCCCATGATCGTGAAGCCCGCCGCCGCGACCCAGGCCACGAGCAGCAGCCAGGTCGGGATCAGCATGATCGCGCGGTCGAAGCCGTGGAAGGCGAGATGGAGGATGAGGATCAGGCCCACCACCGCGAGCGCCGCGATCGAGATCCGGGCGACGCCCGCGGCGATCGGCGGATCGACGATGGCGAGGCCGACCAGGGCGGTCAGGAACACCAGCCAGAACATGCCCACATGGCTGTAGCGGACATGCCAGCGGTTCAGGTTCAGATAGGCGAAGAGGAACACGAGGAGGGTGGCGGCGAGCACCGCCTCCGCGCCGGCGCGATAGATGCGCTCGGCCGTCTCGGGCAGGGGGAAGATGCGCTGGAAGAAGCCGAAATCGATGCAGGCATAGGCCAGCACCGCCCAGGCGAGCGCGGCCGCCGCCGGGAAGATCAGCGCGCCCTTCACCACGAAGACGATCGTGAGGAAGAGCGCGAGCAGCCCGGCGATGCCGATGATGATCCCCTTGTACAGGAGGAGCCGGGCGGCCTTCTGGCGATAGGCCTCCGCCTCCCAGAGGTAGAGCTGGCCGACATTCGGCGAGGCGAGCTCGGCCACGAAGGTGACGGTGGTGCCGGGGTCGAGCGTGATCTGGAACAGGTCCGCGTCCGGCGAGGGCTCCCGCTCCGGCCTGATCCCCTCGCTCGCCGTGATGGCGGCGATGCGGATGGCGCCGAGATCGGGCCAGACGAGGCCCGAGCCGACCAGCCGGAAATGCGGAGCCACGAGCAGGCGCTCGATCTGCTCGTCCGACGAATTGGTGAGCGCGAAGACGATCCAGTCCGGCCGCGAGCCGGCCTCGCGCGCCTTCACGGCGATCCGGCGCACGATGCCGTCCCGCCCGGGTGCGGTCGAGATCTGCACGAGGTCGCCGTCCGAGCGGTAGCGCTCGATCATCGGCGTGAGGTCGATGGCATCGGCGTCGGGGGCGACGCGCACGGCTTCCACGGCCGCGGCCGGCACGGGCGCGACGAGCCCGCTCAGGGCGGCGGCCAGGAGGCCGAGAACGATAAGGAGGGCGCGCACCGGCTTGGATGATCCGTGCCTGTCAGCCACGGCTGCTAGCTGTGCTCATAGGGGTAAGCCGGGCGGCAAGGCAAAGGACGGCGCAGCGGGGGGTGATTGCGTTGTGGAGAACGGCCGCTCTGAGTGCGCTTTGCGGCCGAAAGGCGGATGGCGGCGCGCCCTGCGCCAACCTGTCCGGGACGGGCGCCGCTCATGCCGCTCATGCCGCGAAGGCGGCCGCGATGTCGCGGAGCGGCTGCAGGCCCTTGATCGGCCCGATGGCGGCGACCGTGGGGGGCCCCGCGAGCGTGCGGGCGCCGGCCGCGCGCACCTCCTCGACCGTGACGGCGTCCACATGCGCGATCGTCTCCTCGGCCGGGATGATGCGGCCCCAGGCGAGGAGCTGCCGCGCCGCACGGTCGATCCGGCCGCCCGGCGTCTCGAGCGCGGCGAGCATGGCCACCTTGAGCTGCGCCCGCGCACGGGCGAGCTCGGCCGGCTCGATGCCCTGGGCGGCCTGCCGCGCGGTCGCGGTCACGACGTCCACGAGGGCCGGGAGGTCGGCAGCCGAGGTCCCCGCGCCGATGCCGAAGAGCCCGCAATCGGTGAACGGCCAGTGGAAGGCGTCGATGGAATAGGCGAGGCCTCGGGTCTCGCGCACCTCGTGCCAGAGCCGTGACGTCAAGCCGCCGCCGAGCGCCTGGGCGAAGATGTGGGTCGCGAAATAGGACGGGTCGCGGAACGAGACCCCGGGCAGGCCGATCATCAGACTCGCCTGTTCGAGCTTGCGCCGCATCCGCCGCTCGCCGCCCGTATAGGCGCCCTGCGCTGGCTCTGGCGCCTGCGCGGCCGGGATGCCGCCGAGCGTCGTGGCGACGGCGTCCAGCACCCGGCCATGATCCACCTGGCCCGCGGCCGCGAAGACCATGCGGGCGGGCGTGTATTCGCGCGCCATGAAGGCGCGGATGATCCCGGCCTCGAAGCTCGTGATCGTCTCGGGCCGACCGAGGATCGGACGCCCGATTGCCTGGCCGGAGAATGCTTTTTCCATGAAGGCGTCGGCGACGACATCGTCGGGCGAATCCTCGATCGAGGCGTATTCCTGCAGGATGACGTTCTTCTCGCGCGCGAGCTCGGTCGCGTCGAAGACCGACTTCGTCAGGATGTCGCCGAGGACGTCGATCGCGAGCTCGATGTCCTGCCCGAGGACCCGCGCGGTATAGCTCGTGAACTCGGTCGAGGTCGCGGCGTTGATCTCGCCCCCGACATTCTCGATGTCCTCGGCGATGCGGCGGGCGCTCCTGCGCTCGGTGCCCTTGAAGGCCATGTGCTCGATGAGGTGCGACAGGCCGTGCTCCTCCTCGCGCTCGTTGCGGGAGCCCGCCGCCACCCAGACGCCGAGCGTCGCCGTCTCGACACCCGGGATGCCCTCCGTCGCGACCGTGAGCCCGTTCGGCAGCCGTGAGATGCGGATCGCTGCCTCGGACCTCTGCAGGGGGCTCACGCGGCCCGGCCCGTCACGGCGCGGGCTTCTGCGCGGATGAAGCGCTCGATGGCAGCGGCATCGTTCGGCAGCCGCGTCACGCGCTCAGGCCGCTCCAGGAGGTCGGCCAGGTGCGGGGGAAGGGCGGGCCGTATGCCGGTCGCGCGTTCGACCGCGTCGGGGAACTTCGCCGGATGGGCGGTGGAGAGCGCCACGACCGGGACCGCGGGAGCGCGCGCAAGGTGGCGCCGGGCGGCGCGCACCCCGATCGCGGTATGCGGGTCGAGCAGGTAGCCGGCCTCCCGCCAGGTCCTGCCGATCTCGTCCGCCACCTCGTTCTCCGGGACCGCGGCGGCCTCGAAATCACGCCGGATCGCCGCGAGCGGCTCGGGCGCGACCGTGAAGGAGCGCGACTGCGCGAGGCTCGCCATCAGGCCGCGCACGGACGCCGCGTCGCGGCCATAGGCCTCGAACAGGAGCCGCTCGAAATTCGACGAGACCTGGATGTCCATGGACGGGGAGGTGGTCGGGATCACCCCGCGCACCTCGTAGGTTCCGGTCGCGATGGTCCGGGCCAGGATGTCGTTGGCGTTCGTCGCCACGACCAGCCGCTCGACGGGAAGCCCCATGCGCTTTGCGACATGGCCCGCGAGCACGTTGCCGAAATTCCCGGTCGGGACGGAGAAGGAGACCTGCCGGTGCGGCGCGCCGAGCGCGACGGCCGCCGTGAAGTAGTACACGGCCTGGGCGGCCACGCGGGCCCAGTTGATCGAGTTGATCCCCGAGAGCCGCATCTCGTCCCGGAAGCGGGCGTTCGAGAACATCGCCTTCACGAGCGCCTGGGCATCGTCGAAGGTGCCGTCGATCGCGATCGCGTGGACATTGGCATCCGGCACCGAGGTCATCTGCCGGCGCTGGACCTCCGACACCCGGCCATGCGGATAGAGGATGAAGACGTCGACGCGGGGCGAGCCCGCGAAGGCCGCGACCGCGGCGCTGCCGGTATCGCCCGAGGTCGCGCCGACGATCGTCGCCCGCTGCCCGCGCACGGCGAGGACATGGTCCATCAGCCGCCCGAGGAGCTGCATCGCGACGTCCTTGAAGGCGAGCGTCGGGCCGTGGAAGAGCTCCTGGACGAAGAGATTGTCGCCGATCTGCACGAGCGGGCAGACGGCCGGATGCCGGAACGTCGAGTAGGCCTCGTCCACCATGCGGCCGAGTTCGACCGCCGGAATCTCGTCGCCGACAAGCGCGCCGAGAACGGCCTTGGCGACCTCGGCATAGGGCCGGCCGGCGAAATCCGCGATCCTGTCGGGCGCGAGGCTCGGCCAGGCCTCCGGCACGTAGAGCCCGCCATCCCGGGCGAGTCCGGCGAGAAGGGCATCCGTGAAGGTAAGCGGCTGCGCCTCGCCGCGTGTCGAGATGTGAAGCAAGATCCGAAGCTCGTGAGAAGTGGCCAGGATAGAGTCTCGGGCGGCGCTTTCCAAGATGGCCGCCGGAATGGCGCGCCCCGTCCGGGAGGGATGCGCCGGGTCGGCCGAGCTTCTACATCGCCTCGGGCGGTGCTCCGCCGCCCGAGAGACGATGCCGAAATGCCCTGGTTCCTCCTTCTGATCGCCGGCCTATTCGAGATCGGCTGGGCGATCGGGCTGAAATACACGGACGGCTTCACCCGGCCGCTCCCGACCGTCCTCACGGTTGCGAGCATGGTGGCGAGCGTCGTCCTGCTCGGCCTGGCCCTCAAGTACCTGCCCGTGGGCACAGCCTATGCGGTCTGGACGGGCATCGGGACGGTCGGAACCGCGATCCTCGGCATGGTGCTATTCGGCGATCCGGCGACCGCTTTGCGGCTCGCCTGCATAGGCCTGATCGTCGCCGGGATACTCGGGCTGAAGCTCGTCTCCTGAGGCGGGATGCAGCCGCCGCCAGGCGAAGGCCGCGAACACGCCCACGAGCGTGAGCGCGAGGCCGAACCAGGTGAGCGCATAGCCCAGATGGTCGTTCGGCAGCCTGATCCGGGTCTGGCCGCCGCGCGGCCAGCCTCCGGGGTTCGGGGTCGCATCGGCATCGACGTAGAAGGGCGCGACGCGCGACAGGCCGCGGGCCGATGCCATCTCGGCGATGCTGCGGACGAACCACTCGTCCCGGACCGGGTCGTTCGCCGGCACGAACCAGCCGCGCCGCTCGGGATTGCGCAGGAGACCCGTCACCGTGACCTCCCCGCCTTGCTGCGCCGCGGCCCGCTTCGCCGGGTCGCGCAGGGCCGTCGGGACGAAGCCCCGGTTCACCATGACGATCGAGCCCTCCGCCTGCCGGAGCGGCGTGAAGACATAGAAGCCCTGGAGGGGCTGCCCGCGCCGTTCCTCCGCAAGCCCGTGGAGCTGGACCTCCCGGTCGTGCAGGAATGTCCCGGAAAGCCGGACGCGGCGGAACTCGTCCCTGTCGGCGGACCAGGACGGCCAATCGGCCTCTTGGGGCACGGGGACGGGCTCGCCGAAGGCCCGGGCGTCGATGGACGAGAGAAGGCCCTCCTTCCAGGCCTTGCGCTCGAGCTGCCAGAACCCGAGCGCGAGGAGTATCGCCAGCGCGACGAGAGTCGCGAATGCCGGCGCGAGAAGGCTGCGCCAGCCCGGCGCCGGGCGCGTGGCTGCGCTCACCGCTGCAGCCGGCCCTCCTCGGCCTTGTGCTGGAACTGGAGCGCGATCAGGAGCCCCTTCGCCGGGCGGACCAGGATGAAGCTCAGGATCAGCGTGAGCGGGATCCAGAGCGTCATATGCACCCAGATGCGCGGCTCGTAGGCGAACTCGACCCACATCGCGAGGCCGACCACGACGATGCCCACGATGGACATCACGAAGAAGGCCGGGCCGTCGCCCGAATCGATGAACTGGAAATTCAGCCCGCATGCCTCGCACCGCGGACGCACGGACAGGAAGCCGTTGAAGAGCTTGCCGCGGCCGCAGCGCGGGCAGCGGCAGGCGAGCCCGGTCGAGAGCGCGGATGGGCGGGCATGCTGGTCGTACAAGGAGCACCCGATGCTGAAACGGGAAGGGCGGCCCCGGGGCCGCCCTTCATGTGGTGTCGCGGGGCGCGGTTGTCAGTGGCCGCCGCCGCTGGGACCGGCGCCCCAGACGTAGATCGCGGCGAACAGGAACAGCCAGACCACGTCGACGAAGTGCCAGTACCAGGCGGCGAACTCGAACCCGAGATGCTGCTCGGGCGTGAACTGGTCCTTGTAGGCGCGCCACAGGCACACGGCGAGGAAGATCGTCCCGATGACGACGTGGAAGCCGTGGAAGCCGGTCGCCATGAAGAAGGTGGCGCCGTAGATGTGGCCGGAGAAGCCGAAGGCGGCGTGGCTGTACTCGTAGGCCTGGCAGATCGTGAACAGGACGCCGAGGCCCACCGTGAGCGCAAGGCCCTGCAGCACGCCCTTCTTGTCGCCTTCCAGCAGGGCATGGTGCGCCCAGGTCACGGTGGTGCCGGAGGTGAGCAGGATGAGCGTGTTGAGGAGCGGCAGGTGCCAGGGGTCGAAGGTCTCGATCCCCTTCGGCGGCCAGCCTCCGAGGAGCTCGGCGCGCGCATATTGGTTCGGCTCCGTCGCGTAGAGGGCGGCGTCGAAATAGGCCCAGAACCATGCGACGAAGAACATCACCTCCGAGGCGATGAACATGATCATGCCGTAGCGGTGATGGAGCTGCACGACGCGCGTGTGCCTGTGCTCCGGCCCCGCCTCGCGGATCACGTCGCTCCACCAGGAGACCATCGTGTAGATGACGCCGAGCAGGCCTGCGCCGAAGACGTAGGGGCCGAGCTTGAGGCCGGCGACCGGCAGGCCCTTCATGGTGAAGACGAGCCCGACCATCATCACGAAGGCGCTGATCGAGCCGACGAGCGGCCAGGGGCTCGGATCGACCAGGTGATAATCGTGTTTGATCTCGGCGGTCTGGGCCATTGCCGGCTTGTCTCCGTTCGCTCCGCCCTCGTTACGACGCGGGCTCTGATCTTGTCACGTCCCCAGGGCGCCGGGCAGCGCGCCGGGGGTCAAAGTTTCGGCTTCGCACCGCCCTGGTCGGCGGAGGCCAGCGGCTGCCCGTTGCGCGATGCGAAATAGGTGTAGGACAGCGTGACGGAGCTCATGTCGTCGAGGTTGCGGTCCTTCGCGATCCCCGGATCGACGTAGAAGACGACGGGGAAGTCCATCGTCTCGCCCGGCTGGAGCGTCTGCTCGTCGAAGCAGAAGCATTTCAGCTTCACGAAATGGGCGCCGAGCTGGGCGGGTTGGACGTTGTAGGTCGCGACTCCCGTGGAGGCGCGCTGTCCCTCGTTCTTCACCTTGAAGAACACCGTGCGGGTCTCGCCGAGCCGCGCCTCGACCTGCGGGATCTCGGGCCTGAAGCTCCAGCCGAGGCCCGGCGCGACATTGGTGTCGAAGCGTACCGTCATGCGCCGGTTCAGCGTCTCGGTCGGCGCCTCGGTGCCGACGAGCGGCGTCCCGTCGAAGCCGGTGACACGGCAGAAGAGGTCGTAAAGCGGCACCGCGGCGAAGGCTGCGCCGACCATCGCGACGGCGAGGCCGAGGCAGGCGAGCCCGGTATTCCGGATCCCGCGCGCGATGCGCTTCTCGCGTTCTTCCCTTTCCTGCGGGCTCATGCCGGCCTCACAGCGGACGATTCAGGACTTGCGGCCCGAGCTTGGCGATCGTGACCACGTAGAACAGGAGCACCATGAAGCCGAGCGCGAGCGCGATGGCGACCGAGCGCGCCCGCCTGCGCTTCTGGTCCGCCTCCGAAAGCTGCGGCGGCCGGGGCGCGGGGCTGCCCATCACGCGAGCCCGGGCACCGGCCGGAACAGGCCGAGGCCGTGCTCGGCGAGCAGTGCCGCGAACAGGAGGAACAGGTACAGGACCGAGAAGCCGAAGAGCTGCATGGCAGCGCGCGCCGCCTGGTCGCCGGTCCGGACACGGTAGACCTGCGCGGCGAGCGCGATCATGCCGAGGCCCGACAGGGCGCTCACGGCCGCATAGACGAGCCCGCCGAAGCCGAGCCAGACCGGAAGGAGCCCGAAGGGGACGAGGACGAGCGTATAGGCGAGGATCTGCGTGCGGGTGGCGTCGGGCCCGCGCACGTTCGGCATCATGGGGATGCCCGCCTTGGCGTAGTCGCCGGACTTGACGAGCGCCAGCGCCCAGAAATGCGGCGGCGTCCACAGGAAGATCAGCGCGCAGAGGACGAGGCTCGGCAGCCCGACGCTGCCCGAGACCGCCGCATCCGCCACGACCGGGGGGAGGGCGCCCGCGAGCCCGCCGATGACGATGTTCTGGTCCGTCCAGCGCTTCAGGCCCATCGAATAGACGACGACGTAGAAGGCGATGGTGAAGGCGAGGAGCGCCGCCGCGAGCCAGTTCGCGATCAGGCCGAGCGCGAGGACCGAGCCGACCGAGAGCGCGGTCCCGAAGGAGAGCGCCTCGTCGGGCGTGATCCGGCCGGCCGGGATCGGCCGCGTCCGGGTGCGGGACATCACCGCGTCGATATCGGCATCCCACCACATGTTGAGGCAGCCGGATGCGCCCGCCCCGACCGCGATCATCAGGAGCGAGGCTGCGGCGATCACCGGGTTCGCGGCGGCATGCGAAACCAGCATCCCGACCAGCGCCGTGAAGATCACGAGCGACATCACCCGCGGCTTGAGCAACGCGACGAAGTCGCGGACCTCGCCGTTCGAGACGGCGGCGCCGGCGTCGAAGGCGGGCCCGGCCTGGGCTGAGATCGTGTCGGTGGCGCTCGTCATGGTGAGTTCCAGCCCGTCATCCCGGGGCGCCGGAGGCGGACCCGGATCCCACGGACAACTCGGGCCGTCGGCCGTGGGGTCCCCGGGCGGCGGCCCGGGGATGACGGAGGATCAGTGATGGTCCGTGTCGGCGATCCGCGGGAGGGTCTCGAACTGGTGGAAGGGTGGCGGGGACGAGAGCGTCCATTCCAGCGTCGTGGCGCCCGGACCCCAGGGATTGGCCGCCGCGCGCTCGCCGGACGTGTAGGCCCGCCACACGCCGTAGAGGAACACGAACAGCCCGACGAAGAAGATGTAGGACCCGAAGGAGGCGATGCGGTTCCAGTCGCCGAGCGCGTCCGGGTAATCGGCATAGCGCCGCGGCATGCCGGCGAGCCCGAGGAAGTGCATCGGGAAGAACAGGATGTTGGCGCCGACGAAGGAGATCCAGAAGTGGATGATGCCGATCCGTTCCGGGATGATCCGGCCCGTCATCTTCGGGAACCAGTAATAGACGCCGCCGAAGATCATGAACACGGCGCCGAGCGACAGCACATAGTGGAAATGGGCCACCACGTAATAGGTGTCGTGCATGTAGCGGTCGACGCCGGCATTGGCGAGGACGACGCCGGTCACGCCGCCCACCGTGAACAGGAAGATGAAGCCGATCGCCCAGTGCATGGCGGCCGAGAAGCGGATCGAGCCGCCCCACATGGTCGCGATCCAGGAGAAGATCTTCACGCCGGTCGGCACCGCGATGACCATGGTCGCGAAGACGAAATAGGCCTGCGTCTGCAGCGAGAGGCCGACCGTGTACATGTGGTGCGCCCACACGACGAAGCCGACGACGCCGATCGCCACCATCGCATAGGCCATCCCGAGATAGCCGAAGATCGGCTTCTTCGAGAAGGTCGAGACGATGTGGGACACGATGCCGAAGGCCGGCAGGATCATGATGTACACTTCGGGGTGGCCGAAGAACCAGAACAGGTGCTGGTAGAGGATCGGGTCGCCGCCGCCCGCCGGGTCGAAGAAGGTCGTCCCGAAGTTGCGGTCGGTGAGCAGCATGGTGATCGCGCCGGCCAGGACCGGCAGCGCCAGGAGCAGCAGGAAGGCGGTCACCAGCATCGACCAGGCGAAGAGCGGCATCTTGTGCAGCGTCATGCCCGGGGCACGCATGTTCAGGATGGTGGTGATGAAGTTGATCGCGCCCAGGATCGAGGCCGCACCCGCGAGGTGCAGCGCGAAGATGCCGAAATCGAGCGCGGGGCCCGGATGGCCCGAGGTCGAGAGCGGCGGATAGACCGTCCAGCCGCCGCCGAAGCCGGTCGAGCCCGGCGCGCCCTCGAAGAAGAGCGACAGGAGCAGCAGGCAGAAGGCCGAGACCGTCAGCCAGAACGAGATGTTGTTCATGCGCGGGAACGCCATGTCGGGCGCCCCGATCATCAGCGGCACGAACCAGTTGCCGAACCCGCCGATGAGCGCCGGCATGACCAGGAAGAACACCATGATCAGGCCGTGGCCGGTCACGAAGACGTTGAAGGTCTGCGGATTGGAGAAGATCTGCAGCCCGGGCTCCTGCAGCTCCATGCGCATGGCGATCGACAGCAGGCCGCCGATTATGCCCGCCGAGAACGAGAACAGCAGGTAGAGCGTGCCGATGTCCTTGTGGTTGGTGGAGTACATCCACCGCCGCCACCCGGTCGGGGTGTGATGGTCGGCGTGGTCGGCGTGGGTCGCGTGAGCCATGGCGGAAATCTTCGTCGTCTGAATCAGCGGGACGCGTCGGCGAGCTTGGCGTCGTCTGCCGCGGTCGAGGCGAATTTCTGCTTCGCCTGGGCCAGCCAGGCCGCGTATTCGGCCTCGCTCACCGCCCGGATCGTGATCGGCATGTAGGCGTGGCGCTGGCCGCAGAGCTCGCGGCACTGGCCGTAATAGACGCCTTCGCGCTCGATCTTGAACCACATCTCGTTCAGGCGGCCCGGGACCGCGTCCAGGGTGAAGCCGAGCGAGGGCACCCCCCAGGAATGGATCACGTCGGCCGAAGTGGTCTGCAGCCGCACGACCTTGTTCACGGGCAGCACGACCTCGTTGTCGGTCGCGAGCAGGCGGGGCTGGCCGGGCTTCAGGTCGGCGGCCTCGATCAGATTCGCGTCGAACTGGAACCCGCCGCCCTGGTCGGCCGGATATTCGTAGGACCAGTACCAGGAATGGCCGGTGGTCTTGAGGGTGATATCGGCGTTCGGGATGATCAGCTGGTTGCGCAGGAGCCTGAAGGACGGGATCGCGATCAGGAGCAGGATGAGGACGGGCACGACCGTCCAGGCGATCTCGATGGCCGTGTTGTGGCTCGTCTTGGAGGGCGTCGGGTTGGCCCGCTCGTTGAACCGGACGACGACCACGACGAGGAGCGCCAGCACGAAGAGGACGATCGCCGTGATGATCCACATCAGCTCGGTATGGAAGTCGTGCATCTCCCGCGCGACGGCCGTGACCGGCTGCTGCATGGCAACCTGCCACTCTTCGGGCTGGCCGATCCCGGCCGCGAGAGCCGCTCCCGCGCAGCCCGTCAACCCCGCCGCGATCAGGCCCGATGCCGCGCCGCGTAGCCGATTTGCCATCCCCACCTCGTCCAGGACTCCGAGGCCGCCCGTATCTGCGTCGGCAAGAGCCGCGACGCGAACCCGGCGGCGGGCACATCCGCGCCCCAATTACAATCCGTCTAAGAACACATCCCCCCGGCCGACGCAACGCCGCCAAGCTGGGCAATTCGTGCGTCATTTGTGCCCCCGCGGCGCGGGATAACGGAGGCGGCCGGCGACCTTGACAGGCGCACCTCCACCATGGTCCGAGTTCGGCCAATCGCGGGCTGCGGCGAGCCTGCGCGGAACACGCAATGGCATCATCTGCAAAGCTCGCGGGGCTCGGCCTCTGCTTCGCCCTGCTTCTCGGAGCGGCGGTCGCCCCGGCCCCGGCCTCGGCGCAGGGCGTGGTGAAGAACACCTTCGGCGACTGGCAGCTCCGCTGCGAGACGCCGGCGGGAGCCAAGGCGGAGCAATGCGCGCTGGTCCAGAACGTCGCGGCGGAGGACCGGCCGAACGTCACCCTGCTCGTCATCATGCTGAAGACCGCGGACGCAAAGAGCCGTCTGCTGCGCGTCGTGGCCCCCCTGGGGGTCCTCCTGCCGGCGGGTCTCGGCCTCAAGATCGACCAGACCGATGTCGGCCGGGCGGGATTCGTGCGCTGCCTGACCACGGGCTGTGTCGCCGAGGTGGTCCTCGAAGACAACCTCCTGAACCAGCTCAAGAGCGGCAAGACGGCGACCTTCATCGTCTTCCAGACGCCGGAGGAAGGCGTCGGGATTCCCGTGTCGCTCGAGGGCTTTGGACCCGGTTTCGACGCTCTTCCTTGAGGTCAGGAATGCCGTCTTCTCCCCTTCGCCGCGCCGGCACGGTCGCCTGCGCGCTGCTTCCGCTCGCCTTGGCCGGGTGCGGCTCCACCTCGTCCGGCTCGGGCGAAGGCGGGAGCACGCTCCAGAACTTCCTGCTCTATGGCGGCGCGACCGTGCCGCCTGCCCAGGCCACGCCTCCCCTGGAGGTGACCGATTGCCCGCCCGTGACCGTGATGGATGGCGGCGCCGCGATCCGGGCCGTTTCCGGCGGCGGCGAGACGGCCGCCGTGCGCAACCAGATCTCCATCGCCAATGTCGCGCGCGAATGCATCGGCCGGGAGGACGGCGCGATCGTCATGAAGGTCGGCGTGCAGGTCAGGGCGCTCCTCGGACCGGGCGGCTCGGGCGGCCGCCTCGACGCCCCGGTGAACTTCGTCATCAAGCGCGGCGACCAGGTGATCGTCAGCCGCTCCCGCCGCGTCGCGATCTCGATCCCGGCCGGCCAGTACGAGCAGAGCGTGGCGGTCGTGGAGGACAACATGGTCGTGCCGCCCGGGACGGGAGAGTTCGACGTGGAGGTCGGGCTGGGCTCCATGGGCCGCGGGGCGGCCCCCCGAGGGCGCCGCGGCCGGAGCTGATGACGTCCGGTCTCAGCAGCTGATGGTGCCGCATCGCCGCGTATCGGCGACGATGCGCGCGAGCGTCCTCGGGCCGGGATAGCCGAGCACGGCCGCCCCGCCGATCACGTAGGAAGGGGTGGCGATGAGCCCGAGCGAGGCGGCGAGCCGCATCTGCCGCCCGAGCATCGCTTTCACGTCCGGACCGTCGGCCACGCGCTCCACCTCCGCGCGATCCGCGCCGAACCTCGCGGCCAAGTCCAGCGCGCGGGGGCCGTCGATCCGGCCCGGGGTGGCGAAGAGGGCGTCGGTCAGCTTGTGCGCCGTTGTCGCGCCCTTCAGCTTCAGCAGCGCGAGCTCCACCTTGGCGGCCTGAGCCGACATCGGCGACAGGATCGGGTTGTTGACCAGCCCGATGCGCAGATCGCGGTTGTCCCGCAGGAGAACGTTCACCTGCTCGTACGCGCTCCGGCACCAGGGGCAGTTGTAGTCGTAGAACTCCACGAGCTTGATGGCGGCGCTCGCCGGCCCGCCCCAGATCGCGCCGGGAAGATCCTCGATCTCCTCCGCGAGCTCCACCGGGACGCGCAGATTCGGGACCGGCTGTCCGTCGTCGCCCGTGACCGCGAACCACTGGTTCGCGGCGCTCTCGGCAAGGGCGCGCCCTCCTGCCGCCGCACCGAATGCCGAGGCGGCAGCCAGGCCGAGCAGGCGCCGGCGATCGATCATTCCCGTCTCCATTCCGTCCGTCTCGGCCGCGAGTTGGGCGGGGGCAAGGCACATTCGGCCCTCCGGTCCGCGTTGACACCCTGCACCGCCGCTCCTTAAGCTTCCCTGGTCGATGATCCCCCGCGGGAGAGTTCGAATCGGCCGCAAGGCCGGTTCGACGCCGAAGGCGCAACCGCCCCGGAAACGCTCAGGCCCGAAGGACCGCGTGGGAGCTGGCGCTCTGGAAAGCGGCTGCGCCGGAAGGCGCCGCCCACCGACGGAGTAACCCGAGGGCGGCGCGCCCAGGGGAATCTCTCAGGTCCTTGGACAGAGGGGGCAATCGCCGGTCCGCAGCCGCGGGCTCGAGATTGCGTGTCCGGATCCGAGGGGCCTGCGTGAGCGACGACATCCGACCGGACGAGCTGCTGGAGACGCCGCTTGCGCGTCTGCACCGCGACGCGGGCGCCCGCATGGTTCCCTTCGCGGGCTACGCCATGCCCGTGCAGTACCCGACGGGCATCATCGCCGAGCATGTCTGGACGCGCGAGCATGCGGGCCTCTTCGACGTCTCGCATATGGGCCAGGCGCGACTCGTCGGGCCGGACCACGCCTCCGTGGCGGCGGCGCTCGAGTCTCTCGTGCCGGCCGATATCGCCGGGCTCGCCTTCGGGCAGCAGCGCTACACGCAGCTCCTCAACGAGGAGGGCGGCATCCTCGACGATCTGATGGTCGCCCGCCCGGCCCGCGGTGCGGGCGGCGGCGAGCTGATCCTCGTAGTCAATGCCTCGACCAAGGAGGCCGATTACCGTCACATCGCGGCCCATCTGCCGGAGGAGGTGGAACTCCGCCGCGAGGACGATCGGGCGCTCCTCGCCTTGCAGGGGCCGGAAGCGGCCGGGGTGCTCGGCGCGATCGCGCCGGAGGCGGCCGCGCTCGCCTTCATGACCGGCGCGCCCCTCGATCTCGCGGGAATCCCGGCCTATGCCAGCCGGTCCGGCTATACGGGCGAGGACGGGTTCGAGATCTCGGTCCCAGCGCAGCGCGCGGAGGAGCTCTGGGCGCTGCTCGCCCGCTCGCCGGCCGTGAAGCCCGTCGGGCTCGGCGCCCGTGATTCGCTCAGGCTCGAGGCCGGCCTTCCGCTCTATGGCCATGACATCAACCAGGAGACCTCGCCGGTCGAGGCCGGGCTCGCCTGGTCCATCCAGCGGCGCCGGCGCGAGGAAGGCGGCTTTCCAGGCCATATCCGCATCGCCGAGGAGATCGCGCAGGGGCCGCTGCGGCGCCGCGTCGGCATCCGGGTCGAAGGCCGCGCGCCGGCCCGCGAACATGCCGAGATCCTGGACCTTTCGGGCGAGCTCATCGGCAAGGTGACCTCCGGCGGCTTCGGCCCGACCGTCGGCGGACCGGTCGCCATGGGCTATGTCGTTCCCGAGTTCGCCGTCCCCGGCACGCGCGTCGCGGTCATGGTTCGTGACAGGCGCGTCCCGGCCGAGATCGTGAAGCTTCCCTTCGTCCCCCACCGCTACCGCCGCTGAGGTTCTGCCATGACGATCCGCTACACGCGCGACCACGAATACATCAGCGTCGAGGGCGATACGGGGACGATCGGCATCACCGACTACGCCCAGGCGCAGCTCGGGGACGTCGTCTTCGTCGAGCTGCCGGAGGTCGGAAAGACGCTGGCCAAGGGCCAGGAGGCGGCCGTGGTCGAGAGCGTCAAGGCCGCGAGCGAGGTCTTTGCCCCGGTCTCCGGCGAGGTCGTGGCCGTCAATGGCGAGCTGGAGAGCGCCCCCGGCACCGTGAACGAGGACGCGGCGGGCCGCGGTTGGTTCGTGAAGCTCAGGCTGAAGGATCCGGCCGAGCTCGACGGCCTGATGACCGAGGCGCAATACGCCGAATACGTCTCGTCGATCAGCTGAGGTCCGGGCTGATGGCGCACGAATACCGGGCGGTTGTCGACTGGCGACGCGACGGCGCCGTCTTCACGGACGGGAAATACGGCCGTTCCCACCGCTGGATCTTCGACGGCGGTGTGGAGGTGCCGGCCTCCTCCGCGCCGAGCTCCGTCCCGCTGCCTCTTTCGCGCGCCGATGCGGTGGATCCGGAGGAGGCGCTCTGCGCCGCCGTCTCGAGCTGCCACATGCTCTTCTTCCTCGCCTTCGCCGCGAAGGAAGGCTTCGTCGTCGACAGCTACCGCGACGAGGCGGTCGCCACGATGAGCCGGAACGCGCGTGCCAAGCTCTACGTCTCGAAGGTCGGGCTGAACCCGCTCGTCGCGTTCTCCGGCGAGAGGCAGCCGAGCCAGGCCGAGATCGCCAAGCTCCACCATCAAGCCCATGCCGAGTGCTACATCGCGAACTCGATCCTCGCCGAGGTGACGGTGGCGGGCCTCGCCCATGCGGAAGCCGAGCCTGCCTGATGCGCTATCTGCCCCTGACACCTGCCGATCGAGAGGCGATGCTGGCCCGCATCGGCGTGCCCGACATCGACGCCCTCTTCGCCGACATCCCGGCCGAGAGGCGTGTCACCGCGCCGCCTGATCTCCCGCGCCACAAGGGCGAACTGGAAGTCGAGCGCATCCTATCCCGCATGGCGGCCCGCAACGTGCCGGCCTCCGCAGTACCCTTCTTCGTCGGCGCCGGCGCCTACAAGCACCACGTGCCGGCGACCGTCGACCACCTGATCCAACGCTCGGAATTCCTGACCAGCTACACGCCCTACCAGCCCGAGATCGCGCAGGGCACGCTGCAATACCTGTTCGAGTTCCAGACGCAGGTCGCCGCGCTTACCGGCATGGAGGTGGCCAATGCTTCCATGTATGACGGCTCAACGGGCACGGCTGAGGCGGTGCTGATGGCGCACCGGGTCACGCGTCGCCGCAAGGCGGTGCTCTCGGGCGGGCTGCATCCGCACTACGCCGAGGTGGTCCGCACGGTCTCCGGCATGGCGGGGGACGAGGTCGTCTCGCTGCCGCCGGATGTGAGCGCGACCGAGGACATTCTGGCCGCCATCGACAGCGGCGTGTCCTGCGTCGTCGTCCAGAGCCCGGACGTTTTCGGCAACCTGCGCGACTTGCGGCCGGTCGCCGAGGCGGCGCATGCCAAGGGCGCGCTGCTGATCGCGGTCTTCACGGAGGCCGTCTCGCTCGGCCTCGTCGAATCGCCCGGCGTGATGGGGGCGGACATCGTCGTCGGCGAGGGGCAGTCGATCGGGAACGCGCTCTCCTTCGGGGGGCCCTATGTCGGGCTCTTTGCGACGCGGCAGAAATACGTCCGGCAGATGCCGGGCCGGCTCTGCGGGGAAACCGTCGATGCGGAGGGCCGGCGCGGCTTCGTGCTGACACTCTCGACCCGCGAGCAGCATATCCGGCGCGATAAGGCGACCTCGAATATCTGCACGAATTCAGGGCTTTGCTGCCTTGCCTTCACGATCCACATGACGCTGCTCGGGGAGGCGGGACTGAGGCGTCTCGCCCGCGCGAACCACGCCGCTGCGGTGAAGCTCGCGGACCTGCTGGCCGCGGTGCCGGGCCTGGAGGTGCTGAACGGGAACTTCTTCAACGAGTTCACGGTCCGGCTGCCCAAACCGGCGGCTGGCGTCGTCGAGACCCTGGCCGGGCGAGGAGTGCTGGCCGGCGTCCCGGTCTCCCGGCTGCTGCCCGGCCGGGAACTCGACGACCTCCTGCTCGTAGCCTCGACGGAGGTGAACAGGGACGATGACCGGGCCGCGCTGGTCCAGGCCCTGCGGGATGTGCTTTGATGGCGGCGCTCTCAATCGGACGGGATTTCCACTCATATGGCCGACGATCCGTCAGATCTGACCCTCGAACTGCTCCGGCAGATCCGGGCCGAGCTCGGAGCGTTCCGGTCGGACGTAGAACGCCGCTTCGAGCTGGTGAACCATCGCTTCGAAAAGCTGGAAACGGACATGCTCGAGGTGAAGCGCACCCTCCGCGGCATGACCTACATGATGGCTACCTTCACGGGCCGGCTCGAGGACGTGGAGACGCGAGTCAATCACATCGCGCCGCGCTGAGCGCCGGATCCGCATTCGCTAAAGGTATCTGGCAGAGGCGGCGAGGCGAACACGTCGCGCTCGCCGATTCGGATTGTGGATCATGCTGAACCGCCAGGGCCGCCCCACCTCGATCACCCCGCTCGCCGACGAGCCCGCCGTCGCGGGCGCAGCGGGAAGCGAGCGCCCGCCCGCCAGCGCCGCCGGGCCCGCGGCCGCTGCTCCCGGCACGCGCCGGACCTTCACGGGGAACCGCGCCCTCGCCCAGGAGGAGCCGCTCCTGTTTGAGATCGGCCGGCCGGAAGTCACCGGCGTTGACATCGAGGAGCCGGAACCCTTCGAACTCCGCCTCGGCGGGTTGGAACGCAAAGCGCCGATCGGCCTGCCCGGCCTCTCCGAGCCGGAGACGATGCGGCACTTCGTGCGGCTCAGCCAGGCGAATTACGGCATCGATACGGGGCTGTTTCCGCTCGGCTCATGCACGATGAAGCACAATGCGCGGCTGAACGAGCGGATGGCGCGGCTGCCGGGCTTTGCCGACATCCACCCGCTCCAGCCCGTCTCGACCGTGCAGGGCGCACTCGAGCTGATGAGCGAGCTCGCGCGCTATCTGACCACGCTCACCGGCATGCCGGCGGTCGCGCTCCAGCCGAAGGCGGGCGCGCATGGCGAGCTCCTCGGCATGATGGCCATCAAGGCCGCGATCGCAGCGAGGGGAGAGGGAGAGACGCGCACCACCGTGCTCGTGCCCGATTCGGCTCATGGCACGAACCCGGCCACCGCGGCGCTCCTCGGCTTCAAGGTGAAGCCCGTGCCCGCGCGCGAGGACGGCTGGGTGCATCTCGCCGACGTGAAGCCGCTGCTCGGGCCGGATGTCGCGGCCATCATGCTGACGAATCCGAATACCTGCGGGCTGTTCGAGCCGCGCGCGGCCGAGATCGCCGAGGTGATCCACGCGGCCGGGGGCTACTTCTATTGCGACGGCGCCAACTTCAACGCGATCGTCGGCAAGGCGCGGCCGGGCGATCTCGGCGTCGACGCCATGCACATCAACCTGCACAAGACCTTTTCCACCCCCCACGGCGGAGGGGGCCCGGGCGCCGGTCCGGTGGTCCTGTCCGAGCGGCTCGCCGCCTTCGCGCCGGTGCCGTTCGTGCGGCGTGAGGGCGACGGCTTCCGGCTGGTCGAGGACGCCGGGAGCCCCGACGCGGTCGGCCGCATCACGGCCTTCCACGGGCAGATGGGGATGTTCGTGCGTGCGCTCGCCTACATGCTGTCGCACGGCTCCGACGGGATGCGGCAGGCCTCCGAGGATGCGGTGCTGAACGCCAACTACGTTCGCGCCTGCCTCTCCGACCTGATGTCGCTGCCGTTCGGCGACAAGCCCTGCATGCACGAGGTGCTGTTCGACGATTCCTGGCTTAAGGAGACGGGCGTCACCACCCTCGATTTCGCCAAGGCGATGATCGACGAGGGCTACCATCCGATGACGATGTATTTCCCGCTCGTCGTGCACGGGGCGATGCTGGTCGAGCCGACCGAGTCCGAATCTAAGGCCTCGCTCGACCTCTTCGTCGCGACCCTGCGCGATCTTGCCATGGCCGCCAGGCGCGGCGAGGCGGAGCGGTTCACCGGCGCGCCCTATCTCGCCCCGCGACGCCGCCTCGACGAGACGCGCGCGGCACGCCAGCCGGTGCTGCGCTGGACGCCACCCGCGCCGATCCCGGCCCAGCAGGCGGAATAGGCCCCGGGAAAAGATAAGGCCGGCTCCTGAGGCCGGCCTTGATTGTTCCGAGATGCAGGCGAGGCGATGCGCCTCGGGCGCTCACGAATGCAGCTTGCCCCGGACCTCGGAGAGGCTGCGGACGAGCAGGTCCTCGCCGGCGCCGCCACGCATCTGCTCACTCAGCACGGCTTCGGAGATGCGGACAGCAGCCTCGGCGGCGGCGGCCCGGACCTGCTGGGCCGCGCTCGCCTCCGCCTGCGCGATCTTCGCTTCCGCGGCTGCCGTCCGGCGGCGGACGAACTCGGCCATGCGCTCCTGCGTCTCGCGGGCAACGCGCTCGGCATCCTCGCGGGCGGCGTTCACGATATCCTGCGCCTCGCGCTCGGCTTCCTCGCGCCGGCGCTTGTACTCGGCGAGCAACGCGTCGGCCTCGGCGCGCAGGCGCTGCGCCTCCTCAAGCTCCGCTCGCACCCGCCGGCCGCGGCTGTCGAGGCCTTCGGCGATCTGCCGGAACGCACCCATGCGCCAGGCCAGCGCCATGAAGATGACGAAGGCGACGCCGACCCAGAACGTGGCATTGCTGAACATCGTCGGACCTCAGCTCCGGGCGACGCGGTCGTAGGCGGATTCGATGGCGGCGCTGTCCGGCGCGCGGCCGGTCAGCCGCTCGACGATGGCGCTCGCCGCCTCCGTCGCGACCTCGCGCACATTCGCCATGGCGCTCTCGGTCCGGGCCTGGATCACCGCCTCGGCCTGGGCGAGCTTCTGGGCGAGGTCGGCCTCCAGCGCTTTGCGGCGCACCTCGCTCTCGGTGGCAAGCGCCGTGCGGGTCTCCTGCGCGATGGCCTGCGCCTTGGCGCGGGCTTCCGCGAGCGCCTGCTCGTAGGCGCGCCCGGCCTCCTCGGCGCGGGAGCGCATCTCGGCGGCCTGTTCGAGATCCGTCGCGATGCGGCGGCGGCGGTCGCCGATGATGCCGGAGAGGCGCGGAACGATGATCCGCGCCATCATGAAGTAGAGGAACCCGAAGGTCAGTGCGAGCCAGACGAGCTGGCCCGGATAGGTCGCCGTGTTGAACGGCGGGAACTCGCCGCTTCCATGGGCGGCCTCGTGCACCGTTCCCGCGGTTGTGCCTGTCTGGGCCATCTGGCTTGAGCTGCCTCTACTCGAAAATGAGGACGCCGCGGCGAGGCGGCGTCCGGTACCCGCCCTGAACCGGTCCCGGCGTCAGGTGAAGAGGAGAACCAGGGCGACGACGAGGCAGAAGATCCCGAGACCTTCGGCCAGGGCAGCGCCGATGAACGCCCGGGCGAACTGCCCGTCGGCGGCCGAGGGATTGCGGAGCGCGCCGGACAGGAAGTTGCCGAAGATGTTGCCGACGCCCATCGCGGCGAGGCCCATCCCGATGCAGGCGAGGCCGGCACCGAGGAACTTGAAGGCGACTGGATCCATGGAAAACTCCGTTGAGCGTAGGCTCGGTCAGGGCGGTGAAGGAAACCGGCTTCGGGTCGGGACCCTAGTGGCCGGGGTGGATTGCATCGTTGAGGTAGATGCAGGTGAGAACGGTGAAGACGTAGGCCTGGAGTCCCGCGACCAGGAACTCCAGCGCCGTGAGCGCGACGGCCATGAGCAGCGGCAGCGGCGCAAGCACCGCGAGCGCTCCGGCCCCGCCCAGCGCCACCACGAAGCCGCCGAACACCTTGAGCGCGATATGGCCCGCCAGCATGTTGGCGAAGAGACGGAGGCTGAGGCTGATCGGGCGCGAGATGAAGGAGATGATCTCGATGACCACGATGAAGGGCAGGAGCCAGACGGGAACGCCCGACGGGACGAAGAGCCCGAGGAAATGCGTGCCGTGCCGCATCAGGCCGTAGACGATGACGGTCCCGATCACGAGCGCGGCGAGCGCGAAGGTGACGATGATGTGGCTCGTGACCGTGAAGAAGCCCGGGATCAGCCCGACCAGGTTCAGGGTCAGCACGAACATGAACAGCGAGAAGACGAACGGGAAGAACTTCATCCCGTCGCGTCCGGCGGCATCCGTCAGGGTGCCGGCCACGAAATCGTGCAGGATCTCGGCGCCGGCCTGGAAGCGGTCCGGCACCACGGAGCGGTTGCGCGTGGCGTAGAGCAGCCCCCCGACGATCAGGGCGACCCCGCCCACCATGAACAGCGACGAATTGGTGAAGCCAAGAGCGGGGATGATGGGCTTAATTTCGAATTGCTCGATCGGGCTCGCCATGGTCCGTCGCTACTCTCGCACCTCAAGGCTGTCGCGGCCGCCGGGCCGCGCCTCATCGTCCGTTCGGCCTGACAGGCTTCACCGCACCGGTTGCCCGGAGCAGGTTCAGCATGCCGGCAGCGAAACCCAGGATCAGGCAGACGATAAGGCCCCACGGCGCGGTTCCGACCAAACGGTCGACCAGCCAGCCGAGAATGCCGCCCGCCAAGACCCCGGCTACAAACTCTGCCGAAAGCCGAAAAGCAAGACCTATCGCGGAGGATTGTCCCGATTGCTGTCCGCCGGGGCTGCTGCCATGCTCCGCGGATGGCCGCTTCGCATCGAGCTGTGCCCCGAGACGCTCGAGCCTCCCGGACAGATCCCCGTCGGCGGCTGAACCGGACGTCTCATCGCGCCCGTCCCGCGCGCCGTTGCCGCTCATCGTGGCGAAACTCGCGAAAGCAGAAGCGGAGCGGCCGGACACCCCCCGAGGTCGGCGTGCACCATAGTGGCGGGTCCAAGGGGTGTCAAGAATGTGGCCGCATGTCCTAAGTATCTGAAAACGATTATGAATTTATCTCCTGTCTGATGCGGTGGCCGGGGCGGGTTGCCGCGGGCCGGCTGCCGGCACAATCGGCCGGACGGCCGCTGGACGCGTTGGTCTAGCTGGTGCCGCGCGCTCGTCAGCTCGCCTCGCGAAGCTGCTCGGCGACCCCGAGATCGACCGAGACGAGCTGTGAGACGCCGCGCTCGGCCATCGTCACCCCGAAGAGCCGGTCCATCCTGGCCATCGTGATCGGGTTATGCGTGATGACGAGGAATCGCGTCTCGGTCTCGCTCGCCATCTCGCGCAGGAGGTCACAATAGCGCTCGACATTGGCGTCGTCGAGTGGCGCGTCGACCTCGTCCAGCACGCAGATGGGCGAGGGATTTGTCAGGAACACCGCGAAGATGAGGGCGGTTGCGGTGAGCGCCTGCTCGCCCCCGGAGAGCAGCGAGAGCGAGGCCGGCTTCTTGCCGGGCGGGCGCGCGAGGATCTCGAGGCCCGCTTCCAGCGGATCGTCCGAATCGATCAGCGTCAGTTCGGCCTCGCCCCCGCCGAAGAGCCTCGTGAAGAGCCGGCCGAAATGGGCATTGACGGTGCCGAAGGCCGCGACGAGCCGCTCGCGGCCTTCGCGGTTGAGGGTCCCGATCGCGCCGCGCAGGCGCCGGATCGCTTCGACGAGGTCGTCGCGCTCCGCCGCGAGCTGGCTGCGCTTCCCCTCCGTCTCGGCGAGTTCCTCCTCGGCCCGCAGGTTGATGCCGCCAAGCCGCTCGCGGTCGGCCTTTAGCGTGGCGAGGCGGGCCTCGACAGCCGGCAGGTCGGCCCCGGCATCGCCCTCCGCGAGCTCGGCGAGCTGCATGAGCCCCGCCGGATCCATCTCGAAGGCCTCCACGATGAGCCGGGTCAGCTCGGCGAGGCGGGCGGCCGCGGCCTGAGCCCGCACCTCGGAAGCGGCGCGGCGCTCGCGGGCGGCGGAGAGGGTATCGAGCGCGGCCCGTGCTGCGCGGTCGGCCTCTGCGAGCGAGGTCTCCGCCCGTGCGAGCCGGTCCGCCGCCTCGCTGCGGCGCGCCTCCGCGGCCTGGATCTCTGAAGTGAGCGCGCGGCGCCGCATCAGGAACGTGTCGGGCGCGGAGGCGAGTTCGGCATGCTCCGCCTGTGAGGAGGAGAGCCGCCCGGCAAGCTCGGTTGCGGCATGGCCGGCGCGCTCGGCCCGCTCCGTCCAGAGCTTGATGTCGGCCGCAAGCGCGGTGCGACGCTTCGCCGTGAGCTCCGCCTCGCGCGTCAGTGCGCCAAGCGCCGCCCGCGCATCCGCCGCCGCGGCGCGCGCCTCTGCGGCCGCGGCGCGCGCCTCCAGCAACCGCGTCTCGGCCTCTCGGGACTCGGGCAGCGCGGCGAGCCGGGCCTCGGCCTCAGCGAACTGGGCCGCCGCCTCCTCGACCGCCGCATCGATCCGCGCCAGAGCCTCGTCGAGCGCCGAACGGCGCGCGGCTGCCTCCAGGTCGCGCTTCTCGGCCCGGGCGAGCGCGTCGCGCGCCGCATCGAAGCCCGCCCGGGCGCGCCGGGCGCGGTCGAGCGCGGCGGCTTCCCCGGCGACGAGCTCCTGCAAGCGCGCGCTCGCCGCCGCGAGTTCAACCTTCTGCGCATCCGCGGCCGCGCGCGCCGTCTGGGCGGACCGCTCCAGGTCCGCAAGCCGGTTCTTCTCGGCGAGCCGGCGCGCGGCCGCCGAGGGCGCTTCCGCCGCGGCCGTGAGCCCGTCCCAGCGCCAGAGATCGCCCTCCGGTGAGACGAGCCGCTGGCCAGGCCGCAGCCAGGGCGCGAGCCGGGCTCCGTCCTCGCGGGCCACGATGCCGATCTGTCGCAGCCGTCGCGCCATCGCGGCGGGGGCCGATACCCGGGCGGCGAGCGCCGGCACACCGTCCGGCAGGTCGGGATCCCCCGCCCCATCGCCACTCTCGGTCCAATGGACCGGGGCGGCCGGATCCGGCGAGGCTTCGAGATCGTCGCCGAGCGCGGCCGCGAGCGCGGTCTCGAAACCCGGCTCGGCCGTCACGCGGTCGAGGAGCGAAGGCCAGCGGCCCGAGCTCGGCGCGAAGAGCTTCGCGAGCGTGCGCAGCTCGGTCTCGACCCGGCCGGCGCTGCGATCGGCCTCGTTGGCGGCGGCGCGGCGCCGCGCCTCCTCCTCGCGCGCTGGCGCCAGCCCGGCCCGGGCGGAGGCCGCGGCCTCCTCGGCCTCGCGGAGCGCGGCTTCAGCGCCTGCGAGCGCCGCCCGGAGATCGTCGAGCGAGGGGCCGTCGGGACCTGAGCCGAGCCGCGCGAGGTCGCGCTCGACCTCCTCGCGCTGCCGCGCCGCGCGCGCCGCGCGGTCGAGCCCATCCCGGCGCGCCGCCTCCAGCGCCTGGCGCCGCGCCGTGAGATCGGCGGCTTCGGCCTGCGCTGCGGCGAGGCGCGCCTCCGCCTCGGCCAGCATTGCCTCGGCTTCGGCCTGGCGCGCCGCCAGCGCCTCGCGCCGGCTCCCGGCATCCTCCGCCGCGCGGGCGATCTCGGCCGCCTCCGCGCCGAGTCGGGCGATCGTCGCCGCCGCATCGTGCTGCACGCCTGCCTGCCGGGCGATATCCGCCTCGATCTCGCGGATGCGGCGCTCCAGATCGGCGAGCTTCTCCTTGGCGCGGCGTTCCTCGTGCTCGAGCTCATGGCGTGCGCCGGAGAGGCGGCGGAGGGCGGCGGCGGCCGCGGCCTCGGCCTCGCGGAGCGGCTGCAGCTCGTGCGCGGCGACTGCCTGCCGCTTCGCGGCCTCTGCCTGCGTCGCGGTCGCCTCCGCGACGGCGTTCAGGTCCGCGCGGGCCTCGGCCTCGGCCGCGAGCGCGTCGCGCTCGGCGCTCCGCCAGGCGACCGCCTGCAGCCGCGCCTCGAGCCGGCGGATCTCGGCCGAGAGCGTCCGGTAGCGCTGCGCCTGCCGGCCTTGGCGGCGCAGACCCTCGGCCTGGGCGTCGATCTCGCGCAGCACGTCCTCGACGCGCAGGAGGTTCTCGTCGGCGTGTTTGAGCCGCAGCTCGGCCTCGTGCCGGCGCGCATGGAGGCCGGCGATCCCGGCCGCATCCTCCAGGATGCGGCGGCGCGCCTGCGGCTTGGCGTTGATCAGCTCGCTGATCTGTCCCTGGCGGACGAGCGCGGGCGAGCGGGCGCCGCTTGCGGCGTCGGCGAAAAGGAGCTGGACGTCCCGCGCCCGCACCTCGCGGCCGTTGACATGGTAGCTCGATCCCTGCTCGCGCTCGATCCGGCGCGAGACCTCCAGGGCATCGGTGTCGTTGAAGGCGGCGGGCGCGGCGCGATCGGTGTTGTCGATCGCCAGCAGCACCTCGGCCGTGTTGCGGGCGGCGCGAGTGCCGGACCCGGCGAAGATCACGTCGTCCATCCCCGCCGCCCGCATGTTCTTGTGCGAGCTCTCGCCCATGACCCAGCGCAGGGCCTCGACGAGGTTGGACTTGCCGCAGCCGTTGGGCCCGACGACCCCCGTCAAGCCCGGCTCGATCAGGACCTCCGTCGGCTCGACGAAGGTCTTGAAGCCGACGATGCGGAGCCGCGTCAGCTTCATGGTGAGGCGAGGCTCCGCCGCCCGGCCCGTGGGCCGGTGCGCGGGAGATCAGGCGCCGAGGATCGGCTTGATGATCTTCTCGAGCTCGTCAATCGAGGCTGCGCCCTTGATGCGCTGGCCGTTCACGAAGAAGGTCGGCGTCGAATCCACCTTGAACTTGTCCGCCGCCCGGTTCCTCACCGCATTCACCGCGTCATACAGCTTCTGGTCGCGCAAGGTCGTCTCGAACTTTTCCTGTGAAAAGCCGGCCTGGCGCATCGTCTGCGCGAGCGCGTCGAGCGGCTTGCTCGCAAACGCCCAGCTCTGCTGCGTCTCGAACAGCATGTCGGTGATCGGGTAGTATCGCGCGCTCCCATCCGCGCGGGCCAGCATGAAACCGGCGGTCGCAAGCGGATCGAGCGGGAACTCGCGCAGCGTGAACCGCACCTGCCCGCCCTCCAGGTACCGCTTCTTCAGCTCCGGATAGGTCGTCTTGTGGAAATGGGCGCAATGCGAGCAGGTCAGCGAGGCGTATTCGATGACCGTGACCTTCGCGTCCTCCGGCCCCTGCCACACGTCGCCGAGAGGACCCGGCACCGCGAGCTCGGCGGCGGGAACGTCCTGCGCCGATGCCGGGACGGAGCGCAGCAGGGCGGCCGCGCCGAGGGCAGAACCGAGCGTGCCCAGCGCCTCGCGCCGTGACAGCATGTGAGATCTCCAGATTCGGGAACGGGATATATCAGGACGAATGTGGCACGGGCGGGCTCCCGGTGCCACCGCGGTAGCGACGCTCCGCCGCAAGCACCGCCGAGCCGAGCCGCTCGAGGGCGCCGCGCAGGCCCTCGTCCGCCACCTCGCTGGCTGCTTCGACCGCCCGGGCGCGCTCGGCCGGGCCCGGCTCCGGGAGCGGCTCCGGGCGGGCGGGGCGCACCACCGGGCCCTGTTTCAGCACGAGCCGGCCGACGCAGCGCCAGCCGTAGAAGGCATTCACCCGCTCGATGATCACGGGCGCCAGATGCTGCAGCTCGAGCGCGAAGGCGCTCTCGACGCGCACGACGAGAGTGGACGGATCGGCCGGCGCGTCGGGGTTCGCGCGGCGCGGCCACTCGACCTTGACCGGCTGCGAATAGGCCGCGAGCCGCTCGCCGACGATCTCGGGCCAGGACACGACGACGTCCGTACCCGAAAAGCCCTGCTTCGCGACTGTCGGCGCGAGGCAGGTCTCCAGGAACTCGGCAAGGGGGGCGGCGCGCTTCATGGGGAATGCCGGATGAGGGGAGAGGGTGGCGGCTCCGTGGCCGGGCCGCAAGTCAGGCACGCAGCCGCAGCGCCGCCGCGAGGTCGCGCCAGCCCGCCGCGCGCCGGCCCTTCGCAGCCAGCCGACGCATCTCGGCAGAGGTCGGGAAGCCCCGATAGGGGAGGGTGGGAAGCGGCGTTTCGGCCGCGCCTCCGGCCGCGACGGTCGCCAGCACCCGCTCCAGCTCGGGGAGCGCCGCCTCGTGCAGGCGCGCGGCCGCTTCTAGAGCGGTCAGGCCCGGCTCGTCCGGCATCGGTACCTGCGCGAGCAGGGCGCCGGCGTCGATCCTCGGCGCGAGCCGGTGGATGGAGACGCCGAGCTCGACCGGGTCGTCGAGGAGCGCGTGGATCGTCGGCACTGGGCCGCGATGCTTCGGGAGGAGGCCGGGATGCACGTTGATCCCCCCCGCGGCCACGCTGCCGATGGTCTCCGCCCGGAGAATCTGGTCGAAGTGGAAGGTCAGAATCAGCTCGGCGCCGCTCTCGGCGAGGCGTGTCCGGAAGGCGGGAGCGTTCACGTCCGGCACGTCGGCGACGGGGACGCCGAGCTCGCGGCAGAGACGCGGGATCGGGGTGCGGTCCACCTCGCCGGGGCGGGTGCGCGGGAGGATGGCTCCCGCGATCCGGGGGGCCGAGAAATTGAGGAACAGGTAGGGAATGATCCGCGGTCCCGAATGGCCGAGCCGCTTCAGGGTCTGCCCGAGCGCGCCGCCCGCCTCGCGCCGGAACGGATCGGAGAGGCCGACGAGCGCCAGGCGTCCGGGATCGGCCGCGATGAAGCGGCGCACCGCGCGGGAGGCGGCCACTCCCTCCAGGGTGAGGAGCGCGATCCGCATCAGCCCGCTCCGGCCCGGAGGCGCGCGCCCATGAGGGCCGTGCATGCGAAGCGGCGGATGGCTGAAGCTCCCGTGGCGGCCCGTTCCGACCCCGCTCCGGTCCTAGCCGCGGCGGGCCGGGAGGCCAAGCCGAGCGCGGCCGATCTGCTCGCTTGGTACGACCGGCACCGGCGTGACCTGCCCTGGCGCGCGCGGCCCGGCGAGACGGCAGAGCCGTACCGGGTCTGGCTGTCCGAGATCATGCTGCAGCAGACGACGATCGCGGCGGTGCGGCCCTACTTCGCGGCCTTCCTCGACCGTTTCCCGACCGTCGAGGCGCTCGCCTCCGCTTCGAGCGAGGCGGTGATGAGCGCCTGGGCCGGGCTCGGCTATTATTCGCGCGCCCGTAACCTCCATGCCTGCGCCCGGGCCGTGGTCGCGCAGCATGGCGGGCGCTTCCCGGATACGGAGGAGGGGCTGCGCGCCTTGCCGGGAATCGGGCCCTACACGGCGGCCGCGATCGCGGCGATCGCCTTCGGGCGCCCCGCGGCGGCCGTCGACGGCAATGTCGAGCGCGTCGTGTCGCGGCTCCATCGGGTGGAGGGCGATTTCGCGCAGGCGCTGATGGATCTCGGCGCGACCATCTGCACGCCGAAGCGGCCCGCCTGCGCGCTCTGCCCCTGGCTCGGGCCATGCCGGGCGAGACAGGCCGGCCTGCAGGAGAACTATCCCGTTAAGGCGCCCAAGCGGGAGGGGCTGCTCCGGCGCGGGGCGGCCTTCGTGGCCGTGAAGCCCGACGGTGCCATCCTCCTGCGCACCCGCCCGCCGAAGGGACTGCTTGGCGGGATGGCCGAGGTGCCGACGAGCGAGTGGCGCGGCGACTACGATTCCGCGAAGGCGGTCCTGGACGCGCCGTTCGAGGCGCGCTGGCGGCGCGCCCCGGGAGTCGTGCGCCACGTCTTCACGCATTTCCCGTTGGAGCTCGCGGTGCTGGTCGGGCGCGCGGCGGCCGACGCGCCGGCCCCGGAGGGCATGCGCTGGACCTCCCGCGCCGGCCTTGCGGACGAGCCCCTGCCCAACCTGATGAAGAAGGTACTCGCGCTCGCTCTCGGCGAAGCCCTGCCGGAGCGGCCCAAGGCGGCGCGCCGGAGAGGTTGAGCGGCGTCCCGCGCCTGAACGCCGAGGAAGCCGCGCGCTCGGCGGTCACTTCTTAAGGCTCCGGCAACCATCCGGGGCGACACTCTCCCGGGCGATCGGGAGCGAGTTCATTTGCGCGATCTTCGGACCCATCTCGAGCTGATGGATGCCTTCCTGGAGCGGGCTGCAGTCTGTCCCGTGCTGCAGCCGCTGCTGGCCTCGGCGCTGCGGCTGCACATCCACGAGATCACGGTGCTGAAGCTGAAGACCGGGTATTCGCCCGAGCTCGGAACGGCCGACCTGGCGCTCACGCGGGCGATATCGGCCTACCAGTTCGACCGCAGCGACGCCGCGCTGGCCCGCCTTCGCGAGAGCCTGGACACGTATCACGCGGCCGCGCTCTCCGGGAGCTACGGCCACGCCCCGATTCGCCCGCTTGCCGAGCTGGTCCCCCGCGCCGCGTGAGGCCGGACGGCCTAATGCGTGAAGCCGAGAAAGATCAGCCAGAGATAGAGCACCGCCCCGACCGCGTAGCTCGCAAGATCGGTGACGCTCGGACGCAGGTTCGACACGGCTCGCTTCTTCGGAGGTTGGGGGCGCCAGATCGCGGACGCCGGCCCGGTCCTTTGCGGCTGCTCTGTTTCCGTCCGATGTCGTCCCGCCCGCGTCAGCGGCCGGCGCGGCGGCGGCCGTTCGCAGCCTGCGCGGGGACGCTCTCGCGCTTGCGGCCAAGGCCGGCGGCCTTGGCGAGTTCGGAACGCTGCTTGGCGTAGTTCGGCGCGACCATCGGGTAGTCGCCGGAGAGGCCCCACTTGCGCCGATACTGCTCCGGCGTGAGGCCGCGGCCGGCGAGATGGCGCTTCAGCGACTTGTAGCGACGGCCGTCCTCCAGGCTGATGATGTAATCGGGCGTGATGGATTTCTTGATCGGGACCGGCGGCACAGGACGTTCCGTCTGCAGCGGCTGCGATTGGCTTCCAAGTCCGCTCAGGCTCCCGTGCACGGATGCGATGAGCTGCGGTAGATCGCTCTGCGTGACGGCATTGTTGCCGACATAGGCCGACACGAGTTCAGCGGTGAGCCTCACGAGTTCGCTGGTGCTGGACGGAGCTTCTGTAGCCATTCTGGGGAACCTCTCGGAAAACCTTGCCGCATGCGCAGGAGCGACGCGCTTCGCCAACAACCCTGCAATCGTGCAATGGTCAAGCTTGTCGGCGAAATTCGGCCCTAGACGAGCCCGGCGCGGAGTTCCGAGCGCAGCGTGTCGAGCACGATGCGGCTGCCGTTCCGCTCGACGTGCCAGAAGGTCCAGCCGTTACAGGCCGGCAGGCCCTGGACGAGCGCGCCGATCTTGTGGATGGAGCCAATCGCGGGCCCCGCCTTCAGCGTCCCGTCCGCGCGAACGAGCGCCGAGCGCCGGCCCGCGCCACAGACGAGCGTCTCGCCCGCCTGGACGCGGCCCGATTCGATCAGGGACAGGAACGGGATGCGGGGCTCGGCACGCTTCGCCGGGGGCGCTGCGACCGCCGCCTGGTCGAGCGGGCGCACGCGCTCGATCCGGCGCCGCGCCGCCTCGGCATAGACCTCCTCGCGCTCGATCCCGACGAACCGCCGGCCGAGCTTCCGGGCCACCGCGCCGGTCGTGCCCGTGCCGAAGAATGGATCGAGCACGACGTCGCCGGGGCTCGAGGCCGCGAGCAGGATGCGGGCGAGGAGCGCCTCGGGCTTCTGCGTCGGGTGGGTCTTCCGGCCCGAGGAATCCTTCAGGCGCTCCTCGCCCGTGCAAAGGGGAAAGAGCCAGTCCGAGCGCATCTGCAGGTCGTCGTTGCCGGCCTTCAGCGCCTCGTAATGGAAGGTGTATGATTTCGCCCGCGCGTCCTTGGCGGCCCAGATCAAGGTCTCGTGCGCATTGGTGAAGCGGCGGCCGCGGAAGTTCGGCATCGGGTTCGCCTTGCGCCAGACCACGTCGTTCAGGATCCAGTAGCCGAGATCCTGCAGCGCCGCTCCGACCCGGAAGATGTTGTGGTAGGAGCCGATGACCCAGAGCGTCGCGTTCGGCTTCATGATCCGGCGGCACTCGCCGAGCCAGGCGCGCGTGAAGGCGTCGTATTCGGCGAAGCTCGCGAACTTGTCCCAGTGGTCGTCGACGGCGTCGACGAGCGACTGGTCCGGCCGGATCAGCGCGTTCTCGAGCTGGAGATTGTAGGGCGGGTCGGCGAAGACGAGGTCGACGCTTTCCGACGGAATATCCCGCAGGATCTGGAGACAATCGCCGACGAGGACATCGTCGAGCCGAGGGGCGACGCACCCCCTCCGGGGCGTCGGAGCGGCCTGCCCGGTACGCGAGACCTGTTTCCGGGAGGCGGCGCCGACGGCCCCGGTACGCTGGGTACCCATGGCCAACACCGATTACGCAACTGACGCTGCGTTTATGCCCGGGCAGGGTAAAGGCCAGGTTTCGCCACGGAGCGGGCCGCGTCTCGTTTTGGGGCTGCAATTTTTGCCTACCCCGTTGATTCGGCTCGTCTTTTCGCGCCTGTCAAAGTCCCTGGAGGAGGTCTCCCGCGGCCCGGACTGGCGCAAAGGAGCGGCGGTGGAAGCCGCAGGGCCCGCTCTCGGACAGGGCGGACAGATGCGCTCCCGTGGAGTAGCCGGCATTCTGGCCGAAGCCGTAGGCCGGATAGGTCTCGCCGAGCCGCCGCATCATGCGGTCGCGCACGACCTTGGCCACGATGGAGGCCGCCGCGATCGAGGGCACGTGGGCGTCGCCCTTCACGATCGTCTCCACAGGGCAGGGCAGCTTCGGCGGGTCGTTCCCGTCGACGAGCGCTATGTCGGGCCGGCAGGGCAGGGCCTCGAGCGCCCGGCACATCGACGAGCGTCGCCTGGCGGATGTTGATGCGGTCGATCTCGGCGGCCGAGAGCGACCCGATCCCGACCTCCGCCGTCGCCAGGATCTCCAGGAAGAGCTCCTCGCGGCGGTCCCGGTCGAGCGCCTTCGAATCGGCGAGCCCCGCCGGCACGCGCCTCAGGTCGAGCACGACGGCTGCCGCCACGACCGGCCCGGCGAGCGGCCCGCGGCCCACCTCGTCCACGCCCGCGATGGCGCCGTGGCCGCAGCGTTTCAGCTTGCGTTCGCGCGTGAGCTTGAGAGGGGCGGGCGGCATGTCGGACGGCGATTCGGCTTCGCGAAAGAGGAGCCTCAACCGCCGCCGCTGTCACGCCCCAGGCGGGGACATTCCCCAGATCCGGCTCGCGTCAGAACAGCGCGAGCTGCGCCGTCTCCTTCGCGGGCTTGCGGAACAGATCCGTGCGGAGCTCGCGCCGGACGCGATTGAAGCCGAACCGCTCGGACGCCTTCTCGAAGCGCCGCCCGATCATCCAGGCATAGGGGCCGACCCCCGTCTGCCGCTGGCCCCATGTCGCGTCGTAGAGCTTGCCGTCCCGCGTGCCTTCCACGAGCGAGAGTACGTGCTTCATGCGGTCCGGATAGTTCTCGGCGAGCCAGTCGCGGACGAGGCCCTTGAGCTCGTGCGGCAGCCGCAGGAGCACGTAGCCGGCCTCGCGCGCGCCGGCCGCCCAGCAGGCCTGGAGGATCGATTCGATCTCGTGGTCGTTCAGCGCCGGGATCACGGGCGCGACGAGCACGCTCACCGGGATGCCGGCCTCGGCCAGCGTCCTGATCGTGGCGAGACGCTTCTGGGGCGTCGCGGCGCGAGGCTCCATGCGGCGGGCGAGCTTCGGATCGAGCGTGGTGACCGAGATCGCGACCTTGGCGAGCCCGCGCGCCGCCATCGGGGCCAGGATGTCGATGTCGCGCGCGACCAGGGCCGATTTCGTCACGATGCCGACCGGGTGGTCCGTTTCCGACAGCACTTCGAGGATCGAGCGGGTGATCCGGTACTGTTTTTCGATGGGCTGGTACGGATCGGTGTTCGTCCCGAGCGCCATCGTGTCGACCCTGTAGCCGGGCGCCGCGAGCTCGCGGCGAAGGAGCTCCGCCGCGTTGGGCTTGGCGAAGAGCCTGGTCTCGAAATCGAGACCCGGCGAGAGACCCTGATAGGCGTGGCTCGGCCGCGCGAAGCAGTAGACGCAACCGTGCTCGCACCCGCGATACGGATTGATCGAGCGGTCGAAGGAGATGTCGGGGGAGTCGTTTCGCGCGATGATCGTGCGCGGCTTCTCGACCGTCACCTCCGTCCGGATGGACGTGGGCTCCTCGACGAGGTCCCAGCCGTCGAAGGCTGCCTCGCGCTGGATCGGCTCGTAGCGCCCGTCCGGATTGGCGTTGGTACCGCGTCCGCGCCGGCGTTCCGCCTCGACGGTGGCGTAGGTCCGCAGCTCCGGCCGGCGGCGCTCGACATCGGGCGGTACCGGGATCACGGGGCCCGACCGTGTCGCGTCGCGGTGGGCTCTTCTGAGACGGACCATGGCCATCGAGGCCCTCCCGAATCGTGACGATGCTCCAGTCCAGATAAGAACAAAGCAAGAACAAATCAAGGATGCGAGGAAGATCCTCCTTCGGCTCAGGTGGGAAGCCGCACCTCCGCCTGGTAGCCGGCGCGCAAAGCGGCGACGGTCGGAGCCGGCGTCAGCACCTCGACAGCCGTCCGGGTGCCGGCCATGCGGGGAGGGCCGTAGCCCTCGCCCAGATAGGGGTGGAGGCGGCCGTCCGACAGCAGTGCAGCCTCACCCGGGCCGGTCCGGACGAACACGCCGTCCGGAAGCTCGCCGAGCGCGGCCGCGAAGGTCGCCGGATCGCGGGTCCGGAGGTCGGTCCGGGCGGAATGGAGCACAGCATCCATGGCGGCGGCCGAGGGCGGCTTTCCACCCTGGGCACGTGCCCAGGCGGAGCGGTACGCCTCGAAGGCGCCGCGCCGGCATTCGGCGCAGGGCCGGTGCCCGGCCGCGAGTGCCACCGCCTCGTCGAAGAAGAAGAGTTCGGTGTAGCGGCGCGGCGCCATGACCGGGCGGTGCCGGCCTCTGAACTCCAGCCGGCAGATGATCCAGTGCGGGTGCCGCCAGCGGGCCCGTCCGAGCCGGCCCTCCTCGTCGTGCAGGATGCCGCGGTTGCCCATCCAGGCGCCGCGGAAGGGAAGCGCGACGATCTCGCTGGTGGGAAGGACGCGGTTCTGCCGGGTCACCTCTCAGCTCTTCTTGCGCCGCAGGTGCTCGTCCAGCCGCGGCATGATCTCGACGAAGTTGCAGGGCCTGTGCCGGTAGTCGAGCTGCGAGGCGAGGATCCCGTCCCAGGCGTCCCGGCACGCCCCAGGGGACCCGGGCAGGCAGAAGATATAGGTCGCGCCCGCGACGCCGGCCGTCGCCCGCGACTGGATCGTCGAGACACCGATCTTGGCGAAAGAGATCTGGTGGAAGACCACCGAGAAGCCCTCCATGCGCTTCTCGAACAGCGGCTCGAGCGCCTCGGGCGTGAGGTCCCGGCCGGTGAAGCCCGTGCCGCCGGTCGTGATCACGACATCCACGCCGGAATCCGCGATCCAGCTTCGCACCTTCGCGCGGATTACCTCGACGTCGTCGGGCACGAGCGCGCGATCGGCGAGCCGGTGGCCGGCATCCGTCAAGCGCTGGACCAGAGTGTCGCCCGAGCGATCGTCCGCGAATGTGCGCGTGTCCGAGATGGTCAGGACCGCGATCGAGAGCGGAATGAAGGCCCGCGGCTCCTTCGCCTGGCTCACAGCCGGCTTGCCCTGAACGTGTCGCAGCTCTGTACTTGGCCGCTCTTGAACCCGGTGAGCAGCCAGCGGACGCGCTGCGCCGAGGAGCCGTGCGTGAAGCTATCGGGCATCACCTCGCCGCCGCGCCGTCCCTGCAGGCGGTCGTCGCCGATGGCCTGGGCGGCGTTGACGGCCTCGCGCATGTCGTTCTCGTCGATCGCGTTCCATTTCGCGTTCGAGTTCTTGGCCCAGACACCTGCGAGACAGTCGGCCATCAACTCGACCCGGACTGAAAGCTGGTTCGATTCGCGCTCGCCGACCTCGCGCTGGCGCGCCTGCACCTTGGGCAGAATGCCGAGGATGTTCTGGATGTGGTGCCCCACCTCGTGCGCGATCACGTAGGCATAGGCGAAGTCGCCGCCGGCATTGAACCGGCGCTGCATTTCCTGGAAGAACGAGGTGTCCAGATAGACCTTGCGGTCGAGCGGGCAGTAGAACGGGCCCATCGCCGACTGTGCCGCGCCGCAACCGGAGCGGGTGCCCCGCGTGTAGAGGACCAGCGGCGTCGGCGTATAGGGCCGGTTGACCTGCGCCGGCAGGACCTCCTTCCAGACATCCTCCGTGTTGCCGAGGATAGCGGCCGCGAAGCGCCCGACCTCGTCGCTCGGCGCGCCGGTCCGGCTCGGGGAGGGCGGCGCCTGCCGCTCGTAGCCGGACCCGCCGCCGCGGGTCACCATCTCGGCCCCGCCGATCAGGATGCGCGGATCGATGCCGAGCGCCCAGCCGACCAGGCCGAGCACGATCACGGTGCCGATCCCGAGCCCGCCGCCCCCGCCCATCGGGATGCCGAAGCCGCCCCCTCCACCCTGGCCGCGGCGGTCCTCGACATACTCGGAGGTGCGAAAGTCTTCCCAGCGCATCGCGCGTTCCTGAACCCTGGCCGCACCGATAAAGACCAGCGCGAATGCGCTATCAAGTCGAGCTTGGCCGGGGCGGTTCCTCGTCCAGGGCGCGGCGGAGCAGGCGCAGGTCGCGCCAGGCGAGCCGCTTGTCGATCGGCTGGCGTAGAAGATAGGCCGGATGCAGCATGGGGAGGGCCCGCGCCGGACGGACGAGGCCGGGATACTCCACCCAGCGCCCGCGCGTCCGCTTGATCCCCTCCTTCAGCCCGAGAAGGGTCTGGGTGGCGGGCGCCCCGAGCGTCACGAGGAAGCGCGGCGCGCAGAGCTCGATCTGCCGCAGGGTGAAAGGCAGGCAGATCGCGACCTCCTGCGGCGTCGGCGTGCGGTTGCCCGGCGGCCGCCAGGGCACGACGTTGGCGATATAGACCCGGCTCCTGTCGAGGCCGATGGAGGCGAGCATGCGGTCGAGGAGCTGGCCCGCCCGCCCCACGAAGGGCCTGCCGGCCCGATCCTCCTCGGCGCCGGGCGCCTCGCCGACCAGCATGATGTCGGCCTCGGGATTGCCGTCCGCGAAGGCGAGCTGCTTGGCGGTCCGCTTAAGCGCGCAGCCGTCGAAGGCGGCGACCATGGCCTCGAGCTCGGCGAGCGAGCCGGCTTCGCGTGCCCGCAGCCGCGCGTTCTCCGCCACCTCGTCTGGCGGCGCGGTCGCGGCGAGGGGGAGGGCACGGGTCGCCGGCTGGGAACCTTCGTCTCTTGCGCGGAGCGGTTCCGCGCGGACCCGCTGGTTAAGAGTCAGCTGCTCAAGCGACCTAGCTGAGTCGAGCGACTGCGCCGTCTGCGTCGATTCAGCAAAGCGGTCGTGCGGCGCCTCGTCCAGCGCCAGGTCGATCCCGGTCGCGACGTAGAAGTCGAACAGCGCAACGAGCTGCGCGTGGTCGGGCGGGACCTCCGTCATTGACCCATCCTAGCGGGCCGGACGGAGCGGACCAAGGCTGCGGACCATCCATGCGCGCCATCTGACCGACCCCGGACCTGGAAGAACGGCCCGTGCCCGACCGGCAGGCAGGGCCAGAACCTCTCCCGGAGCGGAGAGGGCCTGCTCACCGGCCCGACTCGACAGGGGGTCAGCCTTCCGAGCGCGCCAGGATGACCGCAAGCCCGGCCAGCAGCGTGTCCTCCTGACCGCGCGTCTCGGCCGCGATGCCCTCGGCCGCGAGCGCCTCGCGGTAGAGCTCGGCGCGGGGCGGGTCGGCCACGATCGCGACCCGGTCCGGTCGGCCGAAGAGACGGAAGGCGCCGGCGATCTCCTCGCCCGTGAGGAGGCCGGACAGGTAAGGGCCGAGCCGCTCGGGGCCGAGCCGGCCGGTGAGCGTCGCGGCGCGTGCGGCGAAGAGCTCGTGCAGGAGACCGCCTCCGCCTCCGCCGCGGAGCGATGAGGCGGCGAGGCCTTCGGCAAACCCCGCCGGGTCGGCAGGCTCGGTCGCCGGGCGACCGACCATCGAATGCTCGCGCAACAGCGCATAGAGCTCACCGGTCAGGAAGGTCGCGAAGGAGACGACCTCGCCATTCCGCATCAGCGCCCATTTGCAATGCGTGCCCGGCAGGCAGACGAGCCCGTCCGGGACCTCCGCTCCGACAAGATGGGTCTCCTCGCCGCGCATGACGTCAGCCTGTCCGTTCCGCAGGCAGAGCAGCCCCGGCACGATGGCCGCCTCCCGGCCGGCCCCGAGGTCGATACGGGTGAGCGCCGCCGCGATCCGGTCCGGTCCGGCCGGGCACTCGGCATAGGGCGCGGGCGCCCAGCCTTCGCGGCTCCCGGCCATGCCGACGAGCACGACCGGCAGGTCGGGCTCGGCCGCGAGCCAGGCGCCGCAGTGGCGGGCGAAGATCGCTTCATGCTGGCCCGGCTTCAGCCGTGACACGCCCTCATCGGATTCGGAGCGGGCGAGGACGCGCCCGTTCTCCACCAGGAGCGCCCGAATGCGGCTCGTGCCCCAGTCCACCGCGACGAAGCGCATGCGGGACGGCTTCTATCGGGTGCCGAACATGCGGTCGCCGGCATCGCCGAGGCCCGGCACGATATAGCCGTGCTCGTTCAGCCTTTCGTCGATAGCGGCCGTCCAGATCGAGACGTCGGGGTGCATGGCCTGGAAATTCGCGATGCCCTCGGGAGCCGCGAGGAGGCACACGATGCGAAGGTCCTTGGCGCCGCGCTCCTTCAGGCGGTCGACGGCCGCGATGGCGGAATTGGCGGTGGCGAGCATCGGGTCGAGCACCAGGACCTGCCGGTCGGCGAGATCGGAAGGAGCCTTGAAATAGTACTCGACCGCCGCGAGCGTCTCGGGGTCGCGGTAGAGCCCGACATGCGCGACGCGGGCGGACGGCACGAGATCGAGCATGCCGTCGAGGAATCCGACGCCGGCGCGCAGGATCGGCGCGAGGACGAGCTTCTTGCCGGCGAGCTGCGGCGCCATCATCCGGGTGAGCGGCGTCTCGATCTCCACCGTCTCGAGCGGCAGGTCGCGCGTGACCTCGTAGAGGAGGAGCATGCCGATCTCGTTCAGGAGCTGCCGGAAGCCCTTCGTCGAGCGCGACTTGTCCCGCATCAGCGTCAGCTTGTGCTGAACCAGCGGATGGTCGACGACGGTCACGCCCTGCATTCGGAGCCTCTTGCCAGAACGGCGCATCTGACCCGAGCGGCCGGGGCGCGGCAAGCGGACTCCGCCTCAGAACACGGTGCCGTCGCTGACCACCTGGATGGGCGGCTCGCCGCCGGGGCGCCTCTCCCGCGCGAGGCGCCGGCCGGTCGCCCAGGTGCCCCCCTCGAGCACCTTGGCGAGCGGGAACTGCTCGGCCGAGAGGCCGAGCTTGCCGCGGACCTCTTCGGCCAGGCGGTCGAGAAGGGCGACGGTGAGCGCGCGCCACTCGACCACGAGCTGCGAGCCGACCGGATGCGGCCGGCCCGCATCCTCCGCCCTGCGGAACGCGAGCACGCCCGTGTCGATGAGAAGTCCGCCGTTCCGATATTCGGGAAGCCCCGTCAGGCCGTCGAGCTCGACGACGGCGATGCCCGCCTCCTCCAGCGGTTCGATGAGGGAATAGGCGAGCCATTGCGAGAGCTTGTGGAAGGGGACGAGACCGTCCGTCGCGCCGCCGGTCCGGAGCGCCGGGTGCCGCCAGGTGTCGCCGAGATCGATCCCGCCAAGCGCGATGCGGCCGGGCCAGACGGAGCCGAGATGCAGAAGGAGGGCCTCCAGGATCGCGGGTGCGGCGATGCGCTCCTCCGGCGCGCCTTCGACGAGATGGTCGAACAGCCCGCCCGGGCGGGGCGCGTCGGCGACGCCGAAGACCTCCGGCCTGGCCGCGACGGCCTGGCCGAGCCGGTTGAGAAGGGAGGCGCGGCCCTCCAGGCCGACGAGCGGATTCTGCGCCGAGACCTGCATGCCGCGCGCAAGCTCGGTGACCGAGAGGCGCGCAAGGGCGTCGGCATCGGCCTGATACGGCAGGTCCGGCCGGGCCGAGAAGGTCCCGCCGATGAACATGTCGAAGCTCGCCACCGCAAGCCCCTCCGAGCGGGAATATGTCTCGCCCGTCCGGCCCTCCTCGTAGCGCCAAGCGGGGCCGGCACCGGCATCGAGGAGCACGCTCACGATGGCCAGATCGAACGCCGCGCGGGCGCGTTCCCGCCGGTCGGTCCAGCGGACCGCCTCGGCCAGCGTGCCCCACCGGTCGAGGCCACCCGCCGCGAAGTGGCGCCAGCGCGCATGGAACGGGATCTCGAGCGTCGGATATTCCGCCCGCGTGGTCGCGACCACCTCGTCGGCACAGGCGGAAAGCCGGCCGAGATCGACCGAGAAATGCTCCAGCTCGCCCGCGAGGCCAAGACGGAGCATGATGCCGGCGCGCTCGCGCACGGCTGCGGAGGAGAGGAGTCGGCGGGCCGCGGCCTCCTCGGACGAGACGTCTGGTTCGGGCAAGGCGGAATCCGGAAGGCGTCGGTCAGTAACCCTGCAGGACGACCACCCTGGGGGTCCCCGGGAGGGTCTCGCGCGACAGGGTCATGGAGGCGCTGTCGAGCCGGGCCGTGTCCCAGGACTTCGAACGGGCGCGGTCGAGGAAGCGGTTCAGCGTGCTCTGGCCGAAGAAGTGCATCGGAACGATCAGCTTTGGGCCCATGGCCGAAAGCACCTCCATCATGCCCTCGATATCGAGCGTGTACGACCCGTCAACGGGCACGAGGGCCACGTCGATCCGCCCGAGCTGCTTCAGGTGCTCCGGTGTCAGCGTGTGATGGAGGTGGCCGAGATGCGCGATGCAGAGATCGGCCGCCTCGAACACGAAGATCGAGTTCCCCTCCATGATGGTCGATTCCCCGCCCCATTGACGGATGTTCGTCACGACATTGCGGATTCGGACGTCGCCGAAGCGCTGGTCATAGGCCGGGGCACGTCCGCCATCCGGGTTCCAGCCGCGCAGGATGGTCTTGATCCCGGGATCCGGGCGGGTCGAGTAATGGGTCGAATGCGCCCGGTTCATGGTCGCGATGTCGGGCGTCACGCTCGGCCGCACGTAATCGTTGTAGTCGGTGGCGATCTTCACGCCCGCGGCGGTCTCGATGAGGAAGGTGGCGTGGCCGACATAGGTCAGGCCCACCTCGTTCTGCGCGAGCGCGGCCGGGATGATCGGCGATGCCCGCCGGGCGATCAGGCCGGGGCAGCCCTCCTCGGACGCGAGCGCCTTGCCGGGGGTGGCGAGCGAGGCGGCCCCGAGCGCCATCGCGAGGGCCAGGGACAAGCCGAACGTCGCTGCCATGAGGCGTCTCCGCAATCCGTCCCGCGAGCCTTGCATGGAGCGGGCCGGAGGCGCCAGCCTCGCGCGAGCTGCCCGGTGGGCGCCGTAGCCGGTAAGCCGCTTCCGCCAAGGATCGTCCGAATGCTCGAGACCCTCGTGACCCTTCTCGCCGGTGCCGTGCTGCTGGTTCCGCTCACGCGGCGCGCCGGCTTCGGCTCCATCCTCGGCTATCTCGTGGCCGGCGCGGTGATCGGGCCGGCCGGGCTCCGGCTGGTGACGGATGTGGAAACGATCCGGCAGGTCTCGGAGCTCGGCATCGTCATGCTGCTCTTCCTCATCGGGCTGGAATTGCGGCCGCGCCGGCTGTGGGTGATGCGCCGCTCCGTCTTCGGCCTCGGGACCGCGCAGGTCGGGCTTTCGGCCGCGGCTCTGGCCCTTCCGCTCGCCCTAATCGGATTGTCCTGGACGAGCGCGATCGTGCTGGGCGCAGGGCTCGCTCTCTCCTCCACGGCGATCGTGCTTCCCATGCTGGCCGAACGCGAGCTCCTGGGGCTCGCCTCGGGCCGCGACAGCTTCGCCGTCCTCCTTTTCCAGGACCTCGCCTTCATCCCGCTGATCGCGCTCGTGCCGCTGCTCGCCGGCCAGAGCCTGCCGGATCACCTGCCCTGGCTCTCCGTCGCGAAGGCCGTGGCCGGGGTGGCGCTGATCCTGGTCGGCGGGAGCTTCCTCGTGCCGCAGCTCTTCCGCGTCATCGGCGGGGCGAGGACGCCGGAGGTCTTCACTGCAGCTTCGCTTCTCACCGTCGCCGGTGCGGGCGCGATCGCGCATGCGGTCGGGCTTTCCACCTCGCTCGGCGCATTCCTGGCCGGCGTGCTGCTGTCGGATTCGGAATACCGGCACGAGCTCGAGGCCGACATCAAGCCGTTCGAGGGGCTGCTGCTCGGCTTCTTCTTCATCTCGGTCGGCATGTCGGCGAATCTGGGCCTCGCGGTCGCGGAGCCCGGGCGCATCCTCCTGGGCCTGATCGGGCTGATCGCCATCAAGGCGGCGGTCTGCTTCATGATCGGCCGCCTCTCGGGCCAGCCGGCCGCGACCTCCGTGCGGTTCGCGCTGGCGCTGCCCCAGGGCAGCGAGTTCAGCTTCGTCCTGTCCGGCGTGGCGGTCGCGGCGGGCGCGCTGAGCGAGGCGGCCGCGGACGAGGCCAATCTGGTGGCAGCCCTGTCCATGGCCGCGACGCCGCTCATCTTCGCGCTGTCCGAGCGGTTCGTGGTGCCGCGCCTGACCCGTCCGCCGGAGCCCGTCTACGACGCCATGCGCGACGAGGGCGCGCCCGTCATCATCTGCGGCTTCGGGCGCATGGGACAGATCGTCGGCCGCGTGTTGCGCATGCGCGGCATCCCCTTCGTGGCGCTGGAGAAGGATTCCGAGCAGGTCGAGGTGCTCCGCCGCTTCGGCAGCAAGGTCTATTTCGGCGATCCGGCCCGGCCCGACCTGCTGCGCGCCGCCGGCGCAGCGAACTCGCGTCTGCTCGTGAACTGCCTGGCCGATATCGAGGAGAACCTCGCGTTGGTCGATGCGGTCCAGCGCAATTTCCCGAACCTCCAGATCGTCAGCCGGGCGCGCAACCGGCGCCACGCCCATCTTCTCATCGACCGCGGCGTGAAGGTCTTCGTGCGCGAGACCTTCCATTCGAGCCTGCGCCTCACGGAGCACGCTCTGACTGCGCTTGGGGTGTCGCAGGCCGAGGCGCGACGCGCCGTCGAGATCTTCCGGCAGCACGACGAGCAGACCCTGATCGAGACGCACCCTTTCTACGACGACGAGCAGCAGGTGATCCAAAGCGCCAAGCAGGCCGCGGCCGAGCTCACGCGGATCTTCGAGGCGGACCAGGAGCGCGGGGCGGGTGCGAAGGCGGAGAGGAGTGCGGTCTAGTTTTCGATGGGAACGGGGGCGGGGGTGCTGTCGCGTGCCGCCGCTTCCCGGAATGACAGGCAGGCACGCGCCGTCCTTCCCCGGCCCGGGGTCTGGTGTCTCGGCGGTTCAAAGAGCTGAATTGGTCGAGGGGCGTGGGACGCCGAAACGCTCGATCAATTTTATAGAGGAGCCTTTCGGCGTCCCCGCGATGCCCGCCCCGTCATCCCCGGCGCCTGCGCAGCAGGCGGGAAGGGGATCCAGACGACAAGCACCGCGTCCGGGTTTCCCCGGCACGGGCGGCGATTTTGGACCGGACCTGCCGCTCTTCCGCCCGCTCATCCGTTGCCGGACGAGAGAACACTAGCCATGCTGCACTGGCGCCCGGGCCGTATTACCCGGAGGGCGGCGCTGGTCCGGCTCCCCGAGTGCGGGTTCGCGAAACCCGCCCGCAGGCGCCGCGTCAGCCGGCCTGGGCTCTCGCCCATTCCGGCCCAGTCAAGCTCTTCCGCTCTGTTGACGCCTCGCGAGAGCGCCCCTCGGCGAAGAGGACGAAGCCGATCTAGACTATATTCCTATGAATGTCAACCGGGGCGAGCCTCGTCCTAATGGATCTCCGGCTCGCCGATCCCGCCCGCGCCCTCCAGGAAGTCGAAATCGCAGCCCTCATGCGCCTGGCGGACATGCTTGGCGTAGAGCCGGTTGTAGCCGCGCGGATACTCGCCGCGAGGAGGCGTCCAGCTTTTGAGCCGCTCGGCGATCTCTTCGTCGGTCAGGTGCGCGTGCAGGCGGCGGCCGGCGACGTCGACCGTGACCATGTCGCCGTTCCGGAGCGCCGCGAGCGGACCGCCGATCGCGGCTTCCGGCGAGACGTGCAGGATGCAGGCGCCGTAGCTCGTCCCGGACATGCGCGCATCCGAGATGCGGACCATGTCGCGCACGCCCTGGGCGAGCAGCTTCTTCGGCAGCGGCAGCATGCCCCATTCCGGCATGCCCGGACCGCCGATCGGGCCGGCATTGCGAAAGACCATGACGTGATCGGGCGTGACGTCCAGATCCGGATCGTTCACGGCCGCCGACATCTCGTCGTAGCTGTCGAAGACGATCGCGGGGCCGGTATGCTGGAGGAGGCGCGGCTCCGCCGCGGGCGGCTTGATCACGCAGCCGTCGGGCGCGAGGTTGCCGTAGAGGATCGCCGTGCCGCCCGACGCCGCGAGGGGATTGTCGAGCGGACGGATGACGTCGTCGTCGTAGACTGCCGCCCCCGCGATGCCCGCGCCGAGCGTGCCCGACACGGTGCGGGCCTCCAGATGCAGCATGTCCTCGAGCCGCTTGAAGAGCGCGCGCGTGCCCCCGGCGATGTGGAAATCCTCCATCAGCCAGGCGCCGGACGGGCGGAGATTCGCGATCACCGGGACGCGGCCGGCGAAATCGTCGAAGTCGCGCAGGGTCACCTCGATTCCGGCGCGACGGCCGATCGCGACGAGGTGGATCATCGCGTTGGTCGACCCGGCGAGCGCGTTATGGACCACGAGCGCGTTCTCGACCGAGCGCCGGTCGATGATGTCGGACGGCTTCAGATCGTCCCAGATCATCTCGACGATGCGCCGGCCGCATTCCGTCGCCATCCGGGGATGGGCGGCGTCGGCGGCCGGGATGGAGGTCGCGCCGGGAAGCGTCAGCCCGAGCGCCTCGGCGATGATGGTCATGGTGGAGGCCGTGCCCATCGTCATGCAGGTGCCGGCCGAGCGGGCGATGCCGGCCTCCATGTCGTTCCATTGCTGGATCGTGATGGTGCCGGCTTCCTTCTCGGCCCAGTATTTCCAGACGTCCGAGCCGGAGCCGACGATCTGGCCGCCGAAATGGCCGCGCATCATCGGGCCGGCCGGCATGAAGATCATCGGAAGGTCCATCGAGATCGCGCCCATGATGGTCGCGGGCGTGGTCTTGTCGCAGCCGCCCATCAGCACCGCCCCATCGACCGGGTGCTGGCGCAGGAGCTCCTCCACCTCGAGCGCGAGGAGGTTGCGGTAGAGCATCGTGGTCGGCTTCACGAAGCTTTCCGAGAGCGACAGTGCCGGAAGTTCCACCGGAAAGCCCCCGGCCTGCCACACGCCGCGCTTCACCTCCTCGACGCGCTGCTTGAAGTGCTGGTGGCACTGCTGCAGGTCGCTCCAGGTATTGATGATGGCGACGACCGGCTTGCCCATGAAGTCGGCGGCCGAATAGCCCATCTGCAGCATGCGGGAGCGGTGGCCGAAGGAGCGCAGGTCCTGCGGCGCGAACCAGCGCTGGCTGCGCAGGTCCTCCACCGAGCGGCGGCGGGTCATGCAGGCGTCTCCCATCGTCTTCGACTCGCCCGACTGGGGCGGCGAGGATTCGTGTGTTGCCGGACGGGTATGAGGTCCCGGCCGCGGCGTCCAGCGCCTCCGCGCGTCAGCCGCCGAGTTCGGCGATGCTGGCCGGCGTCCGGATCGGGCAGCCGTTATGCTCCGCCCGGAACCCGGAGGAGACCGGATAGCTTGCCCTCCGCGCCCGCATGATCGAGCCGAGCGGCCGGTGCGCGGCGAGGGCGTTCCAGGGGCTGAACGCCAGGCCGTCGTCCACGGAACGCGACCGCGCCTCGCTCCAGGCCTCCTGCCGCGGCACGGTTATCCGGGCGACGGGAACATACGGGCTCTCCTCCTCGGGCCAGACCGCGCTCGCATCCTCGACCGGCATCGTCGTCTCGTTCCGGCGCAGCTGCGCGCGCAGCTCCCACACGGCCTCGTTCTCGGCGAAGAAGGCGACGACCGCCTCGCGCAGGCCGTTGGGCCTGCCGTTGACGTTCAGGGGTGCGCCCGTGAGGGCGCGGAGGTTCTCCGAGACCGGCGCGACCGCGACCTTGGCGACGTAGTCGCCCCAGCGTAACGGGACGGCGCTGTAGAACGTCTCGCCCAGGATATGCGTCTCCGGATGTCCGCCCAGCGCGACAAGCGTCGGGCTCCTGCCTCCGAGCGCCTCGACGACGCTCTCCGCGCCGCGCAGCACGGCGGAGAGCGCCTTCTTGAAGATCTGCGGCGTGTCGGTCGTCGCCGCGAGGAGCTTGAGGCCCGGCGCGAAGCTCTTGGCGTTCGGCGCGAAGAAGGCGGGGGAGTTCGCCAGCACGAAGTCCTGCGTCCCGCCCGCCGCCTCGGGCAGGAATTCGCCGGATACGCCGAGGATCTTCAGGCCGAGCCCGCGCGGCGTGGAAACGCTGTCGTCCAGGATGTCGCCCGGATTGGTGGACAGCCGGAGGACCGCCTCGTGCCGGCCGGGACGGGCGAAGAGGCCCTGCGCCACGCTCCTATCGGTCCCGGCGAGTACCTCGAGCGTGCCGAACAGGAAGCCATGCGGCTTGGCATGAACGCCGCGGACCGCCCGGCCGTAATCCTTGAACGTGGTCTCCTGGATGGTGCGCAGGCTCGCGATGATGCTCTGGAAGGTCTTGTCCTCGTCGGGTGCCGGCGTCTCGAGGGCGGGATCGAACGGGAGGGGTGGGAGGAGGGGCATCGCGGCTCCTGTCCGGGACGCGTTCTCCCGGCCGCCTGCTACTACATCCGATCCTGACGGTTCCGTCGAGTTGGACCAGTTTCAACGTCCGTGCGCCTTGCGCCAGGCGGCGAACTGGCCTGGCGTCTCCGGGTCGGTCGGCGGATAGAGGCCGAGGATGGACCGGCCACGCCTGACTTCCTCGGCGACGAAATCCTCGAAGGCGGTCATCTCGACGGCCTCGTCGGCGAGCTCCTCGGCCAGGTGGGCGGGCAGGACGACCACGCCTTCCGCGTCGCCCACGATCACGTCGCCCGGAAAGACCGGCGCCTCGCCGCAGCCGACCGGCACGTTGATGTCGATCGCCTGGAGCCGCGTCAGGTTGGTCGGCGGGGCAGGGCGGCGGTGATAGGCCGGGATGGCGAGGCCGGCGATCTCGGGCGAGTCGCGGAACCCGCCATCGGTCACGATCCCTGCGACGCCCCGCACCATCAGCCGCGTCACAAGGATGCCGCCGGCCGAGGCGGCGCGCGGATCGCCGCGGCTGTCGATCACGAAGACGGCGCCGGGCGGGCATTCCTCGACCGCCTTGCGCTGCGGATGGGAACGGTCCTGGAAGACGGAGATCGGGTTCAGGTCCTCGCGGGCCGGCATGTAGCGGAGCGTGAAGGCCTCCCCGACCATCGGGCCCGCACCCGGGTTCAGCGGGTGGACGTCCTGCACGAACTGGCTGCGCAGCCCGCGCTTGAAGAGCGCCGTGGTGAGGGTCGCGACGGAAACGGTCCTCAGCTTGGCGCGCGTCGCCTCCGACAGCATGCGTTCCTCCATCTGCAGCCGTCTGACGCGGCGATGCGCTGGAATAGCATGTCTCCTGCACCCGGCCATCCAGGACGCGACGGAGATGCGGCCCAGGCAGGGTGAGTGCTATATTCGACGGCAGCAGTGATGAGAGGCTGACGCCATGGCCGACATCGATCGAGACGGACCGGTTGTGGTCTGCGACAGAGAGATCCTGGGCGGGCGACCGACCTTCCGGGGGACGAGGGTGCCGGTGGAGACCGTTTTCGATCACCTGATCGAAGGCGTGGGTCTCGATGAAATCATGCAGAATTTTCCGACGCTGGATCGGTGCGACGTTGAGATTGCCCTTCGTCAAGCGTGCGATCGGTTGAAAGCCTCTGCGCCCGAGGCCACGGTGGGATCGCCTCTTGCACGTGTTTCTTGACGAGAACTTGCCCGAGAGCATCGCCAGGGATCTGACCGAGCACGCGGTTTCCTCCGTCGATCGGGAAGGGTGGAAGGGGACAAGGAACGGAACCTTGCTGGCCCTCGTGGAGCAACGCTTTGACGTGCTGGTCACGGCCGATTCCGGGCTGTCGTTTCAGAACCGGCTCTTTGGACGTCGTCTCTCGGTCGTGGTTCTGCCGACCAACCTCTTCCCGATCCTTCGAGACAACCCGCTTCCGCTTCTCACGACTCTGACCGAACTGGAGAGTGCGGAGCGTCGCCGGCCCTGCTTGGTCCGGGTCGGCTGGGACGGCCGGCGGTGGCGCAGGTGGCTGGACGAAGAAGCAGGGCTGGAGCATGAACTCGCGCCCGCACCCGCCTTCAAGCGACTGCGTCGATCGATACCGACACTATGATTGCAGAGGCGCGGGACCTCCTCCGCACACTCTTCCACGCCGCGATCGCCTCGGCGCAGCCGGCGCGGGTGATCGCGCGTCACCTGCCCGAGAAGCCGCGCGGCCGCACGCTCGTGATCGGGGCCGGCAAGGCCTCGGCCGAGATGGCGTGCGCGCTGGAGCAGCATTGGCCCGGCGACCTGTCCGGCCTCGTCGTCACGCGCTACGGCCATGGGGCGCCGACGAGCTGGGTCGAGATCGTCGAGGCGTCCCACCCCGTGCCGGACGAGGCGGGCGAGCGCGCCGCCCGGCGAATGCTGGACCTGGTGCGCGGCCTCACCGCTGATGACCTCGTCATCTGCCTCATCTCCGGGGGCGGCTCGGCCCTGCTGGCGCTGCCGGCCGAGGGCCTGACCCTGGGGGACAAGCAGGAGATCAACCGGGCGCTGCTGCGGTCCGGCGCGAATATCGCCGAGATGAACATTGTCCGGCGGCATCTCTCGGCCATCAAGGGCGGGAGGCTTGCGGCCGCCTGCCATCCGGCTAAGGTCGTCACGCTCGCCATCTCCGACGTGCCGGGCGACGATCCCGCCGTCATCGCCTCCGGGCCGACGGTCGCGGACCCGACCACCTGCGCCGACGCGCTCGCGGTCCTCACCCGCTACGGTGTCGAGATCCCGGCTGTGGCGCGGGATATCCTGGAGAGCCGGCGCGGCGAGACCGTGAAGCCGGGCGATCCGCATCTTGCCGCCTCCGATTTCCGCCTGGTCGCGACGCCGCAGATGGCCCTCGAAGCCGCCGCCGCGGTGGCGGAGGAGGCGGGCATTCCGGCCCATATTCTCGGGGACGCCATCGAGGGCGAGGCGCGCGAGGTCGGGAAGGCGATGGCGGGCATCGCGCTGCAGGTCGCCCGGCATGGGCAGCCCTTTCCCAAGCCCTGCCTGCTGCTGTCGGGCGGCGAGACGACCGTCACGATCCGGGGCGACGGACGGGGAGGGCGCAATGTCGAGTTCCTGCTCGGGCTCGGCCAGGCGCTCGCCGGGCATCCCGGCATCCACGCGCTCGCCGGCGACACCGACGGCGTGGACGGGGCCGAGGAGGTGGCCGGCGCCTATCTCGGCCCCGACTCGATCTCGCGTGCGCTGGAGAGGGGCGTCCGCATCGCCGACAGCCTCGCCCGCAACGACGGCCACGGCTTCTTCGAGGCTTTGGGCGACCAGGTGGTCACCGGGCCGACGCTGACCAATGTCAATGATTTCCGGGCGATCCTCATCAAGTGAGTTTCGGCAGCCGCTGCTTCAGCCCCGCGATGTCCGCCCAGGGATCGGCCGTCAGCCCGGCCACCCGCGCCGGCACCGTCCGCACCGTGAAGGCCCTCGGGTCGAGGTCCGGCACGACCTCGTCCCAGGTCAGCGGGACCGAGACCGGCGCGCCTTCGCGGGAGCGGGTCGAGTAGGGCGCCACCGCCGTCGAGGTCGGGTCGTTGCGCAGGTAGTCGATATAGATGCGGCCGCGGCGCTCGGCGATGGACTGCTTGGTGAGGAACCGATCGGGCGCATCCTTCGCCATGAGATCGCCGACCGCCTTGGCAAAGCTCTTCACGTCCCGCCATTCGTAGCGCCGCTCGATGGGGACGACGAGGTGAAGCCCCTTGCCGCCCGTGGTCTTCGGCACGCTCCGCAGCCCGAGCCCCGCGAGCCGCGCCCGGAGCTCGTGCGCCGCCGCCACGACATCCGGGAAGGCGAGCCCTTCCCCGGGGTCGAGGTCGAAGATCACCTGGTCGGGCTTGTGCGGCTGGTCGACATGCGAATTCCAGGGATGGATCTCGAGCACCCCCATCTGCACGAGGGCGACGAGGCCGCGCACATCCTCCAGGTACAGATAGGGCTCCTCGAAGCCCTCGATCGGGATCTGCTTCAGCTCCGCGGGCATGCCCGATCCGGCATGGCGCTGGTAGAAGCATTTCCTGGCGCGGCCGGTCGGGCAGCGGACCAGCGTGATCGGGCGGCGGGCGACATGCGGCAGCATCACGCCGGCGACCGCCAGGTAGTATTCGGCGAGCTCGCGCTTGGTGACGCCCTGCTCCGGATAGAGCACCTTGTCGGGGCTGGTCAGCCGGACACCCTGGAGCTCGATCTCCTCCTTCGCGGCCGCCATCTCAGCCCTCCGTTACCGCGCCGATGATCGCGCCCGGCCGCGCCTCTTCCTGCATCTGCTCGAGGGTGCATTGCCGCGGCGCCTTGTCAGGGCGCCAGCGCAGGAAGCGGGTGCCGTGGCGGAAGCGGCCGCCGGTCACGTGATCGTAGCGCACTTCCGCGACGAGCTCGGGCCGCAGCGGCTGCCATTCCGTGCTGCGCTCGGTCGCCCACCGGCTCGGCCAGCCGGGGGCATCGCCCGTGAAGCCGGGCGGCTCGATCAGCGCCTCGAGCTTCTTGGTGAGGGCGGGCTTCTCCGCATCGGCTATGCCGGACGTGAAGCCGACATGGTCGAGCCGGCCCTCCTCGTCGTAGAGCCCGAGCAGCAGCGAGCCGACCACCTTGCGCTTCGCCTCGTAGCGGAAGCCGCCGACCACGCAATCGGCCGTGCGCAGGCGCTTGATCTTGAGCATGGCGCGCTCGCCCGCCTCGTAGCGGCCGTCCACGCGCTTGGCGACCACGCCATCCAGCGCGCCGCCGGCCCTGGCGAGCCAGCCCTCCGCCTCCTTCCGGTCGCGGGTGAAGGGCGAGAGCCGCAGCAGCCCCTTGTCGGGGAGCGATGCCCAGAAGCGCTCCAGCGCGTCACGCCGCTCGAATAGGGGCAGGTCCCGCATGTCGCCACCCTCCGGCGCGAGCAGCATGTCGAACAGGATGAGCCGCGCCGGGGTCTCGCGCGCGAGCTTGCGAATGCGGCTCTCGGCCGGATGGAGGCGGAGCTGGAGCGCGTCGAAGTCGAGCGTCTCGCCTTTCGGGATGGCAAGCTCGCCATCGAGCACGAAAGAGGCCGGCGGCAGATCCCCGAGCGCCTGCACCACCTCGGGGAAATAGCGCCCGAGCGGCTTGCCCGACTTCGCCCGGAGCTCGACGGCGTCGCCTGCCTTGAAGGCGAGGCAGCGGAACCCGTCCCATTTCGGCTCGAACTGCCAGCCCTCGCCGTCGGGAAGCTGGTCGACCGATCGCGCCTCCATGGGATGTGTGTCGAGCCCGACCGGCAGGTCGGCGATGGTCGCGGAAGGTCGGGATACAGGCGCACTCATCGCGAGGAGAACGAGATCGCGCATCCGCGGTTCATCTTCCGGCGGGCGACGCTCTCCCGGTCATTCCGGGAGCGGCCGCGGGGGCGGAGCGGGCGAAGCGCGCCTGGATTCCCGTTTCCCTGTGCTCGCCGGCTTCGCCGCCTCGCTCCGGCCGGGATGGCGGCGCGGCTCGCCCCTCATCCCCGGCGCCTGCGCGGCAGGCGGGAAGGGGATCCAGACAACCTACCGCCGCGTGTCCCCCTGGATTCCCTTCCCCTCCGCAGCGCTGACGCGCTGCTCCGGCCGGGAATGACAGTTGCGCGTGTCATCCCCGGCGGCCCGAAGGGCCGGGAAGGGGATCCAGCACATCTCCCACACGGACAACGTCCCTGGATTCCCTTCCCCTTCGCAGCGCTGCCGCGCTGCTCCGGCCGGGAATGACAGTGGAGGCGGTTCGGTGTCATCCCCGGCGGCCCGCAGGGCCGGGAAGGGGATCCAGCACACCTCCCACCGCGGACGACGTCCCTGGATTCCCTTCCCCTCCGGCGGCTACGCTGCCTCCGGCCGGGAATGACAGTGGAGGCGGTCCGGTGTCATCCCCGGCGGCCCGTAGGGCCGGGAAGGGGATCCAGCACACCTCCCACCGCGGACGACGTCCCTGGATTCCCTTCCCCTCCGCGGCGCTGACGCGCCGCTCCGGCCGGGAATGACAGTTGCGCGTGTCATCCCCGGCGCCTGCGCAGCAGGCGGGAAGGGGATCCAGACAACCTCGCCGGTGCGCGGCGCCCCTGGATTCCCTTCCCCTCCGGCGGCTCCGCCGCCTCGGCCGGGAATGACAGTGAGAGCGGGCCGCCGCGCCGCAATTCGGCGCAAGCTCTCCGGCACGACGCACCCGTCGAAGGCCGATGCGGAGGCTTCGACCGCGCCGCCGACGAGATCACCCACGCCGCCCGCCACCTCCTCGCAAACAAGCGCCCGCCGCGGGATCGGGCGGAAGAGCGGCGTCGACGAGGGGGCGTGCGCCGCGCCCGCGACACTGGGGACAATGCACCGCTGCCGTCGGACGCGGCTTTGCCGGGCCGACGAATTGCGACTGAAACAATTGGGTGCGAGCAGCGGTCGGCCTGCTCATGCGCGAGAGTGAAGCCGAAGAACCGAGCCGATGCGGATCCGCTACAAAGTCGCCCTGGTCGGGATCATCCCGATCACGGTCGCGGCCGCGATCGCGCTCATCGCCTGGCTCCTTCTCGACCAGGCGGAACGCGCGCGCGGCGGAGCGGCCCTGGCGGGCGCGGCCTTCCGCGATCTCGTCGAGGTCGTGAACGCCAAGGAGAGCTACATCCGGGGCCAGCCGGCCGAGCGCGAGCGCCAGGCCGTGCGCTTCGACGGCGCCGCGGGCCGCGCCCGCACCCTGCTCGAGGAGCTCGACGGATATTTCGGGACCGAGACCCAGCGCAGCACGGCGGGCGACGTCAGCCAGACGCTGGAGAGCTACGCGCGCGAGATGGGCCAGCTGCGGGCGCTCACGGAGGAGAGCGACCGGAAGGTCGCCGAGCTCAACGCCCGCACGGCATCCCTCGTCATCCTGACCGACCGCGCCCGCACCCGGCAGCATGTCTCGAACACGGACATCATCGCCTCCATCACGGCCGGCGACCGCAGGCTGCGGCAGGCGCGCGACATCGTCAGCGTCGCCCACGACCTGCGTGCGGCCGCGCTCGAGGGCCGCCTCGTCGCGGCCGGGGAGCCGAAGGGGGCGGGCGATACCTCGCTGCTCGCCGAAGCCCGCATCCGCAACGCCGCCGAACGGCTCGCGGAGGCGTTGCGGGCGGCGGGAAATACCCGGGCCGCCGACCAGCTCAGGGAGACCGTGACCGGGGCCGCCGGCCGCGACGGCGCGCGGGAATTCGACGACTGGCTCGACCGCCTCATCAAGGTGAACGCCACGGAGGAGCGGGCGCTGCACGACGAGGTCACGCAGCTCCTGACCTACGCCGTCCAGGCCGCCGAGACCGAGCAGGCGACCCAGAACATCGCCATCGAGATGCTCGAGCTCGAGCGCCTGACCACGAACGCGCTCGCGATCCGGGATGCCGATGCGGTCGCCCGCATGGTGGGCGAGAGCAGGCTGCTGGAGCGCACGATGAGCGTGCTGCCGATCTCGCCCCTGATCCAGACCGAGATGATGGACGCGATGACGCAGTGGCAGGAGCGGCTGTCGGCGACCGGCGAGAGTCTCCGCGAGCAGAACGAGATCCTGTCCCGGATGGCCGCGACCGCCTCCGTCATGACGGCGCGCGCGAGCTCGCTCTACGAGATGCTGGCCTCGAATGCGGACCGGATCGGCCACCTGGTGCGGACGACGCTCGTGATCGGCGCCGCCATCGGCCTGCTGCTCGGATCGCTGACCGCCTATGTGGTCGCGCGCTCGATCACGCGGCCCCTGCGCAACCTGCAGCACCGCATGATCGGCCTGGCCGCCAATCCGGCCGGGAGCCTCATCCCCGAGGCCGACCGCCGCGACGAGCTCGGCGCCATGGCGCGGGCCGCGAACGTGTTCGTGACCGAGCTCAGCCGGCGCGAGCGCGACCTGCGCAGCGCGAAGGAGCGGGCGGATGCGGCGCTTGCCGAGCTGCGCGACGCGCAGCAGAGCCTCATCCAGGCCGAGAAGCTCGCCTCGCTCGGCCAGCTCGTGGCCGGGGTGGCGCACGAGATCAACACGCCCGTCGGCGTCGCGATGACGACCTCGACGGCGCTCGAGAGCGAGGTGGAGGCGCTGCGGCAGAAGCTCGAGACGGGGCGGCTGATGAAGTCCGACATGACCCGCACGGTCGAGCGGCTGTCCGAGGGCGCGCGCCTCACCTTCGTGAACCTCAACCGCGCCGCGGACCTCGTCTACAGCTTCAAGCAGATCGCGGCCGACCAGGCATCCGGCGAGCGCCGCCGCTTCGAGCTGAAGGGCTGGCTGCACGAGCTCCTGACCAGCCTCGGCCCGATGCTGCGCCGGGCCGGGCACGAGATGAGGGTGGAGTGCCCGGACGACATCACGCTCGATTCCTATCCCGGCGCCCTGGTCCAGGTGATCACGAACCTCATCTCGAATGCGCGCGACCACGCCTTCCCGGACGGGCGGACCGGCCATCTCGCCCTCCTCGTGACCCGGCTGCGCGGCGGCTGGGTCAGGATCGAGTTCTCGGACGACGGCGTGGGCATCGCGCCCGAGCACATGCCGAAGGTCTTCGATCCCTTCTACACGACCGGGCGCGACCGCGGCTCGACCGGGCTCGGGCTGCACATCATCTACAATCTCGTGACCGGCACCCTCGGGGGCCGCATCGACATGACGAGCCGGTGCGGCGTCGGCACCCGGGTCCGCATCGAGATCCCGGCCGATCTCGGCTCGGTCGGGGCGGAGGGGGCGAAGCCGGACGGCGTCGCGGAGCACACGACATGAGGATCGCGCCATCGCTCGCCGTCGCAGTCTGCCTCGCGGCGGCCCCCGCCGCGGCCAAGACCCTCGTCTTCTGCTCGGAGGGCGATCCGCGCTCGCTGAACCCGCAGCTCGTGACCGACACCACCGGCATGAATGCCGGCCGGCCGATGTTCGACAGCCTGGTCGAGCTCGAGACCGAGACGCTGAAGCCGGTGCCGGGTCTCGCCGAGAGCTGGGACGTGTCGGAGGACGGGCGCGCCTACACGTTCCGCCTCCGGCGCGGCGTGAAGTTCCATTCCAACGACCGCTTCCGGCCGAGCCGCGACTTCAACGCCGACGACGTCATCTTCTCGCTCGGCCGGCAATGGCGGGAGGACCACCCTTTCCACAAGGTTTCGGGCGGCCATTACGACTATTTCCGCGATGTCGGGATGCCGGATCTGCTGGAGCGCGTCGAAAAGCTCGACGACCACACGCTCCGGATCACGATCCGCCGCCCGGAAGCGACCTTCCTGCCGAGCCTCGGCATGCCCTTCAACGTCATCCTGTCGGCGGAATACGGCGCCCAGCTCGAGCGCGAGGGCCGGAAGGAGCTGATCGACGAGGCGCCGGTCGGGACGGGCCCCTTCGTCTTCGCCGGGTACCAGAAGGACGTCGTGGTCCGGTACCGCGCCTTCGGCGAGTACTGGGGCTGGCGGCAGCCGATCGACACCCTCGTCTTCTCGGTGACGCCGAACGCCGCCGTCCGGCTGACCAAGCTGAAATCGGGCGAGTGCCACGTGATGGCCTACCCGAACCCGGCCGATATCGGCCGGATCGCGGCCGATTCCTCGCTCGTCCTTCTCAGCCAGGAGGGGCTGAACATCGGCTATCTCGGCCTGCATACGGGACGCAGGCCGTTCGACGATCTCCGCGTCCGCCGCGCGCTCAACATGGCGATCGACAAGGCCGCCATCGTCCAGGCGGTCTACGGCGGGGCCGGGCGCGTGGCCACGAACCCGATCCCGCCCATGCTCTGGTCCTACAACGCCGAGATCGCCGACTATCCCTTCGACCCGGAAGGCGCGCGCAGGCTTCTGGCGGAGGCGGGCTACGCGGCGGGCTTCGAGACCGAGCTCTGGTACCTGCCCGTGAGCCGGCCCTACAACCCGAACGGGAAGCGGGTCGCCGAGATGATGCAGGCCGACCTCGCCAAGCTCGGAATCCAGGTCAGGCTGATGACCGCCGACTGGAGCGCCTACCGGACGAAGCTGCTCGCCGGGGAGGCGCCGATGGCGCTCTACGGCTGGACCGGCGATATCGGAGACCCGGACAACTTCCTCGATGTGCTCCTCGGCTGCACCTCGGCGCGGCCGGGGGGGAACAACATCGCGAAATGGTGCGACCGCGGCTACGACGAGCTCGTGACGCGCGCGAAGCGGAGCCTGGACCGCGCCGAGCGGGAGAGACTCTACCGGGAGGCGCAGGTCATCGCCAAGCGCGAGGCGCCCTGGGTGCCGATCGCGCATTCGGTCGTCTATATGGCGGCCCGCAAGGAGGTGTCCGGCTTCCGCATGGACCTTCTCGGCCGGCACCGGTTCGACGGCGTCGACCTGAAGTGAGCGGGGCTCAGCGCCCGCTCGCCGTGATCGTCCGGCTCACCTTGCGGACAGGCGTGCCGTCCGCCGCGGCGAGACATTCGCGGGCAACGTAGGGCCAGGCCTGCCTCGCGCAATCCACGGCCGGCCGGGCCGCGGCCTCCTGCGTGACCACGGCCGGGGGGCTCTCCACCGGCCTGGCCTGCGGCGGGGCGGCATAGGCGGCCGCGGCCGGCGCAGCCGCGGCGGGCGTGCTCTCGCCGGCGCCGATGAGCCCGATCCCGGCCATGGTGGCCGCGAACCCGGCGGCCATTCCGGCCAGCTTCAGCTTGCTTGACATCCCGACCTCCGCGCCGGCCTCGTGGCGGGCCTTCGGCTCTTGCGGCCGCTTCTATGGGCCCGCGGGGTGTCGCGGCGATTGCGCCGGAGCTTGGTTCGTTTCGCGCGCAGCCGCTTCGTTTCAGCTCGCGGAGGACCCGCGAAACATTGCGGCCGAGGATCACATGATCCTGTCGCGGGCGATCAGAACTCCATGTCGAGCTCTTCGATCTCCTCCGGCTCGTTCACCGCCGCCTCGATCCATTCGGCGAGGATCGGCCAGGCCATGACGTGGTCGCGATAGGCGGCACAGTCCGGCGGAAGCTCCACGCCATAGGTTGCGAAGCGCGTGCAGACGGGGGCGTACATCGCGTCCGCAAGCGTCGGCCTGCTGCCGAACAGCCACGGCCCGCCGAAGCGCGCCAGGCATTCGCGCCAGATCGTCGTGATGCGCTCGATGTCGAAGGCCGCGCCGCCCCAGATCTTGAAGTTCTCGTGCCGCGCCTTGAGGTTCATCGGCAGCGACGAGCGCAGGTTGATGAAGCCCCCGTGCATCTCTCCGGAAACCGACCAGCACCAGGCGCGGGCCGCTGGGTCGGCGGGCAGGAGCCCGGCCTCCGGCCTGATCTCGTTGACATAGGTCGCGATCGCCATCGTGTCCCAGACCCGGATGTCGCCGTGTGTCAGCCGGGGCACCAGGAACGAGGGCGACAGGTGCAGGAGCTCCGCCCGGCTCGACGGGTCGTTGCCGGACAGGACCTCCGTCGCGAAATCCAGCCCGGCCATCCGGCAGATCAGGTAGCCGCGCAGCGACCACGAGGAATAGTTCCGGCTCGAGATCGTGAGCTTCGCATCGGCCATCTCGCGTCCCCGCTCAGGAGGTCTTCGGCCCGCCTACAAAACCATCTCGCAGTGCAACAAACAATGGTCTAGCTTCCTCCCCGGAAGATCAGCCGGGGGCAAGGCCGCACGTGCTCTACGAGGCCTACGACATCGGGTCGGACGCCGCGGACAGGCTTCGGACATGGGGCCGCGCGGTGCACCACGCCTGGTCGCCCTGGACCGAGGCCGGCTACCGCGAGCCGGCGACCTGGTTCACGGCGGCCGGCGAGATGATGATGCGGGCCGGGCTGACCCACCGCCGGCCCGGCTACGGCATCGACACGGTCACGGTCGGCAACCGCGACGTGCCCGTCACCGAGGAGCCGGCCCATCGGACGCCGTTCGGCACCCTCACGCATTTCCGCAAGGATCTCGACCAGCCGCAGCCCCGCGTGCTCGTCGTGGCGCCGCTCTCGGGGCATTTCGCGACGCTTCTGCGCCACACCGTCCGGACGCTCCTGGCCGATCACGACGTCTACATCACGGACTGGACGAACGCGCGCGACGTCCCGCTGCCCGAGGGACGCTTCGGCTTCGACGAGTATGTCGATCACCTGGTCGGGTTCGTGGAGTCGATGGGGCCGGGAAGCCACGTGGTCGCCGTATGCCAGCCGGCCGTGCAGGCGCTGGCCGCCGCCGCCCTCATGGCCGAGACGAAGAACCCGGCATCTCCCGCCTCCATCACGCTGATGGCCGGGCCGGTCGATATCAGCGTCAACCCGACCATGGTGAACGAGCTCGCGACGGGGCGCCCCATAGCCTGGTTCGAGCGGAACCTCATCGCGACGGTCCCGGCGCGGTATGCCGGGGCGGGGAGGCGGGTCTATCCCGGCTTCGTGCAGCTCTTCGCCTTCATGTCCATGAACGCCGACAGGCACATGAAGGGGCACCTCGACCTGTTCTGGCACCTCGTTCGCGGCGAGACCGTGAAGGCGCTGCAGATCAAGACCTTCTACGACGAGTATTTCGCCGTGCTCGACCTCGCGGCGGAGTTCTACCTCGAGACCGTCGAGCGGGTTTTCCAGAAGAATCTGCTGGCGCAGAACAAGCTCCCGTATCGCGGGCGCATTCTCGATATGCGGTCGATCCGGCGCACGGCGCTGATGACGGTCGAAGGCGAGCGGGACGACATCTGCTCCGTCGGCCAGACGGTCGCGGCGCACGATCTCTGCTCGGGGCTCAGGCCCTACATGAAGCGGCACCATCTCCAGGCCGGCGTGGGCCATTACGGCGTGTTCTCGGGGCGGAAATGGGAGGGGCAGGTCTACCCGCTTCTGCGCAATTTCATCCAGGCGAACAATTGAGAGGCTGCCGGGCGCCGCTTAGGAGAGGGTGACGGCGGGGCAGGCGCCTGCCGGAGGAAACACCCATGCGCATCGCGGTCCTCGACGACTACCAGGACGCGTTCCGCCGACATCCGAACTTCCAGGCGCTCGCCGCGCACGAGGTGACGGCCTTCACGGACACCGTCAAGGATCCGGACGAGCTTGCCGCCCGGCTCGCGCCGTTCGACGCGATCGTGCTGATCCAGCAGCGCTCGCCGCTCCCGGACGCCGTGATCTCGCGGCTGTCGAACCTGAAATTCATCAGCCAGACCGGCCGCAACACCTACCACCTCGATCTCGCGGCGTGCCGGAGGCAGGGCGTCACGGTCTCGGCCGGCGGAGCGGGGGATCCGAGCGTGACGGCCGAGCTCACCTGGGGCCTCGTGCTCGCCGCCCTCAGGCACATCCCGGAAGAGGTCGGGAACTTGAAGGCCGGCCGCTGGCAGTCCACCCTCGGTACGCGGCTCAGGGGCAAGATCCTCGGCATCTACGGCTTCGGCCGGATCGGCAGCATCGTCGCCGGCTATGGCCGCGCCTTCGGCATGCGCGTGCTCTGCTTCGGGCGCGAGGGCTCGCTCGCGCGCGCCAGGGAGGCGGGCTACGAGGTGCCGTCCAGCCGGGCCGCCTTCTTCTCCGTCTGCGACGTGATCTGCCTGCACGTGCTCCTGACGCCCGAGACGCGGGGCGTCATCACGGCCGCGGATCTCGCCCACATGAAGCCCGACGCGCTTCTGGTGAATACCAGCCGGGCGCCGATCATCGAGGAGGGGGCGCTCGCCGCAGCGCTCCTGGCCGGCCGGCCGGGACGCGCCGCGGTCGACGTCTTCGACGACGAGCCGGTGCTCGGCGCCTCCGATCCGCTGATCGGGATGCCGAACGCGCTCTGCACGCCACATCTTGGCTATGTGGCGCGGGAGACCTACGAGGCGCTGTTCGGCACGGCGATCGACCAGATCCTCGCCTTCGAGACCGGCGCGCCGATCAACCTCGTCGAGCTGCCCGCGCCCCGCTGAGCCCCGTCAGGTCGCCGCGATGCCGACGAGGAGCACCAGCGCGATCGCCGCAGTCAGGCCGAGGAAGAGGTAGCCGGCCTGGCTCGGCGTATCGTGGCTCGTCCCTGAGGGGCGCGAGCCCTTGGCCCAGCGCCGCACGCGCTCGAACTGGCGCGCCAGTTTCACCCGGTGCGGCTCTGGGCTCGTGCCGGCCGCCTCGTCATCGGTGCCGAGAGGCGAGAGGCCCGGATCGTAGGCGCCGACCTTGTCGCCCGTCCGGCCGCTGTCGATGTCGCCCTTGAGCTGGGCGCTCGTCGGATGGGAGCTCTCCGGCGGCGCATCGATGCGCCTGATCGTGTTGGTGGCCGGCATCTCGCCGGGCGGAAAGGACATGGCGGTCTCCTGGCAACTCCTGGCCGGCTCAGCGGGGCTTCTGGTCCGCCGTAGCCGCGCTCTCCGTCGTCGGCGTAGGCTGGCCCTGCTGCGTCATCTGGTAGCCGATCGCGCCGGCGATCACGACGATCGCGGCCAGCCCGGCCAGGAGGTAACTGGCTCGCCTGCTGCGCTCCTGCATCTCGGTTCTCCGTCTCCGAGGGGAACGGCCCGTGCCCCGGACCTGTTCCGATGACGCTGGAACCGGACCCTGCCGGTCCGGTTCCGTCCGGGCGGGCAGACGAGCCCGACGGATCGACGGAGACGCAGCATGGCGGACGAGGATCGGCAGCGGCGACCGGACCCGGACAAGTCTGGGCCGGAGAACAGCGACCCGACCGGGATCGGCCCGCCCCCTCCGGGAGCCGAGACGCAGGTCAAGGAGGGAACCGGCGTCACGCAAGGCACGGATCTCGGAAAGGGGGACCGGAAGGAGGCGGACGGCCCGTCCGGCTGAGCGGCCCTTCAGGCGGGTGCGGCCCGGGTCTATGAGGACGCATGAACCCGCCAGCCCGTCCCAAGCCCGACAACCGGGCCCAGCTCGCCTCCGCGTCCTATCGCCTGCCGATCCTGGATCAGGACTTCCTCCTGGGCGATTCCATGCGCGGGGTCCGGTTCCTGATCGAATATGCCAAGGCCGAGGAGGCGCTGCGCGCCTGGGGCGTGCGTTCCACCGTGGTCGTCTTCGGCGGCGCGAGGGTCCGCGAGGACGGCCCGCCGCTGCAGGCCGGCTGGTACAATGCCGCGCGCACCTTCGGGCGGATCGTCTCGGAACGGGGCGGGGCGCTCGAGCCGGATGGGGGCATGCGCGACAACGTCATCGCGACAGGCGGCGGGCCAGGCATCATGGAGGCGGCGAACCGCGGCGCGCACGACGCGGGCGCACCCTCCATCGGCTTCAACATCACCCTGCCGCACGAGCAGGAGCCGAACGCCTATTCCACCCCGGATCTCACCTTCCGGTTCCACTACTTCGCGATGCGCAAGATGCATCTCGCGATGCGCGCCAACGCGCTCGTCGTGTTCCCGGGCGGGTTCGGGACCTTCGACGAGCTGTTCGAGATCCTGACGCTCAAGCAGACCGGCAAGGCGCCGCCGATCCCCATCATCCTCTATGACGAGGATTACTGGCGCTCGGTGGTGAATTTCGAGCGCCTGGTCGAACTCGGCATGATCGCCAGGCGCGACCTGCACATCTTCACCTTTGCGAACGATCCCGAGGGCGCGTGGCACGCGCTCCGCCGCCGAGAGGTGGAGGTCGACCGGCCCTTCTCCTCCCCCGAGCAGATGGGAAAGGCGCCGACGCTCTGACCGATCCGTAGCAGGCATCCCGTTCGCTCTCGGGACTGCTGCGCCGAGACATGCCGCTGCCCGGTCCTTGCAGAGCGGTCGTCGAGAGGGCCGCCTGGGCGGCCGGGGCGTCGCAAAGCGGGACAGTCATGGTGCAGATCGAGCCACGAAGCGTCGCAACCGTGCCGAAGCTGCACGGCCGCCTCGAGGATGGACATCGGTGGCGCGACTTCCTGGGGTGGCTGGCAGAGCGGGGCGCGATCGCACTGGTCGTGGCGGGCCTCGCTGCGACTCTCGCCTGGGTTGCCGCTCTCGGCTGGTCTGTCCTGGCCCTGGTGCGCTGGGCGATCGGCTGAGATCAGCGCTATCGCAACTTCCGCGCGAGACTTGCTTAGGCCATAAGGCTGGGGTCTAAGGCCTGCTCACATCAGAGCGCCGGACCTTCCATGCTCGTCTCAGAGAACAAGGCCGCCCAAGCGGCTGCGGCGAATGACGATGCCGATTCGCGCGCCCGCTCGGCCGGGCTGCGCACCCTGCAGCTCGAGATCGCAGGCCTGCACTCGCTCGCGGACGCCCTCGTCGGCGATCTCGGGGCGAGCTTCGATGCCGCGGTCGCCCTGATCCGCCGGACGAGCGGGCGCCTGATCGTCTCCGGGATCGGCAAGAGCGGCCATATCGGCCGCAAGATCGCGGCAACGCTCGCCTCGACCGGCACCCCGGCCTATTTCGTCCATGCGACGGAGGCGAGCCACGGCGATCTCGGCATGATCACGTCGGACGACGTGATCCTCGCCCTGTCCTGGTCGGGCGAGACGGCGGAGCTCGGAGACCTCATCGAGTATTCGCGACGCTTCTCGGTGGGTCTCATCGCGGTGACCTCCCGTCCGGGCAGCACGCTCGGGCAGGCGGCCGACATCATCCTGGCGCTGCCGCGGGTGAAGGAGGCCTGCCCGCACGATCTCGCGCCCACGACCTCGAGCCTGATGCAGCTCGCGATCGGGGATGCGCTCGCGATGGCCCTTCTCGACAGCCGCGGCTTCACGGCGAGCGATTTCGAGGTTTTCCACCCGGGGGGCACCCTCGCCGCGAGGCTCAAGAGCGTCGACCAGATCATGCATGGCGGGGACGAGATGCCGCTCGTGCCGCGCGGCACCGGCATGTCGGACGTGCTCCTGGTGATCGCGGGCAAGCGGTTCGGTTGCGTCGGCGTGATCGGCCGCGACGGGGAACTCGTCGGCATCGTCACCGACGGCGATCTGCGTCGCCACATGAGCGACGTGCTGCTGACGCAGAATGTCGAGGCCGTGATGACGCCGGACCCGATCACCGTCGGGCCGAAGTTCCTGGCGAGCGCGGCGCTCGAGATGATGAACCGCATGCGGATCACCACGATTTTCGTCGTGGAGGGCCGCCGGCCGATCGGGATCCTGCATCTCCACGACCTGCTCCGCGCCGGCGTCGCATAGAGCCGCGCTTCCGGGCGGCGCCATCGGTGCAGCGCCCCTTCATCCCACAACAGCCAGGTTCCCCGGGGGAGGGGACGTGAGCCGCCCGATACTCGAATGCCTCGCCGGCATCGCGCTGCTTTCGATCATGGACGCGCTGATCAAGGGGCTGGTCGCGACGCTGCCGGTCGTCGAGGTCGCGTTCCTGCGCTACGTCGTCGGCTCCTGCGTGATGGCCGCGATCGCCGCGATCCAGCAACCCGGCTGGCCGCGCCCGGACACGGTCAGGGCCAATGCACTCCGAGCGGTCCTCGTGGTCGTGACGGCGACCTGCTTCTTCTACGGGCTCGGCGTGCTGCCGCTCGCGGAGGCGCTCATCCTGTCCTTCGTCTCCCCGCTCTTCACGGCGCTGCTTGCCGTGCTGCTGCTCGGCGAGCGGCTCAGCGCGCGCATCCTCCTGGCCATCGCGGCGGGGTTCGGCGGGGTCCTCGTGATCGTGCTGGGCAGCCAGGGGGCCTGGGGGGAGGGCGCTTCGGGGGCGACGCGAGCGCATTCCCTATGGGGCGTCGCGGCCGTGCTCGTCTCGGCACTGACCTATTCGGCATCCAACGTGCTGCTTCGGGCTCGCGCGCAGCGCGATCCCGTCATCCTGATCGTCCTCATCCAGAACGTCGCTCCGGCACTCATGCTGGCGGTCCCGGCCTGGCTGTTCTGGCGCATGCCGAACGCCGGAGAGGCGGCGCGGCTGGCGCTCGTCGGCGCCCTTGGGGTCGCAGGTCATCTCTGTCTGGCGCGCGCCTATGCGGGCGCGGAGGCGATCCGGCTCGCGCCGCTCGACTACACGGCGCTCGTCTGGGCGGTGCTGATCGGGTTCTTCGCCTTCGCCGAGGTGCCGACCCTCTGGGCCGTGACGGGAGCCGTCCTGATCCTCGCCGGCGCCTTCGCCGGGTCCCGGCGCCGCGCCTGAAACGCTGTCCTGCCGGTTCGTGCTGCGCTAGACCGCCCGCATGAGCAGTCCCGCCGCGCCCCCGATGCCCAGCGCACGCGAGGCTGCCGGGCCGAGCCTCTCCGAGCTGTTCCTCGGCTGCGCCCGCATCTCGGCCTTCGCGTTCGGCGGTGTCCTTCCCTGGGCGCGCTACGTGATGGTCGAGCGCTATCGCTGGCTCACGCCGGACGAGTTCACGGACACGCTGGCGCTGGCGCAGCTCCTGCCCGGGCCGAACATCGTCAACATGTCGGTCGCGATCGGGGCGCGGTTCCACGGCATCGCGGGTGCGCTCGCGGCCGTGCTCGGCATCATCGGGCTCCCGGTCGCGGTCGTGCTCGTGCTGGCGGCCTTCTATTCCGGCTTCGCCGACGTGCCCGTCGTCCAGGGAGCCCTCGCCGGCATGGCCGCCGCGGCCGCCGGCCTCATCCTCGGCATGGCGGGAAAGATGGCCGCACCCATCCTCCAGCGGCGCTTCTGGCCGGCGGCGCCGTTCATCGCGCTCACCTTCGTGGCGGTGGCGCTGTTGCGGCTGCCGCTCTGGCCCGTTCTCGTCGTCCTCGCCCCGCTTTCGATCGCGGCGCATTGGAGGCTGAGGTGAGCGCGGCCGCTCTCGCGACGCTCGCCTGGCGCTTCTTCGTCATCGCCTTCCTGGCGATCGGCGGCGTCAACGCCGCCGTCCCGGAGATCCACCGGCAGGTCGTGGAAGTGGAGCGCTGGATGACGAACGGCGAGTTCGCCGCGCTGTTTGCGATCGCCAATGCGGCGCCGGGCCCGAACATGCTGCTCGTCACGCTGGTCGGCTGGCACGTCGCGGGCGTCGTCGGCGCGCTCCTCGCCACCGTGGCGCTCGTCGGACCGACCAGCATCCTGGTCTATGTCGTGTTCCACCTCTGGGACCGCTTCCGCGACGCGCTCTGGCGCCGCCCGGTCCAGAACGGGCTCTCGGCCGTCACGGTCGGGCTCATCGCGGCCTCCGCCTTCCTGCTCGCCCGGGCGGCGGATACCGGCTGGGTCAGCATGGCGGTTGCCGGCGGCACGGCGCTCGTCTCGTATCTCACCCGCCTGAACCCGCTCTGGTTCTTCGGCGCCGCCGCCGTGGTCGGGGCGGCCGGATTGGTGTGATCCCAGCCGACATCAGAGTACGTGGTTAACGTGCTGAGTCGGCACGAGAAAGCGATCTCGGGAGATGGCTCCGCTGGTTCTTCGGGCCCAATCTCGGGCTCCGAGCCGGTTGCGCTTCCCCGGGATCGGCCCCACAAGCCCGCTGAGAGGAAAGTTCCGCGCTCGGCGCGAAAATGTCCGCAACCCGCCTTGACGGGAGATCGGCCCCGGCCTATCTCCCCGTCAGCCTTGGCACTCCCGGATTGAGAGTGCTAAATCAAGGCCCAAGGCGGCTCCGCCGCACCAATCGACATCGTGAGGTCTCGCATGAACTTCCGGCCGCTGCACGACCGCGTCGTCGTTCGTCGCATCGAAAGCGAAGAGAAGACGAAGGGCGGCATCATCATCCCCGATACCGCCAAGGAGAAGCCGCAGGAGGGCGAGGTCATCGCCGTCGGCCCCGGCGCCCGCGACGAGAACGGCAAGGTCCAGCCGCTCGACGTCAAGGCCGGCGATCGCGTGCTCTTCGGCAAGTGGTCCGGTACCGAGGTGAAGATCGATGGCCAGGAACTCCTCATCATGAAGGAGTCCGACATCATGGGCATCATCGAGGGCTCCAGGCTCGCGAAGGCCGCGTAAGCGCCGACGCTCCCCTCTCAGATCATTCACGTGAGGAATTCACATGGCTGCTAAAGACGTACGTTTCTCGTCTGACGCGCGCGAGAAGATGCTGCGCGGCGTCGACATCCTGGCCGATGCGGTGAAGGTCACGCTCGGCCCGAAGGGCCGCAACGTCGTGATCGAGAAGTCCTTCGGTGCCCCGCGCATCACGAAGGACGGCGTCACGGTCGCCAAGGAGATCGAACTCGCCGACAAGTTCGAGAACATGGGCGCGCAGATGGTGCGCGAGGTCGCGTCGAAGACCAACGACGTGGCGGGCGACGGCACCACGACGGCCACGGTTCTCGCCCAGGCGATCGTCCGCGAGGGCGCCAAGCGCGTCGCGGCCGGCATGAACCCGATGGACCTGAAGCGCGGCATCGACCTCGCGGTCGAGGCGGTCGTGAAGGACATCAAGGGCCGCGCCAAGAAGGTCGCCTCCTCCGAGGAAGTCGCCCAGGTCGGCACGATCTCGGCCAACGGCGACAAGTCGATCGGCGAGATGATCGCCCAGGCGATGCAGAAGGTCGGCAACGAGGGCGTCATCACGGTCGAGGAGGCGAAGACCGCCGAGACCGAGCTCGACGTCGTCGAGGGCATGCAGTTCGACCGCGGCTACCTCTCCCCGTACTTCATCACGAATGCGGAGAAGATGGTCGCCGAGCTCGAGGATCCCTACATCCTCATCCACGAGAAGAAGCTCTCCTCCCTTCAGCCGATGCTCCCGGTCCTCGAGGCCGTCGTGCAGACCGGCAAGCCGCTGCTGATCGTGGCCGAGGACATCGAGGGCGAGGCGCTCGCCACCCTCGTCGTCAACAAGCTCCGCGGCGGCCTCAAGGTCGCGGCCGTGAAGGCGCCGGGCTTCGGCGATCGCCGCAAGGCCATGCTGGAGGACATCGCGATCCTGACCGCCGGTCAGACGATCTCCGAAGACCTCGGCATCAAGCTCGAGAACGTCACGCTCAACATGCTCGGCCGGGCCAAGCGCGTCCGCATCGAGAAGGAGAACACCACGATCATCGACGGCGCCGGCGACAAGCAGGCCATCGAGGCTCGCGTGGCGCAGATCAAGGCGCAGATCGAGGAGACCACCTCGGACTACGACCGTGAGAAGCTCCAGGAGCGCCTGGCCAAGCTCGCGGGCGGCGTCGCGGTGATCCGCGTCGGCGGCTCGACCGAGGTCGAGGTGAAGGAGAAGAAGGACCGCGTCGACGACGCCCTCCACGCCACCCGCGCGGCGGTCGAGGAAGGCATCGTGCCGGGCGGCGGCGTCGCTCTGCTGCTGGCCAAGAAGGCGGCCGCTGGCCTGAAGTCGGACAACCCCGAGGTCCAGGCCGGTATCGACATCGTCCTCAAGGCCATCGAGGCTCCTGTCCGCCAGATCGCCCAGAACGCGGGCGTGGAAGGCTCGATCGTCGTCGGCAAGATCCTCGAGAACTCGTCGCAGACCTTCGGCTTCAACGCGCAGACCGAGGAGTTCGTCGACATGCTCCAGGCCGGCATCGTCGACCCGGCGAAGGTCGTCCGTGCGGCTCTGCAGGACGCGGCTTCCGTCGCCGGCCTGCTCGTGACCACCGAGGCCATGGTCGCCGAGGCTCCCAAGAAGGAGACCCCTGCGATGCCTGGCGGCGGCGGCATGGGCGGCATGGGCGGGATGGACTTCTAAGCCCCGCGCTCTGTCATCCTCGGGCTCGATCCGAGGATCCAGACAAAACGGAAGGGCCGGTGCAAGCCGGCCCTTTTCGTTTGTGCTCTCAGCCGAAAGGGCTACGTTTCTGCGGCCGGCCCTTCGGCCGCAGAGGAGAGCGCCAGCCATGGCAAAAGGTCAGATGCGGTCGAACAAGGAGGCCAAGAAGCCGAAGAAGGAGGTGCCGAAGACGATCGCGGCAAATCCTTCCACCAAGGGGACGACCACGAAGAAGTAGCGCCTGCCGCTGCCCCGGCGCGATCGAGTCGATGGCCGGGGCATCCGGCCATCTCATGCGGTGGGATCGGCCGTCAGCTCTCGACGGGGGTGATCCCGAGTTCGCTCAGCTTCGCCCGCACGGCCTCGATCGGCCGTTTCAGCGCCAGGCTCATGGCCGCGACCGGGACGCGTTCGCGCGCCATCTCGGTGAGCTTCTGCACCGCCTCCACCGTCCAGCCCTGCTGCTGATCCATGGTTCTCTCCCTGCTGGTTGGGCAGGATTCAACGCCCGCGCGCCGGAGGAGTTCGGTGCGGGCCGCCGAACGGGCCGACGGACAGGCCCGAAGCGCTCCACGATCCCGGATTAGAACGCGATCAGCAGGCCGAGGCGGGCAGCGTCCGGCCGAGCGGGCAACCTGCCGGCCCAGCGTGGTCCTGCCGCGCGCTATGCTTGCGCCGTCACGCCAGGACCACGACTTTCGTGCCGACCGGAACGCGCGCGTAGAGGTCGATCGCGTCCTGGTTGATCATGCGGATGCAGCCCGACGAGACCGATGTGCCGATCGTCTCCGGCTCGATCGTGCCGTGGATGCGGTACAGCGTGTCCTTGTTGCCCTGCCAGAGATAGAGGGCGCGGGCGCCGACCGGATTGCCCGGCCCGCCCTTCATGCCGATGCCGCTCGGGAGCTTGGTGAGCTGCGGCTTGATGTCGGGCCGCCGCTTGATCATCTCCGGGGGCGGGTACCAGTCCGGCCATTCCTGCTTGGATCGGACGTCCGCCACGCCCGACCAGCCGAAACCTTCCTTGCCGACCCCCACGCCGTAGCGGCGGGCCCGGCCGTTCTCGCCGACATGGTAGAGGAAGCGCGCCTTCGGATCGACGACCACCGTCCCGGGCTTCTCCTTGCCCGTATAGGCGACCTCCTGCCGGAGAAAGGCGCGATCCAGCTTGCTGTAATCGACGGCCGGGACCGGGAACTTCTCGCCCTTCACCTCCGCGTAGATGCGGTCGTAGTCGAAAACCTCCGCCCCGGGAGTCGCCGCAAGGCCGTTGACGGGCGGCCGCGAGGCGGCGGGACCGCCCGGCGCGACGCAGCCGGCAAGGCCGGGTCCCGCCGCAGCGGCCAGTCCCGCAAGCAGGAAGCGGCGGCTCGGCATGGTCATTCGGGCGCTCCGGCGGAAAGACGCGGGAATCCGCGCCGGCCGCGATGGTGCGCCATGCCGGCCCGGCCGGGTCAAGGGTCCCGTGCCCGACCCGGAATGGTTTCGGACGGGTGTTGCCGGAAGTCCCGACCGGCGGCCTCAGCCCGTCTCCGCCCGCCTCGTCCGGTAGGCGATCCGCTCGCGATGCGCCGTGTAGAGCCCGCTTGCGATGATGATCGCCGCGCCGAGCAGCGTCCAGGCGTCCGGCACGTTGCCGAACACGAGGAAGCCGAGCAGCCCCGACCAGACGAGCTGGCTGTAGGAGACAGGCGCCAGCACCGAGGCGCGGCCGAGGCGGTAGGCCGTGACCACCAGGAACTGCGCCGCCGTGGAGGCGAGCGCCATCCCGGCCGCCAGCCCGATCTGCGGCAGGGTCGGGGTCGTCCAGCCGACCGGGACCAGGAGGGTCAGGACGGCGAGCCCGACGAGCGCCGAATAGGCCATGGTGGTCGGGGCGGCATCGAGCCCGCCGAGCTTGCGGGTGACGATCATGCCGAAGGCCCAGCTCACCGCCGAGAGAAGCGGGAGCAGCGCCGCTGGCCCGAAGGTGCCGCTGCCGGGCCGGATGACCACGAGCACGCCGACGAGGCCGACCGCGACCGCCGCCCAGCGCCGCGCTCCGACCTTCTCGCCCAGCAACGGGATGGAGAGCGCCGTTACCATGAGCGGCGCCGCGAACGCGATGGCCGAGGCGCTGGCGAGCGGCAGGTAGCGAAGTCCCGCGATGAAGAAGAGCGCCGAGCCGAGGAGGCCCAGCGTGCGCAGCACCTGCAGCCATGGCGCGCGCGAGCGCAGGATGCGGCGCGGCGCGCGCAGGACGAAGGGCGCCATGATGGCCGCGAAGCCGACCCAGCGCAGCCAGGCGATCTCGGTGGCCGGCAGCGCGGCGGAGAGATGCTTCGAGACGGCGTCGGAGACCGCGAAGAGCGCCATCGCGGCCGCCACCAGCAGGATGCCGCGCAGGGGCTCGTCGGCGAGGGTGGGCGCTGCGATCTCTGCGGGGGCGCGCTGCGCGGTCGGGTGGGAGGCGGACACGGCACCGATTCGGGGGAGGCGAGAACTATAGCAGGGGCTGCCGCCTTCGTGTGCAGTTTCGCGGCAGCCCGGCCATGCGCGCGGCGGGATGCCGGCTTGGCGGGCCCGGCCCGGCGCTCTACCACGGCCTGCCGCCGCCAGACGGCCGCGCGAGCCGGAGCAGGGCCTTGGACGGGGAAGAATTTCGGCGCTGGTCGCACCGCGCCGCAGATTGGTCGGCGGATTACCTGGCGGGCATCGGCGAGCGCCCGGTCCGGGCGCCGGTCGAGCCCGGGCAGGTCTTCCGCCAGATCCCGGACGCGCCGCCCGAGGCGGGCGAGCCCATGGAGGCGATCTTCGCCGATCTCGACCGGGTGATCATGCCGGGCATCACGCATTGGCAGCACCCGCGCTTCTTCGCCTATTTCCCGGCCAATGCCTCGCCGCCCTCGGTCCTGGCCGAGCAGGTCACGGCCGCGATCGCGGCGCAATGCATGCTGTGGCAGACCTCGCCCGCCGCGACCGAGCTCGAGACCCGCATGCTCGACTGGCTGCGCGCGATGATCGGCCTGCCGGAAGGCTTCTCGGGCGTCATCCAGGATTCCGCCTCGAGCGCGACGCTCGCGGCGCTGCTCACCGCCCGGGAGCGGGCGCTCGGCCATACCGGCAATTCCGACGGCCTGTTCGGCCAGAAGCCGCTTCGGGTCTACGCCTCCGCCCAGGTCCATTCATCGGTCGACAAGGCGGTCCGGATCGCCGGGTTCGGCGACAGGAACCTCGTCCGCATCCCGACATCCGGCCCGCTGCACGGCATGGACCCGGCCGCGCTCCGCCAGGCGGTGGAGGCCGACATCGCCGCCGGGCTAAAGCCCGCCGCGATCGTGGCCGCGCTCGGCGGCACCTCGGTCGGCGCCTGCGACGACATCGCGGCGGCCGCTTCCGTCGCCCGGGCGCACGGCATCTTCCTCCATGTCGACGCCGCCTGGGCGGGCTCGGCCATGATCTGCCCCGAGCACCGCGACCTCATGCGCGGGGCCGATCTGGCCGACAGCTTCGTGTTCAACCCGCACAAGTGGCTGTTCACGAATTTCGACTGCTCGGCGCATTTCGTGCGCGACCCGAAGGCGCTCACCGACACGCTCGGCATCCGCCCGCCCTTCCTGCGCACGCTCGGGCAGGAGGGCTTCGTCGACTACAACGAATGGTCGGTGCCGCTCGGGCGGCGCTTCCGCGCGCTGAAGCTGTGGTTCGTCATCCGCGCCTACGGGGTCGAGAGGCTGCGCGGCATGATCCGCGACCATATCGCCTGGTCGCGCGAGCTCGCCGAGGCCGTCGCGCGCGAGCCGGATTTCGAGGTGGCGACCGGGCCGGTCCTGTCGCTCTTCACCTTCCGCTACGCGCCGGCGGGCCTCTCCGAGGAGGAGCGCGACCGGCTGAACGCCCGGCTCCTCGAGGCGGTCAATGCGGATGGCCGCATCTACCTGACCCAGACCAGCCATGCGGGCCGCTTCGTGATCCGCTTCCAGGCCGGCTCGACCTGGACGACCCGGGAGGACGTGCTCTCGACGCTCGCCGTGCTGCGCGACCTCGCCCCGCGGGTGCGGGAGGCGGAACGCCGGGCCGCCTGAGCGGGCGGCCCGGACGGGGCCGCTACTCGATCACCTCGACGATGCGGCGGGTGCGCGGCTCGACCAGCACGGTGCGGTCGTTCACCACCGTGTAGCGGTACTCGCGCACGCCGTATTCGGCCGGGACCTCGTAATAGGTCACGCCCTCGGCCGGCAGCACGGTGCCGACCCGGACCTCCTCGCGGTAGCGGTAGGAGGGGACGTTGCGGCTCTCGACATAGGTGCGGAAGCGCGGCCGCGTATCCACGCCCAGGATGCCGCCGACCGTGCCGGTCGCCGCGCCGACCGCGCCGCCCACGACCCCGCCGACCACGCCGCCGACCGGCCCGCCGACCGCCGCGCCCGTATCGGCGCCCTGCGCCGCGCCATGCGCCGCGCCCGGAATGGTGCCCTGCGCCAGCGCGCCGGTCGAAAGTGCGGCCGCGAGGGAAGCGGCCATCAGAAGCGTCGTCTTCATCGGAAAAGCTCCATGCGCCGCTCGGATCGCGGCTGTCCGGCCCTCAACGGGGCGGTCGCGGCCGGAGTTCCGGCGGCCGTCCTGCGAGGCGGGCGCAGCCGTGGAGGGGCGGTCCTCGGCTCGGCCGCGGCGCCCATCCTCTCGCGGAGCGGCTTGCGCCGCGCCCCTCATCCGGGCACGCGCCGTCCTTCCCCGGCCCGGGGTCTGGTGTCTCGGCGGTTCAAAGAGCGGGTGAATTGGTCGAGGGGCGTGGGACGCCGAAACGCTCGATCAATTTTATAGAGGAGCCTTTCGGCGTCCCCGCGATGCCCGCCCCCGTCATCCCCGGCGGGCGCGGAGCGCCCGGGAAGGGGATCCAGACACGGGTACCGCGTCCGGGTTTCCCCGGCACGGGCGGCGATTTTGGACCGGACCTGCCGCTCTTCCGCCCGCTCATCCGTTGCCGGACGAGAGAACACTAGCCATGCTGCACTGGCGCCCGGGCCGTATTACCCGGAGGGCGGCGCTGGTCCGGCTTCCCGAGTGCGGGTTCGCGAAACCCGCCCGCAGGCGCCGCGTCAGCCGGCTCGGGCTCTCGCCCATTCCGGCCCATTCAAGCTCTTCCGCTCTGTTGACGCCTCGCGAGAGCGCCCCTCGGCGAAGAGGACGAAGCCGGTCTAGACTATATTCCTAGAAATGTCAAGCCGCCTGTCATCCCCGGCGGCCCGCAGGGCCGGGAAGGGGATCCAGCACACCTCCCACACGGACAACGTCCCTGGATTCCCTTCCCCTCCGGCGGCTCCGCCGCCTCCGGCCGGGAATGACAGTGGAGACGCCGGCACCACGTCCTCTTCGGTAGCGTGCAGGTCCCGGGAAGGGCTCGGTGTCATCCCCGGCGCCTGCGCAGCAGGCGGGAAGGGGATCCAGCACACCTCCCACCGCGGACGACGCCCCTGGATTCCCTTCCCCTCCGGCGGCTCCGCCGCCTCCGGCCGGGAATGACAGTGAGCCTCAGCACGCCGTCGGATCGAGCTCGTCCCAGTTCGGATTGCCCGCCTCGATCAGCTTGATCTTCCAGGCCCTGTTCCAGCCTTTGAGCTGCTTCTCGCGCGCGATGGCGTCGTAGATGCTCGCGTAGCGCTCGACGTACACGAGGATCGTCACGCCGTATTGCTGGGTAAACCCCCGCACCGCACGCGCCTTGTGCTGCGCGATCCGCTCCGCGAGCCTACTGGTCACGCCGATATACAGCGTGCCGTTACGCCGGCTGGCCAGGATGTAGACGGCATAGCGTTCCACGACCCGAATGTCGTTCGAGGCCGGACGCGACGCAAGCTCCCTGTCAACCGCGCCCGCGCAGCAGGCGGAAGGGGCGCACCGTCATCCCCGGCGGCCCGAAGGGCCGGGAAGGGCTCCCTGTCATCCCCGGCGCCTGCGCAGCAGGCGGGAAGGGGATCCAGACAAGGTACAATGATGACCAGCATAAAGAGGGCAGAGGCGCCGCAGACGAGCGCGCCGGTGCGAAAGCCCGCCGGCCGCCCGTGAAAACTGCGCTCCATTTCGTCGTCGATCTGGTCCCGTCGCCATCCCTCCGCTCAGAGCCCGCCATCATCTCTCATCGTGGGCGGGTGAGCTTCTGGCCGGGCTACCGAACGGCGCAGGTTGACTGTCTCACGACAACATCCTCGAAGCCGCATCTTTCGAGCCAGTCTCGCACTTCCAGCTCAGTCAGCGTGCACTTCGGCCCGATAATTACATCCTTGATGGCTCTTCGCGGATCGTAAGCTCCGTCTCTATACTGACCAAACGGGAACTCCAGGTACGAGATCGGACGGCCATCTACCTGACGTACAAGAGGTTCTGTCCAGTGCGTCTCGGTGCCGTCAGGCAACATGCCGGTAGGTACGCCCTCAGTTGGCTTCTTTGTCTGGATGTGGATCATCCTGACTTCGCGCTCGTACGACCAGGACTGGTGTTTGAGCGCGGTAACAGCCGCGAATACGGAGACGGATGCCGGGATCCAATAGTCTGTATCGATCGCGGGCGGAGCTCGGTCCAAATCCTGTGCAACGTCTAAAACCATCCGCCTGAAGTCGGCGGCGGTGTTGTCATTCAGGTACCTCACCTTCTGAACGCGCCCCGAAATGCCGAGCAGGGCAGTCGGCCTGAAGCCTATAGCGAGCCCAGTGTAGCTCGAGGCATAGGCGCTCCACATCGGAAGCTCATCTGGGGCCTGAGAGAAACACGCGCAGAATGCGTGGATATTTTTCCGATAGGGAGCAAGCTTGCTGGCCAGAATAGATAGGAAAATGCCCCGCTCACCGCTGTATTCGTCATGCCGAACGGATTTCAGAGCTTCGATGAATTTCTCAAACCCAAGCTCGATTTCGCGAGGGTCGTTCGCTTCCGCGAGATCCGAAAACCACAAACGTTTTGAGCGTGTTATCCCGAAAAATCCCTCCTGGGAGCAGTACTGATAGAGCGTTCCGCTAGGTCGATGTTCAAGGTATGCCATGACGTAATGTTATCTTCGAGGCCCGTCCTATACCTCACATGTGGACGAAGGCGGGACGCGCAGTATCGGGGGGAGAGACGGAGGGCCGGGGCGAGACTCCCTCCGGGACTTCCGTAGCTCCGGCCCTCAATGATTATCCCGCGGCACCCCGAACGTCTGCGCGACCTTCTGGAACTTCACCGCCGGCTTCAGCACCATGCCCTCGGAGAGCTGGTCGACCATGCTCCGCTGGATCTCCTGCCAGGGCGTCTGCGAGGCCGGGTAGGCGTAGCCGCCGCGTGACTCGAGGTCCTTCCTCCGCCGCTCCAGCTCCTCGGCCGGGAGCAGGATGTCGGCGCTTCGCTTGTTGAGGTCGATGCGGATGCGGTCGCCCGTCTGCAGGAGCGCGAGCCCGCCGCCGGCCGCCGCCTCCGGCGAGGCGTTCAGGATCGAGGGCGTGCCCGAGGTGCCGGACTGGCGCCCGTCGCCGATGCAGGGGAGGGAGGAGACGCCGCGCTTCAGGAGTTCGCCCGGCGGCTGCATGTTCACCACCTCGGCCGCGCCCGGATAGCCGATCGGCCCCGCGCCGCGCATGATCAAAATCGTGTGCTCGTCGATGTTCAGGGCGGGATCGTCGATGCGGTGGTGGTAGTCCTCCGGCCCGTCGAAGACGACGACGCGGCCCTCGAAGGCGTTCGGATCGTCCGGGTTGTTCAGGTAGCGCTGCTGGAACTCCTCCGAGATGACGGCCGTCTTCATGATGGCGCTGTCGAACATCGTGCCCTTGAGGTTGAGGAAGCCCGCCTTCTCCTTCAGGGGCTCGGCATAGGGCCTGATCACCTCGCGGTTCCACGAGAACTTGCCGCGGCAGTTCTCGCCGATCGTGCGGCCGTTCGCCGTGATGCAATGCTCGTGGATCCTGCCGGCCTCGATCAGCTCGGCGATCACCGCCGGCAGCCCGCCGGCGCGGTGGTAATCCTCGCCGAGCCACTGGCCGGCCGGCTGCATGTTGACGAGGAGCGGGATCTCGAAGCCGATCCGCTCCCAGTCGTCGTTGTCGAGCGGCACCCCGATATGCTTGGCGATGGCGTTGATGTGGATCGGCGCGTTGGTGGAGCCGCCGATCGCGGCGTTGGCGACGATCACGTTCTCGAAGGCCTCGCGGGTCATGATGTCGGAGGGCTTCAGGTCCTCCCACACCATCTCGACGATGCGCCGGCCGGTCTCGTAGGCGGCCTGGCCGCGCTCGCGATAGGGCGCGGGGATCGCGGCCGAGTCGGGCAGGCTCATGCCGAGCGCCTCGGCGAGCGCGTTCATGGTGGAGGCCGTGCCCATCGTGTTGCAATGGCCGGTCGAGGGCGCCGAGCTGCCGACGATGTCCATGAACTGCTGGTAGTCGATGTCGCCCTTGGCGTGGCGCTCGCGCGCCTTCCAGACGACGGTGCCGGAGCCGCTCAACTCCTTCTGGAAATAGCCGTTCAGCATCGGCCCGACATTCAGCGAGATCGCCGGGATGTTCACGGTCGCGGCCGCCATCAGGCAGGCCGGCATGGTCTTGTCGCAGCCGGTGAGGAGGACGACGCCGTCGAGCGGGTAGCCGTACAGGACCTCGACGAGGGACAGGTAGGAGAGGTTGCGGTCGAGGCAGGCGGTCGGGCGCTTGCCCGTCTCCTGGATCGGGTGGCAGGGGAACTCGAAGGCGACGCCGCCCGCGGCCGTGATGCCGTCGCGCACGCGCTTGGCCAGCTCGAGATGGTGGCGGTTGCAGGGCGAGAGGTCCGAGCCCGTCTGGGCGATGCCGATCAGCGGCTTGCCGGAGCGCAGCTCGCCCGGGGTCAGGCCGTAATTGAGGTAGCGCTCCAGGTAGAGCGCGGTCATGCCCGGGTTGTCGGGATTGTCGAACCACTGCCTGGAGCGCAGCTTCTCGGGCGTGATCTTGCGCGGCGTCTCGGCCATTCCCACTCGCAGCTCCCATGCGGGGCGCCTTCTTCGGAAGCGCTCCAAACGGGCGAGTTGTGAACGCTCGCGCCGGGGAGATCAATGCGCCGCAAGCAGGGGAGAGCCGGGGCTTGCGCGGGGCGGCCGGACGCGCGACAGCGCTCGCCAGGGCGCGGCCAGGCCGCCGGGGGAGGAACCATGCTGCAGACGGTCCGGAACTTCGACCGCATCGGCGAGGAGAACGCCTTCGCCGTGCTGGCGCGCGCGACCGAGCTCGCGGGGCAGGGGCGCGACATCGTCAATCTCGGCATCGGCCAGCCGGATTTCCCGACCCCGCCGCATATCGTCGAGGCCGCGGTCAAGGCCTTGCGCGACGGCCAGCACGGCTACACGCCGGCGACCGGCATCCTGCCCTTGCGCGAGGCGGTCGCGGCCGACCTCCGCCGCCGCTACGGCGTCGAGGTCTCGCCGGACGGCGTGATGATCGTGCCGGGCGGCAAGGTCACGATGTTCGCCGCCATCCTGATGTTCGGCGAGCCCGGCGCCGAGATCCTCTATCCGGATCCGGGCTTCCCGATCTACCGCTCGATGATCGAGTATACGGGCGCGACGCCCGTGCCGGTGCCGATCCGCGAGGAGAACGGCTTCGCCTTCTCGGCGGAGGAGACCCTGTCCCTCATCACGCCGAGGACGCGGCTCCTCATCCTCAACTCGCCCGCCAACCCGACCGGCGGGGTGACGCCGAAGGCCGAGATCGAGACGCTCGTCGCCGGCCTTGCGGACCATCCGGACGTCGCGATCCTGTCCGACGAGATCTACGGCGCCATGACCTATGACGGCGAGGAGCATGTCTCGCTCCTCGCCTATCCGGAGCTGCGCGACCGGCTGATCCATCTCGACGGCGCCTCCAAGACCTACGCCATGACCGGCTGGCGCCTCGGCTGGTCCGTGTGGCCGAAGAAGCTCTACGACATGGCCCGCAAGCTCGCCGTGAACTCGTTCTCCTGCGTCAACGCGCCGACGCAATGGGCGGGCGTCGCCGCGCTCACCGGGCCGCAGGACGACGTGGCGCGGATGGTCGCCGAGTTCGACCGGCGCCGCGCGCTGGTGGTCGAGGGGCTGAACCGGCTCCCCGGCGTCTCCTGCATCACGCCGAAGGGCGCCTTCTACGCCTTCCCGAACATCGCCGGGACCGGCTGGAAGGCGAAGCCCCTCGCCTCGGCGCTGCTGGAGCAGGCGGGCGTCGCCACCATCGGCGGGCCGGATTTCGGCATCCACGGCGAGGGCTATATCCGCGTCTCCTACGCCAACTCGGCGGACAACATCTCGCGCGCGCTGGAGCGGATGGGCGCGTTCCTCGCCGAGCGCAAGGTGGCGTGAGGAGGGCAGAACCGGCCCGGATGGAGGAAATGAGGTGAGAACGACGCGGCGCCACTTATTAGCGGTCGGTTCGGCCGCTGTCGCCATGCCTGCCCTCGGGACAGGCGGAGCCTTCGCCCAGACTTGGCCGACTCGGCCGATTTCGCTCGTCATCGGCTTTGCGGCCGGTTCGTCGACGGACGTCGCCTCTCGCATTATCGCAGAGCAGGTTGGCAACATCCTCGGCCAGCGGGTCGTAGTCGAGACGAAGCCGGGGGCGGCGAGCCGCATTGCGGCCGAGGCGGTCGCCCGCGCGCCCAAGGACGGCTACACACTCTTCGTCGGTACGGTGGCCAATGTCATCAACGACAGTCTCAATCCGGGCTCCGCGACCTTCTCACGCGACCTCACGCCAGTTGCGCTCTTCGGCTCGACGCCCACCATCCTGGCGGTCCCTGCCTCCCTACCGGTGAAATCCGTCCCTGAGCTGATCGCCTACGCACGGTCCAAGCCGGAGGGGATCACCTACGGCTCGCCCGGGAACGGCACTGCGCCGCATCTGGCAGGCGAGATGTTCGCGCAGCTTGCGGGCGTGAAGCTGACCCATGTCCCCTACAGCGGCAGCGCCCAAGCCGTCACTGACCTGCTCGCCGCCCGGCTCGACATGATGTTCGTCCCGGCGTCCTCGGCGCTGGCGCAGGTTCAGTCCGGCGCGCTGCGGGCGCTCGCGTCGACCGGACGTGAGCGCACCGCCGTCGCGCCCGATCTTCCTACGGTGGCCGAGGCGGGCTTGCCTGGTTTCGACACCAACATCTGGTTCGGCATCATGGCTCCGGCCGGTACGCCGGAGGACGTTGTCGAGAAGCTCGCGGCCGCGACGCAGAGCGCCGTCGCCTCCGAACCGGTCAAGACCGCGTTCGCGGCGCAGATGGTGGACGCGCTGAGTGGCGGTCCGAAGGAGTTTCGCGAGTGGGTTGCCGCCGAGACTCGGAAGTGGGAGGGCGTCATCGCCCGCGCGGGTCTCGTCAAGAAGTAGGCGCTGGATATCCGGGAGACAGACTTGAGCAAAATTCGCGCGCGCGACTGCCGTCCGTTCTTCGACGCCGTCGTCGAGAAGGCGACCGAGATGGGAGCGCCCGTCTCCATCGCTGTGGTCGGTCCGGAGGGCAACCTGATCGCGCTCGAGCGCATGGACGATGCGGGTTTCATCACGCCGGAGACGGCCTGGAGCAAGGCCTATACGGCGGCTGCCTTCCGCTCCATGAGCCCGCGCTTCCCGGACGGGCTCGTGATCCAGCACTGGTTCAAGGAGCGCAATCCCCAGCTCATGGTGAACGCGGCGATCTTCTCCGGCGGCCGCATCCAGGCCTCCGGCGGCTGCGCGCCGATCTTCATCGGTGACGAGATGGTGGGAGCCTACGGCGTGAGCGGCGCGACATCCGACCAGGACGAGGTCATGTCGGAATACGCTCGCCTCAAGGTCGGGTGGTCCAAGACAGCCGCTAATGACACGACTTCGCAGGACGTGAAGGACCACATCAACGCGATCTATGCGAAGATCGGAATCACGGGGAAGAGCCTCTGATCATCCCGGCGGCCGAGGCGGGACTTGAGATCCCGCGGCTGGTGCGGGCCTAGGTCTCGTCGTGGAAAGGAACACGCGCCATGATCCTTCGCCTCCTGCCGGTCCTCGGGGTCGCGGCGCTCGTCATCCCGGGCGCGTCCGCACAGGCGGGCCCCTGCACGGCTCAGATCGATGCCGCGCAGGCCGCGGTCGATGCCCGGATCGATGCCGTCGCGGGCGCCGGGCGAGCCGGCACCGAGAGCCGGGAGGCGCGCCTTCACCGCCAGCCGACGCCGGGCTCGGTGGCGCAGGCGGAGGGGAAGCTCGGCGAAGGTGCGCAGGCCGAGAGGGCGCTCGCGGCGCTCGGGCGGGCGCGGGAGGCGGACCGCGCCAACGATGCGAGCGGCTGCGAGGCGGCGCTCGCCGAGGTGCGGCGGGCGCTGCAATAGCCTCGGCGAGGCCGGGCCGTCACGCCGCCGCGTACTCGTCGCGGCGGCGCCACCAGACGCCGCCCGTCTCGTTGCGGCCCTTCGGGGCGCGGTCCAGCCACTGATAGGCACCCCACAGGCCGTCCAGCCCGCGCGAATAGGCGGAATAGGTGTGGTAGACGACGCCGTCCTCGAGCGCGAAGGCGCTGAGTCCCGGCCTGTCGCGGTGGAACGAGGCCCGGTCGGTTCCGCACATCGCCGCGAACCGATCCTCGGCATCGGCACCGCCGCCTTCCCGGCCGGGCCGCCATTCGAAGACCGGCTCGCGCCGGTAATTGTACTCGACCCCGCCGCCGCGCTGCTGCTCTTCCGTGAAGACGACGTTGAAGTCGGAGCCGAAATCGTCGCCGGAGGAAGCCCAGGGGAAGCTCCAGCCCATCCGCCGCTTGTAGTCCCGCAGCTTCGGCAGCGGCGCGCGCGAGACCGCCCAGAGCATCACGTCGTGGTTCGCGAGGTGGACATGGAAGCCGTTGAAGCCGTCCGCGAGCATGGAGCAGGACGGGCAGCCGGCCGCCCATTCGGGCCCGAACATGAAGTGGTACACGAGGAGCTGCGAGCGGCCCCGGAAGAGGTCCTCCAGCGAGGCTTCGCCCTCGTCCGTGTCGAACCGGTACGCCTTGCCGACGCGAAGCCAGGGCAGTTCCCGGCGCCGTCGCGCGAGCTCGTCCGCGCGGCGCGTCAGCTCCTTCTCGGCCTGCAGCAGCTCGAGCCGGGCCGCGAGCCATTCCTGCCTGGTGCCGGTCGCATGTGTCGTCATCGCTTGCTCCTTCGGCTTGTGGGAGACCCCGGCCCTCACGCCGGCAGCCGGGTTTCGTATTCCGCCTTCAGGCGGTTCCAGCCGTCCCAGAAGGGCGCCGGCTCCTCGCCGCGGAGCCGGGCGGCCAGGACGTCGAGATGCGCGTGCCACCCCGCCGTGACCTTGAGCAGCATGTCGCGGTCGCGGGCACGGCGATGCAGCAGCGTCAGCAGCACTTCCCCGCCTCTGGGCTCCAGGGAGAACGTGACCTCGCCGTTCTCGCCCCAGCCGATGACGAGCCTGGTCGGCGGGCGGAACTCGATGATGCGGCACGCCAGCCGGTGCTCGGCGGAGGATCCGGGCGGCCGCTCTCCGGGCGGGTTCGTGAGCTCGTCGTTGCGCCAGACGAACTCGAAGGCCGCGCCCGGCTCCGGCGCCATATCTCCTGCCGCGAGCCAGCGGCGGCGCAGGTCGCTCTCCGTCAGATAGGCCCAGACCCGCTCGATCGGCCCGGGCAGAAGTCGCTGGAGCTTCAATGCGGCGGGCTCCGGATGCACGGCATAGGCGTTCGGGATCGTACCGTCGGTCATGTGTCCTCTCCTTCCGTGGGCGCTGCCGCCTTCTTGGCGTCCTCCTCGCGGAGGAGCCGTTCGAGAGCGTCGAGGCGGCCGGTCCAGAAGCGCTCGTAGAAGCCGAGCCAGGCATGGGCGCTCGCGAGCGGCGCCGGCTCGAGCGAGCAGAGATGGGTCCGGCCGCGGATCTCGCGCCGGATGAGGCCTGCATTCTCCAGCGTCTTGATGTGCTTGGAGGCCGCCGCCAGCGACATGTCGAAGGGACGGGCGAGCTGCATCACCGTGCGTTCGCCTTCGGCCAGATCGCGCAGCATCCGCCGGCGCGTCGGATCGCCCAGGGCGTGGAAGACCGTGTCCAATCGGGCCGTCAATAGCTCAACCATATGGTTGAATATATCCCGGGTCGCGAGATTGTCAACCGATTGGCTGAATATCAGCCGCGGCTGCCCCGAACCTCCGCAAGACGCTGCTGCGGCACCTTGCGCCCGCGGGTCCAGGCGCCTTGTGGCCGCCCAGCCGCCGTGAGACTACGGGGAGATGAGAGACGACATCGTCGCGCGGCTGCGCGATGCGACCGGGGAGGCTCACCAGCGCCTCGAAACCCGGCTCGACATCATCCGACGCGTGTCGTCGCCGGGCGGGCGTCGCGCGCTCGTCGAGCGGTTCTACGGCCTTCACGAGGGAGCGGAACGGAGTCTCGCGCCGCTGCTCGATCCGGTGGCGGATCTCGCCTTCCCGAAGCGACGCCGCGCGCCGACCATCCTGGATGATCTCGCGGCGCTCGGCCGGGACGACTTCAAGCCGCTTCCCGTCTGCAGCGTCGAGCCTCCGGGATCGAGCGCGGAGGCGATGGGCTTCTTCTACGTTCTGGAAGGCTCGACGCTCGGCGGCAAGATGATCCGGCGCGAACTCGAGGCGCGCGGCCTGCCCGGAACGGGACTGGCCTTCCTCGACCCCTATGGGGCGGAGACCGGCGAGCGCTGGCGCGCCTTCCTGGCCGTGCTCAGGCGCGAATGCCCGGACGGTCATGGGCAGGCCGGAAACGAGATGGTGGCCGGCTCCGTGCGGGCCTTCAGGCAGGCGGAGAGCTGGCTATGTCCGACCGAAGCCGCGTGACCGAGCCCGGCATGGATTTCGCCGAATGCGACCGCGAGCCGATCCACATCCCGGATGCGATCCAGCCGCACGGGATGCTGATCGTCCTGGAGCGCGGGACCCTTTCGGCCGTCCAGGGCGCGGGCGACATCGAGGGCCGCCTCGGCATCGAGGAGTGGGTGGGGCGCTCGGCCGGCCTGATCCTGGGAGACGCGCTCGCGGCGAGGATCGCCCGCACGGCGGATTCGATGGGAGCGGGCGGCTTCGTCGGGCAGCTCCGGGGGCCCTCGGGCGAGCGGCTCGACGTCAGCGCGCACCAGTCGGGCGAGTTCGTCTGCGTCGAGCTGGAGCCCGCGCCCGCCGCCGAGATCCCGTCCGCCGTGCTGCTCGGCGGCATCGAAGCCGCGGCCGGCTCCTTCGAGCGGGCATCGGGCCTGAAGCCGCTCTGCGACCGGGCCGCCGTCGAGTTCCGCCGGCTCACCGGCTACGACCGCGTGCTGGTCTACCGCTTCAGCGAGGACGGGTCCGGCGAGGTGCTGGGCGAGGACCGCGACGGCGCGCTCGGCAGCTTCCTCAACCACCACTTCCCGAGTGCGGACGTGCCGCTTCAGGCGCGCGCGCTCTACGTCCGGAACCTCGTGAGGGTCATCCCGGATATCGGCTACACGCCCGCTCCGCTCCGTCCCGCGCGGCCGGGAGCGGAGCCGCTCGACATGAGCGACTGCGCGCTCCGCAGCGTGTCGCCCGTCCATCTGCAATACATGCGCAACATGCGGGTCGGCGCCTCGGCCTCGGTGTCGATCGTCAAGGACGGCGCGCTCTGGGGCCTGGTGGCGTGCCACAACGCGATCCCGAAGCTCCTGCCCTACCACAGCCGGGCGGCGTGCCGGGCCCTTGCCGGCGCGTTCGCGCGGCAGATCAAGGTGCGGGAGGAGGCGGGGCTCTACCGCGAGCGCATCCGCGCCCGCGGCTACGAGGACGAGCTCGTGGCGCGGCTCGGCCGGGCACCGAGCGTCGAGGAGGCGCTCGTGGACAGCAGAGGCGAGCTGCGCGACATGATGCGCGCCGACGGGCTCGCGATCCTGAGCGGCGGCAAGGTCGTCCGGGCCGGGACCTGCCCGGACGAGACCGCGATCCGGGCGCTGGGCCGCTGGGCTCTCCCGCAGGCTCTCGCGGAGCCCTTCGCGACCGCGGAGCTGGGAGCGCTCCATCCGCCGGGCCTGGCGGACTTCTCCCTCGCCAGCGGGCTCCTCGCGACCGCCGTCTCGGCCGAGGAGAATCTCGGCCTCCTCTGGTTCCGGGCGGAGCAGGTCGAGACGATCAACTGGGCCGGGAACCCGCACAAGGCGGTGCGGCTTCGGCCCGGGGAGACGCTCAGCCCGCGCGCCTCGTTCGCGGCCTGGAGCGAGTCCGTGCGCGGCCGCTCGCGGCCGTGGAGCGCCGCCGAGCTCGAAGGCGCGGTCCGCATCCGGCACGCCCTGCTGGAGGCCCGCCAGGGCCGCCGGCTGAGGGAGCTCAACCAGCAGCTCGCGCAGATGCTGGCCGACAAGGATCTCCTCCTGGAGCGGACGGAGGTCCTGCTGAAGGAGGTCAACCACCGCGTCCAGAACAGCCTCGCGCTCGTGTCGAGCTTCCTGGCCCTGCAGGCGAGGGCGTCGGATGACCCGGGCCTCCGCGGCCATCTCGACGAGGCGCAGCGGCGGCTCTCCGCCGTCGCGCTCGTGCATCGCCGCCTGTACCGGTCCGACCAGGTGGAGACGGTGGATCTCTCGCGCTACCTGGAGGAGCTCTGCACCGAGATGCTCGATTCCATGGGCGGCGAGTGGTCCGGGCACGTCTCGCTCGACCTCGCGCCGGTCTCCGTGCCCACGGACCGCGCCGTGCCGCTCGGCCTCGTCCTCACCGAGCTCGTCATCAACGCGAACAAATACGCCTATGGCGGCGAGCCGGGCCCGATCGACATCGCCCTGGAGCAGGACCGTGCGCAGATCCGGCTCGTCGTCGCCGATCGCGGGCGGGGCAGGAGCGGCGACCGCCAGGGCTTCGGCACGCGCATGATGCGCGCCCTCGTGGCCCAGCTCTCCGGGGCGCTCGAATACCGGGACAACGGGCCGGGCCTCCGGGCTGTGCTCACCGCGCCGATCGCTGCGTGAGGGCCGCTCCGGAACGCCCGTCCGGCTCCTCGCGTCTCCCTCCCGGAGGACGCTCATGACCAAGCGCATCGTCGGATGGAAGCTCGACCGGGCCGAGAGGGCCGCGCTGCTCGCCCGCTTCCCGCCGGCCTATCCGGACCCGGTCGCCGACCACGTCACCCTCGCACGCTCGGCGGAGGCGGCGCTGCCGGCCCGGCCCCGCGGCGCGGAGCTGATCGGCCGCGCCGACGATGGCGCGGGCGTGGAATGCCTCGTGGTGCGCCTCGACGGCACGACGGACCGGCCGGGCGGCGGCACCTACCACGTCACCTGGTCGCTCGACCGGGCGAAGGGCCGGACCGCCAAGGAAAGCAACGACGTGCTCCGTGAGCGCGGCTGGACGGACCTGCCGGAGCCGGTGCCGATCCGGCTCGAGCCGGCGGCCTGGGATTCGTAGCGCTTTCGAGCGCCCGCGTTCACGGGGCCGCAAGCGGAGCCCGCTAGGGTCCGGGCCTCGGACGGGGAGGGTGGCTTGCGTTTCGGCGTCGTGATGAGCGTGGCGGGGCTGCTCGCAGCCGGGCAGGCGGCGGCCCAGGGAAGCGGCGCCCCCGAGGTGAACTGCAAGGATCCGCAGGGAACGCCCGAGATCAACTATTGCGCCGAGCAGGAATACAGGCGCGCGGATGCGCGGCTGAACGCCGCCTACAGGGCGATGATCGGCCGGATCGACGCCAGCGACGATTACGACGACAAGACCAAGGCGGCGCTGAAGGCCGCCATCCAGGACGCGCAGCGCAAGTGGATCGCTTTCCGGGACGCCGATTGCATCCAGGCGGTCGGGACCTCCTGGAACGGCGGGACGGGGACCGGCTATGCGGTCGAGACCTGCCTCAAGGAGAAGACCCTGGCGCGGGCGAAGGAGCTGGAAGGCCGGCCGCAGAACTGATCCGCCGCGACCAACGGGCTGTGGAAGGGCGGCGGGCGCCGCTCCGGCCGGGCCGCCCGGGATGCTAGGTCCGGGCGTATGAGTGCCGGTATCGAGCTTGGGAGCGCGGCGGGCGGTGTGCCCGCCCTCATGGACCTGACGGAGCTTCTGGCGACGCGGCTCCTCGTCCAGGGCAATTCGGGATCGGGGAAGTCGCATCTCCTGCGCCGGCTGCTGGAGCAGAGCGCCGGGCTCGTGCAGCAGGTCGTGATCGATCCCGAAGGCGATTTCGTCACGCTGGGCGACGCCTATGGCCACGTCGTGGTGGATGCCGAGGCGAGCGAGGCCGAGCTGCAGCGCATCGCGGCCCGGGTGCGGCAGCACCGGGTCTCGGTCGTGCTCTCGCTGGAGAGCCTCGACGCCGAGGACCAGATGCGGGCCGCCGCCTCCTTCCTCGGCGGGCTCTTCGATGCCGACCGCGAGTTCTGGTACCCGGCCCTCGTCGTGGTGGACGAGGCGCAGCTCTTCGCGCCGGCCGCGGCGGGCGAGGTCTCGGACGAGGCGCGCCGCCTGTCGCTCGGCGCCATGACGAACCTGATGTGCCGCGGCCGCAAGCGCGGCCTCGCCGGCATCATCGCGACCCAGCGCCTCGCCAAGCTCGCCAAGAACGTGGCGGCCGAGGCGTCGAACTTCCTCATGGGCCGCACCTTCCTGGATATCGACATGGCGCGTGCGGCCGACCTCCTCGGCATGGACCGGCGCCAGGCCGAGACCTTCCGCGATCTCGAGCGCGGGCATTTCGTGGCGCTCGGCCCGGCGGTGTCGAAGCGGCCGCTGCCGATCCGCATCGGACCGGTCCAGACGTCGAGCCGGTCGGGCTCGCCGAAGCTCGTGCCGCTGCCGGAGCCCGTGCCGGACGCGCGCGAGCTCATCTTCACGCGGGGCGAGAACGAGCCCGTGGATTTCGTGCCGCGTCCGTCACCGCGACCGCGCGCGTCGGCGCCGACCGACGTTCTCGTCCAGCTCGCGAATTACCGCCCGGCGGCGCGGCCCGAGATCCCGGAGGAGCCGGCCATGCCGCCGGAAGAGCGCGAGGCCGCGATGGCCGCGATCCTGGCGGAGATCCTGGCCGATTCCGACGCCGCGTCCTGCACAACCGCGACCCTGTACCAGGACTTCACGGTCCGCTGCCGCATCCGCCGGGTCGGGGGCGCGCTGCCGAGCCTGCCCGAGTTCAAGCGCCGGCTCGCGGTGGCGCGGGCTGGGGTCGGGCCCGACGTCTCATCCATGCCGGGCTGGGAGGAGGCCGAGGCGCTTGCCGCGGGCCTGCCGGAGGACCTGGCGGGCCTGTTCCTGCTCGTTGCGCGCGCGGCGCTCGAAGGGGCGCCATGCCCGACCGACCGCGAGCTCGCCGCAGCCTACGGGACGAGCTCGGCCGGGCGGGCCCGGCGCATGCTGAGCTATCTGGAGGAAAGGGGAGCGATCGTGCTTCGCCGCGATCTGCGCGGCGCGCCGATCATCGCGATCCCGGCGCTCGGGGCCGAGACGCGGCCGGGCGAGCCGGAGCTCGGAGCCGGGCTGAAGATGCGGCGGTAGCCGCCGATCAGCGTAAGAGGCCCAGAAATGTCACGACGGCTTGGTCGACCGCTAACAGCTCAGTCGCCGAAAGCGTGCCGAGTTTTCGGCCGAGCTTCGTTCGCGGAACGGTGGCAACTTTGTCCGCCATCACATGAGAGAGCTGCCGAAGCCCGTTTGTCGGCGAGGGGGCGTTCCGAGAAACGCTCGTCCTGCAAGATCAATGCGGGGCGCGGCTTCGCCGCGTAGCTGCCCGCGGCCGAGACGGTCCAGATTGCGCCCCGTCTCACTCTAGATCGTCGAATCCGATTGAGATCGCATCCACGAAGGCCTGGTCCGCCGCGGCTTGTGGGCTCGCGGCGGCCAGCTCCGATTGACGGTGCGCCTCCATGGCGAAGGCGGTGGAGTTAGGGTCCGGTATCCAGACCGTCACGCGCCGCAATCCGTGCGTGCGGATGGCCTTCAGGTGCTCGCGTTGCTGCCGCGCTCGCGTAACGTTGCGACGGCGCGCCTTGAGCGCGGGCGAGCTGTTCAGGGAAGCCGAGCGCATCTCTGCGGATCCAGGAGGCCTCGCCAGGATAGGACAGCCTCCAATTCCGGCAATGCAGCTCGCGCCGGATCGCGCCCGGCGTCAGCCGATCATCTCGAGGACGAGCTCTCGCGTCTCGTCGCGCGTCAGCCCTGAAGGCTGCGGCCTCCAGCCGAGGGGGCGCTTGGTGTTCCGAACGTGAAATGAGGTGCCCTGACGGGGCCTGTCTGACGTGCTGGTATGATGTGCGTTGGTCTTGGTGAACGAAATCTGCATCTGGTCCCTTGCGCCGGCTCTCGCGGCCAAGCGTAGTTATTGGCCCGACACCATGTCGGGCGGATGACACGAACTCTCGAATGATCGGAGCTGGGATGCGCCACGAGACCGGCGTTCAGCGCCGCATCGAATCGAGGTCGCCTGTTCTAGATGAGCCTTGTCGGCCCAAAGCGCAACCCCGCCGCGATCGGCGCCGCCGCGATCCGGGCAGCGCGTCCGCAGCGTCGGAATCGAAGAGGCGTCCCGGCCAAGCTTCGGCCGGTTGCGGCTCTAACGGCCAAGCTCCGGGATTGTTCCGCGGCCCGGCCTCGACATCAGACCAGGATGTCGACGAGCGCACCGACTGTGCGCGATCCCGTGCGGGCGACGGCGGCGTTGGCCTGGAACTCGGCTTTCGCCGCAACGGCCGCCACCGCTTTCCCGGCCAGGTCCTCCTTGCGGGCCTCGGTCGCATCCTCCCGGGCCGTGTCGGTCGCGTCGGCCTCGAGTCGCCGGATCGCCGCGGCCATGCCGGCGCTCGCCGTTCCGATGACGTTCATGTGCGCCGCTCCGCTCCTTCCCGAGGAGGGTAGCGGTCGAGACCTGAAGAGGCCGTCAGGCCGATCGCTCGGATTGTCCCGATCTCAACGCCGGAGCGCGGCCGCTTCGCGCGCCAGCGTCCCGATCCGCGCCCAGTCGCCGGAGGCGAGCGCATCCTTCGGGATCATCCAGGAGCCGCCCACGCAGGCGACGTTCGGGCAGGCGAGATAGTCGGGCGCGCTCGTGCCGTCGAGCCCGCCGGTCGGGCAGAACCGCACCTCCGGAACCGGCGCTGCGACGGCCCTGAGCCAGGCCGCGCCGCCCGAGGAACCCGCGGGGAAGAACTTCAGGAGGTCGAAGCCGAGCTCGAACAGGTGCAGCGCCTCCGAGACGGTGGCGCAGGCCGGCATGGCCGGAAGCGCCGCTTCCGCCAGCGCCTCGGCCATCCTGGGCGAGGTGCCGGGGCTGACGAGAAACCTCGCACCCGCATCCGCCGCCTCTTCGATCTGCTTCGGCCGGATGACGGTGCCGGCGGCCAGCACCGCCTCCGGCACCTCGCGCGCGACGGCCTCGATGCAGCGCAGGGCCGAGCTCGTACGCAGCGTGATCTCGACGACCGGCAGGCCGGCCTCGACGAGCGTCCTCGCCAGCGCGACGGCCCGGTCCGGATCGTCCACGGTCACGACCGGGATCACCGGGGCGAGCGCGGCGTAGCCGGCGATCGTCTCGCGCTTGAGCTGGAAGCGGGGCATTCAAGTCCCTTTGCGCCGGCTACTGCCTAGATTCTCGCCGCTGCAGACCCAGGAACGTCATCAACGCGACGTCCAGCCGGTGCATGTCGTGATCACTAAGTCGCCCGATCCTGTAGCCGATCTTGCTCCGCGGGAGCGTCGACACCTTGTCCGCCATAGCTCTCGAAACCTCTCGCAGGCCGTTGTCCGGTGTCGGATCGATCGTCACACGGAAGAACTCGGCTTCGGTCCGATTGGTCGTGAACATGCAGATCGTGACGGAGGCCGTGGCCGCAAACCGGTCATCCTGGAGGATCACAACGGGGCGTTGCTTGCCGGCATAGTCTTTCCCGCCGGCCGCGGTCCAGATCTCGCCTCGCCTCAATGGGCGTCATCATCGAAGAAGACGGACACGGAATCGAGGAACGCCTGATCATCGGCATCCTGCGGGCTCGCCGCCACCAGCCTCGCCTGGCGTTCGGCCTCGGCGGCGAATTCAGGCGTGCTCGTATCGGACAGCATCGCGAGAAGCTCTGGTCTGATGCGAAGCCGCTCCGCTTCCTCCGGGGAGCAGAAGGGCTGCGGTGCCCGTCTCGCGATCTTACCCATGGCTTCATCTCCATGGCCAAGATAAGCGGCGCGACGCAGCGCGGCAACGCCGTTCTCCTTACTCAGCCGGCTGGGGCAGGGGCTCGGCTCCGCCGCCGCGAGCCGTCCTGCGGGCCTGCCGCAACGCCCTGCGCTCGGCCCGCCGGGCGCGCCGTGCGGCGCGCCATTCGGAGATGTTGGCGAGCCCCATCAGCATCGCGGGCGTCACGACGAGGGTCAGGATCGTCGCGAAGCCGAGCCCGAAGACGATGGCGGTCGAGAGGTTGATCCACCATTGCGTCGAGGGCGCGCCCATCGCGATGTCGCGGTGGACGAAGTCGATGTTGATGCCGAAGGCGACCGCCAGCACGCCGAGCACGGCCGTGACCGCGGTCAGCACCACAGGTCGGGCGCGCTCGCGGCAGGTCTCGAGGATCGCGTCGCGCGCCGTCCAGCCCTCCTCGCGCAGGCGGTCATAGGTGTCGATGAGCACGATGTTGTTGTTCACGATGACCCCGGCATTGGCGATGACGCCGATCCCGCCCATCACCACGCCGAAGGCCTGGCCCATCACCATGAAGCCGATCAGCACGCCGATGGTGGAGAGCACCACGGCCGAGAGCGTGATCGCGACCGACGAGAACCTGTTGAACTGCGCCAGCAGGATCGCGAAGATCAGGAACAGGGCGGCGCTGAAGGCCTTCATCAGGAAGGCGCCCGCTTTCTCGCGCTCCTCGTCCTCGCCCTTCATCTTGAAGGTGACGCCCGGTCCGAGATCTGCCTGACGGAGCGCCTCGGCGACCTCCTTCTGCACCGCCGCGCTCTGCACGCCCTCGGCCACGTTCGACGTGACGGTGACGACCCGGATCGAGTTCACGCGGTTGATCTGGCCGACCTTGGGGGCGGGCTTGCGCGACACGAAGTTCCCGATCGGGACCGAGCCCGCCGGCGTGTTGACGCGCAGCTCGTCGAGCTGATCGAGCGAGCGGCGATTTTCCGGGAAGCGCACGAGCACGTCCACGGACTTGTCCGTCTCGATCGGACGGTACTCGGTCACCTTCAGGCCGTTGGTGACGAGCTGCACGGCCGCGCCGACGGAAGCGGGGGTCGCGCCGTATTTCGCGGCCTCGGCCTTGTCGACCTCGAGCCGCCAGTCGATACCCGGCAGCGGCAGCCCGTCATCCACGTCCCGCGTGTCGGAGCGCGCGCGCAGGATCTCGGCGGTCTTCCGCGCGGCATCCGCCAGATGGGTCGGGTCGTAGGAGCCGAGCTGGACGGTGATCGGCTTGCCGGTGGCCGGGCCCGCGCGGGGCTTGGTCACCTCGATCATCACGCCCGGGATGTCGCGCGTGCGCTCGCGGATCTCGTCCATGATGAGCGACGCCGGACGGCGCTGGCGCCAGTCGACGAACTCGAACTGGATCGTGCCGATCGTGTCCTCGGTGACCTCGTCGGAGCCGCGCTGGCCCTCGCCGGCGCGGGCATAGACGGTCGAGAGCTCCTTCATCGGGAGGAGCCGTTCCTCGACGGTGCGGACGAGGCGGTCCTTCTCGGTGATGGCGATGTTGCCCCGGGCGCGGACCTGCACGAGGCCGTAATCCGGCTCGACATCCGGGAAGAACTCCACCCCGTTGCCGAACCTGCCATAGGCGAAGATCACGCCGACCAGCATCACGGCGGCGAGCGCGAGCGTCGCGCCGGGCCGTGCGATGGCGGCCCGGACCACCCGCATATAGAGGCCGCGCTCGGCCATGCGCTCGTCATGAAGGTGGGTCGGCGCGCGGCCGAGGAGGGCGCCGAGCGTCGGCGTGAAGAAGAGCGCGACGACGAGCGAGGCCGAGAGCGTCGCGATCAAGGTCAGCGGCAGGTACTTCATGAACTCGCCGACGATGCCCGGCCAGAACATGAGGGGCGAGAAGGCGGCGACGCGCGTCAGCGTCGCCGAGATGACCGGGCCGGCCATGCGCTTGGCGGCCAGCGAATAGGCGGCCTTCGGCTCCATGCCCTCGGCCATCCGCCGCTCGGCGAATTCGGACACGATGATCGCGTCGTCGACCAGCATGCCGACCGCCAGGATCAGGGCGAAGAGCACGACGATGTTCACCGTCAGGCCCGCCATCTGTAGGCCGAGGATGCCGGTGAGGAACGAGGCCGGGATCGCGATGCCGATGAAGAGCGAGGCGCGTCCGCCCAGCACGACCAGCATGATCACGAAGACGAGCAGCACGGCTGTGATCACGCTGTTCTGCAGCTCGTGCAGCATGTCGCGGATCGTCTTCGACTTGTCTTGCGTGAAGGAGACCTCGACGGTGCCGGGCCAGGTCTCCTTGATGCGGGCCATGGCGGCCTTCACGCCGTCGACGGTGTTGATCAGGTTCGCGCCCGTGCGCTTCACGACCTCGATGGTGATCGCGCTCTTGCCGTTGATGCGCGTGACGGAGGTCGCGTCCTTGAAGGTCGGACGCACCTCGGCCACGTCGCCGAGCGTCACCGCGGCAGCGCCGGAGGCCGCGATCGGGTACTTGAGGATGTCGGTCGGCGTCTCGATCAGCGACGGGACCTTGACGGCGAAGCGGCCCGATTGGCTCTCGATCGCGCCGGCGGCGATGAGCGAGTTGCCCGCCGCGAAGGAGTTGATCAGGTCCGTGAGGTTGATGCCGTAGCTCTTCATGAGCATCGGCTCGGCGATGATCTCGACCGCCTCGTCGCGCGCGCCGCGCAATTCTGCGGACAGCACGCCCGGAAGCCCTTCCAGCACCGTCTTCGCCTGGCGTGCGAAGCGGAGCAGCGTGCGCTCCGGCACGTCGCCGCCGAGCGCCACGACGATGACCGGGAAGAGCGAGAGGTTGACCTCCTGCACGATCGGCTCGTCGGCGTCGCGCGGCAGGTCCTTCTTGGCCATGTCCGTCTTCGCGCGGACATCGGCGAGCGCGCGGTTGGCGTCGAACCCGGCCTCGAACTCGACCAGCACGTAGCCGCCGCCCTCGAAGGCCTGGCTGCGCATCTCCTTGATGCTGGAGACCGATTTCAGCTGCGTCTCGAGCGGGCGCAGGATCAGGCGCTCGGAATCCTCCGGCGAGATGCCGCGCTGCGTCACCATCACGTAGACGATCGGGACCTTGATGTCCGGCTCGGCCTCCTTCGGGATGGAGAGGTAGGCCGAGAGTCCCGCGACCAGGAGGAAGAGCAGGACCGAGATCGTCAGCCGGGCATGGCTGATGGCGTAGTCGACGGGGTTTCTCATGGCGCGACGCCTGTCATTCCGGACGGCGCGGGAGCGCCGGGATCCTCCCCTGGAAGGGGAGGTGGCAGGCGCGCAGCGCCTGACGGAGGGGGATTGCAGGATAGCCCCACCCCGGTTCGCGCTTCGCGCGACTCGCCCTCCCCTGGAGGGGAGGGATCAGGGTCCCGGCCGCCATCAGGTCACCCCAGCGCCTTCGCCGGCACGGCCTCGACCGTCTCGCCTTCCTTCACGAAGTCCTGGCCTTCGACGATCACACGCGCGCCGTCCGGCAGCCCGCCGAGCCACAGGCTGTGCTGGCCGTCCTCGACGATCGAGACCGGCGCGAACGCGACCCTGCCGTCGGGCCCGACATGGCGCACGCCGAGCTTGCCCTCCGACGAGAAGGTGAGGGCGGAGCGGGGCACGCGCGCCGCCCGGACCGGCGCGAGCAGAAGGTCCACCTCCGAGGTCACGCCGTCCGGGATGACGCCCTCCGGATTCCTGAGCTCGATATCCACCCTGTAGGTGCGCGTGCCGGGGCTCGCCTTCTTCGACACGAAGCGGACCGTGCCTTCGGTGGTCTGGCCGGTGACGGTGCGGACCTCGGCCTTGCCGCCGGGCTGGACCCCCGGGAGCTGCCGCTCGGCCACCTCGACGACGGCGAGCATCGGGTCGAGCGCGATGATCTCGGCCACGTTCACGCCGGACATCATCACCTGGACGGCCTGGCCCACCTCGACCGGCACATCGACTACCACGCCGGAGATCGGGGCCACGACCTCGCCCTTCTTCTGCTCCAGCTCCGCCTGGGCCAGGCCCGCTTCGGCGGCGCGCAGCTCGGCCTCGATCAGCGGCTTGTTGATGGACGGATAGGAGCCGAGCTCGATCAGCCGCAGGCGCGCCTGAGCCTCGGACTTGCGCTGCTCGAGCCGGGCCTTCGCCTGCAGCACCTGCGCGGTACGGGCCTCGTCCGACAGGGTGGCGATCACCTCGCCGGCCTTGACGACCGAGCCGCGCCGGACGCGCAGGTCGACGATCTCGCCGGAGACGCGGGCCACCGCCCAGACCTTGCGGTCCGCCTCCGTGCGGCCGGAGAGCGTGATGCGGCGCTGGTGCAGCTGCTGCTGCGTGGGCAGGACGGCGACCTTGAAGAGCGGCGTGGCCGCCGGCTCCTTGGTCTGGAGGGCCGCTTCCTTGGCGGCGTCGCGCCCGAGCACGCCCGAGCCGATCCAGATCCCTCCGCCGATCACGAGGGCTGCGGCCGCGATGCGGGACGGTTTCATGGCGTGACCTCGGTGGGCTTCGCGGGGCAGAGGGCCGGAACGTGCCCCGAGACCAGGGAGCAGATCAGGTGCATCACGGCCGGCAGCTCGCGCGCCGGGTCGTAGTCGGGCAGGGTCGCCCGGCGAACCATCACGCCGTCCGCGAGGGTGCAGATCAGCGTCGCGATCGTGCGCGTCTCCATGGCCGGGCTGATGTTCCCTGCCGCCGCGGCCTGATCGAGCAGAGTGGTGAGCCGCTCGACGATGTCGTTGGCGAAATCGGCGGTCAGCTTCGCGCAGGTCGGGTTGCGCGTCGCCTCGCACCAGATCTCCAGGCAGAGCACCGCCTTCTCGCGCGGCTCGTCCTCGAAATGCCGGCGCCCGAGCTCGGCGAAGCCCGCCATGAAGTCGCGCCCCGCCTCGTCCATGACCGCGAAGCTCTCGGCCACCTCGCGCCGGTCGCGCTCGGACAGGCCGGCCACGATCGCGTCCTTGGACGGAAAATAGCGGTAGAGGTTGCCCGCGCTCATCCCGGCCTCGGCCGCGACGTCCTGCATGGTCGTCCGGTGGAAGCCCGAGCGCACGAAGCAGGTCTCCGCCGCGTCCAGGATGCGCGTGCGGCGGTCGACCCCGTTCTGATTGGTCTGGAGCATGCCGGTATCGATGAGAATGAACGTTCATTCTCACTAGTTTGCGCAGACGTCAAGCTATGCGGGCTGTCATTCCGCGGTCGACTTTGTGGGAACGTGTTCAACGGAACGGGAAGGGGGTCGATGACGAAGACGCTCGACACGACACTCGCCGCGGTCGCGGAGTTGCCCGTCGAGGCGCAAGATCAGATCGGGCGGGAGCTCCTGCAGCATGTGAACCGGCTGCATCGCCTTCACGGCGAGTTGGGCGAAGGGTTGCGTTCCCTCGACGCGGGTGAAGGAGACAGCCGCGACGTCGAGGATTCCTGTCCGTTCGAAAGCAAGATGAGCTTTGATATCTCTTGCAGTCTCTCAGCGGTTTCTCATTATATCTCTTTTGGGAACGGCAGGAGAGAGTGCGACATGCGTTTAGTTCGGCAGGCCGCAGACGGGAACGACTGTGGCGCTGCGTGCGTCGCTATGCTCTCGCGCAGGCCGAGAGCCGAAGCGTACGCTGTTGTCTATCCCGACGGCCGACAAACATCGACAAGTGCACGCACGGTCAGAGCGGCGCTTCGAGAGCTTGGAACTGAACTCGCAGCGCACCCAAGACGCTTCAGGATGATGACATATCATCGCCTAAAGACCGTATCCGAATTTCTCGCGACCGCCGGCATCTCGGATGCGCTCCTGAAAGTCGTTAGGAAAGAGAATGAATTTGATAAGGGTCACTGGGTAGTTTGGGACAGCAAGAGAGCGAAAATCCTCAATCCTCTTGGCGAAGACCGGAGATTGTTCCGAGTTGTGGCCTGCTATGAGGTCATCAATCCTGAGGAAACAGAATAGCGTCCTCACACGCTCCCCACCGTCTTCAGCCTGACCCGCGAGTGGATCTCGGCCTGGCCGAGCACCGGCGTCTCGCGGCGGAAGCGCTCGATGATCGAGCGGACATAGGGGCGGGCGCTCGACGAGGTGACCAGCACCGGCATCTCGCCCATGCGGGCGGCGTCCTCGAACCGCTCGCGCACGGCGGTGACGAACTCGCCGAGCCTGGAGGGCTGCATGGCGAGGTGGCGCTCCTCGCCCTGGCCGACGATCGAGTCGAGGAAGGCCGTCTCCCAGGCTGGCGAGAGCGTGACGATCGGCAGATAGCCCTGCGGCGCGGCGTATTGCGCGCAGATCTGCCGGGCGAGGCGCATGCGGACATGCTCGGCGATGTCGCGCGGGTTCTTCACGCTGCCGACCACGTCCGCGATCCCCTCCAGGATCGTGCCGAGATCGCGGATGGAGACCCGCTCCGCCAGGAGGAGCTGCAGCACGCGCTGGATGCCGGTGGTCGAGATCTGCGACGGCACGAGCTCGCGCACGAGCTCGCCGTGTTCCTTGGGCAGGTCCTTGAGCAGCTTCTGCACCTCGACATGGGAGAGGAGCTCGGCCGTGTGCCCCTTGATGACCTCGGTGAGATGCGTCGAGATGACGGTGGCCGCATCGACGACCGTGTAGCCGCGGATCGAGGCCTCGTCGCGCAGGACCTCGTCGATCCAGGTGGCCGGCAGGCCGAAGGTGGGCTCGAGCGTATGCTGGCCGGGAAGCTGCACCTGGCCGCCCATCGGGTCCATGGCCATGAACAGGCCGGGGAAGACGCGGCCCGTTCCCGCCTCCACCTCCTTGACGCGGACGATGTAGCTGTTCGGCTCCAGGGTGACGTTGTCCAGGATGCGGACGGAGGGCATCACGAAGCCGAGCTCGGCCGCGAGCTGGCGGCGCAGCGCCTTGATCTGCTCCGTCAGGCGGTCGCCGCCCTCGCCGCCATTGACGAGCGGGAGAAGGGCGTAGCCGATCTCGATCTTGAGGTCGTCGATCCTGAGCGTCTCGGAGATCGGCTCCTCGGCGGCCGGGGCGCCGGCCTGGCCGGCGACGGCCTGCACGGCCTCGGCCGCCGCCTTCGCCCTGTTCTGCCGGTCGAGCTTGTAGGCGAGCCAGCCCGCGGCGGCCGCAAGCGTCGCGAAGGGCAGGATCGGGATGCCCGGCAGGAGGCCGATCCCCGCCATGACGGCGGCCGACATGCCGAGCGCCTTCGGGTAATGGGCGAACTGCCTGTGCAGCGCGCCGGCGGCGGCGCCGCGCACGCCCGCCTTCGAGACGAGGAAGCCAGCGGCGATCGAGACGATCAGGGCGGGCACCTGGCTCACCAGGCCGTCGCCGGCGGTCAGCAGGGTGTAGCTCCTCGCCGCGTCGCCGACCGAGAGGCCCTGCTGGGCCACCCCGATGATGATGCCGCCCACCACGTTGATGAAGGTGATGAGGAGGGCCGCGATCGCGTCGCCGCGCACGAATTTCGAGGCGCCGTCCATGGCGCCGTAGAAGGCGGATTCGTCCTCCAGGCTCTTGCGGCGCTCGCGCGCGGTCTCCTGGTCGATGATCCCGGCCGAGAGGTCGGCGTCGATCGCCATCTGCTTGCCGGGCATGGCGTCGAGCGTGAAGCGCGCCGCGACCTCCGCGATGCGGCCCGAGCCCTTCGTGATCACCACGAAGTTCACGATGATCAGGATCGCGAAGACGATCACCCCGATCACGAAGGAGCCGCCCATCACGAAATTGCCGAACGCCTCGATGACGTGGCCTGCGGCCGCGCCGCCCTCGTGCCCATGCGCCAGGATGAGGCGCGTCGAGGCGAGGTTCAGGGCGAGCCGGAACATCGTCGCGATGAGGAGCACCGTCGGGAAGATCGAGAATTCGAGCGGGTTCTCGATGAAGAGCGCCGTCATGAGGATCAGGACGGACATGATGATGGACAGCGCGAGCAGCAGGTCCAGCAGCAGCGCCGGCATGGGAAAGACGAGCACCACCAGGATGCCCATCACGCCGACCGCGAGCAGGATGTCCGGCCGGCGCGTCAGCGCGCGCAGGTCGGCGAGCGTCGGCACCGGCACCGTGCCCAAACGCGAGCCGACCGGCGGAACCCGTCCCGCCGCCTGCAGAGCTGCCGCCGCCCCCTCGCTCATGCCCCGACGCATCTCCCCGCCCGATCCGGCAAGTCTTGCCGAGCGCATGGTTAGCGGGCGGTAAATCCCGCGCCTCGCGCCAGGCTTGCGAGGGCCGCAAGGAACCCGTTCAGGTTTCGCCGGTCATGTCGAGGCGATGTCGACGCTCGAGCTGAAGGATGCGGTCGCGGCGGGGGCCGCTTCGACCCGCGGCGGCGCCGCGGGCCGGCTGCTCGCCGCTTTGCGCGGCCTCGTGCGCGGGAGCGAGTTCTGGCTCGTCGCGGTCGCGGCCGTGATCGGCGCCGTGACGGGCGTCTTCGTGTCGGGGCTGAGCTGGACGGCGCAGCTCATGCACCGTCTCCTCTTCGGCATCTCCCGGGTCGAGCATCTGTCGAGCGCGGTCCTCATGCCGCCCTGGGCGCTGTTCTGGCCGGCGGTCGGCGGGCTGATCCTCGGGATCACGTCGATCTGGGTGGTGAAGTGGCGGCGCCGGCCTGCGATCGATCCGATCGAGGCCAACGCCCTCCATGGCGGCCGCATGTCGGTGGTGGATTCCGCCGTCGTGGCCGGCCAGACGCTCGTCTCGAACGGCTTCGGCGCGTCCGTCGGGCTGGAGGCCGCCTATACGCAGGGCGGGGCGGTGCTCGGGTCCCGGCTCGGCCTCGCGCTGCGGCTCCGGCGGGCGGAGGTGCGGGTCTTCGTGGGCTGCGGCGCGGCGGCGGCGATCTCGGCCGCCTTCGGGGCGCCGATCACCGGGGCCTTCTACGCCTTCGAGCTCATCATCGGCACCTATTCGGTCGCGACCGTCGCGCCCGTGATGGCCGCCTCGCTCGCGGCCTATCTGGTCGGCGCCGCGATCGGGATCGCCGCGGCGCCGCTCGAGGTGGCCGCGCGCCCGCCGAGCGACGCCTTCGCGTATCTCGTCTTCATGAGCCTCGGCCTCGCGGCCGGCTTCGCCGGCATCGCGGTCATGCGCGGGGTGACGGCGGTGGAGCAGCTGTTCCAGAAGACCCGCATCTCGCCGACCTTCCGGCCCTTTCTCGGCGGCGCGATCCTGGGCGCGCTCGGCCTCGTCACGCCTCAGGTGCTTTCCTCCGGGCATGGCGCGCTGCACGGCGTGCTGGAGAGCGACGCGACCCTGTTCGCCTTCGCGTCCCTGTTCTGCCTGAAGATGCTGGCCTCGGCCGTCTCGCTCGGCGCGGGCTTCCGCGGCGGCCTGTTCTTCGCGTCGCTGCTGCTCGGGGCGCTGCTCGGCCGCATCTTCGCGAGCGGCATCATGGCCGTGGCGCCGCATCTGGCGGTGGACCCGGTCACGGCGGCGGTGGTCGGCATGAGCGCGCTCGCGGTCGCGGTGGTCGGCGGCCCGCTCACCATGACCTTCCTGGCCCTCGAGACCTCGGGCGACCTCCTCATCACGGGCATCGTGCTCGCGGCCGCGACCGTCTCCAGCATCACGGTGCGCGAGTTCTTCGGCTATTCCTTCTCGACCTGGCGGCTGCACCTGCGCGGCGAGACGATCCGCTCCGCGCACGACGTCGGCTGGATTCGCTCGCTCACGGCCGGGCGCATGATGCGCCAGGACGTGAAGACCGTGCGCGAGGACATGCCGATCGCCGAGTTCCGCAACAAGTTCCCGATCGGCTCCAAGCACCGCGTCGTCGCCCTCGACGCCGAGGACCGCTATGCCGGGCTCGTCAACGTGGCAGACGCCTATGCGCCCGAGGAGGAGAGCGCCACGAAGGCGCGGCGCGTCTGCGACCTCGTCCAGCTCCGTCGCGACGTCCTCACGCCGGATATGAACGTGAAGGACGCGATCGCCGCCTTCGACCGGACGGAGAGCGAGGCGCTCGTCGTGGTGGACGACCCGAAAAGCCGCAAGGTGCTCGGCCTCCTCACCGAGCAGCACGCGTTGCGGCGCTATGCCGAGGAGCTCGACAAGGTCCGCCAGGGCCTGAGCGGGACGATCTGAGGCCGGCTCCGCTCAGGCCGTCGCCCAGCCGAACAGGCTCGCGCCGGCGAGGAACAGGAAGGCCGTCCAGGCGACCGCCAGGACGGTGAGGACCAGCGCCGCCGCGATCGCGGCCCCGTCCCGCGCCATGAAGCCGAAGGCGAAGACGAGCAGCGCGAGCGCCGGGGCCGTGTTCCCGAAGGGGATCGGCAGCGCGATCGCGACCGCGAGGACGAAGATCGGCAGGCCGAGGAGCGCCCGGGCCGGACCGCGGGTGAGAAGGGCGAGCCGGTGTTCGCAGAGCCAGCGCTCGGCCCGCGCCAGATAGGGCAGGGCGACCGCGATGCCGCGTCGGAGCGCCGCCCCGGGCACGGTCCGGCGGCGCAGGAAGGCCGGCAGCCAGACCCCGCGCGCGCCGAACATCACCTGCAGGGCGACCAGCGCGATGACGGTCCCGAAGGTCATGCCGACGGGTCCGGGCGTCGGGATGATCGTCGGCAGCGTGAGCACCAGGAGCGCGAGGCCGAAGCCCTCGTAGCCCAGCCGGTCGAACAGCTCGCCGAGCTGCACGCGGTCGCGCCGAAGCATCCCGGCGAGACGGAGGATGGGGCGGGTGATGGCGCCGGCCCTTGCCGTGCCGCCGCCGCCGCGGCGGGGAAGCGTTGCCGCAACGGAGCGGCTCACGAGGAGGCACCGCCTTCGAGGAAGGGACGCGCCGCGGCGACGGCCGGGGCGCAGCCCGGCGCGATCTCGACGAGCAGCGCTTCCGGACGCGCCGCCCCGAACCAGACCCGGATCGCGCTGCCGGCCGCCCAGACGGGATCGGAGAGCGCCCGGTCCAGAACGCGCGGCGCGGCCTGACGGGTGCATGCGGCGACCTCGGCGACCACCGCCTGCGGCACCCGCGCCGCCTCGAGCCTTTCCGTCAGCTCCGCCTGGAGCGGCTGGATCAGGAAGAGGGACAGGAGCGTGGCGACGAAATCCTGCACGGACTTCTCCTTGGCCGGCTGACGGTGTCGGGAACACGGTCCGACATCGCGAGAGCGCCGGCTGCTTCCGCCAGAGGGGCCCGGACCAGGGGATGGCGGGAAGGTCGGTGGCCGGCCGGGGCGTTTCAAGGAGGCCGGCTTTGCGCAAATCCGCCACGCCACTTATCTGAGTCCGCGCCGCAACGGCCGGGGAGAGCACATGACGGGCATCGGGCTTGATCGGCGCGCGATGGTGGCGGGGCTCGTGGCCGCGGCCGCGAGCGGGCCCTCCGCCCTGGCGCAGGCCGGTCCGCCGCGCTTCTCCGCGGTCATCGTCGATGTGGGACCTCTCCACGCCAGGCGGCTGGGGCCGTTCGCGGACTTCCTGCGCTCGGCGCTCCAGGCCGAGCTCGCCCGTGCCTTTGCCGACCGGCTCGGCGGCGGGCGCGGCGCGCCGCGCCTCGTCGTGCGCATCGACGGCATCTCGATGCCCTCCTATGTGGGCCGGGAAGGCGGCCGCTTCTTCGGCGGCGGCATCCAGAACGACTATCTCGAAGGCGAGGCGCTGGTGGTGGCGCCGAACGGGCAGATCCTCGCACGGCATCCGCAGCTCTCGGCTCTCCCGTCGAATTCGGGCGGGGCCTGGTACGACGAGCGCTCGGAGCAGCGGCGCGTCCTGGCGCTCGCGGCCCATTATGCCGGATGGCTCCGACGCAGCCCGATCTAGCCGCGCCCCCGGCGGCCGGCCTCCCGGGCGCGAGCGCCTGGGTGCTGACGGACGGCAAGGCGGGCGACGAGACGCAATGCCTGGCGGTCGCGGAACGGCTCGGGCTCTCGCCCGAGATCCGGCGCGTGGCGCCCGGGGCGCCTTTCGCCTGGCTCATGCCCTGGGGGCCGATCGATCCGCGCGAGCGGGCGGGGCGGCCGGGCAGTCCCGTCGCTCCGCCCTTTCCCGATCTCGCCATCGCGTCCGGCCGGCGGGCGGTGCCCTATCTGCGGGCCGTGAAGCGGCTGTCCGGCGGACGGAGCTTCACGGTCTTCCTGAAGGACCCGCGGACCGGGCCCGGGGCGGCCGACCTCGTCTGGGCGCCGAGCTACGACCGGATCGAGGGGCCGAACGTCGTCCGGACGCTGACCGCCCCGCACCGCTTCTCGCCCGAAAGGCTCGAAGCGGCCCGCGCGCGGCCGGATCCGCGCCTGTCGGCCCTGCCGGCCCCGCGTGCGGCGGTGCTCGCCGGCGGGGACAGCCGGCACGGCGCCTTCTCGACCCGGGACGTCGCGCGCCTGGCCGGCCAGCTCCGGTCGCTCGCGGCGGGTGGGGTCTCGCTGATGATCACGACGTCGCGCCGCACCCCGCCGGGGCTCGCGGCGGAGCTGCGGGCGCTCGCGCGGGACGGGCGCGGCTTCCTCTGGGACGGCACGGGCGAGAACCCCTATGCCTCCATGCTGGCGCTGGCCGACGCGATCGTGGTGACGGCGGATTCCGTCAACATGCTGTCCGAAGCCGTCGCGACGGGCGCGCCGGTGCTGGTCTTCGAGCCGGAGGGCGGCGTCGGGCGGCTCGGGCGGTTTCTCGCCGAGCTCAAATCCGCGGGGCTGGTGAAAAGCTTCGGTGGCAAACTCGAGTGCTACGCCTACGAGAAGCTGGACTCGACCCCCGTGATCGCACAAGCAGTCGCGGAGGGTTTTGCAGCGCATCGTGCCGCCATCCGCGCGGCCGCGTCGCGCTGACCGGAGGACCTCATGGCGCATCTCCACGCCAAGCTCATCATCGTCGGCTCCGGCCCGGCCGGCTACACGACCGCCATCTACGCCGCGCGCGCGATGCTGGAGCCCGTGCTCATCTCGGGGATCCAGCCCGGCGGGCAGCTCATGATCACGACGGATGTCGAGAACTATCCGGGTTTCGCGGACGTCATCCAGGGACCCTGGCTCATGGAGCAGATGCGCCTCCAGGCCGAGCATGTCGGGACCCGGATGATCTCCGACACGATCGTGAAGGCGGAGCTGGAGCGGCGGCCATTCCGGCTCACGGGCGATTCCGGCGACGTCTACGAGGCCGACGCGGTCGTGATCGCCACGGGCGCGCAGGCGAAGTGGCTGGGCCTGCCCTCCGAGGCGAAGTTCAGCGGCTTCGGCGTCTCGGCCTGCGCGACCTGCGACGGCTTCTTCTCCCGCGGCCGGGAGGTCGCGGTGGTGGGGGGCGGCAACACGGCCGTGGAGGAGGCGCTCTACCTCGCGAACCTCGCCTCCAAGGTGACGCTGATCCATCGCCGCTCGTCGCTCCGGGCGGAGCGCATCCTGCAGGACCGCCTGTTCCGCCACCCGAACGTGCGGGTGGTCTGGGATTGCGCCGTCGAGGAGATCTGCGGCACGGACGGGCCGCCGCCCTCCGTCACGCATGTGAAGTTGCGCAACCTGAAGACGGGGGCGGTCGAGGACCTGCCGGTGCACGGCGTCTTCGTCGCGATCGGCCACAAGCCCGCGACGGAGATCTTCGCCGGCCAGCTCGACATGAAGCCCGGCGGCTATCTGCGCACGGCTCCGGATTCCACCGCGACCAACATCCCCGGCGTCTTCGCGGCCGGCGACGTGACGGACGACGTCTACCGCCAGGCCGTCACGGCGGCCGGGATGGGCTGCATGGCGGCGCTGGAGGCCGAACGGTATCTCGAAGCCGCGAACCTCCTCGCCGAGGCGGCGGAATAGCTGGTCCCGAACCGCAGGGACCGAACGGGCCTGGGGGCCGCCTTGGACTGGGACAAGATCCGCATCTTCTACACCGTCGCCGAGGCGGGCAGCTTCACCCGCGCCGGTGAGGATCTCGGCCTGAGCCAGTCGGCCGTGAGCCGGCAGGTCTCGGCGCTGGAGCGCGAGCTCAAGGCGCCGCTCTTCCACAGGCATGCCCGCGGCCTGATCCTGACCGAGCAGGGCGATCTCCTGTTCCGGGCCGCGAAGGACATGCGGCTCAGGCTCGAGAACACGCGGGCGCGGCTCGAGGAGACGAGCGAGCGGCCCTCCGGCGAGCTCAAGGTCACGACCACGGTGGGCCTCGGTTCCCTCTGGCTCACGCAGCGCATCGCCGAGTTCCTCGACAACTATCCGGACGTGCGCGTCTCCCTGATCCTGACCAACGAGGAACTCGACCTCGCCATGCGCGAGGCGGATGTCGCGATCCGGCTGCGGCGTCCGGCCCAGCCGGATCTGATCCAGCGCCGGCTCTTCACCGTCCATTTCCACGTCTACGCCTCGACCGACTACGTGAAGCGGTTCGGCGAGCCGAAGACGATCGAGGATCTCGACGAGCACCGCCTCCTGTCCTTCGGCGGGGATCAGCCGGCCTATCTCCTCTCGGTGCATTGGCTCGCGACCATCGGCCGGGACGGGCGCGCGCCGCGCGACTACCACCTGGTCGTCAACAACATCCCCGCGCTTCGCTCCGCGGTCGAGACCGGCGCGGGCATCGCCGTCCTTCCGGACTATGCCGTGGACGGCAGCACCAAGCTCGTCCAGCTCCTGCGCGACGTCGAGATGCCCGCGCTGGACACCTATCTGGTCTATGCCGAGGAGATGCGGAACGTCGCCCGCGTGCAGGCCTTCCGCGACTTCCTCGTCGCCAAGGCCCAGCGCTGGTCCTATTGACGATCGATCCATGCGGCCGCCGCATGGCTTCCATGTGACGGAACCGCTGCCATGCGCCGTCGCGCGGGAGCAGAGTTCCTGCGGCTGAGACCTGCGGAACGGGTGACCTCCCGCGTTCCGTTCAGCCGTTCCCCTCTGGAGACGCTCCTGTCGCGTCTCGAACTTTCGGCCGGATCCTCATGGGTCCGGCCTTTTTCTTGGCGCGGAGGTCCTGCAGGCCGCGGCGGAGGGGCGTCTCGCCACCGCCTCGGCCGGATTGCAGGCTGCTGCCCGGACGGGCCGGATGGCGCGGGCGTTACCGGCTGAACCTCGCCGCGAACCTGAAGAGCAGTGGGAACGAAAGCGCCGCGATCGCGAGCTTGATGGCGTTGCCGACCAGGAAGGGCTGTACGCCGAACTCGAAAGCCCGGACGAGACCGATGCCGGTGCCGGACGCCGTCCTGGCCAGGAAGGCGAGCCAGATGCAGCCGACCGCCAGCATCACGACATTGGCTCCGGTCAGGACGAGACCGAAGATCACGGGCCTTCTCAGCAGGCCGCGATCGGCCGCCGCCCCGACGATGGCGGCCGCCGCCGCGAAACCGAGCAGGAAGCCGCCGGTCGGGCCGAGGAAATAGGCGAGGTTCGGCACCTGCGGCGGGGTATTGGCGAAGACGGGCAGGCCGAGGGCGCCCTGGGCCAGGTAGATCAGGACGGAGGCCAGCGCGAGGCGCATGCCCAGGCCCGCGCCGATCGCCATCACGGCCAGGGTCTGGAGCGTCATCGGAACGGGCCCGGGCACCTGCGTCTTGGCCGAGATCGTCAGCAGACAGGCGCCGAGGAAGCCGAGAGCTGCGCCGCGGAGGAGGCGGAGCGCGGCGCCTTCCCGGGCAGGCCAGACCATGCCCGCGAGGGTCGTATCCGGGCGGGATGCCAACGTACCCGACATGAAGCCTCCTTCAGGCCGCACCCTTTGCGGTCCTGGAGCAAGCCTTAGGCACAGATGCGGGGCGCCGCAATCGGCCGCGCCCGGCTCAAGCCCACAGGCGCTCGGTCTTCAGGTCCTTGTAGAGCTCCGCGACGTAGGCGCCGTAGCCGTTGAAGATCATCGTCGGGCGCATCTCGCCCGTGCCGAGGACGCGCTCGGACGCCTGGCTCCAGCGGGGATGCGGGACCTCCGGGTTCACGTTGGCCCAGAACCCGTATTCGGAGGATTGCAGCGCCTCCCAGAACGTCTTCGGCCGTTCCTTGGTGAAGGTGATCCGGTCGATGGCCTTGACGGACTTGAACCCGTATTTCCAGGGCACCGCGAGGCGGAGCGGCGCGCCGAATTGGTTGCCGAGCGGCTTGCCGTAGATGCCCGTGACCATGAAGGCGAGCTCGTTCCTCGCCTCCTCGACCGTGAGCCCCTCCGTATAGGGCCAGGGATACCAGAACTGTTTCTGGCCAGGCGCCTGGGACGGGTCCTTGAAGGTCTGCATGACCATGTAGCGGGCCTCGCCCGTCGGGTTCGCGAGGGCGACGAGGGAGGCGAGCGGGAACCCGGTCCAGGGCACGGCCATCGACCAAGCCTCCACGCAGCGATGGCGGTAGAGCCGCTCCTCGAGCGGCATCCTGCGGACGAGGTCGTCGATCGCGATCTCGATCGGCTTCTCGACGAGGCCGTCGATCCTCACGGTCCAGGGCCGGGTCTTGAGCCTCGCCGCCGCGGCCGCGATCGACTTGGAGGTGCCGAACTCGTAGTAGTTGTTGTAGTCGCCCGAGTACTTCTCGTCCGTGATGTCGCGGTCGAGCCTGTAGGCCTCGTTGCGCTTCGCCGGGTAGAGATCGGCGGTCGGATCGGGAGAGGCGGCCTCCGCGCCTCCGACGAGGGACGCCCCGATCAGCCCGGCGCCGCCCGCCATCAGGGCGCGGCGGTTCAGGAACACGACTTCCGGGGTGGCCTCGCTTTCGGGGATCTCCCAGCCGCGGCGGATCTTGATCAGCATGGGGCTCTCCTCAGGCCGTTCCCGGACATAGGGCCGCCGCGCGCACCCGCAAGTCACGATCCCGCGCGCCCCATCCTCCGGCCCTTCGACCGCAAGTTCGGCACCGATCCGCCCGACCGGAGCGGGCCGTCGCTGCGGTTGACGACGGAGGGCGCCCCTTCATTCCGGCGCCCCGTATCCTGATGTCGACGCCCCGTCCCTCAGACGAGCTGGTACTTGGACAGGCTGGCCAGCTTGTACTCGCTGAATCCGAGCACCTGCGGGAGCTGGGTGAACATCGGCACGCCCGGGCAGGACTTGAGGGCGGTGTCGAGCCACCAGTGGCAGGACAGCCCGACCGTATTGATGCAGCTGTTGATGGAGGATTGCGCGCCGGCGCAAGGGTAGCGGCTGGCGAAATCCGCCCCGATATCCGGATAGAGGCTGTCGAGGCCGTGACCCATCCCCAGGCCCTGCTTGTTACGCTTGTGGCCCGTGTAGATTCCCGCGAGCTGCCATTGCGGCGCCGGGAACGTGATGAAGACCCAGGCCCAGAGCTTCGTCAGCGCGTCGAGCTGCTTGGTGGTCATCGCCTCGGTATACTGGATCTTCTTGAGGTCCTGGCTCCCCACCATCTCGACGCTGAGGAAGTTCGGGTTGCCCGGGCCCTGCGCCTGCGACTGGAGCGAGGCGGCGACGTACTGCGCCGTCATGCCCTCGCGATCGATCACGAAATGGGTCGACACCTTGCGCGTGTGGAAGTTGCCGGTGAACCCATCCGCCTTGCCCGGACCGGCCGTGATATGGACCGCGAGGCCGTTGACGCCCACCATGTTCGGCGAGTGCATGTAGTTGCCGAAGCCCGCCTTGAGCGGCACGAGCTTCGCGCCCGGATAGACTTCCTTGGGATCGCCGCTGTCGAGCCGGCGCTTGTTCTCGGCCGCGAGGTTTCCCGCCCCGCCCCGCTTGCATTCCAGCTTGCCGCTGAACGGGCTGTCGCCCGAGAAGGCCTGGATGACGCTTCGCTCGGTCAGGCCCTTCAGGTCGAAGGCGAGGACCGCGGATCCGTATGTGTTGCTGGGCTTGGCCGAGCCGGGCCCGGAGACCACCTTCACGGTGCAGGCGCGCTTCGCCCAGATGTCCCAGTAGCCCCAGAGCCCGACCCGCGCGGTGCCGCCGTCGGAGAAATAGAGATATTCGAGCGCGTCCAGATCGGGATCCGGCTCTCCCCGGAGCAAAGCCACGAAATGCGCCATCGCCCGCTCCCGCTGAGGACCGATCGCAGCCCGCTCGGCACGATCGGGGCGGCCGCCCCGATAAGGTCATGCTGGCTTCTGCCGCCGCCTGCGTCAATTGGGCCGGCGCTTTTTCGGCCGGGGCGGCTCCGCGCGCGGGAGGCTATCCAGGGCGGCCTTCCGCATGCGCAACCTCTTCCTTGAGGACGCGGCGGAGCACCTTGCCGACATTCGTCTTCGGCAGGCTCTCGCGGAACTCGACGTGGCGCGGGACCTTGTAGCCGGTCAGGCGCTCGCGGCACCATTCGCGGATCTCGGGTTCCGTGAGGTCCGGGTCGGCCTTGACGACATAGGCCGCGACAACCTCGCCCGACCGCTCGTCCGGCAGGCCGATCACGGCGACCTCGGCCACGCCGGGATGACCCGCGATCACGTCCTCCACCTCGTTCGGGTAGACGTTGAAGCCCGAGACGAGGACCATGTCCTTCATCCGGTCGACGATGCGGACCGCCCCGTCCGGCTGCATCACGGCGACGTCGCCCGTGCGGAAGAAGCCGTCCTCGGTCATCACCTTCGCGGTCTCGTCCGGACGGTTCCAGTAGCCCTTCATGACCTGCGGGCCGCGGACGCAGAGTTCGCCCGGCTCGCCCATCGGCAGGGGCTGGCCCGCCATGTCGCGGATGGAGATGTCGGTCGAGGGGAGGGGATAGCCGATCGTTCCCGTGAATTCGGGGATGTCCAGACGGTTCACTGTGACCACCGGCGACGTCTCGGACAGGCCGTAGCCCTCCACGATGGGGCGGCCGGTCAGCTCCTTCCAGGCTTTCGCGACGGCGGCCTGCGTCGCCATCCCGCCCGAGACGCAGAAGACGAGCTTGGAGAAGTCCACGCCGCGGATCTCGGGGTGGCGGGCGAGCGCGTTGTAGAGCGTGTTCACGCCCGACATCATCGTGAAGGGGCGCGTCTTCAGCGTCTTCACGAAGCTCTTCAGGTCGCGCGGATTGGCGATGAGGAGCAGGCAGGAGCCGAGCCGCATCATCACGAGGCAGCAGGCCGTGAGCGCGAAGATGTGGTACAGCGGCAGCGCGGTCACGGCGATCTCGGCATTGCGGCCGAGCCCCCCGCTGCGCATCCAGACCTCGCACTGCACCACGTTCGCCGCGACGTTGCGGTGGGTGAGGGTCGCGCCCTTCGCGGTGCCCGTCGTCCCGCCGGTATATTGGAGGAAGGCGACGTCCTCCGGTGTCACCTCGACGGGTTTGGGGGGGCGCGCCGTGCCGGTGCGGATGACCTCCGCGAAGGACACCGCGCCGTCGAGCCGGAAGGGCGGCACCGCCTTCTTCACGTAGCGCGAGACGAGGTTGATGACCGAGCCCTTCAGACCGAGGAGGTCGCCCGGCTTCACGAGCACGATGCGCTCGAGCGAGAGTTCGGGCCGGGAGACCTCGACCGTGCGGCCGAAATTCTCCAGGACGAAAAGGATGCGGGCGCCCGCATCCCTGAGCTGGAAGGTGAGCTCGCGCGGCGTGTAGAGGGGATTGACGTTCACGACCGTGGCGCCCGCCGCCAGGATCCCGAACAGGATGGGCCCGTAGGCGATCACGTTCGGCAGCATGATCGCGACGCGGTCGCCGCGCCCGATGCCCTGCGCCTGCAGCCAGGATGCCACCGCCCCGACATGCGCCGCGAGCTCGCCGTAGCTCATCCGCTTGCCGAAGCTCTCGAGCGCCGGGCGCTCGGGATAGCGCGAGACGCTCTCGTTGAAGAAATCGACGAGCGTCCCGACGGAGGAGAGGTCGATCTCCTCGGGCACGTCGGGCGGATAGGAGGCGAGCCAGGGCCGCGCTGCCGCGGGATCGCTCGCCTGCGTCCGCATGGCCGCACTCTGGTCCATGGTCACCCGATCCTCCCTCGGCCGCCTCTTGCGCGAGCGGCTTCCTTATCGTCACACCGGGCGCGTGCGGAGGCAAGCAAGCCGAAGCGGGAACGGCCGGGCGCTGCCCGGCCGCCCCGTCTCGCTCATCTGCGAAGGCTGCGGCGTCAGCCTCTGCGGCGCGGACGCGGCTCCGGCCTGAGCTGGAGGGTCATCTCGGAAATGCCGCCCGCGACGTTGATCCCCGTCTGCCCGCTGAACGAGACCGGCTGCAGCGCGACCGACCGGCGCGAGCCGCCGACGAGGACGTTGGCGCCGAGCCCGACCGCGAAAGTCGCCTCGCCGCCCGCGCCGACATAGCGGCCCGCGAGCGCGCCCCGCGTGACCTGCCCGCTCGGCGCGAAGACGTTCCAGACGATGCCGCCGGCGGTCGTCACGCCGATATCGACCCCGATCCGGGTGATCGCGCCGTCATAGACCTCGAGCTGGCCGGCCGAATTCTGGAAGGTGCACACGATCTCCTTGCGCGAGCCCACGATCATGCCGATGCCGCCGGCGACCTCGCAGGTGAGCGTGCCGATCTGCGTCTGCTGCGCCTGGGCGTTGCCCGCAAAGATGGCGGCGGCGGCCGACAATCCGAGGGCGAGAAAGGTCCGCTTCAGCATGAGCGATCTCCGTTCATCCACGTCCGGCGGAACCCGGCAGCCCCTGCGCGGACGCCGAAACCGCACGAGCGGAACAAGCCCCGGCACGCGGCCAGGGTTCCGGACCGGCCTGGACGGAAGCGCCGCGCCGGGCCTAGAAGAGGTTGAACTTGTAGTTCAGTCCGGCCCGCGCGACGACGCCAGCACTCTCGAAGCGCGCGCCGCGGACGAGCCCCGCCGGAGGAGTCGCGGGACCGGCGAGGGTGCGGCGGCCGAGATCGTAATAGAGCGCCTCGGCCTTGCCCGTGAGGTTCGGCGTGAACCCGTACTCGACGCCGCCGCCCGCCGCGAAGCCGACTTCGGTCCGGGTCGACGCGACCGCATAGGCGGCACCCGGGAACGCGATGGTCTGCGCGCTGCGGACATCGCCATAGGCGAGGCCGCCGGTCGCGAAGACGAGGACCCGGTCCATGACGAGGCCGACGCGGGCCCGCAGCGTGCCGAGATAGTCGAGGCGCTGCGCGGCCGTGTACGAGACCGCGCCCGCGGCCGTGCCGCCGACCGTGCGGCCGATATCGCTGTACTGGAGATCCGTCTCGATGCCGCCGAGGAACCGGCCGATCTGCTGGTTGTAGCCGAGCTGCCCGCCGCCGACGAAGCCGTCCCCGTCCGTATCGAGCGCGGGCGTCGGAGCGCAGGCGGGGGCGCAGACCGGGCGGTGGCGGTTGTCGGAGAAGCCGTAGCCCGCATTCACGCCGAGATAGAAGCCGGACCAGGCATAGGGGATGACGAGCATCTCGGGCGCCGGCGCCGGCGCCGCCCGCGACGGCAGATCCGCCGCAGACGCGGCAGTCGTGAATCCCGCCAGTCCGGCCGCCGCAAGCGCGAGGAAACGCACCATCGAATCGAGTTCTCCAGGAATGTGGAAAACCTAGCCGAGTCGCGACGAGCCGGCTGTCGCCGCCGAGCAACAAAGGTGAGGCATGGCAAGGGTTGCGCCGCTCCCGGCTCAGCCGGTGTCGCGGGCCTCGAACCAGCTCACCACCAGGCGCATGAGCGCTGGAACCTCGTGCCCGGTCTCCACGGCGCCGGCGAGTTCGGAGACCCGCATGGCGGCGGTCAGCAGGAAGATGCGCTGGCGCTCGACCCTGCGGCCCGTGAGCCGCCCGTAACGTTCCGCGGCCCGGCGCGGCAGCTCGGGGTGGATGAGGGACGGCTGCACGAATTCGCGGTGCGGCGGCCCGAGGCCGGAATCGGCGAAGTCGAAGATGCCGGACAGGCGGCCTCTCGCCGGGTCGAAGGCCATGTTCCAGCCATGCGCGTCGAAGAACCCGTAGACCTCGCCCAGCGGATCGGGGCCGAGCCTCCGGTAATCCCGCAGTGCCGCCTGCGCGCGGCCGCGGATGGCACCTGGAAGGATGCGCCAGGCAGGCTCGAGGCTCGCCTCGTCCGAGCGCCACGTCTCGACGGGCAGCGCGCCGGCGGCCCGCATCGCGTCGATATCCAGCGAATGCAGCTCGGCGAAGAAGCGGGCGAGATCCGCGGCAAGGGTGTCGCGCTCAGCCTGTCCGAGGCCGTCATAGACATCGCTGAGCAGCAGAACGCCCGGCAGCTTCTCGTGACGTGAGAACAGCCGCGGGGTCTCGCTGAGGACCATGTCCGGGACCGGGGTCGAGAGGCGGCGGCGCAAGACGCGGAGCAGGCCGGCCTCGCGCCGCAAGGCCGCCTCGGCTTCCTGCCCGTTGGGAAACTTGAAGATCAGCCGGTCGTCGGCCTCGACCGCGAGGCTGTGCCAGCCGCGCCCCGCGATCGCGAAGCGCGCGGTCGCAAGCTCGGGATAGACCGACAGGATCGCGTCGATGCAGCCGGCGAACTCGTGTTCGTCGGCGGTTTCAAGCGGCATCATCATGCCGGCCTCGCAAGGGCCGGAGCGGTCCCCGCGAGGCCGTGGGGGCCGCTCGCCGGCAGGTCAGCGCAGCTCGCCGCAGAAGCGCTGGATGCGCCGGCAGGCCTCCTCCAGGAGTTCGTTCGAGGTGGCGTAGGAGATGCGCAGGTTCGGGCCGAGGCCGAAGGCCGAGCCGTGGACGGCCGCGACGCCTTCCTGCTCCAGCAGCTCGAGGACGAAATCCTCGTCCGTCTCGATGCGCTTGCCGGATTTCGTCGTCTTGCCGATCGTGTCCGCGCAGGAGGGATAGACGTAGAACGCCCCTTCGGGCTTGGGGCATTTCAGGCCGGTGGCCTGGTTGAGCATGGACACGACGAGGTCGCGCCGCTCCTCGAAGGCCTTCCTGAAGACCTTGAGGTGGTCCTGCGGCCCGTCGAGCGCCTCGACGGAGGCCCATTGCGCGATGGAGCAGGCGCCGCTCGTCTGCTGGCCCTGCACGAAGTCCATGGCCTTGATGAGCTGCTCGGGACCGGCCGCATAGCCGATGCGCCAGCCGGTCATCGCATAGGCTTTGGAGACGCCGTTCATCGTCAGCGTGCGCTCGTAGAGGTTCGGCTCGACCTGGGCGGGGGTGACGAACTCGAAGTCGCCGTAGGTGAGATGCTCGTACATGTCGTCGGTGAGCACCCAGACATGCGGGTGCCGGACGAGCACGTCCGTGATCTTCTTCATCTCGTCCCAGGTATAGGCGGCCCCGGACGGATTGGACGGCGAGTTGAGGATGATCCACTTCGTCTTCGGCGTGATGGCGCGTTCGAGCACCTCCGGCTGGAGCTTGAAGCCGTGCTCCATCGCGGCCTCGACGATCACCGGCGTGCCGCTGCACAGGCCGACCATCTCCGGGTAGGAGACCCAGTAGGGCGCCACGACGATCACCTCGTCGCCCGGGTTCAGCGTCGCCATCAGCGCGTTGAAGATGACGTGCTTGCCGCCGGTGCCGACGATCGTCTGCGACGGCTTGTAGTCGAGCCCGTTCTCGCGCTTGAACTTGCGGGCGATCGCCTCGCGCAGCTGCGGGATGCCGGAGACCGGGGTGTACTTCGTCTCGCCGCGCCGGATCGCCTCGATCGCGGCCTGCTTGACGTTGTCCGGCGTGTCGAAATCCGGCTCGCCGACGGAGAGCGAGATCACGTCCCGGCCTTTCGCCTTCAGGTCGCGGGCCTTCTGCGTCATCATGATGGTCGCGGAGGGCTTCACGCGCGAAAGGGTGTCGGCCAGGAAGGCCATGGAACGTCTCCGATGGTGCTGAGAGCGCCGGGACCCTAGTGCGCCGCACCATCCGGTTCAAGGTGAAACGCTTGATGGTACCGATCACGCGACCCGATGCGTCGCCGCGCAATGGGGCGCGGTTCCTTCGGCCTCGGCCCGGTGCTATTGCGGCGAGCCCTCACGCAGCGCAGCCGGCCTGACCGCCGGATCGCGTCCGCGGGACGGGGACGCATCGGCCAGGGTCGCGCATGGACATCCTCGTTACGGGCGGCTCGGGGCAGGTCGGGACCGAGCTCCAGCGGCAGGCCTGGCCGGAGGGCGTGCGGCTCCACGCCCCGGCGCGCGCCGAGCTCGACCTGGCCGATGCGGAGGCGATCGATCGCGTCCTCGCCGCCCGGCCCTGGGCCGCGATCATCTCGTCAGGGGCCTATACGGCGGTGGACAAGGCCGAGACGGAGGTCGTGCAGGCCTGGCGGGTCAATGCGCTCGCCCCGGCGCTCCTCGCCAGGCGCAGCGCCGAGCGCGGCATTCCGATCGTGCATGTCTCGACCGATTACGTCTTTCCCGGATCGAAGGACGGCTATTACCGCGAGGACGATCCCGTCGGTCCGCTCGGCGTCTACGGCGCCTCGAAGGAGGGCGGCGAGCAGGCGGTCCGCACGGGCAATCCGCGCCATGCGATCATTCGCACGGCCTGGGTGGTGAGCCCGCACGGCTCGAACTTCCTCAAGACCATGCTGCGGCTTGCGGGATCGGGCCGCGAGGAACTGGGCGTCGTCTCGGACCAGCGCGGCTGCCCGACCTTCGCGGGCGACCTCGCGGCGGCGCTCGCCCGCGTCACCCTCGATCTCGTCCGCAGCCCGGATGCGCCGGCCGGCACCTTCCACTTCGTGAATGCGGGCGAGGCGAGCTGGGCCGGATTTGCGGAAGCGATCTTCGCGGCCTCCGCCCGGCGCGGCGGGCCGTCGGCGCGCGTCAAGGCGATCAGCACGGCCGAGTACCCGACGCCGGCCCGCAGGCCCGCCAATTCGCGTCTCGCGACCGATCGGATCCGGGACGCGTTCGGCATCGCGCCGCGGCCCTGGCAGGACGCGCTGGAAGAGGCCGTGGCCGCGCTGCAGCCGTGATCGGGGCCCGGCCGGCGGGAAGGCCCCGAAGGATCATGCCGGGACAGGCGGGAAGATGCTGCAATGTGCCGTCTGGGCCGGAAGGCGGCGGCCCATCCGCTCTTCGAGCCAGGCGGTTGTATCGCGCAGGCCCGCGAACGCGACCCCGGAGGCGACGCCGCTGCGGTCGAGCATATAGACGAGGTCCTCCGTGCCGATATTGCCGGTCGCCTCGGGCGCGAAGGGGCAGCCGCCCATCCCGCCGAGGCTCGCGTCCAAGGCCGACACGCCCATTCTGAGCGCGGCGTCGGCATTGGCGTAGCCGGTATTGCGCGTGTTGTGGAAATGGGCGCGCAGCTTCATCCCGGGCGCGGCGTCGCGGATGGCCGCGAAGCGGATCTCGACATCCGCCGGGCCGCCGACCCCGATCGTGTCGGCAAGCGACAGCTCCTCGGTCCCGATATCGGCCACCGCGCGGGCCAGATCCGCGACCCGCGCCACCGGGACCTCGCCCTCGAAGGGGCAGCCGAAGGCCGCCGCGATCGTGACCGAGCGGAACAGTCCCGCCGCTTCGGCCCTGCGCGAGATGGCGCGCCAGGTCTCCAGGTTCTCCTGGACCGTCGCGCCCTGGTTGCGCTGGCTGAAGGTCTCGCTCGCCACCGCCGCGAAGGTGATCTCGGCGAAGGCTCCGGTCGCGAGCGCCCGGTCGAAGCCGCGCTCGTTCAGGACCAGGGCCGACAGGCGCAGATGCGGGATATCGCCCAGGCGGCGCACGACCTCCTCGGCATCCGCCATCTGCGGCACGCGCTTGGGATGCACGAAGCTCGTCGCCTCGATCCGCCGCAGCCCGGTCGCGGCCAGCCTGCGGATCAGCTCGATCTTCACGTCGGTCGGAACGAGCTGGGGATCGTTCTGGAGCCCGTCCCGCGGCCCCACCTCGACGATCTCGACCTCTTTCGGCCGCACGCCGTTTCCGGTCGGGCCCGACATCACGCAGCCTCGCGCCGGCCGGCGCCGATGACGCCCTCGCGGGCGAGCCTCGCCATCCGGTCCGCCCCCATGCCGAGCAGCCCGCCGAACACCTCGTCGTTGTGCTCGCCGAGGTCCGGCCCGGCGCGCTTGACCTGGCCGGGCGTCGCCGACAGGCGCGGGGCGACGTTCTGCATCTTCAGCATCCCGAGCCGCGGATGCGCCACCTGGACGATCGCCTCGCGCGCCTTGAAATGCGCATCCTCCAGCATCTCGGGGGCACGGTAGATGTCGCCGCGCGGCACCCCGTGCTCGTCCAGCAGCCGCCCGAGCTCCTCCCGTTCGAAGCCGGAAGTCCATTCCGCGATCATGGCGTCGAGCTCCGCCTGGCGCTGGCCGCGCGCCGTGTGGGTCGCGTAGCGCGGATCCTCGGCCAGCTCCGGCCGGCCCATCGCGGCCGCGAGGCGCTTGAAGACCGTGTCCTGGTTGGCCGCGATCAGCACGAAGACGCCGCTCTTGGTCGGGTAGACGTTGGAGGGCGCGATATTGGGCAGGATCGAGCCCGTGCGCTCGCGGATATAGCCGGTCTTGTCGTATTCGGTGACGAGGTTCTCCATCACGGCGAGGACGGCCTCGTAGATGGCGCTGTCGACGACCTGCCCGCGTCCGGTGCGCTCGCGCGCATGCAGGGCCATCAGGCCGCCCAGGCAGGCGAAGGTCGCAGCCAGCGTGTCGCCGATCGAGATGCCGGTGCGGGATGGCGGGTTGGACGGATCGCCGACCACGTAGCGCAGCCCGCCCATGGCCTCGCCGATCGCGCCGTAGCCGGCGTTCCTGGAATAGGGCCCAGTTTGGCCGTAGCCGGAGACGCGGATCATGATGAGGCGCGGATTGACGGCGGCCAGCGCCTCGTAGCCGAGGCCCCACTTCTCCATCGTGCCGGGCCGGAAATTCTCGATCAGGATGTCGGAGCGCTTCACCAGCTCGCGGATGATCTCCTGCCCCTCGGGAACGCGGGCATTGATCTCGATCGACTTCTTGTTGCGGGCGATCACGGGCCACCAGAGCGACTGCCCGTGCGGCTTCTCGCGCCCCCATTCCCGCATCGGGTCGCCGGTGCCGGGCTGCTCGATCTTGATCACCTCGGCGCCGAAATCCGCCAGCAACTGACCGCAGAAGGGACCGGCAAGGAGCTGGCCCATCTCCAGCACGCGAAGGTCCGAAAGTGGGCCTGCCTGGGCCGCGCCGGCAGGGCTGTCGTCTGTCATGGCTGGCTTGCTCGTCATGTCGGTCCAGGGCGCCTCGGAGGTCAGGTGATCGCGACCCGCATGACGCGGCTCGTCGCAATCTTCGGTCCGAGCGGGATCGGAGAAGAAGTGCGGGTAATCGCCGGTCTAAGGCAACGGCACGGCAACCGCCATGCCACCGCGACGGTCGTGCAAGTGACTGACACGGCTCGCGTTTGACGTTGTCACCTCCCGGCATGCTACGTTTCACGAAGACGCGTGAGACGTCGGTGAAACGGGAGGCCGGCGATGCAGACACCTCTTGCGGAGGCGGAGGGGCCGATCCGGCTCTGCTTCCTCAGCTATCGTCACCTGAGCCGCCTCGCGCGCTCGGTGATCGAGGAATATGGCGACCGGGCTCAGTTCGAGGTCATCGACGAATCCTTCGAGGCGGCGCTCGCCATCGCGCGCGCCCGCGAGCGCAGCGGCACCATCGACGCCTTCGTGAGCGCCGGCGCGAATGCCAGCTTCCTGCGCGGCTCGCTGTCCACGCCCGTCGCGGTCATCAAGGTCACGGGATACGACATCATGCTCGCGATGCTGAAGGCGCGCGAGATCACGCGGCGCGTCGGCGTCGTGAGCTATCGCCAGACCGTCCCCGAACTCGACCAGGTGCGGGACCTCCTGCGCGTCGAGGTGGCCCAGAAGGCCTATCGTACCCCGGCGGAGGCGCAGGAGGCGGTGCGCGAACTCGCCGCACATGGCTACCCGGTCGTGATCGGCTCCAGCATCGTGTGCGAAAGCGCTGAGAAGGAAGGGCTCACGGCCATCCTCTCCTATTCGCTCTCCTCCGTGCGGCAGGGCATCGAAGATGCGCTCGAGCTCGGCCGGGTCGCCCGGCTCGAGCGGGCGCGCTACGCCCAGCTCGACGGCGTGCTCCAGAGCCTGGAGGGAGCGGTGCTGGCGGTGGACCGGAGGCACCGGATCGTGGCGCTCAACACGCCCATGGAGCGGGTGCTCGGCGGCAGCCGGGCGGAGCTCCTCGGCCAGCCGCTCGACCGCTACCCGGCTGAACTGTCCCTCCTGGGCACGCTGGAGAGCGGCGAGCCGGATCGGGGCGAGGTGATCCGCGTCGCGCGCCGCGACTGGGTCCGGGGCCGGTCGGCGATCCGGGAGCGTGGCCAGATCACCGGAGCGGTGCTGACCCTGCAGGATGCGCGCTCCATCCGCGAGGCGGATACGAGCCTGCGCTCGCAGAAGCGGAAGGAGAAGTCCCCCGCCGCCCGCTACAGCTTCGCGGATCTGAAGGGCAGCTCGCCCGCTCTCCAGCGGGCGCGGGAGACGGCGCGCCGCTTCGCCGCCACCGACATCACCGTTCTCATCTCCGGCGAAAGCGGCACCGGCAAGGAGCTGTTCGCCCAGGCGATCCACAGCGCGAGCAGGCGCGCCGATCGGCCCTTCGTCGCCGTCAACTGCTCGGCCTTCCCGGAGACGCTGCTCGAGAGCGAGCTGTTCGGCTACGAGGAAGGCGCCTTCTCCGGATCACGCCGCGGCGGCAAGCCGGGCCTGTTCGAGGCCGCGCATACCGGAACGCTCTTTCTCGACGAGATCGGCGACATGGCGCCCCCGCTGCAGACGCGCCTCCTGCGGGCGCTGCAGGAGCGCGAGATCGTCAGGCTGGGAGGCGTCGGGCCGATCCCGGTCGACGTCCGGATCATCGCCGCGACGCATCAGCCGCTCGACCTTCTCATCCAGGAGAGGCGGTTCAGGTCGGACCTCTACTACCGCATCAACATCCTGCGGCTGCAGGTGCCGCCGCTCCGGGATCGGGCGGAGGATGTCGAGGAGCTGGCGAGTACCTTCCTCGCCCGCTGCCTCCGGCGTCTCGGATCGACGCTCGATCCGGAACTCTTCGCAGCCCTCCTGCCGCGCCTGGTGGCGTACCGATGGCCCGGCAATGTCCGGGAGCTGGAGAATCTGTGCGAGCGCCTGGCCGTGCTCCTGGCTCACGGCCAGGCGGATGGGCCGGCATCCCTCGAATATCTCGCGCAGGATTGCCCCGAGCTCTTCGCGCTGCCGCAGCCACCTCCGGCGGCAGGGAGCGCCGCGGACTGGCGCGAGCGGCTCGACGAGGTTCTCGCCGAGACCGGCGGGCGGCGGCAGGAGACGGCGCGCCGCCTGGGCATCAGCCGGGCGACGCTCTGGCGGCACATGCAGGAGCTGGAGCGCCGGGCGACGTGAAACGTTTCATGAGACGGATCGCTCCGTCCGTGAAACGGGCAGCAAGTCGCAACGGGAGGAGGTCGCAGCTTGGTCCGGCCGCCGGTTCAATGACTTAGGCGGCCGTGTCGCCATTCCCCTGCGTGGCACGGCCGTTGCGCAGTCTCTGCCGAAGGGCGGAAAGCCGATCGCGAACATGCGATCCAGCAGGGGAGGATCGAGTGAGGCAGCTGGACCTCGTCTTCGGCGCAGTCTGGCTGTTCGCCGGCCCGGCAATCTGCGCGAGCTTCCTCGGCCTCGGCATCAGGCCTGTCCGGTCCGCCATCGGGCTGGCCACCTCGACGCGGACATCCCGATCGAGGTCAAAGCGCTGTTCGAGATCGGCGACGGCCGCTCACAGGATACGGGGATGACAGGATGATGAACGCTGCCGACAGGTTCGCCGAGCGGCTGAAGAGCGGGGGGATGGTGGTCGCTCCGGGCGCCTATGACTGCATCACGGCCCGGCTGATCGCCCAGGCGGGTTTCGACGCCGTCTACATGACGGGCGCGGGGACGGCCGCGACGCTCGGCTTCCCCGATTACGGGCTCGTGACGATGAGCGAGATGACCGAGAATGCGGGCCGGATCGCGGACGCGGTCGACGTCCCGGTCATCGCAGATGCCGATACCGCCTTCGGCAACGAACTGAACGCCACCCGGACCGTACGGGAATACGAGAAGAAGGGCGTCGCGGGCATCCATATCGAGGACCAGGAATTCCCCAAGCGCTGCGGCCACCTCGACAACAAGGTCGTCATCCCGCTCGACGACTACATCGCCAAGATCAGGGCGGCGGTCGCCGCGAAGCGGAACCCGAACTTCACCATCATCGCCCGCACCGACTCACGTGCCGGGATGGGCCTGGAGGAGGCCGTCCGCCGCTGCAACGCGGCCCTGGAGGCGGGCGCCGGCATGGCCTTTCTCGAAGCGCCGCAGACGCTCGATGAGATCGCCGCCGTGCCGAAGCTCGTGAAGGGGCCGTGCCTGCTCAACCTCGCCTGGGCCGGGAAGACGCCCCAGGTCGACCTCGCGGAGGCGGACCGCATGGGCTACCGCCTCGCCATCCTGCCGGGCGTGCTGATGGCGGCGGTCATCAGCCGCTGCGACGAGGTGCTGGCGGAGCTTCGCGATGCCGGCCGCCATCCGCAGCTCGACGCCAGGATGTCGCCGGGCGAGATGTTCCGGCGCATGGGATCGGCGGACTGGGACCCGCTGCGCGACCGCTTCCGCCCGCCGTCCCCGCGCATCGCCGCCGAATAGGGGAGGGGCGCATGGGGACGCCCAGGACGCTCTTCGACAAGATCTGGTCGGCGCATGCGATCGTCGAGCGCGAGGACGGCTCGACGCTGCTCCATGTCGACCGGCATCTCATACACGACGTCGCCGGCGTGATCATCGGCGAACTCGCCGAGCGCGGGCTGCCTGTCCGGCGGCCGGACCGTACCTTCGCGGTGCCGGACCACTACGCGCCGACCACGGGGCGCGCGGGTCCGGATCCGCTTTCGGCGTCGCCCCATGCCGGCCATATCCGGGCGCTCGAGGCCGGCGCCCGCGAGACCGGCATGACCCTGTTCGCGCTGGACGACATCCGCCAGGGCATCGTCCACGTGATCGGGCCGGAGCAGGGGATCACGCAGCCGGGCACCGTCCTCGTCTGCGGCGACAGCCACACGGCCACCCATGGCGCGCTCGGCGCGCTCGCCTTCGGCATCGGCGCCTCCGAGATCGCCCATGTGCTCGCGACCCAGGCGCTCTGGCAGAAGAAGCCGAGGACGATGCGCGTCACGATCGACGGCGCGCTCGCGCCCGGGGTCCAGTCGAAGGACGTCATCCTCGCGCTCATCGGCAAGATCGGGGCGGCGGGCGGGACCGGCCACGTCATCGAATATGCCGGCTCGCTGATCCGCAGCCTCTCGGTCGAGGCGCGCCTCACGATCTGCAACATGTCGATCGAGGCCGGCGCGCGGGCCGGGATGATCAGCCCGGACGAGACGACCTTCGCCTATCTCGAGGGACGGCCCTTCGCCCCGAAGGGCGAACATTGGGAGGCGGCGCTGGCGCATTGGCGCAGGCTGCCGACGGACGAGGGCGCCCGCTTCGACCGCGAGCTGACGCTGGACGCGTCCTCGATCGCGCCCATGGTCACCTGGGGCACGAGCCCCGAAGCCGCGCTCCCGATCACCGGGCGCGTCCCCGACCCGGCCGAGGTCGCAGACCGCGAGCGGCGGACGGACATGGTCCACGCGCTGGAATATATGGGCCTCACGCCCGGCACGCGGCTCGACGCGATCGCGATCGACCGGGTGTTCATCGGCTCCTGCACCAATAGCCGGATCGAGGATCTGCGGGCTGCGGCCCGGGTGGTGGATGGCCGCCGCTCGGTCGTGCCCGCGATGGTCGTGCCCGGGTCCGGGCTGGTGAAGGCTCAGGCCGAAGCCGAGGGCCTCGACCGGATCTTCCGCGACGCCGGTTTCGAGTGGCGGGACGCGGGCTGCTCGATGTGCGTCGGCATGAACGGCGACCTCGTCGCCTCCGGCGAGCGCTGCGCCTCGACCTCGAACCGGAACTTCGTCGGCCGGCAGGGGAGGGGAGCGCGCACCCACCTCGTGAGCCCGACCATGGCCGCCGCCGCGGCCGTCACGGGGCGGCTCACCGACGTGCGCCGCCTTCTGCAGGGAGGCGCCTGATGGAGCCGTTCCGCACCCTCTCGGCCGTGGCAGCGCCGCTTCCCTCGGCCAATGTCGACACCGACCAGATCATCCCGGCCCGGTTCCTCTGGAAGGCCAGGCGCGACGGCTTCGCGGATACCCTCTTCAGCGACCTGCGCTCCGGCCGGGACGGCGGCACCTTCGTGCTCGACCGGCCGGAATTCGCGCATGCACGCATTCTCGTGGCGGAGCGCAATTTCGGCTGCGGCTCCTCGCGCGAGCACGCCGTCTGGGCGCTCTGGGACGGAGGCATTCGGGCCGTCGTCGCGCCGAGCTTCGGGGACATCTTCTATAACAACGCGCTGAAGAACGGGCTCCTGCCGGTCGTGCTTCCGCCGGAGCGCGTGGCGGCGCTCCTGGAGATCCTGTCGGCCCGTCCCGGAAGCATCGTCACGATCGACCTGGCGGCCCAGACCGTGACGGGGCCGGACGGCCACGCCGACCGGTTCGAGATCGACCCGCTCCGGAAGGAATGCCTGCTGGAGGGGCTCGACGATATCGACCTGACGCTGCGCTACCGGGACAGGATGGAGGCCTTCGAGCGCGAGCACGACAGGCGCCATCCCTGGCTTTGACCGGAGCGTGGGATCGCCGGGGTTGCCGTCCGCGGCCCCAGCGTGTCGATTAGAGTGAACGAACGTCAGCGGCGCCGCAAAGCGCGCCATTCGGGAGGGAAAGCATGCGCAGATGGGCAATCGCCGCGGCCTTCGCGGTCGCAACCGCGACGGCGCCGCAGGCAGTCGAGCTCAACGTCACCCATTTCGGCACGGGCATGTACGGCGTGCCTTACGCGGTGGCGAAGGAGAAGGGGTACTTCAAGGAAGCCGGGATCGACGTCACAGGGTTCCTCACCTCCGCCGGCGGCGGCACGACCGTGCGCAACGCGCTCGCCTCCGAGCTCCCCTACGGCGAGGTCGCTCTGCCGGCCGTCATCGCGGCCGCACAGCAGGGCCTCGAACTCACCATCGTGCATGGCGGCGTCCTGAGCGTCGCGGACCAGGTCTGGGTCACGCGTAAGGACGACGAGCGCATCAAGACCGTCCAGGATCTGAAGGGCAAGAAGCTCGGCTATTCGAGCCCGAAGTCCGTCACCGACATGATCACGACCATGATGCTCGAGGACAACAAGCTGACCGGCCAGGTCGAGCGGCGTCCGATCGGCGGCATCGGCGCGGGCGTGGCCGCCCTGCGGGAGGGCGGGGTGGATATGACCTACATCACGCAGCCGGTCTGGGCGAAGGAGGAGGCGAATTTCCGCCACGTCTTCACGTCGACTGACTGGGTGCCGCGGGTCACCCAAACCGTCGGCGTCGTGAAGACGGAATTCCTGAAGAAGAATCCGGACCTCATCCGCAAGCTCATCGTGGCGCGCCGCAAGGGCGTCGAGTTCATCCGCCAGAACCCCGCCGAGGCCGCAGCCATCATGGCCAAGGAGTACAAGATACCGCTCGAACATGCGAAGAAGTCGATCGACGACATCCTTGCCGTGAAGGGGGAGTACTGGAGCCCCGGCGGGTTCGACTACGAGGGCATGGACGTCATGCTGCGCGGCCTGCAGCTCGTGAAGGCGGTCGGAGCCGGCCCGTTCGACTGGAGCAAGTATGTCGACGAGAGCTACCTGCCCGACGATCTGAAGCGGAAGCCGAAATCCTGACGAAGATGGGTTCCAGCTCAACCGTCCAGGCTAGCCTCTCCGGGGTGACGCGCGTCTATCCCGCCGGAGGGGCAGGCAAGCCAGTCCACGCCCTCGGGCCCATCGACCTGGAACTCAGGGCCGGCGAGTTCTTCTCGGTCGTCGGACCCTCCGGCTGCGGGAAATCGACCCTGCTCGACGTGATGGCGGGGCTTGCCCCGCCATCGTCCGGAACCATCGCCTTCGAGGGCAAGCCCGTGCGCGGCCAGGTTCCGGACGGGATCGGGGTCGTGTTCCAGGAGGATGCCAGCTTCCCGTGGCTGACCGCCTACGACAACGCGGCCTTCGCGGCCCGCCAGGCCGGGCTGCCCGAGAACGAAGTCCGGGCCCGGGTCGAGCACACGCTCTCCTTCATGGGCCTGATGCCCTTCGCCGGCGCCTACCCCGCCCAGCTCTCCGGCGGCATGCGCCAGCGCGTCTGCATCGCCCGCACGCTCGTGACGCGTCCGCGCCTCCTGCTCCTCGACGAGCCGTTCGGGGCTCTCGACCAGCAGACGCGGCTGTTGATGGGAGACGAGCTCCTGGCCCTGTGGCGCGAGACGGGCGCGACGGTTCTCCTCATCACCCACTCGCTCGACGAGGCCGCCCTCCTGTCGGACCGGATCGGCGTGATGTCGGCGAGGCCGGGCACGTTCATCGATCTCGTCGAGACCGGCTGGCCGCGCGAGCGCGACAGCCGCATCGTCTCCCGTCCGGAGTTCGGCGAGCTGACGGGCCGGATCTGGGCCGGGCTCCGGGATCAGTCCATGCGCGCTCTGGCGGCTGCTCGGTGACCCGCGCCGGCATCATCCGGATCGGCGTCCTGGTCGGGGCGGTGGCGGCGCTCGAAGCCGCCTGCCGGGCCGGCTACGTCAACCGCCAGGCGGTCATCGCCCCGAGCGAGATGGTGCGCGGCGCCTGGCGCGTGCTCGGGACGCAGGAGGCGCGCGGCCACATCGCCGAGACGCTGACCACCGTGTCCCTCGCCTTCCTCCTGTCCGTGATCGCCGGCTTCGCGATCGGGGTCGCGCTGCATCGCCTGCCGCGCTTCCGCCGCGCCGTCGATCCCCTGCTGGCGAGCTACTACGCCGTCCCCACTTTCGTGTTCTATCCGGTCTTCATCGTGCTGTTCGGCCTGAACCGCTGGCCGCTGGTCGCGATCGGCTTCCTGTTCGCCGTGGTGGCGGTGGCGATCAACACGCTGGACGGGCTCGACCGGCTGCCTCCGGTCTTCATGCGCACGGCCCGCGTCCTGCGGCTCAGCCCGCGGCAGACCCTGCTCCGGATCACCGTCCCGGCGATCGCGCCCTGGCTGTTCACGGCCGTCAAGTTCGCGGTCGCCTATTCCTTCATCGGGGTGATCGCCGGGGAATTCGTGCAGGCCGGCTCGGGCATCGGCTTCGCGATCGCCTTCGCGTACAACTCCTTCGACAACCTCACGATGTACGGGCTGATGCTGCTCCTGTTCGCGTTCGTCTGCACGCTGAACATGAGCCTCTGGACCTGGGAGCAAAAGCTCTATGCGCGCCGCGGCGGACGTTGACGTCCCGGTCCCCGCCTCGCCCCCCGCCGTGCGGCGGGCGGGCCGCCTGGGCGATTCCGCGCTCGTGCTGCTCGGCCTCCTGGCGCTCTGGCAGTTCGGGAGCTGGGTGGTCGGCGCGGCGGTGCTTCCGGCGCCTGCGGCGACCCTTGCGAAGCTCTGGGCGATCATGTCGTCCTCCGATTTCGGCGGCCACGCCTGGGAGACCGGACGCGCCTTCCTCTCGGCCCTTGCGATCGCCTTCGCGGCCGGGCTCGCGATCGGGCTCCTGCTCGGCGCGCACCGCCTCTCGGCCGAGGTGGCCGAGCCGATCCTGGTCGCCCTCTACGCCATCCCGAAGATCACGCTCTATCCCATCATCCTCCTTCTCTTCGGGCTCGGGATCTCGGCGAAGATCGCCTTCGGGGTCATCCACGGGATCGTGCCGGTCGCGGTGTTCACGATGGCAGCGGTGCGCAACATACGCCCGGTCTATCTCCGGGCGGCGCGCGCGATGCGTCTCACGCCCGTTCAGACGGCTGGCCGGATCATGCTGCCCGCCGCGCTGCCGGGGATCGTGTCCGGCCTGCGCATCGGGTTCTCGCTCACTCTGCTCGGGACCCTGATCGGCGAGATGTTCGCGTCGCAGCGGGGCATCGGCTACCTGCTGGTCAAGGCGATGGAGACGAACGACGTCGCGACGGTGGTCGCGCTCGCCACGCTTCTCATCGTCGTCGCGACCATCGTCTCGGGCGCGCTCCTCGCCCTCAACCGGCGGCTCGATCGCTCGCCCAAGCCCGGCCGATGACCGCCCGGCCTCCCGGCGGCATCCGCCGGAACCTCAGCCCCCGTCTTCCGGAGCTCAGACGATGGTCGCGGTCAGCGCCCCATCCATCGTGACGTTCACGCCCGTCAGGTAGCTCGCCCGGTCGGAGGCGAGGAAGGCGACGAAATCGGCGATCTCCCGAGGCTTGGCCATGCGGCCGAGGGGGATGCGTGCGACGCCCTGCTTGAGGGCCTCCTCGACGCTGATGCCCTTCGCGGCTGCGTCGGCCTCCATGCCGCCGGCAACGCGCTCCGTGTCCGTCAGGCCGGGATTGATCCCGACGACCCTGACGCCGGCCTCCGCATAGGCCTGGGCCAGGCCCGCGGTGGCGAGCATGAGCGCGGCATTGGCGGAGCCGCCCGGAAGGTGGATGGGCGAGGCCACCTTTCCGCCATTGCCGATGATGTTCACGACGACCCCGGCGCGGCGCGCCGCCATGCGCTTGATCACCGGGTCGACCACGTTGATGTAGGAGAAGAACTTCGCGTCCATGGCGGCGCGCCAGCTCTCGGGCGTGAGCTGGTCCGGCGGGGTTCGGCGCGCCGCGCCGGCGCTGTTGACCAGGATGTCGATCGGGCCGAGCTCGCGCTCGACCCGGTCGGCAAGGCTCGCCGCCTCCCGCGCATCCGTCAGGTCCGCGCAGTAGCCGCCCGCAATCGACAAGGCGGAGCAGGCGCGATCGACGTTCTCACGCGAGCGCGACGCGATGGCGACCCGGCAGCCTTCGTCCAGCAGAGCCTTGGCGCATGCGAAGCCGATGCCTTTCGACCCCCCGGTGACGAGCGCGGTCCTTCCCCGAAGTCCGAGATCCACGTGCCTGCTCCTCCCCGAACGCCTGGCTGGAAACCCGGCGCCAGGACGTTCGTCACCTGCTACCCCATCGGGCGCGCCATGTCTCCCGCGCGCCCGGGGCGGCTCCGCTCGGCGCAGGGTGACGTTGACCCTCGGACGAGGGTATAATTAACATGATAAATACCGCGTGATCGGGACGCCTCACATGAACATGCCGCTCAGGAACGATGCGGCCGGTGACAACCTGCGCAAGGCGGAGCGCTTCCTCGCCCGCTTCCGGGACGGCGTCGTGGCGCACCGGATCGCGGGCGAGGAGGTCCGATCCGGCGAGGCGTTCGACGATCTCGACCCGCACGACAATTCCGTTCTCTGCCGGGTCGCCGGCGGGGGAGCCGCGGAGATCGACCAGGCTGCGCGCGCGGCCGAGGCCGCGTTCCCGGCCTGGCGCGCCCTCGACGGCGAGAAGCGGCGCGAGCTGCTCCACGCGGTCGCCGACCGCATCGAGGCGCGGGCCGAGGAGATCGCGCTCGTCGAGAGCGTCGATACGGGCCAGCCGATCCGCTACATGGCGAAGGCGGCGCTGCGCGGCGCGGAGAACTTCCGCTTCTATGCCGACAAGGCCCCGGCAGCCCGGGACGGGCTCTCCCTTCCGACCGCCACCCATCTCAACTACACGATCCGCCAGCCGATCGGGCCGGTGGGCGTGATCACGCCCTGGAACACCCCCTTCATGCTGTCGACCTGGAAGATCGCGCCCGCGCTCGCGGCGGGTTGCACGGTCGTCCACAAGCCGGCCGAGTGGAGCCCGCTCAGCGCGGTCGTCCTGTCGGAGGTGATGAGCGAGGTCTTCGACGGGGCGGGGCTCCCGAAGGGCGTCGTCAACCTCGTCCACGGCTTCGGTGAGAGCGCGGGCAAGGCGCTGACCGAGCATCCCGCGATCAAGGCCATCGCCTTCGTGGGCGAGTCGGTCACCGGCAGCCACATCATGGCGCAGGGCGCGCCGACGCTGAAGCGGGTGCATTTCGAGCTCGGCGGCAAGAACCCGGTGATCGTCTTCGACGATGCCGATCTCGACCGTGCGCTCGATGCCGTCCTGTTCATGATCTACAGCCTGAACGGCCAGCGCTGCACCTCGTCGAGCCGCGCGCTCGTCCAGCGCTCCATCTATCCGGACTTCACGGCCCGCCTGAAGGAGCGCGTGGCGAGGATCCGCGTCGGCCATCCCCTCGACCCGAAGACGGAGATCGGGCCGCTCATCCACAGCCGCCACGTCGACAAGGTCCTGAGCTACGCCGACCATGCCCGCTCCGGCGGCGCCACCATCGCCTTCGGGGGCGGGCGGGCGATGGACGGGGCCGGCAACTACGTCTGCCCGACGCTCTTCACCGGAGCGGAGAGCCAGATGCGGATCGCCCAGGAGGAGATCTTCGGGCCGGTCCTGACCGCGATCCCGTTCGAGGACGAGGCCGAGGCCGTGCGCATCGCGAACGACGTCCGCTACGGCCTCGCCGCCTATATCTGGACCGGGGATGTCGGCCGCGCGCATCGCGTCTCGGAGAGCGTCGAAGCCGGGATGGTCTGGGTGAACTCGGAGAACGTCCGCCACCTGCCCACTCCCTTCGGCGGCGTGAAGGCGAGCGGCATCGGCCGGGACGGCGGCGACTACGCCTTCGAGATCTACATGGAGACCAAGAACATCGCGATCGGTCTCGATCGCCACAAGCCGCCACGGATCGGCGTCTGATCCTTCGGTCTTGCCGGCTACCGTGCGCCCGGCTGCTGGGAGCGGGACTACCCGAGCGGCGTCAGGGCGTCAGTGGGGAAAGATGGTAGCGGAGGAGGGACTCGAACCCCCGACACAAGGATTATGATTCCTCTGCTCTAACCAGCTGAGCTACTCCGCCATCCGCGGGTCCGACCGGGAGGCGCCCTATATGGACGGGTGCCTGCCGCTGTCAAGGAAGCTGAACGCCGCCCGCCGTCACGGTGCGCGATCCTACCGCCCCGGCATGGTCGCGATCCGCAGCGCGAAGGCGCCGAAGACGCCCGCGAAGACGTAGTCGATCGCACGCATTACGCGCGGGTGGCGGGTGAGAAGGGCGATCGTCCGCTCGGCCCCCAGCACGAGGACCGCCGCGAGCGGGGTCGAGAAGGCCACGAAATAGAGGCCCAGGAAGACGAGCTGGCCCGAGGCGTGCGGGTTCGCAGCGTCCACGAATTGCGGCAGGAAGGTCACGAAGAAGAGCACGATCTTCGGATTCGTCAGGTTCACCCCGAATCCCAGCAGGAAGGTGCGCCAGGCAGAGAGCTCCTGCCGCCCGGTCTCGCGCATCCGCAGCGCCGAGCCGTTGCGGATGGCATCGACCGCGAGCCATAGGAGATAGGCCGCACCCACCATCTTCAGGACCGCGAAAGCGGTCGCGGAGGCGGCGAGCAGCGCCGAGACGCCGATCACGGCAAGGAGCGTGTGGATGCAGCATCCGGCCATCGCCCCCAGCATGGAGAGGAGCCCCGCCCGCCGGCCGCCCGCGATCGTCTTGGCCAGGAAGAGGCTCATGTCCGGCCCCGGCGTGATGAACAGGACGAAGCAGGCGAGCGAATAGGCGGCGAGCAGCCCGGGCGCAGGAACGATGCCGTCGAGCAGCATGACGGAGGTCCTCAGGGTTTCGGCGGCTCGATCTTCGCCGCCTTGATGATGCCTGCCCAGCGCGTCACCTCCTCGCGCTGGAACGCCGCGAAGGCGTCGGGCTCGCGCCAGTTCAGGCTCATCCCCTGCTTGGCGATGTTGGCCTGGACCTCCGGCCTGTCGAGCGCGGCCTTGATCAGGTCGCGGTAGCGGTCGCGGATCGCGGGCGCGATCCCGGCGGGCGCGAAGATGGCGCACCAGGCATCCGCCTCGACGCCCGGGACGCCGGCGCCGGCAAGGGTCGGAAGATCGGGCAGGTGCGGGGAGGGCCGCGGCGAGGCGACGCCGAGCGCCCGGAGTTCCTGACCCTGCACCTGGCCGAGCACGGTCGGCACCGTCGCGAAGCTCATGTCCACGCGGCCGCCGATCAGATCCTGCAGCATCGGGGCGGCCCCGCGATACGGCACGTGGACGAGATTGGTCCCCGTCTGCGCCTTGAAGAGCTCCATCGTGAGATGCGAGGCGGAGCCGGGACCCGTCGAGCCGCAGGTGAGCTCGCGGCCTGAACTCCTCGCCAGGGAAAGCAGCCCGGCGACGTCCTCGGCGGGGAGATCCTTCCTGACGACGAGGAGGTGCTGCAGGTCCGCAAGGCCCGCCAGCGGAGCGAAATCCCTGATCGGGTCGTAGCCCCCGCCATCGGGCAGGAGCGAGATGTTCGTCGCGTGCGTCTGGTTCGTGGACAGGACGAGGGTATGCCCGTCCGGCTCCGAGCGGGCGACGCGCCGCGTGCCGAGCGCGCCCGAGGCGCCGGGCTGGTTCTCGACCACGACCGACTGGCCGAGAGGGCCCTGGATCCCCTCCGCCACGATGCGGGCCAGCACGTCCACGGCGCCCCCTGCCGGGTAGGGAACCACGATGGTCACCGTCCGGCTCGGCGCCCAACCCTGAGCCCAGGCCCGTCCGCCGGCGAGCGCGACGGCGGTCGCCCCGGCGCTCCGCAGCAGCATGCGTCGGCGATCGATCATCTGGTCTCCCCCCTCCGTTCGGCGGCGCCCCCGGCGCGGCTTCCAGCCGGACGGTGCGGGCCTTAAAGGACGGCTCGGGGCCGGTCCAGGTTCGGACTGCCGCAGAGGGAAGATGCATGCGCGAGGTGCTGAGCAGGCTGGTCCTCGCGCTGTCGCTCGGGGCCGCCGCCGGCGCGGCCGTCGCCCAGGAGGCTCCGCCCGGCATGCCGGCGAACGAGCCGGCCGCGATCCTGTCGGACCGGGCGCGCTTCCTGCCGGCGGTCGCGCGGAACGGGATGGTCGCCTCGCAGGAGGCGAAGGCGACGCGGATCGGCGTCGACATCCTGCGCCGGGGCGGCAACGCCGTCGACGCCGCGGTGGCCGTCGGCTTCGCGCTCGCGGTGACGCTGCCCCGCGCCGGCAATCTCGGCGGCGGCGGCTTCATGCTGGTGCATCTAGCGGCGCGGAACGAGACGGTCGCGATCGATTATCGCGAGACCGCGCCCGCGGCCGCCACGCGCGACATGTTTCTGGGACCCGGCGGCGAGCCGGATCCGAGGAAGTCCCGCGACAGCGGGCTTGCGGTCGGCGTTCCGGGCACGGTGGCAGGGCTCGCGCTGGCGCACCGGCACTACGGGTCAGGGCGCTTCGCGCTGGCGGAGCTGATCGCCCCGGCCGAGCGTCTCGCGCGCGAGGGCTTTGCGGTCGAGGACGATCTTGCCGATTCGCTCCCGGGTGCGGCCGGGCGCCTCGGCCGCTTCCCGTTGACGCGGGCGGTCTTCTTCGACGGCGACCGCCCGCTCGGGCGCGGCCAGCGGCTGGCCCAGCCCGATCTGGCGGATACGCTCGGCGCGATCGCGAGGGAGGGGCCGGACGCCTTCTACAAGGGGCAGACCGCGACGCGGCTTGCCGCCGCCGTCCGGGAGGCGGGCGGCGTGATGACGCCGGAGGACCTCGCCCGCTACCGGCCCCTGGTCCGGGAGCCGCTCCGGGGCACCTATCGCGGCCACGAGATCGTCTCCATGCCGCCTCCGAGCTCGGGTGGGGTCCATCTGATCCAGATCCTGAACATGCTGGAGGGCTACGATCTGGCGGCGCTCGGGGCCGGCAGCGCCGATGGGATCCACCTCATGGCAGAGGCCATGAAGCCGGCCTATGCCGACCGCGCCGCCTGGCTCGGCGACCCCGACCGCGTGAAGGTCCCGGTCGCCGGCCTGGTCTCGAAGGAATATGCGGCCAAGCTCCGGGCGCGCATCGATCCCGCCCGGGCGCGCCCCGCGGACGAGATCGCGGCCGGCGATCCGCTGGCCCACGAGCCGGACCAGACCACGCATTACTCCGTCGTCGACCGGGACGGGAACGCGGTCTCGAACACCTATACCTTGAACTTCTCCTACGGCCTGGGGCTCGTGGCCGCCGGAACCGGCGTCCTGCTGAACAACGAGATGGACGATTTCGCTGCCAGGCCCGGCGCGACGAACGCCTATGGGCTCGTGGGCGGGGAGGCGAACAGCGTCGCCCCGGGAGCACGGCCGCTTTCGTCCATGGCGCCGACCTTTGTCTTCCGCGACGGCAGGCTCGTCATGGCGACCGGGAGCCCGGGCGGCAGCCGCATCATCACGACCGTGCTTCAGGTGATCCTTGGATACCTGGATTTCGACCTAAATATAGCCGAGGCGGTCGCCGCGCCGCGGATCCACCACCAATGGCGGCCTGACCGCCTGCTCGTCGAAACCGGGCTGTCGCCGGATACGTTGCGTCTCCTGCGTGACAGGGGACACCGGGTCGCCATCGGGTCGACCTCGGGCTCGGCGAGCTCGATCGTCGTCACGCGCGAGGGTCTTGCCGGCGCGGCCGATCCGCGCCAGCGCGGTACGCTGGCGGAAGGCTTCTGACGGAAGGGAAGAATATGGTTGGAACGGGTCTTCGCATCGGTCTCCTTGCCGGTCTCCTCAGTCTGGTGCTCGCCGGCTGCGGCATCAACAACGTGCCGACGCTCGAAGAACGCGCGAAGGCCGCCTGGGCGGAGGTGCAGAACCAGTACCAGCGCCGGGCCGACCTCATCCCGAATCTCGTCGAGACCGTGAAGGGCTACGCCCAGCAGGAGCGCGAGGTGCTGACCCAGGTCATCGAGGCGCGTGCCAAGGCGACCAGCGTGCGGGTGGATGCCTCCACGATCACCGACCCGGCGAAGTTCAGGGAGTTCCAGGAGGCCCAGAACCAGCTCTCGGGCGCACTGGGGCGGCTGCTTGCTACCGTGGAGAACTATCCGGATCTGAAGTCCAACCAGAACTTCCTGGCCCTGCAGTCGCAGCTCGAAGGGACGGAGAACCGCATCGCGGTCGCGCGGCGCGACTACATCCAGACCGTCCAGGCCTACAACACGGAGCTGCGCACGATCCCCGGGCGCTGGATCGCGGCCATCCTCTATCCGGACGCCAAGCCCATGGAGGTCTTCACGGCGACCCAGGGATCCGACCGCCCGCCGCAGGTGAAGTTCTGACGGGACCCCTTGCGCGCCCTCGGGACGGCCGTGGGCGGGCCCGCGGGCTTCCTGGAATGACGAAAGCTGCGACCCGGGTCTTCTGGTGCTGATCAGCTCGACATGCGTGCTGCCGAGCGGCGCCGCGCGGCGGCGCGGGCCGAAGCACGCGCTCTTCATCCTGCTTGCCCTGTGCGCACTGCTCGGGCCGGCTCTCGCCCAGAGCTTTCCCCCGCTCGCCGGCCGCGTCGTCGATGCCGCGAACCTGCTCGGCGCCGAGCAGCGCCGGGCCCTCGAGGCGAAGCTGAAGGCGCATGAGGACAGGACCACGGACCAGGTCGTGGTCGCCACCGTGCCGTCGCTCGGCGGGACCAGCATCGAGGACTTCGCCAACCGCCTCTTCCGCCACTGGCAGCTCGGCCAGAAGGCGAGGAACAACGGCGTGCTGCTCCTCGTCGCGCCGAACGAGCGCAAGGTGCGCATCGAGGTCGGCTACGGCCTCGAAGGCGCGCTGACGGACGCGCTCTCGGGCGTCATCATCCGGACCGCGATGGCGCCCCGCTTCAGGGCGGGCGATTTCGCAGGCGGCATCGACGCGGGCGTGGACGCCGTGCTCAGCATCCTGACCGGGGATGCGGAGGAATGGCAGCGACGGGCCAAGGTCCGCGCGGACGATCACGGCGAGCTCGACTGGTTCACGGTCGCCTTCATGCTCGTGATCCTCATCATCGTCATACGGGCGTTCTTCCGGAACGGCGGGGGGCCGAGCCGCTACCACCGGAGCCGCGGCGGCTCGTGGGTGATCCTGCCGACGCCGGGCGGAGGCTGGGGCGGCGGGTTCTCGGGAGGAGGAGGCTTCGGCGGAGGCTTCTTCGGCGGAGGCGGCTCGTCGGGCGGCGGCGGCGCCTCGGGGTCATGGTGACATGCTGAGCGGCGACGAGCGTCTGCGGGTGGAGACGGCGATACGCGAGGCCGAGCGGGGCACCGCGGGCGAGATCGTCGTCGTGATCGCCCGGCAGTCGAGCGGCTACCGAGCCATTCCCTTCCTCTACGCGCTGATCGCGGCGCTGCTCGCGCCATGGCCGCTCATCCTGTGGACCGAGCTCGGCCCGGTGCGCATCTTCGCCGCGCAGCTCGGGGTCGCCATCCTGGTCCTGGCGCTCGGGGTATGGAGGCCGCTGCGGCTCCGCCTCGTCCCGGGCGCGATCAAGCGCGCGCGGGCCCGGGAGGCCGCCCAGCACGAATTCGTGAGCCGCGGCATGGCCGATACGCGAGGCCGCACCGGCGTGCTGCTCTACGTCTCCGCCGCCGAGCATCATGCGGAGGTGATCGGCGACGTGGCGATTTCCGGCCGTGTGCCGGAAGAGGAGTGGCGCGCCGTGATCGAGAGCCTCGTCGCGGCTTTCGCCCGCGGCGCCCGCGTCGAGGGCCTGACGCAAGCGGTCCGCGCCATCGGGGCGATCCTATCCCGCCATGCGCCGCCCGAGGTCGGCGATCGCGACGAGCTATCGAACCGGGTGGTGCTGCTGTGAGGCGGCCGCCTGGGCCGGGGTCGAGGCCGGCACCCTCCAGCGCCGGTGCATCCAGAGCCATTGCTCGGGGGTCTCGCGCACCCAGCGCTCGACGACGGCGGTCATGGCCTGGGTCGCGCCCGCGACGTCGATCCGGCCCTCCGCGTCGCGCGGAAGGTCGAGCGGCGGCGTGAGCTCGATCCGGAAGCGGTGGCCCTGGAGCCGGATCACCCTCACGCCGTGGACGGGGCAGTCGTGGTGCCGTGCGAGCTTGGCGAGGAGCGGATTGGTCAGGGCCGGCCGTCCCATGAAGGACGTCACCACGCCGCGGGTGAAATGCTGGTCGATGAGCTGGCCGAGATGGCCGCCGCGCTCCAGCACGGCGGCGATCGCGAAGGCTGCCCCCCCGCCTGAGGACGCGGTCAGTCCGCCCATCGTGCCCGACCGCACCTCGTACACGAGCCGCGCCGCGGCCGGATCGTTCGGAGGCCGGAACACGGCGGTGGCGTCCAGGCCGAAGCGCGCCGCGCAGATCGCGGGAAGCTCCCAGTTGCCGAGATGTGCCGAGAAGACGATGCCCGGGAGGCCGTCGTCGCGGAGCTTGAGGAAGTGCTCGATGCCGACCACGTCCACACGGCCGGGCGTCGAAGCCTCGGGATCGTAGTCGAACAGCCGGTCGAGATGGGCGTATTCGGCCCCGGTGCGGCCGAGATTGGCCCATGCGCTGCGGGCGATGGCGCGTCGTTCGGCCTCCGACTTCTCCGGATAGACCGCCCTGAGATTCGCCAGAGCGATCCGGTGCTGCGGCAGCAGCGGTCCCACCGTTCGGACCAGCCAGGCGCCGAGATCGCTGGAGCGGTCCGGGCCGATGAGGCGCGCGAAGGCGAAGAGGCTCCGCACCGCGCCGGCCACGACGGCTCCGAGAAACCGTGCCTTCGCCGCGCGCAATACGGTTGTGAGAGGAGCCATGGGTCAGGGTTTCGAAACGGCGGCCGGGCGACGCAGCTCGACGAGGGAGAACGCCCAGCCGAGGACGACGAGCGCCGTGAAGCCCGCGAGGTTGGAGAGAATGGCCCCGCTTACGCCAAGTCGCGGAACCGCAACAAGCGCGACAGCCAGCGCGATGCCGCAGGCTGCGAGGCTGGGAAACGCGATCGGGACGGCACGGCCGCGGGAGAACAGGATGGGCTGGCACATCTGGTAGAGCGTCGCGAGAACCACGGATATGAGCAGGACACGGAGCGCCGAAGCCGATGGGCCGAAGCTCGGCCCGAAGGTCAGGGCGATGAATTCGGGCGCGACCGCCGCCGCAATCGCGCAGGTCGAGGCCGAGAAGGCCAGGACCGAGGCGCCGCCGCGCATCCGCGTGCTCCTGCTGAACCAGCCGTGCCGTCCGACATGGGTGATGAGGACGCCGCCGAAGGCCGCCGGCCCGACCAGCGCGGCTTCCTGGATCGTCAGCGCGACGCTGTAGAGGCCGGTTTCGTCGAGCGGCGCATGGGATCCGAGCACGATCAGCCCGATCCGGGGTACCGCGAAGATGGCGAGCGAGGCGATCCAGCCGGCACCCAGCAGCGCCGTGATCCGATGCACGAGCTCGAGGCTGGGCTTCGGGCTGTCGATCCTGGGGCCCAGGCAGGCGAGCGCGAGAACGAGCTCCAGCACGGCCGTGAAGACGAAGACGGCGATCGCCGTCGACAGGTCGAGCCGGCCCTGGAGCCAGTAATAGAGGAGGAACGCGACCTGGATGATCCGCGGCCAGACGTGGACGGCCAGCACCGGCAGGACCCGCGCCTCGATCTGGAGAAGGGTGGTGAGGGCAAGGGTCGTCGCGGTGACCGGGACGCAGAGCCAGGCGAGAAGGAGATGCGGCCTCGCCTCCGGCCCGATATGTCCGTCCAGCAGCACATAGGCTGCGAGCGGCAGCGTGAGGAGCGAGCCCGCGAGCGACAGGAGCACGAGCGTCGCGGGAAGGCGCCGCGGCGCCGAGAGCGCCACCGAACGCACGACGGCCGGAGGTGCGATCAGGGCGATCTGGATCGCTATGCCGACGAGCGTCACGAGCCAGGCATAGACCGCGCGACCCTCCGGACCGAGCGCGCGGGCCACCAGGATCGTCCCGAGCAGGCTGATGCCGAGCCCGGTGAACTGCGCGACGGTGAGGAAGGCGGTCTGGCGGGCGACTCGCCCAACATGCGACATGCCCCGGCTGTAGCCCAGGAACGCCGCGGTGGCACGGCTTGGGGCACCTCAGAGGGTCGCGATCACCTTGCCGAAGACCCGGCGGGATTCGAGCTTCTCCAGGCCGCGCGCGAAATCCGCAATCGGCAGGACCTCGTCGAGCACCGGCGTGAGCCCGCCCGCCATCTTGGCGAGCGAATCCGTGATGTTGGCCATCCGGCAGCCGAAGGAGCCCGTGATCCGATATTGCTGCTGGAAGAGCTGCATCAGGTTCATGGAAGTGGACACGCCCGAGGTCGAGCCGCAGGTCACGAGCCGGCCGCCGCGCTTCAGGCAGAGGAGGGAGCCGTTCCAGGTCCCGGCACCCACATGCTCGAAGACGACATCGACGCCGCGCCGCTTCGTCAGCCGCCTGACCTCGCCCTCGAACCGCTCCGACCGATAGTTGATGACGTGGTCGGCTCCGAGCCCGCGCGCCCTGTCGGCCTTCGCATCGTCGCCGACCGTCGTGAACACCGTGCAGCCGATCGCCTTCGCCATCCGGATCGCGGCCGTGCCGATGCCGGATCCCCCGGCATGGACGAGGATCGATTCGCCGGGCTCGAGCCGGGCGTTGTCGAACAGCATGTGCTGCACCGTACCGTACGCGATGGGCGCGCAGGCCGCGTCCTCGAACGAGACGCCGTCCGGAACGGGCAGGACCAGTCGGGCGGGCATGTTGACGAACTCGCGCGAGAATCCGTCGAGGTGGAAGCCCATGATGCCGCCCACCTCCTCGCAGAGGTTGTCGCGCCCCTCCCGGCAGGCGCGGCAGCGGCCGCAGGTCATGGCGCCGTACATGACGACCCGCTGACCGGGGACGAGCGCCGAAACACCTTGGCCGACGGACGCGATCTCGCCCGAGGCTTCGGCGCCTACTACCACGGGCAGCTTGCGGCGCGCGAAGGCCATACCGCGAAAGCCCCACACATCGATGTGATTGAGCCCGACCGCGCGCACCCGGATCTGCACCTCGCCGGGCCCGGGCGGGGGAGGGGGCTCGACCTCGCCGAGCCGGAGGTCGCGGTCGCCGAAGAGCTGGAGGGCTTTCATGTGATGGGCCGGCCTGGCGAAGTGGGACGTTGCTGACGCTCGTGAAACAGAGCGAGAATCAGCACCTCGTCTCGTTCCACCTGATAGATGATGATGTAGCGGGTTCCCGATACGACGAGTTCCCGGACATCGCGTTGCGGCATCGGCCGTCCGATATGCGGCGTTCGTGCAAGCCGTCCTGCAGCCTCTTCGATCCGACGTACGATGCGGGCGGCGGCTTTGCGATCCGCTTGCTGGAGGTAGGTCTCAGCCGCACGAAGTTGCCGTAGCGCCGGAGAGGTCCACCGGACCTTCACGCCCGGTATTTCGAGAAGACGGCTTCCACCTCCTCGTCGGCGGCGAAATCGCCCTTCTCAGCCGCCGCGAGGCCCTCATCGATCAACGCGAGCTGCCAGTCCTCGAAGTGGCGGCCTTCCGAATCCACAGACGAGACCAGGTCAGCCACGGCCATCTGGACGACGTGCTCGCGAGTCGTGCCGCGCTCGGCAGCCAAGGCCTCCAAGCGGGCAAGTACGGTCTCGTCGATCTGGACGGTTAGCGCCGCAGACATGGGGTCATCCCGAGGTTCATTCGCGGAAGGAGCCGCTTCTCGCTTCGCGACCCGGCCGTAGATATTCCGGTGTCGCACCCTCGTCCACCTGCAGAGGCGCTCGGTCCGGTCATCGCAGCAGGGATCTCGTTCCGGGGCCTCGATCCGCCTGTCACCGATGCACGCCCAGCATGGCCGTGAGCCCGCCATCGACCGGCAGCACGGCCCCGGTGATATAGGAAGCCGGGGGAGACAGGAGGAAGGCGACGAGCCCCGCGATCTCCTCCGCCCGGGCGAAGCGGCCGGCCGGGATCTGCTTCTCCATCTGGGCGCGGTGGGCCGCGTAGCCCGCCATCATGTCCGTGTCGATGAAGCCCGGGGCGACGTAGTTCACGGTGATCCCGCGCTTCGCAGTCTCGATGGCGAGCGTTCGGCAATAGGAGAGGAGCGCGCCCTTCGAGGCGGCGTAAGCGGCGTTGCCGGCATTGGCCTGGAGCGCGGCGACCGAGCCGATCGCGACCACCCGGCCGGTACGGGCGCGCAGCATGCCCCGCATGGCCGCCTTGGCGAGGCGGGTCAGCGACCAGAAGTTCACCTGCATCGCTGCCTCGGCCTTGTCCTGGTCGAGCATCGCGGCGAGCGCGTCGTAGGGCTGGCCCGCATTGTGGACGAGGCCGAAGAGCGCCTCTGCTTCGATTCCGGTCGCGAAGGTCTCGACGGCGTCTCGATCGGCGAGATCAAGAGGATGCGCCGCGACCTCCACGGTCGGATGCCGCGCCTTCAGATCGTGCACGAGCGCCGCCGCCTCCGCGGCGGAGTTGCGGAAGGTAAAGCCCACGTCGAAGCCGGCTTCGGCAAGCGCGGTCACGATCGCGGCGCCGACGCCCCGGCCGCCGCCCGTCACGAGGACGCGGCGCCTCGGTTCAGCCTCGCTCATTTCGGCTCGGCCCCGAAGACCAGGCAGGTATTCTGGCCGCCGAAGCCGAAGGAATTCGACAGCACGAACCGCACGTCCGCGTCGCGCGCCGTGTTCGGGACGACGTCCAGCGGGATCGCAGGGTCGGGCACGGCGTAGTTGATGGTCGGCGGCAGGCGTCCCTTCGCGATCGTCAGCAGCGAGACGACCGCCTCGACGGCGCCCGCGGCGGTGAGCGTGTGCCCGATCATCGACTTGTTCGACGATATGGGAACGCTGCCCATGCGCTCGCCCATCACCTTCGTGCAGCCGAGCGCCTCCATCTTGTCGTTCTCGGGCGTGCCGGTGCCGTGCGCGTTCACGTAGTCGATGTCGTCCGGCGTGAGCCCGGCATCCTCGATCGCCTCGCGGATCGCCGCGACGATCGGCGTTCCGTCCGGGCTCGACCGCGTGCGGTGGAAGCCGTCCCCCTTCTCGCCGCAGCCGAGCACATAGCCGAGGATGCGGGCGCCGCGGGCACGGGCAGATGCGGCACTCTCCAGGACCAGGGCCGCCGCCCCTTCGCCCATGACGAAGCCGTCGCGGTTCTTCGAGAAGGGCTTCGCGGCGCCCTCCGGCGGCTCGTTCTGGGTGGAGAGCGCCGAGAGGAGCGAGAAGCGCACGAGGGATTCCGGGTTCACCGAGCCGTCGGTGCCGATGCAGAGCGCGGCCTCGGCCTCGCCGCGCCGGATCGCCTCGACGCCGAGCTGGATCGCAGTCGCGCCGGAGGAGCAGGCGGTCGAGAGCGATATGGGCGAGCCCAGTGTGCCGAACCGCTCCGCGATCCGGTCTGCAACCGTCCCGAACGTGAAGAGGTCGTGCCAGGGCGCGAAGCGGCCCGTCGCCGCGCCGGCGAGGAGCTGCGCATAGGTCACCTCGCCCGCGGGGTCTGACCCCGCTTCGGCGAGTGTCTGCCGCTGCGGCCATTCCACCTCGACGGGCGGCACGGCCACGAAGAGCGGGCCGGGGAACTCGTCCCGGCGCGGCAGGGCCGCCTGCGCCACCGCCTCTTCGGCGGCGAGCTCGGCCAGCCGTTCGGACAGCATCGGCGCGCATAAGGGTTCGACCGGCTCGAAATCGATCGTCCCGGCGATGCGCGTGCGGAGGTTCTCGGTCGGGAAGCGGGAGATGGCGTGGATGCCGGAGCGTCCGGCCGTCAGCGCGGACCAGTTCTCGGCCTGGCCGCGGCCGAGAGAGGTCACGATCCCCATGCCCGTCACGGCGACGAGCGGGCGCCCGGATCTGTCGGTGTCAGCCTGTGCCATGGGACGTTCTACTGCGCGCGCGCGAAGCGCACCAAGCCTTCGCCGCGGCGGTGGCCGACGGTGGTGGCGACCGCATCGGAGGCACGGCGCGAGGCGACCAGCGCCGCCGCGATTGCGGCTCCGACCGGCGCGACCGCCTCGAGCGGGTGCCCGAGAAGGTCGCCGGTGGCATGCAGCGGCACACCGGGCGCGAGCTGCGCAAGCGCCTCGCGCTCCTCTTCCGTGACGCCCGCGACGCCCGTCGCGCCCGAGAGCACCGTTGCGCCTTCCGGCACGGCAGCTCCGGTCCAGAGCTGGCGCAGGCTCGCGGGTACGGCGCCCGGCCCGCGGCGCGTGCGCGCCGCCTGCACTGGCAGGAGCTCCGCCTGGATCGCCGCGCCCCGGCGCTCGGCCTGGTCGCGCGCTTCGAGGACCAGGAACGCGGCGGCCGAGCCGAGGATGAGCCCGCCGCCCTCCGCAGGGCGGTCCCATACGGGGGCGAAAGGCCGTGTCCAGAGATAGCCGCCCAGTTCGAAGATGAGCAGCGAATCCCAGCGCTCGGCATTGTAGGAGCTGCCGACCAGCATCGCGTCCACCTGGCCCGAGGCGATCCGGGCCTGCGCGATCCGGAGCGCGTCGACGCCGCACATCTCCTCGCCCATGAAGGTCCGGGACGCGCCCGTGACGCCATGCACGATCGCGATATTGCCTGCGAGCAGGTTCGAGAGCTGGGCCAGGAACAGCGTGGGCCTGAGATCGCTCATCAGGCGTTCGTTGAGAAAGGCGCCCGGATCCGCCGCGTTCCTCAACCCCGTGAGGATCTGGCCGTCCACCGCGTAGTCGCGCTCGCCCCCTCCGGCCGCGACGATCATCTGCATGCGGGACTTGGCCTCGGCCTCGTCCTTCAGGCCCGCCGCCTCCAGCGCGAGTCCGGCCGTGTAGACGCCGAGCCGCTGCCAGGGCTCCATCTGGCGCTGGTCCGCCTTCTTGGCGATCTGGCGGTCCCATTCGATCGCCGGCATCGGATGGACGGGATAGGGGGCGAAGCGCTCGGCATCGATCCTCGGTCGGGGCGGGCCCGCGAGCGCCGCGAGATGCGTCTCGATCCCCTCGCCGAGGCTCGAGACGAGGCCGATCCCCGTGACGACGACGGGACGGGTCACGCCACGACCTCGATTGGCAGGCCGATGCGTCGGGCCTGATCCTTCATGCGCTCGCTCAGGCCGGCCGGGAACGGCATCGTGCGGAAGCGCAGCTCGGCATCCGCGATGCGCCTGGACCCAACCGCAATGCTGGCCCGGGTGGCCATGTAGCCCGAGCCCTCATGCTCCAGCCTCGCCTCGATCTCGAGCGTGGTCCCGGGTCCCACGAAGTCGCGGAACCGGGCGCGGTCCACGGCCATCAGGAAGGGCATCGCCACGTAACCGGTGAGCGCCAGGATGAGGTAGCCCGAGGCCTGCGCCATGGTCTCGGTCAGCAGCACGCCCGGGACGAGTGGGTGATCGGGGAAATGGCCCTCGAAGACCGGGCTCGCGCCCGGAACCGTCGATCGCGCCACGATCCGGCGGGCGTCCGGGTCGATCTCGGCGACCCGGTCGATCATCTCGAAATATTCGAGGCGCATGGGGAGAGGACCGGGCGGGAAGCGGGCCGGGCGAAAGCGGTCCTCTCGACGAGCGTCGGACCGCCGCCCGGATCAGGCCGCCTTGGCGGCGACGAGCGCGTCGATGCGCGAGACGAGATTGCGGATGACGAAATACTCCTCCGCCGGTGTCTTCCCCTCGTTCACCTCCTGCGTCCACTGCTCGAGCGGAAGCTTGATGCCGAACGCCTTGTCGATCGCGAAGGCGATGTCCAGGAAGGCGAGCGAGTCGATCCCGAGATCGTCGATCGCGTGGCTCTCGGGCGTGATCTTCTCGCGCGGGATGTCGGCGGTCTCGGAGATAATTCCCGCGACCGTCTCGAATGTGGACGACATGACTCGAATCTCTCGTGAGCCCTCGGCGCCGGGAGCGCGGGCTCGGGTGAGCGCGAGGGATTACACGACGGGTCTGCAGCGGGCAACCTGACCTGCTATGCAACCCCACGCGGCCCTGGCGGGCGCCGGTCGCATGAGCCTGCCGCGGCCGTGCGGGCGAAGATGCGGCCGAAGATCTCCGGCGTGCAATCGGAGCCCGGCCGCGGGGAGCCGAGGCGGTCCGATTGCGTCGTCGCCGAGCCGGTGCTGCCGGCCGACAATCCGAGATGGGCCAGCCGCACGGGCTCCGCCTCGGCGCCGACGAAGATGGCTCCGGCGATCAGGGCGATCTGCCCGGCGACGATGGTGGCTCTGCTCCTCATGGCCGCCCCTCCTCGAAGGACGACTGGACAGTCGCAAGGCCGCCGCCGCACCGATGTGCGTCCGCGCACGAGCCGTGCTGTAGCCGTGGCCGCATCGATGCGGAACCAACGCTCCGCCGCGGGGCCTGAGCCTAGAAGTTCACCCGGTCGCCGCCCTTGAGCTGCAGGATCTCGCGCGCCTCGTCGGGCGAGGCGATCTCGAGCCCGAGGCCCTCGATGATCTGGCGCGCGAGCTTGACCTGCTGCGCATTCGACTCGGCGAGCTTGCCCGGGCCGATCCAGAGCGAATCCTCGAGGCCCACGCGGACGTTGCCGCCCATCGCGGCCGCCATGGCGGCGATCGGGAGCTGGTTGCGCCCCGCGCCGAGCACCGACCAGCGGTACTGGTCGCCGAAGAGCCGGTCGGCCGTGCGCTTCATATGGGCGACGTCCTCGGGATGCGGCCCTATCCCGCCAAGGAGGCCGAACACGCTCTGCACGAAGAGCGGCGGCTTGATCACGCCGCGGTCGACGAAATGCGCCAGCGTGTAGAGATGGCCGATGTCGTAGCACTCGATCTCGAAGCGTGTGCCGTTCTCGGCACAGGTCGTCAGGATGTACTCGATATCCGCGAATGTATTGCGGAAGATGCGGTCGCGCGAGCCTTCGAGATACGGCTTCTCCCAGTCGAATTTGAACTCCTTGAAGCGGGACAGCATCGGGTAGAGGCCGAAATTCATCGAACCCATGTTGAGCGAGGCGACCTCGGGCGCGAAATGGGCGGCCGGCTTCACGCGCTCCTCGACGAGCATGGTCGGCGAGCCGCCGGTCGTGATGTTGATGACGGCGTCCGAGCGCTGCTTGATCACCTGCAGGAAGGGCGCGAAGGCCTCCGGCGACTGGTCCGGCTGGCCGGTCTGCGGGTTGCGTGCATGGAGGTGCACGATGGCCGCGCCCGCTTCGGCCGCGCCGATCGCGGCATCGGCGATCTCCTGCGGCGTGATCGGTAGGTGAGGGGACATCGTCGGCGTGTGGATCGCGCCGGTGACGGCGCAGGTGATGATGACTTTGCGGCTGGGCATGACGGTCCTCGTGTCCGGTTCAGGTCGGCTGGCTGCGCTTATGCGCCTTGAGCGCGGCGAGGCGGCGGTCCCGCCAGGCGCTCTTCCGCGCAAGCTCGTCCCGGCTCGGGGTGTCGCCCCACGCAGCCAGGATGCGGGCCACATTCTCGGCGTCCCAGACGGTCGGGGAGGGGGGATCGGCGCTGACCCGGCGGTAGAAGCCCGTGTAGCGGGCGCAATAATCCGGGATGCCGCCCGGCGCGTTCAGCTCGATCGTCTCGAAGGGGCCGAGGAAAGACCAGCGCAGCCCGAGGCCGTCCTTGATCGTCTTGTCCAGGTCCTGCGGGCTGACCACGCCCTCGCCGACCAGGCGGAAGGCCTCGGCAAGGAGGGCGCCCTGCAGGCGGTTCAGGACGAAGCCCTCCGCCTCCTTGTGGACGATGATCGGCACCTGCTCGACCGCCTCGTAGATCGCCTTGGCCCGCTCGATCACGGCCGGGTCCGTCCAAGGCGCCCCGCAGAGCTCGACGATCGGCACGAGATGCGGCGGGTTCACGGGATGCGCCACGAGGCAGCGCGCCCGTCCAGCTAGGTTCTCGGTGAAGAGCGAGGCCACGATCGCGGAGGTCGACGAGGCCAGGATCGTATCGGGGCGCGTCAGCCGGTCGAGTTCGGCGAAGAGCAGGCGCTTCATCGGCAGCGTCTCGGGCCCGTTCTCCTGGACGAGGTCGACGTCGCGCACGGCCTCCTCCAGCGAGCCCGCGACCGTCACCCGCGACGCGGCCGCTTCCGGGTCCGCGACGAGGCCGTGCCCGGCGAGGTCTTCGAGCCCCTGCCGGACGAGCGCCGGGGCGGCCTCCAAGGTGTCTCGGTGCGTGTCGGCGAGGCGGACGTCCCAGCCAGCCCGGGCGAAGACGACGGCCCAGGCACGGCCGATCAGGCCCGATCCGACGATGGCGACTGTGCTCATGCGCGTCCTTTCTTGATCCGGCCGTCCTCCTCGGGCTTGACCCGAGGATCGAGAAAGGTTCGCGCGAGGCCGCCGGATGGTCGGGTCGAGCCCGACCATGACAAGGGGACAGGCCTCACAGCCACAGAACCTTCCGTCTCAGCGCCAGATCGTCCCGAAGCGCCAGCGATGGTCCGACATGGATCACCCGGCCGCGCTCCAGCGCGACGGTTCTGTCGGACAAAGCGAGCGCGAGGTCGAGATGGTGATCGACGATGATGATGGATATCTCGTGCCGCAGCCGGTCGAAGCTCTCGAAGAGCTGCTCCACCACGGCGGGCGCCAGCCCCTCGAACGGCTCGTCGAGGAGCAGCACGCGCACGTCGCCGGACAGCGCGCGGGCCACCGCCACCATCTGCTGCTCGCCGCCCGAAAGGAGATCCGACGGCGTGTCGAGCCGCTCGCGGATGCGCGGGAAGTAGTCGAAGATGCGCTCGATGTCCCAGTGGACCCCGTGGCCCGTGAGCCGGCGCAGGCGTCCCAGTTCGAGATTCTGCTTCACGGTCATTCCGGCAAAGAGACCGCGCCCTTGCGGCACGTAGCCGATGCCGAGCCGGCCGATCTCGGCGGAGGACAGGCCCGCGAGCTCCTGCCCGGCGAGTCGGATCGATCCGGACGAAGGCGGTGCGATCCCCATCAGGGTCTTGAGCAGGGTCGACTTGCCCGCTCCGTTCCGGCCGAGCAGCGCCAGGATCTCGTGTCGGTGCAGGTCGAAGGAGACGTCCGCCAGGATGTGGCTCTTGCCGTAGAAGGTATCGACCCCGGACACCCCGAGCAGCGTCTCGCTCTCGGCGGCGCTCTCGCGCGGGCGCGCCGCCACGGCCGCGGCACCGGATCCGATATAGACCTCCTGCACCTTGGGGCTCGAGCGCGCGTCTTCGACCGTGCCGTCGACGAGGACCCGGCCCTCGTTCATGACCGTGACCGCATCCGCGATCTGGAAGACGCGGTCGATGTCGTGCTCGACGAGCAGCACAGGTAGGTCGGCCGAGATGCGCTTGATGATGTCGCCGATCCGCTGGCGCTCGGCCGCCGAGAGGCCGGCGAGCGGCTCGTCCAGGAGGAGCACCCGCGGCTTCGTCGCGAGCGCGAGCCCCATGTCGAGGAGGCGCTGGCCGCCATAGGAGAGGGCGCCGGCCTCGGCCTCCTCCATGCCGGCAACTCCGAGATAGCGGGCGAGGGCGGCGGCCTCGGCTTCCACGTCCCCGAGCCCGCGTGCCGCCGTCCATGGGTCGAAGCGGCGCGCATGGCGGGCCTGGATCGCGAGGCGGAGGTTCTCGCCGACGCTGAGGCCGGGGAACAGGTTGGTGATCTGGAAGGAGCGGCCGATCCCGGCCTGCGTGATCCGCTCCGGCGAGAGCCCCGCGACCGAGCGGCCGGCGAGGAGCACGTCGCCGGAATCGGGCTTGTAGAGGCCGGAGATCAGGTTGAAGGCCGTCGTCTTGCCGGCGCCGTTCGGGCCGATGAGCGCGTGCAGCGACCGGTCCCGCACACGGATCGTGACGTCCTGCACCGCTTTCAGCCCGCCGAAGCTCTTCGAGATGCCGCGCGCCTCCAGGATCGTGCCGGTCACGTGGTCCTGCGGCAGGAGGAAGGACGGCAGCGGCTCGTCGGACAGGGTGCGGGCGGCCATTGCGGCCTCGCCCGCGGGCACCTTGCGGAACGGCGCGAGGAGGCGGCCCGCGACGCCTACGAGGCCCGTCGGCGAGAACACGATGAAGCCGATGAAGAGGAGCCCGAACCAGAACAGCCAATGCGGCGTCCAGATCGACAGGAACTCGCGGAACAGGATGTAGAACAGGGCCCCCAGCGCGGGGCCGAGGAAGCTCCGCATCCCGCCGATCACGACCATGGCGATGAGCTCGCCCGAGAAGGCGACGGAGAGCGGGTCGGCGGAGGCGAAGCGGTGGTTGAAGACGGACAGCATGCCGGCCGTGCCGACCACCGTCGCCGAGACCACGAAGCCGAGGAGCTTGTAGCGGTTCGTCGGATAGCCGATGAAGCGGGCGCGCTGCTCGTTCTCGCGGATCGCCACGAGGACGCTGCCGACGGGCGAGGCGTGGAAGCGCGAGAGAACGAAGCAGACGACGAAGCCGATCGCGGCGACCACCCAGTAATAGGTCCAGTCCGCCCCCAGATCGAGCCCGAGCAGCGGCGGGCGCCGGATGCCGCCGAGCCCGCTCTCGCCGCCCGTGAACGCCGTCCAGCGATAGGCGATCGCGAAGAGCATCGCGGTGAGCGCGAGCGTCAGCAGCGAGAAATAGACACCGCGGCGCCGGAGGATCAACGCGCCGAGAAGAGCGGAAGCCGCGGCCGTGAAGAGCAGCGCGAGCACGGCCGGCAGGACGATGCCGTCCGGAAACCAGTGCAGCTGGGAGAGCGCCGCCGCGTAGGCGCCGAGCCCGAACCATGCGCCATGCCCGAAGGAGACGAGGCCGGTATGGCCGACGAGCACGTTCAGCCCGAGGCAGGCGATCGCCATGACCACCACGTCGATCGAGGAGCGCAGCGGCAGGCCGACGAGGTCGAGGGCGAAGGGGAGGAGGGCGAGCGAGAGCGCCGCGATGGCGAGCGGCCGCAGGTCGGAGCGCATCGGCCTACTCGAACCTCTGGATGCGCTCGCCCAGGAGGCCGCGCGGTCGCAGCAGGAGGACGAGCGCCATCAGCAGATACATCGAGGCCTCGCCCGCCGGCGGGAAGAAATAGATCGTGAGCCCGCGCACCACGCCGACCAGTGCGGCGGCCGCGATCACGCCCCAGAAGGAGCCGAGGCCGCCGATCACCACGACCACGAAGGCGGCGGTCAGGATCTCCGCCCCCATGGCGGGATGGACGCCGGAGATCGGCGCGAGCAGCACGCCGGCGAGGCCCGCAAGCCCGATCCCGAGCGCCGCGATCGCCGTCATGTAGGGCGCGAGCGAGATGCCGAGCGCACCCACCATCTCGGGGTTCTGCACGCCGGCTCGGACGACCCGGCCGAAGGAGGTGCGGTAGACGACCGCCCAGGTCGCCGCGACGGCGGCCAGCGCCACCCCGAGGATCATCAGGCGGTAGCGGGGATAGATGAAGTCGCCGAGGAGCACCTGGCCGCGCAGCTCGCGGGGAATCGAGAAGGGAAGGGGAGCCGCCCCGAACGTCATGCGCAGGCTCTGCTCGATGACCATCGCGAGCCCGAAGGTGAGGAGGAGCGAGAGGATCGGGTCCGACCGATAGAAGCGCTGGAAGAGGAGGCGCTCGACGATCACGCCGATCGCGGCGACGAGGAGCGGCGAGGCCACGAAGGCGCCCGCAAAGCCGATCCGCGGCGCGAGCGTCACGGCCAGATAGGCGCCGATCGCGTAGAAGGCCCCGTGCGCCAGGTTAACGATGCCGCCGAGCGAGAAGATCAGCGACAGCCCGAGTGCGATGAGCAGGTAATAGGCCCCGACAAGGAGGCCGTTCAGCACCTGCTCGAGAAGGAAGAGGAGTTGCACCTGAAGGAACCTGACCGGGATTTGCCCTCCCCCTCGTGGGGAGGGCCGAGCCGACGCGGAGCGTCGGACCAGGATGGGGGGCGTCCAGGAGGCGCAGGAACGCTCGATTCGGATCGCCCCCCACCCGGCTCGGCCTTCGGCCGAGTCCACCCTCCCCACGAGGGGGAGGGCAGGGGCGTCACGCCGGCATCTTGCAGGTGCCGTCCTTCGGCGGAGCGAGCACCTCCAGGTCGCCGCCCGCTTCCGGCACCGTGCCGAGCGGCTCGTAGATGTCCCACTTGTCCTTCATCTTGGCGGCGGGCTTCGCGCGGACCGCGTACATCTCCTGGATCATCTGGTTGTCGTAGGCCCGGAAATAGCCCTCTCGGCCCTTGAGGATGTCGAACTTCGCGCCTTTGCGCAGGTGTTCTGCCAGCTTCTGCGAGTCGGTCGATTTCAGCTCGTTGAAGGACTGCGCGACCAGTTTCAGCGAGTTGTAGTCGCCCCAGGCCTGGTTTTCAGGCGGTTTGCCGTATGTCTTCGTGAACGCATCCACGAACCTCTTCGATGACGGATTGTCGACGAGATGGTGCCAGATCAGCGGCCAGATCCCGGAGAAATTGTCCTGGCCGGCACCCCAGGCAACCGCCGTGTCGAAGCCGAAACCCGTAATCGGCATCTGCAGGCCGTACTCGGCATATTGCTTGATGAAGTTGGTGATCTGGTTGCCGGCGAGATTGGACGCGACGACGTCGGGACGGGCCTGGCGGATCTTGAGCAGGTACGGGCTGAAGTCCGTCGCGTCCGTCGGGACCAGCTCCTCGCCGATGAAGTTGCCGCCGTTCTCCGACACGAATTTCTTCGCAACCCGGAAAAGATCGTGTCCGAAGGCGTAATCCGCCGTCAGAGAGTACCACTTCTTGCCGGAGATCATCTTCTCGGACTTGAGATACTGTCCGACGGCCGTGACCATCATCGAGTTCGCGGCCTCGATGTGGAACATGAAGGGATTGCAGTTCTGGCCGCGCAGCGCGTCGGAATTCGCGCCGGTATTGATGAAGACGGTCTTCGTCCGCTGCGCCACCTGGCCGATGCCGAGCGCGGTCGCCGACGATATCTCGCCGATGAGCATGGCCACCTTGTCGCGTTCGATCAGCCGTTCGGCCTTGGCCGAGCCCGTCTGCGGGTTCACCGAATCCTCGAGCACCAGCTCGATCCGGCGCCCCAGCACGCCTCCGGAGGCGTTCACCTCCTCGACGGCGAGCTTCACGCCCATCTGCGCATATTCTCCGAGCGGACCGAGGAAGCCCGTGATCGGGACCAGGTGGCCGATGCGGATGACGTCGCTCTGCGCGCGGCTGATCGCCGGCATGCCGATCCCGGCGAGCGCCGCCGCTCCCGCCGCACCCTTCAGGAGCGCGCGGCGATCCGGCCTGTCGAAAGTCGTCATCCTCTGTCCTCCCGAAGCGCCACGGTCATGTTGCCGTGATCTGTGATCACAGCTAGGCTGGCTCAATTCGGCGGTCCTGTCGAGTCCGGACATCACGTTGGTCGCAGCCCTTGCCCAGGTCGGACGCATCGAGCGCGTGACGCTGGGCGATCGCGTCTATGACGAGCTACGCGAGCTGATCATCGGCGGCGAGCTCGCGCCCGGCGACAAGCTCTCGCTCCGCTCCGTCGCCGATACGCTCGGCGTCTCGATCATGCCGGTGCGCGAGGCCGTGTCCCGCCTCGTCGCGGACGAGGCGCTGGAGGTCCTGCCGAACCGGGCCGTCTGCGTTCCCGCCATGACGCGGGAGAAGTTCCGCGAGCTGACCCGAATCCGCCTGGTCGTCGAAGGTTTCGCGGCCGAGCAGGCGGCGCTCAACCGCAAGGAGGCCGACCTCCGTGTCATGGCCGCCTTCGACGCAACCTTCCGGCGCGAGGCGCGGAGCGGCGCGCCCGATCCGAAGCGGGCCGTGCGCGCCAACAAGGACCTGCATTTCGCCATCTACCGCGCCAGCCGGATGCCGTCGCTCGTGGCGATCGTCGAGGGCCTCTGGCTGAAGATCGGGCCGGTGCTGAATCTCGATCTCAAGCTGTCGCCGGAGCGGCTCGCGAATGGCGGGGCCGAGATTCAGCATGCCCGTGCTGTCGCCGCGATCGCAGGGGGCGACGCGGCGGGGGCCCGTGCGGCGCTGGCGGCCGATATCGAGGGCGCGGCGGCCTTCATCGAGGCGACCGGCCGCCTGGCGTAACGAGAGGACACGGCATGGACCTTCAGATCGCGGGACTGCGCGTCCTGGTCACCGCGGGCGCGGGCGGGATCGGGCTCGAGATCGCGCGCGCCTTCCTGCGCGAGGGCGCGCGCGTTCATGTCTGCGACGTCGACCGGGCGGCGCTCGATGCGATGGCGGCCGGCGATCCGGAGGTGAGCCGGTCCTACGGCGACGTCGCGAGCCGCGACGACGTCGCCCGCGTCTTCGAGGACGCTCTGGCGGCGCTCGGCGGGCTCGACGTGCTCGTCAACAATGCCGGGATCGCCGGGCCTACCGGCCGGGTCGAGGAGATCAACCCGGAGGATTGGGACCGCTGCCTGGAGATCTGCATCACCGGGCAGTTCAACTGCACGCGGCTCGCCGTCCCGCATCTGAAGGAGAGCCGGAACGCCTCGATCGTGAACCTGTCCTCGGCGGCGGGACGGTTCGGTTTCCCGCTCAGGACCCCGTACGCGGCCGCGAAATGGGCCGTGATCGGCTTCACCAAGTCGCTCTCGCGCGAACTCGGCGAGTTCGGCATCCGGGTGAACGCGGTCCTGCCGGGCATCGTGTCGGGCGACCGTCAGCGGCGCGTGCTGGAGGCGAAGGCGCAGCAGCAGGGCGTCTCCTATGCGGAGATGGAGCAGCGCGCCTTCGCGAACGCCTCCATCAAGGATTACGTGACGCCGCAGCAGCTCGCCGACCAGATCCTGTTCCTGTGCTCGCCCCGCAGCCGCACCATTTCCGGCCAGGCGATCTCGGTGGACGGCGACCTGCAGATGCTCGCCTGAGGAGCCGTCCGGCTCCGGACGGGATCGCCTGGCCCGGGTCCGCGTTGAGGCGGGCGGAGGAGCCGCCATGGTCAGGTTCGCAGCCGCCCTCGGAATGTGCCTCGTCGCGGGCGCCGCCGCGGCGCAGCGCGCCTCGACGACGGGCATGACCTGCGGCCAGGCCCGCTCTTTCCTGGCCGCCCGCGGCGCGGCCGTGATCGGGACGGGCGGATACACCTACGACCGCTTCGTGCGCGACCGCTCCTTCTGCCAGCCGACAGAGGTCACGCGCACCGCCTTCGTGCCGACCCGCGACACGCCGCAATGCTTCATCGGCTACCGCTGCATCGAGCCGAGCCTCGACGACTGGTTCGGCGACGACTGACCCCTCCCGCTCCCGTCGGGCCGTCGCCAGGAACGCCTGGCCAAGCCTCGCGTTTCGCACATCCGCGGCGTGCCAGGGGAGGAGAGGCGCATGACCGAGCCGAAGATCGAAGCCTATATCGATCCGGCGGGCGGCTGGGGCTCCGCGAAGTCTCTGGCGAAATACCTCGTTCGGGAGCGGATACCCGCCTCCGGCGCGGCCCTGCTCAACAAGCAGAACAAGCCCGACGGCTACATGTGCGTGTCCTGCGCCTGGGCCAAGCCGGCCAAGCCGCACCTCTTCGAGTATTGCGAGAACGGCGCCAAGGCGACCCTCTGGGAGCAGACCGCGAAGCGCGTCGGGCCGGACTTCTTCGACAGCCACACCGTCACGGAGCTGCTCGGCTGGCCGGATCACGACCTGGAGGAGAAGGGGCGGCTCACGCATCCGCTCCGCTACGACCGCGGCACCGACAAATACGTGCCGGTCGAATGGGCGGAGGCCTTCGCCGAGATCGGCCGCGAGTTGCAGGCGCTCCGCGCCGAGAACCCGCGCGCCGCGGTGTTTTACGCGTCCGGCAGGGCCTCGCTCGAGACCTCCTACATGTATGCGCTCTTCGCGCGCATGTACGGCAACAACAACCTGCCCGATTCCTCGAACATGTGCCACGAAACCACGTCCGTGGCGCTGCCTCAATCCATCGGCGTGCCGGTCGGAACCGTGCTCCTGGACGATTTCGAGCAGACCGACCTCATCCTGTTCTTCGGGCAGAATGTCGGGTCAAACGCGCCCCGGATGCTGCATCAGCTCCAGGAGGCCCGCAAGCGCGGCGTGCCGATCATCACCTTCAACCCGCTTCGCGAACGGGGCCTCGAGCGCTTCATCAACCCGCAGAACCCGATCGAGATGCTCACCAACGCCTCGACGGAGATCTCGACCCAGTACCACCAGGTGAAGGCGGGCGGCGATCTCGCCGCGATCACCGGGATGTGCAAGGCGCTCATCGCGGCCGATCGCGAGGCGGGGGCGGAGGGCCGGCCGCGCATCCTCGACCACCGCTTCCTCGCGGAGCACACCCATGGTCTCGCCGAGTTCGTCGCCTTCTGCGACGCGCAGGACTGGGCGCGGCTGGAGAGTCGGTCCGGCCTGACCCGGGAGGCGATGGAGGCCGCCGCCGCCGTCTATGCCCGCGCGACCTCCGTCATCGGCATCTACGGAATGGGGCTCACGCAACACCGCAAGGGCGTCGAGACCGTCAACATGCTGGTGAGCCTGCTTCTGCTGCGGGGGAACATCGGCAAGGCCGGCGCGGGGATCTGCCCGGTCCGCGGCCATTCCAACGTGCAGGGCCAGCGGACCGTCGGCATCGCCGAGAAGCCGGAGCTCGTGCCGCTCGACAGGCTCGCCGAGCAATACGGGTTCGAGCCGCCGCGCGAGAAGGGCATGAACACCGTCGAAGCCTGCGAGGGGGTCATCTCGGGAGAGGTGAAGGCCTTCGTCGGGCTCGGCGGGAACTTCATACGGGCCGTGCCGGACACGACCCGGATGGAGCAGGCCTGGCGCAGGCTGCGGCTGACCGTCCAGGTCTCGACCAAGCTCAACCGCTCGCATCTCGTGCATGGCGAGATCGCCTATATCCTGCCATGCCTCGGACGGATCGAGATCGACGAGCAGTCGACGGGACCCCAGGCCGTGTCGATGGAGGATTCGACAGCCTGCTTCCACGGCTCGCGCGGTTTCACGCGGCCGGTGAGCGAGCACGTCCGGTCGGAACCCTGGATCGTGGCCGAGCTCGCCAAGGCGACGCTGCCGCCGAACCCGAAGGTGGATTGGGACGGTTGGGTGGCCGACTACGCGCGCATCCGCGACGCCATCGAGGCGACCTATCCGAAGCTGTTCAAGGACTTCAACAAGCGCCTGTTCGAGCCGGGCGGTTTCCGCAAGCCGCTCGCGGCGCGCGAGCGGAAATGGGAGACCGAGACCGGGAAGGCCAACTTCATCGTGCCGGAGGGCCTCGAGGCCGATCCGGACATGGCGAGCGACCGTCGCGACGTTCTCGACCTCATCACCATCCGGTCCAACGACCAGTTCAACACGACCGTTTACGGCTATGACGACCGCTTCCGCGGGGTCGAGGGAACGCGAATGGTGCTGTTCATGAACGGCAGCGACATCGAGCGGCTCGGGCTCGAGGACGGCGGCGAGGTCGATCTCGCGACCGAGGCGAAGGACGGCCACCGTCGCGAGGTCGCGGGCCTGCGCGTCGTGAAATACGACATCCCGGCCGGGAACTGCGCGGGCTATTATCCGGAGCTGAACGTTCTCGTCCCGCTCTGGCATCACGACGAGCAGGCGCACACCCCGGCCGCCAAGTCGATCCCGGTCCGCATCAGGCGGCCGGCGGAACTCCCGGCGCACGACTGAGGACGGCTTGCTCGCGCGCATCCTCGTCGCGCTCGGTATCCTTGCGGCCGTGGCAGGGGCGGCGTCCGCCTGGGTCCTCTCTGCTCCGAAGCCGGCTTTCTCGGCGGTGGACGAAGAGCGGCTCGCCGGAGGCGACGCCGCGCGAGGTCGGCTCGTCTTCGATGCGGCCCAATGCGCCTCGTGCCACGCCTCGCCCGGCCAGCCGGACCGCCTGCGGCTTGGGGGAGGGATGGCGCTCGCCACCCCGCTCGGGACGCTCCGGCCAGCGAACATCTCGCCGCATCCCTCGGATGGGATCGGCGGCTGGAGCGCGGTCGAGATCGCCAATGCCGTGATGAGCGGCGTGTCGCCGGGGGGCCAGCACTACTACCCCGCCTTCCCCTGGACGAGCTATGTCCGCATGGAAGCCGGCGACATGCGCGACCTCGTTGCCTATCTGCGGACGCTTCCGCCGGTCGGGGGCCGCCCGCAGCCGCACGACCTGTCCTTCCCGTTCACGCTGCGCCGGGGGATCGGGCTGTGGAAGCTCCTCTTTTTCGACGCTGCGCCGCTGCCGGCCGAGCCGGCGCGGAGCCCCGGCTGGCAGCGCGGACGCTACCTCGTCGAAGCGCTGGCGCATTGCGCCGAGTGCCACTCGCCGCGGAACCTCACCTATGCCGTGAAGCCGGAGCAGCGCTTCGCCGGCGGGCTCAATCCCGAACAGGCGGGCTCGGCTCCGAACATCACGCCCGACCGCATCGGAAGCTGGTCCGAGGCGCAGATCGCCGAGGTCCTGACCTCCGGGCGTACGCCCGACCTGCGCTATGTCGGGGCGACCATGGCCGAGGTGGTCGCCAACATGTCCCGCCTCACCCCCGAGGACCGCGCTGCGATCGCCGCCTACGTGAAGTCGCTCCAGCCCCGCCCGACGCCGGCCGAGGCGCGGCAGCATCGCTATCCGCGCGTCGGCGAAGCCCGCTGATCAGCGCGTGTAGAGGAAGGCCGCGACATGGCGGGCCTCCTCCTCCGTGATGCCGGTCGCCGGCATGGCCGAGCGCGGCGAGATCGATTGGGGGGCGACGATCCAGCGGATCAGGGTGTCGGCGTCGTGCCGGGCAACCCCGCCGACATAGACCCGCGCCCGCATGCCGCCGAGCGGGCCGGCGACCTTGCCGTCCGCCCCCGGTGCGCCCGGAATCGTGTGGCACCCGCCGCAGCCGTACTTGGTGATGAGCGCCGGGCCCTTGCCCGGCTCGCCCCGGGTGAGCGCCTTTGCGACCGCAATCGCCTGGGACTGGCTCCTCCAGGCCTGCCAGGCGAGGGCTGCTGCTGCCGCGATCGCGATCGCTCCCGCAAGCCCGGCCACCGTTCCCCACGGGAACGCCGCCTTCGGCTCCGCAACCTTATCCTCCCGCAACTCGGTCCGTTGGGCCGGAGCACGGCGCGCGCGCCGCATCGCCCGCGTGGCGATCAGGGTTCCGGCGAGCGCGACGAGCCGCAGCCTAAGCGACGGCATCGCGCGCCATCCGGCCCGGCCCCGCACCCCGGATCCACAGCCCCAGGAAGGTGATAGCGGCCGCGGCATAGATGGTACCGGCCGGGACCCACATGACGAGACCCGCGAGCTGCTGGTCCTCGAGCGGCGTCAGCCCGCAGATCGCGGCGCCCGATGTCTGCGCGGCATAGAGCACCCGCGGGGCGAGCGCGATGAGCGCTCCGAGCAGGCCGGTGTGGAGCATGGTCACGAAGACGTGCCCGCAGGCCGCTCCCGGGTTGCTCCGCCGTACGAGCGCCCACCAGAAGAGGAGGGCGGTCGCAAGGAAGCTCGCATGCTGCAGCCGGTGAAGGGCGATGTCGGTCACCGTCAGATCGAGCAGGGGAGGCAGGTGCCAGACCCAGATCGCGGCGCCATGCAGAACCGTCGCGACGGCGGGTCGCGTCACGACGGACCAGGCGGCCCCCACGCTCCGCCCGCGGCCGAGCCGGCCGGCAGCGCGGCGGATCCTGCCGGGGAAGGCCCACAGGAACGCGCCGAACGGCCGCGCGAGCGCGAGCAGCGGGGCCGCGACCGCCATGACGATCTCGTGCTCGATCATATGCGCCGTGAAGAGGCGCTCGCCGAGCCAGTGCAGGGGCGAGGTGAGCGCACCCGCGAGCGCCAGGAGGCCCGCCGAGTAGGAGACCACCTGCCAGGGCCGGATGCCGCGCCCGGCGCCGGCCTTTGACCAGAGGCGGAGCGTGCCGGCGACATAGAGGGTGGCGCAGACGATCAGCGGCACGACCACGACCGGATCGAAGGTCCAGGAGGGCGGCGCATCGGTCGGCCCGCCATGCGCGACGGCCGCGAGCGGCCAGGCGAGCCCGGCCACGAGAAACGGCGCATGCCGGACCGGCCGCCTCACCGTTCGCATCCCGTGAGGAACAGGCCCGACAGGGCCTGGAGCAGCATGGCGAAGGCGAAGATCGGCCCCGCCAGCGCGCCGAGCATCGCCACGAACCGCCGGGACGCGGGATAGGCGCTCTCCGCCCCGGTATCCGGCGCCGGCCCGGCGCTGCGCCAGGAGAGATAGCCCGAGCCGAGCGCGACCATGACGCCGAGAAAGGCGGCAAGGCTCGTCAGGCGCAGCCCGCCGCCGCAATCGGCATAGGGCAGGATCTGGCTCAGCTGCATGTTGGCGGCCCAGACGGCCGGGCCGGCGATCAGGCCGGAACAGGGGCGGAGATTCGCCGCAAGGCTCGAGGCGGAGGTCACAGCCAGGCCGGCCCGTAGATGCAGGCGTAGATCGGCAGCCAGGTCGCCACCACGAAGCCCCAATAGAGCGTGTTGTCCTCGACGTCGCCGAACCGCCGGCTGTTCGCGCCGTGGCGGGTGAACATCATGACGGTGAGGACGAGGGTGTCTGCCACATCCGTGAGAAGGTGCGTCGTGTGCAGGCCGAGGAGGGTCCAGACGACCGAACCGTAGGCATTGCTGTCCCAGGACAGGTTCAGCGCCGGGAACTCGAAGCAGCGCACGACGAGCGGCACGATGCCGAAGACGGACATCACCACGAGACCGATCCGGACCTTGCGCATGTCCTCGCGCCCGGCCCATCGCGAGACCAGCCAGTTCGGGACGAGGCTTGCGATCAGGATCGCGGTCAGGACGAGCCCGGGCCCGAGATCCGGGGGCGGCGCGCCCATCGGCCAGCTCGGCGCGAGCGAGCCGAGATAGAGATAGACCACGATCATGAGCGCGAAGCCGGAGCCTTCGAGCAGCATGAAGACGAGGGTGCCCCACCAGGTCGGGCTGGCGGTTCCCTTCCCGTGCAGGGGAAGGTGCGACAGGTCGGCGACGACGCGTTCCCTCATGCGTCGTCCTCCGGCGTGCCCTTAGGCCAGAACCAGCCGACCAGCGTGATCGCGACCGGGATCGAGCCCCAGACCACCGCCCAGGGCGAGAAGATCGAGCCGATCAGCATGGCGCTCGTCGCGATCGCCGCCCAGAACGGCCAGATCGAATCGCGCGGCGAGGAATCGCGCGCCTCGGGGATCGCGTCGGCAACCGACGTGATGAGGAGTTCGCGCCTGTCGACCCGCAGTCCCGAGGCGACCGGCATGTCCCCGCGCTCGTCCCAGAGCGGGTTGCGGCCCGTGACGACCGGGATCCGGGCGAAGTTGTAGGGCGGCGGCGGCGAGGTCGTCGCCCATTCGAGGCTCGGTGCGCCCCAGGGGTTCTCGCCCGCCGGCTCGCCGCGGCGGGCCGAGCGGACGGCGTCGATGAAGAACAGGAGGAAGCCGGCCGCGAGGATGACCGTGCTGAGGCTCACGAAGAGGTTGAGGCCGCTCCAGGGCACGTCCGTCTGGTAGGTGTAGATGCGCCGTGGCATCCCCTGCAGCCCCAGGATGTGCATGGGGAAGAAGGCGAGGTTGAAGCCGACGAAGGTCAGCCCCGCCACCCAGCGTCCGATCCGCTCGGACATCATCCGGCCCACCATCTTCGGATACCAGAAGTAGATGGCGGCCATCAGCGGGAAGACGGCGCCGCCGATCAGCACGTAGTGGAAATGGGCCACGACGAAGTAGGTGTCGTGCACCTGGGTATCGAGCGGCACGGAGGCGACCATGACGCCCGTCATCCCGCCCAGCACGAAGGTGAAGAAGAAGGCCAGGATGAAGAGGAAGGGCGTCCGGTAGACGGGGCGCCCGTCCCAGATCGTCGCGATCCAGCAGAAGATCTGGACGCCGGCCGGCACCGCGATCGCCATGGAGGAGGCCGTGAAGAAGCTCTCCCCGAGCCGTGGCAGGCCGGTGGTGAACATGTGGTGCACCCACAGCCCGAAGGAGAGGATGCCGATCGTCACCATGGAGAGGACGAGCGGCAGATAGCCGAAGACCGGCCGGCGTACGAAGGCGGGCAGCATGGAGGAGATCATGCCCGTCGCCGGCAGGAAGATGATGTAGACCTCCGGGTGGCCGAAGAACCAGAACAGGTGCTGCCAGAGCAGAACGTCGCCGCCCTCCGCCGGGTTGTAGAAGTGGGTCCCGACGAGCCGGTCGAGGATGAGCGAGGTCGAGGCGACCATGATCGCCGGCATGGCCAGCATCACCAGGAACGAGGTCACCAGCATCGCCCAGACGAAGAGCGGGATGCGGTCGAGCGTCATGCCGGGCGCGCGCTGCTTGAACACGGTCACGACGATCTCGACCGCGACCGCGAGCGCCGCGATCTCCGTGAAGGTGATCATCTGGGCCCAGATGTCGGCCCGCTTGCCCGGGGAAAATTGCGGGCCGGAAAGCGGCACGTAGCCGAACCAGCCGATATCCGGCCCCATGTTCAGCGCGAAGGAGACCCAGAGCAGGATCCCGCCCGCGAGGTAGATCCAGTACGAGAAGGCGTTGAGACGCGGGAAGGCGATGTTCCGGGTGCCCAGCATCAGGGGCACGAGATAGACCGCCATCGCCTCCATCACGGGCACGGCGAACAGGAACATCATGTTCGCCCCGTGCATGGTGAAGATCTGGTTGTAGAGGTCGGGGCTGACGAGCCGGCCCTCCGGCCGGGCGAGCTGCCAGCGCATGGCGAGCGCCAGGATGCCGCCCAGGATGAGGAACACGAAGGCGGTCGCGATGTAGCGCCGCCCGATCACCTTGTGGTCCACGGTCGCGAGCGCGCCCCAGAAGCCGGGGCGGGTGCGCCAGGTCTCGGCGAGGCGCCCGTCCAGCTCCTCGTGCCGGATATCGATGTCGAGAGGCGGGCTCGACGCGGCGCTCATTTCAGGCCGGCCATGTAGGCGGATACGGCCCTGAGCTCATCCGCGGATAGAGGGACCATCGGCATCTTGTTGCCAGGCTTGACGGTTTGTGGATCCGCGATCCAGGCCCCAAGTGCGCCGCGGGTGGTCGGGAGCGTGCCGGCCGCGATGGTCTGGCGGCTTCCCACATGGGTCAGGTCGGGCCCGACCGTGCCTGCGGCTCGCGTGCCGCGGATCGTGTGGCAGGCGGCGCAGGCCTTTCCCGTAGCGACCTGCCGCCCCGCCTCCTGCTCCTCGTCGGCGGGCTCGGCCGCGGGCTGGCGCTGCGCGTCCAGCCAGCTCTCGAACTCGGGCGCGGCCATCGCGATCACGACGAGCGCCATGCGGGCGTGCTGCATGCCGCAGAACTCGGCGCATTGGGCCCGGTAGGAACCCGGCCGCTCCGCCGTGAAGGTGAGGACGTTGTCGCGGCCCGGGATCATGTCCTGCTTGCCCGCCAGGCTCGGCACCCAGAAGGAGTGGATGACGTCGCCCGAGCTCAGCTCGAGCCGAACGGGACGTCCGACCGGGACCCGGATCTCGTTCGCCGCCGTGACGAAGCGGTCCGGGCTGTCGGCCGTGTAGGTGACCTCCCACCACCATTGGTACCCCCGCAGCCTGACGGTGAGCGGCTCGCCGCTGGAAGCAGTGAGGGAGCGCGTCGCGACGAAGCTCATCAGGGTCAGGGTGGCGATGATGAGCACGGTCGCGACGACTGCTCCAATCACAACGCCCTGTTTCCGCCGCTCCGTCGCGGACTCGGGCCGGAGGGGCTCATCTGCCGCCCCGGAACTCGCTCGGCGCCGCCACAACGCGATCCCGACCGTCAGCAGGACGAGGAGCCAGACGAGCCCGCATACGGCCGTGAAGGTCCAGATCAGCCATGCCAGGGAGGCTGCGTTCGGACCCTGCGGATCGAGAGCGGATTGCGGTCCCGTGCAGCCCGTCAGGAGCGGGAGAAGCGCCGCTGCGGCGAGACGCGGGTGGGGCCGCATGCTACCGGCTCGGCGGGGTTCCGAGCTCGGCCGAGGCCGGCGCCCGGTTCTCGGCGGGACGCGACTGCATCTCGTCGTTGCGGCTCGGGGCGGCGAAGGACGCGGACGAGACCCCGACGGTGCGGAGATAGCCGACGAGCTGCCAGATCTGCTCGGTCGTGAGCTTGTCGCCATAGGCCGGCATACCGTTCTGGCGCCCATCGCGGAGCGTCACGAAGAGCGAGACCGGATCTGAGCCATAGCGCCACCAGCCGTCCAGAAGGGCCGGCCCGGAGGCTCCGCCGCCATCCGCATGGCAGCCCTTGCAGTTGAACCAGGAATAGAGGCGTTTTCCCTCGCTCAGGTTGTAGGCGTTGCCCTCGTAAGGTTCGCCGAGCGCCCCCAAAACATCCGGCGGGGCGCCGCCGACCGCGTTCGCCATGGGCGCGACCTGATCCAGCGCCGCGGTGACCGGCGGGTCGAGGCGGAGGTCGCGTTCCTCGCGCTGGCAGCCGGCGGCCAGGAGAGCCGCGAGGCCTGCGATCGCGACGGCTCTCACGGAAGCGCGAAGAGGTACAGGGTGCCGCCCGGCTGCGCCTCCGCGGACAGGCCGCGAAGCAGGTTGCCGAAGCCGCGGGCGGCGGTCGCGTCGCGCAGGTCGGCCTCCAGGCCGGCCGCAGGCCCTGCCGCGCCGCCGCGCCCCGCCAGGACCGTCACGTATTCCGCCCCATCGGCACCCCGCACCAGCATCGGCGCACTGACGACGCCCGACGCCAGCCTCTGCTGCCATACGAGCCTTCCGTCCCGCGCATCCAGCGCTTTCAGCCAGCCGTCCAGGGTTCCGTAAATGACGAACCCTCGGGGATGCCAGAGAGGACCGCCCAGAAGCGGATACGGCTCCGAAACCGTCCAGGCGGGCCGTGCGTCGTCCAGGCGCCAGGCCACAAGCTCGCCGGCGCCGCCTTCCGGCGGGCCCTTCACGCGGACATTCGCGCCGAGATAGGGGGTCCCCCGGATGTAGTTCGCGGGCCGGATCTCGATGTCCATGCAGAGCCGCGCCGCCGCGATGAAGAGCAGGCCGGTCTCGGCGGAGAGAGCGGCGCCCTCGGACGAGGTTGCGCCGGTCCAGGCCGGGCACACGTCGCGGGTGGTCGCACCGACCCGCGTCGCCTTCTCCTGCGCAACCGCGATGGCGCCGCTCGCGGCAGCGCCGCCGCGGAACGCATTCACGGGGGCGAAAGCCTCCGCCGAGAGCAATTCGCCGGAGATGCGGTCGAGAACATAGACATGGCCGTTCAGCCCCACATGGATCAGGAGCTTGCGCGCTCGGCCCTTCCAGTCGCGGTCGGCGAGGATCAGCGGACCGGTACCGCTCACGCCATGCTGGTCATGGGGCGCAAGCTGGTAGAACCAGCGGGCCGCACCCGTCGCGAGGTCGCGGGCGAAGAGGCCGGAAGTCCAGCGGTTCTCGCCGGGCCGCTGGTCCGGGTTGAGCGGCGCGGGCCGGCCCGTCCCGTGGAACACGAGGCCCAGACCCGTGTCCGCCATCAGCGGGCCCGAGACCGACCCGCCGCCGCGCTCCCAGGCGCCGGGAGGCCATGTGGCGGCGCCGAGGTCACGGCCTCGCGCAATCTTGTAGAACGGCGCGAAATCCGGCCCGATGCCGACATCCTCGTCCGGGCCGGTGCTGTATCGCGTCCAGAGCGTCGCGCCGCTCGTCGCATCCAGCGCCTTGAGCCAGCCGCGCACGCCGAAATCGTCGCCGGCATTGCCGATCAGGACCTTGTCGCCGACGGGCAGGGGCGAGGAGGCCAGCGATTCCCCGCTACCCCGGTCGGCCGTCCGCATCTCCCAGATCTTCGTGCCTGAAGCGGCGTCGAGCGCGATCGTGCGCCCGTCGGCGGTGTTGAGGAAGGCCCGCCCGCCCGCAACCGCCGGAGACCTGACGCCGAGCCCGCAGCAGGCGGTTCCCTCGGCCATGCGGTCCGTCTCCGGCGTGAAGCGCCATTCGGGGTGCAGCCCTTCGGGGCCCAGCCGCAGGGCGGTCAGCCGATGCGGAAAGGGCGTGAGCAGCAGAAGCCGCCCGCCCGCCATGACCGGCGCGGCCAGATGCGCGTTCGGGTTGTCCGTGCGGAAGGTGCCGACGAGGCGCAACGAGAAGCCGGAGGCGCTCTCCTGCGCGACGGCGGTTCCGCTGAGGAGAAGCCATCCGACCGACGCTGCGATCGCCGCAACGATGCCCCATCGCGCCGCAGACCCGCCCGAGGGATCATGCCCGTCGCTCTGTCGGATGGTTGCGAAACCGGCCGTAGAGGCAGTCACGTGCGAACCAGCCTCCAGCCGTCGCCCCGCTTGCCGCGACCGAACACCCGAAGAGGCGAGATGTTCCGCCGATAAATCGATATTCCAGGCGAAATCAACGGGTTGATCGATGTTGCGCGCAATCAGCATAAGCCGCGGAGCGCGGCCTGCAAGGAGCTCGGAACGCTCTTCGGAACAGCGGCGGTGCCCCTCGCATTGGGTCCGCAGGTTCAACCAGGCGGTGCGCCCGTGTCTCTCCGCTTCCTTCTGGCCATGCTGCTCTATCCCGTCGCCTGGGCCGTCCCGGCTGGGATCGGGACCACGGCGATCATGTCTGTTCCGCCGCTCGCGGCCGATGCCGCCCGGCTCCTGCCCTATATCGGTGCGGAGAGCTTCGTGATCGGGGCGGCGATCGCCTGGCATCTCGCGCCGCTCCTCCTGTCCCGGCGGGCATGCCCGCTCGCGGCCCGGTTCGAGCCGCAGGCCCACGCCGCGACCCCCTGGCGCCGCCTCTAGGGGAGTCTCGTTGCAGGCGGGACGTCAACCCTCCTCCCGCCAAGGAGGATACCGGGATCGCCGGATCCCTGGATCCTGTCGTCCTCGGATACCGGTACGCCGCGTCAGCGCGGGTTCGGCTTTGCCACCTCGGGGTGGCCGGTCTCCGCGGCGGCCTGTTTCCAGGCGTGGTTCTCGTCGCCCTTGTAGGTCGGACGCTTCCGGCCGCGCGCCACCATCATGGCGATGCCAAGGATCACGATGCCGGCGCCCAGGCCGATGAACCAAACGTAGCTGCCGAGGTCTCCCATCGGGCGCTCCTGTTCCTTCGCCGCATACGCGGCTCTCGGCGGGTCAACCTGAACGGTCCGGCTGCGTTCCGTCCGCACGGCACCGCTTGACGCCCCACCTGCGCCCTGCATGCTGCAACGGATGAACCGGCGAAGCGTAGGGCGGATCGCAAGTGCGGCCGCCGTCCTGACATTGGGCGGGGTCGGCTATTCCGCGGTCGCGCGCAGCCGCAACCGCTACTACGACGGGCCGGTCAGCGACCATTACGACGGGGTGCGTTTCTTCGGTCCGGGCCCGGTGACGGATCGCGGGCTGCTCGACCTCGCCCGATGGCAGATGGGCGGGGGCCGCGAACCTTGGCCCGAGAGCTTTCCGAGCCCCTATGCGGACCGTCCGCCGGAGCGGGTGCCCGGCCTGCGCATCGCACTCGTCGGCCACGCGACGCTGCTGATCCAGACGGCGGGTCGGAACATCCTTACCGACCCGATCTGGTCGGAGCGCGCGAGCCCGGTCCGCTTCGCGGGCCCGCGGCGGGTCAATCCGCCGGGAATCGCCTTCGACGATCTGCCGCCGATCGACGCGGTCCTGATCACGCACAACCACTACGACCATCTCGACGTGGAGACGATCGCGCGCCTCTGGCACCGCGACGCGCCGAAGGTGGTGGCCCCGCTCGGGAACGACAGCATCATCCGGGCGCATGACGATGCGGTCCGGGTGGAGGCGCTGGACTGGGGCCAGTCGGTCGGGCTCGGCGGCGGCGTCGCGGCCCATCTCGAGCCGGCGCATCATTGGTCGGCGCGGGGCATCAGCGACCGGCGAATGGCGCTCTGGGGCGCCTATGTGCTCACCAGCGCCGCCGGGACGCTCTACATGGCCGGCGACACGGGCTATGTCGACGGCGGCACCTTCCGGTCGGTGCGGGCGCGGTTCGGCGCGCCTCGCGTCGCAGCGCTGCCGATCGGTGCCTACGAGCCGCGCTGGTTCATGCAGCCGCAGCACATGAACCCGGCCGACGCGGTCCAGGCCTTCCGCGATCTCGAGGCCGAGCAGGCGCTCGGCATCCATTGGGGCACGTTCCAGCTCACCAACGAGAAGGTGGACCAGCCCGAGATCGATCTCGCGGCGGCGCTTGCCGAGGCGGAGATCCCGCCAGAGCGCTTCCCGGCGATGCGGCCGGGCCAGGTCTGGACGCCGGCGGAGCGGATCCCGGCCTAGGATCTAGCGCGGCTGGACGAAGATGTTGATTTCGAGCGCGGGGTCGGCCGAATCCGCCGCGTCGTTCACGTATTCCTCGATGAAGGCGTCCTTCGCCAGGATGTCCTTGGCATCCAGATAGGTCGTGATGGTCTCGTAGGTCGTGTCGATGTCGTCATACGGGCCCTTGTGCACGAACCGGTAGGCCTTCCCCGAGGGCGTCGTCCCGAAGCGCATCTCGGCCGGGACGCCCGGAGCCGGGGTCGGGACCGCCGCGATCGGGACCATCGCGTCGTAGCGGAAATTGTCGTCGCTCGTCTGGACGAAGACGGCGAGCGGCCGGCCCGTGGGCGCGATGCCGAGCCGGGCGAGTTCGGCCTCGATCCGCCCGAAAGCCGCGCGCAGGTTCTTCAGCCCGTCCTCCCAGCCGCTCGTCCCCGACAGGATCAGCACCGGCTTCTCGGGCAGCACCACCTCGTCCACGCTGGACGTATCGCCCGAACCCGGGATGAGCGTCGGCCGGCCCGCCACGGCCGGTGCCGCGGGCGCGGCGCCGGGAGGCGCCGGCTGCACGAGCGTGGCGGGCGGCGGTCCGGGCTGCTGGATCGTCGCGGCAGGGGGAGCTTGCGGAGGCGGTGACGCGGCCGGCGGAGTGGCCGGCGCAGTAGCCGCCGGGGGCGTGACGGGAGCACTCTCGACCGGGGCCGGCGCCTGCGCGGCGGCCCCCTGCGCCAGCGCGAGCGCCAGCAGGGCAGCGCCGATCCTGATCCGTCCGCGCCTCGCCATCGTCGTCCCGATCCCGTCCTGCCGTCCGCGGCCGCCCGGCGGGAGCGCCGGATCCGCCCCTCGCGACAGAGGCGGCGGGCTCCGATATACGAGGCGCCCGACGGATTGTTCCCGATGAATTCCCTGGCCCATCGCCGCTACCTCAAGATGAACGGGCTCGGCAACGAGATCGTTGTCCTCGATCTGCGCGGCACACAGCTTGCGGTGCAGCCCCGGGAGGCGCGTGCGATCGCGGCGGCGGCGCGGAGCCGGTTCGACCAGCTCATGGTCATCCACGATGCCGACCGGCCCGGAGCCGATGCCCGTGTTGCGATCTACAACGCGGACGGCTCCGCCTCGGCCGCATGCGGCAACGGCACGCGCTGCGTCGCCTGGGCCATGACGCACGATCCGGCCATGGCGCGCCCGCATGGCGAGACGCTCGTCCTGGACACCGATGCCGGCCGCCTCACGGCCGCCGCTGCCGGCGAGTTCGCCTTCACCGTGGACATGGGCGAGCCGCGGCTGCGCTGGGACGAGATTCCGCTGGCCGAGCCCTTCCAGGACACGCGCCGGATCGAGCTCCAGATCGGACCGATCGACGCGCCGATCCTCCATTCGCCCTCCGCCGTGAGCATGGGCAACCCGCACGCGATCTTCTGGGTCGATGACCCGGACGCGATCGATCTGGGCCGGATCGGGCCCCTGCTCGAGAACCACCCGCTCTTTCCGGAGCGCGCCAATATCTCGCTCGCGCATGTGGCCGCGCCCGACCGCATCGTCCTGCGCGTCTGGGAGCGCGGGGCGGGGCTGACGCGGGCCTGCGGCTCCGCCGCCTGCGCGGCCCTCGTCGCGGCCGTCCGGCTTCGCCTCGCTCTGCGGCGCGCGGTCGTGACCCTGCCCGGCGGCGATCTCGAGATCGAATGGCGGGAGAGCGACAACCACGTCCTCATGACGGGGCCGGTGGAACTGGAGCATGACGGGGTGCTCGCGCCCGAGCTCTTCGCCGGGGCGGCCTGATGGGCGTGGAGGTCCTGACTTTCGGCTGCCGCCTGAACGCAGCCGAATCGGAGGCGATCCGGCGCGAGGCGGAGCGGGCCGGCCAGCAGAATCTCGTCGTCGTGAACACCTGCGCGGTCACCGCGGAGGCGACGCGCCAGGCACGCCAGGCCATTCGCCGGGCAGCGCGCGAGCATCGGGACGCAACCATCGTGGTCACCGGCTGCGGCGCCCAGATCGAGCCCGAAGGTTTCGCCGCCATGCCCGAGGTCGCGGCGGTGATCGGCAATGCCGAAAAGACCAGGCCGGAAACCTGGCGCCGGCTCGACCCGGGCGGGGGCGGGCGCATCCAAGTCGGCGACATCATGCGCGAGCGGAGCACGGTCGCGGCGATCGCCGGGCGCGAGGTCGGTCGCACGCGGGCGATCGTCCAGGTGCAGAACGGCTGCGACCACCGCTGCACCTTCTGCGTCATCCCGTTCGGGCGAGGGAACTCCCGCTCCGTGCCGGTGGAGACCGTCGCCGACCAGATCCGCCGCCTGGTGGAGGAGGGCGCGCGCGAGGTCGTGCTGACGGGCGTGGACCTCACCAGCTACGGCGCCGACCTGCCCGGGACGCCCCGTCTCGGGACGCTGGTGAAGGCGATCCTGCGGGCCGTCCCGGAACTGCCGCGGCTCCGCCTCTCGTCCATCGATTCGGTGGAGGCGGATGACGAGCTTCTCGATGCGCTCGCGACCGAGGAGCGGCTCATGCCGCATCTTCACCTGTCGCTGCAGGCGGGCGACGACATGGTCCTAAAGCGCATGAAGCGCAGGCACTTGCGGAACGACGCTATATCTTTTTGTGAGCGCGTCCGCGCCGCCCGGCCCGAGGTGGTGTTCGGGGCGGACCTGATCGCGGGCTTCCCGACCGAGACGGAGGAGATGTTCCGGCGGTCCCTCGACATCGTCGGGGAATGCGGCCTCACGCATCTCCACGTATTCCCCTTCTCGGCTCGGCCCGGCACGCCCGCCGCCCGCATGCCGCCCGTCCCGCGCGAGGTCGTGAAGGAGCGCGCGGCCCGGCTGCGCGAGGCGGGCGCGGCGGCGCTCCTCCGCCATCTCGCGAGCGAGGTCGGGGCGGAGCGGCAGGTCCTCGTCGAGACGGGCGAGACCGGCCGGACGGGCGGGTTCACGCCTGTGCGCTTCCGCACACGGCTGACCTCCGGGGAGATTGTCCGGGCCCGCATCGCAGGGCATGACGGCCGCCACCTTCTGGCCGCCTGACCGGGCCCTCATGCATGCTGCGATCGAAGTCTCGGCCCTCGAGAAGACCTATGCGTCCGGCTTCACGGCCCTGAAGCCGCTCGATCTCGCCATCCGGCGCGGCGAGATCTTCGCCCTTCTCGGCCCGAACGGCGCCGGCAAGACGACGCTGATCTCCATCATCTGCGGCATCGTGAACCCGAGCGCCGGGCGCGTCCTCGTCGAAGGCCACGACATCCTGCTCGAGCCGCGCAAGACGCGCTCCCTCATCGGCCTCGTCCCGCAGGAGCTGACGACCGACGCTTTCGAGACCGTGTGGGACACCGTCAGCTTCAGCCGCGGCCTTTTCGGCAAGCGGGCCGATCCCGCCCATATCGAACGCGTGCTGCGCGACCTCTCGCTCTGGGAGAAGCGCGACAGCAAGATCCTGTCGCTGTCCGGCGGCATGAAGCGGCGGGTGCTGATCGCGAAGGCGCTCTCGCACGAGCCGCAGATCCTGTTTCTCGACGAGCCCACCGCGGGCGTGGACGTGGAGCTGCGCCGCGACATGTGGAGCCTCGTGCGGCGGCTGCGCGACGAGGGCGTCACGATCATCCTGACCACGCACTACATCCAGGAGGCCGAGGAGATGGCCGACCGGGTGGGGGTGATCAACCGCGGCGAGCTGATCCTGGTGGAGGAGAAGGCCGAGCTGATGCGCAAGCTCGGCCGCAAGCGCCTGGTCCTGCAGCTGCAGGAGCGGCTCGCGGCCATCCCGCCATCCGTCGCCCGGGAGAACCTGGAACTGGCGGGCGGCGGGGCCGAGCTCGTCTATACCTACGACGCGAAGGCGGGCCGGACCGGCATCACCGCGCTTCTCGGCGATCTCGCGGCAGCCGGGATCCGCTTCACGGATCTGCGGACCGAGCAGAGCTCCCTCGAGGACATCTTCGTCGACCTCGTCCGGAGGGCCGCATGAACCTCCACGCGATCCGGGCGATCTACCTGTTCGAGATGGCGCGCACCCGCCGCACGCTCGTCCAGAGCATCGTGGCGCCCGTGCTGTCGACCGCGCTCTACTTCGTGGTGTTCGGCGCCGCCATCGGCGGGCGGATCAGCGAGGTCGAGGGCGTGCCCTACGGCTCCTTCATCGTGCCGGGGCTCATCATGCTCTCGCTCCTGACCCAGAGCATCTCGAACGCGTCCTTCGGCATCTACTTTCCCCGCTTCACGGGCACGATCTACGAGGTCCTCTCCGCCCCGGTCTCGGCGGCGGAGATCGTGATCGGCTATGTCGGGGCGGCGGCCACGAAGTCGATCATGCTCGGGCTGATCATCCTGCTCACCGCGGCCTTCATCGTGCCGCTCAGGATCGATCATCCCCTCGTCATGCTCCTCTTCCTCGTGCTGACGGCGGTGACCTTCAGCCTGCTCGGCTTCATCATCGGCATCTGGGCGGACGGGTTCGAGCAGCTCCAGCTCGTGCCGCTCCTCGTCGTGACGCCGCTCACCTTCCTGGGCGGGAGCTTCTATTCGGTCGACATGCTGCCGCCGGGCTGGCGCACCGTCGCGCTCTTCAACCCGGTCGTCTATCTCGTGAGCGGCTTCCGCTGGAGCTTCTTCGGCATCGCCGACGTGAACCCCGCGATCAGCATCGGGGCGACGCTCGGATTCCTCGCGATCTGCCTCGGGCTCGTCGCCTGGATCTTCCGCACCGGCTACCGCCTGAAGAAATAGGGCCGCCCCGGGACGGGTCGAGCGAAGGTTTTCGTCCTACGCAATCCGGCCGACTGCTCTTACCCGAATTATTCCACAGAGGTTGATTTCAGAACCTCATGTTTCCCGGTCCAGCACGGTGGCTGCCGAGCGCCATGTCTCAAGGCTAGACGGCGAGATCGTGTATGTGTTGTATCTTCCCGGACTAAGGGGTGCTGGCCGGGAGGATGAATGGGGAGGAGTTCACCCGTGTCGTGCAGCGCCTTATCGGCCGGGCGGACACCGAACATTGCATCAAGAAGATCGGCGGCAAGCTCGACGAGCTGTTTCACCTCGACCTTCTCGGCTACGAAGCGCTCGCATTCTATATCTATTCCAACGCCTCGAACTGGCACGCCGACATCAACCGTGCGCTCTGGGCAGGTGCGAGCGACCCGGACGTCCTAACATTCGCCCAAGTGCTTGATGAGGCTTTGCTGAAGCTTCCAGCGCTGAAGGGGGAGGCGGGCACTGTATATCGCGGTTTGAACGTCTCCGATATCGAGGCATTTTCCCAGGCCTATGTCGAGGGCTCGGAGATAGTCTTTCCTGCGTTCACAAGTGCCGCCTACAAGGAATCGGCAGCCTTCGGCGGAAACGTGTTGTTCATCATCCGGGCCAATAGTGCTCGCTCAGTCTGGTACTTGGCCGCTCATTTCCATGAGGAGGAGGCGCTCCTCCCCACAGGGTGCCGCTTCCGGGTGGTCAGCACAGCGCAGCGCGGGCAACGTATGGTGATCGTGTTGCAGGAGCTTGGCAGCCGATGAACTCGGACAAGCAGCAGACGCCCGTAAAAGGCACGACCCGGGACCAGCGCCGGCGTCCATCCGGCAAAGTCACGCCGAAGGAAGCTCGGATCGCGGAGCAATTCCTGGAGGGCCGGGAAGACAAGAACTGGCCTGCCACACCCATGCAGCGCCGCATGCAGGGAGCCGGGCGCTAGGCCGTCGCGTGGTGTGACCGGGCGGCGTTCTGTGAAGGGCCGCCCCCGACGAGGCGGCCCCGGCGGGATCACCAGCTCGCGATCACGGCGCCCTTGAACTTGTCGGCGATGAAGGCCTTCACCTCCGGCGAGCGATAGGCTTCCACGAGTTCCTTCACCCAGGGCTTGTCCTTGTCGGCGCTGCGCACTGCGATCAGGTTCACGTAGGGCCCCTTCGGGTCCTCCTTGAGGATCGCGTCGTTCGGGCTGAGCCCGGCCGAGACGAGATAGTTCGTGTTGATCGCGGCCGCATCCACGTCGTCGAGCGAGCGCGGCGTCTGGGCGGCGTCCACCTCGATGAACCTGAGCCGCCGCGGGTTCTCGACGATGTCCGCCACGGACGGCTTGAAGCCGACATCCGGCTTCAGCTTCAGCACGCCCTTGTCCTGCAGGAGCAGGAGCGCGCGGCCGCCATTGGTGGGGTCGTTCGGGATCGCGATCGAGCCGCCCTGCGGCACGGCGTCGAAACTCTTGTGCTTCTTGGAATAGACGCCCATCGGGAAGTTGACGGTAAGCCCGACGGCCTCGATCCTGAAGCCGCGATCGGCCTTCTGGTTGTCGAGATAGGGCGTGTGCTGGAAGGAATTGGCCTCGAGCTCGCCGGCATCGAGCGCCGCGTTCGGCACGACGTAGTCGGAGAACTCGACCACCTTCAGGTCGAGGCCGCGCTTGGCGGCGACCGGCTTCACGGCTTCCAGGATCTGGGCATGCGGGCCGGGCGTCACGCCGACCCGGATCGTCTGGAGCGACTGCGCCAGCGCCGGGCCGGCGAGGATCGAGGCGGCGAAGCCCGCCGCGAGGAGAAGGTGCTTCATCGTTCGGTGTCTTTCTTCTCGAGGATCGGGGCGGCGCGCGGCTACCAGGTCGGGATGTAGGCGCCCTTGAACCGGGTCAGGATGAACTCCTTCACGGGTTCCGACCGGTAGGCCTCGACGAAGGCCTTGACCCAGGGCTTGTCCCTGTCCTGCTCGCGCACCGCGATGATGTTGACCCACGGGCCCTCGACCGGTTCCTTGATGAGCGGATCGGTCACCGGCGAGAGTCCCGCCTGGATGGCATAGTTGTTGTTGATCGAGGCGGCGTCGACGTCGTCGAGGGAGCGGGCGAGCTGGGCCGCGTCCAGCTCGACGAAGCGGAAGCGCTTCGGGTTTCCGGCGATATCCGCGATGGTGGACGCCGTGTTCGTCGGGTCCTTCAGCTTGATGACGCCGTTCGCGTCCAGGATCTGGAGCGAGCGCGCCCCGTTGGAGGGATCGTTCTGGATCGCGATGGTCGCACCGGCGGGCAGGTCCTCGATCCGCTTGTACTTCTTGGAATAGATGCCCTGCGGCGAGGCCGTGGTGGTCGCGACCTTCACGAGCTTCCAGCCGGTCTTCGCGATCTGGTTCTTGAGGTAGGGCTCGTGCTGGAACGAGTTCACCTCGATGTCGCCTGCGGCGAGCGCCTGGTTGGGGACGACGTAGTCGGTGAACTCGATGACCTTCAGGTCGAGCCCGCGCTCCGCCGCGACCTTCTTCACGGCGCCCAGCACCTCCGCATGCGGGCCGGCCGTCACGCCGACCCGGATCGTCTCGGCCCGGGCCTCGGCCGCGAGCACGCAGAGGGTCATCGCCGCGCCGAGCACGGCGCGTCGGGACAGAAGCGACATGGTGTTCTCCTTGGGTTGAGAGACGGATCAGCCGTGACGCAGGCGCTTGTTCAGGCGCCGGGACAGGTGGTCGCCCGTGCTCTGGACGAGCTGTACGAGGACGATGAGGACCACCACCACCACGGCCATCACGTCGGGCATGAAGCGCTGATAGCCGTAGCGGATGCCGAGATCGCCGAGGCCGCCCCCGCCGACCGCGCCGACCATGGCCGAGAAGCCGAGAAGGCTCACGACCGCGAGCGTGAGGGACAGCACGATCGCCGGCAGGGCCTCGGGCACGAGCACCTTGCGCACGATCTGGAGCGGCGTCGCGCCCATGGCCCGGGCCGCCTCGACGAGGCCCTGGTCGACCTCCCGGATCGCGCCCTCGATCAGGCGCGCGATGAACGGCGTCGCCGCGATCGTGAGCGGCACGATGGCGGCCTTCGTGCCGATGGAGGTGCCGACCAGCAGCCGGGTGAAGGGGATGATCGCGACGACCAGGATGATGAAGGGCGTCGAGCGGGTCGCGTTCACCACGAAGCCGAGCGCCTTGTTGACGAGCGGGGCCGCGAAGAGCTCGCCGCGCCCGCTCGTCGCCAGGAACACGCCGAGCGGCAGCCCCATGAGGGTGGCGAGCGAGGCGGAGACGGCCACCATCCAGAGCGTATCGAGGGTCGCCTCCCAGATGAGGCGCAGGATCTCAGGCGACATAGCCGATCACCTCCGTGTCGAGGTCGCGGGCCTGGAGGAAGGTCAGGGCCTGGCCGAGCTTCGCCGGGTCGTTCGGCAGGCTGACCACGAGGGTGCCGAAGGGTCGCCCGGCGATCTCGTCGACCGAGCCGGACAGGATGTTGAGGTCGAGCCCGAGCTCCCGCGACAGTTCCGAGATGACGGGATCGGTCGCGTGCGGGCCGCGGAACAGGATGCGCAGCGCGACCGCCGCGCCCGGGACGGGCTCGGGCCTGAGATGCGCGCGCAGATAGGGCGGGAGCTCGCGGCCCGTCTCGGCGCCGAGGAAGGACCTCGTGGTCGGATGTTTCGGCCGGGTGAAGATGTCGAACACCTCGCCATGCTCGACGATGCGGCCGGCATCGATCACGGCGACCTCGCGCGCGACCCCGCGGATGACCGACATCTCGTGCGTGATGAGGAGGATGGTGAGGCCGAGTTCGCGGTTGATGGAGGACAGGAGCTCCAGGATGGAGCGCGTCGTTTCCGGGTCGAGCGCGGAGGTCGCCTCGTCCGAGAGCAGCACCTTGGGCCGCGTCGCGAGCGCGCGCGCGATGCCGACCCGCTGCTTCTGGCCTCCGGATAGCTCGGCCGGGTAGCGGTGCCGTTTATCCGCGAGCCCGACCATATCGAGCAGCGGCTCCACACGTCTCCTGATCTCCGCCTTAGGCATCCCGGCGATCTCGAGCGGCAGCGCGACGTTGTCGAAGGCCGTGCGCGACGAGAGCAGGTTGAAGTGCTGGAAGATCATGCCGACGCGGCGGCGGATGTCGCGAAGCCCGCGCTCGTCGAGGCCCGAGACCTCCGTCCCGTCGACGACCACCTTCCCGCTCGTCGGCTTCTCGAGCCCGTTCACGAGGCGGATGAGCGTCGACTTCCCGGCGCCGCTGCGGCCGATCACGCCCAGGATCGAGCCGGCAGGCACGGCGAGATCGATGCCCGACAGCGCCCGGACCTCCGCCGCGCCCTTGCCGCGGGCCGCGAAGGTCTTCGAGACGTTCTCGAACCGGATGGCGGCTGCGGCGGGGATCGGGAGCGGTGCGGCTTCGCTCAAATCCGAAGGCCGGACGGGCATGTTCATCGCAGGGGTGCAGACGGTGGATCGGCGGAGGAAAGGCGGGGTGCTGTGTCCCATATCGTTCGACATAACGCAACAGAATGTTCTTTTTATCAAACGAATTCCTGCAGGTCTTTTTCCTTTCCTGGGGCGACGCCTTGGACGGAAAGTCTCCCGTTCCGGCCCGCGGCCGAGCCGAAACCTGACGGGCCCCGCTTCGCCCGGCTTGCCGCCACGACGCGAGGTCCACGCGGTTGGAAGGACGGAACCGGCTGCAAAAATCCGATATTTAGAACGATACCCCCTCTCGGATTAGCGCGAATGAGAGAGAAGTCTCAAGCGTGTCGTTCTTTTGAAAGAACGTTTCATTGACCGCAGGCACCCGGAACGGGAATGCTTCGGCATCGCAGGCCGGCCTTCTTCGGCCCAAGCGAACCGCCGAGGAGCTCATGGTGACTTCATCCTGGACCCGCCGCCTGGTGATGGCGGCGACACTCGCGGCAACCGCCGCCGCCGCATCATCCGCTGCCGCCGAGCGTCGGCTGAGGATCGGTCTCAACCCGGGCCCGACGGTTGAGTTCGTGAAGCGGGCGGCGGCCCTGGCGGAGAAGGACGGCCTCAGGATCGAGACGGTCGAATTCACCGATTGGGTCACGCCGAACCTCGCGCTCGCCGCGGGCGACATCGACCTCAACTTCTTCCAGAACGTCGCCTACCTGAACACGCAGATCGAGCAGCGGCGGCTTGACCTCGTGCCGGTCGCGGGCGCGCTGATCGTGCCGACGGGTCTCCACTCCCGCAAGATCAAGAGCATCGCCGAGCTCCCGGACGGCGCCACGGTCGCCGTCGCGAACGACCCGCTCAACTCCGCCCGCGGGCTGCTCCTCCTGCAAAAGGCCGGGCTGATCCGGCTGAAGGACGGGGTCGGCATCAAGGCGACCCGGTTCGACATCATCGAGAACCCGAAGAAGCTGACCATCGTCGAGCTGGAGGGCACCCAGCTCGCGGTATCGCTGAGCGACGTCCACCTCGCCTCGATCTCGCCTTATGTCGCGATCCCGGCCGGGATCGATCCGGCGGCGGCGTTGCTGCAGGAGGATTTCGACAACGCGCTCCTGCAGCTCAGCTTCGTGGCACGCCGCGATCGGGCGGCGGACAAGGACATCGGGCTGTTCCTGAAGTCTTTCCTCAGCGCCGAGGTGAAGAGCTACATCGCGGACAAGTATCCGCATTTCAAGACGGCCTGGTAGCCCCGGCCCTCCGCGCCTTTCCCTCTGCCCCCGCCGGACCTGCCGCCTCCGCGCGAGCGCTTCACCGCGAGACAGACTTTGACCCCCGAAAGACCCCCCTTCGTGCTCAGCTTCTTCCAGGACAAGGTCGGGCACGACCTCGCGGCCTGGCGCCATCCGGAGGCGGCGACCGAGACCGTGCTCACGCTCGAGTACCAGGCCCGGCTCGCCCGAACGGCGGAGCGCGGCAAGTTCGACATGGTGTTCCTCGCAGACGCCCTGACCCTCCTGCCGGAGAACAATTCCGCCTTCACGACGACCTTCTACTTCGAACCCCTCGTCCTGCTCGCGACGCTCGCGGCGGCGACGAAGCGGATCGGGCTCGCCGCCACCGTCTCCACCTCCTACGGCGAGCCGTACCACGTCGCCCGGGCCTTCGGGACGCTCGACCTTCTCAGCGGCGGCCGCGGCGCCTGGAACGTCGTGACCTCCATGCGGGAGAGCGAGGCCTGGAACTTCGGCCGCGAGGGCAGCCTCGACCACGCGACCCGCTACGAGCGGGCGCAGGAATTTCTCGACGTCGTTCGCCTCCTGTGGCGCAGCTGGGAGCCTGACGCGATCGTCGCCGACCGCGCCAGCGGCCGCTTCGCCGATCCCGACAAGATCCACCCGATCCGCCACCGGGGCCGCCATTTCGCGGTCGAGGGTCCGCTCAACGTGCCGCGCTCGCCGCAGGGCGAGCCGGTGATCGTCCAGGCCGGCGCCTCCAGCATCGGCAAGGCCTTCGCGGCCCGCAACGCGGAGGTGATCTTCGCCTCGACCCCGGATCTCCGCTCCGCCCGGGCCTTCTACGCCGACGTGAAGGAAGCCGCGGTGGCGGAGGGGCGCCGGCCGGAGGCGATCAAGATCCTGCCCGGCATGATCCCCATCGTCGGCCGGACGCGTGCGGAGGCAGAGGAGAAGCACCGGTTCCTGAAGGGATTGCTGCTTCCCGAGGCCGCGATCCGGTACCTCTCGCAATGGCTGGAGACGGACCTCTCCGGGTTCGATCCCGACCGCCCGCTGCCGGACATCTTCGACATCGAGCGGATCCGGGGCCAGAAGGGACGCTTCGCCAACATCATCGACATTTCGCGGCGGGAGAAGCTGACGCTCGGCGCGCTCGCCGCACGCGTGGCCGCCACCCGCACGCACTGCTTCATGGTCGGCACCGCGGAGGAGATCGCCGACGAGATGGAGGCCTGGCTCGACGGAGGCGGCTGCGACGGGTTCAACATCCTGACGACGCATCTGCCGGCAGGGCTCGACGAGTTCGTCGACGAGGTGGTGCCCTTGCTCCAGGAGCGCGGCCGGTTCCGGGCCGATTATGAGCACGAGACCCTGCGCGGGCATCTCGGCCTGCCCTTCGACGAAGCCTCCCTCGAGCGGCGCGGCGTCTCCGAAGCTCCGCGCTACCACGCCAGACTGACCGAGACCGCTTCGGCATAGTCCGGCCTGGACCGATCGCCCGCGCAGATCGGAACCTGCGCCGGCCATTGCCGGGTCACGCATGCGGATCGTCGGCACCCGTTGCTCATCCTCCGTATCGACTGATAAGCGCAGGCGTTCCCTTCTCAGACGGATCGCCTGCCGCCCATGGCCGACAAGCAAGTGAAGAAGGTCGTGCTCGCCTATTCGGGCGGGCTCGACACCTCGATCATCCTCAAGTGGCTGCAGACCACCTATGGCTGCGAGGTCGTGACCTTCACGGCCGATCTCGGCCAGGGCGAGGAACTCGAGCCTGCGCGGCGCAAGGCGCAGCTTCTCGGCATCAGGGACGAGAACATCTTCATCGAGGACCTGCGCGAGGAATTCGTGCGGGACTACGTGTTCCCGATGTTCCGGGCGAACGCCCAGTACGAGGGCGTGTACCTGCTCGGCACCTCCATCGCCCGGCCTCTCATCGCCAAGAAGCAGATCGAGATCGCCGAGAAGGTCGGCGCCGATGCGGTGGCCCACGGGGCGACGGGCAAGGGCAACGACCAGGTCCGGTTCGAGCTCGGCTATTACGCGCTGAAGCCCGACATCAAGGTCATCGCGCCCTGGCGCGAATGGGATTTCCGGTCGCGGGAAGCCCTCATCGACTTCGCCGAGAAGCACCAGATCCCGATCGCCAAGGACAAGCGCGGCGAGGCGCCGTTCTCCGTCGACGCCAACCTCCTGCACGCCTCCTCGGAGGGCAAGGTTCTGGAGGACCCCGCCCAGGAGGTGCCGGACTACGTCTATTCGCGCACGCTCTCGCCCGAGGAGGCGCCGGACAGGCCGACGGTGATCACGATCGGCTTCGAGCGCGGCGACGCGGTCTCGATCGACGGGCAGCGCATGTCGCCCGCGACGCTTCTCGCCCGGCTCAACCAGCTCGGGCATGACAACGGCATCGGCCGGCTGGACCTCGTCGAGAACCGCTTCGTGGGCATGAAGAGCCGCGGCATGTACGAGACGCCCGGCGGCACGATCCTGCTGCCGGCGCATCGCGCGATCGAGTCGATCACGCTCGACCGCGGCGCGGCGCATCTCAAGGACGAGCTGATGCCGCGCTATGCGGAGCTCATCTATAACGGGTTCTGGTTCTCGCCGGAGCGCGAGATGCTCCAGGCGCTGATCGACAGAAGCCAGGAGATGGTGACGGGCGAGGTCCGGCTGAAGCTCTACAAGGGCGGGGTCTACGTGATCGGCCGCCAGAGCCCCAACACCCTCTACGACCAGGAGCTCGTGACCTTCGAGGAGGGCGCGGTCGCCTACGACCACCGCGACGCGGCGGGCTTCATCAAGCTGAACGCGCTGCGGCTGCGCACCCTCGGCCAGCGCCGGAAGAAGCTGGGCGGCTGAGCCTTCGCTTTCAGGAGAAGGCCCGGAAGGGGATTCACCTCTCGTCCATCCCGGCGTGCTTCACTCCTCGCAATCAGGAGTGGGCGCGCCTCATGGACTTTGCAACCTGCTCGATCGGGGACCTCGATCGGGCTTCCGGCGCAATGCTGGACGATCTTCCGTTCGGGGTGATCGGCTTCGATGCGGCCGGCACGGTGAATTTCTACAGCGCGACGGAATCCCGCCTCGCGGGCCTTTCCCCCGAGAAGGTGGTCGGCAAGCACCTCTTCAGCGTGGTCGCGCCCTGCATGAACAACTTCATGGTCGCGCAGCGTTACGAGGACGAGCCGGAGCTGGACGCGACGATCGACTACGTGCTCACGCTGCGGATGCGCCCCACGCCCGTGAAGCTCCGCATGCTCCGGAGCGCCTCGGCCGCGCGGCGCTATCTCCTCGTTCAGCGCTGACGCCATGTCCGCCGTCGCGGCCGGCCTGGATCTCGGCCAACTGGCGTCCGAGAGCGAGCGGCTTCTGGAGTTCCTCTACGTCTGCCCGGTCGGGCTGGTGGAAACGGACGAAGCCGGCGAGGTGAGCCTGATGAACCCGCTCGCCGCGCGGCTCCTGATGCCGATCGCCGCGCCGGCTTCTCTCGCGAATCTCTTTGCGGCGCTGGAGCCCTATGCGCCCGACCTCCGCTACATCGCGTCGAGCTTCGGCGGCGAGAGAGGCGCGATCTGCGAGAACCGGCGCATCCATCTGCGCCAGGGCAGGCCGGACGCCCCGGAGGTCCTCGCCTGCTCGCTGATCAAGATCGAGCGCGGCCGTATCATGGCCGTCCTGACGGACGTGACGGAGCAGGTCGTGCAGGAGCGGCGGCTGAAGGAGGCCGAGTCCTGGTTCTCGATGATCCTGGCGGGCGTCAACGACTTCGCGCTGCTGTCGCTCGACGCCACCGGACGGATCAGCGCCTGGAACGTCTCCGGCGAGCGGCAGACCGGATATGCGTCCCGCGACGTCCTCGGCCGGACGATGAACGTCTTCTACTTCCCCGACGAGGCCGTGCAGGGGAGAGCGCTGCAGCAGGTCGATCTCGCGCGCCGCGACGGCTGGCATATCGACGAGGGCTGGCGCCGGCGCAAGGACGGCTCTCGCTATTGGTGCCAGAGCCTCGTCTCGGCGCTGGAGGAGAAGACGGGCGAGGTCACCGGCTTCTCGGTCGTCCTGCGGGACGTCACCCAGTCCAAGACCAATGCCGAGGAGATCCGCCGTCTCCTCACCACGGACCAGCTCACCGGCGTCTCCAATCGGGCGCGTTTCTTCGAGCTCGGCGAGGCCGAGTTCACGCGATGGAAGCGCTTCCGCCAGCCGCTTTCGGCCATGATGGTGGATGTGGACCACTTCAAGAGGGTCAATGACGGCCACGGCCACGCGGCGGGCGACGAGGTGCTGAAGCAGGTCGCCGCTTCCCTACAGGGCGGCCTCCGCTCGATCGACGCGATCGGGCGGCTCGGCGGCGAGGAATTCGCCATCCTGCTGCCATCCGTGGATCTGCAGGGCGCGGCGATGATCGCCGAGCGTCTCCGGCAGACCGTTGCCGCGCTGGCCCCGGTCGTGGACGGCCGGACCATTCCGGTCACGGTCAGCATCGGTTGCGCCGAGATCGCGGCGGATGCGCCCGACCTCGAGACGCTTCTGAAATCGGCGGACGGCGCCCTCTATGCGGCCAAGCAGGGCGGGCGCAACAAGGTGGCCGTGGTGCCGCCCGCCGCCGCGGCGTGAAACGGCTCGCGCCGCCCGGGGCCACGCACTAGATTGTCCTTCCGGGCGCGTGCCCGTTCGGAGACGATCGATGTCCATCGCCTTTCCGGCGCCGGATCCCGCCATCCTCGCCCGCCGCGACGAGATCCTGGCCGGGCTCGCGCGCCTCGTCCATCCGGAGGCGCTGATCGCCTCCGAGGACGAGCGCCGCGCCTTCGAGACCGACGGGCTCACGGCCTATCGCAAGCTGCCGCTCGCCGTCGTCCTCCCGTCCTCGACGGCGGAGGTCTCTGCCGTCATGCGCTATCTCGGCGAGCAGGGCGTGAAGGTCGTGCCGCGGGGCGCCGGAACCTCGCTCGCCGGCGGCGCCATTCCGCAGGAGGACGCCGTGGTCGTTGGCGTCTCCAAGATGGCGCGCGTGCTGGAGGTCGATTTCGAGAACCGCACGGCGCGCGTGGAGGCCGGGATCACCAACCTCGCGATCTCCGCCGCGGTCTCGCACGAGGGCTTCTTCTATGCGCCCGACCCCTCGAGCCAGCTCGCCTGCACGATCGCGGGCAATATCGGGATGAACTCGGGCGGGGCGCATTGCCTCAAGTACGGGGTGACGACCAACAACATCCTGGGCGTCACGATGGTGCTGCTGGACGGGACCGTGGTGGAGATCGGGGGGCAGCACCTCGACAGTCCGGGCCTGGACCTCCTCGGCCTGATCGTCGGCTCGGAGGGGCAGCTCGGCATCGTGACGGAGGCGACGGTCCGGATTCTGCGGGCGGCGGAGGGCGCGCGCCCGGCGCTTCTCGGCTTCCCCTCCGCCGAGGATGCCGGCGCCTGCGTCGCGGCGATCATCGGCGAGGGTCTCGTCCCGGTCGCGCTCGAATACATGGACAAGGTGGCGATCGAGATCACGGAGGGCTTCGCCCAGGCCGGCTATCCGCTCGACGTCGAGGCCATGCTGATCGTCGAGGTCGAGGGCTCCGACGCCGAGATCGACGAGCAGCTGCGCCGGGTCGTCGCGATCGCCGAGCGGCACAAGGTGAGCGCCGTCAAGGTGTCGAAGTCGGAGGCGGAGAGCGCCGCGATCTGGAAGGGCCGCAAGGCCGCCTTCGGCGCGACCGGCCGCATCTCCGACTATATCTGCATGGACGGCACGATCCCGACCGGCCAGCTCCCCCTCGTGCTCCGGCGCATCGACGAGATCGTCAAACGCGAAGGCCTGAAGGTCGCCAACGTCTTCCACGCGGGCGACGGAAACCTGCATCCTTTGATCCTGTTCGACATCAACAAGCCCGGCGAGATGGAGAAGGCCGAGCGGGCAGGAGAGGAGATCCTGAAGCTCTGCGTCGAGGTCGGCGGCTGCCTGACCGGGGAGCACGGCGTCGGAATCGAGAAGCGCGACCTCATGCGCTGGCAATTCGACGAAGCCGACCTCGCCCAGCAGATGCGCATCCGCAGCGTCTTCGATCCGGCATGGCTTCTCAACCCCGCCAAGGTCTTCCCGCTGGACGGCAGGATCGCGGCGTGAGCCCGGAGGCAGCGATGACGAGGCAGGAGATCGAGGCCGTGTTCGAGCGGGTGAAGACCTGGCCGCCCGAGCGGCAGGAAGACGCGGTCCGCATCCTTCTTCGCATGGAAGAGATCGACGCGGAGGGGTCCGGACTCAGTGAGGAAGATCTGGCTGCGCTTGAGGAGGCCGAGATGGAGATCGAGCGGGGAGAGGTTGCCTCTGACGAGGAGGTCCGCGCGCTCCTCGACCGCTACCGCCTGTGATGGGAGTCAGTTTCGGTCCCGCAGCCCTCCGAGACCTCCGATCCATCCTCGCCCATCTGGCGCACGAGAGCCCGCGTGCTGCGAGCGAATTCTCTGCCGCGATCATCGACCTATGGGAACGCCTATCCGAGTTCCCTGACGCGGGCGCACCTGCCGGAACGCGAGGACACCGTTTCGTGATGATATCCGGCTTCCCCTACAAGGTCTTCTATCGCCCTATCGGCCAGAGTGAGCTTCGGGTTGTCCGAATCCGCCACGCGCGCCGTCGTCCGCTCAGGTTCTCATGACGACCGTCACCCCACGCGACGAACAGGACGCCTGTGCCGCGGTCGCGGAGGCCGCGTCCGGCCGCATTCCGCTCGCGATCGCGGGCGGCGGCACGAAGGTGTCCATCGGGCGGCCGGCCCAGACCGAACGGACGCTCTCGGCCTCGGGCCTCTCCGGCGTCACGCTCTACGAGCCGGCCGAGCTCGTGATCGGCGCCCGGGCGGGCACGCCGCTCTCCGAGGTGGAGCGGGTGCTCGCCGGGCGCGGCCAGCAGCTCACCTTCGAGCCGCTCGACTATCGCCCGCTGCTCGGCTCCGGCGGCGAGCCGACGATCGGCGGCGTCGCGGCCGCGAACCTGTCCGGCCCCCGCCGCATCCAGGCGGGCGCCGCGCGCGACAGCCTGATCGGGGTGCGGTTCGTGAACGGCCGCGGCGAGCTCGTCAAGAACGGCGGCCGCGTCATGAAGAACGTGACCGGGCTCGACCTCGTGAAGCTCATGGCCGGCTCCTGGGGCACGCTCGGCTTCCTCACCGAGGTGACCTTCAAGGTCCTGCCGAAGCCGGAGCGGACCCGCACCCTCATCCTGCGCGGTCTCGACGAGCCGGGCGCGGCGGCCGCGATGGCGGCCGCGCTCGGCTCGCCCTACGAGGTCACGGCGGCCGCCCATCTGCCGGCCGGACTCGGCGGCGGCGCGCAGACGCTGATCCGGCTCGAAGGCTTCGCCTACTCGGTCGACTACCGCAGCGGCGAGCTGCGCCGCCTCTTTCGGCGCTATGACCTCGACCTCGTGGACGGCGAGGCGAACCTTTCGCTCTGGCGGAGCGTGCGGGACGTGGCGCCCTTCGCGGCGGATGTGTCGGACGAGGCGGTCTGGCGCGTCTCGACCGCGCCGACCAAGGGGCATGTCTTCACGGCTCAGGTCGCCCGCTCCGTGCCGTGCCGCTGGTTCTACGATTGGGGCGGCGGGCTCGTGTGGCTCGCCTGCAGTCCGAAGGAGGATGCGGGCGCGGCGGTAATCCGAGCCGCGCTCGCCGAAACCGGCGGCCACGCGACGCTGATCCGTGCGCCTGCCGAGGTGCGGGCGGCGGTGGAGGTCTTCCAGCCGCTGAGCGAGCCGCTCCGGCGCCTGACGGCCGGGATCAAGGGATCCCTGGATCCTGTCGGGATCTTCAGCCCGGGGCGGATGTATGCCGGCATCTGATCGCGCACTCGCCATGCCCGCTCCCGCGGCGCGCCGGCCTGCCGGCCGGCGCTGGCGTCCGCACGACTTCGCGCTTCCGGCCCTCCTCGTCGTGGCCACCGCGGCCGTCCTGTTCTGGATGGGACGCACGCCGATCTGCACCTGCGGCACGGTCAAGCTCTGGCACGGGGCGATCCAGAGCGCCGAGAACTCGCAGCACCTCGCGGACTGGTACACCCCCTCGCATATCGTCCACGGCTTCCTGTTCTACTTCGGGGCCTGGGCGGTCGCCCGCCTCCTCGGCCGCGAGATGCCGCTCTGGGCCGGACTCCTCGGCGCCACGGTGTTGGAGGCCGCCTGGGAGATCGTGGAGAACACGCCGCTCATCATCGAGCGCTACCGGGCGGAGGCGATCGCGCAGCATTATTTCGGCGACAGCATCGTCAATTCCGTCGGGGACATGCTCGCGATGATCGCCGGCTTCGTGGCGACGTCCCGCCTTCCCGTATACGTTGTGGTCGCGGCCGCGCTCGCGATGGAGATCGGGGTCGGCTATCTGGTGCGCGACAACTTGATCCTGAATGTGATCATGCTGCTCTATCCGCTTGACGCAATTAGGACCTGGCAGGCCGGAGCCTGAGGCGATGCAGACCAATTTCACGGCCGCGCAGCTTGCCGATCCGCATATGCGGGCCTCGGAGAAGATCCTCCGCACCTGCGTCCATTGCGGCTTCTGCACCGCGACCTGCCCGACCTATCTGCTGCTCGGCGACGAGCTCGATTCCCCGCGCGGGCGGATCTACCTGATCAAGGACATGTTCGAGGGCGGTAAGGCCGCGACCGCACAGGTCGTCCGCCATATCGACCGCTGCCTCTCCTGCCTCTCCTGCATGACGACCTGCCCCTCGGGCGTGCATTACATGCACCTGGTCGATCATGCCCGGGCCTATATCGAGGAGACCCACAGGCGCCCGCTGCACGACCGCCTCGTCCGCGAGCTGATCGCCCGCGTGCTGCCGTACCGGAACCGCTTCCGGCTCGCGATGCTCGGCGCGCATATGGCGAAGCCCTTCCGGTCGCTGCTCGGCGCCCTGCCGCGGGTGGGCAACCGCCTCGCCGCCATGCTCGACCTCGCGCCGGCAGAGGTGCCGAACCGATCGGCTGGCGACCGCGTCGGGGTCTTCCCGGCCGAGGGCGAGCGGCGGGCCCGCGTCGTCATGCTCAAGGGCTGCGCGCAATCCGTGCTCGCGCCGCACTACAACGAGGCCGCCATCCGGCTGCTGAACCGGCATGGGGTCGAGGTGGCGCAGGCGGGCGAGACCTGCTGCGGCGCGCTCGTCCACCATATGGGACGCGACGGGCAGGCGAGGGCGCTCGCGCGCCAGGCCATCGACCTCTGGTCGGCCGAGCTCGACCGGGGCTTGGAAGCGATCATCGTGACGGCCTCGGGCTGCGGCACGACCATCAAGGATTACGGCTTCATGTTCCGCGACGAGCCCGCCTATGCCGAGAAGGCCAAGCGCGTCTCGGCCGCCGCGAAGGACATCGTCGAGTACATGCTGTCGCTCGGCCTGAAGCCGGCCCTGCGGGAGAGCGATCTCGTCGTGGCCTATCACTCCGCCTGCTCGATGCAGCACGGCCAGCAGATCCGCACCGAGCCGAAGACGCTGCTCAAACAGGCGGGCTTCACGGTGAAGGACGTGCCGGAAGGCCATATCTGCTGCGGCTCGGCCGGCACCTACAACCTGCTGCAGCCCGAGATCGCGGGCCGGCTCCGGGCCCGCAAGGTGGCCAATATCGAGCGCATCCGGCCGGACGTGATCGCGACCGGGAATATCGGCTGCATCACCCAGATCGGGAAGGGGACGGACATCCCCATCGTGCATACGGCCGAGCTGCTCGACTGGGCGACCGGGGGGCCCGCCCCGGCCGTACTCGCCCAGCGCGGCCTCGACCAGGAGCGGCCGCCGAGCCTCGCGGCCGCCGAATAGCTGCCCTGCCGGATCGGCCGGCAACCCTCCGCGAGGAGGAGCGTTGGCGGCGGCGAAGAGGAGGCCGCATGCCAGACACTCATTTCCGTCCGCCGGGCCCGCTCGGCTTCGGCGGCGCGCCGCTCGGCAACATGTTCGATACGGTCGACGAGAAGACGGCCGAGGGTGCCCTGGAGGCCGCGTGGGAGTGTGGCGTCCGCTACTTCGATACGGCCCCGCATTACGGGCAGGGTCTGTCGGAGCACCGCTTCGGGCGGGTGCTCCGGCGCCATCCGCGCGCGGAATTCGTCCTGTCGACGAAGGTGGGACGTCTTCTTGTCGCGGACGAGAACGCGCCCGAGAACCCGCCCTTCAAGGAGGGCCTGCCGTTCCGGGTGGAGTACGATTACAGCTTCGACGGCGTCCGGCGCTCGATCGAGGACAGCCTCAACCGGCTCGGCCTCGCCCGCATCGACATCGCGTTCATCCACGATCTCGCCGAGGACCACCACGGAACAGCCTGGGAAGAGGTGTTCCGGACGGCCATGGAGGGCGCCGCGAAGGCGCTGATCCGGCTCCGGGACGAGGGCGTGATCAAGGGCTGGGGCCTCGGGGTGAATCTCGTCGAACCCTGCCGGCGTGCGCTGGACCAGTCCGATCCGGACGTCTTCCTGCTCGCCGGCCGCTACAGCCTGCTCGACTTCTCAGGGCTGCGGGAGCTCTTCCCGGCCTGCCAGGAGCGCGGCGTGCATGTCGTGATCGGCGGTCCGTACAATTCGGGGCTGCTCGCCGGCGGGCGGAACTACGACTACCGGGAGGCTCCGGCGGACAAGGTCGCGGCGCGGGACCGTATCGCCGCTATCGCGGAGGAGCACGGCGTCGACATCAGGGCGGCCGCGCTCCAGTTCTGCGCCGCGCATCCGGTCGTCGCCGCCGTCATTCCGGGCGCCAAGAGCGCCGAGCGGGTGCGGACGAATGCGGAGCTGATGCGGCAACCCATCCCGCCGGACTTCTGGTCCGCGCTCCGGGCCGCCGGCCTTCTGCCGGAGGATGCGCCGACGCCTGCCTAGCCTCTCAGGCATGCCGGCGGGAGCGCTCGCGTTCCTTCTGCCTCAGCCGCAGCAGCAGATCGACATGATCGATCGGCAGCGGCTCGGCTTCCGGGTGCTCCAGCTCCTCCCGGAGCTGGAGTCCGATGCGCCGCGCGATCATCTTGTAGGGTGGGCGTGCGACCGCCTCTTTGCTCTTTCCGAAACTCGCCGACATCCTTCCCCGGCTCCATAAAAGTTGTGGAGAAGCTGGGGAAATATGGTTAATAAACCGTTAACGGCTTCGCGAAGCGTAGCCGTAAGCCGCTGAACTTAAACGTGACTTTCCTGCGGCAGCACTGTGGCTCAATCCGCCTTTCCGCAACCAGCAGGGGTGGACCGCCGCCCAGTCAGGTGATCGTGGTCGGCCGGCGGTCGGTCGGCGCGGCAGCCTCGCCGGAGCGGTCGGGCCGGCCGAGCGCCTTCGCCTCGCGGCGGCGCTCGTGCAGGATCCACTCCGTATAGCCGTTGGGCTGGGCACGGCCCTTGAAGACCAGGTCGCAAGCCGCTGCGAAGGCTGGGCCTTCGAAGGCCGGCGCCATCGGCCGATAGGCCGGGTCGCCGGCGTTCTGCCGGTCCACCACCTCGGCCATGCGTCGCATCGTCGCCATCACCTGCTCCTCGGTGACGATGCCGTGCCGGAGCCAGTTGGCGATGTGCTGGCTCGAAATCCGCAGCGTCGCCCGGTCCTCCATCAGCCCGACATCGTGGATGTCCGGCACCTTGGAGCAGCCGACGCCCTGATCGATCCAGCGCACGACGTAGCCGAGGATGCCCTGGGCGTTGTTGTCGAGCTCCTCCTGGACGGCGTCGGGGGCGAAATTCGACTGCGCGAGCGGGATCGTGAGGATGTCCGAGAGCTTCGCCATCCCGCGCGAGCGCAGCTCCTGCTGGCGGGCGGCGACGTCCACCTCGTGGTAGTGGAGCGCGTGCAGCGTCGCCGCGGTCGGGGAGGGCACCCAGGCCGTGTTCGCGCCGGCCTTCGGATGCGCGACCTTCTGGGCCAGCATGTCGGCCATCCGGTCCGGCATCGCCCACATGCCCTTCCCGATCTGCGCCCGCCCGGGCAGCCCCATGGCGAGCCCGACATCGACGTTGCGATCCTCGTAGGCCTTGATCCAGGGCGTCGAGCGCATCTCGTTCTTCCGGATCACCGGCCCGGCCTCCATCGAGGTGTGGATCTCGTCGCCGGTGCGGTCGAGGAAGCCGGTATTGATGAAGACGACGCGCTCGCGTGCGGCCGCGATGCAGGCCGCGAGGTTCACGGTGGTGCGCCGCTCCTCGTCCATGATGCCCATCTTCAGCGTGTTGCGCGTCATGCCGAGGAGATCCTCAACGCGCCCGAAGAGCTCGTCGGCGAAGGCGACCTCGTCCGGCCCGTGCATCTTGGGCTTGACGATGTAGACGGAGCCCGCGCGGCTGTTGCGGTACGGGTAGGTTCCCGCGAGGTCGTGCTTGGCGATGAGCGAAGTCACGACCGCATCGAGGATGTGCTCCGGGATCTCCGCCCCGGTCTCGTCGCGCACGGCGTCGGTGTAGATGTGCTGTCCGACATTGCGGACCAGCATGAGGCTGCGGCCGGGCAGCGTGATCTCGCCGCCCTCCGGCGCCGCATAGGTGCGGTCGGGGTTCAGGCGGCGCTCGATCGTCCTGCCGCCCTTCTCGAGCGTGGCCGAGAGCGTCCCCTGCATCAGGCCGAGCCAGTTGCGGTAGACCTCGACCTTGTCGTCCGCATCGACCGCGGCGACCGAATCCTCCAGGTCCATGATGGTCGTGACGGCCGACTCGATCACGAGGTCGGCCACGCCGGCCGGGTCGTCCCGCCCGATCGGGTGCGAGCGGTCGATCCGCAACTCGAGATGCAGGTTGTTGTGCCGGAACACGAGCGCCGACGGGCTCGCGGCCTCTCCGGAATAGCCGACGAAGCTCTCGGGGCGGGCGAGAGGGGTCGTGTCGCCGTTCCGGAGCCGGACGGAGAGCATGCCGTCCTCCACCGCGTAGGCGGCGGCGTCCCTGTGGCTGCCTTCGGCGAGCGGCGCGGCGCGGTCGAGGACCTCGCGCGCCTTGGCGATCACCCGCTCGCCCCGGACCTTGTTGTAGGGTCCCGAGCGCGTCGCACCGCCATCCTCCGGGATGGCGTCCGTGCCGTAGAGCGCGTCGTAGAGCGATCCCCAGCGCGCGTTCGCGGCGTTCAGCGAGTAGCGGGCGTTGGAGATCGGCACGACGAGCTGCGGGCCCGCGATGGTGCCGATCTCCGGATCGACATTCCCGGTCTGGACGGTCGTCGGGGCGGGTTCGGGCCGAAGGTAGCCGATCTCCCGCAGGAAGGCCTCGTATTCGGCCGGGTCGATCGAGCGGCCCGTCCGCTCCGTGTGCCAGGCGTCGATCTGCGCCTGGAGCCGGTCGCGGATGTCGAGGAGTTCGCGGTTGCGCGGCGCGAGGTCGCGGAGGATGGCCGCGAACCCGGTCCAGAATGACGACGCGTCCAGGCCGGTCCCGGGCAGGGCCTCGTTCACGACGAAATCGTGCAGGCTCCGGTCGACCTGCAGCCCACCCGCCTCGATATGCGCCACGCCTTCCTCCGCAACCCAGTGTCGTTGGGCGTGGTCCTTAACAGGGGCCGCAGGCAGCGTCAGCCCCCGGCGCCGGCGCGTCCGATCCCGGATGTTGCGGCCCGTAACATGTACCGGGAGGGGGTCTTCAAAAGCCCGGTGCGCCACCCATGTCTTCGTGCGGCCGTCCTGACCGGCCTCCACCAGAGGGGACCAACGTGAACGACCAGGAACGTCAGATCATCGCAGACATCTTCAAGCGGCTGGAGCAGACAGCCGGGCAGCAGCGGGACCCCGAGGCGGAGCGTTTCATCGCGGAAAAGGTGCGCCAGCAGCCCTATGCGCCCTATGCCATGGCGCAGGCGCTCTACGTGCAGGAAGAGGCGCTCAAGAGCCTGGAGCAGCAGATGGAGCAGCTCCGCGCCGAGAACGAGGAACTCCGCCGTGCCGGCTCGGGCGGCGGCGGCATCCTGTCCTCGATCTTCGGCGGCGGGCAGCGGCGCGAGCAGCCTTCCTTCGGGCGCGCGGCGCCGGGCTATGCCCCGCAGCAGGGCGGGTATGGCCAACCCGGCTATGGCCAGCAGCCGGGCTACGCGCCGCAGCAGGGCGGCCCGTGGGGCGGGCAGCCCCAGCAGGCGTCGGGCGGCGGCGGGTTCCTGCGCGGCGCGCTGACGACGGCGGCGGGCGTCGCGGGCGGCATGATGGTCGGCAACGCCCTCATGAACGCCTTTTCGGGCGGCCATAGCGCGCTGGGCAGCTTCTCGAATACCGATCTCGCCTCCCTGGGCGGCGGCCTGCACGGAGGCGGGGCGCAGGATGCGGCCTTCGGGGGCGGCGACGCCTTCGGCGGGGCCGACGGCGCGAGCTTCCAGGACGCCTCGTTCGACGACGGCGGCGATTTCGGCGGCGGCGACGATTCCAGCTGGACCTGACCGGTCCGATCCACTCTGCAGGGGACGGCCGGGCATCTGCCCGGCCGTTTTCGCTCTGTAATCAGATCACCTTGACGCGCGTGCCGACCCGGACGCGCTCGTAGAGGTCCATCACGTCCTCGTTCATCATCCGGATGCAGCCGGACGAGACGTTCTGCCCGATCGTATGCGGCTCGTTCGTGCCGTGGATGCGGTAGAGCGAGGAGCCCAGATACAGGGCGCGGGCGCCGAGCGGGTTGTCCGGCCCGCCCTCCATGTGCCGCGGCAGGTCGGGGCGGCGCTTGAGCATCTGGGGCGGGGGCGTCCAGCCCGGCCATTCGCGCTTGGCCGTGATCGTCTTCACGCCGGCCCAGGTGAAGCCGGGCCGGCCGACGCCGATGCCGTAGCGGATCGCCTGCCCGCCGGGCTGGACGAGATAGAGGAAGCGCGACGGCGTATCGATCACGATCGTCCCTGGCGCTTCCGGGCCGTCGAAGGAGACGATCTGGCGCTGGTATTCGGGCGAGGGTTCGCGCAGCGGAACCGCTTCGTGCGGCGCGGCGGGCAACGCCGCCATCCGCCTCCGCTCGGGCTCGCGCTCGACCTGCGGCTCGTCGAACGGGTCGACATACCGGTAGGCGGCGTTCGCCGGCGCGGAGGGCTGAGGCGGCTGACGCACCTGCCGGAGCGGTTGGCCCGGGTCGCGTCCGGTCATCAGGAGCTCGATGAACCCGCCGCCGTACTGGCCGGGCCGGGCCTGGTTGTACATGGCCTGCGCATGCGCTGCGCCGGGCCCGAGCGCGAGAGCGAACGCCAAGGCTGAAGGACCGAGCTTCATCGGATCATCCTGTCGGGAATCCCTCGATCGGAACCGCCGCGGTTCGCGATCACGGCCAGGATGATCCGTCCTGCCGGTTAACTCAGGCGTGAAGACGGCCCGGCCTGATCTGCCGAAAAGCCGTCCCGCCCGGGAAACGGAATACCAGGGTTACCGCCTGCTTGCGGCCTGTGCTTAACGGTTGCTTGCCGGGATCCATCGCCGCGAGAGCGGCAGCAGGGTGCTCCTGGCCCCGGCGATGTCCAGGAGGAGCGCCAGGGCGCCGTAGATAGCCATGCCCGCCGCCACCTGCGCGGCCAGGCCGGGCACGGGGGGCAGCGCGTCCCGCCACGGCCAGAGTGCCGCTCCCATGGCGGAGGCTGCCGCCGCGGACAGGGCGAGGTCCCGCCAGGGGACGAGAGCGCGGGACGCGATCGCGAGCGCGGCGAGGACCGCGAGCCCGGCGCCGAATCCCGCGAGCTGGACGGCCGCGATCGGGCCGGCCCCGGCCGGCGCCGGCCAGGCGAAGAGGAACGCCAGGTTGGCCGCCAGCGCCGCGAGCGCAGCCGCGATGACGGGCGCCGTGCGGTGGCGGATCTGGAAGATCGGGTTCAGCCCGTACTGCACGAGCGCATAGGCCGCGAAGGCGGGCACGGCGAACATCATCGGTGCGGCGACCGCGCCGCGGAATTCCGACGGGACGAAGATCGCCTCGAAATTCGGCCACACGACGCAGAGGCCGATTGCCGACGGGAGCAGGACGGCCGCCACCATCCCGAGATTGCGGCCGGTCTGGCGCTCGCCCGCCGCGGCGCCGTCCCGCTCCTCGGCCCGGACCGCGAGCTGGAACAGCGCGAGATCGAGCGCCGAGCCCAGGTTCTGGAAGAGGCGGACGGCGATCTCGCCCGCGAGCGAGAAGTAGCCGGCTTCCGCGAAGCCGGATCGCGCCGCGAGCACGGAGCGGTTGAGCAGCGGCAGGAGCTGGTAGACCGCGCTCGCGGCGACGAGCGGGAGCGCGTAGCGCGCGAACCGCGCGAGCAGGGCGCGATCGAAGCGGCCGTGCGGCGTGCGCCCGCGCTCCCGGAGGAGCGCAAGCGTCAGGACCGCGGCCATCGCCGAGCCGCCGAGCACCGCGGTCGGATCGCGCCAGAGCCAGGCGGCGCCCGTCGAGAGCGCGAAGGCGAGGCCGCCGCGTGCGAGGAGAAGCGCAGCGTAGCGCCGGTCCAGGAAGCGGGCCCTGGCCTGCGCGGTGCGGTAGTCGAAGAGTCCGACCGACAGCCCGACCGCGGCGGAAGCCGCAAGCAGGCCTGCCGGCAGGCCGAGATCCGCGCCCGATACGAGGAGCAGCGCGGTCGCGGCCGTGACGGTCGCGGCGGTCGTCGCGTAGGCGATGTCGAGCGTCGCGCCCACCGCGGGCGCCTCGCTTCGCACCCGCTCGGAATAGAACCGCGTCGTCGATAGCCGCAGCCACTCGAACAGGGCCGTGTTGATGACGACGGACGCCGCGAGGGCCACCGCGTAGCGCCCGAAGGCGGCCGGCCCGACGAGATGCGCGACGACGAGCGAGAGCGCGAAGCTCAGCGCCGCATTGACGAGGAAGATGGCGACGAAGGTCATGCGCCGGGCCGGATCGGACCCGGCGAGCCTTACCTCTCCGGCGCCAAGAGAGTCTTACGCCCGCCGCCGCCGCCGCTCAGGAGGCGAAGCGCGCCTCGGCCGAGCAGATCGCCACGAAGGCGCTCGCAACGGCGACCAGGCCCAGGATCTCGGCCAGAAGGGGAGACGCTCCGGGACCGAAGAAGAGCAGCGCTCCGGCCGCAAGCCCGAGGGAGGTGAAACTGGCCCCCACAACCATCTAACGCCCCGCATTACGCCGAACCCTTGAACGCGGACCCGATCGTGAGGGTTCCAGGGCTCGAAACGAGAGTGCCAGCTTTGCCCTCCGGCGATCCCGGCCGCAACAGGAACCGACCCCGAAGCCATGCCCGGTCCGCAGGGCTGCTACTTGGATAGCGCCACGTAGACGCCCGCCCAGTCCGGCGGGGGCGGCTCGGCCCGGAAGGCCGCGATGCGCCCGGCATAGAGCTCGTACAGGCCGGAGATGCCGAGCCCTTCCGCCAGCTCCCGTGCATCCTCCAGCGCGGCCTCCGCCCCGTCCCAGTCTCCGGCCCGGTAGCGCGCGATCATGTCGGCATGCGTCTCCGCGAGGCGGCCGAACTCGGCGGTACCGCGCAGATCCGCATCCCCGAGGAGCGCGAAGACCCGCTCCGGCTCCTTCTTCCCCTTCACGCGGATGAGGTCGATCTCCAGCACCGCGAAGCTCGCCGTCACCTTCGCGGCGCTCGCCGCGCCGAGGACGACCTTCACGCCGTAGAGCTTGGACTGGCCCTCCAGGCGCGAGGCGAGGTTCACCGTGTCGCCCAGGACGGAATAGTCGAACCTGAGATTCGACCCCATATTGCCGACGACGCAGGGGCCCGTGTTGATGCCGATCCCGATATCGAGCGGGATGAAGGCCTGCCCGCTCTCGGCGGCTTCGCGCTCGCGCTCCGCATTCACGGCCTTGAGGCGGCGCAGCATGTCGAGCGCGGCCGCGCAGGCGTTCTCCTCCTGCTTCGGATCGTCGAGCGGAGCGTTCCAGAACGCCATGATGGCGTCCCCCATATACTTGTCGATCGTGCCCTGCCGGTCGAGGATCGCGTTGGTGAGGGGCGTGAGGAAGCGGTTCATCAGCGCGGTGAGACCCTGCGGATCGCGCTTGTAGCTCTCCGAGATCGTCGTGAAGCCGCGCACGTCGGAGAACATGATGGTCATCAGCCGCTCCTCGCCGCCCAGCCTCAGCTTCTCCGGATTCTGGGCGAGCTGCTCGACGAGGGCGGGGGAAAGGTACTGGCCGAAGGCCGAGCGGATGCGGCTGCGATCGACCTGCTCGCGGAAGTAGTTCGTGAAGACGAGCGTCAGATAGACGAGGAAGCTCGCCCCGAGCGGGAAGGTGGCGTCGAGCAGAAGGCCCGAATGGCTGTAGCGGTACCAGGAGGCTGCGGCCAGGCACGCCGCGACCGCGGTGCCGAAGAGGAGCAGCGGCACGGCGCCGAGGATCGGGGCGAAGAGGATGATCGCGACCGCGACCGCGACCGTGACCAGGATCTCGATCGCGGCCGCATAGCTCGGGCTGGATAGGACCTGGCCCGTGAGGGCGCTCTCAAGGACCTGCGCATGCACCTCGACCCCCGGCATCGCGCGCTCCAGGGGCGTGGTCTTGTTGTCCAGCAGCCCGATCGCGGAGGTGCCGACCAGCACGATCTTATTGGCCACCTGCTCGGGCGCGAAGCGGCCGGCCAGGACGTCCTTCGCCGAGAGGAAGCGGCTCGGATCGTGCGGCGTGAAGTGAACCCAGACCTGCCCGTGCGGATCGGTCTGCATCTCGAAGCCGGGCAGGCGGACCGACTGCACGCCAGCCTCGTCGCTGCGCATCAGGATGGAAGCCCCGCCGGTCAGGATCCGGAGGATCTCGAGCGAGAGGGTCGGCACCTCCGCCCCCTCGGCCCTGACCACCATGGGCACGCGGCGCACGATGCCGTCCCGCTCCGGCAGGATCGTGAAGAGGCCCCGCCCGAGCGCCGCCTTCTCGAGCACCGGCACGTTCCGGAGGAGCCCCGGGAAGGACGGCAGGAAGCGGGCCGGATCGGGCCCGAGCCTGCCGATGCCGGTCTGGGGCGGCGGCTCGGGGTCGGGCCAGGGCGCCGGATGGCCGAGTGCCGTCTGCCCGAGGATGACGCGGGAGGCCTTCATGGCACCCGCGAGCACCTCGTCGTTGCTCGGGAGGCTCCTGAGCGTCGTCCGCGTGGCCTCGTCGAGCTGGCTGAGGGCATCCGCGACCAGCGCGGGCGAGAGCCGGTCCGGCTCCGCGAAGACGATGTCGAAGGCGATCACGACCGCGCCGGCCGTCGTCAGCTTGGAGACGAGCTCCGCGACGCGCGTCCGGGCCCATGGCCATTGTCCGAGCTCGCGCAGGCTCGCCTCGTCGATGTCGACGATCATCACGGGCTTCGCCGGATGCGGCACGCGCGGCTTCAGCACCTGGAAGGCGTCGAAGGTCCGCAGCCGCACGGCCTCCACGGGGGCGGGATCCCAGATCCGGATCGCGAGGAGCAGGGCGAGAAGGGCGAGCGACAGCGCGCGGCCGAAGCCGAACCGCCGCGCCGTGCGGCGGAGCGAGCCCGGGCCGCCGCCGCGCCGCAGCCGGCGCGGCGGGGCGGGTCCGACCCGCTCGGGTGCCGGGCGGCCGTGCATGGCTAGACTGCGCCCCCGTCCCGGCCGGTCGGGGCGGGTTCGGACGAGGCCGCGATCATGCGGGAGAAGGGCAGCCCGTAATGGACCTCCGCGACCGGGCCGACCGGGGCCGCCGCGAAACCCCAGACGGCGCCGCCGCTCTCGCGCCAGCGCCGGCAGAAGGCATGTTCGGGGTCCGAGGGCGGGTCGTCGCCGAAGAAGTAGCGGAAGAAGGCGGTGAGCACGACCTTGCCGGCGGGGAACTCGTAGCGCGGCAGCCTTCCGCCTTCGGCCAGCCGTGCGATCGCCTCGCGGGCGATCAGCAGGAAGCCCGGCCCGACCGCCCGGACCTCGCAGAACCCGTCCTGCACGCGGATCGTCCGATCGAGGAGCTCGACATGCCAATCATGCGCCCGCGCCACCGCCGCCTCGAACGGCAGCACCCCGACCGAGGCGCCGAGACGCTCGAGGTCGACCCCGCCGCGCGGATGGATCGCGCCGACGACCGGCTTCCCGGATGCGAGCAGTCGGGCGCAGAGATCCGCCGGAAACCGCATGCTGCTGCCGATGAGGAGGAGGTGGCTGGCATCCGAGTTGAGCAGCTCGCGAGCGAGCACGTCCCGCTGGACCATCAGGTTCGGCCCGTCGATGAGGCGCAGCTCCGTCCGGACGCCTCTCGCCCGCAGGTCGTCGGTCATGCGCATCAGCGACATGACGTAGTCGCTCGCCACCACGCCGTTGGCGGTGGTGGTGCCGATCAGGACCTTGGGCTGCGAGGTCACGGCCGGGCGCTGCCGGGCGGAGGGTCGATGTCGCTCTCCCGGCGCGGCGGCCCGGCGGCGGCAAGGAAGCTCAGGAAAGGCGGGGGCGAGCGCCAGTCGCCGATATGACGGATATCGGCGGCGGGATAGGTCCAGACCTCGCCCCCGATCCGGCCCCAGTTGATGCAGAAGGAGTAGTCGAGGTCGAACACGACCTCGCCGTCCCGCACCTCCCGGTAGAACGCCCGGACGGGCGCATGATGCCTGTCGAGGCGCAGCAGCGGCGGGTTCAGGCGGGCGGCCATGGCCTCGAGGCAACCGCGCTCGGTCAGGACGAAGCCGCCGGGCAGGGCGGCCACGCGGCAGATGCCGCCCTCCATCCGCGTCGGGCCGGGAAGTGGGTGGACGTTCCACTCGTAGGCGAGCGGCAATGCGGCATCGACCGGGCGGGAGGCCACGAGCTCCTTCAGCTTGGCGAGGTCGAGCGCACGCTTCGTGTAGACGGCGCCGATCAGCGGCTTGCCGAAGCCGAGCAGGGTCTCGCAGAGATCCGCCGGGAAGGTCATGTCGCTGTCGAGGAACAAGAGGTGCGTGCAGTCCGAGCGCATGAACCTCTCGGCCAGGAGGTTCCGCTGCGCGACGATGCTGCTGCCGTCCTGGATCTGGTACTCGGTCCCGATGCCGGCCCGCGCCAGGCTCGCGACCATCCGGACGAGCGATGCCGCATGCTCGGCCATGACGATCCCGTCCGCAGTCGTCGTGGCGATGAAGATCTTGGCGGGCTTTCGGCTCACGGCGACGCCCGCCCGGTTGCCGGACTCCGCATCTAGACGACGAAATAGGCCTGGACGACGTGATCGTCCCAGATCACGTGGAAGGTGGCGGAGCTGCTGTAGCTTGCGTTGTACAGCTCGGCCACCGTCTCGTAGCCGGTCCCGTCGGCGCGCGCCAATTGCAGGTCGTAATGGCCGCTATCCGACACGAGCTGCGCGAAGCTTCCGCTTGCGGGCTGTGCGAACTGGCCGCTCCGAAGCAGGAACGTGATGTCGACCGCATCCTCCGAGCCCACGAGGTTCAGGTGGGCGAGGTCGTAGCTGCCGCTGCCGGTGGGCAGACCCTGGAGGACGAAGACGTCAACGCCGCTGCCGCCCTGGAGCGCGGTTTCCGTGTCGGAGGCGATCAGGATCGACCCGCCGCTATCGGCGGCGATCGTGCCGCTGTTTGCCAGGTTGCTGGCCAGCGTCACGCCGGCCGTATCGCTGGCGCGAGTCCCGTCATCCGCCGCCTCGTACGTGAAGGTCGTGCTGCCGCTCGTGACCGTAACGTGGTCGCCCGACAAGCTGGCGGCGCTGCCGGGGGAGGTGCCGATCACCGAGAAGGTGGACGACGTGCCGTTCGCGACGAGATCGTTGAACAGGAGGGCGGCGGTCGGGATCTCGAACGTGCCGGTCAGGTTCGTCAGCACGCGATCGGACACGATGGTCGGCGCCGTCTCGATCGCGACCCTGTCGACCAGCAGTGTCGAGACGACAGCGTCGTCGCCGGTGTCCATGACGCCGAGGCCGAAATGGTACACGCCCGAGCTGCTGGCCGTGAACCTGAACGTGACCCAGCCCGTCTGCCCGTAATCTCCTACCGCTTCGATGTCGGACAGCTCGACGACCTGGTCGAGCTCGTCGACCGAGAAGAACGCGAAGTCGTTGTAGGGCGAATAGTCGCTGGTGGAGAACTTGTAGTCGAAGATGAATTGCTGGCCGGCGTCGAGGTGCAGGCCGATCGTCTTCATCGCCGAGCCGACCGTCGCCGTGCTGCTGGTGTTGGTCGAGCTCGGATTCGACGCGACGGCGCTGTCCGGGATGCCGAGAAAGCTCGCGATGCTCTGATACGACACGTTCGACGTCGTCGCGATCTGCGCGGCGTGAGTTCCTTCGGGGAAGCCGTCGCCGTTCGCGATCTGGGCATTGCCGCTGGTGAACCAGCCGACATAGCCGCTCTCGAAACCGCCGTCGAAGCCGTCCGTGGTGCCCTGGACCTCGAAGGACACATCCGCGCTGGTGCTCGCGGAGCCGTCCGTCGCCGTGATGGTGAAGGTGTCGTACACGACGTCACCGTCGACGAGGGCCATGGTGTCAGGGTCGCCGTCGTTGAGCTGGTAGGTGACGACACCGGTGCTGGTGTTGAGGAAGGCCGTCCCGTAGGTGCCGACCTTGTAGTACTGGAACGTCGACGAGGAGAACTGCCAGCCGCTCAGGTCATAGCTCGGCGTGCCGTCGGGGTCGCCGAGGGTGACGGTCGCGCTTGCCGACGTGACGTTCTGGGGGGCCTGATCGTCGTCGTTCGTCTCCCGCACGGGGTTCGTCGGCTGCGAGATCGCGATCGTCGGCGGGTCGTTCGTGCCCGTCACGACGATCGTGGCCGTCTGCGCCACGCCCGCCCCGTGCTCGTCCACGACGGTGTAGTCGAGGACGAACGTCTCCGTCTGACCGTCGGCAAGGTAGCTGAGGCCGGGGTCGTTCGTGTCGACGAGGAGGGTGAGGCCGTCGGCGGCGAGCGTGAAGCCGGGCGGCAGCCCGGTCCCGCCCGACCAGCTGAGGTTCGTCGCCCGCAGGACCGCGCCCTCGTCGACGTCCGAGGCGAACGCCGTGAGCAGGAAGCTCGCCGCGCCCGTGTCTTCGGTCGCGGAGCCCGATACGGGGCCGCTCACCACGGGCGCGTCGTTCGTGCCCGTCACGGTCACGGTGGCCGTCTGCCTGGCGCTGGCGCCGTGCTCGTCCACCACGTCGTAGGTCAGGACGAAGGTCTCGCTGACCCCCTCGGCGAGGTAGCTCAGGCCGGGATGGTCCGTGTCGACCAGCAGCGTGACGCCATCCTGCGCCTGGCTGAAGCCGGGCGGAAGGCCGGAGCCGCCGGACCAGCTGAAATTGGCCGCCCGGAGCACCGCACCCTGGTCCGGGTCGGACGCGAAGGCGGTCAGCAGAATCGTCGCGGTGCCTGAATTCTCGGTGACGGAACGGGCGATCGCGCCACTGATTACCGGCGCATCGTTCGTGCCGGTCACGGTGACCGTGACCGTCTGAGCGACGCGGGCGCCGAACTCGTCCACGACCTCGTAGGTCAGGACGAAGGTTTGCGGCTGCCCTGCCGCGAGGCTGTCGAAGGCAGGGTTCGCGAAGTCGATGAGGAGCGTGCGCCCGTCGGGCGAGAGCGACACGCCCGGCGGCGGGGCTCCGTCCGGCCCCCCGGTCCAGCTCAGGTTCTCCACATGGAGTACCGCGCCGTTGTCGATGTCGGACGCGCCGGCAAGCAGGTCGATCGTGCCCGTGCCCGGCCCTTCCGCCAGGCTTGCGCTCAGCGCCCCAGCCACCGTCGGGGCCTCGTTCTCGCCCGTGATGTCGAAGGTGACGGTCGCGGTCGAGAGCCGCCCTTCGGCGTCCTGGACGGTGATCGTGAAGCTCTCGAGCCCGTGCTCGCCCTGGGCGAGCGCCTCCGCCCGGAGCGCGACATAGCTGTAGCTCCCGTCGGGCCGGATGCCGAGCGTGCCGTATGGTCCGGACACGAGGGTCGGCTCGTCGCCCGCCGCAACCGCGATGTCCTGTCCGCCCGCGACCCGGACGAAGACGACCCGCTGCCCCGATGCCGCCGCTCCCGCGCCGAGGAGGTCGTCGCCCGTGCCCGCGATCACCTCCGCCGGCCTGACGTCGAAGGTCTTGGAGGCGAGGTTCGGTCCGCTGCCCCCGCCGGTTCCCCCGGCCCCGCCGCCGAGATCGGGGACGGGGCTCTGGCTCGGCGGAGTCGGGGGCGGATTGGAGACGGGCGGGGCCTGCGGGCTCGGCACGAGCTCGATCCCGTTCGGCGGGGTAGCCGAAGACCCGCCGTTCAGGCTCGGATCCGTCGAGCTGCCGCCGCCGGCGCCGCCCCCACCCCCGCCGCCCGGCCCGGGGCCCGTCGGGCCGGTGCCGGGCAGGAGCGGATTGGCCTGCCCGATCGAGAAGATCTGGAAGACCTGCTGGACGAGGAGCTCCTCCGCCTGCTGCTGCTGGAAGGTCTTCGGCTCCGTCGTGACGATCCCGGTGGGCGAGACGACGGTCACCTGGTCCACGGCCGAGACCGTGGCAATGACGCGGCCGTCCCGGATCAGGTCGTAGCGGCCGATCTCTCCGTTCGGCTCCCGCAGCACGGAGAAGCGGGTCTGGCCGTTCTCTGCGTTGATCTCGGCATTCACGAGCGTGCCGCGGATGCCCATGGTCGCGACGGGGGTGCCGACGCGCATCTCGCCCGATTTTGCGACCTGCCCGGCCAGGAACGTGACCGAGCCCTGCACGATGTTGATGAGGGCGGAGTTCTGCGTCCCGCCCGGCTGGTAGACCATCTCGTTCAGCACCATCCGGGCGCCGGCCCCGAGGCTGAAGGTCGACCCGTCGACGAAGTTGATGCCGAGCGAGGAGCTGCGGTCGGTCTGGACGACGTCGCCGCGGAACACGAGATCGCCCTGGTTCAGCACGACGGGCGTGCCGTTCCGGATCGCGGTGGCCTGGCCGGCGACCGTCTCGACGCGTCCGATCGCGGCCTGGCCCTGCGGCGGGGTGGCCTGCGCATAGCGCAGCCCGTGCTCGTCGATCGTGAGCGCCGCGACCACGTCCTCGGTCAGCCGCGCGCCCTGCGGCGATTCCAGCGTCGCGCGCTTCGCCGCGCGGAAGTAATCGTTCAGGACGATCCGGTTCGCCTCATCCTCGATAACGAGATCGAAACCCTCGCGCCGGTACTCTCCTTGGAACATCAGGTGGGCGTCGGGAATTCGGATCGTGGCGGCGGAGCCGGCCTCGATCTCCATCTCCCGCAACGGCTTTGCAGTTGCGAGCGACAGGTCGAGCCCACGGCTCGCCAGGTCTTCCCTCAGCAAGGCCCCACTCCCTGCACGCTGGGCGCGCCACATGGCGGGCTGGGCCGTTTCGGCCCAGGCTCCTGGCGAACCCGATTTCCAAGAAGCCGTCCGGCCCTCGTCCGGACGACTATCACACGTCCCGAAACCCGTAGGCAAATCACCGGCTTCGGCGCGAGCCGGGCACCTGCCAGGGTTATTGTTTCTGCCGGATGTCGCCGTTCTGACATGCGGCCCCGCACCTCGGGCAACTTCCGCTTAACCGTTAATTCAGCGCGCCTGCCTAGCCTTGCGCTGCACGCGCTCCTTCCGGCGCGGCTGGTCGAGGCGCGACGAGGCTACATGGATATCGCAACCGGCCTCGGGCTGCTCGGCGGCATCGGTGTCGTGGTCGGCTTGATCATGATCGACGGCGGCAATTTCGCCGCCTATTTCGACAAGCACGCCGTGATCGTCATCTTCGGGGGTGCGACCGCCGCGACGATGACCCGCTTTCCCTTCTCGGTCATCGCGCACGGCCTGCCGATGGGGATCAAGGTCGCGTTCGGCTCGCGCACGATGCATCCGCGCGACCTCATCGAGGAGTTCACGAAGATCGCCGAGCTCGTCCGCAAGGGCGGGCCCATGGCGCTCGAATCCATCCAGATCAGCGACCCGTTCCTGGCCCAGGGCGTGCGCTACCTGGTGGACGGGTACGACAAGGATTTCATCCGCGAGACGATGGAGAAGGACCGCGACAACTTCCTTCAGCGGCTCGAGGAAGGCTCCAAGGTCTATCGCGCCTATGGCGACTGCGCCCCGGCCTGGGGAATGATCGGCACCATCCTCGGGATGGTGACCATGTTCGCCAACATGTCCGACCCCTCCAAGCTCGGGCCGGCCATGGCGACCGCGCTCCTCGCCACGCTCTACGGGGCGGTCATCGCGAACATGATCTGCCTGCCGCTCGCCGACAAGCTGCACATCAAGATGGAGGAGGAGGACGTGTCCCGCTCCCTCATCATCGACGGGGTCCTCCTGCTGCGCGACGCCAAGAGCCCCTCTCTCGTGAAGGAGATGCTCGTCGCCTACCTGCCGGAGCATCACCGCGCAGAATTCGCCGAGGCGGCCTGAGGACCGGGCCGTGGCGAGAAGGAAGAGGGGCGGCGCCCATGGCGGTCACGGCTGGTTCGTGACCTTCGCCGATCTGATGGCGCTGCTGATGAGCTTCTTCGTCATGATCGCCGCCTATTCGACGCAGGACCAGAAGAAGCTCCAGCTCGTCGCGGGATCGATGCGCGACGCCTTCGGGGTCATCAAGGAGAGCCGCTTCGCCGGGATCGTCGAGCAGGACGGGATTCCCGTAAAGGCGCATATCCGCAACCTCCAGAAGGCGAGCCCGGACAAGGCGACCGACCGGCCGCGGCCGGGCCAGCTCGACCTCGATCCCGTCGAGCGCGAGGTGACGGGCGCCGGCTTCTCGCAGGCGGCGACCGCGCTGCGCCAGGCGCTCCAGGACCTGCCCGACGTAGCCGAGCTGTCCAAGAACATCATCGTCGAGGACACCAGGGACGGCCTGAACGTCTCCCTCATCGACCAGGACGGGCGGTCCATGTTCGGCGTCGGCTCGACCCAGCCCTATGACCGCACGCGCCGCATCCTGGAAGGGATCGCGCCGACGCTGCGGCGGGTGAACCAGCGCATCTCGATCACCGGCCACACGGCCGCGAACCGCCCGGGCCAGCGCCCGGAGGGGCCGCCCTGGGACCTCTCCGCGGGCCGCGCCACGGTGGTGCGCGAGATCCTGGCCGCCGCCGGCGTGCCGGACGACCGCTTCGCGCTGGTGGCCGGCAAGGCGGATGTGGAGCCGATGTTCCCCGACAACCCCTACCTGGCGGCGAACCGGCGTGTGACGATCACGCTGATGGACGAGGCGCCGCCGCTGCCGCCCGGCCTGAAGCCCTGACCCGCATCAGGCGCGCGCCGGCTCCTTCTCGTCCGAGCGGATCTGCCTCTTCCGGGTCTCTTCGCGGGCCCGGGGCTGCGGACCGGGATCGCCGTCCTTCTCCGCCTCGAGGGCGTCCGCGATGTGCTGGAGCGCCGCCTGGATCTGCTCGAGCCCGCCGATATTCATCACGCCGGGGCCGGGCATCGGGATGATGCCCTCCTGGACCAGCGTCTTGAACACCGCGAAATTGAGGTCGCTCTGCACCCGCGCCTGCTTGGTGACGTCGTCCACGTAGCAGACGAGATCGAGGTCGAGCGTGGATGCGCCGATCGTCTTGAACAGCACGCGCGGGGGCGGCTCGTGCAGCACGTCGCCGTGCCGGCTCGCCGCCTCGACGAGCAGCTCGGCCGTCCGGGCCGGGTCCTTGTCGCGGCCGATCCCGACCGAGATGATGACCCGTCCCGTGCGGTCTCCGCGCACGCGGTTCTTCACCACGCCCGAGATCAGGTTGGAGTTCGGGATGATCACGCTCGAGCGGTCGTAGGTCTCGATCTCGGTCGCGCGCACGCTGATGCGGCGGACATAGCCCTCGCCGTCCCCGATCACGACGAGGTCGCCGACACGGATCGGCCGCTCCCAGAGCAGGATCAGGCCGGAGACGAAATTGTTGACGATCGATTGCAGGCCGAACCCGATGCCGACGGACAGCGCGCCGGCCACGATCGCGATCTTGTCGAGCCCCAGGCCGAGATACGAGAGGCAGAGCGCGGCCGCTCCGAAGAAGCCGAGATAGCCGGCCGCCGTCTGGATCGAGTTCCGCAGGCCGGCATCGAGCTCGGTCGTGGGCAGGAAGGTGTTCGCCAGCCAGCGCTGGACGATGCGGGTCGTCCCGATCACGGCCCCGAAGAGCAGGAGGGCGACGAGGATCGTGGACAGCGAGATCGTGACGTCCCCGACCTGGAAGCCGAAGAAGGCGGCCCGCAGATTGGACGTGAGGTCGCCGGATTCGACGCCCCAGGGGGCGAGCGCGAGGAGGGCGGCCACGAGGAAGAGCACCACGCGCGCGACGCCCGCGCCCAGCACGCCGAGCTGTTCCACCGCCCGGCGGCGCAGGCCGAGATTGGCCTGGAGCGTCGTCGAGACGCGGCTTTGGCTCCGGAGCGTCTCGCCCAGGAACTCGTCCGTGAGCGCGACCGCGACGTAGAGGAGCACGACGAGCGAGGCGATCCAGGCGACCTGGTCGATGAGGAAGGACGAGAACGCGATATAGCCGCCGAGCAGGCCGGCGATCACGGCGGCCACGATCGCCCAGCCGACGAGCCGGGCGGGGCCCGCGAGCGCAGGCTCGGTCGGGACATAGGGGCCGAGGCAGCTCTCGTCCGTCTCCACCCGCATGGCGAAGCGGCGGAGAAGCTCGGCCAGGATGCCGACCGCGACCAGGATGACGAGCGCGCGGGTCGCGATCGTGAGCGGCAGGCCGGCGGCGATCGCCTGGTTGATCGCGTCCAGTACCTTGCCGGTCGCGACGGTCGCCGCGAAGGCGACCGCGAAGCGCGCCGTCCACCCGGCGGGCGCGTCGGACATCGGGACGAGCCGCCATGCCGGCCGGTCCGGCGCCAGGATGGCGTCGCCCGCCGCGCGGGCGAACGCCACGAAGGCGAGCCCGCCGAGAAGGGCGGCCAGCACGGGGTAGAGCCGGTTCGGGAAGAGGTCGGCAACGGCGAGCAGCTGGTAGATCACGAAGGCGCCGGCCGCCGCGGGGCCTGCCTCGAAGAGCAGGATGCCGACCGCGGAGCGGACCTTTCGCCGCCGGTTCACCTCCGCGGCCGTCGGGCTCCTGCGGACCAGGCGCGGAGCGAGGTGCCGCCGCGCGACATGGAAGGCGACCGCAGCGCCGATCGCCAGCCCGAGCAGGGTCAGCGTCGCGGGCGAGGAGCGGCCCTCGAAACGGGAGGCCGAATCCTCGATCACGATGCGGAGCGCGCGCAGGTCGCGCGGGATGGAGCTGCCGGCCGAGACCCAGAGGTCGGGGCTGAGGAGGCTGTAGCTGCGCTCGAAGAGGGCGCTGGCGAAGGCCGTGCGCCGCCGGTCGCTGATCTGGGCGGTCAGCTGCTCGGCCTGGGCGAGGAGCGTCCTGGCCAGGCGCTGCGTTTCGTCGAGGCGGGCGAGCCGCGCCTCGCGCTCGGCGCGGTCGCGCGCGACCTCGGGACCTTCCTGGGCGCCGTCCTTCGGCTTCGGCCCGAGCTGTTCCAGCAGGTTCTTCGCCGCCTCGACGCGGGGCGCCATCTCGGCCACCGTTTCGCGGAGCCGCTCCGCGATCGCGTCGATGTTCGCGCGGAGCTCCTGCAGCTCCGCCTGAGACAGGTTCGGCCGGCGCAGGGCCGCCTGCTGCTGGACGAGCTCGGCCCTGGCAGCTTCGAGCTCCGCCCGGATGCGGCCGCCCGGAGACGCCGCGGCTTCCGGTTCCGGCGGGCTCTCGGGGGACGGCGCTGCGGCCGAAGCTTCCGGGTCGGCCGACGCTCCCGGGCTGGCGGGAGCTCCCGGAGAGGCGGGGGCGGGCGATGGGGCGGTGGCCGAAACGCCTTGAGCCGCGGCGGGATGCGCCGCGGCGAGCATCACCGCGAGAACGAGCCAGCGAAGCAGGGTTGAACTCGCCTTACCTGTTCGGAACGACGGCTCCGGCCCGTGCGGGCCGGAGGGTTTCGACGGATGCGCTCAGCGCGTCGTCGTGCTGCCAGTCGTACCCGCTGGCGGCGCGGCTGGCGAGGGGTAGGCCGGGTTCTCGGTCGGAACGCGCGCCGAGTTGGCGGAACTGGCGGCGTTGTTGCTCTGTTCGGCCGCGTTCTGCTGCGGGCTGGTGGGCGAGGTCGAGCCGGACCAGCTCATCAGCGAGACCATGTAGATCCCGAGGAGAACCAGGCTCGCCACGAGCACCATCAGCACGGGCCGTCCCGGTCCGCCCTGTCGGGCACGCTGGTCTGCCACTGTCTTGGCCATGTTCGAACCTTCGAATTGATGCGTTTGTCGGGGGGGGAACGTCCCCGGACTGCCACGGTTCCGGCCCGCGTATCCCCTCCTCAGGCGCGGGCGGCGGCGCCGATCGCCTTCACGTCCCGCGTGTCGGCGCCTGCCGGCAGCGCGTCCGAGATGCGGCGGAAGGTGGCGAGCGCCTGTCCGACGACCTGGTCCATGTTGTAGTAGCGGTAGGTCGCAAGCCGCCCGACGAACCACACGTCCGGGGTGGCGAGCGCGAGCCGCTCGTACTTCTTGAACAGCTCGGCGTTCTCCGGCCGCGGGATCGGGTAGTACGGGTCGCCCTCCGCGCTCGGATACTCGAAGGTGATGCTCGTCTTCGGGTGCACCTGGCCGGTGAGGTGCTTGTACTCGCTGATGCGGGTGTAATCCTCGCTCATCGGGTAGTTCACGGTGCCGACCGGCTGGTACCGCTCCTGGTCCAGCGTCTCGTGCCGGAAGCGCAGCGACCGGTAGGGGAGCTTGCCGAAGCGGAAGCCGAAATATTCGTCGATCGGCCCCGTATAGATCGTGCGCCGGTGCGGGACGACGTCCTTGACGTCCCGGTAGTCGGTCTGGAGCATCACGTGGATGTTAGGGCTCCGCAGCATGGTCTCGAACATGCGCGTGTAGCCCTGGGCGGGCATGAACTGGAACTCGTCGGTGAAGTAGCGGTCGTCCCGGTTCGTGCGGGTCGGCACGCGCGCCGTCACGGACTTGTCGAGCTCGGAGGGGTCAACGCCCCATTGCTTGCGCGTGTAGCCGCGGAAGAACTTCTCGTAGAGCTCGCGCCCGACCTTGGAGACCACCACGTCCTCGGAGGTCCTGATCTCGCCGACCGGCTCCGCCCGCGCGGCCAGCCAGCCTTCGAACTCCTCCGGCGTGAGGCTCAGGCCGTAGAGCGTGTTCACCGTATCCAAATTGATCGGGATCGGGACGAGCTTGCCGTCCACCCTCCCGAGCACCCGGTGCTCGTAGAAGCGCCACGCCGTGAAGCCCGACAGGTAGTCGAAGATCGCCTTCGAGTTCGTGTGGAAGATGTGCGGCCCGTATTGGTGGATCAGGATGCCCGCATCGTCGTAGCGGTCGTAGGCGTTGCCGCCGATATGCGGGCGCCGGTCGACGAGCAGCACCCTGTCGCCCCGCTCGTTCGCGAGCCTCTCCGCAAGAACGCTGCCGGCAAAGCCCGCGCCGACGATGAGCCAGTCGTACATCGGTCGCCGCTCATTCTGCCGGAAGGGAGACGGCCGTGCCGGCGACTGCCGGGACGCCCGCCGGGGATGCGACCGGCTCGCCGAGCGCGTCGTCGATCAGCCGGCGCATGGCGGCCCAGGTCGCGTCCCAGGACCCGGTCGCGAGATGGCGGTCGACCCGTTGCAGCCAGGCGGCCTTCGGCCTCGCCATCAGGCGCTCGGCGGCCGCGATCATTCCGGCCGCGTCCCCGGCGATCTCCACGAGGCCCTTCTGTCCGTATGGACGGATCACGTCCGTGATGGGCGTCGAGACCACGGGCACGCCGGCCGCCAGGAATTCCGGCGTCTTCGTCGGGCTGATGAAGCGGGTCGATTCGTTGAGCGCGAAGGGCATCAGGCCGACGTCCCAGCCTGACAGGTAGCGCGGAAGCTCCTCGTACGTCTTCGGGCCGAGCCAGTGGAGATTTGGCCGCCTGGGCAGGATCTCGGGATCGATCTTCGCCACCGGGCCGAGCATGACGACCTGCCAGTCCGGCCGGGCATCGGCGACCGCGCCGACCAGATCGAGATCCATGCGCTCGTCGATGACGCCGAAGAAGCCGAGCCGCGGCCGGGGGATGCCGGCCTGGTCCGCGGGATCGGCGCGCTCCGTCCGGGCGCGGGCGAAATGGGCCGCGTCGATGGAGGACGGAAAGGGATGCACGCTCGGGTGGCGGTGGCGCTTGGCCTCGTAGAGGCTCATGCCGCCCGTGAAGACGAGATCGGCGCGGGCGAAGAGATCCTCCTCGTTGGCCAGCATCTCGGGCGAGGCGCCGCGGAAGGCCGAGAGCTCGTCCATGTTGTCGTAGACGACGGCGTCCGCCGGCAGGTGGCCCGAGAAGGCCATCGCCATCGGGGTGTAGTACCAGAAGACGCGCGATGTCGCGGGCTCGCCCGCCAGGAAGCGCTCGAGCAGCTTGCGTTGCGCGCCCACGGCTTCGAGGTCGTCCGTCCCATGCGGCAGGACGGGGACGGCGATCCGGATGTCGCCCCGGCGGCGGGTCACCTCCAGGTGCGGGGCGGCGGCGTCGCGCCACACCGGCTCCTCGAACACGACGACCGTGAAATCCCGCGCCGCCCGGGTGAGGAGATGCTGCGGCCGCTGCCAGACGAAATCCCAGCGCAGATGGGACAGGCAGAGGAGCAGCGGCTTCCGCTCGCGTTCGCGGCCCAGCCTTGCTTCCGGGCCGCGCGAGACCTGGAGGCTCCCCGGCGGGAACGCGGCTTCTCCGTTACGCGTGACCATGCGCGGTCCTTCTGTCTGGGAGGGGGTGGATCGCCCGGCGGGAGAGATGGTGTTCGGGCAGTGCGTCACGGGAGCGAGACTCCCCACACCCATCGGGAGTTCCTGCGCTCTCCCGCCCGGGGCAGGCGCGTCCACGAGCGTACCCAGGCCTGACCGGAATGGCGCCGCGCCATGGCCGGCCGCGTGCGGATTCGAACGAATTTCGGGCAGGGCGAAGAAGCTGGAGAACCATGCCCGATCCGGAGGGTTGGGCATGAGCCTGCTCGCCCGGCGGCGTGCGATCGCCCGACCGGCCAGGGATTCCCATGGGCATTTTCCAGAGCTTCTTCTTGGGCGGGTTCGAGTGCTCGACGCAGATTCGTCGCGACGGGCGCAGGCTCGACCTGCTCCGGTCGACCGGGCACGACCGCTTCGCCCTCCAGGACTACCGGGCGCTGGCCGAGCACGGGATCGCGGCCGTCCGGGACGGTCTGCGCTGGCACCTGATCGAAAAGGCGCCCGGCGTATACGACTGGGACAGCTTCCTGCCGATGCTGCAGGCGGCGGAGGAAGCGGGCGTCCAGGTGATCTGGGACCTCTGCCATTACGGCTGGCCCGAGGACATCGACATCTGGTCCGATGCTTTCCCGGCGCGGCTCGCGGCCTATGCGGCGGCGGCCGCGGAGGTGATCGTGCGCGAGACCGGCCGGCCGCCCCTGCTCTGCCCCGTGAACGAGATCTCGTTCTGGGCCTGGGCGGGAGGCGAGGTCGGCCGCTTCGGCCCGAACCGGACGGGGGAGGGCGCCCGCCTCAAGCGCCAGCTCGTCCGTGCCGCGCTCGCCGCGACCAGGGCCGTGCGGGAGGCCGTACCGGGAGCCCGCTTCGTCTGCGCCGAGCCGCTGATCCATGTCGAGCCGGCTCTGCACGACGCGCCGGACCATGTCGCGGGCGCGGAGGGTCACCGGAACTCGCAGTTCGAGGCCGTCGATCTGATGCTGGGCCGCGCGGAGCCGGAGCTCGGCGGCGGCCCGGACTGCCTCGACCTCGTCGGGGTGAACTTCTATCCGTTCAACCAATGGTACCACGGCGGCAGCACCATCCCGCTCGGGCACCACGCCTTTCGGCCTCTCCGCGATATGCTGCTGGAGGTATGGGAGCGCTACAGCCGTCCGATGTTCATCGCCGAGACGGGGGCGGAGGGCTCCGGCCGGGCCTCGTGGCTCCATTATGTCTGCGGCGAGGTCCGGGCCGCGATGGCCGCCGGCGTCCCGCTCGAAGGCGTCTGCCTCTACCCGATCCTCGACTATCACGGCTGGGACAACGACCGCCTCTGCGCGACCGGTCTCCTCTCGTCCCCGGACGCATCCGGCCGGCGGCGCGTCCACGAGCCGCTCGCCGAGGAGCTCCGGGCGCAGCGCGCGCGGCTCGAGGCCGCTCGCGTCACGGCGCCCGGCCTCGACGCGGCGGCCTAGCAGGATGGCTCCCGCAGCGCTCCCGCGCCGCCCGCCCGCCTATCTGCGCGGGCCGGTCGCCTTCATCCTCCACTACGTCCGGAACTGGGGCTGGTCCTTCGGGGCGATCTTCCTGTTCGTGATCGTGGCGGCCGGTGCCTCCATCGGCATCCAGTACGTCCTGAAGGTGCTCGTCGACATCATGGCGGGGCCGGCGGAGGCGCGCGTCCTCGTCTGGACGGCGCTCGCCTTCTTCGTCGGGCTGATCGCGACGGAGAGCCTGTCGTGGCGCGTGGTGGGCTGGCTCACCTGCCGGACGACGATCGGGGTCGGGGTCGACATGCGGCTCGACCTCTTCGAGTACCTGAACCGGCAGCCGATGCGGTATTTCGCCGAGAACCTCGCGGGCTCCCTCGGCCAGCGCATCACGGCGACGGCCGGGAATTTCGGCGCGCTCGCCAATACGCTCATCTGGCGGGTGCTGCCGCCCTGCATCGACTTCGCGGGCGCGCTGATCATCTTCAGCGGCATCAATCTGGGCATGATGGCGGCGCTCGCGACCGTCGTGGTGGTCGTGACGACGCTGCTCGTCGTCTTCGGCGAGCGCGGGCGTCCGCGGCACCGGCACTATTCGGGCCTGGCCGGCAGGGTGGCGGGCGAGCTCGTCGACACCATCACGAACATGTGGGCCGTGAAGGCCTTCTCGGCCCGCCAGCGCGAGCATGCCCGCCTCGCCCAGGGCTTCCGCGAGGAGGCGGCGGCCCAGCGCCGGAGCTGGATGCATATCGAGACGGCGCGGCTTCTCAACGATGTCGTGCTCACGCTGTCCGCCGCCGGCATGCTCGTCTGGGCGGTGACGCTGTGGAGCGAGGGCCGGATCACCCCGGGCGACGTCGTGGTGGTCTCCACGCTGACCTTCCGGATCCTCCATTCCTCGCGCGATCTCGCGCTCTCGCTCGTCGACCTGTCGCAGCAATTCGGCTTCATCGACGAGACGCTGCGGAAGATCGCGCAGCCGCGCACGGTCGTGAACGCGCCGGATGCAGCCACCCTCGTGCCGCGGGGCGGCGCGGTCGAGTTCCGCGGCGTGTCCTTCTCCTATGGCGGGCCGCGCGAGGTGACGCACGAGCTGTCCCTGACCATCCCGGCCGGGCAGAAGATCGGCATCGTCGGCCCCTCCGGCGCCGGCAAGTCGACGCTCGTCAACCTGCTGCAGCGGCTCTGGGACGTCGATGACGGCGAGATCCTGGTCGACGGCCAGCCGATCGCGGACGTGACCCAGGATTCGCTCCGGGCGGCGCTCGCGGTGGTGCCGCAGGAGATCGTCCTGTTCCACCGCAGCGTCATGGAGAACATCCGCTTCGGCCGGCCCGACGCGACGGACGAGGAGGTCGTCGAGGCGGCGCGCGCCGCCCATTGCGACGGCTTCATCCGGCGCCTGCCGGAGGGCTACGACACGATCGTGGGTGAGCGCGGCGCCAAGCTCTCCGGCGGGCAGCGCCAGCGCATCGGCATCGCGCGCGCCTTCCTGAAGGACGCGCCGATCATCGTGCTGGACGAAGCCACCTCCGCGCTCGACACCGAATCGGAGATCGAGATCCAGCGCTCGCTCGTGCAGCGCATGCGCGGCCGGACCGTGATCGCGGTCGCGCACCGGCTCTCGACGCTCGCCTCCTTCGACCGCGTCATCGTCATCCAGAACGGGCGCATCGTCGAGGACGGCACCCCCGCCGAGCTGAGGCGGCTGAACGGCGTGTTCCAGGCGATGTGGCGGCTCCAGGCGCGCGGCCTCTCTGCCGACGAGGTCGTCGACGAGGCCGCCTGAAAGCACGGAAAAGCCGGCGGGTGGCGCCCGCCGGCCCGATCGGCTCAGCCGGACGGGATCAGTCGCAGCTCTGGGTCGTGACGGTCTTCGATTCGCCGAAGGCGTTCTCGGTCCGGGTGGTGCGGGTGGCGCAATCGACGCCGCGGCGCTCGATCACGACGGCGTCGGGACGGCGGTTCGCGTCGTCGGCCGCCGCACCCGCGATGCCGCCGACGCCCGCGCCGACCGCGGCCCCGATCGGCCCGCCGACCACCGCGCCCGTGATGGCGCCCGTCGCCGCACCCGCGGCCGCGCCGCCCTCGGCGAGGGCCGCGCCCGGCAGGGCGATGGCGGAGAGAGACAGCAATCCGATCAATGCGTTGCGCATGGCAGTCTTCCGAAACGTTGATGATATGCGGCGCAAACGCGCAGCCGAGCGCGGCAGTTCCTGGCCGCCGCGACCTCCTGCCGCGAACCAGGCCGGGGCGAGGCGCGTTCGCCCGGCAACGATCAGAACCGAGCCGGAGGCTTCCGATGCCGACAGACCTTCCGAACGAGCGCGCCCTGCGCGCGCCGGGCTCCATGGAGCTCGACCCCTCGGGCGAGGGGATCTCGACGGACGAGACGCGCCGCCTCATCGCGTCCAACAAGGTCGAGGGCACGGCCGTGTTCGACCGCGCCGGCGACCAGATCGGGACGGTCTACAACTTCATGGTCGACAAGGTCACAGGCCAGGTCGCCTATGTGGTCATGTCCTTCGGCGGCTTTCTCGGGATCGGCGAGAGCTACCATCCGCTGCCCTGGCGCGCGCTGACCTACGACACGCGGCTCGGCGGTTATGTGGTGGATATCGACAGAGACCAGCTCGCCGGCGCGCCGACGCACGGGGCCGGGGAGGACCCCTTCGCGGACGACGAATACGGCCGCAGGGTCGACGCCTATTACAAGACGACGCCGAGCGCGTGACGCGGTCCGGGCCGGAAACACCGCCCCGCCGCGCTGGACACGGCTGCGCCCGTGCCGCTCCCGGATCGGAGAACCTGGTGCGGACGGCGGGGGTCGAACCCGCACGGGCAGGGCCCGAGGGATTTTAAGCGAGCCCAGATGGCCTATCCTTTGTTTATCCGGGGGTATCCGATTTCCCGATAACCGACTGTAGGCACTAGCTTTTTTCGGCTATCAATACATCCATACCTAACCGGGCACACGCCACGGCTGGATTTCTAGGTGCTCCTATTTTGCACCTGAAATCCGGCCTCAAAGGAGGTTAGGAATGGCCAAAATCAAGCTCACCAAGACTGCTGTCGACGCCGCAACCCCGCAGGAACGCGACTACGAACTCCGCGATACGACGATACCGGGCTTTCTCGTGAAGGTCACTCCCGCTGGTCGGAAAACTTTCATGATCGCCTATGTCACGAACAGCGGTCAGCGCCGAAAGCCCGCCATTGGTCGCTACGGCGAGATCACCGTCGAACAGGCGCGTGGGATCGCACAGGACTGGCTTGCCGAGGTTCGGCGCGGCGGCGATCCCAGCGCCGATCGGACGGCGATCCGTCAGGCCCCAACGGTCAAAGAACTCTTCGATCGTTTCATCACCGATTATTCGGAGGGCCGCAATAAGCCCTCTACTGTCCAGTCCAATCGGGAACGGGGCAAGCGCCACCTCATTCCCAAGCTCGGCCACTTGAAGGTGCCGGACGTTACGCGCGCCGACATTGCCGATCTCATGAAGAAGATGGCGAAGTCTCCCACCAGCGCAAACCGCGTTCTGGCAATGTGCCGGAAAATGTTCAATGTGGCCGAAGTCTGGGGATTGCGGCCTGATGGCTCCAATCCCTGCCGCCATGTCCCGAAATATCCCGAACGCGGCAAGACCCGCCTCATCACCGATGGGGAAATGCGCAAACTCTTCGAATATCTCGATCGCGCCGAGGCGGAAGGGTTGGAACACCCGTTCATCATTCTGGCCATTCGGCTCCAGTTCGAGTTTGCCGCCCGCATGTCGGAGATCACCGAACTCGAATGGGCCTGGGTCGATTTCGACAACCGCCGCGTCGTCTGGCCGGACAGCAAGACCGGAGGGATGTCGAAACCGATGAGCGCTGAGGCTCTTCGCTTGTTCGAGAACGCGCCCCTGGTGGTGGATTCACCTTATGTCTGCCCTTCGATCTTCGACCCGGAAAAGCCGATGTCGGCCTATACCTACTATCAGGGCTGGAAGCGCATTCTGGAGCGGGCCGGGCTTCCTCATGTCGGCACCCACGGCATCCGCCATCGCTCCGCCACCGACATCGCCAATTCCGGCGTGCCGGTGAAGGTCGGCATGGCGCTCACTGCCCACAAGACGGTGACCATGTTCATGCGCTACGTCCACACCGAGGACGAGCCTGTCCGGGCGGCGGCGGAAGCCGTGACGCGGCGCCGACTGAACGTCATCGGCATCGAGCATCAGCCGCCCGCGCCACCGTCTCCGCCCGTCATCGAGCCGCCGTCTATCGCGCCGGTCGTCGGGTCGGCGCCCGCGATCCTGGGCTCAGAGGGCAAGCCGCTCGGGTTCGAGGACGGCAAATACGCCTCGCGCACGCGTGTTGGAAATTACCGGCCGTTCCGCCACCGCAGCGGTGAGAACCGGACCCTGCCGCCCGGCAGCAAGCGCTCCGAGCCGGAGGTGGCCGATCATGCATGAGGAAGCCAAAGCTCAACGCCGCTGGCCGACGCCCGAAATTCTGCGTCGTGCCCAATTCGTCGACGATGCCGGCCCCATCCGCTTCGTCGATACCGAAGCCGCAGCGCGATACCTCGCGCTGTCGGCCCACACGCTCGAATGCTACCGCTCGCTCGGCGGCGGCCCCGCCTATCACAAGTTCGGCAAGTGGGTCCGCTACGCCGTCGAAGATCTCGATACCTGGGCCGCGAGTTGCCGACGCTCGGCGGCAGCCGCTTCAAAAGCACCGTCGCTCCGACCAATTGACCCGCATAGCTCTGAGGCTATATAATGTGGGAGGTTCAATTCCACGCTGCCTTCGAGGCGGAGGTTTTGGCCTTTGAGCGCGATGTCCGTGTCGCCCTGATCGCAGCCGCGAGGCTGCTTCAGGACTACGGACCCCAGCTTGGTCGGCCGCACGCCGACACTCTCAAAGGCTCGAAACACGCCAATATGAAGGAGTTGCGGTTTGAAGCGGCCGATGGCGAATGGCGCGCGGCCTTCGCTTTCGACCCGGAACGGCGGGCGATCATGCTCGTGGCGGGCGATAAGTCCGGTGGGAGCCAGAAGCGGTTCTACCGGCAGCTTATAGCAAAAGCGGATCTCCGGTTTTCCGAGCATGTGGAAAGCCTGAAATCCGCAAAGAAGGAACGTTGAGATGGCACAAAGCCTGAATGAAATCATTGCCGCGCTTCCCGCGGACGAACAGGCGGCCGTCGAGGAGCGCTATCAGCAACTCCGGCAGGAGGTCGAGGGTCTGCGCGAGCTGCGCCAAATCGCCGGCAAGGCACAGGAGGACATCGCATCGGCTCTCAACATCAAGCAGCCGTCCGTGTCCAAGATCGAGAAGCAGGCGGATATGTATCTCTCCACGCTGCGCAGCTATGTCGAAGCCATCGGCGGCAAGCTCGAACTCACGGTGAAGCTGCCATCGCATCCGGCGCTTCATCTCCATAGCCTGGGTGACATGACCATGGGCGATGGTGCTGGCGTTCGTACCGTGGCCCGTCGTCGGAAGCAGGCCCGGACCAGGTGAACAGATTCAGGTGAAGGGGGAAGCCTTCCCCCTGGCCGGCGCCGAGGTCGCCGGCACACCCCCTTCTGCGGGGAGACCCCCGCAACACCCCCTTGTCAGGCGATCGTCCAGCGCGATCTTCAAGGCGTAAGACGCCAAGGAGAAAGCGCCCGAATGCATTTCCTGTTTCCTCATAGCCATGCCTTTCGGAAAGGCCGCGTCACCGTCGACGATGATGGGAAGGCCGCGCCCCACTGCCTAGTCGAGTTCGGCGATGGCGTCACCGTCATCGCGGAATGGCGCGCCGAAGGCGATTCCATCCGTCTCACCGTTCCCGACTATCGCACCGCCCGCGGCACGCTCGTAACCGCGCGGAACTGGCGGCTCGCCAAGGGCCAAGATGGCCACTGGCAGTCCGAGCGCACTGCTTGATCACGCGCCGTTTCACTTGATCGCACCGCGCCGATCATGGCGCTGCCCGACCACACGATGCAGTGCCTGAACTATTAGAGTGAGAGTGCGGACCGGTTTTGCCGTGACGGGTAGAGAGCTGGAGGAGAGGCTTCCGGCACCCGTCGCGGAGAGCCGCGATGTCCAGAAACGATCGCCGCGTTCGTGCCGGAGCCGACCGGGCGAACCTCTATGACGAAATCACCGACAAGATCATCGCCGAGCTGGAAGCCGGCCGCGTGCCGTGGGTCCAGCCCTGGGGCACGTCGGCGGCCAAGGCCCCGCTTGGCCTGCCTCGCAACGCCGCAACTTCGCGAAGCTACAGCGGCATCAATGTCCTGATCCTCTGGGGAGCCGTCATCGAGCACGGCTTTCCCGGCCAGGGCTGGCTCACCTTCCGCCAGGCACTGTCGCTCGGCGGCCATGTCCGCAAGGGCGAGCGCGGCACCACCGTTGTCTATGCCGACCGCTTCACGCCGGAGGACGAGAAGCGCCGCGCCTTCGAGGCTGGCGAGGAAGCGCAGGCGATCCCGTTCCTGAAGCGCTTCACGGTGTTCAACACGGCGCAATGCGACGACCTGCCCGAAGACATTGAGGCGACCGCGCCGCCGCCGCCGCCCGGCATGATCGAGCCCCAAGTGGAGGCGCTCATCAAAGCGACCGGCATCGATTTCCGCATTGGCGGCAACCGAGCGTTCTACGTTCCGTCGCTCGACTACGTGCAAGTCCCTCCGCCGGCCGCCTATTTCGAGCCGATCAACTGGCACCGGACGGCCTTGCATGAACTCGGTCACGCGAGCGGCGCAGAGCACCGGCTGAACCGGAACCTCTCAGGTTCCTTCGGCTCGAAGCTCTATTCGGTCGAGGAAATCACCGCCGAATTGATCTCGGCCTATAGCTGCGCCGCGCTCGGGATCGTCCCGACCGTGCGCCATGCCGACTATATCGGCTCCTGGCTCGACGTCCTGCGCGAGGACAACCGCGCCATCGTCCGAGCCGCCTCCCAGGCCAGCAAGGCGGCCGACTGGCTTCTCAGCTTCCTGCCGGATGCCGGCAGCATCGACCAGAACGACGACGAGCGGGAGGCGGCGTGATGAACGCGCTCGCCTTTCCGGGTTTCGTCCCCGACCCCGCGCAGTCGGCCGACATCCGCCTACGCGTCCTCAGCCTCGGCGCCGGCGTCCAGTCCACCACGCTGGCGCTGATGGCGGCGCATGGCGAAGTCGGCCCCATGCCCGATTGCGCCATCTTCGCCGACACCGGGTGGGAGCCGCAGGCCGTCTATGACCATCTCGCCTGGCTGCGGTCGCCCAATGTCCTGCCGTTTCCCGTCCATATCGTCTCGGCCGGGGATCTGCGCGCCGACCTCATCGCTGGCGCACAGGGCGAGCGCTGGGCATCCATTCCAGCCTTCACCCGCACCGTGACGCCTGCCGGGAGCGAGCTTCCCGTCTATGACGAGGATGAAAACGGCGATCTCGTCGTCGTCGGCTCCCGCATCGTGGCGACCGAGCGGGCCAGCATCGGCATGATCCGCCGCCAATGCACCGGAGACTACAAGATCGTGCCGATCAGGCGGAAAGTGCGCGAGCTGCTCGGCATCGCAGGGCGGCGCTCGCCCACGTCGCCGGTCGCCGAGCAATGGATCGGGATTTCGCTCGACGAGGCGCTTCGCATGAAACCCTCTTTCGAGATGTGGCAGGTCAACCGCTGGCCCCTGATCGAGCGGGGCTTTACCCGCCAGGATTGCCTACGCTGGCTGGAACGGCATGATTATCCGCTGCCGCCCAAGAGCGCCTGCATGGGGTGTCCGTTTCACTCCGACAATCACTGGCGGCAGATGCGCGATCATGATCCCGAAGCCTGGACGGACGCCGTGTCGGTCGATGCCGCCATCCGAACCGGCTTCCGCGGCATCCGCGCCGAAGTCTATCTGCACCGCTCCGCCGTCCCGCTGGACCAAGCCGATCTATCGACGACCGCCGACCACGGCCAGCTCGATCTCTGGCCGAACGAGTGCGAGGGCATGTGCGGGGTCTGATTTCCTGAAATCCGCAGATGCGCAAAGCCGATTCTCCGGCTTTCCGGGTGTCCGGTTCTGCGGTTTTCCGCGTTTCCGGTTCGTCAGCTTGCAGCCTTGCGCCACGACGCTCAGCCTACCGACCGTCCTTCATCAACCCTGCCCAGACAGCGAGAATATCGCCTTCGGCCGCGTTGTCCTCAGCGACAACCACGCTGAACACGGCGAGCGTGCCGGCGAACTCCTCCATATCCATCACGCCCCGTGCGTGAAGCATTGTCGCCAACAGCATCAGTGCCTTGCCCTGCGCGGTGATGACGGCCCGGTCCGCCTCGGAAAAGCGGACATGGCGGGCTGGCGACGCGCTCAGCCATCGGCGCAGAACACGCGCCAAGTCCGCCCAGGGCGGATTTCTCCAGCCAGAAATCATAGCGTCCATAGACAATTCCCCGCCGCCCCGACTGGCGCCGGGACGGTTGAACACGCGTGAACACTGGGAACCGCGCCCCACGTATTTCCCACGCCGGGCAAGCCCGACGCTGATGGGTATTCTATTCCGTGGGCCGCCCGACATAGTCGGTGACCCAGTGTTCAAACGCTTGATGCGATCGATGCGGTGTTCAAGCCGCAGGCGATGCAATCCCTATGGCACAGGAAGACAGTCCTGAACACGCCGTTCCGTTCTCGCCCCTGGCCAGACGACAGGGTCCGACCAGCAGAGTGAGAGGGAGGTGGGGATTTTCGTGACGGGTTCGGGTCGAGAGAGAGGCTCTCGGCGCCCGTCGCGGAGACTACCACGATGGCTACTGCCGCCCAGAAAATCATCCTGTCGCCTTCCCGCGACATCCCCTTCAACAAGCTCGTGCTCAGCCAATCGAATGTCCGACGCGTCAAGGCCGGCGTCTCGGTCGAGGAACTGGCCGAGGACATCGCCCGCCGAGGCACGCTCCTCCAGAGCCTCAATGTCCGCCCGGTCCTCGACGCCAGGGGCGATGAGACCGACATGTATGAAGTTCCCGCCGGCGGTCGCCGCTATCAGGCGCTCGCCATCCTTGTGAAGCAGAAGCGTCTCGCCAGGACCGCGCCTGTGCCCTGCGTCGTGCGTGATCCCTCCACGTCGATTCTCGCCGAGGACGACAGCCTCGCCGAAAACACCCAGCGCGTGCCGCTGCATCCTCTCGATCAGTTCCGGGCCTTCTACGACATGCGCCGCAAGGGCATGAGCGAGGAGGAGATCGCTGCGGCCTTCTTCACGACCGCGCAGGTGGTGAAGCAGCGCCTGCGTCTGGCCTCTGTCTCGCCCACGCTCCTCGACATCTATGCCGAGGACGGCATGAAGCTCGAAGAGCTGATGGCCTTTACCGTCAATCCCGACCATGCCCGCCAGGAGCAGGTCTGGGAGACGGTCCAGACCTCCCACAATCGCCAGCCCTGGTATATCCGCCAGTTGCTCACTGAAACCACGGTGCCGGCCACCGACAAGCGCGCCCTGTTCATCGGCATCGAAACCTATGAGCAGGCGGGCGGCAGCGTGCTGCGCGATCTCTTCCAGACCGATGGAGGCGGCTGGCTTCAGGACCCCGCGCTTCTCGACCGCCTCGTCGCGGAGAAGCTCAAGACCCTCGCCGATGAAATCGCCGCCGAGGGCTGGAAGTGGATCACCGTCGATACCGATCTGCCCTATGGCTACGATCAGGGGCTGCGGGCGCTCGACTTCACCCTCGTCGATCTGAACGATGACGAGCGCGCGGCCCGAGAAGCCCTGCGTGAGGAATACGAACGGATCGGGGCTGAATACTCGGAAGCCGACGAGCTGCCGGACGAGATCGACCAGCGTCTCGGCGAGATCGAGACGGCGCTCGAAGCCTTCGAGAAGCGCCCGGTCATCTACGATCCGGCCGACATCGCGCGTGGCGGCGTCTTCATCAGCGTCGACCGCGATGGCGAGCCCGTCGTCGATCGCGGCTATGTGCGCCCGGAGGACGAGACGCCGGTCGGCGTCGAGGACCCCGACGGCGAGGCCGAAACCACCGGTACCGAAGTCACGGCGACCGGCACCGTCCAGCGCGCCGTCATCACCATCGGCGGCCAGTCGGCCGAACCGGAGGATGACGACGAGGAAGACGTCATCAAGCCGCTGCCCGAACGGCTCGTTACCGAGCTGACTGCGCACCGCACCCTGGCGCTCCGCGATGCCGTGGGCGCCAATCCCCAGGTCGCGTTTACCGCCTTGCTGCACAAGCTTGTGCGCGACACCTTCCAGCGGACGGGCAGCTCCGGCGCGAGCCTTCAGGCGTCCGTCAATCACGTCTTCTTCCGCGAACAAGGCAAGGATCTCGCCGAGACGGTCTATGCCAAGTCCGTCACCCAGCGGCATGAGGACTGGAAGGCTGACCTACCAGCCGATGAGGATGCGCTGTGGGACTGGCTCGCCGTGCTCGACGACGCCAGCCGCATGGCGCTGCTCGCGCATTGCGTCAGCTATGGGATCAACGCCCTCTATGAACGGCCCAATCCCTACAGCGGCAGCGGCGTGTCGCAGTCGGGCCTCGACCGGCGTATGGCAGAGGCCGATCGACTGGCCCGCGCCACCGGCCTCGACATGGTGGACGTCGGCTTCCGACCCACGGTCGAGAACTATCTCGGCCGCGTCACCAAGCCCCGCATTCTCGCGGCCGTCCGCGAAGGCGCGGGCGAACGCGCGGCCCAGCTCATCGACCACCTGAAGAAGGGCGACATGGCCAAGGAGGCCGAACGCCTGCTGGCCGACAGTGGCTGGCTACCGGAGCCGCTGCGCCTGATCGACCATGACGAGCCGACCACGTCCGATGCCTCGGAAGGCGAGGCCGATACGGCGCTCCCAGCCTTCCTTGCCGGAGAGGACGAGGACGAGGAAACCGCCGAAGACCCGGAAGCCGAGGCGCCATCGATGATCGCCGCGGAATGACGCCAAATCCCGGCGGGGCGGTCGAAGCCGCCCCCCGTCTTCATCTTCAGCGTCAAGGCCCGGCGATCCGTCGTCGGGCCTTTTTCATTTTCAGGGAACTCCCACCTCCGACATTTATCTACCAGCCGGCCGGTCCGAAGCTTCTGGACTGCCGACCCTGACGATCTTTGAAACGGAAAGGCGGTTACGGCTTGGGTCGATCTCAAGCTCGAAAGAAACGGCTTGGCCGCTCGTGAGGTCCGTCAGGCCAGCACGTTTCAGCACCCTGGCGTGGACGAATACGTCCTTGTCGCCGCCTTGCGGTGTAATGAAGCCGTAGCCCTTGCCGAGGTCGAACCACTTTACCACACCAGAGCCTTGACCAGCCTTTTCCAGCTTGCTTCCGCCTCGAAGCGGCCGCCCGCCAGAGTGGCCGCCCGAAGATTGCTCCGCCTTGCGCAGCAATCTGACCCTCGTTGCAAAGATTCGCTCGCTTTCCGCTGATTTTCCCAGCTCAAACTCCACGAAATCCTGCTTGTTCAGCTTGGTGACCTCGGAGCCTTCCAGGGCTGACATGTGCACGAAGATATCCGGCCCGCCGCTATGCGATCCGATGAAGCCAAAACCCTTCTCGGTATTGAAAAACTTCACGAAACCTTTCTGAATCTCCCCGACCCGAAAGTTGCTCACGAGCTGTCTCGTCATATCCACTCCAACAAGCGGGCCACTGTGAACACAGCCCCGCCAACAAGCACAAACATAAGCACCGCCATGACGGCGACGAACTTCTGGTGATTTGTGAATCTCATCAGTCTTTTTGAAATGCCGGCCAACGGTTCGCTTTCGACTAGTCTCGGCAAACCCCTAGTCGGTTCTCCTCTCAGTGGATTTTCCGTTCGTAGACGTGATTGAGGTTATCGGCCTGGTGTTGCAGGCTCCTCGCCACCGTTGCAGCCGCAGCCCGGTTCGGAAACGCCCCCGTTGTCATCCCGTTCAGGCTAACGCACCACCCATCAGGCTTCTCAATGACTGTATAACGCCGTCGCTCTCCACCGACATTGGCGGACTTACCCGTCACATAGCCACTCATCATGAGCGTCGATCGCTTCGTTGATTCGGTGTGTCGGACTTCGTCCAAACCCCGAAGGCCGCTCCGATAACCGCCATCGCCATACGCCAGGATGATCGGCTGCTCTCGTTCGTCTTCATCGTTGCCCGCAAAAGTGCATTTCTGCTCATGGTTTCACCTCAACAAGAGGCCGCATCAAAGCTTCGAGCGCGTATGAATTCCATCCTGACGCAACCGGCCGCTCATAGTATTCTCATCAATTCGACCGGTAGACCTCGGCGCCATGCAACGCCATAGCTGGCCAAGCTCGTGCCCGGACAGCTCAGACCCTCAAACATCTTCGCTTCACCATTAGGCGGGAAGTGCGGGGCGATGGCATCCCTTTAGATTGATGATCCGGCTGCTGTCTGATGCCGGACACCATCCCGCTTCCATTCGCAAACCTTGGTCCGATCCGTCTCCTTATCAATCAACCCGCAAGGGGTCGGCTTACGCGCGCGTGCCGCCCTCGGGGATTCGGAAAAGGTCCGAACGCCCGAGGGTGATTGCAGAGCCGGTCAGACACTTCGGGCGCCTGTCGCGCGGGGGATGGTCCCCCGCCTCCCAAGACAGGAGCCGGAACCATGTCCTATGCAGATGCCACCGCTTTCGCCGCAAGCCTCGCCACCACGCTGATGGTTTCGATCATCGTCTTCCAGGCCGGGGACGGCACTCACGGCGCCATGCCCGCCGACGAATTCGATGGCGACGAAGAAATGGTCAGGCTGGAACTTGATCCCTTCGGCTGAGGCGCAACAGCGCCTCAGCCCGACGGCTCGGAGCGCAAGATCGCGTCCGGGCCTTCAGCGCTGCGCTACCGCCCATCGCCGGCGGTGCCGGGTCATGTCCCGGCAAGGGAGAGTGAGAGTGCGGACGGGTTTTTCGTGACGGGTTGGTTGCCGGAGAGAGAGGCTCTCGGCACCCGTCATGGAGCATCCTCCGATGGCCCTTGCACCTCAAACCACCTTCGCCCCGATCGGCGAAATCCTCGCGCGCCAGATCCTGCCCCGGCTGCGCCTTGCCGCGAAGCTGCCGCTGCGCGTCATCTGCATCGGCACGGCCAGCTATGTCGGCGCCGACGATGCCGACAGCTTCGACCGAAACGTCGCTCTCGGCGACCGCCCCTCGCTGGAGGACGCCACCAGCTTCGCGGCCCTTTCGGTCAGGCGCGGCGGCATTGGCGTGGGAGCGGATGAGACGCTGCGCTTTCATCCGCGCCTCGTCGTCATCCAGGATAACGATCAGGGCTTGGTCCTTGCCGGCGAGATCCGGGCCGGGATCATCCTCTGGCAACAGCCCGTCGCCAGTGACAGCGAGGCCCGCCGGATCGTGACCGAGGCCAGCCGCCTGCGCGGGATCGCCTTCGCCGCCTCCAGCCGGGGCGATCACAACACGGCCCGCAATCATCGCCACCAGGCCAGCCTGCTCGAAGCATGCCTGGTCGATCCCTTCTGGCGCGAGGCCGCCGCTGATCTGCTCCGGCTGCCGCAGGCCGCCTAAATCCATCCCCGATTTCCACCCATCCGACCCGGCGCTTCGCTTCGCCGGGCGCTCACCTATGGAGTTTTCCCATGCCGAAATTCGTCGTCAGCAAAGGCCACGATGCCTTCGTCTATTACGAAACCATCCTTGAGGCCGACACGCCCGAACAGGCGCGAAATTTCGCCCGGAGCGCCCATTACGAAGGCGCGTGGCTCGCCACCGGCTATGTGCAGGAGTTCGACGACTATGAGATCGACGAGCATAGTGGCGTTCGCCCGCTCGACGACGGAGAAGCCGTCGAGGCGTTCCTGACCATCGGCGTCACCGCCCAGGAGCGCGACGCCATACTGGCGGGGCTGCGCCTACTACAGCTCGCCCTTGCGCGCGGAGACATCGACCCCGCGCTCAGGAACATCGTCACCAATGACGGCGCGCATATCGGCCCTGATCCGATCCGGATCGACGCCCTGTGCGAACGCATCAACGTATAGGTGGCGGCGATGTATGCGACCTATCTGCGCCTCGGCATCACCGTCTGGGACGGCAACCGCGCCGTCATCCGCGCCGCACGCCTGAAGCTCGCGCGATCCGCTCTGCGCAATCCGGCCAGCCTGGAAGCGCGCAAGCGCTTCTACCGCGACATGCTCGGCCACCATGCCGATGCCCAGCGGCGCGTGATGCAATTCCGCCTCTGACGCTTCCGGCGTCTTCATTCCCCACCTTCCCCGGCCTCGCGCCGGGCTTTCTCGTTTCAGGAGCCTGACATGGCCAATTACCTCACGCATTTCTCGTGCCTGCTTAACGTCGGCACACCCGAAAACGCCGCCCGCGCGCTCGACCTCTACAACAAGCTCTCCGAGGAAGGTGCCTCAGAGGAGCCTCCCTCCGAGGGCTTTCGTCTCTCCATCGAACCCCAATATGGGGGAACCGAGCTTTGGATGCGCCATGACGAGACCGGCGATCCCGCGCGCATGATCCAGTTCGTCACGATCTGCGCGGCTGAGTTCCGCCTGACAGGTCGTTGGGGCTTCCAATACGCCAATATCTGCTCACGGCCCCGCCTCGACGGTTTCGGCGGCGGCGCTCATGTCATAGACCTCGCCACCGGCGAGACGGTCGCCTGGATCTATACCGACGGCTGGCTCGCCAATGTGCTGGGCGGAGGCAATGCCGATGCCTGAGATCATCGAAACCACCGTCTATCGGCTCAATGAGCTTTCCGACGACGCAAGAGACAAGGCCCGCGCCTGGTATCGTGAAGACGGGTTCGATTACGACTGGTATGATACCGTTTACGAGGATTTCCAGCAGATCGCGGAAATCCTCGGCCTGCGGCTCAAGACCCGCAGCGTGCGGCTCTACGGCGGCGGCTCCCGGCAGAAGCCCTGCATCTGGTTCCGGGGCTTCTGGAGCCAGGGCGACGGCGCCTGCTTCGAGACCTTCTATTCCTACCGGAAGGAGGCCCCGCGCCGGATCAGGCAACACGCGCCGCAGGATACTGAGCTGCACCGCATCGCCGATGCGCTTCAGTCGATCCAGCGGCGCAACTTCTACCAGCTTCACGCCGAGGCCAGCCATCGCGGCCACTATTATCACGAGAATAGCATGGCGATCTCGGTCGAACGCGACAGCCCGAACTATCAGGACATGACGGCCGATGCCGAAGATACCGTGATCGAGGCGCTGCGCGACCTGGCCTGCTGGCTCTATCGGCAGCTCGAACGCGAATACGAGTATCTCACCTCGGACGAAGCCGTCGATGAGGTCATCGCCACCAACGAATACACCTTTACGGCAACCGGCCGCCGCTTCGGCTGAACCCGGCAAGCGTCCTGCCATTCGGCAGGGCGCTTTTTTCATGCCAGGCACGGCCCACCTTTCGAGAGGCAGAGGGAGGCCGAGACGGGTTTGAGCCTGTGCGGTCGAGAGAGAGCGCTGCGCGGCTCGATCCTGTCCTGCTCTCCCGAGGTCTTCCCCATGAACATGATTTCCGCATCCGCGGCAGCATCGGTCGCCGGGCCGCTTCCGCTTGCCTCCTACAGCGATACCGCCACGTCCGTCTTTTCGGCAGCGGGCCTTCTCCTGCCCCATCTCGAGCGCGGCCAGCGTATCGACGCGGCCACGCTGCGCGGCGCGATGGAAACCGCCTTTGGCGCGTCCGATACCGCCGGCGCCTGGGACTGGAAAACCGCTTATGACGCCTGCGAGGCGGCGACCGTTCTCTTCCTGCGCAAATACGGAAAGGCGCTTTTCCGTAAAGCCGGGTCTCCGAGCGACAGCCTGCCGCTGCTGACGCGGATCGCCGGACTGCTGCCGACCCATACGCGGCGCTCGGAGGAAGCGCAGACCTTCCAGCAATTCTCTACCCCGATCCCGCTGGGGCTGGCCGCCGCGACCGCCGCCGCCATCACGCCTGCCGACCGGGTTCTGGAACCCTCGGCCGGGACCGGGCTTCTCGCCATCCTCGCCGAGATCGCCGGCGGCGCGCTGGTCCTCAACGAGCTGGCCGACATGCGCGCCGGTCTTCTCTCCTCCCTCTTTCCGGCCTTCTCCGTCTCACGCTTCGACGCGGCCCAGATCGACGATCACCTCGATCCCGCCCTGGTCCCGTCCGTGGTGCTGATGAACCCGCCGTTCTCGGTGCTTGCGAATGTCGAGAGCCGCGTCGCCGACGCCGCCTTCCGCCATGTCGCCTCGGCGCTGGCGCGTCTGGCGCCCGGCGGCCGGCTGGTGACGATCACCGGCGCGAATTTCGCACCGGACATCCCTGCCTGGACCCCGGCCTTTACCCGGCTGCAGGAGCGTGGCCGCGTCGTCTTCTCGGCAGCGATCGAAGGAGCGGTCTATGCCAAGCATGGCACGACTTTCCCGACGCGCCTGACCGTCATCGACAAGCTGCCCGCCGACGATCCGGCGGTCTTCCCGACCGCTCCCGGCGTCGCACCGGATGCCGCTACGCTGATGACCTGGATCTGCGCACACCTGCCTGCACGGCAGCCCGTCGATCCCTCTGTCGTCGTTCCGGTCGCCGCAACGCCTGCACCCCGCACCGTGCGCGGCTATATCAACCGCACGGCAAAAGCTGCTCGCCCGGCGCCCCAGACCGAACCGGAAGCCACACCGCTCGACTATGAGACCGTCGATTGGCAGCCTGCCGAGGGTGGCCACATCACCGACGCCATCTATGAGGAATACGGGCTTCAGGTCATCCGTATTCCCGGCGCCCAGGCCCATCCGACCCAACTCGTCCAGTCGGCGGCGATGGCGAGCGTCGCGCCGCCCAAGCCCAGCTACCGGCCGCATCTGCCGACGACCATCCTCGGCCTTCTGTCCGACGCGCAGCTTGAGACCGTCATCTATGCCGGCCAGGCCCATGCCGACCATCTCGCCGGGGCCTGGACCGTGGACGAGACTTGCGATGTGGTCAGCGCGGCGGCCGAGGACGCCAAGAACGCCGTCCGCTTCCGGCAAGGCTTCTTCGTCGGTGACGGCACCGGCGTCGGCAAGGGGCGGGAATCCGCCGCCATCATCCTCGACAACTGGATGCAGGGCCGCCGCAAGGCCGTCTGGATCTCGAAGTCGGACAAGTTGCTGGAAGACGCGCAACGCGACTGGTCGGCGCTCGGCATGGAGCGCCTGCTGGTCACGCCGCTGTCGCGCTTCCCGCAGGGCAAGCCCGTGACGCTGCCCGAGGGCATCCTTTTCACGACCTATGCCACGCTACGCTCCGACGACCGCGGCGAGAGGGTTTCCCGCGTCAAGCAGATCGTCGAATGGTTGGGCAAGGATTTCGATGGAGTGATCATATTCGACGAGGCGCATTCGATGCAGAACGCCGCAGGCAGCAAGGGAGAACGGGGCGATGTCGCCGCCAGCCAGCAGGGCCGCGCCGGACTTCGCCTCCAGCACGCCCTGCCGGATGCCCGCATCGTCTATGTCTCGGCGACCGGCGCCACCACGGTCCACAACCTCGCCTATGCGCAAAGGTTGGGCTTGTGGGGCGGCGAGGATTTCCCCTTCGCCACGCGGGCCGAATTCGTCGAGGCTATCGAGGGCGGCGGCGTCGCGGCGATGGAGGTTCTGGCCCGGGACATGCGCGCCCTCGGCCTCTACACCGCCCGGTCGCTGTCCTTCGCCGGCGTCGAATACGAGTTGGTCGAGCATGAGCTGACCCCCGAACAGACCCGCATCTACGACGCCTATGCCGGGGCCTTCGCCATCATTCACAACAATCTGGATGCGGCGATGGAAGCGGCCAATATCACCGGCAGCACCGGCACCCTGAATCGGCAGGCGAAATCCGCCGCGCGCTCGGCCTTCGAGTCGGCCAAGCAGCGGTTTTTCGGCCACCTCCTGACCAGCATGAAAACCCCGACGCTGCTCCGCTCCATCGCATCCGATCTGGAGGCGGGCCATTCGGCCGTCATCCAGATCGTCTCGACCGGCGAGGCGCTTATGGAACGCCGGCTGGCCGAGCTGCCGACCGAGGAATGGAACGACGTCCGCGTGGACATCACCCCGAGGGAATATGTCCTGGACTACCTTGCCCATTCCTTCCCGGTGCAGCTCTACGAGCCGTTCACCGACTCGGAGGGCAATATGTCGTCGCGGCCCGTCATGCGCGACGGCCAGCCCGTCGAAAGCCGCGAAGCGGTCGCCCGCCGCGACGAGTTGATCGCAAAGCTCGCCAGCCTGCCGCCGGTCCCCGGTGCGCTGGACCAGCTCATCCAGCATTTCGGCACCGATACCGTGGCTGAAGTGACGGGCCGGTCGCGGCGCATCATCCGCAAGGCTGGCAAGGGCGTCACTGTTGACCGCCTTGTCGTCGAGAACCGCGCAGCTTCGGCCAACCTGGCCGAAACCCAGGCGTTCATGGACGACGGCAAGCAGGTTCTGGTATTCTCCGACGCCGGCGGTACCGGCCGCAGCTATCATGCCGAACTGTCGGCCCGAAACACGCGGCTGCGCGTCCATTACCTGCTCGAAGCCGGATGGAAGGCCGATACTGCGATCCAGGGACTTGGCCGAACGCACCGGACCAACCAGAAGCAAGCGCCCCTGTTCCGGCCGATCACCACGAACGTCAAAGCCGAAAAGCGCTTCCTCTCGACCATCGCCCGCCGTCTCGACACCCTGGGCGCGATCACGCGCGGCCAGCGCCAGACCGGCGGTCAGGGCCTGTTCCGGCCGGAGGACAATCTGGAATCGCACTACGCCCGCGACGCGCTGCGCCAACTCTATCTCCTGCTGATCCGCGGCAAGGTCGAGGGATGCTCGCTCGATCGCTTTGAAAGCGCCACCGGGTTGAAGCTGATGGACTCCAACGGCATCAAGGATGACCTCCCCGCCATCACGACCTTCCTGAACCGGCTGCTGGCCTTGACCATCGAGCTTCAGGGCGTGCTGTTCACCGCCTTCGAGCAGCTTCTGACCGCGCGGATCGAGGGCGCCATCGCATCGGGAACCTATGACGCCGGGCTGGAGACGCTGCGGGCCGAGAGCTTTGTCGTCACCGACCGCCAGACGATCTATACGCACCCGCGCTCCGGCGCCCAGACCCGCCTGCTGACCATCACCGAGCGCAAGCGCAACCATCCGGTCACGCTGGCCGAAGCGATGGGCTACCTCGACGATCCGCTCGCGGTGCTTCTGATTAACGAGCGGTCTGGCCGCGCCGCCGTGCAGGTTCCGACCACCAGCGTCATGCTGGACGATGGCGAGATCGAGCGCCGTGTCCGGCTGCTCCGGCCGATGGAGGCGCAGAACATCCCGGTCAAGGCCATGCCGGAGACCCATTGGGTCGAAGCCGAGCGGGATGCCTTCGCCTTGGCCTGGAATGCCGAGATTGCCGAGGTGCCGGAGTTTTCCGACAGCACTTTGCATATGGTGACGGGTCTCCTGTTGCCGATCTGGAAGCGGCTGCCGAACGAATCTACCCGCGTCTATCGGCTTCAGACCGATGCCGGCGAGCGGATCATCGGCCGCCGCGTTTCTCCCGCCTGGGTTGCTCACGCGACTGCGACCGGCGCCGCCTCGATCACGCCGGAGGATGCGTTCACCGCCCTTATGGACGGCAAGACGATCCTCGATCTCACCGAGGGCCTCCAGCTTCGCCGGGTCCGCGTCATGGGCGCGCTGCGCATCGAACTCACCGGCTTCACCGACACGATGCGCCAGCGCCTCACGGCCTATGGCCTCTATCACGAGATCATCTCGTGGAAGCTGCGCTTCTTCGTGCCGACCGACGCGCAGGGTCCGGCCATCATCGACAAGCTCTTCGACCGCTGGCCGGTCGAACGCATCGGCGAACGGGAGGCCGCATAAATGGCTTCGCGTCACGGCTCGGAACTGGCGCATCGTCTCGGCCGCGAGGCCGAGGCGGTCTGCCGCGAATACCTGTCCTCCGGTCGGAGGGCAGGCAATTACTGGCAGGTCGGGGACGCGCAGAACAGCCCCGGCCGCTCCCTCTATGTCCGGCTCAGGGACACCCCCAAAGGTCCGGCCGGGAAATGGACCGACGCCGCCACCGGCGACCATGGCGATCTGCTCGACATCATCCGCGAGGCGCTTGGCCTCGTCGATTTCAAGGATGTGGCCGAGGAAGCGCGCCGTTTCCTCAGTCTCCCGCATCCCGCGCCGGAACAGACAGGGACACCGACCGGCAGGACATTGGGCATTGTCGTCGGTTCGCCCGAAGCGTCGCGGCGGCTGTTCGCCATGTCGCAGCCGATCCCCGGCACGCTCGCGGCGACCTACCTCAGCGTGCGGGCAATCACGTCGCTCATCGGCGCCACCGCGCTACGCTACCATCCCCGGTGCTATTACCGGCCCGACGAGCGTTCGCCCACGGAGATCTGGCCGGCGATGATCGCGTCCGTCACCGACCTTGACGGGCGACAGACCGGCGCGCACCGCACCTGGCTCGCCCCGGACGGCTCGGGCAAGGCGCCTGTCGAAACGCCGAGGCGGGCGATGGGCGACCTTCTCGGACACGGCGTCCGCTTTGGCGTTGCCGGCGATGTGCTGGTCGCCGGAGAGGGCATCGAGACCGTGCTGTCGCCCCGTCAGGTTCTGCCGCACATGCCGATGCTGGCGGCGCTCTCGGCCGCACACCTCGCCGCCATCCTGTTCCCGGCGACGCTGCGCAGGCTCTATGTCCTTCGCGATCGTGATCCGGCTGGGGACGGCGCGAGAGACAGCCTGATCGCCCGAGCTGCGAGCGTCGGGATCGAAGCGGTTGCGATGTCGCCAGCGCGCGAGGACTTCAACGAGGATCTGCGCTGGCGCGGCGTCGATGCCCTCCGGGCGGCCCTGAAGGATCAGCTTCATCCCGTGGACGTCAGCCGGTTCATGGAGGGGTGAGAGGATCGGCGGGGGATGGGGCAAAGCTCTGAATGGCTCCGCCTGCCGTCTCCACTCATCATCGGGAACACCCTTCCCGCGTCGGAGAGGGCGCCCACGGCCTTCTGAGAGGGCGATCGGCTCACAAACGGGCCAGCCGGGCAATGGCGCTGCGCTTTCGGCTATTTTCCGCCGGCGGGGCAAGCCCCGCCTTTGCATCGCGAAGCAAAATAGCCGGCTTGGCCATCAAGGCCCTCGCGGGAGCACGAGGGCTGCCAGGCCGTCCCGCCTGTGAGCTTCGACGCCTGCGAAGGCCGCGATGGGCGCGGTCTCCAGACGAAGGATGCTCCCGATGATGAACGAAGACGATGACGCAGGCTTCGAGCCGTTCCACACCTCATCCCCCACCGATCACGTCCTCACCGAACTCCAGCTCTATGGCTACCGCCCCTTCCAGGACGAACCCGATCCGCGTCCGCTGCCGGAGGGCAACACCGTCGCCGCAGCCGTCGCAGACATCTTCGACGCCCTCGTCTCGACGCTCGGCGACACCCGCCTCGAACCCGATCTCGACGATCTCCTCTGGTCGACGGTCAATCTCTTCCATCGCGCCGCCGACCGGGTCGAACGCGAACTCGACGACAACGAGCAGGGGCAGCGCCGCCTTCAGCGGGAACAGGATGGCAGCGAGGTCAAGAGCGTCGAACTCGAACGCCTCACGGCGGAGGGACAGACCCTGGTCGAACGGCGCAACAGCATGGAACTCTTCCGCGATCTCTCGGCGGACGCCTTCGAGCACCACACCGGCACGCCCTGGCGGCCGCGCAGCGGTTCGATGGTCAACCATCGCAACCTCACCTCGGCAATGATCGACAGCCGCGATTTCCTTGCCGCTAAGCGCCGGGCCGAGACCGAGGTGCTGCTGCCCGCCGGTCCCAGGGTCGCCGTGACGGGCGGTGCGGACTTCAACGATCACAACCTGATCTGGACGAAGCTCGATCAGGTCCATGCCAAGCACGCGGACATGGTGCTCCTGCACGGCGGCTCGCCGAAGGGCGCCGAACTGATCGCCTCCCGCTGGGCAGACAGTCGCAAGGTGCCGCAGGTCGCCTTCAAGCCCGACTGGACGAAGCACGCCAAGGCCGCGCCCTTCAAGCGCAACGACGCCATGCTCGATGTCCTGCCGGTCGGCGTCCTGGTCTTCCCCGGCACCGGCATTCAGGAGAACCTTGCGGACAAGGCGCGCAAGCTCGGCATTCCGGTCATGAAGTTCGACGGCGGCGCGTAAAGCGCCGCCGCTCGGCGGCCTGCCAGCCGCCTCTACTTGACTGAACACGAGGTTGATGGCTTTCTTGAAGAATATTTGCAGCAACGGCGAACTGGCATAGTCGCAGGCGGAGCGTATTATCCGGCAGCCTGTCGTGATCCTCAATCGTTCATGCGGAGGCTGCCGTGACCCTCATTCTGCTTGCCATCTCCCTGACGATCGCGCTTTGCGTCATCGCCTACAACTTTGCCATCTACGCCTTGCCGTTCATGGTCGGGCTGACGGCCTTTCAATATGTCTATGGAATGGACGCCGGCTTCCTGCTGTCGGCGCTCGCCGCCCTCGGAGCGGCGCTGCTTTCCGTGGCGCTGGTCATCGCCGTCGTAGGCTTTGCCAAGAACCCGGCCTTGCGGCTCATCGCCCTCGCCGTATTCGCTGTGCCGGCGATGATCGCCGGTTATGCGCTCGTGCATGGCGTCACGAAGAATTTCGTCGACTCGACGATCATGCTGAACCTGCTCGGCGGCGCGGGCGGTCTCTTCATCGGCATAGCGGCGATGCTCAATCTCAATGCACTCGGCACAGGCGTCCTGTCTCGCTGATGCGGCGATTGCGATCCGCCGCTCGTCACAAAAATCTGTGCCGGCTTGCACCGCCGGGCTCCTGGCATCCTGCTCAGAGGAATGGTCTGCCGGCGCTGTATCGGCCAGGGTCTTCGCTATGCTTGGTCCGGATGTGGAAGTCGGTCATTGGCCGGTGCTCTCTGCTGTAGCAAGGCCTCCACGCTCAGCCTCGTTTCCCTCGGTGTCGTGGCGTCCGTGAAAACCTTCCTGCTCTGCGGCCCTGCAATTCCCTAGATCGCACCTTCAGCCACCGCGGGCGGGAACGGCGCCATGCGCCCCGGAGCGCGATAGTCATTTCTTCCTGGTCTCGGCTCGCCTTCCGGCTGGTGGCGTGCTGTGGCTGCTGACGGCGATCCCGGCGGCGCACACCCTGCTGAAGCGGGTTTCATATCGGGGCTGTAGCGCCCTCGTTGCCGGGAAGGACGAACGGTTCTGCTGTGCGTCCCCGGTGTGAGCTTTCCGAGGCGCCAATCCCTCCGACTGACTGATCCCCTAAGTCCGTTCGGTTTCCGACCGCAACCCCCGCGGCTCCGGACCGTGTTGCCGCGCAAGCGCGGCTGCCCGCTCCACTCCGGGCCTTAAGGGCGAGGTGCCGCCAAGGCGGCACTTGCTGGCGTCTCCCGACGGCCTTGGCCGGGTCTCGTCGGAGGGATGGTCCCTTCGAGAAGCAACGGAGACTTACAATGCAGAACATCGTCATTCTTGCCGGCAACATCGGCCAGGACCCCGAAACCCGCAACACCCAGAGCGGCACCTCGATCACCCACTTCACGCTGGCCACCTCGCGCCCCCGCTACTCGGAAGGCAAGGTTGTCCGAGACAAGGACGGCTACCGCGTCCAGGACACCGAGTGGCACCGGATCACCGCCTTCAACGGCCTCGGCAAGACGATCCAGCAGCATTGCGAGAAGGGCATGAAGGTTCTGGTTCGCGGCCGCATCCACTACACCAAGTGGACCGATCAGCAGGGCGTTGAGCGCTACGGCTGCGAGATCATCGCCGAGACGGTGGACTTCCTCAGCCGGGCAAAGCAGACCCAGAACGACGACGGCAAGTTCATCGACGACGATGACATCCCGTTCTGAGCGGGATACCGGGAGCCCGGCGGCGTAAGTCGCCGGGATTTCCTAATTGTCTGGCGTTCCTGGCATGAGTAGTCGTCTCCCGGCAGCACGATAAGCTTCGAACAATCTTTCCTGCCCGCCTTGGCTTGCGGAGAGAGAACCCAGCACCGCCCGAATCGCCCCCGCCACTGACCCGACGTCAAATCTTTAGGAACACCGATTCTGGGTCGCTTTCCACTCCAACTCCGTCTATAATAGCCGTAGTTCTGGCGTGACGTTGACGCACGGTGGGAGGTGATCATGCATGATCACTTCCCGACAAACACGGGCCGCGCGCGCATTACTGGGTTGGACACAGGAGATGCTCGCTGACAAGGCCAAGGTTTCGCTGACGGCGCTCAAGCGCATGGAGTCGGCCGCTGAACTGCGTGTGTATGAAAGCACCAGCGACCAGGTCCGCAGAGCGCTTGAGGCCGAAGGAATCGCCTTCATCAGATCGGGCCGCAACGAAGGGGTTATGCTTGTCGATGTGCACGAAGCAGCCGAACGCAGCAGAGTCCGGTAATTCCCACCCTTCTATCGCCTCCCGCTTGTCATCGTCGCGCTGTAATGGTGCTTAAGAATAGCAACCGCCATCCCAGAGTGTCACGTGCCGACTAATGACCACAATTGATTTCCTCGACGAAGCCCCTTCCATGCTGTCGCTCACCGAATATGACCGACAGCACATCAAACTCTATGCTCGTCTGCTGGACGCAGAGGCAGATGGAGCAGACTGGCGGGAAGCGGCCGAGGTTCTTTTCGGCATCTGTCCAAGGACTGAGCCGGACCGCGCTCGCCGCGTCCACGACAGCCATCTGGCTCGCGCACACTGGATGACCGAGCATGGCTACCGGCAGCTCAGGCGCGGCCGGCCTCATTAGATTCCGTGTTGTCTCAAGTGCAACGCCTGTTGCGCCTTGCAGCCTTCCCAAGAAATAGAATCCCCGGAATCAATTCGCTCTGTACGCGTATTCGCTGAACGGGGAGGATTAAATGACGCCCGATACAAGAGAATGGCGATCATCAACTACATACGACTATCTTGATCGGGCAGATGTAGATGCACTGGCGTGGGAGTGCCTTCGGCGCAATCTCGATTACCAGCGCGACTACGCAAACTCCATCCGCACGGCCTCCAAACCTGGGCCTGAGACCGAAGCGATCGGCTATCGCTGGGGTCTCCGATTTCCCCGCCAGGCCCAGCCTGAATGCACTCGAACAACCTGTTTTCTGGACGCCGGAAGCTGACACCAGCGTAGTCCATATCGGACCCGCCCCGGAAATTGAGCAGGTCAGCCCTCGCATTTTCGAGGATATTCGCTCGGAAATCAGCCGCAGTTCAGAGGAAGGACTGCATATATCGGTTCTCACCGGAAGCGGTCGCCTGCATCTTGTCGCGAGAGCGGGTCTCGAGCCGACGCAGTCCATCGCCGCCATCATTCCGATGGACGCCCACAGCCTGGATCGTGTCCAGTCTCTGATCAGACTCTGGCGAAGCCTTCACGGCCTGTCTGTTCCACAGGACAGCCGGATGACGGCGCAGCAGCGCCGTCGTCTCAAAAACATGCTACGCGCCGCTGACGGCCGTTTGCACAATGCCGACTATCGCGAGATCGCCGAAGCGATTTTCGGCGTTGAACGCGTTGCCAGCGACCCCTGGAAAACGTCCGCGCTCCGGGACGCTGTCCTCGATCTGGTCAAGGACGGCTTCGCGATGATCGACGGTGGCTATCGCAAGCTTCTTCGCCACCGCCGTCGTTCATAACCTGCGCTACTAGGGCAAGGTGTGCGAATTAGGCCCCCTCAAGTTCGCACTCCCCCCTCGCTATTCTTCTTCGCCACCGTGGCCTTCGTTCGCCGCTGATCGCCAGCGGCTCCCGCGAAAGCCACGGAGGCCACCATGAACGCCAATCTCGCGACCCTGCCGCCGCGCTTCCTCCGCACCAAGGAAGCCGCCGAATTCCTCAGTCTCTCGGCCCGTACCCTCGAAAAGCACCGGACCTACGGCACCGGGCCGGCCTATCGCAAGCTTGGCGGGCGCGTCGTCTATTCCGTCAATGAGCTTGAGGCATGGGCTGAACGCGGCGCCGTGACGTCCACCTCCGATCCGCGGGGCAGCGTGCTGCCCGCGAAACGCCATGAGCCCGCACCGGCATCCCATGCCGGCCGTCACGCCCGCTGATCCGCGCGGTGTTTTCAATGACGACGCGGCATCGCCCATCTCCGGAGCGCGGACAACTCGATCTGTTCCACGCGCTCCCTGGCGATTTCGCGCCCCGCGACGCGCAGGACCTCATGGCCTATCCGTTCTTCTCCCTCTCCAAGTCACACCGCACCGCGCCGATCGATTTCGTCGCCGGCGACGTGAGCATCCGCGTCGAGGCAGTTCCCGATCATGGCATGGCCACAATCTGGGATGCCGACATCCTCATCTGGGCGGCGAGCCAGATCGTCGAAGCGCGCGACAAGGGTCTTCGCACTTCGCGCCTGATGGCCGCCACCCCCTACGAGATCCTCAATTTCATCGGTCGCGGCGTATCGATGCGCGATTATCAGCGCCTCAAGGCTGCACTCGACCGGCTGCAGTCGACCACGGTCGCAACCTCGATACGGCAAGCGGCCGAAGGCCGCCGCCACCGTTTCTCCTGGATCAATGAATGGCAGGAGCGCACCGATCGCCAGGGGCGTCCCGCCGGCATCGAGCTGATCGTGCCGGACTGGTTCTACCGCGCCGTTCTCGACGATGCGCTCGTCCTGACCATCGACCGGGACTATTTCGGTCTCACTGGAGGCCTCGATCGCTGGCTCTACCGCATTGTGCGCAAGCATGGCGGCAAACAACGCAATGGCTGGCGCTTCGACTTCCGCCACCTGCATCAGAAATCCGGCAGTCTATCGCCATTCAAACGCTTCGCGTTCGAGCTGCGCGACATCATTCGCCGCCAGCCATTGCCTGGCTACTCGCTGTTCCTTGAGGTCGAAGTCGGCGGCCGGTTGCTGCTTGCTTTCGAACCATCGGCGGCCTGTGGACAACCTGTGGACGGCCTCGTGCTATCAGGAACCCGACCTATCGTGCTATCGGGAACCGGAGGCTCGTGCTATCGGGAACCGAAACAGGGTGTAAGCTCTGGAAACAAAAAACGAAATCGCGCCCTTAACTTAGAGTCTAACCAAGAATCTAACTTTGAAGAGCGCGCGCGCGATGTGGAAAACATCGCCGGAAGGCGGCCGAACCAGGCCAAAAAGCCATCACTTCAAGCGCATGTAACCGATCAGGCTCTTCGTAGCTCCGCCTGTACGGACCGCTCTTCCGGCCACGCGCATCGCACCTTCGGCGACGAGCCTGGAGGCGCGAAATGATCGTCGCGCTTCTCAATCAGAAAGGCGGCGTCGGCAAAACGACGCTCGCGCTGCATCTCTCCGGTCAATGGGCGCGTGAAGGCAAGCGCATCACCCTGATCGATGCCGACCCGCAGGGATCGGCGCTCGACTGGTCGCAGCAACGCACCCGCGAGGGCCTGCCTCGCCTGTTCGGCGTCATCGGCCTAGCGCGCGACACACTTCATCGCGAGGCGCCCGAGCTCGCGCGTGACGCCGCTCACATCGTCATCGACGGACCACCGCGCGTTGCAGGTCTTATGCGTTCGGCGCTGCTCGCCGCCGATCTTGTCCTGATCCCTGTGCAGCCGTCACCGCTCGATGGCTGGGCCTCGGCCGAAATGCTGGCGCTGCTCGCAGAGGCCCGAATCTATCGGCCGCAACTCATGGCCCGCTTCGTACTCAACCGCTGCGCTGCACGCACCGTCATCGCCCGCGAGACCGCCGAGACACTGGCCGATCACGATCCGCCCCTGCTGTCGGCGACGATCGGCCAGCGTGTCGCCTTCGCCGACCTGGCACAGTCCGGGCGCCTCGTTTTTGAGGCCGACGACAATAGCGCGGCCGCGCGCGAGATCGCCGCCCTGACTGCGGAAGTCGGGAGGTTGGCGCCATGACCAAAGCCAGCGCCCGGCGTGGCTTCGTCGCCCGTCCTTCCGACCCAGACGACTGGATCAAGTCCGCTGAACCGGTGTCGCCCGGTCCAGCTTCCAGCACGGGCTTCACCGCAAGGCTGACCATCGACGTCACGCCGGAGGTGCGCGGTCGCATCAAGATCGCCGCCTTTCAACGCGGCGTCACCGTCGCCGACATGCTTCGCGAATTGCTCGCGCGCGAATTCCCCCAATCGCCAGGAGACCCGTCATGACCGGCATCGCGGCCCCCCGCATGCGCGGCGGCTCGACGCCGTCGTCTTTCCAAACCGACCGTCTCACCCACGTCGAGCTGACATGGGTGGAAAAGCAGATCGAATACTGGATCAGGTTCGGTCAAGACGTGCAGGAGACGATCCTTGATCGCCGCCGCCGCGTCCTCTCCTTCAGGCCCGGCACGACTTTCGCCTTCGTCCGGTGGGCCTCCAACGACTTCGGCACGATCATCTCGCGCATCGATATCGTGCGCGCCATCACGCCCGGCGAACCCTATCAGACGCTGCCCTTTGTGCGCCCCGGCGGCGACATCCTGCTCAAGATCGAAAGCTGGCCGAAGGTCGAACGCGTGCTGCAGCTCATCGACGCGATCGAGGCCCTTTCGCTCGATCCGGCCGAAGCCGCGCCAGACTATTGGCGGCATGTACACAACCGACTGAGCGCCGGCCAGGACGCACGCCGCTACTCGCGCGATCAGCACCAGGCGTGGCTTAAGCGCCGGAGGATCGCGCCATGACCGACCTCAAATGGGCCATGGCGACGTTCGTAGCGTCCAGCGCGATCGCCGTGACGACGTGGATCGACGCCCCCACCAAACTCATCTGGAATGCCTCGGCCAGCACCCCGATCGGTTTCTATTCGGTCGAACCTGCAAAGCGGCTCGAAGTCACCGATCTGGTCGCCGTCGCTGCGCCGGAACCGATTGCGAGCTTTCTCGCCGACGGCGGATACCTGCCGCGCGACACGCCGCTCCTGAAACGGGTTCTCGGCCTTCCCGGGCAGACCGTCTGCCGCTCCGGCGTCCTGATCAGTGTCGACGGCGTCGCGATGGGAACGGCTCTCCAACGCGACCGCATCGACCGCCCGCTCCCCGATTGGCAGGGCTGCCGCATCGTCTCGGACGGCGAGGTCTTCCTCATGAACTGGGACGTTCCCGACAGTCTGGACGGCCGCTATTTCGGCCCGATCCCGGCCAGCGCCGTCATCGGCCGCGCGGTTCCCTTGTGGACCGACGAGGACGGCCACGGCCGCTTCGAATGGCGGGCGCCAACGCGGTGATCGCCCAGCCTGGGGCGGGCGTACTGCTCGCCCAATCCTTCTCCACCGCATCTTGAAAGGAAACCGCCATGCCGCAAATCGGCGAATTCACCCGCGAGGAATCCGGCTTCACCGGCCGCATTCATACGCTCACCCTGTTTCGCGAGATCACCATCGTTCCCGTCGATCCTTCGGACGTCGAGAACGCGCCGAGCTACCGCGTCCATCACGGCGCGGATGACAACGCACCGGAGATCGGCGCGGCCTGGACGGAGTCCAGCGAAAAGGCTGGCGAATATCTCTCACTGCTGATCGACGACCCCAGCTTTGCGCAGCCGATCCGTGCCCGCCTGTTCCAGAACGGGGCTGATACGACCTCCTGGTCTTTGCACTGGAGCCGCCCTCAGAAGCGCGGCGAACGGGAATAGCGCATGCGGATCGCTCGCACGAAGCCCGCATCGCCGATGTCAACCGGGCGGCCTCGCGCTGCCCGGTGCGTCATCCTCTTCCTCCTTTCCGGCCTGTCTATTTCCGCCGCGCCGCCGCTCGCCGTTCTCGCGCAGAGCGCCCCGTCGATCGCGCAGCCAATCCGCGACCCTCACGCCGCCTTCGTGACCGAAGCCTCGCAGCGTTTCGGCATTCCCGAACACTGGATCAGGTCGGTGCGCCGCGTCGAAAGCGCCGATGACGTGCGCGCCGTCTCATCGGCGGGCGCAATGGGCCTGATGCAGGTCATGCCCGCCACCTGGGCGGAATTGCGCGTCCGTTATGGCCTTGGACGCGATCCGTTCGACCCGCGCGACAACATCATCGCCGGTACGGCCTATCTGCGCGAAATGTACGATCGCTACGGATCGCCGGGCTTTCTTGCAGCCTATAACGCTGGACCCGGACGCTATGAGGAATACCTCGCGGGCCGCCCCCTTCCGGCAGAAACCCGCGCCTATGTCGCCACGCTCGCGCCATTGATCGGCGGGGCAAACCTGTCGCCACCCGCACCGGGGACCGTCGCCGTTGCCGCCGCCGACCCGCACGCTTGGCGACGAGCGCCGCTCTTCGTCACGCCGTCAGCCCACGGTCTGGATGCGCGCAAAACGATATCCGAACCGCAAGAAAATGACACCCCGACTGCGCCGTCATCGGGGGAAGGTCCCGCCAATTCTGCGCAATACGGCAGCATTTTCGTTGCCCGTGCCGATGATGGAGACCCGCAATGAGCCGGTTCGCATTATGGCGCAGCTTGGCGTGTTCCCGAGAGCGTTGTGCGGAAGGGTGGGAGGAGCAGAGAGCAGCGACAGCAGGACGGCGAGATAAAAGGGCCTCGCCAAATTCGCACAAGCCATTGACATGGCTTGGCTTTTGGCGTGCCGGTCGGTCGGGTCGCGTGCCGCGACTGCTGGTTTACCCAGCGATTTCAACGCTGTTTTCGGCACTGTGCGCCTTCGCGCCGTCTCGGGAGGTCCTCCCATGAGCGAAGGCGACAGCGATTTCCGCGTCCGCCCAGGACGCATCAAATCCACCCGCGCGCCCAAGTCCAAGAGCTTCATCAATCAAGTGCTGAGGGCCTCGAAGAAGGCCGGGCACAGCTCTGGCGAAGGGCAGACCGCCAAGAGAAGCGCCGGCCGTGGTCATTCAACCTTCGGGCGTGGACGAACCAGTTTCAGCCGTTCGCGCATATTCAGTGCTTCGCGCCGTGTCGTCATCAAGGCGCGCGTGGTCCGCCATCGGGGCAAGTCATTCCGCTCCGCGCCACTCTCGGCTCATGTGTCCTACCTGAAGCGCGAAGGCGTCAGCCGTGACGGGGAGAAGGGGGTCTTGTTCGACGCGACGAACGAGCGCGCCGACGATCTCGCCTTCTCCGACCGATGCAGGGATGACCGGCATCATTTTCGATTCATCGTCTCTCCCGAAGACGCGGGGGACATGACCGATCTGCGGGAGTTCACCCGCGACCTCGCCAACCAGATGGAATCGGATCTGGGCACCAAGCTCGACTGGGTCGCCGTCGATCACTGGAACACCGACAATCCGCATGTGCATTTGCTTGTGCGCGGCGTCGATGAGACCGGCGCCGATTTGGTGATCTCGCGCGACTATATCAGCCGCGGCCTGCGCTCCCGCGCCGAGGATCTTGTCTCCATCGAGCTCGGCCCCAAGCCCGAACATGAAGTCCGCAACGCGCTGGAAAAGGAAGTCACCGCCGAGCGCTGGACCCGGCTCGATGTTGAAATCCGCATCGCCGCCGACGAGACCGGCTTTATCGACCTGCGCCCCGAGGCGAACGGCAAGGCCGATCCCTCGCTGCGCCGCCTGATGATCGGCAGGCTCCAGCATCTCGAAAGGATGGAGCTCGCGGCACAAGGCTCTCCAGGGGAATGGACCGTCGGGCTGCAGGCCGAACGCACACTGCGCGATCTCGGCATTCGCGGCGACATCATCAAGACCATGCACCGCGCCTTTACCGAGCGTGGTCAGGATCGCGGCGTCAGCGATTACACGATCGACGGCGGCGGGGCGGGTTCACCCGTTATCGGCCGCCTGGTCGATCGCGGCCTGCATGACGAGCTGACCGGCGAAGCCTATGCGGTGATCGACGGCACGGACGGCCGCGCGCACCATGTCCGCTTCCGCGGGATCGAGGCCTTCGAGCATGCGCCCCCGATTGGCGGCATCGTCGAGGTGCGTCGCTTCGGCGGCCCCGACGATTCCCGGCCGACGCTGGCGCTCGCCAACCGATCGGACTTCGATCTCAACCGCCAGATCACGGCGCCGGGCGCGACCTGGCTGGATCATCGCCTGGTTGAGCGCGAGGCGATGCCCATGTCGATGGGAGGCTTCGGCGCCGAGGTGCGCGACGCCATGCAGGCGCGCGCCGAGCATCTGGCCGATGAGGGCCTTGCCCGCCGGCAGGGCCAACGCATCCTGCTGCAACGCGATCTGCTCAATACGCTGCGACAGCGCGAGCTCGATGCCGTTGGCACGAAGCTCCAGAGCGAACACGGACTGCCGTACCAGAAAGCGCAGGCCGGCGAGCATGTCGCCGGTGTCTATCGCCAGCGTATCGCGCTCACCTCGGGCCGCTTCGCCATGATCGACAACGGGCTCGGCTTCCAGCTCGTGCCCTGGACACCGCCGCTCGAAAAGAAGCTCGGCCAGCATATCGCCGGCGTCGCCAAGGGGCATGGCGGCATCGAGTGGAGCCTGGGCCGCCAGCGCGGCCTGGGCCTCTAGCACCACAAGCAGCAAGAAAGGACCCGGCGAATGTCCGCCACCAAAATCCTCTGGGGCCAGATCCTTACCGTCTTTTTGATCATCCTCCTCACCACCTGGGGCGCGACGCAATATGTCGCCTGGCAACTTGGCTATCAGGCCCAGCTCGGCACACCATGGTTCGAGCTTGCCGGCACGCCAATCTATTATCCCCCGGCGATCTTCTGGTGGTGGTACTTCTTCGACGCCTATGCGCCGGGCGTGTTCGCCAAGGGCGGCGTCATCGCCGCATCAGGCGGCTTCATCGCCATCTCGGTCGCCATCGGCATGTCGGTGTGGCGCGCCCGCGAACAGAAGAACATCGAAACCTATGGCTCGGCTCGATGGGCGAAACCGCAGGAGGTGAAGGCGGCGGGCCTGCTCAACCCTGACGGCGTCGTCCTCGGTAAGCTCGATCGTGACTATCTTCGCCACGACGGACCGGAGCATGTTCTGTGTTTTGCTCCGACCCGATCCGGCAAGGGTGTCGGCCTCGTCGTCCCAACCCTGCTGACCTGGCCGGGCTCCGTCGTCGTCCACGACATCAAGGGCGAAAACTGGCAGCTCACCGCCGGCTTCCGCTCGAAGCACGGTCGGGTGCTGCTGTTCGACCCCACCAATCCGAAATCGGCCGCCTACAATCCTCTGCTCGAAGTGCGGCGCGGCGAGTGGGAGGTGCGCGACGTCCAGAACGTCGCTGACGTCCTGGTCGACCCCGAGGGTTCGCTGGAGAAACGCAACCACTGGGAAAAGACCAGTCACTCTTTGCTGGTCGGCGCCATCCTTCACGTCCTCTATGCCGAGAAGGACAAGACCCTCGCCGGCGTCGCAGGTTTCCTGTCCGACCCGAAGCGCCCGATCGAAACCACGCTGGCGGCGATGATGACCACGCCACATCTCGGCGAGGCCGGCCCGCATCCTGTCATCGCTTCGACGGCCCGCGAACTGCTCAACAAGTCCGACAACGAGCGCTCCGGCGTCCTGTCTACCGCCATGTCCTTTCTAGGCTTGTATCGCGATCCCGTTGTCGCCGAGGTGACACGCCGCTGCGACTGGCGCATCGCCGACCTTATCGAGGACGCGCGGCCGGCGACCCTCTACCTGGTGGTCCCGCCATCCGACATCTCGCGCACCAAGCCGTTGATCCGGCTTGTGCTCAACCAGATCGGCCGCCGCCTGACCGAGGATCTGCACACCAAGGCCCGGCGACACCGGGTCCTGATGATGCTCGACGAGTTTCCGGCTCTCGGCCGTCTCGACTTCTTCGAAAGCGCGCTCGCCTTCATAGCCGGCTACGGCATGAAAGCCTTCCTCATCGCTCAGTCGCTCAACCAGATCGAAAAGGCCTACGGCGCCAACAACTCGATCCTCGACAACTGCCATGTCCGCGTGAGCTTCGCGACCAATGACGAGCGCACCGCAAAGCGCGTCTCGGATGCGCTCGGCACCGCCACAGAAATGAAGGCGATGAAAAACTACGCCGGGCACCGTCTGTCGCCCTGGCTCGGTCACCTCATGGTGTCGCGCTCTGAAACCGCGCGTCCGCTGCTGACCCCCGGCGAGATCATGCAGCTTCCGCCCAACGATGAAATCGTCATGTTGGCGGCGACCCCGCCGATCCGGGCCAACAAGGCGCGCTACTTCGAGGACAAGCGCTTCGTCGAGCGCGTACTGCCCCCACCGGACCCGGCTAAAACCAGTCGCACGACGCGCAAGGATGCGTGGACAGAGCTGAAGCCGCAGGCGCCGGACGCTGCGCTGCTCGCCGAGATCCAGAAGGCCGAGCAAGACGCGGCCAATAGCGGCCTTCGTCGAGAGCCCGAGCTTCCCGACCATGTCGCAATCGTCAAGGAAACGACCGATCCGAACCCTGCCGACGAGTTCAAAGCCCTGCTCGACGACGAACCCGAGGACGCCGCGCGCCAGCGGCAAGCGCTTCGCCGCCAGATGAGCGGCATCGCGCGCCAGGTCGCCATGGACCCCAACGACAATATGGAGCTCTGAGCCATGCGCGACCGGATGAACGTATACTTCCCGCCCGAGATGCTGCGCCAGATCGCAGACCTTGCTGACCGAAAGAAAATCTCACGCTCGGCGATCGTCGAAGCCGCAGTCGCATCGTTTCTCTCGCCAGATGGCGCAGACAAGCGCGAAGCCGCCCTCACACGCCGTCTCGACCGTATGACAAGGCAGATCCAGCGCATCGAACGCGATCTCGGCATCACCGCCGAGACGCTAGCGCTATACGTTCGCTTTTGGCTGTCGGTCACACCGCCGCTGACCAGCGACGCCAACGCCGCTGCGCAGCCAAAAGGCCGCGAACGCTATGAAGGGTTCATTGAGACAATCGGGCGACGACTACAGCAGGGTCAGAGTTTCCTACGGGAGATCCCGGACGACGTGGTTCCTGACCTAGAACCTGGCGAAGGCGATTCGCCAGAAGCGAAGCAATAGTTATACCCTTTTCGAATCTTCCCGAAGTCCGCTCCGCCGTTCGCCTGTATTTGCACTCTACGCTACTACTACGACAAAGACTTGTTGAATCAGCCCAACTTCGGGCTCTTTTAATCGTCCCCGATCCAGGGCCGGCTGAACGGTCCCTGGCCGCAAGGGGACGACATGGCGGCATCTCACCAGAAATCGGAAGCGATCACGCGCGGCGCGCGCATGCTGCGCACAGCCCTTGGACCGGCCATCGCGCGGTTTCTGGAAGACCCGTCGATCGTCGAGGTGATGCTCAATCCTGACGGCCGGCTCTGGATCGACCGGCTGTCCGAAGGCCTGTCTGACACAGGCGAGCGGCTGGCGCCCGCAGATGGCGAACGGATCGTGCGACTCGTCGCGCACCATGTCGGCGCCGAGGTCCATCCCGGCAATCCGCGGGTGTCGGCCGAACTGCCCGAAACGGGGGAGCGGTTTGAGGGCCTGTTGCCCCCGGTTGTTGCGGCGCCGGCTTTCGCGATCCGCAAACCAGCCGTCGCAGTCTTCACGCTCGACGACTATGTGGCCGCCGGAATCATGTCGGCGGACCAGGCCGAGGCTCTGCGCGGGGCGGTCGCCGCCCGGGCCAACATCCTTGTCGCCGGCGGCACCTCGACCGGCAAGACCACGCTCACCAATGCGTTGCTCGCCGAGGTCTCCAAGACCACGGATCGCGTCGTCATCATCGAGGACACGCGCGAGCTGCAATGCTCCGCACCCAACCTGGTCGCCATGCGCACCAAAGACGGTGTCGCCACCTTGTCGGATCTGGTGCGGTCCTCACTGCGATTGCGCCCAGACCGCATTCCGATCGGAGAGGTCCGCGGCTCCGAAGCTCTCGACCTGCTTAAGGCCTGGGGAACGGGTCATCCGGGCGGCATCGGCACCATCCATGCCGGCACAGGGATCGGTGCGCTGCGCCGCCTCGAGCAACTCATCCAGGAAGCCGTCGTCACCGTCCCAAGGGCGCTGATCGCCGAGACCATCGACCTTGTGGCCGTTCTTGCTGGTCGTGGCTCGCAACGCCGGCTCGCCGAACTTGCGCGCGTCGATGGCCTCGGCCCGGACGGCGACTACCGCGTCACTCCCGCAACCTCAGCCTCAAGCCCAACAGGAGATCCCTCATGATCCGTCACGCCCGGCGCATCCGCCGCCATGTCACGGCAGCAGCAGCCGTCACCTATGCGACCCTGATCCTCACCCCGGCCGCTCACGCTTCCGGTTCGTCCATGCCCTGGGAGGCGCCGCTTCAATCGATTCTGCAATCGATCGAGGGCCCGGTCGCCAAGATCGTCGCGGTCATCATCATCATCGTCACCGGCCTCACACTGGCCTTCGGCGACTCGTCCGGCGGGTTCCGCCGTCTGATTCAGATCGTGTTCGGTCTGTCGATCGCGTTCGCCGCATCCAGTTTCTTCCTCTCCTTCTTCTCGTTCGGCGGCGGGGCGCTCGTCTGATGGCGGGGAGGCTGGAACAGCTCGACGAGGTGCCGGGCTTCACCGTGCAGGTCCACCGGGCGCTAACCGAGCACATCCTGCTCGGCGGCGCCCCGCGCTCCATCGCCATCATGAACGGCACTTTGGCCGGCGCCGTCGGCCTCGGTCTGCGCCTCTGGCTTGTCGGCCTTGCCATCTGGGTTGTCGGCCACTTTGCCGCCGTCTGGGCCGCCAAGCGCGACCCGCTCTTCGTCGAGGTCGGGCGGAGGCATCTGCGCATCCCCGGCCACCTGTCGGTCTGAGGGAGCACCGCCCATGATGAACCTTGCCGAATATCGCCGCACTGCCAGCCGCCTGGCGGATTTCCTGCCTTGGGCGGCTCTGGTGGGCCACGGCGCCGTCCTCAACAAGGACGGTTCGTTCCAGCGTACCGCACGCTTCCGCGGCCCCGACCTCGACAGTGCCGTTGCGGCCGAATTGGTCGCGGTCGCGGGACGCCTCAATAACGCCTTCCGTCGGCTCGGCTCTGGCTGGGCGATCTTCGTTGAAGCGCAACGGCACGAAGCCTCGACCTATCCCAAGAGCCGTTTTCCCGATCCGGCTTCGGCCTTGGTCGATGCCGAGCGTAAGGCCGACTTCGAAGAAGCCGGCGCTCATTTCATTTCCGGCTACTTCCTGACCTTCACCTACCTGCCGCCGGCCGAAGATGCGGCGCGTACCGAAGCGTGGCTCTATGAAGGACGCGACCGAAGCGGCGTCGATCCGCACGAAGTCCTGCGCGGCTTCATCGATCGCACCGACCGGGTGCTGTCGCTGCTCGATGGTTTCATGCCGGAATGCGGCTGGCTCGATGACGCCGAGACGCTGACCTATCTGCATTCCTGCGTTTCAACCAACCGTCATCGGGTGCGGGTCCCCGAAACGCCGATCTATCTGGATGCTCTGCTCGCCGATCAGCCGCTCACCGGTGGGCTTGAGCCGCGTCTGGGACATTCCGATCTGCGCATCCTCACTATCGTCGGCTTCCCCACCGCGACGACACCCGGAATCCTGGACGAGCTGAACCGTCTTGCATTCCCCTATCGCTGGTCGACAAGGGCAATCCTGCTCGACAAGACCGACGCGACCAAGCTGCTCACCAGGATCAGGCGGCAATGGTTCGCCAAGCGCAAATCCATCGCCGCGATCCTGAAAGAAATCATGACCAACGAGGCATCCGCCCTCGTTGACACCGACGCAGCCAATAAGGCCGCAGACGCCGATCTCGCGCTCCAGGAACTCGGGGCCGACTATGCCGGCCAGGCCTATGTCACGGCGACGATCACCGTCTGGGACAACGACCCGCGGATCGCAGACGAAAAGCTGCGTTTGGTCGAGAAGGTGGTCCAGGGCCGCGACTTCACCGCCATGCCCGAGACCATCAACGCCGTAGACGCATGGCTCGGCTCGCTGCCGGGCAATGTCTACGCCAATGTTCGGCAGCCGCCGATTTCCACGCTCAATCTCGCCCACATGATCCCGCTTTCAGCGGTGTGGGCGGGGCCGGAACGGGACGAGCACTTCGGGTCGCCCCCCTTGCTGTTCGGCAAGACCGAGGGAAGCACTCCGTTCCGGTTTTCCCTTCATGTCGGAGACGTCGGCCATACGCTCGTCGTCGGTCCGACTGGTGCGGGCAAGTCCGTGCTGCTGGCGCTGATGGCGCTCCAATTCCGCCGCTACGAAAACTCACAGGTTTTCGCCTTCGACTTCGGCGGCTCCATTCGGGCCGCGGCATTGGCGATGGGCGGCGATTGGCACGACCTTGGTGGTGACCTGACTGACGGCGCCGAATCTTCCGTGTCGCTTCAGCCTCTCGCGCGCGTTCATGACGTGCCCGAACGCGCCTGGGCGGCCGACTGGCTCATCGCCATCCTCATGCGCGAAGGCATCCAGATCACGCCGGAGGTGAAGGAACACCTCTGGTCCGCCTTAACGTCGCTCGCCTCCGCCCCTGTCCAGGAACGCACCATCACCGGCCTGTGCGTGCTGCTGCAATCGAACGATCTCAAGCAAGCCTTGCGGTCCTATTGCGTCGGCGGGCCTTATGGTCGGCTTCTTGATGCCGAGAACGAGCATCTTGGGCATGCAGCGGTGCAGGCGTTCGAGATCGAGGGCCTTGTCGGCACAGGCTCAGCGCCCGCCGTTCTCGCCTATCTCTTTCACCGCATCGGCGACCGCCTCGACGGATCGCCCACACTGCTGATCATCGACGAAGGCTGGCTCGCCCTCGATGACGAAGGCTTCGCAGGTCAGCTCCGCGAATGGCTGAAGACCCTGCGCAAGAAGAACGCCTCGGTCATCTTCGCCACCCAATCGCTCAGCGACATCGATGGCTCGGCGATCGCCCCGGCCATCATCGAAAGCTGCCCGACGCGGCTGTTGCTGCCTAACGAACGAGCGATCGAGCCCCAGATCACCGCAATCTATCGTCGCTTCGGATTGAATGATCGGCAGATCGAGATCCTCGCGCGGGCCACACCGAAGCGGGACTATTACTGCCAGTCGCGACGCGGCAACCGCTTGTTCGACCTGGGCCTCTCCGAAGTGGGCCTCGCGCTAACCGCGGCTTCCTCCAAAACCGATCAGACGGCCATCGCCAGGATCTTGGCCGAGCATGGGCCGGAGGGGTTTCTCCCCGCATGGCTGCGCCTGCGCGGCGTCGGCTGGGCCGCCGACCTTATCCCCGATCTCGCCAATCTCGTTCCCCCAGCCCCCAAGGAGACTACGTCATGACTATCCATCGTTCCCGCTCGCGCGCACTATTCATGGCCGCGACAATGCTGGCGATGCCCGTCGCCCTGTCGCCGATCTTCATCTCTCAGGCGCATGCTCAATTTGGCTTCGGACGGATCGTCTATGATCCGTCCAATTACGCGCAGAACGTGCTCACTGCCGCGCGCACGCTCGAACAGATCAATAACCAGATCACACAGCTCCAGAATGAAGCGCAGATGCTCATCAATCAGGCGCGCAATCTCGCGAGCCTGCCGCATTCCTCGCTCCAGCAGCTTCAACAGGGCTTTCAGCGCACGCAACAGCTTCTGAGCCAGGCTCAGAACATCGCGTTCGATGTTCAGGGCATCGATCGGGCCTTTCAGCAACAATACAGCAATGTCTCACTGTCGACGACGGAACAGCAGCTCGTCGCCGATGCACGCTCACGCTGGCAGAACACCGTGGGCGGACTGCAGGACGCCATGCGCGTCCAGGCCGGCGTGGTCGGCAACATCGACACGAACCGCGCCGAAGTTTCGACGCTGGTCGGCCAAAGCCAGGGGGCGACAGGCGCGCTCCAGGCGACCCAGGCCGGCAATCAGCTTCTCGCTCTCCAGTCGCAGCAGCTCTCCGATCTTGTCGCATTGCTTGCGGCCGATGGACGTGCCGGGGCGCTGACCGAAGCAGAAAGGGCTGCCGCAGCCGAACAGGGGCGCGAACAACGCCGCCGGTTCCTGACGCCTGGCTCCGGCTATCAGCCCGGCAACGCCCAGATGTTCAACAACGGCAACTGAGGGCGCGAGCATGGATGGCAAGCTGCTGGCACGGCTCGGCGCGGTCGTCTTCGTCGCCATCGCGATCACTGCGACGGCGATCGAGATGACCCGGAAGGAGGAAGCTCCCGCAGAGGAGCCCGCGCGTCTCGCAGAGCCCGTGCGCAATCCCCTGCGCGAGGCTCAACGCCGGTGCCAGCAGCTTGGTCAGAGCGCCGCAAGCGATGCGGACTGCATGCGCGTCTGGGCCGAAACCCGCGACCGCTTCCTCGGCCGTGCGCCGGCGCCCACAGCCCCACCTCAGAATCAAGGACAGTGATCCATGGGCGGTACCGGCGTCATCGACACATTCCTCGGGACCTTCACCCGCTACATCGATTCCGGCTTCGGCCTGCTTGGCGGCGAAGTCGCCTTCATCGCCACAACCCTCATCGTCATCGACGTGACGCTGGCCGCGCTCTTCTGGTCCTGGGGAGCCGACGACGACATCATCGCGCGCCTTGTAAAGAAGACACTTTTCGTCGGCGTCTTCGCCTACATCATCGGCAACTGGAACAATCTGGCGAACATCGTCTTCGACAGTTTCGCCGGCCTCGGTCTGAAGGGTTCGGGCACCAGCTTCACCGTTCAGGATCTTTTACGCCCCGGCAAGGTGGCGCAGACCGGCCTCGATGCCGCCCGTCCATTGCTCGAATCCATTTCCGATCTGATGGGGTGGATCGCCTTCTTCGAGAACTTCATCCAGATCGCCTGCCTGCTGTTCGCATGGGCTCTGGTGCTTCTCGCCTTCTTCATCCTGGCCGTGCAGCTTTTCGTAACGCTGATCGAGTTCAAGCTGACGACGCTCGCCGGCTTTGTGCTGATACCCTTCGGGCTGTTCGGCAAGACCGCCTTCATGGCCGAACGCGTGCTGGGCAACGTCGTGTCATCCGGCATCAAGGTCCTGGTGCTTGCCGTCATCATCGGCATCGGATCGACGCTGTTCTCCCAGTTTACCGCTGGCTTAGGCGGCGAGACCCCTACAATTGATGAGGCCATGGCCGTTGTCCTCGCTGCGCTTTCGCTGCTCGGCCTGGGAATCTTCGGTCCTGGCATAGCCAGCGGGCTTGTCTCAGGCGGTCCGCAGCTCGGCGCCGGCGCCGCAGTCGGTACGGGGCTTGCCGTCGGCGGCGCGGCTCTTGCCGCCGGTGGTGCAGCGGGCCTTGCCGTCAAGGGTGGCGCTGCAGCCATGTCCGGTGGAGGGGCCGCCGTGCGTGGCGGTGCTGCCGCAGCCGGCGCCGCATCCTCGGCCTACAGTCTCGGTTCTCTTGGTCAGACCGGCGCGTCGAGCGTGGCCTCGGGCCTCGGAGGCGTCGCACGCGCCGCAGGTTCGGCTGCCGCATCGCCGCTCAAGCGCGCCGCATCGAAGGCCAGCGAAAGCGTCAAGTCCAGCTTCGCCGAAGGCTCGAAGGCCGGCTTTGGAGCGACCGGCGGGTCCTCGACCATGGGGACCATAGGCGGCGCCGACGCTGCCGCCGCTTCCGCCAGCCCCCCGCGAGATGGAGCCCCTGACTGGGCGAAGCGCATGAAACGCAGCCAGGCACTCAGCCACGGCGTCTCAGCGGCCGGTCAGGCCGTCCGCTCCGGCGACAGCCATGGCGGCGGCTCTTCCGTCAACCTTTCTGAAAGTGATCGCTCATGAGCCTCTTCAAACGACCCGCCACCCACTACGGCAAGACACCCGAACCTGAAACACCATATCAGAAGGCTGCTCAGGTCTGGGACGAACGCATCGGCTCGGCCCGCGTGCAGGCGAAGAACTGGCGCTACATGGCGTTCGGCAGCCTGATTCTCACAGCGGGGTTTGCCGCGGCCCTGGTCTGGCAGTCAGCACGCGGGACCGTCGTACCCTGGGTCGTGCAGGTCGATAATCTCGGCCAGGCGCAAACCGTCGCACCAGCCTCCGCGGACTACCGGCCCAACGACCCTCAGATCGCTTTCCACCTTGCTCGCTTCATCGAACAGACCCGAGCGATCCCGTCTGACGCCATTATCGTGCGCCAGAACTGGCTTCGCGCTTATGAATGGACCACTGATCGCGGCGCCGCAGCGCTGAACGACTACGCCCGCTCCAACGACCCCTTCACACGGGTCGGCCGCCAGCAAGTCGCCGTAGAAGTCTCAAGTGTGATCCGGGCTTCCCCCGACAGCTTCCGTGTCGCCTGGACAGAGCGTCACTATGAAAACGGCCAGCTCGCCCGAACGGAACGCTGGACCGCCATCCTGACCATCGTCATCCAGACGCCGCGCGACGCAGAACGCCTCCGCGCCAATCCTCTGGGCATCTATGTCAATGCCATCAACTGGTCGCGGGAGATGAGCCAATGAGCCGCCCTCCGATGAGCAAATCCGCGTTTCAGGGTTTATCCAGATCTGGCCTCGCGATCGTTCTGCTTTCCGCGACCGTACTCGCCGGTTGCGCGACCAATCGGCCGCCGCAAATCAGTTACGACTCGGACGTGCCGCCGCTGCCCGCCGTGCCGGCAGTCGTCACGGACGCGCAGCCGAGGCCATTGCATGTCCCTCCGGCATGGACGCCGGCAAGAGGGGGGACAGCCGCCAACACCCCGGAGGGGCGCGTCCAGAACGCCAACTCGGCCGCCCGCGTTCAGCCTCGCCGCGAAGGCTATTTCAACTCGATCCAGATCTATCCCTGGAGCGAAGGCGCGCTCTATCAGGTCTATGCCGCGCCCGGCCAGATCACCAATATCGCGCTGGAGCCAGGGGAGAGCCTGACCGGGGCCGGCCCCATTGCTGCTGGCGACACGGCACGATGGATCATCGGCGATACCGAAAGCGGCAGCGGCGCGACCCGTCGCGTCCATATCCTCGTCAAACCAAGTCGCGCTGACATCACGACCAACCTCGTCATCACGACCGATCGGCGGGTCTATATGATCGAGCTGCGCTCCGGCGAAGCGCCCTATATGCCCGCCGTCGCTTGGGCCTACCCGCAGCCGCCCGCAGGTCAGAGACAGAGCGTCCCGGCGACGCCCGTCATCCCCGTCGCCTCGGCGCGCAATTATCGCTACGGCTTGACCGGCGATTCACCGCCCTGGCGGCCGGTGTCGGTCTATGATGACGGACGGCGGGTCTATGTCGAGTTCCCGCGCGGCATCGTGCAGGGCGAGATGCCGCCGCTGTTCGTCATTGGTTTCGATGGCGAAGCGCAGATCGCCAACAGCCGCATTTTCCAGCACATCCTGATCGTCGATCGTCTCTTCGGCGCAGCCGAGCTGAGACTCGGCAGTGGCGACCGCCAGCAAACCGTCAGGATTGTCCGCACCGACGGGAGGCCAGCGTCATGAGCAACAAGGAAGATAACCGCGATGACGGCCTGGCGCCCGCCGGTCCCACTGTCGAGTCAACCTCGACCATGCGGCTGCGCTCTGAGCCCCCGCGCGTCACCCGGCTATCCCGCAAGGTATTGGCTGGTGTCGGCCTTATCGCCAGCATCGGCATCGGCAGCGCGCTGATTTATGCGTTGCAGACGCGCCAAGGCGGGCCTGGCAACGAGGAGCTCTATTCCACGGAGAACAGAACCACTGCCGATGGTCTTGCGGGACTGCCGCGCGACTATACCGGACCGGTCCTCGGCCCGCCTTTGCCAGGCGATCTCGGCGGTCCGATACTCGACGCCCAGAACCGCGGCCAGCCCGTCGTGCCGCCAGCAATGGCGACACCCCAGGTCGATCCCGAGGAGCAACGTCGTCTCGCCGAGGAAGAAGCAGCTCGAACGAGCCGGGTGTTCTTCCAAACAGGACCTGGAACGGGCGCGCCGCCTGCAACCCCAGCCATGAGCAGTCCGTCGCTGGCGGGCCTCGGCCTGCCGGGTCAGATGGGAACACCAACCGCCCAGGAGCGGCAGAGCGCTTTCCTGAACGCTGCTGTCGATCGGCGCACGGTCGCGCCAGATCGCGTCATGGCCCCGGCATCACCCTATTTGCTTCAGGCCGGCGCGGTGATATCCGCCGCCCTCATAACCGGCATCCGCTCCGACCTTCCAGGCCAGATCACCGCCCAGGTGACCGAGCACATCTATGACAGTCCCACCGGCCGCATCCTGCTCGTCCCCCAAGGCACCCGTATCATCGGCGAATACAGCAATGATGTCGGCTTCGGACAACGCCGCGTGCTGCTGGTCTGGAACCGGCTGATCTTGCCGAACGGACGCTCTATCGTCCTGGAACGCCAGCCCGGCGCCGACACGCAAGGCTATGCCGGCCTTGAGGACGGCGTCGACTACCATTGGTGGGACCTTGCGAAAGCCGCCGGGTTGTCGACCCTTCTCGCCGTGGGCGCCGAGATCGCCGTCGACGATGAGGACCGTCTGATCCGCGCCATTCGCGACGGCGCCCAGGACACCATCAATGACGCTGGCCAGCAGATCATCCGCCGTCAGTTGCAGGTCGCGCCCACCCTGACAATCCGGCCGGGATTCCCGGTCCGGGTGATCGTCACTCGCGACCTGGTGCTCGAACCCTATGGAGCAGCGCAATGACCAAACTGAAGCTCGGCCCGATCGCCGAGGATAAGCCTGTAAAGATAACTCTGGATCTGCCCGGCGCTCTGCACCGTGACCTCAGTGCCTATGCGGAGGCGCTTGGTCGTGAATCCGGCCAACCCGTCATCGACCCCAAAAAGCTCATTGTTCCGATGCTTGAGCGGTTTATGGCAACCGACCGGGGGTTCGCCAAAGCGCGCCGAAATCGCGGCTGATAGTGATCCCGGACGTCGTCCGACAAGATCAGATAAGCCGCAGATGGTCTCCAGAGCCTTTGGACGCCAGTTTTGAGGCTAGCGATAGAAATCGCCGAAGTGCTGGATTATCCCGCCCGGGTGCCCACACTGCGCTGAACGGCACTATGTCTTCGTCCTCGACCAGAGGTCGCAGTACGAGCCGCGGGACTGAAACAAAGCTCCAGCCGGCCGATACCACGGTTATGCCCCTGCCGATAGCGACCATATTCATCAAGGTCTCCTGGTTGCATGGCATGATCTTGATGGCGGGATAGGTGCTGTAATCCGCCAAGCGACGAACGATGTAATCGTGGACTTCGAGTCCAGGCGCGCATTTCGTTGCCAAGAATTTCTGGTCGCGGAGCCACGACCATTCAATCGTTTCACGCTCGGCTAGATGATGATCCGCCGAGAACGCAACATGCACCCGCTCTTGCCAGAGTTCGGCGGTTTCACAATCGGCGATCGCGCCGTTCCCGGTAAAGAAAGCGATATCCAGTTGCCGGGACCGCAGTGCGGCTATGTGTTCAGCCCTTCCTCCATCCCTGATCTCTATGGCTACCCCTGGATGTGATAAGGCATACTGTTCAATCAGTTCCCTCAGAAACCCGCCCGCGAGCGAGGTCAGGACGCCGATGCTCAGGCTTCCGCTTTCACCGCGGCCCGCAGCACCGGCGGTTCGGGTCGCTCGCATGATCTGGTCAATCGCTGGACGGACGGCAGCGACAAATTGCTCTCCGGCATCCGTCAGGCAAATTCCGGAAGGGCATCGCTCGAAGAACGAAACGCCCACCACATCCTCAATGCGTTGCACGCCCCGGCTCACTGTCGCCGGATACTGGCCAAGCGCCTCCGCAGCCCGCCGAAAGCTGCGATAGTCCGCCGCCGCCACGACATACTGAAGCGCGCTCAGATCAAATGGGATCTTCTCGGACACGGGAGGAAAAGAAGGCCCCTCCGAATCGTGGTTTTCCTCCTCCATCCGCTCGACCTTCAGTCCGCCGGCGGAGGAAGCGATAACTGCCTCAGGATCAATGGCCTCGGGCAACAATCCCATTTGTGAAAAACCGCCACGGTCAGTCCTGGCGTCGCCACACGGGCGAAGCCAGCGACCTCTACGACCGCCTGCCTATCCGGTCGTCGGATACTCCTCATACCGGCTGTTCCACCAGGATGGAGTAAGCGGCATGCGCCGACTTCGCGCCGCGCAGCATTTTCATGACCTGCTCATCGCGCATCCGGCGGGCGACTGCGGCGAGAATCTTCAGGTACTCGTTGCTGCCTTCGGGGGACGACAGCAGCAGAAAGACAACATCGACCGGAAGGTCGTCCACTGCCTCGAAATCAATGGGCTTCTTCAGCACCATCAGCGCGGCGAAGGATGTCTGAAGGCCGGGGACTGGTGCATGAGGCATGGCGACGCCATGGCCGATGCCAGTCGAACCCAGACGCTCGCGGCCCAGCAACGCCGTGTGGATCGCTTCTTCGGTCAGCCCCGTGCGGGCGGCCGCATGCGCGGCCAGCTTCTTGATCAGGACGGCTTTTGTCGAGATGGATAGATCAAGGATCACGTCCTCTGGTGCAATTGCAGATGACAGGTTCATAAGAGCACTCACGTTAAGTCGCCCGCCCGTGGACGAGCGCGCGCGGTCACTGCTCCGGCTCACGGAGGCGGTAACCGACACCTGTTTCAGTAAGGATATATTGCGGCTGATCGGGCGTGGCCTCGATCTTCTGCCGCAACTGGCGGACATAGACCCGCAGATACTGGACATCGGTCGAGCCGCCCCACACATGCTTGAGGATGTGCTGGTGCGTGATAACCTTGCCCGCGTGCTGCACGAGAACGCGCAGGATTTCGTATTCCTTGGGTGAGAGCTTCACCTCCTTGTCTGCGACCTTGACGATCCGTTTCACCAGGTCGACCGAGAGATCGCCGACCTGGAATATCGGACGCTCGCCCTGCTGCTGGAGCTTGTGCCTGAGCGCCACCCGAATGCGCGCCGCCAGCTCGCGCATCCCGAATGGTTTGGTGAGGTAATCGTCGGCGCCCAGTTCCAGCGCCTTGACGATGCCCGTTTCATCGGTCCGGCTGGAGAGGATGACGATCGGCAGTTCGACGAGCTCGGCCCGCCACCTTTCAAGCAGCTCATGGCCCGAGATATCGGGCAGCCCAAGATCGAGCAGAATGAGATCGGGCTTTTCCTCGGCGAGAAGCGCGACGGCCTCCTCGCCATTCGCGGCCTCGACCATGGCGTAGCCCTCGGCTGTCAGCCCGACGCGCAGGAGCTTCCTGATCGGCGGCTCGTCATCGACGACGAGAATCTTGACTACGGACGTACTCATATCCTTCCTTCCAAAGTCGAGGGCTCCGGTCCAATCGGAAACCGCAGCGTGAAAATGGCGCCGGGTCTGTCGGCCCGGTTGGTCGCGAAAATCGTCCCGCCCATCGCCTCGACAAAACCCTTGCAGATCGACAGACCGAGCCCGGTCCCAGCCTGAACGTGGTCCTTCTTCCGGACGCGATAGAAGCTGTCGAAAATCCTCGTCAGATCGTCGGGCGGAATGCCGGGACCTTCATCGACGATCTGCAAGACAACGTGGCTGTCTTCCGCCCATGCCCTGATCGAGATCAGCGAGCCTGTCGGCGCATATTTGCGAGCATTGTCGAGCAGATTGAACAGCACCTGCTCGAACAGGACCGGATCGAGCCGAACCATCGGCAGATCGGACGGCACCGCGAGGTCCAGCTTATGGAGAGCCAAAATCTTTTCGGCTCGGCGCAGGGCGCTGCCGACGCTGTCGCCGATGAACAGTGGTGTCAGCGACACCGCCGCAGCGCCGGATTCCAACCGTGTCATGTCGAGAAGGTTCGCGATGAATCGATTGAGTCTCTCGGCCTCTTCGACAATCGTCGTCAGCAGCTCGACCCGACCGGAATCGGTCAGGGATGTCGAATAGTCTCTCAACGCTCCCGCCGACCCGAGAATCGACGCCAAAGGCGTCTTGAGGTCATGCGAAAGCGACGTCAGAAGCGCGGAGCGCAGCTTGTCCGCCTCGGCGGCCAGACGAGCATTGTCGACATCGGCGACCAGTTGGATACGCTCGATCGCCAGAGCGGCCTGATCCGCCAAAGAGTCGAAAAGCCGCTGTTCCACTGGCGTCAGAACCGGACCCTGCTTGTCGTTGTCCAGACCGATGACGCCGACCCGGGTCCTCCCGGTCTTCAGGGGCAAGTAGAGGCGCTTCGCGCCCGGCAGCGTGTCCGCGCCACGCCCTGCGGGCTTGTCATGCTCCCAGGCCCACTGAGCCGCCGCAATGTCCGCATCGTCGAGCGTGTCATCGGGCGGGAAACCCGCCTGGACCGCGATGCGGCCGTTCTCCGGCAACAGAGCGACGACCCTGACCTGAAGCATGGAAGCGATCTGATAGACCGTCGCCCAGAGGACGTCGCCCAAGGTGCCGGCGCCGGCGAGCTTCTTGCTGAAGAGATAAAGGCCCTCGGTCGTTTTGGCCCGCTGGCGCGCCGTCACGGCTTGCCGTTGCACCCGGCCCGCCAGATTGCTGGCAATCACCGCGACGCCGAGAAAGAACGCAAAAGCCACGACGCTTTCCGGGTCGCCGATATCCAGCGTGTAACGGGGCTCGAGGAAGAAGAAGTTGAACACGAGCGCGCTGACCACGGAGGCGAACAGCGCCGGCCAGAGCCCGCCGCCCATCGCCGAGGCCAGCACGGCCATCAGGAAGACGAGGGCGATGTTGCGGACATCCAGAAAGCGCGACAGCGCCGTTCCAATACCCAACGCCATGGCGACGTAGAGCGAACTCCACAGATAGTGGCCGAAGTCGATTCGTCGTTTGGGCCGCGCGCTGACTGTCGCTGGAGATCGTGTTTCCTCGCCGTTGCCCGGCGAGATGACATGCACGCTCACGTCCGTCTTGGCGCGGATCAGATCATGCGAAACGGAGCCCGCGAAAATCTCCCGCCATCGGGGCGAGGTCGGCATGCCGACGATGACGTGTGTGTAGTTGTTGGTGGATGCGTAGGTCAGAATCTCTTGCGCAACGTTCTCGCCGGGCAGGGTAACGGCTTCGGCTCCAAGCTGTTCAGCGAGACGCAATGCGCTGGCGATCTTGTCCTTATTCTGCTCGGAGAGCCGGGCATCCTTGCTCGTCTCGACGTGAACCGCGGCCCATGGCGCACGAAGCCGGTCCGCCTGGCGGCGGCCATAGCGCACGAGCGCCATCGCTCCGGGCCGTTCGTTGATGCACACCAATACGCGCTCACCGGCCGACCACGGCCCGGCGATCGCATGCGCCTGCATATGGGTGACCAACTGGTCATCGACCCGCTGCGCCGTGCGCCGCAGCGCCAACTCACGAAGGGCCGTCAGATTGCTCGGCGAGAAATAGTTCTGCGTCGCGCGCTTGGCGGTCTTGGGCAGATAGACCTTGCCCTCGTTCAAGCGCTTGATCAGGTCGCCCGGCGTGATGTCGATGATTTCGATATCATCGGCGCGGTCAATGATCGAATCCGGAACGGTCTCGCGCACCCGAATCCGTGTGATCTGCGCCACCACGTCGTTGAGGCTTTCGACGTGCTGGATGTTAAGGGTGCTGTAGACGTCTATGCCGTTCGCGAGCAGTTCCTCGACATCGAGATAGCGCTTCGGATGGCGACTGCCCGGCGCGTTGGTATGGGCGAGTTCGTCCACCAGGACCAGCGCCGGCTTGCGCGCCAGAATTGCGTCGATATCCATCTCATCGAGCACATGCCCTCGATACGGCACAGTGCGGCGCGGAACGATCTCGAACCCGTCGACCAGAGCCTCGGTCTCGGCCCGCCCGTGGGTCTCGACCACCCCGATGACCACGTCGACGCCATCGGCCCGCTGAGCCCGGCCCGACATGAGCATCTCATACGTCTTGCCCACACCCGGCGCCGCCCCAAGAAAGATCTTGAGGTGGCCCCGCGTCTCCCGCTGCGCACTTTCCAGCAATGCATCAGGCGATGGCCGGTTCTGCTCTCGTATTGGGTCGTCAGACACTTAATTGGCTCCGGATCATCCGTCAGGACGACTATTATAGCCGTCCTGACAGCTTCATTCAGCCTCTATTGGCGTCGTCGAGCGCCAGGTTCAGCTTGAGAACGTTGACCACGGGCTCACCCATGAAGCCGAGCATGCGCGGCTCGACATACTGATCGACCAATGCGCGCACCACAGCCTCGTCGATACCGCGCGCTTTGGCGACACGCCCCACCTGGAAGTAGGCGGCTTCGGGCGTGATGTGCGGGTCAAGTCCGCTGCCCGAGGCGGTCACGAGGTTCATCGGAACGGTCGCATCGCCACCGTTCGCCGCGCGCAGAGCCTCTGTATCGGCGGCGACGCGGTCGCGAAGCGCCTGGCTGGTAGGGCCAAGGTTGGAGCCACCCGAAGCGCCCGCGTCATAGCCGTCGGAGCCGGCCGCCGACGGGCGGGGGTGGAAGTAGCGCTCGCCGGTGAACCGCTGGCCGATCAGCTCGGAGCCGACGACCGTGCCGTTGCGCTCGATCAGGCTGCCATTGGCCTGGAAGGGAAGGATCGCCTGCGCGATTCCGGTGATACCGAGCGGATAGAGAAGCCCGGTGATGATGGTGAAGGCTACGATCATGAAAATCGCAGGTCGGATTTGCTTAAGCATCTTTGTTTGTCCCGAATGATCCGCCGCTGAACAACAGCAAGGACGCGGAATGATTTCGTGGTCGTCGGGCGCGCCTTAGGCGAGACCGACGGCGGTGATCGCCATGTCGATGAGTTTGATGCCGGCGAAGGGGACGAGGATGCCGCCCAGGCCGTAGATCAGGAGGTTACGGGACAACAGCGAACCCGCTCCGATGGCGCGATACTTGACGCCTTTCAGCGACAGCGGGATCAGCGCCACGATGATGAGGGCGTTGAAGATGATCGCCGACAGGATCGCGCTCTCGGGCGAAGCGAGGCCCATGATGTTGAGCGCGCCGAGCTGCGGATAGAAGACGAGGAACATCGCCGGGATGATCGCGAAATACTTCGCGATATCGTTGGCGATCGAGAACGTCGTCAGCGCGCCGCGCGTCATCAGCAACTGCTTGCCGATTTCCACGATCTCGATCAGCTTGGTCGGGTCGCTGTCGAGATCCACCATGTTGCCGGCCTCGCGGGCGGCGACCGTGCCGGTGTTCATGGCGACGCCGACATCCGCCTGGGCGAGCGCCGGGGCGTCATTGGTGCCGTCACCACACATGGCGACCAGCTTGCCCTTGGCCTGCTCCTCGCGGATCAGCGCCAGCTTGTTCTCCGGCGTCGCCTGCGCCAGGAAGTCATCGACGCCAGCTTCGGCGGCGATGGCCGCCGCGGTCATCGGGTTGTCGCCGGTGATCATCACCGTGCGGATACCCATGCGGCGCAGCTCGGCGAACCGTTCCTTGATGCCGCCCTTGACGATGTCCTTGAGGTAGATGACGCCGAGCAGGCGGCCATCCTTCACCACGGCGAGCGGCGTGCCGCCTGCCTTGGCGATCTGGTCGGCGATGCCCTGAAGCTCACGAACGCTTTCGGCGGACGCGCGCGGGCTGCCGGTCGCGACCGTGGAGAGATCCACGTGCTTCAGAACCGCATCGACCGCGCCCTTGCGGATGGTCGAACCGTCCAGGTCGACGCCGCTCATCCGGGTCTGCGCCGTGAAGGGGACGAAGGTGGCGTTGAGGCTCGCCATGTCTCGCGCGCGGATGCCGTATTTTTCCTTGGCGAGCACGACGATCGAGCGGCCTTCGGGGGTCTCGTCGGCCAGCGAAGCAAGCTGCGCTGCATCGGCGAGTTCCTTTTCGGTGACGCCCCGGATCGGCCGGAACTCGCTCGCCTGACGGTTGCCGAGCGTGATCGTGCCGGTCTTGTCGAGCAGCAGCGTGTCGACGTCGCCAGCGGCTTCAACGGCACGGCCGGACATGGCCAGAACATTGAAGCGGACCAGCCGGTCCATACCGGCAATGCCGATGGCCGAGAGCAGTGCGCCAATGGTGGTCGGAATCAGCGTGACGAACAGGGCGACCAGAACGATGATGGGAACATACCCGCCCGAATAGGTCGCGAAGCTCGGAATGGTCACGACCGCCAGAACGAAGATCAGCGTCATGCCCGCAAGCAGGATATTGAGCGCGATTTCGTTCGGCGTTTTCTGGCGCTCGGCGCCTTCAACGAGAGCGATCATCTTGTCGATGAAGGTCGAGCCAGCCGCGGCCGTGATCCGGACCTTGATCCAGTCGGAGAGCACTTGCGTGCCGCCAGTGACGGCGGAGCGGTCGCCACCAGACTCGCGGATGACAGGGGCCGATTCGCCGGTGATAGCCGCTTCGTTCACCGACGCGACGCCCTCGATGACTTCGCCGTCAGAGGGGATGATGTCGCCGGGCTCGACGAGAACAACGTCACCAACCTTCAGCGTGGCCCCGGGCACCATTTTGTAGTCGGAGCCGCCGTTCGAAAGCAGCTTGGCCTGGGTCTCGCTGCGCGTGCGCCGAAGCGATTCCGCCTGCGCCTTGCCGCGCCCTTCGGCGACGGCTTCGGCAAAGTTGGCGAAAAGCACTGTGAACCAGAGCCACAGCACGATCTGCAGCGAGAAGCCGACATTTTCGGCCCCGGTCGCGATGTCCTTCAACAGCAGCACCGTCGTCAGCACCGAGACGACCGCGACGACGAACATTACGGGGTTTTTGGCGAGGCTCTTCGGATTCAGTTTCCGGAAGGCATCGCCAATGGCCGGTACAAGTATGCGAGCGTCCAGCATGCTCGCGGATTTGGACTGGTTCATAAGAAACTCCAGCGAGTTTGTTCTTGGGGGCCAACCACTCGGTCACGCCGCCGCGAGCAATTCAGTGATAAGTTTGGCGAGGAGCACCACGCCCCCCAAAGCCAGTGTCATGCCGAGAATGATCGTCGATGCCCTGGGCGGTCTGGCCGCCCCTCGCTCCTGAAACCAGGAGCGAGGGTTCACGACAAATCGGATCGATCTCAGCCATTTGGCCGTCATCGCGATCCTCAGAACGTCTGGCCCGCCAACATGGCGAAGTGCTCGACGATCGGACCCAGCGCCAGGACCGGGAAGAACGTCAGGCCGCCGACGATCAGCGTCACGCCAACGACAAGGCCGATGAACAGCGGTCCCGTCGTGGGCAGTGTTCCCGTTGATGCCGGCACGCTCTTCTTGGCTGCGAGCGAGCCCGCGATCGCCAGCACCGGCACGATGAGCAGGAAGCGCCCCATCAGCATCGCGAGACCGATGGTGATGTTGTAGAAGGGCGTGTTCGCGCTGAGACCGGCAAAGGCGCTGCCGTTGTTGTTGGCGCCGGACGTGTAGGCGTACAACACCTCGCTCAATCCATGCGGGCCAGCGTCCTGGATGCTGGACAAGCCAACAGGAAGAACGACGGCGATCGCGGTCAGGGCCAGAATGGCGAGCGACGGCCCAAGCATCGCGAGGATGCTCATCTTCACTTCCTTGGCCTCGATCTTCTTGCCGATATATTCCGGCGTCCGACCGACCATCAGGCCAGCGATGAAGACGGCCAGGATCGCGAAGATCAAGGTGCCGTAGACGCCGGCGCCGATGCCGCCGAGCGGCGGGATCTGCATGTTGAACAGCGGCACCAGGCCGCCGAGCGGCATCAGGCTGTCGTGCATGGTGTTGACCGCGCCCGTCGAGGCAGAGGTCGTTACGACGGCAAAAAGCGAAGACAGTGCGAGACCGAACCGCGTCTCCTTGCCTTCCATGTTGCCGCCCTCGAGGCCGAGCGCATGGAGCAGCGGGTTTCCAGCGGATTCAGCCCAATAGATGACGCTGATGCCGGCGACAACGATGGTGAGGACCGCGCCAAGCAGTGCCCAACCCTGCTTCTGGTTACCGATCATACGGCCGAACACGTTCAGCATCGCAAAGGAGATCGAGTAGATCGCCAGAATGTGGATCAAGTTGGTCAGTGCCGTCGGATTCTCGAACGGATGGGAAGAGTTGGCGTTGAAGAAGCCGCCGCCATTCGTTCCCAGATGCTTGATGATCATCTGCGAAGCGACAGGGCCCTGCGCGATAGTCTGCTGAGCGCCTTCAACCGTCGTGGCGACGGTGTAGGGGTTCAGGTTCTGCGGAACGCCTTGCCACACCAGCACCAGGCTGCCGACGATGCAGATCGGCATCAGGATGTAGAGCGTCGCCCGCGTCAGATCGACCCAGAAATTGCCGACGGTCTTGGCGGACGCGCGAGAGAAGCCGCGAATGATCGCCATGGCACCGGCCACGCCCACAGCCGCCGACACGAAGTTCTGCACCGTGATGCCGGCCATCTGTGTCAGATAGCTCATGGTGGTTTCGCCGCCATAGCCCTGCCAGTTGGTGTTGGTCATGAAGCTGACCGCCGTGTTGAACGACGAATCCGCGCTTACAGCGCCCATTCCGGCGGGATTGAAGGGCAAACCGCCCTGGATGCGCTGCAAGAGATAAAGCAGTGCGAAACCGGCTAGGTTGAACAGCAGCATGGCGCCCAGATAGGTCGTCCAGTGCTGCTCTTCCTTCTCACTGGTTCCGGCCATGCCATAGAGGCCGCGTTCCACGGGTCCCAGAACCGGCGAAAGGAAGGTCCTCTCGCCGTTCATGACACGCGTGATGTAGCCGCCGAGCGGCTTCACCAGCGCGATGACGATCCCGAGAAAGACTAGGATCTGTATCCATCCATTTATTGTCATCGGTCGTTTCTTTCCGAGCTGTTGCCTTGATCAGAACCGCTCGGGACGAGCGAGGGCGTAAAGCAGGTAGCCGGTGATAAACACCGCGACTGCTGCCCCAAGGAAATATTCCAAGATCATGTTGCCGCCTCCTGGGTCAGAGCTTTTCGCAAAGCTTGATGTATCCAAACATCAAGGCGAAGAATCCGAACCCTATCGCTAGTACAAGAACATCCATTGCTTTCGCCTCCGGCGCCGCTGTTGGTACAAATGGCCGCCCAGGATGGATCGTCCTGACCGGTCACAGGTTGAATTCTTCCAGCGCGCCCTTGCGTACGCACGGGTGCCGGAGGAGGAATTTGGCGGAAATATGGACGCGAACCGCATATAGGTTCGAGAGAGGACGGGGCCTCAAAAAATAGGAATCTAATAGTATTTTGGGCCTCGCGCATAAAAATTCCATAGGAATTTTTCGCTAGAAGCCCGTTGGCAAGTAAAAGGCCCGCCGACTCGGCAGAGTCGGCGGGCTTTGCTTATTTCAAGCCGAAGCTTTACTTCCCCATCTCCAACGTCGCGAGAAGGTCATGAGTGCAAAGGCGGGGCTTCCGGATCGACGGCAACCGGCTAGGCGGCTGCCCTATGTCCAAACAGCGGGTCCAGGCTCAGGCGCTGGCTTTCGCCCATGCAGATCACGGCACCCGGCGCGTTGTTGGTTTCCTGACGGGCGAAGTGGATCGCCGCTTCCTTGCTCACGAAGCAGCCGCCGACGAGGTTACGCTCATCGCGGACGGTCCAGCATCCTCGGTTGTCCTGGCCGACAAAGAAATGGTTCAGAGGTTGAGGAGGCTCTTTCGGCTGAATGGCGCTTGCCATGGTGGATAATCCTGATTGTTCGTTGAAGACTGAGCTGTGGACGTCGATGGCGCGCTAGCCGGCCAACGAGGTGACTGTGGCGACGGCCGCGATCACCAGGGCCATCACGACTCCGAGCCGCAGGAACATTCCAACGTCGGCCATCGGCTCATCCGAGGGCGTGGCAACCTTGACCTCCCCATCCGTCCGCCCGACCTTGGCCTTGTTCTGTTGTTGCATCGCATAGAAATAGTAACCACGAGGGTACATCGCAGACATCCTTTCTCGATATCGGCAGGACCTTCTACTCGTCGAGTAAGATGATGCTTTTTGCCGATACGTTGAATTTAAGGATGTCGGGATTTGTTCTCCATTTCTTGGAAGAACGCATTTCATAGTATTTTCATTGGAGAACACGGCAGCACCATGCTGCTGTTATAAAGGCGACCCGGTCAGACCGAGAGGGGGACGAGAGACCGCTCGGCGACCAGGGACGTGTCGATCGCCAATGTGTCGATCTCCGCAACGGCCGCGCGAACTCTTGCCACGGTGGCTTCAGTGACCTCGACCAGCGGAAGGCGGACGGCGGGCGAGTATCCGCGCGCGCAATGCAACGCGAACTTGATCGGGCATGGATTGCTTTCAAGCTCCAGCGCTTCGATCAGGGGGAAAAGATGGGCGTTGATGCGCCGTGCTTCCAGATAGGCGCTTTTCCGTACCGCGCCGATCATCGCCGCGGTCAACATCGGGGCGACGTTGGAGACGACCGAGATCGCACCATCTCCTCCTGTCGTCATGAAGGCGAGCATCGAACGGTCATGTCCGGAAAGCTGGGTGAAACGATCGGCAAAGCGGAGAGCCATCGCGCTTACCCGCGTCGGATCTCCGCTTGCGTCCTTGATGCCGACAAGGCCGGGCAGGTGCGCAAGGCGGTCCAGCGTTTCGATCCTGATATCGACGGCCGTCCGCGAAGGCACATTGTAGATGATGATCGGCAGCTCCGCAGCTTGCGCGACACTCTCGAAATGCCGGAACAGGCCCTCCTGGCTCGGCCGACTATAATAAGGCGTGACGACCAGGGCTCCATCCGCGCCGAGCCGAGCCGCCTCGCGGGTTAGTTCGACGGTCCGCCGGGTGTCGTTTGTCCCCGAGCCGGCGATCACCGGCACACGGCCATTGGAAACCTCGACGCACAACCGGATCACCGCCGCCCATTCCGGATGAGACAGGGTCGGCGCCTCGCCCGTGGTGCCGCAGGCGACCAGCCCCTGCACGCCCTGGTCGATCTGCCAGTTGGCAAGCTCCGCCAAGGCGTCGAAATCGATAGCCTCACCCCTAAACGGAGTGACAAGCGCGGTCATCAACCCGCCAAATAAAGGAGGGTCGCCACTGGGCTTCATGGTGCTTTTTCTCCATCTTTCGAAGCATCTTTTGGCCGTGCCCGGCGCCGACCGAGGGAGCCTAGCAACGCGATCATCAGGGCTGCCGCTAGATCGTCATGTCGGCCCACGCACCTGCGTAAATTGCCGCGATCATTCCAGGCCATGCGACACCGCCACCGATCTCCCGAACGACCCATCGACCACGGGTGGCGTTTCGGCTGCAAATGCGCTCCCAGTTCGATCACCGCTTCAAGCAAGGCATTCGCTTCGAGCAGATCCCGGAGCCGGCGGTGCCGTCGAAACTGCGGCTGGTCTTCGCGCTCCTCGATAATCCTCACAGCCAGCCAGATGTGGTGCTCCTTGAGGACTCTGGCCATTTCCAACTGCGTCCTCAGGCCTGGCAACTCAGCCAGACGGCTTTCACCGATAGCGCGCCTTCGGTCGTCGGGTTGGAGAGCGGGCGCAGCAGGGCGTGTCATGCCGCTCTCAGAAAAACTATGGCGACGACTTGCACAGCGGCACAGCTCGCCGCAAACATCAGGAGCAGGTATTCCGATCTACGGCGTCGCTCGCGTTTGCTGAACTTCGGTTTCGACCGCGGCAACCTGGGGCGAGCAGAACGGCCTGCAAATCTGCATTCAGCCGCCATTGCTGAGCACCAGATAGATGCTGGGGCCTGCGGCAGCAACAACAGCGCAACCGGCGATCACCACCAGAACGATGATCTCCACGCCGCAGCGGATGAGGTGTCGGGAGACTTGGCGCTTGCTTGGTACAGCCTGGCTCAATTTTCGCCCTCACTACCCAATCTGACGCGGCTCGCGCCGCCGACTGAGGTTCAGCATCTCCATGCAGAAGCGACCGTCTGACAGTTGAAGAAAGAGGCGGTAGCAGCCGTAGCTCTCGCCTATCAGCCGTGCCGCGACGACCGCATCATTGCGCGTCGGGTGGCACCACTCCGAGTCTTCACCTTCCAGATGCACAGTCCAGCGATCGTCGTAGTTCCGATAGACCCAGAGCACGGGCAGGACCGGATACAAAGTCGCTACGGCTTGAGGCGCCTCCGATTTCGAGTTGATCAATTCCAAAGCCATATTTCACCTAAGCAAGCAGAGAGTCTGCGGAGCCGATGGCTCCGCGTTTGATCTCGACCCCGCCTTAGAAAAGCACGCCAGCCTCGAACATCCCGCGAACCTGGTCGCGCTTGTCGAAATTGGACCCAAAGCCGTAGCCTTCGGTGACCCGGTCAATGCGGGTGTACGAAAGCTCGGTCCGCGCGAAGAAGATCCCGCGCTGATAGGTCGGCGTCACTGTCAGCGACCACGCCCTGCTTTTCGGCCCATAGAGCAGATTGGTGGGGGCGCAGTCTGCGGCGACGCCGCAATCTCCTCCGCTTGAAGCGATGTACTCGGCGCGTCCAGCGATCGAGAAATTCTCATTGATGGCATAACGAGCCAGCAGCGCTCCGCCGAATGTTTCGGCCGAGCGATCAATCCCGATGTCCCTGTTCGAGCGGACCGTTGTGTATTGCAGGTAGGGCTGGAGCGTCAGCGGGCCGTCGACATAGGTGTAGATCACATTGAAGATGCTGCTGTTGTTCTGCGCCAGAGGCGTTGCCGCGCCGGTCTTGCCGGACTCTGCAAAATTGCCTGCGGCGACCAGCGTGATCGTGCTCGACGGCGTCGCCGCATAAGACAACAGACCGGATACCCAGTTGTAATCGCCTGAGTAGAACCCATCATTGACCGACACCGAGGCATTGAGCGGTCCATTGCTATAGTTCACCTGCACACCGCGGCTGATGGCCGGCTCCTGGTTCCAGAGCAGGCCGCGCGCGATATTCATATTCTGGAACGTGAAGGTCGATTCCGCGCCGATCAACGTCGGCAGCAAACCCGCCTGCACCGAGAAATTCGGCGACAGCTCGAGCTTGCCATAGGCAACCGGCACGGGCCCGTAGAACTGATCGGTGACGTCGGTTGCGCGGGTATAGGCCGAACCCAAAGAAGGCAGCGAGTAGACACCGCCCTGGACGAAGAACGTCAAGGGCGCCCCGGTTGTCTGCACCTGAATTTGGGCATTGCCGATATCGACTAGGGGATCTGTCGTTCGGGGATCGATGCCAGGAATGCCGTTCGTCTGCGCATTGCCGATGCCTGTGAGTTGGCCGGTGATATGAACGCGACCAAACACGCCCGCATCCATGCTCATCGGATCGGGGTTCGGGCGCAGAGGGCCACCAAAGCTCGGCGCGCTCAGGGGTTCGGCCGCTGCCTGGCCAAGACCCATCACCGAACCGGCCATGATCGCGACCGCGCCAACCGCGCTCAGGCAAAACATCTTCCGACGCTCAGACCCCGGTCTTGTTGGACGACCGGCCTCGGCTGTGGCCGTAGCGGCGGGTGCGAGGGACGGTTTATGCGGCTTCATACCTTCAGGTCCTTCCGGTTTGGTGGGACCCTCAAGCTAAATAGAGCCGCATATTGTTTCGACGGGAGCTCAGCCGCGCTGCGATAGTATTTTCATAAGAAAAAGCCCTGACAAAAATATACGTACTCATATAGCCGGATTTTTATTTGACTGAGCACGACTTTGCGCCCTCTCTCGCGCGGGAGTGTGCTTCTATGATTGACCAGAATCTCGATTATCTCGCTAACTTGCTTTGCCGAAACCGTCGGCAAGGACTGACCTCAGATATCCCGTTCGATCTGCTTCGTAGCGAGGATGACGCCTGGGCGGTGCAGTCAGCAGCAATCTCGGCCTTCGCCAATGACGCGGTGGGCTATGCCCTGATAGGCACTTGCCCCGCCATCCGCGGCACGCTTGGCCTTACCAGTCCCATCTACTGCCCGATCCCTGTGGGAACAGTTCTTCAGGACTCCCACGGGCCGTTCCGGCTTCCTCAAGGCTTCATCGGGGCACAATGCGAAATCGTCTTTACGATAGGCGGTCCCCTGGGGGCGGACCATTGGCCCATCACTCGCGATCAATTCTGCAAGGCGATCCTCAGCTACCAACCGGCTATTGGTCTTGTTGGGCGACGTGGTCACCTGACTGGGCAACCACACTTGGCCGCCATCGCTGACTACGCGTTTCATGTTTCGACGATCGTCGACAAATATCATGAGCCAACAGGCCTGGAGGCCATGGACAGAATCGACATGCGAGCGTCGATCAATAACGTTCCGGTGTTTCAGTCGGCATCGGGAGAGGGGCTGGTTGATCCGATCAACTCTGCGCTCTGGCTCGTGAATGACCTGATCGCCAGAGGCAATTATCTCAGCGCCGGCGATATCGTAGCAACCGGATCGATTATTCCGATGCTGCTGCAAATCCTTCCTGGTCAGGAACTGAAGGTCGAGTTGTCAGGCGTTGGCGACGCATCCGCACGGTTTCTTTGAACCAACAGAAGCAGCCGATCAGACGGCCAACTGATGGCCACTGAAAATGTAGAGACCCAACGCCGTCGCCGCCAACCATAGAGCCTCATCCCAATAGGTGAACCTGGTCTTGCCGAATCGTTCGCCGCGATGAACTGCGTAAGCGACGGCCATTACGCCGTATATGCCGGTCCACAGCGCGAATGTGGCAAGGAAGTTCTCGCTCTTCAGAATGTAGGCGATTGCCGCAGCGACGACCAGCTTGATGCCATAGCGCCCAATGTGCTCTCGCGACTGCTCGTCTAACCGCATAACACGCCTGGATCGTTCGTTAGATCAGGCCGAAGACGAGGGACAGCCGGTAGCCGACATACCCAACGCCGATCGCGGTAATCGCCAGGACAAGCAGCAAGCCAAGCCCACCATTCCCTGGCTCTTTCTGAGGGCGCGGCGCCTCGTTCTGATTCTTCCAGACCCTATCATTTCCAGCCATTTGCGATGAGCGCTCCCTCGGCGCTCCAGTGCGCAGCTATTTCTAGGATGCTGCTGCATAGGAATTCGAGAGGGACCGTCCGCAAGCTGCATAAGCGGATTTTATTTCGGGGCTTGAGGTGCGTTGCTAGGTGAACTGCATCACAGGGTCAGGATCGAAAACGTAACGCCCGTTCCACTTTGACCTTCGGAACAGCGGCTGTAGTGTTCATAGTTCGAAGATGAAATGGCGCGCACGATCTTTTGGACTCGGACTCACCGTACACGATCTTATTATGCAAGATCACCCGCCACCGCTTAATGCTTGGATTCCAGCGGCACCCTGTGACGCTGGATAATGGTGCGGACGACGGGACTCGAACCCGTACTCTCACAGAGAAGCAGATTTTCGTACCACCTCGACTTTCGCCGCCGCCATATGGCGTTCGTGGTCTGGACTGTCCCTTCGCCGTGGCCCAAAGGCTTTAGGCGCCGCCCGTCCAGTCTCTACACCTTCCCCCGAAGAGGGGCTTGGCTCGGGATTGGCTTAAGGCATCTGCCCGTTAGCGTTCCCCGACTTTGAGCGGTTCTACTCCGCGGATTTCCCCACGGGCACTCCAATTATAAAGTCTGCTGCGTCTACCGATTTCGCCACGTCCGCCTTTTGCCGCCGATTCTCGCACTAGGTTTCTGCACCTATATTGCACCTAGCACAAAAACAGCCCTTTTATGCCTCCCTTAGCCCGCACTCCCAACATTCTGAAATGCCAACCTTTTTCCTCTCCAAAACTTTTTTTCAGCACGGTAGAAAAAAGACTTTTTAAGTCCCTTGCGTCTACCGGTTTCGCCACGTCCGCGCTCCCGGCAGCGGTAGCCGGGGCCGGGGAGGCGATCAAGCCGGCAGCCGCCAGCCGTAGAGCCAGGCATAGCGCTCGCTCATGCCGTCCGGCCCGAGCCGGCGCATGACGAGGTTGCGGCCGAGCCGGACGAAGCCGCCGGCATGGTAGGCGGTCGCGTTCCTGCGCGCCGCCTCCTGGACCTTTTTCACCCGCGCCAGGCGGGCCTTGCCGTAGGCCCGGATCGCGCCCGGAACGTCGTCCGGCGCGCGGGCGATCGCGGCGGCCAGCACGGCGGCATCCTCGACCGCCATCGCGCCGCCCTGCGCCAGGAAGGGCAGGGCGGGATGCGCCGCGTCCCCGAGGAGCGCGACGCGGCCCGCGCCCATCCGCCTCGCCGGCAGGTCGTGCAGCGACCAGGCGGACCATCGCTCCGCGGCGGACAGGAGCTCGCGGACCGGCGGCGCGACGCCGTCGAACGCGGCGAGCACCCGCTCGCGGCCGGCCGGGGTCGACCACTCGGCCAGCCGCTCGGCCCGGCGCTCGACCGCCACGACGTTGATCAGGCGGGTCGCCCCGATCGGGTAGTGCACGAGGTGGCGGCCGCGCCCGAGCCAGAGCCCGCCCTCGTTGCCGCCGAGCTCGACCGGCGCGCCGGCTCGCGGGACGCTCGCCCGGTAGGCGACGAAGCCGCTCGGGACGGGCTCGCGCGCGTCGCCGAGGCACGTCCGCGCGCGCGACCAGAGCCCGTCGGCCCCGACCGCGAGGTCCGCCTCGGCCGCATCCGCCGCCCCGCCCGCCGCCTCGAAGGAGAGCGCGACGCGCCCGCCCGCCTGCGACAGGCCGGCGAGGCCGCGACCGACCCGGAGGCGGACATTGCCGCGGCCGCGCACCGCGTCGAGCAGCGCCGTGTGCAGGTCCTGGCGCGCCACGAACCAGTAGGGCGCGCCGAAGCGCTCGTTCGCCTCGGCGCCGAGCGCGACGGTGGCGATTTCCGCCCCGGAGCCGAGGTCGCGCACGCGGATGCGCTCGGGCTCGGAGGCGACGCGCCGCAGCACCGGCCCGAGCCCGAGATCGATCAGGATGCGGCTGGCATTGGGCGAGAGCTGGATGCCGGCGCCGGTCTCGCCGAACCCGGTCCGCCGCTCGTAGACGGTGACGTCATGGCCCCGGCCGGCGAGGGCGAGGGCGGCCGTGAGGCCCCCGATCCCGGCGCCGACGACCGCGATGCTGAGACGGCTCACAACGGATTGCGCTCAGGCCCTGTCGCGGTCGTCCCAGAGGCAGTCGGCCGGCTCGGATTCGGAGGCGGAGAGCGACGGCTTGTACTTGTAGAGCGTACCGCAATAGGAGCAGATCGCCTCGTCGGCCGATCCCATGTCGATGAAGACATGCGGATGGTCGACCGGCGGCCGCGCCCCGATGCACATGAACTCCTTCGCGCCGATATGAATCGTCGACACGCCGACATCGTTGTGGAAATGCGGAATACCCGACTGAGCCATCCTGCCTCTTCCGGCCGCCCGTTCGCCTCCGGGCACGCGGCGCTCTCTGGCATGCGTGGCCGGGCCGGGCAATGGGCGGAGACCTTTCGTGGCTGACGCAGCGGGCCTGGAGACGAGGCGGGCCGATCTCGGCTCCGTGGAGATCGCCTATGCGGACGTGGCGCCGGCGGCGGGCGTCGCGCCGCAGCCCGTGCCCGTCCTGCTGATCCACGGCTTCGCGTCCAACCGCGGCGTGAACTGGATCGCGACCGGTTGGACGAGCACCCTGAGCCGGGCCGGCTACCGGGTCGTCGCGCTCGACAACCGCGGGCACGGCGAGAGCGCCAAGCTGTACCGGCCCGAGGACTACCACACCTCGCTCATGGCGGGCGACGCGATCGGCCTGCTCGACCGTCTCGGGATCGAGCGCGCCCACGTGATGGGCTATTCCATGGGCGCGCGCATCGCGGCCTTCGCGGCGCTGGAGCATCCCGGCCGGGCCGAGACCGTGCTGCTCGGCGGGCTCGGCATCCACCTCGTCGAGGGCGTCGGCCTGCCGCTCGGGATCGCGGACGCCATGGAGGCGCCCTCCCTCGAGGTGCTGACCGACCCGATGCAGCGGATGTTCCGCGCCTTCGCCGAGCAGACGCGGAGCGATCTGCGCGCGCTCGCCGCCTGCATAAGAGGGTCGCGCCAGACGCTGAGCAGGGACGAGGTCGCCCGGATCAGCATGCCCGCGCTGGTCTCCGTCGGCACCCGCGATCCGATCGCCGGCTCGCCGCACGAGCTCGCCGACCTCCTGCCGCGCGGCCGCGCCCTGGACATCCCGGGCCGCGACCACAATCTCGCGGTGGGCGACCGGGTGCACAAGGAAGGCGTGCTGGCCTTCCTGGCTGAGCACCGCTGAGCCGGGCGGCCGGCCAGTTCCGGGCGGCGAGCCGGGCGTGGTAGAGAGATCCTCCAGGAGGCACCGTCATGGCGCATCACTTGGCCCGTCAGGAGGCCGTCGGAGAGATCGCGGGCATCGTCGACCCGGTCTGGATGCGGATACGCCAGGAGGCGGAGGCGGCGCTCCGGGCCGAGCCCGCGCTTGCGACCCTGCTCTTCACCACGATCCTGAACCAGGCGACGCTCGAAGCCGCCGTGATCCACCGGGTCGCGAGCCGGCTCGCGCATGCGGCGCTCACCTCGGACCTGATCATCCAGACCTTCGAGGAGGCGCTGGCGGCGGACCGGAGCGTCGCCGAGGCCTTCCGGGCCGATCTCATCGCCGTGGTCGATCGCGACCCGGCCTGCTCGCGCTTCCTCGAGCCGCTGCTCTATTTCAAGGGCTTCCACGCCATCCAGACGCATCGGCTGGCCCACTGGCTGTGGAACGAGGGGCGACGCGACTTCGCCCTCTATCTCCAGAGCCGCTCCTCGGAGGTGTTCCAGACCGACATCAACCCGGCCGCGCGGATCGGGAAGGGGATCTTCCTCGACCATGCGACCGGCCTTGTGGTCGGCCAGACGGCCGTGATCGAGGACGACGTCTCGATCCTGCAGGGCGTGACGCTGGGCGGCACCGGCAAGGAGCGGGGCGACCGCCATCCCAAGATCCGGCGCGGGGTGCTGCTCGGTGCGGGCGCGAAGGTGCTGGGCAATATCGAGGTCGGGCAATGCGCCCGCGTGGCCGCAGGCTCCGTCGTCCTGCAGCCGGTCCCGCGCAACACGACGGTCGCGGGCGTGCCGGCCCGGGTCGTCGGGGCGGCGGGCTGCGCCGAGCCCGCCCGCTCCATGGACCAGATCCTGTCCGAGAAGAGCGAGCCGTAGCCGCCTTACCGAGCGGCGGAGCTCGCCTTGCCGCCCGCGCCGCGTCGTGGCAGGGCTGGTTCGGAACAATTCGAGGGAAAGCTTTTGGACAAGTCTGAGCTCGCCAAGATCGAGCGCTTCATGCGGCGCACCTTCGCCAACCATTCGATCCGCGTGGTGGCCCGGCCGCGCAAGACCGATTCCGCGGAGGTCTTCGTCGGCGAGGAATTCGTCGGCGTCGTGTTCGTGGACGACGAGGACGGCGACCGCTCCTTCAACTTCCAGATGGCGATCCTGAGCGAGGACCTACAGGACTGATCCGGTCGGATTTTAACCAAGTCCGGCGAAGTTGCTTAACGGGAGGTAAACTCCGCGCCAAAACGGCCCGAGAGGAGACCGGCATGGCGCTTGGCCAATCGAGCATCGACGCGTTCTCGGCGATACTGCTGGGCTTCGCCTTCGCGGGCGTCCTCGCGAGCGGCTTCGAGCTTGTGGTGCGGCGGCCGCTCGGCTTCTCCTCTCTCCAGACCGGCGATCTCGGCGCGGTGGCGACCGTGCCGGTCCTGGTCTTCTCCGCGCCGCTCATCATCCTGCGCAACACCGTGAGGGGGCGGCGGCTGGACGGGCGTCCGATCCCCTACGTCATGCTGGCGACGGTGATCGCGTGCCTCTGGAGCCTGATGTGCGGCCGCATCGTGCTCGACCTGACGCATCTTCTGACCCAGGCTTGACCGGCCGCGGCCTGCGGTCTTTCTGGACGGCGACTGTCTCCCAAGCCGCCCGGTCCCATGCCCATCTATGCCCTCGACGACGTCGCGCCCGAGCTGCCGCCGGACGGCGAATACTGGATCGCGCCCGACGCGCATGTGATCGGGCGCGTGCGCCTCGGCCGCGGGGCGAGCATCTGGTTCGGCTCGGTCCTCCGCGGCGACAACGAGCTGATCGATGTCGGCGAGGACGTGAACATCCAGGAGAATTCGCTCCTCCACACCGATCCGGGCTTCCCCCTGACGCTCGGGGCCGCCTGCACGATCGGCCATCACGCCATCCTGCATGGCTGCACGGTCGGCGAGGGTTCGCTCATCGGCATGGGCGCGACCGTGCTGAACGGCGCCGTGATCGGGACCGGATGCCTCGTCGGCGCGAACGCGCTCGTGACCGAGGGCAAGACTTTTCCGGACCGCTCCCTGATCGTCGGCGCGCCCGCGAAGGCCGTCCGCGAGCTCGACGACGCGGCCGTCGCCCGCCTCGCCGGCACGGCAGAGCACTATGTCAGGAACTGGCGCCGCTACGCGGCCGGGCTCAGGCGGATCGGGTGAGCCTCACCGCGCGGAATCTGGATCGCGCCCGAGCTTACCCGCCGAAATTCGGGTTTCCCTCGACAAGATCAAACGGATCCATGCTGTCGTGGAGGACTCGCAGGACGAGAACCGCCTGGTCGTCCAGCACACGGTAGAGCAGGAAGTGCCCTCGGCTTCCGCACGGACCGAGGCGATTGCTTTGCGCGGCTGCGGCTCAGGCGGAGATGGTATATGCGGCGGCCCGGACCGATGCACGCCTCCAGGCGGCTGCCGGCTCGGTCGGGTTCCATCCTGATATCCTCGAGAGCGGCGACGAGGAGTGCCTCGTAGCGATCGCGACCCGAGGGGCCAAAGAGCTTGGCGCTCCGGTCGAGGACATTTTCGATGTCGCGACGGGCGGCCCACGTGAGCCGCAGAGCGCGCATCCGACCTCGCCTAACGCCGCGCGGTTGCGCCGTGACGGGCTATGTGGGACGCAAGCGCCTCTGGCTCGATGTCGGCGAATTCGCCCCGGCGATATGCCTCTTCGCCTTCCTCCGCTGCTGCCCGAAGCCGCTCCAGTCTCATTCCGCTTTCGATGAAGGCGTCGAGACGATCGGTGAGATTGATGTTCCGCGTCGGCACGGCACCCCTCCTCTGCGCCGAGCGTAGGAGTATGTCGAAAATTGACAACACTGGGCCGTCATGACGGCCCGCACCGCACCATGCCCCGGCCGAGCCAGACAGCGCCTCACCCGGTCGGCGCCGTCCGCCGGCGGAGGAGAGCTGCGCCGCGGCTTCTAGCGGTTCGCCGTCGTCGTCGGCGAGGTCTGCTCCCCGAGGGAGACCCATTCGCGGCCGTCCTGGCCTTCGCGCTTGACGAAGACATAGCCCGTCTCGTGCCAGGGCAGGATGGCGGAGCGCTTGTTGTCGAGGATGAGGTCGCCCCCGTCGGTCCGGACCATCATGACCGCGTGGCCCTCGCCCTGCTCGTCGATGACGACGGTCATGCGGAAGGCGCGCTTCGGAAACCCGTATTGCTCGACCAGGATCTTGCGCTTGAGCAGCTGGAAGTCCTCGCAATCGCCGTAGCCGTCCTCAGGCAGGTCCCAGCGGTCGACCACGCCCCAATGCTCCATGTCGGTGCGGGGCTTGATGGTGGTGTTCACCTTCCGGTTCACGGCGTTCAGCGCCTTCCAGGTCCGGCCGTTCAGCGCCACGGTGGCGGGCTCTGCGGGATTGACGTCGCATTCGCCCTGGTAGCGCTCGCAGAACTTCACCCAGCCCTGGACGGGGCGGGCGGAGCCGGCCGCGTCGACCCTGCCGATCGATGCGGCGTTCGGCAGGGCCGCGACCGTCTGGGCGGAGGAGGGACTTGCGGAGGCTACGGCTAGAAAGGCGCCTGCGACCGCGAGGACCTTCGTGAGGCCACGAAACCCGCGCGACCCTACCCCGCCCCTCAGCATGACCGCCTGCCCCGATTAACGTCCGATTAACCAAGCGTGCCATGGCCGCCGGGAGCCCTCAAGGCGATTGTTAAAGCTTCGTTAACGCCGCTGCCGGGCGTTGTCCCGAAGACACGGGGCCGGCTCGCAGGAGCCGGCCCCGCCGCGATCCCGGCCCTGGGGGCATGGAGGCCGGTGCGCGTCCGAATGGACCGAGGTCAGCGCCGATTGGCCGTCACGGTCGGGGAGGCGGCCCGCCCGAGCGAGACCCAAGCGACCGCGTCCTGGCTCTCGCGCTTGACGAAGATGTAGCCGGTCTCCGACCAGGGCAGGACCTCGTCGGTCTTGTTGTCGAGCGTGAAATCGCCCTGGCTCGTGCGGATCATGAGCACCGCATGGCCTTCGTTCTTCTCGTCGATGACCACGGTCATGCGCATCGCCCGGCGCGGCAGGCCGGCATCGGCCAGCATCTTGCGCTTGAGGAGCTGGAAATCCTCGCAATCGCCGTAGCCGTCGGCCGCGAGGTCCCAGCGGTCGGCAACGCCCCAGTGCTCGGAATCGAGCATGGGCTTGATGGTGCCGTTCACCTTCCGGTTCACGGCCACGATGGTCTGCCACATGCGCGGGGTGAGCGTCACGACGGCCGGCTCGGTCGGATCGACCGCGCATTCGCCCGGGAAGTTCCGGCAGAAATCCGTCCAGGCCGGGAGCGGGCGCGCCTCGCCGACATGGGCGATCGGCTGCGCCTGGGCCGGCAGCGCGGCCACCGTCTGCGCGCAAGCAGATCCCGACGCCGCCCCCAAGCAACCCGCCGCGATCACCAGCGCTGCCGCCGCCTTGATCTTGTTGTTCATGTTGTTCCCCCTGTCCCGGGGAGCAACATGCCCGCGCCCTATACACCGGCGCTGAAGCCGATCTGCGCAATTTGATGCAATCGGCGCCGCGCAATTCTCGACAAATCACGTGCCGAACACGGCTCTGCCGGAATGCGAAGAATTTGACGGTTTCGCGAAACGGCGGGGCGGGCAGGGCGAGCCCGCCTGGACCCGCGGGTCGGGCGGATCTGGACGGAGGGGCCGGGTCGGCCCGGCCGGCCGGAGATGAAGGGCGGCGAAGCGGCCGCGCCGCCGCTCAGAGGATGATGTTCTCGTCGAACCGGTCGGCCGAGAGCGGGAGCCGGAATTCGAGCGCGACGCCGTTCTGGAAATGGCGCACGACCTTGGCGTTCGTGCTGCCGATGGTGACGCCCGCGCCGATCGGCGGCTTGGAATCGACCGCGATCGCGGCGCCCGACATGGAGATGTCGATGATCCGGGCCGGGATTTCCCGCCCGTTCTCCAGCTTCAGCACGCTCGTCAGGACGCGCGGCGTGATGCGCTCGTGCCGGCGGTCCTCCGGCAGGCCGAGCGCGGTCCGGTTGGCGAGCCAGGTGAGCTGCGAGGCGAGCTTGTCGCGCTTGCGCGGGGCGGCATGGATGCACATCGCAAAGCCCTGCGCGGTGTGCCGCTTGATCTCGCCCTCGATGCGGCCGAGATGCTCCAGATAGACCACCACGCGCTCGCCGATAGCGCCCTTCACGGGCGCGGTCAGGAGCACCCCGCCCGGCGAGATGTCGACCGTCTGGCAGGGATATTCCTGCCGGTCCGTCAGCATGTAGCGGCCGAGCAGCGAGACAAGCACGCGCTGGTGACGGCGCCGCTCGATCGGGCGTGTCTGAAGCTGGGGCGCCGCCTGCAATGCGCTCATCTCGACGGATCGGGTCCTTTATGGCCGTCGGACGATACCCCTCCAGTGTTAACGCTGGCTTGAGCAGAAGGCGTCAGGGCGACAAAACGGCGCCGCCCGTCCCGGCTCAGGAGCAGAGGCCGCCGTCGAGAACCACGAAGGGCCACCGCTTCGTCGCGGGCGTCGCGGCGAATTCGGCCAGGCCGGGCGCGAGCGGCCGGGCGTTGCCGATCACGCGCAGGGACCGCATCTCGAAGGAGTCGAGCGGGGTCAGGCCGAGCCACGAGGGAACCGCGCTCGGCGACAGGGCGCCGAGCGCGCGCCGGTTCGGCGCGCCGTGGTGGCGCAGCGGCAGGACGATCAGCTCGAGCCCGATCACGGATCCGAGCTCCGACTGGCCGACCATCCCGGCGACGACGCCGACCGTGTCGTTCACCACGAGGTCGATCAGCTGCTCGGGCTCGGCGCGGCGATCGGCGAGCCACAGGCTGGCGAATTCGACGCCTTTCAGGTCGCGGCCGAACAGCGCGCAGACGCGCGTTCCGGCAAGCCGTACATGGGCGCGGCCCTCGGGGTCGATGCCGAGAATGAAGGTGTCGGCGAGGATGTGGCGGATCCGGCCGGGCTCGATCTGCGACCGCTCCGGAGCTGCCCTGTCGCCGCGCAGGCTGTCCCAATAGGCGAACAGCAGGCGCGAGGTGGCGTGTTTCATCTCGGGACCGCCTCGATGCTTCCGGAGCGTGCGCCGCTCCGTTTCGGGAACCGGGCCCGCGCCCCCCGGTCTAAACCGGGACGGGCGCGAGGCTCACGCGGCCCCGGCGCGAGGGGCATGCCGAAGAGGCGGCCGCCCACAGAAAGGTCCTGTTAGGGTTAACGCAGGCGAGGAGCCCGCTTGCGGGTTCGGGTGCGCGGCCCCAATTTCGCCGGCGATGTCCTATGATGCGATCGGGCGCCGCGAGCCGGCCGTGAACCTGCCGGGCGTGGTTCTGGGCGCCATCCTGGCTCTCGTCGCCATCCATCTCGTCCGCGGATGGCTGTCGCCGATGGCCGATGCCGAGCTCCTCTTCGGGGCCGGCTTCATCCCGGCGCGCTGGTCGCTCGCGATCGGCTGGGCCGAAGCCGGCGAGATCATCCGGGCGGCGGCCGAGACGGGGGATCCCGACCTCCAGGCTGCGCGCGCGGCGCTGGCCCAGTTCGTCGTCGCGAGCGGGGAGACGCGCCCCTGGTCGCTCCTGACCTATGCGCTCCTGCACGGGTCCTGGATGCATGTTCTCCTGAACTGCATCTGGCTCGCGGCCTTCGCCAGTCCCGTGGTGCGCCGCTGCGGGGCGGGCCGGGCGGTGGCCCTCGCGGCCGCGACGACGGTGGGGGCCGCCCTGGCGCAATGGCTCGCCAATCCGTTGAGCCCGCAGGTGATGATCGGGGCCTCGGGCGCCGTATCAGGCTTCATGGGCGCGGCCGCGCTCTTCGTCTTCACCAGGCCGTCTCCGTTCCGGTCCTGGCCGGCCGGTCCGCGGACGGAGCGGACGAGCGCCCTCGACCTCCTGCGGAACCGAAGCGCGCTCTTCTTCCTGGGCACCTGGCTCGGCATCAACCTCCTGGTCGGGCTCGTGTCGCAGCCGCTCGGGATCGCCGAGGGGGGCATCGCCTGGCAGGCCCATATCGGCGGGCTCCTGACCGGCCTCCTCGTCTTCCCCTGGCTCGATCCCGTGCGGCGCTCGCCGAGCCTGCCGTATCCGCCCGCGGCTTGAACGCGGCCGCCCGCTTCCGCACAATCCGGGTCCGAAGCACGGGTCGATCTGGAGGCAAGCCCATGAGCGTCGAGCAGATTCTGGCGGGGAAGGGCCGCGACGTGGTGACGATCGGCCCCGACCGCACGCTCGCCGACGCGGCCGAGTGCCTGTCCCGGCGCCGGATCGGCGCCGTGGTCGTCGTCGACGGCTCGGGCGGAGTGCTCGGCATCATCTCCGAGCGCGACGTCGTGCGGGCGGTCGCGGAGGCCGGATCCGAGGCGCTGAACGCGCCCGTCTCGAGCCGGATGACCGCCAAGGTCGTCACCTGCACGCCGACCTCGAGCATCGACGACATCATGGGGCTGATGACGGAGGGCAAGTTCCGCCACGTCCCGGTGATCGAGGGCGGCAAGCTCGCCGGGATCATCTCGATCGGGGACGTGGTGAAGCAGCGCCTTTCCGACATCGAATCGGAGCACCGCGCGATGCGCGACTACATCGCGACCGCCTGAAGCGACCCCTTCGCGGCGCCGGGTACGGCGAGCGCCGCGTCCATCATCTCGAGGATGTCGGGCAGCGCGCGCTCGGCCGACTGCCTGCCGAGCTCGATCGCCTCGGCGGCGCGGTGGAACTCGAACAGCCCGATGCCGGCGAGCTTGGGCGAGACCATCGCGTCCGGCGGATCGCCCGCCAGACGGGACCGAGAGATGCGGTCCTGCGTGATGTTGAAGGCATCGATCATCACGCTCGCCATGCCCGGCGCCGTGCGACGCTCCCGCCGCCGTGCGGGATTGTCGAGCCATTGCGAGAACAGGCCGGACCGCGGCGGCTCGCCGGCGGCCTCGTCGAGCGGCCCTTCCTCGTCCTCCCCGTGATCGGGAATGACGGTGCCGCGCAGCCGGATGTCGTTGTTCAGGTTCACGCAGATGACGACGTCGGCCCCGAAGGCGCGCGCCACCGTCACCGGAACGGGATTGACCAGCGCCCCGTCCATCAGCCAGCGCCCGCCGAGCCGGACCGGGGAGAAGACGCCGGGAAGCGCGTAGGAAGCCCGCAGCGCGTCGACCAGCGAGCCGCGGGTGAGCCAGATCTCGTGCCCGGTCACGAGCTCGGTCGCGACGGTCCCGAACCGGATCGGCAGGTTCTCGACGCGGAGCCGGCCGAGATCGAATTCGAGGAGCTTCTGCAGCCGGCCGCCCGCGATGAGGCCCGAGCCGCCGAGATGGAAATCCAGCAGGCCCATCACCCGGCGCTTGGTCAGGGAGAGGGCGAAGCTCTCGATCTCCGCGAGCTTGCCGGCCGCGTAGCAGCCGCCCACCACGGCGCCGATCGAGCAGCCCGCGATCATGTCGGGCCTGATCCCGGCCGCGTCGAGCACCCGCAGCACGCCGATATGCGCCCAGCCCCGCGCCGCGCCCCCGCCGAGCGCCAGCCCCACGCGGAGCCGCCTCGTTGGCGCCGGGTCCTTCTGCGCCTCCGCCGTGCCGTCCCCTCCGAGGCTGAAGGCGCGGCGGGCAAGTCCATCGAACAGCATTCCGGCTCACTCCTCCTCCCCGGATGCTGCCACGGCGCCGTGAAGGCGGCATGAACGGCGGGCGCAACCCTCCGCCGCGCTGCGCACGCGGCTAGGTGTCCGATCCCGCGGATGCAGGCACGAGGACAGCTCCCTCGCCCGACCGCTCCACCCTCCGGTAGAAGCAGCTCCGGCGGCCCGTGTGGCAGCAGCCGCCGTCGCCCCCGACCCGGACCCTGATCCAGATCGCGTCCTGGTCGCAATCGACCCGCATCTCCTCGACGGTCTGGATCTGGCCGCTGGTCGCGCCCTTGTGCCAGAGCTCGCCGCGCGAGCGCGACCAGTACCAGGCCTCGCCAGTCGCGAGCGTTCGCGCGAGCGACTCGGCATTCATGTGCGCGACCATCAGGAGCTCGCCGGTATCGGCGTCCGTCGCCACGCAGGTGACGAGTCCGTCCCGCCCGAAGCGCGGGGCGAGCCGCAGGCCCTCCTCCAGCTCACGCTTCGTCCCGACGCTTGCGAAATCCACCGGCCCGGCCCTCCTGCGCGCCGCTCGCGACGGGGCACGCCTCTTCCTATATCCTGTGCCGGACCCGACGGGCCGAGGGAAGCCATCCCGGCATGCTGAGCGACATCTACAACCAGCGCATCCTGGAGCTCGCGGCGGATATCCCGCGGCTGGGCCGGCTGCCGCACCCGGACGGCACGGCGCGTGCCCATTCGAAGCTCTGCGGGTCGACCGTGACGGTGGATATCGCGACGGACGGCGAGGTCGTCACCGACTTCGCGCATGACGTGAAGGCCTGCGCGCTCGGGCAGGCTTCCTCGTCCATCATGGCGCGCCACGTGGTGGGCTCCACGGCGGCCGAGCTGCGCGGGCTGCGCGAGACGATGCGCAGGATGCTGAAGGAGAACGGCCCACCGCCGAGCGGGCGCTGGGCCGACCTCGCCGCGCTCGAGCCGGTCCGCGACTACAAGGCGCGCCACGCCTCGACGATGCTGACCTTCGATGCGGTGGTGGAGGCGCTCGACCAGGCGGAGGCGCGCCGGAGCGCCCCGCGCGAGGCCGCCGAATGACGGCCGGCAGCCTGGCCGGCGCCGCCGGCCGGCGCCTCGCGACGGGCCTGATCCGCGCCTACCAGCTCACCTTCTCGGCCGTTGCCGGGCGGACCTGCCGGCATCTTCCCACCTGTTCGGATTACGCGGCCGAGGCGGTGCAGCGGCACGGCGTCTGGCCGGGCGCCTGGATGGCCGCCGCCCGGATCTGCCGCTGCGGGCCGGGCGGCAGCTCGGGCCTCGATTTCGTCTGCGAGGAGCTGCCCGAGCGCGCCGCCTGGTACCTGCCCTGGCGCTACGGCCGGTGGCGGGGCACGAACGCGACGCCGCCCTCCCGGCGCTGAGCCTCGCGGTGCCGGCTCAGGAATTGCCGGCCAGAACCTCGATGTCGCGATCGAGGCCGCTCTCGACCTTGAACTCGCGGGTATAGACACGCCCGTCATGCCGGGCGATGACCATGTATTCGCCCTCGGCGAGGGTGACGGTCGGGAAGGCGCCGATCGCCTCGCGGATCACGTCGCCGCCGGGGGTCAGCACGCTGAACGCCGTGCCCGCGAAGGCCTCGCCGCCCGGTGCGGCGACGAGCTTGAGCGTGACCGTGGCGGCACGGTGGTTCACGGTCGCCTCGGTGAGACGACCGGCCTCGACCTTCAGGTCGACCCGCATGATGGCGTTCGATTCGCCGTAGGTCGAGACGACATGGTAGCTGCCCTCGGGCAGCCGGATGATCTCGCCCGCGCGGACATTGCCGACGACGAGCCGGCCCTCGCTGTCGTTGCCGACGGGAAGGAAGACCGAGAAGCTGAGGCGGTCGGGGCTGATCGGACTGTCCCCGATGGCGCCGGCGAGCTTGAGGGCGCCGCCGTTGACGGCGAGGCGCTCGGAGGCGCCGCCATTCGAGACGGAGATCCTCCTGGAGGCCGTGGCGAAGCCGTAGGCGACATGCACCGTGTAGCTGCCCGGGGACAGCGAGATCGTCGGCGCGGCCGCCGTCGATTTCGCGATCAGCTTGGGCCGGGCCTCGACGCCGCTCTCCGCGAAGACGCGCCAGACGAGGCCGGACCGGATGGGCCGGCCATCGGCCGAGAACACGGCGGCGAGCGACAGATTGGCCGCATCCGCCGCAGGAGCCGGGCCCGGCACGGCGGGCGGAGGCGGCGCGACCCCGATCGCGCCGCCGGGAAGCGGAATGGTCGGGGCGGCGGCCGGGGGTGGCGGCATCGTGCCGAGGAGGCCGTTGGGCGATGGCGCCGGCCCCGTCAGGCTCTGCGCCACCGCCGGCTGCGCGAGAAGCCCGAGCAGCGCCGCCGCAATCCCGAACCGCCTGAAACCCATCACCATTCCGTTCAGCGGGTCAGCGTCTCCGCCTCGCCGTCCTCGTCTTCGATCAGCCCGCTCGCGGCCGAGACCAGGTTCGCGACCGAGAGCGGGCGGAACTGGAACTCGACCCGGTGGCGGCCGGCCGGCACCTCGACGCCGCGGAAGAGCAGGTTCGCCCGCAGCATCCTGGCCGGCTTGCCGTCCACCGTGACCTCCCAGCCCGGATAATAGATGTCATGCAGGACGACGATGCTGTTGCGGTCCGTATCCACCTCGAGTGAGACGGCATTGCGGCGATAGCCGGCGACCTTCACGGACCCGACCGCCGGGTCCGGCTCGGTCGCGGTGTCCCGCACGCCGTAATCGCCCGCGAGCTCCGCGACCTGGTCCGATTCGATGAGCGCCGCCGAGCGACGGTCGAATTCCGGCATCTCCTCCTCGGAGAGCACCTTCTCCGAATCGACCGGGATCGCATGCGTCGCCAGATAGGCCCGGGGCGCCCCGGGGCTGAGCTGGTACACCCAGATCGGGCCCGAGCCGTAGAGGAGCTTCGCCCCCGGCAGGCGCGGGAAGTGCCGCGGCAGCTTCTCCACCGGGCGGTCCAGCACGAGATATTCGAGGCCGAGCAGGCTCGCGAGCCGGCAGCGATAGCCCCGAAAGGTGCCGGGGAACTGGCGCAGGTTCGGATCGGCCGCATTCTCGCCGGGGCCGATCGCGCGCTCGTAATCGGCGAGCCGGAGCGGGTTGTAGCCGATCGTGTCCTCGAGCCCGAGGACCATCGAGGCGTTCTGCCAGGCGCCGCCGAGCCCGAGGATCTCGACGCGCGGGCGCTCGCCGCGCGCATGGCGCTCGGCCAGGGCCTGTTTCAGCACCTGCAGGCCGCGGAGCTGCTCCGCCGGAAGCTCGCGGAACACGGCATAGCGCTCCGCCGGCTCGGCGTTGAGCGCCGAGGCCGCGTTGCGCCACAGGAGCTCGCCGCCCGTGAGGGCGGCGAGGAGCGCGGCCGCGGCCGCGCGCCGGCGCCGGTCGCCGCCGCTCTTCCACAGGAGCCAGACGAGCGCGCCGGAAAGCGCGAAGCCGAGCGCGATCTCGGTCCCGGCCGCCGCGCCCTGGTTCGCCCTGATCGCGAAGGTGAGCCCGGAGAGAACCGCGCCCAGGACCGCGGCGATCGCGCAGGCGACCAGGACGGCGGCAAGCGGCGAGCGGCGCATGTCGGCGAAGCGCGGATTGCCCTCGTTCAGGAAGCGATGGACCAGGTAGCCGCCCGCGAAGGCGAGCGCGATGTTGATCAGGAAGGTCGCGTCGGCCGGCCGCCGGTAGAGGGCGATGCCGGGCAGGTTGTCGAAGACGAGCGAGAAGACGGGCGTATAGCGGCCGAGCGCATAGAGCACGGCCGCGATCCCGACGACGAGGAAGAAGCGGAACTCGCGCGCCAGGAGCCGCCCCCCGGCGAGCCCGTGCCAGAGGATCAGGACCGCCGGGGCCGTGCCGGCGAACAGGTAGTTCGTGGCGCGGTCCGTCCAGGTGCCCTCGACGAGCGAGTGCCAGTCCGGCCCCCAATAGTCATAGGTCCAGCGCAGCGACCCGAAGACGTTGGCGAAGAGGATGGTCGCGAGGCTCTCGGGCGGCAGCGAGCCCATCGCCGCGACCCCGAAGCCGAAGGAGGGACGGGTCGAGGTCGCCAGGAGCTGCATCGTAAGGACGACCGGCACGGCCAGCAGCGCCGCTCCGACCAGGCCCGCGGCGAGCAGGATGCCGGCCCGCGCCCGCAGATACCCGACCGGGCGGCCGGACAGGACCGCCTGGTGGACGACGACGCCGATCAGCATCAGCCCGGTCAGGAAGGCGACCTGGTCGCGCCCGACGACCATGGTGCTCGCCACCGCGGCGAAGAGGCAGGCGAGGAGGTAGGAGCGGCGGTCGAGCGCCTCCTCCAGCAGCAGGAGGGCGAGCGGGAAGATCCCGTAGCCGAAGATCATGCCCGTATGCTGCAGGCGCGCCGAGGCGGAGCCGCCCAGCACGAAGATCGCGGCCGCCACGAAGGCGCCCTCGGGCCGCCAGCCGCGCCGGGCGAAGAGCGCGAGCATGGCGAGCGCCCCGGGCAGGAAATGGGCGAAGACCACGGCGTCGAAGAGCTGCATGGAGGGCTGCGGCACGAGCCAGCCGAAGAGCAGCATCGTCGGGGTGAAGAGGAGCGATTGCGGGTCGGCCACGGCCGGATGCCCGCTGAAATGGTACGGGTTCCAGAGCGGCAGCTCGCCATGGGCCAGCGCTTCGCCCAGATAGCGGAGCATCGGGTAGAAGTGGTTCTTGGAATCCCACGGGACGACGCTTCCGGTCAGCGGCCAGGCGAGCGCGGCGCAGGTCCAGAAGGCGAGGACGGCCGCGATCGCGAGCGCCCATTGCCGGCGCGTCCAGGCGCCGGAGATGCGGCGCGGCTCGACCACCAAGGCGGTCGCGGCATCGGCGTCGGTCGCGACTGTGCCGCCGGCCGGTCCGAGATATTCAGCACGCATCGAAGGGTGACGCCGTGACGGAGGAGGCCCCTGGCCGGCGCGCGGCGATGGCCCGCTGCGGCATGGCCCGGCGCGGAAGCCGCGCCGGCTGAAACGCGTTTGACACCTGACATCCCCCGCGGCGCCGCCGACCTCTCCGCCCGCTCGCGCCGGGTGCCTGTCCGATCCGGTTTGATCTCTACCGGGGACAAGTGGCAGGGAGATGGCGGACTCGTGTTCTCGGCCCGGCCCGCGGCTGACCTGATGGTTCTGTCCCGCGAGCCGCCTCTTCCCTGCTCCCTCTCGGCTGAAGGCAGAATGAACGAACAATTGGCTCTTCTGGCGCGGCGCCGCTCGGTGCCGCCCCACCTGATGACCGGTCCCGGTCCCGACGAGGCGGAGCTCGAGGCGCTGCTCACCATCGCGGCCCGCGTCCCCGACCACGGCAAGCTCGCGCCCTGGCGCTTCATCGTGATCGCGGGCGAGGCCCGCCATCGCATCGGGGAGGCGATCGCGGCGGCCTTCCAGGCCGACGAGCCCGGCGCCGATCCCGAGCGCGTGGCGACCGAGCGGAACCGGCTCGCGCGGGCGCCGCTCGTCGTCGCGGTCGTCTCGGCCGCCCGGCCGCACGTGAAGATCCCGGAATGGGAGCAGGTCCTGTCGGCCGGCGCGGTCTGCATGAACCTCGTCGTCGCCGCGAACCTCCTCGGCTACGCCACCGCCTGGCTGACCGAATGGTACGGGTTCGACCGCCGGGTGCTCGATGTGCTCGGGCTCAGGGCGCACGAGCGGCTCGCCGGGTTCATCCATATCGGCCGGGCGAGCGAGGTGCCGGCCGACCGTCAGCGCCCGGCGCTTTCGGACATCGTCACCCGCCTCTGAGGGGCCCCCATGTTCTACGACGCGACAAAGAACGACCACGGCCTGCGCCACAACCCGATGAAGGCGCTGATCGGCCCGCGGCCGATCGGCTGGATCTCGGCCCTGAACGCCAGGGGCGAGGTGAACCTGTCGCCCTATTCCTTCTTCAATGCGGTGGCGGAGAACCCCTTCATCGTGGCCTTCTCGTCGAACGGCTACAAGGACGCGGTCGCCTTCGTGGACGAGACGAAGGAGTTCGTCTGCAGCCTCGCGACCTGGGACACGCGCGAGGCCATGAACCTCACCTCGGCGCCGCTCGCGCGCGGCGAGAGCGAATTCGCCTTCGCGGGCCTCACCCAGGCGCCCTCGCGCCTCGTGAAGCCGCCGCGTGTGGCCGAGGCGCCGGCCGCGCTCGAATGCCAGTGGCTGCGCACCATCCAGCTCGAGGACCGGGACGGCCGCAGGATGGAGCAGTACCTCGTCCTCGGCCAGGTGATCGGCGTCCATATCGACGACCGCTTCGTCAAGGACGGGCTCGTCGACACCGCCGCCATGCGGCCGATCATGCGGGGCGGCTACATGGATTACTTCGTCGCGACGCCGGAGACGAAGTTCTCCATCCAGCGCCCCAAGGGCGCCTGAGGGTCGAGGCGCCTCAGCACCGCGGCCTCGTCCGGGCTCAGCGCGAGCTTTGCCGAGAACCCGTCCCGCCGGGCGCGCGCGGCCTCGCCCGCGAAGGCGTCGAGATCCGGGAGGGCCGGGCCGGCCGAGTCGATGGCCGGGACGCCGGCCGCTGCGGCCGCGACGACCACGGCCGCGCGGATCGCTGCCAGCGGTTCGGGCAGGCGCGCCGCTCCCGCGCTCGCGCAGCCGAGATCGCGAGCCAGCGCCGCGAAGTCGTAGGAGATCCCGGCGAGCCTCGGCCCGGTCTCGGCGAGCGACGGGAGGGCGAGCGCGCCGCGCGCGCTCTCGACGCAGGCGACGATCCGGGTGCCCCGGTCGGGAAGGCCGAGCTCGGCCTCGATCACGGCGAGGCGGGCGGCGAGCCGCTCGGCATCGGCCCGGCCGACCGCGTCCCGCAGCCAGATCCCGTCCGGTCCGGCCGGCATGGCGGCCGCGAGCTCGTCGGCGCCGCCCCGTTCGAGCGACTGGATGCGCATGAAGACCGGGGCCCCCGGGGCGCCGGCCCGCACCCGCCCGAGCGCCGCGGCAGGGTCGCCCCCGCGCCACTGGTCGATCACGAACAGGTCGGGTCGGACCCGGAGCGCGTCCTCGATCCGGGGGCTCTCGGCGGCGATGAGGAGGGCGGCGCGCATCGTCCCAGGATGAGCGGCCGGAGCGGCCCGTGCCAAGCCCGATCCCGCGGGTTGAGGCTTCGTTTACCATAAGGCCGCAAGGTCGGGCTCTCCATCCGAGGCGGCGCCCCCGATCGATGTTCCTGTTCACGACGCCCGCCGAACCCCGCGCGAGCGCAGCCGCGACGCCGGTCGTCGACGCCATCCGCCAGGGCGCGGAGCAGACCGGCACGAGCTTCGAGTACCTCCTCTCGACGGCGCGGCGGGAATCGGCCCTCGACCCCGCGGCCCGGGCCGCGACCTCCTCGGCCGCGGGGCTGTTCCAGTTCGTCGAGCAGACCTGGCTCGGGCTGATGAAGAGCGAGGGCGGCCGGCTCGGGCTCTCCGACCTCTCGGCCGCGATCACGGCGCGCGGCGACGGCACCTATGCGGTCCCGGACGGCTCGGCGCGGGAGGCCATCCTGAAGCTGCGGGAGGATCCGCGCCTCGCCTCCATGATGGCCGGGGCGCTGACGCAGCAGAACCGCCAGGCGCTGGCGGCCGCGACCGGCCGCGAGCCCAGCGGCGGCGAACTCTACATGGCGCATCTCCTCGGCGCCCGCGGCGCGACGGACCTGATCCGGACGGCGAGCCGGAACCCGGAGCGCCCGGTCGCACCCGACATGCCCGAGGCGGCGGCCGCGAACCGCCCGATCTTCTTCGACCGCACCGGCAGGGCGCGCAGCGCCGGCGAGCTCTACGCGCTGCTCGGCGCCGCCGCCGGTCCGGCGCCGGTCCCGACCCCGCCCGGCGCGCCGCGCACCATCACGGCGACGGGCCAGCCCGCCGTCACCCGCACCGGGGAGGGGCCGCCGCTGCACGGGCTGTTCCGCAACGACGTGCGGACTGGTCCGGTCTCGGATGCCGTCGCCAAGCTTTGGCGCGTGAACCGCGGCGCCGGGGAGCAGCGCGCCGCCTTCGGCTATTTCCCGCGCGGGGACGGCGCCGAGGTCGCCCTCGCGGCCGAGCCGGAGGCGGCCGTCTCGACGGGGAGCCTGCCTGTGGCGGGGATCCCGGCCGAGGTGCCGCTTCCCCCGCCGCGGCCGCGCGCCGCCGGCCCGGCCGCGAATGCGCGCCTCGCCACGACGGGCCTGCCGAGATGATCGTGCGCCGCTTCCTGCTCTGGGCGCGCAGCGCCTCCCCCGGCCATCGCGCCGAGGCGACGGGCGCGCTCGCCCGCGCCTTCCTCTACTCGGACCTTTCGGAGGCCGACCGCTGGGAGGCCGAGACCGCGCTCACGGCCATGCTCGACGATCCCTCCGCGATCGTCCGCCGGGCCATGGCCGAGAGCCTCGCCGCCTCGCCTGACGCGCCGCGCCACATCATGGTGGCGCTCGCGGCGGATGCGCCCGAGGTGGCCGAACTCGTGCTCGCGCGCTCGCCGGTCCTGATCGACGCGGATCTGGTCGATGCGGCCGCGATCGGCGACGATCGCGTCCAGTGCGCCATCGCCTCGCGGGCACCTCTCTCGCGCCCGGTCGCGGCCGCGCTGGGCGAGATCGGGCGCCGGCCGGCGCTCGTGCGGCTCGCCAGGAATCGCGGCGCCGATATCGGCCATTCGACGCTCGTCCGCATGGTCGAGCGACACGGCGACCACGCGCCGCTCCGCGAGACGCTTCTCGCCCGTCCGGACCTGCCGGTCGACATCGCCCAGGCGATCGCGGCCGCGCTGGCGCGAGCCCTGGAAAGCTTCGTGGTGGGCTGCGGTTGGCTGAGCCCGGAGCGCTCCGGCCGCATCACCCGCGAGGCCTGCGAGCGCACCACGGTCGCGCTCTCGGCGCAGTCGGAGCGAGACGAGGTCGGCCGGCTCGTCGCCTATCTGCGCGAGTCCCAGCAGCTCACGCCCGCCCTCATGCTGCGGGCGATCCTGTCGGGCGAGCTGGCCTTCGTCGAGGCGGCCTTCTGCGAGCTCACCGAGGTCTCGCCCAAGCGCGTCGCCGGCTTCTGCCGCGAGCCGGGCGGGCACGGATTCCGCGCCATGTTCGCGAAGGCCGGCCTGCCCGCCGCGCTCCGCCCGGCCTTCGAGGCCGCGCTCGCGGCCCTGCGGGGCGGCACCGCCGCCGCCCGGCCCGCCGGGGCCAGGCTGTCGCGCGGCGTGATCGAGCGCGCGCTCGCCGCCTGCAGCGACCTGCCGCCCGACCAGGCCGGACGCCTCGTCGCGCTGCTGCGGCGCTTCGAGGTCGAGGCGGCGCGCGAGGAAGCCCGGCTCATCGCCGACGAGCTCGCGGACGAGGCCGCGCTGGACATCGTCATGCGGCACGCCCCCGAGATCCTGCTGGAAGGGCCCGAATCCCCCTCCTCGATGGCCGCCTGAAGCGGGTCAGTACCCGAACTGCTCGACGAGGATGCGCTCCTCGAGCCCGTGGCCGGGATCGTGCAGCATCACGAGGTCGATCGTGTAGTCGAGCGACGCGCTCACGCAGGCGACGCGCCGGAACTCGGTATGGTCCGCGACCGCGCTCACCGGCCGGAGCTCCGGGTCGATGACGTTGATCGTGATCCGCGCGCGGTCGGGCAGGAGCGCGCCGCGCCAGCGCCGCGGCCGGAAGGCCGAAATCGGGGTCAGCGCGAGGAGCGGGGCGTTGAGCGGCAGGATCGGCCCGTTCACGGACAGGTTGTACGCCGTCGAGCCGAAGGGCGTCGCGAGCAGGATGCCGTCGGCGACGAGCTCCTGCAGCCGCACCTTGCCGTCCACCTCCACCCTCAGCTTCGCCGCCTGGTGCGTCTGGCGCAGCATGGAGACTTCGTTGATGGCGTAGGCCGTGTGGCGCTCGCCCTGCACGTCGCGCACGTCCATGAGCAGGGGGTGGACGACGCTGCGCTGGGCGGCTCCGAGACGCTCGACCAGGCCCTCCGGCCTGAACTCGTTCATCAGGAAGCCGACCGAGCCCTTGTTCATGCCGTAGACGGGCTTCGCCTGGCCCATGAAGCGGTGCAGGGTCTGCAGCATGAGCCCGTCGCCCCCGAGCGCGACGACGATCTCGGCCTTGTCTGGCGGGACGGACGGATAGCGGGCCGAAAGGTCGGCGAGCGCGGCCTGCGCGTCCGGCGTCGGGCTCGCCACGAAGCCGATTGTGATGTCCCGGCCGGTCATCTCGTCCCGCTCTGGTCCGGAGGGCTCGCGCCCGGGTCGGCGCTGCGTCGCAGCCGAGCGGGTGCCTCTACACGAGGCGGACCCGGCTTGGAACCGTCCCGAGCGGCAGCGTCCGGGGAGACGGCGCGGGTCCGGAGAGCCGCGCCGGCCCGGTCAGCTCAGATGGCGGGCGTCCACTGGATCGGGACGAAGCGGAAGCCGCTGCCCTCCTTGAGCACATGGCCGGTGGCCGGAAAGGGGGCGTGGTAGAACGACACCTGCATGCGGTCGGCCGCGATCATGTCCAGCATCCTGATGCGGGTCTCGCGCGCCTTGTCGGCGTCCATGTCGAAGACCGCGGCCCAGGTGGGATTGCGGACGAACAGCGCCGGATGGTTGGTGATGTCGGACACCATCAGGAGCTGCCTGCCGCCCGAGGCGATGCGGAAGGCCGTATGGCCGGGCGTGTGGCCGGGCGCCGCGACGGCGGTGATTCCGGGCGCCAGCTCCTTCTCGGCCTGATACTGCTTCACGTCCTTGGCGATCGGTCCGAAGACGCGGCGCACGTTCTGGAACGCGCCCTTCATGCCCTCCGGCGCGGAGCTCATCTTTCCGTCATCCATCCAGAAGGCCCATTCGGGCTCCGGCACCATGATCTCGGCCTTCGGGAACACGGCGGGCCCGTCCTTCAGCCGGATCCCGTTGATGTGGTCGCCGTGGAAATGGCTGACGACGATCGTGTCGACCTGGGCCGGGTCGAAGCCGGCGGCGCGGAAATTCGTCATCCAGCGGCCCGCGGTCGGCGGGCCGACATCGCCGTTGCCGGTATCGATCAGGACCGTCTTGCCGCCGGTTCTGACGACCAGCGCCGTGAACGTGATCGGGAGCGCGTTGTCCGGGAGGAACGCCTCCGCCATCGCCTTCTTCACATCGGCGAGCTCGGCATTCCTGATGAAGCCTTCCAGCGGCCGCATCCCGAAGCCGTCATGAATGGCCGTGATCTCGATGTCGCCGACCTTGTAGCGGTAATAGCCGGGGGCCTGGGCGGAGCCGGCCGGCGCGGCCGGCGCCGCGGCGGTCTGGGCCAGGGCGGGGCTCGTGCCGGCGGCCGCGACCGCGATCGGTCCTGAAGCGAGTACCATGCGTCGGTTGATCATCCCAAAAACCTCCCTCGTCGTCGTCCGCCGGCGGAAGCTGCCGGTCCTGCGCAGGCCAGACGCAATGACGCTGTATACGGCCGAGCTATTCCGGTTGCGTCCCGGGTGGATTCAGGAAAGCGTGAGCCGCCCGGCTCCGATCCGCAATCCCCCTGTCCCATGCTCGTCACGCATTCTCCCGCATCCGTCCTGCACGACCCTACCGGATATTTCCGGCGCGGCCGGACGGTCGAGCATCCCGAGCAGGCCTCGCGCTACCGCATCCTCCGGACGGCCGTGGAGGAGGCGGGCCACGCGCTCCTCGACACCGCCGATCACGGGATCGAGCCGCTGCGGGCCGTCCATACGGACAGCCACCTGGACCTGTTCAGGACGGCCTGGGACCGCAAGGCGGAACTGCCCGGCATCGGCGAGGAGATCCTGACCGGGCATTTCTCGCGGCCGCAGATGCATGCGCGCCCGGAGGGTCTCCTCGGGCTTCTCGGCTACCACATGGCCGACACCTCGACGCCCGTCCGGGCCGGGACCTGGGAAGCCATCTACGGCAGCGCGCAGGCCGCGATCTCCGCCGCAGACGCCGTGCCGGAACGCGGCGCCGCCTATGCGCTGTGCCGTCCGCCCGGGCACCATGCCTATGCCGATTCGGCGGGCGGCTTCTGCTTCCTGAACAACACCGCGATCGCGGCCGAGCGACTGCTGGCGAGAACCGGCGGCCCCGTCGCGATCCTCGACATCGACGTCCATCACGGCAACGGCACGCAGGGCATCTTCTACGGCCGCGGCGACGTATTGACCGTGTCGGTCCATGCCGATCCCGCGAACTACTTCCCCTTCTATGCGGGCTATGCCGGGGAGACGGGGGAGGGCGCGGGGGCGGGCGCGAACCTGAACATCCCCCTGCCGCAGGGCACCGGCGACGGCGCGTGGCTCGAGGCGATCGGCGAGGGGCTCCGGCGGATCGCCGCCTTCCGCCCCGCCGCGCTCGTCGTCGCGCTCGGATTCGACGCCTCCGAGCACGATCCGATCGGCGCATTCAAGGTGACGACCGCGGGATTCGAGGCTGCCGCCCGCGCCGTCGCGGCTGCGCACGGGACCGTTCTCCTCGTCCAGGAGGGCGGCTATCTCTGCGAGGCGCTGCCCGGGAACCTCGTCGCCTTCCTCCGCGCCTTCGAGGAGGCGAGGCGGTGACTTTTTCCGAACGGCGGCGTTCCTGCCGGCTTAATCTTCGGGTAACCATCTGGCCTGCAACCTGCATGCCGTACGCATGCGATGTTCGGCCCTCGACGGGGTGAGCTGTGGCGCCTGGCTACTACATCACGGTGGACACGCCCCCCTACGGGGTGAGCTCGGTCCTGCATCCGAGCGCGGAAGGCGCGGCGGAGCGGACCGGCGCCCTCCTGGCCGAGGGGCGGACGGTCTACGTCACCACCCCGGAGGGCGACCTCCTCCCGGGCCAGGACTTCCTGGCCGAGATGAGCGAGCAGCCTTCCGCCTGAGCGCGGGCCGCCGCCTCACCCGTGCGTCACGCGCGGCTCGGTCAGGGTCGGCCAGGGCCGCGCCGTCTCGAAGGCGCGCGCGGCGCGCAGCACCTGCCCGTCCCGCTGGACCGCGCCGACGATCTGCAGCCCGACCGGCAGCCCCGACGCGGTGAAGCCGCAGGGCACGGTCGCGGCGGGCTGCAGCGTCAGGTTGAACGGGAAGCTGTAGGGCGCCCAGTCGATCCAGTTCTCCCCGAAGCGTCCGTCCGGCGGCGTGTTGTTCCCCACCTCGAAAGGAGGCGTCGCCAGCGTCGGCGTCAGGAGCAGGTCGTAGCGCTCGTGGAAGCGTTCCATCGCGAGATAGAGCGCGCCGCGGGCGTTCATCGCGGTCACGAAATCGGCGCCGAGCACCGAGCGGCCCTTCTCGGCGACGGCGACGAAGCCGGGGTCGAGCTCCGCCCAGCGCGCCTCGGGGATCCCGCGCAGGACCGACCAGGCGCCGACATGCCAGAGCGTCTCCAGGATCCCGATCGGATCGGCGAAGCCGGGATCGGCCTCCTCCACGCGCGCCCCGAGCTCCTCGAAGACGCGCGCCGCCCGCGCGGTGATCGCCTCGACCTCCGGATCGAGCGTCTCGACATAGCCGAGCCGCGGGCTCCAGGCGACGCGCAGGCCGCGCACCCCGAGCTCGAGCCCCGCGAGGTAGTCCTGCGGCGGCGTGACGAGCGCGGTCATGTCGCGCGGATCCGGCGCCGCGATCGTGCCGAGCATGATCGCCGCATCCGCCACGCTCCGCGTCATGGGCCCGACATGCGACACGATCGCGAAGGGGGAGGGCGGATAGGCCGGCACCCGGCCGAAGCTCGGCTTGATCCCGAAGACGCCGCAGAACGAGGCCGGGATGCGGATCGAGCCCGCGCCGTCCGTGCCGATATGGAGCGGACCGAGGCCGAGCGCGGCGGCCGCCCCGGCACCGCCCGAGGAGCCGCCGGTCGTCATTCGTGTGTCCCACGGATTGCGGATGAGACCGTAGAGCGGGCTGTCGCCGAGGCCCTTCCAGCCGAATTCGGGCAGGGTCGTCTTGCCGACCGGAATGGCGCCGGCCTCCAGCAGCCTGTCGACCGCCGGCGCGTTCTCGGCCGAGGGCGTCTCGTCCGTGGTCCGCGATCCGCGGCGGGTCGGGTGCCCCTGCCAGATCACGTTGTCCTTGACCGTGAAGGGCACGCCGTCCAGCGGGCCCGCCGGGTTGCCTTTGGCCCAGCGCTTCTCGGACGCCGCAGCCTCCTTCAGCGCGCCCTCGCGATCCACGAGGCAGAAGGCGTTCACGGCCCCGTTCACGCGCTCGATCGCATCCAGCGCCGCGCCGACCGCGTCCCGGGGCGAGAGCTTCCTGTCGCGGTAGGCGGAGACGAGCCCGGCGACGTCGAGCGAGAGGATGTCCTGCATGGGCTGCCCGTTCAGAAATTCGTTTCGGAGAGGCCGGCCGGTCCGATCCGGCGGGGATTGAGCCCTCCGCCCGTCAGCGCCTCGAAGATCGCGGCGGTGTGCTCCCGGCTGCGCGTCTCGATCGTGACGTCGACGGAGACGCCCTTGGCGGGCACGTCGAGGAAGAGCCGCCCGTGCGAGACCTCCAGGATGTTCGCGCCGAGCGCGCCGAGCCGGGTCGCGATCTCGCCGAGCAGCCCGGGCCGGTCCGGCGAGGTGATGCGGAAGGAGGCGATGCGGTCCTCGCGCTCGAGCTCGCGCACCATCACGGAGGCGAGGAGCCGGGCATCGATATTGCCGCCGCACAGGACGAGTCCGACGCGCCGGCCCCGGAACAGGTCGGGCCGGGCGAGCATGGCCGCGAGCCCCGCGGCGCCGGCCCCTTCCGCCATGGCGCGGCAGAACGTGGCATAGGCGTTGACGGCGCGCTCGATCGCCGGCTCGTCGACCAGCACGATCTCGGCGACGAGCGCACGGATGATGGGCAGCGTCAGGCGGCCGACATTCTTGACCGCGATGCCTTCGGCGAGCGTCGCCCCGCCGACCGGCGCGTCCTCGCCCCGGATCGCGTTCGCGCAGGAGGGATACAGCGCCGCCTCGACGCCGATGATGCGGATGTCCGGCCGCACCGCGCTCGCCGCCACCGCGACGCCGGAGATCAGCCCGCCGCCGCCGATCGGCACGAGGATGTCGTCGAGCTCCGGATCCTCCTCCAGCATCTCCAGCGCGATCGTGCCCTGGCCGGCCATGACGAGCGGGTCGTCGTAGGGATGGACCAGGGTCAGGCCGCGTTCGGCCGAGAGCCGGCGGGCGACCTCCTCCGAATCCGCGAGCGTCGCGCCGCGCAGCACCACCTCGGCCCCATGCCCGCGCGTGTTCTCCGCCTTCACGAGCGGGGTGCCTTCCGGCATGACGATGGTGGACGGGATGCCGAGCCGGCCGGCATGATAGGCCACGGCCTGGGCGTGGTTGCCCGCCGACATCGCGACGACGCCGCGCGCCCGCTCCTCGGGCGAGAGCGCGAGGAGGCGGTTCAGCGCGCCCCGCTCCTTGAAGGCGCCCGTCGCCTGCATGTTCTCGTACTTCACCGCGACGGTCGCGCCCGTGAGCTCGGAGAGGCGTGGCGCGGCCAGGAACGGCGTCCGGAGAACCTGGCCGCGGATCGCGGCGGCCGCGCGCCGCACGTCCTCGACCGCGATGGCCGGCATCGCGTCCGTCAAGCGGCGGCCTTCGGGGAGGAGGGGAGGCCGAACAGGCCTTCCGGCCGCAGGAGCGCGAACAGGACCAGCATGACAAAGAGCGCGAGATCGCGTCCCTCGATGGGCAGATAGGCCGACCATAGCGTCTCGAAGAGGCCGATCGCCAGCCCTCCCGCCGATCCGGAACAGGGGAGGCTCAGCTCCTCCCGCCCGGCGCCGGCTCGGGCGGCTCGTCCGCCAGCGCGTCCGGCGTGTCCAGGTAGTAGCGCTTGAGGAGGTACACGGCCGCGGGCGAGAGCGGACCGCGATCGGTCGTGACGCCGACGAGCTCCATCTTGCTGGCGGAGAGCCCGTCCGCCGCGAAGCGGCACACGGCGTGGCGCGCGAAGGCCGGGCCTCCGGGGCGGGTCGCGCGGTATTCGATCCGCACGCTGTTCGGCTCGTGCCCGTGCAGGACCTGGCGGATCTCGATCCGCGCCCCGCCGCCCTCGAGCGCCGGCAGCGCCATGCGGCAGATCCGCGCCTGCTCGCCATCGACCGCGCGGGAGCAGGCTGCGAGCGCGAGCGAGAGGAGGGCGGATGCCGTGAATGCGGCAGTCGTAAGAGACCGCAGGACGCGCCGCCGCGCTCCCTCTCCCCGTCGGGGAGAGGGTTGGGGTGAGGGGGGATTCGAACTCAAATGTCGGCGCGCAGGGCAGGCTGATCCAGATCGGCAGGCGCGCCTTGCAGCAGGTTCAGGATGGTTTCGCAAACGCCGTCCAGGTTCTCGATCACCTCGCGATTCCAGAAGCGCACCACGAGGTATCCGCCGGCCTCAAGGGTGACCGTTCGCTGGCGATCCCGATTCAGCTTTTCCTCGGCCGCATGCTGCTCGCCATCCAGCTCGATGATCAGCCAGGCGTCGGGACAGCAGAAGTCGACCACATGCTGCCCGATCGGCATCTGCCGGCGGAATTTCCACCCACCAAGCCTGCGGTCCCGCAATCTGCTCCAGAGAAGACGCTCGACCTCGGTCTGCTTTCGCCGGAGCCGCCGCGCAACGGGCGTCAGGTTCGGCATCGGCGCAGCCCCCTCACCCCAGCCCTCTCCCCCTCGGGGAGAGGGAGCCCGCGCCTATTCTGGCAAGGTCGGGAGCTAGCTTCGAGCACTATCGCGGGAAACGCCGCCGCGCTCCCTCTCCCCGAGGGGGAGAGGGCCGGGTGAGGGGCCGTCCCGCGCGGAGAATGTGCCGCTCACCCCCGCCGCAGCCGCTCCGCCACGACCGGGGCGTAGTAGGTCAGCACCCCGTCCGCCCCGGCGCGCTTGAAGGCGATCAGGCTCTCCATCATCGCGCGCTCGCCGTCGATCCAGCCGTTCTGGGCGGCCGCCTGGATCATCGCGTATTCGCCGGACACCTGGTAGGCGAAGGTCGGCACGTCGAAATTGTCCCGCACCCGGCGGATCACGTCGAGATAGGGGAGGCCGGGCTTGACCATCACCATGTCGGCGCCCTCGTCGAGATCGAGCGCGACCTCGCGCAGCGCCTCCGCCGAGTTCGCCGGATCCATCTGGTAGGTGAGCTTGTCGCCCTTCAGCTTCGTGCCGAGCGCGTCCCGGAACGGGCCGTAGAAGGCGGAGGCATACTTGGCCGCGTAGGCCATGATCTGGACGTCGAGGAAGCCGGCGCGGTCGAGCGCCTCGCGGATCGCCGCGACGCGCCCGTCCATCATGTCGGAGGGCGCGATGATGTCCGCTCCCGCCGCCGCCTGGATGAGCGACTGCTCCACCAGCACCGCCACCGTCTCGTCATTGAGAATGCGGTCGCCGTCGAGCAGCCCGTCATGGCCGTGGCTGGTATAGGGGTCGAGCGCGACATCCGTGATGAGGCCGATATTCGGGACCGCCTCCTTGATCGCCCGGACCGCCCGGCAGACGAGGTTCTTGGCGTTCAGCGCCTCCGAGCCGCGCTCGTCCCGGAGCGCCGGATCGGTGTAGGGGAAGACGCCGATCGCCGGGATGCCGAGCCTCGCGGCCCGCTCGGCCTCGCGCAAAGCCTCGTCCACCGAGAGCCGCTCCACGCCGGGCATCGCCTGGACCGGGACGCGCCGCCGCTCGCCGTCGATGAGGAAGAGCGGCCAGATCAGGTCGCCCGCCGTGAGCTCGTTCTCGCGCACGAGCGCCCGGCTCCAGGCCGATTTGCGGTTCCGGCGGGGGCGGTTGCGCAGCGCGAGCGGCGGCGCCTCGGGGCTCAGCGTCTCGCGGACGACCTCGCGGATCGCGGGGCGGGAGATCGATCGGACGTTGGACATCGGTGGCTCGGCGGCGTCTCGCAGGCGGGTGGCGCAACACCTAGCACATTCGAACTGATCCAAAACAGATATGGTGGATTACGTAGGGCCGCAGGCCGGCTCGGGCCGCGAGTGGTCCTGATCCTGGCTCGGCTTCGGGCACGAATGGGCCGGGAGGGGTGGGAAGCCGAAGTTCGCCGGCAGCCCAGAACCGGGCATTCGGCGTTGCGCCCGTTCCGGTCATGACAGCTTCGGTGGACGTACTCTGGGTGCGCGCTCCGCTGCCGAAGCGGAGCGCGGCGAGGATGTCGGAAAGGGCACGGCTGGACCAGCTTCGGCACACACAAAGCCCCGGATCCAGAGACCCCCCTTCCGGGAGCCGGCCAAGTAAGGGCATCTCTCGACAGAGAGCCCGTCCAGACCCGCCTCCGCTCCCTCGTTGAGATAAGTCAAGATGTCATACACTGCGCGGCTCGGAATCGGTTTGCGCCGCCCTGGACAGGCAGCCGCGTTGACCTCGTTCTGCAAGTGGTGCCCGTCCGCTGTCAGAGCAGTGCTAGGCCCAAACGATATCGGGGCTCTTCGCCGGCGAGGAGCCACCCTCGTCGTCCCATCGTGACGTGGCTTCGTTCCGTTCGGGAGGCTCTGCCGCGTCCGTGTAAGAACGACTCGCCAAGGTTACGTTCGAGGCGGACCTTAGAATCTGCTGCAATTCCAGGAGGGCACTCCGCCGGAGTTCGTCCGGGGTGGCTTCGCCATGAGCTCTCAAGGGGAAATGGAGCTGAAGGTCTACATGCCTGCCTCCCATCTCACCGGAGAGAACAGCCCGAACAGAGTCGTGGTCCGGGCTGTAAACCAGGCTCTCGATAACGACGGTATGGGTCATGGCTCTGCCTCCGGGTGAAAGTGCCCAAGCGCCGAGAGGGTGCCCCTGCTAGGGGCGGAGCAACAAACATACTGAGGCCACCAACAACTGGCCATGCCGAGTGTTCCGAGCCGCCCAGGCCCACCATGGCTCTCTGAGCCCAGTTGCCCTCGAAACGGTGCTCTTCTCGACCCTCACCGATTCAAGCTCTCTTTTAATTGAGCAACGCCCTTCTCGCTCAGCTCCTGGCAGACACCGACAATCCGTAGCACCTGTCGGCCACGAATTTCACCCTTACCGATACCTGTTGATTTGGCTTTCGTCTCTTCGCAGCTCGTCCTATTGTCAAAAGCCGTCAGAATCAGTTCCAGCGACGGCTCGCTCGCAGTGTGGTCTCCCGCGAAGACAGCCGCTATGAGAAGAACGTATTTCATCGCTATTCGGCTCCTATTCGTCTCGCCGGTTTCCGCCTGCCCTTCATCAGCGGTGGGCGCAGACCTGGAGCTGATAGCGGAGATCCTGCGCCGCGTTCATGAGCGCGGCCTCCGACCGCGGCACTTGTGACCGGACCGCCTGGAAGCGACGGGCTGCAGCAGCAACTTCCGGGTCACCATCGCGGACGAGCTTTGCTACGTCGAGGTCTGTGGAAGCGACAGCCCGATCTATCAAAGGAACGGTTCTGGCGCACTCGGCCGGCTGAAGCGGAGCTGCTGCGCCGGACCCGCAAAGCCCGATGAGGCATGCGGCAAACACCATAATCTTCATTGGTCGTCCCCTGATTTGGTCGTCCCTGCACTCAGCTCTGACTTATTATCCAGCCGTGGACCTCTTTTTCGGCGGCAGCCATCCCGATCCCGTAGCGTCCTGCTACGGTTACCGCGAAGTGGCGCTCTGTCGTGATCTTAGACAATTCCCTTGTAGAAAGATTAGGCCACCTCGCCTCGGCGGCACCAGGATGACGTCGAAGCGCGTGTTGGAACATGTTGTCATGAGCCGCCGCTACATAGCGCATACGTACCTCCCTTAGGTCTCGTATATCTGGGGCTGGCTAGGCATTTAAATAAGTAGGAGCGGCGCGCTTTTATTCAATGTCGGCTCCTTGTAACGACTGTTATTCGGACTCATATCTTAAATAGTGGGCTCGACGCGACGCCTATGGCACGGCCGCCTCCGAGCGCCGGGTGGAGGACGCAAGATGTTCGGGTTCAGAGGTGGCGAGAGCCCCGAGACGGTTTCGCGTAAGAAGAGCTACATGAGCGCTGCACAGCAGCGCTGGAGCTTTCTGACCAATTTCGACCTTTCTACCATCAAGAACGAAGAGCAGCTCACGTCTATGGTCAAGGACCGCTCCGGGTCTTCCGCCGACGCCGCCCGGGAGGATGTTCGGGACTGGGTCCGAGGCAAACAATTCTGACGGCTGACATTCAGGTGGGTGCCCGCGCCACTCACCGATCATGCGGTCAGATCACGCATAGGAGGAAGCCATGTTGATCAGCACTCGCTACGGCTGGATGAACGAGCCGACAGGTCAGGTTTTCGTGGCCATCGCCATCGCCGCCGTCGTGTTCGCGTCGGTTCTGACGGCGCTAGGCTACACGTAACAGGGGACGCCTGGGAATTCGAGCTGGAGGAGGCGACGGTGGCAGAGCAACGGTTCCGCGCAGGCGACGCAGTCACTCACGTGGGCACGCGATGCCCCTGCGGGGTGCGGCGCTTCGAACTCACCGTTATCACCTGCCTCATGGGCGGTCCCGAGCAGTGTTATCTTCTAGCGGACGGGGCTACCCGAAGAGTGACTTTTGCTGAAGGCGAACTCTTCTCCTCCGCTAGACGTGAGAGGTCGCACCATGACCAACTTCATCCTTCAGTCGGAACCCGGCCACGCGGATTTGGGAAACCAGGGTGAGGTAACGGCTGGGGCAGCGCAGGAGGCTGCGGACGATGCCGCAGGGCGCCTCACGACGTGCCGGGGATCGAGAAACGAACTGCGCGCCCGCATCTGGGCAGTGTCCTTCGCTCCAGGCCGACGGTCGTCTTCTACGACCAGTCAGAGGCGCCGACGGATTCCGAACGCGGTTCGTTCGACCAATCTGTTGGAATCGAGCCTCGCGTACGAATTAGGAGCCAACAATGAGCATGATGATTCAGTTCCTGCGGTTCAGGCGCGGTGTTCCCGAGGTGGTGTCCACGTGGAATTACCCCGGAACAGATGAACACGCAGCCCTCGACGGTGCAGTGGCTCTTAGAGGCGGCCGGGCTTGGCCGTTTCAGACAGAAGCGATCCGCATCTTGGGCGACAACGGGCGCACGCTCCTACAAGCGCTCGTGCCGAGCCGAGGCAGCACCTCGATGGAGAACCTAAGTCCCACAGCCGATCACCCGGCCCTGGCGAGACGTGATGTAGTCGAACCAGAACCATCCCGGCCCGCCCCTCCTGTGCCGAGCATGCGGCGGCCTTTTGAGATCGGTGAAGCGGTCTCATATGCTGAGGACGGCAAACCCGAGATTTGGGCGGGCGGGTTCGAGATAATCGGCCTGCACCCGGTTCGCGGCGGTGGCACTCGATACGCGATCAGAAGCGCGGGAGAGTCGTTCGATCGGATCGTTCAGCAGCACGAGCTTTGCGAAGATCTTGGGGCTCGAGGACGGGGGCAATAGGGCGACCCGATGCGAATCCAGGTCGGATGCGAGATGTCGTATGTGCTTGGGCAGGCAACGCCCATTCTAACAACGCTGAACATTCACTCGTCTCGGATCGCCGATCTTGAGCGGCCCGATGAACTCACGACCGAGCCCTGGGTTCCTGTCCGCGGCTATCGTGACGGGTTCGGGAACTGGTGCAATCGTCTCGTTGCGCCTTCGGGGGCTTTTACTCTGCGAACGGACACTGTTGTGCGTGACGACGGGAAGTGGGATCCGCCCCCGCCTGAAGTTGAAGAAACGCCCGTTCAGCACCTCCCTGGGGATGTGCTCGTCTTCCTGCTCGGCAGCCGCTATTGCGAGACGGACCGGTTGTCTGAGATCGCGTGGAAGCTATTTGGCCACACGCCGCCTGGCCTCCAGCGCGTAGAAGCGGTTTGCGACTTCGTTCACGACCACATCGCGTTCAGCTACGATGCCTCCCGAGCGACCCGGACAGCCTTCGAGGCATTCGAAGGGCAGCGAGGGGTCTGCCGTGACTTCGCCCATCTAGCGGTAGCGTTCTGCCGGTGCCTCAACATCCCAGCTCGTTATTGCACTGGATACGTGAGCGATATCGGCCTTCCGCCGCCCAACTCGCCGATGGATTTTGCGGCTTGGATAGAAGTCTTCCTCGGAGAAGGCTGGCACATGTTCGATCCGCGCAACAAGGACCCGCGAATCGGGCGCATCCTGATCGCCTATGGAAGGGACGCAGCAGATGTTCCGCTCACACTCACATTCGGCCCGGCCGAGTTGATCAAATTTGCCGTAACGACGCGCGAGATCTCGTAATTCCCGAGCGGAGCGGGCCAGATCTATGCCTCGGAATCTGAGCCCGCGATCTTCGATGCTCGCCAGTATCCCAAGGCGCCGGTGATGCCGGCGGCAACGGCTTTTGTCAGTGAAACAGTTGCCGGCCCGCGTGATGTGGGCAGCTTAGTCAGGCAGGAATCCTTTGGCCCTGAGATGAGCGGCGAAGGCCTGATCAGCACACTCGGCGCGGTTAGCCCGCTGTTGATCTCGGCGGCGAACGTCTAAGGCCGCGACAAGGATCTGCCGGATAGCCTCGGAACGCGACGGCTTGGGGTGTGGCGCGTCGGCGATCCAGCTATCAAGGTCCGCTAAAATCTCTGAGTTCAGATCAAGATGGATAGGCGAGCCATCGTTCATGGTGAGGCACTCCCCAATCGGCACCCTACTTCTTGCGCTCAACCACGCCTTTATAAAACTGCATCTTAGCCGGTTCTATCACCGACGGCCACTTCGGCCTACCGGAGCAGGAAAGCTCGGCGCGTTCTCCTGCTCGGTCAGAACGGACGAGAGCGCTACGTCCGCTTCCCTGCCCTGCGCGCTTCAGAGCAGTCGAACCGATTTCGGCCAGGACGGGTCGATGAAGCCGGAGCGGAATGCCCGTAAGCAGACCTCATGAGCTTCCAACTCGGGTCGAAGCCGACCGCGTGAGTGGCGCGAGACCCGATGCCTTTACCACCTCCGGACCTGGGCATAGCGCCGCCGGGCGATCCTGTCCCGGCATCGAAGCTGCCCCACGGCTCCGCCGTTTGCTCTCGGCCGTCCCTTCCGGCTATGCCGCGGGCATGAGCGAACCGGAGATCATCTGCGAGCGCCGCGGCGCCGCCGGCCTCGTCACGCTGAACCGCCCGCAGGCGCTGAACGCGATCACGCACGGCATGGTGCTGGACCTCGCCCGCGCGCTGGATGCCTGGGAGAAGGACCCGGCCGTCACCCGGATCGTGGTCCAGGGAGCCGGCGGGAAGGCCTTCTCCGCCGGCGGCGACATCCGCGCCCTCTACGAGGCCGGGCAGGGCGGCCGGCACGGGGAGGCGCTCGCCTTCTGGCGCGACGAGTACCACCTCAACATCCGCATCAAGCGCTATCCTAAGCCCTATGTCTCGCTGATCGACGGCATCGTCATGGGCGGGGGCGTCGGGGTGTCGCTGCACGGCTCGCACCGCGTCGCGGGCGACCGCTACCGCTTCGCGATGCCGGAGGTCGCCATCGGCTTCTTCCCGGATGTCGGGGCGACCTACGCGCTGCCGCGCCTGCCGGGCGCGACCGGCATGTATCTGGCGCTGACCGGCGCCCGGGTCGGCCCGGACGATGCCGGGGGGCTCGGGCTCGCGACCCATGTCGTGCCGTCGGGCGCCTTTCCGCAGGTGCTCGGGGACCTGGCCGCGGGCGGGGACGTGGACGCGGTGCTCGCGGCCGCGTGCCGCGCGAGCGAGCCCGGCCCGATCATGCGCGAGCGCGCCGTCATCGATGCCTGCTTCTCGGCCGAGAGCGTGCCGGCCATCCTGGCCCGGCTGGACGAAGCGGCCGCGAACGGTTCGGATTTCGCCCGCGCGACCGCCGCCGAGATGCGGACCAAGGCGCCCTCGAGCCTGGCGATCGCCTTCGAGCAGGTCCGCCGCGGACGCGACCTCTCCTTCGAGGAGGCGATGGCGACGGAGTTCCGCATCGTGAGCCGCGTGGTGCACGAGCCCGACTTCTACGAGGGCGTGCGCGCGACCATCATCGACAAGGACGGCGCGCCGCGCTGGAGCCGGACGAGCATCGACGAGGTCGATCCGGACTGGGTGGCGGCGCATTTCGCGGCCCTCGGGCCGGCCGAGCTGGGAGTGGCCTGATTGGGCGTGCGCTATATCGGCGGGGCGAGCGTCGCGGACGAGGACGACCGCCTGCTCGCGACCGCCGCGCCGCGGCACCTGCGCTGGAACCTCGTCCTCGTCTGGTTCATGCGCATCATGGCGCTCGTCTGGGCCGTGAAGGGCCTGATCGCCTGGGCGCATATCCTCGGGATCGCGGGCACGGTGCCCTTCGAGGCGCGCCCGACCGGCCAGCAGGCCGTGACCGTCTATTTCGCCGTGATCGATCTCATTGCCGCCGTCGGCCTCTGGCTCACCTCGACATGGGGCGGCGTGCTCTGGCTCCTCGCCGTCATGAGCCACCTGATCCTTGCCGTGTTCTTTCCCCGCTTCGTTGCCAACGGCGCCCTTCTCATTGCGCTATTCATCATCGGGTTGATGATGTACTTGACTATATCCTGGCTCGCGGCGGTCGAGGAGTGACGGAGTAACGATTTTGTAGGCTCTGCTAACGACTCGTTTACCTAACAAACCAGCAACTTCAAGGTTCATTTACGTAGAGATGTAAATCGCCGATTCATCCTCTTACTTAAAGTGGTCTTCATTCGCGTAACCTAGGTTGGCCTCATAACGGACCGGGAGAACCCGGCCGGCAGACAGGGCATGAGGCAACAGATGGCAAACCTGGCGAAGAAGGTCGCTCAGCCGGAAGCTCCGGCGGCCGAGGAAGGCGTGAAGCCGCGCTACCTGGAGGCGCTGCACCTGGTCGAGCGGCTTCACCGCCGCCTCCTCGACGTGATCAAGGACGAGTTCGAGCGGCGCGGCCGGGACGACGTCAACAGCGTGCAGGCGCTGCTGCTCTACAATATCGGCGACAAGGAGCTGACGGCGAGCGAGCTGCGCACCCGCGGCTACTATCTCGGCTCGAACGTCTCCTACAACGTCAAGAAGCTCGTCGAGATGGGCTATCTGCACCACGCCCGCTCGCGGGTGGACAGGCGTTCGGTCCGCATCAGCCTGACCGACAAGGGCCGCCAGGTGCACGACATCGTGTCGGGGCTCTACGACAAGCATGCCCGCACCATCGAGCCGATCGGCGGCATCTCGACCGACGACTTCGCCCGGCTGAACCAGGCGCTCGTCCGGCTCGAGCGCTTCTGGACCGACCAGATCCGCTACCGCCTCTGAGGCGGACCGTCCTGCTCCGCACGGCGCGGTGTGCGCTGCCGCACCGCCACAAAACGGCCGGACTGCTCAGGCTTCCTTAACCGCGGCTTGGGCAGTGATGGTTGGCATCGCGCCTGGGCCGCTGTGCTCACGCCGCCACCAGCTTCCGAGAGCAGGGCCGAATGCCGTCACGCCGCCAGTTCCTGTCTGCCTCCGCCGCCGTCGCGCTCGCCGCCGCGGGGGGGCTTCCCGCCGCCGCCGCCGAGCAGGCGGAATGGGCGCAGAATTACGATGCCGTCGCGCGCATCCGCGTCCCCCGCTCCACCACGCCCATCCTCTCGCCCCAGGCCGTCGCCGCGACGGAGGAGGCGGCCGAGCGCTACCGCGACATCGTGAACCGTGGCGGCTGGGAGCGCCTCGCGGCGCCGGCCGGCCTGCGCGTCGGCTCCAAGAGCCCCGCCGTCATGGCCTTGCGCCAGCGCCTCATCGTCGAGGGCGACCTCGACCCGGCGGCCGGCTCCTCGCCGATCTTCGATTCCTATGTCGAGGCGGGCGTGAAGCGCTTCCAGGCGCGGCACGGCCTCAACGCCACCGGCATCCTCAACGAGGCGACCCTCGCCTCCATGAACGTCCCGGCCGAGACGCGGCTCAAGCAGCTCGAGCTGAACATCGTGCGGCTGCGCTCCTATGCGGGCAATCTCGGCCAGCGCTACGTCATCATGAACATCCCGGCCGCGCTCGTGGAGACGGTCGAGGACGGCCGCGTCGTCACCCGCCACGCCGCCGGCGTCGGCAAGATCGACCGGCAATCGCCGATCATGAACGCGAAGATCACGCAGGTGAACTTCAACCCGTTCTGGACGGCGCCCGCCTCCGTGGTCCGCAAGGACCTGATCCCGATGATGCAGAAGAACCCGACCTACCTGACGGAGAACCGCATCCGCGTGTTCAACCGCGACGGGCAGGAGGTGCGGCCGGAGAGCATCAACTGGCGCTCGGACGAGGCGACCCGCTACATGTTCCGCCAGGATCCGGGCGGCGACCTCAACTCGATGGGCTTCGTGCGCATCAACATCCCGAACCCGCACGGCGTCTACATGCACGACACGCCGTCCAAGGGCATCTTCGGCGACGATTTCCGCTTCGTCTCCTCCGGCTGCGTGCGCGTGCAGAACGTGCGCGACTACATCACCTGGCTCCTCAAGGACACGCCCGGCTGGGACCGCGACCGCATCGAGCAGACCTTCGAGGCGGGCTCGCGCACGGACGCGACCCTGGCCCAGCCCATCCCGGTCTACTGGGTCTACATCACGGCCTGGGCGGCGCCGGACGGCCTCGTCCAGTTCCGCGACGACATCTACAACAAGGACGGGCTCGGCAACTTCTCCGTCGCGCTCGCCCGCCGCGGCGCGATCGAGCCGGACGATCCGGACGCGGCCTTCCTCCAGAACTGAGCCTGAGGCGGAGCATCAGGACTCACCCTCGGGCGCGTCCCGAGGGTCCCTGTCATCTCCGGGCTCGACCCGGGACCTCGTCCCGCCTGCTCCGACAAAACGGCCCACTCACGCGGGCCGTTTTCGTTCGCGCGCCCCGCCTCTCCCGAGAGCGGGAGGCCGAGTTGCCCGGAGGGCGAACGGTTAAGGGGCGTGCCCTCTCCGGACAAGGCGCATCCCCTTCACCCTGTCCCTCTCTCCGCCGGGGAGAGTGGACCCGGGCCCGGAAAACCTAGCGCAGGCCGAGGAACGACAGAATCGCGAGGACGATCACCACTGCGCCGACAAGCCAGATGATGTTGTTCATGGAAACCCTCGAAACCTCAGCCTTTTGCAACCAACCTTGGCCGTCCCGGTCAGTTCCGGCGGAGGGTCCAGGCGGGGATCAGCGCCCGGACGCGCCGGACCCGAAGAACCCCCGCAGCTGCGCCGCGTTGGCCCGCCCGCGCGGGCGCTCCCACGCATCCTCCCTGGCCCAGCGCGCGACCGTGCCCGGATGCACGCCGAGCCGCGCCCCGATCAGCGCCGTGCCGAGCCGCGTCAGCTCGTAGAGCGCCCGCGCCTCCTTGCGGATTTCCGGCGCATAGGGCCGGCCGCGGCGATCCCCCGCGCCGGCGAGCACGCCCCTCCGCTTCGACGCCGCGAAGCGCCGCGAATGGGACGGCACCGCCGGCCGCTCCCAGCCGCGTCTGCGGATCCACACCGAGATCTGCGCCTGGGACACCCCGACCTGCCGCGCGATCGCCTTCTGCGACAGGAGCGTCCCGGTGACGAGATCCCGCGCCATGCCGATCGCGTCCGCCGCGTAGGGTCTTCCACGCCCGCGGCGATAGCGGGGCGGACGCACCCGATCCGGACCGGGCGCTGCCGGGCGCTGCCACCCGTTCCGCTTGCGCCAGCGGCAGAGACTCGTCGCCGACACGCCCGTCCGTTCGGAGATCGCCTCGAAGGAGAGCCGGGTGCCCTCCAGCAGCGCCCGTGCCGCGGCCACCACCTCCGGCACGATCGGATGCCCGCCGCCGCGCTGCCCGGCGAGCGGAAGCCGGGCAGGGCGGGGCCGCTGGCGCCGGTTATCCTCCCTCGCATCGGATCCCGGCTCTTGCCGAGATCCGCAATCAGGCATGCGCAAACCGGGTAGGCCCGGCTGGCGCGGGGGAAGACTCTGCCCTCGGGCGACGACACGAGGGTGGCGTGCAGCGCCGGAGGGGGTTTCTCGCCCATGGCGGAGGGGGACCGAGCTCCGCCCGGCGAAGGGGGCGTGGGGCGCAGCCGGGCAGGGTGGGTCCTGTATTTGTCATTCAGGAAAATAGACCTATTTTCACTAAACGTCAAGCACCCCACTCGCCGTGACCTCGCTCGATCGGCGGTGGAAGGGCGGTCGAAGCCCGGCGGAGGGGCGCGCCACGGGCCGTCATCCTCGGGCTCGATCCGAGGATCTCTTAGGTCGGCTCTCGTATGTCGACCTAAGGATGTAACCAGCTCTGCTACTCGAATGTTTCATCTCTTTCGCGGTCCCGCTCAGTTTCCCACTGGCGCTCAGCCGCAATCACGTGGTCGAGTTTAGCGCGGGCAACCTGAACAAAGGACATCAGATCCGGACTGAGATGGGGCTCCAGATCGTCCAGCAACCGAGCGTTCGCCTCGATGATCGCTGCGCGCGAGCCGCTCCAACTTGTCGGCCGAAACCGCTCGATGAAGATCATCAGAACACGGTCGGGTTCGGGTGCGTTTGCGAATAGTGCGATCGCTTCCTCGGACCACGCCAGGGGGCTGGCCTCACCGGATCGGCGGGCGAACGTGACGAATGAGGCGGCGATCGGATAACGCCTCTCGCGGTCTCGGTTGCACCAAGCAACGAGCTCCTCGCACGGAATCTCGTCCGCTGGATTTGGCCGGTAGTCATGTAGGTGGTCGAACACGCCGACACCCGCCCGTTGCTCCTGGTCTTCTCCCTCGAATAGGGCATCCAGAACGGCCACTGGCTGGACCGCCAGCAGGGCTTTAAGCAGGTCGTCGTTGTGGAACGAGTAGGTCTCGTATGCCGCGACGGCCCGCCTCAGCCGGCCGGCGACTTCCGCCGCGAGGAGCGCGGCCTCTGGCCCTGTAAGGCAGGCTCGCACGACCCCCGCCAAATTATGGTCGTCACGCTGGTGGTCCTTTCTGAACCTGATGCGCCGCAGTAACTCTCGACCGGCCTCCAGGAGTTCGGGCTCATGCTGTCTCTGTGCCGAGCGATCCGAGTATAGGCGCATGAAGAGGACATTTAGAGCTACCTCGAACCCGTCGGGTTTGTCAGCGATCAGCTGGAGCAGATCTCTCAGATCCCCGGCTCCCAATTGGTCCGTCGTTCGCCCGAGCGCCAGGTTTCGATACATCCAGACCGGCACCTGATCCGAGTTGAGGGCCTGCTTCAGCCGCTCGACACCACGCGCATCAAGCTGCACCGCCGAGTGCAGTACTGGCATGAACGCGATGAGAGCGGGCTGGTCGAGAGCCGCATCGAGGAAGTCTTGCGCAAGGTCTCTGTCCTGCTCCCAGAATTTGGCGAGAAAGCCTCGGAGCACCTGAACGTCGCGTTGCTCCAGCGGGATCTGCTCGAGACCCTCCACGAGCCTTGACCAAGTAGCGCGGCTGTTCTCGGCTGCGCCTGCGAGCCCACGACCGAACGCCCAGGCCCTGTTCCCGCCACGGAGAAGGTCGGGCAGGAGATCTGCGAACACCGCTTCGTCGGCGGCAACTGCCGCGCCAAGCTCGGCGGCGATCACTTGAAGCCGCTCGAACTCGCTCGTGATGTCGCCTTCGAGGTCAATGTCCTCCAGGTCGAGCCCGCCCGACCTGTCGCCTAGCACCACCGCCCGGACCCGTTCCGAGAGGTTGGACGGCCTGAGCACGGCTTCCAGAGCGGAAAGGCGAGACGAGCTGTCTGGGGTCAGCCGTTCCCTGTCGAAACGCATGGTCTGCCGGCACGCGGCCCAGCCCTCTCGCCAGAACCCGTCGGCGGCGAACCGGCGGGACAGACCTTCGAGTTCGTCGAACATGTGCGCCGAGGTCCACAGCCCGCGAAAGTTCCGCGCCAGCAGACCGCCCAACTCGGGCTTGAGCACCTCCTCGGTGAATGCCAACCGTTCGATCAGCGCCAGCGCGGTGCCGTACCATCGGGTGACGTCCTCATCGCTCCCGGGCCGGTAACCGTAATCCCGCGACCGCGCCCCGAACTCGAAACGATGGCCGGAGCTGAAGTGTGTCGCTTCCAGAACTTCATCCAGGGCGGCCAAGCCGAGCGAGCGCTGCTTCACCTCGCCGGATCGGAGCAGCCGCTCGATCAGCCCGAGGCGCTGTTTGATGGTGGCGTGCGTCCCTGACAAGTAGATCGTGAAGAGTGAGACGAACGTGTCCGAAGCTTCTTTGGCCTTTCGCTCGTCCGAGCTCTGCGTCGCCGACAGCACCAGTAGAGAGGCGCTTCGTTCGAAAAGGGTTGGGTCGTAGGCCAGAGAGCGCAGCAACGACCGATATTGCCGCCATACCGTCGCGGCCGACTCTGGATTGCCATCGCCCTCCCGCTCCAGAGCCGCGAGCGCGGCCCCGGGCGACACTGGGGCGACGTTCTCAAACATCGCTCGGCCAAGGTCATTGAGAGCGGTCACGTCGCCCAGCAGGCCACCGGGCGCGAGCCACCGCTCGACGATGGCAATGGCGCGGGGATGCTGGTGCAGGAATGCCAGTCGCCGCGAGAAGGACCGGGCGAGCCGATCCGTTCCGCCCGTCACGAGCTGCTGATCGATCAGCTGGTATGGGATCTCGTCGAGAGCCCACGCGGCTAGCCTGTTCGCTAGAGCATGAGGCAGCACCGCCCTCCACACCCCGCGCTGCTGCACCAGATCGCGCTGGAGCAGGTCAGCAGCGTGCCGGTACATCTCCGCGGGCGTCTGGCCGGCGAACGCACATAACCGCGGCAGCTCAGCCTCATCTCCGTCCAGTGTCTCGCCATTGAATGAGTACACAAGCGCGCACGCCTTTGCAGCGCGCAGGAGCGCGTGATCTCGGTCGCGCTCCCGCCAGAAAAGCCGCTCGAAGAGGTCGACATCTGAAAATCCGGCGATGCTCTCGGAGCGTTCGATCGTCCCGGCGAGGGCGATCGCGATCCGGGCATTGCCGCCGGACGCCTCGGCGATGGTGCGTGCGTCAACTTCGGACACGTGCGGGAAGCGACGTCGGATCAGCTTCTCGATCAGCTCGGGCGAGGACGTGTCCAGGGTGACGACCTGTGTCCCCTCGGGCTGGTCGTCGCGCACGTCGTACTCGACCGTGAGGACGCTGACCGTGCTGCCCGATGCGGCGCACAGATCCGAGAGCCTGCGGTGGAGATCCGGAGGGCAGTTGTCGACGATCAGGATGGCGCGCGTGCGGGTCGCGATCAGGTCAGAGGCGAGGCCGGTCGGCTGCGGGTCGGGGTTGTCCGAAAGGTTGGTGTAGACGGCGAGCGACGGCGGGAGGGGAAGCGAGCCGATGCGCGCATCGAAGAGCGCCTGGACAAGGCGGGTCTTGCCCACCCCCGACAAGCCGACCAAGCGCACCATCTTGCCAGGTTGGGCGAGCCCGTCACGCAGCTCGTCTATGGCGTCGGCGACGGGCTGCGCGGGCGTATCGCGGTGCCCGCCGAGATGCAGGCGCAGCTTGTCGTCGAGCAGGTACTCGGCCTCGACGCCCTCCGCCGCGCCACTCCACGGCCCATAAGGACGCCAGCCGACGAGAGCGCGGCCTACCTTCTCCTTGACCCAGGTAATCAGCCCGGGGTGCTTTCGCACCCAACTCGCAAGCCGCGTGCGATCGTAGAAATCGGTGTGGAGCTGAGCGGCGTTGGCGACCCCCGTCAGGGCCTCGCGCAAGGCGTTTCGCCGATTCCGAAGAGCGATGTCGGCCGTTGATCCGTGCGAGCTGACGATGATGTAGGCGCCCGCCTCGTCGGCGAGTTCCTGGATGACGGGCCGGATCGCACCATCCGGCCGCATCTCGGCGAGGATAGCAACCCTCCGCATGTCTGGTGTCTTGACCTGGAACCCCGTCGAAAATCTTGGGATGTAGCCGTCGATGGGGGTACCTGCCGGCAGCGCGACACGCACGTCGAGGCCACCGTCCGCCGCTGTTTGGTTGCCGCCCCACGTTACGGCGGCGGGGGAAAGCCTGCGACTGGCGAGCTCGGCTTCACAGAGACGTCCGACAAGCTCGCGCAGGTCGATGTCATTCAACTGAGAGATGTCGTTGGGAGCTATGTCGAACATAGAAGGATACTGCCGGCGCGAAGGGCAGAGTGAAATAGTCAGGCAGAAAACAACGGTGTAATACCCGATAGGGCGGTTGAGTTACCTCTCGCTCCTCCGGCTCGCTGCGCTCGCCACCTCGGGTCGGGCCCGAGGGCAGGCTCTCCCCCGTGAGCGGGGGAGGATCCAGAGCGGGGGAGGATCACGGCCGGCCCGTTTGCCCCCGCCGCGCCCCGCGTGCTAACCGGCGGAACCCTCCGCATAGGCCCAGATCCCGCGAGCCAAGTCCCAAGGGCGAGAACCCATGAGCGCATCCCCGTCCGGCGGCGACCGGCTGTCGAATTCGTTCTTCTCCGCCGGCCTCGCCGATGCCGATCCGGAGATCTTTCGCGCCGTCGAGGGCGAGCTCGGGCGGCAGCGGGACGAGATCGAGCTGATCGCGTCCGAAAACATCGTCTCCCGCGCCGTGCTCGAGGCGCAGGGCTCGGTGATGACGAACAAATATGCCGAGGGCTATCCGGGCCGGCGCTATTACGGCGGCTGCGCCTTCGTCGACATCGCGGAAAAACTCGCGATCGAGCGCGCCTGCCGGCTCTTCGACTGCCGCTTCGCCAATGTGCAGCCGAATTCGGGCAGCCAGGCGAACCAGGCCGTGTTCATGGCCGTGATGAAGCCGGGCGACACCTTCATGGGGCTCGACCTCGCCTGCGGCGGGCACCTGACGCATGGCTCGGCCGTGAACATGAGCGGGAAGTGGTTCAACGTCGTCTCCTACAAGGTGCGTGAGGGGGACGAGACGATCGACATGGAGGAGGTGGCGAACCTCGCGCGCGAGCATAAGCCCAAGGTGATCGTGGCGGGCGGCTCGGCCTATTCGCGCCTCTGGGATTTTGCGCGCTTCCGCGAGATCGCGGACGAGGTCGGGGCCGTGTTCATGGTCGACATGGCGCATTTCGCCGGGCTCGTCGCGGGCGGGGCGCATCCCTCGCCCTTCCCGCACGCGCATGTCGCGACGACGACGACGCACAAGACGTTGCGCGGGCCGCGCGGCGGCATGATCCTGACGAACGACGAGGAGCTGGCGAAGAGGATCAACTCCGCCATCTTCCCCGGGCTGCAGGGCGGGCCGCTGATGCATGTCATCGCTGCCAAGGCCGTGGCCTTCGGCGAGGCCCTGCGGCCGGATTTCAAGCTCTACGCGAGGGCGGTGGTGGAGAACGCGAAGGCGCTGGCCGATTCGCTGAGTTCGGCCGGCTACAAGATCGTCGCCGGGGGGACGGACAACCACCTGATGCTGGTGGACCTGCGCTCCAAGGGGCTTACAGGAAAATCCTCAGAGGCCAGTTTAGGAAGAGCCCATCTCACCGTGAACAAGAACGGGGTGCCCAACGACACCGCGAAGCCGACCGTGACGTCCGGGATCCGGCTCGGGACGCCGGCCTGCACGACGCGCGGCTTCGGCGTCGCGGAGTTCCGCAAGGTCGGCGCCATGATCGTGGAGGTGCTGGACGGGCTGAAGGCGAATGGCGAGGAGGGGAACGGCGCCGTCGAGGCGGCCGTCGCCGAGCGCGCCCGCGAGCTGACCCGCCGCTTCCCGATCTACGGCTGACGCGCGGCGCCTCAGGGCTGAGCTCAGGACGAGGTCCGGCCGATGCGCTGCCCCTATTGCGGGAGCCTCGAGACCCAAGTGCGCGACAGCCGCCCGGCGGAAGACGCGTCGTCCATCCGCCGGCGACGGGTCTGCCCGGATTGCGGCGGCCGCTTCACCACCTTCGAGCGTGTGCAACTGCGCGATTTGACTGTGGTCAAGCGGTCGGGCCGCAAGGTCGCCTTCGACCGTGACAAGCTGCAGCGCTCGGTCGAGATCGCACTGCGGAAGCGGCCCGTGGAGCCCGAACGGATCGAGCGGCTGATCAACGGCATCGTGCGCCAGCTCGAGAGTTCGGGCGAGACCGAGATCCCCAGCGGGACGATCGGCGAGCTCGTGATGGAAGGCCTGCGCACGCTCGACGCAGTCGCCTATGTCAGATATGCCAGCGTCTACAAGGACTTCCGGGACGCACACGATTTTTCCGAGCTGATCGGCAGGCTTGCCGCGGAGGACAAGGCGGCGGGCGAGGATGGCCCGCCGCCTGAGCGCGCCGAGGCGTGACCGGACATCCGGAAGACGAGCGGCTCATGCGCCTCGCCTTGGCGCTCGGGTACCGCAACCTCGGCCGGACCTGGCCGAACCCTTCCGTCGGGGCGGTGTTGGTCGATCCCGATGACGGCCGCATCGTCGCCGTCGGGATGACGCAGTCCGGTGGGCGCCCGCACGCCGAGCGGATTGCACTTACGGAGGCCGGCGGGGCCGCCCGCGGCAAGACGCTGTATGTCTCGCTCGAGCCCTGTTCGCATCATGGCCGGACGCCTCCCTGCGCAGAGGCCGTGATCGCTTCGGGGGTAAGCCGGGTCGTGACCTCACTCGAGGATGCGGACGGGCGTGTGGCGGGGCGTGGCCACGCGATGATCCAGGAGGCCGGCATCGCGCTCAAAACCGGCGTGCTGGCAGCCGAGGCGGCGAGCGATCATCGCGGGCATTTCACTCGGGTCCGGGAGGGAAGGCCCGCCGTAACCCTGAAGCTCGCCCAGACGGCGGACGGTTTTGCCGCCGCGGAACAACAGGGGCGGCTTTTGATCACGGGGGAGGGTGCCAATGCTCGGACCCACATGTTGCGGGCCCATGCCGACGCCGTGCTGGTCGGGGTTTCGACAGTCCTTGCCGACGATCCGCGGCTCGATGTGCGGCTGCCCGGCCTGCAGGAGCGCTCGCCCGTGCGGATCGTGCTGGACAGCCGGCTGCGCACGCCTCCGCAGTCGCGCCTCGTGAAGACGGCCGGAGAGCGCCAGACCATCATCCTGTGCGGACGGGGTGCGCATCCGGATGCCGAGCGGGCGCTGTCCGATCATGGTGCGCGCATCATCCGGACATCGTGCGACGACCAGGGGAGGATCGAGCTGACATCCGCCCTGCGACGTCTCGGCGATACCGGTCTGACACGGGTTCTGTGCGAGGTCGGGCCGACCCTTGCCGATGCGCTCGCGCGCGACGATCTGGTCGACGAGGCGGTCGTGATCACGAACGAGCGCCCGCTCGGCCGGCCCGGGCTCGTGGCCATCGGACCCCACCTTGCGGAGGCGCTCCGGTCCAGGCTCATCCCGCTGTCGGTTGAGCAGGTCGGGCCAGATCGCATCCAAGTCTTCGAAAGGGCGCCCTGATGTTCACCGGTCTCGTCAGCGATGTCGGGCGGGTCGTCGCCGCGTCCGGCGGGGAGAAGCTCCGCCGGTTCCGGATCGAGTCGGCCTACGATCCGCAGACGATCGCGCTGGGCGCCTCCATTGCCTGCTCCGGCCCCTGCCTGACCGTGGTCGCATCCGGGCCGCGCAACCAGGGATCCTGGTTCGAGGTCGACGTCGCCGCCGAAACGCTCGCCAGGACGACCGCCGCGAACTGGCGGGAGGGGACGCGCCTCAATCTCGAACGCTCGCTGAAGGTCGGCGACGAGATCGGCGGGCATATCGTCACGGGCCATGTCGACGGCGTCGCCGAGATCGCGGCGCGCGAGGAGGTGACGGGCGAGGGCGAATGGGGCCCGACCGCCCGCTTCGTCCTTCGCGCGCCGTCGAGCCTGATGCGGTTCGTCGCCGAGAAGGGCTCGGTCTCGCTCGACGGCACCTCGCTCACCGTCAACGCGGTCGAGGGAGACACCTTCTCCGTGCTCCTCATCCCGCACACGCTCGCCGTGACCACCTGGGGCGAGCGCCGGGCGGGCGACCGCGTGAATCTCGAGGTCGACCTGATGGCGCGCTACGCTGCGCGCCTTGTCGAGGCGGGGCAGGGCGGGTAGTCACCCGCTCGCTGCGGCTCGCCCCGAGCTCCGCGGCCAGCTGGACGAGATGATTACAGACACAAGGGCCGAGCCGCGCGAACCCGTCCCCGGGGCGCGCGTTCTGATCGTCGAGGCGCGCTATTACGACGGCATCGCCGACGAGCTCCTGGCAGGCGCGCGTGCGGCGCTCGAAGCCGCCTCCGCCTCCTGGGACCTCGTCACGGTCGATGGCGCGCTCGAGATCCCGGCCATGATCGCCATCGCCGTGGATGCCGCGAGGAGCGGGGGCAGGCCCTATGACGCCGCGGTCGCGCTCGGCTGCGTCATCCGGGGAGAAACCGGGCATTACGACATCGTGGCGGGCGAAAGCGCGCGGGCGCTCATGGATCTCTCGGTCGCCGAGCGCCTTCCGCTCGGGAATGGGATCCTTACGGTCGAGAACGAGGCGCAGGCCTGGGCGCGCGCCCGCGTGTCCGAGATGAACAAGGGGGGCGGCGCGGCCGAGGCCGCGCTCGGGGTGCTCCGGCATGCCCGCCGGCTGAGGGAGGGCACCCGTGGCTAGAGGCGCGCCCGTATCCAAGCCGGCCGAGCGCAGCGCCGCGCGGCTCGCCGCCGTCCAGGCCCTCTATCAGATGGATGTCGCCGGCAAGGGCGTGATCGACGCCATGGCCGAGTTCGAGGCGTTCTGGATCGGCCGCGAGGTCGAGGGGGTCTCCTTCAAACCCGCAGAGAACGCCTTCTTCCGCGACATCCTGCGCGGGACCGTGTCCGAGCAGGTGACGGTGGACAAGCTCGTCGACAAGGCGCTGGCGACCGGGTGGCCGCTGACGCGCGTGGAGGCGGTCCTGCGCGCGATCCTGCGGGCCGGCGCCTACGAGCTCGCCTTCCGGAAGGATGTCCCTGCCCGCGTCATCATCTCGGAATATGTCGACGTCGCGCATGGCTTCTATGGCGAGGAGGAGCCCGGCCTCGTGAACGCCGTGCTCGATGCGATCGCGCGCGAGGTCCGGGAAGGCGAGATGAAGGCGCGCGGTCCGTCCCGCCCGCGCAGCTAGGGAGGGGCGCTTGCCCCGGCCCGGCGAGGACGAGCTGATCGCGCGCTATTTCGCGCCGCTCGCCGGCCCGGGCGCTCTGGCGCTGAAGGACGACGCGGCGCTCCTCGCTCCGCCGCCCGGCCACGACCTCGTGCTCACGGCGGATGCGATCGTCGCCGGGGTCCATTTCCTCCCCGACGATCCGCCGGGCGCGATCGGCCGCAAGGCGTTGGGCGTGAACCTGTCCGACCTCGCCGCGAAGGGGGCCGACCCGCTCGGCTTCCTGCTCACGCTCGCGCTCCCGGCCGATTGGACCGAAGCCTGGCTCGCCGGCTTCTGTTCGGGCCTCGGCGGCATGGCGCGCGAGCTCGCCTGCCCCCTGTTGGGAGGCGACACGGTCAGGACCTCCGGGCCGCTCTCGATCTCGGTCACGGCGCTCGGCGCCGTCCCGGCCGGCCGCATGGTCCGGCGCACGGCGGCCGCACCGGGCCAGGCGATCTGCGTCACGGGCACGATCGGCGACGCGGCGCTCGGCCTCGCGCTCGCCCGCGCCGAGGCCGGTCTCGATCCGGAGCCGGGCTGGGCGCAAGCGCTCTCCGCGGCCGAACGCGCCTTCCTCCTCGACCGCTACCGCAACCCGCAGCCCCGGACCGCGCTTGCGGCGTCGCTCCGCCGCCACGCCAAGGCCGCCATGGATGTCTCCGACGGGCTCGCGGGTGACCTCGCCAAGATGCTGCGGGCGAGCGGGGTCTCCGGCACGCTCGCGCTCGACCGCGTCCCGCTCTCGCCCGCCGCCCAGGCCGCGCTCGCCGCCACGCCGGACCTCCTGCCGGGCCTCGTCTCAGGCGGCGACGATTACGAGATCCTGCTCACCGCCGCGCCGGACGGTCTCGACGCGCTCGCCCGCGAAGCCGCCGCGCTCGGGATCGGCTTCGCCGTCCTGGGCGAGGTGCGGAGCGGACCGGAGCCGCTCGCCATCCTGCGCAACGGGGCACCATATCCTCTTTCCGCCGGGTCGTTCCAGCATTTCTGACGGTGCCACCGGAATGCGCGGCGGCTGAACGGCCGGTGCGGACGGGGCAAGGCCTGGACCGGAAGGACCGCTTTCGGGCGAGCGGGACGGGCACGCGGGCGTAGCCGTTCGGACGCTTTCGAACCCAAGAGGGACATCGCTTATTGAAGGCTAGACGCCGAGCCTCCGTAATCTGTGCTAGAGCATCTTGTCATCTGCCCAGCAACCCGGCTTACCTTGATACACGACGACGACGAGGAGCGCTTCCCTCGGATAACACTATGGCAGTTCCTCGGCGGTGTCTTCACGCCCCTGGCAAACGTCTGGCTTTGGCTTGAGGGGTGGCGCAACCCCTTCGACAGGCATGAAGGTAGTTCCAGGGTCACCTGGACGCTTGTACTGATTCAGATCGCGCTATCGCTCTGCGCAGTATCCCTCATCCTCATATTCGCCTTCGACCGCCAAAGCGCGAGCATGATCGCCCTAGCTGCCTTGGCGGTGGTCTTGGCTTTTCTCATATTCCGGGCACGCTTGAGAAAGCGCAGTTAGAGCAGCAGCACGGTTGCGCAAGATGAGCCGCAATGATCGCCACCTCGAAGGCTAGTTACGGTCGTTGTTTCGGCGGGTCCGCAAACCACCCAACTCGTTCCTAAGGCAGTGTTCTGAGACCAGTCTCACCGTAGCGCTAAGACTCAAATGGTGGACCACCAGCCCAAGACTACAACGGCGACCAATACAAGCCAGAGTGTTTGCTGCTGATGGTTCCCTTGAAGGAGCCAAGCGCCGACGGTTCCGAGCAGTATGGCCACTGTGATGCGGATCGCTGCACGGTACGGCGGCACTCGGGAAGCTTGGGGCGGTACGAACCGTCGCTTAAGCTAAACGACGCTCCCGCTCGATATCTGCACTCCACCTATTCCGTGAAGAACTCGGTTCTGTGCTGGTGACGGGCGTCGGCCGTGATCTTGGGGACGTGCGCCGCTCTGAGCCTCACGCCAAGGAGCGAGAAGTTGTAGAACAACGCACCCCAGGCCGGCGTCAGCCAGGCCACGGTCTCGATCTGGATCCGGAAGCGCGGCTGGACGCGGCCGTCCCCAAGGCCCGGCAGCCGCCGCTTCACCGCGGCCGCGCGAACGGCGCCGCTCGCCGAGTCCGGGAGCCGCCGCGGCCGCCCCTACGCGCCCGAGACCGTCGCGGCGGCGCGGCGATGGTTCGAACAGACCGAGTTGCCGACCGTCATCATCGCCGCACGGGTGCGGGTCACGCCTGTCACGGTGGGCGAAGGCGTATGGCTGGACGCGTCCGCGCGACATCCCGCTTCCGGACGGCCGCCCGGCGCGGCGGCGCCGGCGTCGTCCGCCGCGCCGTCCGTGAGGCTTCTGCCATCCAGAAGGCCTGGACATCGAGGGTGCGCGCCTGGTCTACCCGCCGAGCAGGACAGCCGCCATCACTTATCCAGAACGACCGGTCGGCTGGAACCCAAGCCTGCAGCGATCAGGCCGGGTGCTCGGTTGGAACGCGGGAACGGGCGCATACGGGCGACGGATCGGAGGACGCCGCTAACGGCTCAAGGAAAGCGCGAGGCCATTGAGGTCGGCGGAAACGATTGCGCCGACAGACCGGCCCGACAGCGTGAGCACCGCGCCATTCTGATTGGTCAGGACGATCACCTGCGCGCCGCGGCCCAGCGCGGCTCCCGCTGAGCCGGCGGCGTAAACGCCTTCGACATCCTGCGGCCGCCGGATGTTGCTGACCGTGCCACGGAAATCCGTCTGCGAGGCGCCGAAGGTGAAGCCGTAGCTGAGCCCGCCGATGGAGAGCGGGTAGCGCCGCCCCTTGAAGTTGAGCGTGCCGCTGCCGCCGGAACCACCGATCACCAGGCCCGCCTTGATCACCGAGAACTGAATGCGTCCACCATCGGCCTGCGCGGGCGATAGCGCGGAGGACGAGGCGGCGGCGAGCACGATTGTTGCGAGCAGGGCGCGCGGCCTCGACCAAACCGACATGAGCAGAATCCTCCGATGAGGAGGAGCATGTCCGGATGACAGCCTCGGTGCAACTGGAAGCCGCGATCCGCGTGCCGCGGCGGGCGACGGCGTGCCGGCCGCATGCCGGCGCTACGAGGCGACTTCAAACGCCCGAGCGGGCGGACGATCCGTGAAAGCGCACTCTGCCGTTCAGGCCAGTTCCCGAAGCGGTGCGACCGGATGATCTTCCCTTCGGACAACGTGACTGCGCACGCCCGATCGCCGCGTTGAGCCGCGGACCGGAACGAGCACTTTCGGGCACGCAGCCGGAGAAGCGGAAGCAGGCAACTCGGCCGCTTCCGACCCTTCTCGGACGTTCGGCTCAGCGTCAGAATGGGAAATCGCGGCGGGTGGCTTCGTGAAGGTCGGCCTCCCACTCAGCGTCATCCACCCGGGGAAGACAAACAGGTGAACTCCATTCCGCTCACCGACGCCTTGAGGCAGATCGCTGCCGGAGGAACGATAGCTGCCGAAGCTCTCCCTAGCGTAACTTGGGAGGAGTTCGGCGCTGCGGAGCGAACAGCTAGGAAGGCGTGGCTGGAACTTCACCAATGGGTGTCTGATCAGGACATTCGGCTCAGGGACCCAGGTTATGATAGTGACAAGCGAGGTCGTCTGGCGTGGCTTCTTCGGGAGATCGAGGCAGCACGCACGAGGTAAGCAGGGCTAATCGAACCGGTCTGGACAGGTCTGCTTCCCACCCATGTCGGACATTGGCAGGAACCCTTATTTCTGCTTCGCGAAGAAGCGGGTCTCGTGCGCGAAAAGGCCAGTGTGTCGAGAAAAGGGGCGGAGCACGATTACTAGCGCCTCCCACAGTTCTCGCGTGCGTACCGCGCCGTGCGCTTTGGCGATCTGACCTAAGCTGTAGGCCGCCGTCTCTCTCGCGAGATCACCCAAGGTTCTGTTTGCGTCCCACGTCCGACGCCCGTAGCTATGAACAATGAAGCCGGCCGCGGGGGCTAAAAGCGCGGCTACAAAGAAGCCGGCAGCATCATGCCCAAACGTGGCGACCGCACCAGCAGCGGCAATGCCGTATAGCGTTAGCCCGCCAACCATTGAGGGCACCGTCAATGACGGGTCTGGGACTGACAGGCCGCTCGTGTTTTTCAGATGCGCGTGCCACTCTCGATGATCATGATGGCCGGCGAAGCTGGACAACAGGGTCGCTGGGCGAAGGTCGAGCGACGGTTCGATCAACCTGATCACGCGACGAAGCTCGCGGAACGTTGCAGCCGTTAGGCAGGGGATGGCGTCGCTTCGTTCGACAGTCGGGACGTGAGCGCAAATGACCCGGAAGAGGTCGCCAACCGTCTGACAGGCTTCTGCTTCGCTGTCGGTGATCTTGATCCCGAAGGCTTGTTCGACGGCAACAACGATATCGACGCTATCATCTCCGTCGATGTCGAGGGCTTCGACCACGTTCGCGACCACCATAATGGCAACTCCAACCCACACGGAGAGCACACCACGGCAGGTGTCCGCTTTCAACCCATAGGCGACCTTGCAACTGACCTTCGGTTGCGTCCCTGATGGGGCGAGGGAAGGTGGCCGGTTGGGCGCACTGCCTGACGAAGCTCCGGGAACGGCGCATTGTGGAGCTCACGCAGGATCGGTCCCGCTCCGGCACATGCGATGCTCCTCAATTCGGGGCGTCGCCCGGGACTCTACCTTTCGGATAGAACGATCTGCTCCCCCGCAATCGTTGCGGAGAACGCCTTTGCCGCGTATCGGGCCGCTCGCACGTCGTTCAACTGAGGCGGGATCTTGCCTGCGATCGATGACAGGACCGCCCGGCACAATGCGGTCATTCTCTGCTGCGCCCAGGCGCTCGGGGGTGCGAATCCCGCCATCGTGGTCTCGCTGGGCGGGCTGGTCGGGCAGGCGATCGCGCCGGATCCCGCCTATGCGACCCTGCCGGTCAGCCTGCTGCAGCTCGGCATCGCCTCCGGCACGATACCGGCGGCCTTGGTCATGCGGCGCCTCGGACGGCGCGGCGGCTACTTCGTCGGTACGACGATCGGCGTCGTCGCGGGCTCGGTCGCGGCTGCGGGGGCGGCCTATGGCAGCTTCGGCCTGTTCTGTCTCGGGACCTTCCTGGCGGGCTTCTACTCCGCCTATGTCCAGAGCTACCGCTTCGCCGCGACCGACGCGGCATCGCCCGGGTTCCGGGCGCGCGCCATCGCCTGGGTGATGGCGGGCGGGGTGGTGGCCGGGATCGTCGGCCCGCAGACCGTGATCTGGACGCGCGATCTCGTCCCCCATTCGCCCTTTGCCGGCGGCTTCCTGGGGCAGGCGGTGCTGGCCCTGCTGTCGTTCGGCGTGGTGGCGCTCCTTCGCCCGACCCCGGTCGCGGCGGCTTCCCCGACCGCAGGCGCGGCCGCCGGACGCCCCCTCGGCGTGATCTTCGCCCAGCCGCGCTTCCTGCTCGCCGTCGTGGCCGGGCTCGTCTCCTACGGGCTGATGAGCTTCGTCATGACCGCCGCGCCGCTCGCCATGGTGGTCGAGTGCGGCCACTCGCTGGGGAGCGCGACGCTCGGGATCCAGTGGCACATCCTGGCCATGTACGGCCCGAGCTTCTTCACGGCGGGCCTGATCGGACGGTTCGGGCGGGAGCGGGTCGTGATAGCGGGCCTTGTTCTGATCGCGGCGGCCTCGGCGGTCGCGCTCGGCGGGACGAGCGTTCCCCATTTCTGGACCGCGCTGGTCCTGCTCGGCATCGGCTGGAACTTCGGCTTCATCGGGGCGACGGCGCTCGTCGCCGAATGCTGCCGGCCGGAGGAGCGCACCAGGACGCAGGCCATGAACGACTTCCTGGTCTTCGGCTGCGTGGCGGTCGCGTCGTTCTCGTCCGGAACGCTGGTCACGGCCGGCGGCTGGACGCTCCTGAACTGGATCGTGCTGCCCGTGGTGGCGCTCACCATCGCCCTGATGCTCTGGGGCCTGGCGCGCCGGGTCTTCGCTCCGGCGGAGGGCCGCCTCGTCTGAAGGGCGCATTTGCCCATACGGCGAAAGTTTGGCAGAGACTTGGGAGTCTCTTCTCGCCCCAAGAGGGCGGCGGCCGTCCGGCTGCCCAGAACACCTCAGGCACTCCTTCAGGAAACGGACCGGGACCCTCGATGCTGGCACTCCTCCTCATCGTGATCGGCGGCGCGCTGTCGATCGCCTATGGCCTGTGGGCCATCAACGACGTCATGAAGCGCGATGCCGGAACGGCGCGCATGCAGGAGATCGCGGCGGCGGTCGCGGAAGGCGCGCAGGCCTATCTGAAGCGCCAGTACATCACGATCGGGGTCGTCGGCCTCGTCCTGTTCGTCGTCCTCGCCTTCTTCCTCGGGATCTGGGTCGCGGTCGGCTTCGCCATCGGCGCGATCCTCTCGGGGGCGGCGGGCTTCATCGGCATGAACGTGTCTGTCCGCGCGAATGTGCGGACGGCGCAGGCCGCCTCCCGCTCGCTCGGCGACGGGCTGGATGTCGCCTTCAAGTCCGGCGCCGTGACCGGGATGCTGGTGGCCGGCCTCGCGCTTCTCGGCGTCACGATCTACTACGCCTTCCTGACCCGCGTGCTGGGCGCGCAGCCGGCGAGCCGCCTGGTGATCGATTCGCTGGTCGCGCTCGGCTTCGGCGCCTCCCTCATCTCGATCTTCGCCCGCCTCGGCGGCGGCATCTTCACCAAGGGCGCCGATGTCGGCGCCGACCTCGTCGGCAAGGTCGAGGCCGGCATTCCGGAGGACGATGCGCGCAACCCCGCCACCATCGCGGACAACGTGGGCGACAATGTCGGCGACTGCGCCGGCATGGCGGCGGACCTGTTCGAGACCTACGCGGTGACCATCGTCGCCACGATGGTCCTCGCCGCGATCTTCTTCGCCGCCCAGCCCTATCTCGAGACGATGCTGCTCTACCCGCTCGCCATCGGGGCGGCCTGCATCGTGACCTCGATCATGGGCACCTTCGCGGTGAAGCTCGGGCAGAACCAGTCGATCATGGGCGCCCTGTACAAGGGCTTCGTCGCGACCGGCCTCCTCTCGGTCGTCGCGATCGCCATCGTGAACCTCGTGATGTTCGGCGGCTTCGGCGCGGAGTTCCGCACGGCGGCCGGGGCGACCTTCACGTCCGGCGCGCTGTTCGGCTGCGCTCTCACCGGGCTCGTCGTGACGGCGCTGATCGTCGTCATCACCGAGTACTATACGGGGACCGGCAAGCGCCCCGTGGTCTCGATCGCGCAGGCCTCCGTCACGGGCCACGGCACGAACGTCATCCAGGGCCTCGCGGTCTCGCTCGAATCGACCGCGATGCCGACCATCGTGATCATCGCCGGCATCATCGTCTCCTATGCGCTCGCGGGCCTCTTCGGGATCGCGATCGCGACGACCGCGATGCTGGCGCTGGCGGGCGTCGTCGTGGCGCTGGACGCCTTCGGCCCGGTCACGGACAATGCCGGCGGCATCGCCGAGATGGCGGGGCTGCCGAGCGACGTCCGCAAGTCCACCGACGCGCTGGATGCCGTCGGCAACACGACCAAGGCCGTCACCAAGGGCTATGCGATCGGCTCGGCCGGGCTCGGGGCGCTCGTGCTCTTCGCCGCCTACACGTCCGACCTCAACTTCTTCGTGACGGAGGCGAACAAGCCGGGCTCGACCGCCTTCCAGTACTTCAAGGGCGTGACGGTCGACTTCTCGCTGTCCAACCCCTACGTCGTGGTCGGGCTCCTGCTCGGCGGCCTGATCCCCTTCCTGTTCAGCGGCATCGCGATGACCGCGGTCGGCCGTGCGGCGGGCTCGGTGGTCGAGGAGGTGCGGCGCCAGTTCCGGGAGAAGCCCGGCATCATGGAGGGGCGGGACCGGCCCGATTACGGCCGCGCCGTCGACATGCTGACCCGCGCCGCGATCAAGGAGATGGTGATCCCGTCCCTTCTCCCGGTGCTTGCGCCGATCGTGACCTATTTCGCCATCAACGCGATCGCCGGGCGGAACCAGGCCTTCGCGGCGGTCGGCGCGATGCTGATGGGCGTGATCGTCACGGGCATCTTCGTCGCGATCTCGATGACCTCCGGCGGCGGCGCCTGGGACAACGCCAAGAAGAGCTTCGAGGACGGCTTCGTCGACAAGGACGGCGTGCGCCACATGAAGGGGTCGGAGGCGCACAAGGCCTCCGTCACCGGCGATACCGTGGGCGACCCCTACAAGGACACCGCAGGCCCGGCCGTGAACCCGGCGATCAAGATCACCAACATCATCGCGCTGCTTCTTCTCGCGATCCTCGCCCATAGCTGAGCCGAAGCGTGGCTCCGGCCGGTCCGCCGGCCGGGGTTGCGCGAACGGCCGGAAGGCCATACCAAGCAGACGCCCGCCAGGGTGTCGGAGCGTAGCGCAGCCCGGTTAGCGCACTAGTCTGGGGGACTAGGGGTCGTGGGTTCGAATCCCGCCGCTCCGACCATTCTGGCACCAATTCCGAAGGCCGCCTCCGGGCGGCTTTCCTGTATGTAGCGGCCGCTGTGTCCGATGCACGGCGGGCGACCGGCAAATCGGCAGAGGCGATGGCTGCTTTCCCGACCCTCGACGATCTGGACGCGCGGCGCTGATGGGCGGCGCGAATCCGGCCCGGCCTGTCCTGTTCGCCGACGCCCGCGTGGTCGACCCGCGCTCCGGCCGCGACGGGCGCGGCGCGGTGCTGGTGCGGGACGGGATCATCGCCGACGTGGTCTGGGGCGCGACCCCCGATCTGCCCGACGGCGCGGAGCGCGTCGCGTGCGAGGGCCTGGTCCTCGCGCCGGGGCTCGTCGACATGCGGGCCTTCATCGGCGAGCCGGGAGCGGAGCACCGGGAAACGCTGAAGAGCGCGAGCGAAGCTGCGGCCGCGGGCGGGGTCACGACCCTCGTCTCCATGCCGGATACGAACCCGGTCGTGGACGATCCCGCGATCGTCGACTTCCTACTGCGCCGGGCACGCGATACCGCGATCGTCAACATCCATCCCGCCGCCGCCATTACGAAGGGCCTGGAAGGTCGCGAGATGACCGAGATCGGCCTTCTCCGCGAGGCGGGAGCGGTCGCTTTCACCGACGGTGCGAAGGGGGTGGCGTCCGCGGGCGTGATGCGGCGGGCCCTGACCTATGCGCGCGACCTGGACGCTCTCCTGATGCCGCATCTCGAGGAGGCCAGCCTCGTCGGCACCGGGGTGATGAACGAGGGGGAATTCGCTTCGCGGCTCGGTCTCGGCGGCATTCCGCGCGAGGCCGAGACCCTGATGCTGGAGCGGGACATCCGCCTCGTCCGCCTCACCCGCGGCCGGTACCACGCGGCCATGATCTCCTGCGCCGATTCGGTCGAGATCGTGCGGCGCGCGAAGGAGGCGGGCCTGCAGGTCACCTGCGGCGTCTCCGTGAACAATCTCGCGCTGAACGAGAACGATGTCGGCGATTACCGCACCTTCTGCAAGCTCTCGCCGCCGCTCCGCCACGAGGATGACCGCCAAGCCGTGATCCAGGCCCTCGCGGAGGGGCTGATCGACGTGGTCGTCTCCGATCACAACCCGCAGGATGTGGAGACCAAGCGGCTTCCCTTTGCCGAGGCCGCCGATGGCGCGGTCGGACTGGAGACGCTCCTCGCCGCCTCGCTCCGGCTCGTCCACGAGGGGGCGATCGAATTGGCGCCGCTCCTCGCGGCCTTGTCGAGCCGGCCGGCCGAGATCCTGGGCCTGCCCGGGGGGCAGATCGCCGCCGGGGCGCCGGCGGACCTGATACTCGTCGATATCGACCGGCCCTATGTGCTGGACAAGCGCAAGCTGCGTTCGCTGTCCAAGAACTCGCCCTTCGACGAGGCCCGGCTGGAGGGTAGGGTCGTCGCGACCTTTGTCGCCGGGCGCCGCGTGCATGGGGGCTTCGAGGAGGTGGCTGGATGACCGCCCTGTCCTGGGGCGCGATCGGCGCCGGGCTCCTTCTCGGCTACCTGCTCGGGTCCGTGCCGTTCGGGCTGCTTCTCACTCGGGCCGCCGGGCTCGGCGACGTCCGGGCGATCGGCTCGGGGAATATCGGCGCGACGAACGTCCTCCGCACGGGCCGCAAAGGGCTTGCCGCCGCGACGCTCCTGTTCGACGCCCTGAAGGGGACGGTGGCGATCCTGGTCGCGCTGCGGCTCCTCGGCCCCGAAGCGGCGCTCGCGGCGGCGGCAGGCGCCTTCCTGGGCCACGTCTTCCCGGTCTGGCTCGGTTTCAAGGGCGGCAAGGGCGTGGCGACCTTCATCGGCTGCCTCCTGGCCCTGGATTGGCGCGTCGCTCTGATATTCGCGGCCGTCTGGCTCGGCGTGGCGTTCGTGTCGCGCTACTCGTCGCTCGCCGCCCTCGTCGCCTCCATCCTGACCCCGTTCGGGCTGTGGTATTTCGGCGATGCGCCGACGGCTCTCGCCATGGCCGGGCTCGTCGTCGTCCTCTGGTTCAAGCATCGCCCGAATATCGAGCGGCTCCTGGCCGGCACCGAAGGCCGGATCGGCCAGAAGGGATGAGCGGCTTCGCGCTCACGGACGAGCAGCGGCTCGACTGGCTGCGCCTGATCCGAAGCGAGCGCGTCGGTCCCCGCACCTTCCGGGCATTGGTGAACCAGTTCGGCGGGGCCAGGGCGGCGCTGGAGGCGCTGCCGGATCTCGCCCGGCGTGCCGGGCGGCTCACCATCAGGGTGGCGACCCGCGCGGAAGCGGAGCGCGAGCGCGATGCGCTCGCGCGGCTCGGCGGCCGCTTCGTGGCGCAAGGAGAGCCGGACTACCCGAAACCGCTTCTCGCGATCGACAGCGCGCCGCCGCTCCTCGCGGTGCGCGGCTCGGCGGAGGCGCTCGCAAGACCCACCGTGGCGATCGTCGGTTCCCGGAACGCGTCCGCTGCGGGCGGCGCCTTCACGGAGCGGCTCGCGGCCGAGCTCGGCCGCCACGGCTACGTGATCGTATCCGGCCTCGCCCGGGGCATCGACACGCGGGCCCACAAGGCCGCGCTGGCCACCGGGACGGTCGCGGTGCTCGCCGGGGGCCACGAGCGGGTCTATCCGAGCGAGAACCTGCCTCTCCTGGACCGCATCCTCGGAGAGGGTGGAGCCGCGGTGAGCGAGATGCCGATCGGCTGGGAGCCGCGGGGCCGCGATTTTCCCCGACGGAATCGTATCGTGTCCGGACTGTCCTACGGGGTCGTGGTCGTCGAGGCGGCGCGGCGCTCCGGCTCGCTGATCACGGCGCGCTTCGCCCTGGAGCAGGGCAGGGAGGTCTTCGCCGTTCCGGGTTCGCCCCTCGATCCCCGGGCGGAGGGCACGAACGACCTGATCCGCAGCGGCGCCACGCTGTGTGCCGGCGCCGAGCATGTGATTGCGGTGATCGAGCCGCTCCTGGCGGCAGGTCCGACCCCTACGGCTTCGCCCGGGACGGACGGCGTCTATCGCGAGGCGGCCGGCCTCTATGGGCAGCACGAGGAACTGTGGGACGAGCTCGAGATCGCAGGCGCCGCGCCCGCCCCGAGCCTCAGCTTCGAGGAGGCGTTCGAGGAACCCGCTGCCGCGACGACGGACCGCGAGCGCGTGCTCTCCCTGATCGGTGGTGCTCCGATCGGACCGGATGAGATCGCCCGGCAGTCAGGATTGCCCGTCAGGACCGTGCAGATGGTCCTCGTAGAGCTCGACATGGAAGGGGTGATCGACCGTCATCCCGGCCAGACGATCACGCTCCGGCCGGACCGGGCAGCCCGCCCGGTCTGAACCAGGTTTCGGCCGAGGGGAGTTCAGCGGGCGCGGGGTTCTCGGGCGAGCCGCCGGAGCGTGCTCGCCGCTTCGAGCTGAGCGATATCCAGAAGATAGGCCAGCACCTCGAGCTGCGAGCCTCGGGCAAGTCTGGCGAGCTCGATCGTAATGTCGGCTATATAGGCGGCTGTGCTTTCGGGCCGGACAGGTGCGGAGCTGCATTCCGCCCGGCGATGCTGCCGAGCCCTGCCTGCCGCCCGGTTGACGCCGTCTCCGGGATCTTGCGGCATCCCCATGCGTCTGCCCCCGTTCCGCCCTTCCAGCGGAAGGTATACACAACCAAAGATTATCGCAACGGCGGTTGATGACTAATACAAGGTTGTGTCTTCGCTGCGCGAGGTGCGGATGCGGTCGAGGGCGCCCTGAAGGATGTAGGCTGCAGCCATGCGGTCGACGACTTCGGCTCGTCTGGCGCGCGAGGCGTCCGCGTCGATCAGGGCCCGCTGCACGGCCGCCGTCGAGAGCCGCTCGTCCCAGAAGGCGACCGGCAGCGGCAGGACGCGCCCGAGGTTGCGCATGAAGGCGCGGGTCGCCTGGGCGCGCGGTCCCTCGGACCCGTCCATGTTGACTGGAAGGCCCACCACGAAGCCGCCGATCCCGTACCGCCGCACATGCTCGCCGAGCCGCTCGGCGTCCTTGCCGAACTTGGTCCGCACCAGGGTCTCCAGAGGCGTCGCCAAGGTCCGCTCCACGTCGGACATGGCGAGCCCGATCGTCTTCGTCCCGATGTCGAAGCCGAGCAGGCGCTGGCCGCGGGGAAGCGCTGCGAGGGCTGCGAGCGCAGGCTCTAGCGCGATCACGTGCCCGCCCCGGAACAAGCCCGCGCAAAGGCTTCCGGCTCCTTCATTCGCCCGGTAAGTGGGAGGGCGCGACAAGGAGATGCACGTCCATGAGGATTACCTGGCTCGGCCATTCCGCCTTCCGTCTCGAATTCGCTGACAAGGTCGTGCTGATCGATCCGTTTCTCACCGGCAATCCGGGCTTCTCCGGCGAGGGCGAAGCCGCCTCCGCCGGGACGACCCACATCCTGATCACGCACGGCCATTCCGATCACATCGGGGACACGATCGATATCGCCAAGCGCACCGGAGCGAAGGTCGTCGCGAATTTCGAGATCTGCATGTGGCTCGCGAATCGCGGCGTGTCCTCCATCGACCCGATGAATTCGGGCGGGACGACCGACCAGGGCGGGTTCCAGGTCACGATGGTCCGGGCCGACCACAGCTCGACCATGATCGACGGCGAAGTCTTCACGCCAATGGGGAATCCGCACGGCCTCATCGTCACGGCCCCCGGTGAGCCGACCGTCTACCATATGGGCGATACCGATCTCTTCATGGAGATGGAACTCATCCAGGAGCTGCATCGGCCGGACATCCTGATGGTCCCGATCGGCGACCGCTTCACGATGGGCGCCGAGCGCACCGCCTTCGCGGTGAAGCGCTTCTTCACGCCGAAGGCCGTGATACCGTGCCATTTCGGCTCGTTCCCGATCATCGCCCAGAATGCCGACGGGTTCGTGGCCGCCATGGAGGGGAGCGGCGTCCAGGTGATCACGCCGCATGTCGGAACGGCGGTCACGATCCGCGCGGATTAACCATATCCCGTGCGCCCGTCCCTAGGCGCGTGACACCTGCAGTGCGCCGGTGGCATAAGACCGTTTACGGTTTCTTAACCGTAGCGGGGCGCGACGGATGGCCGGGACAGGGGACGCGGATAGCCGCCGGGCGGTGCAGGTGATCGACGGCGAGGTCCGGGACGAGAGCTGGCACCAGCTCGGCCTGGGGCCTGTGCTCGCATCTCTCCCGAAAGTGCCCGGGTCGGCACCTGTCGTGCCGGCGGGGCCGGCGGCCGGTGCCGTCCGGTCCCTCCCCGGAGCCGGCGAGGGCGAGCGGGTTCTCCGGATCCCCGGGGCGGTCCGGCGGGTGCCCGTTTCGGCCTTCGTCTCCATCGGGCGGCGTGCGTCCTCGCCCGTACCGAGCCACCGGGCCGGGAGGCAGGTGAGCGGCCGCTCGGCGAACGACAATGCGCCGGCCGGCGAGCGCCGCTCCGTGTGGCGCGACCTGTTCTTTCTGGCCGTCCTCTTCGCCACCGTGGCCGGAGCCTTCTGGAGCGGGCGGGTCCACGGCCTGCAGAAAGTCATCGTGGTTCCGGGGCCGTCGAGCTTCTATTCGGTCGTGACCTGAGCGGCCCGTCGGTTGTCGGCGTGAGACGGGCGGTGCTATAGCCGCCCCATCACCGCCATCTCGAGGAAACCATGTCGGTCGACCAAGCGACTGTCCGCCGGATCGCACGTCTTGCTCGCATCAGACTGGACGAGGCGGACCTGCCGCAGATGCAGGATGAGCTCAACGCCATCCTGTCCTTCGTCGAGCAGCTCGAGGAGGTGGATGTGGCCGGTGTGGAGCCCATGACCTCCGTCACGCCGATGGCCATGAGGATGCGGCCGGACGTCGTGACGGACGGCGGCGACGTCGTGTCCATTCTGGCCAACGCGCCTGTGTCCGAAGATGGCTTCTTCGTCGTACCCAAGGTCGTCGAATAGGCCGACAATTCCCTGCCGCGCTCCGCAACGATCGGAGCGCCGAGATCCCCGAGCGCCGGAACCCGGCCCGAAGAGCCCATGAGCGATCTGACCGATCTGACCCTCGCGGAGGCCCGCGACGCCCTGAAGGCCCGCAAGCTCTCCTCGACCGAGCTGACGCAGGCCCATGTGACCGCGGTCGAGAACGCGCGGGCGCTCAACGCCTATGTCCTCGAGACCCCCGAGCTCGCCCTCGAAGCCGCGGCTCGGAGCGATGCGAGGCTGGCCCGCGGCGAGGGAGGCCCGCTCGAAGGGCTTCCGCTCGGCATCAAGGACCTGTTCTGCACCAGGGGAGTGCGCACCACCGCCTGCAGCCGCATCCTCGGGGAGTTCAAGCCGACCTACGAGTCGACCGTCACGGCCAATCTCTGGCGCGACGGCGCCGTGATGCTGGGCAAGCTCAACAACGACGAATTCGCGATGGGCTCGTCGAACGAGACCTCCTGCTTCGGGCCCGTCGTGTCGCCCTGGCGGCGGCGCGGCTCGAACGTCCATGCCGAGACGGGCGAGGGAATCGTCGGCCAGCACCTGGTGCCCGGCGGATCCTCGGGCGGCTCGGCGGCAGCCGTCGCGGCCCGCCTTTGCCTGGGCGCCACCGCGACCGATACCGGCGGGTCCATCCGCCAGCCCGCCGCCTTCACGGGGACGGTCGGGATCAAGCCGACCTACGGCCGCTGCTCGCGCTGGGGCATCGTCGCCTTCGCGTCGTCCCTCGACCAGGCCGGCCCGATCGCCCGCACGGTTCGCGACAACGCGATCCTGCTCCGCTCCATGGCCGGGCACGATCCGAAGGACACGACCTCGGCGGACATCCCGGTGCCGGATTTCGAGGCCGCTGTCGGGCGCGGCGTGAAGGGGCTGAAGATCGGAATCCCGAAGGAATACCGGCTCGACGGCATTCCGGCCGAAATCGAGGCGCTCTGGCAGCGCGGGGCCGAGTGGCTGCGCGATGCCGGAGCCGAAATCGTCGAGGTCTCCCTCCCTCACACCAAATACGCTCTTCCGGCCTATTACATCGTGGCGCCCGCCGAGGCTTCGTCGAACCTCGCCCGCTACGACGGCGTGCGGTACGGGCTCCGGGTTCCCGCCAAGGACGTGATCGGCCTCTACGAGGAGACCCGCGCCCTAGGCTTCGGGCGCGAGGTCAAGCGGCGGGTCATGATCGGCACCTACGTGCTCTCGGCCGGCTATTACGACGCCTATTACGTCCGGGCGCAGAAGATCCGGACGCTCATCAAGCGGGATTTCGAGCAGGTCTATGCGAGCGGGGTGGACGCGATCCTCACGCCCGCGACTCCGTCAGCGGCCTTCGGCATCGGCGAGAAGGGCTCGGCCGATCCGGTCGAGATGTACCTGAACGACGTCTTCACGGTCACCGTGAACATGGCCGGTCTGCCGGGAATCTCGGTGCCCGCGGGCCTCGATTCGCAGGGCCTGCCGCTCGGGCTGCAGCTGATCGGCCGCGCCTTCGACGAGGAGACGCTGTTCGCGGCCGGCCAGGTGATCGAGGATGCGGCCGGGCGTCTGACGATGCCGGACGCCTGGTGGACGTGACACCGGTCGGCGTTCCGGTCTCGGTCTGGATCTGGGCGGCCTTCGATCCCGTCCTGATCGCGGTCGCCGTGTCGCTGGGCTGGCGCGCGGACCAGAAGGGCAAGATCTTCATCGCCGCGATCGCCGCGCTCGCGATCGCGCTCCTCGTCGACTGGCTGCTCACCCTGATCGGCCTGCCGACGCTCGCGCCGCTCTCGCGAAGCGGCCCGACCCTGTTCCCGGTGCGGGCGGTCGCGGCTCTCGCCTGGGCAGCTCTGGGATATGGCGCTCGCCGGCTTCGCGGCCGCTGGAGATGAAAGCCGGGCATGCGCCCGGCCTCGGTCACGGCTGCTGTGGAGCGTCCTGCCTGGAGGGCGAGAGCCTCAGGCTCGGAAGCGAAGGCGGAGCCTCCGTCCGGCTGATGCCGCCTGTCATGAGATCGCTGCTCGCCCGGCCGTTCAGGTTGTCCGTGTCGTAGTACAGGAAGGCGAGGAGCCCGCCGGCAACGACCATGCCGCCCATGAGGAACGCGCCGAAATGCGAGCGCTCCGGCTCCGCTTCGTAACCGGTGAAACGGTCGTCGTCCCGCAGCTCGAGCTCGGGCGGCATATTGTCAAGGTTGTCTGGTCTCTCGAGAGCCATAACCAAGCTCCAGGTTGCTCATTTCTGCTTTCCCAACGCAGAAGCACATGGCTTGGTTCATCGCGATTCAACCTGATGAGCTGCTCAGCTTGCCGAATGCTGTACGTATTCCTTCGCGAGCAAGACAGCTTGGCGGTTCGGGCGCCTCCGGTATTGCTGCAGGGACGTCCGCCGGAATGGACCTGTCGGGCGGCCAGGAGGTGCGTCGCCGCCCGGGCAAGCAGACGCGGCAGAGGGGCGCGTCCAGCGGGCGCCGGTTGACCCTCCGGGCTCCTCGTCCTTACTGCAGGCCGGAACTGGACGAAGTCATGAACGCCGCTATCGACCCGAAGAAGCTGATCAAAGGGGCCATCTCCGACTGGGAGGTCATCATCGGCATGGAGATCCATGCGCAGGTGACCAGCAAGTCGAAGCTGTTCTCGGGCGCGTCCACAGCCTTCGGCGGGCCGCCGAACGCCCACGTGTCGCTGGTGGACGCCGCGATGCCCGGCATGCTCCCGGTGATCAACGAGGAATGCGTCGCCCAGGCCGTGCGCACCGGGCTCGGGCTCAAGGCCCGGATCAATCTCAGGTCCGTCTTCGACCGCAAGAACTACTTCTACCCGGACCTGCCGCAGGGCTATCAGATCAGCCAGTACAAGAGCCCGATCGTGGGCGAGGGGGAGGTGGTCGTCGACCTGCCCGACGGCGAGACGATCACGGTCGGCATCGAGCGGCTGCACCTGGAGCAGGACGCCGGCAAGTCGATCCACGACCTCTCGGCGACGGACAGCTTCGTCGACCTGAACCGGTCGGGCGTGGCGCTCATGGAGATCGTGTCGAAGCCCGACATGCGCTCCTCCGAGGAGGCCAAGGCCTATGTGGCGAAGCTGCGCACGATCCTGCGCTATCTCGGCACCTGCGACGGCGACATGGAGAAGGGAAATCTCCGGGCGGACGTGAACGTCTCCGTCCGCCGGCCGGGCGAGCCGCTCGGCACGCGCTGCGAGATCAAGAACGTGAACTCGATCCGCTTCATAGGCCAGGCGATCGAGTACGAGGCACGCCGCCAGATCGCGATCCTCGAGGACGGCGGCACGATCGACCAGGAGACGCGGCTTTTCGATGCGGGCCGGGGTGAGACGCGGTCGATGCGCTCCAAGGAGGAGGCGCATGACTACCGCTACTTCCCGGATCCGGACCTGCTGCCGCTGGAGCTCAGCCCGGCCTATGTGGAGGACCTCGCGCAGCACCTGCCCGAACTGCCCGATGCCAAGAAGGCGCGGTTCGTCGCCGATTACGGGCTCACGCCCTATGACGCGGGCGTGCTCGTGGCCGAGCGCGCCTCAGCCGACTACTTCGAGGCGGTGGCGAGAGGCCGCGACGGGAAGGCGGCGGCGAACTGGATCATCAACGAGCTCTTCGGCCGACTCAACAAGGAGGGCAAGGGCATCGAGGATTCGCCCGTCTCCGCCGCGCAGCTCGGCGCGATCGTGGACCTGATCGGGGAGAAGGTGATCTCGGGCAAGATCGCCAAGGACCTGTTCGAGATCGTGTGGAGCGAGGGCGGCGAGCCGCGCGAGATCGTCGAGGCGCGCGGCATGAAGCAGGTGACCGATACGGGCGCGATCGAGGCCGCAGTCGACCAGATCATCGCCGCGAACCCGGACAAGGTGGAGCAGGCTAAGGCCAAGCCGACCCTGCTCGGCTGGTTCGTCGGTCAGGTCATGAAGGCTACCGGCGGGAAGACAAACCCCCAGGCAGTAAACGAGATGCTCAAGCAGAAGCTCGGCATCTGATAGGGTGAGGCGGTATTTAGCTCCATTCGAAAAGATGAACGGGCGTTCATTTTCAGTGTAGCGGCAGGCGAATTCAAGATCCACAGCTGCAGATCCGGAACTCGGCCCCGCGCAGGGCGTTCCTCGGCCACGGTGGAACCGGTTGAGAGGACAACGCCTATGAGAATTCTTGCTCTCGGGCTTGCTGCCGCATTGATCGGCAGCACTGCCTTGGCCCAGACATCCGGCGGATCAGGCCCAGGCGCATCGGGTGGTGCTGCGGGTGCGGCCTCGGGTGGGGCGACAGGCGCCACGAGCGCCGGCTCACCCGCCGGCGGTTCGGCCGGCGCCACGACGGAAAGCCGCGGCACGGGCGGCGGCACGAGCCGCTCCAGCGACCGGGGCAGCAGTTCCGGGGTGAGCGCCGAGGGCCGCACCTCGGGCTCGGCACAGGTCGAGACCGGCTTGCGTCGCGAATCCGGAGCAAGGGTCGGCATCGAGGTTCGGGATCGCCCTTCGGTCGTCCATAGCCGCACCCGCGTGCGCAGCCATTCGAGCGAGCCCGACGTGCAGGTCGTCCATCGCCGGCGCGGCGTCCGCCACGTGACGGTGGAGGAGGATTCCGTCCCGGCGGTGAAGAAGACGGTCATCAAGCGGAAGGTAGCCGCGAAGCACGTCTCCAAGAAAAAGAAGGGAACGAAATACGTCGTGAAGAGCCGGCGCTATGTCGCCGAGCCGGCCACCACGGTGCGCCGCCGCACGGTGGTGCGCAGCTATTCGGAGCCGGACAGCGTGACCGTCCGCAGCCGCCGCGTGCGCAGCTACGACCGCGATACCGTACGGGTCGGCGTCGGCGCCCGCGAGCGGACGGGCGTCTCGATCGGCGTCCGCACCGGTACCCAGAACGAGGTTCGTGGCCGTGACGGCGGCAGCCGCGAGCTGACGGGCGGCGCGCGCACGGGCGGCAGCCGCATGGATGCGACGGGCAGCGTTTCCGGCCGGAGCGGCGGCGAGCAAGGCGGCGCCCGCTCCGAGGGCTCCGGCTCGGCCGGCACGCGGGCGACCGGCTCGGCCGGCGGCGTTACGGGCGGCGGACCCTCGGCCGGGTCGGGCGCGGCCGCTCCCGCGACCCGGTAACCGGGCTTCCCTGTCGAGATCCTGGCCCGCCGGTTCCCCGGCGGGCCTTTTCATGTTGCGCTGGGATTTCTCCTGGCCATGGCTGGATCATGAGCATCGCTATTCGGACGGTCCGCGAGGACGACGCCCAGGACCTCTTCGGGCTCTTGGCTCTGTGCTTCGCGGAATATCCGGGCTGCTATGTCGATCCGCACCAGGACCTTTCCGACCTGCTTCGTCCGGCGGACGTCTATGTCCGGACGGGAGGCACGTTCTGGGTTGCGGAAGACGGCCGCGGCCGGGTCTGCGCTTGCGTCGCGGTCGATTTCCCGGAACCTCGGCTCGCCGAGCTCCACCGGCTCTACGTGCGTCCGGACCAGCGCCGTCGCGGCCTTGGCGAGAGGCTGGTGGGCCTGGCTGAAGATCATGCGCGCGCATCCGGGGCGGAACGCCTCGTCTTCTGGTCGGACACTCGCTTTGCGGCCGCGCACCGGCTCTACGCCCGCCTGGGCTTCTCGACCTCCGGCGAAACGCGGGACCTCCACGATATCTCGCGGTCGCGCGAGTTCTTCTTCGAGAAGGCGCTGGACCGGGAGACGGCCGTTGCGAGCCGGGTGCCGTAAGCTTCAGGTTGGCTTGGCGGCCTCGTCCTGCGGCGGCCGGCGGTGCTGACGGGCGACCCGTGCCTGCCACAGGCAGAGGACGGGCGTGACGAAGAGCTCCATCGCGAGCGCCCCGAGCATCGCGAGGGATGGAATGCCGGTCAGCCCGAGCCCGAGCAGGCGCGCGAGACCGCCCGCGACGACGATCAGGGTCAGGCACTGAAAGCGGCCGGTCTTCTCCTCGATCGCCGGAATGCACGACCAGAATAGAAGTCCGACGCCGAGGAGGAGGCCGGAAAGATAGCGGTAATGGCTGTCGCCGGAGACGCTGAGCCCGACATCGCCGGTGAGCGTGGGGCCGAACAGCACGCCGAAGAGGCCCACAGCCACGGGCACGAAGCCGCCGACAGCGACCACCTTCTGCAGCAGGCGCCTCTCGCGTTCGATCCGGTCCATCGCCGCCTCACCCGGGGCGGAAGAGGGTGCCCGCAACGGAGCGCTGCCGCTGTCCCACACGGCCGCGCAGGCGAATCCGGGTCAGGCCTGGCCTCCCTTGAGCCGGGCGTTGCACCTGCTCCAGAATTGCGGCCACTTCATCGCGCCCGTCCTGTTGGCGGCCTTCGCCTCCTTCCATTCCGCCCCGCATTTCCGCTGCCGCTCGCGCGCTGCCATCTGCCCGACGGTCGGCTCGCGGTCCTTGCGCGCCGCCCGCGTCCGCCGGGAGGACCGTTCCGCCTTGGGCTGCTCCGCGACTTTCTCACCGATGCTCGCTCCCGCGGGAGGGTTTCCCTGGGCGAGACTCGGCTGAACTCCGACGAAACAGGTGAAGATGAGGGCTGCTGAAACGAAGCTGAGCCTGCGCATGTTGTCTCCGTGCAGCCGGTTGGCGGCCTGGAGCGCGATGCTAAATGCCGCGGACCGCCTTGCAACTGTAAAAATCCACGCCGGCGCGCTGCATCCTGACCGCCCGAACGCGGTCGCGACGACATGGAGAGATGTCGTGTTCAGCGCAGCCGGGAGCATCCTTGCGGTGAATGTCCTTAGCCATCGAGAGAAAGCCGGAGATCGCGGCAGCACGAACAGGAATGATCCCGCCGTCGCTCCGTATTCTTCGATCCTCGCGCGCGATAGTGCTAGCGGAGTCGCGTCCAGATTTGTGATTTGCAGATCAGTCCGGCGAGGACGCAGCCCGAGAGCTCGAGCTGCGCCGGCGAGATCAGCCGCATGCGGCCGGTATAGGTCCGCCCGTCCAGCGGATTGTAGAGTTCGCCTGTCCAGCCGTCGGCCGTGGGCCGCGCGCCGCGGATCATCTGCAGCCCAACGAGGGCGTTCGAGCGGCGGGCAGGGTCGGGGTTGTTGACATCCTTCGCCCCGGCCGGCGTCCAGACGATCGTCCCGCACCGGGCGGTCCCGCATGGAGCGACCCGAACCTGCGACCGCCCGCCCTCCGTCAGCCAAGTCCCGGTGACGTCCTGCGCCAGCGCTGGGACCGCTCCGAGCCAGAGCCCTCCGGCAGCGATCGCTTTTGCGAGCCTCAGCGCGCCTTCGGGACGGGTTCGGCGCTTGCCGTCTCGTCCGGCAGCCGCGACCAGGACTCCCCGCCGCACAGGAAGCCCAGCACGCATCCCTCGACCTCCAGCTTGCTCGTGCCCCTGACCTGCATCGTCACGCTGTACGTCTTGCCATTGTCGGGATTGTAGATCGAGCCCGCATAACGGTCGCCAGCCGGGCGCATGTCCCTGGTCAGCGGCATGCCGACGATCGGACGCTTGCGAAGCGACGGATCGGGATTGTTCTCGTCGACCCCTTGGGTCTTCGCCCATACGACGGTGCCGCAATAGCCCTTGCCGCAGGGCGAGATGCGTATCTTGGAATCCCCGTTCTCGGTGAGCCACACGCCCGTGATGCGCCCGCTCTCCGCCGAGGCAGCGCCTGCGATCAGGAGCGACGCCGCCGCTCCGGCCATCCAAGCTACTCGCATCCCGAAACCCTCCCGTCAGTCACCTCGCTGTGGCGCCCCGACTGCCGGCGCGGGGGCAAGCTCAGGGTTGATCTTGCAGAATCTGTGACGAGAACCAGACGCCGGCTGGGCAACCGAGGGCCCGGTCCGGGTTGAGACGGGCAAGCTCGGTGCTATAAGCCGCCACCCATCTCCTCTAGGAACGGATTTACATGGCCACCGAGCAGACCTTTTCCATCCTCAAGCCCGACGCGACCCGGCGCAACCTGACAGGCGCCGTGAATGCCGTCATCGAGGAGGCGGGCCTGCGCATCGTGGCGCAGAAGCGGATCCTGATGACCAAGGCCCAGGCGGAGACCTTCTATGCGGTGCACCGCGAGCGCCCCTTCTTCGGCGAGCTCGTGGAATTCATGACCTCCGGGCCCGTGGTGGTCCAGGTGCTCGAAGGGGAGAACGCGATCGCCAAGTATCGGGAGGTGATGGGGGCGACCAACCCCGCCAACGCAGCCGAGGGCACGATCCGCAAGAAGTTCGCGCAGTCGGTCGGCGAGAACACCGTCCACGGTTCCGACAGCCCGGAGAACGCCAGGATCGAGATCGCGCAGTTTTTCTCCGGCAACGAGATCGTGCGGTAGGCTGCCGACAAGCCCGAGGGACGGCGCTCGCAATCGGCGACCAGCCTTCCGAGCGCCTCCTCGACGATTGCCTTTTCGTCGGCGCGCTACGCGCCAACAGGCCACGGAGGTTGCGGGCTGGAAGAGCCGGCCGTAGTTTCGAGGCGTTCCGATCGGAAGGCCTATGAACCTCATCCCCCGGGTCGAAACCCGGCTTTCCACCTGTCCGCACGATTGCCCCTCCACCTGCGGGCTGGAGGTTGAGGTCATCGAGGGACGCACGATCGGCCGGGTGCGGGGCGCCGCCGGCCACAGCTACACGGCGGGCGTCGTCTGCGCCAAGGTCGCACGCTATTCCGAACGGCTCTATCATCCCGACCGGCTGATGCACCCGCTGCTGCGGGTCGGTCCGAAAGGGTCGGGTCAGTTCAAGCGCATCTCCTGGGAGGAGGCGCTCGACCGGACGGCTGCGGCATTCATCGAGGCCGAACGCCGCTTCGGCTCGGAGGCCGTGTGGCCCTACTATTACGCCGGCACGATGGGCTACGTGATGCGCGACGGCATCAACCGCCTGCGCCACGCGAAGAACTATTCCGGCCAGTATTCGACGATCTGCACGACGCCCGCCTGGACGGGCTACATTGCCGGAACCGGCAAGCTCGCCGGCGCCGATCCGCGCGAGATGGCGCGAGCGGATTGCGTGGTGATCTGGGGGACGAACCCGGTCCACACGCAGGTCAACGTGATGACGCACGCCCTGCGCGCCCGGAAGGAGCGCGGGGCGAAGATCGTGGTCGTCGACGTCTACGACAACCCGACCATGAAGCAGGCGGATCTCGCCCTGCTGCTGCGGCCGGGGACGGACGGGGCGCTCGCCTGCGCGGTCATGCACGTCCTCTTCCGGGACGGGATGGCCGACCGCGATTATCTCGCCCGCTACACCGACCGGCCCGGCGATCTCGAGCGGCATCTCGCGGCCCGGACGCCGGAATGGGCCGCCGCGATCACGGGGCTCTCGGTCGGAGAGATCGAGAGCTTTGCCGGGATCGTCGGGACCCGGAAGGCGAGCTTCTTCCGCCTGGGCTACGGCTTTTCGCGCAGCCGCAACGGCGCCGTGAACATGCACGCGGCGCTCTCCATCCCGGCGGTCACGGGAGCCTGGCAGGTCGAGGGCGGCGGAGCGTTCCACTCCAATTCGGGCGTGTATCGGCTCGACAAGCGTCTGATCGAGGGCGAGGACGTCCGCAACCCCTCGATCCGGCGGCTGCAGCAGACCCAGATCGGTCGCGTGCTGACCGGCGACCGCGAGGCGCTGCGGGACGGCCCGCCGGTCACGGCGATGCTGATCCAGAACACGAACCCGGTCTCGGTCGCGCCGGAGCAGGAACTTGTCAAGCGAGGCTTCGCCCGTGAGGACCTCTTCACCTGCGTGCACGAGCAGGTGATGACCGAGACCGCACGGATGGCCGACATCGTGCTGCCCGCGACCATGTTCCTGGAGCACGACGATCTCTATACGGGCGGGGGGCACCAGCACATCCAGCTCGGCCTCAGGCTCGTCGACCCGCCAGGCGAGTGCCGCTCCAACCATGACGTCATCTGCGGGCTGGCGCGCCGCGTCGGCGCGGAGCATCCCGGGTTCGGAATGACGCCGCGCGAGCTGATCGACCGGATGCTCGCGGCATCTGGGCGGGGGACCTTCGCGGATCTCGCCAGGGACAACTGGCTCGACGCGCAGCCGCCTTTCGAGGAGGCGCATTACCTGAACGGGTTCGGCTATCCGGACGGCAAGTTCCGCTTCGCTCCGGACTGGACGAAGGTCCCGAACGCCAATGATGGGCCGATGGGCCCCTGGCAGGAGCTCCCCGAGTTTCCGGACCACTGGGAGGCGATCGAGGTCGCGACGGAGCGCCACCCCTTCCGGCTCGCGACGAGCCCGGCCCGCAACTTCCTGAATTCCAGCTTCAACGAGACCCCGACCTCCCGCGCCAAGGAAGGGGGCCGCCCCGAAGTGATGGTCCATCCGGAGGATGCGGCGAGGCTCGGCATCGCGTCCGGGGACTGGGTCCGGCTCTCCAACGAGCGTGGAGCCGTGCTGCTGCGGGCGCGGATCTTCGCCGGCCTGCGGCGGGGCGTGCTGATCGCGGAGTCGATCTGGCCGAACGGCTTCTTCCCGGACGGCCGCGGCATCAACACGCTGACCTCGGCCGATCCCGTCGCGCCCTATGGCGGGGCGGGGTTCCACGACAACCGGGTTGCCCTGGAGCGGATCGGGCCCGTGCTGGAGGGTTTCGACGAGCCGGTGCGGGCGGAGCCCGAGCCGGCGCTGGCCTGAAGGGTCAGGCGAGCCCGAGCGCCGTCCGGCTCCCGTTTGCAAAGACCGTCCGGCCGCCCTCGAGGCGCGCCTGCCCCGCGGCTACGAGGCTGAGCCCAAGCGGATAGAGCCGGTGCTCCTCGGCCAGGACGCGGGAGGCGAGCATCTCCTCGGTGTCGCCCGGCAGCACGGGCACGGCCGCCTGCGCCACGATCGGCCCGGAATCGAGTTCCGGCACGACGAAATGCACCGTGCAGCCATGAATGCGGACGCCCGCCTCCAGCGCCTGGCGATGCGGGTGGAGCCCCTTGAAGAGCGGCAGGAGCGACGGATGAATGTTCAGCATCCGGCCGAGCCAGGCCTGGACGAAGCCGTCCGTCAGGATGCGCATGAAGCCGGCCAGGCAGATCAGCTCGATCCCGGCCTCCTCGAACGCCCGTCCGAGGGCCGCGTCGAAATCCGCCCTGGCCGGAAAGAGCCTGTGGTCGACGATGGCCGTCGCGACCCCCGCCGCCTGCGCCCGGACAAGCCCTGCCGCGCCCGGACGGTTGGAGACGACGAGGGCGATTTCGGCCGGGTAGTCGGGCGCCTGCGCGGCCTCGATCAGGGAGGCCATGTTCGAGCCGCGCCCCGAGATCAGGATCCCGACGCGCTTCTTCGCAGCCGCCATCAGATGGCGAGCCTGCCCGCGTAGCGCACGCGCTCCGCCGCCCCGGCGATCACGCGCCCGAGCCGCACCGGATTCTCTCCCTGTTCGCGCAGCGCTCCCGCGATGGCGTCTGCCTCGCCTGCAGGCGCGACGACCACCATGCCGATGCCGCAATTGAAGGTGCGCAGCATCTCGGCTTCGGCGATGCCGCCTTCCCGTGCGAGCCAGCCGAAGACGGGGGGAGGGGAGATGGCCTGAAGATCGAGCTCGACCCCGAGCACGTCCGGCAGCACGCGGGGGATGTTGTCCGGAAAGCCGCCGCCGGTGACATGCGCCATGGCCCGGATCTGGGCGCCCGACTTCAGCGCGGCAAGGAGGGGCTTCACGTAGATGCGGGTCGGCTCGAGCAGCGCTTCGCCGAGAGTCCGGCCGCCGTCGAACGGGGCCGGGTCGCTCCAGGCGAGCCCCGCCCGCTCGACTATCCTGCGCACCAGCGAGAACCCGTTGGAATGGACGCCGGAGGACGGCAGCCCGAGGAGCACATCCCCCTCCTGGACGCCGCGCGGCAGCAGCGCGCCCCGTTCGGCGGCGCCGACCGCGAAGCCCGCGAGGTCGTAATCCGCCTCCGCATAGAGGCCCGGCATCTCGGCCGTCTCGCCGCCGATCAGGGCGCAGCCCGCCCGCCTGCAGCCCTCGGTAATGCCGCGCACGATCTCGACCCCGGCCTTCGGATCGAGCCGGCCGGTCGCGTAGTAGTCGAGGAAGAACAGCGGCTCGGCGCCCTGGACCACGAGGTCGTTCACGCACATCGCCACGAGGTCGATGCCGATCGTGTCGTGCCGACCGGTCTCGATGGCGATCTTCACCTTGGTGCCGACGCCGTCATTGGCGGCGACGAGGATCGGGTCCCTGAACCCGGCCGCCTTCAGGTCGAAGAGGCCGCCGAACCCGCCGATCTCGGCATCGGCACCGGGGCGCCGCGTGGCCCGCACGAGCGGCTTGATGGCATCGACCATCGCGTTGCCGGCATCGATATCCACACCCGCTTGGGCATAGGTCAGGCCGGAGCCGGTCGGCCGGGATCGTGGGTCGCTCATGCGGTCTTGGACTGAAGCTGCCCGGGCAGTAAGGGTCCCGTCGACCCGACGCAAGCACGGACGCTCGCGAGGACAGGCCAGAGAGAGACCCCAGCCGGTCGCGAGATGACGATCCCCAACCTGATTACGATCCTGCGGCTCGTCCTGGTTCCCGTGGTGGTGGTGATGATCAACCAGGGCCAGTGGGCGGCCGCCTTCGGCATCTTCGCCCTGGCCGGCATCTCGGACGCGGTCGACGGCTTCATCGCGCGCCGCTTCGACATGCGCACCGAGTTCGGCGCCTATATCGACCCGCTCGCGGACAAGGCGCTCCTCGTCTCCATCTACGCCGCGCTCTCCCTCGTGAACGTGCTTCCGGCCTGGATCACCATCATCGTGGTCTCGCGCGACCTCATGATCTTCGCGGCCATCCTCGTGTCGCGGCTCATGGAGAAGCCGATGGCGATCCGGCCGCTGCTCATCAGCAAGCTGAACACCGCCGCGCAGATCGCCTTCGCAGGTCTCGTCCTCGCGGCCATGGCCTTCGACGGCGGGCTCGCCTGGATCATCAGCATCGGAATCTGGGTGGTGGCCTTCCTGACCGTGGTGTCCGGAGTGGGCTATCTCGGGCGCTGGCTCCGCCACATGGCCGGGTAGCGCGGGCAGGTCCCGGCGACCGGAGCGGAACGGCACGAAATCCGCTACATTGGCCAGGGTCACCCCGGATCTCACATGCAGCGGCAGCTCGCCTATCCTCTGCTCGCCTTGGGGCTCCTGCTCCTCGGCCTCTACGTGCTCCGGGACGTGCTCCTGCCATTCGTGGCGGGGGCGGCGCTCGCCTACCTGCTCGATCCCGTAGCCGACCGCCTGCAGAGGCTCGGGGTCGGGCGCCTCGGGGCGACGATCGTGATCCTCGTCGTCTTCGTGCTCCTGTTCGGACTCGTCCTCATCATCGCGGTCCCGATCGCGGTGCAGCAGGTCGTGAAATTCGCCGAGCAGGTGCCGGGCTACATCGTCCGGCTGCAGGCGCTCATCGCCGAGCACGGCGGCCCGCTCGTGCGGGAATTCGGTGGCGAGGAGGCGCTCGGGCAGGTCCAGCGCTCGCTCGGCGATCTGCTCGGCCAGGGCGCGAACTGGGTCACAACCTTCATGCGCTCCCTCTGGAGCGGATCGCAGGCGGTGATCGGGCTGGTCTCGATCTTCGTCGTGACGCCGGTCGTGGCCTTCTACCTCCTGGTCGACTGGGACCGGATGATCTCGACCATCGACAGCTGGGTCCCGCCCCGGCACCGTTCCACCGTCCGGCGGCTCGGCCGCGAGATGGATCGGGCCGTATCCGGTTTCGTGCGCGGCCAGACGGCGGTCTGCATCTTCCTCGCCGTGTTCTACGCGACCGGGCTCTCGATCATCGGGCTGAACTTCGGGGCGCTCATCGGCATCCTGGCCGGCCTGATCAGCTTCATCCCCTATGTGGGCTCGCTGACCGGCCTCCTTCTGTCCGTCGGCGTCGCGCTCGTTCAGTTCCTGCCGGACTGGACGATGGTCCTCGTCACGCTCGGCATCTTCCTGGTCGGGCAGTTCATCGAGGGGAACATCCTCTCGCCCAAGCTCGTCGGGGCCTCGGCCGGGCTCCACCCCGTCTGGGTCATGTTCGCGCTCCTCGCCTTCGGATCGCTCTTCGGCTTCCTCGGGCTGCTTCTCGCGGTCCCGGTCGCGGCGATCATCGGCGTGCTCACCCGATTTGCGATCACGCGCTACCAGCAGAGCCCGCTCTATCTCGACAGCGATGCCAGGCTTCCGCCGCCCGACATCACGATCCTGCCGGTCTCCAAGAAGACCGAGCTCTGAGCCATGCGCCAGCTCGTCCTCGACCTTCCCGTCGAACCGCGCTTCGGGCCGGACGACTTCCTGGTGAGCCCCTCCAACGAGGAAGCCTATTCGCTGCTCGAGCGCTGGCCGGATTGGCCGAACCCGATGCTCCACCTGCGCGGGCCGCGGGGCAGCGGGAAAAGCCATCTGGCCGCGATCTGGGCCGAGCGCGCCGGGGCGGCCATAGTCGCGGCGGCCGCCGTGACGGACGAGAGCGCACCCGCGCTGTCGCGGGCTCCCGCGCTGGTGCTGGAGGACCTCGACCGGGGACCGCTCGCAGAGAAGGCGGCGTTCCATCTGGTGAACATGGCGCGCGAGCAGCGGCTGCCGCTCCTCTTCACCAGCGCCGAGCCCGTCGATCGCTGCGGGATCCGCACGCCGGATCTCCTGTCGCGCCTGCGCCTCGCACCTTCCGTCGACATCCATCCGCCGGACGATGCCCTGCTCAAGGCCGTGCTCGTGAAGCTCTTCGTCGACCGCCAACTCGTCGTCGACACGAGCGTTGTCGATTACATCGCGGCGCGGATCGAACGTTCGCTCGGCCGTGCGGCCGAGATCGTGGCCGCCCTCGACCGGGAGGCGCTGAGCCGCGGCCGCCGCATCACGCGGCCGGTCGCGTCCGCGCTTCTCGCGGAGGGCGATCCAGCCGCGGATATGACCGACCCGTGACTTGGCATCATAGCTCAGTCACAAACGCGTCTTAAGGCCTCTACGATGGCAGCACGCCGCAGACGGATTTCGCAGACCATGCCGGCTGGTGAGAGCGCGGTTCAGCCCGAGGCCGATCCCGCGGCCGGCTCGAGCGACGGTGCCGCGGAGCGCGACGCGGGGAGAGCTCCGAGGATCTTGCGTCCGTCGCAGAGGCGGCGCGTCGTGGCTCAGTCGCACCCCATCGGCAGCGACACTCCGCCGCCCGAAGCCGAGGTCGTGGCGCTCGAACCGCGCGAGCCCGCGACCCGTGTGCAGGCTGATACGAGCCGCGACGAGGGCGAGGCGTTGCGCAAGCGACCGGAGCGCTTCGTCAATCGGGAGCTGTCCTGGCTGCAGTTCAACCGGCGCGTCCTGGAGGAGGCGTCGAACCCCAATCACCCGCTCCTGGAGCAGCTTCGCTTCCTATCCATCTCGGCGAACAATCTCGACGAGTTCTTCATGGTCCGCGTGGCGGGTCTGCGCGGGCAGGTGAAAACGGGCGTCGCGGTGCCGTCTCAGGACGGTCTGTCTCCCGCGGAACAGCTGGCTCGCATCGCCGCGGAAGCCTCGTCGCTGGCGGGCGATCAGCAGCGGCGCTGGAGCGAACTGAGGCGCGTCCTCCTCGACGAGGGCATCGCTCTCGTCGAGGGCGACAGGCTCAGCGAGCGCGAGCGCGCCTGGCTCGAGGACCACTACCTCAACCACGTCTTTCCCGTGCTGACGCCGCTCGCCGTCGATCCCGCCCATCCGTTCCCGTTCATCCCGAATCTCGGATTCTCGATCGCGCTGAAGCTCTCGCGCAAGCTCGACGGCCGGGCACTGAAAGCCTTGATCCGCCTGCCGGCCAAGATCGATCGCTTCATCCGTCTGCCCGACCTGGAAGGGGGCGGGGGCGCGCGATTCGTTGCCCTCGAGGAATGCGTCAGCCTGTTCACGGGGCAGCTCTTTCCCGGCTACAAGGTGGAGGGCCGCGGGGCGTTCCGGATCCTGCGCGACTCGGACCTCGAAGTTGAGGAGGAGGCGGAAGACCTCGTTCGCCTTTTCGAGACCGCGCTGAAGCGACGCCGGCGCGGCAGCGTCATCCGGCTCGAAGTCGAGGCGGCGATGCCCGAAGACCTCGCGCAGTTCGTGGCCGACGAACTCGATGCCGAGCCGGACGAGGTCTTCGTCGTGGAGGGCATGCTGGCCCTCAACGACCTCTCGCAACTCGTCGGGCTCGAACGGCCGGACCTCAGGTTCAAGCCATATAACCCGCGCTTCCCGGAACGGATTCGGGAGCATGGGGGGGACTGCTTCGCGGCCATCAGGCCGAAGGACATCGTCGTCCACCACCCCTACGAGTCCTTCGACGCGGTCGTCCAGTTCCTCCAGCAGGCCGCGCGCGACCCGAACGTGGTCGCCATCCGCCAGACCCTCTATCGCACCTCATCGGACAGCCCGATCGTGCGGGTGCTGGCCGAGGCGGCCGAGGCCGGGAAGTCCGTGACGGCGCTCGTCGAGCTCAAGGCGCGGTTCGACGAGGAGGCGAATATCCGCTGGGCCCGCGACCTGGAGCGGGCCGGCGCGCAGGTCGTGTTCGGCTTCCTGGAGCTCAAGACGCACGCCAAGCTCTCGATGGTGGTGCGGCGCGAGGGCGGGCAGCTCGTCACCTATTGCCACGTGGGGACCGGGAACTACCATCCGGTGACGGCCCGCATCTACACGGACCTGTCCTTCTTCACGGCCGATCCGGCGATCGGGCGCGACGTGAACCGCATCTTCAACTTCATCACGGGCTATGCGGAGCCGGACGAGCTCGAGCTGATGGCGGTCTCGCCCGTGAACCTGCGCAAGCGCCTGCTGCGCCGGATCGAGGAAGAGGTCGCCCATGCCAAGGCCGGCCGCCCGGCCGCGATCTGGGGCAAGTGCAACTCGCTCGTCGATCCCCAGATCATCGACGCGCTCTACGATGCGAGCCAGGCGGGGGTCCAGATCGATCTCGTCGTGCGCGGCATCTGCTGCCTCAGGCCCGGCATACCGGGCCTGTCGGAGAACATCAGGGTCAAATCGATCGTCGGGCGTTTCCTGGAGCACAGCCGCATCTACGCCTTCGGCAACGGCCACGGGCTGCCGCACGCGAAGGCGCATATCTACATCTCGTCGGCCGACCTCATGACCCGCAACCTCGACCGCCGGGTCGAGGCGCTGCTGCCGATCCTCAACCCGACGGTGCACCAGCAGATCCTGGACCAGATCATGCTCGCGAACCTGCTGGACAACGAGCAGAGCTGGACCGTATTGCCCTCCGGCGCGAGTGAGCGGGTCAAGCTTCAGCCCGGCGAGGAACCGTTCAACGCGCACAAGTATTTCATGACCAATCCGAGCCTCTCCGGACGCGGCAAGGCTCAGAAGACCTCCAGCCCCCGGTCGTTGCCCAAGCGTGGACGCCCCGCCGCCTCATAGCATGGACCGCGCCACGCCCGGCCGCATCGCCGGCCGCGAGCCGATCGCCATCGTCGATATCGGGTCGAATTCGGTTCGTCTCGTGATCTATGAGGGGCCGTCGCGCTCGCCCACTCCGCTTTACAACGAGAAGCTCTTCTGCGGCCTCGGGCGCGACATCGCGACGACCGGCCGGCTGTCGGAGGAGGCCGTCGAGCGTGCGCTCGCGGCGCTCGCCCGTTTCCGCGTGCTCTGCAGGACGGTCCGCGCCCGCCAGCTGCGGGTTCTCGCGACCGCGGCCGCCCGGATGGCCGCGAACGGCCCGGCTTTCCTTGAGGCCGCGGAGGAGGCCTGCGGCGCTCCCGTCGAGCTTCTCACCGGCGAGCGCGAGGCGCTGCTCTCGGCAGCCGGCGTCATCTCGGGCCTGTACGAGCCGGACGGCGTGGTCGGCGATCTGGGCGGAGGGTCGCTCGAGATCGTCGACGTCCGGGGAGACCAGGCGGGCACCGGCATCACGCTGCCCCTTGGCGGCCTCGTCCTGCGGGACATGGCGAACGACTCGCCCAAGAACGCGGTCAAGATCGCCCGGGCCGAGCTGGCCGAGGCGCCGCAGCTCAGGAAGCTTGCCGGGCGCACCTTCTACGCGGTCGGCGGGACGTGGCGTGCGCTCGCGCGGATGCAGATGGTGGAGCGCGGCTACCCGCTCCATGTGATGCACGGCTACCAGTTCGAGCTCATGCGGGGAGGGTTCCAGCGCATGGTCGAGCGGACGAGTCCGGCCGCGCTGAAGGCCATGGCCTCGGTGTCCGAAGCCCGCCGGCCGCTCCTGATCTACGGGGCGATCGTGCTCGACGAAATCGTCCGGCTGGGCCAGCCCTCGGGCGTGACCATCTCGGCGCTCGGGGTGCGAGAGGGGCTCCTCTTCGAGGCTCTCTCCCCGGAGGAGCGCAAGCAGGATCCGCTGCTGACCGCGGCCGCCGAGCTGAACGAGCTGCGCGCCCGCGCCCCGCGGCACGGGGAGGAGCTGCGGACCTGGACTGACGCCTTCATGGAGAGCTTCGGGGCGAAGGAGACGCCCTACGAGCGGCGGCTGAGGCATGCCGCCTGCCTCCTCTCCGACACGGGCTGGCGCGCCCATCCCGACTATCGGGGCGCCCAGAGCCTCGCCATGATCGCGCATGCGGCCCTGCAGGGGGTGGATCATCCTGGCCGCGCCTTCCTGGCGCTTGCAGTCTATTTCAGGCACGAGGGCGTGACCTCGGATCCGACGAGCACGCCGCTGATGGCGCTCGCCGGCCAGCGGCTTGCGGAGCTGGCCAAGCTCTCGGCCGCTCTCTTCCGGATCGCCTATCCGATCACGGTCGCGATGGCCGGGATCCTGCCGCGCGCGCCCCTGACATGCCGGGGCGGTCGGATCGTGCTGGAGCTCCCGGGAGAACTCGCGCCGCTGGCGAGCGAGCGCCTCGCCAACCGCATGCGCGCGCTGGGCAAGCTGCTCGATGCCGAGACGGTGATCCAGGCGGGCTGAGGCGGTCAGCCTTCGCGCGGGGTCGCCACCACGGCGCCGCGCTCGATGGCGAGCGCGAGCCGACCGGCCTTCAGGGCGAGGGCCTTCTCGCCGAACAGCCTGCGGCGCCAGCCTTTGAGGGCCGGCACGTCCGCGTCGTCGTCATCCGCGATCGCCTCCAGATCGTCGACGGTCGCAAGGACCTTGGGGGCTACGCGCTCGCTCTCGGCGACCGCCCGGAGCAGCACCTTGAGCAGCTCGACCGTGGCGCCGTTGCCGCCGCCCCGCGGCCGCCCGCGCTGCGGCATCGTTACGGTGGCCGGATCGCGCGCGAGGGCGCGTTCCACCGCGGCCAGGATGTCGGCTGCCGCGCGCGAGCGCTCGAATCCGTTCGGGACCGAGCGGAGACGCCCGAGCGCCTCGACTCCGCGGGGTGCCGAGACCGCGATGTCGATCACGGCCTCGTCCTTCAGCACGCGCGAGCGGGGGACGTCACGCGTCTGCGCCTCGCGTTCGCGCCACGCGGCGACCTCCTGCAGCACCGCGATCTCGCGCGGCTTGCGCATGCGGCCGGAGAGCCGCATCCAGGCCTTGTCGGGGTCGTTCCGGTAGGTCTCGGGCGAGGTGAGAATGGCCATCTCGTCCTCGACCCAGTCCGTCCGGCCGCTGCGCTCGAGCTCGTCGGCGAGCTTCTCGTAGATGGTGACGAGCGAGGTCACGTCGGACAGGGCGTAGGCGAGCTGCGCCTCGCTCAGCGGGCGGCGCGACCAGTCGGTGAAGCGGGACGACTTGTCGATCCGCGCCTTGGCGAGGTCGTTCGCGAGCTGCTCGTACGAGACGGAATCGCCGTAGCCGCAGACCATGGCCGCAACCTGCGTGTCGAAGAGCGGCCTCGGAATCAGGCCGCCGATGTTCCAGACGATCTCGAGATCCTGCCGTGCGGAGTGGAAGACCTTCAGCACCCTCTCGTCCGCCATCAGGCCGAAGAACGGCTGCAGCTCGATCCCGGGCGCGAGCGGATCCACCAGAACGCCGTCGAGCCCCGGCCCGGCCATCTGGATCAGGCACAGTTTCGAGTAGTAGGTGGTCTCCCGCATGAACTCCGTATCGACCGTCACGAAGGGCGCGGAGGCAAAGCGGGAGCAGGCGGAGGCGAGCGCCTCCGTCGTCGTGATCAAGTCCATCCCGCGGCTATAGCCGAGACAAGATGTTTGCGCGATGGCGACTTGGCCTCGACTTGGCGGTGGCATGCTCACGCGATGCCGCGCGCGGCCGAGCTCGATCGCGACCTGAGATCGCGCCCGGGCTTTCCTTCTGCCGCGATCGCCGTCTCGATGTCGCGCGTGCGCAGGTTAACGGCGCCCGGCGCCCGGCCGAGCACCACCATGGTTGCGCCGGTGCAGAGGACGAGAATGAGGGTGTGCTGAAGGGGAGCTCGCATGGCTCGCGGGTCCTGACGAGCGCCCCAGCTAGGTCCGCAAATCTCAACGAGACCCTTACGATTTGAGTTACTTTTCGCGCGTGGTCCGCAGGGTTAAGCGGTAACGATCCCGGCCAAGATCGGCGCCGTGGGAGGGAACCGAACGGCGTTGCGGGGGCGTGCGCTCGACGGCTTGACAAGGCCCGGACCCCATGAATGGTGCGCGGCTTCCCGAGGAACCGTCATGCACCGTTATCGCAGTCACACCTGCGGCGCCCTCCGCCCGTCCGACATCGGCCAGAATGTCCGCCTGTCCGGCTGGTGCCACCGCATCCGCGACCATGGCGGCGTGCTCTTCATCGACCTCAGGGACCATTACGGCCTCACGCAATGCGTGGTGGATCCGGACTCGGCTGCCTTCAGGCTCGCCAACGAGGTCCGGTCGGAATGGGTGGTGCGCGTCGACGGACGCGTGCGGCAGCGGCCGGAGGGGACGGCCAATCCCGACCTGCCGACGGGCGGGATCGAGCTGTACGTGACCGACATGGAGGTGCTCGGCCCCGCCGGCGAGCTTCCGCTTCCCGTCTTCGGCGAGCAGGAATATCCGGAGGACGTCCGTCTCCGATACCGCTTCCTGGATCTGCGCCGGGAGAAGCTGCACGCCAACATCATGCGCCGCGGCCAGGTGATCGACTCGCTGCGCCGGCGCATGAAGGAGCAGGGCTTCTTCGAGTTCCAGACCCCGATCCTCACGGCCTCCTCGCCGGAAGGGGCGCGCGACTTCCTGGTGCCGTCGCGGCTCCATCCCGGCAAGTTCTATGCGCTGCCGCAGGCGCCGCAGCAGTTCAAGCAGCTCCTGATGGTCGCGGGCTTCGATCGATACTTCCAGATCGCGCCCTGCTTCCGCGACGAGGATCCCCGCGCCGACCGCCTGCCCGGCGAGTTCTATCAGCTCGACTGCGAGATGAGCTTCGTCACGCAGGAGGACGTCTTCCGGACGCTGGAGCCGGTGCTCCGCGGCGTCTTCGAGGACTTCGCCGACGGCAAGCGCGTGACGGGCGAGTTCCCGCGCATCCCCTACCGGGAGGCGATGCTCAGATACGGCTCGGACAAGCCGGACCTACGCAACCCGCTCGTCATCGCGGACGTCACGGCCGAGTTCGCCGAGGAGAGCGTCACCTTCAACGCCTTCAAGAACGTGATCAGGGCGGGCGGCGTCGTGCGGGCCATCCCGGCGCCGGGCGCCGGCGCGCAGCCGCGTTCGTTCTTCGACAAGCTCAACGATTGGGCACGGGGCGAGGGCGCGGCCGGGCTGGGCTACATCATCCTGGCGGATGAGGACGAGAAGGTCGTCGGCCGCGGTCCGATCGCGAAGTTCGTGCCCGAGGACGCGCTCGCGCGCATCTGCCTCCGCGCCGGCGTCGGGGCGGGCGACGCGATCTTCTTCGCGGCGGGCGAGGAGGCCAAGGCCGCCGGCCTCGCCGGCAAGGCGCGGCTACGCATCGGCGAGGAGCTCGACCTCGTCGACCGGGACCAGTTCGCGCTCGCCTGGATCACCGATTTCCCGATGTACGAGTGGGACGACGAGGAGAAGAAGATCGAGTTCTCCCATAATCCGTTCTCGATGCCGAATGTCGATCCCGAGGCGTTTCTGGAGATGGACGTCACGGATAGGGACGCGATGCTGAAGCTGACCGCCTTTCAGTACGACGCCGTCTGCAACGGTTACGAGATCGTCTCGGGCGCCATCCGCAATCACCGGCCCGACATCATGAAGCAGGCCTTCGCGGTGGCGGGCTACCCCGAGGCGGTGCTGGAGCAGCGGTTCGGCGGCATGCTGCGCGCCTTCCAGTACGGCGCCCCGCCGCATGGCGGGCTGGCGGCCGGGATCGACCGCATCGTGATGCTCGTCTGCGGCGCCATCAACCTGCGCGAGGTGACGCTCTTCCCGATGAACCAGAGGGCCGAGGATCTCCTGATGGGCGCGCCGTCCGAGCCGACGCCCAAGCAGCTCCGGGAGCTGCATATCCGCCTGAACCTGCCGCAGAAGTAGGTCCGGGCGATCGCCGCCAGGGAGGTCGTCTATCCGAGGTTCTGGAGGGCGGCTCCGGTTCGCCTCCCAAGCCTCGGAGGATCATCCCAGGCGAGAATGGCTCAGGCGGCCTGCTCTTCCCTCTTGCCGAGACGCTTGTCGAGATAGGCATCGACCGTCGCCATCAGCTCCTCGATCTTGCCGTCGAAGAAGTGGTTGGCGCCCTCGACGATCTGGTGCTCGAGCTGGATCCCGCGCTGGGTCTTCACCTTCTCGATGACCGCCATCACCTCCTTCTGCGGGGCCACGCGGTCCTCCGAGCCGTGCACGAACAGGCCCGAGGAGGGGCAGGGCGCGAGGAATGTGAAGTCGAAACGGTTCGCCGGGGCGGCGATCGAGATGAAGCCCTCGATCTCCGGGCGGCGCATCAGGAGCTGCATCCCGATCCATGCGCCGAACGACACGCCCGCGATCCAGCAGGTGCGCGCGTCCGGGTTCATCGCCTGCGCCCAGTCCAGCGCTGCGGCGGCGTCCGAGAGCTCGCCCGCGCCATGGTCGAAGGAGCCCTGGCTCCGCCCGACGCCGCGGAAGTTGAAGCGCAGCGTCGAGAAGCCCCGGTTCACGAAGCCGTAGAACAGGTTGTACACGATCTGGTTGTTCATCGTGCCGCCGAACTGGGGATGCGGATGGAGCACGATGCCGATCGGCGCTCCCTTCTGCTTGGCGGGCTGGTAGCGCCCCTCGATACGACCGGCGGGGCCCGTGAACGTGACTTCAGGCATGCGCGATGAACCTTCTGGCGAGGCGGGGTCGGGTGCTGTGCTGCGCGAGCCGATCAGCGGCGCGCTTGACTCCGACCATATGGGGCCGTACACGAGTTTAGAAATATTCTAAGACAAGAACGAATCGTGGACATCTCGCATGCCGGATGCGACGGTGTCGTACCACAAGAGAATATCACGTCCAGCGGGGCGAATTGCAAGGCTCTCGCGCGCCTTGCTGCCTGGCTGGGAGAGACCTGAGGCATGGCTGCGGCCCGGATCTACCTGGACCATAACGCGACTTCGCCGATCCGCCCCGAGGTGCTCTCGGCGGTCGGCGAGGCGCTCGCCTGTGGAGGCAATCCCTCTTCGGTCCATGCCGAGGGGCGGGCGGCGCGTGCACTGGTCGAGCATGCGCGCGCGCAGGTGGCGGCCCTCGTCGGCGCGCGGCCGGAGGATGTCGTCTTTACCAGCGGCGGCACCGAGGCGAACAACATGGCCCTGCGGCCGGGTGCCCTCCGCAATGCGGCCGGGCAGCCTGCCGAGCGGTTCGCCTGCGGCGCGGCCGAGCACCCTTCCGTCCTCCAGGGCCACGGCTTCGGACAGATCGAGGCGATCCCCGTCGATCGGACCGGGCGCGTGGATCTTGCCGCGCTCGAGGCCATGTTGGACGGTGCGGTCGGGCAGCCGGCTCTGTTCTCGCTCCAAGTCGCGAACAGTGAGACGGGCGTGATCCAGCCGGTGGCGGAGGCGGCGGCGCTCGTCCGGGCCCGCGGCGGCATCGCGCATGCGGATGCCGTCCAGGCGGCCGGGCGGATGCCGCTGGACATGGCGACGTTCGGCCTCGACGCCCTGACGCTCTCCGGGCACAAGCTCGGGGCGCCGGCGGGGATCGGGGCTCTCGTCTTTCGGCCGGGGCGGGCCGGGCCGAACCTGCCCCTCGTCCGGGGTGGCGGCCAGGAAAGCCGCGCACGCGCCGGTACGGAGAACCTGGCCGGCATCGTCGGCTTCGGGGTTGCGGCCGAGATGGCGGCGCGGGACCTCGCGGCCGAAGGCGCACGGCAGCGGAGGCTGCGCGACTGCGCCGAGCAGGAGGTTCGGCGGCTCGCCCCCGATGCGGTCGTCTTCGGGGAAGGAGCGGATCGGCTTCCCAATACGCTCGCCTTCGCGGTTCCCGGATTGTCGGCCGAAACGGCGCTCATGGCGCTTGACCTCGCCGGGATCGCGGTGTCCTCAGGCTCGGCCTGCTCTTCGGGGAAGGTCGGCCGCTCGCATGTGCTCGCCGCCATGGGCGTGCCCGATGCCCTTGCGCGCGGCGCCATCCGGGTGAGCTTCGGCTGGAATTCCCGAGAGGACGACGTGCTCGGCTTCGCGCGGGCCTTCGAAACTCTGCTGCGCCGCCTATATGAGCCGGGACGGGCGCGCGCGGCTTGATCTAGATCAAATTCGGCTTGGATTGCCCGGTCCCGCGCGGGGCCGGCTTTGGGAGACAGCGATGCCTGCAGTGCAGGAGACGATCGATCGGGTGAAGCTGATCGATGTCGATCAGTACAAGTACGGGTTCGAGACCACCATCGAGATGGAGAAGGCCCCGAAGGGTCTCTCCGAGGACATCGTCCGGTTCATCTCGAAGAAGAAGGACGAGCCCGAATGGATGACCGAGTGGCGCCTCGACGCCTACCGGCGCTGGCTCACCATGCGCGAGCCGCGCTGGGCGCGCGTCCAGTACCCGCCCATCGACTACGACGAACTCTACTACTATGCCGCCCCGAAGGGGATGACGGGCCCGACCTCGATCGACGAACTCGATCCCGAGATCCTGAAGACCTACGAGAAGCTCGGCATCCCGCTGCGCGAGGTCGAGATGCTCGAGGGCATCCAGCGTCCGAACGTGGCGGTGGATGCGGTATTCGACTCGGTCTCGGTGGCCACGACCTTCAAGGCCGAGCTCGCCAAGGCCGGCGTCATCTTCATGCCCATCTCCGAGGCGATCCGCGAGCATCCCGAGCTCGTGCGGAAGTACCTCGGGTCGGTCGTGCCGGTCACCGACAACTTCTTCGCGACACTGAATTCGGCCGTCTTCTCTGACGGGTCCTTCGTCTACGTGCCGCCGGGCGTGCGCTGTCCGATGGAGCTGTCGACCTATTTCCGCATCAACGAGCGCAATACCGGCCAGTTCGAGCGGACGCTCATCATCGCGGACAAGGGATCCTACGTCTCGTATCTGGAGGGCTGCACGGCTCCGCGCCGGGACGAGAACCAGCTCCATGCTGCCGTCGTCGAGCTGATCGCGCTGGACGATGCCGAGATCAAGTATTCGACCGTCCAGAACTGGTACCCGGGCGACAGCGAAGGGAAGGGCGGCATCTTCAACTTCGTCACCAAGCGCGGCGACTGCCGGGGCAGGAACTCGGTCATCACGTGGACGCAGGTGGAGACGGGCTCCGCCATCACCTGGAAGTACCCGTCCTGCATCCTGCGCGGCGACGGCTCGCGCGGCGAGTTCTACTCGATCGCGATCTCCAACGGCCGGCAGCAGGTCGATTCCGGCACCAAGATGATCCACCTCGGCAAGAACACGACGAGCCGGGTCATCTCGAAGGGCATCGCCGCGGGCAAGTCGGACAATACCTACCGGGGCCTCGTCTCGGCCCATCGCCGTGCGACAGGGGCGCGCAACTTCACGAACTGCGACTCGCTCCTCATCGGCAACCAGTGCGGGGCTCATACTGTCCCGTATTTGGAGTCGAACAACTCGACCGCCGTCTTCGAGCACGAGGCGACGACCTCGAAGATCTCCGAGGACCAGATGTTCTACTGTATGCAGCGGGGCCTCGGCGAGGAGGAGGCGGTCGCGCTCATCGTCAACGGCTTCGTCAAGGACGTGCTGCAGCAGCTCCCGATGGAGTTCGCGGTCGAGGCGCAGAAGCTCATCTCGATTTCGCTGGAGGGCTCCGTTGGCTAGCGAAGCCGAGGAACTCCGCCGCGAGTTCGACATCACGCGCCAGGAGCTGGACGAGATGGCCGAGGAGATCGCGCTGGCGGAATCCAGGATGGCCGAGTTCGCCCGGCACGACCTTCAGGTCGGGCATCTGCGCGAGGTGCTGGACAGGACGCGCCACCGCCACGCCGAGCTCGACGCCCGCGAGCGGAGGCTGCGTGCGAAGTTCCAGGCGGTCCTCGCGGGCGCGCCGGGGAGCACCCATTGATGAGCGAACACCACTTCAGGGACGCGATCTCGGCCGCTCTCGGGGATGGCAGGCCCGCGGCCGAGCTGGACCGCGTGATCGAGCAGGCCTTTCCGGACCTTTCGGTCTTCCGCGAGGAGGACGATCTCGTGATCGTCGCCGGGGAGACGCGTCGGCTGCTCGTCCGCCGCGTCGGGCCGAACCTCTTCAGGCTGTCCGAGAATGCCGCCGCGAGCGGCTCCACCAATCTCCTTGATGCCGGCGGCGGCCAGGAACGCGATCTCGACGGGCTCGTCGAAGAGATCCGGGCCTTCGCGGCGATCTGAACGAAGAAAGAAGAGATATGCTCGAGATCCGAAACCTGGTCGTCCAGATCGAGGACAACCGCATACTGAACGGCTTGAACCTGACCGTGCACGACGGTGAGGTGGCCGCGATCATGGGGCCGAACGGCTCCGGCAAGTCGACACTGTCCTACGTCATCGCGGGCAAGGAGGACTACGAGGTCCTGGACGGCGAGATCGTGCTGGACGGGCAGAACCTGCTGGAGATGGAGCCGGACCAGCGCGCAGCCGCCGGGGTGTTCCTCGCCTTCCAGTATCCGCTCGAGATCCCGGGCGTGGGCACGATGACCTTCCTGAAGGCGGCGCTCAACGCGCAACGCAAGGCACGCGGGGAGCCCGAGCTGACCACGCCCGAGCTGATGAAGCGCGTCAACGCGGTCGGCGAGAAGCTCGAGATCAGCCGTGACTTCCTGAAGCGCGCGCTCAATGTCGGCTTCTCGGGCGGCGAGAAGAAGCGGATGGAGATCCTGCAGATGGCTCTGCTCGAGCCGAAGTTCTGCATCCTGGACGAGACCGATTCCGGCCTCGACATCGACGCGCTCCGCATCGTGTCGGAGGGTGTCAACGCGCTTCGCTCGCCCGACCGCTCCTTCCTGGTAATCACGCACTACCAGCGGCTCCTGAACCATATCGTGCCCGACACCGTGCACGTCATGTCGAGCGGCCGCATCGTCCGCTCCGGCGGCAAGGAACTCGCGCTCGAGCTCGAGGCGAACGGCTATGCCGATTACCGGCAGCAGGCCGAGGCGGCGTAAGCCATGGCCGATATCACCATCATGAAGACGCCGGCCGAGACCGGCCTCGCCCAGCTCTTCGAGAGCCTCAAGGGGTCGCTCCCGGGCGACCTGTCGGTCCGCGAGACCGCGATGGCCGGCTTCGCCGAGCGCGGCCTGCCGCACAGGCGCATCGAGGAGTTCAAGTACACCGACCTGCGGGCGCTTCTGCGCGAGGCGGCGCCCTTCGCCGAAAAGCCCGGCTCGGCCGAGCTCGCGGTCGCCTTCAACCATGCGAAAGCCTTCACCGGTCTTGCCGCTGCCCGCCTCACGATCGTGAACGGGCATGTGGCGACCGAGCTGTCCGAGGCCACTGCCTTTCCGGCCGGCGTCGAGGTCGCGTCCATGAACGAGGCGCTGGCGAGGGGGCACGCGCTTCTCGGCTGGCTGGGCGCGGTCGAGGCAGCCCGCGGCAACCCGGTCTACGAGCTGAACACCGCCTTCATGGCGGACGGCGCGGTGATCCGGATCCCGGCCGGCACGGCCGTGGAGCAGCCGCTCCATCTGCGCTTCGTCAATTCCGGCAGCCAGGCCTTCGCGACAGCCACCCGCGTCCTCGTCGTGGTGGAGGAAGGCGCGTCCGTGACGGTGCTCGAATCGCACGAAGGACCGGACGGGCTCGCCTGCCAGCCGAACGACGTGATCGAGTTCGTGGTCGGCGACCGCGCGCGGGTCCGGCACGTCCGGCTGAACGCGGAGGGGCGCGACGCGCTGGCGCTATCGACGTTGACCGCGCGGCTCGGGGCGGAGGTGTCCTTCAACACCATCAACGTCGTGAGCGGCGCGCAGGTCTCGCGCCACCAGGTCTTCGTGACCTTCGCGGGCGAGAATTCCACCGCGCGGATCGACGGCGCGAACCTGCTGCGCGGACGCCAGCACGCGGATGCCACGCTCCTCGTCGACCATGCCGTCCCGCATTGCACGAGCCGCGAGCTCTACAAGACGGTGATCGACGACGAGGCGACGGGCATCTTCCAGGGCAAGATCATCGTCCGTCCGGATGCGCAGAAGACCGACGGCGGCATGAAGTCGGACGCGCTCCTCCTGTCGGAGCGCGCGACGATGAACAACAAGCCCGAGCTCGAGATCTTCGCCGACGACGTGGTCTGCGGCCACGGCGCGACCTGCGGCGCGCTCGACGAGGATCTCCTGTTCTATCTGCGCAGCCGCGGCTTGCCCGCGGCGGAGGCCGAAAGCCTCCTGCTCCAGGCCTTCCTTGGCCAGGCGGTCGAAACGGTCGAGAACGAGGCCGTGCACGACGCCCTGGTGGAGGTGGTCGAAGGCTGGCTGCAGGCCAGGCACTGAGCAATGCTCCGGTGTCATGGCCGGGCTTGGCCCGGCCATCCCGATCGGAGACGTTCGAAGCACATCTAATCGGGGTGGCCGGGCAAGGCCCAGCCATGACAAGATGAACGCACCCTTCCTACCGCCCTACGACGTCGAGGCGCTTCGGGCTGAGTTCCCGATCCTGGCGCAGAGGGTCTACGGCAAGCCCCTCGTCTATCTGGACAATGCCGCCTCGGCGCAGAAGCCGCGCGAGGTCATCGACGCGATGGTCTCCACCATGGAGACGGGCTACGCCAACGTCCATCGCGGCCTTCACTACATGGCGAATGCCGCGACCGACGCCTTCGAGGCGGCGCGTGAGAGCGTGCGGGCCTTCCTGAACGCCGGCTCCGTCGACGAGATCGTGTTCACCAAGTCGGCGACGGAGGCCTACAACCTCGTCGCCAACAGCATGGGACAGTCCATGATCGGGGAGGGGGACGAGATCATCCTCTCCATCATGGAGCACCATTCCAATATCGTTCCCTGGCACTTCCTCCGCGAGCGGAAGGGCGCCGTGCTGCAATGGGCACCGGTGGACGACGAGGGCAACTTCCTGCTCGAGGAGTTCGAGAAGCTGTTCTCAGCGCGGACCAGGCTCGTCGCCATCACGCATATGTCGAACGTGCTCGGCACCGTGACGCCGATTGCGGACATCATCCGCATCGCCCATGCGCATGGCGTGCCGGTCCTGGTCGACGGGGCGCAGGGCGCCGTGCATCTCGACGTGGACGTGCGCGAGCTCGACGCCGACTTCTACGTCTTCACCGGCCACAAGGTGTACGGCCCGACCGGCATCGGGGTGCTCTACGGCAAGCGCGAATGGCTGGAGCGGCTGCCGCCCTATCAGGGGGGCGGCGAGATGATCAAGACAGTCGCCTGCGGCGAGGTCACCTATGGCGACCCGCCGCACCGGTTCGAGGCCGGCACGCCGGCGATCGTGGAGGCGGTGGGGCTCGGGGCCGCGCTCCGCTTCATGGAGCGGGTCGGGCGTTCGAACATCCGTGCGCACGAGGAGCGGCTCTCGGCCTACGCGCATGAGCGTCTGTCCGCCATGAACTCGATCCGGATCATCGGCAGGGCCAAAGGCAAGGGCCCGATCCTCTCCTTCGAGATGCAGGGCGCCCATGCGCATGACGTTGCGACCGTGATCGACCGGCAGGGCGTCGCCGTGCGGGCTGGGACGCATTGCGCCATGCCGCTGCTCGATCGCTTCGGCGCGACCTCGACCTGCCGCGCCTCCTTCGGCCTCTACAACACGATGGAGGAGGTCGATAAGCTCGCCGAAGCCCTGCAGAAGGCCGAGGCGCTGTTCGGCTGAGTGGTCTTTTCCAGGCGGCGGACCTATCTTCCGCCGCACCGGTGCCAGGCACCTGACCGTTTTGGTGACGACATGAGCGACGGTACCCCGATCGAGGCTGCGGCCCCGAACGCGCCCGCGATGGCGCAGCCCTCCGCGCTTCCGGCCGAGGAGCTCGACCGCATGACGGACGACATCGTGGCGGCGCTGAAGACCGTCTACGACCCCGAGATCCCGGCCGACATCTACGAGCTCGGCCTGATCTATCGCGTCGATATCGCCGACGACCGGGCGGTCACCATCGATATGACGCTCACGGCGCCCGGCTGCCCGGTCGCGGGCGAGATGCCGGTCTGGGTGGAGAACGCCGTCTCGGCCGTGCCCGGCGTCCGGGACGTGAAGGTCAACATGGTGTTCGATCCGCCATGGGATCAGAGCCGCATGTCGGACGAGGCCCGCATCGCGCTCGACATGTGGTGATGCCGACGGGGCGCCAAGGCGAGGGCGGAGCCCCGCCGCCGATCTCGGGCGTGCTCGAGACGGCGCTCTACGTCGATGATCTCTCTGGCGCGTCCGCGTTCTACCAGGATGTTCTAGGCCTGAGGCCGATCTTCCGCGACGAGCGGCTCGCCGCCTACGATGCCGGCCCGCGCAGCGTGCTGCTGCTCTTCCGCCGGGGGTCGACGCTCACGACCGCGACCATGCCGGGCGGCACCATCCCGCCGCATGACGGGCACGGCCCGATCCACATCGCGCTTGCCGTGGCGGCGGATGACCTTGCCGCCTGGGAGCGCCATCTCGCCGCTTATGGCATCCCGGTCGAGGGTCGGACGGACTGGCCGCAAGGCGGCACGAGCGTCTATTTCCGCGATCCGGACGGCCATCTTCTCGAACTCGCAACGCCGGGACTCTGGCCGAACTACCGGGCATGAGGGTCGGGCGTCGGCGTCCGCCTGGCAGGGAACCGTTGTGGGCTCCGGTCCATTGCCCGGCCGGGAACTCAAGACCAGGAGTCTCCATGCGAATCCTCCCTACGCTCGCCCTCGTGCTGCTCGGCGCCTCTTCCGCCCGGGCGCAGGACGTTGCTGCGGGCGAGCGCGTCTTCGCGCAGTGTCGCGCCTGCCATCAGGTCGGCGAGACGGCCAGAAATATCGTCGGTCCGGTCCTGAACGGGCTGTTCGGTCGCAAGGCCGGTACGGTTGAGGGCTACAGCTACTCGCCCGCCAACAAGAATTCCGGCCTGACCTGGGACGAGGCCACCTTCCGGGAATACATCAAGGATCCGCGCGCCAAGATGCCGGGCACCAAGATGATCTATGCGGGTCTCAAGGACGAGCAGCGGATCACGGACCTGATCGCCTACCTGAAGCAGTTCGACGCCTCCGGGAAGAAGCAGCAGTAGGTCAAGTCGCCGCGCAACCCGAAGGCGGGCCGATCACGTCGGCGTGAGGCGCGGCAGGCGCACCCTCTGCCGCCGAATTGCCGCAACTCGGATTTGACTTCGTCCAATTCCAATCGATGATCTCCCCCGAACGGGGAGGGATCGATGCCGCGCCTGAACGTCAACGGGACCGTCCGGGACATCGAGGTGGAGCCCGACACGCCCCTCCTCTGGGTCATCCGGGAGCAGATCGGGCTGACCGGCACGAAATACGGCTGCGGCATCGCCCAGTGCGGGGCCTGTACGGTTCACATCGACGGGGCGGCTGTCCGCTCCTGCGCGCTCCCGGTCTCGGCGGTCGCCGAGGAGCAGAAGATCGTCACGATCGAGGGTCTCTCACCCGACGGCTCGCACCCCGTCCAGAAGGCCTGGCTCGCGCTCGACGTGCCGCAATGCGGCTTCTGCCAGCCCGGCATGATCATGGCGGCGTCAGCGCTGCTGGCGCAGAACCCGAAGCCGACGGAGGAGCAGATCCGCTCCGAGATCACCAATATCTGCCGCTGCGGGACCTACAACCGGGTTCTGGCGGGCGTGAAGCTCGCCGCCGAGGGCGGCGAAGCCGGCCGCGGCTGAGGAGGGCGACATGACCGAGCAGCAATCCGCCTCCGCACTGTCCCGCCGCGATTTCATCGCCCGCAGCGCCGCCGTGGCCGGCGGGCTCGGCCTCGGCTTCCACGTCCCCTTCGACGCCGCGGCGCAGAGCGCAGCCGCTTCGACGCCGGAGGTGAATGCCTGGGTCGTCATCCGCCCGGACGAGACGGTCGTCATCCGGATCGCGCGTTCCGAGATGGGGCAGGGGACGCTGACCGGCCTCGCTCAGCCCGTGGCGGAGGAGCTGGAATGCGACTGGTCGAAGGTGACGACCGAATATCCCACGCCCGGCCAGAGCCTCGCGCGCAATCGCGTCTGGGGCAACTTCTCCACGGGCGGCAGCCGCGGCGTGCGCGAGTCGCAGGAGTACATGCGCCAGGGCGGCGCCGCCGCTCGCACCATGCTCGTCCAGGCCGCCGCCAATGCCTGGGGCGTGCCCGCCTCGGAATGCCGCGTGGAGAAGGGCGTGATCTCGCATCCCGCCTCCGGCCGCTCGACGAGCTACGGCAAGGTGGCGGAGGCAGCCTCCAAGATCGAGCCGCCGAAAGAAGTCCAGCTCAAGGACCCGAAGGACTGGACGATCGCCGGCAAGTCCGTCCCGCGGCTCGATACGGCGGAGAAGCTGACCGGCAAGCAGGTCTACGGCATGGACCTGAGGCTGCCCGGCATGCTGAACGCGGCGATCAAGGATTGCCCCGTCTTCGGCGGCAAGGTGGCGAGCTACGATGCGAAGGCCGTCGAGGGCATGCCCGGCGTGAAGGCGGTCGTCCGGGTGGGCGAAAGCGCCGTCGCGGTCGTCGCCGACACGTGGTGGCGCGCCAAGACCGCGCTCGACGCGCTTCCGGTCACCTGGGACGAGGGCCCGAACGCCAAGGTCTCGAGCGAGACCATCATGGCGATGCTGAAGGAGGGGCTCGAGGCCAAGGAAGCTTTCGTCGGCAACAGGAACGGGGACGCGGCGGCCGCGATCGCCGGAGCGGCGAAGCGGGTGGAAGCCGTGTACGGCTACCCGTTCCAGAACCACGCCACGATGGAGGTGATGAACGCCACCGCGGTCTGGACGTCCGACAGATGCGAGGTCTGGACGCCGACCCAGAACGGCGAGGCGGCGCTCGCAGCGGCCTCGGAGGCGGCCGGCCTGCCGGCCTTGAGATGCGACGTCCACAAGATCCACCTCGGCGGCGGCTTCGGCCGGCGCGGCGCGGTGCACGACTGGGTCCGCCAGGTGGTCGCGATCGCCAAGGAGATGCCGGGCACGCCGATCAAGCTGATCTGGTCGCGCGAAGAGGACATGGTGCACGGCAAGTATCACCCGATCACGCAATGCAAGCTGGTCGGCGGGCTGGACGACAGGGGCAATCTCGTCGGGGTGCATATGCGCATCTCCGGCCAGTCGATCCTGGCCGGGCTCCTGCCGCAGAACCTGCAGAACGGGCGCGACCCGGTCACCTTCCAGGGTCTCAATCCCGGCGGGGCGGAAGCGGCGATCGGCTACACGATCCCGAACGTCCTGATCGACCATGCCATGCGCAATCCGCATGTGCCGCCGGGCTTCTGGCGCGGCGTGAACACCAATCCGAATGCCATCTATCTCGAATCCTTCATGGACGAGCTGGCCCATGCGGCCGGGCAGGATCCGCTGGAGTTCCGCCGCAAGCTGATGGCCAACCACCCCAAGCATCTCGGGGTGCTGAATGCCGTGGCGGAGCGGGCAGGCTGGGGCAAGCCGATGCCGGCCGGGCACGGCCGCGGCATCGCGCAGATCATGGGCTTCGGCAGCTACACGGCAGCCGTCGCGGAGGTGTCGGTGGACGATGCCGGACGCCTGAAGATCCATCGCATCGTGGCCGCGACCGACCCCGGCCACGCGGTGAACCCGCAACAGATCGAGGCGCAGGTGGAGGGGTCCTTCGTCTACGGTCTCTCGGCCGCGCTCTATGGCGAGTGCACGGTGGCGGACGGGCGGATCGTCGAGCAGAACTTCGACAGCTACCCGGTGATGCGGCTGGACGAGATGCCCAAGGTGGAAACGATCGTCATGCCGTCCGGCGGGTTCTGGGGCGGGGTCGGTGAGCCGACGATCGCGGTCGCTGCGCCCGCCGTGCTGAACGCGATCTTCGCTGCTACGGGCAAGCGCGTCCGTCAGATCCCGGTAAAGAACGCGGATCTGCGCCGCGCCTGATGCGCTGCCTCCCGGTGGCCTTCGCGGTTGCCGCGATACCGCTCGCGACCGCGGCCCAGGAGGCGTCCGGCCTGCGACGGGTCGCCCCGCCCGGGGCATCCTCGTGCAGCGGATGCCATGCTTCCCGGCCCGCGGCAGGGCTGGCCGTGCCTTGGATCGCCGGCCGGCCCGCGGCCGAGATAGCGGACCTCATGGCCGCCTTCCGGGCCGGCGAGCGCTCGGGAACCGTGATGACGCGGATCGCCCGCGGCTTCTCGCCCGAGGAGACGCGCGCGATCGCCGAATGGCTGGAGGGGCAGAGGTGAGGGCCCGCTTGCAGGACGTCCTCCTCCCCTCGTCCGACCCGGCTATGCCAGGCCACTTTCTCCCGCAAGGGGAGAAGGTGGCGCGCGCCCAAGCTTCGCGCTCTCCGACAAGGCGTGCGTTGCTCGGCGGCCTCACTGCCGTGTCACTTGCCTCCATCCTCCCCCGCCCCGCGATCGCCCAGGCCCGGCCGAAGGTCGTCGTGATCGGCGGTGGGTTCGGCGGCGCGACGGCCGCGCGCGAGCTGAAGCGGGCCGGGCTCGACGTGACCCTGGTCGAGGCGAACGCGACCTACGTGGCGTGTCCCTTTTCCAACGAGGTGATCGCCGGGTTGCGGCCCTTGGAAGGTCAATTCTTCGGCTACGACGCGATCCGGCGCGAGGGCATCGAGCTCGTTCAGGCCACAGCGACCCGCATCGATGCCGAGGCGCGCCGCGTCACGCTCGCGGACGGGGCGCAACTCTCCTATGACCGGCTCGTCCTCGCGCCCGGGATCGAGCTCCGCTTCGACGCGCTGCCCGGTTATGGCGAGGACGCTGCCGAGCAGATGCCGCATGCCTGGAAGGCCGGGTCGCAGACGCTGCTGCTCCGGCGCCAGCTCGAGGCCATGGAGGATGGCGGGACCGTCGTGATCTCCGTGCCTCCCAATCCCTATCGCTGCCCGCCCGGTCCCTATGAGCGCGCGAGCCTCATCGCGCATTTCCTCAAGACCAGGAAGCCGCGTTCGAAGCTCCTCGTGCTCGACGCCAAGGATACCTTCTCCAAGCAGCGTCTGTTCGAGCAGGGCTGGAAGGAGCTTTACTCGAATCGTTTGGAATGGGTGGGGCTCGCCGGCGGAGGGCAGGTGACGGCGGTCGAGCCTGCCACCCGCACTCTCGTCACCGATTTCGCTCGGCACGGGGCCGCGGTCGCGAACGTGATCCCGCCGCAGCGGGCCGGGCGGATCGCGGAGATCGCGGGCGTGGCCGACCGCTCGGGCTGGTGCCCGATCGACCCGGTGACCTTCGAGTCGCGGCTCAGGGCGGGCATCCACGTCATCGGCGACTCCGCGATCGCGGGCGGGATGCCGAAATCCGCCTTTTCGGCGAATGCCCAGGCGAAGGTCTGCGCCGCGGCGGTGGTCGATCTTCTCGCGGACAAGGAGCCCGCGACCCCGAAGCTGATCAATACCTGCTACAGCCTCGTCGCGCCCGGATACGGCATCTCGGTCGCGGGCGTGTACCGGCCGCGGAACGGCCTTCTGGCCGATGTGGAAGGCGCAGGCGGGACGAGTCCGCTCGAGGCGCCGCGGCAAACGCGCGAGCTCGAGGCCGCCTATGCGGAAGCCTGGTTCCGCACGATCACGGCAGACGTCTTCGGGTGAGGATGTGGTTCCGTCTGCCTGTGGCAGCCGCGCTGGCCTGCTGCACGATAGGAACGCACGTTTCCGCGCAGGAGCGCGGCGATGCGATTCCGGCATCCCTGACCGGGCTGCCGGGAGATCCGGCGCGGGGCCGCAGGATCGTGGCGGACCGGACGCGTGGGCTCTGCCTTCTCTGCCACTCGGCGCCGATCCCCGAGGAGCGCTTCCAGGGCGATCTCGCGCCGCCGCTCGCCGGTGCCGGCACGCGCTGGTCCGAGGGGCAGCTGCGGCTGCGGGTGGTGGACCCGCGACGGCTCAATCCGGACACGATCATGCCGTCCTATCTGCGGCGGGACGGCCTGACCCGGGTCGCGCCCGCCTGGCGCGGCAGGCCCATCCTGGAGCCGCAGGAGATCGAGGACGTGGTCGCATATCTCGCCACGCTCCGAGAGCAGCCGTGAGGAGGGGCTCATGCTCGTGAGTCTGAGCCGCCGCGAGGTCTTGCTGGCCGGGAGCGCCGCCTCGTTCGTCCTCGCCGTCCCGGCGCTTGCGAGCCCGGAGGAGATGAACGAGGCGATCCGGCGCTTCACCAGCGGCGCGGAGACGAAGGCCGGCCGGGTCCGGCTCGACCTGCCGCCGCTCGTCGAGAACGGCAACGCCGCGCCGCTCGCGATCCTGGTCGAGAGCCCGATGACCGAGGCCGACCATGTCCGCCGGATCGCCGTGTTCAACGAGCGCAACCCCCAGCCGAACGTGATCACGGCCCATCTCGGTCCGCGCTCCGGTCGAGCGAGCCTCTCCACCCGCATACGCCTCGCCAACTCGCAGCGGATCACGGCGGTCGCCGAGATGAGCGACGGCTCGTTCTGGTCCGGCACTGCGGACGTGATCGTCACGCTCGCCGCCTGCATCGAGGGAGCGTGAGATGGCCCGCGCGCTCGTCAACATCCCCAAGACCGCCCGCCGCGGCGACGTCATCGAGATCCGGACCCTGATCTCGCACGAGATGGAGACCGGCTACCGGCCCGGACCCAACGGCGTGCTGCTGCCCCGGGACATCATCACGCGCTTCACCTGCACCTATAACGGGGTCGAGGTCTTCAGCGCCGAGCTCTTCCCGGCCATGTCGGCGAATCCCTATCTCGTCTTCACCACCGTGGCGTCCGAGAGCGGCACGATCGCGCTGACCTGGACCGGCGACAACGGCTTCAGCCAGACCGAGACGGCCACCATCGAGGTCGCGTGAGGCTCCCCGGCGCGGCCGCCCTCACGCTGCTCCTGGCGTCGCCGCTCGGGGCGGAGATCCGTCCCGACGAGCGGCGATCCGATTTCCACCAGATGAGCCCTGAGACCCGGGCCATGCAGACGGACGATACAGCCAATCCGGGCATGCTCGCGGTCCTTGACGGCGAGGCGCTGTGGCGGGCGAAGGCGGGGCCGGCCGGACGATCCTGCGCCGATTGCCACGGCGACGCGCGCATCACCATGAGGGGCGTTGCGGCACGCTATCCGGCCTGGAATGCCGCGCGCGGCACCCCGGTCGGTCTCGCCGGCCAGATCGATATCTGCCGCGCCGACCGGCAGGGCATCTCCGCCTGGCCGGCGGAGAGCCGCGAGCGGCTCGCGGTGACGGCCTACGTGGCGCACCAGTCGCGCGGAATGCCGATCTCTCCGCCGGGCGATCCGGAGATGGCGGCCGCGCGCGAGCGCGGCGGACGCCTCTTCACCGCCCGCATGGGGCAGCTCGATCTCGCCTGCGCCGCATGCCACGACGACAACTGGGGGAAGCGCCTCGGCGGAACGCCGATCCCCCAGGCGCATCCGGTCGGGTATCCGATCTATCGGCTCGAATGGCAGGCCGTTGGCTCCCTGCAGCGCCGCCTCCGCAACTGCCTGAGCGGCGTCCGGGCAGAGCCCTTTCCATACGACGCGCCGGAGCTGATCGAGCTCGAGGCCTTCCTCATGCAGCGGGCCGCCGGACTCCCCATCGAGACACCCGCCGTGCGGCCCTGATCAGACGAAGTCCCGGCGCATGGGCGTGAAGACGTCGAGCAGGGTGCCGGCCTCGATATTCCTCGCGTCGTGCTCCGCGTGCGGAGGCACGAGGAAACTGTCGCCCGCCCGCAGGCGCTCGGTCCGCCCCGCGATCGTGACGTCGAAGACGCCGCTCTCGACCAGCGTGCATTGCACATGCGGGTGGCTGTGCGGCGGACCGACCGCGCCCGCCTCGAAGCGGACGCGCACCATCATCACGCGGTCGGAATAGGTCAGCACCTTCCGCACGACGCCTTCGCCGGCCGGCTGCCATTCCGCCTCACCATCCCGAACGAAGGGCTCGTCTTTTCTGCCGATCATCGCAGGTTCCTCAGCGGGCGAGCCAGCCGCCATCGACCGGCAGGATGACGCCGTGCACGAAGTCCGCCGCCGGGGAGGCGAGGAAAACGGCTGCGCCGCCGATGTCCTGCGGCTCGCCCCAGCGCCCGGCCGGGATGCGGGCGAGGATTTCGGCCGAGCGCTTCGGGTCGGCGATGAGGGCGGCCGTGTTGTTCGACACGATGTAGCCCGGCGCGATCGCGTTGACGTTCACGCCCTTGGCGGCCCATTCGTTCGCGAGGAGGCGGGTCAGCCCGGCGAGTCCGCTTTTCGAGGCGGTGTAGGATGCAACCCGGATCCCACCCTGAAAGGAGAGCAGCGAGGCGACGTTCACGATCTTGCCGCCGCGGCCGCTGTCGATCATCCGACGGCCCGCTGCCTGGGCGAGGAAGAAGGCCGATTTCAGATTGACGTCGATCACGGCGTCCCAATCGGCCTCCGTGAAATCGAGAGCGTCGGCCCGCCGGATGATCCCGGCATTGTTCACCAGGATGTCCACGCGGCCGAACCGTTCCTCGGTCGACCGCATGATCCGCTCGATCGGCTCGATTGTCCTGAGGTCGGCGTGGACGGCGAGGAAGCCCGTCCCATGCCGGCGGCAGAGCGCCTCCGTCTCGTCCATCGGCGAGCGGCCGACCGCGACGATGCTGGCCCCGGCTTCGGCCAGCCCCACCGCGATCGCCTGGCCGATCCCGGTATTCGCGCCCGTGACGATCGCGGCTTTTTCCGAGAGGTCGAACCGGCTCAACGGAGCATGTCCATCGTGACCGGGTCCATGTCCGTGTAGTCGATATTGTCGCCGCCCATGCCCCAGATGAAGGTGTAGGCGCGCGTGCCGACGCCCGAATGGATGGACCAGTTGGGCGAGATGACCGCCTGCTCGTTCGCGATCACGAGGTGCCGGGTCTCGGCGGGCTCCCCCATCATGTGGAAGACACGCGAGTCCTCCTTGAGGTCGAAATAGAGATAGACCTCCGAGCGCCGGTCGTGGACGTGGGCCGGCATCGTGTTCCAGATCGAGCCCTCGTCGAGCTTCGTCATGCCCATGACGAGCTGGCAGGTGGTGCAGACGTCCGGGTGCAGCATCTGGAAGATCGTGCGCCGGTTGGCGGTCGCCTGGTCGCCGAGCACCATGCTCTTCGCCTCGGCGAGACGGACCTGGACGGTGTCGTAGGCGGTGTGGGCTGGGGTCGAGAGCAGGTAGAATCTCGCAGGCTCGCCGCCGTCCTGGCTCTCGAAGGTGACCTCGCCGGCGCCCATTGCGGCATAGAGGGCGTCGCGGTGGGCGAGCTCGAAACGCCTGGCGCCGACTCGGACGAGCCCGGGCCCGCCGATATTGAAGATCCCGAGCTCACGGCGGGCGAGGAACGTCGCCGTGCCGAGGGATCTCGGCGCCGGGAGGGAGAGGGGCGCGCCGACGGGCGCGGCACCGCCGATGACGAAGCGCTCGATATGGCTGTAGGTCAGGTTGACCTCGCCCGGGCTGAACAGCCCCTCGACGAGGAAATGGCGCCGGAGCTCGACCGTCGTGAAGTGACGGACGGCGTCCGGATGGCTCGCCTGCCGGATGTCGATGGTCATGTCGTCCTCAGCCGAAGAGGGAGGGCAGCCAGAGCACGAGCCCCGGGATGTAGGTGACGAGCAGGAGGACGATGATCATCGGAATGTAGAAGACCATGATGGAGCGCGCGACGGCCTCCATGCTGACCTTTCCGATGGCGCAGCCGACCACCATCGTCGGCCCGACCGGCGGCGTCAGCAGCCCGATCCCGAGGTTGAGGATCATCACGATCCCGAAATGCACCGGATCGATACCGAAGGTCTTCAGCATCGGCATGAACAGCGGCGTGCAGATCAGCAGCATCGGCGCCAGATCCATGAAGGTGCCGAGCAGCAGAAGCAGGATGTTCACCCAGAGGAGGAACATGTACTTGTTTTCGGAGATGTGGAGAAAGAACTCCGTCGCCTTCGCGGGCACCTGCATCAGCGCCATCATGTAGCCGAAGGCGACCGAGAACCCGATCATGATCATGACCATGCCGACGGTCCGCACGACGCGGGCGAGCAGCAGCGGCACCTGGCTGAACTTGTAGTCGCGGTACACGAAGAGCGTGACGAGGAGGGCGTAGACGCAGGCGACCGCGCCGGATTCCGTCGGCGTGAACACGCCCGTGAGGATCCCGCCGATGATGATGACGACGGTGATCATGCCCCAGATCGAATCCAGGATGATCCTCAGCGCCTGCCGGAACGGAATGACCTCGCCCTTCGGGTAGCCCTCCCGGTGCGCGATGATGAGGCAGAGGATCATCAGCGAGGCGCCGAGCATCAGGGCCGGGATGATGCCGCCGAGGAAGAGATGCGCGATGGAGATCGAGCCGCCTGCCGCCAGCGAGTAGATGACCATGTTGTGCGAGGGTGGCAGCAGCAGGGGCTGCAGCGAGCCCGAGATCGTCACGTTCACCGCGAAGAGCCGCGGATAGCCGTTGCGGATCATCTCGGGGATCATGACCGAGCCGACGGAGGCTGTGTCGGCCACCGACGAGCCGGAGATCGCCCCGAAGAAGGTCGAGGCGAGGATGTTCACGAGCGCGAGTCCGCCGCGGATGAAGCCGACGAAGATCTTGGCGACGTTGATGAGGCGGGCGGCCATCCCGCCCTCGGCCATGATGGCGCCGGCCAGGACGAAGAAGGGAATGGCGAGGAGCGGGAAGTTGTCCATCCCGTCCGAGGTCTTCAGCATCACCGCCTCGAGCGGCAGGTCGATCCAGAGCGCGGCCAGGATGGAGGCGAGGCCGAGCGCATAGGCCACCGGCACGCCGAGAAGGCAGATGATCGTGAAGCCGCCGAGGAGAACCAGGATGTCCATAGGCGGTCCGGCTATTCGAGAGAGACGGTGGCGGTCGCGTCCTCCGGCTCGGCCGGGAACAGCGCGCCCGTCCAGAGCCGCTCGATGACGAAGAGGAGCGTGAGCAGGCCGGCGATCGGCACGGGCAGGTAGGACATCCCGACCGTCACGACCGGGAACTCGCCGATCGTCTGGTACCAGGTGGTCTGGACGAGCGAGATGCCCCACCAGAGCATGAACACGTTGGTGGCGGCCATGCAGAGCTCGATCACGACCCCGAGCGCCACCTTGGCCGGGCCGTGCAGCAGGCCGGGGATGATGCCGACCCCGATATGCAGATATTCCCGGTAGCAGACGACGGCGGAGAGGAACGCGAGGACGATCATCAGCAGCACGGCGAGCGGCTCAGGCCAGGACGCGGCGCTGTTCAGCGCGTAGCGGGTGAAGACGCCCCACGGGATGATGATCGCGATCACGGCGAGGCAGACGCCGCACACCACGAGGCAGGCGCGATGGATGGCATCCATCGCCCGGATGTAGCTGGCTTGCAATCGAGGCTCCTTGCGCTGGTGCTTCGCCTCCGCCCGTCATTCCAGGATTCGCCGCAGGCGAAGACCCGGAACCCATGGCTTGGCTGGACGAGGGAGAGCGCCGCTGGGCCTCGCTCACCTGGTCGTGGGTTCCGGGTTCTGCTTCGCAGCCCCGGAATGACAAGGGCGCCGCCTATTGTATGGCCTGAATACGCTGCACGAGCACTGTGTGCTTCGCACCGTACTTGTCCCAGACCGGCTTCACGGCATCCTGGAACGGCTTCTTGTCGGTAAAGGTGACGACCTCGATCCCCGCGTCCCTGATCTTCTTCATCGATTCCGCGACGCGCTGGTCCCAGAGCTGACGCTGCTCCAGCTGGGCCTCGGCCGAGAACTTGCGGATGAGCTCCTGGTCGTCCTTCGACAGGCCGTCCCAGATCCGCTTCGAGAACACCAGGATCTCCGGGATGATCAGGTGCTCGGTCATCGAGTAATGCTTGGCGATCGTGTAATGGCCGAATGAATCGTAGCTCGGCGGATTGTTCTCCGCACCGTCCACGACGCCGGTCTGCAGCGCGCTGTAGACCTGGTCCATGCCCATCGCGACGCCGTTGCCGCCGAGCGCGTTCATCGTCTCGACGAAGAGCGGATTGCCCATCATCCGGATCTTGAGGCCTTTCAGGTCCTCCACCGTGCGGACGGGGCGCTTGGTGTTGTAGACATTGCGCGAGCCGCCATCCATCCAGCAGAGGCCGATGAGGCGGGCCTGCGGATTGGTGGTGATCTTGTCGAGGAGCTCCTTGCCGATCTCGCCGTCGATCACCTTGCGCATATGCGCGACGTCGCGGAAGACGAAGGGCAGGTTGAAGACGTTCACCTCGTCCACGATCGAGCCGACCACGCCGACGCTGACCCGGGCGAAGGCGAGCGCGCCGACCTGCGCCTGCTCCAGCGCCTCCTTCTCGCCGCCGAGCTGCATGGACGGGAACATCTGCACGGTGAGCCGGCCGTTGGTGGCCTGATCGAGCTTCTTGCCCAGCCGCTGCACGGCTTCCACCGTCGGATAGCCGAGCGGATGCACGTCGCTCGCCTTGAGCACCATCTTGCTCTGGGCCGCCGCACGGCCGGGCGCCGTTGCGCCGAGTGCGCCGGCGCCGAGCAGGGACAGAACCGTTCTGCGCTTCATCGTCGTTTCCTCCGTCGGCCTCTCGGGCCCGTCCTCTGCCTTCCGCCGGGTTTGTCCCGGGCCGGCTGGCGTTGTCGCCACAGACTTGTATGGTAGTGTCGACAAAGCTGAAGGACTGTCAAGGAGGATTCGTTGGCCGGGAACGGCTCAGGTGCGACGGCAGGGTCGGCGGCCCAGCGGCTCGAGACGGAGCTGAAGCGCGCGATCGTGGGGCTCGAGCTGCGGCCTGGCACCCGGCTGTCGGAATCCGAGATCGCCGACCGTCACGGCGTGTCCCGGCAGCCGGCCCGCGAGGCGCTGATCGCGCTCTCGCGCATGCGCCTTGTCGAGGTGCTGCCCCAGCGCGGCACGGTGGTGACCAAGATCTCGGTAGGCCGCCTCATGCAGGCGCGCTTCGTGCGCGAGGCGGTGGAGACCGCGGTGGTCCGCCGCGCCTGCGATGCCTTCGACCGGGACGCGCGCGAGCGCATCGACGGCTTCATCGACGTGCAGGAGCGCTTCGCCTCCGCCGGCGATCACGACAGCTTCCAGCGCTACGATGAACTCTTCCACATCGCGCTGGCCGAGGGCGCAGGCTGCCCGCTGGCCTGGGAGGTCGTGCGGGACATCAAGACCCATATGGACCGGCTTTGCCAGCTCACCCTATTCGACGCGCCCGCCATGCTGGCGCTGGTCGAGCAGCACCGGACGATCATCAGGGCGATCGACGCAGGCGATCCGGACGGCGCGGCCGAAGCCATGCGGCAGCATCTCACCGAAATCCTCCGGGCGATGCCGCGCGTGGAGGCGGAGAACCCCGAGCTTTTCGAGTGAGCTTCGGGGTCAGGACGGCATCAGCACGATCCGCAGTTCGGCCGCCGCATCCACCGCCTCGCGGGAATAGAGCAGCGGCAGGTACTGGCGGGAGGCCCAGAGCGGCGCGAGGTCGTCGTAATGCGGCGAGCGCGGGTCGCCGGACTGGCCCGGCGCGTTGATGAACCAGCTCCCGTCCCAGTTGCCGACATCCAGCACCATGCGGAAGGAGGCGCCCGCCACGGCGCGGAAATCGCTCTGGCGGTAGCGTGTGTTCATCACGGTCGAGCCCGATCCGCCCTTCGCCAGCGGCCCGACATCGCGCAATTCGGCGGCCTCCGGCAGGACGGCGCCGAGCGGGTGCTCGAAATGGCCGTGATGGAGATCGCCCCAGCGCCAGCCCTTCGGATCGGCGCCGAGGAGCGTCTGACAGGCGGCGTAGGCGTCGGCCAGCGTGGCGACGAGGAGCTCGGTCCGGTCCTGCTCGTCGCGTATCCAGGGCCGCAGCCCGGGCCGCTCCAGCGCGGCCAGCAGGCTTTCGTGGTCGCCGGGCGACAGCAATGCGCGGACGGCCGGGTCGGGCGCCGCGCGGGCCAACAGCGCGGGTTTCAGGTGCCTGGTCCACCAGACCTCGAAGAGGGCGGCGGGGCCGCTGTCCTCGTGCAGATGCCCGTCCCAGCCGGAGAGAAGCTGGAGGGCGGGGGAGAGCGCACCCTCCTTCGGCATCAGCTTCAGGAGGCGCAGCGCGGGCAGCGACAGGTCATCCGTCTGAAGCCGCATAGAGGCTTCGACCGTGTGGGCCGTATCCTGGCCGAGCACCGCCTTGATCCGGTCTGCCCGCGCATACTCGAACCACTCGTAGCCGAGCTTCACCTCCTCGGCCGGGAAGCCGGGCGGCAGGTTCATCTCGTTCGCGGTGGCGACGAAACCGGACGGGGGATTGACCGAGCGCGGCAGCTCCGAAGGATCGTGGAACCCGTCCCATTCGTAGCGGCCATCGCCCGGCACGGGCAGCAGGCCGTCGTGGTTGGGCCGGAGGGGGGCGAGTCCCGAAGCGTACCAGGCGATGTTCCCCGCGACATCGGCATAGACCTGATTGCCGGGCGGCACGTTCCAATGCCGGATGGCCGCCTCGAAGGCCTCCGGAGACCGGGCTTCCATCGAGCCGATGCTCGCCAGGTAGGCGGCGCTGCCCGGCTCGAGCCAGACGGTCCTGACCGCAAAGGCGCGATGGCGGGCGTGGTCCTCGTGGACGACAGGGCCGTGGCGGGTGAACTTGAGGGTCACCTCTTGGTCCGGGGCTCCCTTCACCGCGATCGTTTCGACGACGGTGCGCATCCGCTCCTGCCCGTCGCCGAAGCGGTACAGGTCCGGATCGCCCGGATCTGTCTCGTAGACGATCAGGTCCTCCTGGTCGGTCGGGAAGATGGTCATCGAGAAGGCCGAATGGCCATTATGGCCGAAGGAGATGCCGGGCAGGACCGGCTCGCCCGCGCCGATGACGTCCAGGCCTGGCGCGGTCAGGTGCACCAGGTAGCGCAGCGACGGGAGCTGGTAGGTCCGGTGAGGGTCGCTGCCGAGGATCGGCCGGCCGGTCGCGGTCCGCGCCGGCGCGACCGCCCAGTTGTTCGACCCGTCCTCCGGCGCGGAAGGGTCGAGGAACACGGTGCCGAACTCGTCCACCTTGCGCCAGCGGGGGCCGTCGGCGAGGGTCGCCGAAAGCCGCTCGGGCGAGAAGGTCACCGGCGCGGTCGCGAGCTTGAAGTCGTCGAGCACCCGGGCGGTCACGGCAGACGGATCGAGCCCCTTCGGGATGCGGATCTCGTGCGGCGGATCGATGGAGCGCCGGGCGAGATCGGTCTCGAGGTCGGCCTTCGCGAGCACCTGGGCGCGCAGCGCCTCCGACAGGACGTTCGCGACGAGGGCATGCGAGCGGATCCGGACCACGTCCTCCGCCGCCCAGCGGCCCGGGCGCGTGCCCAGGGCGGCGAATTCCGGCGGCATCAGCTCCGGCTCGCGCCCCGCCAGCCCGATGAAGGCGTTTATGCCGTCCACGAAGGCCTGGACGATCTCGCGCAGGTCCGGGACGCCATAGGCGCGCCATTCCGCATCCATGTCGCCGCGGTACAGGAAGAGGCGCGCGGCGCGATCCTGCTCAAGGTAGCCCGGCCCGAAATCCGAAGCGAGCAGGCCGAGCCCGCGCTTACGCCAGAGATCGATCTGCCAGAGCCGGTCGCGAGCCGCGTTGAAGCCCTGGGCGAAGAACAGGTCGCGGCGCGAGCCCGCCCGGATATGCGCGACGCCATAGCGGTCGACGAGGATCTCTGCGGGAGCGGACAGGCCCGCGGTTTCATAGGTCTTGCTTGCGGTCACGCTGGCGCTCGCGCGTGGGTGGCAGGTGAGGCGCTGCGCCGCGGGCGGCGCAGGCGGACCATAGCGGCGCCCTCCTGCGTCGGCTATCCGAACGCGGGCGGGGCGGCGGGGCAGGCGAGGACGGCTGAGTCGCGATGAGACACGAGTTCGAAGCGGCGCCCGAGCGGGGGCGTTCCCGGCGGCGGCTCGAGGACGAGCGCTTTCTGACCGGGCGCGGCCGGTTCGTGGACGATTTCGCCGAGCCCGGCCAGCTTTTCGGCCATGTCCTGCGCTCGCCCATGGCGCATGCGCGCATCCTCGCGATCGGCGCGGCAGCCGCGCGTGAGGCCTCCGGCGTGGTCGCGGTCTTCACCGGTGCGGATCTCGAGGCCGAGGGCCTGGGTCCGCTTCCCTGCAGCGCCAAGGTCGCAACCGTCTCGCCGCTCGTCGTCCCGCCGCGCCATGCGCTCGCGCGGGAGCGCGTCCGGCATGTCGGCGATCCGGTCGCCTTCGTGGTGGCCGAAACCGCGGAAGCGGCGCGCGATGCGGCCGAGCTGATCGAGGTGACCTATGAGGAGTTGCCTGCGGTCGTGGATTGCGCGGCCGCGCTCGAATCCGGCGCGCCGCTCGTCTGGGACGAGGTCCCCGGCAACGAGGCGTTCCGCTTCCTGAAGGGCGACCGCGCGGCCGTGGACGAGGCCTTCGCCCGGGCTGCGACCGTGGTCGAGATCGAGCTGGTGAACAATCGGCTCGTGGTCGCGCCCCTCGAGCCGCGCGCCGGGATCGGCCGATACGATCCGGAGCGGGAGAGCTTCGAACTCATTCTCTCCGGCCAGGCGGTCCACGACATCCGCCGCGAGCTTGCCGCGGACGTTTTCCGGGTCCCCGAGGAGAAGATCCAGCTCGTCGCGCCGGATGTCGGCGGCGGGTTCGGAATGAAGAACGTGCTCCACCCCGAATGGGTGCTGCTGCTCTTTGCGGCGCGCCGGCTTGGCCGGCCGGTGCGCTGGAGCTCCGACCGGACGGAGGATTTCGTCAGTTCGGTCCAGGGGCGCGACAATCACACCCGCGCGCGCCTCGCGCTCGATGCGGAAGCCCGATTTCTTGCGCTCGACGTGGCGACGGTTGCGGATATGGGCGCCTATTTCTCCTCGCTCGGCCCCGCCATCCCGACCAATCCCGCCTCGACCGCCATGGGCGGCGTCTACGACATTCCCGCCATCTTCATGGACGTCCGCGGGGCCTTCACGAATACCGTCCCGGTCGACGCATACCGGGGTGCCGGGAAGCCCGAAGCGAACTACATCGTCGAGCGGCTTGCCGATCTAGCCGCTCGCCGGATCGGTATCAGCCCCGCCGAGATTCGCCGGCGGAACATCATCCGCAGCTTCCCCCACGTCACCCCGATGGGGATGACGATCGAGAAGGGCGCGTTCGGAGACAGTCTGGACCGCGCGCTCGCGGCGGCGGCTGCGGAGAGCTTCGAGCCGCGCCGGCAGGATTCCGCCGGGCGGGGGATGCTGCGCGGGCTCGGCCTTGCCTGCTTCCTGGAGACTGCGCGCGGGGCGCCCGGCGAATGGGCGCGGGTGGCGTTCGAGCCGGACGGGACCGTGACCTTGCTCGTCGGCACGCAGTCGAACGGCCAGGGACACGAGACGAGCTTTCCGCAGATCGCCGCCGACCTTCTGGGTCTGCCGGTCGAAAGCTTCCGCTATGTCCAGGCCGACACGCGGCGCGTCCGCAAGGGGTCCGGCCATGGCGGCGCGCGCTCGCTGCACCAGGGCGGGACCGCGATGGTTCGCGCCATCGAAGCGCTGCTTGACAGGGCGCGGCTCATCGCGGCGCAACTCCTCCAGGCATCCCCGGAGGAGCTCCGGTTCGAGGGAGGATCCTTTGCTGCGAGCGGGGAGGGGCGCTCGGTCGCGATCGGATCCGTCGCGGCGGCGGCCCGCGATCCGGAGCAGCTTCCGCCGGGCTTCGAGCCGGGGCTCTTCGGGGAGGTCGACAATCCGCTCGACCTCGTCACCTACCCGAACGGCTGCCACGTCGCGGAGGTCGAGATCGACCGGGAGACGGGGGAGCTTTCCATCCTCCGATACGTCGCGGTCGACGATTACGGAACCCTGGTCAACCCGATGCTGACCGAGGGGCAGGTCCAGGGAGGCCTTGTCCAGGGAATCGGGCAGGCGGCCTTCGAGCGGGTCGTCTACGACGGGCGATCGGGCCAGCTCCTGACCGCCTCGCTGATGGACTACCAACTCCCGCGCGCGGCCGACCTGCCGCCCCTCGAGGTGCTGTTCAATCCCGTGCCGAGCCGCGCGAACCCGCTCGGCGTGAAGGGCTCCGGCCAGGCCGGCTGCATCGCGGCGCCCCAGACGGTGATGAACGCCATCCTGGACGCGCTCGCGCCGCTCGGGATCGAGAGCTTCGACATGCCGGCGACGCCCGAGCGGCTCTGGCGCGCGATCCGGACGGCCCGGCAGGCGTGACCGTTTGCGGAGCCCGGTCGGTGCGACCCCAGCCAGCCGGCGTCGCTGGCACCGATCTGGCCGAGATCGGCCGGGCCTTCGCCCTCACGCGCTGCCGCATACTCGCAGACCGCCAAGCCGCCGAGGCCTCCGGTCCCATATGACCTGACCCGGACAGCGACTTGCCCGGGCCGCCGCGCCGCGCTCTCATTGGGCGGCCGGGCCGGAGGCGGAGCGACATGCCGGGGTCGGAAGCGGAACCTGAGGAGAGGACGGGCGAACTGACCCCCGTGGAGGCGCTCCGGGCCGCCGTGAACGCGCATCGTGCGGGCGACCTCGACGTCGCCGAGGCGGTCTACCGGCGCGTCCTCGCCGTCCTGCCCGAGATGCCGGACGCGCTCCACTTCTATGGGGTGCTGCACCACCAGCGCGGCCGGCCGCTCGAGGCCATCCGGCTCATCAGGCGCGCGATCGAGATCGACCCGGAGGATCCCGGCAAGCACGTCAATCTGGGCAACGTCTTCCTGGAGATCGACCGGCCGGACCTCGCCATGCAGGCGTACCGGATGACCATCGTCATGAATCCCGGACATGTCGGCGCGCGCAACAATCTTGGGGTCGCGCTGCGGGCCATGCGCCGGGTCGAGGAGGCCGAGGAGGTCTATCGCGAGGCCGTGGCGCTCGACCCGCAGCATCGGGACAGCTGGAGCAATCTCGGGCGGCTGCTCGCCAGCACGGGACGGCTCGCCGAGGCGGCCGAGTGCCACCTGCGGGCGCTGGAACTCGAGCCTGGTCACGAGCGCAGCCGGCGCGACCTCGTCTCCGCTTTCGGGGCCGTGAAGGAGACCGACCGGGCGATGCTTATCCTCCGGGACTGGCTGGCCGACGAGCCGGACAACCCGATGGGACGGCACCTGCTGGCCGCGTTTTCCGGCGAGGAGGTGCCGGAGCGGGCGAGCGACGGCTATGTGGAGACGCTGTTCGACGATTTCGCCGCGAGCTTCGACCACAAGCTCGCCTCGCTCGGCTACCGCGCGCCCGAACTCGTGGCCGGGCTGGTCGCCGAGGCATACGCCGACCGCAGGGCGGAGCTCGACATCCTCGATGCGGGCTGCGGGACCGGGCTCTGCGCGCCCCATCTTCGGCCTTTCGCGTCCCGGCTCACGGGCGTCGATCTCTCCCGCGGCATGCTGGAGAAGGCCGCGGCCCGGGGCGGCTACGACGAGCTGCGCCAGGCGGAGCTCACCGAATATCTCCGGGGCCGGACCGGAGCCCACGACGTCATCGTGTCGGCCGACACGCTCTGCTATTTCGGCGCGCTCGGCCCCGCCCTTGCCGCCGCCGCGGGAGCGCTTCGCCCGGGCGGTCGCCTGATCTTCAGCGTCGAGGAGGAGCTTGGGCCGGAGGGCTTCAGGCTCCACCCGCATGGGCGCTACTGCCATCGCGAAGATTACGTTCGCGCCGCCTTGCACGAGGCGGGGTTCGGCGTGGCAAGCCTGCACCGCGAGCAGCTCCGGATGGAGCGAGGCGAGCCCGTGACGGGCCTCGTCGTTGCGGCCGTGAGGACCGGCTAGACCTTCCGGCCGCGCGCGCTGGCGAGGAGGCGGGCCACCCGATCGATCGCGGCGCGATCGTCGTCGGTCTGCCCGGTCAGGAGCCGGAGCCACAGGAACCCGGAGAAGAGCTCGGCCAGCATCTCGATGTCGCCCGGCTCCACCTCGCCCCGCCGCGCCGCCTCGCCGAGGACGCCTCGGACGGGCTCGGACCAGCGCGGAAGGAAGCGCTCCCACAGGACGACGAGCGCCGCCTCGTTCGCCTGCGCCTCGGCCAGGAGGCCGCGCAGGGCGGCTCCCGCGGGCGAGCCGCGCCAGGCTCCGAGATAGGACCGGGCGAGCGCGGCGAGATCTGTCGCAAGACGGCCCGTCTCCGGCTCCGGGATCCGGGCGGCGCGGTCGGCGAAATAGACCTCCGCCAGCAGATCGGCCCGGTTCGGCCACCAGCGATAGATCGTGGGCTTCCCGGCCCCGGCCCGCCGCGCCACCTCGTCGACCGAGAAGCCGGCATAGCCCGCCTCCGCGAGCACCTCGCGGGCGGCCGCCAGCACGGCGGCCTCGGTGGCGGGATTGCGCCGCGCGCCGATCGATCTGCGCCGATCCTTCTCTCCCGGCAACGGGTGTCTCCCAGCTTATCGAATCAGAACGGATCGTTCCGGTTCAGCATGCGCCGAAACGATCCGTTCCGTTCAGGGCCGCTGATCGGAACGCACCGTTTCGATGCTGGCGAGCTTCAGAACGGCCCGTTCAGCCGGCCGTCATGGATTGCCGGATGGGAGCGCCGGTGGGACAAGGCCGCATGGGCGGAGATGTCGCGGGCGGGAGATCGGACAGGCCGGGGATCACCGCCGTCGTGGTGGCGTTCGATTCCGCCGAGGTCCTGCCGGCATGCCTCGGCGCGTTGCATGAGAACGGCGTCGAGGCGGTGGTCGTGGACAATGCCAGCCAGGACGGCTCGGCGGAGCTGGCCGGACGGCTCGGCGCCCGGGTCCTGAGCAATCGCCGCAACGAGGGCTACGGGCGGGCCTGCAACCGCGGCGCGGCCGTCGCTCACACGCCCTGGCTCCTCGTCGCGAACCCGGACGTGGTGCTGGAGCGCAACGCGGCGGAGGCGCTTCTGCGCGCCGCCGCACTCTATCCCGATGCCGGGATGCTGGCGCCGCGCATCGTCGAGCCGGATGGACGGTTCTTCTTCCAGCCGCGCTCGCTGCTCGCGCCCTATCTCCCCAATCCGGGCGGCCGGCGCAGCCCTCCGGAAGGCGATTGCTGCGCGCCCTTTCTGTCCGGCGCCTGCTTCATGATCAGGCGGGAGCTGTTCGCGCGGCTCGGCGGCTTCGACGAGCGCATCTTCCTCTTCTACGAGGACGACGACCTCTGCCGCCGCGTCGCCGATTCCGGGCACGCGCTCGTCCATGTCCACGAGGCGGTGGCGCGCCATGTCAGGGGGGGCTCGACGCGCTCACGCCCGGGGCGGGTCTTCGCGGCACGCTGGCACCTCGCCTGGTCGCGCGCCTATGCGGCGCGGAAATGGGGCCTGCCCGGCGGCGCGTTTCGCATCTTCGCGGTGAACGGCCTGAAGGTGGCGCTTGCCTGCCTGACCTTCCGGCGCTCTCTGGTGGAGCGCTATGCGGGTTCCGCGGCGGGAGCCTGGGCCTTCCTGCGGGGACGTACGGCGCTCGAGCGCGAGGGATTGCCGGAGCCGCGATGAAGGGCAGGGGAGGGGGAACCCGCACGATCGCGGCCGCGCTCGATGCGCCCGCCAACGCCTTCACGGCCCTGCGTCTGGGGCTGGCCCTCGCGGTCGTCGTGAGCCACGGCTTCAGCGTGGTGACCGGCCGGGTCGAGGACGAGCCGCTTCACCGGCTTACCGGCTTCACGCTCGGCGAGCACGCGGTCAACGGCTTCTTCGCCGTCTCCGGCTTCCTCGTCACGATGAGCTTCTGCCGGCGCGGCTGGCGCGATTACGTGATCGCCCGGGCGCTCCGGATCGCCCCGGGGCTCGTCGCCGCGACGCTCGTGGTCGCGCTCGTCCTCGGGACGGCCCTGACGCGGCTCTCCGCCGGCGAGTATCTGGCGAGCGCGGGCACCTGGCGCTTCGTCTCCGCCACGCTAACGACGCTGAAGAGCAACGCCGTCCTGCCCGGGCTCTTCGCCGAGAACCCGTTCCGCATGCCGATGGGGACGGTCTGGACGTTGAAATACGAGGTGCTCTGCTATCTCGGCGTGCTTCTCGCCGGTCTCGCCGGCCTCTTCAGGTTCCGGTGGGTCGCGGCAGCCGTCGCGGGCGGCCTCTTCCTGGCGGTAGCCGCGCTCGATTGGCTTTCGCCGGAGGCGTCCAAGGGGGTTCAGACGGCCTTGCGCCTGCCTTTCCTCTTCGCCGCCGGGGGCGCGCTCTTCGTGTGGCGCGACCGGGTGCCCGTCTCCGGTCCGCTCGCGCTCGCGCTCGCGCTCGCAGCCGCGCTTGCGGCCGGAAGTCCGGCCTACGGCGCCCTCCTGTTCGCGGCCGAGGCCTACGGGGTCATCTATCTTGGCCTTGCGCCCGCGCTCGCCCGGCCGTCCTTCGACCTTTCGCAGGACCTCTCCTACGGCGTCTATCTGTACGGCTGGCCGGTACAGCAGGCGCTGCGGCAGCTCTGGCCCAAGGCGGGCATCCCGGAACTGCTCGCCCCCTCGCTCCTGATCGCGCTCGCGGCCGGTTGGCTGTCCTGGCGTCTCGTCGAGGCGCCCGCGCTCGCCCTGAAGGCGCGCGCCTTCGGCCGGCGCACGATCAGGACGATCGAGCCCGCAGCGCCCTGACCGCCGCCACCAGCTCGTCCACCTGGCCGGTCGAGAGAAGCGGAATCAGACCCGCGACGTCGCGGTCCGGAAGGTCCCACCAGGCCGTCTCCAGCAGCGCCTCGACCCGCTCTTCCGTGAACCGCGTCCGGATCGGCCGGGCCGGGTTGCCGCCCACGATCGCGTAGGGCGGCACGTCCTTCGTGACGACGGCGCGTGCGGCGACGACGGCGCCGTGCCCGATGGCGACGCCCGACATGATCATGGCGGCCGAGCCGAGCCAGACATCGGACCCGATAACCACGTCCCCGCGGCTGCCGTGGTAGGCGCTACCGCTCGCCGCGGCCCCCGGCCAGAGCTCCGGAAAGGCCGCGAACGGGAAGGTGGTCACCCAGTCCGTGCGGTGGTTGCCGCCGAGCAGGATCTCGACCTTGTCGGCGATTGAGCAGAAGCGGCCGATGGTGAGCTTCGCGCCCGATTCGGGGAACCGGACCTTCGGCCGCCCGTAGGAATGCGCGCCGATCGAGAAGCCGTAGCGCCGGGAGAGATGCGCGAGGTGCAGGGCGGTCGCGTTGTGCGGATTGCGCCAGTTCCGGATCCGGTGACGTAGATTCATCGGCTTCCCGCCCGCGCAGCGAGGGCGGGGGCTGAACAGCGGCGGCCCGGGGGGTTAAGGGAACGGCACGGGCGGGGGCCCGGGGCTCTGGAGAAGCTGATGGCGGACGTCACGGAAGACCTGCGGTCGGGGGCTCTCTTCTATCACCGCAACCCGCGCCCGGGGAAAATCGAGATCCAGCCGACGAAGCCGCTCGGCAACCAGCGCGACCTGGCGCTTGCCTATACGCCCGGGGTGGCCGCGGCCTGCGAGGCGATCGCGGCCGATCCGGCCGAGGCCGCCGGCCTCACCTCCCGCCAGAATCTCGTCGCCGTCGTGTCCAACGGCACAGCCGTGCTCGGGCTCGGCAATATCGGGCCGCTCGCCTCCAAGCCCGTGATGGAGGGGAAGTCCGTCCTCTTCAAGAAATTCGCCGGGATCGACGTGTTCGACATCGAGGTCGCGGAGAACGACGTCGACCGGCTCGTGGACGTCGTCGCGGCGCTCGAGCCGACCTTCGGGGGGATCAACCTGGAGGACATCAAGGCGCCGGAATGTTTCGAGGTCGAGGAGCGGCTGAAGGCCCGGATGGGCATTCCCGTCTTCCACGACGACCAGCACGGGACGGCGATCATCGTGGCGGCGGCGGTCGTGAACGCGATGGAGCTCGCCTCGAAGAAGCTCGCCGACATCAAGGTCGTGACCTCCGGCGCCGGCGCGGCCGCGCTCGCGACCCTGAACCTGCTCGTTTCGCTCGGGGTGAAGCGCGAGAACATCTGGGTCACGGATATCGAGGGGGTCGTCTACGAGGGCCGCAACGTCCTCATGGACCGCTGGAAGGAACCCTACGCGCAGAGGACGGAACTCCGGACCCTCGCCGAGGTGATCGAGAGCGCGGACGTCTTCATCGGTCTCTCCGCCGGCGGAGTGCTGAAGCCCGAGATGCTGCAGCGCATGGCGCCCGTGCCGCTGATCATGGCGCTCGCCAACCCGACACCCGAGATCATGCCGGACCTGGCGCGCGCGGCGCGGCCGGATGCGCTCATCTGCACCGGCCGGTCGGATTTCCCGAACCAGGTGAACAACGTCCTCTGCTTCCCGTACATCTTCCGCGGCGCGCTCGACGTTGCGGCCTCCACGATCAACGAGGCCATGAAGGCGGCGGCGGTCGAGGCCATCGCAGGGCTCGCCCGCGAGGCGCCGTCGGACGTCGTCGCCCGGGCCTATGGCGGCGAGGCCCGGCCCTTCGGGCCCGATTCGCTCATCCCGAGCCCCTTCGATCCGCGCCTCATCCTCCGGATCGCGCCTGCGGTCGCGAAGGCGGCCATGGAGACGGGCGTGGCGCGCCGGCCCCTGCCGGACCTTGCCGCCTATGCCGAATCGCTCGGCCGCTTCGTCTTCCGCTCGGGCTTCATCATGAAGCCGCTCTTCACGGCGGCGCGCGAGGAGCCGAAGCGGGTTATCTATGCCGAGGGCGAGGACGAGCGCGTGCTCCGCGCCGTGCAGGCCGTCGTCGAGGAGCGGATCGCACGGCCGATCCTGATCGGGCGGCCCTCGGTCGTGGAGACGCGCCTCAGGCGCTTCGGCCTCTCGATGGCGATCGGGCGCGAGTTCGACCTCATCAACCCCGAGGACGATCCGCGCTACCGCGACTACGTGGCGACCTATCTGGAGGCCGCAGGCCGGAAGGGCATCACGCCGGATGCTGCCCGCACGCTGGTGCGGACGAACTCGACCGTGATCGGCGCGATCGCGCTCCGGCGCGGAGATGCGGATGCGCTGATCTGCGGCCTTGAGGGCCGCTTCCAGTCCAACCTGCGCCACATCTCGAACATCCTCGGCCTCGCGCCGGGCGCGCGCCAGATGGCCGCGATGAGCCTCCTCATCACCAGCAAGGGCGCCTATTTCCTTGCCGATACGCATGTCACGGCCGAGCCCACGGCCGAGGAGCTCGCCGACATGACGCTCGCCTGCGCGGGCCATGTGCGCCGGTTCGGCATCGAGCCGCGGATCGCGCTCCTGTCGCATTCGGATTTCGGCTCGGCCGACACGGCCTCCGCCCGCAAGATGCAGCGCGCGCTGGCCCTCATCCAGGCGCGGGCTCCAGGCCTCGTGGTCGACGGCGAGATGGCGGCCGACACCGCCCTTCTCCAGACCATCCGGGACCGCGTGAACCCCGCCTCCACCCTGAAGGGCGAGGCCAACGTCCTCATCATGCCGAACCTGGACGCCGCGAACATCGCGCTGCAGATCGTGAAGGTGCTGGCCGACGCGCTGCCCGTTGGCCCCATCCTTCTCGGGCCGGCCAAGCCCGCCCACATCCTCACGCCCTCGGTCACGGCGCGCGGCATCGTCAACGTGACGGCGGTCGCGGTCGTCGAGGCGCAGACGCGTCTGCCGCGTCAGGACGAGGACTGAGACCTATTCCGCGGTCGCGTTGATCTCGACCTTGTCGAGCAGCTCGGTCGGATCGGAGACCCCGGCCAGGTCCGCGATGCCGAGCCCCGCGCCGTCGCGTGCCCGCATCTCGATCGTGAGGCGCCCCGGCCTCGCGATGAAGCGCGCCACGGCCTGCCCGATCTCCTTGGCCGCCGGCGAGTTGCCGAGCATGACGGGTATCCCGATGGCGGCCGTCATGCCGTATTCGCGCCGCAGATCGTCGACGCCCCGCTTCTTCTCCGCCGCTTTCCGCGACAGGAAGCGCTCCAGGAGACCCGCATCCTGGACCACGACATCGAGCGCGCGCGCGCTCGCCCCCATCCAGGCGATCGCAGCCAGTGTCGGATCGGCGCCGAAGGCCTCCCGTCCCACATCACCCACCACGCCGCGGACGAGCACGCTCCCCATCCCGGCGCCCTCCGCGGAGATCTCCCGGATGACGAGCTCCTGGCCCGGCTCGTTCCACGCGAGATGGGCCGTGAGGGAGGCATCGACCCGGTCGTAGCCGAGAGCGAGAAGCTGCCTCGCCGTATTGTCCTTTGCGGCCGCCGCGATCGGCACCGAGACGTTCCGCAGCGAGACGCGCATGTCCGTCGGCAGGCCCTCGACCACCTTGTCCGCGAGGAACTCGGCCGCACCGACGGACATCCTCACGGGAGGGCGGCCTTCGGCCGGCTCACCCTTCGCGTCCACTTCGATCCCGCTCAGCCGGATCGAGCCGATGACGGGGACGAGCCGCCTGAGCTCGGCGGCCGAGAGCTCGGCGGTCTTGCCCGCGAGCTCGCGTGCGGCCGCCAGGGCGGGAGCGATCGAGACGCCGCCCATCGAAAAGCTCGCCACGCGGACCCGGCCGTCCTCGCCGCCCGCCTCGATCTCCTCGATGCGGAACTCGCCCCCGCCCTGACCTGCCGTATAGGCGACGCGGCCGATGCGCCCGGCCGCCTCCTTCCCGCCGGCATCCGAGAACGCGATGCCGGTCGCCTCGACGGAGCCGACCTCGAACGCGTCGAAGAGATCGGCCATCGCGCCGATCACGCGGCCGCGCTCCGCCGGGGCGGCCTTGTCCAGGTCGGTATGGCCGGCGACGGCATCCGCGGTCGCGATCCACCCATCCTTCGTCGGCCTGGCCCGGAAGTCGCGCCCCGACATGCGGGCGATGCTCGAACGGGCGCCCTTCGGTCCCTCGGTCGCGATCCTCTCGACCGAAAATGCGCCGTAGACCCGGCGCAGCTCCGCGGGTCCGCCTGCTGCGGGAATCTCGAGCAGGGCCATCATGACGCCGAGATCGACCTCGCTCATCTCCATGCGGCCGAAGGTGCCGCGGGAGGGGCCTTCCGGCCCGAGCCCTTCGAAACTCCCGTCGGCCGCCGAGGCGCTCGCGACGCGGCCGTCCCCGATGCCGGACAGGCGAATGTCGTGGTATGTGGAGGATTGCCGGCCGGCGCCGGTCTGCGTCTCGGCCCGCAGCTCGGGGATAACGATCTCGGAAGCCGCGAGCGTCCTCACTCGCTCCGCCAGCGGGACCGCCGAGCCCGGGTCGAGGATGCGCGCGAGCTCGTCCCGCGAGAGGCTCGTTCCGCGGATTTCCGCCGTCGGGATCAGATAGGTCGTCGGTCCGGCCGCGAGCCGGAGATTCGCTGCCCTGTACCCGGCCGCGTTCTGCGTGACCGAGAAGGGTCCGGCCGGCACGGCAACCGAGGCCGGCCCGCCAGGGCCCGCCTGGGCGGCGAGCCGCGGCCGCTCTTCGGCGGTCGCATGACCCTGAAGTGCCGCCGCTGCGATGCAGGCCAGCAGACACAGCCGCACGCCCCGGAGGACGCGCCCCGATTCGACCATCCCGCTCTCCGATCGAGGATAGAGACCCGGAGAGGAGACGGCCGGGTCGTCAGAGGGAGAAGGATGTACCGCAGCCGCAGGAGGATGTCGCCTGCGGGTTCTCGATCTTGAACGACTGGCCGATCAGGTCGTCCACGAAATCGACCACCGACCCCTTCAGGAACTGCAGCGAGGTCTCGTCCACGAGCACCGTCGCGCCGTCGCGCTCGACGACGATGTCGTCGGGCTGGCGGGTGCGGTCGATGTCGAAGCCGTACTGGAAGCCCGAGCAGCCGCCGCCGTTGACGCTGATGCGCAGCATGGAGCCGGCCGGCTCGTCTGCCAGGATCTCGCCGATGCGGCGCGCGGCGGTCTCGGTCAGTCTGATCTCGTCGGAGGTCTGAACGTGCATGGCCTGAGCTTGCGGTTCGTCTCGGGCCCAAGGTAAGGCGCGCATGGAAGCCCTTCAACCCGGAAGACCTCGTGCGGCCCCACGGCGAGCGCTGGCGCGCAGCCTATTCCTGCCATCCCGGGGAGAGCCGCGGCCGCCTCCATCCGGAGCACCCGTCCCCGACCCGGTCCGAGTTCCAGCGCGACCGCGACCGGATCATCCACTCGACCGCCTTCCGGCGCCTCACGCACAAGACCCAGGTCTTCATCTACCACGAGGGCGACCACTTCCGGACGCGGCTGACCCATACGCTCGAAGTGAGCCAGATCGCCCGGTCGCTCGCGCGCTCGCTGGGCCTAGACGAGGATCTCGCCGAGGCGGTGGCCCTCTCGCACGATCTCGGCCACACCCCGTTCGGGCATACGGGCGAGGATGCGCTGGAGGCCTGCCTCGCGTCGTTCGGCGGGTTCGACCACAACGCGCAGGCGCTCCGGATCGTGACGCGGCTCGAACGCCGCTACGCCGCCTATGACGGGCTGAACCTCACCTTCGAGACGCTCGAGGGGCTCGTGAAGCATAACGGGCCGCTTCTCGGGGAGGATGGCCGGCCGACGGAGCGCTACCGGCGCCACGGCATTCCGCCCGCCATCACGGAATACGACGCGCTCCAGCCGCTCGGCCTTTCGGGCCATGCCTTGGCGGAGGCGCAGGCGGCCGCGATCGCCGACGACATCGCCTACAACGCGCATGATCTCGATGACGGCCTCCGGGCCAGGATACTCGATCCCGAGGAGCTCCGTTCCGTGCCCTTCCTCGACGGTCTCCTGCGCGAGATCGACGCGGCCGGCCCGGACCTCGATCCCTCCCGCCGGACGCATGAGCTCACGCGGCGCGTGATCACCCGGCTCGTCGAGGACGTGCTGGACGAAAGCGACCGCCGCCTGCGCGCTCTTCGGCCGATATCCGCCGACGACATCCGGGCGGCCGGAGCGCCGGTCGTCGCCTTCTCCGACGCGATGGCGGAGGCGGACCGCTCCATCAAGGGCTTCCTGTTTCCGAAGCTCTACAAGCATCCCCGCCTGATGTCGGTCCGGCTCGACGCGGAGGCGATCGTCCACGACCTCTTCCGGAAGCTGACGCAGGAGCCCCGGCTTCTGCCGGAGGATTGGCGTCAGGACCTTGCCGGGGCGCCTGATGCGAAGCTCGCCCGCCGCGTCGCGGACTACATCGCCGGCATGACGGACCGCTACGCGATCCTGGAGCATCGCCGCCTGTTCGGAAGCACGCCCGACCTGCGCATCGCGTGAGCGGGACCTCAGCTGCGGCAGCCGCTCCACGGGTTGAGCGTCGAGACCCCCGTGGGTGCGAAGTCCTTCGTGTTGCGCGTCACCACCGTCAGCCCATGCACGAGCGCGGTCGCGGCGATCAACGCGTCGCGGTCCGGCAGGGGATCGGGTATGTGGAGCGGAGCGCATCGCTGCGCGACCGCAAGGTCGATCGGCAGGATGCGTCTCGAGAACTCCTGTAGGACGTGGTCCATCCAGCTCCGCAGACGCGAGGAGTGCTCGGCGTCCTTGCGCGCAAGCCGCAGGATTCCAAGCTCGATCTCCAGGATGGTGATCGCACTCAGATGGAATTCTGCGGCGCGCTGAGCTTTCGCCCATTGAAGCACGCCGCCATCCGCACGATCGGGGCGCCTCAGTTCCGAGACGACGTTCGTATCGAGCAGAAACATCAGATCAGGTCGGGAACCGAGAGCAACGCGCCGTGCAAGCGCGGCGGTTCGAATTCGAAGTCCTGCGCCTCCGCCGGTGCGATCGCGTCCAGAAGGCTCGGTCCTCCCTCGGTCAGACGTCGGTAATCCTCTATGCTGAGGAGGACGTGAGACGGTGTCCCCCGATCCGTGATCAGCACCGGGCCATTCTCCGCGGCTCTCTTTGCGCGCGCGGTATCCTGGTTGAACTCACGGCTCGTCATCCGCGACACCGTCATGGCGGTCTCCCGAGGGGTTGTTTCTACTTTACTACATTGGAGCGAGGCGAGACAGGGGCCAGCGCACCGGAGGGTGCGTGACACTCGCGCTTCGGGTTGCTAGAGGGTCGCGCTCACCAGCGATCCTGCGTCATTCCACGAGCCGGCTCCGTTCCGGTCGCGCCTGCGAACACGGATTCCATGAACATCTTCGGGCTTTTCGAGCGCCGCGTCGGCGAGGCTCTCGACCGCCTGGCGGCAGCCGGGAAGATCCCGGCCGGCATCGACACGTCCAAGGTCCTTGTCGAGCCGCCGCGCGACGCGAGCCACGGCGATCTTGCGACGAACGCCGCCATGGCGGTCGCGAAGGCGGCGAAGACCAATCCGCGCCAGCTCGCGGAGCTGATCGCGGAGGACCTGCGGACCGATCCCCGCGTCAGCGAGGCTTCCGTCGCAGGGCCCGGCTTCATCAACATGTCGCTGCACCCGCATGTCCTGCACGACGTGGTCCGGGCGGCCCTGCTGGATACTGCGGGCTTCGGCCGGAGCGGGCAGGGGGCCGGCGCGGCCGTGAACGTGGAATACGTCTCCGCGAACCCGACGGGACCCATGCATGTCGGCCACGGCCGCGGGGCGGTGTTCGGCGATGCGCTCGCGAACCTTCTCGCCTTCGCGGGCTACAAGGTGACGCGCGAGTACTACGTGAACGACGCCGGCGCGCAGGTGGACGTTCTCGCCCGCTCGGCCTTCCTACGCTATCGCGAGGCGCTTGGGGACGCGATCGGAGAGATCCCAGAGGGGCTCTATCCGGGTGACTACCTCGTGCCGGTCGGCCAGGCGCTTGCGGAGCGGCACGGTCCGGCTTTGCGCGACCTGCCCGAGGCGGAGTGGCTACCGGTCGTTCGGGCGGCCGCGATCGAGGCCATGATGGCGCTCATCCGCGACGATCTCGCCTCCCTCGACATCCGGCATGACGTCTTCTTCTCCGAGCGCTCCCTTACCAAGGGAGAGGTCGACAAGATCGGCGAGACGATCGAGGAGTTGCGTGCGCGGGGCCTCGTCTACGAGGGCCGGCTGCCGCCGCCGAAGGGTCAGCTTCCGGACGACTGGGAGGACCGCGAGCAAACGCTGTTCCGGGCGACCGCGTTCGGCGACGATGTCGACCGCCCGCTGCTCAAGTCGGACGGCTCCTACACCTATTTCGCGGCCGACATCGCCTATCACCGCTCGAAGTTCGAGCGTGGCTTCGCGACCATGATCGACGTCTGGGGGGCCGATCACGGCGGCTACGTGAAGCGCATGCAGGCCGCCGTGCAGGCCGTGAGCGGCGGCAGGGCGGAGCTCGACGTGAAGCTCTGCCAGCTGGTCAAGCTCCTGCGCGGCGGCGAGCCCGTGAAGATGTCGAAGCGGGCGGGCGACTTCGTCACGCTGCGCGAGGTCGTCGACGAGGTCGGGCGCGACCCGGTCCGGTTCATGATGCTGTACCGGAAGAACGACGCGCCGCTCGATTTCGACCTCGCCAAGGTGCTCGAACAGTCGAAGGACAACCCGGTCTTCTACGTCCAGTATGCCCATGCCCGCTGCGCCTCGGTGTTCCGGCAGGCGGGCGAAGCTTTCCCGGGCAGGGTGCCTGCGCTGGAGGAACTGGCGACGGCGGACCTGTCGCTCCTCGCCGACGAGGCGGAGCTGGAGCTGCAGCGGCGGATCGCGCAGTATCCGCGGATCGTCGAGGCCGCGGCGCAGGCGCACGAGCCGCACCGGATCGCGTTCTACCTCTACGACCTCTCGAGCGTGTTCCACGGATTGTGGAACAAAGGCAAAGACTTGCCGCAATTACGCTTTGTTAAGCATGACGATGAAAGATCAACGCGGGCGCGGCTCGCCCTTCTGGGCGCGCTGAAGGCAGTGCTGGCGTCGGGGCTCGGGACCCTCGGCGTGAGTGCGCCTGACGAGATGCGGTGATGCCTTTCGTTCTGCGGGGGCATCTGCGGAACGGCGCCGGCGCAAGCTTCAGCTGAGCGTCTCGTGCCAGCCCCGGTGCTGAGTTGGGTCCAGGTATGAGCGACACGGGACAGAATCGCTTCGAGATCGATCTCGACGAGATCGAGCGCCAGCTCCGGCGGTCGGCAGAGCTCGGCCCGTCGGCGCCGCCTGCGCAATCCGATCCGTTGGCCGAGCTCGCCCGTATCGTCGGGCAGGACGATCCCTTCCTCAACATCCTGGGCGAAGCGAAGAAGACGGGGGCGGTACGGGAGCGGCAGGAGCCCAAGCTCGACACGCCGCCTCCTCCGGCCGAACCTGTCCGCGAGCCGCGCCGCAGCCAGGCCGATGCCGTCCTGACGGCGGAGGACCGGAGCGTGCTCGGCACCGGGCAGCCCGCCCGCGACGAAGGCGCGCTTTCGGCCGCGCCGGAGCCGTTCGATCCCGTCGCGCGCAGCTTCGGACGCGAGGCCGACGCATTCGACGAGGGCGACTTCACGCCCATGCCGACTCCGCGCTCGCGCCGCCGGCTCGGCGCCGTGATGGCGCTCGTGGCGCTGACCACCGTCGGCGTCGCCGGGGCCTATACCTGGCGCAAGATGGGCGGCGATCTCGCTCAGTCCGGCCCGCCGCCGCTGATCACGGCCGACAATGCGCCGCTCAAGGTCGCGCCGGAGAACCCGGGCGGCATGGATATCCCGAACCAGAACAAGCAGATCTTCGAGGGGCGGACGGATGCCGGCCGCTCCCGCGTGCTCGACCGGCAGGAGCAGCCGATCGACGTGCGCGAGGCCGCGCGGCAGATGGCGCAGCCCGAGCCGCCCCCGCCGCAGCCCGCGATCCCGCCCGCGAATGGCGGGATCGCGGGCGCGCCGCCCCCGGCCGTGGTCGCGGTCGCGCCCTCCTCGGCCGAGACCTCCGTACCCCCCGGCGTGAACGCCACCGTGTCGCCGCCTGCACCGCCCCCTGCGGCCGCGCCCCGCAACCCGGCGCTGAGCGCCCTCGGCGAGCCCCGGCGGGTGCGCACCGTGGCGGTCAGGCCCGACGGGACTCCCATCGGGGCTTCCGGCGGGCTCATGGTGAGCGATCCCAACCTTCCGGTCCTGCCGACCGGCCAGGCCCCGCCGCCCGTCACCCGGCCGACCATCTCGATCCCGTCAACTCCCGCCGCGCCGCCGCCGCCCGAGGCCGCGCCTGCGGCATCCTCGGCGACGCCCTCCGCCGACGGCAGCACGCCGCCCGCCACGGCGACGCCGGTTCAGGTCCTGCCTCCCTCGCGCCCGCGCTCGGCCGCTGCCGCAGCCGCACCGGAACCCGCCGCGACGGGCGCGGCGGAGCAGAGCTCCGGCGGGCTCTTCCAGCACGCGGATGTCGGACGGACCGATGCCGGCGACAGCCCCGCCCCGGCCGGCGGCCCGGCCGTCTCGGTGCGGCCGCCCTCGCGTCCCGCGCGGCTTGGCCAGCGCGTCGCCGCGACGGACGCCGTCGCCGAACTGCCCGAACAGGCCGCCGCGACGGCGGCCGCCGGCTCGCGTACCTATGCGGTGCAGCTCGCCGTCCGGCCGACCGAGGAGGCCGCGCGGGCCGCCTATGATCAGCTCGCCGACAAGTTCGCGACCGATCTCGGCGGCAAGCCTGCGACCGTGACCCAGGCGCAGGTGAACGGGCGTTCCGTCTTCCGCGTCCGCGTGACGCCGCTCTCGCGCGAGGACGCCAACACGCTCTGCACGCGCCTGAAAGCCTCGGGCGGGCAGTGCTTCGTCGTGGCGAACTGAGCCGGGGACCGACGTGGCGAGCCCCCGCGCCTTCATCGCCGGCTGCGCCGGCCAGAGCCTCACGGCGGAAGAGGTCGCGTTCTTCCGCGATGCCGATCCGCTCGGCTTCATCCTGTTCCGCCGCAACATCGCCGATCCGGACCAGGTCCGGGCGCTGACGGCGGCTTTGCGGGAGGCGGTCGGGCGCGCGGACGCGCCTGTCCTCGTCGACCAGGAGGGCGGGCGCGTGCAGCGGCTCGGACCCCCGCATTGGCCGCGATATCCGGCCGGCCGCGCCTATGGACGCCTCGCGGCCGATCTCGCCGGCCGCAGCGCCTGTGCGCGGACGGGCGCGCGGCTGATCGCGCATGACCTCCGATCCGTCGGCATCGACGTGGATTGCCTTCCGGTGCTCGACGTGCCGGTCCCGGGCGCGCACGACATCATCGGCGACCGCGCCTACGACACGGATCCGGCCGCCGTCGCCGTTCTCGGCCGCGCGGCGGCTGAGGGCCTGCTGGCGGGCGGCGTGCTCCCGGTCGTCAAGCACATTCCGGGGCATGGCCGGGCCGGGGTGGACAGCCACGAGAGCCTGCCCCGCGTCTCGGCGAGCCTCGCCGAGCTCCGCGCGCAGGATTTCCCGCCCTTCCGCGCGCTCGCCGACATGCCGATCGCGATGACGGCGCATGTCGTCTACGAGGCGATCGACCCTGACCGACCGGCCACCACCTCGCCCCTGGTCGTATCGGAGATCATCCGCGGCGAGATCGGCTTCGGCGGCCTGCTCCTCACCGACGATCTCTCCATGAGGGCGCTGTCCGGCTCCTTCCGCGAACGCGCGGAGGCGGCCTTGCGGGCCGGGGTCGACGTCGTCCTCCACTGCAACGGCGATCTTGCCGAGGCGCGCGCCGTGGCCGAAGCCGCGCCCCGGCTCTCGGGCGAGAGCGCGCGCCGCGTCGCCGCCGCCCAGGCGCGCATCGCCGGACCTCCTCCGGCCTTCGATGTTGTGGACGCGCGGCGAGGTTTCGAGGCGGCGCTTGCCGAGGCCGCCTGACGCGTCAAGCTGGCCTTTGGCCGAATCAGACGTGAGCGATGGCGGAGGCGTTTCCCTTCGAGGCTGAGCCCGACCGGGCCGAGAGCGACCCGCTCCTGGTCGTGGATGTGGGCGGGTTCGAGGGCCCGCTCGACCTCCTGCTCGACCTCGCCCGCCGCCAGAAGGTCGACCTGCACGAGATCTCGGTCCTGGCCCTCGCCGAGCAGTACCTCGCCTTCGTGGAGACGGCGCGCACGATGCGGCTCGAGCTCGCGGCCGATTACCTCGTCATGGCGGCCTGGCTCGCCTATCTGAAGTCCCGCCTGCTCCTGCCCGAGCCGCCCAAGCCCGAGGGGCCGAGCGCGAGCGAGCTCGCCACCGCCCTCGCGAACCGGCTCCGCCGCCTGGAGGCGATCCGCAAGGCGGCCGGGCTGCTGTCCCAGCGCCCGCAGCTCGGCCGCGAGGTTTTCGCGCGAGGCTGGCGCGAGACGCCGGTGCAGGCCGGGCCGCAGAGCTTCACGGCCAATCTCTACGATCTTCTCTCGGCCTATGCCCGGCAGCGCCAGCGGCATGTCTCCAACCACGTCACCGTCGCCAAGCGGCCGTTCTGGTCCCTCGTCGATGCGCGGGCTGCGCTCGAGCGGCTGGTCGGCCAGGCGGGAGACTGGATGGTCCTCGACAGCTACCTGCTGCGCTACGTGGTCGAGCCCGCCATGCGGCCGACGGTGCTCGCATCCGCGCTCTCGGCCGCGCTCGAATTCGTGCGCGAGGGGAGGGCGGTCCTCCGCCAGGACGCACCCTTCGGCCCCCTGATGGTGCGCCGCTGCGAGGCCCCGGCATGACCGCGCGCCGCGCCCTGACGCTCGCCGTCGACAACCTGGCGGAACGGGGTCCCGTCCAGGCCGAAGCCATGAGGATCGCCGAGGCGGTGCTCTTCGCCGCGCCGGAGCCGGTCGGCGAGCAGGAGCTCGCGGCGCGGCTGCCGGCCGGCGCGGATGCGGGCCGGGTGCTCGCCGATCTCGAGCGCGCCTATGCCGGCCGCGGCGTCAACCTCGTCCGGGTCGAGGGCAAATGGGCCTTCCGGACGGCGGCGGACCTCGCCTTCGCGCTCGCACGCGAGGCGCCCGAGCCGCAGAAGCTCTCCCGCGCCGCCATGGAGGTCCTGGCGATCATCGCCTACCACCAGCCGACGACCCGGGCCGAGATCGAGGAGATCCGCGGGGTCACGACCTCCAAGGGGACGCTCGACGTCCTGCTGGAGACCGGCTGGATCCGCATGCGCGGCCGCCGGAAATCGCCCGGCCGGCCGGTCACCTTCGGCACCACGGCGGAGTTTCTCCGCCATTTCGGCCTGAACGCGATCACCGACCTGCCGGGCCTGGAGGAGCTCCAGGGCCTCGGGCTTCTCGAAGGCAAGCTGCCGGGGGACCTCGTTCCCGTCCCGTCCGACGACACGGCGCTTGACGAGGACGAGGAGCCGCTCGATCTCGCCGCCATGGCGCTCGGCCCGGTGGCGGACGAGACGGAGTGACGGTTCCGCTCACATCCTGATCCAGGCGGCGAGCGACAGATAGGGCGCACCCGGACGACCGTCGTCGGTGAACATCCAGCCGCCGGAGAGCCGCCCCTGCACGAGGCCCAGGCGGAAGCCGGTCAGGTGGGCGCCGAGCTTGGTCTCCTGATAGGTCTGCGTCGCATAGGCCGTGACCTCCGGTCCGGCGAAGAGGTCGGCCCAGACCCGCACGCCCGCCGAGCCGCGGGTCCACAGGCTGCGGTTGGATGTCGAGCCGACGATTGTCGCCGTGAGGAGCGTGTCGCGCGTCGGATGGGCCCAGAGTTCGAGCTGGGCCTTGGCCCCGTAACGCGGCTCCGAGAAGCGGTAGACCTGCCCGGCGACCGTGAGCTGCTCATGGAGGATCTCCGGCCCGAGAAAGCCGGCGAGGAAGAGCTTGTCAAAACTCCATTGGTGGCCGACCACCACGCTCGTCTGGGTGACGAACCGCGTGGCGGGCAGCTCGCCCTGCGGGCCCGAGACGCGCTCCCGGGTAATGCCGAACCCGCTCGCCTCCATCGTCACGAAGCCGGTTCGGTCGAGCGGACCGGTCAGGGTCTGCTTGGACCCGGCGCTCAGGAACACCGACCGCCCCGCGTCGATTTGCCCGAAGAGCACCGTCCGCTGGTCTTCCGCACGGATGAAGAGGAGGCGATCGGGATCGGCGGCCTCCGCCGCAGGCCAGGGGCAGGCGGCCAAGTGGAGCGCCAGACAAGCGAAGCCGAGACGGCGCAAGCGCCAGGTACGCAACAAAGCGATGCTCGCCTGAACGAAGCTCGGCTTCCCGGTTACTTCGGATGATCAAAGCTCAGCTGGGGCAAGCTGTCGAGTCACTGCGGGAGAAATGCATCCGGCCGCGGGCATCGGCGGCGCGGGGGCGCCCGCTGCGGAACCCTTGTTGATCCTGCCGCGTTCAAGCGGTCCACTCAGGGGAAGCACTCGCATGGTATAGCCGGCCAGTCCTCTTAGCACTTGCGGGTCTTGAGTGCTAAGAATGCTGCGGCATTAGACTAACTTCTTAATCTTTGCGCTTGAAGATAACGTTCTACCGTCGAGGATAAGCGGGAGCTCCGCGCGAAAGGTGCTGATTCAGAAGGAGGTTGCATGGTCTCCAAGGATTTCATCCGCCAGCTTCAGGGCTATGGGCTGACGACGGCCCAGATCCTGTACGGCATGCCGGACCATCCGAACGTCCTCCAGACCTTCATCTGGCAGCAATACGATCTTGCGCCGAATTTCCCGGTCCTGACCAGGTTCCTGGCCTTCTGGCAGCGGGAGATCGAGGGTCCCCTCCATTCCGTGCAGGTGGCCCATGCGGGCCTGATCCGCCCTGCTGAATTCCGGGCGGTCAACGGCGAGCTGATGCTGCACTGAGATCAGCTCCGTCACGGCCCGATCTGCGAGTCCCCGGCCCACGGCTTGGCCCGTGGGCGCCGCTGGTCTAGAGAGGCGCTCTCCCTCCCAGCGGCGATCCCCGGTTGTTTCCTGAAGCGCGCATCTCTGCGGTCCTCTCCTCGCTGGCGCGGAACGCGGGCGAGCGGCTGACCGTCGCCGACATCGTCTCCGTCCTGCGCGATCGGGCCTTCGCCCTGCTCGTCGTGCTGCTCGGGCTGCCCAACTGCCTGCCGATGCCGCCGCCGATCCCCTTCGTGTGCGGCCTCCTCCTGGCGCTCGTCGCGGCTCAGCTCGCGGCCGGGCGGCCCACCCCCTGGCTGCCGCGTACGCTCCTGCGCCGTTCCGTGCCGCAGGATGCGGTCGAGCGCGCCGTCGGGCGCGCGCTTCCCATCCTCCAGAAGCTCGAGCGCTGGTCCAGGCCGCGGATCGAGTTCTTCGAGACGCCGATCGCCGTGCGCATCCTCGGGCTCGTTCTCATCGTGCTTGCGCTCGGACTGCTCGTCGCCGCGCCCATCATCGGCCAGATCCCGCTCGGCATCGCGGTGTGCCTCGTCGGGCTCGGCCTCGTCGAGCGGGACGGCGTCCTGGTCGTGGTAGGCTTGATTGCCGGTCTGGGCGGCCTCGCGCTGAGCTTCGGCTTCATCTGGGCGGTGGTCAGCGGCCTTGCGGCCATCTTCTGACGCGGGTCCGTACCTTACGAAGAGTTCATCCGAGCGAGAGAGCACCGTAAGGCGGCGGCTCCTATACCCATCCTCATCCCCAAGGGCGGAAGCCGGACCCCCCAGTCCGGACCGCCGCTCTCAGAAGGGAACGGGACGCGGGGCTGCCATGTCGCCCCCCGCCAGCTCTGCGGCTCGTGGCGGCAGGCCGGATCACCCCGATCCGGCCTGCCGTTCCGTTCAAGGGCGCGCTACCATGGCCGACATGCGCATCCTCATCATCGAAGACGACCGGGAAGCCCGCGAGTACCTGGCCAAGGCCTTCCGCGAGTCCGGTCATGTCGCCGATGCCGCACCGGACGGTCTCGACGGCTATGCGCTTGCCCGGGAAGGGGCCTACGACGTCCTCGTCGTCGACCGCATGCTGCCCAAGCTCGACGGCCTGTCGCTGATCCGCTCCCTGCGCGAGCAGAAGGTCGACACGCCCGCCATCATCCTGTCGGCCCTCGGCCAGGTGGACGACCGCGTGAAGGGGCTGCGTGCGGGCGGCGACGACTACCTGCCGAAGCCCTATTCCTTCTCCGAGCTGCTCGCGCGCGTGGAGGTGCTGGCGCGCCGCGGCACGGGCGCGGCCCGTGGGGAGCCGACGAGCTACACGGTCGGCGACCTCGTGCTCGACCGCCTCTCGCACCGCGTCACGCGCGGCGGGCAGGAGATCCCGCTCCAGCCGCGGGAGTTCCGGCTCCTCGAATACCTCGTGCGCCATGCCGGCCAGGTCGTGACCCGCACGATGCTGCTGGAGCATGTCTGGGACTACCATTTCGATCCTCAGACCAACGTGATCGACGTTCACGTCTCCCGCCTCAGGTCCAAGATCGACAAGGGGTTCGATCGGCCGCTCATCCACACGATCCGCGGCGCCGGGTACATGGTCCGTGACACCGCAAAGTAGCTTCCTTCCCAAGCTTTTCCGGACGACGGCCTTCAAGCTGTCATTCGCCTACCTGGTCACCTTCGCGGTCTTCGCCTTCGTCATCCTGGGCTACGTCGCCTGGAACGCCACGAAGGTGCTCGACAGCCAGATCATCGACACGATCGAGGCCGAGATCACGGGCCTTGCCGAGCAGTACCGGCTCGCCGGCATCCGGCGTCTCGTCGCGATCGTGGATCGCCGCTCGCGCCAGCCCGGCGCCTCCCTGTACCTGGTGACGAATTTCCAGGGCGAGCGCATCGCCGGCAATGTCGGCTCGCTTCCGCCCGGGACGCTGAACGAGGCGGGCCAGAAGGAGGTCACCTATGCCCGGCTGGACGAGGATGCGCGGGAGCACAGCGCCATCGTGCGGGTCTATATCCTGCCCGGCGGCTTCCGCCTCCTGGTCGGACGCGACGTCGACGAGCGCGTCCGCATTCGCGAGATCATCGGCCGCGCGTTCGGGCTGTCGCTTCTGCTGATCTGCGTCCTCGGCTGCCTGGGCGGCTGGTTCGTCGCCCGGCGCGTGCTGAAACGGGTGGACGACATGACGGCCATGACCGAGACGATCATGGCCGGCAATCTCGACGGCCGGCTTCAGATCGCCGGCACGGGCGACGAGCTCGACCGGCTCGCACAGCATCTCAACGCCATGCTGGACCGCATCGGCGAGCTGATGGCGGGCCTGACGGAGGTCTCCAACAACATCGCGCACGATCTGAAGACGCCGCTGACGCGCCTGAGGAACCGCGCCGACGAAGCGTTGCGCGGAGCGCGCAGCGCCGAGGAGCTGCGGGCCTCGCTCGAGGCCGTGATCGAGGAGAGCGACAACCTCATCCGGGTCTTCAACGCGCTCCTCATGATCGCCCGCCTCGAAGCCGGGCATCAGAGCGAGGGCATGGCGGATTTCGACGCGGCCGAGGTGGCGCGCGGCGTCGCCGATATGTACGAACCGGTCGCCGAGGAGGCCGGGACCGAGCTCAAGGTGGAGGTCGAGCCGGGCCTGCCTGTCCATGGCAGCCGCGAGCTTCTCGGCCAGGCGGTGGCGAATCTCGTCGACAACGCCATCAAGTACGGGACCGAGGGGGGCCGCCCGGCGGCTGCGCCCGTGACGGTGAGGGCGCGCAAGGACGATGACACCGTGATCATCACCGTCGGGGACCGCGGGCCGGGCATCCCGGTGGACGAGCGCGACCGGGTGCTCGGGCGCTTCGTGCGGCTGGAGGAGGCGCGCTCCCGCCCCGGCTTCGGGCTCGGCCTCAGCATCGCGGCGGCGGTCGCCCGTCTCCACGGCGGCACGCTGAAGCTGAACGACAACCAGCCGGGACTCGAGGTCCAGCTCTGCATCCCGGCGCGCGCGGCCGGCTCGGCATGAGCGCCGGTTCGCGGCCTCTGGCGGAGCTGGTCCAGGCGCCGGACCATCATCCGCTCTCGGCCGGGGAGCCTCCCTTCGCCGGCCTCGTCCGCTTCGCGGGGCTCTACTCGCCCTATCTCCGGCAGCTGGCCGGCTCCGATCCGGCACGCCTCGACCGCCTGGCAGCAGGCGAGCCGCAGGCGGCGAACGCGGCGATCGTCGCCGCACAGCGCGCCGTCGGCTGCCGCTTTGCCGCGGGCGAGCTCTCGCGCGACGAAGCGATGCGCGAGCTGCGCCGGAACAAGAGCGCGCATGCGCTCCTCGTCTCCCTCGCCGATCTCGGCCGCGTGTGGAACGTCGAGGAGGTGACGCTCGCCCTGTCCGACTTCGCCGACGCCTCCGTCCGGAGCGCGGTCGAGATCGCGCTGGCCGAGCTCGCCATGGCTGGGAAGCTGCCCGCCTTTGCGCCCGGGGCCGATCTCGCCGGCTCCGGCCTCGTCGTCCTGGCGCTCGGCAAGCATGGCGCCGGGGAGCTGAACTTCTCCAGCGACGTCGACCTCGTGGTCTTCTACGACCCGAAATCGGAGGCGGCCTCCGGCTCCCCGGAGGCTCCGGCCAAGCTCTATACCCGCCTCGCCCAGAGCGTCGCCAGGCTTCTCCAGGAGCGCACGGTGGACGGCTACGTGCACCGGGTGGATTACCGCCTGCGGCCCGATCCGGCCTCGACCCCGCCCGCGGTCTCGCTGCCGGGAGCCTTCGTGTACTACGAGAGCGTGGGCCAGAACTGGGAGCGCGCCGCGATGATCAAGGCGCGCCCGATCGCGGGCGACGTCGCGCTCGGCGAGCGCTTCCTCGCCGATCTCGCGCCCTTCATCTGGCGCAAGTATTTCGACTTCGCCTCCATCGCCGATATCCACGCGATGAAGCGTCAGATCCATGCGGTGCGCGGGCATGGCGAGATCGCGGTGGCGAGCCACGACATCAAGCTCGGGCGGGGCGGGATCCGCGAGATCGAGTTCTTCGTGCAGACGCAGCAGCTCGTCTTCGGCGGCAGGAGGCCGAAGCTGCGCGGCCGCCGCACGCTGGACATGCTGGGCGCGCTGCACGACGAGGGCTGGATCACGGCGGAAGCGCGCGACGAGATGGCGGAAGCCTACCGCTTCCTGCGCACCGTCGAGCATCGGCTGCAGATGGTGGCGGACGAGCAGACGCAGCGGCTGCCGTCGCGCGACGACGAGCTCGCCGCTTTCGCCCGCTTCTGCGGCTACGAGGACCTGCCGGCCTTCGCGTCCGCCCTGACGCGGCGGGCGCAGCGCGTGCAGCACCATTACGGGCTCCTCTTCGAGGAGGGGCCCGAACTCGCCTCCGATCTCGGCGACCTCGTCTTCACCGGCGCCAGCGTCGATCCGGGCACGGTCGAAACGCTCCGGCGGCTCGGCTTTCGCGACCCGGAACTCGCCGCCGAGACCGTCCGCGGCTGGCATTTCGGCCGCCGCGCCGCGGTGACGAGCGCACGGGCGCGCGAGGTGTTGACCGAGCTCACGCCCGCCCTCCTCGCAGCGCTCGGCGGATCCGCCGATCCCGACGGCGCGCTCGCTCGGCTCGACCGCGCCTTCGCCCGGATGCCGGCCGCGGTCGAGCTCCTCACCATCCTGCGCTCGCACGAGAGGCTGCGGCTTCTCTTCGCCGACCTCCTCGGCAGCGCGCCGCGGCTGGCGGAGACGGTCGCAGTCAGCCCGCATGTCCTCGACGCCATCCTCGATCCGAGCTTCGCCGCGCCGGCGCGCGACGAGGCCGCCGCGGAGGCCGAGATCCGCGGCCTCGTCGGCACGCCCGGCAGCACGGAGGAGTTCCTGGACCGGGTGCGCGATGCCTTCCGCCAGGTGCATTTCGCGACCGGATCGCGCCTCCTCTCCGGCGTGATCTCGCCAGCCGAGGCCGGGATGTCCTTCGCGGCGATCGCGCAGGGAGTGGTCAGGCTCTGCCTCGAATGGGCCGCACGCGCCTTCGCAGAGGAGCACGGCACGGTGCCGGGCGCCCGCATGGCCGTGCTCGGGCTCGGCCGGCTCGGCGTGCGCGACCTCACGGCGGGCTCCGATCTCGACCTCGTGGTCCTGTACGATTTCGACGAGGCGCGCCGGACCAGCGACGGGAGGCGCCCGCTCGACGCGGTCGTCTACCACACGCGCCTCACGCAGCGTCTGATCGCGGCGCTCACGGCGCCGACCCGGCGCGGGCGGCTGTACGAGGTCGACATGCGGCTGCGGCCCTCCGGCACGAAGGGCCCCGTCGCGTCGCAGTACCGCGGCTTCATCGCCTATCATCGGGCCGAGGCCGAGCTCTGGGAGCACATGGCGCTGACCCGCGCCCGCGTCCTCGCCGGGGACGCGGCTTTCGCAGAGGAGGCGGCGGCGGCGATCCATTCGATCCTCGCGCAGCCGCGGTCGAGCGCCGACGTCTTCCGCCGCGTTGGCGAGATGCGCGAGCTCGTCGCCCGGGAAAAGGGCGAGCAGGATTTCTGGGATCTCAAGCTCGCGGCCGGCGGCATCATGGATCTCGACTTCCTCGCGCAGGCTCTCGTCCTGACGCATGCTTCGGAGCATCCCTCGCTCCTGGGGCAGGGCACGCCCGGCGTCATCGCGGAGGCGGGGCGGGCCGGCATCCTCGCTCCGGACGCGGCGGCGCGCCTCGCCGAGGCCCATCGCGTGCTCGACGACGTCGCGCATTGGCAGCGGCTCACGGTCGGCGAGACGCAGGGCGAGGCGGCGCCCCCGGCCATGCTGCGTCGGCTCGCGGCGCTCGTCGGTGCGCCCGGCCCGGATGAGCTCGTGGCCCGGCTGGGCGAGATCAGGACGGAGGTCCGGACGATCTTCCGCGCCGTGCTCGGCGAGCCAAGCCAGCGTTAGGCAGGCCTATTCCGCCGCCTGCAGGAAGGGGAGGGCGGCCGGGCGAAAGGGCCGGTCGGCCGCCTCCGCCTCGCTCAACGGAATGCTGACCAGGACGATCGTCCCGACGCCGACCTGAGAGCGGATGCGCAGCCCGCCGCGATGCATGCGGGTCAGGGCCTTGGCGATGGCGAGGCCCAATCCCGTCCCCCTCTGCGCGCGGTTGAACTCCGGCTCGACCTGCTCGAAGGGGCGGCCGAGACGCGGCATGAACTCGCGCGGGATTCCGGGCCCGTCATCCTCGATGAAGAAGTTCATCACGCGCCCGGCCCGCGCCACGCGGACGCGGATGGTGCCTGCCCCCTCGGGGGCGAACTTCACCGAGTTCTGCAGGATCTGGGTGAGGACGTCGTGCAGCGCGCGCTCGTCCGCCTGCACGAAGCCCTGCCCCCGGACCGCACAATCGATGGTCACGCCCTTCTGCCTGGCCGGCTCCTCGACCGCGGCGATCGCGTCGCGCACCGCCTCGCCCACGTCGAGCGGCCCGGTGGCGAGCGTCACGTGCCCCGCCTCGATCCGCGAGATATGCAGGATGTCGTTGATCACGGCGAGGAGATCGAGCCCGCTGCCGCGGATATGGCCGGCGTAATCGCGGTAGCGCTCGTCGCCGAGGGGCCCGAACATCTCCCGCTGCATCACCTCTGCAAAGCCGATCACGGCGTTGAGCGGCGTGCGCAGCTCGTGGCTCACCTTGGCCAGGAAGTCGGTCTTGGCCCGGTTCGCGGTCTCGGCCTGCGCCTTCTGCTCGTGGTAGCGCTCGGCAAGGTCGGCGAGCTGTTGCGCCTGGAGCTGCAGCGTCTCGCGCGAGCGCTTGAGGTCGCTCACCGTCCCCAGGAGGCGGCGCTCGGATTCGCGCAGCTTCTCCTCGTGCCGCTTGAGCGCCGTGATGTCCGTTCCGACCGAGACGTAGCCGCCGTCCTTGGTCCGACGCTCGTTGATCTGCAGCCAGCGGCCGTCGGAGAGCTGCACCTCGAGCGTCCGGGCGCCGGCGCCGTCCGTGCATTCGTGAGTCACATGCGAGGTGATCCGCGGCGGGCGACCGGCCGCGATGATCTCGGCATAGGTCGCCCCCGGCACCACCGCTTCGGGCGAGAGATCGTGGAACTTCCTGAACTTCGAATTGCACAGGACGAGGCGGTTCTCGGAATCCCAGAGGACGAATGCCTCCGAGATGGCTTCGATCGCGTCGCGCAGGCGCATGTCGGCCTTGGCGCTCCGCTCGACGAAGCCGCGCTCGTCCGAGATGTCGACCGCGATCCCGACGAGATGGCGCCCGCCATCCTCCGGATCGGTCACCACCTCGGCCCGGGCCCGGAGCCAGAGCCAGCCGCCCTCGGCGGTGCGCATGCGGAAATCGTGGTCGAGATGGCGGACGCCCGCCGAGGCGATGCGCTTGGCTAGCTCGAAGAGGTTGCCGTCGTCGGGATGGATCATCCCGTTGACCTCGCCGAAGGAGAGGTACTCGTCCCGGCGCTGGTAGCCGAGGAGGCCGTAAAGGGAGCTCGACCAGTAGATGCGCCCGCGCGAGATGTCCCAGTCCCATAGGCCGCAGCGGCCCCGCGCCAGGGACGTGTCGACGCGCCGCTGCATCCGCGAGCAGGCGGCGCGCGCGACCCGGGCCCCTCGCGCATGCGCGAGACACGCGCCGCCCAGCGCCGCAAAGGCCAGGATGAAGGCCGCGGCCGCTGCCGAAGGGGGGAGGCCGGGCTCGCGGGCGGCCGCGAGCTCGGCAACTGGCTTCACGATCGCGACCTGGCCGCCCCGGACGTTCCGGAGCGCCGCGAGCGCATCCGTTCCGTCCTGGAGCCTGATCCGCATGGCGCCGGCCTGATCGGCCAGGATGGCGAGCGGCTGCTCCTCGTCCAGGAGATCGCCGATGTGAGCGGGCATCGCCGCGCCGCTCGGGACGGCCGCGACGACCCGGCCCGCATCGTCCGTCAGAAAGAGCCGTCCCGCGGAAAGCGCACCCGCAGGCAGACGGCGCGCGGCGGCCTGGAAATGGGCGGTCTCGGCCGGACCGGAACCGGCAGCCCGCGCGATCTCCTGGGCCAGCAGAGCCAGCGTGAGCTCGGATTGCACGAGCCCATCCTCGATCGCCGCGTCCCGGTCCGCGCGCAGGGCCGAGAGGGCTGCGGGCACGAGCGCCAGAAGGATTCCCGCAACGAGGGCGGGGGTGACGTATTCCAGCTTGAGGGTGGAGGGAGCGATCCTGCGGAGAAGGGGGGCGATCGCGAGCCCCGAACGGCTCGCGATTTCGTGCAAACGTGTGGCAACGCCTAAGGCGTTCGCACCCATGCGAGCTCCCCTGCTCATCTTGCCCCGTTCGGGAAGACGTGCCGCATCTCCTCGAATCGGGAACAATAGAATCGAGGACAGCCGATTTGTCCAGGGATCCGGTAAAGACTCGTTAAGTTTTCGGAGTCCGTTGCACGTGCGACTCACTCGACGAAATCATGAGTCGCGTCAGAAGCTTAGGTCGGTGCGAGCGAGCGCTGGACGATGTCCAGCACGTCCGGCGAAAGGTTCGGGGCGCCGGCGATCCGCTCGAGCGCCGCCTGAGCTTGGGCGCGGCGGGGAGCGTTCATCGAGCGCCACGTTCCGAACCCGGTGAGCAGGCGCGCCGCGATCTGCGGATTCGTGCCGTTCAGGGCCAGGACCGCCTCCGCGAGCAGGGCATATCCGGCTCCGTCCTCCCGGTGGAACTGCGTCGGGTTCGCCATGGCGAAGCTGCCGATGAGGGAGCGTACCCGATTGGGGTTCGAGAACGCGAAGGCCGGATGGTTCATCAGCTCGCGCACGCGCGCGAGCGTTCCCTCCTCGGGGATCGCCGCCTGGAGCGCGAACCACTTGTCGAGGACGAGCGGCTCGGCCGCGTAGAGCTCGCCGAAGCGGGCGAGCGTGGTCTCACGGACCTCGCCGGGAATGAGGGACAGGGTAACGAGCGCCGCCAGCCTGTCCGTCATGTTCGTCGCCCGCTCGAACTGCTCCGCCGCGAGGCGCTCGCCGCCTGCCGGGTCCCCCGCCGCGATCAGGTCGAGCGCGGCGTTGCGCAGCGCCCGGCGCCCGGCGCTCGCAGCGTCCGGCGAGTAGCGGTCCTCCGGCGGGAAGGCATCGCGCAGGCTGCGCAGCCGCTCTCCGAGCCTGTGCCCGAGCGCAGCCTTCATCCGGTCCCGCGCCGCGTGGACCGCGTCGGGGTCGACGTCGCGGCCGATCTCCTGTGCAATCTCGGTCTCGCCCGGCAGGGCGAGCACCATGGCGGTGAAGGCGGGATCGTGGCGTCCAGAGCGGTCGAGAAAGGCCCCAATCGCGTCCGGGAACTCGTCGCGCGGCGCCTGCGACGGATCGCGGGCCAGCGCCGTCAGCAGGCGAAGCGCGACCGTCTGGGCCGATTGCCAGCGGTTGAACGGGTCCGTGTCGTGGCGGAGCAGCGTCAGGAGATCGCTGTCGGGAAGATCGAGTTCCACCCGGACGGGAGCCGAGAAGCCCCGGAACAGGGACGGCACGGGGCGCGACCGCACGCCCTCGAAGCTCAGGCTGTCCGTCGCGCTCTCGAGCACGAAGAGGCCGTCCTCGCGCAGGTTGTTGCTGACGCAATCGAGGCGGCCGCCATCCTCGGCGACGAGGCCGAGAAGCACGGGGATGACCAGCGGCGCCTTGTCCGGCTGCCCCGGCGTCGGCGCCGTCTCCTGCCGGAAGTCGAGCCGGTAGGTGCCCGCCTGCGGATCATAGGCCGTGCCGACCGTGACGGTCGGGGTGCCGGCCTGCTCGTACCAGCGCTTGAAATGGCCGAGGTCGCGGCCGGAGACCTCGGCGAAGCAATCCAGGAAATCCTCGACCGTGGCGGCGGTGCCGTCGCAGCGCTCGAAATAGCGCTCCATGCCGCGCGCGAAGGTAGCGTCGCCGAGCAGCGTCTTCAGCATGCGGACGATCTCGGCGCCCTTCTCGTAGACGGTCGCCGTGTAGAAGTTGTTGATCTCGCGGTAGCGCGTCGGGCGCACGGGGTGAGCGAGCGGGCCGGCATCCTCCGCGAACTGGCGGGCCCGCAGCGTGCGCACCTCGGCGATGCGGTGGACGGCGCGCGAGCGCTCGTCGGACGAGAATTCCTGGTCGCGGAAGACGGTCAGCCCCTCCTTCAGGCAGAGCTGGAACCAGTCGCGGCAGGTGATGCGGTTGCCCGTCCAGTTGTGGAAGTATTCGTGCGCGATGACCGCCTCGATATTCGCGTAATCGGCGTCGGTCGCCGTATCCGGGCTCGCCAGGACGTATTTGTCGTTGAAGATGTTGAGGCCCTTGTTCTCCATCGCGCCCATGTTGAAGTCGGACACGGCGACCACGTTGAACACGTCCAGGTCGTATTCCCGGCCGAAGACGCGCTCGTCCCAGCGCATGGAGCGCTCCAGCGCGTCGAGCGCGTAGTGCGAGCGGTCCTCCTTGCCGGGCTCCACATAGACCGCGATCTCCACCTCGCGGCCGCTCATGGTGCGGAAGGTCTTGGCCGTGCGTGCGAGATCGCCGCCGACCACCGCGAAGAGATAGGCCGGCTTGGGATGGGGGTCGTGCCAGACGGCGAAGTGGCGCGTCGTGCCCTCGACCTCGCCCGTCTCGCGCAGGTTGCCGTTCCCCAGGAGGACCGGCGCCTCCTCCCGCTCGGCCTCGATGCGTGTGGTATAGACCGAGAGCACGTCCGGGCGGTCGAGCAGGTAGGAGATGCGGCGGAAGCCGTCCGCCTCGCATTGGGTGCAGTACACGCCGTTCGAGCGGTAGAGGCCCATGAGCTTGGTGTTGGCGCTCGGATTGACCTCCGTGTCGACCGTCAGCGCGAAGGGCCCGGCGGGGGGCTCGCGCAGGGTGAGCGCCTCGGGCGTAGCCTCGTAGGAATCGGGCGGGGCGGGCTCGCCGTCGACCGCGAGGCCGTGGAACAGCAATTCGTCCCCGTCCAGCACGAGCGGCGCGCCGGAGCGTCCCGCCGGATTGGGGCGGATCTTCAGGACGGACCTGATCCGGGTCGCGGCCGGATCCAGCCTGATGTCGAGTTCGACCGTGTCGATGAGGTAGTCCGGCGGCCGGTAATCCTCGAGACGGGTGATGGTCTGCGTGTCCGTGCGCACGTCGGGGCCTGGGCTCTTGCGGGTGGTTGCGTTATCGCCGAGTGCGGATGGCGCCGCAACGCGGGCCGGAGGCGGCGAGGAGAGCACCGGGACTTGCCGAGCATCTACGATTTCGAGGTGACGGGCGCGCGGGGGGAGGTCGTGCCGCTCGACCGCTACCGCGACCGCGTGCTCCTCGTCGTGAACACGGCGAGCTTCTGCGCCTACACGCCGCAATATGCGGAGCTCGTCGAGCTTCACAAGGCGCTCGGGCCGCTGGGGCTCTCGGTCCTGGCCTTCCCCTGCAACCAGTTCGGGGCGCAGGAGCCCGGGAGCGCGGAGGAGATCTCCACCTTCTGCCGCGTCGCCTACGACGTGACTTTCCCGGTCTTCGCCAGAGTTGACGTCAATGGGCCGAACGCGCACCCGCTCTACGCGTTTCTGACATCGGCCAGGCGCGGGATCTTCGGCACCAGGAGCATCAAGTGGAACTTCACGAAGTTCCTGGCCGACCGGGACGGGCAGGTGGTGGCGCGTTTCGCGCCCCGCATCCGGCCCCGCGCGCTTGAGCCCGCCATCCGCAAGCTTCTCGGCCCCGAGGCCGCTCTCTGAAAGGACACGACATGGAATACCTGCACACGATGGTGCGCGTGAGGGACCTGGAGCAGTCGCTCGACTGGTACTGCAACAAGCTGGGCCTGGTCGAAGTCCGCCGCACGGAGAACGAGGCGGGGCGCTACACGCTCGTCTTCCTGGCCGCCCCCGGCGATCTGGAGCGCGCCCGGCGGGATCAGGCCCCGCTCGTCGAGCTGACCTACAACTGGGACCCGGAGGAGTACACGGGGGGCCGCAACTTTGGGCACCTCGCCTACAATGTCGACGACATCTACGAGACCTGCCAGCGACTGATGGATGCCGGGGTGACCATCAACCGCCCACCGCGGGATGGCCGGATGGCGTTCGTCAAGTCGCCGGACGGCATCTCGATCGAGCTCCTGCACAAGGGCGGGTCGAAGGAGCCGGCCGAGCCCTGGAAGTCGATGCCGAATACCGGCACCTGGTAGCCGGCGCGCTACCCTCCGGCTCGGCGAGCCGCGACGGCCAGGGCAAGTCTCACGCCGCGGCGCGCAAGCGCCTCGGCCGCGACGCCGATCGCGGCTCCCGCGACGACATCGCTCGCGAAGTGCCGGGCGGTCGGCAGCTGCGCCGCCGCGACCACGGCCGCCGCCGCATAGGCCGGGAGGGCGGCCTCCGGCACCACCCGGGCGAGCGCGCGGGCGGCCGCGACGCTCCCGGCCGTGTGACCGGACGGGAAGGAGTGCCAGGGACCGGCATCGGGCCCGAGCGGACGCACCTCGTAGCGGCCCTCGTCCAGCAGGACATGCGGGCGCGTTCGCGAGACGCTCCGCTTCAGGACGGCCTTGATCGCGGTTGCCGCTCCGAAGGAGAGGAGCATCATCGCGCCGGCGGCCGCGATGCGGGAATCCCGGCGCAACGCGCCGGCTGCGACGATCCCGGCGCACAGGCCGAAGAGCGGCGGCTGGTCCCCAAGCTCCCCGAACGTGCCGAGCGCTCTCACGGCCGGATGGTGCCGCGCGGCCGTGATCTCGGCCGACAGCGCGATGTCGGCTTCCTCGACCGCGGTCGCGTCCGCCGCGCCGCCCACCACCTTCGAACCCCCGCCGTCGCGGCCGCGACGGCGGCCTGGCGAGCTGGCCGCCTCTCCCTGCATGCTGTTCTCCCATCCTCTGCCTCGCTTTGGGGGAAAGGCGCAGCCGGCTGCGGGTTCCGGGCGAGCAGGGCATTGCGGTTTCGGTGCAGCGATTGGTGATTTGCTGACCTTGAGTTGTGCGCGTGGTTGGAACCTGTTCCCATCGGGGGGCAGTTCTGAGAGGCTTCGGCGGGGCTATGCTATGTGGGCGGACCTTGCTGCTGCAGGATGAGCCGATAGAAGAAGGATCGGAGCGGTCCGTCTCGGCCGGCCTGCGCAGATTGCTCGCCGGGCGGGACTGGTCGGCGTGCCGCCTCGGCCCGCCGGAGGACTGGCCGGCCTCGCTGCGGACCGTCGCGGACCTGATGGCGAGCTCCCGCTTCCCCATGTTTGTGGCCTGGGGGCCCGATCTCGCCTTCCTCTACAACGAGGCCTACGCGCCGATCCTCGGCGCCAAGCACCCGGGCGCGATGGGGCGCCCCTTCCGGGAGGTCTGGCCCGAGATCTGGGACGATCTCTGGCCCCTCATCGATACGGCGCTGCAGGGCAGGGCGACCTGGTCCGAGGACCTGCCCCTGGTCATGCACCGGAACGGCTATCCGGAGCAGACCTTCTACACCTTCTCCTATTCGCCGGTCCGGGACGATTCGGGCCGCGTCGCGGGCATGTTCTGCGCCTGCACCGAGACGACGAACGAGGTTCTGGCCGAGAGGCGGGCCACCTTCCGCCTAGCGCTCGACGATGCCCTGCGGGTGATCACCGATCCGGTCGCGATCACGGAGGCCGCGGCCGAAGCGCTCGGCCGCGAGCTTCGGGCCGCGCGGGTCGGCTACGCGGAGATCGTGGCCGGAGGCGAGATCGTTTCCGTCGCGCGGGACTGGGTCGGCTCTCCCGAGGTTCCCAGCCTGGCGGGAGAAGCCCGCCTCCGCGAGGCGTTCGGTCCCACGCTGACCGGCGAGCTGCGCGCGGGACGCACGGTCGTCGTCGAGGACTGCACCAGCGATCCGCGATGTGCGGGTGAGATCTCCGCGCAGAGCTGGGCGGGCACCGGATGCCGCTCGCTCTTAGTTGTCCCGCTGCTTCGGGACGGGGAACTTGCCGCGCTGCTCTATCTACACGAGCCTGCCCCGCGCCGGTGGGCGCAGTTCGACGTGCAGGTGGCGGAGGACGTCGCCCACCGGACCTGGGACGCCGTCGTGCGGGCGCGGGCCGAGACGGCCTTGCGCGAGAGCGAGGCGCGGTTCCGCCACATGGCCGACAGCGCGCCGGCCCTGATCTGGATGACGGACGAGCGCGGCAGGGTCATCTTCGCCAATCTCCATTTCGACCATGTCTTCGGCCGGCCCAACAGCGACATGCACGGCCAGGGCTGGATGGATGTCGTCGAACCCTCGCGCCTGGAGAGCTTCCGGGCGGTGATGCGCGAAGCCTTCGCCAGCCGCGGGCCGTTTAGGGCGGAGGTCCGCGTTTTCGACCGCGACGGAAAGGTCCGGTGGCTGCGCTGCGAGGGCGTGCCGCGGCGCTCGGACAGCCAGGCCTTCCTGGGCTATACGGGCTGCGCGGTCGACATCACGGACGTCAAGCGTGCCGAGGAGCACCAGACGCTCCTCATCCACGAGCTGAATCACCGCGTGAAGAACACGCTCGCGACCGTGCAGTCCGTCGCGACCCAGACGCTGCGGAACGCCGCGACGGCGGAGGCCGCCCGCGAGGCCCTCGAGAGCCGGCTCATCGCGCTGTCGAAGGCGCATGACGTGCTGACCCGCGAGAACTGGGACGGCGCCAACCTGCAGGAGATCGTCGCGCAGGCGCTCGAGCCCTATGGCGAGCACGGGGCGGGACGGCTGCGCTACCGCGGCCCGGAAGTCCGGCTCCAGCCCCGGACCGCCCTCGCGGTCGCCATGGCGCTCCAGGAACTGGCGACGAATGCCGTGAAATACGGCGCGCTGAGCGGTCCGGAAGGCGAGATCGGCGTGGAATGGAGCGTCAGCAACGCCCAACCCGCGCGGCTTCGCCTGAGCTGGGTCGAGCGGGGCGGCCCCGAGGTCAGGCCGCCCGCCCGGCGCGGCTTCGGATCCCGCCTCATCGAGCGCAGCCTCGCCCAGGAGCTCGAGGGGGAGGTGTCGATGGAGTTCCGGCCGAGCGGTCTGGTCTGCACGATCGACGCGCCGCTGCCTGCCTGAGCGGCTATTTCTCCAGGATGTCCGCGATCTGCTTCAGCTTGCGGCTCGCATCCTCCAGCTCGTAGAGCGCGATCGAGCGCGTGCCGGCCTTGATGGCGCGGTGGCAATCGTCGAGCTGCGCCTTGACGATCTTCCTGATCTCGGCCGCTGCGAGTTGGGCCTTCTTCTGCAAGGAGCGCTCTCCGGCGAACGGGCTTCCAAGGAGGGCCGTGATTGCCGAAACGTCCCTACCGCCCGGTTAACCGAGCGGGCATCGGCGCGGTCGAGGCTTCGCGTCCGGCGTCCTACGCGGAATGCAAGCCGACAAGGCGGGTAGCTTCGCGTCCGGCACGGCTTCTGCTTAGAGTGAGGCAGGGCCGCAACGGGCCCGAGGGGACCGGCTTCGCCGGCCGGACAGGGCGCCCGATGTCAACCGACCGCTTCTTCGCGCCGCTTCATCGTACCGCAACTCCTCTTGTCCGGCGCGCCGTCCGGGCCGGCCGCTGGATCGGGTCTTCGCGATCTTTCACGTGACATCCTCGATGGCATCGACCACTGTTCCCGTACCCGGCCGGCTCCGCCGCGCCCTGGACGGCCTCTACCTCCTCGCCGGCTGGCTGGCGGGGCTCTTCCTCATCGCCATTCTCCTCCTGATGATGGGCCTCTCGCTCGGCCGGGAGATCGGCGTGAACATCCCGGCCGGCGACGATTTCGCGTCCTGGTGCATGGCCGCGACGGCCTTCCTCGGCCTCGCGCACACCTTCAAGCATGGCGACATGATCCGCGTAGGGCTCCTGGTCGACCGGCTGTCCGGGCGGGCGCGCTGGCTCGTCGAGATGTTCGCGCTTCTCACCGGCACGGGGTTCGTCGGCTACTTCGCCTGGTACGCGGCCGTGATGACCTGGCAGTCCTGGCAGTTCGCCGACACCTCGACGGGCGTGGTCGCGGTGCCGCTCTGGATCCCGCAGCTCGGCTATGCGGGCGGCCTCGCCATCCTGCTCGTCGCCTTCGTCGACGAGCTCGTCCACGTCGCGGCGGGCGGCACGCCGCGATACGAGAAGCCGCCCCCGAAGACGGCCGACGAGGTCATCGAGCGCGCTATGGAGAGCGCCGTCTAGCCATGGCCATGATCGAGATCGCGGGGCTCCTGCTCCTTCTCCTTCTCGGCCTCCTGGCCGGCGGCGTCTGGATCGCCATCGCGCTGCTCGCCTGCGGCTGGGTCGGCATGCAGTTCGTGGGCGGGGGCATTCCGGCAGGCGCCGTGCTGGCGACCACGATTTGGGGCAACTCGGCGTCCTGGACGCTCGCCGCGCTCCCGCTCTTCATCTGGATGGGCGAGATCCTGTTCCGGACGAAGCTCTCGGAGGAGATGTTCCGCGGGCTCGCACCCTGGCTGAACCGGATCCCCGGGCGGCTGATGCACGTGAACGTGCTGGCCTGCGGAATCTTCGGATCGGTCTCCGGCTCCTCGGCCGCGACCTGCGCGACCGTCGCCAAGATCGCGCTGCCCGAGCTGAAGCGGCGCGGCTACGACGAGAAGCTCTCGCTCGGCTCGCTCGCCGGGGCAGGGACGCTCGGCATCCTCATTCCGCCCTCGATCACGATGGTCGTCTATGCGGTCGCCGCGAACGTCTCGATCATCCAGGTCTTCCTGGCCGGCTTTCTGCCCGGCCTCCTCGTGATGGCGCTCTATTCCGGCTACATCGCGGTGTGGTCTCTCGCGAACCCCGCGAAAGCGCCGCCCCCCGAGCCGCCCTCGACCTTCCGCCACAAGCTTCGCGAATCCGCCAATCTCATCCCGGTTTCGCTGCTGATCCTCCTCATCTTCGCGGCGCTCCTTCTCGGCTGGGCGACCGCAACGGAATGCGCCGCCTGGGGCGTCGTCGCCTCCTTCGTGATAGCCTGGTGGTCGGGAAGCCTGTCCTGGGAGGCGTTCTGGCTCTCGGTCATGGGCACGGTCCGGGTGACCTGCATGATCATGCTGATCCTGGCCGGCGCCTCCTTCATGTCGACCTCGATGGCCTATACGGGCATCCCGCAGGCGCTCGCGACCTGGGTCGACAGCCTCCAGCTCTCGCCCTACGCGCTCGTCGCGGCGCTCACGGTCATGTACATCCTTCTCGGGACCGCGCTCGACGGGCTGTCGATGATCGTTCTGACCACGACCGTCGTCATCCCGATGATCAAGACGGCCGGTTTCGATCCCGTGTGGTTCGGGATCTTCCTCGTGCTCGTGGTCGAGATGGCCGAAGTCTCGCCGCCTGTGGGCTTCAACCTCTTCGTGCTGCAGACGATGTCGGGCAAGGACTCGAACTTCGTCGCGCTCGCCGCGCTGCCCTTCTTCTTCCTGCTCGTCGTCGCGGTGGCGATCATCACGGTCTTTCCGGACATCGTGATGATTCTGCCGCGGCTTGCCTTTCCGACCTGAGCGCCCGAACCTGCCGCTCTGGGCCAAACAAGGGGGACGTAGATGAGATTGAGTGCTCTGGCCTTCGGCCTGTCAGTGGGACTGCTGGCGGCTCTGCCCGCTTCGGCCCAGACGAAGTGGAACCTTCCCGCCGCCTATCCGGCCGACAACCCCCATACGGAGAACCTGACCGCCTTCGCGAAGGACGTGGCGGACGCGACCGGGGGCAAGCTCCAGATCACCGTCCACGCCAATGCCTCGCTGTTCAAGGCCCCGGAGATCAAGCGGGCGGTCCAGACGGGGCAGGCTCAGATGGGCGAGGTGCTGATCTCGATCCATGAGAACGAGGACCCGATCTTCGGTCTGGACGTCGTTCCTTTCCTGGCGACCTCCTATCCGCAGGCGAAGAAGCTCTGGGAGGCCCAGAAGCCGGCCGTCGAAGCGAAGCTCGCCAGCCAAGGGATCAAGCTGCTCTTCGCCGTGCCGTGGGCGCCGCAGGGCCTCTACGCGAAGAAGGACATCAACTCGGTCGAGGACATGAAGGGGCTGAAGTGGCGCTCCTACAATGTCGGGACGGCGAAGATCGGCGAGCTCATCGGCGCTCAGTCGGTCACCGTCCAGGCGGCCGAGCTGCCCCAGGCGCTCGCGACGGGCGTCATCAATGCATTCATAACCTCTGGCGGCACCGGCTACGATTCGAAAGTGTGGGAGTCGCTGACCCACTTCTACGATCTGCAGGCCTGGATTCCGAAGAACCTCACCTTCGTGAACCAAGCGGCCTTCGACGGGCTGGACAAGCCGACCCAGGAGGCGATTCTCAAGGCGGCCGCCATCGCCGAGCAGCGGGGCTGGAAGGCCTGGGAGGAGAAGTCGGGCTGGTATCTCGACCAGCTCAAGGCGCGCGGCATGAAGGTGCAGCCCCCGTCCGAGAGGCTCGCCAGCGACATGCGGAAGATCGGCGAGCAGCTCACGGCCGACTGGATCAAGAAGGCGGGAGCCTCCGGGCAGGCGGTTATCGACGCCTACAGGAAGATGTGAGCTCCTGCCCTTTCCGGGGTTTCGGCTGCGTGAGCCGAGGCCCGAGCTGAGGTTCATCGGATCCTCGCGGCAGGCGGCTCCGCGCCGCCCCATGTCGTTGGTGGCCACACGTCGTTGCAATCCGGCTGGGATTGTCGGAATCCCGTCCGCGATGGCTCTCGCGTCACGGTCGCGGCCACGGAAGGCCGGCGGGCGGCCTCTGCCAGCTACGGCAACGGCGCCTGGATCGGTCCGGGCCTTCGCCATCCGGCCTCGACGCTGCTGCCGCTAGCGTCCTGGATCAGCGGGTGCTCCGCCGCTGGTCCAGGACGCGCCGGATCGCCATGCCGCCCTTGGGGCCCGGAGCAGGGTGCCCCGGCTGATCTGCCGGAGAGGCCTCCGCTCTGTCTATTCGAGCCGGGCGGAGACCGAAGCGTTCCCCTGGTGGCTCTGGCGCCCGGGCGGGCATCGGCGGCGCAGATCTTTGTTCAGTCTCGTTCCGTACAGGGCAAATCGATCCGGCCTGGGCGGGCGGCTCTTCCGGAAATCCGCAGCAGCTGCGGGGCGCGAAAGCGTGCCCTTTATTGCCGAGAATCAGGCGTTCCACTTATTCCATCGAGCCGTATCGACAATGGTCTAGGTCGGCAGCAGAGCTTCCGAGGGGACGAAAGTGCGCCCCGGGCGTTAATCTGCCGATGCGCCGTTCCACCCCGGGGCTCGCCAATGATCTGGGCATCCGACAGCCAGGGCAGAACGACCTATGTCAGCCCGGAATGGCTCGTCCTCACGGGGCAAAGCCGGGCCGAGGCGGAGGGCCTCGGCTGGCTGGAGGTCACCCATCCGGCGGACCGCGAGATCGTTCTGGCCGTCGTGGAGGAGGCGAACAGGGCGGCGGCCGATTTCACCATCACGTTCCGGCTCCGCCGCAGGAACGGCGACTTCGTCTGGATGGTCGGCGGAGCGATGCCGTCCTTCTCGCCGCAGGACGGCCGGTTTCTGGGGTTCCTCGGCTCGATCTCCGAGGCCCCGAAGCTCGCGGCGTCGAAAGCCCATGGCCGGGTCGGCCATTACCGCCCGCTGCCGCCAAGCCCGCTGACGCAGCCCCATTCGGTGCTGGACCTGATTGCCGACCATCTCCTGATGGCGCGCGCCCTGGCGGCGGAAGCCGGCGAGGAGATGTTGCGCAGCATCATCGACATGAGCCTGCTCGAAGCGGGGCAGAGGCTGGCTCGCTGCCACCGCGAGCGGAACAGCTCCGCGCTGAATTAGCCTTTCGTCGGTCAGGCGGGCATCCGGGCCGTGACGACGAGCCCGCCGACCGGCAGGCCGCGCTCCTTCCGGAGGATGTCGCGTGCGATCGTGATCCCGGCGAGGCCGGCCCCGGCCAGCACGCGCTCGACGTAGCCGGCACGGTGGCTGTAGCGGCCATGCGGGTTGAGCCGAACCTCCTCCGGCCCTTCCTCCTCCTCCACCGTGAAGGCGATGAGCCCGCCCGGTCGCAGCGCGGCCGCGGCGGCGGCGAGCACCGCCTCGAGCGGGCCGAAATAGCAGAGCGTGTCGGCCGACACGATCACGTCGAAACAGGCGGGGCGGCTCTGGAGGAAGCCCGTGAGCTCGCCGTGGACCAGCTCGTCGTAGCCGCCCCTCGAGGCGGCGCCCTGCAGCATCTTGGAGGAGAGGTCGACACCGACGAGGCGTGACGCGTATGGGCGAAGGAGGGGGCCGCAGAGGCCCGTGCCGCAGCCTGCATCCAGCACCGCGAGATCGCCCCCCGGCTTGCCGGCCGCCCCGGCCACGGCGGCACCGACGAGTTCCGGCGCGCGATAGTCCAGCTTGGCGAGCTTCGCATCGAAGGTCGCCGCGAAGCGGTCGAATGTCGTCTCGACGAAGGCGTCGCCGGCCCGCTCGGGGACGTCCCGTCCAGAGATCGCGGCGTAGAGATGGCGGGCGGTCGGGCTGTTCGGCTCCTGGTCGAGCCAGGCCCGCAGGATCTCGAGCGCCTTGTCGTACTCGCCCGTGGCCGTATAGGCGGAGGCGAGGAGGCGGCGCGTATCGGCGTTGCGCGGCTGCAGCTCCATGGCGTGCGCATGGCAGGCGATCGCCTCCTGGACGCGGCCGAGCCCGGAGAGGAGCCCGCCGAGATTGTCGTAGGCCTCGCGATGCCGGGGATCGACCTCGATCGCGCGCCGGTAGGACGCCTCCGCCTCCTCCAGACGGCCCAGCGCCCGCAGCGCGACGCCGCGATTGCTGAGCGCGTCGCTATGCTCGGGATAGAGGCGGATCGCCGCCTCGTAGGCCTCCGCCGCCTCCGCCGGGCGGCCGAGCTCGGAGAAGATGTTGCCGAGATTGTTGTGCATGCCGGGATCGCCTCCGAGCGAGATCGCACGGCGTATCATCCGAACCGCTTCCTCGGACTTGCCCCGATGGTGGTGGAGCAGGCCGTAGAAGTGCAGCGCCGGCGCCCAGTCCGGCGCCGCTGCGACGATGCGCCCGTAGACCTCCTCAGCGGCCTGGAGGTCGCCCGACCTGTGCGCGGAGACCGCGATCTCCAGCGCCTCCTGCAGCGTGACCACCTGGTCGCCGGATCCGGGCTCCGCTGGGGTGACGGTGTGCGGCATGGCGGCCTCCCGGGGCTGCCCAGGCCCGGACGGCCCGATGATAGACATAATCGTGGGCAGCACGCCACGAACCTTGTAGCGCCCCCGCTCGGCCTCTAAGTCCCTGATTGGTTTCGGAGAGGGACGGATGACGGGTGCATTCTGGGCCGGCGCGTTTTGCCTTGCCGCGACGGTCGTGAACCTCGTCAGCCTGGCGGTGGCCGCGATCCGCATCCGCGGCCCGCGTGCGCCGCTGCCGGTCGGGGCGGATCCCCCGCCCGTCTCCATCGTCCGGCCCGTCTGCGGGATCGAAACGTTCAGCGAGAAGACGCTACGCTCCGGTTTCGAGCTCGACTATCCGGATTACGAGCTGATCTTCTGCGTCGCCCGGGCCTCCGATCCGATCGTGCCGCTCGTCCAGAAGCTGATGGCGGCCTATCCGGCCATTCCGTCGCAGCTCATCATCGGCGACGAGCGCATCAGCGAGAACCCGAAGCTGAACAACTGCGTGCGCGGCTGGGAGGCAGCCCGTCACGACTGGGTGATCCTGGCCGATTCGAACGTTCTCATGCCGCGCGATTACGTCCAGCGGCTCCGGGCCTCCTGGCGCCCCGATACCGGTCTCGTCTGCTCCACGCCGGCCGGCTCCCATCCGGACGGGTTCTGGGCCGAGGTCGAGTGCGCCTTCCTCAACACCCTCCAGGCGCGCTGGCAATATGCCGGCGAGGCGCTCGGCTTCGGCTTCGCGCAGGGCAAGAGCATGCTCTGGCGCAAGGACATCCTGGAGGCGCGGGGCGGGATCCGGGCGCTCGCGGCCGAGATCGCGGAGGATGCGGCGGCGACGAAGCTCGTGCGCAAGGCCGGGCTGCACGTGCACCTCGTGGACGCTCCCTTCCAGCAGCCGCTGGGGCCGCGCACCGCTGCCGAGGTATGGTATCGCCAGCTCCGCTGGGCCCGGCTGCGCCGGGTCACGTTTCCGCTCTTCTTCGCGCCGGAGATCTCGTCCGGCGCCGTGCTGCCGATGGCGGCGGGCGCGCTCTGGGCCGCGAGCGCGGGCTGGAGCGTGATCGGGACGGTGCTGGCCGTCGCGCTGTTCTGGTACGGGCCGGAATTCGTGCTCGCCCGCCTCAAGGGCTGGCCGCTCTCGCGCCGCTCGCTTGTGACCTTCGTGGTCCGCGACCTGATGATCCTGCCGATGTGGGCCTATGCCTGGGTGGCCGTGCGGATCGAGTGGCGCGGCAATGCCATGTCCGTCCGGACCAAGGCGGCCGAGGCGCTCCGCGCGACGGGCACGGCCGTGTGAGCGCGGCGGCGGGCGGAGACCTCGACCGAGCGCACCGTCGTCCCGGACGAACGTGCCGGCCGGGCCTGAGGCCAGGTCACGCCTCCACGAAGGCGAGGAGATCGGCGTTGAGGAGGTCGGCGTTCACGGTCAGCATGCCATGGCCGTACTCGGGATAGGTCTTGAGCGTGCCGTTCCTCAGCAGCTTGATCGAGAGCTTGGCGCTGGCGCCGATCGGAACGATCTGATCGTCCTCGCCGTGCAGGACGAGGGTCGGGACGCCGATCGCCTTCAGGTCCTCGGTCTGGTCCGTTTCGGAGAAGGCCTTGATGCCGTCGTAATGGGCTTTCGTGCTGCCCATCATGCCCTGGCGCCACCAGTTCCAGATCACACCCTGGTCGATCTTGGCGCCCGGCCGGTTGAAGCCGTAAAAGGGCCCGCTCGCCACATCCAGGAAGAACTGCGCCCGGTTCTCCGCGAGTGCCTTGCGGAAGCCGTCGAAGACCTCGACCGGCAGGCCGCCTGGATTGGCCTCTGTCTTGACCATGAGCGGCGGCACGGCGCTGACGAGGATGGCCTTGGCGACCCGCCCCTGAGGTTCTCCGTGCCTGGCAACGTAGCGGGCGACCTCGCCGCCGCCGGTGGAATGGCCGATATGGATCGCCCCTCTTAGATCGAGATGCTGCGCGACCGCGGCGGCGTCGGCCGCGTAGCCGTCCATCGTATGACCGTCCCAGACCTGGGCGGAGCGGCCGTGGCCGCGCCTGTCGTGGGCGACGACCCGATAGCCTTTCGCGAGAAAGAAGAGCATCTGCCCGTCCCAATCGTCCGACGAGAGCGGCCATCCGTGATGGAAGACGATGGGCTGGGAGTCCTTCGGACCCCAGTCCTTGTAGAAGATCTCCGTCCCGTCCCGTGTCGTCACCGTGCCCATGCCCTGCTCCTCTCGCTGCTGACGTCTGGGGGCTGGCGCCGACGACATGGACCAGTCGCGACGGCCCTGTTTGCTCGATGAAGCGATTTCGCCCGATCGCTTCGCAGGGGATTTCGCACGATGCTTCGTCGTGGCGTGGTCCGTTCCTCATCCGGCAGGAGCGAGAGGCCTGGGTCGATCAGAGCCTGCATTCGGGCGCCTGACAAGGGGCCGGGCGCCGTGTGCGGGCCGCCAGCCAGTCGGAGTGGTTCGGTCCTCGGGGAGCGAGATTAATCCTAAAGGGCTAGGACATGGTTGTCCCACGCCTCTCGCCCGAGCGCGGCGTCGCCGAAACGGTCGGGGCCGCGCGGGCCTGCTCCGGCGAGATACGCTCCGCCATGGCCGGAGGTCACGACGAACAGCTCGGAACCGCTCGGCTGGCCGAGGGCGGGCGCCACCCCGCACACGTCCGGCAGCCGCTTGCGGCCGAGATAGCGCCGGCTCGCCCGATCCCAGAACGCGACCGTACCGCCTTTGGGCGAGGTCGCCGCGATCAAGCTCTCGCCCGCGCTGAGCGCGACGGAACCGACATAATTGTCGAGCGCGGCCAGGTCGTCCTCGGGCATGTCGAGGAAGCGCGCGCCTGCCTCGGGATCGAAGAGGCCGACGAGCGGCGGACCCTCGTCCGGCGAGCCCTCCCATTGGCAGGCGAAGGCCGCCTGGCCGTCGGACGCGATGGCGAGGTGGCGGATGCTGAGCCCGCGCAGGTTCCGGCCGAGCTCGACGACGTGGCGCGGCTCGCCGCCCTCGAGATCCACCACGGCGAGGCTCGGGCGCATGCTGTCCGGGTTCAGGATCTCGCGTCCGGTCTCGGGCTGGGTCCGGGTTCCACCATTGGCGACGAGCATGGCGCCGTCGGGCAGAAGGCCGAGATCGTGCGGCCCGAGGCCGTGGGTCGGCATCTCGCCGACCCGCAGATAGCCGGCCGCCGCGTCGTAGATGCCGAGGACGCCTTCCCCGGTCGCGATCAGGTTCTCCGTGGCGTAGAGCAGCCGCCCATCGGGCGAGAAGGCCCCATGCCCGAAGAAGTGGCGGCCCGGCGGCGAGGTGATCACCTGCCGGACCGTTCCCGTTGCCCGGTCGATCACGGCGGCCCAGTTTCCCGGCCGCCGGGCGAAGACGACGATCTCCGCGGCGTGGGGCCGGGCGGTGGCGTCGTGGCCGCGCTCGGGGAGGCGCGTCGAGAAGAGCAGGCGTCCGTCGAGGTCGAAGGCATTGACGGCGGCCCCGTCCCGGTCGGAGCTTCGCATCGCGGCCGAGATGAAGACCGGCGGCAGGATGCCGCCGCGGGCCGATCCCGCGGCCATGCCGGCTGCGAGCGTGGCGCCGAGCTGCGCCAGGAAGGTGCGGCGCTCGATCATCTCAGTCTCCGTCCTGGCTGTTGAAGCCGATGGTGATGTCCAGGCTCTCCGACAGAGCCGGCCCGGCCACCTCTCTGGCCGAGGCGACTGCGTCGCGAAGCAGAACCAGGCGCATCCGGCCGCTCGCGTCTGCCGCGACGGCCCCGATGGAGGCGGGCTTCGCTGCAAGCTCCCCGGCGAGCGACCGCGCCGTGGCGAGGCCGGCGACGACGCTCTGGAGCTGATCCGGATCATGTGCCAGTGCGGCGCGGGCGAACGCCTCCTGCTCCTCCAGGCCGATGCTGATCGCCCGGAGCGAGCGGCCCGACCGCCAGCCTTCCGCGAGCAGAGGGCGAGCCTCGTCCGAGTCCCTGCCGATGACCGCGTTGATCTTCGCGTCCTGGATCACTTCCAGCATGGCAAGGTGGTCGGTCGCGAGCCGGGTCAGCGCTTCGCGCGCCTCGTCCGGGCCCGGCGCCTCCCAACGCGCGAGTTCGGGACCGGTCCAGGCCGCGAGCACCTCGCTCGCGATGCGGTCCACGCCCTCCGCGATGGCGAGGCCGAGGTCGCGCCGGCGGGCGCCCGCCTTATCCGGAGCCGCTATGGCGCGGGCGGCGGCGTCCGTCCCGCCCTCCGCCTCGCCGTAGAGCAGGCGTTCGAGGGCCGTGAGGCCCTGGCCGGCAACGCTCGCGCGGCGCAGACGCTCCGGCGCGAACGGCTCGTCGCCGGCGAGCAGCGAGGTCAGCGCACGGCTGACGGCATTTCGGCGCTCGGGCCAATGCGCGATGCGCTCGTAGCGGCTGTCCTCCGCGATCGGACCCGACCGCACCGCCTCGATTCCGGACCAGGCATCCGCAGCGGCGCCATAGGCGCGCTTCAGCGAGGCGAGGGCGCCCGCCTCCGGACGGGCCCGGAAGCTGCGCCAGGCCTCGGCCTGGCTTCCGGTCTCGGCCGCGAGCGCCCGGTATCGCGGGATGATCAGCTCGCGCGCGATCCGCAATGCGATCTCGCGCTGGGACCGTTCCCCGGAGACCGCCTGTGCCGCCGCCCGCCTCGGCAGGAGCGGCAGGAGCAGCGCGCCGATGATGGCTGTGCGGCGCGTCGGGTGATCGTGGGTCGTCGTCATAGGGTGCTCACGAAGGCGAGAAGGCGCTCCCGGTCGGCGGGGGGCAGGGCGCGGAAACGGGCGCGGGCAGCGGCTCCCTCGCCCCCGTGAAGGTCGATGGCTTCGGCGACCGTGCGGGCACGCCCGTCATGGAGCAGGCCGGCCCCGGCCGCCAGGGTGCGGGATACGCCCCAGAGCGGCGCCGTGCGCCATTCGGTCGGCGCGACTCCAGGCTCGGTCGCGCCGCCGTCGAGCCCAGGTCCGAGATCGTGCAGCAGAAGGTCGGTATAGGCCGCGACCGGGCCGCCCGGCGATGGAAGGGCCGGGCGGTGGCAGGACGCGCAGCCGGCATCCCGGAACACCGCCGCCCCGTCCGGATCGGCCGGCGGGGCTGCGGGTGCTGGGCGCGTGGCGAGGAAACCCGCGAGCAGGCGGACCAGATCCGCCGTGATCTCCGGTCCGTCGGGTTGTCCGCCGTGCGGCGCCGAGAGGCAGGCCTCCTGCGCCGGCGTGCAATCACCTGCAGCCGCATCGCGCCCGGGCGTCGACATCCCGAGATCGAGCGCGAAGGCCGTCTCGACCTGCTCGGCCAGCGTCGCTGCCGAGGCTTTCAGGCCGAACCGGCCGAGCCGGCGGGCGCCGTCTTTGCCGATTGTCCAGTTCGGGCGTCCGCGGACGCCGTCGCCTCCTCGCGCCTGCTCCTGCGCGATCGCAAGGATCGCAGCCTCGGGTATCTGCTCCAGCCCGCCGAGCCCGAGGAGGGGGGGCGCAAGGCGCGCGCCCGCACGGGTCGAGGGAGCGAGCGGACCATAGGTCAGGCCCTGGGGCCCGTAGCTGCCGCCGGCCAGGACGGCGAACCCCTCTCCAGGTACTCCAGGCAGCCCGCGCGTCTGCATCTGGGCGCCGTAGACGGGGTCGGGCCGTCCGTCCGCGTCGGAGAAGCGAAGCACGAGCTGCTCGCCCACGACCGTTCCGTCTGCATCCAGGCGTGGCGGTGTTCGGCCCAGACCGCCGTGGCAGGCCTGGCAGGAGCGCGCATTGTGAAGCGGGCCGAGCCCGTCATTTCCCCGGGTCGAGGAGGGGGCCGGCACCCAGGCCCGCCGGAAGAGCGCGCGGCCGATCGCCGCCTCGAAATCGCCGGCCGCGAAGGCGGCACTCCCGATGATCGGGACCGCCAGGAGGGCCGCGGCGAGAGCGCGCCGCATCACGCCACCCTCAGATAGCCCATCATCCCGTATTCGAGATGTTCCACGATGTGGCAGTGGAGCATCCAGTCCCCCGGTGCCGCCAGAAAGGCGACCTCCACCCGCTCGCGCGGGTTGATGATGACGGTGTCGGCGAGGTGCCGCGGCATCCCCGCCTGACGGGAATAGGACAGGACCTCGAACGTGTGTCCGTGCAGATGGATCGGATGGGGGTGCGGCGTGGTGTTGATCCACTCGGCGATGTAGGGCCGGCCCGCCGCGAGGGTGCCGAGCGGGGGCGGCAGGACTGCATTCGGACCGGCCGGCCAGGGCGTCTTGTTGATGGCCCAGAGGCTCGTATCGCGGACACAGAGCGTATCCAGAAGCACCTTCGCGAGCGGATCTCCGGCCGGCAGGCCCGCCGCGATCTCGGCAGCGGCATCAGCGCCGGAGCTCGCTCCGAAGGTGAAGGACAGCCGCTCCGCCGCGCCGAGATCGGTGACGCGCGGAATCTGCGCCGCGTAGAGGGGCCGCGGCTCGAAGGCGTCTTGCCGGATCCGGGGGCCGGCCGCAGTGAGCTCGGCTGCGAGCCATGGCTCGGCCGAGCCGTAATCCATGATGCGCAGGGTCTCGCCGGCGCGCGCCGGAGCCTGGACCAGAAGGTCGGCCCGCATGGCGGGGCCGAGACGCCAGACCCCGTCCGTCAGGCCGTCGAGGGATACCGGCTGCAGTGCGTGGCCGTCCGTCGCGATCAGGGCCGCGGCGGCGCCCTCGACGCCGAGCTGAAGGATGCGGGTCGGATCGAGGTTGAGCACGCGCAGCCGCACGATCCCGCCCGTCGGCACGGCGGCCCGCATCGGGCCGGCCTGCCCATTGGTGCCCCGGACGGTGCCGAAGGTGCCCGCACGCCCGGCTCCGTCCTTCGTGTCGAAGGGCAGGTAGGTGCCGTCATCCGCCAGGCGCCAATCCTTGACGGCCAGGACGAGGTCGGAATCCGCATAGCCCGGCGGCGCATCGCCCTCGACGACGAGGATCGCCATGAGCCCGCGTCCCGTCTGGCCGGATTCGTCGCAATGCGGGTGCAGGAAATAGGTCCCGGTATCCTCCAGCGGGATGCCGTACTCGAAGGTCTCCCCCGGCTGGACCGGCGGCTGGGTGACGTAGGGGACGCCATCCATCCCGTTCGGCACGCGGACGCCGTGCCAGTGGATGGAGGTGTGCTGCGGCAGGCGGTTCTCCAGCCGCGCCGAGATGCGGTCGCCCACCTGGGCCCGCAGGATGGGAAAGATCGGCTCGCCCTGGCGCGCGAAGGACCAGACCCGGCTGGCCGGCCGGCCCGGTCCGAGAATGTGAGCGTCCCGCTCGGCCGCGACCAGCGTGAGGCGGTGCGTGCGTTCGGGGCCCGACGTGGGTGGACGGGCCGGCAGCCCGCTCAGGCCGTCATCCGCCGCGCGGACTGCCGGCGCGAACGGCAGGGTCGCTGCGGTGGCTCCCGCCAGCGCTCCGCCGAGGAGGAGGCGACGCGTGAGCCCCTCGTGACGGGACAAGCTTCAGCCCTTCTTTCCCACCTTCCCAGGATCGTCGAGGCTGTCGGACCCGCCGACCGAGATCTTGAGCCCGAGCTTCGCGACCACGGCCTCGACGGCTCGCGTCTGCGCGATCAGGGCGTCGATCGCCTCCTGGACGATGCGGTTCCCCTCCGCGTTTCCTTCCGCGATCATCTGGTCGTAGGCCTCCGTGCCGGAATCGGCCCGCGCCTTGATGGCCCCGAGCTTCTCGGAGGCCGCGTTCATGGCGGCTTCGAGCCGGCGCGCCTCCTCGGGCGCGTTCGCCTCGGCCAGCTGCATGATCGAGGGCCCCTCGACGACCTTCCCGTCGGGCCGGACGTAGCGGCCCCTGACGATGTCGACCATGCCGACCTGGTTGTACCAGTGCGAGTTGTGGGTGTTGTCGGAGAAGCAATCGTGCTCTTCCTCGGGATCGTGCAGGATGAGGCCGAGCTTCATGCGCTCGCCCGCCAGTTCGCCGTAGGAGAGCGAACCGATCCCGGTCAGGATCACGGCCAGCGCCCCGCTCTCGCCCGATCTGGCGAGGTCCGTCACGGCCTTGCCGCCCGGGGCCCAGAGCTTGGCCATGGCGTCCACGTCCTCCACGAGGAGCGCCGTGGCGGCCTTCAGGTAGTCGCGCCGGCGGTCGCAATTCCCGCCCGTGCAGGCCTTGAGCGAGTAGTCGGTCGCAGGGCGGTTCCCCGCTCCCGGTCCGGTGCCGTTCAGGTCCTGTCCCCAGAGGAGGAACTCGATGGCGTGATAGCCCGTCGCGACATTGGCCTCGACGCCGCCGGCCTCGTGCAGGCGCTCGAGCAGCTTCTTGTCGATCTTGCCCGCATCGATCTGGTTGCGGCCGACTCGGATGCGCTTGTTGGCGATGACGTTCGCCCGGAACAGCGGGTTGTCGTCCGAGCTTTCCCCGTAGATCGAGGTGTCGACATAGTCGATGAGCCCCTCGTCCAGCGGCCAGGCGTTCACCTTGCCTTCGAGCTCATCCACGGACTTGTTGCCGAAACGCAGTCCTTCGGTCTGCTGATAGGGAACCCGCGCCTGGCGCCAGGCCTCTCGCGCGGCTCCGAGCGTCGCGTCCGACGGGTCGGCCAGAAGCGCGTCGACGCGCTTGGCCAGCTCCCGGGTCCCGGCGGCCGCGTCCTCGTACATGGCACGAGCGATCGCGACATAGGTCTCGATCACGGCCGTGGGCTGGGGTGCCTGGGCGGAGGCGGGCATGCTGAACGCGACCGCCACCGCGGCTGCTAAAGTCGATTGGCGCAGAAAGCTCACGGGTGACTCCAAAGACGTCCCGGCCGGGCCCCAAGCGGAGCATCTGCTCCGGCATGCACCCGCTGATCACGAGAGCGGCAGAGCGGGGATTCAAATCCCGAACGGGCCGCAGCTGGGTTGCATCCTCTCTGCCGGCAGTCAAGTCGAAGCATGTCTTCTGCCTCGGTCGCGCACCGTCGAAAGAACCGACGACGAAATTGCCGCAACAAACGACCCAAGAAGAATTAGAAAAATTCGAAAATGAAGGTAGCAGGTCTGACCTGTTCGCTCCATCGATATCGCCACGAAGCTTGGGACCGCCGGAAGCTCTTGCCTCACCTCCCGGCATGTACCTGCTCAGGCGGAGCCCGCCGCGCGTACGGCCAAGAGATTCATGGCGTTGGAGGCCACGCTGTCATCCGTGATGGATCCGCGCAGGACCTCGAGATCGGCCTCTTCCCAGGGTTCCCAGCCGCAGGGGCAAGCATCGGGCCCGCGGTGGGCCGCGGCCACCTCGCGATAGACGGAGCCTAACGCCATGCCCGCCAGGCGCAGCACGGTCATTGGCGGCATGCGGCTTCTGGCCAGCACGGCACAGAACGAGCGAACGAGAGCTTGACGCAGCTCGTCCAGCGCCTCGCTTTCCGCACTGCCGAGGTCGGGCCTGCCCGGCATAATCAGTGACCCTCGGCTTTGCGATCGCCGTCTCGGACAGCGACGAGGCAGAGATCGACGAGACGTTGCATGCGCGGATTCTGGTCCTTCCCGGTGGCATCGTCCTGCAGGTCCGGACGGCGGGCGAGGCGGATCGCGCGCCGAAGCTCCGGTCCCGTGGTTCCGGTACGTATGATCTCGCGCAGGATCAGATCATCCAGCGCTCCGAGCAGAGCCCTCACGTCACGCTCCGATATGCGCGGCGTCATCGTCCGGCCGATTAGTAAATCAAGGCCGCTATTCGTAGCGAATACGGCCGATACGATCAAGACTATCGTTCAATATCTTAAATAGAACACTTGAAAAGAAAGAGATCGATGGATCATTTTTCCTTGTTCAGTTTCAAACAGTCACCGAGATAGGCGAAAATCGCTGGATTCGGGGTCGGGGCAGCGAGGCTCGGGAATCGGTTTCTCCGCCGCATGGGGGAGTGCGGTGCGCGACATCCTTGCTGGTTGATCGGCGCGCATCGCCGGCACGGGCGACCGCTCTGAACGGGGTGCCAGGGTGGAATGCGCTCAGATGCCGGCGATGCGCGCCGAACGAGCAGGGCTGAAGCCCGCTCAGCCCTTCAGCGCGGCCGCGCCGGCGCGGCCCTGGACGATCGCCTGCCGCTCGGCATGGGGCAGCACGGCCTCGATGTCGTCGAATCCCTCGGGCGCGAGCCGCTCGACGGCGTCGATGACGCCTTCCGGTCCGCCTTGCCGGTTGCCCAGCACGATCGCGGCCGTCTTCGGGATCCGCTCGCGCTCATACGCGACGAGGGCCTGGCGCGGATGCTCGGCCCGGACCAGCGCATCGGCCAGGGCGCGGCCATCGAGGATCGCCTGCGAGGCGCCGTTGGAGCCGACCGGGTACATCGGATGCGCCGCATCGCCGAGGAGCGTCGCGCGTCCGCGGGTCCAGAACGGCAGCGGGTCGCGGTCGCACATCGGGTATTCGAAGATGGCCGGGCTCTCTCGCATCAGGCCGAGGAAATCGACCTGATCCACCCGGAACCCCGAGACATGCGGCTCGAGCTCGTCGAACCGGCCGATCCGCGACCAGTCCTCGCGCCGAGGCGGCGGCGTGTTCGGCTCGCCGATCCGGCCGATCACGGCCCAGTTGGTCAGGCGCGTTTCGGGGCGCGTCCCCTCGGCGATCGGGTAGACGACGAGCTTGGCTTCGAGCCCCCCGGCGACGATCATGGAGCGGCCGTCCAGGAAGGCCGGCCAGTCCCGGGCGCCGCGCCAGAGGAGCAGCCCGTTCCAGCGCGGGGGGCCTTCCTCGGGGAAAAGCCGGCCGCGCACGAAGGAGTGGATGCCGTCCGCCCCGACGAGGATGTCCCCATGTGCCGAGGCGACCTGCCGGCCCGCCCTGTCGAAGAAGTGGCCCGTGATCCCGCCCTCGTCCTCCTCCCAGCCGCCGAGCCGGCATCCGGTCCGGATGGCGGCGGGGCCGAGACGCTCGAGGACCGCCTCCTTGATCACCGCCTGGAGGCGGCCGCGGTGGATGGAGAATTGCGGCACCGGATGGCCGGCATGCATGCCGCGCGTTTCGCGCCAGACCTCCTGCCCGTGGCGGCTGAGATAGAGGAGCTCGTGGGTGCGGATCGCGACCTGGTCGAGGCGCTCGAGGAGCCCGAGTTCGGACAGCTCGGCGATGGCTTGCGGGAGCGTGTTGATGCCGACCCCGAGCTCACGGATCTCCTCGGCCTGCTCGTAGATCTCGGCGCGGATCCCGCGCGCATGCAGCATGAGCGCGGCGGTCAGGCCGCCGATCCCGCCGCCGACGATGATGGCTTTCAATTCGGACGATCCCCGGTGAGTCTGCGCTGGCTCGCCGGTCCGGCTCGCACCGGGACGTCGCGCAACCTGTCGGCGAGCCGGACCGAGTGTTGCTGATCTACCACCATCTGCGGCGCGGGTGTCACTCGGCCGCCATGGGCGTGTCCCGGCCCATGGCGAGTTCGGCGCGGGTCTTCGGCTTGCCGCGGATCTTGAGATCCTCGAGATCGGCACGGTCGCGCACGCTGTTGCGGAAGATCTGGTCCTTGCCGGGGGCGTATTGCGGCGGGCAATGGATCGAGGCCGCGCCATACCAGGCCGCCGCCTTCATGGTGAAGCCCGGATCGACCAGATGCGGGCGGCCGAGCGCGACGAGATCGGCGCGGCCCGCGGCCAGGATCGTGTTCACCTGGTCCGCCGTAGTGATGTTGCCGACGCACATGGTGGCGACCTTCGCCTCGTTGCGGATCTGGTCGGAGAACGGGGTCTGGAACATGCGCCCATAGACGGGCCGCGCCTCGCGCACCGTCTGGCCGGTCGACACGTCGACGAGATCCACCCCGGCGCGCGCGAAGGCTCGGGCGATCTCGACCGAATCCTCGGGCGTGAGCCCGCCTTCCGTCCAGTCTGTCGCCGATAGGCGGACGGACATCGGCTTGTGCGCCGGCCAGCGCTCGCGCATGGCCTCGAACACCTCGAGCGGGAAGCGGATGCGGTTCTCGAGCGAGCCGCCATACTCGTCCGTCCGCCGGTTGGTGAGCGGCGAGAGGAAGCTCGCGAGCAGATAGCCGTGGGCCGCATGCATCTCGACCATGTCGAAGCCCGCGCGCTCCCCGCGCTCGACCGCCTGGACGAACTCGGCCTTGACTCGGTCCATGTCGGCGCGGGTCATCTCGCGCGGCACCTGGCTGTCCGGATAGTAGGGCAGGGGGGAGGCGGAGAAGACCTCCCAGCCGCCCTCCTCGAGCGGCCGGTCCATGCCCTCCCACATGAGCTTGGTCGCGCCCTTGCGGCCGGCATGGCCGAGCTGGAGGCAGATCTTGGCGGCCGAGTTCGCGTGGACGAAGTCGACGATCCGCTTCCAGGCAGCCTCCTGCTCGTCGTTCCACATCCCCGTGCAGCCGGGCGTGATGCGGGCGTCGCGCCCGACGCAGGTCATCTCCGTGAACATGAGGCCGCAGCCCCCGATGGCGCGCGAGCCGTAATGGACGAGATGCCAGTCGCCCGGTACGCCCTCCTGCGCCGAGTACATGCACATGGGCGAGAGCACGACGCGGTTCTCGATGCGCATCTCGCGGAGCCGGAAAGGCTGGAACATCGGGACGGCGGGCTTTGCGACATCGACGTCGAACCCCGCGCGGCGAACGCCCTCGGCGAAATTCCGGTCGACCTTGTCGACGAAGTCCGGCGCCCTGAGACGCAGGTTGTCGTAGGTGATGGCCTTCGAGCGCGTCATCACCCCGAAGGCGAACTGGACGGGGTCGAAGTCCCAGAAGCGGTCCACATGCTCGAACCAGACCAGCGACACGTCCGCGGCGTGCTGGGTCTTCTCCACCTCCTCACGTCGGCCGGTCTCGTAGGCGGCGAGCGCCGTCTCCACGTCCGGATTGGCCACCATCGCCTCGTAGAGCGCGATGGAATCCTCCATCGCGAGCTTGGTGCCGGACCCGATGGAGAAATGGGCCGTCGCCTTGGCGTCGCCCATCAGCACGATATTGTCCTTCACCCAGCGCTTGTTCCGGATCATCGGGAAGGAGCGCCAGATCGAGCGGTTCGTCAGGATCGGATGGCCCTGCAGGAAGGGGGCAAACATCCGTTCGAAGAAGGCGGCGGATTCCCGCTCGTCCATCCGGTCGAGCCCGGCGCGTTGCCAGGTCTCGGGATCGGTCTCGAAGATCCAGGTCGAGCGTCCAGGCTCGTACTGGTAGGCATGCGCGATGAACGGCCCCCACTCGCTTTCCTCGAAGAGGAACGTGAAGGCATCGAGCGGCCGGGTGGAGCCCATCCAGGTGAACTTGTTCGGCCTGAGGTCAGTCTCGGGCTGGAAGTGCTCCACGTATTTCTGACGGAACAGGCTGTTGATCCCGTCCGCCGCGACGATCAGGTCGTAGCCCCGGAGCTCGCTCTCGTCCCGGATCTCGGTCGAGTAGTGGATGTCGACGCCGAGCGCCTTCGCGCGGTCCTGCAGGATCAGGAGGAGGGTGCGCCGCGAGCAGCCGCAGAAGCCGTTGCCGCCGATGCGATGCACCGTTCCTTTGAAATGGATGGCGATGTCGTCCCAGTAGGCGAATTCGCGCGTGATCCGCTCGTAGCTCGGCCCGTCATAGCGCTCGAAGGTGTCGAGCGTGGCGTCCGAGAAGACGACCCCGAAGCCGAACGTGTCGTCGGGCCGGTTGCGCTCGAAGACCGTGATCTCGGTCTCCGGTCGCGCCTTCTTCATGAGGATGGCGAAATAGAGCCCCGCCGGGCCGCCGCCCACGACCGCGATCCTCATGCCCCGCCTCCATCCGCCATGCGGGAAGATATTTTAAGCCTAAAACAATCTCCCGCAAGGGGAGTGGTTCAACGGGGCTTGGCTCAGCGCCTCGGCCGCCTGGGAGGCGCCCATTGCTCGATCACGGGGGCCAGGATCCGTGCCCAGGCGGAGATGCCGATGGCGGCGGCCTGGACATAGAGGCTCGCGAATTCGGCTTGCAATTCCGGGATGCCGGTGAGCGAGGCGCGATCCTGCGCAGGCGGCCGCGCGACGGCGCGGCCGGCCCGCCCTTTCTTGCTTCGGGGCGTCGGAGCGGCCGGCCGGTCGGACGGACCGGAGCCGGCGGCCTGCGCCGTCTTGGTCCGCGGCTTCCGACGATTCGCGGAAGGCTTTTCTGGACTCGACACCACGTCCTCCGACCATCCGGAGCTTTACGCGGGCGGGAAAGGCGGGCCGGAGAAACCGCCGGCCCGGTCACATCTCGGGGAAGCCGAGCGGTGGGACTCAGCCCTCGTTCGGGCCCCGGTTCGGGTTCATGGCGGAGGTCGCCTGGTCGGCGGCGCTGCGCGCCGCGGCCGCGGCCTGGCCGGCAGCCGAGGCCGCCTGGCTGGAGGCGGTCCGGGCGGCCGAGGAGGCGAGCTCGCCGAGCTCCTTCATCTGGCCCTGGATGGCCGCGAACTGCGCCTTCGCGAAATCCGACTGGAGCTGGAAGGCTTCCTGCAGGTCCTTCGCGCGGACGAGCCTCTGCGCGTGGTCGAAGGCTGCCGTGATGTTCTGCTCGGCGAAGCTCAGCGTGCGCCGCGTCGCATCCGCCGCGCTCGACTGCATCGACGAGGTCGAACCCTCTATGGATTCCACGGCCTTCTGGGCGGCGCTCAGGAAACCGTCGAACGCCTTGCGGGCCTGCTCGACGCTCTTCTCGGCGAAATCTCTCATTTCGGTGGGGATTTCGTATTTCATGCCCTGGTTCATGGCCATGGGATCCTCCATCGTGCTTGTGCGTTGCACCGTACTTTGTGCAGCGCAAAAAGACAATGCGCTGCTCGGCGGTTAACGTTGACCCGAAGTAAATGGCTCCGCAACCGGGGAGGCCTCGCTTTCGGTGCCCCGATTTGCTTTCTCGTCATGACGGCGTCGTTGCTTGGGCAGGATCGTGACGAACGGGATCGAGGCAGCCGTCGCGGCACTCTCCGGCGATCCGGCCCTGGCCGGGTCGCTCGGTCCGCAGGCCGCGGTCATCGCATGGGATCGGACGGCCGAGCGCGTGCTCTGGGCTTCGTCCGCGGCTCGGGCCGTGGCGGAGCAACTCGCGGGTTCGGACGGCCGCGTGACGGCGCGCTTTCCGGCGCATCGCCGCCTCGCGGCGCTTGCCGGCGGCCTCGCCCCGACAGCGGGCGTACGAATCGAGCGGCTTTCCTTCTCTGACGAGCCCGGCGAGGCCCCGGCCGAACTCGCCTGCCGCCTCATGGAGGTTGAGGGAGAGCCGGTGCTCGTCACCGTTTTCACCGGCCCGCTTCCGGCTAGAATCGGCCTTCGCGGCGGAGAGGACGGCCCCGCAGATTCGGGCCGGACGGCACCCTTCGTGGAGCGGGTCCGGCGTCAGGGACGCCTTCGGTTCATCTGGAGCATGGACCGGGATGGGCGCTTCGTTTCCGTCTCGCCGCCGCTCGGCCAGGTGGTGGGGGCGGAGAACGCCGCGATCACAGGCCTGACCTGGGCGGAGATCCTCGACCGCTTCGTGCTCGACGAGCCGGACCGGATCGCCTCCTTTCTGAGCGGACGCTCGACCTGGAGCGACGAGACCGTTCTGTGGCGCGTGGCGGATACCTCCTATGTGGTTCCCGTCGACCTGGGCGGCATGCCGGTCTTCGGGCGGGGACATGTTTTCGAAGGGTTCCGCGGTTTCGGGCTCTGCCGCGCAGACGAGATCCGGCCGGCGCCGGACAGCCCGGTCCTGCGGCTCCAGGCCGAAGCGGATGTCGGGGAGAAGAGGCCGGACGAAGCCGAAGCGGAGGCGGAAGGATCGGAGCTGCCCCTGCTCCATCTGGCGGGTGAGGAGGCCGGGTCGGTCGACCTCGCCTTCGAGCCGATCCAGGCGCGGGTGGGGGCCCAGCTCGGCGGCGCCCGTGCGGTGCCGCTTCGGCCTCTCACAGATCCGGATGCAGGGGGCCGCGGTGCCGCCCGGAGCGAGTCCGTGGTGGAGTCCGGCGAAGCGAAGCCCCATCTCTCGGTCTCGGAACGCGGCGCCCTTCGGGAGATCGCCCGGGCGCTGGGAGCGCGTCTCGAGACGGACGACGCCCAGGACCAGCCCGCGCCGCGCCTCCCGGCCGAGATCGTGTCCATCTCGGCCGCGCGTCCGCGCGAGCCGGACGCCGTCCGGATCCTGGAGCGGCTGCCCGTCGGCATTCTCGTCCTGCGAGGAGAGGCGCCGCTCTTCGCCAACCGCTCGGTGCTCGACCTTCTCGGCTACCGCGACATCGGCGAGCTTCGCGGCGTGTCCCGGCTCTTCGCCGGCCGGCTCGAAGCGCGGGAAGGCTCGCTGGCGCTCGTGGGGAAGGGTGGGCGGAGCCTGCCGGTCGAAGCAAGGCTGACGAGCGTCGAATGGGGCGACGGGCCTGCCTCGCTCGTCCTGGTGCGCCCTCTGCCCGAGGCTGGCTCGGACGGGGCCGCGCGCTCCTTCGAGCTCGAGATCGGCCGGCGCGACGCACGCCTTCAGGAACTGCGCGGCGCGCTCGATCTCGCGGGTCTCGGGCTGGTGACGATCGACGGGGCCGGCCGCATCCTCACGGCCAATGCTGCCGCCGAGCGGATCTTCGGCTATCGCGAGAACGAGATCGCCGGCGAGGGCTTCACGACCCTCATCGCCGTGGAGAGCCACAGGGCCGCGATCGACCTCGTCGACGCGGCGCGCGCGACGGCCGGGCCGGGAGAGGCGAAGGATGTCGAGCTGCTCGGCAGGCCGCGCACCGGGGAGCCCGTTCCGCTCCTGGCGCGCGCCGGCTCCATCGGGACGGCTTTCGGCCCGTCGCTGGCGCTCCTGTTCCGCGACGTCTCGGCTTTCCGCCGCACGGAAGCCGAGTTGAAGGGCGCGCGCCGGGCCGCGGAGGAGGCCGCCGCGCGGCAGATGGAGTTCCTGGCCCGGATCAGCCACGAAATCCGCACCCCGCTCAACGCGATCATCGGATTTGCCGAGATCATGCTCGAGGAGCGCTTCGGCCCGGTCGGGAGCGAGCGCTACAAGCACTACCTCCGCGACATCCACGATTCCGGCGGGCATGTCGTGAGCCTCGTCAACGACCTTCTCGATCTGGCGAAGGTCACCTCCGGCCGCAGCGAGCTCGTCTTCACGAGCCTCGATCTCAACGAGATCGTCGCCCAGAGCGTCGGCATGATGCAGCCTGCCGCCGCGCGCGAGCGCATTGTGATGCGCACGAGCTTCGCGTCCAGGCTGCCGCGCCTCATTGCCGACGAACGTTCCATCCGCCAGATCGCCCTGAACCTGGTGTCGAACGCCATCCGGTTCACCGGCCCGGGCGGCCAGGTCATCGTCTCCACGAGCCTCACGGAGCGCGGCGAACTCGTCTTCCGCGTGCGGGACACGGGCATCGGGATGACCCCGGCCGAGATCGCGGAGGCCCTGGAACCGTTCCGCCAGGTGTCGGTCGTGCGGCGGGAGGACGGCACCGGTCTCGGGCTTCCGCTCTCAAAGGCCCTGGTGGAGGCCAATCGCGGCAGCTTCTCAATTTCGAGCCGCCGCGGCGAGGGCACGCTCGTCGAAGTCCTGTTCCCGCCCGCACGGGTTCTGGCCGAGGATTAACCGGCCGGCCAGCCTTGGGGAGCCGGTCCGCGGCCCCCAGATTACAGGCCCGTGACCCAGGCCGCCGAGATCGAGAGGCGGGACGCGTTCGACGTCCCGCCGCGCAGGATTGTTCTCGCCGACCGGCGGGAGGTTCTGCTGCGCCCGCTCCGCCCGGAGGACGACGCGCTCTATCCCGAATTCGACAGCCATGTGAGCGACGAGGACCGCCGCCTCCGCTTCCTCGTCGCGATGCGGGAGATACCGCAGAACCAGATCTTCCGGCTCACGCATTTCGACCGGAAACACGGCCGGGCCTATGCGGCCATCGAGCCGGGGAGTGGGCGGCTCCTGGGCGTCGGACGCGTCCACCGGCTCTCGGACGACGAGGGGGAGTATGCCGTCCTGGTCCGCTCGGACCTGAAAGGCCTTGGCCTCGGCCACGCGCTGATGGACCTCGTCCTCGAGGGCGCGAAGGAGCTGGGTCTACGCTCCGTCCTCGGCCTGATCCTGCGCGAGAACGTGAACATGATCGCGCTCTGCCGCGAGCTCGGCTTCACCTTTTCGGCAGCCGGCGAGGCGAATCTCGTCGAGGCGCGGCTGCGCCTGTCGTGAGGACCGGAAGGGGGTGCCGAGGCGCCCCCCCGGAATCGTCAGCCTTCCAGGCCCGGGCTGCCGGAGGCGCCGCCCTCGTCGACATGGCCGACATGCTTCTGGGCGTAGAGCTGCAGGCCGAGCTGCTCGACCAGGTTGAGCTGGGTCTCGAGAAAATCGATATGGCCTTCCTCGTCCGAGGCGAGGTCCTCGAACAGCATCTTGGAGACGCGGTCGTTGACGCTGTCGCAGTACTTCGCCGCCTCGAGATAGAGCGCCCGAGCCTCGACCTCGGCCGCGAGGTCGCATTCGAGGATCTCCTTGATGTTCTGCCCGATGCGCAGGGGATCGAGCACCTGCATGTTCGGGAAGCCCTCGAAGAAAATGATGCGGGTCACGAAGCGGTCGGCATGCTCCATCTCCTCGATGGATTCCTTGCGCCACTTCTTGGCGAGCTCCTTGTAGCCCCAGTCGTCCAGAAGGCGGTAATGGAGCCAGTACTGGTTGACGGCGGTCAGCTCGCTGCGGAGCCCGCGGTTCAGGTAGTCGATGACCTTGGGGTCGCCCTTCATCCCATCCTCACATGCATGATGATGGGAGGCATCTAGGGCGATCGGGGCGGATTGTCCAGCTAGTTTAGAACGATTTCAAATGTTGGCGTTGGCCAGCGCGGGAGCCTGTTCGGCGTGGCCGCGATGGACGTGCTCGTGGTCGAGGCCGCAGGTGAGGGGGCAGGCTCCGCAGGCCTCTTCGGCGGCTGCCCGCAGGGCCTGATCCATGATCGAGCGGATCGTCCGGGCGCAGCGTCCGCAATCCGGGCTGCAGCCCAGGCAGGTATAGACCTGTGCCGGCGTGCGCGGACAGCCGGGACCGGGCGCGAGGCAGGACTTGACGTCGCCATCGGACAGAACGTTGCAGGAGCAGACGATCACGGGAGCCGCAGTTTGGAAGGATTCAAAACAAGCTGTGATATCAATCACTTAGCATCTCGCTGCGGCCTCGCCAAGGGCTCCGGCGTCACCTCCGTTGCGGTAGGTTGCCACGGAATGGCTGGACGGGCGGATGCCGGGATGGCAACCCGGGCTCTCGTCCGGGGTTGGGCTCGGAAGGGAGGTTCACATGGCGGACGGAAAGGCGGGGGGAAGCGCGGACAGCCCGAAGCGGCAGGGCGACAAGCTCAAGGCCGGCACGGAGCCGCCTCTCGGCAAGACGGGTGCAAAGGCGACGGGCGACAGCCCAAAGCACCAGGGCGACAAGCTCGCCCATGCCGTGAAGGAAGCGACGAAAAAGTAGCGGCCGCCCTCAGCCGGCGAGGAAGAGCGCCCAAAGCGGCAGCGTGACGACGGCCGCGAGGTGCTGGAGGGTGATCATCGCCGCCATCAGGCGGGCGTCGCCCCCCATTGCGCGCGCCATGACATAGGCCGTGGACGCGGTGGGCATGGCCATCGTGAGCGTCGCGATGGCGGCCGGGCCGGCAGGAAGCCCGAAGAGGCGCGCCAGCCCGAGCGTCACGAGCGGCACGAGCAGCAGCTTCTGCAGGCCGACCAGCGTCTGGGTGAGGGGGGCCTCCCGCAAGGCTCCGACCACCAGCCCGCCGCCGACCGACAGGAGGCCCAGCGCCAGCGCCGCCTGGCCGAGCGAACGCGCGAGCGGCGCGATGCCGGGCGGCATGCCGCCCGCGGCCGCGAAGGCGAAGCCGACAAGGCAGCCGAGCAGGAGGGGGTTGATGGCGATCTGCCGGAGCAGCTTCAGCGGCTGAAGGCGGCCGCCGTCGCTCACGACGAAGACCACGGTCAGGATCACCTGCACGCAGGGCACGATCAGCCCGGCCGCGACGCCGCCGAAAGCCAAACCCTCGTCGCCGTAGAGACCGGCCGAGATCGCGAGGGCCACATAGTTGTTGAAGCGGATACCGCCCTGGACCACGGAGGTCATCGCGGCCCGGTTATGCCCGAGGAGGCGCGACAGGATCAGCGCCGACACGGTCGCGAGGCCGAGCGTGATCCAGATCGTCGTCGCGAGGGAACCGAGCGGGAGCTCGGACAGCTTCACGGTGGAGATCGAGGAGGCGAGGAGGGAGGGCAGGAGCACGAAGAAGGTGAGCCGGTCGATCCCGCCCCAGACCGCCTGATCGGCAAGCAGGCGCCAGCGCAGCAGCAGCCCGAGCCCGATCAGCGCGAAAGTCGGGAAGAAGGCGTTGATCCAGGCGGCCATGTCCGCGCGGCTTCGCGGAACGTACGTGCGAGCGCAAGGGGGAGACCATGGGAGGTACGGCGGCGACGTCGCCGGGCCTGCAAATCCGTGTGGTAGCGTGCTAGCAGCCGCTCCCTTCGGCATCGACGCGACCGTCACGGGCCTCGGATGGACAAACGGCAAAAGCTCGCCGCGGCCTCGATCGGGGTGGCGCTCCTGGTGCTCGGGCTGAAATGGCTCGCCTATCACGTGACCGGCAGCGTCGCGCTGTTCTCGGACGCGCTGGAGAGCGTGATCAATGTCGTGACCGCCGCCGTCGCGCTCTACACGATCCGCATCGCCGCGCAGCCCGCCGACGCGAACCACCCCTACGGCCACACCAAGGCCGAGTATTTCTCGGCCGTGCTCGAAGGCGCGCTGATCATCGTGGCCGCCCTGCTCATCCTGCGCGAATCCTGGGAGGCCGTCTTCCAGCCGCGCCGGATCGACGCGCCGGGGCTCGGGCTTGCGATCAACGGCGCGGCGGGGGTGGTCAACGCGGCCTGGTCCTGGCTCCTGATCCGCGCGGGGCGGCGGCTGCGCTCGCAGGCGCTGGTCGCGGACGGCAAGCATCTCCTCAGCGACGTCCTGACCTCGGCCGGCGTGCTCGCCGGTCTCGGGGCGGCCTGGGCCTTCGACCTCCCGATCCTCGATCCGGCGCTGGCGGCGGTCGTGGCGCTGAACATCCTGTGGTCCGGCTGGAAGGTGATGCGCGAGTCGCTCGGCGGCCTGATGGACGAGGCGGCGCCGCCGGAGACTCTGGCGCGGATCCGCGAGGTGATCTCGGCCAATGCGGAGGGCGCGATCGAGGCGCACGATCTGCGCACGCGCCATGCCGGCCGCATGACGTTCATCGACTTCCACCTCGTCGTGCCGGGCCACCTCACCGTCTCGGACGCGCACGACATCTGCGACGCGGTGGAGCGGGCGCTCAGGGCCGACGTGCCGGATGCGCTGGTCACGATCCATGTCGAGCCCGAGAACAAGGCGAAGCATTCCGGGATCGTTGTGCTGTAACCCGGACCCGGGCGGCTCGGATCGGGTCAGACTTCTTCAACCTTCGTCAACCATGCTCCCGCGCATGTTGCGTCGGGACGGGACCATGGTGCGGAGCGGATCGGCAGGTCTGGCCCTCGGGCTGGCGGGCTTTGCGGCCACGGCTCTCGCCGAGCCCGCCCCGGCCCCGCGTCCGCCCTTCCCCAAGCTCGCGCAGGAGGAGCCCGCTGCTCCGCCCCGGCCAGTTCCGGCGCTCCCCGCAGTCCCGGCGCCCGCCCAGCCCGTGCCAACTCCCGGCGCCCAGGCGAAGCCCGCCCAGCCCGCGGCCGTCCCCGAGCCCGTGAAGCTCTCCGCCGACCCGACGCCGACGCTCGGGCCGGGCACCTTCGTGGCCACCATGAACGCGGTCGAGCGCTATCGCGCCATCGCGGAGGCGGGGGGCTGGGCGACCGTCCCGAACGAGATCACGCGCGCAAAGCCCGGCGACAGGGGACCGCATGTCGCCGCGCTGCGGGCGCGCCTCATCGCGTCGGGCGATCTCTCGGCCGATCTCGCCGGGGGCGATGCGCTGGACGAGGCGGTGCAGGCCGCTATCCGCCGCTTCCAGGACCGGCACGGGCTGCCGGCTCTCGGCCTCGTCGGGCCGCGCACCCTCGTCGAGCTGAACGTGCCGGTCTCGGTCCGGATACGCCAGCTCCAGGCCTCGGCGAACCGCCTCATGGGGTCCAGGTTTCCCTTCGGCGAGCGCTACGTCGCGGTGAACATCCCGGCCGCAACCGTCGAGGCCGTCCAGGGCGGGGTCGTCGCGAAGCGCCATGTCGCCGTGGTCGGCAAGACCGATCGGCCCTCGCCGACCATCGCGGCCCGCATCCAGAACGTGAACTTCAACCCGACCTGGACGGTGCCGGTGTCCCTGATCAGGAAGGACATCATCCCGCATATGCGCAAGGATCCCGGCTATCTCGCCAGGATGAAGATCCGCATCTTCGACGGGCAGGGCGCCGAGATCGACCCGGCGACGATCGACTGGTCGACGGACAAGGCCGCGACCTACACGCTCCGGCAGGATCCGGGAGTGGACAATTCGCTCGGCGAGATCCGGATCGACATGCCGAACAAGCTCGCCGTCTACATGCACGACACGCCGTCCAAGAAGCTCTTCGCGCGCAATGCCCGCAATCTCTCCTCCGGCTGCGTGCGGGTCTCGGGCATTCGCGAGCTCGCGCAATGGGTGCTGGAGGGCCAGCCCGGCCCGAACGGTCCGGGCTCGAGCTGGGGCCAGGCCGAGATCGCGGCGGCCATCGCGTCCGGACAGCGCATCGACGTGAAGCTGACCAGGCAGATCCCGGTGATCTGGACCTACCTCACGGGTTACGCCACGCCCGACGGGACCGTCCATTTCCGCGAGGACATCTACGGGCTGGACCGGGAGGCGGCTCCCGCCGCTCCCGAAGGAGGCGAGGGGCTCACGATCGAATCGCTCGTGACCGGCGCGCTCGGAGGAAGGGGCGGATAGCAGGCTTGCGGAGAGGCTCTCTTCCGACCGGAGGGCGCGAAGGCTCCGCGGTGGGCAGGCAGCCCGCCAAGCGCAAAAGTTCGCCTGCATGTCCAGCCGGCACGGCCCCATTCTGGCATCGGTCGTCGTGGATCGCTTACGCCACTTCTGGATCGTGGTCGGGCTGACGCCGTAGCGCTTAGCCAGAGCCCTCACGCGAGTTCATCAAGGCTCGCTCTGTCCCGTGACCGTGTCCGGTTGTTCGGCGGCAACAACAGATCCTCGTTCACGCCGACCCGCAATATCTTCTCGGGCCATGTTGCCTTTTTCAATCTGATGAAGTACGTACAGCCATCGACTTTGGCCGGACAATCGGGCCGTCGCTCCTGGCATTGCCGAGCGCACGTTCAGACTTCTCTCCAATCATCGACAGCGGAGACGGATTTGCATCCCGCAGGTCCGACTTACGTGCATTCACATGTCAAGGAACACGAAATGATCAACGGCACAGTCAAGTTCTACAACGAGACAAAGGGCTTCGGCTTCATCGCCCCCGAGGACGGCGGCAAGGACGTGTTCGTCCATGCGACTGCTCTGGAGCGGGCCGGCATGCGCAACCTCGTCGAAGGCCAGAAGGTCTCTTTCGACACGGAAGCGGATCGCCGGAGCGGCAAGATCGCGGTCGGCAACATCCAGGCTGCGTAAGCAGCCTCCGGCTCTCGACGTCGCTATGGGCCGCTTCCTTCCCGGGAGGCGGCCTTTTTCTTGATCGCAGCTCGGCAGCGATACGACGCGACCACCCGTTTTGAACGGGGTACAGGCCCAACCATGCACAACCGCAACAAAGCCTTCGGGGATGGAGAAGTCCTCGAGGCTGGCATGCAGGCGGGCCTAGACGGCACGCCCCTTGAAAGCTGCCCTTACCCTGCCGGATCGGCCGCGCGAGTGGTTTGGAGCGAGGGGTGGAGATGCGGAACGGATGAGCCTGACGTGGTGGCAGACCAGGTGAAAATCTTCGGCTAGCGATCGCCGCAGCACCTCGTGCGCAAGCTGTTCATTCGCGGGGGGGCAGCGGGCGCTCGGCATATGGAGGAATTTCGACGAGCGTGCCAATCAGCCGTAGGATGGCCTGGCATTCTGGGCGGTTTCTGTCGCGGCTCAAGAAGGCTCCAAGCTCGATATGTGAGACATGGCCGCCAGAACCGGGATTGGGCTGATGGATCACGAAGGCGTGCCCGTTCTGCGGTTCGCGACCGAGAAACCAGGCATCCCCGTTCGGGCTTCGGTACAGCTCTCGTCGCTCTGACATGATCGGTTTCGCTCCCGCTTCCCGCCCAGCATACACGGTTCGGACCAGCGCAGGGACACGGTGAGCCCCGCTCAAGTCCAATGGCTGAGCGCCCCAGCGGCCCCATGGGTGCGTCCCAGGCGGGCTGGGATTGCATCTTAGATCTGCTGGCGGCCGCAACGCTCTCTTTACGGAGCTGAGGCAGGTTCTCCCTCCTCCGTAGCGAGGACGTATTGCAGGCGAACGCTCCACGTCAGGGCAGGCAGGCCCTCTCTCCCGAAGTGCGACTGGAGCTGACCGCGCCGCTTTTTGACGCAATGATGCCGCTCGCTCTGGTCTCCCTGAGCTACGCGGTGGTCGGTGGGGTCGTCCTCTATCTGGGAGAGAGCCGAGATTCCTGGCTCACCGCCCTCTACCTGCTCGGCATGGCAGTTTCATGCGTCCGGATCTGGATCATCTTCCGGTTTCGGGCGCGAGGGGCACAGCGCCCCATCGCGCCGAACGAAGTCCAGGTCTGGGAGCGCATTTTTGGGGCGGGCACCATGGCCTTTGGCTCGGTCCTCGGGCTATTCACCGCGCGCACGATCACGCTCGGCACGCCGCTCGTGCACGAACTCGTGATTGCGCTGCTGTTCGGCTTCGGTGCGGGCCTCGTCGCTCGAGTCTCGATCCGACCGTGGATCGCGCTGTCGGGCCTCGCCCTCGCGGCGACTCCGCCGGTCCTCGCGCTGGTTCAGACCGGCACGATCGAGCACATGATTCTCGCGGCGGTGCTCGCAACGTTCGCGCTCGGGGGTGTCGAGACGACTGCCTATATCTACCGGGCGGTCCGCGACCAAGTTCAGCTCAAGCACCATCTCGACGGGCTCGCGCGCCGCGATTCTCTGACCGGGCTCGCGAACCGCCTACAGTTCGAGGAGCAGCTGGAGGATGCACTGGCGCGCGGCCAGGGAGTCGCGGTCCACTTCGTCGACCTCGATCGCTTCAAGCCGGTGAACGACATGTACGGCCACGTGATCGGCGATGCGCTTCTGAGGGCCGCGGCGGCGAGGCTTGAAGGGCTACTCCGGCAGGGCGATCTCGCGGTCAGGCTGGGCGGAGACGAGTTCGTCGTGCTCCAAGTGAACTGCACCTCACGCGACCAGGCAGAATTTGTCGCGCAACGGATCGTCCGGGCTCTCAAGATGCCCTTCGACATCGCGGGCCGTGACATCCATGTCAGCGCCAGCGTCGGTGTGGCCGTAGCCCCGCAGGACGGTACAGACCCGGCCAGTCTTGTCGGAAAGGCCGACGCCGCGCTCTATCGCGCGAAAAACCGGGGCCGCGGCACCCTCGCGATGGCCGTCGTGTCGGAATCCGCCCGCGCCTCGTAGAAAGGGGCTTGATCATGCCTGCCGCTGGGGTGCCCGCTTTCGAGCAACGATGTCAGAGCGCGTTCAGCAGATGAGCAGCGTTGCGGCTCGCTGATGCCCACTACCACCGACGAACCGAACCGCGATGATCCTCATCGGCGGCGCCGCGCTGGTCTGCTGCATAGGTAGGCCGACCCGCATCCTCAACGTCTGCCGGGATACCGCCTTCAGCACGAGCCGGAGCAAGCGGTAGGCGTGCCATCGCCGCCATCCTCTGTCTCCTTCGCCGACCGCTCGAGCTCGCGAGATCGTCGCGACTCCCATCAGGATCCAGGACGTCGATATCTGTCGGGCCTCGATCGAGCATGTTCTGGACGAGGTCGAGAGCGTCGCGCGCGTCATTGCGATCTGCCAATCCGCCGCTCGACGTGCTCCCTCCCGGCCTGACGGTGAGGCGCATCGTCTCTCAACCCGTGCTGTCTTCCGACCGGTCCGCCGCGAAATCCGCCAGCTCGAAGGACCGGCCGTCCGGGTCGGTGATAATCACCCGATCAGTGGATTCGGTCGCAAGCTCGCGGCCCTTCGCAAGGGCCTCTGCGGCGGTGCCTCTGCGGACGGAGAGTGCGCCCACGGGGGTCGCGAGCGTGATCGTGAAGGACCGCATTGCAGCTAGTTGCTCCATCTGGGCTCCTGGCTTCGTGATCGTGTCCCTCTGGATTAACCCCGCACCCACCCGACCAGAACTTGGATTGCAATCGCCCCGACCAAGATGGCAACGACACCGAGGAGCATCCGCGTTCGCAGCCAAGCCGCGTGCTTGCGGGCGACCTCCTGGCGGCCGCGTTCATCATCGTCGCGGATAGGGTGCATCGGTCATGCCGTGGCAGTGCCGGCCGATCGCGCCACGACGCTCTTCAACGGAAGGAAGCGTTTGATCAGCCACTACGCTGGCGCGGCCGCTTGGTGCGAGCTTTCGCGACGAGCGCCGGTTCGTCGGTCAGAGCCTTACGACGTTCGACCTTCTGATCTGCCGTCGCTTCGATCCCTGCCATTTCCTTATCGGCAGCGCTGGCCGCGTGAGAACGTGCCTCGGCCGCGTTCTGCTTCACGACCGCTTCCCTCTTCTCGGCCCCGTCCGCCGCCAAGCGCAAGGCCTTCAACCGAGCCGTGTTGTCGTCGCGAGCCTGTGTCTCCGAATGCCGCCTGTCGCGGATCCTGTCGCGGTCGCGAGCTTCGCTCTGGACCTTCTGAAATTCCGCCTCGGCTTTGGCGCGCGCGCTCTTCGTGTGGTCGCTCATGATTGCCGACTGTTCCGGCGCTCGGCGTCGCGTTTCGCGTGAGCAGAGCGCTCCCGAACGGCGCCGACTCCTCGGGTCGGGAGCGGGCGCAAGAGACTAATCCTGCGCCTCGTCGGCTGCGGGCTCCTGCCTTAGCGCATCAGGCTCGACCTTTGCTGCCTGCCGGGGCGAGAAGCGCTTACCGCGCGCGGGGACGTTCGCCTTGGGCATCTCCTTCTCGGAGAGATACCCGCTTGCCTGCTGCAGCGTCTCGGCGGGGGTTCGCCCGAGCGCGTGTCCTACAAATCTCGCCACGCGAGCCTCCTCCGGATAAGAAAAAGGGGAGAAGCGGCGCTTCTCCCCTGGAGCCCGATCAGGCGTTCTGGATGTTGCCGACCGCGATCTTGCCGGTGCGGCGATCCGCTTCCGTGTCGAAAGAGACCTTCTGGCCTTCGACGAGGTTGCGCATGCCGGCCCGCTCCAGAGCGGTCGCATGGACGAACACGTCCTTGCCGCCGTCCTCGGGAGCGATGAAGCCGAAGCCCTTCATCTCGTTGTAGAACTTGACTGTTCCGTTGATCATTTCGTGTTCCTTGACATGTGAATGCACGTAAGTCGGACCTGCGGGATGCAAATCCGTCTCCGCTGTCGATAATTGGAGAGAAGTCTGAACGTGCGCTCGGCAATGCCAGGAGCGACGGCCCGATTGTCCGGCCAAAGTCGATGACTATACCTACGCCGTCCGGACAAAAATTACAATGTGGCCCAAGAAAAATTTTGTAGGGCGCGACTTTGTCGAGAGAGATACGGATCTCTCGTCAACTCCGCCCTCCCGACCATCAAGCGAGCCAGGTCCGGGTCTCGGCTCGGGGCTTTTGTCGCTGATTGTCCTCTCGACCTAGGCGCCGCCATGGTTATCGTCTGCGGGCGCCGGGACCGCGCTGTAGGCGCCGCATTCGGGGCATTGCACCGTGAGCCGCCGGCGGGGAGACAGGTTCTGGTAGAAAAACTCAGGGCTCGTTGCCGCAAACAGAACGCTCTCGCATCCGCTGCACAGTAGATCGCCGCTTCTATCGTTGCCGCGTAAAATGGGGAGTTCATCCGGCCCCTGCCTCGGGCGGATCAGCGTCGTCTGAGCGCTGGTGCGAGCGTCGCTCGGCTCGAGTTTCACGCGGCCAGGCATGCGGGTCCTCGGATGAGAGGTCGTTCACGTCTCCTCATCGAAGACGCGTTGGAACTCGTCGGCCGTCCAGGTGCGGCCTTTGGCATTGTCACCGTAACCTGGATAACCCCCGCCCTAGAAGATGTACGGTCCCGGCATTTGCTGGAGCGGGCTGCGGGTGAAGCGCTCCCGCTCGATTGTCCAGCGCTTGCAGATGAACGCGGCGTGAGGCCCTTCGGCGTCTTCAGCTGGCGCTCGGCCAGCGCCGGCCGGCGGACGTCGTGCACCACTCCGACCAGGGAAGCCAATACACGTATCTCGCCTTCGGAGGGCGCTGTCGCGAGGCTGGGGTCCGCGACCTCGATGGGCTCGGTCGGCGACGCCTACGACAGCGCCATGTGCGATAGCTTCTTCGCCACGCTCGAATGCGAGCTCCTGGCCCGCCGCCGCTTCGCCTCGCAGGCAGAAGCCGGATGGCGCTCTTCAGCTATATCGAGGGCTGGCACAACTCGGCTGGCGACACTCCGACCTGTGCTACATATCCCCGAGCGCCTATGAGATGAAGATGACGTTCGAGAGCTGAGACCCGACCACGTCACTGTCCACGGAAATGGGGCAACTCCGCCGCCTCACTTGCGAACGTCTTCTAGGTTGGCTGGGGGACGTGGATTCGAACCACGACTAACGGAGTCAGAGTCCGCTGTTCTACCGTTAAACTATCCCCCAACGGAGCCGCTGGCGGCCCTGCGATCCATGCTGCCGAGACAGGGATCTGCGCCGCGGCGGGTGGCCGGGCGTCGGTCGCGGTCAGATAGGGCGGAACGGGCGGTGGGTCAATGCTCCGCGCGCGACGGAGCAACCGGCGATGCAGGGGAGGCGAGCCGCGGAGCGGGAGGGAGCGCGGCGTAGAGCCGCTCGACATCCTCCCGCTTGCAGAGCTCGGTCCCGACCGACAGGACGGCGGCGCTCCCGGCGCAGAGCCCGAGCGCGAAAGCGTCCTCGACCGCGCGGCCCTGCGCGAGCGCGAGCGTCATCGCGCCGACGAAGCTGTCGCCGGCGCCGACCGCGCTCTTCGCCTCGACCGGGGGCGGCGCGAGGCGCAGCGTGCCGTCGCGGGTGGCAAGAAGCGCGCCCTCGCTGCCGAGCGTGACGGCGACGATCTCGGCAGCGCCGGAACGCGCGAGCGCCACGGCCTCCCGCTCCTGCGAGGCCGGGTCCCGCAGCGGCTTGCCCACGATCGATTCGAGCTCGCCGAGGCTCGGCTTCACGAGGAGGACGCCGCGGCCGAGCGTGCGCCGCAGCGCCTCGCCCGAGCTGTCGAGCACGAGCTTCGCCCGCTTCTCGGCCGCGATCGCGGCGACCCGGACGTAGAAATCCGCCGGCACGCCGGGCGGCAGGCTGCCGCTGGCGACGATATAGGCGAAGTCGAGCTCCCGTACGGCGTCGAGCGCCGCCTGCCACTCGGCCGGCGCGATCTCCGGTCCTTCCGGCACGAAGCGGTATTCGAGCCCGGTCGAGCGCTCGAACACGACATGGCTGATCCGGGTATGATCCGCGATCGGGATGCGTTTGGCCGGAATGCCGGTCGCGTCGAGGAGCGCGTCGAGGAGCGGTCCGGGAACGCCGCCCGACAGGTAGAGCGCGAGCGCGGACCCGCCGAGCTCCCGGACCACCCGGGCGACGTTGATGCCGCCGCCGCCGGGGAAGTAGCGCTCGTTGGAGGTGCGGATCTTGCGGATCGGCCTGACCTGTTCGGCTTCGGCGGCCCCGTCGATGGCGGGGTTGAGGGTCAGGGTGGCGATCGGCTTCACGGCGGCTCCGGTCAGGGGATGGTCTGCAGGTCCCCCCTCGTTAGCGCGCGGCCTCGATCATGGCCATGACGGCCGCGTGAAGTTCCGAGCCGGGTTCCGCCAGGCCGTCGATGACGTCGAAATGGTTCCGGCCGGGGATGTCGAGGATCTTCGGCTCCAGCTCCGCCCAGCCGGAGGCGAGGTCCTCCGATTGCCGGTGGAACTCGGCCGATTCGTCGCCGCCGACGACGAGCGTCAGCGGGGCGCGCGAGCGCCACGGCTTGCCGTAGAGGCTGAGCTCGCCCGCCTGCGCCAGATCGAGCCGGATCGCGTCGTTCATCGTGGTGTCGATCAAGGGAGCGAGCGAGAACACGCCCGAGATCGGCACGCAGCCCGCGAGCGGATCTTCCGGCAGGCCGTAATCGTCCCAGGCGGTCGCGAGATGCAGGGCGGAGAGATAGCCCCCGGCCGAGTGGCCGGTCACGACCACCCGCCTCCGCTCGGCTGGCGTGAGCACGTCGGCGTAGAGACTGGCGAAGGCGTCGCGCGCCGCCGCGACGATGCGGGCGAGCGGCACCTCGGGCGTCAGCGGATAGTTGAGGATCGCGACCGAGAGGCCGAAGGGCAGAAAGCCGTCCGCCACCCAGGAGAAATCGTACTTGGAGAAGGCGCGCCAATAGCCGCCATGGATGAACAGCACCGTGCCGCGGGCGTTTTCGGCCCGGAACAGGTCCAGCACCTCGCGCGGATGCTCGCCGTAGCGGATATCCGCGATCGGCGGATGGCGGCGCCGGGCCGCTTCGGCGCGGGCCGGCCACTTCCCGTAAATCTCGAGCGCATGCGGGACGAGAAGGCGCGGATTGTATTCGCGCTCCGCCCAGTCGCGGTCACCCTCCGCCATGCTCACAGCTCCGTGCGGAGCCGCCATAGCTCCGGGAAGAGGACCACGTCGAGCATCTTGCGCAGATAGGATACGCCGGCGGTCCCGCCGGTGCCGCGCTTGAAGCCGATGATGCGCTCAACCGTCGTGACGTGCCGGAAGCGCCAGAGCCGGAAGGCTTCCTCGAGGTCCACGAGTTCCTCGGCCAGCTCGTAGAGATCGAAATGGCGGTCGGGATCGCGATAGACTTCCGTCCAGGCGGCGAGGATTGTCGGGTCCTCGGGCATGCGCTGCGTCAGGTCGCGGTCCAGCACGGCAGGCCCGATCGCGAAGCCGCGCCGGGCGAGGCAGCGGACCGCCTCGTCGTAGAGCGAGGGTTCCGCATAGGCCGCCTCCACGACCGCGAGGCGGGCCGGATCGTGCCGGTGCGGCTCGATCAGGGCCGGGTTCTTGTTGCCGAGCCGGAACTCGATCGCGCGGTACTGGAAGGACTGGAAGCCGGACGAGTTCGCCAGATGCGGCCGGATGATGCTGTACTCGGACGGGGTCATGGTCGCGAGCACGCTCCAGGCGTTCACGAGCTGCTCCATGATGCGGGAGACGCGCGCCAGCGCCTTGAAGCTCTGGGGCAGGTGGTCGTCGCGGATCGCCGCGATCGCGCCGTCGATCTCGTGCAGCATCAGCCGCATCCAGAGCTCCGAGACCTGGTGCTGGATGATGAAGAGGAGCTCGTTCGGATCGCGCGAGAGCGGGTGCTGCGCGGCCAGGATGCGGTCGAGGTCGAGGTAGTCCGCGTAGGACATGTCCTTGCGGAAATCGAGCTTGGCGTCGTGCCAGGCGGGGGCAGCACCCTTGTCATCCCCGGCCGGAGGCCGCGAGGCCGCCGGAGGGGAAGGGGAGCCGGCCGGCGCACTGGATTGCCTTCCCGGCCGCTCCGCGGTCGCCGGGAATGACGATGTGGACTTCCCGCTCACGTCACCGCTCCCGCCTCGACCGGCGCAAGCTCGCGCCAAGCCCCCGTCGCGATCACCTCCTCCATGGCCGCAACCGCATCGAAGATGTCGACGAAGCGGATATAGAGCGGCGCGAAGCCGAACCGCATGGCGTCCGGTGCCCGGAAATCGCCGACGATCCCGCGCGCGATGAGCGCCCGGACGATGCCGAAGGCCTCCGGATGGCGCAGCGAGACGTGGTTGCCGCGGCGCGAGCCGTCGCGGGGCGTCGCGAGCGTCACGCCGAAGCGCGCGAGCTTCTCGTCCGCGAGCGCGATGAAGAGATCGCAGAGCGCGCGGCCCTTCGCGGCGACGTCCCGCATCGCGATCCCGTCGAACGCGTCGAGCGCTGCCTCAAAGGCGAGCAAGGACAGGATCGGAGGCGTCGAGCAGAGCGCGGCGCGGATCCCCGGTGCCTTGGCGAAACCATCCTCGAACCGGAACGGATCGGCGTGGCCGAACCAGCCCTGGAGCGGCTGGTCGAACGCAGCCTGGTGCCGCTCGGCGACGAAGACGTGCGACGGCGAGCCCGGGCCGCCATTCAGGTATTTGTAGCCGCAGCCCACCGCGAAATCGGCGCCGGAGCCATCCAGATCGAGCTCGACCGCGCCGGAGGAATGCGCGAGGTCCCAGACGACCAGCGCACCCGCTGCGTGGATCGCGGCGGTGACGGCCGCCATGTCCTGCATCTCGGCCGTGCGGTAGTTCACGTGGGAGAGCGTCGCGACGGCGGTGTCCCGCGTCACGGCAGAGGCGATCTCGCCGGCGGGCACGAAGCGGGGCTCCAGGCCGAGGAGCCGGGCCACGCTCTCCACGATGTGATTGTCGGACGGGAAGTTGCCCGCCTCCGCCAGGATCTCGCGGCGGTCCGGCCGCATCCGGGCCGCGGCCACGAGCAGTTTGAAGAGGTTGACCGAGATCGAGTCGGTGATCGTCACCTCGCCCGGCTTCGCGCCGAGGAGACGGGCCAGTCTCTCGCCCGCCCGTCCCGGTGCCGTGTACCAGCCGGCCGTATTCCAGGAGGCGATCAGGTCCCGTCCCCATTCGCGCCGGATGGCATCCTCCATCCGGGGCTGAACCGATTTCGGCAGCGCTCCCAGCGAGTTCCCGTCGAGATAGATCACGCCCGGCGGCAGCTCGAACCGCTCCCGCGCGAAGGCGAGCGGGTCGTCCCTGTCCTGGGCGAGGCAGGCCTCGCGGGCGATCGTCATGTCCGGCCTCCGGGCTGCGGGACTTGCGCGCCCTGAAGGCTAGACCGGAATGCTTGAAGCTTAAAAGATTTTCTTTTCATCCCGAACAGCCGCGCTATCGTGCAACCGGGACAGGACGAGGGCAGATGGGGCAGGCGATCGCGGCGACAACCCGGGACGGCCGGTTCAGCTATCTGGCGGCCGGGCCGGACGGGGCTCAGCCTGTGGTCTTCCTGCACGGGATCGGCGGCGGCGCGCGGCTCTGGTCGAGCCAGCTCGAGAGCTTCGCTCCGCGCTATCGGGCGATCGCCCTCGACCTGCCCGGCTACGGCGGCTCGCAGCCGCTCGCCGAGACCGGCATCCGGACCTATGCCGAAGCGGTGGCGGATTTCCTCCGCACGCTCCGGCTCGCGTCGCCCGTGCTCGTCGGCCACTCGATCGGCGGCATGATCGTCCAGACTTACATGGCGGACCGACTCGGGCCGATCCGGGCCGCCGTCCTCGCCCAGACGACGCCGGCCTTCGGCGGCAAGGATCCGCGCTGGGCGGAGGAGTTCGTGGCCGCGCGCCTCGGCCCGCTCGACCGCGGGGAGACCATGCCCTCGCTCGCCCCGGCGATCGCTGCGTCGCTCCTGGGCGAGGACCCGGATCCTGCCGCCTTCGCGCTCGCGCGAGACTGCGTCGCGGCCGTCCCGGAAGCGACATGGCGTGCCAGCGTGATGGCGCTGGTCGGATTCGACAAGCGCGAGGCGCTCGGGCGCATTTCGGTCCCGACGCTGCTGATCGCCGGGTCGAAAGACCAGAACGCGCCGGCGCCGACCATGGCGAAGATGGCGGAGCGGATTCCGGGGGCGGAGTACGTCTGCCTGGACGGGATCGGCCATCTCGCCTTTGCGGAGGCGCCGGAGGCATTCGACGGCGCCGTGCTCGACTTCCTGAACCGCCGACTCGCAACCGGAGAAGCTGCCTCGTGACCGCAAGCGCCCCAGACCTGTTCGAGGCCGTGCGTCCCGCCGATCTCGATCCGCCTCTCTTCGACCCGAAGGCGTTCAGGCTGTCGGCGCATACGGCCGCTCTCGCCGACAGGGCCCGGGCGCTCGCCCAGACCGTCTTCGCCGAGCGCGCCGCGGGCTACGACCGGGATGCGCGCTTTCCGACGGAGAACTACCAGGACCTCCACAAGGCGGGCCTTCTCGCAATCTGCATCCCCAAGGAGCAGGGCGGCGCGGGCGCGGACTACAAGACCTACGCGATCGTCGCGGCCGAGATCGGGCGCTATTGCGGCGCCACCGCGCTCTCCTGGAACATGCATGTCTGCTCGACGCTGTGGTCCGGCGCGATCGTCGACGATCTCGACCTCACGCCGCAGGAGCGCGAGGAGCATGAGCGCCGGCGCTCCCTGCATTACCGCCGCATCGTGGAGGAGGGGGCCGTCTATTCGCAGCCCTTCTCGGAAGGCGGCGCGGCGGCGGCGGGCGGGGTCGCCTTCGAGACCCGCGCCGTGCCGACGGACGGCGGCTGGCTCGTCTCGGGCAAGAAGATCTTCGCCTCGCTCGCGGGCCATGCGGATTATTACGGCATCCTCTGCACCGAGATCGGCCCGGACGAGAAGGCCTCGCGCCGCAACACCCTGTATCTCGCCATTCCCGCCAAGGCCGAGGGCGTGTCGGTCGTCGGCGACTGGGACCCGCTCGGCATGCGCGGCACCGTCTCGCGCACGCTCATCTTCAAGGACGTGTTCGTGCCGGAGGAGGCCGCGCTGATGCCGCGCGGCACCTATTTCCAGGCTGCCTCGCGCTGGCCGCACATGTTCCTGACGCTCTCGCCGACCTATGTTGGCCAGGCGCAGGCGGCCTATGACTTCACGGTGCGATATCTGCGAGGCGAGCAGCCCGGCACGCCGCCCGTGAAGCGGCGCCAGTACCCGACGAAGCAGATCGCCGTCGCCGAGATGCGGATCAAGCTCGAGCAGCTGAAAGCCGTGTGGTTCCAGGCGGTCTCGGAGGCGGGCGCCGATCCGTCCAAGGATCAGGTGATCCGGGCCTGGACGGCGCAATACGCGGTCATGGAGGGTGCGAACGACATCGCGCGCCTCGCGATCCGCACCTGCGGGGGCCAGTCGATGCTGAAGTCGCTGCCGCTCGAGCGGATCTTCCGCGACAGCCGCTGCGGCTCGCTCATGCTGCCCTGGACGGCGGAGCTCTGCGTCGACCGGATCGGCCGTGCCGCGCTCTACGAGCCGGGCGAGACGGACGAGTGAGGACCGCACGCGGCATTCCCTCCCCACCGCAAGCGGGGGGAGGGGAACTGTGAACCTCGCCGACGTCATCCGTCGCAACGCCGCCTTCGCGCCGGGCAAGGTTGCGCTCCGGTTCGAGGGCGGGACGATCTCCTACGGTGCGCTGAGCGGGCGTATCGAAGCGACGGCCGCGCTGCTTGCCGGCGAGTTCGGGATAGGGAAGGGCGACCGGGTCGCGATCCTCGCCTACAACCACCCCGATACGCTGGTCCTCCTCTATGCCTGCGCCCGGCTCGGCGCGATGCTGGTGCCGCTCAACTGGCGCCTTGCCGGGCCGGAGCTCGCATACATCCTGGCCGATGCCGATCCGGCCCTTTTCGTGGCGGACGAGCATTTCGCCAAGGAAGCAGCGGAGCTCGCCGCCGGGCGCTCGAACCTGCCCCTGTTTTCCGTGGGTGAAGCCGCGGGGAGCCTGGGCGAGCTGATCGCATCCGGCGGGGAGGGAAGCTCCCGATGCGAGGGCCGGCTCTCGGACCCGCTCCTCGTGGTCTATACGTCGGGCACCACCGGGCGGCCCAAGGGCGCCCTGCTCCGGCAGGAGGCCCTCGTCTGGAACGGCGTCATGAGCCAGCACATGCATGGCCTGACATCGGACGACCACGTCCTCACCGTCCTGCCGTTCTTCCATGTCGGCGGGCTGAACATCCAGACGACGCCGGCTTTGCATCAAGGTGCGACGGTCACGATCCATTCGCGCTTCGCGCCAGACACGACGCTCGCCGCCATCGCGGACGACCGGCCGACGCTGACGGTCCTCGTGCCGGCGACGCTCGGGGCCGTCCTCTCTCATCCCGGTTTCGGCTCGGCCGACCTGTCGAGCCTGCGCGCGATCACGACCGGCTCGACCTATGTGCCCCAGGCGCTGATCGACCCCTTCGAGCGGCGTGGCGTGCCGGTGCTCCAGGTCTACGGCGCGACGGAGACCTGCCCGATCTCGGTCTATACGCGCCTGGGCGGTCCGCGGCCGGAAGGATCGACCGGCTGGCCCGGCCCGTTCTGCGAGGCGAAGCTCGTCGACGATGCCGGGCGGGAGCTGCCGGACGGCACCTCCGGCGAGATCTGGATTCGGGGGCCGCAGATCCTCTCCGGCTATTGGCGGGACGAGGCCGCCACGCGTGACAGCATCGTGGACGGCTGGTTCCGCACCGGCGACATCGCCTCTCGCGATGCGGCCGGCGCCTATTACGTGCACGACAGGAAGAAGAACGTCGTCATCTCGGGCGGGGAGAACATCTACCCGGCCGAGATCGAGCGCGTGCTGCTGGAGCACGAGGCGGTGGCCGAATGCGCCGTCATCGGCCGCCCCGACCCGCGCTGGGGCGAGGTGCCGGTCGCGCATGTCGTCCTCCGCGCGGGCGCATCCTGCACGGCCGAAAGCCTGTCGGCACATGTCCTGTCGCAGCTTGCCCGGTTCAAGGCGCCGAAGGACTTCATCTTCGCCGACAGCCTGCCGAAGAGCGCGCTCGGCAAGGTGCAGCACCACCTGCTGCGGGAGCGCCGATGATGGCGCGACCTGTCATTCCGAGGCGCGCGAAGCGAGAGCCCGGAACCCACGATCAAGCTCCGGAGCCTAGCCGTGGTTTCCGGATCGCACTTCGTGCGTCCGGAATGACAAAGGTGTCTCGATGAAGATTGCGGTACTCGGCGGCGGCAACGGGTCCTTCGCCGCCGCCGGCGATTTCGCGCTCGCCGGCCACGAGGTGCGGCTGTGGCGCCGCGACGGGGAGGCGATCGCCGACCTCGCCGGGAACGGTTCCGCCATCACCGTGAAGGATCATGCCGGGCGGCACCAAGCGAGGCTGGCGCTCGCCACGACCGACATCGCGGCCGCCATCGATGGAGCTGAGCTGATCCTCTGCCCGGCGCCGGCCTTCGCCCAGCCCGACATCGCGGCCCGGCTCGCTCCGCATCTGAAGCCCGGGCAGGTGGTCTTCCTGCCTCCGGCGACCTTCGGCTCGATGATCTTCGCCGAGGCCGCGCGGCGGGCCGGCACGGCCGAGGGCGCCGCCTTTGCCGAGACGGGCACGCTCCCCTGGCTCGCCAGGAAGCACGGACCGCGCGAGGTCGCGATCACCGTCAGGGCGAAGCATCTGCCGGTCGGGACCTTTCCGGCGACGGCATCCGAATGGGCGCTGGATGTGATCGGTCGCGCCTTCCCGGGCGTCGTCACCTCCTGCGGTGATGCGCTGTCCGGCGCGCTGATGAATGCCGGCCCGATCATCCATCCGCCGCTCATCGTGATGAATGCGGGGCCGATCGAGCATTTCGAGCGCTGGGACATCCACAAGGAGGGCACCCAGCCCGCGATCCGGCGCGTCACCGACCGCCTCGACGCGGAGCGGATGCGTGTGCGCGAGGCGCTCGGCTACGGCGCGCCGCATTTCCCGCTCGCGGACCACTATGCCCGCGAGGGGGCCGAGTGGATGTATGGCCGCGGCTCGCACGACCGGCTGACCGATTCCGGCGATTGGCGCGAGACGCTGGTCCTGACGCAGCATCGCTACATGCGGGAGGACCTGCTCCTGGGTCTTTCCTTCCTGGTCTCCGTCGCCGAGCTCGCCGGCGTGGAGACGCCGCTCGCCCGCGCCTTCCTGGCGATCGGCCGCGCCATCTGCGCCGATGCGGGGGAGATCAGGAGTCGGACCCTCGCCGATCTCGGGCTCGGGCAGCTCGACCGGAACGCGCTGCAGCGGCTGTTGAGGGAGGGGTTCTGACGAAGATGATGCCGATCTGCGCTCACTCTATCATATCACCATAGGATGGGGTATTGGACCATACACTGGAATTCCTGCTCGACTTCGATGGCCGCGTTCATTGGCTGGAGCAGGGATACTGGCTGAAATTCGAGATCGTCCGCACGACGCCGAGTCGGGAGAGACCCCATGGGCTGCGGTACTCGTTCACGCTCCACAAGCCTTCCGGCGAGCGCATTCTCGGCTTCGACAACGCTCATTCCGTGCCGAAACGGGCTGGAACGAAGGCGAGGCCGGTCAGCCACGATCATTGGCACCGAACGGAAGCCGATGAAGGCCGGCCATATGAGTTCAAGGACGCAGACCAGCTGCTCGCCGACTTCTTCGCGGAAGTCCGACGCGTGCTCGGGGAGCATGGGATCGGCGACACGGTGGTCGGCGTGACCGTGCGGGGAGGCGAGGGTGACGGAACATCGGCTCATGAGCCTGAGCGAGCTCGAGGCGCAGATGCGGGCGGTCGCGAGAGGCGAGCGGCGGGCCCCGCCTGGCGCGAACGTCGCAAGCTTCAATTCGCTCGAAGCCCTTGCCCGCATCCTCACGCCGGAAAACCGGGTCCTGATGCGCGTGATCCGCGACGAGAGACCGCAATCGATCGCCGAGCTGGCCCGAAAGGTCGACCGCGCCGAGTCGAACCTGAGCCGCACTCTCGAAAAGCTCGCCAGTGCCGGTCTGCTCGTCCTGAAGCGCGTCGACAACAGACGTGTGCCCGAAGTGGTCGTGCGGGAGCTCCAGGTGACGATCGATCCGTTCGGCGAACGGGATCGGATCGACGTGGCCTCGGCCTGACGGTCGTTCATCGCCGCGATCCGACCATGGGAGCCACACCATGACCCGCCCGCTGATCGCCTGCCTCGGCGCAGGCCGGATGGGGCGCGGCATCGCGGTCGCCTTCGCCTATGCCGGGCACAGCGTGCTCCTTCTCGACGTGAAGGAGCGCGATGCGGACGGCTTCCGGGCCTTGAGCGATGCCGCCCTCGGGGAGGTGCGCGGTATCCTGGCCAGCCTCGCCTCGCTCGGATTGTTCGATCCCTCTGCCGTGGACACTCTGGCCGCACGGGTGGAGGTGGTGCCGGCGGCGGAGCGCGGGACGGCGCTGGCTGGAGCCGGGATCGTCTTCGAGGGCGTGCCGGAGATCCTCGCCCTCAAGCGCGAGGTGCTGGCCGACGCCTCGCGCCTCGCCCGTCCGGACGCGGTCATCGCCTCGACCACCTCGACCATCATGGTGGACGACATGGCCGTGGCGGTGGCGCGGCCCGAGCGCTTCCTGAACGCTCACTGGCTCAATCCCGCCTATCTCGTGCCGCTCGTCGAGGTCTCGCCGGGCAGCGCCACGGATGCCGCGGTGACGGAACGGCTCAAGACGGTGCTGGAAGGGATCGGCAAGGTCCCGGTCGTCTGCAGGTCGAGCCCCGGCTTCATCGTCCCGCGCATCCAGGCGTTGGCCATGAACGAGGCGGCCAGGATGGTCGAGGAGGGCGTCGCCTCCGCCGAGGAGATCGACAAGGCCATCCGGGTCGGCTTCGGCTTCCGCTTCGCCGTGCTCGGCCTGCTCGAGTTCATCGATTGGGGCGGCGGCGACATCCTCTATCACGCGAGCCGCTACCTGGAAGGCGCTCTCGGCAGCGAGCGCTATCGCGCGCCGGAGGTCATCCACCGCAACATGGAGGAGGGCCGCATCGGGCTGCGCACGGGGGAGGGCTTCCTGGACTATGCCGGGCTCGATCTCGACGCATATCGCCGGGAGCGCCTCGCCGCCTTCGTCGGCCTCCTGAAACATCTCGGACTTTCGCGCGCGCCCGAACTCCGGCCTCAGCCGACGATTGCTGCATCTGCGAAGCAACACGTGTGACCCGCAGGGCACAACGCGCCCCGGTGCCGACTGCTAGGTGAGGCGATCCGATTCCCGATCGCGGCAGATCATGACCACCCGACGCGCCCTGCTCGGCCTCCTGGCCGGGCTGCCCCTGGCCGCCTGCCAGACGAGCCAGATGGCGGCCGTGCCGCCGCAGCCCGCTTCCGCGGCCGATTCCGACTACGACCGCTGGTACATCGGCGCCGTCAAGGACGATCCGCACGACTACTATCTGGTCGACCGCAAGCTGATGCGGCCCGAACTCGCCCGGCAGGTCGTGCCCTACAAGGGGGACCAGCGGCCGGGCACGATCATCGTCGATATCGACGAGCGCTTCCTCTACCTCGTCCAGGATGACGGGACGGCCATCCGCTACGGCATCGGGGTCGGGCGCCAGGGTTTCTCCTGGAAGGGGGTGGCGCGTGTCGGCCGCAAGGCGAAGTGGCCGAGCTGGAACCCGACCAGCACCATGGTGAGCCTCAAGATCGCCTCGGCCGGGGTGCGCGAGCCAGGCATCGACAACCCTCTCGGCGCGCGCGCCCTCTATCTCTACCAGGGCAACCGCGACACCCTGTTCCGCATCCACGGAACCAACGAGCCCTGGTCCATCGGGGAGCAGGTCTCCTCCGGCTGCATCCGCATGCTGAACGAGGACGTGGTCGACCTCTACGACCGGGTGCCCGTGGGTGCGACGGTTCTGGTCCGGCGGAACGGCCGCTGGCGCGTCTGAGCCGGTGCCCGTGTGGCGGAAAAGTGTCACGCGGGGCAGCAGCTTGTCTTGAAGGGCTTCTCCTCGGGACTATATCGGACCTGTCACGGGAGGTGCGGCGTCAGCAGCGTCCAAGGACCTGCGGGCGCGCAACTCCCATCCGCATGTAACAGAGCCATGGACCGGGCTGCCTCGCGGAGGGGCCCGGTGGTCTGCTTAAGAAACGAGGGATCCACCCCATGGGTAAGGTGATTGGTATCGACCTCGGCACCACCAATTCCTGCGTCGCAGTGATGGAGGGCGCCACGCCGAAGGTCATCGAGAACTCGGAAGGCGCCCGTACCACCCCATCCATCGTCGCCTTCACCGACGACGGCGAGCGGCTCGTCGGTCAGCCGGCCAAGCGCCAGGCGGTGACGAACCCCGACCGCACCTTCTTCGCCATCAAGCGACTGATCGGCCGCACCTTCGACGACCCGATGACCAAGAAGGACATGGGTCTCGTCCCCTACAAGATCGTGCGCGGCGACAATGGCGACGCCTGGGTGGAAGCGGACGGCAAGAAGTATTCGCCCTCGCAGATTTCCGCCTTCATCCTGCAGAAGATGAAGGAGACGGCGGAGGCGCATCTCGGCCAGCCCGTCACGCAGGCCGTGATCACGGTTCCGGCCTATTTCAACGACGCGCAGCGGCAGGCGACCAAGGATGCCGGCAAGATCGCCGGGCTCGAGGTCCTGCGCATCATCAACGAGCCGACCGCCGCGGCGCTCGCATACGGTCTGGACAAGAAGTCCTCCGGCACGATCGCGGTCTATGACCTCGGCGGCGGCACCTTCGACGTGTCGATCCTCGAGATCGGGGATGGCGTGTTCGAGGTAAAGTCGACGAACGGCGACACCTTCCTCGGCGGCGAGGACTTCGACAACCGGATCGTCGAGTACCTGGCGGCCGAGTTCAAGCGCGAGCAGGGCATCGACCTGACCAAGGACAAGCTCGCCCTCCAGCGCCTGAAGGAGGCGGCCGAGAAGGCGAAGATCGAGCTGTCCTCGGCGGCGCAGACCGAGATCAACCTGCCCTACATCACGGCCGATGCGAGCGGTCCGAAGCACCTCGCGCTGAAGCTCAGCCGGGCCAAGTTCGAGAGCCTCGTCGACGACCTGATCCAGAAGACGGTCGAGCCGTGCCGCAAGGCGCTGAAGGATGCGGGCCTCACGGCCGGCGACATCAGCGAGGTGGTGCTCGTCGGCGGCATGACCCGCATGCCGAAGGTCCAGGAGGTCGTGAAGACCTTCTTCGGGAAGGAGCCGCACAAGGGCGTCAACCCGGACGAGGTGGTCGCGATCGGCGCGGCGATCCAGGCGGGCGTGCTCCAGGGCGACGTCAAGGACGTCCTCCTGCTCGACGTCACGCCTCTGTCGTTGGGCATCGAGACGCTGGGCGGCGTGTTCACCCGGCTCATCGAGCGTAACACCACGATCCCGACCAAGAAGAGTCAGGTCTTCTCCACCGCCGAGGACAACCAGAGCGCGGTCACGATCCGGGTGTTCCAGGGCGAGCGCGAGATGGCGGCCGACAACAAGCTGCTCGGCCAGTTCGACCTGATGGGGATTCCGCCCGCCCCGCGCGGCATGCCGCAGATCGAGGTCACCTTCGACATCGACGCGAACGGCATCGTCAACGTGTCCGCCAAGGACAAGGCGACGGGCAAGGAGCAGGCGATCCGCATCCAGGCCTCCGGCGGTCTCTCCGAGGCCGACATCGAGAAGATGGTCAAGGAGGCCGAGGCTCACGCGGCCGAGGACAAGAAGCGGCGCGAGCTCGTCGAGGCCCGCAACCAGGGCGAGGCCATGATCCACGCGACCGAGAAGTCGGTCGCCGAGCATGGCGACAAGGTCGAAGCCGCGGACAAGTCCGCCATCGAGAGCGCCATCGCGGCGCTGCGCACGGCGCTCGCCGGCGAGGACGTGGAGGCCATCCGCGCCCGGACCAACGACGTCATGCAGGCCTCGATGAAGCTCGGCGAGGCCATGTACAAGGCCTCCCAGGCCGAGGCGGCCGCAAGCGCCGCCAACGAGCCCGGGACCGGCGGCCCGAAGAAGGACGACGTCGTGGACGCCGACTTCCAGGACGTCGAGGAAGACAAGAAGAAGCGGGCCTGATCGCCCCTGGGATCATCGTCATGGCCGGGCTTGTCCCGGCCATCTCTTTGGGATTGTGACAGCTGGACGTGGATGGCCGGGCCGAGCCCGGCCATGACGTATTTCGGGGTCAAAGCGGCGACCAATGTCCAAGCGCGACTACTACGAGGTGCTGGGCGTGTCCCGCACTGTGACTGAAGTCGAGCTCAAGTCGGCCTTCCGCAAGCTCGCCATGAGGTATCACCCGGACCGGAACCCGGGCGACGGCGAGGCCGAGGTCAAGTTCAAGGAGATCAACGAGGCCTACCAGGTCCTGTCGGACCCGCAGAAGCGGGCCGCCTATGACCGATTCGGTCACGCCGCCTTCCAGGGCGGTGGCGGAGGACCGGGCGGCCCCGGATTCGGCGCCGATTTCGGCGACGTGATGTCGGACATCTTCGACACGTTCTTCGGCGGCGTGCGATCCGGCCGCGGCGGTGCGCCCGGCCGCGAGCGCGGCGCCGACATGCGCTACAATCTCGAGGTCACCCTCGAGGAGGCCTACCAGGGCAAGACCGCCTCGATCACGATTCCGACCTCGGTGTCATGCGAGGTCTGCTCCGGCACGGGCGCGAAGGCCGGCTCCAAGCCGCGCGTCTGTCCGACCTGCGGCGGAGCCGGCCGGGTGCGGGCGGCGCAGGGCTTCTTCTCGATCGAGCGGACCTGCCCCAACTGCCACGGGCGAGGCGAGGTCATCGACGATCCCTGTCCGAATTGCGGCGGCGCCGGCCGGGTGACGCGCGAGCGCACGCTGACGGTCAACGTGCCGGCCGGGGTCGAGGACGGCACGCGGATCCGGCTTGCCGGGGAGGGAGAGGCGGGCCTGCGCGGCGGCCCGGCCGGCGACCTCTACATCTTCGTCTCGATCAAGCCGCATCCCTTCTTCCAGCGGGATGGGGCCGACCTCTTCTGCCAGGTGCCGATCTCGCTCGTCACCGCGGCGCTCGGCGGCGAGTTCACGGTCCCCACGCTCGACGGCCTCGACGCCCGCGTGAAGGTGCCGGAGGGCACCCAGTCGGGCCGGCAGTTCCGGCTGCGCGGCAAGGGAATGACCGTCTTGCGCTCGCGCGATGTCGGCGACCTCTACATCCAGGTCGTGGTCGAGACGCCGCAGAACCTGACGCGCCGGCAGCGCGAGCTCCTGCTGGAGTTCGAGCGCGAGTCGTCCGGCGACACGCATCCCGAAAGCAGTGGATTTTTCGCGCGAGTGCGTGATTTCTTCGACGGGATCGGTGGATCAAGTCGAGCTTGATAGCATTGTGTAGCTGCCCGGCTTCGGCCGGGTGCAGGGGGCGTGTCGTTGCTTCAACTGTCGCAGAAACCGGCGCCGCGGAAGCGTCTCTTCGGTCGTGAGAGGTTCGAGGACGAGGCCCGCTTCCTGCGGTCCTGGATCGAGCGCCCGCTGCTGACGGGCGCGGTCGCGCCCTCGAGCAAGCACCTCGCGCAGGCGATGGCGTCCTATGTCGACCCGCGCGTGCCCGGGCCGGTGGTCGAGCTCGGTCCCGGGACGGGCCCTGTGACGGACGCCCTGATCAGGCGCGGGATCGAGCAGGAGCGGCTCGTCCTGGTCGAATTCAACCCGGAATTCGCCCAGCTCCTCAAGCGGCGCTTCCCGCGCGCGGCGATCGTCTGCGGCGATGCCTATGACGTGAAGGATGCCTTGGCCGATGTCGTGACGGAGCCCTGCGCGGGGTTCGTCTCGAGCCTGCCGCTCTTCACCAAGCCCCTGCCGCAGCGGCTCGAGCTCCTGGCCGCCGCCCACGCGATGTCGCGCCCGGGCGCGCCCTTCGTCCAGTTCACCTATGCGGTCGTCCCGCCGATGCCGGCGCGCTCGCCCCATTACGTCGCGACCGCATCCGAGCGGATCTGGCGCAACGTTCCGCCGGCCCGGGTCTGGGTGTACCGAAGCCGCTGAACCGCTCAGCTCACCAGAGGCGGGTCACGCCGAAGGCGTCGAACGCGCTCTCGTTCGAGACGAGCACAAGATTTTCGACGAGCGCCTGGGCGACCAGCATGCGGTCGAACGGGTCCTTGTGCGACCCGTCCATCGTTCCTGCGAGCTCGGCATGCTGGACGGTCACCGAAAGCGGCTCGAAGCCCTCGTCGATGACGACCTGCTGGAAGTGGCGCACGAGGGCCGCCGCATCCGGCAGCCTGCCGATGCGGTGCTTGGTTGCGATTTCCCAAGCCGATGCGGCACTTACAAGGCCAGAATTACCCGCGTCAGCGAGTGCGGCATCGGCGGCTGCGGACAGTCGAGAATCGTCGGTCAGCCACCAAAGCAGGGTGTGGCTGTCCAGGAGCAGCCTCAAATCTCACCCCAAAGAGCGAGCTCTTCCTTCGAAAGCGGCTCGAAAAAGCGTTCGTCGAACTTGATCAGGTGCTTCATCGAACCTTTCGCGCGATGCCGCGTCGGCTCGACGGGCCCGAGCCTCGCGACCGGCTTTCCGCGCCGCGTTATGATGACTGTTCCGCCCGCCTCGACTTCGGCGAGCAGCCGGGAAAGGTGGGTCTTGGCTTCGTGTACCGTCGCCTCGCGAAGCCCGCAGCTCGGCACCGGGACTGCCGCCTTCCGTCGTTCAGCCGATGTTGCGACCATGCGGGCCTCCTGTTAGTCAACAAACTAGTCAACTGGGTGGAGCCGGGCAAGCGCGGCGCCGGGGAGGGGATCGGAATGCCGAAGGGCTATTGGGTGGCGCGGGTCGATGTGCACGACACCGAAAGCTACAAGGACTACGTGGCTTCGAACGGCGCCGCCTTCGCCAAGTTCGGCGGCCGCTTCCTGGTGCGTGCGGGCCGGTTCGAGAACCCGGTCGGCACGAGCCGCGGCCGCAACGTCGTGATCGAGTTCCCGTCCTACGAGGCGGCCCTCGAATGCTGGCGCTCGCCCGAATACCAGGCCGCCAAGGCCAAACAGAAGGGCGGCGCCGAGATGGACCTCGTCATCGTCGAAGGGTACGACGGCCCGCAGCCTGGGGCCTGAGCGGGAAGCACGATGAGCGAGATGCGGCTGGTTGTCGTCGGCGCCGCGGGCCGCATGGGCCGCATGCTCGTCCGGGCGGCGGAGGAAGACCCGGCCTGCCGCGTGGTCGGTGCGGTCGAGCAGCCGGGCTCGCTGGCGCTCGGCGAAGATGCCGGATTGCTCGCCGGCGTCGGCCGCCTCTCGGTGCCGATCACGGACGATCCGATCGCGGCCTTCAGATCGGCGGATGGGGTGATCGACTTCACGGCGCCGGCCGCGACCCGGCTCTTCGCCGAGGCCGCCGCGCAGGCCGGCTTGGTCCATGTGATCGGAACGACCGGCCTGTCCGACGCGGACCTGCAGGCGCTCCGCAGCACCGCAGCCCGCGCGCGCATCGTCCGGTCCGGGAATATGTCGCTCGGCGTGAATCTCCTTGCCGGACTCGTCCGGAAGGTGGCGCGCACCCTCGGCGAGGACTGGGACGTCGAGATCCTGGAGATGCACCATCGGATGAAGGTGGACGCGCCCTCCGGCACCGCGCTGCTGCTCGGGGAGGCCGCCGCGGAGGGGAGGGGGATCGAACTTCGCGAACGCTCCGTCCGCTCGCGCGACGGCCATACCGGGAAGCGGGGAGCCGGCGATATCGGCTTTGCGACCCTGCGCGGCGGCACGGTCGTCGGCGAGCACAGCGTGATCTTCGCAGGCGCGGGCGAGCGGATCGAGCTCGCGCACCGTGCCGAGGATCGGGCGATCTTCGCCCGGGGCGCAGTCAAGGCCGCGCTCTGGGCGCGCGAGAAGCCGCCCGGCTTCTACAGCATGGCGGACGTCCTCGGCCTGTCCGAGCTTTGACCGGCGGGCCGGACCTCGCGTCCGCGCGGCCTGCGGCCCAGCGGCTCGATCTCGGGCCGGGCCTGACCTTCGTCCCCGGCTATCTGGACCGCCTCGCCCAGGAACGGCTCCTGGCGGAGATCCGCGATCTCGCGCGGCGCGCCCCGCTCTTCACGCCGCGCATGCCGCGAACGGACCAGCCCTTCTCCGTCAGGATGACCAATTGCGGGCCGCTCGGCTGGGTGTCGGACGTCTCCGGCTACCGCTACCAGCCCACTCATCCGCAGACGGGCGAGCCCTGGCCCGCGATGCCGGAGAGCCTCCTGGACGCCTGGAACGAACTCGCCCGGTTCCCGCACCCGCCGGAGGCCTGCCTCATCAACTTCTATGGGCCTGGCGCCCGGATGGGGCTGCACCAGGACAAGGACGAGGGGGAACTCGCCGCGCCCGTGGTCTCGCTCTCGCTCGGGGCGACCGCGCTGTTCCGCATCGGCGGGCTGTCCCGGCGGGACCGGACGCGCTCCATCCGCCTCTCCTCGGGCGATGCGTTTGTGTTCGGCGGCGCGGCCCGGCTGGTCTTCCACGGCATCGACAGGATCCTTCCGGAGACCTCCGACCTGATCCCCGGATCCGGCCGCGTCAACCTCACGCTGCGGCGCGTGACGCCCGCGCCCGCCGCTTGACCCCGGGGTCACGTTTACGCCCCTTTTCTCGGCTCCACCTTCGGGCTTCCTCCTGACCGCAGCGACAGCGATGCTCCGTCCCACGACATTCGTCCTGGCCCTCCTCGCGGCCGGCGCCGCCCTGGCGGCCGAGCCCGTCTTCCCGCCCGGCTCCCGGATCGGGCTCGTGCCGCCCAAGAGCATGAAGCTCACCCGCGGGGTGGCCGGATTCCAGGACCCGGCGACGGGCGCCGCGATCGTCGCCATCGAGATGCCGGCCGAGGCCTATTCCACCCTAGTGGCCGGCTTCGGCGACGAAGCGCTGAAGAACCAGGGCTTCACGCTGAAGTCGCGCGACAAGCTCACGGTCGGCAAGAGCGAGGCGACGCTGGTCGCGGGCGAGCAGAACGACAACGGCCGTGCGATCCCGAAGGCGATCCTCCTGACCGGCGACGGCACCATGACCGCGCTGGTCATCGCGCAGCTCCCGGTCGGCGCGGCGCAGGCCGCCCGCGACGAGGCGAAGGCGGCGCTGAAGACCGTGGCCTTGCGCCCGCCGCTCTCCGTCGAGCAGCAGGTCGCCTCCCTGCCCTTCAGGATCGGCGATCCCGCCGGTTTCCGCCCCGTGCGGGCGATGGCCGGCAATGCGCTGCTGATGACCGACGGGCCGAAGGATGTCGTGAAGGATGCCGAGCAGCCGATCATGATCGTGGCGCAATCCTTCGCGCCGGCCCCGCCCACCGCCGAGCAGCGCGACGTCTTCGCGCGCCAGGCCCTCGTCGCCAACACGATGCTGAAGGAGACCGTGCTCGAGCGCGCCCAGGGCTTCCGCCTGGGCGGCTCGGAGTGGCACGAGATCGTGGCCAAGGCGAAGGACGGGCCGTCCGAGCAGCCCGTCATCGTGATGCAGACCATCCGCTTCGCGCCGGACGGCTACATCCGGATGGTCGGGATCGCCCGCGCGGACAAGCGGGACGAGGTCATGCCCCGCTTCCGGCGCCTCGTGGACGGCGTCGCGCTGAAATAGTCAGCCGTTCTCCGGCGCGGCCTCGTCCGCGGTCGCCGCTGGCTGGGGCGCGGGCTTCGGCCCGCCCTTGGCCACCCCGACGAGCGCCGGGCGCAGCACCCGCTCGCCGATGGCGTAGCCGGTCTGGATCACCTGCGTGACCGTCCCGGCCGGCACTTCCTCGTTGGGGACCTCGAACATCGCCTGATGCATGTTCGGGTCGAACTTCTGGCCCTGCGGCTCCACCCGCCTCACGCCGTGGCGCTCGAGCGTCTTGAGGAGGTCGCGCTCGGTCAGCTCGATCCCCTCGATGAGCGCCTTGGTCGCGCCCTCCGCCGCGCCCTCCGGAACGTTCTCGAGCGCGCGGCGGATGTTGTCGGCGACGGTCAGCATGTCGCGCGCGAAGTTCGTGACCGCGTAGGTGCGGGCATCCTGCACCTCGCGCTCGGTGCGCCGGCGCAGGTTCTCCATCTCGGCGAGCGTGCGGAGCAGGCGCTCCTTGAGGTCCGTCCGCTCCGCCTCGAGCTCGGCGACCCTGTCGGGCACCTGCGTCTCGGGGGCATCCTTGTTCTGCTCGGTCTGCAATGTGGCGTCCATCGCGCCGTTGCTCGGCGTGCTGTCGTTCATCATCGTCCGCTGTCCGGTTGGGTTGCCGCTGATATCAGTGTTTCGCAGTGCAAGATCAAGGATTTCGGCCGGTCTCCTCGCCTATTGATTCTGCTCCAGTACGCTCAGGAGCCCGCGCCTGATGGAAGCCTGCCGCGAGGGATGGCTGACCTTCGTGCCGGTGAGGTCGGTGACGTAGAAGACGTCCGCGGCCCGTTCCCCGAAGGTGGCGACATGGGCGGAGGCGATGTTGAGGTTGAGCTTCCCGAGCGCCGTGGTGAGGTCGTAGAGCAGCCCCGGCCGGTCGAGACCCGAGACCTCCACCACCGTGTGGCGCGACGACAGGTCGTTGTCGATGTTGACCTCGGGATTGACCTGGAAGGCCTTCGGCAGCGGCCTGCCCGGCCGGCGGTCGCGGACGAGGTCGGCGATCCTGACCTCGCTGCGGAGCGCGCGCTCGATCGAGGCGGCGATGCGCTCCGCCCGGCGGATCTCGTCCTCGTCGCGATCGAAGGCGCGAGACAGGAAGATCGTGTCGAGGGCCGTGCCGTCGGCCGAGGTGAAGATCTGGGCATCGACGATGTTTCCGCCCGCCACCGCGCAGGCGCCCGTCACGATGGCGAGCAGGCGGGGGTGGTCCGGCGACAGCAGCGTGAGCTCCGTGACGCCCTTGAACTCGTCGGTCTCAACCGCGGTCGCGACGGTCTTCCCGGCCTGCTCGGCCTGCCGCACGAAGCGGGCATGCTTGAGCTGCCGCTCGGGCGGCGTCTTCATCCAGTAGGCGGGATAGAACCGCCCCGCATAGGCCTCGAACTCGGCATCGCTCCAGTCGGGGAGGGCGGCGCGCAGCTGAGCCTGGATGGAGCGGGCGCGCGCCGGCTTGATCCGCTCGGAATGGCCGCCGCTCAGATAGAGTTCCGTCTCGTAGTAGAGGGTGCGCAGAAGCTCTCCCTTCCAGCCGGTCCAGACGCCCGGACCGACCGCCTTGATGTCCGCGATGGTGAGGACGAGCAGGAGCTTGAGCCGCTCCATCGTCTGGACCACGGCCCCGAAGGCCTCGACCGTCTTCGGGTCGGACAGGTCCCGGCCCTGGGCCGTGAAGGACATCAGGAGATGGTGCTCGACGAGCCACGCGGCCGTGTCGGTCTCGGCGGGGTCCAGCCCGAGCCGCGGTCCCAGCTTGCGCGCGATCGCGGCGCCGGCGAGGGAATGGTCCTCGCGCCGGCCCTTGGCGATATCGTGCAGAAACAGGGCAACGTAGAGCGCGCGGCGGTTGCGGACGGAGTGGACGATGGTGTTGGCGAGGGGGTGCTCGCTCTCGGCCCGTCCCGCATAGATCTCCGACAGGACGCCGATCGAGCGGATGAGGTGCTCGTCCACCGTGTAGTGATGATACATGTTGAACTGCATCATCGCGACGATGCGGGCGAAGTCCGGGATGAAACGCCCGAGCACGCCCGCCTCGTTCATGCGCCGCAGCACCACCTCCGGGGCGTTCTGCGAGGTCAGGATCTCCAGGAAGAGCCGGTTGGCTTCCGGATCGCGCCGGCAGCGCGGGCCGATGAGCCCGATCGATCGCGAGGCGAGGCGCGTCGCGTCCGGGTGGATGGGCATGTTGTGGCGGTCGGCGAGCCAGAACATGCGGATGAGATTGACCGGATCCCGCTCGAAGACGCCGTCGTCCCGGACCGTGATCCGGTCGTTGTCGATCGTGAAGTCGGGCGATTCCAGCGCGCCGCGGCGCCGCTTGAAGCTGCGCAGCATCCGGTCGAGCACCGGGCGGTGCTTGGCATGGCGTGCTTCGAGCCCCGCGCAGACGATCGCCGTGAGGTCGCCGACGTCCTTGGCGATGCGGAAATAGGCCTTCATGAAGCGCTCGACGGCCTGCTCCGCGCCGCGATCCTTGAATCCCATCCGGGCTGCGACGATCCGCTGGTTCTCGAAGGTGAGCCGCTCCTCCGCGCGGCCGGTCGCGAAATGGAGATGGCAGCGCACGCGCCAGAGGAAGGCTTCGCAGCGCTTGAATAGGCGCGCCTCGTCCGGCGTGAACAGGCCGACCCCGACGAGATCGTCCGGATTGGAGATGCCGTAGACGTATCTCGCGATCCAGGAGAGCGTGTTCAGATCGCGCAGGCCGCCCTTGCCGTCCTTGACGTTGGGCTCCACGAGGTAGCGGGACTCGCCGGCGCGCCTCACCCGGGCGTCGCGCTCCTTCAGCTTGGCGTCCACGAAGGCCGCGGCCGAGCCCTTCACCACCTCCCTGGCGAAGCGGGCCTGGAACTCCCGGAACAGCTTCTCGTCGCCGAACAGGAACCGCGCTTCCAGCAGCGCCGTCCGTGTCGTCATGTCGGCCCGCGCCTCGCGGATGCATTCGTCCACCGTCCGCGTGGCGTGACCGACCTTCAGCTTGAGGTCCCAGAGCGCGTAGAGCAGCGTCTCCAGGACGGCCTGCTCCGGGCCGGGTCCCCGTGGCGGCAGAAGGAACAGGAGGTCGACGTCCGAGCCGGGCGCCATCGCGCCGCGGCCGTATCCGCCGGTCGCGACCACGGCCATGCCGGTCTGTTTCGGCGAGCGCGCGAAGCCCAGTTCGCCGGCGATCGCCGTGTAGGCCTGGCGCAGGAGCCGGTCCATGGAGTCCGACAGGCAGCGTGCGCAGGCGAGCCCCTCACGATCCCGCACGAGCCGGCGCTCGGCCCCGGCGCGATCCGCCTCGAGCTGGGCGCGCAGCTCGGGAACGAGACGCTCCCGGAAGGCGTTCGGGCTCACGATGCGCGGCTCGGGCCGGCCGGTGGCGGTCTGTGCGGACATTCGGGTTCGCTGCTAAGCGGCCTTAGCACCGCAAGCTCCGGACAGCCATGCGGTTCCCGCGCGTTCGTTTGACATAACGAACGTGGCTGTCCTACAAAAAGAACACGCCCGGTCAGGGCGCTGGAGAGATTGCCGGAGATGCTGACGACCCGACGCTGCCTCCTCGCCCTGCTTGGGGGGTCCTTGCTCGCCGCAGCCCCGGCCCAGGCCGCGTCCGCGCCGCGGGAGATACGCATCGATTGGGCGACGTACAATCCCGTCAGCCTCGTCCTCAAGGAGAAGCGCTTCCTGGAGGACGACCTTGCGAAGGACGGGATCGGCGTGCGCTGGGTGCAGACGCTCGGCTCGAACAAGGCGCTCGAATTCCTCAATGCCGGCTCGATCGACTTCGGCTCGACGGCCGGCGCGGCCGCCCTGATCGCCCGGATCAACGGCAACCCGATCAAGTCGATCTACGTCTATTCGCGGCCCGAATGGACTGCGCTCGTGACCCGGAAGGATTCGGGCATCACGAAAGTCGAGGAACTGAAGGGCAAGCGCGTCGCGGTCACCCGCGGGACCGACCCGCACATCTTCCTTGTCCGCTCCCTCGCCGGCGCGAAGCTCACCGAGAAGGACGTCCGGCTCGTCCTGCTGCAGCATCCGGATGGGCGCACGGCCCTGGAGCGGGGCGACGTCGACGCCTGGGCGGGTCTCGATCCGATCATGGCCGCCGCCGAGATCGACAGCGGCGCGATCCTCTTCCACCGCGACAAGTCGGCCAATACCTGGGGCATCCTCAATGTCCGCGAGGATTTCGCCAAGGACCATCCGGAACTCGTGAACCGCGTGCTCGCCGCCTACGAGAAGGCGCGGAAATGGTCGCTCGAGAATCCGGCGGAGTTGCGCCGCATCCTCGGCCAGGCGACCGGGCTGTCCGCGCCCGTCATCGAGCGGCAGCTCGAGCGCACGGAACTCACTCACTCCGCCATCGGCGAGCACCAGCGGGAGACGATCCTGCAGGCGGGCCTGGCGTTGAAGGAGGCGGGCGTCCTGCCGGCCGACACCAATGTCGCGCAGGCGGTCGACGCCCTCGTCGACCGGCGCTTCGCCCCGGCGCCGCAGTGACCGAGGCGGCGCTCGCGGAAGGCTCCGTCGGGGCTGCGGCGGCTCCCGCTCGCGCCGGCAACAAGCAGCTCGACCTGCGGGTTCTGCTCGGCCTCGTCCTTCCGGTCGGTCTCGCGCTGGGCTGGGAGGCGGCCGTGCGGTTCGGCCTTGCCCAGGGCCGCCTCGTCCCGCCGCCGAGCCGCATCCTCCAGACCTTCGCCGAGCTCGCCCGTAGTGGCGAGCTTTCCACGCATGTCTGGGCGACGCTCTGGCGGGTGGCGGTCGGATTCGGGCTCGGCGCCGCCGGCGGCATCCTGCTCGGCGCGCTCTCCGGGATCAGCGACACGAGCCGGCGGCTGCTCGATCCGACCCTGCAGGCGCTGCGCGCCATACCTTCGATCGCCTGGGTGCCGCTCTTCATCCTCTGGCTCGGGATATTCGAGGCCTCCAAGGTCGCGCTGATCGCGGTCGGCGTCTTCTTTCCGGTCTATCTCGGGGTCGCGGGCGCGATCATGTCGGTGGACCGCAAGCTCGTGGAGGTCGGCCGCGTCTTCCGCCTCTCGCGCTCCGCGCAGGTGCGGCGGATTCTGCTGCCGGCGATACTCCCCGAGACGATCATCGCGCTGCGCTCCGGCCTCGGGCTCGGCTTCATGTTCGTGGTCGCAGCCGAGTTCATGGGCGCCTCGGAGGGGCTCGGCTACCTGCTGGTGGATGGCCAGCAGATGGGCAAGCCGGACCGGATCCTGGCCGCGATCATCGCCTTCGCGCTGCTCGGCAAGCTGGCCGACGCGATTCTCGTCGCCGCCACGCGGCCGCTGCTCCGCTGGCAGGACGTCTCCCGGGAGAGGCTCTGATGCTGGTTCTGGATCGTCTCTCCAAGACCTATGCCGACGGCACCGCGGCCTTGTCGAACGTCTCGCTCCAGGTCCGTCCCGGAGAGATCGTCGCCCTCATCGGGGGATCGGGCTGCGGCAAGACGACCGCGCTCCGCCTGATCGCCGGGCTCGACCGGCCGAGCGCCGGAGCGGTGCGCCTCGACGATGAGCTGGTGGTGGAGCCCCATCCGGCCATCGGTATCGTGTTCCAGGAGCCGCGGCTCCTGCCCTGGCACACGGTGGCCGACAATGTCGGCTTCGGCCTCATGGACCGGCCCGCGGCCGAGCGGCGCGAGATCGTGGCCCATGCGCTCGAACGGGTCGGGCTCGCCGAGCACGCCCATCGCTGGCCGAAGGAGCTGTCGGGCGGGCAGCAGCAGCGGGTCGCGATCGCGCGCTCCTTCGTGACCCGGCCCAAGGTCCTGCTGCTCGACGAGCCCTTCTCGGCGCTCGACGCCTTCACGCGCGCGAGCCTGCATGAGCACCTCTTCCGGCTGTGGGACGAGACGCGGCCCACGGTCCTCGTCGTCACGCACGACGTTTCGGAGGCCGTGACGCTCGCCGACCGCGTCGTCGTGATGCGGCCCAAGCCCGGCCGCGTGGACGATGAGCTCGATCTCGGGCTCGCCCGGCCGCGCGACCGGATGTCGGCCGCCGTGGAGGTGGCGACGCGGCGCGTGCTCGCGGCCCTCGACCGCTCTCTCAAACCCGTGCAGAACCGCCCGGCCGGCGGACCGGCCGGGAATGCGCTCTGGTGGTGATGGAGGCGAGGATGGATGCGGCTGCGCTCAGGGCCATGCAGGCTCCCCTGAAGGAGCGCTATCGGAGCGATCCCGACGCCGCGACGATCACCCTGAAGGCGGAGGGCAGGCTCGACGAGTCGAACATCGCCTGCAAGGTCGAGACGGGCCGGGCGCTCGCGGTCGCGGGCCTCCACCCGGCGACGGGCGGCTCCGGGGCGGAGCTCTGTTCGGGCGACATGCTGCTCGAGGCGCTCGTGGCCTGCGCGGGCGTCACGCTCAAGGCGGTCGCGACCGCGCTCGGGATCGAGCTGCGCAGCGGGAGGGTGAAGGCGGAGGGCGACCTCGACTTCCGCGGGACGCTCGGCGTCGACAAGGGCGCGCCGGTCGGCTTCAGGTCGATCCGGCTCGGCTTCGAGGTCGATACCGACGCCTCGCCCGATCAGATCGACACGCTGCTCAAGCTCACCGAGCGCTATTGCGTGGTCTTCCAGACCATCAACCAGCGCCCGCAGCTCGAGGTCGAGCTCCGCCGCACATAACGCGGCAGCCGGGAACTTGTACGGCGCAGCGGGCATTCCCAGCTAAGTCTCCCGCTCTGGCGGGGGCCGTCGTTCGGCTTCGCCGGACAGGTTGGGGATGGCGCCTTCCGGCGGCCCTCGCGAGGGTTGGGCCGGTTGGCGGCGCTTGGTCCGGAGCGGTCCGTGGAGGTCATCGACGAGGAGAGCGCTGCTCCCGGGCGGGTTGCGACCCGGCGCGCGCTCCTGCTCCTCAACCAGAAGGCGCGCAACGGCGGGCTCGACATCTCGGAGCCCCTCGACATCCTCCGCCGCGGCGGGATCGAGATCGAGACGCGCGGCTGCGACAGCGCCGCCGCCATGGCCGAGACCATCCGGTCGGTCGCGGGCGGGGTCGACCTCGTGATCGTAGGCGGCGGCGACGGCACGCTGAACTGCTCCGCCCCGGGCCTCGTCGAGACCGGGCTCCCGCTCGGCATCCTGCCGCTCGGCACCGCGAACGACCTCGCCAGGACGCTCGGCATCGGGCCGGACCCGGCGAGCGCGGCCCGCACGATCGTGGACGGCCACCTGCGCGCGATCGATCTCGGCGAGGTCAACGGCCATCTCTTCTTCAACGTCGCCTCGATCGGCTTCTCGGCCGAGCTCGCGCGCGAGCTGACCCGGGAGGCGAAGAAGCGCTGGGGCGTGCTGGGCTATGCCATGGCGAGCGCCCGGCTTCTCGCCCGCACGCGCCCCTTCACGGCCTTCATCGAGCATGAGGGCGAGACCCTCAAGGTGAAGACCGTCCAGATCGCGGTGGGGAACGGCCGTCACTACGGCGGCGGGCTCACGATGGATCCGGCCGCCGAGCCGGATGACGGCCGCTTCCACGTCTACAGCCTCGAGGTCGCCCATTGGTGGCAGCTCGTGGCGCTCGCCCCGGCGCTCAAGCGCGGCACGCAGGGCACATGGCGCGACGTGCGGGCCTTCACGGCCTCCGAAGTGACCATCAAGACGCGGCGCAGCCGCTCCGTGAACACGGACGGCGAACTCACGACCGCGACGCCCGCCGTCTTCCGCGTCCGGCCCAAGGCCGTGCGCGTCTTCACCCCTGCGCCCACCGGACGCGAAACCTGACGATGGATCAGATCCTACCGCTTCTCACCGACCCGACCGCATGGGCGGCGCTCGCCACCCTCATCGTCATGGAGGTGGTGCTCGGCATCGACAACCTGATCTTCCTGTCGATCCTGACCAACAAGCTGCCGGAGCACCAGCGGGCCAGCGCGCGCTATATCGGCCTCGGCCTCGCTCTCTTCATGCGGCTGGGCCTCCTCTTCACAATCACCATCATCATCGGTCTGACGCAGCCGATCTTCGAGATCGCCGGCAAGGGCTTCTCGTGGCGCGACCTGATCCTGATCGGCGGCGGGCTGTTCCTCGTCTACAAGGCCACGCGCGAGATCCACGAGAGCGTCGATCCGCGCGAGCACGCGCCCGGCGTCGGCCGAGCGGCGGTGAGCTACGGCGGGATCATCGTCCAGATCATCATGATCGACCTCGTGTTCTCTCTCGATTCGATCATCACCGCGGTCGGGATGACGGAGCATCTGCCGATCATGGTGATCTCCGTGATCTTCGCCATCGTCGTGATGGTGATCGCGGCCGGGCCGCTTGCGAACTTCATCAAGGCGAACCCCACCATCGTGATGCTGGCCCTGTCGTTCCTCCTGATGATCGGCATGGTCCTGATCGCGGACGGGTTCGGATTCAAGGTGCCGAAGGGCTACATCTACGCCGCCATGGCGTTCTCCATCTCGGTGGAGGCGCTCAACATGTGGGTGCGGCGCTCGCAGCAGCGCCGCCATCTGCGGGCGGAGGCGGTGGAGCAGTCCGGCACGCCTCCCATCACGCGCCGCGCCCAGGAGCAGATCGCAGCCGACGGCTGAAGCGCGACGGGAGCTGGACCCGCCTCGGGCGGGCTCGTCGGGCTTTTCAGAGCCGACGCCCGCTCTCCGGCTCGAAGAGATGGGTCGCGGCCGGCTCGACGGCGAGCGCGAGGGTGCCCTCGGTCGGCGCGGCCCCGGTGGCGACCTGGACCGTTGCCGCGACGCCGTCGATTCGGCCATGGATGAGCTGCGTGGCGCCCAGCTCCTCGACGAACTCGATCTCGAGCGGCAGGGTGCCCGGCGCCGACGCCGCGACGCGCAGGTCCTCCGGACGAATCCCGAGCTCCACCGGAAGCCCCGCTCTCCCGCCGCCGGCGCCGGCCGAGACCGCGACCCGCCGCTCGCCAACCGAGACCGCTCCATCGTCGCGGAGGACGGCCGGGATGAAGTTCATCGCCGGCGAGCCGAGGAAGCCGGCGACGAAGCGCGTGGCCGGGCGGCGGTAGAGCTCCGTCGGCGTGCCGATCTGCTCGACCTGGCCGGCATTCATCACGACGAGCTGGTCCGACAGGGTCATCGCCTCGACCTGGTCGTGCGTGACGTAGATCGAGGTCACGCCGAGCGAGCGCTGCAGCCGCTTGATCTCGACCCGCATCTGGACCCGGAGCTTCGCGTCGAGATTCGAGAGCGGCTCGTCGAAGAGGAACACCTGCGGCTTGCGCACGATGGCCCGTCCCATCGCGACGCGCTGCCGCTGGCCGCCCGACAGCGCCTTCGGCCTGCGGTCCAGATAGGGCTCGACATCGAGGATGCGGGCCGCCTCGCGCACGCGCGCATCGATCTCGGCCTTGGGCGTGCCGCGATTGCGCAGCCCATAGGCCATGTTGTCGTACACGCTCATATGCGGATAGAGGGCGTAGTTCTGGAACACCATCGCGATGTCCCGGTCGGCCGGCTCGATCGCGTTGACGACCCGCTCGCCGATCCTGACCGTGCCGCCCGAGATGGTCTCCAGGCCCGCGATCATCCGCAGCAGGGTGGATTTTCCGCAGCCCGAGGGGCCGACGAGCACGCAGAACGAGCCGTCCGCGACCTCGAAGGAGACGCCCCGGACGGCCTCGACGCCGCCGTGGTAGACCTTGCGGACGTCGGTGAGGGTGACGCTTGCCATGTGTCTCTCAAGCTGTGCGCGCGATCCCGCTCCCCCTTGGGAGAAGGTGGCACGGCGGAGCCGTGACGGATGAGGGGTTCAGGCGGCCCCGCCCCTCATCCGGCCGCGCTAGCGCGCGGCTCGGCTTCTCCCGCAAGGGGAGAAGCGGGCGTGGGGCCGTCATTTCTCGGTTTCCACGAGGCCGCGGACGAAGAGCTTCTGCATCCCGATCACGACCAGGACCGGCGGCAGCATGGCCAGGACGGCCGTCGCCATCACGATCTGCCACTCGGTGAGCGCATCGGAGGTGACGATCATCTTCTTGATGCCGATCACGATGGTCTGCATGTCGTCGCGGGTCGTGATCAGCAGCGGCCAGAGATACTGGTTCCAGCCATAGATGAAGAGGATCACGAAGAGCGCCGCCATGTTGGTGCGCGAGAGCGGGAGCAGCGTGTCCTTGAAGAACCGGAACGGCCCCGCACCGTCGATCTTGGAGGCCTCCACCAGCTCGTCCGGGACCGTCATGAAGAACTGCCGGAAGAGCAGCGTCGCGGTCGCCGAGGCGATCAGCGGCAGGGTGAGGCCCGCCATGGAATCGAGCAGCCCGAGATCGGCGACGATCTTGTAGGTCGGGTAGATGCGCACCTCGACCGGCAGCATCAGCGTGACGAAGATCGTCCAGAATGCGGCCATCCGCAGCGGGAAGCGGAAATAGACGACCGCGTAGGCGGACAGGATGGAGATCGCGATCTTCCCGACCGCGATGATCATCGCCATGAGGAAGCTGTTCAGCAGCATCCCCGCCACCGGCTCGCGCGTCGACCGGCTCGGCCCGATGACGAGGGTCCGGTAATAGGTGTCGATGGCCTCGCCGCCCGGATAGAGCGGCATCTGGCCGTTCGCGATCACGGCCGATTCATGCGTCGAGCCGACGACCGCGAGATAGACCGGGAAGGCCACGACGGCGACGCCGGCCATGAGCACGAGATGGGGCAGGAGCGTGCCCCAGAGACTGCGTCTTTCGACCATCAGTAGGTCACCTTCCGCTCGATGAAGCGGAACTGGATGGCCGTGAGGCCGATCACGATCGCCATGAGGATCACGGATTGCGCGGCCGAGCCGCCGAGATCGCCGCCGAGCCGGCCATCCGCATAGACCTTGTAGACGAGCGTCTCGGTCGCCTTGGCCGGGCCGCCGCCGGTCATCGCGTCGATCGTCCCGAAGGTCTCGAAGAAGGCATAGACGATGTTCACGACCACGAGGAAGAAGGTCGTGGGCGAGAGGAGCGGCAGGATGATCGTCCAGAAGCGTCGCCACGGCCGCGCGCCGTCGATCGCGGCCGCCTCGATCACGCTCTTCGGGATCGCCTGTAGCCCGGCCAGGAAGAACAGGAAGTTGTAGGAGATCTGCTTCCAGGAGGAGGCGAGCACGACCTGGATCATCGCGTGGGTGCCGTTGAGCCGCGGGTTCCAGTCGATGCCGAGCCGCCGCAATCCCTGCGCGATGATCCCCAGCGAGGGATCGAGCATGAAGATCCAGAGCACGCCCGCGACGGCCGGCGCGACCGCGTAGGGCCAGATCAGCAGCGTCCGGTAGCCGGTCGCTCCCTTGATCTCCCGGTCCGCCATGACCGCGAGCAGCAGCGCGACCGAGAGCGACATGACCGTGACGGCCGTCGAGAAGACCACCGTCGTCCAGAGCGTGCGGTAATAGCCCGGGTCGGTGAAGAGGTGGATGTAGTTCTCGAACCAGACGAACTCGGTCGAGAGCCCGAAGGCGTCCTCGACGAGGAATGACTGGCGGACCGCTTGGGCCGCCGGCCAGTAGAAGAAGATCAGCGTGATCGCGATCTGCGGCGCGAGGAGCGCGTAGGGCAGGGCGCGGTTGCCGAAGACGGCGCGCTTCTCCACGGCGCCCTACCTCCCCCTTGCGGGGAGACCGGCTGCGAAGCAGACGGGTGGGGGGCGTAGGCGTCGAGCTCTATCCGGCCCGACCCCCACCCCGGTCCTTCGCTTCGCTTCGGCCCGGCCCTCCCCGCAAGGGGGAGGGAACGCGCGACTCACCGGCTCACCGAGCGTTCGAACTGCCGCAGCATCTGGTTGCCGCGGGCGACCGCCGCGTCCAGCGCGTCCTTCGCGGGCTTCTGGCCCGAGAGCGCCGCCTCGATCTCCTCCGCCCAGACGTCGCGGAGCTGGACCATGTTGCCGAGCCTGAGGCCGCGCGAATTCTCGGTCGGCTCCTTGTTCGTGAGCTCGATGAGCGCCGTCTGGAGCGAGGGGTTCTTGTCGTAGAAGCCCGACGCCTTGGTCTTGTCATAGGCCGCGCGGGTGATCGGCAGATATCCGGATTCCTGGTGCAGCTTCGCCTGCCGGTCCGTGTCGGACAGGAAGGCGAAGAACTTCGCCACGCCCTTGTATTCGGCCGCGCTCTTGCCGCCCATGACCCAGAGCGAGGCGCCGCCGATGATCGAGTTCTGCGGCGCGCCCGGAACGTCGGGATAGTACGGCATCGGCACCGCGGCCCAGTTGAACTTCGCGTTGCCCTTCACGTTCCCGTAGAAGCCGGACGAGGTCAGGAAGATCGGGCACTCGCCCGAGGTGAAGCGGCCTTCGCCGGCATTGGTCCGGCCGGAATAGTCGAAGGTCTTGTCCCTTTGCAGCTCCACGAGCGTCTGCAGGTGCCTGACCTGGACCGGTCCGTTGAAGCGAAGCTCCGTGTCGAAGCCGTCGAGCCCGTTCGCCTTCGTCGCGAGCGGCAGGTTGTGCCAGGCGGAAAGCTGCTCGAGATTGGCCCAGGTGGTCCAGGCGGTCGAGAAGCCGCAGGTCGCATGGCCGGCGGCCTTCAGCTTCTTGGCGGCATCGAACACCTCCGGCCAGGTCTTCGGCGGCTGGTCGGCGTTGAGCCCGGCCTTGGTCAGCGCGTCCTTGTTGATCCACATCACCATGGAGGACGAGTTGAAGGGGAAGGAGAGCATGTCTCCCTTCGCGGTGGAGTAATATCCGGTGATGGCGGGCAGGTACGACTTCGGATCGAAGGGCTCGCCCGCCTCCTTCATCAGCTCGAAGACGGGCTTCACGGCGCCCCGCGCGGCCATCATGGTCGCGGTGCCGACCTCGAAGACCTGGAGGATGTGCGGGGCGTTGCCGGCGCGGAAAGCCGCGATGCCGGCATTCATCGTGTCCGGGTAGCTGCCCTTGTAGGTCGGGACGACCTTGTACTCGCGCTGCGCGGCGTTGAACTCCTCGGAGAGCTTCACGACGACCTCGTTGTTGCCGCCGGTCATGGCGTGCCACCACTGGACCTCGATCTGCGCGGAAGCCGGCGAAGCAAGCGCGACGGCCGCGGCGGCGGCCGCGAAGCGGGCGAATGATCTCATAGCGTTCTTCCCTGAAATCCGGAGCCCTGGCCGGGAGGCCGGGCCCGTCTCGTGTTGGTCGGACGGCACGATGCCCGCGTGACCGATATACGACAATACGATGACAGCCGCTCCTGCGACGTTAGTCCGAGGGCGAAGCCCGGTTCAGGCGGCCTTCGCCTCGTCGAGCCGGCGGGCGACGAGCGAGCGCAGCGCACGGAGATCGCGGACGAAGAGGCGGATGCCTTCCGAGAGCTTCTCCGTCGCCATCGCGTCCTCGTTCAGGCAGAAGCGGAAGCTGGGCTCGTCGAAATCGCGCCACGGAGGATGGGCCGCCGGCGTGTGCGGCGACAGGCGGCGCTCCAGCCTGCCTTCGTCCCGCGACAGCTCGTCGAGCAGGGCAGGGGAGATCGTGAGCCGGTCGCAGCCGGCGAGCGCCTCGACTTCGCCCACGTTGCGGAACGACGCGCCCATGACGATCGTCGCCACGCCGCGCGCCTTGAACGCCCCGTAGATGCTGGCAACGGACAGGACGCCGGGATCCGTCTCGGCCGTGTAGGGCCCGCCGCCGTTCTTGATGTGCCAGTCGAGGATGCGCCCGACGAAGGGCGAGATGAGGAACACTCCGGCTTCGGCGCAGGCCATCGCCTGGACGGAGGAGAAGACCAGCGTGAGGTTGCAATCGATGCCTTCGCGCTGGAGGATCTCGGCCGCCCGGATGCCCTCCCAGGTCGCGGCGATCTTGATGAGGATGCGCTCGCGCCCGACGCCGAGAGCCTGGTAGTCGCGGATGATCCGGCGCGCTGCCTCGACCGTGGCGGCGGTGTCGAAGGAGAGGTCGGCATCGACCTCCGTCGAGACCCGGCCCGGCACGATGCCGGCGAGCTCGGCGCCGACCGCGACCGCGACCCGGTCCGCCACCGCCGCGACCGTCGCCTCCCTGGTCCCGGACTGGCGCCGCCCCCAGTCGAGCGCGCGCTCGAGCAGCTCGGCGCCCGCCTCGGTCTCGGCCGCCTTGAGCAGGAGGGTCGGGTTGGTGGTGCAGTCCTGCGGCTGCAGGCGCCGCACGGCTTCGATGTCGCCCGTATCGGCGACGACCGTCATCATGGACCGCAATTGCTCGAGCTTGGAAGACATGGATCTCGGCTCCTCGCCTCGCTCATAGGGCTGGCAGCCGCCGCGCCGCAATGCGCTTGTGCAGGTGGACCATGAAGGCGATCCCGAAGAGCGGGATCAGAAGGTTGACGATCGGGATGAGGACGAGCCCGGCAAGGATCGCGCCCGCGGCGAGGATCGTCCCCCGGTTCTCGCGGCGGAGCCGGGCGGCTTCCGCCATCGGCCTGAAGCGTCCGGCCGCCATCTCGAAATACTCGCGGCTGAGCAGATAGGCGTTGGCCGCGAAGAAGGCGAAGATGTTCACCCCCGGCACCAGGATGAGCATGAGGGCGGCGAGGTTCACGAGGAGCGCGAGCCCGGCGAAGCGCAGACCGTAGGCGATCGACTTGCCGAGCGAGATCGGCTGCCCCGGCGGATCGGCCGGAAAGTCGGTCCGCTCCACCGCGAGCGCCGCCTCGTCGAGGAAGAAGCCGGCGACCAGCGCCGAGGTGACCGGGAGAATGTAGAAGAGCCCGACCAGGAGTCCGGCGCCGGCGAGGAACACGAGCGCCGTGTTGACGACGGGGTAGTCCGCGCTGACCGGGTGGGCGGTGACGATATAGGCCAGGAGCTGCGTCAGGCCGTACCAGAGGAGCCCGATGAGCAGGAGGGTGAAGCCGAGCGTCCGCCAGAACAGGCCGCGCAGTTCCGGGGACAGGACCTGGCGGAAGGCGGCATAGGCGGATGGGAGGAGGATGGCGAGCATCGCTCCGCCATACACGACCTTGCGGAGGCGCGCTCGCGCGGCTGTGGCTTGCCCCCGCGGCTGCCTCCCGGCATCACCCTCCGGTCAGTCACCTCCGAGCGCTCCGTGCATCGCCCGATCTCCACGCCGTCCCTCGCAGAGCCCGAAGGGGAGGTCGACGTCGCGATCGTCGGGGCGGGCGCGGCCGGGATCGCGGCCGCCCGCTTCTGCCGCGCCGCGGGCGCGAGCACCGCCGTCCTGGAGGCGCGCGACCGGGTGGGGGGGCGCGCCGTCACCGTGCGGCTCGGCGGGCATGCGGTGGATCTCGGCGCCCATTGGCTGCATGCCGGCGGCCTGAATCCGCTCGTGCGCCTCGGCCGCGAGCGGGGTGAGGCGATCCGGCGGGCGCCCGGGCAGGGCCACGTCGTCCTGGACGGGCGCTTCGGGACGCGGGCCGACCGGGAGGCGCATGGCCGCGGCTTCGAGGCGGCGGACAGGGCCTTCGCGGCTGCCGCCCGCCGCGACGGGGACGTCTCGCTCGCGCAGGCGCTGCCGCCGCTCGGGCGCTGGCGCGCTCCGATCGCGGCCACCATGGCGCTGATCAGCGGCCGCCCCCTGGCCGAGGTCAGCGCCCAGGATTTCCCGAGCGACGAGTTCGGCGACAACTACTTCATCCGCGGCGGCTATGGCGCCTTCCTGGCCCGGCTCGCGGCCGGCCTTCCGGTCCGGCTCGGCTGCCCAGTCACCGCGATCGACTGGTCGGGACCGGGCGTGCGGCTGTCCACGCCGCGAGGCACGGTGCGGGCGAGGGCCGCGGTCGTGACGGTGCCGATGCCGCTCCTCGCCGGAGGCGCGATCCGCTTCGCGCCCGGCCTTCCGCCGGGGATGGCCGAAGCCCTGTCCGGCTTCCTGCCCGGCGCCTACGAGCATGTCGTGCTGCAATGGCCCGACGCACCTTTCAGGGGGGCGGACCGGCTGGCCAAGATCGTGACCGTGCGCCGGAGCCTCGGGCTCCTGACCTGGATCGAAGGGGCGCCGATCCACTATCTTGAGCTGGACTACGCCACGGCCCTCGCGGCCAGCGGGCGCGACCGCGCCGCCCGCCTCGCGCGCGACTTCCTGGCCGGCGTCCTCGGGACGCACGCGATCCGGAACATGCGCGTCCTCGCCGTGACCGACTGGCTCTCCGACCCCCTGTCCCGCTCTTCCTGGTCGGTCGTGCCGCCGGGCCGCGTGGCGATCCGCACGGAGGCGGCGAAGCCCGTCGCAGACCGGATATGGTTCGCCGGCGAGGCGACCTCCCGTTCGCTGTGGGGCACCGTCGGAGGCGCCTGGGAGGAAGGCGAGCGCGCGGCGCGCGAGGTCCTGGCGATCGTCGGGCGCGGAGAGCCCGAGAGACCGGGGGAAGCCCGGAGACCGAATTCCCCTCCGGCTGGAAACGACGTAAGCGCCTCTGCGTGGCGGACGAACGCCAGGGAAGCCACATCGTCGGGGGCCTGAACCGGATCATGCTGACCTATGCGGTCGGGGATATTCATGGATGCCTCGACCTTCTTGTCGCGTTGCTTTCGCGGATCGAGGCGGATGCCGCCGGACGCCGGCACCGGCTCGTCTTCGTGGGGGACTATATCGACCGCGGGCCGGACAGCGCCGGCGTGATCCGGACCTTGCGGTCGCTTCAGGCCCAGCGCGGCGGCGAGGTCGTCTGCCTGAAGGGCAACCACGAGGATCTCTATCTGAGATCGTTCGGCCGGCCGGAGGTCCTGCGCAACTGGCTCTACAACGGCGGGGACGCGATGCTCGCCTCCTTCGGAGCTGGCGGGATCGAGGAGGTGCCGGCCGACGTCACCGCCTGGATCGCGTCATGTCCGGTGAGCTTCGAGGACGAGTGGCGCTATTACGTCCATGCGGGGCTGCGCCCGGGACGGCTCCTGGACGAGCAGAGCGAGTACGACCGCATCTGGATCCGCGACGAGTTCCTGGTGGGCGACCACGATTTCGGGAAGTTCGTCGTGCACGGCCATACGCCGCGCCCGGACGGCAGGCCGGATCTGCGCCGGCACCGCGTCAACCTCGACACCGCGGCCGTCTATGGCGGGCGGCTCACGGCCGCCCGCTTCGGCGACGAGCAGGCCGCCCCGGAGGCCTTCCTTCAGGTCGATTGATCAGGCCGCGCGGGCCCAGCCGAACAGGGAGCGGGACGGAGCCGGGCGGCGTCGCGCGGCCTCTTCGATCTCCTCGCGAAGATGCGCGATCAGCCTGGGCGAGATGATGTCGCCGTTGCGCGTGACGATCCAGGCGGCCTCGGACGCCCCCTCGGAGGCTGCCTGGAGGGCGTCGTGCAGGGTCGGGTAGACCGCCTCTTCGTCCCAGCCGTCGCCCGCGGGCCAGAAGAATAGCTTCGCAGGCGCATCCCATTCGTAGGTACGCATCACAGAACCACGCGATCTGTTCGAGTTTGATGGATGCGATTAGGGCCGCGGCAGGGTTGACGGTGGCCTAACGCGGGACGTCAGATCCGGGCACAGATTGCCGCAGGCGGCCGCTCGCGGCGGAGGACTGGAATGGGCGCGACCCTCACCCTGCTGGATCTCGCCGGGATGGTGGCTCTCCTCCTCTGGGGCGTGCATATGGTCCAGAGCGGGATCCAGCGCGCCTACGGGCCCGATCTGCGGCGCATGCTCGGATCCGCCCTCGGGAGCCGCTTTCGAGCCGTGCTGGCCGGCATCGGGGTCACGGCCGCGCTCCAGTCGAGCACGGCGACCGGCCTCATGGCATCGTCTTTCGCGGCCGGCGGCTTCGTCGACCTGGTGCCGGCGCTTGCCGTCATGCTCGGGGCGAATATCGGCACGACGCTGATCGTCCAGGTCCTGTCCTTCGACGTGGTGCGCATCGCGCCGCTCTTCGTGCTCGCCGGCGTGATCATGTTCCGCCGGGGCGGCTCGACGCGGGCGCGCGATCTCGGCCGCGTCGCGATCGGACTGGGGCTGATGCTGCTGGCCCTGGCTGGCCTTCTGGAAATCCTCACTCCTTACGAGGACTCGCCCCCGCTCCGCTCCATGCTGGGCATGGTCGTGACCGATCCCTTCGTCGCGATCATGCTGGCGGCCCTCGTCACCTGGGTCGCGCATTCGAGCGTTGCGGTCGTGCTCCTCGTGATGTCGCTCGCCGACAAGGGCATCGTGCCTTTCGAGGCCGCGATGGCGCTGGTGATCGGGGCGAATGTCGGTTCGGCGCTGAACCCCCTTCTGGAAGGCTCCTCGGGATCCGATCCGGCCGGCCGCCGGGTCGCGGTCGGCAACATGATCAACCGCCTCGTCGGGCTCGCGGTCGTGGTTCCCCTGCTCGGCGTGATCGGCCCGGCGATCCTGCGCTACCAGCCGGACCTCGGCCGGGCGGTGGCGGATTTCCACACCGCCTTCAACCTCGTCCTCGCGGTGCTGTTCCTGCCGCTGCTCGGGCCGCTCGCGCGCCTTCTGAAGCGTTGGTTCCCGACGCGCGTGGACGCGGCCGATCCCGGCCAGCCTGAGCACCTGGACCAGGGCGCGCTCGAGACACCGCCGATCGCGCTCGGCCTCGCCACCCGCGAGGCCTTGCGGATGGTGGACGTGCTCGAGACCATGCTCAAGGGCGCCTCCGACGCGCTCGACCGGGGCGACCGTGCGCGCATCGGCGAAACGCGCCGGATGGATGACGTGCTCGACAGGCTGAACGCCGCCATCAAGGCCTATGTCATGGCGCTCGATGTCGACAGCATGACCAGGGCCGACCGCCGGCGCGCCGCCGCGATCCTGCGCTTCTCCATCAATCTGGAGCATGCCGGCGACATCATCGAGAAGAACGTCATGGCGCTCGCCGCCAAGCGGCTGAAGCGGGGGCTGCAGCTCTCCCGCCAGGACCGGGAGGAGATGCGCGCTCTCATCGACCGGCTGGAGGCGAATCTGCGTGCGGCCGCCTCGGTCTTCGTGACGGAGGATGCGCGGGCGGCCCGGATCCTGGCCGACGAGAAGGCGGCCTTCCGCGACCTCGAAGCGAAGGCGATGGCGGCGCATTTCGGCCAGCTGCGCGGGACGGGGATTGCGCCCGCCGAGACGAGCCCGCTGCACCTCGATCTCCTGCGGGATCTGAAGCGGGTGAACGACCACCTCGTGGCCGGCGCCGCCTATCCGGTGCTGCAGGGGCAGGGCGAGCTGCTGTCCTCCCGCGTGCGCGAACCCGCCCGGGACGCGCCGGACGAGGACCCGGAATAGCTCCGGATCAGGGCCGGGCGTGCAGCCCGGGCCAGGGCCGCCAGGTGAGCGGCGCCGTGGCGCAATCGGCCCGGTTCACGCTGGAGCCCGCCCGGCTCAGCGGCAGCGAGACATAGCCCGGCGCGAAACCGAAGGCCTGCATCTGGCGCCCGCCGGAGCCGGGTCCGGCATCGACGTCCAGGCAGACGAGCCAGAGCAGCCGGCCGGTGCTGTCGCGGGTCAGGACGGGGTCGCTCAGGGCGGCATCCCGGAGCGCGCCGGGATCCCGATAGAAGCCTCGCGCCCATTCCGCGATGCGGGCGCGGTAGTCGCGCGCGATCGGCGGGAGGTCGCCGGGCGTCACGGCCCTTTGGCCCGTGCTGGGCCCGCAGCCGGCGAGAAAAAGGAGGGCGGGGAAGAGCAGCCGCTTCAGCTTCGGCTCCCATCGGCAGAATCGCTTCCCCGCCATATAGCAGGTGGCGCAGAGAACGACCGGCCACCCCGCTTCGTAAAGCTGCGTGTGCGGGAAGGGCTACTCCCTTGCCGTGCGCCGTGGAACCGAGTTCCAGCTGGGTCGCGGGCGCATCCAGGATCCCGCTGTCGGGAAGCTGAAGGCACCTGGCCGCCTGTCCTGCGAGCAGGCCCAGGAAGTGATTCTTGTTCTGCGCCTCCACGGCGAGGCGCATGTCCTCGGACGAGAATTCGTACAGCACGGCCGGCATCATAGCGTCCTTGTCCCTCCGAAGGCCAGCATGGCGCCGCTCGGCGGGATCCGAGTCTTTCGCGGGTCCCGGCCGACGGAGTCCAGGGGAGGGATCAGTCGACGAAGGTCAGATACCGAGGAAGCTGGGGAAGGGAGCCGAGTTCGGCCAGATTGAAGCGGTGCATCCAGCGTGCCTCGGCGACCTGGATGTGGTTCCTGAGCAGTTTCGCGGCCATCTCTGCTCGGCCTTGTGCGAGAGCGTGCAGGATCTCCGCGTGTTCACGCAGCGCCGCATCGATCAATTCGGACGGGAGGCCCAGCACCGGGTCGACCAGGTGGCGGGTCGGCGCGAACAGAAGATGGGCCTTCCTCAAGGGCCTGAGCAATTCAGGATTGGGACATGCGCCGAGAATGGTGATGTGAAGATCCGTTTCCGCCCTGTCGAAATCCGAGCTTCCTGCGGGAGCGCCGCCCAACAATCGCTCCACGTGCCGGAGCGCCTCGGACAGTAAAGCGGGATCCAGAGCCGATGCGGCCCGCAGCAACGCCTCGGGCTCCAGGACGGCTCGAAGCTCGAAGAGGTCGCTAATCTGCTCCGGCCGAACCTGCCGAGCGACCCACTTCCCCGTATCGGTCTTCGACACGATGCCGAGCCCGTGCATCCTCCCCAGGAGGTCCCGCGTCACGGTGCGGCTGACGCCGAAGTGGTCCGCCAGCTGCCTGTCTTTGATCCTGACCGAGCCCAGGAGGACACGGTTCAGGATCTCCTGCTCGACCTCGGCATAGATCCGCTGCCACTGCGGCGATGAGCTGATCTTCTCTCCGTCCAGCTCGGCTGCCCGGCCGTGGACGTCCCCGGAGCCGCCGGGGATCTCGTATCCGCGCCCCTGTCGCTGCACGATCAGCCCCTGCGACGCGAGCAGAGCGAGAGCCTCGCGCGCGGGAGAGCGGCTGATGCCGAAGGCGCGGGCGACCTGTGATTCCGTCAGCCGGTCGCCCGAGCGGAGCCGGCCATCCTCGATCATATCCCGAAGGCGAGCGAACGCCCGATGGCGGAGGGAATCGGGATCCTCCGCCGCACGCGCCCCGCTGTCCCGAACCATCCCCATCGCCTCGTCCACTCCCGCCGGCTGCCAGCTTGACACCGCAAACCTCTACCCCTAGCAATTTATGAACTTTGAATGCCAAGTACAAATGTCCTGCCGAGCAGGGCGCCAGGGAGGCTGCGATGTTCGGGCGATACAAGATGCACCCCAATAGCGGGGTGAACCCTCCCTACGCTCCCGCCTACCCGGTCGAGTGGGAATGTCCGCTGCGGACGGTCGAGGTGGTCACGAGGGTCGACCAGTCGAAGGTCGAGAAGCTGCTTGCGGACACACCTTTTCGGCTCGTGAACGACCGGGTGGCGTTCCGCTTCATGCTCTCGCCGGGCCACACCCTAGCGATCCATGCGGGCCAGATGTTCGACCTGATGGTGACCGTGGCGGTGCGCTACGAGGACCTCTTCACGCAGACACATATCCACATGTACTGTAGTGATCCGATGGGGATCGCGGCCGGACGCGAACTCTTCGGCTACACCAAGAAGGACACCCATTACGCCTTCGAGGAGAGCCCCGACCACGCGGTCACCGGCTGGGTGAGGCGGCGGGGCGTTCAGCTCGTTGATTACGAGTTTCAGCCCGATCCCTCGGCGGAGATCGTGCGGCTCGTGGACGGACCCGAGCAGCCGGCAGGCGAGATCCATGTCCGCCGCCTCCCTCATCCCGAGCGCCTCGAGACGGCCTACGCCGATATCGTCTACCGCCGAACGCCACTCGAATACACGCCTCCGCTCGCAGGCCGCGCCAGAATGGTGCTCCACTCCTCGGCCTTCGATCCCGTCGCCGATCTCGAGCCGGAGATCCTGGGCGCGCATTTCATGACCTCCGACGTCTACGGCGGCGGCTTCGAGGTCGAGGACCGGCGGCTGCTGAAGCGGCTGATCCCGTGAGCGCCTGAAGCCGCGGTGACGCCGGCGGTCGACCAACGATAACGACAGGGAGGGTAGCGGGACGATGAGACATGCGACTCTAAGCCGGCGTGCGATGCTTGGATCGGGCGCCGCATTCGCGAGCGCGGCCGCAGTCGGGGCCAGGGCGCAAAGCGCAACACCACTGCGCATTGGCGTGCTCACCGACATGTCGAGCCTCTATGCGGACGTGTCCGGCCCGGGTTCGGTCACGGCCGCGCAGATGGCGGCGGAGGATTTCCGCAGCGGCAGGAGCTACCGCCCGATCGAGGTCCTGAGCGCCGATCATCAGAATAAGCCGGACGTCTCCGCCGCCATCGCCCGGGAATGGATCGACCGGCAGGGCGTCGATGTCGTCGTCGACGTTCCCAATTCCGCGGTCGCGCTTGCAGTCAGCAACATCGTCCGCGAGAAGAACAAGGTGATGCTCGCCTCCGGGCCGTCCTCCTCGGACCTCACCGGCAGGGCATGTTCGCCCAACACGATCCACTGGACCTACGACACCTATGCGCTCGCGACCGGGGTGGCGACGGCGGTCGTGAAATCCGGCGGCCGGCGCTGGTTCAACCTGACGGCTGATTACGCCTTCGGCCACGCCATGGAGCAGGATGTCCGGCGCGTGGTCGAGAAGGAGGGCGGCCAGGTTCTCGGGAGCGTGCGCACCCCGCTGAACACGCAGGATTTCTCATCCTTTCTCCTGCAGGCGCAGGCGTCAGGGGCGCAGGTGATCGGTCTGATCAATGCCGGCGGCGACACGATCAACTCGATCAAGCAGGCGGTCGAGTTCGGGATCGTCGCAGGCGGGCAGCGCCTCGTGGCCACGGTGCTCTACGTGACCGACGTGCACAGCCTCGGACTGACCGTCGCGCAGGGGCTCCAGTTCACAGAATCGTTCTACTGGGACCTGAACGATTCCACCCGCGCCTGGAGCAAGCGGTTCGCGGAGCGGATGGGCGGACGGGCTCCGAGCGCGCTGCATGCCGGCGCCTACGGGTCGGTCCTGCATTATCTGAAGGCTGCTGACGCGGCCGGTGGTCCCGCGGACGGCCGGGCGGTCGTCGAGAAGATGAAGGCGCTCCCGACAGACGATCCCTGCTTCGGCAAGGGCTCGATCCGGATCGACGGCCGCAAGCTGCACGACATGTACCTTTTCGAGGTAAAGAAGCCGGTCGAGTCCAGATACCCTTGGGACTATTACCGGGTGGTCGGGTCCATCCCGGCCGCGGAGGTCTGGCGTCCGCTCGACCAGGGCGGCTGTCCCTTGGTCAGGACATGACGGTCGCGCTCGTCACCGGTGCCGGCGGCGCGATCGGGCGCGCCATCGCGCTCCGGCTGGCGGAAGCCGGATACGATCTGGCCCTCGTCGATCTCGACGAGACGGCGGGCGCGGACACAGCGCGCCTTGTCGAGGCGGCGGGGCGGAGTGCGCTCTTCATCCGCGCGGACGTCACCGTCGCGAACCAAGTGGAGCATTTCGTCGCCGAGGCGGAAACGCGGCTCGGGCCGATCGCCGCCTTTGCGAACAATGCGGGGATCGAGGGGACGATCGCGCCGATCCACCTCTTTCCGGACGAGATCTTCGACCGCGTCCAGTCGGTCAATGTCAGGGGAGTGTTCCTCGGCCTCAAGCATGTCCTCGCGAGAATGATCCCGCGCGGCGCCGGAGCGGTCGTGAATACGGGCTCCACCTCATCGATCCGCGGCCGCGCCGGGCTCGCAGCCTATGTCGCGAGCAAGCACGCGGTGCTCGGACTGACCCGCGTCGCGGCGCTCGAGGCCGAGGGCACGAAGGTGCGGGTCAACGCCGTCCTTCCGGGGCCGATCGAGTCTCGGATGATCCGCTCCCTCGACGAGATCGCGCGCTCGCGCGGCTCGCAGGTGCAGCGCGCCGGCTCCGCTCGCTACGGCCGCCCCGAGGACGTTGCGGTTGCGGTGGCATTCCTTCTTTCGGACAGCGCGGTTCATATCAACGGCGCGGCCCTGACGGTCGATGCCGCCTCGACCGTGCCCTGAGGCCCGGACTCGCCCGAGATGATCTGAAGCAGGCCTACTCGGCAGGCTGGACGGCCGTGCCCTGGAGCGGGCGCGGCTCCTCCTGGTCGCGCGATCCGGCCAGGAACGTGTAGGCGACCGGAACGACGAACAGCGTCAGCAGCGTGCCGAAGGTCATGCCGCCGACGATGACCCAGCCGATCTGGGAGCGGCTCTCGGCCCCCGCGCCGGTCGCCAGCGCGAGCGGCACTGCGCCGAGCACCATGGCGCCCGTCGTCATCAGGATCGGGCGGAGCCGGAGCGCGGCGGCCTCCACCAGGGCCTCCCGGACCGGACGTCCCTCCTCCCGCAGCTGGTTGGTGAACTCGATGATCAGGATGCCGTGCTTGGTGATGAGCCCGATGAGCGTCACGAGGCCGATCTGGCTGTAGACGCTCAGCGTCCCGCCCGACCAGTAGAGCGCCGCGAGCGCGCCGGTGATCGAGAGCGGCACCGAGAACATGATCACGAGCGGATCGACGAAGCTCTCGAACTGCGCGGCGAGCACGAGATAGATGAAGCCGAGCGCGAGGATGAAGACGAACACGATGCTGGCGCCCGACTTCTTGAACTCGCGGCTCTGGCCGGCATAGTCCGTCTGCACGGTCGGCGGGAGCACGCGCGCAGCGGTCTGCTCGAGGACGGCGAGCGCGTCCCCGAGCGAATAGCCGGGCGCCGGCACGGCCGTGATCGTCGCCGAGCGCATCTGGTTGAAGCGGTTCAGCTCCTTCGGGGCGACCGTCTCCGCGATCCGAACGACGCTCGACAGCTGAACCATCTCTCCCTGCCGGCCCCGCACATAGATGGTCTGCAGGTCCTCCGTCGTGTCGCGGCCATCCTCGGCGACCTGCACCACGACGTCGTACTGCTCGCCGTTCATGTTGAAGCGGGTGACCTGGCGACCGCCGAGCAGCGTCTCGAGGGTGCGCCCGACGATATCCACGGACAGGCCGAGATCGGCGACGCGCTGCCGGTCGAGCTCCACCTTCACCTGCGGCTTGTCGAGGATGAGGTCGGTCTCGACATTCGTCAGGGCCGGCGACTTCGACGCTTCGGTCATGACGAGGTCGACATATCTTCGCAGCTGCTCGTAGCTCTCCGAGCTGCGCAGGACGAAGTTCACCGGGCGGCTGCTTGCCCCGCCCTGGCCGAGCGAGGGCGGGTTCGTGGCGAAGACCCGGATTCCGGGAATCTTGGCGAGCCGCGTGTTCAGGTCGGCGACCATCTCCTGCTGGGTGCGCGTCCGCTCCTCCCAGGGCTTCAGCCGCGCGAACGCGATGGCCCTCGTCACGTCGGGGAAGCCCACGATCACGAGGTAGTTCTGCACCTCGGGAGCGGCGGCGAAGAACTCCTCGACGCGGCGTGCATGCTCGGCCGTGAAGGACAGGGTCGCGCCTTCGGGAGCGACCCCGATCGCCGTGATGCTGCCGCGATCCTCGACGGGCGCCAGCTCGGACCTCAGATGCGTGAAGAAGTAGTAGCTCGAGCCGGCCACCGCGAGCGCCAGGACGACCACTACGGGGCGGATCGACAGGGCGAAGTTCAGCGCGCGGCGATAGCCGCTGGTCATACCCTCGAAGAACCGTTCGAGGAGGTTGTACAGGCGCCCGTGCCCCTCGTGATGTCGCAGGAGCTTGGCGCACATCATCGGGGTCAGGGTCAGCGCCACGAAGCCGGAGACCAGCACGGCGCCCGCCAGGGTCAGGGCGAACTCGATGAACAGCTTGCCCGTGCGGCCGGTCGCGAAGGCCATCGGCGCATAGACCGCCACGAGGGTCAGCGTCATCGCCACCACCGCGAAGGCGATCTCCTTGATGCCCCGGATCGCGGCGGCGACAGGCTTCATGCCGTCCTCGATATGCCGGTGCACGTTCTCCAGCACGACGATCGCGTCGTCGACGACCAGGCCGATGGCCAGGACCATGGACAGCAGGGTGAGCGTGTTCACCGTGAAGCCGAGCGCCGCCATGATCGCGAAGGCGCCGATGAGAGAGACCGGGATCGTGACGAGCGGGATCAGCGTCGCCCGGACCGAGCGCAGGAACACGAAGATGATCAGCACGACGAGCGCGACCGCTTCGGCGACCGTGTGATAGACGGCCTTGATCGAGCGATCGATGAAGATCGATGTGTCGTACGAGACCGCGATGCTCATGCCGTCGGGCAGGTCCGACGTGATCTCCGGCAGGGCGGCACGCACGCCGGCCGAGACGTCGAGCGGGTTCGCCGTCGCCTGCTTGACGATGCCGATGGTGACCGAGGGGCGGCCCGTGAACCAGGCGGCGTTGCGCTCCTGCAGGGCGCCGATCTCGACGCGGGCGACGTCCCGGATCCGGACGGGGAAGCCCTGCACGTCCTTGACGACGATGTTGCCGAACTGCTCGGGCGTGACGAGGCCCGTCTGCGAGAGCACGGTGAACTCGCGGTCCTTGCTCTCGATGCGACCGGACGGGATCTCGATATTCTGCTGCCGCAGCGCCGCCTCGACCTCCTGCACGGTCAGGTTCTGGGCGGCGAGCCGGGTCTGGTCGAGCCAGATCCGCATGGCGATGCGGCGCTCGCCGAGGATGCGGACCTCGGCGACGCCCGTGACGTTCTGGACGCGGTCCGTGATGAAGCGGTCCGCAAAATCGGTGAGCTCGAGCGGTGTATGCCGGGAGCTCATCAGCGAGAGGTACAGGATCGGCTGCGCGTCGGCCTCGACCTTGGCGATGATCGGCTCGTCGATCTCATCGGGCAGCCGGCCGCGAACGCGCCCGACCCGGTCGCGCACGTCCGAGGCGGCCACGTCCGGGTCGACCTCCGGCCGGAAGGTGACGGAGATGTTCGAGCTCTCCTGACGGCTGATCGACGTGACCGTCTCGATCCCCTCGATGCCGGCGATCGAGTTCTCCAGGATCTGCGTGACCTGCGTCTCGATGATCTCCGCGCTCGCCCCGGGATAGGTCGTGCGCACGGAGACGATCGGCTCGTCGATGTTGGGGTATTCCCGGACCGGCAGCCGCGTGTAGGACACCGCGCCGACCAGGACGACCAGCAGGCTGAGGACCGTGGAGAGGACCGGCCGGCGGACGAAAAGCTCGAAGAGACTCATTGCGTGACGGTCTCTCCCGCCTTGGCCTGGGGCTGCACCGCCTCGATGGGCGAGCCGTCGCGGAGCCTCATCTGGCCGGTGGTCACGATCCTCTGGCCCGGCTTCAGGCCCTCGGCGATCTCGGCGCGGCCGGGGAGGCGCTTTCCGAGCCGCACGCGGACGAGGCGCGCCTTGTCGCCCTCGACGACATAGACCGCCTTGGCGGAGCCGTCGGGCACGACCGCCGATTCCGGAACGACCACGGCGCTCTCGCGGATGTCGGTCACGATCGAGACGCGGGCGAACAGGCCGGGCTTCAGGAGCAGGTCCGGATTCGGGATGCGGGCGCGCAGGCGGATCGCGCGTCCGTTCACGTCGACCACGGGATCGATCGCGTATACCGCGCCCTCGAAGACGCGGTCGGGAAAGGCGTCCACCCGGACGCGGATCTTCTGGCCGACCGCCACGTCCTGCAGCAGCAGTTCGGGGACCCTGAAATCGACCTTGATGGGATCGAGCTTCGTCAGCGTGACGACGGTCTGCCCGGGCGTCAGGTAGGTCCCGACGCTCACGCTGCGCAGGCCGACGATGCCGTCGATCGGGGCGGCGATCGTGGCCTTCTCGAGGCGGGCCTGGGCGAGAGCCACCCGGACCTCTGCCGCCGCGAGCTGGGCCTCCGCCTGCTCCAGGGCGACGCGCGTGCCGGCCCCGCGCTGGACCAGCGAGTTCGCGCGTTCGAACGTGTCCCGCGCAAGGCCGCGGTCGACCTGCGCCTGCTTCAGCTCCTGCGTCAGGATCGCGGTGTCGAGCTCCACGAGCATCTGCCCCGCCTTGACCCGGTCGCCCTCCCGGAACCCGAGCTTCATAAGCCGGCCCGCGATCTCCGGCGCGATCGCGACGGACTCGTCCGCCATCAGGGTTCCGAGCGCCTCGACCTCGTCGGAAACGGGCTCGACCCGAACGGATGTGATTTCCACCGGGACCGGGACCGGGCCCGCGGCGGCCTGCGACGGCGCCGCCGCGCTTGCCCGCGGCCCCGGCTTGACGATGCCGAGCCTCTCGGCCCCGCCGAGCCAGGCAAAGCCGGCCGCCGCCGCGATGACGAGCATCGCGGCGATGAGAAGGACAGAACGCTTCAAGACGCCCCTCCGATTGCGAGAGCCTGCCTGTGGCGCTCGGACGAGCAATGCGGCTCTTCCCGGCGCGCCAGGCCGCCGAGAAGCAGGTCGCTGAGCCGCTTCGAGCTCGCGCCCGTGCCGCCGCCGACGATCGCGGCCATCCGGACCGCACCCAGTATGGCGAGGGCGGCGAGCTGGGGATCGGCGGCGTCGAATTCGCCTCTCCGGTTCCCCTCTTCGATCAGGGAGACGACCTCGTCGCGGAGGTCCCTCATGCCCTTTCGGAGCATCTTGCGGCTGTGCTCGCTCGGTCCGGTTCCCTCGCCCTCGATGGCCCGGAGGGCCGGCGCGAGCGCGCCGATCTGCTCGTGGATGAGCGCGATCGTCCGGCGCAGGCGCGTCTCCGCCGAGCCGGGCTCGCTCCGCAGGGCCGCGACCTTCGAGCGGAGCTCCCCGAGCGTCTGTTCGAGGGCGGCCATGAAGAGGGCCTCCTTCGTCGGAAAGTAGCGGTACAGGGTGGGCTTCGCGATGTCCGCCGCCACCGCGACGTCGTCCATATGGACGCGCGCGTAATCCTCGGACGCGAACAGCGCCGCCGCCACGCCCAGCACCTTCCTCCGGCGCCGCTCCAGGGTTTCTGCCTTCATCCGGTCTTGCTACTCGTGGGTCATAACTGAGCCGCCCGAGTTCAAATATGAGCGGTGGCTGCCGGATCGGCAAGGGGAGGTTGCAAGCCGCCTTCCGGGCGGTCGGTCCGGGAGGTTCGGAGAGCCGGAGCGCGCATGACCGGTGATGTCGTCGCGCGCAGGCTCGCATGGCATATCCTGAGCTCGGACGGCTGACGGTGGGGTCCCGGGAGACGATGAACTACCACGATGCCAAGACGCTGCGGCTGTTCGTGACCGCCTGCGAGCTGCGGAGCCTGAGCCAGGCGGCCGAGCGCATGAACCTCGCCCCCTCCGCCGCGAGCCGGCGCATCCAGCTTCTCGAGAAACAGGCGAACAGCCCGCTCCTGGCCCGGCGGCCGCACGGGGTGGAGCCGACGGCGGCCGGGCTGACCGTCCTGCGCTATGCCCGCGACATGCTGCACATGACCGAGCAGCTCGGCGGGCTGCTGGAGGAGCATCGCTCCGGCATCCGCGGCTTCGTGCGGATCAGCGCCTCGAGCTCCGTGCTCGTCCAGCGCCTCGCCTCGGACCTCTCGCAATTCATGAAGGAGAATCCCGAGATCAAGCTCGAGCTCGAGGAGCATCCCACCCTCGGCACGCTCGATGCCCTCGCGCGGAAGCGCGTCGATATGGGCGCCGTCGTGATGGGCGCGGAGGCGCATGCCTTCGAGCGGTTTCCGTTCGGCGGCGACCGTCTCGTCGTCGCGGTGCCCGCCTCGCATCCGCTCGCGGAGCTCGGCAGGCTCCGGTTCGAGCGCATCCTGGCCGAGGAGATCGTGACCCTCGAGCCGTCCACGGCGCTGCGGCGCCTCCTGACGGACCGGGCGCGGGACCTCGGGCAGCACCTCAAGGTCCGCGTTCAGGTAAGCAGCTTCGAGGTGGTGGGCCTGATGGTGGCTAAGGGCCTCGGGATCGGCATCCTGCCCGAACACGCGGTCCGGCCCTTCGCGGAGGCGCTCGGCCTGAAGGTGCTCGTGCTCGACGAGCCCTGGGCCTGCCGCGATTTCGCAATCTGCGTCCGCTCCTACGACGAACTCGACGCGCCTGCCCGCCGCCTGATCACGTTTCTGCTCGGCGACGCAGCCAAGCGGGGCGAGGTTTCGAAATTATCGAATCCTGGCCCCTCGTAATTCAGGTTCTGCTCCGTCCGGCGAACCCCTAATGTCCGGGCCTGGAGGCCCCGCAGCCGTCCGAGCTGCATCGCGAATGATGACCGAGGCACGTTTTCCCGACTGGACTTCGCTCTCGCCGGAGGAGCGCCGGAGCGAGGCGGCCGCATCGTTCCGGCGGCTGACCGAGCTCGGGCCGCGGCTGAACGCGACCGTCGAGATCATCGCGCCATCCCGGAAACCCGAGGCCGCAGGCCTTCTTGCCGGTCTGCCCTATGCCACCAAGGACATGCTCGACCGGGTCGGGCGCCCCGCCGGCTGGGGTGGCGTCAGGGCGGATCGCCCGGCTCCCGAGGCCACGGCGGAGATTCTGGAGCGGCTGGATGGCGCCGGTGCCGTCGAGGTGGCGATCTCCGCCATGACCGAACTCGCCTACGAGCCGTCCGGCTACAACGCGTTGCGCGGCCGCACGCTCAATCCGTGGCATCCGGACGCCGTGTCCGGGGGCTCCTCCAGCGGCTCCGCTGCGCTCGTCGCATGCGGGGCCGTGGTCCTCGGCCTCGGCTCCGATACCGGCGGGTCCGTCCGCATCCCCGCGGGCTGCTGCGGGATCACGGGCCTCAAGCCCACGGGCGGCGCGCCCTTGGACCGGGCCGTGATGCCGCTCGCCCCCAGCATGGACGCGATCGGATTCATGGCGCGAAGCGCGGCCGAGATCGCCTCCGTCCTGCCGGTCGTCGCCCCGGCCGCGGCGGCCGATGCCGGCGAGCCTTTCACCCGCGCCGCGATCCTGACGGACTGCCTCGCGCAGGCGACGGCGCCGGTCCGGCGCGCCTTCGCGGCCGGGACCGAGGCGTTGCGGGCGGCCGGGCTGGAGATCGGCGCGGCGCAGCTCGGCGGGACTCTCGCCGAGGCAGACGGGCACGCCCTCACGGTCATGCAGGCCGAGAGCGCCCGGTCCCATGACGGCTTCGGCGAGGAGCATCTCCCGCCCACGCTGGCGAGGCGTCTGGCCAAGGGCCGGGAGATCGCCGACGACATCCTGGAGGCCAGCCACGGCGCGAGATCCCGGGTCGCGGAGGCGTTCCTCTCCAGCCTCGGCGGGGCCGAGGCGGCGCTGCTGCCCGTCATGCCGATCGAGACGCCGCTTGCGGCGGAGACGGACCCGGCCAGCGCCGCCTTCCAGCCGCGGGTTCTCTACCGGATGAGCCAGTTCACCCGGTTCGTGAATTTCCTCGGCCTTCCGGCGCTCTCGCTGCCCTGCGGGTTCGACGAGCGCGGCGTCCCGATCGGTCTGCAGATGATCGGTCCCGCCGGCAGCGAAGCGCGTCTCCTGGCGACCGCCATCCGCGTCCAGGCGATGACCGACTGGCATGGCCGCCGCCCGCCGGCTCTCGGCGATCTTCCATGAGAGCATCGGACCCCATGACGGCCGCCGCACCTTCCTCAGCGCTCTCCCACATCCGGGTGCTCGACCTCACGCGCGTCCGGGCAGGCCCCACCTGCTGCCGGATCTTCGCCGATTTCGGCGCGGACGTGATCAAGATCGAGGCGCCGCAGGGCGTCGACCCGAACGAGGGCATGAGCGGCCAGCGCCTCGGCTACGACATGCAGAACCTGCATCGGAACAAGCGCTCGCTGACCCTCAACCTCAAGAAGCCGGAGGGCCGCGCCATCCTGATGCGGCTGGTCGAGACCGCGGACGTCGTGGTCGAGAATTTCCGTCCCGACGTGAAGGAGCGTCTCGGGATCGCCTACGAGGACCTGCGGGCCGTGAACCCGCGGATCATTCTCGCCTCCATCTCGGGCTTCGGCCAGACCGGGCCCTACCGCGACCGCGCCGGCTTCGACCAGATCGCCCAGGGCATGGGGGGGCTCATGTGGGTCACGGGCGCGCCGGGCCAGGGCCCGATGCGGGCGGGCATCGCGGTCGCGGATTCCTCCGCCGGCATCTACGCCGCCACCGGGATCCTGGTCGCGCTCGCGGAGCGCGAGCGTTCCGGCGAGGGCCAATGGGTCCAGACATCGCTCCTCCAGTCCCAGATCGCCATGATGGATTTCCAGGCCGCCGCCTTCCTGGTGGAGGGCAAGGTGCCGGGCCAGGCCGGGAACGACCATCCCTATTCCACTCCGATGGGGGTGGTTCCGACGCAGGACGGCTTCATCAATATCGGGGTGGGCGGCGAGGGGCAGTGGGCCGCGCTCTGCCGGGCGCTCGAGCGGCCCGATCTGGCGAACCATCCCGACTACGCCGTGCAGGATCTGCGCTTCCGCAACCGCGAGAAGCTCATGACCGAACTCGCGGCCGTCTTCGCCACGCGCAGCTCGGCCGATTGGCTGCGCACGCTCGACGCCCATGGCGTGCCCGCGGGCCCGATCTATCGGGTGAACGAGGTCTTCGCCGATCCGCAGGTCCAGCATCTGGGGATCGCCAAGCCCGTCCGGCACCCGCAGCTCGGCGATATCCGGCTGGTCGGACAGCCGATCGATCTGTCGCGCACGCCGGCCGGCATCGCCTCGCCCACGCCGGATGCGGGCGAGCATACGGAGGAGATCCTCCGGGACATCGGGCTTGACGCCGGCGCGGTCTCCGACCTGCGCGCAGCCGGGGTGGTGTAGGATGGGCGCGGACTTCAGCATCGGGACGATCGGGCTCGCGGTCGAAGGCGCGCTCGCGACCATCACCCTCGACCAGCCGGCGCGCCACAACGCGATGTCGCTCGCGATGTGGCGGGAACTGCCGGAGCGGGTCGAGGCGGCCGTCGCCGACGAGCGGGTGCGGGCGATCCTCGTGACGGGCGCCGGGGAACGCGCCTTCTGCGCCGGCGCGGATATCTCGGAATTCGGCGAGAACCGGAGCGGTCCGGACGCTGCCGCGGCGTATGACAGGGCAGTCCACGCCGCCATCGACGCCCTTCGGACCGCCGCCAAGCCGACCATCGCGGCGATCCGCGGGATCTGTTTCGGCGGCGGCCTGGAGATCGCGCTCTGCTGCGACCTGCGGATCGCGTCGGCGGGTGCGCGGTTCAGGCTGCCGGCCGCGCGGCTTGGCCTCGGTTATGCGTATGAGGGCGTCGCGCTGCTCGCCGACCGGCTCGGCGCGGGCGCGGCGGCGGAGATCCTGTTCACGGCCGCGATCCTGGATGCGGAGGAGGCGCGCCGCGCCGGCATCGTCGGGCGCGTTTTCGCCGAGGAGAGTTTCGCCTCCGACGCGGCCGCCTATGCCGCGTCGGTCACCCGCAACGCCCCGCTGGTCCTGAAGGCGCTCAAGCTGGGTCTGCTGGAGCATGCCAAGCCGGCCGGGGAGCGGGACTTCGCCTTGCTGCAGGCGGCCGTGTCCGCCTGCTCGGCAAGCGAGGATTACCGCGAAGGGCAGGCGGCGTTCCGGGAACGGCGGGAGCCGCGGTTCACGGGTCGATGAACCAACCAGCGCGCAATCGGCTCAGAATTGCGCCACAACGGAGAGAGGACGGTCGGACATGATGAGGTCACTCGCTGCACTCTGTCTCTCGGCGGCGCTCGCGCTCGCGCCCGGCCTCGCCCGGGCGGTCCAGCCGGCGCCCGCGCCGCTCTCGCCGCCGACCAAGCTCACGGTCGGCTATGTGAAGGTCGGCCATCTCGCGCCGCTGTCGCTGGTGCCGGAAGAGGCCAAGAAGCTCGGCGTCGAGCTCGATCTCGTCGAGTTCTCGCGCTACGCCGACGCCCGCACGGCGCTTCTGGCCGGCTCGCTCGACGTCGCCGCGGTCGCGCCCGCGGACCTCGCGATCAGCCTCGCCCAGGGCTCGACGAGCATGGTCGGGATCATGGGCGTCGGCGGGTCGAAGAAGTACGTGATCGGCCGCACGGGCGTGAAGCTCGATTCCTGGGACGACCTGAAGGGCAAGAAGGTCGCGATCGGGCCCGGATCGGCCGTCTGGTTCCAGTTCGCCGCGACGGTCACGGAGAAGGGGATCCCGTACAACAGCTTCCAGGCGGTCAACATCCAGGGCGGCGGCGCCAACTACGTCCAGGCGCTCCAGCGCGGCGATGTCGACGCCATCGTCTGCTGGGAGCCGTTCGAGTCGCTCGCCGTGATGGAGGGGCACGGCTTCTTCGCCAAGAACCTGGAATACAGCCAGTCCAAGTCGGTCGGCGCCGAGCTCGGCATGATCGCCGCGAGCCGCAAGGCGGTCGAGACCAAGCGCGACGCCGTCGAGCGCTTCGTGTGGTCCTACATCAAGGCGCAGGAGACGCTCAGCGCCGACCCGGCCAGGTTCGCCGACGCCTACGCCAAGCTGACCGGCGTCGACCCCAAGATCGCGACCGAGGCCTCCAAGCTGATCACGCTCGGCGCCGTCGTCTCCCCCGAGCAGCTCGAGCGCCAGGCCAAGGCCTTCAACGAGCTCGGGGTGATCCAGAAGGACGTGTCCGGCGAGATCCGCAAGTACTGGGACGCGTCCTTCGTGGCGAAGGCGACGGGAAGGTAACGGGGAGGCTCGACGGCCGTCGCCCTCCGGGCGGCGGCTGCGGAGGGGCAGATGGCACAGGCTGAACTCCTGCAGGCGGGGCAGAGCGCATCCGCGTCCAAGCCGGCGCGGCCGGCATCCGCCCGCCCGGCGGCGGCCCGGGGCGCGGCCGCCTTCCTGACCGGCACGGGCGGGGGCAGGGCCGTCCTCGCGGTCATCCTGCCGCTGCTCGTCCTCGTTCTCTGGCAGCTTGCCGGGCGCGGGACGGGATCGCTCTTCGGAGGGGTGCTGCCCACGCCCGACCGCGTCTGGGCGGCCTGGGAGGTCTGGGCCTTCGGCAAGTCCGGCCTCGGCCTCAATCCGTATAGCGGCACCTGGCTCGCCAACGTCCTCTTCTCTGCGCAGCGCGTCGCCCAGGGCTTCGCGCTGGCCACGCTGGTCGGGATCCCGCTCGGCATCCTGATCGGCTGGAACCGGCTCGCGGCCGGCAGCTTCGATCCGCTGATCCAGGTGCTGCGGCCGATCCCGATCACGGCCTGGCTGCCCTTCGCGATCGCGGTCTTCGGCATCCAGAGCATGGGCGCGGTGTTCCTGATCGCGCTCGGCGCCTTCTACCCGATCGTGATCAACACCACGGCCGGGGCACGGGGCGTGGAGAAGAACTGGATCCGCGCCGCGCTGATGATGGGCGCGCGCCCGTCCGACATCCTGCTCCGCGTCGTCCTGCCCGCCTCGCTTCCGTCGGTCTTCACCGGCCTGCGCATCGGCCTCGGCATCGGCTGGACGGCCGTGATCGTGGCCGAGATGGTCGCCGTGAAGTCGGGCCTCGGCTACGTGCTCTGGGACGCCTACTACATCGGCCGGATGGACGTGGTGATCGCCGACATGGCCTCGATCGGCCTGCTCGGCTTCCTCAGCGACCGGCTCATCCTCCTGCTGGAGCACTGGGTGCTCGGCTGGCGCCGTCTCCAGAGCTTCCAGAATTGAGGGGCACGCGAGGGTGATCGAGTTCCAGGGCGTATCGAAGACCTTCGCCGGCCGCACCGCGGTCCAGGCGCTCGCCGAGGTCGATCTCTCCATCCGGGACGGCGAGTTCGTCGCGCTGCTCGGACCGTCGGGCTGCGGGAAATCGACCCTCCTCAACCTGCTCGCCGGCTTCGAGCCGCTCAGCGAGGGTCATCTCACCTTCGCAGGCCAGGAGGTCCGTCGCCCCGGACCGGATCGGGCCGTCGTCTTCCAGGAGGCCTCGCTGTTCCCCTGGCTGACCGTCTGGGACAACGTGACCTTCGGGCCGCGCGTGCAGCGCCGGAGCAGGGCGGAATACGAGGAGCGCACACGCGAGATGCTCCGCCTCGTCGGCCTGGAGGCCTTCAGGGACGCGCTCCCGGCGCAGCTTTCCGGCGGCATGCGTCAGCGCGTCGGCATCGCGCGCGCCCTGGTGATGAACCCGCGCGCCCTCCTCATGGACGAGCCCTTCGGGGCGCTCGACGCGCAGACCCGGCTCGCGATGCAGCAATTGCTGCTCGACGTGTGGCAGACGCTCGGCATCGCGGTGCTGTTCGTGACCCACGACATCGACGAGGCCGTTCTCCTCGCCGACCGGATCTGCGTGATGTCGGCCCGCCCCGGACGGATCACGCGCGAGATCCAGGTCGAGCTGCCCCGGCCGCGCTCGATCGACAATCTCATCACGCCCGAATTCACCGCCTACAAGGCGATGATCATGGCGGAGATGAAGCTCGCGCACGGAACCCATTGATGGCCAATCCCCGCATCCCCTACCGCCTGAGCTCGAGCCGGCCCGCGCTGCCGCCGCTCGGCGGCAAGCGCATCCTGGCGCATCTCGTCGTGAACGTTGAGCATTGGCGCTTCAGCGACCCCATGCCGAGGACGATCCTCACGCCTCCGCACGGGCGCGAGACGGTGCCCGACGTGCCGAACTTCTCCTGGGCGGATTACGGCATGCGGGCCGGGATGGCCCGGATACTCGAGCTGTTCAGGTCGCGCGGGCTGCCGGCCTCGACGAGCTTCAACGCCGGCGTGATCGAGGCCTATCCGGAGGCCGCCGCGGCCATGCGCGAGGCCGGCTGGGAATTCATCGGCCACGGCATGCACCAGAAGGCGCTGAACCATGCCGAAGGCGGGGAGGGCGCCACGATCCGGGAGGCTCTCGACCGCATCGCCGCCTTCACGGGCAGGCGCCCGCGCGGCTGGCTCTCGCCCGGCCTGCGGGAGACCGAGACCACCCCCGACATCCTGAAGGAGGCCGGGATCGACTACGTCTTCGACTGGGTCGTCGACGACCTGCCGTCCTGGATGACGACCCGGGCCGGGCCGCTCCTTGCGATGCCCTACAACCTCGAGATCAACGATTCGGTAATCTACGCGGTGGAGCGGCACGCGACGGGCGAGATGGCGAGCCGCCTGGAGCACACGCTGCGTCTGTTCGAGCGCGAGGCGACGGAGACGGTGCGCGTGCTGGCGCTCGGGCTGCACCCCCATCTCATCGGCGTTCCGCACCGCTTCCACGAGCTGGAGCGGATGGTCGACCTGCTCCAGGCCTCGACGCAGGTGAAGTTCGTGGTCGGCGCGGAGATCGCCGACTGGTACGCCCGGCACGAGCCGGCGCCGTCATCGCGGAACCCGGCCGGATAGGCGCATGGACGACCGCCCGGCCGGCGCACCCGACTCCTTCGATGCGGCCGGGGCCTTCGCGCGCCATGCCGCGCAGACGCGGTTCGGCGATCTCCCGGCGGAGGCCGTGGCCAGGGCGAAGACCTTCCTGCTCGACAGCCTCGGCGTGGGGCTTGCCGGCACGTCCGACGCGAATGCGGGCCGGGTGCTCGCGGCGGCGTCCGGCTGGGGCAGCGGCGCGGACGCGACCGCCTGGGGCAGCGGCGCGGAGCTGCCGGCGCCCTCCGCGGCCTTCGTCAACGCCTATCTCGTGCACGCGCTGGAGTTCGACTGCATCCACGAGCGCGCCATCGTCCACCCGATGGCGACGCTGCTGTCGGCGCTCTTCGCCTGGTCCGAGCGCGCGGCGCGCCGCGGCGACCCGGTGAGCGGACGCCGCTTCGTCGCCGCGATGTCGGTCGGAGTGGACGTCGCGGGCCTCCTCGGATCGGCCACCCGATCCGGCCTGCGCTTCTTCCGCCCCGCCACGGCCGGCGGGTTCGGGGCCGCGGCCGCGCTTGCGAACGCGGCCGGCCTCGCCGAAGCCGGGGTGCTGAATGTTCTCGGCCTCCATTTCGGACAGGTCTCCGGGACGATGCAGGCCCATGTGGAGGGCTCGCCCGCGCTGGGCCTGCAGATCGCGGCGAACGCGCGGGCGGCGGTGACCGCGATCGATCTCGCCGAAGCCGGCCTGACCGGCCCGAAGGACATGCTCAACGGGCCCTTCGGCTACTACGCGATGATGGAGGACGGCTCGTTCGAGCCGGCGCCGATCGAGGCGGAGCTCGGGCGGGTCCCGCAGCTCACCCGGCTCTCGCACAAGCCCTATCCGAGCGGCCGGCTGAGCCACGGCGCCGTGGACGGCCTGCGCCGGCTGATCGCCGCGCATCGCTTCGCGCCGGAGGCCGTGGCGGAGGTCGTGGTCCATGTGCCGCCGGTCGTGATGCGGCTCATGGGCCGGCCGAACGTGCCGAACCCGTCCTCGAACTACGCCAAGCTCTGCCTGCCCTTCGTGGTTGGCACGTATCTCGCTCGCGGGCGGGTCGATGTGCCCGATTTCAGCACGCCCGAGATGCGGAACGATCCGGCGGTCCACGCATTCGCCGGGCGCGTCCGCCTCGTCCCGGACGACAACCCGAGCCAGAACGCCATCGCCCCGCAGCGCGTCACCGTCCGGCTGAACGGCGGCGAGCGGCACGAGATGATCGTTCCGGCGATCTACGGTCACCCGGACGCGCCCCTGAGCGAGGCCGAGAACCTGGAGAAGTTCGGCCGCTGCTGCGGCTATGCCCATCCGCCGGTGCCGCCGGAGCTGCGGGACAGGCTGGTGGCGCTCGTCGCCCGGTTCGACGAGCTGGAGGATGTTTCGGTCGTGCCGCGCCTCCTCGCCGTGGAAAGGGCATCGTGACGCAACTCTGCGGGAGGCGACCTGTCCCAGGAAGGCGAGCATGCACGCGAGACCGGCGCCGGAGGCCGCCGCACGACTGTTTCGGGACCAGAACGGGAGGAATCGAGGATGCCGATCGCCGGAAAGGGAATGCTGATCACCTGGATGGACGTGGATCCCGCCGATGAGGCCGATTTCAACCTCTGGTACGACCGCGAGCATCTCGCCGAGCGGGTGGCGATCGAGGGCTTCATGGAGGCCCGGCGCTGGATCGCCGTGCAGGCGGGGGCGAAATACTTCAACACCTACTCGACGCAGAGCTTCGAGACCCTCAGCAGCCCGGCCTACAAGCAGGTCCTGGCGAACCAGACGGCTTGGTCCAACAAGCACATCTCCCGCTTCCGCAACCCGGGCCGGGTGATCGGCCGCATCAGCCATAGCCGCGGCCAGGGCCGCGGCGGCGCGCTCGGCGTCGTCCGCCTCCGGCCCGCCGCGGACGGGAGGGACGCCGCCCGTACCGGGCTTCTCCCGCTGCTCGATCCGGGCATGCTGCCGGGCATCGTCTCGCTCCATCTCGTGGAGAGCGATCCGGAACTGTCCAGGACGCTGACCGATCCGGACACGGCGAATCCGGGTGCCGCCGACTGGTACGTGCTCATCGACGGCACCGATGTCGGCGCCGTCACCCAACTCGTCGAGAGCAGGTTCCAGGCAGCCGGGATTCCCGTCGTCGCGACCGGCACGTACCGGCTCTTGTGGGACCTCGTGAAAGGTGAACTATGAGCGGACCGCATCCAGCAACCCTGTAATCATCCTTATGGAGATGAAACGTGCGCAACATCGGATCGATTTTCGCGGGTGCCGGATTTGCGGCCGCATTCCTTGCGAGCTCTGCCGTCCTGGCGGACAAATGGAACATGCCGGTCCGCTCCAATGAGCGGAACTATTTCACGCGCAACATCCAGCAGTTCGCGCAGGACGTGAAGCAGGGGACCGGCGGGAAGGTCGAGATCGTCGTCCATCCCGAAGACTCGCTCACCAAGCAGCCGGAGGTGAAGCGGGCCGTGCAGACCGCGCAGGTTCAGCTCGGCGAGTTCCTCATGTCGATGCATTCGAACGAGAATGCGGTCTTCGGCGTCGACGCGGTGCCGTTCCTGGCGAGCAACAACGAGGAGAACCGCAAGCTCCTGGCGGCCGCCCGGCCGTTCATCGAGGAGCGTCTCGGCCGCCAGGGGATGCGCGTCCTGTTCGTGGTGCCGTGGCCGCCGAACTCCTTCTATGCCGGCAAGGAGATCAATTCGGTGGCCGACTTCAAGGGCGTGAAGTTCCGCGCCTTCAACCCGGTCACGGGCCGCCTGGCCGAGCTGATGGGCGCCATCCCGGCCACCGTCCAGCAATCGGAGGTGCCGCAGGCATTCTCGACCGGCGTCATCCAGGCGATGATCACCTCGCCGGCCACCGGCGTCGACACCCAGGCCTGGGACTTCGTGAAGTACTTCTACGAAGTGAAGGCCATGGCCCCCTGGAACGTCGTGATCGTCAACGAGCGCGTGTTCAGCCGGCTCGATCAGGCCACGAAGGACGCGGTGCTCGCGGCAGCGAAATCCGCCGAGGAGCGGGGCTGGGCCCTGCAGGCCGAGGAGACCGGCAAGCTCGTCGAGACCCTCAGGTCCAAGGGCATGGAGGTCCGCCAGCCCAGTCCGGAACTGATGAAGGAGCTGAAGGCCATCGGCGACCAGCTCATCCAGGAATGGGCGAAGGCCGCCGGTGAGGACGGCCAGAAGATCCTCGCGGCCTACCGCAAAAGCTGAAGCGGATGCGGCTGCTCGACAGGCTGTACGCGGCGGGGATCGTCCTCGCCGCGATCTTCATGGTCATCATCGCGGCCCTGACCCTCTCGCAGGTCGTCGGCCGCTATTTCGGCCTGGTGGTGCCGGATGCGGGCGACCTCGCCGGCTACGCCATGGCGGGATCGATCTTCCTGGCCCTGCCGCACACGCTCCGCAGCGGCGGGCATATCCGCGTGAACCTGCTTCTAATCCATGTTCCGCGCGGCATGCGCCGGGCCCTGGAAGTGTGGTGCGTGTCGTTCCTGTGCGTGGTCGGAGGCCTCTTTGCCGCCTTCGCGGTCAAGCTGGTGCTCGATTCCTACGAGTTCGGCGACGTCTCCACCGGCATGATGCCGATCCCCCTGTGGATACCGCAGCTTTCCATGGCGCTCGGGGCCGTGCTGCTGGAGATCGCAGCGATCGAGGAACTGGTCCGGGTCCTGACCGGACGCGAACCCAGCTACGCCCGCGCCGAGGGCGACGGCTTCACCGAATAGGGCGAGCATGGATCCGCTTCTCTACAGCCCCATCCTCGCCCTCGCGCTCCTGCTGCTCCTGGCCTCGGGCCTGTGGGTGGCGGTGTCGCTGATCGGCGTGGCGCTTCTCGGGATGCTGCTGTTCGCCGACGCGCCGATCGAGCTGGTGATGCCCTCCTCGATCTGGGGCGCGGTCAGCAGCTGGACGCTGACCGCGCTGCCTCTCTTCGTCTGGATGGGCGAAATCCTGTTCCGGACGAAGCTCGCGGACGACCTCTTCAACGGCCTCGCGCCCTGGACGACCCGCCTCCCGGGCCGCCTGATGCACGTCAACGTCATCGGCTGCGGGATCTTCGCGGCCGTCAGCGGCTCGTCGGCGGCTACGGCCGCGACGGTCGGGCAGATGTCGCTGCCGGAGCTGCGGCGGCGCGGCTATCACGAAGCCACGAGCATCGGCTCGCTCGCGGCCTCGGGCACGCTCGGCCTCCTGATCCCGCCCTCGATCATCATGATCGTGTACGGCGTCTCGGCGAACGTCTCGATCGCCCGCCTGTTCCTGGCCGGGGTCCTCCCGGGCCTGCTGATGATGGCGCTCTTCATGGGCTACATCATGATCTGGGCGCTGCTGAACCGGGACAAGATGCCTCCGCCGGAGCCGGACCTGCCCATGCGCGAGCGGCTCAAGCGGCTGCGCCTCCTCCTTCCGACCGTGCTCCTGATCATGGCCGTCATCGGCTCGATCTATACCGGCATCGCGACCGCGACGGAGGCCGCGACGCTCGGCGTCGTCGGCTCGCTCCTGGTGGCGCTCTTCTCCGGCAGCCTGAGCTGGGAGAACTTCAAGGAGAGCCTCTACGGCGCCACCCGCACCTCCTGCATGATCGGCTTCATCATCGCGGCCGCCGCCTTCCTGTCCGTCGTGATGGGCTATGCCGGCATCCCGCGCGCATTGGCGAGCTGGATCGGGACGCTCGGGCTCTCGCCATACGGCCTCATCTTCTCGCTCACCATCCTGTTCCTGATCCTCGGCTGCTTCCTGGACGGGATCTCGATGGTGGTGCTGACGACGGCGGTCATCATGCCGATGGTCGAAGCCGCGGGGATCGACCTGATCTGGTTCGGCATCTTCATCGTGCTCGTGGTCGAGATCGCGCAGATCACCCCGCCGGTCGGGTTCAACCTGTTTGTCGTCCAGGGGCTCACCGGCTACGACATCCTGCGCGTCGCCCGGGCGGTGTTGCCGTTCTTCTTCGTGCTGTGCCTGGGCATCCTCCTCATCACGATCTTTCCGGGGATCGTGACCTGGCTGCCCCGCACCATGTTCTCCGCGACCTGACCGCTCGCGGCCGAGAGATGCGTTTCCACAAGGGCCCGTAATGACGTCGACCGATCCGATCTTCCTGCCCGTCCATCAGCTCTCGCAGGAGATCATGGCGCGCCGCCTGTCTCCGGTGGAGCTGACCGAAGCCTATCTCGGCCGCATCGCGGCCCGCGAGCCGAAGCTCCAGGCCTTCGTCGAGGTGTATTCGGCGGAGGCGCGTCAGGCCGCCCAGGCGGCCGAACTCGCCATCCGGTCCGGGCATGCGGTCGGGCCGCTGCACGGGATACCGGTCGCCCTGAAGGACCTGGTCGAGCTCGAGGGCCGGATCGTCACCGGCGGCACGGCGGCGTGGCGGGAGCGCAGGGCCAAGCGGACCGCCACGCTCGCCCGGCGCCTCATCGCCCAGGGCATGATCGTGCTCGGGAAGACGCATACGGTCGAGTTCGCGATGGGCGGGTGGGGCACCAATTCGCGCCTCGGCACGCCCTGGAACCCGTGGGACCTCGAGCGCCCGCGGACGCCGGGCGGCTCGAGCAGCGGCTCGGGCGTCGCGGTCGCGGCCGGGATGGCGCCCTGGGCGCTCGGCACCGATACGGGCGGCTCGGTGCGGATGCCGGCCTCCTGGTGCGGGATCACCTCGCTGAAGACGACGATCGGCCGGATCAGCACGCACGGCGTGCTGCCGCTCTCTCCGACGCTCGACACGCCCGGCCCGATGACCCGCGACGTGGAGGATGCGGCGCTGCTCTACATGGCCATGCAGGGACCGGATCCGCTGGACCCGCGGACCCTGCGGGTGCCCGAGGCCGACCCGCTGCCGACCTTGAAGCGCGGCGTCAGGGGCCTGCGCCTCGCGCGCATGCCGGAGGCCGAGCGCAGCTTTGCGACTGCGGAGGTCCTGGCCGCCTACGATGCGTCGCTGCTCGAGCTCGAGCGGCTCGGCGCCGAGATCGTCGAGGCCAGGCTGCCCTTCGGCTTCGCAGATGTTGCCGCGCTGAACCTTCGCATCATGGCGGCGGAGAGCTATGCGATCCTGCGCGAGCTGATCGACGACGAGAATGCGCCGCTCGACCCGCATGTCCGCCCGCGCATCGCGGCGGGCCGGAGCCTGACGGCGCAGGCCTATCTCGAGGCGCTGCAGCAGCGGGAGGCGATGAAGGAGGCTTTCGGCTTGGCGATGGCGGGCATCGACGCCTTGCTGACGCCCACGACGATGACGACGGCGCTGCCGCTCGACGAGGTGGACCAGACCAAGGCGCCGGCCCATTACACGCGCTTCGGCAACTTCCTGGACCTCTGCGCCGTGGCGCTGCCCAACGGCGTCGGGAGCGGCGGCCTTCCCACCTCGCTGCAGATCGTCTGCCGGTCCTATGACGAGGCCACCGCCCTTCGGATCGGCTGGGCCTATCAGGCGGCGACCGACTGGCATCTCCGGCGTCCGCCGGAGTGAGCCGGGCCGGCGCCGGCGGGAGGCCCGGGCGGTTCCGCCCGGTGCTACCTCTTGCTCGCCGGGGCGATCGCTCCGCCTCCCCTAAAGAGAGCATTGCCCTCGGGCGTGCCTGGCCATCCACTCGCGGCGCCGGGCTCCGTCCGGCCGGAAGGGGAGGGGAAAGATGGTCAAGGCTGCGCTCTCGGCTCTCGTCCTGTCGGCGCTTCTCGCGCCCTTGCCCGCCTCTGCGCAGGGGCGGACCTGCAGCGGCCGCGACCAGGTCTGCCGAGAGGAATGCGTGAGGAACTACCGCAACAGCACGCAGTGCAACCGCACCTGCGACGGGCGCAAGAGCGACTGCATGAGCACCGGCTGCTGGGGCAAGACGAACCAGTGCGGCTACCAGAGGTCCTGACGGCGGGAGAGCGCCGGGGCCCGCACGGGGCCGGGCCGGGGGCGCGCCGCCTCTGGCCTTGCGGGGCCGCCCCCGCTACAGCCTCCGCCTGATCACCGGACCCGGCGCGCTCCGCCTGGAGTCCAGGGCGGAGGAGCGGATCGGGATGAGTTCAGGCCAGGCACGGACGGGCGGGCGGATCCTGGTGGATCAGCTCCTTGCGCAGGGCGTGGACCGGGCGACCTGCGTGCCCGGCGAGAGCTACCTCGCCGTGCTCGACGCCCTCCACGACGCGAAGATCGACGTGCTCGTGTGCCGCAACGAGGGCGGGGCGGCCATGATGGCCGAAGCCTACGGCAAGCTCACCGGCCGGCCCGGCATCCTGTTCGTCACGCGCGGCCCGGGCGCCACCAACGCGAGCCCCGGCATCCACATCGCCAGGCAGGATTCGACGCCGCTCATCGTCTTCGTCGGGCAGGTCGACCGCTCCATGCGCGAGCGCGAGGCCTTCCAGGAGCTGGATTACCGCGCCGCCTTCGGCCCGGTGGCGAAATGGGCGACCGAGATCGACCAGGTCGAGCGCATCCCCGAGATCGTGGCGCGGGCGTTCCGGGTCGCCACCCAGGGCCGGCCGGGCCCGGTCGTCGTCGCGCTGCCGGAGGACATGCTGCTCGACACGGCCGTCGTCGAGGACGCGCCGCGCGTCCAGCCCGTCGAGCCCTGGCCCGCCCCGCAGGCGGTGGACGAGCTCGGCCGCATGCTCGGGGAAGCCCGAAGGCCGCTCGTCATCCTCGGCGGCTCGCGCTGGAGCGAGGCGGCGCGCGCCGGGATGGTGGAGTTCTCCGAGCGGTTCGGCCTACCCGTCGCGACCTCGTTCCGGCGCGCGCAGCTCTTTCCGGCGGATCATCCGAACTATGCCGGCGATGTCGGGATCAATCCCGGGCCGAAGATGACGGAGCGGGTGAAGGGGGCCGACCTCGTGCTCCTCGTCGGCGGGCGCATGTCGGAGATGCCGTCCTCCTCCTACACGCTCTTCGACATCCCGAGCCCGCGCCAGCGGCTCGTCCATGTCTATCCGGACGCCTCCGAGCTCGGCCGCGTCTACCAGCCCGCGCTCGCCATCGAGGCCTCGCCCGCGGCCTTCGCGGAATCCGTGCGGCGGCTCGAGCCGCCGAGCCGGATCCCCTGGCTGCAGAGCACCGCGGAGGCGCATGCCGACTACCTGGAGCGCACCGAGACGCCGAAGAAAGGGCCCGGCGCCTTCCAGTACGGGGAGGCGATGGTCTGGCTGCGCGACCGGCTGCCGGAGGACGCCGTCGTCGCCAATGGCGCCGGCAACTTCGCCGTCTGGGTCCACCGCTTCATGCGGATGACCGGCCGGCGCACCCAGCTCTCCCCGACCAGCGGCTCGATGGGCTACGGCCCGCCGGCCGCCATCATGGCGAAGCGCATCTTCCCTGACCGCACGGTGGTCTGCTTCGCGGGCGACGGCGACTTCCTGATGAACGGCCAGGAATTCGCGACCGCGGTCCAGTACGGGATCGCGGTCGTCGTCGTGGTGGTCGACAACGGCATGTACGGCACGATCCGCATGCATCAGGAGCGCGACTATCCGGGCCGGGTCTCGGCCACGAAGCTGGTGAACCCCGATTTCGCGGCCTATGCCCGCGCCTTCGGGGGCCACGGCGAGCGCGTCGAGCGCACGGAGGATTTCGCGCCCGCCTTCGAACGGGCGCTCGCCTCGGGCCAGCCCGCCATCATCCATTGCCTCGTCGATCCGGAGGCGATCACGCCGGACCGCACGCTGAGCGAGATCAGGGGAACGGGGGCGCGGTAGCAGGCCGCTCGCGCGACCTGTGTGCGCCTTCTTCTCCCGCAAGGGGAGAAGGAAGGCGGCTCGCCCGCTGCTTCGTCGGCCTCCAGCAAGGCCTGAGGCAAAAAGCCGATTCCTCAGGCCGGCAGGACGACCACCTTCGTCTTGACCGGCGTCCGGTTGTAGAGGTGGATCATGTCCTGGCTGAGGAGGCCCACGCAGCCGCTGGTGATGCCGCTGCCGATCGATTCGGGGTCGCTCGAGGCGTAGATCGTGTAGAGCGTATAGGCGCCGTTCTGGTAGAGATGCAGCGTGCGGGCGCCGAGCGGGTTGTCGAGCCCGCCCGGCATGCCGCGGGCCCATTTGGCCGCCTCGGGCTGGCGCTTGATCATCTCTCTCGGCGGCGTCCAGGTCGCCCATTCGGATTTCCGGCCGACATAGGCGTCCCCGCTCCAGCGGAACCCGTCGCGGCCGACATTGGCGCCGTAGCGGGTGGCCGATCCGCCTTCCTCGATGCGGTAGACGTAGTAGTTGGCCGGATCGACGATGATCGTGCCGGGCGCTTCCTTGGTCTCGTAGGCCACCGTTCGCCGGTAGTATTTCGGGTCGACCTTGCTGATGTCGACCGCCGGGATCGGGAACTTCTCCTCGGGCACCGGCCCGTAGAGCTTCGACGCCTCGGCGAAGCTCATGCCGTCGGTCGTCTGGCAGCCGGCCAGCCCCAGCGCGCCGACACCCGCGGCGGCGGAGCCGACCAGGAACGAGCGGCGGCCAAGGAGACCCGGCCGCCGTCCCAGCGACGCCGCATCGCCGGCATCGGGCTTTCCGCTGTCCATGATCATGACCTGGTCTTTCCGCTGCCGTGGTGCCCGACGAGAGGGGACACTGGCATATACCCGCTGAACATTGTGTTGCGGCGCCGACACTGCCGCTGGACGGCCGGTTCGGCAACTCGGGCGCTTCGCCGGGGGAGGGAAACGGCAGGTCATTCCGCATCCGTGAGACCGACGGCGCGTGCGCCTTCGGCGGCAAGCGGACCGGGCCGCGGCGCCCGGGCACCTTAGTCGCGGCGAAGCGTTCCCAGGATCCGCTCGCATTCGAGGAGCTCGTCCAGCGCCGCCTGGAGCGCCGCGACGTCCTCGGCCGCGAGCCGGGGATGCGCCGGCTCCTCCGGATCCGCCGCCTCGCGCGCGACCGCCTGCGGCCGCCCGGGGTCGCTCTTGAGCTCCGCCGCCTCGAAATCGCCGAGCTCGGGCCCGTCGTCGGGCTGGCTGTCCGGCCGCGCCACCGCAACGACCTGCTCGCCCCGGCCGATCGCCTGGACGAAGCGGAGCCCGTCCTCCTTCAGGATCCGCTGGACGCCCTTGATCGTATAGCCCTGGCCGTAGAGCAGGTGGCGGATGCCCTTCAGCAGGTCGACGTCGTCGGGGCGGTAGTAGCGACGCCCGCCGCCCCGCTTCAGCGGCCTTATGGGCGAGAACCGCGTCTCCCAGAAGCGGAGGACATGCTGGGGGATGTCGAGGTCGGCTGCGACCTCGCTGATGGTCCGGAACGCGTCGGGGCTCTTCTGCATGGCGGCGCGTTCTGCTGCGGCCTCACGCGTCGGATGCGGCGCCGTTTCCGCCGTTGATCCGCGCCTTGAGCACGTTCGAGGGTTTGAACACCATGACGCGCCGCGGCTCGATCGGCACCTCGACCCCGGTCTTCGGGTTGCGGCCGACCCGCTGCCCCTTGCTGCGGACCAGGAAGGACCCGAAGGAGGAGAGCTTCACCGTCTCGCCCCGGGCGAGCCCGTCGCAGATCTCGTCCAGGACCTTCTCGACGAGCGCCGCCGATTCGGTCCGGGACAGGCCGAGCTTCTGGTACACGGCCTCGCTGAGATCGGCCCGCGTGATCGTCCGACCCGCCATTCGTCCCCCCGGATCGTCGCTGAAAGGAATCTGACTATCTATCTGAAGCGCTACAGCTATTCCGTCGGGAATGGGCGGTCAATCGTCTCCGCCGTCATTCCTGGCCGGAGCAGCGCTGCGGAGGGGAACGGGCATCCAGGGGAAGGGTGTGGCGCTCAAGTTCTCTGGTCCCCTTCCCGGGCGCTACGCGCCCGCCGGGATGACAAGCCCCATTGTCATTCCCGGCCGGAGGCGGCGGAGCCGCCGGAGGGGACGGGACATCAGGGGTGTTTCCCGCGGTGCGAGATTGTCTGGATCCCCTTCCCGGCCCTGCGGGCCGCCGGGGATGACGGTGGAGCCGCCCTTCCCGCCTGCTGCGCAGGCGCCGGGGATGACACGCGCAACTGTCATTCCCGGCCGGAGGCGGCGGAGCCGCCGGAGGGGAAGGGAATCCAGAGGCGTCGCACACCGGCGAGTTGTCTGGATCCCCTTCCCGGCCCTGCGGGCCGCCGGGGATGACACCGGACCGCCTCCACTGTCATTCCCGGCCGGAGCAGCGCGTCAGCGCTGCGAAGGGGAAGGGAATCCAGGGGCGTCGCGCAGCGGGTAGGTTTCCTGGATCCCCTTCCCGCCTGCTGCGCAGGCGCCGGGGATGACACGCGCAACTGTCATTCCCGGCCGGAGCGGCGCGACAGCGCTGCGAAGGGGAAGGGAATCCAGGGGGACACGCGGCGGTAGGTTGTCTGGATCCCCTTCCCGCCTGCTGCGCAGGCGCCGGGGATGACATGCGGCTTGACATTGTTAGGAATATAGTCTAGATCGGCTTCGTCCTCTTCGCCGAGGGGCGCTCTCGCGAGGCGTCGTGGAAGCGGAGGAGGATGCGGCGCCTGCGGGCGGGTTTCGCGAACCCGCACTCGGGGAGCCG
>NZ_JABEPP010000004.1:0-395330 GCF_013044135.1 Enterovirga aerilata
GAGAACACTAGCCATGCTGCACTGGCGCCCGGGCCGTATTACCCGGAGGGCGGCGCTGGTCCGGCTCCCCGAGTGCGGGTTCGCGAAACCCGCCCGCAGGCGCCGCGTCAGCCGGCTCGGGCTCTCGCCCATTCCGGCCCAGTCAAGCTCTTCCGCTCTGTTGACGCCTCGCGAGAGCGCCCCTCGGCGAAGAGGACGAAGCCGATCTAGACTATATTCCTAACAATGTCAAGCCGCCTGTCATCCCCGGCGGCCCGCAGGGCCGGGAAGCCCTCGGCGTCATCCCCGGCGCCTGCGCAGCAGGCGGGAAGGGGATCCAGACACCCTAGCCAAAGCGCGACGCCTCTGGATTCCCTTCCCCTCCGCAGCGCTGACGCGCCGCTCCGGCCGGGAATGACAGTGGAGGCGGTCCGGTGTCATCCCCGGCGGGCGCGCAGCGCCCGGGAAGGGGATCCAGAAACCCACCTGACAGAAAAGCCCGTGGATTCCCGTCCCCTCCGGCGGCTCCGCCGCTCCGGCCGGGAATGACAGTGGAGAGGCTGGAGCCTCGGCGCCCCAGCGGACCGCAAGGCCGGGAAGCCCTCGGCGTCATCCCCGGCGCCTGCGCAGCAGGCGGGAAGGGGATCCAGCACACCTCCCACACGGACAACGCCCCTGGATTCCCTTCCCCTCCGGCGGCTCTGCCGCCTCCGGCCGGGAATGACAGTGAGCCTCACGGTCCCGCCGGTTCGTCATCGCGGGCGCAGCGAAGCAATCCGGCCCCTGCTGAACCAAAGACTGGATTGCCGCGTCGCCTTCTCCTCGCAAGGCAGGGCGAGCGCGCAGACTGGATGGTCGGGTCGAGCCCGACCATGACGGAGGGGCGTCTCTGCGCGCTTGCCTGCGCAGTGCTTCCCTCCTCTCCGGCCAGGAATGATGGTGGGAAGCCTTGCACGAGGCAGGCCCCCGCCTCGCGCGCGGCTCGGTTCAGGGGATCGCGTTAACCGACCGTTCGGCAACTGCCGAAGATTTCGACGGAGCCGGTGATTGCGGCGGGTTAGTTTCGCGCCAAGCCCAAAGAGTTAAGCCTTAGCCATCATGCTCGGGGAGCGAGAGACGCCGAGGCGGTTCAGGCGCGCCGCAACGCGCCTCGGCTGGTGAGTTGGGGACGGGTGCAGGCCGTGGTGGAAACCGCCCAGGACGGGAGGCCGAGCCGGACGATCGGCGGCAAGCTCAACCGGCTCGTCCTCCTTTCGGTCGGGGTCGCCCTGATCGTCGGAACGGCGCTCTCCTGCTGGGGCGAGGCGCAGAGGTTCCTCCGGTCGAAGCGCGACGTGATGCTCGCGACCGCGCAGGTCTTCGCCTCGGCCAGTTCCAGGGCCGTGGCCGGCTCCGACCGGGTCGCCGTCCTTCAGGCGATCCGCGCCGTCGCGCGCGTCCCGGGGCTCATCTATGTGGAGGTGCGCGGGAGGGACGGCCACCCGCTCGCCCAGATCGGCTCGGGCGAACGCCTGAACGCGGACCTCGTCCTTGCGGCCGCGGAGGACGCCTCGCCCCTTGCGCTGCTCGGGTCGCGGACCATGACCCTGACCGTGCCCGTGATCGACGGCGGCGTGGCCGTCGGCGAGATCGAGCTGGTGGGCGAGACGCGCGGGCTCGCCGGGCAGTTCTGGCGGACGATGCTCTATGCCGGCCTGAGCGCGGCTGCCGCGCTCGCGATCGGCCTCCTCTTCTCGGTGCGCCTCCAGCGCTCGATCACGGTGCCGCTCGGCCAGCTCACGGAGGCGATGCGCAGGGTGGGGCGCACGCGCGACTATTCGGTACCCGTCGAGGTCGCGAGCGACGACGAGACGGGGGTCCTGGCGGCGCGCTTCAACGGGATGATGGCCGAGATCCGGGAGGCGGTCGACCGGCTCCTGGCGCGCGAAAAGGAGATCGTCGAACGCCTCAGCCTGGCGGGCGAGTTGCGCGACGACCAGACCGGCCAGCACGTGCTGCGCGTGTCGGAGATCAGCCGGATCATCGCCACCGAGCTCGGGCTGCCGGCGGCCTTCGTGGACGACCTGTGCCGCGCCTCGCCGATGCACGACGTGGGCAAGATCGCCATCCCGGACTCGATCCTGCACAAGCCCGGGCCGCTCACCCCGGAGGAGCGCCGCATCATGGAAGGGCACGCCCGGTGCGGCTACGAGATCCTGAAGAGCAGCAGTTCGGAGCTCGTGCAGCTCGCCGCCGAGATCGCGATCTCGCATCACGAGCGGTGGGACGGAGCCGGCTATCCGAACAGGCTCGCCGGGGAGGCGATCCCGGTTTCCGGCCGCATCACGGCGGTGGCGGATGTCTGCGACGCCCTCCTGTCGGAGCGCCCGTACAAGAAGCCTTGGAGCTTCGAGCGCGTCCGCGATCTCCTGCGGCAGGAGGCGGGGGCGCATTTCGACCCGGCCTGCGTGGAGGCGCTGCTGGCGCGCTGGCCGGAGCTGGAGAGGATCTACGAGGGCCGCGCCCCGGTCGCGCAGGCGGCATAGCCCGCGGCCGCGAGCCGGGCACGTTCTGGCTCGACCCAATGGGGCTCGCGCGCGGCGAGCTGGATCCGCGAACGCGGGAGACCGCGCTCCACCATCCGCGCTGCCGCGTGTCGCGGCAGCATGAGGCCTTTCACGAGCCTGCTCGGCGAACCGAAGGCTGGATGGTCGGGCCAAGCCCGACCATGACAAGAGCCGCTCACGAATCCATCTTCAGCGCCGCGATGAACGCCTCCTGCGGGATCTCGACGCGGCCGAATTGGCGCATGCGCTTTTTGCCCTCCTTCTGCTTGTCGAGGAGCTTGCGCTTGCGCGTGGCGTCGCCGCCGTAGCACTTCGCGGTCACGTCCTTGCGCAGCGCCCGGATCGTCTCGCGGGCGATGATCTTGCCGCCGATCGCCGCCTGGACCGGGATCTGGAAGAGGTGCGGCGGGATGAGGTCCTTCAGCTTCTCGCACATCGCCCGCCCGCGGCTCTCGGCGCGGTCGCGGTGGACGAGCATCGAGAGCGCGTCGACCGGCTCGGCATTGACCAGGATCGACATCTTCACGAGGTCGCCCTCGCGATAATCCGTGATGTGGTAGTCGAAGGAGGCGTAGCCCTTCGAGATCGATTTCAGCCGGTCGTAGAAGTCGAACACGACCTCGTTCAGCGGCAGGTCGTAGACCACCATGGCGCGCTTGCCGACATAGTTCAGGTCGATCTGCACGCCGCGCCGGTCCTGGCAGAGCTTCAGGACGCCGCCGAGATACTCGTCCGGCGTGAGGATGGTGGCGCGGATCCAGGGCTCCTCGATCGCCTCGATCTTCATCACGTCCGGCATGTCGGCCGGGTTGTGCAGCTCCTTCACCGAGCCGTCCCGCATCTTCAGATGATAGACGACGGAGGGTGCGGTCGAGATCAGGTCGAGGTTGAACTCGCGCTCGAGCCGCTCCTGGATGATCTCGAGGTGGAGAAGCCCGAGAAAGCCGCAGCGGAAGCCGAAGCCGAGCGCCGCGCTCGTCTCCATCTCGTAGGAGAAGCTCGCGTCGTTCAGGCGCAGCTTGCCCATCGCGGCGCGCAGATTCTCGAACTCGGCCGCGTCGACCGGGAACAGGCCACAGAACACGACCGGCTGCACCGGCTTGAAGCCCGGCAGGGGCTCCTTGGCCGGCTTCTTGTCCTCGGTGATCGTGTCGCCGACGGCGGTGTCGGCCACCTCCTTGATGGAGGCGGTCAGGAAGCCGACCTCGCCCGGCCCGAGCTCGGCCACGTCCTGCATCTTCGGGCGGAAGACGCCGATCTTGTCGACCCCGTAGACGGCGCCGGTGCCCATCATCTTGATGGTCATGCCCTTGCGGAGCCTGCCGTCGACGATGCGGACGAGCACGACCACGCCGAGATAGGCGTCGTACCAGGAATCGACGAGCAGCGCCTTGAGGGGCGCCGTCTCGTCGCCCTTGGGCGGCGGCAGGCGGGTCACGATCGCCTCCAGCACCTCGTCGATGCCGAACCCGGTCTTGGCCGAGATCATCACGGCGTCCGAGGCGTCGAGCCCGATCACCTCCTCGATCTGCTCCTTCACCCGGTCGGGCTCGGCCGCCGGCAGGTCGATCTTGTTGAGGACGGGGACGATCTCGTGGTTCGCGTCGAGAGCCTGGTACACGTTGGCGAGCGTCTGCGCCTCGACGCCCTGGGAGGCGTCGACGACGAGCAGGGATCCCTCGCAGGCCGCCAGCGAGCGCGAGACCTCGTAGGCGAAATCGACATGGCCGGGCGTGTCCATCAGGTTGAGGATGTAGTCCCGCCCGTCCTTCGCCCTGTATTCGAGCCGGACGGTCTGCGCCTTGATGGTGATCCCGCGCTCCTTCTCGATCTCCATGTTGTCGAGGACCTGCTCGGTCATCTCGCGGGCGGAGAGGGCGCCGGTCTGCTGGATGAGGCGGTCCGCGAGCGTCGACTTGCCGTGGTCGATATGCGCCACGATCGAGAAGTTGCGGATGTTGTCGATCGGATGGCTGGTCATGAGGCGCTCTGGCGATGGCCAGGATCGCGCGCCGGCCACGCCGGGGCTCACTGGATCGCGGAAATCGGATCGAGCGCAGATAGCAGCGCCCGCCCCTTCCGCCAAGGGAAGCCGTCCTGCCGGGCGGCTGTCACATCGGCGCAATCGGAGGCTGTCACAGCCTCGGGCGTACCGACCCCGAATCACAGGGCGCGACGTGCAGGTTCAGAACCGGCGGTATCGGACCGTCTTCATCTCGGACGTCCATCTCGGGACCCGGGGCTGCCAGAGCGGCCTGCTGCTCGACTTCCTCCGCGAGGTCGAGAGCGACACCATCTACCTCGTGGGCGACATCGTCGACGCCTGGCGCCTCAAGCAGGGCTGGTATTGGCCGCAGGAGCACAACGACGTCGTCCAGAAGCTCCTGCGCAAGGTCAGGAAGCATGTCCGGCTCGTCTACATCCCGGGCAATCACGACGAGTTCCTGAAGGACTATCTCGGCACCCATTTCGGCGGGGTCGAGGTCGTGTCCCACGCCGTCCACGTCGCGGCCGACGGACGGCGCTATCTCGTGGTGCACGGGGACGATTTCGACGTCGTGGTCCGGCACGCGAAGTGGCTCGCGCTCCTCGGCGACTGGGCCTACGAGACGGCGCTCTGTGTCTCGAGCTGGATCAACCTCGTCCGCCGCCATCTCGGCCTGACCTACTGGTCGCTGTCGCAATGGGCGAAGCTGAAGGTGAAGAACGCCGTCAGCTTCATCGGCGATTACGAGGCCGCGCTCGTGAACGAGGCGAAGCGGCACGGCGTGGACGGCATCATCTGCGGCCATATCCACCATGCGGTGATCCACGACCGGCTCGGCATCCGCTACATGAATTGCGGCGACTGGGTGGAGAGCTGCACCGCGCTCGCCGAGACCTATGACGGCGAGTTCGAGCTGATCCGCTGGACGGCGCTCACGCCCCGCCGCGCGGCCCCGGAGCTGCGCCCGGAGGTCGCCACGGCAGCCGCCGCCTGAAGCGTGCCGATGCGTCTCCTGGTCGCGACGGATGCCGCACCGCCGCAGGTGAACGGCGTCGTGCGCTCGCTGGAGCAGACCGCGGCGGCGCTCGCCCGCATCGGCGTGGAGACCGTCTTCCTCGCGCCCGACCGCTTCCCGGCGGTCCCGCTCCCGAGCTATCCCGAGATCCGCCTGGCCCTGGTGCGCCCGGGGCAGGTCGCGCGCATCGTGGCGGCGGGCCGCTTCGACGCGATCCACGTCGCGACCGAAGGGCCGGTCGGGCTCGCGGCGCGACGGTTCTGCCTGCGCGAAGGCCTCGCCTTCACGACCAGCTACCATACGCGCTTTCCGGAATACCTCCGGGCGCGCGCTCCCATCCCGCTCTCCTGGAGCCATGCCTGGCTGCGCCGCTTCCACAATGCGGGAGCGGCCACCATGGTCTCGACGGAGAGCCTGCGGACGGAACTCGCCGGGCGCGGCTTCCGGCGGCTGAAGCTCTGGACGCGCGGCGTCGACACGGAGCTGTTCCGGCCGCGGCCGCCGGCCCTGGATCTTCCGCGCCCGATCTTCCTCTCGGTCGGCCGGCTGGCGGTGGAGAAGAACCTCGCGGCCTTCCTGCGGCTGGACCTGCCGGGCACGAAGGTGGTCGTCGGCGACGGGCCGCAGCGGGCGGGGCTCGAGGCCGCCTTCCCGGACGCCGTCTTCCTGGGCATACGGACGGGAGCCGAGCTCGCCGCGATCTACGCCTCCGCCGACGTCTTCGTGTTCCCCAGCCTGACGGACACCTACGGCATCGTGCTCCTGGAGGCGCTGGCCTCGGGCCTGCCGGTCGCGGCCTTCCCGGTGTCCGGCCCGAAGGACGTGGTCGGCGGCGCGCCCGTCGCGGCGCTCGGCCCGGACCTGCGCGAGGCGGCGCTCGCCGCGCTCGCCATCCCGCGCGAGCGCTGCCGCGCCTTCGCGCTCGCGCGGTCCTGGGAGCGGAGCGCGCGCGAGTTCCTGGCGCATGTCGCGCCGCTCTCCCGGCCCGTATCCCTGCCGCCGCGCCTCGTGCTACGGTCCGCCGGCTAGGCGAGCACCATGTCGGACCCGCGTGAGTTGGAGCTGAAGCTGGAGGTCGGGCCGCGCGGGCTCGCGCGCCTGAAATCCCGCGGCCTCAAGCAGCTGGGGGAGGCGAGCGCCCGCGAGCGCCTCGCCAGCGTCTATTTCGACACGGCGGACCGGCGCCTGCGCGAGAAGGGCCTGAGCCTGCGCGTGCGCTCCGTCGGCGGGCGCCATCTCCAGACCGTGAAGGGGATCGCGGACGGGCCCGGGATCGGCCTCTTCGAGCGTTCCGAATGGGAGAGCGAGGTCGCCGGTCCCAGGCCGGATCTCGCCGCCGCCGCCCGCACGCCCGTGCAGGAGGCGCTGGCCGAAAAGGGCGCGGGCGGCCTTCGCCCGGTCTTCGCCGCCGAGGTCGAGCGCACGATCTGGCTCGTCGAGAGCGAGGGCTCGACGATCGAGGTCGCGCTCGACGAGGGGACGATCGCGGCGGAGGGCGCGAGCCGGCAGGTCGCCGAGCTCGAGCTGGAGCTGAAGCGCGGCAGCGCCGCCGATCTCTTCGCGCTGGCCCGCCGGCTCGACGAGGCGGGCGCGCTCCGGCTCGGGGTGCTCACGAAATCCGAGCAGGGGTACCGGCTCGCCGAGGGCGAGGCGCAAGGCTTCCACAAGGCCGAGGCCGTGAAGCTGAAGCGCGGAACCCCGACCGCGGCGGCTTTCGCCGCGATCGTGCGGGCCTGCCTGCGCCATTTCCGCCTCAACGAGTCGGGAGTGGTCGAGGCCCGCCTGCCCGAGGCGCTGCACCAGGCCCGCGTGGCCATGCGGCGGCTCCGCTCGGCGCTGTCGCTCTTCAAGGAGCTGCTCGGCGATCCCGAATCGGACGAGATCAGGAAGCGGCTGCGCACGCTCTCGGGCCATCTCGGCCATGCCCGCAACCTCGACGTCTATCTCGCCCGCACCGGGACGGATGCCGCGGAGGGGCGGCCCGCCGACCCGGCCTGGATCGCCAGGCTCAGGGCCGAGCGCGAGGAGGCCTATGACCGGATCGCCAAGGTTCTGGCCTCCAAGAGGTTCCGGCGCCTGATGCTCGACCTTCTCGCCTGGGTGGAGGACGGCGCCTGGCGCAGGCCGGCCGATCCGGACGCCCGGGCCCGGTTGAAGCGGCCGATCGAGGTCTCCGCGGCCGCGATCCTCGACAAGCGGCGGCGCCGCGTGCGCCGGCGCGGCCGCGATCTCGCCGAGCTCGATCCGGAGATGCGCCACGAGGTCCGCATCGAGGCGAAGAAGCTCCGCTATGCGGCGGAATTCTTCTCGGGGCTCGTCGAGCACAAGGCGGGGAGGAAGGGGCTGAAGCGGTTCCTCTCGGCGCTGGAGGAGCTGCAGGAGGCCCTGGGCGACCTGAACGACCTGGAGACCGCCAGGACGCTCCACGCCGATGCGGAGGCGCGCGCGGAGGAGGGCGGCGCCCCGTCCCCGGACGACGAGGCCGGGCGGGAGGCGGAGCTGCTCGAGCGTGCCGTCGCGGCGCACCGGGCCTTCTCCGACGCGAAGCCCTTCTGGCGCGACTTCGCCTGAGCCGCGATATGAGGCTGCCGGCCTCGGCCGCGATCCAGCTTCCCTCGCCATGAACTACCGCCACGCCTTCCACGCCGGCAACTTCGCGGACGTGATGAAGCACGCGCTGCTCGCCCGCATCCTCGTGCATCTGCGCGGGAAGGAGACGCCGTTCCGGGTCGTCGACACGCATGCCGGGATCGGCCGCTACGACCTGGCAGGCCCGCAGGCCGAGCGCACCCTCGAATGGCGCGCCGGCATCGGCCGGATGGAGGAGCCGTTCGGGCCGGAGGTCGAGCCGCTCCTGGCGCCCTACCGGGAGGTGATCGGGGCGACACGGGCGCGCTACGGCGAGACGGTCTATCCCGGCTCCCCGGCGATCGTGCGCGAGCTGCTTCGCCCCGCCGACCGCGCCGTCTTCGTGGAAAAGCATCCGGAGGACGGGGCGGTCCTCGCCGAGCGCTTCAACGCCGTCCACAACATCAAGGTGATGCTGATGGACGGCTGGATCGCGCTGCGCGGCCTGATCCCGCCGAAGGAGCGGCGCGGCCTCGTGCTGATCGATCCGCCCTTCGAGGAGCCCGGCGAACTCGCCCGGGCTGCGTCGCGCCTGCGCGACGCCATGCGGCGCTGGCCGACGGGCATCTTCGCCGTCTGGTACCCGATCAAGGACATGGCCGAGATCGAGTCCTTCGTGGCCGCCGCATCCGGGGCGCAGGCGCGCGACCTGCTCAGGCTCGAGCTCCTGGTCGATCGCCCGGACGGGCTGCGGCTGGCCGGGAGCGGCCTCCTCGTCGCGAACCCGCCCTGGACGCTCGCCGGCGAGGCGGGCCTTCTGCTCCCGGCCTTGGCGGAACGGCTCGCGCGGCGTGACTACGGCGCGTTTCGGTGCGAGAGGCTGGAGCGCGAGCCTCCGCGCGAGACGCGCGGGCCGCATGTCCCGGGAGGATCCTGACCGATGCTGACCCTGCGCTTCTCGCCTGCCTCGCCCTATGCCCGCAAGGTGAGGATCGCGGCCGAGCTCGTAGGCCTCACGGACCGGATCACGCTCCTGCCGACCCAGACCGGCGACCCGAAAAGCGGCCTCACCGACGTCAATCCGCTGGGAAAGATCCCGACGCTCACCCTGGAGAACGGCGAGACCCTCTTCGATTCCCGCGTCATCGTCGACTATCTCGACCATCTCGGCGGCGGCCGGCTCGTCCCGCCGGGGGAGGAGCGCTTCCGGGTGCTGCGCCACCAGGCCCTCGCCGACGGGATCCTCGATGCCGCCCTGCTGCTCGTCTACGAAGGCCGCTACCGTCCCCCGGAGCACCACGTGCGGAGCTGGACGGACATGCAGGCCGGCAAGATCTCGCGCGCCCTCGACCATTGCGAGGCGGCGCTGTCCCGCCCTGCCGAGACGGTGCATATCGGACATGTCGCGCAGGCCTGCGTCCTGGGCTATCTCGACCTGCGCTTCGCGGGAGAATGGCGGAGGAGCTATCCGGCGCTGGTGGCCTGGCTCGAGGATTTCGCCGCCCGCGTTCCCGTCTACGATGCCACCCGCCCTCCAGCGGGCGCCTGACCGGATGGAAGCCTCGTCGTGAAGGGCCGTCCGCTCCTGGCGGTGGCGGCGGCTGCCGCCTCCTCGCTGGCGCTCGCGGCATGCCTGGAGGTGGGTCTCGCCTCCTCGGTCGCCTTCCCGCCGGACGTTCCGGGCCTCGATGCGGGCCAGCCCTGGCTCCGCCTGCCGGTCGATGCCTGGGTGACGGAGGGCGGCATCGAGCCTGTCGCGATCGCGGCCTGTTTCGCGTCGTCCTGCTCGCCTCCCGCGGCCGTCGGCCTGTTCCGGGCGCGCGGAACGGCCGCCGAACGCCTCGCGGCCGCGGCGGCCGAGCCGCAGCGGCTCGTCCGTGCGCTGCTGGAAGGCAGGCCGCGCCCGCGCAGTCTCGGCTCGGCCCCGCGGCCGAAGATCACGGCCGCGGCGGAGCCCCTGCGCGAGGCCGGATGGCGCGGCTTCACGCTCCACATGGCCCGGCAGGACGGCTCCCGCCCGGCTTATGCGGCCGTCCTGACCCGGATGGCGGGCGGGGCAGCGACGGCCGTCGTGGTGGTCGCAGCCGCGCCGGATGCGGCGCAGCGCCTCGCCCGCGAGGTCGCCGCGCGGCAGGGTTGATCGCAGGGTTGATCGCCGACCTTGCGCAAGGGCAGCCCGTGCGACTAGAAGGGGCGGCGCGCCGCAATAGCTCAGCTGGTAGAGCATCTCATTCGTAATGAGAGGGTCGGGGGTTCGAATCCCTCTTGCGGCACCACTCTCGCAGGCGGGATCGCGACGACCGTGGAGAGCGGGTCATCCTCCGTGCTGCCGCCCGGCTGGTCCGGCGACGAAAGGCGGATCGCGAAGATCTTCACGTTCGCGAGCTTCCCGCAGGCCATCGCCTTCATGGTCGAGGTGGCCTTCTTCTGCGAGGCGGCGAACCATCATCCGGACTGGACGAACACCTATCGCCGCGTCTCGGTCGAGCTCACGACGCATGATGCCGGTCGCGTGACGGAAAAGGACCTCAGGCTCGCGCGCCACATGGACGAGGTGCATGGGAGGCTGACGGGGCGCTGAGGCCCCTTCACATTGACATCGCGGCCGTTCCTCCGCATAAGCCCGCGCGAGCAGAGGGTGCCCTTGCGGCGCCCCGCCCGTCTTTTCGGACACAGTCGCAACACCACATAGCGGTCGGGAGCCCACCCGGACACGCGACCGGAGATGACACGTGAAGAGGACCTATCAACCCTCGAAGCTCGTCCGCAAGCGGCGGCACGGGTTCCGGGCCCGCATGGCGACGGTGGGGGGCCGCAAGGTCATCGCAGCGCGCCGGGCGCGCGGCCGCAAGCGCCTCTCGGCCTGAGATCGCGGGCCGCCCCCATGCGCGCCCGGCCTGAGGCGGCGCTGGGACGCCTGACCAAGCGACCCGAATTCCTGGCGGCGGCCACGGGCCGCCGCTTCCACACCGAGCGGATGAGCCTGCAGGGGCTGCGCCGCCCGGAACGGGACGGTGCGGCCGGCCTGAGAGTCGGGTTCACGGTCACCAAGCGCGTCGGGCATGCGACCGAGCGCAATCGCATCCGGCGGCGGCTGCGCAGCGCGGTGGCCGAGGCCGGCCTAGCCTTCGCGGCCGAGCCCGCCGACATCGTCGTGATCGGACGTCGCGACGCGCTGTCCGCTCCCTACGCCACCCTGATCGAGGACCTGTCGCGCGGCCTGGCGGCCGTCACGCGACCCGGGGCGCCGGGCCGTGGCCGCGGCCACGGTGCCAGGCCCGCTCGAGAGGCCGCCCCCGAGCGGACCTGACACCATGCGTGAAGACAACAAGAACCTGCTGCTCGCCATCGCCCTGTCGGTCGCCGTCCTGATCGGCTGGAACTATTTCTACGGCGTGCCGATGGTGGAGCGGCAGAAGCAGGCTGCCACCAGCCAGACCGCGCCGGGCCAGAACCCGCAGGTCCCGAGCCCGTCGCCGCGCGAGGGCCAGCCCTCGGCCCCGGCGCCCTCGACGGTCCCGTCCGTGCCGGGCACGCCCGTGGTCGAGACCCGGGAGGCGGCGCTCGCCCGCTCGCCGCGCATCGGCATCGACACGCCCTCGCTCGCCGGCTCCATCGCCCTGAAGGGCGGGCGCATCGACGACGTATCCCTCAAGAACTACCGCGAGACGGTCGACCCGAACTCGCCGCGCATCGTGCTCCTCTCGCCTTCGGGCAGCCCGACCCCCTACTACGCCGAGTTCGGCTGGGTCGGCCCCGGCGCGCCGAACCAGGACACGGTCTGGACGGCCGATGCGCAGACGCTCACGCCGGCCCGGCCGGTCACGCTGACCTGGGACAACGGCGCGGGACTGGTCTTCCGCCGGGTGATCTCGGTGGACGAGAAGTTCATGTTCTCGGTCCAGGACACGGTCGAGAACCGCGGCGCCGCAGCCGTGACGCTCTATCCCTACTCGCTCGTCTCCCGGCACGGAAAGCCGCCGACCCAGGGCTACTACGTCCTGCACGAGGGCCTGATCGGCGTCGTCGGCGACAGCGGGCTCCAGGAATGGGGCTACGCGGCGCTCGACAAGGAGGCCGTCATCCCGGGTCAGACGACCCGCGGCAAGATCTGGAACGCCGCGACCGGCGGCTTCCTCGGCATTACGGACAAGTACTGGGCCGCCGCCGTCATCCCGGAGCAGAGCCAGCCCTACCAGGGCAGCTTCACATCCCGCCAGGAGGGGAGCGGCTTCATCTACCAGGCGAACGCGCTCTCCGACGCGAGGACGGTCACGCCCGGCGCCACGGCCCAGCTCACCCAGCACCTCTTCGCGGGGGCCAAGGAGGTCGCGCAGGTCGACGCCTACGAGGCCTCGCTCGGCATTAAGAGGTTCGACCTCCTGATCGACTGGGGCTGGTTCTACTTCATCACCAAGCCGATGTTCAAAGCGCTGGACTTCTTCTTCCGGATGTTCGGCAATTTCGGCGTGTCGATCCTGCTCGTCACCCTCATCCTGAAGCTGTTCTTCGTGCCCTTGGCCAACCGGAGCTACGTCTCCATGGCGAAGATGAAGGCGGTGCAGCCCGAGATGATGGCGATCCGCGAGCGCTACAAGGACGATCGCGTCAAGCAGCAGCAGGAGATGATGGCGCTCTACAAGCGCGAGAAGATCAATCCGGTCGCCGGCTGCTGGCCGATCCTGATCCAGATCCCGGTCTTCTTCGCGCTCTACAAGGTGCTCTTCGTCACCATCGAGATGCGGCACGCGCCGTTCTTCGGCTGGATCAAGGACCTCGCGGCGCCCGACCCGACCTCGATCTTCAACCTGTTCGGTCTCCTGCCCTACGAGGTGCCGCAGTTCCTGCATATCGGCGTGTGGCCCATCATCATGGGCATCACGATGTTCCTGCAGATGAAGATGAATCCGGAGCCGCCGGACCCGGTCCAGAAGGCCATGTTCTCCTGGATGCCGGTGATCTTCACCTTCATGCTGGCGAGCTTCCCGGCGGGGCTGGTGATCTACTGGGCCTGGAACAACGCGCTCTCCGTGCTGCAGCAGGGCATCATCATGCGGCGCAACGGCGTGAAGATCGAGCTGTGGGACAACCTTCGCGCGACCTTCGCGAAGAAGCCGGCGACAGCCAAGGGGTAGCCGGATCGCTGTCGTCGCCGGGCTTGTCCCGGCGACCCCGATGTGAGCAGCCTCCCCCTCTCCAATCCAGGTGGCCGGGCAGCCCGGCCAAGACGCAGGCGTGACCGAGCCCACCGATACCGACGACTTCGCCGAGGCCGGCCGAAAGCTCTTCGCCGGCGCGGCCGACTTCGTCTGGGCGGCATCGCGCATCGACAACCTTCCCCCGATGGAGGGGGTCGAGATCGCCTTCGCCGGCCGCTCCAATGTCGGCAAGTCGAGCCTCGTCAACGCGCTCACCGGGCGCCGGACGCTGGCCCGCACCTCGCACACGCCCGGCCGGACGCAGGAGCTGAACTTCTTCGACATCGGCGGCCGGCTGCGGCTCGTCGACATGCCCGGCTACGGCTTCGCGGCGGCCGGCAAGGAGAAGGTCGAGGCCTGGACCAGGCTGATCCATGCCTATCTGCGCGGCCGCGCCAATCTCGCCCGGGTCTATGTCCTGATCGATGCCCGGCACGGCCTCAAGGCGAACGATGCCGGCGTCCTCGACGGGCTCGATACGGCCGCGGTCTCCTACCAGATCGTCCTCACCAAGGCGGACGAGCTGAAGGGCGGGGCGCTGGAGCGGCGCGTCGGCGAGACCGAGGAGGCGATCCGGCGCCGGCCCGCCGCCTTCCCGGCCGTGCAGCCGACCTCGAGCCGGACGGGCCTCGGCATCCCGGAACTGCGCGCCTCGATCGCCCGGCTCCTGGCCGAGCGGGGAGAGGCCCCGTGAGGGGCGGGCCGGAGCGCGCTCTCGTCGGCCTGGGCGCGCTGGCGGGCTGCCTCGGCGTCGCCCTCTCGGCGGCCGCCTCGCATGTGACCGGGGGCGGCACGCTGGAGATCTCGGCGCGCTTCCTCCTCGTCCATGCGCCGGCCCTGATCGGGGTCGCGGCCGGGGCCGCGACGGGCCTGCTCCACCGCGCGGCCGCGCTCGCGGCAGGCGCAATCCTCGTGCTCGGGCTCGCGCTCTTCTCGGGCGATCTCGCCGCGCGCGCCCTGCGCGGGGCCGCGCTGCTGCCGATGGCGGCGCCCGCGGGAGGCATCCTGATGATGGCGGGATGGCTGCTCGCCGCGCTCTCGGCCGTCATAGGTGGACGGAGGGCAGCGTGAAGCTTGCCCTTTCCCCGAGCTCGGCAATATAAGGCGGGAGACCTCGGCCGATCCCGCGCCGACCCGCCATCGCGCCACCGCGCCTTCTCGACCTGAACAGCTCGCTCGTCCGAGATGGCCCTCCAGACGCCGCGTCGGGTGACGCATTCGGCCTGTCGCAGCAGGGAGTACCGACATGGCGGAACATCGCTTCAACGTTGGCCAGCGCGTTCGCGTGAAGACCCGCTTCCTCGACCGCTCCGGCGAGGGCGTCTACGAGGTGGTCCGCCAGCTCCCGGCGACCCCGAACGGCGACTACCATTACCGCATCAAGAGCCCGAACGGGCAGGAAAGGGCGGTTGCGGAGACGGAGCTCGCCCCGGCCGGCTGACGCGCCGGATGGCCGCTCCCGCGAACCGCTTCGCCAGGGTGGCGGCGCCCGATCCGGACGCCGTCACGGTCACGATCCGCCAGGGCTCGGACGGCGTGATGCTGGGCGAGGTCGAGGGACCCGCATCTTCCGCGCCGGGCGGGCTGCCGCCGCTGAGCTTCGGCCGGGACGGCTCGCTCGGGGCGCACCAGGCGCTCGCGGTCGGCTGCCAGCTCGCCAACGAGCTCGGCCGGGAGGTCGTGGTGATCGACGAGGGCGGAAACTGGCGCCCCGCCTGGGGCCGGCTTGAGCCCGCGTGAGCCCGCCGGTTCCGTAGCCTTGCCAGGACGGCCCTCCCCATCCATGTCCCGGCTCGCGCCGCCCCTGCCCGACGGCCTCGACCTCGCCGAGCCGGGCACAGAGCCGGCGCCGCTCCGGCGCGGCATGTCCGTGCGCGGGCATCTCGGCATCTTCACCGCCGTCCTGGCGGCCCCGATCCTCATCTTCGTCGGTTTCCTGCTTTGGCAGATCGCGGCCCGCGAGCGCGCGCGGCTGGAGGACGAGGCGGGGCAGATCGCCCGCAGCGTCGCGATCGCGGTCGACCGCGACATCACCGGCCTTCTCGCCTCGCTCGACGTGCTGTCGCTCTCGGCGAACCTGCAGAGCGGAAACCTGCAGGCCTTCTACGAGCAGGCCAGGGAGGTCTCCGACCGGCAGGGCATCATGCCTGTCCTGTCCGACATGGCGGGGCAGCAGCTCGTCAATGTGCGGGTGCCATGGGGCACGCCGCTCCCGAAATCGGGGCTTCCGGTCGATCAGGCGGCCATCGCGGCCGGGCGCGCCTTCGTGACGGACGTCTTTCCCGGCCAGGTGTCCGGGCAGCCGGTCTTCGCGGTCGCCACGGCCGTCCGGCGGGACGGGCAGCCGCGCTACGTCCTGAACTTCAGCCTCGGGCTCGACCGGCTCCAGCGGGTGATCGGCCAGGTGGACGCGCCGCCCGGCTACACCGTCGCGATCGTGGACCGGAACGGGATCATCATGGCCCGGAACGTCCGGCCGGAGGAATTCGTCGGCAAGCTTGCCACGCGGGACCTGCGCGAGCTCACCACCGGCCAGCAGGGAACCTGGTCCGGCACGACGGCGGACGGGACGCCCGTCTTCGGCGCCTATGCCCGCTCCGGGCTGACAGGCTTCCGCGCGGCGGTGGGCATCCGATATTCCGAGCTGAACGAGCCGCTCTGGCGGTCCCTGTCGCTCTTCGCCGCGATCGGCCTCGCCATCCTGGCGCTCTCCGTCGTGCTCGGCGTCCTGTTCGGGCAGAGGATCACGGCCCCGATCCGGGCGCTGGCCGAGCGGGCCGCCGCGCTCGGCCGCGGCGAGCCGGTGCAGCCGCTCGAAACGACCCTCGCCGAAGCGAACCAGGTCGGCGCCGAGCTCGCCAGGGCCTCGGCCTCGCTGCGCGAGCGGGAGGCGGATCTGCGCGAGGCCAACGAGGAGGCGCAGCGCTTCGCCTATATCGTGAGCCACGACCTGCGCTCGCCCCTCGTCAACATCATGGGGTTCACGTCCGAGCTCGAGGCTCTGCGGCACGACGCCTTCCGCCGGCTCGAGGCCCTGCGCGGACCGGATGCGCCGGCGGCCGAGGTGAAGCAGGACAAGCAGCTCGGCGAGGATTTCGACGAGGCGATCGGCTTCATCCGCACCTCGATCGCCAAGATGGACCGGCTGATCAACGCGATCCTCAAGCTCTCGCGCGAGGGGCGCCGCGAATTCCGGCCGGAGCGCGTCGATATGACCGCCCTCATCGAGGCGATCAAAGCTAACGCCACCACGCAGGCGGAGGCCGCGAACGCCACCATCACCACCTCGCGCCTGCCGCCGATCGCCAGCGACCGGCTCGCGCTGGAGCAGATCTTCTCCAACCTCATCGAGAACGCGGTCAAATACCTGCGGCCCGGCGTTCCGGGGGTCGTCGAGGTGAGCGGCCGCGTGCAGGGCCCGAACGTGATCTACGAGGTGCGCGACAACGGCCGCGGCATCGACCCGAAGGACCGGGAGCGGATCTTCGAGCTGTTCCGCCGGGCGGGCACGCAGGACAAGCCGGGCGAGGGGATCGGGCTCGCCCATGTCCGGGCCCTGGTGCGGCGGCTCGGCGGCAACATAACCTTGACCTCGGAGCCGGGTCGAGGTTCGACTTTTTCGGTCGTCTTGCCTAAGCGGTGGTCGGCCGAGACGCGAAGGAAGGCAGCATGACGATGCCGGTGACCATCATCATGGTCGAGGATGACGAGGGCCATGCCCGGCTCATCGAGAAGAACATCCGCCGGGCGGGCGTGACCAACGAGATCGTCCCGTTCGCGGACGGAACGAGCGCGCTCGCCCACCTGCTCGGCCCCGACGGGAGCGGGCGCGAGAACGCGGGCAGGCCGCTCCTCATCCTGCTCGACCTGAACCTGCCCGATATGACGGGCGTCGACATCCTGAAGGTCGTCAAGGAGAACGAACATCTCAGGCGCGCGCCGGTCGTGATCCTGACGACGACGGACGACCAGCGCGAGATCCAGCGCTGCTACGATCTCGGCTGCAACGTCTACATCACCAAGCCCGTGAATTACGAAGGCTTCGCCAACGCGATCCGGCAGCTCGGCCTGTTCTTCTCCGTCATCCAGGTGCCCGAGGCGGCATGACCGACCGGCCGCTCCGCATTCTGTATGTCGACGACGATCCAGGCCTTGCACGTCTCGTCCAGAAGGGCCTGGAGCGGCGCGGCTGCGCCGTGGAGACGGCGCATGACGGCGAGAGCGGGCTGCGGCGCATCGAGGAGGGCGGCATCGACGTCGTCGCGCTCGACCATTACATGCCCGGCCAGGACGGGCTGGAGACGCTCGCCCGCATCCGCGCGCTGACCGACCCGCCGCCCGTCGTCTACGTGACCGGAACGCAGGAGAGCAGCGTCGCGGTGGCGGCGCTCAAGGCCGGCGCCTCCGACTACGTCGTCAAGACGATCGGCGAGGAGTTCATCCCGCTCCTTCTGGCGGCTATCGAGCAGGCGATGCATGCGGTCCGGCTCCGCCGCGCCAAGGAGGCGGCCGAGGCCGAGGTGAGGGCGGCCCGCGACCGCTTCGAGGCGCTCGCGGCCGAGCGCGCGCTCCTCATGCGGGAGGTCAATCACCGGGTCGGCAACTCGCTCCAGATCATCGCGGCGCTGCTGCACCTCCAGGCCTCCGCCAGCCAGAACGAGGACGTGAAATCGGCCCTCGCGGGTGCGAACCGGCGCGTGATGGCGGTCGCCCAGGTGCATCGCCGGCTCTACACGTCCGACGACGTGCAGACGGTCGCGCTCGACCAGTACCTGAAGGGTCTCGTGGAGGACCTGCGCAGCTCGGCAGAGGACGGCGAGGCGCACCGCATCTCGCTGCAGGCCGAGCCCGTCGAGGTCGATCCCGACAAGGCGGTCGCGGTGGGCGTCGTGGTCACCGAGCTCGTCCTCAATGCGATGAAATATGCCTATCCGGACGGGAAGGGGCCGATCCGGGTCAAGCTGCACAACGAGCCGTCGGGCCGCATCCTCCTCGTCGTCGAGGATGACGGGGTCGGGCGCGATGCCGTGCCCGCCGAGCCGCGCTCGCCGAAGGGCCTCGGCCGCATGATCGTCAAGGCGATGGCGACCAAGCTCGATGCGGAATGGGGCCAGGACGAGAGCCACCGGGGCATGCGCGTGACCTTCGGCTTCTCCGGCCAGTCGCGGCCGCGCCAGCACGCGGCCTGAACCTCGGCCCGCAGCACGCGCTCCAGCGGAGATTCGTCCATGACCGATAAGCTGCCCTCCGCACCCGTGCGGGCCGAGGTGCTCGTCCAGGCGCTGCCCCACATGCAGCGCTACGACCAGGAGATCGTGGTCATCAAGTATGGCGGCCACGCGATGGGCGACCCGGCCGCCGCGGAGGATTTCGCCGAGGACATCGTGCTCCTGGAGCAGTCCGGCGTGAAGCCGATCGTGGTCCATGGCGGCGGGCCGCAGATCGGCCGCATGCTCGACAAGCTCGGCATCAAGTCGACCTTCGAGGGCGGGCTGCGCGTCACGGACGAGGCCACCGTCGAGGTCGTCGAGATGGTCCTCGCCGGCTCCATCAACAAGCAGATCGTCGGCTGGATCTCGGGCGAGGGCGGCCGCGCGATCGGGCTCTGCGGCAAGGACGGCAACATGGTCACGGCCCGCAAGGCCGTGCGCACGGCGGTCGACCCCGCCTCGAACGAGGAGCGCGAGCTCGATCTCGGCTTCGTGGGCGAGCCGGAGGTGGTGGACCGGGCCGTGCTCGACGCGGTGCTGAAGGCGGAGCTCATCCCGGTCATCGCGCCGGTCGCGGCCGGAGCGGACGGCCAGACCTACAACGTCAACGCCGACACCTTCGCGGGCGCCATCGCGGGCGCCATGAACGCCAAGCGCTTCCTCCTCCTGACCGACGTGCCGGGCGTGCTCGACAAGGACAGGAACCTCATCCCGGAGCTGACCGTGGAGGATTGCCGCCGGCTGATCGCGGATGGCACCATCACGGGCGGCATGATCCCCAAGATCGAGACCTGCATCTACGCCATCGAGCGCGGCGTCGAGGCCGTGGTCATCCTGGACGGCAAGGTCCCGCACGCCGTGCTGCTGGAGCTCTTCACCGATTACGGCGCGGGCACGCTGGTGCGCGCCTGATCGGCGCAGCACTTCCTTAAGCGCAGCCGCGCTCCTATCTGAGACCGGACGGGGCCGGACGGCCCCCTTTTCGTCTCGCGATGGGCGCTTCGTCTTCTCCTCATCTGTCCGCGCCGGGCGCGCGCGGCTTTGCGCATGTCGAGACCTGGATCTTCGATCTCGACAACACACTCTACCCGCATGAGGCGCGCGTCTGGCCGCAGGTGGACGAGCGCATCACGCTCTACCTGATGCAGCATTTCGAGACCGACGGCCTGTCGGCCCGGGCGCTGCAGAAGCATTACTACCACCGCTACGGCACCACCCTGCGCGGCCTCATGGAGGAGGAGGGGATCGACGCGGCCGACTTCCTCGACTTCGCGCACGACATCGATCATTCGGCGATCGAGCTGAACCCGCTCCTCGGCGACGCGATCGAGAAGCTGCCGGGCCGCAAGCTCATCCTGACGAACGGCTCGCGGAAACACGCCCAGACCGTCGCCATGAAGCTCGGCATCTACGACCATTTCGAGGACGTCTTCGACATCGAGGCGGCGGGGTTCACGCCCAAGCCCGACCGGCGCGCCTACGAGCTCTTCCTGGCCAGGCACGGCGTCGCGCCGGCGCGCGCCGCGATGTTCGAGGACATCGCCAAGAACCTCGTCGTCCCGCACGAGCTCGGCATGACGACCTGCCTCGTCCTGCCCAAGACGGTCGATCCGTTCCGCGACGCCTTCGAGCAGGAGGCGGTCGAGGCGCCGCATATCGATCACGTCACGACCGACCTCGCGGGCTTCCTGTCCGGGCCGGTCTGCGGAAGCCTGTAGTGACGCGGGGCCGATTTCTCGGGCTAGGCGAACGGCCTCAGGCGAAACCCGAACTCTGGTCCGGCAGCGGCTTGTCGCCGCCCTCCAGAGCCGTCACGCGGGCCGCCAGCGCCTCGTTCTCGGCCCGCAGGGCCAGGACCATGTCGCGCAGGACCTCGACCTCCTCCCGGCTCGCGACGTCCATGTCGCGGAGCATGCGCTCGATCTGAGCCTTGACGGCGCTCTCGACCTCGCGGCGGACGCCCTGGGCGGCACCGGTCGCATCCGTGACGAGGCGCGCGAAATCGTCCATCAGGCGGCTTGATCCGGCCATGCTCGGTGTCTCCTTCTCCGCCGGCTCGGCCGGCCTCGATCCTAGATGCGCAGCGAGGGCGGCCTGCGCAACCGCCGCGCGGGGTTGACGCCCGGCACCGGCGCGGGAGACATCCCGCCCGCGGGCGACTCGCACCGGACCAGACATGCCGCTCCTCGCGATCCCCTTTCCTCATATCGATCCCGTCGCCATCGCGGTCGGGCCGTTCGCGATCCGCTGGTACGCGCTGTCCTACGTGGCCGGCATCGTGCTCGGCTGGTGGTATTCCCGCCGCCTCGCCGCCGACGCGGCCCTCTGGGGCGACATCCGTCGCCCGACCCGGGCCGACATGGACGACCAGATCGTCTGGATCGCGCTCGGCATCGTGCTGGGAGGGCGCCTTGGCTACGTGCTCTTCTACAACCTCGCCAGCTACCTCGAGCGCCCCGCCGAGATCTTCACGGTCTGGCGCGGCGGCATGTCGTTTCACGGCGGGTTTCTCGGCACGATCCTGGCCATCGTTCTCTTCGCCCGGGCGCGCGGCCTGAATCCACTGGCCATGCTGGACGTCGCCGCGGTCGTGGCCCCGATCGGGCTGTTCACGGGTCGGATCGCCAACTTCGTCAACGGCGAGCTGTGGGGCCGTCCCGCGCCCGACCTGCCTTGGGCGGTGGTGTTCCCGATGGGCGGCGATATCCCCCGCCATCCCAGCCAGCTCTACGAGGCCTTCGCCGAGGGGCTGCTTCTTCTCGCCCTCATGGCGGTCGTGGTGCGCCGGTTCGGCTTCCGCAGGCCGGGCCTGGTCGGGGGGATCTTCGTCGTGGGCTACGCTCTTGCGCGGATCGCCTGCGAGTTCTTCCGCGAGCCCGACGCGCAGCTCGGCTTCCTCCTCGGGGGCATCACCATGGGCCAGCTTCTGTCCGTCCCCATGGCGGCCGCGGGCCTCGCCGTGATCGTCGCTGCCGCGCGCGGCTGGACGCGTCCGCGCCATCGGGGAGCCGAGGCGCCCGCGTGACCGGGCTCGAGCGCGAGATCCGGGAGCTGATCGCGGCCGAAGGCCCGATCACGGTCGAGCGCTACATGGCGCTGGCGCTCGGCCATCCCCGCCTCGGCTACTACGTGACGCGCGATCCGCTCGGGGCCGCAGGCGATTTCACGACGGCGCCCGAGATCAGCCAGATGTTCGGCGAGCTGATCGGGCTCTGGGCGGCGGAGACCTGGTCCCTCCTGGGCCGGCCAGCACCGCTCCGGCTCGTCGAGCTCGGCCCCGGACGGGGCACGCTGATGAGCGATGCGCTGCGGGCCGCGGGCGTCCTGCCCGGCTTCCGCGAGGCCCTCACGGTGCATCTCGTCGAGACGAGCCCGGCCTTGCGCGAGGCCCAGGCCCGTACGCTCCAGCCCGCCGGCGTCGCGGTGACCTGGCACCTGCAGCTCGCCGAGGTTCCACCCGGCCCGGCCATCGTCATCGCGAACGAGTTCTTCGACGCGCTTCCGATCCGGCAGTTCGTCCGCGCCCGGACCGGCTGGCACGAGCGGATGGTCGGTCTCGGGCCGGACGGCGCGCTCTCCTTCGGGCTTGCGCCCGACCCGGACCCGCGTCTCGCCGCGCCCGGCCAGCCCGGCGACGTCCTGGAGGTCGGAGAAGCCGGACTTGCGATCGCGGCGGAGATCGGGGCGCGGCTCGCCCGGGGCGGCGGCGCTGCACTCGTGATCGATTACGGCCACCACCGGTCCGGACCGGGCGAAACGCTCCAGTCGGTCAGGCACCACGCCTTCGCGGACCCGCTCGCCGAGCCCGGCGAGGCCGACCTGACCGCGCATGTGGATTTCGAAGCCCTCGCCCGCGCAGCCGCGCGGGCGGGCGCATCCGTGCACGGCCCCGAGAGCCAGGGCGACTTCCTGCGGGCGCTCGGGATCGAGGCCAGGGCCGAGCGGCTGCGTCGGGGCGCCTCCGCGGAGCAGGCCGCCGAGATCGGGGCCGCCCTCCGGCGCCTGACCGGCCCGGGCCCGGACGGGATGGGCGACCTGTTCAAGGCGGTCGCATTCGCCCAGCCGGGCGTGACGCAGCTTCCGGGATTTGCGCCGCCTGCCGCAAGCGTCCGCGCGGCTCAGGAGCTCGAACAGACATGAAGATCGAGGCCCCGGACCTTTCGGCTCTCCCGGGCATCCGGCACGCCTTCTTCACGCGGGAGGGCGGAGCGTCTGCCGGCATCTACGCCTCGCTGAACGGCGGGGTCGGGTCGGCAGATGATCCACGGGCCGTCGCCGAGAACCGTGCCCGGATGGCGGCGGCGCTCGGGGTGGCGCCCGACCGGCTGGTGAGCCTCCACCAGATCCACTCGGCCGACATCGTGACGGTCGAAAAGCCGTGGCGGCCGGAGGAGCGGCCCAAGGCGGACGGCATGGCGACCCGGACGCCCGGCATTGCCATCGCGGTCGCAAGCGCCGATTGCGGTCCCGTGCTCTTCGCCGACGCGGAAGCGGGCGTCGTCGGCGCAGCCCATTCCGGCTGGAAGGGCGCCTTCACGGGCGTGCTGGAGGCGACCGTCGCGCGCATGGAGGAGCTCGGCGCCTCGCGCGCGCGGATCGTCGCCGTGCTCGGGCCGACGATCGGCCCCCAGGCCTACGAGGTCGGGCCGGAATTCGCGGCCCGCTTCGTGGAGGCGGACGGATCGTACCGGCGCTTCTTCCGCCCGAGCGGGCGCGAGGGGCACGCCTATTTCGACCTTCCGGCCTTCATCCTGCACCGGCTGGAAGCAGCGGCAATCGGGAAGGCCGCTTCGCTCGGGCTCTGCACCTATACGGACGGGACACGGTTCTACAGTTATCGCCGCGCCACCCACCGCGGCGAGCCGGATTACGGCCGGCTGATCTCGGCGATCGCCCTCGTCCCGCAAGACTAGGCAGCCCTGCCCCAGATTGCAGCCGGCAACAATGAAACCCGAAGCGTGGCCGTGGCGTTGTGCTGCCATCTTGACGACCGGCACGGTCGCACCACTCACTCGGGAATACTTCGACATGCGTCAAGCGCTTCTCGCGATGGCCGGCCTCGCCATCGGCTTTGCTGCCGCTACCCAGCCCGCCGCCGCCCAGTCGAGCTGGTGGTCCGATCCGATGAACAATCGTGAGATCGAGTATCTCGACGAGGGATACCGGCCGCAGGCTTCGCCGATCCCGCGGCAGCGCGTCGAGTTCTCGACGCAATACGCGCCCGGCACGATCGTGATCTCCACGAGCGAGCGCAGGCTCTACTACGTGACCCGCCCCGGCGAGGCGATCGAGTACGGGGTCGGCGTCGGCCGGCCCGGCTTCGAATGGACCGGCGTCAAGCGCGTCACGGCCAAGAAGGAATGGCCGAGCTGGACGCCGCCGGCCGAAATGCTGCGCCGCCGCCCCGACCTGCCCCGCTACATGTCGGGCGGGCCCGACAACCCGCTCGGTGCCAGGGCGCTCTATCTCGGCTCCTCCCTGTATCGCATCCACGGCTCCAACGAGCCGGAGACGATCGGCCAGGCCGTCTCCTCAGGCTGCATCCGGATGACCAACGAGGACGTCATCGACCTCTACAACCGCGTGAAGGTGGGCGCGAAGGTCGTCGTGCTCGACTGACGCTCCATTCTCGCGCAGGAGAAGCGGCCCGGAGAGTTCTCCGGGCCGCTTTGCGTATACGGCCTGCGCCGGTGCTTCCGGCAGGGAGTTCCCGCAGCGGGCCGAAGGTTCTAAGTCGGAGCGGCGGGCTCCTATGGCGCCGCTCGATCGCATCCGGAAGGAAGCAACTCGCATGGCCTTGAAGCAGAATGTCGAGCAGGCGCTCGAGCCGACGATCGGGGTCGGCGGACTGCCGCGCGCCGCCTTCGAGGCCGGACTTGCAGGCGCGACCTCGGCCCTGCGGCGGCTTCGCGAGGATCTCGAGACCGGCCGCCTCGCGCTCCTGCAGCTCCCCGGATCCGAGTCGGACCTCGCCGAAATCGAGGCGGCGGCGGCCGGCCTGAAGCAGGGTGCGTCCGACATCGTGCTGCTCGGCACCGGTGGGTCCAGCCTCGGCGGGCAGACCTTGGCCCAGCTCGCCGATTGGAACGTGCCCGGGCTCGGCCGTCTCGCCGAGGGGCCGCGCCTCCATTTCATGGACAATCTCGACCCGATCACCTTCGCGCGGCTGCTGGAGCGGCTGCCGCTTCCGGATACCCGCTTCGTGGCGATCTCCAAATCCGGCGGGACGGGCGAGACCCTGATGCAGGCGATGGCCGTCCTGTCGGCGCTCGATCGCGCGGGCCTGCGGGGCCGCGCCGGCGAGCTGCTTCTCGGCCTCTCCGAGCCCAGGAAGCCGAACGGCAGGAACGCCCTTCGCGACCTTCTCGAGCCGGAGGGCGTGCGCTTCCTGGAGCACCATACCGGGGTGGGCGGCCGCTACTCGGCCCTGACCAATGTCGGACTGCTTCCGGCCGCGATCCTGGGGCTCGATATCCGGGCGATCCGTTCCGGTGCCGCCGAGGCGCTGGCCCCGATCCGCGCCGGCGCCTCCGTCAACGACACGCCCGCCGCGGTCGGAGCGGCGCTCGCCATTGCGGCAGCGCTCGAACAGCGGGGCATCCACGTGATGATGGCCTATGCCGACAGGCTGGAGCGGCTTACGCGCTGGTGGGTCCAGCTCTGGGCGGAGAGCCTCGGCAAGGACGGCCGCGGCTCGCAGCCCGTCGCCGCGATCGGGCCGGTGGACCAGCATAGCCAGCTCCAGCTCTACCTCGCCGGCCCGAACGACAAGGTCTTCACCGTCGTGACGACCGGGGTCGCCGGCGAGGGTCCGGCGATCGATCCGGAGCTGGCTCGGCGGGCCGGCGAGCCGGGCTTCGCCGGCCGGCATATCGGCGATCTCGTCGCCGCCCAGGGTCGCGCCACGGCCGACACCCTCGCCCGCAACCGCCGCCCGGTCCGCCGGATCGAGGTCGACAGCCTCGATGCGCGCACCATGGGCGAGCTCATGATGCATTTCATGCTGGAGACGATCCTTACGGGCTACGGGATCGGCGTGGATCCCTTCGACCAGCCTGCCGTGGAGGAAGGCAAGATCCTGGCGAAGCAGTACCTGGCCGAGAGCCGGGCCTGATCTCCCCCGCATGGCGATGAGCGCCGTCCGCCGGCTCGATCCCGTCCTGGTCGATCGCATCGCGGCCGGCGAGGTGGTCGAGCGGCCGGCCGCCGTCGTCAAAGAGCTGGTGGAGAACGCGATCGATGCGGGCGCGCGCTCGATCGAGGTCACAATCGAGGCAGGGGGGCGCCGCCTCGTCCGGGTCGTCGACGACGGACGGGGTATGAGTCCCGAGGACCTCGACCTCGCGGTCGAGCGCCACGCGACCTCCAAGCTCCCCGACGGCGATCTCGCGACGATCCGCACGCTCGGCTTCCGCGGGGAGGCGCTGCCCTCCATCGGGGCGGTCGCGCATCTCGCCATCCTGAGCCGCCGGCCGGAGGATCCGATCGGCGCTTCGATCACGGTCGATGCCGGCCGGAAGGGCGCGGTGCGGCCCGCGCCCGCCTCCCCAGGCACCCGGATCGAGGTGACCGATCTCTTCGCCGCGACCCCGGCCCGGCTCAAGTTCCTGAAGTCCGACCGCGCCGAGGCGCTTGCCGCGGCCGAGATCGTCCGCCGTCTCGCGATCGCGCATCCGGAGATCCGGCTCTCGCTCAAGGGCGACGGCCTCTCCGCCCTCGCCTTTCCGCCCGAGCCGGCGACGCCGGAGGGCTTCCTCCGCCGGGCGGCCCGGGTGCTCGGGCAGGATTTCGCCGAGAATTCAGCCGCGCTCCGGGCGGAACGCGAGAACCTCGTCCTTGCCGGCCATGTCGGGCTGCCGACCTTCCACCGCGGGGCGGCGACGCATATCCATTTCGTCGTGAACGGCCGGCCGGTGCGCGACAAGCTGCTGCTCGGCGCGGTGCGCGGCGCCTACGCGGACACGATGGCCAGCGACCGCCATCCCGTCCTGGCGCTGGCGCTCGATTGCGATCCGCGCCTCGTCGACGTGAACGTTCATCCGGCCAAGACGGAGGTGCGGTTCCGCGATCCCGGCCTCGTCCGGGCGCTGGTGATCTCGGCCATCCGCGACGCACTCGCCCGCGCCGGCCACCGCGCCGCGACGACCGGCGGCCTGCGCACGCTGGACAGCCTGCGCGCCGGGTACCTGCCAGGCTGGACGCCCTCGCCTCCCCGGCACGCGCCGCAGCCGCCGGCCGAGAGCTGGCAGGCCCCGCTCGATTCTCGCGCGAACGGCTTCGGCGAGGCCGCGCAGGCAAGCTTCGCGTCCTTTCAGCCGAGCGCGGATGCACGCGCCCCGGCGCCCGCGGTCGAGGAACCGGACGCACCGCTCGGGGCAGCGCGCGCGCAGCTGCACGAGACCTATATCGTCGCCCAGACGCGGGACGGCATCGTCATCGTGGACCAGCACGCCGCGCATGAGCGGCTCGTCTACGAGCGGCTCAAGGCGGAGCGCGCCGGCAGCGGCATCGCGCGCCAGGGTCTGCTGATCCCGGAGGTGGTCGAGCTCGATCCGGTGGATGCGGCCCGCATCGCCGGCGAGGCGGAGGAGCTGCTCGGGCTGGGCCTCGCCGTCGAGCCCTTCGGGCCGGGCGCCGTGCTCGTGCGCGAGGTGCCGGCGGCACTCGCGGGGAGCTCGGCCGCCGCGCTCCTGCGCGACGTGGCCGACGCGCTCGCGGAAGGTGGAGCCAGCGGCACGCCCGTCGCCGAGCGGCTGGACGCCATCCTGTCCCGCATGTCGTGCCACGGCTCGATACGCGCCGGGCGGCGGCTCAGCCCGCCGGAGATGAACGCCCTGCTGCGCCAGATGGAAGCGACGCCGCTGTCCGGGCAGTGCAACCACGGGCGCCCGACCTATGTCGAGCTGAAGCTCGCCGACATCGAGCGCCTCTTCGGCAGGCGCTAGCTCTCCGGCTCCAGGGCAGCCCGGGCGATCGCATAGGGAAAGCCCGCCCGGCAGAGCGAGGCGAGATCCCTGTCCCGGGCTTTCGGATCGGGCCGGGTGCGCCACGGGCCGAGCCGCCTGCGCTCGGCATAACGCCGGGCCAAGGCGAGCTCGTCCGGGCTGTGCCCGGCCAGCGCCGCCGCGATCGTTTCCTCGCCGACCCCCTTCCCCCTCAGCTTACTGCGCACGGCGCGCAGGGAGGCGCCCCGACGCAGGAGGGAGCCGACCTTCGCCTCCGCATAGCTCCGGTCGTCCAGGAAGCCGCCCTGCGCGAGCCGTTGGATCACCTCGGCTATCGTCGAGGCCACCTCGCCGGCGACCGGTTCGCCCGGCCCGAGGCGGCGTCGCACCTTGTCGGTCAGCACCCGCCTCAGGTTCTCGGACGAGGAGGCGTACCGCTCCAGGTAATGCAGCGCGGCGCGTTCGAGACAGAGGCGGGTGACGGGACGCGGACGGTCGGATCTGCTGAGCTGAGTCACAGGCCCTTATGGCTCGGGGGAGAGCCGGGGTCACGCCCGCCCAAGCTCCGCCTTGTCGAGCCGGGCCGGGCGGGCCTATGTGGCCGCGCCATGTCCACCTTCCTGATCGATCACGCCTTCCTGCCATCCGGCTTCGCACGCGACGTCAGGGTCGAAGTCGAAGGCGGCTTGATCACGTCCGTCGAGCCGGACCGGCCGACGGGGGCGGCCGAGCGCCTCCGGGGCATCGCCGTCCCGGGGATGCCGAACCTCCACAGCCATGCCTTCCAGCGCGGGATGGCCGGGCTCGCCGAGCGGCGCGGGCCGGCTAACGACACGTTCTGGACCTGGCGCGAGGTCATGTACCGCTTCCTCGGCCGGCTCTCGCCCGAAGATGTCGAGGCGGTTGCGGCCCATGCCTATGCCGAGATGCTGGAGGGCGGATACACGCTCGTCGGGGAGTTCCACTACCTCCACCACGATACCGAGGGGCGGCCCTATTCCGACATCGCCGAGCTCGCCGGCCGGATCGCCGCTGCGGCCGCCGAGGCGGGGATCGGCCTCACGCTGCTGCCCTGCTTCTACGCGCAGGGCGGCTTCGGCGGGCGGCCTCCCGTCGAAGGGCAGCGGCGCTTCATCAACGACCCGGGTTCCTTCGCCCGCCTCCTGGACGGCGCACGGCGCCATCTCGAGCGGGTGCCGGGAGCCCGCATGGGCGTCGCGCCGCATTCTCTCAGGGCCGTCACGCCGGAAGCGCTGGAGACCGTGGTCGGGCTCGCGCCCGACGGACCGGTCCACATCCATGCGGCGGAGCAATGGCTGGAGGTCGAGGATTGCGTCGCCTGGTCCGGGCGGCGGCCGGTCGAGTGGCTCCTGGAGAATGCCGAGCTCGACCAGCGCTGGTGCCTGATCCACGCCACGCACATGACGGCCGACGAGACCGTCCGGCTTGCGGCCTCGGGCGCGGTGGCAGGGCTCTGTCCGCTGACCGAGGCCTCGCTCGGCGACGGCACCTTCGAGGGGCCGCGCTTCCTCCTCGGCGGCGGCGCCTTCGGGATCGGAACGGATTCGAACATCCAGATCGACGTCGCGGCAGAGCTCAGGCAGCTCGAATACAGCCAGCGCCTCCACCATCGGGGGCGGAACGTCATGACGCTGGAGGAGGGCGAATCGACGGGGCGGCGGCTCTTCACGGCGGCGCTGGCGGGCGGCGCACGGGCCATGGCGCAGCCGATGGGTGCGATCGAGCCGGGCCGCCGGGCCGATTTCGTGGTGCTCGATGCCGAGCACCCGGCGCTGGCGGCGGCGGGGCCGGAGAGCTGGCTCGATTGCTGGATCTTCTCCGCCGGGCGCGACCTGGTGAAGGACGTGATTGCAGGGGGGGAGCGCGTCGTCACCGACCGCCGTCACCATCGGCGCGACGCGATCGCCGCCCGCTACCGCGCCGCCCTCGCCCGGCTGGTGGGCGGGGTCTGAAGACCGGCAGCTGCGAGCTCTCTGCGCGACGGCCGTCCGCGAACCCTACCGCAGCCGCGCGATCGCCAGCGCGAGACCCTGCGCACGCGGCACGATGGTGTCGACCTCCAGATACTCCTCCGGCGAATGCGCCCGGCCGCCGACCGGCCCGATGGCGCAGATCGTCGGGCAGCCGACCGCCGAGGTGAAGCCGGAATCGGCGCAGCCGCCGGCGAACTCGCCCTCGACAGGGCGGCCGACCTCGCCCATGGCGGCCCGGTAGGCTTCGAACAGCTCGCGCGAGGCCGGGTCCTGCACCAGCGGCAGGAACTCGCCCTTGACGGCGAGCGTCGCGCTCGTCCCGGGCACGTTCGCGGTCGCGACGATCTCCTCGATCCGGACCAGGGACGCCCCCCGCTGCGGCGGCTCGACGTAGCGCAGGTCGATGCCGAGCTTGGCATAGGGCGCGACGGTGTTGACCGACTGGCCGCCCGAGACCAGCCCCACATTCAGCGTCACCCCGTGCTCCAGGTCCGTGATCTCCTTGAGCTGCAGGATCTTGTAGGCGGCCTCGTTGATCGCGCTCACCCCCTCGGAGAAGTTGCCCCCCGAATGCGCGGCCTTGCCGAAGATCTCGCATTCCATGAACACGCCGCCCTTGCGGCCGGTCACGACATTGCCGGACGGACGGCCGGGCTCGGCATTGAAGACGGCGCGGGCGCCGCGCGCGGTCTCCTCGATGATGTCGCGGCAGGCGGGCGAGCCGATCTCCTCGTCCGACGTGATGAGCTGCACGAGCGGCGCGGGCGCGCCGCCGAAGCGGTGATAGGCCGCGAGCACGAAGGCGTTCATGACCAGCCCGGCCTTCATGTCGGCGACGCCCGGCCCGTAGGCGCGCCCGTCCTCGATCCGGAACGGGCGCCGCGCCGCCTCGCCCTTCGGGAACACCGTGTCGCGATGGCCGAGAAGCACGATCGGCTTGTTGCCGCCCCCCGCACCCGCGACCTCGGCCGTGATCGCATCGCCGTAGGTCTCCCGCGGATGCACGGCGGTGCGGATGCCCTCGCGCTCGAAGAAGCGCAGGAAGCGCGCGCCGACGGCATCGACCCCCGGCTTGTCGTAGCTGCCGGAATCGAGGTTCACGACCTCCTGGAGGAGGCCCAGCATCGCGCCCTTCTGCTCGGCGAGCCAGGCGAGGATCTGCCGTTCGGATTCGGCCATGGAGGTCTCCGACAGGAACCGGGGAGGCGGTCAGACCGGCTTGTGCAGGCGCAGGACCTTGAAGAAGCCGCCCGGGAAGACGGGCTCGAGCGGCAGCGGTTCGAGCCCGCGCGAACGGGCCCAGCTCTCGATCCGGGAGGCCTTGAAATCGGAGCTCCAGCCGATCCTGGCGCAGAGCGGCGCGACGACGCGCTCGACGGTCGCGATCGGACCGGTATCCTGCCCGAAATGGTTCACGAGCACGATCTCGCCGCCTGGCCGGAGCACCCGCGCCATCTCGTCGAGCGCGCGTTCCGGATCGGGCACGAGCGTGATCAGGAACTGCGCCGTGACGCCGTCGAAGGACCTGTCCGGGAAGGTGAGGTGGCAGGCATCCATCACGTCCAGGCTTTTCACGTGGCGCAGGCCGCGGCGGGCCACCTTCTCGCGGGCGCGCTGCAGCATGTCCTCGGAGAGGTCGATGCCATGCACCTCCGAATTCGGCGAGTAGTAGCCGAGCGAGAGCCCCGTCCCGACGCCCACCTCCAGGATGCGCGGCCCGCAGGCCTCGACGGCGCGAACGGCCGCGCGCGCCGCCGGCTCGGTGAGCTTGTCGTAGACGATGTCGTAGACAGGCGCCCAGCGCTGATACGCCTTGCGCATCAGCGCTGTCGTCGGTTGTGCCCCCATGACCTCCCGTCCTTCTACGCCGCTGCCGCGACCGTGCCCGCCTCGGGCCGCATGATCGTCCCGCCGCCGAGCACGCGGGCGCGCAGGCCGTCGTCCTCGTAGAACACGCAGGCCTGTCCGGGCGAGACCCCCTCCTCGGGATCGAGCAGCTCCACCCCGATCCCGTCTGCAAGCGAACGCAGGACGGCGGGGCGGGCCGGCCGGGTGGAGCGCACCTTCGCGGCCACGGGAAGGCCCTCGGGTCCGATCTCGCCGAGCGGCAGGTCGCCGAGCCAGTTCACGTCCCGCAGCCGGACGAAGCGCGTCGCGAGCGCCTCGCGCGGGCCCACGACCACGCGTCCGCGCGCCGCGTCGAGCCGCACCACGTAGAGCGGCTCACCGCCGGCGACCCCGAGCCCGCGGCGCTGACCCACGGTAAAGTGTGCGACCCCGCGATGCCGTCCGAGCACCCGCCCGTCCAGGTGGACGATCTCGCCCTCCCGGGCGGCCTCGGGCCGGAGCTTCTCGAGCACGTCGGCATAGCGGCCCTGTGGCACGAAGCAGATGTCCTGGCTGTCAGGCTTGTCGGCGACCGGGAGGCCGAACTCGCGCGCGAGGCGGCGCGTCTCCGCCTTCGGCATGTCGCCGAGCGGAAAGCGCAGCATCGCGAGCTGCTCCGGCGTCGTGGCGTACAGGAAGTAGCTCTGGTCGCGGCCCGGATCGGCGGCCCGGACGAGCACGCGCCGGCCATCGGGCCCCGGGTGGCTCGCGACGTAATGGCCGGTCGCGAGCGCATGGGCGCCGAGATCGAGCGCGGTCCCGAGCAGGTCTCGGAACTTGACCGTGCGGTTGCAGTCCACGCAGGGGATCGGCGTCTCGCCCGCCACATAGCTCTCGGCGAAGCGGTCGATCACGGCGCGGCGGAAGCGCTCCTCGTAATCCAGCACGTAATGCGGGATGCCGATCGTCTCGGCGGCGCGGCGCGCATCCCGGATATCGGCGCCCGCGCAGCAGGCGCCCTTGCGGCCGGTCGCGGCGCCGTGGTCGTAGAGCTGCAACGTGACGCCGACGACGTCGTAACCCTCGCGCTTGAGGAGCGCGGCGACCACGGACGAGTCCACGCCGCCCGACATCGCGACGACGACGCGCGTCTCCGCGGGCGAGCCCGGCAGGTCGAGTGAGTTCAGCATATCCGCAGCGGCTTCAGGGCAGGGCATCATTATAGGGAGCCTCGGGAAGGGCGGCAAACATTGCCGAGCCGGAGGTGCCTTCCTGCCGGGACGCGAGCGATCCGGCCGTCTCGCCGGACGCGATAGATGCGGCGATTCAGAAACTTAGTCCGCCAGGGCGGCTGGCCCGCCGCTTGCGCCGGCCGCCTCCGGAACGGAACCCAGATGCCGAGCGTACCCAACTCGCGCAGCGTCGCCGCGCAGAGCCTCGCGGCGATGCCGCGAAACGAGCCCGCCAGCCGCGACCGGACGCAGCGGGCGAGCTTCAGCCTGCCCGAGCTCCTGAAGGAGAGCCCGACCGTCAAGGCTGCACGGCCAGTCGCTGCGACGGCGAGAGCCGGAACGCGGGCGCTCGATGACAGGCGGGAACCCGGGCGCGAAAGGGCCCGAACGGATACGGCCCGCGACAACGAGCGGGCTGGCCGGAACCGCGGGACGGACCGCGCCGGCGAGTCCCGGCCGCGCCCGGCGGAGCGATCGCGCGACGAGGCGCGACGGACCGCGCCCCGGGACGAGCCGCGCGACCTCTCCGGAGCGGGACGGAGTGACCGCGAAGGCGTCGACGATGCGGCAGCGGCCGAGACCGGTAAAGGCGAGCTCGAAGCGGCCGTGACGGGTGCCGAGACCGCGTCTGCCGCCGAAGGCGAAAGCCTGCCCGGTCTCGGCCAGGCCGGTCTGCTGGCTCTCAGCCTGCCGGCGCCCGCGGCCGGAGCGGAGGAAGGGCTCGCGTCCGGCGCGGCCCAGGGCGGAGCGGAGGGGGTCGAAGCGGCGGCCAAGCGGCGCGGAGGAGGCCCCCGGGACGGGGAAACCGCTTCCGCAAGCCATGCAGAGGGCCAGACCGAAGCGACCGCCGACGGGGCACCCGGCCGGGGTGGTGCTGCGGTCCCGGCCCTGGCGGCGATGGCCGGGAACGGCGGCCGCTCCAGACAAGCCAACGAGGCAGAGGCCGCGCCGGGGGATGCCGGGCCCGCGGACAAGGCCGCCGGGCCGGACGCCGCGTCCGCGAAGCCCGCCTTCGCCGACCTGCTCACGCAGGCGAATGCCGGCGAGCACAAGGCGGGCGCCGTCGCCCGGCACGCGGTCGTAAGCGACGTCGCGGTCGGCCGCGTGCCGATCGAGATCGGCCTGAAGGCCCTCGAAGGAACGAACCGTTTCGAGATCCGCCTCACGCCCGAGGAGCTCGGCCGCGTGGACGTGAGGCTCGATATCGGGGAAGGCGGCGAGGTCCGGGCGCACCTGATCGTGGAGCGGCCGGAGGCGCTGGCACTGCTGACGCGCGACCGGAGCCAGCTCGAACAGGCCCTCGAACAGGCGGGCCTGAAGCCGTCGGCCGAGGGCGTCGCCTTCTCGCTGCGGGACGGCGCGGCCGGACAGGACGGCCATGGCGGCCGGGACGGCCGGGCCGAAGCGCACCACCCCGCGGAGGCTCCCGCGGCACGAGATGACGCCGTGACCGCCGCCACGCCCGCCGGGGTGCCGCAAAGGCTCCTGGCGAGGCTCGGCGCGCTGGACCTGAGGATCTGAGGAGAGACCCATGGCAAGCGTCTCGGGCAGCTATTCGGCCCTGACCTCAACTCAGGCGACGAGCGCGGGCTCTGCCTCGAAGGAGATCGCCGGCAACTTCCAGGACTTTCTCCTTCTGCTCACCACCCAGCTCAAGAACCAGAGCCCGCTCGACCCGCTCGACACGAACCAGTTCACGCAGCAGCTCGTGCAGTTCGCGGGGGTGGAGCAGCAGCTGAAGAGCAACGACACGCTCGGCTCGATCCTCACGGCCATGCAGGCGACCTCCACGTCGAGCGCGGCGGGCTATGTCGGCATGAAGATCACGGCCGACGGCAGCACCGCCGCCCTCGCAAACGGCGCCGCAAGCTGGACGGTGACGCCGGCCAAGGACACGAAGAGCGCCACGGTCACGATCTCGGACCAGAACGGCGCGGCGGTCGCGACGAAAACCCTCGCGCTCAAGGCGGGCGCACAGACCTTCACCTGGGACGGGAGGGACGCGAGCGGCTCCGCCCTCCCGGACGGCATCTATGCCATCACCGTCCGGGCCGTCGACGCCTCGGGGCAGAGCGTCGCCGTCTCGACCGAACTCTCCGGCGTCGTCTCGGCCGTCAACGTGTCGAGCGGCTCGCCGGTCCTCACCGTGGGCACGAGCACGATCCCGCTCTCGAAGGTGAGGACCATCGCCTACCAGTAAGAGCCGGCCCGCCTGCGAGCGAATGTGGCAATTGGATGATTCGCTTCAGCAAATCTTAAGCGCGGCTGTCTAGGTTCAGCCTGAGTGGTCAGCGTAAGTGTATGTGAGCGTAAGATGACCGAGCCTTTACGACCGCGCGTCAAGTATGTGATCGGTCCAGACGGTTCCCCGCTGACCATCGCTGATCTTCCCCCGTCCAATACGCGCCGTTGGGTCATCCGCCGCAAGGCCGAGGTCGTGGCCGCCGTCCGCGGCGGGCTCCTGAGCCTGGAAGAGGCGTGCAGCCGCTACACGCTCACGGTCGAGGAATTCCTCTCCTGGCAGCAATCGATCGACGAGCACGGGCTGGCGGGCCTGCGCACGACGCGCATCCAGCACTATCGCCAGTAGGCAAGCAGCCCGGATCGGAGGCTGCTTAACCCGACGCTAACCACGAACCGGGAAATCTTTGCCGGGTGAGGGCCGCTCCGACGGCCCGGCAGGGTTTCCGTGGGTTCAACGTGGGCGGCGTCATAGAGCTCCTGACCAGGTTCGGTCCGGCCAGGCTGGCGGCGATGGGCGCCGTCACGCTGGCGCTGATCGGCTTTTTCGCATTCGTCATCCTGCGCGTCTCGCAGCCCGCCATGGGCGTGCTGTTCACCGATCTCGCGGGCGGCGACACCGGCAGCATCATCCGCGACCTCGACGCGCGCGGCATCCGCTACGAGACTCGCGACGACGGCCAGACCATCCTGGTGCCCAGGTCCGATATCGCGAAGATCCGCATGGAGCTCGCCGGCAAGGGCCTCCCGTCGGGCGGGGGCGTCGGCTACGAGATCTTCGACAAGGGCGACGCCTTCTCGACCACCAGCTTCGTCCAGAACATCAACCACCTTCGCGCCCTCGAAGGCGAGCTCGCACGCACGATCCGGACGATCGGACGCGTCCAGAGCGCCCGCGTGCACCTTGCCCTGCCGGAGCGGCGGCTCTTCGCGCGGGACAAGGAGGCGGCGCGCGCCTCCATCGTGCTGAAGCTGCGCGGCGAGCTCGCGGCCGACCAGGTCCAGGCCATCCGCCATCTCGTCGCCTCGGCGGTCGAGGGTCTGACGCCGGAGAACATCTCCATCATCGACGAACGCGGCCGCCTTCTCGCGAACGGGAGCGGCGGAGCGGATGCGCTCGGCACGGCGGCCACGGAAGAGAAGCGGGTCGCGCTCGAGCGCCGGCTCCGCGCCCAGGTCGAGGAGATCGTGGCGGGTGTGGTCGGGGTCGGGCGCTCCCGCGTCCAGGTCGCGGCCGAGTTCGATTTCTCCCGGATCGAGAGCCGGCTGGAGAGCTTCGATCCCGAAAGCCGCGTCGTGCGCTCGACCCAGACGCGCGGCGAGAACGCGTCCACCGCGAATGCCGAGAACCAGGTCAGCGTCGGCAACGAGCTGCCGGGCGCCCGTGACGCTCAGCCGGCGGCCCAGCCGGCGCCGAAGGACGTCTCCAGCAAGAACGAGGAGACGATCAACTACGAGATCTCGCGCACCACCCGGACGGAGATCCAGCAGGCGGGCCGCCTGAAGCGCCTCTCGGTGGCGGTGCTGGTCGACGGCGTGTATGGGCGCGGCCCCGGCGGCGAGACGGCCTATCAGCCGCGCGGCAAGGAGGAACTCGAGCGGATCGCGGCGCTCGTGCGCACGGCGGTCGGCTTCGACGGCAGCCGCGGCGACCAGGTCGAGGTGGTGAACCTGCCCTTCGCGGAGGGGCCGCAGATCGCCGAGGGCGAGAAGGCCTCGCTCCTGGCCTCCCTGCTCAACCCGACCAAGGAGGACATCCTGCACTGGGTGGAGCTCGGCATCATCTCGCTCCTGGTGCTCGTCGTCCTCCTGCTCGTCGTCCGGCCGATGGTGAAGCAGATCGTCGCGCCCGCCGCGGCGCTCCTCGCGCCCCCCCCGAGCCTGGCGCTCGCGGGCGACGGCGCGGATCTCGCGGCGCTGCCCCAGCCCGGGCAGGCGGAGAGCTACGGCAAGCTCGCGATCAACAGCCTGCAGAATGCGGAGCAGGTGGTGCGCATCAACGACCTCGCTGAAGGCAATCCGAAGCAGGCCGCCGCCGTGCTCCGCAGCTGGATGGCGCAGGGCTGATGTCGACCGCCCGCAAGTTCCTGTTCGGGGACGACCTCCGGGGGCCAAGTGCCGAGGAGGTCGCCGCGCGCGAGGCGGCCGATCGCGCCGCCCGCGACGAGGCGCTCCGGCGCGCCTTCGCGGACGGCGTGGAGGAGGGGCGGCGTCAGGCCGCCGCCGAGACGGAGCGCCGCCTGGCCCTCGCGATGGAGAGGCTTGCCGCCGAGGCCTCCGCGCGCTTCGCGGCGCTCGACATCGCCGTGACGCATATCGAGGACGAGGCGCTCGCCTATTTCGAGGCGCTCGCCCGCAAGCTCGCCGGCTCCGCCCTCGCCGCCCAGCCGCTCGCGGCCGTGGCGGATGCGGGCGCGGCAGCCTTCCGCCACCTGCGCGGCGTGCCGCATCTCGTTGCGCGCGTGGGGGCGCCGCTGGTGGAGGATGCCGAGGCGATGCTGCGTCGGATCGGCCGCGAACACGGCTTCGAGGGCCGCATCATCGTGATCGGCGACGAGGATTTCGGGCCGGGCGACGTCCGGCTGGAATGGGCGGACGGGGGCGTCGCGCGGGATCGCGCCGCCTTCGATCGGGCGATCGATGCCGCACTCGCGGCCGCGAGCGCGGCGCCCGCTGACCAGAGACACGAGAACGGGCCGGCAATGCCATGACAGCCTCATCCGACGTCCCCCTGCCGCAGCTCGGGGAGGGCGATCTCGCCTTCGGGTCCGGCGGGCGGCCCTCCGACGGCCCGGTCCCGCGCGACCCGGCCGACCTCGCGCAGATCCTGCACGTCCCGGTGACCCTGTCGGCCGTGCTCGGCCATGTCCGGGTTCCGGTCGGAGACCTCCTGTCGATCGGTCCCGGCGCGATCCTGGAGCTCGATCGCAAGGTCGGCGAGGCGATCGACATTCTGGTCAACGACCGGCTCGTCGCCCGCGGCGAGGTCGTCCTGGTCGAGGATCGCCTCGGCGTCACCATGACCGAGATCGTCAGGCCGGGCGCCTGAGCCCGATCGTCAACGGATAACCGCCCATCATGCGCCTTCTCATCATCGGCCGCCTCTCCGGCGAGCTCATCACGGCCTCCAAGATCGCGATCAGCCGCGGCGCCTCCGTCAGCCATGCGGACGGGATCGCGCAGGGGCTCGCCTTCCTGCGCACGCGCGGCGCGGACCTCGTCATGATGGAGGTCGCGCTTCCGATCCGGGAGCTGGTCGAGGCGCTGGACGCCGAGCGCATCCGCACGCCGGTCGTCGCCTGCGGCACCGGCACCGACGCGCGTGCGGCCGTCGCCGCCATCCAGGCGGGCGCCAAGGAATACATCCCGCTCCCTCCCGATCCGGAGATGATCGCAGCCGTGATCGAGGCGGTCGCGGCGGACACCCGCTCCTTCGTCTGGCGCGACCCGGCGATGGAGAAGGTGGTCAAGCTCGCCGAGCAGATCGCCCGTTCGGAAGCCTCCGTGCTGATTACGGGCGAGAGCGGCACGGGCAAGGAGGTCCTGGCCCGCCACATCCATGCGAAGTCGGGCCGGCGAGACAGGCCCTTCGTGTCGGTGAATTGTGCGGCGATCCCGGACAACCTGCTCGAATCCGAGCTCTTCGGCCACGAGAAGGGCGCCTTCACGGGCGCCGTCGCCCGGCGCATCGGCAAGTTCGAGGAGGCGCATGGTGGGACGCTCCTCCTCGACGAGATCTCCGAGATGGACGTCCGGCTCCAGGCGAAGCTGCTGCGCGCCCTGCAGGAGCGGGTGATCGACCGGGTCGGCGGCTCCCAGCCCGTCAAGGTCGACATCCGGGTGATCGCGACCTCGAACCGCAACCTCGCCGATGAGGTCCGCAAGGGCACCTTCCGGGAGGATCTGCTCTATCGTCTGAACGTCGTGAACCTGCGCATCCCGGCCCTCCGGGACAGGCCGGCCGACATCCTCGAGCTGGCGGCATTCTTCGGCAAGCGCTACGCCGAGCTGAACGGCCTCCCGGCCCGGGCGCTGTCGCTCGAAGCGAAGCGCCTCGTGGCCCGCAATGCCTGGCGCGGCAATGTTCGCGAGCTCGAGAACACCATGCACCGCGCGGTGCTGCTGGCCGCCGGCGAGCTGATCGAGGCGGAGGATATCCGCTCGCCGGATGGCGAAGCGCTCGGCGCCCCGCCCTCTCCGGCCGATCGCGCCGTCCAGACCGCCGAGGCGGTCACGCGCGGGCTCGTCGGCCGCACGGTCGCCGATGTCGAGCGCGACCTCATCCTGGACACGCTCGACCATTGCCTGGGCAACCGGACCCATGCGGCCCGGATCCTCGGCATCTCGATCCGGACGCTCCGCAACAAGCTGTCCGAATACATGGGCGCCGGCATCGCGGTGGCGGAGCCCGGCGCGACGCGCGCCGCCGTATAGGGCAGTCCCGCTACGAGTTGGTCCGGCCGACATGGCCGGGATCGACACCGCCCTGCGGCGTCGTCTCGTTCTCCACGTCGCCCTCGACGGTGGAATCGCCCGCGATGATATCCACGTCCTCGCCGGCCATCGTGGTTCCCTTGGACTGGCCGATGCCGGGATTGCCCTTCAGGTCGGCGTCCGACGGGATGCGGGTCTTCGGATGAGCGTTGCTCGTCATTGCCATCTCCTGGTTCGGGGTTCGGGGAGTGAACGGACGGGATCGGCGACCGTTCCTGCCCGTTCTGCCCCCGGAACGGGCGCGCGGGCCGGCCGTTAACCCGGCGAGCGGGCGCGCAGTCGCGCGCCCGGACGCATGCTCGGGAGGATGAGATGGCGGGATCTGGCCGCTGGGGAGACGAGCGCGAGCGCCATCGCGGCCATGGCGGGCGCGAACGCGGCCGGGACGATTGGGACCGTGGCGGGCCGGACCCCGATCGCTTTTCGCGCTACGACCGTGAGAGCTTCGCACGAGGGGAAGGGCTCGGCCGCGGCAGCCGCTACTATCCGGGCGGGCATGACTACTACAGCTACGGGCGTGACCGGGACAGCATGGGCCGCCGCGACGAGCCCGGCCGGGACTGGGATTCAGACTACCGCTCCGGCTACGGCCGCGGGCATGGCGGGTCGCCAAGCGGCGGCCGGCGGGAGGATACTTGGGGGGCCGGCCGGGTCTCGTATCGGGGCGGAGGACGCTCCGTGGGCGAGATGGCTTTCGGCCGTGACCAGAGCGGCCGGGACGATCCCGGGGATTTCGGCCGGGCGCGGGAGCGCGGCTGGCTGGACCGGGCCGGGGAGACGGTCGCGTCCTGGTTCGGCGGGGAGGATGACGAGGAGCGCATCCGCCGGCTGGACCTGCGCGACCGCGCCGGCGAGCATCGCGGACGCGGCCCGAAGAGCTATCAGCGGTCCGACGAGCGCATCCTGGAGGACGTGAACGACCGCCTGACGGACGATCCGCATCTCGACGCGTCCGACATAGAGGTCAGCGTGAGCGGACGCGAGGTCACGCTGACCGGGACGGTTGCGAACCGATTCGACAAGCGCCGGGCCGAGGATCTCGCCGACAGCGTGTCGGGCGTGATCCACGTCCAGAACAACTTGCGGGTCCGCGCCTCGGCCGGCGCCGCTGGCTGGTCGGACGAGCGGATATCGGGCGGAGCGGACGTCGCGGGCATGGGCCGGACGGACAAGACGACGGTCTGACGACCGGACGCTCTCCGGCGTGAGTCACCCTCCCCCGGAGGCGGGAGTTGCGGGCGCCAGACGATGCCGGCACCTGCACGCGGATCCCGAAGAGGCTCTCCCTCCGGCCGTTCCCGCCTTTCGGGCAGTGCTGGCCGGAAAAGCCGACCCGCACCGGCGATGTTCCGGAAGAGCGCGTGTGCTTCGAGTTGGTTCAGCCGCGGATCGTCCTCGCCTGGGCGACCAGCTTCAGGCGAGCGGCGGCTCGTCCGTCGCCGCCCGCCGCATGCTGCCCGGACGGGCGGTCGACAGCGGCCTGCGTGGGGCGGGAGCCCGTCGTTTCGCCGACGCGGAACAACCCGATCAATCCGGCGAGCTCGGCCGCCTCGGAGGCAAGCGCGCGGCTGGCGGCCGTCGATTGCTCGACCATGGCGGCGTTCTGCTGCGTGATCTGGTCCATCTGGTTGACCGCGGTGTTCACTTCCGCGAGGCCCATGGCCTGCTCCCTCGCGGAAGAGGAGATGGCAGTCACGATCTCCGTGATCTCGGCGACCTGCTCCGAGATCCGGGTCAGCGCCTTGCCTGCCTGACCCACGAGATCCACGCCGTCCGAGACTTGGCCCGTCGATGCCGAGATGAGCGCCTTGATCTCCTTTGCGGCCTCTGCCGAGCGCTGCGCTAGGGTTCGCACCTCGGACGCGACGACCGCGAAGCCTCTGCCCGCTTCTCCGGCGCGCGCCGCTTCCACACCCGCGTTCAGGGCCAGGAGGTTCGTCTGGAACGCGATCTCGTCGATGACGCCGATGATGCTCGATATCTGACCGGCCGAACGCTCGATCGCGCTCATGGCGCCCACGGCGTCCCGGACGACCTGTCCCGACTTCTCCGCATCCAGCTTGGCCGCCCGCACGATCTCTCGGGCGTGCGAGGCCGAATCCGCCGTCCGGTTCACCGTCGCCGTGATCTGGTCGAGGGCGGCGGCAGTTTCCTCCAGACTCGCGGCCTGCTGCTCCGTCCGTCTCGACAGGTCGTCGGAGGCCGAGGCGATCTCTGCGCTCGTCGACTGAATGGCCGCAGAGCCCTGAACGATGCGGGACAGGGTTGAGCGCAGGGTCTCGTTCGCGAGGTTGAAGTCCAGCCGAAGCTGTTCGAAGGCCGGTCCGAACGGCCGGTCGATGCCGCGCTCGATGTCGTTCTCGGCCAGCCGCGACAGCCCGGCGCCGATCTCCTTCAGGTCCGTGATGTCGGTGGCGAACTTCACGACCTTCATGACCTTCCCGTTCAGGTCGAAGATCGGGTTGTACGAAGCCTGGATCCAGACCTCCCTGCCGCCCTTGCCGAGGCGCCTGAAGGACGATGCGATGGCCTCGCCACGGTTCAGCTTCGCCCAGAACTCGGCATATTCGGAGGATCGGCCATAGGCCGGATCGACGAACATCCGGTGGTGCTGGCCACGTAGCTCTTCCAGACCATAGTCCATCAGATCGAGGAAGTTCCTGTTCGCGGTGATGATCTCGCCCGCCGGCGTGAATTCGATCACCGCCTGTACGAGCGAGAGCGCATTCAGCTTCGCTTCGTACTCGGCATTCCTAAGCTTCTGATCGGTGACCACGGTGGCCATCTTGACGACCTTCCGGACGCGGCCCCGGCGGTCAAGTACCGGATTGTACGAGGCTTGGATCCAGACCTCGCGTCCGTTCTTGCCCAAGCGCCTGTACTCGCGGGCGTCGTACTCACCCCGGCCAAGCTTCTCCCAGAATTGCCGGTAGTCAGCACTCTCGGCATAACTCGGGTCGACGAAGATCCTGTGGTGCTTGCCCTCGATCTCCGCCGGCTCGTAACCCATCGCGGCGCAAAAACTCTCGTTCGCCCGAAGGATCCTGCCTGTCGGCTCGAACTCGATGAGAGCAACCGCCCGTCCCAGCGCAGCAAGGACCGCCTCGGCTTCAAGCGCGCGCTTCATCTGCGAAATCACGATCTCGCTCCCACGTCGGAATGAAGCGGCCCAATGGAGGCGGCCGAGCCGCCGCGAACGAATCGCTCTAGACCTCACCATTCAGCCCTGCACCCCGTTAACCGAATGTCACCCCGGATAGGTCGTCAGCCCGAGCTGAATTGCATCTTTTCTCCCTGGATTGTCCATAATTTTCATTCATTTGCTGCATCATTTCGACAACGGACTGAGTTATATTTTGGCATAATTCAACGTTATATAATATGATCTTATCATATTCCGAATTTATTTATAATCACAACTTATCGTTAACCATATACAGCACAACAATTCGGCGTATGATTTTTTCGTGAGCCGATGATGCTGCTGAATTCCGCCTGTATCGCCGCTTTCCTGCCATCGCTCAGGATGAGTTCAGGCCTTCGACTTCGCCTGCTGGCGGGTGCCGCCGTAACCTCTGCAGCATTGGCGCAGGGGGGATACACACCGGCTGCCGCACAGAGCGCCCCGGTCGTGAGCCTGTGCTCCGGCGTGGCGGTCAACCTTCCGGTGCTGACCCCGGTCGTGAACTCCGCCAGCGGCCTTCTGGGAGGTCTTCTGGCGCCGCTGGATCCGATCCTGGATGGGCTTGTCGGCAACATCAACACGAACCTCGTGAGCGTTCTGAGCGGTCAGCCCCTTTCGGTCTCGGCCATCGACGCGAACGGCAACCTCATCAGCCTGCCGACGAGCGGATGCTCCGTATCGGTCACGAGCCCGAACGGCATCACGCTCGGCGGCGGCCAGATCGACGGGCTGGGCGGCAACGGCAATCCGAGGGCGAGCGCCGGGGACACGAGCGCGATCGCAATCGGAAACGGCGCGTCCACACCGACCGGCATCGTCGACGCCGTCGCCTTCGGAACGGGGGCCAGTGCAACGACCGCCGGTTCGGTCGCGCTGGGAGCGAACTCTGTGGCCGACCGCCTGAACGGTGCATCCGAGCTCTTCACCGGCACAGGTCTGCGCACGACGCTGGGCGTCGTCTCCGTCGGGTCGGCAGGCAATGAGCGCCAGATCACCAACCTGGCTGGCGGGACCGCAGACACGGATGCGGTGAACGTCCGGCAGCTCCGGTCCGTCGGCAACACCCTGGCCGGCGCGTTGGGGTCCGGCGCGGGCTTCAGCGCCCTCGGAGCTTTCACGTCTCCGAGCTACGTCGTCGGAAACAATACCTACACCGATGTCGGCTCCGCGATCGCGGCTCTCCAGGTCGGCACCACTCCGATCGGGCCTGGGCTCGTCGTGCAGGACACTCCCACATCGCCGATCACGGTGGGCGCAGCGACGGGCGGAGACACGGTCGACATCAACGGAACGGGCGGACCCCGGCGCCTGACCGGTGTCGCAGCCGGAACGGTCGCGAGCGGATCGACCGACGCGGTCACCGGCGGGCAGCTCAACGCCACGAACCAGGGCGTACTCGGCACGACCGCAGCGCTCGGAGGCGGCGCTTCGTTCTCGGCATCGACCGGGGGGTTCACCGGGCCGTCCTATGTGGTCGGCAACAACAGCTACTCGGATGTCGGCTCGGCCATCGCCGCGCTCCAGGTCGGCGCCAACCCGATCGGGCCCGGGCTCGTCGTGCAGGACACTCCCACATCGCCGATCACGGTGGGCGCCGCAACGGCGGGCACGGTCGTCAACATCGCCGGGACTGCCGGTCCTCGCGTGCTGACCGGCGTCGCCGGCGGCTCGATCGCGGCGGGATCGACGGACGCCGTCAACGGCGATCAAGTCTACGGCCTCTCCCGGACGACCGTTCGATACGATGTGGACCCGTCGACGGGCGGGCCGACGAATACGATCACGCTCGCCGGCGCCGACCCGAACACGCCGGTGCTGATCCGGAACGTTGCGCCGGGCACGAACACGACCGATGCGGCGAATGTCGGCCAAGTCAGGACGGCGGTTTCGGACCTGCGGACCTACGTGGACCAGCAGATCTCGAACCTTGCGGGCAACACGTCCACGGCGGTCAACCTCCTCGGGCAGGAGCTTCGCGAGGTGAGACGCGAAGCTCGCCAGGCCGCCGCCATCGGCCTCGCCGCGGGATCCCTCAGGTTCGATTCCACGCCCGGGAAGCTGAGCATCGCGGCCGGCGGAGGCGCTTGGCAGGGCGAAGCCGGCGCCGCCTTCGGCTTGGGCTACACGTCTCAGAACGGCCTCGCGCGGGTCAATGTCTCCGCAACAACCTCCGACGGCAAATGGGGCGTCGGCGGCGGCTTCAGCCTCACCCTGAACTGAGGCCGTCATGCGGCTCGTCCGATCGTCGGCCTTCGGGCTCGCGGCCGCGATGCTCTGCTCGGCCGCCCAGGTGGCGAGCGGGGCAGAACAGACCTACCGCATCAAGCCCTTCGACAATGCGCCGGGGGCCCAGAACGGCGAGATCCGCCGCTCCATCCAGCCCTTCGGGGGCTGGACCCTGATCTGCGACGAACAGGTCAGGCAGAGAACGAGGGTCTGCAACGTCTCGCAGGTCGTCGTGGATAGCTCGGGCGAGATGGCCTTCAGCTGGACCCTCGCCGGCACCAGGTCAGGCGAAGCCGTCATGATCGTCAGGATGCCTCGTGCCAACGAGACGCGACAATGGGTCGGGCTGAAGCTGGAGGGGGTGGCGAAAGCGGTCGATGTCCCCCTCACGTCTTGCGACGAGCGCGTGTGCCTCGGCTTCCTCGGCGTGAACCGGGAAATCACTCAGGCGCTGCGCAGAGGCGACCCCGCCGAGGTGATCTTTACCCAGAATGGGCGCTTCAGAACCATCCCGACGTCGACCGCCGGGCTGTCGGCAGCCCTGCGGTCGGTGCGATAGGCCGGGTGGCGCCGCCCCGAGCATCCACGCATGGTTTTAAATCAACGGTTGCATTCGCGAGCCGCCTGGATGATCATGCAGATTCTAATGCACCTCAGGACAATTCCGCTTGGACAGGAACGTTGCTCAAGTCTTAGACAATGTGACAGCTGACACGTCAGGTACACCGCAACCTTATATGCCTGACGATATATCGGATACCTTACCATGGATCCGTTTTGTTGGGAAAGACGTCATATGGTCTGACGGAATATACGCCCTTTTGGGTCTGAACAAAGCTGGCTTCGAGCCGTCTCTATCTCTTTTTATGAGCTTTGTTCACCCTGATGACCTTGCCGTCCGACAACTGTTGGTAGCGGGCGAGAGTCCACTGCCGGCCCGCGACGGGACATTCCGAATCGTTCGCCGGGACGGCACGATACGTTTGGTGTCTCTTGTCCGCCTGGAGAACTCTGCCGATCATCAGCCCGGCCTCGTCTGCATCTTCGACCACAATCGCAGGCTCGAAGAGATGCCTTCGGCTACCGCTCACGATCATTTGAACTGGTCCGACAGCAGCGGCGGGAGCGGGTTCCTGATGCTGCTGGATCGCAACGACCTCGCCCTGCCGTCGATCTCCCGGGGCATCCTCGGTGCCGGCTCCAGCGAGCGGATCGGAATCGAGACGATCATCCGGCACGTGCACGAGGAAGATCGAGAGCTTGCAAGGAGCGTGCTCGAAGGCAGCACCCTGGCTCGGCTGCCCGTCCGGGTGCGCTTTCATCGACTCGACGGAGGGCACGAGCGCAATCTCGAGATCGGACCGTTCAAGCCGATCGTGCCGCACTGCCCTCGGCTCGGCATCTGGGGGGCTCTGCGCGACGTTACCGTCGAGGTTCAGCGGGACGAGGAGCTACGGCGTTGCCGCAGCCAGCTCCGTGCGGTCCTGGAGAACGTGCCTGACGGTATAGCCCTGATCGAAAGCAATGGCCGGATCTGCGAGATAAATCAGGCAGCCCAGGCCATCCTCGACCTCGAGGTCGGCGACAGGCTGCTCGAAAGACATCCCGGTCTGAACCGTGATCCGCTGTTTCTCGGCATCGAGAAGGTGTTGGCGGGCGGCGGGCGCATCGAAGAAGAGCGTTTCGTCCCCGGCCTGTCGATGTGGCTGACCTACTCTGTCTCGCCAGTCGGCGCCTGCGCTCTGCTCGTCGTGCAGCGCCGGGACGACGTCTATCGGCTGAAGGCCGCAGTCGACGATATGTCGTCGCGCTGCAACACTGCCTTCGACCTGGGCCATGTCGGGCTCTGGGAGTTCGATGTGATGTCCAGGCGCTTGTGGCTCGCGCAATCGGCGCGGGAATTTCTGGGCGTCACGTCGCTGACGGTCGATGATTTCATGGCCCGGGTGCATGAGGAGGACGTCGCTCGGGTCAATCTGGCCCGCGAGACGGCGGTCTCGCGTCGCGGACCCATCGAGGTGGATTTCCGCTACACGACGGCGGACGGACGGGTGCGGCGGCTTCGTTGGCGAGGCGGATTCGTTCCGGGGCTGCACGATGGGGTGCTGCGTATGGCCGGGGTCGTCCTCGACCTGGATGATTTCGGAGCCGGCAGCGCGGGTGACGATCGGCCGACGGTGTCGGACGACGGTGTCGTGGGAGCTCAAATCAGGGCCGCGCGGGGGGCTCTGCGGTGGTCCGTTCGCGAGCTGGCGAGCCGCTCGGATGTTTCGGTTGCCACGATCAATCGCTTCGAGGCCGAGCGGCCCGCCTTCGACACCCGGGCTTCCAGCGTGGAGGCGCTTGTCTCGACCTTGAAGGCAAGAGGCATCGGCTTCCATCGCGGTCCGACCGGCAAGCCTGCAATCGAGATCGATCCGACAGGGCGCGGCAGCGAACGGCGGTGATCCTGACCGAGCCAGGGTCCGGACCGGGAAGGTCGCCATCAGGTGGCGAACGGCTCTCGTCTCATGATGAAGATCCCGTGTCCGTCCGTCGCGGCCAGTGCTCCGACCCGGGCAGCAGCATCGATGAGCGCGGTCCTTGCGGCGGAAACGTTCTCCAGAGTGGGTTCCCGCAGCGCCTCGTCGAGAGCCGAGCGGGCGACGCGCCATTCCCGGCAGGGACATCCGTCGTTCTTGAGGTTCTCGATCCCATACCGGTGTAGGGCCGCCAGCCCGTCGTGAACGTCCCGGATCAGCCGCATGCCGAGATCCGGTTGTCCGTTGAACAGCCACACGGCCACGGGCTCGGGGAACGGAATTCGCGGCACACGCATCTCGGTTACGACCGCCTCGTCAGGTGGGAGGCCGCGCGGCCCGCTCTACGGTGTCGAAGGCTACCTCTCGCTCCCATCGTCGCAGACACTTTCGAGGTGATGTGCCTCGTTATACTCCCAATCGGGTCCGATGTTTGCCGCGCTGTCGGTTTGAGGCACTCGATTCCTAACAGTTGACTGACGAGAACGAATGGGCCCGTTCGGATCTCGGCCGTGCCACGGATTCGATGATTGTGAGATGAACTGCCCCTGACGGATGCTGAATTCGTGGCGCGTCGGCAGATCGGTGACCTGAAGTTGCAGGCTTGATCACAGAGACCAGGGTCTGCCGGCCGCGCCCTTCGCAAGTTCAGGTGGGCCGCGCCGGGCCGCAGGTGGCCGAGCCGACGGGTATCTGCGTCAGCTCTCGCGGAAGACGAGTCGCACCTGGTCGGTGAGCGGCCTCAGGAGGTAGGACAGGATGGTCCGCTCGCTGGTCCGGATGAACACGTTCACCGGCATCCCTGGCACGAGCTGCACGTCGCCGAGCTTCCGTGCCTCGCCGGGAGCGAGTGCGATGCGCACGAGAAAGAAGCTGATGCCGGTCCGCTTGTCTTCCGTGATGTCCGCCCCGATGCGGATGACCTCGCCACGGAGTTCCGGGGTAGTCCTCTGGTTCAGGCCGGGAAAGCGCAGGACCGCGGCCTGCCCGGGCCGGACCTGATCGATGTCCTCGGGAGCGATCCGGGCGTCGACCACCAGCGAATCCGCATTCGGCACGATGAGCATGATCTGTTCGCCGGCACTCACCACGCCGCCCGGCGTATGCACCGCGAGCTCGTGCACGATGCCCGCCTGCGGCGCCCGGATGTCGACGCGCCGAAGCTGGTCCTCGGCCGTGACCTTCTGCTCCACCACGGTGGACAGCTTGGCGCGGATCTCCGCCAGCTCCGCCGCGACTTCGCTGCGATGGTTCTGGTCGAGCTGGATGATCTGAAGTTCCGTCTCCGAGATCTTCCCGCGGGCCTGTGCGGCCGCGGCAACGAGCCGGCCGCGTTCGCCTTTGAGGCGGGCCTGCTCGCGTTCGAGCGCGGTCACCCGGGTGATCTGGACGAGCTGCTTCTGCCAGAGCTCCCGAACCCCTTGCCACTCCCGGGCGACCAGCTCCAGCTCCTGCGCCTTTGCAGCGCTCTGCTCCTCGAGCCCCGATATTTCCTCTCGCAGCTGCGCGATCTGCTCCCTGAGCTGCCCCTTCTGCCCCGCCAGCGCATCCCGCCGGAGGCGGAACAGCCGCGCTTCTCCCGTGAGGATGCGCGCGAGGTCCGGCTCCTGCAGCGCCGTCGCCGTGAGGTCTTCCGGCATTCTGACCTCCTCGAGGCCGTCGCGCTCGGCTTCCAGGCGGGCGCGGCGGGCCGAGAGCTCCCAGACGGTCTTGGTAACGGCGTCGAGATTCGCCTTCGCGGTCGTCGCATCGAGGCGCATCAGGAGCTCTCCGGCCCGCACCGGGCGGCCGTTCTGGACCAGGAGCTCGCTCACCACGCCGCCCGTCGGATGCTGGACCTTCTTGACGCTCGACTCGACCACCAGCGAGCCCGCGGCGATGATCGCGCCCGACAACTCGACGGCCGCGCCGGCGATGGCGGCACCGCAGAGCAGGACGACCGCGCCGACCATCAGGGCGAGATGCCGGGTGACGGACTGCATGGTGGTTGTGGTAGGTGCGTCCATCAGGCGCTCCTTGCAGCGGGAGAAGGCTCGGCGGGCGCGGGAACCGTCGCCGGGCGGGCCGGCCCGAGCAGGCGCGGCAGGATCTCTTCCCGCGGCCCGAAGGCCTGGACCTGGCCCTCGTTCAGGACCAGGATCTTGTCCACGGCCGCAAGCGCGCTCGGCCGGTGCGCGATCACGACGGCGATCCCACCGCGGGCGCGGACGGAGTGGATCGCGGCCGTCAAGGCGCGCTCCCCTTCCGCGTCGAGGTTCGAGTTCGGCTCGTCAAGCACGACCAGGAAGGGCTCGCCATAAAGGGCACGCGCCAGCCCGATACGCTGCTTCTGGCCGCCCGACAGGCGCGCTCCGCTCTCGCCGACCGGCGTGTCGTAGCCGTTCGGCAGGCGCAGAATGACCTCGTGGACGCCGGCGACCTGAGCCGCCGCGATGAGCGCCCCATGATCGGGGTGATCTGCGAAACGGGCGATGTTCTGCGCGACCGTCCCGCGCAGGAGCTCGACGTCCTGCGGCATGTAGCCGATGAAGGACCCGAGCGCGTCGGGCTCCCATTGGTCGAGCGTCGCCCCATCGAGACGCACCACACCGCGCGCCGGGCGCCATAAGCCGACCAACGCCCGGGCGAGGGACGACTTGCCGGACCCGCTCGGCCAGATGACGCCCAACGCGCTCCCTGCCTCGATGGCGAAGCTGACATTGTGGACGATCAGCGTATCGGTGCCGGGCGGCGCCAGCGACACCGAGGCCAGCCGAAGGCTGCGGGAGGGGACAGGCAGAGGTGTCGGATCCTGAGTGGCGGGGGGATTGGCGAACCAGTCCCGGAGTCTGGACCAGCCCTGACGCGCGCTCACGAAGCTGCGCCAATTCGCGATGACCTGGTCGAGCGGCGCGAGGGCCCTGCTGCAGATGATCGTTGCGGCGAGCATCACGCCCGGCGTCGCTTCTCCCTTGATGACGAGGAAAGCCCCGAGCGCCAGGATACCCGATTGCAGAGCCGTCCGGAGAAACCGCGACAGACCGGCAGCCGCGCCCGCGACGTCGCCTCCGGCCTCGCTGCGGTCGAGGTAAGCCTGATTGTCCCGTCCCCAGAGCCGCGTCGTGCGATGCCGCATCCCGAGGGCGTGAACGAGTTCCGCGTTCCTGCAGACCGCATCGGCCGTGACCTGCCGGGTCGCGGCGGCCGCCACCATCGCTTCGGCCGGACCGCGGCTCAGCTTGTCCGTCGTGACCGTCACCGCAGCGAGCAGCAAGGCTCCCAGCAGCACCGCGATCCCGATCAGCGGGTGGAAGGCGAAGCAGACCGCCAGATAGAGCGGCATCCATGGCAGATCGAAGATCGCAACGGTCCCGCCGCCCGACAGGAACGACCTGCAGGTATCGAGATCCCGCAGAGCCTGCAGGCTCGACGAAGGTTCGCGCTTCTCCGCCGAAGCCTCCACGACCTTCCGGAACAGCCGGGCCGCCAGCCGTTCGTCGACGACCCTGGCCACCCTGCCGAGCGTCCGAGACCTCAGGATCTCGAGCGCGGCCTGGATCGCATAGAGCACCAGGGCGATCAGCCCCAGCGCCACCAGCGTCGGAACGCTCCGGCTCGGCAGTACGCGGTCATAGACCTGAAGCATGAAAAGCGGGCCGGTCAGCATCAGGAGGTTGATCAGCCCGCTGACGGCCGCGACGGCCACGATCACGTTTCTGCACGGCCGAAGTATCTCGGCGAGACTGATCTCGTGCGAAGGCCCGCGGCCGGTTTTTTGGGTCATGGAGGGCTTTGTCGGTGACGGCGCGGCCGGCCGTGGACACTGTGGTGAGAGCTCCGGGGCGAATCGCCCCGGAGCGGCATCGTCAGATCGCAAGCCCGCTCAGCAGCGAACCGGACCGGACATCTGCGTGCGGATCGGAATGCCCGAGATCCGCGATCGCGATGTCGAGCACGCCGAGGTCGAGGGACAGATCGCCATCGGCCGCGGGCGCGTCGACCGGTGCCGGGAGCGGCGCCGTGTCGAGCAGCCTGCCGACGAGCGAGTCCGCGCCGGTCCCGTCCAGGGCCGCGAAGGCGAGCTGATCGCCGCCCGTGATGGCATCGACGTCGAGCAGCGTCGGCTGCGCAGTGTCGAGCGCGTTGACCTCGATCGGAGAGGGCGAGCCGTCGCCCGCCGACAGCAGGTTCCCTGTGAGGATCGACGGTGCGCCGCCGCTGCCCACATCGGCCGTGACGAGAGGTTGCGTCTCGCCGCCCGTGCCGCCGCCTGGCACTCCGCCGAGAACGTCGCCCAGCGTGTCCACGGTGCCTCTCACGAGGTCGATGAGGATGGGCGAGCCTCCGTCGCCGCCGGGAAGCGCGCCGGTCAGCCCGTCCAAGGCGCCCGTCGCGCCGCCATCCACGACCTCCTGCACCAGACCCGTCACGGGCGTCGCAACGTCGCCCACACCGTCCAGCGTGCCGATCGCCGTGGAGACGAGCCCGCCCGCGGCGTCCAGCGTGTCCCCCAGGTTCTCGACGACCGGATCGAGGCTCGCCCCGAGATCGGCGCCCGATAGGACCGCCCCGGGCACCGCGATGACGGACGTGAGGAGGTTCGAGTCTCCGTCGGGGCCGTTCGTCCCGAGATGGCCGATCCCGACCGACTCGATCGTGTCCGTCAGGCTCCCGACCAGGCCACCCGCACCGGCGCCCGCGCCGATCCCGGCCAGCGTGTCGGTCAGGTCCAGACTGACGTCGTTGACGATCCCGGTGATCGACCCGAGCCCGATTCCGGTGCCGAGGGACAGGGACCCGAGCGAGTCGGCGACGTCGCCGGTCGCGTCGAGCACGCCGCCCGTCGCACCGAGGACCGACCCGAGCCCGCCGACCGACACCGCGGAGCCGAGCTCGCCCAGGACATCACCCGTATCGTCCAGGACATTCCCGACGCTGGTGAAGACCGGGTTGAGGGCGTTCCCGAGAGGCGCCCCTGACAGGATGGTCCCGGGGGCCGCAACGACGCTGCCGAGGAGGCTCGGACCGCTGCCGCCAGACGTCAGTCCCGTGTCGTCGAGGAGAGTCGACAGCGCCCCGCCGATCCCGCCAAGCCCCGCGCCGGCCACCACCTGGCCGATGGTTCCGCTTACGCCGCCGACCGCACCGGTCGCGATGTCGGTCACGCCGCCGAGCGAGACGCCCTGTCCGGGATTGATGCCGCCACCGCCCGCGACATCGCCGATGATCCCGCCGGTACCCGGCGAATCTCCCGATGCGACATCCCGGACCACCTCGGTGACCCCCTCGATCAGCCCGCCGCCGGCCGAGGGCTGGCCCGATCCGCCGGCGTCGCTGACCTCGGTCGTGGGCTGGCTGCCGCCCGTGTTGGATCCGCCGGCAGCCCCGGGCGGGGTCGTGCCGCCAGCATTGCCGGCATTGGCGGTCGGAGCTGGCTCGGCGGGAGCGCCCGTCGTGCCCGCATCGCTCCCCGCGGCGGGGGGCGGAGCGCTCGCCATGTCGGTGGAAGACTGGTTCTGGCTGCCGTCCTGGGGTTCGCTGGCGGCCGTTTCCGTCTGGGACGGCGTGGTGCCGGGCCCGGTCGACTGATCGCCCGCCGAGGGCTGATCCGGCGGCGGGACGTCCGATCCGCCGTAGAATTCGGTCTGACGACCCGGTCGATCGTAATAGACCTTGCCGCTACCGTTATCAGCGTAGCTGACGTAGGTACCGTCGGAATAACTCTCTGCCATCGTTCCTCTCTCGATAGAGACTTCGCAGCGACAAGTCTTTCCCGGAGAAGTTGTTTTCGATGGCTAAAATGCCCCCATGTATGTGGCTAACGGTGGGTAACCAAGCTACCTCGAAGGCGAGCAAAATCGAAGAACGCGCCTCGGCACGAGAGATTGCCGCGACGGCCCGCGGAGGGGTGTGCAGGTGGAAGCGCAGCACGCGATGCCGGCGCGACATGCGAGCACCGCAGACCGCGCCGATCACGGACCTGATCTGCCTCGCAATCAGCCCGAATCTTGCCCAGGACAGCCGGCGCGACCAGCGAAAAAACGTACCCCCGGGGGGGTTGGGGGCCCATACCCTGAATCCCGCGCCGCGGGCCGGGCGGCGCCAGCTACAGGCCGATCTCCCGGCCTGCACGCGCTCGCTCAGGTCATTCCGAGCGCCTGCATGTACAGCTCCAGGATGGCTTCCTCCTCCTGGCGCTCGGCATGATCCTTCTTGCGGATCCGGAGAATGGAGCGGACCGCCTTCGCGTCGAAGCCGCGGCCCTTCAGCTCGGCGAACACGTCCTTGATGTCGCCCGCGATGCCGGCCTTCTCTTCCTCGAGCCGCTCGATGCGCTCGATGAACTGCTTCAGCTCCTCGGCTGCGACACCGGTATCCGCGACGTCTGCGGCCATGATCCTCCAACTCCTCACATCCGGCAGATCGGCCGGTCAACGATTCGGAAAGCGAGGAAGCGGCCTGCCCGGCCGGTCCCGCGGCGTCAAGGTTTCGCAACGCGCCACCCTGCCCGCACGTTCTGTGCTAGGGTGGCTCGATGCTCGACCACCCGACCCGCGACGCCGGCTTCGCCGTCTATGTGCATTGGCCGTTCTGCCTCGCGAAATGCCCCTATTGCGACTTCAACAGCCATGTCCGGCAGACAGGGGTCGACGAGCCGCGTTTCGCGGCCGCATTCGCGCGCGAGATCGCGCATGCGGCCTCGCTCACCCCGGGGCGCCGGGTCACGAGCATCTTTCTCGGCGGCGGCACGCCCTCCCTGATGAGGCCGGAGACGGTCGGGGCGGTGCTCGACGCGGTCGGCGGAGCCTGGGAGGTCGCTCCGGACGCCGAGGTGACGCTGGAGGCCAATCCGACGAGCGTGGAGGCCGAGCGCTTCCGCGGCTACCGCGCCGCCGGCGTCAACCGCCTCTCGATCGGCGTCCAGGCGCTGAACGATGCCGACCTCAGCCGGCTCGGCCGCATGCATTCGGCCGCGGAGGCGCTCGCCGCGGTGGCGGTCGCGCGAAAGACCTTCGAGCGGTACTCGTTCGATCTGATCTATGCCCGCCCGAACCAGAAGCCGGAGGCCTGGGCGGAGGAGCTGCGGCAGGCGATCAGCCACGCGGCCGAGCACCTGTCGCTCTACCAGCTCACGATCGAGCCCGGGACCTGGTTCGAGAAGCTTCATGCCGCAGGCCGGCTCGTCGTGCCGGACGCCGAAACGGGGCGGGTTCTCTACGACCTGACGCAGGAGATCTGCGACGCCGCCGGCATGCCCGCCTACGAGATATCCAACCACGCCCGGCCCGGCGCCGAATCGCGGCACAACCTCGTGTATTGGCGCTACGGGGAATATGTCGGCGTGGGGCCCGGCGCGCACGGCCGGATCGTCGCGCCGGAGGGCCGGGTCGCGACCGCGACGGAGCGCAGCCCGGAGGAGTGGCTCGAACGGGTGGAGCGGCACGGCCATGGTCTGACGGAGTTCACGACCCTCTCGGCCGAGGAGGCCGCGGACGAGTTCCTCCTGATGGGCCTGCGCCTGCGCGAGGGGATCGATCCCGAGCGCTTCCGCGCCTTCGCGGGCCGCCGGCTCGACGCCCGCCGCATCTCGGACCTCGTCGGGGACGGCCTCCTTGCCGGCCATCTCGGCTCGCGCCTGGCGGTCACGCCGGCCGGCTTCCCGGTGCTGGACGCTGTGGTGGCCGACCTCGCGGCCTGACCGGCACGACGCGGGCCGCCACTGCCGCACCGCGTCCTCCCGAACCAAACCGTCCCCCGCGCGTAGACCGGGACAAGCCTGATCCGCACGAGGGCGGCCATGGACCCGGAGCTCGACCGATTGATCCGCGAGGAGATGCTGGCGAAGTCGCTCCAGGTGAGCCTGAGGCTCGCGACGCTCGCGGAACAGCTCGCGACATCGCTCGAAAGGGCAGCCGCAAGTTTCGAGCGGCTGGCAAACGCCCCCGCCGAGGCCGCGGCGCGCCGCGAAGCGTTCCGGCGGGCGGAATGCCCGGGCCGCTTCGAATAGCTATCCGAAGGCCTTGGGAGCCGGGCTGATCACGGCCGTCCCCTCGCCCCGCACCTCGTTCACGGCCAGCGCACGCTCGTTCGTTCCGTCCGGTCGGAACCGGAAGACGCCATCGACCCCGGCGAAACCGGTCGGAGCCAGGAGCGCCGCCTCCGAGTAGCGCGGCGTTCCCTGCATCCTGGCGAGCGCGGCCGCGAGCGACACGGCGTCATAGGCGAGCGTCGCGATGCGGGTCGGCTCGGCGTTGAACCGGGCGCGGTAGCGGCCCGCGAAAGCCGTGAAGCCCGCAATCTCCGGGGAGGCGAACCAGCCGCCCTGGATCGCCGCGACGCCGGCCGCTCGCGGATCGTTCCACAGCCCCGTCCCGAGCGGCTTCACGCGCCCGGGGCTGAAGCCCGCGGACTGGAGCGCGGAGCCGATCGCCGGCAGGTCGTCGCCGGGCGCCGGGATCAGGATGGCGTCGATCTGGCCGGAGAAGAGCGGCGCCAGGCGGGTCACGGCCGCGGCCGGCTGGCCCGGCGCATACCGCTCGAGCCCCGCGACCCGGATCCCGCGCCGCGCCGCAGCCTCCCGGAACGCGCCTTCGACGACGCTGCCGTAGGTCGTGTCGGGAACGAGCGCCGCGAAGGACCTCCGGCCCTGGGCGGCGGCGTAGTCGATGACGCGATCGACCTCGTTCTGCGGCAGGAAGCTCAGCAGATAGACGCCCCGGGAGGCGACCCCGGCATCCGTCGAGAAGCCGATCACCGGCCGTCCCTGCGCCTTGGCGACCGTACCGGCGGCCGCCACCGCGGAGGCGAAAAGCGGCCCGAGGATCAGCTCGGCCCCCTCGGCGAGCGCGGCCGTCGCCGCCTCCCGGGCCCCGTCGGCCGTCCCGCGATCGTCCTTCACCAGGATCGTGAGGTCAGGGTTCTGGAACTCGGCCATGGCGAGATCGGCCGCGTTGCGCAGCGAGGTCGCGGCCGAGGCGGCCTGCCCGGAAGCGCCGAGCGGCAGGATGAGTGCGACCTTCACGGCGCCGGTCCCGATCGTGGGTCCGGCGGAGGGCGCGGGAGCAGCCGGCGGATCGGCCAGCGGGTCGATCGCGGCGCTGGGGCGTCCGCGGCCCGGATCCATCACGCCGCCGCACGAGGCGAGGCCCGCGGCCGAGCCGCCGAGAAGCCCGGTCAGCACGATTCGGCGAGAGATCGGCTCGGTCACGGGAAGCCTCGTCGGAAAGCTCTCCTCCCCGTGGCCCGGGACGGAGGCCGCTCACTATCGCCAAGCATGGACAACAAAGGATGAAACTCCCGGCCGTTCCGTTCAACCGCGCCTCATGGCACAGATGGGCGATGGCGCAGGTGATCGACAACCGGACGCGGCGACCGGGAACCGGAGGACTGCCCTCCCCCGGCCGGGGCCCCGCGACCTTCACGGCCTTCGGCCTGGCGGCGGAAGCCGAGCCGCTGCCGCCGGGCCTCTATGTCGTCGCGACCCCCATCGGCAATCTGGGCGACATCTCGCTCCGGGCGCTGCAGACGCTCGCTGCCGCCGACGCGGTCCTGGCCGAGGACACGCGCGTGACCCGAACCCTTCTCGCCCATTACGGGATCACGACCCCGCTCGTCAGCTATCACGAACATTCCAACGACGCTGTGCGCGAGCGCATGATCCTGCGCATCCGCGAGGGGCAGGCACTCGCGCTCGTCTCCGATGCCGGCACGCCGCTGGTGTCAGATCCCGGATACAGGCTGGTCGAGGCCGCCATCGCGGAGGGCCTCCGCGTCGTCCCGCTCCCGGGCGCGTCGGCGGCGCTCGCCGCGCTCGTCGTCTCGGGCCTGCCGACCGACCGCTTCTTCTTCGAAGGCTTCCTTCCGGCGAAATCGGGCGCGCGAAGGACCCGGCTGGCGGAGCTCGCCTCTATTCCGGGCACGCTCGTGCTCTACGAGGCGCCGCACCGCCTCGCCGAATCGCTCGCCGACGCCGCCGCCGTCCTCGGGCCGCGGAACGCGGCCGTCGCGCGCGAGCTGACCAAGCTCTACGAGACCGTCAGGCGCGGCGCGCTCACCGATCTCGCCGAGGCCTACGCGGCCGAGCCGCAGCCCAAGGGCGAGATCGTGCTCCTGATCGCACCCGCGACCGCGGCGACGCGCGAGGCCGAGACACGTGCGACCGTCGACGGCAAACTGCGGGACGCCCTGCGCCAGCACAGCCTCAAGGACGCGGCGGCGCTCGTCGCCGGCGAGACCGGGCTGCCGAAGCGCGACGTCTATGCCCGAGCGCTCGCGCTGTCGAAGGAGGCGCCGGGGTGAGGACGGCCGCCGGTCGCCGCGTCTTCACCTACGGGCGCGGGCGCGGCGCCGAGCGCGTCGCTCTCCTCTGGCTGCTGGCGAAGGGCTACCGGCCTCTCGCGCGCCGCTTCTCGGCTGCGGGCGGCGAGATCGACCTCGTCGTCAGGCGGGGCGGCACCATCGCCTTCGTCGAGGTCAAGGCGCGGGGCAGCATGGAGGCGGCGCTCGCCTCCATCGACACCGCGAAGCGCCGCCGTTTCGGCCGCGCCGCCCGCGCCTGGCTCAGCCGCAATCCCGGCTTATCCGGCCTGACCTTCCGGGCCGACGCGGTCTTCATCGCGCCCGGAGCTTTTCCCCGGCACATGCCCGCCGCGTTCGAGCTCGATTTCGGCGGCTAACCCTGCGGCAGCCCGAGATGGGCGCGGAAACGGTTCTTGACGTGGACCGCATCGCGCGAGGGCAGCGATCGCGGCGGGTTCTCCTGCGATATCCGGATCACGAGGAGCCTCGGCCCGGCCGACGGCTCCGCGAGTGAGCGCCGCGCCGCCGCGATCTCGTCCATGCTGCGGACGGCCCGCGCCGCCGCGAAGCCGCACGCCTCCGCCACCTTCACGAGATCGATCGCAGCCGTGTGGCTCGCCTGCATGCCGGTCTCGCCATATTGCTGGTTGTCCAGCACCGCGAGGGTCAGGTTCCGAGGCCGCGCAACCCCGATCGTGGCGAGGGCGCCGAGCCCCATCAGCTGCTCGCCATCCCCCGTGATCACGAGTACCGGCCTGCCGGGCTGCGCCTGGGCGAGGCCGAGCCCGACCAGGGCGGCACCGCCCATCGCGCCCCAGAGATAGAAGTTGCCGTCGTGATCGCCGGCCGCGTGGACGTCGTAGGTCGGCGAGCCGAGCCCCGTCACGACCAGCAAGTGCTCGCGATCGGCGAGAAGCGCCGCGACCGCGTCGCGGCGGGCGAGGGTTCCGGGTCCGGTCATGCCTTCACCACTTCTTGCGGCCGAGAAGGCGTTGTCCGAGCAGCACCGCGACCTGCCCGTCGGCCTCGAAGGCGAGCGCCGCGGCGGCTTCGACGGTCTCGACGAGATCCTCGGGCGCCTCGGCCCGCATCACCCGCACTCCCATCGCCTCGAGCGTCGGCTGCGTCGCCCGGCTCATCGGCACCTGCCAGGGGTTGAACTCCGCCCACTCGCCCCGCATCGTCACCAGCATCAGCAGCGGAAAGCGCCCGATCGCCGGCAGCGACAGCATGTTGATGCAGTTCCCGACCCCGCTCGACTGCATCAGCAGGACGGAGCGCTGGCCGCCGAGCCAGGCGCCCGCCGCGATCGCGATGCCCTCCTCCTCGGTCGTCAGCACGTTGCAGATGACAGCGGGATCGGCCTCGAGAAGCTTGATGAGGGCGGTGTGGCCCGCATCCGGCACATAGGACATGTGCCCGATACCGGCCGCCTTGAGCGTGCGGTAGAGCCGAACCGGCCAGCCATTCTCTGCCGGAGCGGCTGTCCCGCTCTCTCCGGCCCCCGACGGAGCATCCACGCCCGTTCTCCCGCTTTGCTGCGCCTCCCTACAACCGGCAGCCCCGCGGAGAAACCCTCTCCGCTGGCGCGGGACGTCCGAGCCGCTATGGTCCGGCGCGACTGACCGGAGCATCCCATGACCCTCACCGTCGCGGTCCAGATGGACCCGATCCAGACGATCAAGATCGCGGGCGATTCGACCTTCGGGCTGCTGCTCGAGGCGGAGCGGCGCGGGCACAGGCTGCTCCATTACGGCCCGGAGCGGCTCTCCATGCGCGACGGCCGGGTCACGGCGCGCGTGGAGGAGCTCCGCGTCCGCGACGAGGAGGGCAACCACGCGACGCTTAGCGAGCCCTTCCGGATGAACCTCGCGGAGGCCGATGTCGTGCTGATGCGGCAGGATCCGCCCTTCGACATCGCCTATATCACGGCGACCCATCTCCTCGAGCGCATCCACCCGAAGACGCTGGTCGTGAACGACCCGGCCTCTGTCCGCAACGCGCCGGAGAAGCTCTTCGTCACCCACTTTCCGCAGCTCATGCCGCCGACGCTCATCAGCCGCGACAAGGCCGAGATCGAGGAGTTCCGGCGCGAGCACGGAGCCGTGGTCATGAAGCCGCTGCACGGCCATGGCGGCGCGGCCGTGATCCGCATCCTGCCGGACGATCCGAATTTCGGCTCGGTCTTCGACCTCTTCTCCGTGACCTTCAAGGAACCCTGGGTGATCCAGCGGTTCCTGCCGCGCATCACGGAGGGTGACAAGCGCATCGTGCTGGTCGAGGGCGAGCCGCTCGGCGCCGTGAACCGCGTCCCGGCCGCGAACGATCTCCGCTCCAACATGGTGCGGGGCGGCGCCGCGAACGCGACGGAGCTGACGGAGCGCGAGCGCGAGATCTGCGCGACGATCGGGCCGGAGCTGAGGGCGCGCGGGCTCGTCTTCGTCGGGATCGACGTGATCGACGGCAACCTCACGGAGATCAACGTCACGTCCCCGACCGGCATCCGGGCCATCCGGCGGCTCGGCGGGCCGGACATCGCGTCCGCGATCTGGGATGCGATCGAGGGGCGGCTCGGGCGGAGCTGAGGCGCGATTCCGCCGGGAGACGCCCTCAGCCGGCGGCCTGGCGCGCCCCGAAGGCCATCTTCAGGAGGTCCTGCTGGATCGAGACCGGGCTCGAGGCGCGCGGGGCGGGCGCCTCCTCGGCCTGGGCGATCAGCGCGTCGAGATGAACGAGGCGGGCGTGAAGACGCAGCGACAGCGCGACCAGCTCGCGGAAGCGCTCGGGCATCTCGTCGAAATCCCGCTGGCTGACGGTCGTCTCCTGCACGGCCAGGCGCACCCGGTCCTTCTCGCGCCGGGCCTGGGCCGGCGTGATCTCGCCCTCGGCGACCGCACGCTGCACCAGGAGCCATGAGGCGATCTGCATCAGCCGCGTCGTGAGCCGCATGCTCTCGCTGGCATAGGTGAGGGTGGCGTTGCGGCGGAGCAGGGCCGATTCGCTGCGGCCGGGACCGTCGAGATACTCGGCCGTGTCCTCGACCAGCGCCATGCCCTCTCGGAACAGGGCTTTGAAGGCGTCCGACTTGACGAAGCTCGTCCCGAAGCGGACGAGCCCGCGATCGGCCTCGAACGAGAACTCTGGCTGGCTCAACACGTAACGCCCCTCCTCGTGACGGAACCCTGCCCCGTTCCGGGTCGTTCGGGGCGGCTCCATCGGCGAAGAGCAACTCTAGCGCCGTCAACTCCGAGGCGCCTCGTTCACTCTCTGTCAAGGTTAACAGGGTGGGGGCGCGAAAGAAAAGCCGCCCTTGCGAGCGGCTTGAAAGTGGTAACAGGGAGGCATCAAACAGAGTGGCAGGCCACTCGAGATCCAGCAAAACTGGACGGCTCTGGTTATGAAGCGGAAAGCTTAAAGGGCGGTTAAGGCCCGGGACACGCTGGCCCAGAACGGAACGGGTGGTACAGGGCCCGTCGGTTCAGGTCCTGAAAAAGGCGCTCGCCGCCTCGCGCGAGGCGGCCTTCCGGCGCGCCTCCTCCTCGATCCGCGCGATCTCGGCCCTGAGAAGCTCGACGCGCTCCTTCAGCTCGTGCTCGGAGAGGCTCGCCAGGTCGCAGCCGATCTCGTGCGCGACCTGTTTCCTCGGGGCAAGACCGAACTCGTCCTCGCGCATGCTGCCCTCCCCGCTTCGCCGAAGGCTCGATTGCGCCGACCCTCGCCTTGCCTATATGAAGGAGCGACTTCCGTCACAATCAGGAACGATGCGCTCCGGTCGAGCCGCAGCCGGAGCACGAGGGAAATCCGGCTGCCGGGGACCCGCCGACCGTCCGAGGAGAACAAGATGTCGCAAGCACCGCTGATGCCGAAGGCGACCGCCGTGTGGCTGGTTGAGAACACCTCGCTTACCTTCGAGCAGATCGCCGAGTTCTGCCACCTGCACCCCCTGGAGGTGAAGGGCATCGCGGATGGCGAGGTCGCGCAGGGCATCAAGGGGGCCGACCCGATCACGGGCGGGCAGCTCACGCGCGAGGAGATCGATCGGGCGGCGGCCGATCCGAGCTATAGGCTCAAGATGGCGCCCCCTAAGGTGAAGCTGCCGGAGATCAAGCCGACCCGGCGCGGCCCCCGGTACACGCCGGTCTCGCGCCGCCACGACCGGCCGAACGCGATCCTCTGGCTCATCCGCAACCATCCGGAGCTGAAGGACGCGCAGATCATCCGCCTCGTCGGGACGACCAAGAGCACGATCCAGCAGATCCGCGAGCGCACCCACTGGAATTCGGCCAGCCTGCAGCCGATGGACCCGGTCACGCTCGGGCTATGCTCGCAGATCGACCTGGATTTCGAGGTGCAGCGCGCGGCCAAGGACCGGCCCGCCACGGAGCCGGCGGAATCAGGCCAGACGCTGTTGCCGGCCGAGGTCACGACCGCACCTGAGACGCGCACCGACCCCTTTGCCGACATGTCCCGCAAGACGAGCCCTGAGGAGGAGAAGATCGACGTCGATTCGGTCTTCGCCAAGCTCAAGCAGCTCAAGCGTACCGAGGACGAGGACGCCTGAGCGGAGCGCCGGACCATGGAACTGCGCCGCCTCGGCCGCTCGCCCCTGCAGGTGCCGCCGCTCTGCTTCGGCTGCAACATCTTCGGCTGGACGGCGGACGAGGCGACCTCGTTCACCCTGCTCGACGCCCTTCTCGATCACGGCGTCAATTTCCTCGACACGGCGGACGTCTATTCGCGCTGGGCGCCGGGGCATCAGGGCGGCGAATCGGAGACGATCATCGGGCGCTGGATGAAGGCCCGCGGCAACCGGGACCGCATCATCCTGGCCACCAAGGTCGGGATGGACATGGGCGAGGGCCGGGTCGGCCTGAAGGCCGGCTATATCGCGCAGGCCGTCGAGGCGTCCCTGAAGCGGCTTCAGACCGATTACATCGACCTCTACCAGTCCCATAAGGACGACCCGGACACGCCGCAGGAGGAGACCCTCGGCGCCTATGCGAAGCTGATCCAGGCCGGGAAGGTCCGCGTGATCGGCGCCTCGAACTTCTCGGCCGAGCGCCTCTCGGAGGCGCTCCGCCTGGCCGAGACGGAGAACCTGCCGCGCTACGAGAGCCTTCAGCCCGAATACAATCTCTACGAGAGGTCGATCTTCGAGGGGCCGCTGGAGCGGGTCTGCCGCGAGAACGAGATCGGCGTGATCACCTTCTTCTCGCTCGCGGCCGGCTTTCTCACGGGCAAGTACCGGTCGGAGGCGGATTTCTCCAAGAGCCCCCGCGGTGCGCGCTCGATCCCCCGCTACATGAACGAGCGCGGCATGCGCATCCTCGCGGCCCTCGACGAAATCGCGGCGGCGAAACGCACGGAGCCGGCGGCGGTCGCGCTCGCCTGGCTGATGGCGAAGCCCGCCGTCACGGCCCCGATTGCCAGCGCCACCTCGCCGAAGCAGCTCGAGACGCTGATCGCCGCCACCCGGCTGGAGCTCTCGCCGGACGAGATGGCGAAGCTCGACGCCACGGGGCCGTGACGGGCGGATGTCGAACCCGCACGAATCCTCGCTCCGGGCGGAGCGCGGGAGCGAGCTCGTCGAGATTGCGGGGGAGAAGGTGGCGCTCGGCTACGATCCGGACGGCGAGGTCTGGTTCGTCCGCGCCAGCAGCGTGCCCGGCCTCGCCGCAACGGCAGCCACGCGGGACGAGCTTCTCGACGAGCTGCCGCTGCTGATCCGGCAGGCGCTGCTGCCGTAACTGGCGGGCGACGGTTTTCGGTGAGACGTCACGGGCGCAGCCCGATCCTGACGAGAGTGACGAGCGCGCCCAGAATCACGATCGTCTGCAGGCCGATCGCGCCGAACATTCATTTCAGGATTTCGGCCTTCAACTCCGCGAGACCGGCTTTGGTCGCGAGCGAAGACGTGTGGACCGCGCTGGCCTCTCGGACGACGTCCGTGACCGCTTCGGCCTGATCCTCCGTGAAACCGGCAGCCCTCAACCGCTTGGCGAGCGACAGGGTATCGAGGGCCGCGACCGCCATGCCACAAATATGGCGGAGCTCCGTGTGTCTGTCGAGACTTCGGCGTCAGCCCGGCAGCCCATGCGAGCTCAGCGCTGCCGCGATCTCGTCGAAGATGGCCGGATCGTCGACCGTCGCCGGCACGGTCCAGCTATCCCCGTCGGCGAGCTTCTTCATCGTCCCGCGGAGGATCTTGCCCGAGCGGGTCTTCGGCAGCCGACCGACCGTGATGGCGATCTTGAAGGCCGCCACGGGCCCGATCTTCTCCCGCACGAGCCCGACGAGTTCCGTCTCGACCTCCTGGGGTGCCTTGCCGATGCCGGTCTTGAGCACGACGAAACCCGCCGGCACCTCGCCCTTGAGCGGGTCTTTCACGCCGATCACGGCGCATTCGGCGACGGCCGGATGCGAGGCGAGCACTTCTTCCATGGCGCCGGTCGAGAGCCTGTGGCCGGCGACGTTGATGACGTCGTCCGTCCGGCCCATCACGTAGACGTAGCCGTCCTCGTCGAGATAGCCGGCATCCGACGTCGTGTAGTAGCCCGGGAAGGTCGACAGGTAGGTGTGCCGGAAGCGCTCGTCGTCGTTGTAGAGCGTCGGCAGGCAGGCCGGCGGCAGTGGCAGCCTGATCGCCAGCGTGCCCATCTGGTTCGGCGGAAGCGGCTTTCCGCCCTCGTCCAGCGTCTCCAGCACGTAGCCCGGCATCGGCACGGTCGGCGAGCCGCGCTTGACCGGAAGGCGGCCCAGGCCGAGCGGATTGCCTGCGATGGGCCAGCCGGTCTCGGTCTGCCACCAATGGTCGATCACCGGGACCTCGAAGGTCTTCTCCGCCCAGGCGACCGTGTCGGGGTCCGCCCGCTCGCCCGCCAGGAACAGGGCGCGGAACCGCGACAGGTCGTGCTCGCGCACGAGGCGCCCGTCCGGATCTTCCTTGCGGATCGCGCGGAGCGCGGTCGGCGCGGTGAACAGCGTGACGACGCCATGTTCCGCGCAGACGCGCCAGAAGGCGCCCGCATCCGGGGTGCCGACGGGCTTGCCCTCGTAGAGGACGCTCGTGGCGCCGTGGAAGAGCGGCGCGTAGACGATGTAGGTGTGGCCCACGACCCAGCCGATGTCGGAGGCCGTCCAGAACACCTCGCCGGGCTGGATGCCGTAGAGGTTCGGCATCGACCAGAGCGGGGCGACGAGATGCCCGCCGGTGTCGCGGACGACGCCCTTGGGGCGGCCGGTCGTACCGGAGGTGTAGAGGATGTAGAGCGGATCGGTCGCGAGCACGCGGGCGCATTCGGCCGCGACGCCCCGCGAGGCGGCGTCCGCCACCGCCTCGGCCCAGTCGAGATCGCGGCCCGCGACGAGCTCGGCCGCGAGCTGCGGGCGCTGCAGCACGAGGCAGGTTCCGACCTTGTGCCCGGATAGGCGAAGCGCCTCGTCGAGCAGCGGCTTGTAGGCGACCAGCCGGTTCGTCTCGATCCCGCAGGAGGCCGTGAGCACGATCTTCGGACGCGCATCCTCGATGCGGGCCGCGAGCTCCCGCGACGCGAAACCGCCGAACACGACCGAGTGCACGGCACCGAGTCGCGCCGTCGCGTACATGGCGGCGACGGCTTCGGGAATCATCGGCATGTAGATGACGACGCGGTCGCCCTTCCCCACCCCGAGCTCGGCCAGCACGCCCGCCAGCATCTTCACGTCAGCCAGCATCTCGCCATAGGTGATGCGACGCTTCTGGCCGGTGACCGGGCTGTCGTAGAGGATGGCCGCCTGGTCGCCGCGCCCGGCCGCGACATGCCGGTCGAGCGCGTTGTGGCAGGTGTTCGTGACGCCGTCCGGGAACCAGCGGCCATAGATGCCGGCCTGCGGATCGAAGGCGCGGGAGGGCTTCTCGAACCAGTCGACCGCCCCGGCGGCCTCCATCCAGAACCCCTCGGGGTCTGCGGCGGCGCGCGCATAGACCTCGCGATAGCGGCTTCCCGCGATGGCGCTCATCTCCTCCCTCCCGTCCTGTTCGGACCATGGTGCGCGAGGGAGTGCGCCCGGACCTCGACCTGACGCAAGACGCCGATGGTCATCCATTCGGCGGATGCGAAAAGGGCGGCGCCGGAAGCGCCGCCCTCGATGTGGCTCTGCTCTCCGCGTTCAGGTCAGCGCGGCACGCCCGGGCCGTCCAGGCCGAGCTGCTCGTAGATCTTGCTCGCCTGGAGATCGAGCGACAGCGTGGCGACGACGGCATCGCCGCACCAGTTGGAGCGCCCGGTCCCGTTGATGACGCCGCGCGGATCGCCCGTGTTGATGAAGCACTCGGTCTTGTTCAGGTCCGTGAAGTGGCCGCGCACGTCGAGCGTGAAGGCCCTCCAGGTGTAGGACACGCCGACATTGCCGTAGTTGTAATCGATCAGGTTGGTCGGGACGCCGACACCGCCGGTCCAGGGCGCGGTCCGCCCGAGGAAGTAATGGCCGAACTCGCCGGACACGGCGAAACCCTCGACGCCCAGGAGATCCGTCGGGATCACGTATTTGGCCGTGCCCGAGACGTAGGTGCCGTCGGCATGGGTGCCGAGCCAGTTGCCCGCATAGAACACGTTCGCGCCCAGCGTGAAGGCGTCGTTCACCGCCCAGCTCGCCTTGGCGGCGAATTCCAGGAAGTCCGTATTCGCCGGAGCGACGCCCGGGAAGAGCGCCCGCTCGCCCGGATAGTTGTAGTAGATCACGCCGAGGTCGAAGGTGAGCGGGCCCCATTTCGGCCGGATGCCGGCCGTCAGGTCGAACTCCATCGCCGGCCGGGTCGGCAGGTCGACCTTGGCGGTGGCAAAGCCCGTGTAGAACAGGTTGTCGAGATATTGCGCCTCGAAATAGGTCTGGCCGCTCTCGCGGTGGTCGGACTGGCTGATGCCGCGGAAATTGTAGTCCGACTGGATGCGGGCGCCGAACACGAAGTCGATCAGCGGCGTCTGCGCCGGCGCTGGCGCGGCTTCCGGCGGCAACCTCTTGGCCGTGAGGTCGGCCGCGATGCTCTGGCCCGCAATCGCCAGCCCTGCCGCGACGCTCAGCCCTGCGAGCGCGCCCCTAATCCGGTTCGACCCCATCTGCAGCTCCATCGACGCGCTTGGTGCGTCTTTGATGCGAGGGTGCCGGGAGCCGTTATTTTGAACAAAGAGAAAAAGCAGGCAAATGCATATATCTTAGGCAGTTTATGCTTTGCACAACTTGCTAGCAAAGCAGTGTTGCAGAAGAGACACGAGTCTGTAGCAGACCGAACCCGCTCCTGCCGTCCCGGACAGCCGGGGAGGGCGCCCGGGTCTGATTCCGGCCTGACGGTCAGTTCCGGACGAAGCCGTTCGGCGTCGGACCGACCGAGCCCGCCTGGACGAAGCCGGCGGCGCTCGCATGCTTCTCGGGCCGCGCGGCGGAAGCCTGCGGCTTTGCGAATCCGGCCGGCGCAGCGGGAGCCGTCTTGGCGGGCACGGCGGAGACCGACTTGCGGCGAGGCGGCAGCGGCGATGCCGCCGAGGCGGGAGCGCCCGATGCGGCGGCGACCGGTTCCGCAGGCTTCGCAGGTTCGGCATTGCGCCCGAATACGCCCCCGAGCATGCGCTCGTAGAAGGGGCGGCTGTCGGCCGCGGAATTGGCCGTCTCCGGCTCGGCCTTGGCGACGACGATCGGGGCCGGCTCCGCCGTGCGGCTCGAGGCGACCCTGGCCGCCGCGGCAGGCTTGCGGGTGGAAGCGGCCGCGAGCAGCGTGGTGCCCCGGCCGGAGCCGGCCGCCGCCGGCCCCTCGACCGGGATCTCCTGCGGCCCCTGGGCCAGCGCTTCGGGACGGCTCACATCGCCCAGGTTGCGCGGCTTGCGCGAGTCGAGGATCGCAAAGCCGGAATCCCCGCCGAAAGCCGCAAACGCGGTCTGGCGGAAGCTCTCGTGCTGGCCCCCATCGGCATAGACGAGGCGGACGGCCGGCGTTCCCTTGGCGATGAGCTCGGCGACCTCCTGGCGGTCCCGCTCCTCCTTCTGGGCGAGTGCCGGGGCGAGCGTCGGGTCCGGCGTGCAGCTATTGGCCACGGTGTTGAAGGCGTAGCGGCCGTTGCAGACGGCGACCTTCGCTTCGCGCTTGGTGATCTCGAAGACGTCGTTGCCTTCCTTCAGGTTGCGCCAATAGGGCATGTTCGGGTCGTGCCGGAACTTGGCGAGGTTCTCGGCCGTCATGCGGAACGGATAGGCCTGGAACTGGAAGCCCTTCTGGCCGCCCGCGAAGGCCTCGCGCGCCAGCGCATAGACCTCGGCGATGCCCTCGTCCGTCATCGCGTAGCAGCCGCGCGAAGAGCAGCTTCCGTGCACCATGAGATAGGAGCCCGTGCCGCCATGGGCCCGATCATAGGCGTTCGGATAGCCCGTATCGAAGGACAGGTAGTAGGACGAGTTCGGGTTCATCTGCGCGGGCGTGATCGTATAGAAACCCTCCGGCGCCTGCCGGTCGCCCTCGCGCCGCTTCGGCCCGAGCTGCCCGGACCAGCGGCAGATCGGGTAGGTCTTCAGATGGGCGTAGTGCCCGTCGACGCTCCGCTTCCAGACCTCGAGCTCGGATTCCTTCTTGAACACCCGCACCAGGATGGGGTCGCTCTTCGTCATGCCCTTCTCGGACATGAGGGCGACCGTCTGCGGCGGGATGGGTGCGAGCGCGCGGCCTGTGGAAGCGTACTGGTCGTTGCAGGCGGCGAGCGCAAGCGAAAGTGCCGCTCCAACAAGGAGGCGCTTCATGGACTGACCCCGCTACTCGGGTCCGATCAGGTGCCGGACCTCGCTGCCCCGATACTTAGGTTCGTTAGCCTTACCTCGGCCTTACCGCAACGCAACCCTACCAAGGCGACTGGTTAACGCGGCGTTAACGGTTCAGGCCGGGCCGGATACTTGGCCCTGCTCACTCCGTGGCGGCACTTTGCGGCCGGACCGGGGCAGACGGGCGCGCGGCGCCTGTGGTTGCCGCAGCCGCATCAACCTCGGCCTCGACGGCCTGATGATCGTCCGCGTAACGATCCGTCGTCGCGATGTCTGCTTCGCGACACCTTCCGCGATCCTCGCGACCAGTCTGCCGACCTGACGGGACAGCCTGCCTCCCGCCACGCTCACGGGGAAGTCCGGGGGCTCTGTCCGCTCGCCCGGAACAGGCGCGAGGCGCGGGAATGCAGCGGGTCTCGTTCACAGCCGCCTAACCCGTCCATGCGAGGCTCGGGTCGCCTGCTGGAGCCCGCATGCCCACCGAGACAGCGCCTGCCCTCGCCATCCGGGGGTTGACCAAGACGTTCGACCGGCCGGCCGTCGACCGGCTCGACCTTACGGTCGAGGCGGGGCGCTTCTATGCGCTCCTCGGCCCGAACGGGGCCGGTAAGACGACGACGCTCAGGATGGTGGCGGGCCTGGTCCGGCCGGACGGGGGGTCGATCCATGTCTGCGGGGTGGACGCGCTGGCGGACCCGGTCGCCGCGAAGCGGCTCGTCGCCTGGGTCTCCGACGAGCCGATGATCTACGACAAGCTGACACCGCTCGAGTACCTCGAATTCGTGGCCGGGCTCTGGAGCCTCGACCCCGCCGCCGCGCAGGCGGGCGCGCATGAGCTGATCGGCCGCCTCGGCCTGGGACTCGAGGCGAACCGCCGCTGCGAGGGACTCTCCAAGGGCATGCGCCAGAAGGTGGCGCTCGCGGGGGCGCTGATCCACGAGCCGCGCCTGATCATCCTGGACGAGCCGCTCACCGGGCTCGACGCCGCAGCCGCGCGCGTCGTGAAGGACGTACTGCTCGAGCGTGTGCGGACCGGCGCCAGCGTCATCATGACGACGCATATCCTCGAGGTCGCCGAGCGCATGGCGGAGCGGATCGGCGTCATCGCCCAGGGCAGGCTCGTTGCGGAAGGAACCCTCGACGAGCTGCGCGGCCTCGCGGGACGGGCCGGGACAAGCCTGGAGGACATCTTCCTGGAGCTCGTGGACGCGCCCGGCCTGGCCGCATGAGCCTCGGCTCGCTCGCCTGGTTCGCCCGGCACGAGCTCAGGCTCGCCTGGCGGGACGCCGCCGCCATCCTGTTCGGAGGCTCCTTGCGGAGACGGATCGCCGGGGCCGCGATTCTCTTCCTGCTGATCGCCTTCGTCCACGCCCTCGCCTTCAGCCTGGTGAGCGCCGCCCTGCGCGGCGGGATCGGACCCGATCCGCGCACCCTGACCTTCCTGACCGGTTCCGCGCTCCTCGCCTGGTGCCTGCTTCTCTCGCAGGCCATCGAGTCGGTCACCCGCGCCTTCTACGCCCGCGGCGACATGGACCTGATCCTCGCCTCGCCGATGCCCGCCGCAGGCCTGTTCGCGGTGCGGATCGCCGGGATCGGCGCAGGTGCCTCCGCCATGGCGATGCTGCTCGCCACGCCCGTGATCGACATCCTGGTCCTGCTCGACGGGCCGCGATGGCTGCTCGCCTATCTGGCGCTCGCCGCCCTGGGGCTGCTCGCGGCCGCCGTCGCGGTCGCCGTCACGGCCTCCCTGTTCCGCCTTCTCGGCCCCGCGCGGACGCGTTTCGTCGCCCAGGTCGTGGCGGCGGTCATCGGGGCGGCCTTCGCGATCTCCGTCCAGGCCGCGGCGATCCTGTCCTTCGACGATCCCTCACGCCTCGCCGTTCTCTCCTCCGAGTGGCTCGTATCGCACGCGCCTGCCTCGGACAGCTCGCTGTGGATCCCGGCGCGGGCGCTCCTCGGCGAACCCGGGAGCCTCGCCCTGCTCATTGCCGGGTCGCTCGGCCTGCTTGCGGCGGTGCTGGGGATCGTGGCGCCGCATTTTGCCTCCGACGCGGCGACCGCGGCGGGCGCGATAGCGGCCGCCCCGAAACATGGCGAGGCGAGGGCCCGCTTCCGTCGCCGCTCGCCGGCCCGCATCCTGCGCGAGAAGGAATGGACGCTGCTGCGGCGCGATCCCTGGCTCATTTCGCAGACGCTGATGCAGATCCTCTATCTGCTCCCGGCCGCTCTCCTCCTGTGGCGCAGCTTCGGCGAGGGCGGAAACGGGCTCGCCGTGCTGGTGCCGGTTCTGGTGATGGCGTCCGGCCAGCTCGCGGGCGGGCTCGCCTGGCTCGCCGTCTCCGGCGAGGACGCGCCGGATCTCGTTCGGACCGCGCCGGTCGCGCCGAGCCAGATCGTGCGCGCCAAGATCGAGGCCGTGCTCGGCGCGGTCGGGATCGCGGTCGCGCCCATCATCGTCGTGGTCTCCGCCCTCTCGCTCGAGATCGCGCTCGTCGCGGCCGGAGGCATCGCGGTCGCGGCGGCCTCGGCCACCGCCATCCAGCTCTGGTTCCGCGCCCAGGCCAGGCGAAGCCAGTTCCGCCGGCGCCAGACCTCGTCCCGCATCGCGACCTTCGCGGAGGCGTTCTCGTCCATCCTCTGGGCCTGCGCGGCCGCCTTCGCGGCGCAGGGCATCTGGCCCGTAGCCGTCCTGACGGGCGCCGTCTGCGCCCTCGCCCTCCTCGCCGTGCGGGCCATGAGCCCCCGGGCGGCGGCCTGAGACATTCGCTCCGGCGCCCGGATGCTGTATCGGGCGCGGGTCACGCCCGAGGTTCCCCGTTGCAGCTTGCGGTCGACAATCTCGCCTGCCGGCGCGCCGGCCGCCGCGTCTTCGACGGCCTGTCCTTCAGGCTCGGACCGGGCGAGGCGCTCGCGGTCACGGGCCGCAACGGCGCCGGGAAGTCGACGCTGCTCGGCGCGATCGCCGGGCTCGTCGGGCGGCATGCCGGCGAGGTCAGCGCTTCCGGGATCGGCGACCGCACGCTGGCGGAATCGCTGCATCTGGTCGGCCATCGCGACGGCCTCAAGGGCTCGCTCACGGCGGAGGAGAATCTCGCCTTCGCGGCGGCGCTCCTCGGAAGCCAGGCGCTCGCGCCTGCCGACGCTTTGGCCCGGACCGGCCTGCCCGGCGCCGCGCAGCTGCCGGTCGCGTACCTGTCCGCCGGCCAGCGCCGGCGCGTCGCCCTGGCGCGGCTGCTCGTCGCGCATCGCCCGCTCTGGCTCCTCGACGAGCCGCTCACGGCCCTCGACACGGCCGGGCAAAGCCTGCTCGCCGGCATCATGGCCGAGCATCTCGCCGGCGGCGGGCTGATCCTTGCAGCCACCCACGCGCCGCTCCCGATCGAGGGCGCAGGCGAGCTGAGGCTCGGCGCCTGATGGGGACGTTCCTGGCGCTGGTCCGCCGCGACCTCGCGCTCGCGGCGCGCGTCGGCGGCGCCGGCGGCTTGAGCCTCGTCTTCTTCCTCATGGTTGTGACCCTGATCCCGTTCGGGCTCGGGCCGGACCTGAACCTCCTCTCGCGCATCGGACCGGCGATCCTGTGGATCGCGGGCGTGCTCGCGACCCTGATCGGGCTGGACCGGCTGTTCCAGGCGGACGAGGAGGACGGCTCGCTCGACCTGATGCGGCTTTCGCCCGCCCCCTTCGAGGTGGTCGTCCTCGCCAAGGCGACCGCGCACTGGATCGCGACCGGGCTTCCCCTCGCGCTGTTCGCGCCCCTCTTCGGACTGCTCGTCGCGCTGGAGCCCGCGGCGCTCGCCCGGACGGCGCTGTCCCTGCTGGTCGGCACGCCCGCCCTCACCTTCGCGGGCGCGATCGGGGCGGCGCTCGCGGCCTCCATCCGCCGGGGCGGGCTCGTGATCGCCATCCTGGTCGTGCCCCTGATGGTGCCGCCCCTCATCTTCGGGGTCGCGGCCGCCGACCCGGCCAATCCCGGCAGCGGCCAGGCCCTGAGCATCCTGGCGGCGCTCACCCTCGCCATGGGTGCCGTCGGCTGTCTCGGCGCCGCGGCCGCGCTCAGGGGCGGCGAGTGAGGCGCGACTAAGTATGATTCCGGGTTCCATTGCGGAGAGGGGCTTCCCAGATTAGCCACCCATCATGCTGACGCGGCTCGCCAATCCTGCGACCTTCATGCGCGTGTCGGGCTATGCGCTGCCGCCGCTCGCGACCGCGGCAGCGCTGCTGGCCGCCTACGGTCTCTACCTCGCCTTCCTGGCCTCCCCGGCCGACTACCAGCAGGGCGAGACCGTGCGCATCATGTATATCCACGTCCCGGCGGCGTGGCTGTCGCTGTTCTTCTACTCGATCATGACCGTCTCCGCCCTCGGCACTCTCGTCTGGCGCCATCCGCTGGCCGACGTGTCGCAGCGCGCCGCCGCGCCCATTGGAGCGGCCTTCACGCTCGTCTGCCTCGTCACGGGCTCGCTCTGGGGCAAGCCGATGTGGGGGACGTACTGGGTCTGGGATGCGCGGCTCACCTCCGTGCTCGTGCTGTTCCTCATGTATTGCGGGATCCTGACGCTCTGGCGCGCGCTCGACGATCCCGGCCGGGCCGCGAGGGCCGTCGCGATCCTGACGCTGGTCGGCGCCGTGAACGTCCCGATCGTCAAGTTCTCCGTCGAGTGGTGGAGCACCCTCCACCAGGGCGCCTCCGTGTTCCGGATCGGCGGGCCGCTGATAGACCCGGCGATGCTGCGGCCGCTCTTCTGCATGGCGCTCGCCTTCACGTGCTTCGGCTTGGCCCTGCATCTGGCCGGCATGCGGACCGAGATCCTGCGCCGGCGGGTGCGCACGCTCACCCTGCTCCAGGCCGAGCGGCTCGAGAGGGCGGCCGCATGATGGAGGAGGCGGGCCGCCACGCCGTGTTCATCTGGTCGGCCTACGGGGCGACGACGCTCATCGCGCTCGGGCTCGTGATCCGGGCCGTGCTGGACCATCGGGCGCAGCGCCGCGCGCTGGCCCGGTTGGAGGCCGCGGGCGCGGTCCCGCCGGGGCGGAAGGCCGCCCGTGGCTGAGCTACGGGCCGCGGATGAGGCCGCCTCCGCGCAGGACGACGCGCGGCGGGTGTCCCGCATCCTCTATCTCGTCCCGGTGCTGATCTTCGCCGGGCTCGCGGCCCTGTTCATGGCCCGCCTCCACTCGGGCGACCCGTCGCGGCTTCCCTCCGCGCTGATCGGCCGGCCGGTTCCCGCCTTCGAGCTGCCGCCGGTCGAGGGGCTGCGGACCGAGGCGGGCGAGCCGGTGCCGGGACTCTCCGCCGCCTCCCTGAAAGGCGGCAAGGTCACGATCCTGAACGTCTGGGCGTCCTGGTGCGCGCCGTGCCGCATCGAGCACCCCGTGCTCATGGAGCTCGCGAAGGACGCCTCCATCCGGCTCGTCGGCTTCAACTACAAGGACAAGCCGGAGAATGCCCGCCGCTTCCTGGGCAATTTCGGCAATCCCTTCGCGGCCGTCGGGGCCGACGAGACCGGCCGCACCGCGATCGATTTCGGCGTCTACGGCGTGCCGGAGACCTTCGTGATCGGGCGCGACGGCACCATCCGCCATAAGCATGTCGGGCCGCTGACCCCGGATGCGCTGCCCGGCTTCATGGCCGAGGTGAGGAAGGCTGGCGGCAGATAGGTCCGCCCTCCCGCTTCAAGGACTGGAAGCCGGGGCGGGCTCGCGCTTGGCCTCGTGCCGGATGATCAGCGGCGTCTGCGCGAGCGCGAAGAGAACGGTCAACGGCATGATGCCGAAGACCTTGAACTTGACCCAGAAATCCGTCGTCTGCGTCCGCCACACGACTTCGTTCAGCATTGCGAGCGCGAAGAAGAAGAGCGCCCAGCGCAGGGTCAGCTTGCGCCAGCCCTCCTCGGTCAGGTCGAGCATGGAATCGAGCACGACGGCGAGGATCGGCTTTCGCCAGTACAGGCCGGCAAGGAGGATGAGGCCGAACATCGTATTCACGATCGTCGGCTTCAGCTTGATGAAGAGCTCGTCCTGGAGGAGGAGCGTCAGCCCGCCGAAGACGAGCACCACCACGCCGGAGACCAGCGGCATGACCGGCAGCCGGCGGACGAGCCAGAAATGGACGGCGAGCGCCACGGCCGTCGCGACCACGAACAGGCCCGTCGCGGCGAAGATGCGCTGCGACTCGGCGAAACCGAGCCGGTCGCCATAGGCGTTCCCGAAGAAGAACAGCACCAGCGGCCCAAGTTCGAGGGCAAGCTTCACGACAGGATTCAGGCGCGATGGCCCCGTCTCGTCCATTTTTCTCAGCGGCTCGCTCGTCCTGCAGGCATCAAGTCCGTGCTGCGTAAGCTGGAGCCGGCCGCCTGTCCATCGACGTCAGGAGTTCGAGCGTCAGCGGCCGCGGCGCCTGCCCGGCGACGGCGACCGGACAGCTGCTCCCGTCGCAGCCTTCGCAACCACATGCTCCCTCCCCTGCCCCGGACAACCTCCATGGCAAGGACAGCTAGGCGCGTTCCAGGCAGGCCCGAGACAGGGCCAGGAAGGCACGGGCCCGGTGCGAGAGGGGTTGCGGATCGGGCGAGGCCCAGTCGATGCCGTGCTTCTCCTCGGACGACATCTCCCCGAAGGTTCGGCCATGGCCGTCCGGCCGGAACATGGGATCGTAGCCGAAGCCCCTCTGCCCGCGCGGCGGCCAGACCAGCTCGCCATGGACCCGGCCTTCGAACAGCTCCTCGTGCCCGTCCGGCCAGGCGATGACGAGGGCGGAGACGAAATGGCCGCGCCGCGCCTCCGGGGCCGCCGCGCCGCGCCGCGCGAGCTCGCTCTCGATCCGCCGCATGGCGGCCGCGAAATCCTTGCCGGGCCCGGCCCAGCGGGCCGAGAAGAGCCCGGGGGCGCCGTCGAGCGCCTCGACGCAGATGCCGGAATCGTCCGCGAAGGCCGGAAGGCCGGACGCCCTCGCGGCGGCATGCGCCTTGATCGCGGCATTCTCGGCGAACATGGTCCCGGTCTCGTCCGGCTCGGGCAGGCGGAGCTCGCCGGCCGACACCGTCGCGATCCCGAAGGGCGCAAGCAGCTCGGTCATCTCGGCGAGCTTGCCGGGATTGTGGGTCGCGATCACGACGCGACCGGTCAGGGTGCGGGGCACGTCCTCTCCGGGCAGCGGGTCTGGGCCCGCCCGGAATAGGGCAGCCGGGCAGGCGAGGCCAGCCCGCTTCCGTCAGAAGGCCTTCGGCAGGTTCAGCGCCTCGCCGATGGAGCTCACGGCGTTCTGCAGGTCGCGGCCGTTCGGCAGCTTCACGCCGAGGATCTCGACCCGGTCCTCCGGTGGAGGCGCGGGCGGCGCCGCGGTCTCGTCGGCAGGCGCCGCGACGGGCTGGACGGGCTGGCGCGTCGCGATCTGCGCCGGGCGAGCCGGCCTGTCCGGTCTCGTCTCGGGGGCACGGGCGGCCGCGCGCACGGGCGCCGGCGGCGGGAGCGGAGCCGCGGTCGCGGGCACGGAGGCCGTGGAGGCGGGCTCCGACCGCGGCTCCTCCCGGGCGACTGCCGCAGCCGGTGCGGACGGGGAGACCGCCGCGACCGCCGGAGGACGCGGCGCGGGCGCGGGCACGGCGGGAATCTCGGGCCGGGCGGCCAGGACGGGAGCCTGCGGCGCCGGCGGCATGAGCTGCGGAGCGGCCGACGTGAACGTGGTCGGCAGCGGCGCCGTCGGCAGGCCGGCTGCCGGGATCACCGTCGCGGCGACCGGCTTCGGGCCCGTGGCGGCCGGCGCGGCTTGCTCCACCGGTGCGGGCCTGGTGCCGACGACCGCCGGCACGCCGTCGCGGATCTCCGGCATGTCGGGGAGGCGGCCGATGCGGATCTCGCTGCGGCGCGGCGCCTCGGGCTTGGGCAGGAAGGCGAGGCCGGACAGGCTGGACGGGAGATGGATACTGGAGACGATGGCGGCAGCTGCGCCCCCGAGGGCCGCGAGGCCGAGCGTAACGCCGCCCGCGACGAGAAGGGTCCTGCGGCTGCGGGCGGGCTGATCCGCCGCCGCGGCGCTCTGTGCTGGTCTGATGTCGGTCGGATCGATGGCGAGGTCCGCCATGCAGCGATGTCTCCGGAAGGGGGCGAAGCTCCGCACCCGAGAACCATCAGTTCCACAAAGAATCGGGCGCGAACATGTCGAGCCCGAGACCGAGTTTAGAAGCGTTCACGTTACCAGAGCCTTGCCCGGGCGCAAGTCCGCCCGGAGCCATGGGCAAGCGCCGGACCGGACGTGACGGGAAACGGGCCCGCATCCTTGGGCCCGCCGTGGCCGATCAATACACCACCACGCTCCGGATGGACTTGCCCTCGTGCATCAGGTCGAAGCCGTGGTTGATCTCATCGAGCGGCATGGTGTGGGTGATCAGGTCGTCGATGTTGATCTTCCCGTCCATGTACCAGTCGACGATCTTCGGCACGTCCGTCCGGCCCCGGGCGCCCCCGAAGGCCGTCCCCTTCCAGACGCGCCCGGTCACGAGCTGGAAGGGACGCGTCGCGATCTCGCGCCCGGCCTCGGCCACCCCGATGATGATCGATTCACCCCAGCCGCGATGGCAGCATTCGAGCGCCTGCCGCATCACGTTCACGTTGCCGGTCGCGTCGAAGGAGAAATCGGCCCCGCCGCCCGTGAGGTCGATCACGGCCTGCACGACCTTGTCCGCCCCGACCTCGTTCGGGTTGATGAAGTGCGTCATGCCGAACTTCTCGGCCATGGCGCGCTTGTCGTTGTTGAGGTCGATGCCGACGATCTTGTCGGCGCCCACCATCCGGGCGCCCTGGATGACGTTGAGGCCGATCCCGCCGAGCCCGAAGACGGCGACGTTCGCGCCGGGCCAGACCTTCGCGGTGTTGATCACCGCCCCGATGCCGGTCGTGACGCCGCAGCCGATATAGCAGATCTTGTCGAAGGGCGCGTCCTCGCGGACCTTGGCGACCGCGATCTCGGGCAGGACGGTGAAGTTCGAGAAGGTCGAGCAGCCCATATAGTGGAAGATCACGCCGTCCGTGTTGCGGGTGCCGCCGACGGCCTCGCAGCGGAAGCGGCTCGTGCCGTCCGGCATCACGCCCTGGCCCTGGGTGGCGCGGATCGCCGTGCAGAGATTCGTCCGCTGCGACAGGCAGCTTTTGCACTGCCGGCATTCCGGCGTGTAGAGCGGGATGACGTGGTCGCCCGGCTTCACCGAAGTGACGCCCGCGCCGACATCGCGGACGATGCCTGCGCCCTCGTGGCCGAGGATCGCCGGGAACTTGCCCTCCGAATCCAGGCCGGAGAGCGTGTAGGCGTCCGTGTGGCAGATGCCGGTCGCCATGACCTCGACCAGGACCTCCCCGGCCTTGGGCCCGTCGAGATCGATCGTCTCGATCGTGAGCGGCTGTCCGGCCTCCCAGGCCACGGCGGCGCGCGTCTTCATGCGGTTCTCACCCTCCCCGATCTCGGTCGGGGAGGGTGGTAGCGGCAAACCGCCGAGGGGACAACGAGCGGCCGGCGAACCCGCAGCTCGTTGCCGCCGCGTTTCTACTGCTTGGCGACGGCCGCGGCGGTAACGCCGGTCGAGACCGGGCCCGTGATGGTGCTGATGAGCGTCAGGAACTTCTGCAGCTCGACGCTGCTCGCGTTCGCGACGTAGAGCACGTCCTTGTCGCGCATCCTGAAGGTGCGGGCGAGGAAGTAGCTCTTCGGGTCGCGCAGGCTCAGCCGGTACACGACCGGGATCAGCCGCTCGCGGGCGTCGATGTCCCGCCCGGGCACGAGCTCGCGCACGACGGAGGGCGGCTCGAAGCGCAGCAGGAAGATGCCGTCCGGATCCGACCGGAAGTCGCTCAGCCCGCCCGCCTTGGCGATGGCTTCCTCGAGCGAAAGGCCGATCTTGCCAAAGGGCACGACCGTATTGGCCCCGATCGCCCCGAAGGTCGTGTAGGTCTGCGGCTCGCGCACGAGGGTGAGGATGTCGCCCGGCCGCATGAAGACGTTCTCCTGGGGGTTGGCCAGGATGTTCTCCAGCGGGACCGTGATAGTGCTGTTGCCGCGGGTGAGGCGCACGAAGGTCTCGTGGACGGTGCCGCGCACGCCGCCGGCCGTGCCGATCACGTCCATGATGCGGTCGCCGCGCGGCGAGAGCGGGATGCGGGCGCCGTTCGTCACCTCGCCCGTGACGGTGACGCTGTTCGACAGGCTCCGGGTGACCGTCACGAGCGCCTGCGGCTCGATCGCCTTGCCGGCGAGGCCCGACAGGATCACCTGTTCGACCTCGGACGGCGTCTTGCCGACGACATTGATGCGGCCGGCATAGGGAACCGCGATGGTCCCGTCCTGCGTGACCATCTGGTCCGGGATGACGGCGCTGCGCGACCCCGCGCTGAATCGGTCCGTCACGGGCGCGGAGAACAGGCCGCCGGCCGCGGCTTCCCAGACCGTGACCCGCACCTCGTCGCCGATCCCGATGCGGATCTGCGGCGCCGGGCGGTAGTCGCCGAAGCGCGCGCGGAGAGATGGCCCCTGGTACTTCGACAGGATGGCGACCGTGCGGTCGTCGACATCCACCAGGACGTAGCGCTTCTCGATCTCGTTGTCGGCCAGCTTGACGACGTCATCGCTCAGCGGCCCGGTCGAAGGCAGGGCGGAACAGCCGGCCAGCGCCAGGGCGACCCCGAGCGTCGCGATCAAAACCCTCACGCGTTCAAACCTCGTCTCGCGAATGGTGATAGCGGACCCCCGCGGGACCTTTGCCACCAAAAGCCGGCTGCGGAAAGCAGGCCCGGTTCCGGGGTGCGCATCGCGGCGGCCGTTGTCTCCGGTTTGACACACCCTGTCATCGCGGCGGATTGAAGCCGGCGCCTCAACCACTTCTTGACCATTTCAGCCCGGGCTTAACGGAATGCGAAACCCGCTCGCGCAGCTACAGCCGCGCGAGGACGTGGTTAACGATCCCGAAATGCGCATCCCAGGTCGGAGGCGCGTAGCCGTCGGGGGCCGTCCGGGCGGGACCGGCCGCGAGCTCCTCGATGGCCGCTTTCCAGCCGGGGCCGTCGAGCGGGTGCAGGTAGCGCGCGCGCTCGCCCGCGACCTCGCGGTGGACCGGGATGTCGGAGGCGAGGACGGGCGTGCCCATGCTGAGCGCCTCGGCGATCGGGATGCCGTAGCCCTCGGCGAAGGACGGCATCAGCAGCGCACGCGCCCCCGCCACGAGCCGGGCCAGGCCGCCCGTCGAAAGCCCGCTTGCCTCGAAGACATGGCCGCGGAGCGCGGGACTGCGGTCGAGGAGGTCGACCGCAGCCTCGCTCTCCCAGCCGCGCCGGCCCACGATGACGAGGGCCGGGGTCTCCGCCCCGAGGCGCCAGGCGAGTTCGCGCCAGACCTGGAGCAGCAGCAGGTGGTTCTTGCGCGCCTCGATCGTGCTGCAGATCACGAAATAGGGCCGCCCGGCGGCGTCCTGCCGGGCGGTCCGGAGGAACACCTCCTCCACCCCGAGCGGCGCGACCGTGACGGGCGGGACCGGCACGCCCTCGTCCGCGCACCAGGCCGCGAACCGCGCGCCCACCGCCTCGGAATTGACGAGCGCCGCCGCGGCATGCCGCGCCACCGTCGCCATGCGCGTGCGGTGCCGAAGATCCTCGCCGGGAACCACATATTCGGGGAAGTCGATCGGGATCAGGTCGTGGATGAAGAACACGGCCCGGACGTCGGGGCGCTTCTCCAGCCAGGCGAAATGCTCCGGGCGGTCGAGCCGGAGATGGGAGGTGTGCAGGTAGATGGCGTCGCGCGGCGCCGCCTCGGCCGGACGCCAGCTCAGGCCGGCGAGCTTGATCGCCTGGTCGGCGATCTCGTGCTTCAGCCTCGGGAGCCTGCCTGCGGCGGCGCTCCGGGTCGGACCGGGAGCGGCCGGCTCGCCGCCGAGGCGGCGCCGCAGCTCCGCCAGAACCGGGTCGCGCTCGGCCGGCAGTTCCTCGCGCCACCTGTCCGCGATCGTGCGGACGAGATTGTCGCGCGTCCGATCGGGGAGGATGCGCGGGCCGAAATGGCCGATCCCCACCGCCAGCCGGTCCGGCGCGCCGGTCAGGAAGCAGCGCGCATAGGCGAGATCCACGCGGTCGATGCCGCTCGGGCTCGGATGTTTCAGGCGCGTGAGGAGCCGGGTCGCATCGACCAGGACGGGGCGCCCGCTCATGCAGCCGCCCCCGTGCGGGCGGGCTCGGCCGAGGCGCAGAGCCGGGCGAGGAGCCGGCCGAGGCCGTCGGCCGTCATGGGGCGGGCCTCGCCGGGGCCGGCCGGCGGACCGCCGTCGAACAGGAGCACGGCGTAGTCCGTCTCCGCCTCGCGCGAGGGCTGCAGGCCGGGCAGGATCGGCGGGTGGTCGCCGAAGATGCAGAGCAGGGTGCGGGCGCGGCGGCGCGAGAGCCCCTCGATCAGGAGGCCGATCGCCGCGTCGGCATTGCGCAGGTGGCGGAGATACTGGCGGGTCGGGTCCGGCTCGTCCGCAAGCCGGCCGGCGCCCCAGGGCCCGTGGTTCTCCATGGTGATGGCCGTGATCAGCGTCCGCCCGGCGCCCTCGTCCGCCTCGGCGAGGATCGTCTCCACCATGGCTCGGTCGCTGACATAGGGGCCGAAGCGCTCGGCCGAGCCGAACCCCTCCTCGAAGACGAGGCGGTCGAAGCCGAGCCGCGGCACGACCTTGTGCCGCCCGAAGAAGCCGGCGCGGAAGGGATGGATGAACACGGTCCGGAAGCCGCGCTCCTTCAGGCGGTGGGCCAGGCTCACCGGCGCGGGCCCGCTGCGCGCGAGATAGGGGTCGAAGGCCCGGAAGCCGAGATCGGCGTCGGAGAGGCCGGTCAGCACCGCATGTTCCGTCCGCATCGTGAAGGCGCCGCAGGCCGGGACGCGCAGCGCTCCATGGAACAGCGCGCGCTCGCGGGCGCGAGCGAGGGCCGGAAGCGCGGCGTCGGACAGCCCGAACCGCACCGGGTCGAGGAAGGATTCGAACTGGATCACGATCACCAGGTCCGGATCGAGCGGCGCGGCGGCGCCCTCGGCCTCGCTCGGGACCGGGAAGGGCGCCGCGATCTGGCCGCGCCAGCGCAGCGCATAGGCGGCCAGGGTCAGGAGAAGCCCCCACCGCCCGAGATGCCGCTCGGGATCGGGATGGGGCAGGAGGCGGGCGAGCCAACGCGCGACGGGGCCGCCGGATGCGGCGCGCCAGAGGAGCGCGATCCCGCCGATCACCGCCGCGACGGCGAACAGCGATCCGGCGGGCGACAGGACCGTGTAGGCCGGCTCCAGCCAGAGCCAGGCCGCGAGCGCGGCGAGGAACAGCGCGGCGGCGACGAGGAAGGGCGGCCGGAGCAGGAAGTCCGTATAGTAGAGGTCGGGATGGCGGACGATCATCTCGATCAGGCCGAAATCCGAGAAGGCGAGGGGCTCGCCCACGAGCTGGCGCTTGCGGATGCTGATCGCCGCGAGCACCGCGACCGTGACGAGACCGGCAAGGCCCGCGAGAAGCGGGCGGCCCCAGACGCCGAGCCAGAACAGATAGAGCGCGGCGAAGACGGCGAGCCTGGCCGGGAGGGAAGTGGCCGACGGGGCCGGCGCGCCCTTCAGGACGGCGAGACGCTCGACCGCGGCGCTTGCCGCGAAGGCGGCAAGGCAGGAGAGGACAGCGAGGATCATTCGGGCCGGGCGGGGTTGCGCACGGCACCCTTCATCTGCCGCAGCAGCCTGCCGATCGGCGTCAGCAGCGCGTGCCTGGCCCTGACATAGGCGGCGCGCGCCGCGGCTCTCGCGGCCGGCTTATGCTGCGCGGCATCCCGCGCCTCCGCGAGGCGCCGCACGAGCACCTCGGGCGGGCAGCGCTGCCCGGTCGCGGGGTCCACGTAGCGCGGATAGAGAATGAGCGCGCCGGCCACGAGCTCGTCGAGGGCGAGCCGTCGCGTCCGGCGCGGCGGCGGGTCGAGATCCTCGGTCAGGCCCCATCCGGCATAGAAGGGCCGGCCGTGCACCACCGTCCGGCGCCCGCGCAGCAGGGCCTCGAAACCGGCGAGCGACGTCATGGTCTCGACCGCGTCGACCCGGTCCAGCAGGTCGACGATGGCGACGTCGCGAACCACCCGGTCGGCGAACTCCGCCATCTGCGCCGGCGAGAGCCGGCCCCGCCGGAGCCCTGCCTCGACGTCCGGATGCGGCTTGAAGACGATGAAGGCGCCGGGATTCCTGGCGCGCGCCGCCCTGAGCAGGGCGAGGTTCCCCGGCGTGCGCGGCGATCCGAGCAGCACGGAGGCGTCATCCTCGACCTGCCCCGGCACGAGCACGACCTGCCCTCCGGCGGGGAAGTCGTCCAGGCTCGCATGGCGGCCGACATTGTACTTGCTCAGCCGGAGCGCCACGACTTCGCGCCGCAGCGCCGCAGCGCGCGCGAGGACGTCCGGCCCGAACTCGGCCGTGGCGAGGATGTGCTCGAGATCGCTCTCCCGGCGCGGGTCGTAATAGATGCCGCGGGAATCGAGCACGCAGGAGGCGCCCGGCAGGAAGGCCGCCCCGAGCCCGACCGAGCGCAGGAAGCCGTCCTCCATGCGGAGCAGGGGCAGGCCGGCCTCCGCGGCGGCGGCTTCGAGCCGGGCCGGCATCCGGGTCTCCCAGGCGACGATCCGGCCGCCGGCGGCCACGGCACGCCGCACGGCGGCGCGGTCGGACCGGACCTTCACGGCCGGCCCGTCCGGGCCGTCCAGGAACCGCGCCACCTGGCCCGCCTTCCAGCGCGAGACGCCGACGCAATAGGAGCGGCGATCGTTCTCGCGGAACCGGTCGCGCTGCCAAGCGAGCTGGTCCGCCGCGGTGAGGAAGTCGGTCTCGCGCCGGGTCCAAGCGTCGAGATAGACCGGCTCGTCGAGGAAGTGGCGGGCGAAGACGGCTTCCGCCGTCCCGCCGTCGGAGAGACCGTCCAGCTCCCGCCCGGCAAGCCGGGCGAGGACGGCGAGCTCGCCACCCGGCGGGGCGTAGACGCGGCGGGCGGCATCGAGCAGCGCCCATGGGCTCACGCCAGCTACGGCGAGAGCGCCCGCATGGGCCCGCGCCACCGTGGCCGCGAGGGCGGCGGGCCGGCGCGCATCGGCCATGACGGCGAGGCGCGACCCCGGATTGTCGAGGGCCGCGCGGCGAAGGAGGGCGCGGTCCCTCGCCGATCCGGCCCCGACGAGGACGAGGCCGCGCCCGGCCGGATCGAAGGGCAGCCGGTCGCGGCCGTCGTTCCGCCAGGACAGCCGAAGCCGCCGCAGAGCGGCCAAGCCTTCGGCCGGCCCGACGCGAGAGACCCGCGGCGGACGGCCCGCGACGACGAGGCTGAGAGGAGGCGAATCGGGTCGGGGCCGGACCGAGCGGAGCGGGCCGGTGCTCACCGGACGGAACGGCACGCGGGCAAGCGTGGCGAAGCGCCGCGCGAGCATACCCGTGCCGCCCGCCCAGCCGAGCACGCCGTCCAGCCTGCCGATCGCGGCCGGCGCCCAGACGATCTCGCAGCCGAGAAGGCCGGAGATGTCGTCCCGCAGCGCCCATAGATCGCGGGACAGGATGCCGAGCCGCTCATTCATCAGAGGTCGTTGCGGAAAAGCCCGGCCGCGCGAAAAACCTGGACAACGCGAGCGTCTTTCCACATGGTCCGTCAGTTCCGGGGTGCTTAGCCGTGGCGCCCCCTGTTGGAAACATCAAAGTCTGCCCGTTATGGTCCGATCGGAAGCTCCGGGACCGAGGCACGGGCAAAACGGACCTGTCCATTGAGCGTGGTTGAACCTGCACCTGCGAAGGCGGCGTCGCCGCGGACGTTCCTCTTCCTCCAGGGCCTGGCGTCTCCGTTCTTCGCCGAGCTGGGTCGGGCGCTCATCGCGCGGGGCCACCGCGTCCGCCGCATCAATATCTCGCTGGGCGACGAGATCTTCTGGCGGCTGCCGGCGACGAACTACCGCGGCAGCCTCGCGAACTGGCGCGGCTTCCTGGCGAGCTATCTGGCGAGCGAGACGGTCACGGACATCGTGCTGTTCGGCGATTGCCGGCCCTACCATCGGGTCGCGATCAGCCTCGCGGCGCATCGGCGCATCCAGGTCCATGTCTGCGAGGAAGGCTATATCCGGCCGAACTGGATCACGATCGAGCGCGGCGGCGTGAACGGCTATTCCTCCCTGCCCCGCGACCCGGCGACGGTGCGGGCGCTCGCGGCCGAGCTGCCGGATCCGGTCGAGGTGCCCTTCGCGAGCAACTTCGCCCGCCGGGCCCTCTGGGACGTGACCTACAACTTCGCCAACATGGCCGGCCGGCCCGTCTATATGGGCTACCGCCGGCACCGGCCGAACCACGTCCTGGTGGAGTATGCCGGCTGGCTCAAACGGCTGACGCGGCGCCGGCGCACCGTGACGCATGCCGAAGCGGAGTCCGCCAGGGCCCTCGCCCATCCGGGCGGGTTCTATCTCGTGCCGCTCCAGCTCGACAGCGACTACCAGATCAGGGTCCACTCGCAATACGCGGTCCTCGCCGAGTTCCTGGACGAGGTCTTCGGCTCCTTCGCGAAGCATGCGCCGCCCGAGCCCGAGCTCCTGGTCAAGGTGCATCCGCTCGACAACGGGCTGATCAACCGGCCGCGCCAGGTCGCCGAGCTTGCCGAGAAGCACGGCATCGCGCACCGGGTGCGCTGCATCGAGGGCGGCCATCTTCCGACGCTCCTCGAGAAGACCCTCGGGGTGGTGGTCGTGAACTCGACCGTCGGGCTCACGGCCATCGAGGTCGGCCGCCCTACCGTGGCCCTCGGGACCTCCATCTACGACATTCCCGGCCTCGCCTTTCAGGACGGGCTCGACCGGTTCTGGACCGAGCTGACGCCGCCCGACCGCGACCTCTTCTGGGCGTTCCGCAAGCTCGTCATCCACCGCACGCAGGTGAATGGCGGCTTCTTCTGCAAGACGGGCGTCGGGCTCGCGGTGAGGAACGCGGTCGAGAGGCTCGAGGCCGAAAAGCCCTATTGGCATTTCGCGCCCGTGGAGCAGGCGGCCGAGCTGCCGGACGCCGATATCTACGGCCGGCCGCTCCCGGCCGAATGAGGCCGCGCAGCGTCCTCATCACGGGCGCCTCGCGCGGGATCGGAGCGGCGCTCGCCAGGGCCTATGCCGCGCCAGGTGTCACGCTTGGGCTGCTGGCGCGGGACGAAACGGCGCTGCAGGCGGCGGCGGAGACATGCCGCAGGGCCGGCGCGGCGGCCGTGCCGATTCCCGCCGACATCCGCGACCGGAACGGAATGCGCGAGCGGCTCCTTGCCTTCGACGCCGAGCATCCGGTCGACCTCGCCATCGCCAATGCGGGCATGCAGCTCCCGACCGGCGACGACGCCGCGACGGAACGGGCGACCTATGGCGAGATCGAGGTCAATCTCCTCGGTGCTCTCAACAGCGTCCTCCCCCTGATCCCGCCCATGCGGGCGCGGGGCGCGGGGCAGATCGCCTTCGTCAGCTCGCTCGCCGGCCTGGCGCCGCTCCCCGATTCCCCGGGCTACAGCGCGTCAAAGGCGGCGCTCATCGCCTACGGGCTGGCGACCCGGGAGCGCCTGCGGGAGGCGGGCATCAAGGTCAGCATCGCCTGCCCGGGCTATGTCGTGACCGACATGGGTGACCGTTATAAGGGCTGGCGGCCGCTCTCGATGTCGGCCGAGAGGGCCGCCGAGCATATCCTCCGGGGTCTCGAGCGCGACCGGCCGATCATCGCCTTTCCGCGCTCGCTCGCCCTCCTGGCCAGGCTCTCGATGCTGGTGCCCGAGCCGGTGCGGCGACCCTTCATGGGCGGCTTCCGCTTCACCTACGAATAGGCCGGCTCACCACTCGTAATCGCCCCCGATCCCGACCGAGGTCGCGCCGTTCGCGCCGACCTCGCCCTTGAGCTTCAGCTCGTTGGTGACCCGGAAATCGATGCCGAGCCCCGTACCCGACGCGCCCGCGCCGGCCCGGACCCCGACCGAGAGACGGTCGTTCAGGGCGCGGTTGAGCCCGAGCCCCGGCCCGCCCGCGGCTCCGAGATTGACGTCGAGCCCCTGGAGGCCGAGATCGCGCCGCAGGCTCTCGAACGGGTCGTCGCCGCCGGCGGAAAACTGCGCCGCAGCCTGCGCGAGCGCGAGGGCCTGCGCCGTCGTGAGCTGCCCCGAGGGCGAATTGAAGAGAAGGCGGGACAGGATCTCGTCCCGCGGCAGGTCGGGATTCGACCGGAACTCGAAGGCGGGCTCGGAGGCCGGGCCCGTGATCGCGATCTCGATCGTCGCGCCGCCCGCGCTCGTCTGGGCCAGGAAGTCGAGCTCCGGCGTGAGCTCGCCCGAAAAGGTGAGCCGCCCGCGCGCGAAGTCGAGCCGCGCGGAGACGACCTGGAGGCGGCCGCTGCGCAGCTCGAAGGCCCCGACCGGGTTCGGCCTGGCCAGCGTGCCGGTGAGCCGCAATTCGCCGCCGAGCTCGGCGATGAGGCCGCGCCCATGCACGAAGATGCGGCCCGGCGCCGCGATCGCGAGATCAAGCGTGGCGTCGAAAGGAGGCGCTGCGCGCCCGCCCTTCCGGTTGCGCGCGTCCAGCGCAAGCCGCGCCCGCGCGGTGCGGGTCGGATTGACATGCCGCGTCCCCGGAAGCGGGCCCAGGGTCGCGGGCAGGCGCTCGGGGATGGCGACGTCCAGGGTCAGGACCTCGACCCGGCCGGAGACACGCGGATCCCGCACGAGCGGGCCCGATATCTGGACCGCAAGGTTCGCGACGAGCGTCGCGACGCCGCTGCGCACGAGTTCCGCACGCCGTCCCTCGACCCTGATCTGCCCGGGGAAGCCGGCGCCGGGATCGATGCGCACGCGGCCGGAGGCCGAGATCGCGCCCTCGTTCCGGGTCGTGGCGGAAGCCGACTCGATCACGATCTCCTCGCCGCGCGCGACGATGCGGGCGCGGAGATTGTCGAGCCGAGTGCCCTGGAGCGCGTCCGTGAAGGAGCCGCCGGAGAGCGTCGCGGTCCCGCTGGCCTGGGGCGCCGCGGGCGTCCCGCCGACGCGCGCATCCACCTCGACGCGCCCGGCGAGGCGCCGGCCGGCCGCGGCCAGGAGCCCGGCCGTGGCGGCGCCGGCGTCGATCCCGCCGCGGATCGTGAGATCGAGGGCGCCCGCGCCGACCGGGACCGAGCCTCCGACCCGGATCTGGCCGGCGCGGCCGGCCGCGAGCGTCGCGTCGATCGTCGCGCGCTCGCCGTTCAGCCGGCCCGACGCCGCGATATCGGCCGGGGGCAGGCCGAGATCGCGCGTCTGGGCCAGGACGAGCCGCGAGATGCGGGCCTGGTACTCGCCCGTCGGGGCGCTCGGCGAGCCCGCGATGCTCGCCTGCCCTTCGAGCGTGCCGGAGAGCCCGAGTCCGGGCGCGAAGATCTCGGCGGCCGAGAGCGGGACCGCCCGGGCGACCGCGCGCAGGGCCAGCCGCGGACCGGCGGTGCCGTCGACCGTGAGCCGGCCTGCCCCGAGCGCGACCGCAAGGCCGCGGATCTCGACGGTCCCGTCCGCGAGCGTGAAGGTCGCGGGCTGCGCGATGGCGATGCGGTCGCGCCCGCGGCTCGCGCCGAACTGGGTCAGCTCGACGCGGATGCGCTCGGCCGGTACGACGCGCGCCCGCGCATCCAGATCGAAGCCGCGCGCCGTGGCCGTAAGGATCACGTCGCTCGCCTGCGGGGTGCCGCGGGCGTTGAAGCGGATGCGCGAGATCCGCTCGCCCGCGACGAGGAGCTCGTCGACCGCGGCATCGCCCGAGATCACGGGCCGGCGGTAGAGATCGGTCGCGCTCACATCCGCGGTGACGCGGTCGAGCTGCGCACCATAGGCCGCGAGGCGGCTGCCGTCGGCCTTCACGGCCGCGTTCTGGCCGCCCTCGGCCAGGTCGAGCGCGATCTCCGCGTTCAGCGCACCCGACGCGCGGGTGAGGAGGAGCGGCGAGATATCGTCGAGATTGCCGGCCGCGACGTTCAGCTTGCCGCTCGCGAGCCAGTCCGGCTGGAGGGTCACGCCCCCCGTGACCGCGACGGATCCGATCGCGAGGTCGACATCGTCGGCCGTGATCTGGCCGTCCGGCGTGCGGGCGAGATGGAGGCCGCCGCGGGCCGGCTTGCGGTCGACCTCGCCGTCGAGCGCGAGCCTCACGTCGGGCGAGCGCACGAGGTCGCGGCCCGTCAGGTCGACCACGAGACGGGGCACCGGCCGCCCGAGCGCCGTTCCGTCCGTCACGGCGATCCGCAGCGTCGCATCGGGACTGGCGAGCGGGCCGGTGAGCTGCCCCGTGATCGAACCCCGGCCGGAGACGCGGGAATCGGCCCGGCGCAGGTCCGGCACGGTCACGGCGAGCGTCATGTTGGACGCGTCCGGCGCAGCGGTTCCGTCGAGGCGGATATTGGCGTTCCGGCCCGTGACGCGCATCTCCTGGAAGCCGAACCCGCCCTCCGGCGTGAGCCGGACCGTGCCGGCCGCATCGAGCCGGCCGCCCAGGAGACCGTCGGCCGGCTCGATTCCGGTGTCGAGACGGCTCGCATGCGCATCGATCACGGCGTTGTAGCGATTGGCGCGCGGCGTTCCCTCCACGTCCGCCTTCAGCGTCGCGGCGCCGCGCAGACCCGGCAGGCCGGCAAGGGCCGCGAAGCGCGACAGGTCGGCGGCGCCCGCTTCGAGCTGGCCGCGCAGTTCGCCCGAGCCGAGCCGGCCGGCATAGCGGGCGGACAGCGTCGGGGTGCGGAGCTCGAGACGCTCCACGTCGATGCGGCTCTCGGCCGCCGAGACGCCCTTCAGGGACAGCGTGAGCTCCGTCCCGACCGCGCGGGCGAGGGCCGGGTCGGCCGCCGCGAGGCCAGTCGCGCGTGCATCCGCCGTGAGTTCGATCCGGGTCCCGGCGCTCGTCACGGTTCCGGACGGGACGGCCGCGAAGCTGGCGTCGAGCCGGGCGAGGCGCCCGGCGGGCAGCTGCGCATCCTCGGCATTCAGCGTCGCGTCGATCCGGGGCGAGGTGATCGGCCCGGTCACCCGCCCATCGAAGGCGAGGCGGCGGATTTCCGCCCCGGACACGGCGGTCCGCTGCGCGGCATTCGGCAGGTTCGCGGCCGTGATGCGGAGGTCCGCCACCTGGTCGGGGTTCATCCCACCCGCGATGTCGAGGCGCGCGGCGGCCGCCGCGAGGGTGATGCCCGGGATCGTGACCGCGCCGTCGTCGCCGTAGGTGGCCGTGCCGGTGAGACGGGTCGTGCCGGCGAAGACCGGGGCGGCGATCTCCGGCAGAAGCCCTGCGATCTCAGCCGTCATGTCGAGGGCGAGCCGGCGAGCCGGCCCGTCCCGGCCCAGCGTCGCGCCGCCGCGCGCCCCGATGCCCTGGCCCGCGTCGAAGGTCAGCCGCGACTGGAAGGCGTCCAGCGTGCCGTCGCCGTCGAGGTCGAGCCGGACCGGTGGCAGGCCGGGGATGTTGATCGCCCGCGCGAGCAGCCCGCCGGCGGGTTCGTCGAGGTCGAGCGCGAGCGTCAGGCGCTCGCCCTGCGGCACGAGGCCGAGCCGGGCCGTGAACTGCCCCCCCGCGTCCAGCCGGCGGGCCTCGAAGCGGAGATCGAGGCCTTCGGAGGGGTTGCCGAGCCGAGCCGCCCCGGTCGCCGCAAGGCGGGCCGCGGTGCCGAAGATCGGCTCGCCCAGCCGGAGCTCGGCGAGCGCGAAGTCCTTGATCTCGACGCGGACCGGCAGTTCCGGCAGGAGCGGCTGGTCCTCCCCCTCGACGGGGATCTCGGCCGGAAGCGGCCGTCGGGCGACATCGAGAATGCCCACCTCCAGCCGATCGATCTCGAGACGGCGGGAAAGCAGGGCGAGCCGCCGCCAGACGATCCGCGCCCGGTCGAGACGGAGCCAGACGCCGTCCCGGTCCGAGATCTGGATGTCGCGGATCGTGGCGTCGGACGAGAGCGCGCCCTCGATGGTCCCGATGGAGACGCGGGTGGTCGGCGTGGAGAGCGCGCGCGAGATCAGGCTCGCCAGGATACCCTTCTCCTCGTCGGCCGCCCGCCCGGCCAGGGTCAGGCCGCCGAGCGCAGCCAGAGCGAGGCAGAGAAGCGCGAGGAAGGTTCGACGGAAGCGCATCAGAAGGCCTGCCCGATGCTGACGTAAAGCACCGCCTCCTTGTCGCCCCTGCGCGGATTGAGCGGGAAGGCGACGTCGAGGCGGACGGGCCCGATGGCCGTCACGTAGAAGACGCCGAGGCCCGCGGACATGCGGGTATCGCCGAAGAAGTCCGGGAACTGGGACGCATAGGCCCCACCCGCGTCGAAGAATGGCACGATGCCGATCGCGTCCGTCACCCTGATGCGCGCCTCGACGGAGCTGTCGAACATGGAGCGGCCGCCGACCGTGAACCCAAACGGCCCGAACGGGCTCACGCTCTGGAAACGGTAGCCGCGGATGGAGCCGGCGCCGCCCGCATAGAAGCGGTAATTCGACGGGATGAGCTGGATCTGGTTCGGCTCGTCCAGGAAGCCGCCGATGCGGCCGCGGGCCGCGAGCACGAAGCGTCCCTCCTCGTCGAAGGAGTAATAGGCGGATGCCGAGGCGGTCGCCTGGGTGAAGGCCACGGAGGAGCCCATGAAGGCCGGGTACGGCGTCACGGCCGCCGAGACCCGATAGCCGCGCGTCGGGTCGAGCGGCTTGTCCGTGTTGTCGAACTGCATCGTCAGCGGAAGGCCGATGAGCGTGTAGTCGACATTCGAGATCACGTCGCTGGTGCGGCCGCGCTCGCCCTTGATGCCGAAGGTGGCCGAGAGCGTCTCGTCGATCCGGTAGCGGGCGGCGGCCGTCGCACCGCCGAGACGGACCGTGTAGCCGCCGAAACGGCCGCCGCCGGTGCGGTTGCGCTCCACGAGCCCGTCGAGGAGGAAATCGAAGCGAGATCCTTCGATGGCGGGCTTCAGGAAGCTGAAGGTGAACCGGGCGCCGAGATCCGAGAGCCGCCAGTCGCCGATATCCTTGATGCGGGTGCCGTTGTTGCGCGGGGCCAGGAACATGTCCCCCTGCAGCCTGAGCCGCTCCGCCCCGCCGAACAGGTTCCGGTTCTCGTAATAGACCCGCCCGCTCGGCCCATCGATGGTGGAATAGCCGAGCGCGTAGCCGGCGGCGTTGAGCGCCCGGTCCGTGACCTCGACGAAGATCGGCAGGTTGCCGTTGCGGTCCAGCCTGTCGCCCTCGCGGATGCGCACGGAGCCGGCAGCCGGGATGGACGCGATCGACTTCCTGGTGGAGTCGAGCCGGTCCGGCGAATAGGGCTCGCCCTCCTCCAGATAGATGAAGGAGCGCACGATCTCCTGGTCGAATCCCTGTGGTCCGCGCAGCGCGACCTCGCCGATTCCGGCGGACGGGCCGGGATCCACCAGGAAGGTGACGTCCATCGTGTCTGCCGCGTGGTCGACCACGGGGGCGGGCGGCGGCGACTTGACGAGGGGGTGCGACCTCCGGCGGAAATGGTCGACCAGCCTCGCGCTCGCGGCGCGGATGCGGGCCGCCTCGGCGGGATCGCCTGGCCCGAGCCGCATGACGTGGGGAGGAAGCTCCTCCGGCGAGAAGGGCTGTCGCGTCCGCTGGTCCAGCACCTGGATGTTGCGCATCCGGAAAAGCGGACCCGTCTCGACGATGATCTTCACGGGCACGCGGGCGCGGCTGCGGAGCGCGTTCGCGGCCCGGACGGCTTCCGGGTTCTGGAACTGCCCGATCCGGACCGGCACTCCGGCTATCTCGATCGTCGGCGTCGCGTCGTAGTAGCCGGCGCCCCAGAGCGCATCGACGAGGGGTGCGAAATCGGCCACGGCGCGCTGGAGCAGCGTCTCCCCGTCGGGGGGCGCATCCTGCCGCAGGCGGTAGAGGTTTGACGCATCCCGAAGCCGGCTCTCGACATCCTCGTCGCCGCGGATCTCGAAGCTGAGCTCGTAGGGCAGCGCGGCGACCGAGGGCGCGGGCGGATCCTCCGACCCGAACAGGCCGAAGAAGTCAAAGGCCGAGGCCGGACCGGCGAGGCCCGCTCCGCCCAAACTCGCGATCACGAGGCCCGCGGCGATCCTCCGCCGCCAGGGCCGACGCCCGAAACTCATTCACCCTCCCGCCGCCGGTCCGCCCTCCAGGCAGGTCCGGCGGGTTCGCCACTCCGATCGTCAGCGCCCGGCCGAAGGCTAGCCCGGCCCGGGCGAGAAAGCCACGCGCGCCGCCGTCCGTTCTGAACCACGCCCGGAGCTGTCACCCGCGCACCACACAAATCCGGCCTGTTTGCTCTAGGCTTGGCGCGGCAAGAGGGAGCGCCCGGCAGCGGTTCGTCGGATGTCGGACACACGCAGCATGACGGCCGGCGAGCGGCCGAGCCAGGACTGGCGCTCGCGCGTCGAGAGGCGGGACACGGCCGAGCCGTCTCCCGAGGATTTCGCCCGCGCCCGGGAGCCGGGCCGGGGCCGGCAGGCGGAGGAGCCGCGGGACATTCCGCCGCTCGGCTGGCGCGACATCTTCTGGCGCGTCCTCTACGCGATCCCGGAGGACCGGATCCTGGCGACCGGGGGAAGCGTCGCCTTCTTCACCCTCCTGGCGGTGTTCCCGGCGGTCGCCGTGGTGGTATCGCTCTACGGGCTCTTCGCCGACGCACGGACGATCGGCGACCACCTCGTGCTCCTCGCCGGCATCCTGCCGGCAGGGGTGCTCGACCTCATCCGCGAGCAGATCATCGCGATCACGACGAAGCAGACGCCCGCTCTGTCGTTCGCCTTCGGGGTCAGCCTCGTGGTCGCCCTCTGGAGCGCCAATTCCGGGATGGGTGCGCTCTTCGACGCGCTCAACGTGGTCTATGGCGAACGGGAGCGGCGGAGCCTCCTCCGCTTCTACGGCACCACCTTCCTGTTCACGCTCGGAGCGGTGTTCTTCGCCATAGCGGCAGTCGGGGCCGTCGTGGTCCTGCCGGTCGTCCTCAAGTTCATCGGCTACCAGGGCTCGGCGGAGCTCATCCTCTCCGTCGCCCGGTGGCCGGTTCTGCTCCTCGTCGTGATGCTCGGGCTCGCGGCGATCTACCGCTTCGGCCCGAGCCGCCGCGCGCCGCGATGGCAATGGGTGTCGGTCGGCTCGATCGCGGCCGCGCTTCTCTGGATCGGCGGCTCGATGATCTTTTCCTGGTACGTCGCGAGCTTCGATTCCTACAACAAGACCTACGGCTCGCTCGGGGCGGCGGTCGGCTTCATGGTCTGGATCTGGCTCTCGGTGGTGATCGTGCTGGTCGGCGGCGAGATCAACGCGGAGATGGAGCACCAGACCGCCCGGGACACGACGGCCGGGCCGGAGAAGCCGCTCGGCGCGCGCGGCGCGACCATGGCGGACCATGTCGGGCCGGCCCAGGGGTGAGCGCGAGCATTCTTGACTCGGAAGGCCCCGCGTCCTGAGAGTGCATCCGCTCTCCCGACGAGGTTCTCCATGCGCCGCTGGTTAGGCCCCCTTTGCTTGTCCGCCGCCCTGGCTGCCGCACCTGTCGTGCTCGCGCCGTCGAACCCGGCACTGGCGGACAAGGCCTCCAACACGATCCGCTTCGCTTACGATCAGATCCCGGAGAACATCGACCCGTATTTCAACAACCTGCGGGCCGGCGTCATCATCAGCCAGCATGTCTGGGACACGCTGATCTACCGCGACCCGGTCAGCGGGCAGTACAAGGGCCAGCTCGCGACGGCCTGGAGGTACCTCGACGACAAGACGCTCGAGCTCGACCTCCGGACCGGCGTGAAGTTCCACGACGGGACCGAGTTCACGGCCGAGGACGTCGTCTTCACCCTCACCTATGCGTCCAGGCCCGAGAACAAGGCGACGACGCAGGCCAATGTCAGCTGGATCGACCGGGTCGAGGCCGTCACCCCGCAGAAGGTCCGGATCCACACCAAGCAGCCCTTCCCGGCGGCGATCGACTACCTGTCCGGGCCGCTCGTGATCCATCCCGCCAAGTACTATGAGAAGGTCGGGCCCAAGGGCATGAACGAGAAGCCGATCGGATCGGGGCCGTTCCGGGTCGCGAGCCATGTCGTCGGCAAGTCCCTGACGCTCGAGCGCAACCCGGACTACTTCAAGGACTCGCCCAAGCCCTCCGCCAAGATCGCCAAGCTCGAGATCCGCTTCATTCCCGACCGGCAGACCCAGATGGCCGAGGTGATGGCCGGCGGGCTCGACTTCATCATGAACGTCCCGAAGGATCAGGCCGAGCAGATCGGCGGGGTGCCGGGATTCCAGGCGCGCTCCGGGGAGACCATGCGGATCGCCTTCCTGAACATCAACACGCTTCCGGACGGGCCCGTGGAGGCGTTCAGGGACGTGCGCGTTCGGCGGGCTCTCAACCACGCGATCAACAAGGACGCGCTGACCAAGGAGCTCGTGGGCGGCGGCTCGCGTCCGCTCGTGACGCCCTGCTTCCCCGAGCAGTTCGGCTGCACGTCCGAGGGCGCGACCCGCTACCCGTACGATCCGGCCAAGGCGAAGGCGCTGCTGAAGGAGGCGGGCTTCGGAAACGGCCTGTCGATCGACTTCTACGCCTATCGCGAGCGGCAGCAGGCGGAGGCGATCATCAACGACCTGCGGGCGGTCGGGATCACGGCGAACCTGCGCTTCCTCCAATATGCCGCCATGCGCGACCAGGGCCGTGCCAACAAGGTCGGGCTCGCATTCCAGACCTGGGGCTCGAATTCGGTCAACGACGTCTCGGCCTCGACGCCGGTCTATTTTGGGGGCGGGGCCGATGACGTGAGCCGCGACCCCGAAATCCACGGCTTCCTGCGCACGGGCGACACCTCCGTCGACCCGGAGGCCCGCAAGGCCGCCTACAAGAAGGCGCTCGCATTGATCGCGGAGCGCGCCTATTCGGTACCGCTCTACACGGTGCCGAACCACTACGTCGCTTCTGCGGGCCTGGACTTCAAGGTCTATCCGGACGAGACGCCGCGCTTCTGGGAGATGACCTGGAAGTGAGTTTGGCGGAGATCGCCCTCCCCCTCGCGGGGAGGGCCGCGTCGCGCTACAGGCGCGAACCGGGGTGGGGGGCGCTCCGGCCGAAACGGAACGCATACCACCCCACCCGGCCCGGCTCCGCCCTCCCCTTTAAAGGGGAGAGAAGGCGCTCCTCATGATCGTCTTCGTCCTCAAGCGGCTCGGCCTCGCGCTTCTCGTCGCCTTCGCGGTCTCGATCCTGTCATTCATGCTCGTGCGCCTCACGGGCGACGTCGCGACCGCGATCGCGGGCGAGGGCGCGCGCGACGAGGATATCCGCCTCGTGCGCGAGACCTACGGGCTCGATCGCCCGATGATCGTCCAATATGTCGACTGGCTGTTCGGCCTCATGCGCGGCGAGTTCGGGACCTCGTATTTCTTCAAGTCGCCGGTGCTCGACCTCGTGCTCGACAAGCTGCCGGTCACCCTGAAGCTCGGCCTGTCGTCGCTCGCCTTCGCGCTGCTGGTCGCCGTGCCGCTCGGGGTGGTCGCGGCGCTGAAGCCCAACAGCTGGATCGACCGGCTGGCCCTCGGGATCGCGGTTCTGGGCCAGGCGCTGCCCAACTTCTTCTTCGCGCTCCTCCTCGTGATGCTGTTCTCCGTGACGCTTCGCTGGCTGCCCGTCTCGGGCTCCGGCACGCCGTGGCACTTCGTCATGCCGACGATCGCGCTCGGCTACTATGTCGCGCCAGCCTTCATGCGGCTCGTCCGGGCCGGCATGATCGAGGTGCTGGGGTCCGACTTCATCCGTACCGCAAGAGCCAAGGGCCTGCCTAAACGCCGGGTCGTCCTCAAGCACGCGCTCCGGAACGCGCTCACGCCCGTCGTGGCCCTGACCGTGGTGCAGCTCGGCTACCTGCTCGGCGGCTCGGTCGTGATCGAGACGATCTTCGCGCTCGACGGGCTGGGCTACCTCGCCTACCAGTCGATCAGCCACAAGGACCTGCCCGTGATGCAGGTGGTCGTGCTGATCCTGGCGGTGATCTATGTCCTGCTGACGCTCGCGGCGGACATCGTGAATGCCTGGCTCGATCCGCGCCTGAGGGCGAACCTGTGAGCGCCGAGATCGCGGTGCCGCCGCGCGTCGCGCCGCCCGCCGCCGGGCGGCGGCCGGGCTGGCTGAAGCACCGGAGCCTCGTCATCGGCGGCGGGATTCTCGCCGCGATCGTGGCCGTGGCGGTCTTCGCCCCGCTCCTCTCGCCGCACGACCCATACGCGCAGGACCTGGCGCGGCGCCTCGTGCCGCCTTTCTGGTACCCGAAAGGGGATTGGGCGCATCCGCTCGGGACGGACAATCTCGGGCGCGACTACCTCGCCCGCACGCTCTACGGGGCCCGCATCTCGCTCCTCATCGGCGGGGCCGTGGCGCTTCTTTCCGGCCTGATCGGCACCGTGCTCGGGGTCGCGGCGGGCTATTTCGGCGGCCGGGTCGATCTCGTGGTGACCTTCCTGATCACCGTCCGGCTCGCGCTCCCGGTGATCCTCGTCGCGCTGGCCGCGGTGGCCGTGCTGGGCGGCTCGCTGCCGCTGGTCATCCTGGTCCTGGGGCTCCTGAAGTGGGACCGCTTCGTCGTCGTGATGCGGAGCGCGACGCAGAAGGTCAGGGCGCTCGATTTCGTGTCCGCCGCGAAGGCGGCCGGGGCCTCGACCCCGCGCATCATCTGGCGCGAGGTGCTGCCCAACGTCGTGCCCTTCCTGATCGTCACGGCCACCCTGGAGGCCGCGAGCGCGATCCTGCTGGAGGCGGCACTCTCGTTCCTCGGCCTCGGCGTGCAGCCGCCGCTCCCCTCCTGGGGCCTGATGATCTCCGAGGCCAAGCCCTACATGTTCTTCTCCTTCTGGATGATCGCGATCCCGGGCACCTGCCTGGCCATCCTGATCTTCGCCGTGAACATGCTCGGGGACGGGCTACGCGACGCCATCTCGCCCGATGCCGGTGACAAGACATGAGCCGCGACGCCGCCATCGCCCGCGCCCACGCGCATTTCGACGGGGGCGAGTTCCTCGCCGACCTGAAGCGCCGCGTCGCGATCCCGACCGAGAGCCAGAACCCGGACCGGGCCCCCGAGCTCGTCCGCTACCTGACGGAGGAGATGGAGCCGGCATTCGCGAAGCTCGGCTTCAGGTGCCGCATCCTGGAGGAGCCGAAGGCCAAGGGCCCGTTCCTCTTCGCCGAACGCATCGAGGATCCGGCGCTCGTCACCGTGTTCGGCTATGGCCACGGCGACGTGATCCGAGGGTTGGACGAGTCCTGGGAGCCCGGCCTGTCGCCGTGGATCGTGACAGAGCGCGGCGACCGCTGGTACGGGCGCGGCGTCGTCGACAACAAGGGCCAGCACGGAATCAATCTCGCGGCTCAGGCCGCCGTCCTCGCCGAGCGGGGAAAACTCGGCTTCAACGCCAAGTGGCTGATCGAGATGGGCGAGGAGACGGGCTCGCCCGGCCTGCGCGAGGTCTGCGCGCGGCACAAGGATCTGCTTGCCTCGGACGTGCTGATCGCCTCCGACGGGCCGCGGCTCAATGCAGAGCGGCCGACCGTCTTCCTGGGCTCGCGCGGCGGCGCATCCTTCGATCTCTGGATCGATGCGCGCGAAGGCGGGCACCATTCCGGCAATTGGGGCGGGCTGCTCTCGAACCCGGCGATCCAGCTCAGCCACGCCATCGCCTCGCTCATAGGCCCGACGGGGCAGATCCGCGTGCACGAGCTCGTGCCGAAGCACGGACTGCCCGAGGCCGTCCGCCGCGCGCTCGCGGATTGCGAGCTGGAGAGCGGGCCGGGTGCCCCGGAGATCGACCCGAACTGGGGCGAGCCGGGCCTGACGGGACCGGAGAAGGTGTTCGGCTGGTGCTCGCTCGAGGTGCTGGCGATGGAGGCCGGGACGCCCAGGACGCCCGTGAACGCCATCCCGCCGCGCGCCTGGGCCCGGCTGCAGCTCCGCTTCGTGGTCGATGTCGACATGGACGGCATCGTGCCGGCCGTGCGACGCCATCTCGACCGCCACGGCTTCGCCTACGTCCAGGTCGCGCCGGCGCGCGAGGAGGTCTTTCCGGCAACCCGGCTCGACCCGGACAATCCCTGGGTCGCCTGGGCGCTCGACTCGATCGAGAACACGACCGGAAAGAAGCCGGCGCTGCTGCCCAATCTCGGCGGCTCGCTGCCGAACGACGCCTTTTCCGAGATCCTCGGCCTACCGACGATCTGGGTGCCGCATTCCTACCCGGGCTGCTCGCAGCATGCGCCGAACGAGCACGTTCCCGTCGCGCTGGTCCGGGAGGCCCTCGGCCTCATGGCCGGGCTCTACTGGGACCTGCCCGAGAGCGGGATCGGCACGCGTAGCTGAGGGAACTCGCTCCCGCCAAGCCCGGGGCAGGACCGCTCAGAACAGGAAATAGCGCTGCGCCATCGGCAGCACGTCGGCCGGCTCGCAGACCAGGAGCTCGCCATCGGCCCGCACGTCGTAGGTCTCGGGATCGACCTCGATGATGGGCGTCGCGTCGTTGTTGACCATGCTCTTCTTGGAGATGCCGCCGCGGACGTTCTCGACCGCGACGAGCTGCTTGCCGCAGCCGAGCCGGTGAGCGAGCCCGTCCTCGATCGCGGCGCCGGACACGAAGGTGATCGAGGTCGCGAGCCGGGCCTTGCCGTAAGTGCCGAACATCGGCCGGTAGTGAACGGGCTGCGGCGTTGGGATCGAGGCGTTGGGATCGCCCATCGGCGCCGCCGCGATCGCGCCGCCCTTGATGATGCAGTCCGGCTTCACGCCGAAGAAGGCAGGCGACCAGACGACGAGGTCGGCGAGCTTTCCGACTTCGACCGAGCCGATATGCTTCGACACGCCATGCGCGATGGCCGGGTTGATGGTGTATTTCGCCACGTAGCGCCGGGCGCGCAGGTTGTCGTTGTCTCCCCCCTCGCCCGGAAGCGGCCCGCGCTGGCGCTTCATCTTGTCGGCCGTCTGCCAGGTCCGGATGATCACCTCGCCGACGCGCCCCATGGCCTGGCTGTCCGACGACATCATCGAGAGCGCGCCGATGTCGTGCAGGATGTCCTCGGCCGCGATCGTCTCCTTGCGGATGCGGCTCTCCGCGAAGGCGAGATCCTCCGGGATCGACGGCGACAGGTGATGGCAGACCATCAGCATGTCGAGATGCTCGTCGATGGTGTTCTTGGTGTAGGGCCGGGTCGGGTTGGTGGAGGACGGCAGCACGTTCGGCAGGCCCGCCACCTTGATGATGTCCGGCGCGTGGCCCCCACCGGCGCCCTCGGTGTGGAAGGCATGGATGGTGCGTCCCTTGAAGGCCGCGATCGTGTCCTCGACGAAGCCCGATTCGTTCAGCGTGTCCGTGTGGATCATCACCTGGATGTCGAATCGGTCCGCGACCTCGAGGCAGCAATCGATCGCGCCCGGCGTCGTGCCCCAATCCTCGTGCAGCTTCATGGCGCAGGCGCCCGCCCGCACCATTTCCTCGAGGGCCGCAGGCTGGGACGCGTTCCCCTTTCCGGCGAAGCCGAGATTCATCGGGAAGGAATCCGCCGCCTCGATCATCCGGGCGAGGTGCCAGGGCCCGGGCGTGCAGGTCGTCGCGAAGGTGCCGTGCGCCGGCCCGGTGCCGCCGCCGAGCATGGAGGTGACGCCCGACATCAGCGCCTCCTCGATCTGCTGCGGGCAGATGAAGTGGATGTGGCTGTCGAAGCCGCCCGCCGTGACGATCTTGCCCTCGCCCGCGATCACCTCCGTGCCCGGCCCGACCACGATGTCGATTCCGGGCTGCACGTCCGGATTGCCGGCCTTGCCGATCGCCACGATGCGGCCGGCCGCGATGCCGATATCGGCCTTCACGATGCCCCAGTGATCGAGGATGACGGCGTTCGTGATAACCGTGTCGACGGCCCCAGCGGAGTTCGGGGCCTGGCTCTGCCCCATCCCGTCGCGGATCACTTTCCCGCCGCCGAACTTCACCTCCTCGCCATAGATCGTGTGGTCCCGCTCCACCTCGATCACGAGCGACGTGTCGGCAAGCCGGATGCGGTCGCCCGTCGTCGGCCCGAACATGTCGGCATAGGCCGAGCGCGGCAGGGAGGCGGGCCGAGGGACGTTGGCGGGCATGGTGAATCCTTCGGTACGCTTGCGAAATTCAGGCCACTTGGCCGGCATTCCTGGGCTGGGGTCGGTCGGGCGTGATCATGCCCGCATCTTTAAAAGCGCGATCGGCATTTCAAAGAACCCGTCCATGCCTTACATTTTGAACAGCCCGATATAGCGCTCGAACGCGTAAGCGCGGCCCCACTGCCGGCCCGTGATCTCTTTCACAAGATGGAGTTTCCGGAGCTCGCCGAGGACAGCGTTCGCTGTCGGGGATGTGATGTCGAGAGACGCGACCAGATCGCCCGAAGTCAGGATGGGTCGCTGGTAGAACAGGTCCAAGACTGCCCTGGCGGTCGGCGCGCGTTTCCCGAGCCCCATCACGGCGGAGTCAGCCTCCGTCCTCAGGGCTAGAATGGTCCGAAATACGTCTCGACCCTTCGTCGCCGTTTCAGCCACACCCGTCAGAAAGAAGCGCACCCAATGGCCGAGATCATCAGCGAGGCGAACCCTCATCAGCGCATCGTAATAATGAGCTCTGTGGCGCTCAAAAAAATCCGAGAGATAGAGCGACGGCTTGTCCAGCAGGTCGTGACTGATGAAGTACAGCGGCATTAGAAGCCGCCCGATACGGCCGTTGCCATCCAAAAACGGATGGATGGTCTCGAATTGGTAATGGCTGATTGCTGCCCGCACCAAGTGGGGCACTTGAATATTCTCATTGTGCCAAAACCGTTCAAGGTCCGCCATTAACTCCGGCACTTCATCCTGATGAGGCGGGATGAACGTTGCATCGGTCAAGCTCGAGCCACCAATCCAGTTCTGGGTTCTGCGGAACTCGCCTGGGGACTTGTGCTGCCCTCGTACGCCACGCATCAGGATCGCATGTGTGTCTCGTAGCAGCCGATTGGAGAGAGGAAGCCGGTCGAGCTTGGAAACGGCTTCATTGACAGCGTCGATGTAATTCTGCACCTCCCGCCAGTCGTCTCGGCGTTCGGGATCGATCTGATCCTCGCGCATCAACGCTTCGTCGATCCCAGTCTGCGTACCTTCGATCCGGCTCGACGTCTGCGCTTCCTTGACCACGTGCATGCGGATGAATCGGTCGACGTCCGGCACGATCAGCGAGAATGCATTCAGTTCCGCTAGGGCCCGCGTAGCGGCTTCCAGCAATGTATTGATGGCTGGATCATCCCACGTCCACTCCTCGTTGACGTGGCGCGGCTTGAAGCTACGATACTTATACCTTTGCCGCCATTCGCCGGCCTTGAAGGATTCAATCTTCACGACCCCTCCGGTCGCATCGTTGTTTCGGCCTCTCGCAACCGGGCTCCGAACTCTTCACCGCGCCCTTCCTTTCATAGCTCGGGTCGGAATTTAAGGCAATCGCGTCTCCGTTTAATTTCGTTGATGGTCGTCCGATCGACGCGCAGGTTCGAAGCTCGAATCAACCACCCCGCGGGAACCACCTTCAGAGCTTCACGCCCTCCAGATACCCCCTGTTCCAGGTCGGGCTGATCAGGATCTCGTTCACGCACACGCTCGCCGGCATGCGGGCGACGAACAGGATGGTCTCGGCTATGTCCTCCGCCTGGAGCATGCGGGCGCGGTCCTCGGCCGTGACGGGGACCGGGCGCTTGTCGATGATCGGGGTGGCGACCTCGCCCGGGCAGATGCAGCAGGACCGGATACCGTTGCCGCATTCCTCCTGGTTGATGCTCTCGGACAGCGCGACGAGCGCGTGCTTGGCGGCCGAGTAGGCGGGCCCCGTGAGCCGGGAGACGTAGCGGCCCGCCCAGGACGATATCTGGATGATGAGGCCGGCGCGGCGCTCGCGCATCATCGGCAGGACGGCGCGCGAGGTGTAGAAGGAGCCGTTCAGGTCCGCCCCGATCACGGCATCGATGCCGGCGACCTCGATCTCCTGCCAGCTGCGCTTGGGGACGTTCAGGCCCGCCGAGTTCACCAGGATGTCGCAGCGCCCGAAGCGCTCGCGGATCGTGCCCGCGACGCGTTCCACCTCGTCCGACCGGCTCATATCTGCCGGCGCGACGAGCGCCTCGCCGCCCGCCTCGCGGATCGTGGCTGCCGTCTGCTCCAGCGCCTCCGCCCTCCTGCCGCTCAGCACGAGCCTCGCGCCGCACCCGGCGAGCGCGACGGCGGCCGCGGCGCCGATTCCCGACCCCGCACCCGTGACCCAGGCGACTTCGCCCTCGATGGATCGCCGCATCGTTCCTCCCGCTCGCCCCGAGCCTCTTCGGGCCGGATTGCATGCCTGCCTTAGAGGGTCCCCATGACGTCCTGGCGGAAGCCGTAGACCTCGCGCTTGCCGCCGTAGGGCACGAGCACGACCTCGCGCGTCGAGCCCGGCTCGAAGCGCACGGCCGTGCCCGGCGCGATGTCGAGCCGTTTCCCGCGCGCCTGTTCGCGGTCGAAGCGAAGCGCCGGGTTCGTTTCGAAGAAATGGTAATGCGAGCCGACCTGGATCGGCCGGTCGCCGGTATTGGCGACGGCGAGCACAGTGCGTTCCGCGCCCTCGTTGAACACGATCTCGCCCGGCTGCGCCATGACCTTGCCGGGCACGTCGTCGGAAGCCGCGCCGCGGATCGGGTGGTGCACCGTGACGAGCTTGGTGCCGTCGGGAAAGGTCGCCTCGACCTGAATGTCGTGGATCATCTCGGGCACGCCCGGCATGACCTGCTCCGCAGTCAGCACATGCGCTCCGGCCTCCATCAGCTCGGCGACGCTCCGCCCGTCCCGCGCGCCCTCGACGACGAAATCGGTGATGAGCGCGACCGCCTCCGGATGGTTCAGCTTCACGCCCCGCGCGAGCCGGTTGCGCGCGACCATCGCGGCCATGGCGACCAGCAGCTTGTCCTTTTCGCGCGGCGTGAGGTTCACCCGGAAGCTCCCGTCAAAGATGCCAGACGCGCGGCATGGGCCTGCCGCGGAACGCCAGCATGAAGCGTGCGGTGTCCCGCCGCAACGTTTCCACGTCCGGCGACAGGAACCGCAGGGCGAGCAGGCCATTCCAGGCGCTCGCCCCGCACTCGCAGAGCGCGCCCTCGAGCGCCGCGCGGGCCTCTTCGATCCGGCTCTCGGCATCCGGCGCCACGTAGAGCAGCGTCGCAAGCGCCCGGCGGCCGGCCGCGACGCTCGGCTTCGCGAGCCGCTCGGCGATGGATCCAGTGATGCGCAGGGTGTCCGCAAAGACCAGCCGCCCGCCCCGCCGGATGCGCCAGCGCTCCTCATAGGCGCCGCTCCGCATCGCTTCGCCGAAAGCCGCACGGCCGAAGACGGTCGCTTCGAAGAGGAGGGCGGAGGCGCCGGGCTCGAGCTCGACCTCGAGGGAGCGGCGCAGCCGCGCCTCGTCGAACAGGATCGTCTCCTGCGGAATCCAGTCGAGCCGGCCGCCATGCGCGACGCGGACCGCCGTCGCGATCTCGGCCGTGTCGCCGTCCGACCGATACACCTTCTCCGCCGCCGCGGTCGTGACCACGAGTTCGGCGCCGGCACCGACCTCGATCTCGGCCGCGAAGCGATCGCCCGCCGCGATGCCGCCGCCCGTGTTGATGGTGACGGCTTCCAGCGCGGGCCCATCTGCTTTCGGCAGTCGCAGCCGCGCCGAGCCGCTCTCGGCGATCCGCGTGACGCGCGTGACCGCGCCGTCCAGACGGGCGACGGCGAGCGCAATGCGGGCATCCGCGCGTTGGCGGCGCGGGAGGAGCTGAATCTTGTCGTGGCCGGGCTTGGCCCGGCCACCCCGATCGGGAACGTAGGAGGTCAATCGAGCCGTCAGAACGGAGGGGCTACGAATGCTGCCCGGGCAGCGCGTGCAAACATCATCGCGATGGCCGGGACAAGCCCGACCATGACGCTGGCGGGTGGCCGACGCGCTCAGATCGCCATGCGGCGGCGGACGTCGTCGCCCTGGAGCTCGGCCCTGCCGCCTGAGGCGACGATCTCGCCGCGCTCCATCAGGACGAAGCTGTCCGCCAACTCGCGGGCGAAGTCGAAATACTGCTCCACTAGCAGGATCGCCATGTCGCCGCGCTGGCGCAGGAACGAGATCGCGCGGCCGATATCCTTGATGATGGAGGGCTGGATGCCCTCCGTCGGCTCGTCCAGCACGAGCAGCTTCGGACGGGTCGTGAGCGCCCGACCGATGGCGAGCTGCTGCTGCTGGCCGCCGGAGAGATCGCCGCCGCGGCGGTTGAGCATCGATTTCAGCACGGGAAAGATATCGAAGACCTCGTCCGGCACCCGGCGCTCGCTGCGCTTCAGCGGGGCGAATCCGGTCTCCAGGTTCTCCCGCACGGTCAGCAGCGGGAAGATCTCGCGCCCCTGCGGCACATAGGCGATGCCGCTGCGAGCACGCTCGTAGGGCTTCATGCGGGCGATATCCCGCCCTCCGAAGGTGATCGCCCCGCTTGCGATCGGGCGATGGCCGACGATGGCGCGCATGAGCGAGGACTTGCCGACGCCGTTGCGGCCGAGCACGCAGGTCACCTCGCCGGGCTTCGCCTCGATCGAGACGCCGCGCAAAGCCTGCGCGGCGCCGTAGAAGAGCGTGACGTTTTCGACGTTCAGCATGGGAGGCTCGACGCGCCCCCTCTCCCCGGCGGGGAGAGGGTTGGGGTGAGGGGGGCGCGCGACGTCCGGAGAGGGCGCAGCCCCCTCACCCGGTCGCCCGCTGCCGCGGTCGACTCGACCTCTCCCCGCCGAGGAGAGGGATGCCCGCGCGTTTCCGAGCTCGGTCGCATGACCCTCACCGTCCCAGATACACTTCGATCACGCGCTCGTTCGCGCTGACCTGGTCGAGCGGGCCTTCGGCGAGGACCGAGCCCTCGTGCAGGCAGGTGACCTTCACGCCGAGGTCGCGCACGAAGACCATGTCGTGCTCGACGACCACCACGGCGCGCGTCCTGGCGATCTCGCGCAGGAGGTCGGCCGTGTCCGCCGTCTCCTGGTCGGTCATGCCGGCCGCGGGCTCGTCGACGAGCAGCAGCTTCGGCTCCTGCGCCAGCAGCATGCCGATCTCCAGCCATTGCTTCTGGCCGTGGCTGAGCTCGGCCGCCTTGCGGGCGCGATGGTCCTTCAGCCGGATGCGCTCGAGCAGCGAATCCACGCGCTCGCGCTCCGCCCGGCTCTCGCGCCAGAACAGGGTCGGGACGGCGCGCCGGTCCGCCTTGAGGGCGAGGCGGAGATTGTCCTCGACGGTGTGCATTTCGAACACGGTCGGGGTCTGGAACTTCCGCCCGATCCCGAGCTGCGCGATCGAGGCCTCGTCGAGCTTCGTCAGGTCGTACTTGCCGCCCTCGAAGCTGGCCTGGCCGGAGGTCGGCCGCGTCTTGCCCGTGATCACGTCCATCATGGTCGTCTTGCCGGCGCCGTTCGGGCCGATGATGGCGCGCATCTCGTGCTGGTCGATGGCCAGGGACAGGTTGTTCAACGCCCGGAAGCCGTCGAACACGACAGAGACCGCGTCGAGATAAAGGAGAGATGGCGTGGTCGTGGTCTGCATGGCGCCTACTCGGCCGGCACCGGCGCGCCGCGGGAATCGATCGCCCGCGCCACGCCGTCCTCGTCCTCGATCTCCGCGACCGCCGGCCGGCGCCGCCCGGTCCACCACTCGGTGAAGGTGCCAAGGATGCCCTTGGGCAGGAACAGCGTGACCAGCACGAAGAGCGCGCCGAGCGCGAAGAGCCACAGTTCCGGCAGCATGCCGGTGAACCAGGTCTTGCCGGCGTTCACGACCACGCCGCCCAGCGCCGCCCCGGCGAGCGTGCCGCGCCCGCCGACCGCGACCCAGATCACCGTTTCGATGCTGTTGGCGGGCGCGAATTCGGACGGGTTGATGATGCCGACCTGCGGCACGTAGAGCGCGCCCGCCAGGCCCGCGAGCATGGCCGAGACGGTCCAGACGAAGAGCTTGTAGTTCTCGACCCGGTAGCCGATGAACCGCGTCCGGCTCTCCGCGTCGCGGATCGCGACCAGCACCTTGCCGAGCTTCGAGGTGACGATGAAGCGGCAGAGCAGGAACCCGCCCGCGAGCGCGAGCGCCGAGAGGGCGAAGAGCGCCGCGCGCGTGCCCTGCGCCTGGACGGGGAAGCCGAGGATGTCCTTGAAGTCGGTCAGCCCGTTATTGCCGCCGAACCCCATGTCGTTGCGGAAGAAGGCGAGCAGCAGGGCGAAGGTCATCGCCTGGGTGATGATGGACAGGTAGACGCCCGTCACCCGTGAGCGGAACGCGAACCAGCCGAACACGAAGGCGAGGAGCCCCGGCGCCGCGAGCACCATCAGGGCCGCGAAGGGGAAATGGTCGAAGCCCCACCAGTACCAGGGCAGTTCCTTCCAGTTCAGGAAGACCATGAAGTCGGGCAGGACCGGGTTCGCGTAGACGCCGCGCGTCCCGATCTGCCGCATCAGGTACATGCCCATGGCGTAGCCGCCGAGGGCGAAGAACGCGCCGTGGCCGAGCGACAGGATTCCGGCATAGCCCCAGACGAGATCCACCGAGAGGGCGAGCAGCGCGTAGCACAGGTACTTGCCCAGCAGCGGCATCATGTAGTCCGGCACGTGCAGGGGCGAGCCGACCGGGAGCAGGAGGTTCGACATCGGCACGAGCACGGCCACCGCGAGCACGATGGCGAGGAAGATGGTGCCGGTGCGGCCGAGAAGGCGGGCGGAGATCATGCGAGGAATCCCGCCGTGCATCCCTTTCCCCAACGGGGAGAGGTCGAGTCGATCGCGCCAGCGGGCGACCGGGTGAGGGGGAGAGCGCTTTCCGGGTGAGGGTGGTCCCCCTCACCCCATCCCTCTCCCCGGCGGGGAGAGGGGGCCCCTCGAGGATGCCCGAACGTCACCGCTAGGCCTCCACGAACCGGCCCTTGAGCGCGAACAGGCCGCGCGGGCGCTTCTGGATGAAGAGGATCACGGCCACGAGGAGCAGGATCTTGCCGAGGACGGCCCCCGCGACCGGCTCGAGGAGCTTGTTGGCGATGCCGATCGACATGGCGCCGACCAGCGTGCCCCAAAGGTTCCCGACGCCGCCGAAGACGACGACGAGGAAACTGTCGATGATGTAGCCCTGGCCGAGATTGGGCGAGACGTTGTCGATCTGGCTGAGCGCCACACCGGCGATGCCCGCCACCCCGGAGCCGAGCCCGAAGGTCATCGCATCCACCCAGTCGGTCCTGATGCCCATCGCGCCCGCCATGCGGCGGTTCTGGGTGACGGCGCGGATCTGCAGCCCGAGGCTCGTGTGCTTGAGCGCGACGAGCAGCGCCACGAAGACGGCCGTCGCGAAGAGCACGATGACGATGCGGTTCCAGGTGAGGGTCAGGCCCCAGAGATCGACCGAGCCCGACATCCAGGCCGGCGTGCCGACCTCCCGGTTCTGCGCGCCGAAGATCGACCGGACCGCCTGCTGCAGGATGAGCGAGATGCCCCAGGTGGCGAGCAGCGTCTCCAGCGGGCGGCCGTAGAGGAAGCGGATCACGCTGTGCTCGATGAGAACTCCGACCGCGCCGGCGACCAGGAAGGCGAGCGGCAGCGCGATGAAGAGCGAGGCGCCGAAGAGTTCGGGAAAGCGCGTGCGGATCACCTCCTGCACCATGAAGGTCGTGTAGGCGCCGAGCATGACCATCTCGCCATGCGCCATGTTGATGACCCCCATGACCCCGAAGGTGATGGCGAGGCCGATCGCGGCCAACAGCAGGACGGAGCCGAGGCTGACCCCGTAGGCGACGTCCTGCGCGCGCTGCAGCAGCGCGAGCCGGCTCTCGATCGAGGATGCAGCCAATTGGGCGAGACCCCTCACCTCGTCCGGGGCTGATGGCGGGATCTGGCGCAGCAGCGCGAGCGCGTCGCGGTCGCCCTTCGCGCGCAGAACCTCGACGGCGGCGACCTGGTCGGCGGCGGAGGCATCGGGCTTGGCGAGCGCGATGGAGGCGCGCGCCTCGCGGAAGGCGCGCAGCACGCCCGGATCCTGCTCGGCCGCGATGGCGCTCTCGATCGCGGCAAGCGCGCCGGCATCGCGGGACTTGAACACGGCCGCGGCAGCCTCGATCCGGCGGCGCGGGTCGGGAGCGCGCAGCGTGAGCTGGCCCATGGCGGCATCGGCGGCGCGGCGCACCCGGTTGTTCAGGCGAACCGCCTTGAGATCGGCCGCGTTCGCCGTCGTCGCCTCGCCGGTGCGGGCGTCCTTGAGCCCGCCCGCAGGGTCGCGGATGAACACGGCCCTGTCGGCGGCCCGCACGAGGAGGCGCCCGGCCTGGAGCGCCGACACCACCTCCGCGGCGAGCGGATGGCCGCTCGCGGCGACGCCCTCGATCGCAGCCTCCGTCTCGGAATAGCTGTCCGCCGCGAAGCGCGCGAGCGCGTCCGTGTAGGCGTCGGCGCGGGCAGAGCCGGCCCCGAGCACGATGAGGCAGAGCGCGAACGCAATCGCAGGGAAATTTCGCAGAACCATCAGACGCTCGTCTCGGGCGTCATGGCCGGGCTTGGCCCGGCCATCCACGTCGGGTCACGACGTCGCGCTTATCGTGGATGCCCGGGCCAAGCCCGGGCATGACGGTTCAGAGGCTTGGGAAGGCGGCACTCACGCGCCGCCGCACTTGCCGGTCTTGGTGTTGAAGTTGCCGCACTTCTTCTCGACCCAGTCGGCGACGAGGTCCTTCGAGCCATCGAGCTCCTTGGACCAGGCGTCGCCCGGGACGAGGCCCTCGGTCTTCCACACCACGTCGAACTGGCCGTTATCCTTGATCTCGCCGATGAAGACCGGCTTCGTGATGTGGTGGTTGGCGAGCATCTTCGAGACGCCGCCCGTCAGGTTCGGGGCCTCGGTGCCGGGCAGCGCGTCGATGACCTTGTCGGGATCGGTGGACTTCACCTTCTCGACCGCCTTCACCCACATGTTGAAGCCGATGACGTGCGCTTCCATCGGATCGTTGGTCACGGCCTTCGGGTTCTTCTTGAAGGCCTGCCACTTGGCGATGAACTCCTTGTTCGCCGGCGTGTCGATCGACTGGAAGTAGTTCCAGGCCGCGAGATGGCCGACGAGGGGCTTGGTGTCGATGCCCGCGAGCTCCTCCTCGCCGACCGAGAAGGCGACGACCGGGATGTCGGTGGCCTTGATGCCCTGGTTGCCGAGCTCCTTGTAGAAGGGCACGTTGGCATCGCCGTTTATGGTCGAGACGACCGCCGTCTTCTTCCCCGCAGAACCGAATTTCTTGATGTCGGCCACGATCGTCTGCCAGTCGGCATGGCCGAACGGGGTGTAGTTGATCAGGATGTCCTCGTCCTTGACGCCCTTCGACTTGAGGTAGGCTTCGAGGATCTTGTTGGTGGTGCGCGGGTAGACGTAGTCGGTGCCGGCCAGCACCCAGCGCTGCACCTTCTCCTCCTTGGCGAGGTAGTCCACCGCCGGGATCGCCTGCTGGTTCGGGGCCGCGCCCGTGTAGAAGACGTTCCGCTCGCTCTCCTCGCCCTCGTATTGCACGGGGTAGAAGAGGATGTTGTTGAGCTCCTTGAAGACCGGCAGGACGGACTTGCGGGAGACCGAGGTCCAGCAGCCGAACACGGCCGCGACCTTGTGCTGCGAGATGAGCTCGCGCGCCTTCTCGGCGAAGAGCGGCCAGTTGGAAGCCGGGTCGACCACGACCGCCTCGAGCTTCCTGCCGAGCAGGCCGCCCTTCTTGTTCTGCTCCTCGATGAGGAAGAGCATCGTGTCCTTCAGGGTCGTCTCGCTGATCGCCATCGTGCCCGAGAGCGAGTGGAGGACGCCGACCTTGATCGTGTCCTGCGCGAAGGCCGCGCCAGCCGAGCCCACCAGCATGGCCGCGCCCGCGAGCGCGCCGACCGCTCCCCTTCTCGTGATTGTCATTGCGTGAGTCTCCGATGCCCAACTCTGGCTGGCCAGCAGCCTGCTGAGCGAGCGCAAGCGCTGTGCCAGCGGAGACTCCGGGGAAGGGACGACAAGACGGCGCTGCACAACAACTCGGCAGCCGCCGCCTGCCTCAAAATTGGGCAGGGCGTCCCGATCTGCGGAGGAGACAGGCACGCGGCGGCGGCGGCCGCTGCAGGATCGACCTCGCCCGCGCCAGTCTCTAGATTGGCGCGACATCCGGGACCGAGACCATGCTCCGCGCCACCTCCATCGTCCGCCGCCCCGCCGTCAAGGCGGACCGTGTCGCCGACACGCTGACGCTCGACCACGAGGCCCGCCACCGGCGCCGCGTGGCGCTTACCGCGTCCGGCGGGCTCTCCTTCCTGCTCGACCTCGACAGGGCCGCCGTGCTCGACGACGGCGACGCCGTGAAGCTGGAGGACGGACGCCTCGTGCAGATCAGGGCGGCGCCCGAGAGGCTGATCGAGATCCGCACCGACAATCCGCTGAGGCTGATGAAGGTCGCCTGGCATATCGGGAACCGGCATGTGGCGGCCGAGATCACGGCGGACGCGATCTATATCGCGCATGATCACGTGCTCATGGAGATGGTGCGCGGGCTGGGTGCGAGCGCGACCGTCGTCGAGCGGCCCTTCCGGCCGGAGCGCGGCGCCTATCACGAGCACGGCCCGGATTGCGGGCACGATCACGGCCACGCCCAGGGTCACGGTCATGACCACGAGCACGGCCGCGACGGCCATGCGCCTCACGCGCATGCACATGATCACGGGGCGCATGATCATGGGGCGGGCTGCGGCTGCGGGCACGATCACCATCACCACGGCCACGATCACGCCCACCACGGCCACGATCACGCCCACCGGCATGGCTGAGGCGGGTTTCATCCCGCTGCTCTGCTGGCTGTCGCCGAGCTTCCCGGTCGGCGCCTATGCCTATTCCCACGGGCTCGAATGGGCCGTGGAGGCGGGCGATATCCGCGACGAAGGCTCGCTCGCGGCATGGCTCGGCAGCATCCTGCAGGACGGGCTCGGGCGAAACGACGCGATCCTCCTGTGCGCGGCGCACCGGGCGGCGTCGGCCCGGGACGGCGCGGCGATCGCGGAGACGAACGAACTCGCCCTCGCGCTGGCGGGCTCGGCCGAGTTCAGGCTGGAGACCGCGCAGCAGGGAAGGAGCTTCCTCGATGCCGTGCGGGCGGCCTGGCCGCAGGACGGGATCGAGGATCTCGCCGCCGATCTCGACGAGGTCGCCCTGCCTGTCGCGCTCGGCCTCGCGGCGGCCTGCCACGGCATCGATCGGGGCCAGACCGCGACCGCCTATCTGGCGGCGCTCGCCCAGAACCTCGTCTCCGCCGCGATCCGTCTGGCGCCGATCGGCCAGACCGCGGGGCAGCGCGTCGTGGCCCGATTGCTGCCTGATCTGGCGCGCCTGGCCGAGGAGGCCCTCGGCCAGGACCTGGACGACGTCGGCTCGTCGACCTTCCGGGCCGATCTCGGCTCCTTCAGACACGAGACGCAGTATACGAGGCTGTTCCGCTCATGAGCTCTTCCGCGCACGGGCCCCTGAGGGTGGGGATCGGCGGCCCCGTCGGGTCCGGCAAGACGGCCCTCATGGAGGCGCTCTGCAAGCGCTTTCGCGACCGCTACGACATCTGCGCGATCACGAACGACATCTACACCAAGGAGGATGCGCGGCTCCTGTCCGTCGCCGAGGCGCTGCCGCTCGAGCGCATCCTCGGGGTCGAGACGGGCGGCTGTCCGCACACGGCGATCCGCGAGGATTGCTCGATCAATCTCGCGGCCGTGGCCGAGATGCGCCGCAAGTTCCCGGCCCTCGACATGGTGCTGATCGAATCCGGCGGCGACAATCTGGCCGCGACCTTCTCGCCCGAGCTCGCCGACATCACGATCTACGTCATCGACGTCGCGGGGGGCGAGAAGATCCCGCGCAAGGGCGGCCCCGGCATCACCCGCTCCGACCTCCTCGTGGTCAACAAGATCGACCTCGCGCCGCTGGTCGGGGCCGATCTCGGGATCATGGAGGCCGACACGCGCCGGATGCGCGGCGAGCGGCCCTACGTCTTCGCCAACATCCGCGCCGGCCACGGGGTCGACGCCGTCGCGCGCTTCATCGAACGCTCCGGCGGTCTCGCCGCGGCGGCTTAACGGGAGAGATCAGGCATGTCGCGCATCGCCCTCTGGGCAGCTCTGGGCCTCGTTTCCGGCGCGGGACCGGCCCTCGCGCATACCGGCTTCGGGGGCGTGTCGGGCTTCGGGCATGGCTTTTCCCATCCGTTCGGCGGGGCGGACCACGTGCTCGCCATGGTGGCGGTCGGCCTCATGGCGGCGCAGCTGGGCGGCCGCGCGCTTTGGGCGCTGCCGCTCGCCTTCCTGTCGATGATGACGATCGGCGGCGCGCTGGGGCTCGCCGGGTTCGAGCTGCCCTATGTGGAGCTGGGCATCGGCCTCTCCGTGGTGGCGTTCGGGCTCGCGATCGCGCTCCGGGCGGATGCGCCCCTGGCGCTCGCCACGGCCCTGATCGGCGCCTTCGCGCTCTTCCACGGCCATGCCCACGGGGCGGAGATGCCGGACACCGCCTCGGGACTTGCCTATGGGGCGGGCTTCGTCGTCGCGACCGCGATCCTGCACGCGGCCGGAATCGCGATCGGGCTCATGCTCGGGCGGCTTTCCGCGCCGCGCATCCTCCGGGCCGCCGGCGGCGCCATCGCGCTTGCGGGGGTCGCGATCCTTGGGAAGCTCGTCTGAGGGCCGCGCCGCCGGGGCGGGCCGCCGTTTCTACTGCGAGGGCCCGGCCAGGGCGCGGTCGTAGACCCCGCAATAGCCGGCCGCGGACCGCGTCCAGCCATAGGTTTCGGACATCGCCGCGCGCCGCATGGCGTTGAGCTTGCGGCGGGACCCGAAGGCGTCCACCGCCCGGTAGATCGCGCTCAGCATGGCGCCGAGGGAAGGGTCGCGGAACAGGAAGCCGGTGACCCCGTCCTTGATCGTGTCCGCAAGACCGCCCGTCTGGCGGGCGATCGGCAGCGAACCCATGCGCTGCGCATACATCTGACTGAGCCCGCACGGCTCGAAACGCGACGGCATGAGCAGGAAGTCGCTGCCGGCAAACATGCGCCGCGCCCGCTGCTCCTCGAAGCCGATCCTGACGCCGACCTGGGCGGGATAGCGCTCGGCGAGCTTCTGCATGGCGCGCTCGAACCGCTCCTCGCCGCGCCCGGTCACCACCACCTGGCCGCCCTGGCGGACGATGCTCTCGGTCGATTCGATCGTGAGATCGACGCCCTTCTGGTGGACCAGACGCGAGACCACCGCGAAGAGGGGGCCGCGCGACACCGCGAGGCCGAATTCGCGCCGGACCTCGTCGGCATTGGCCTTCTTGCCTTTCAGGTCGTTGGGGTCGAACGGACTCTCGAGGTGGCGGTCGGTGCGCGGGTCCCAGGATTCGTCGATGCCGTTCAGGATGCCGGTGAGGCGCCCCTCGCCGTCGAGCTTGCGCAGGAGGCCGTCGAGCCCGCAGCCGAATTCGGGCGTGGTGATCTCGCGCGCATAGGTCTGCGACACGGTCGTGACGTGCGAGGCATAGACGATGCCGGCCTTCAGGAAGGACAGCTTGCCGTAGAATTCCACGCCTTCCACCCCGAAGGCGGAATCCGGCACGCCGAGGCCCGGCAGCCGACTCGGATCGAAGAGCCCCTGATAGGCGAGGTTGTGGATGGTGAGGACGCTCGGCGTCTGGAGGCCGGCCCAGGCGACATAGGCGGAGCCGAGCGCCGAGGGCCAGTCGTTCAGGTGCAGGAGCGAGGGCGTCCAGCCGAGATCCGGGACCCCGGCGGCGATCTGCGCGGCCGCGAGCCCCAGCCGGCCGAACCGGATGTCGTTGTCGGCCCAGTCCGCCCCGCTCTCGTCGCCATAGGGCGAGCCTTCGCGGTCGTAGAGGTCGGGGCAGAGGATCACATAGACCGTGAGCCCGTCGGGGCAGTCGATCCTGCCGAGTTCGCAGGCAGGCAGGCCATGCGCTGCCGGAAGCCGCGCCACGACAGGAATGTCTTCTTCCCTGGACGTGACCTGTCGGTAGCCCGGGATGAGGACCCGGACGTCGTAGCGCTGGCCGAGGCTCCGGGGCAGCGCCGCCGAGACGTCGCCAAGCCCGCCCGCCTTCACGTAGTCGGCCATCTCGGACGTGACGTAGAGGATGCGCTGGACGGCACGGCCTTCGGAGGGCGCGCCTCCCCGCCCGAGAGCGGCCACGAACTCGGGCACGCGGTCCTCGTCGGCTATCACCCGCGCGTCCATAACCTTCGTCCGCCCCCTCCACGCGTGGCCGAATGGCCCGTTCCTAGCCTAGGCTCGCTCCCAGGTGCGGCTTCGTACTGCACCGCACAATGGTTACGGTCAGATGACCGAACACCGCCTAGCCGAGGATCAGCCCTTCATTGGGCCGCAGCGCAACATTCGAGCCAACCCGTTCGTCCACGCGATCGAGGAAGGTCGAGAGCTTCACGCGCATCCCGTCGCAAGGCGAAACAAGCTTGACGGGGATTGGTTCCCCCGAGAGGTTGAGAAAGACGGCCAAACGCTCGCTTCCGTGCGAACGGAGGAAGCCGAAGACGTGGCCCTCCGTCCGGATCGGCTGGTAGTCGCCGATCGCGAGCGCCCGCGTGCCGCGCCGCAATCGGATGAGGGCGCGATAGAGGTTCAGGATCGAGCCCGGATCGGCCGAGAGGACTGCGACGTTCTGCCGCTCGTGGCCGGGGGCCAGCGGGAGCCAGGGTTCGACAGTGCTGAAGCCGGCGAACCGCGAGGCGTCCCATTGCATGGGAGTCCGCTCCGGATCGCGGTTGAAACCGAGGCCGGGCTCGTTCTTCTCCCAGGGATCCTGCACGCGGTCCGGCGGGATCTCGACCCGCCCGATCCCGATCTCGTCTCCGTAGTACATCGTGGGCGTGCCGCGCAGCGTGAGCAGAAGCATGGCCGCGACCCGCGCCTGCTCGGCCCCGACCCGCGCCGCGATGCGGGGCTGATCGTGGTTGCCCAGCACCCAGTTCGGCCAGCCGCCTTGCGGCAGCGCCGCCTCGTACTCGTCGACGAGCTTGGCGATCGCGCGCGCGTTCCAGGCCGTCTGGATGAGCTGGAAGTTGAAGGGCAGGTGCGCGCCCGACAGGTCCTTGCCGTAATAGGCGACGAGCCGCTCGGTCGGGAGATAGATCTCCCCGATCAGGACGCGGTCCCGGTAGCCGTCCAGCACCCGCCGCATCTCGGCGATCACCTCGTGCACCTCCTCCTGGTCGGAGGAATGGACCTGCAGCAGGCTCTCGATCTCGGGCCGCTCCGGATGCCAGGCGGGATTGGGCGGGTTGTCGCGGAACTCGGCATCCTTGATGAGGTGCCAGATCACGTCGACCCGGAACCCGTCGACGCCCCGGTCCAGCCAGAAGCGCAGCACGTCGTACATGGCTTCGCGCAGTTCCGGGTTGCGCCAGTTGAGGTCCGGCTGCTGCCTGAGGAAAGCGTGGTAGTAATACTGGCCCGTAGCCTCGTCGAACTCCCACGCCGAGCCGCCGAAATTCGACACCCAGTTGTTCGGCGGCGAGCCGTCCGGCCTGGGGTCGCGCCAGATGTACCAGTCCCGCTTCGGGTTGCTCCGGGAGGAGCGGCTCTCGACGAACCACGGGTGCTGGTCGGAGGTGTGGTTCGGGACGAAGTCGAGGATGAGCTTCAGCCCGCGGCGATGCACCTCCGCGACGAGCCTGTCGAAATCCGCGAGCGTGCCGAAGAGCGGATGCACGCCGCAATAGTCGGAGACGTCGTAGCCGAAATCGGCCATGGGCGAGGGATAGATCGGCGAGATCCAAACCGCGTCGATCCCGAGATCGACCAGATAGTCGAGCCGCGACGTGATGCCGGGCAGGTCTCCCACGCCGTCGCCGTTCGAGTCCTGAAACGAGCGCGGGTAGATCTGGTAGACGATGCCGTTCTTCCACCAGGTTTCGGCCGGCATGGATGCTCCTCGCAAGTGCAGACGGGAGGCGAAGCCGCGCGCTGGCGCGAGGTTCCGTCCGATTTGGAACTGGCGCCTTGGCGCGGGGTTCAAGGCGGGCGGCGGGACGGGACGGAGGAGGCCTGCATTGCCCAGGGTCGATGAGGGCGGCGGGCTCGCCTCGTCACCGCGGCGGATGCCGGTCGGAGCCGAGCCGGTCCGTGGCGGCGTGTCGTTCCGCGTCTGGGCTCCGAAACGCGGCCGCGTCGCGGTCGAGATCGACGGCAGGCGCCACGACCTCGTGCGCGAGGAAGGAGGCTACTTTTCCGGAACGGTGCCGGGCGCCGGGCCGGGCGCGCGCTACGGCTTCCGGCTCGACGACGACGAACGGCTGTATCCCGACCCCGCCTCGCGCTTCCAGCCGGAAGGACCGCACGGTCCGTCCGAGGTCGTCGATCCCGACGCCTTCCGGTGGACCGATGCCGGCTGGCCCGGGATCCGGCTCGACGGCCAGGTCGTCTACGAGATGCATGTCGGGACCTTCACGCCCGAAGGCACGTGGCGCGCCGCCATCGAGAAGCTGCCGCACCTGAAGGAGCTCGGCGTGACCGTCGTCGAGATGATGCCGGTCGCCGAGTTCCCCGGCCGCTTCGGCTGGGGCTATGACGGGGTGGACCTCTTCGCGCCGACCCGGCTCTACGGGCGGCCGGAGGACTTGAAGGCCTTCATCGACGCCGCCCACCGGATCGGGATCGGCGTCATCCACGACGTGGTCTACAACCACCTCGGGCCCGACGGGAACTATCTCGCCTGCTTCTCTCCGACCTACTTCAGCGATCGCTACGAGACCGAATGGGGCGACGCGATCAACTTCGACGGGCCGGATTCGGCGGAGGTCCGCACCTTCTTCCTTGCCAACGCGGCCTATTGGATCGGCGAGTTCCACTTCGACGGGCTGCGCCTGGACGCGACGCAGAGCATCTTCGATTCGTCTCCCGTGCATATCCTGCGCGAGATCGCCGAGACCTCGCGCCGCGCCGCCGGCCCGCGCTCGATCATCCTGATCGGCGAGAACGAGCCGCAGGAGACGCGCCTCGTCCGCCCGGTCGAGGCCGGCGGCTACGGCCTCGACGCGCTCTGGAACGACGACCTGCACCATTCCGCGATGGTCGCCCTCACGGGCCGGGCGGAGGCCTATTACGAGGACCATGACGGCTCGCCGCAGGAATTCATCTCCGCGGCGAAATACGGCTATCTCTTCCAGGGGCAGTTCTACTTCCACCAGGGCAAGAACCGGGGGACGCCCGGCCTCGACCTGCCGCCGGCGGCCTTCGTCAATTTCCTCCAGAACCACGACCAGATCGCGAATTCCGCCGCGGGGCTCCGGCTGCAGGCGCTCTCGCATCCGGGCCAGGCGCGGGCCCTGACGGCGCTGACCCTCCTTCTGCCCGGCACGCCGATGCTGTTCCAGGGGCAGGAATTCTGGGCCTCGACGCCCTTCTTCTATTTCGCCGATCACGAACAGGAGCTTGCGCGTCTCGTCCGCGACGGCCGCATCGAGTTCGTCGCGCAGTTTCCCAGCGTCGGCGAGGATGCGGAGACCAGGGCGCGCCTTGCGGATCCCGGATCCGAGGAGACGTTCCGGCGGAGCAAGCTCGACTGGTCTGAGGCCGCCTCCCATGCCGGAGCGCTCGCGCTGCACAGGGACCTGATCGCGCTGCGCCGGACCGAGCCGGCCCTCGCCCGGCAGGAGCGCGGCGCATTGGACGGGGCGGTGCTGGGCGAGCGCGCCTTCGTGCTCCGCTTCCTCGGCGCGGGCGGGGGCGACCGCCTTCTTCTGGTCAATCTCGGGCCCGATCTCGTGCGGCGCAGCATCGCGGAGCCGCTGCTCGCGCCGCCGCCCGCCGCCTCCGGCTGGGCGCTGCGTTTTTCGACCGAGAATCCGCGCTATGGTGGGCAGGGCACGCCGAAGATTATCACCGATTGCGGCTGGCGTATTCCCGCGCATTCCAGCGTTCTGCTCGCGCCGGCGCTCGACTAGAACGGTCAATGTATGGATTGTCCGACAGAATACCCCCTCGGGGTTTGCATCCGATTCACCCAATTGGCTTGACTTGACAGTTACCAGCGGGCAGCGCATTCCGACGTAGGGGACCAAATCGAAGCGGAAGTTTTCTTAGTCATGAGCAATACCGAAGCGGCCAGCGAGCTTAATTTTGTGGAGCTCACGGCGGGTGTGGTGGCCGCCTACGTCGCGCATAATGCGGTCCAGAAGAACGACATCCCGACCCTGATCGCCTCCGTTCATGCGTCCCTGGTCGGACTGAGCCGCCCTGCCGCGCCGGTTCAGGCCGAGCGCCCCGTCCCGCCGGTCCCGATCAAGAAGTCGATCGGCGACGACTACATCATCAGCATGGAGGACGGCCGGCGCTACAAGTCGCTCAAGCGGCACCTGTCCGGCCGCGGCCTGACGCCGGAGCAATATCGCGAGAAGTGGGGCCTGCCGATCGACTATCCGATGGTCGCGCCGAGCTACGCCCGGCAGCGCTCGGAGCTTGCGAAGTCGATGGGGCTGGGCCGGCAGCGCCGCCGGCCGGAGGCGGGCGAATCCCGCGCCGGGGGACGTCGCCGCAAGGGCGCCTGAGCGGCGCCCGGGGATAACCTCCCTCAGGCGCGGCGCTCGGACAGGATCTTCCACGAGCCCTGGCAGGAGGCGACGGGCCGTCTCCCCGAGCGGAGCAGCCCGCGCATGAAGACCATGGTCTTCGTGCGCTGCACCACCTCGCCTTCGAGCTCGATGAACGAGCCGATATGGCCGGCGCCGACGAACTGCATCTCGAAGCTGGTCGTGACGGCGGGGCGGCCCGCCGCTGCCCAGGCGAGGATGCCGAGCCCGCGATCGGCGAACGTCATCAGCATGCCGCCCTGCACCACGCCGACGAGGTTGGCATGGCGCGGTTCGGCCACGAAGCCGAAGCGCCGGACGTCGCCCTCCTCCTTGGACCAGAAGGGACCGACGAGGCCGATGAAACCATCCTCCTCGGCGGTGCGCCATCCCTCGTCCCGCAGGTCGTCCGGGGTGCGTCGGGCGCGGCTTGGCTGGGCTCGGGTCATCGCGGCAGGACGAGACGCCGGTCGGACCGGCATCGCACGGGTGGGAATCGAAGGCATGAAAAAGCCCGGCCGGGGCCGGGCTGGTGACGGGCCGGCGCCGCGGGGGCCTACTGGACGAGGCGCGGCCCGGTCGCCTGGATGTTCTCGTTCTCGCCGAGGATGCCGAGCCGGCGCGCCACCTCCGAATAGGCCTCGATGAGGCCGCCGAGGTCGCGGCGGAAGCGGTCCTTGTCGAGCTTGTCCTGGCTCTTGATGTCCCAGAGCCGGCACGAATCCGGCGAGATCTCGTCGGCGACGACGATCCGCATCATGTCGCCTTCCCAGAGACGCCCGGCTTCCATCTTGAAGTCGACGAGCCGGATGCCGACGCCGAGGAAGAGCCCGGACAGGAAGTCGTTGACCCGGATGGCGAGCGCCATGATGTCGTCGATCTCCTGCGGCGTCGCCCAGCCAAAGGCCGTGATGTGCTCCTCCGACACCATGGGGTCGTTCAGCGCGTCGTTCTTGTAGTAGAACTCGATGATGGAGCGGGGGAGCTGCGTTCCCTCCTCGAGCCCGAGACGCTGCGCGAGAGAGCCCGCGGCGACGTTGCGCACCACGATCTCGAGCGGGATGATCTCGACCTCGCGGATCAGCTGCTCGCGCATGTTGAGCCGCCGGATGAAGTGCGTCGGCACGCCGATGTCGTTGAGGTGCTGGAACAGGTACTCCGAGATCCGGTTGTTCAGGACTCCCTTGCCGTCGATCACCTCGTGCTTCTTGGCGTTGAACGCGGTCGCGTCGTCCTTGAAGTGCTGGATCAGCGTGCCCGGCTCGGGCCCCTCGTAGAGGACCTTCGCCTTGCCCTCGTATATGCGACGGCGGCGGTTCATGGGCGTGTACCGTGGTTTGAGGAAATCCATTTGGGGCCGGGGCTCCTGACGGGACGATCGGTCCGCGGCTGCGGCGCACGGTCGACAAAGGACGGTCGACCGGCGACCCGCAGGGCCGGAATCTAGACGATCGGATGGCGGCGCACAACGCGCCGCGCCTGTTCTCCGGACTGTATGGTGACCGAAAGCGACTTATCCAAGGCTGGCAAAAGCTTGGCCGGAACCGCATATAGCTGCCGCAACCAATCCGGAGGTCACGACCCGCTATGGCTCAGTTCGACGATCGGCGCGACGCGTTCGAGAAGAAGTTCGCGCATGACGAGGAGCTTCGCTTCAAGGCCACCGCACGGCGGAACAAGCTGCTCGGCCAGTGGGCCGCGGCCCGGCTCGGCAAGACCGGCGCGGAGGCGGAGGACTACGCGAAATCCGTCGTCATGGCCGATTTCGAGGAGGCCGGCGACGGCGACGTGATCCGGAAGGTCAAGGCCGACCTGGAGAAGGGCGGGCAGGCCATGTCGGAGGCCGAGATCAGGGCCAAGCTCGACGAGCTGCTCTCCCAGGCGATTACGGAGATCCAGGCCGGCCGCTGAGCCGGTCCTTGGCTTGACTCCCACCCGCCTCTCGCGTTCTGCGGGCCGGCGATCCCGGCAGCGACGCGGGACGCCGGGAGGAATTCGATGCCGTCATCCGTCCAGGCGCTCGCCGCAGGCTTGAGCGGCGGAAGGCCCGTCTTCACCGCCTGGTGCGGCCTGCCGGAGCCCTCGATCGCGGGCTATCTCGCCCGGGAGGCGGGGATCGACGCCGTGGTGCTCGACATGCAGCACGGCGTGATCGACTTCCTCAACGCGGCCCGGGCGATCCCGCTGGTGGCGGCGGCCGGCAAGCCCGCCATCCCGCGCATACCGGTCGTCGAGTTCGCGACGGCCTCCCGCCTGCTGGATGCCGGCGCGGCGGGCATCATCGCGCCGATGATCAACACGGTCGAGGATGCGCGCCGCTTCGCGAGCTTCGTCAAGTTCCCGCCGCAGGGCGAGCGGAGCTGGGGCCCGCATCCGGCCTTGACCCTGACCGGGCTGCAGCCGGCGGAGTATTTCCGCACCGCGAACGGATTCCTGCGCTCCTTCGCGATGGTCGAGACGCGCGAGGCGCTCGACCGCATCGACGCGATCCTGGCCGTGGACGGGATCGATGCCGTCTTCATCGGGCCCTCGGACCTGTCGATCGGGCTGTCGCGCGGCGCCGCCCTCGACCCGAACGGGGCCGAGGTGAACGCCGCCATCGACCATGCGCTCGCACGCGCCAAGGCAGCCGGCAAGCTCGCCGGCATCTATGCCCCGAACGGCGAGCGCGCGGCGGATTTCGCGAAGCGCGGCTACCACCTGGTCGCGGTCGGCAGCGACCTTGCCTTCCTGCGCGCCGGCGCTGCCGCCATGATGAAGGCGGCCACCGCCTGACCGGCCCGGCGGCTGCCGGACAGGTTGACGCATCTTGACGTGCCGGGAGGCCTTGGCCAGCGTCCGCCACCTCCCGCATCGCTTCAAGACGGAGCAGAATGGCATGCGATCCGTGATCGCGGCCGCCTCGGCGGCCCTCCTTCTCGCGGCCGGCTCACCGGCCCAGGCCTTCCTCGATTCCGGGCCGGTCGCGGATTTCTTCAACGAGTTCCGCGAGCAGGCGATCCCCCGCGAGATCGTCCGCTACACGGGCGGCGAGAAGCCGGGCACGATCGTCGTCTCCACGGGCCAGCGCCGGCTCTATTACGTGCTGCCGGGCGGCCGGGCGATCCGGTACGGCGTCGGGGTGGGACGCCAGGGCTTCTCCTGGTCGGGCGTGAAGACGGTCACGATGAAGAAGGAATGGCCGTCCTGGCGCCCGCCGGCGCAGATGCTGAAGCGCCGGCCCGACCTGCCGCGCTACATGGCGGGCGGGCAGGAGAACCCGCTCGGCGCGCGCGCCCTTTATCTCGGGTCGAGCCTGTACCGCATCCACGGCTCGAACGAGGCCGACACGATCGGTTCGGCCGTCTCCTCCGGCTGCATCCGCATGACCAACCGCGACGTGGTGGACCTTTACGACCGGGTCCGGATCGGCACCAAGGTGGTGGTCAAGGGCTAGCCGGAGGTCTGCGGCAGGACAGCCGGGAGGAGGCGACTCGACGATAGAACTCGCAAGTTCTATACGAATGTCGGGATCTCCGGAAACCTTGTCATGCACGCGGTCGGCGAGGAGCGGTGGCGCGAGGAGAGACGCGGCCGCATCCCCGAGGCGGCCGGGCGGGTCTTCGCCGCCCGATGCTTCGATCCCGCCTCGATGGACGGGACCGCGCAGGAGGCGCGTGTCGGCAAGCCGACGCTCTACCGCTACGTCCCGAGCAAGGATCCCCTGTTCTCGGCCGTCTTCGGCGAGGTGTTGAACGAACTCGAGACCCGGCTCGTCGCGCTCGTGCGCGAGGTCACGGACGTCATCCTGCACGGTCCCGTGGCCCGCGACATGCACCGCCACGCGGCGCCATGCGTCGGCCACGCCACCCTCGATGCGGATCGCCGCAACGGCGAGCTCCGTCTCCTCCCTGGAGCCTCGGCATGAGCCGCGTCATCTTCGCCGTCCTGGTCGTGGCCGCTTCCCTGCTGTGGTGGAAGCGCGAGGACGCCGGCCGCTTCGTGGCCGAGCGGGTGCCGGCCGCCGCGCCCTATCTTGCGGCCGCTCCCGCCTCCCAGGCGGCGGCCCAACGCGCCGCGCCCGCCGTCCCGGTGGTGCTGGCCAACGCCGACCGGAAGCCGCTGCCCGTCACCATCGACGCGGTCGGCACGGTGCAGCCGCTCGCCTCCATCCAGATCAAGGCGCGCGTCGACAGCCAGATCACCTCCATCGCCGTGCAGGAAGGCGCCAAGGTGAAGGAGGGCGACCTCCTGGTCACGCTGGACAACCGGGCCATCAAGGCACAGCTCGCCCAGGCGGAAGCGCTCGTCGCCAAGGACCGCGCACAGCTCGAGCAGGCGCGGCGCGACCTCGCCCGGGCCGAGGATCTCCTCGCCAAGCGCATCACGACCGAGGTGCAGCGCGACACCTACGCGACGGCCGTGAAGGTGCAGGAGGCGCAGCTCGCCGCGGACGAGGCCTCCCGGGCGAACCTCGCGACCGCCCTCTCCTATACGGAGATCCGGGCCCCCGTCTCCGGCCGGATCGGCTCGATCGCCCTCAAGGAGGGCACGATGGTCAAGGCCGTGGACACCCAGGCCATCATGACGGTGAACCAGCTCGATCCGATCTACGCGTCCTTCGCGGTACCGCAATCGCTCTTCGGGGACCTGCGCAGGGCGATGAGCGCCGGCAAGGTCGCGGTTGAGGCGCGTGTCGGCGACGGCGTCTCGACCGGGACGGTCGCCTTCACGGAGAACACCGTCGACCTCGCAACCGGGACCGTGCTCGCCAAGGCGCTGATGGACAATGCCGACGAGCGGCTCTGGCCGGGCGCCTTCGTGTCGGTTCGGGTCGTGCTCGGGATCCAGTCGGGGGCGGTCGCCGTCCCGTCCGCGGCGGTGCAGATCGGGCAGCAGGGCAACTACGTCTTCGTGGTGCGCGACGGCCGCAAGGCCGAGCTCGTGCCCGTCACGGTGGCCCGCACGGTCGGCAACGAGAGCGTGATCTCGTCCGGGCTCTCCGGCGGCGAGCGGGTGGTGGTCGACGGCCAGTTGCGGCTCGTCAACGGCGCGGCGGTGCAGGTCGTCCCGGCCCGGGGTTCGGAGGGCGTCGCCAAGGGGCTGGATCCCGAGGCGGGCGCGCAGCGGCGCAGCTGACGGAGGCGCCCCGCCATGGTGTCGGAGATCTGCATCCGCCGGCCGGTCATGACGATCCTGGTCATGATCGCCTTCGTGGCGGCCGGCCTCTTTGGCTACCGCCAGCTTCCGGTCGCGGCGGTGCCGCGCGTCGACTTTCCCACCATCCAGGTATCGGCGAGCCTCCCCGGCGCGAGCCCGGAGACCATGGCGTCCTCCGTCGCCTCCATCCTCGAGAAGCAGTTCTCGACGATCGCGGGCGTGGCGACGATGACCTCGACCTCCATCCTGGGCCAGACCTCGATCGTCCTTCAGTTCGACCTGAACCGGAACATCGACGGCGCCGCGCTGGACGTGCAGTCCGCGATCTCGACCGCGCAGCGCCGCCTGCCGGCCGAGATGACGACCCCGCCGAGCTTCCGGAAGGTCAATCCGGCGGACCAGCCGATCCTCTTCTTCGCCGTGAGCTCCGAACAGGTGCGGCTCTCGGATGTCGACCGCTTCGCCCAGTCCAATATCGTCCCCCGGCTCTCGACCTTGCCCGGTGTCGCGCAGGTCCTGATCTTCGGCACCCAGAAATACGCCGTCCGCGTCAAGGCCGACCTGAACCAGCTCGCCGCGCGCGGCTTGGGCCTCGCCGACATGCAGGCGGCGCTCGCCGCCGCGAACTCGTCGAAGCCCGTGGGCTCCGTCGACCAGGGCACGCGCAGCTCGATCCTGGACGCCACCGGCCCGATCATGAAGGCGGCCGACTACATGCCCGTCGTCGTGGCCTGGCAGAACGGCGCGCCGGTGCGCGTCGCGGATGTCGCGACCGCCGTGGACGGCGTGGAGAACGACAAGGTCGCGAGCTGGCTCAACGGCAAGCGCGCCATCGTGCTCGCGCTGTATCGGCAGCCCGACGCGAACACGGTCGAGGTGGTGGACCGCGCGCGCTCGCTTCTTCCGGCGATCGAGGCGGAGCTTCCGGCCGGCGTCTCCATCCACGTCCTGAACGACCGGTCGATCCCGATCCGTCACGCCATCGAGGACGTCGAGTTCACGCTCTTCCTGTCGATGGTCCTCGTCATCATCGTCATCTACCTGTTCCTGCAATCCTTCCGGGCGACCGTCATCCCGGCGATCGCGCTGCCGATCTCGCTCATCGGCACCTTCGCCGGGATGTACCTGTTCGGCCACTCGATCGACAACATCTCGCTGCTCGCGCTCACCTTGTCCGTCGGCTTCGTGGTCGACGACGCCATCGTGATGCTCGAGAACATCATGCGGCATGTCGAGAAGGGCGAGATGCCCTTCCCGGCCTCGCTGATCGGCTCGCGCGAGGTCGGCTTCACCATCATCTCGATGACGACCTCGCTCGTGGCCGTGTTCATCCCGGTCCTGTTCATGGGCGGGGTCGTCGGGCGGATGTTCACCGAGTTCGGCCTCGTCATCTCCATGGCGATCCTGATCTCGGGCGTGGTGTCGCTCACGCTGACGCCCATGCTGTGCTCGCGGCTGCTGCGGCCGGTCGACCATGGCAAGCGCCGCAACTTCGTGCTCCGGGGCTTCGAGGCGGGCTTCGCGGCCCTGTCGCGCGGCTATGCGTGGTCGCTGAAGCGGACGGTCGCGGTGCCGTCCCTCATGCTGCTCATCACGCTCGCGACCTTCGTGGTCACGGCGATCCTCTTCCGCGACATCCCGAAAGGCTTCTTCCCGACCGAGGATAACGGGCTGATCAGCGCCTCGACGGTCGGCCCCGACGACGCCTCGTTCGAGGCCATGGTCGAGCGCCAGAAAGCGCTGGCCGAGATCGTCCGGGCCGACCCCGACGTCATCTCCGTGATGTCGACCGTCGGCGGGGGCGGGCCGGCCGCGACGCAGAATTCCGGGCGCATGTTCATCGCGCTCCGCGACAGGCCGGAGCGCAGGACGGACGCGATCAGCGTGGTCGCCCGCCTGCGGCGCGCGGCGGCCGCCGTGCCGGGCATCAACATCTACATGCAGCCCGTCACGTCCATCAATATCGGGGCCGTGCAGTCGCGCAGCCAGTACCAGTACACGCTGCAATCGACGAACCTGGACGCGCTGCGCAAATTCGCGCCGCTCCTGCAGGACCGCATGGCGCAGATCCCGGGCGTGGTCGACGTCAATTCCGACCTGCAGATGCGGGCCCGCACCGCCTTTATCGAGATCGACCGCGACGTGGCCGCCCGGCTCGGCGTGACGGTCGACCAGGTGCGCGACCAGTTCTACTCGGCCTTCGGCACGCGCCAGGTCTCGACGATCTACGCGCCCGAGGACACCTACCAGGTCATCCTCGAGGCGGACCAGAAATACGCGGATGTCGGCGAAGTGCTGCGCAAGCTCGCGCTGCGCACGCCGGGCGGCAGCGTCGTGCCGATGGATTCGGTCGCGACGCTCAAGATCCTGCCGACCGCCCTCACCGTGAACCACCTCGCCCAGCTTCCCTCGGTCACCATCTCGTTCAACCTCGTGCCGGGGGTGGCACTTTCTCAGGCCGTGAGCGGGATCGAGGCGGCCAGCCGCGAGATCGGCCTGCCGGTGCAGATCCAGACGAGCTTCCAGGGCACCGCGCAGCTTTTCCAGGAGGCGCTCGCCAACCAGGGGCTCCTGCTCTTCGCCGCCGTGCTCGTGATCTACATCATCCTCGGCATCCTCTACGAGAGCTTCATCCACCCTCTGACCATCCTGTCCGGCCTGCCCGCGGCAGGCATCGGGGCGCTGCTCACGCTGAAGCTCTTCGGGATGGACCTCAGCGTGATCGCGATGATCGGCATCGTGATGCTGATCGGCATCGTGAAGAAGAACGCGATCATGATGGTCGACTTCGCGGTCGAGCGGCGGCGCGAGGGCGCGCCGCCCGAACAGGCGATCGTGGAGGCCGCGCTGCTCCGCTTCCGGCCGATCATGATGACGACGGCCGCCGCGGTGCTCGGCGCGATGCCGATCGCGGTGGGCTACGGGGCCGGCGCCGAGCTGCGCCAGCCGCTCGGCCTTGCGGTGGTTGGCGGCCTCTGCTTCTCGCAGCTCCTGACCCTCTACATCACGCCGGTCGTGTACATTATGTTCGAACGGCTGATCGCGCGGAGCAGGCGGCGCAATGCGCCGGAAACCTCCGTCGGGCAGCCTGCCGCGGTTCCAGCCGAATAGGCGGAACCGGGCAGAAGAGCGTTCGTTCACCCCCACGAGTGCCGAAGCGGGGTGGGGCGGTCCCGCTTCGGCCCGTATCTGCGTTCGGAACGGAAGGACATGATGACCACTTCGCTTCGCAAATGCCTCGGCGCCGGCGCCCTCGGCGCGGCACTCCTCGCGGGCAGCCTCGCGGCCCAGGCGGCCGAGGTCCCGGGAGACGGCCTCGCCCAGGCCGCCCGGCAGGCCCAGACCCGCACCTATCCGGGCGAGAGCTTCACGCAGGGCAAGATCTATTACGGCCGTCCCGGCTGGCGCGGCGGGTATCGCGGCGGCTATTACGGCCGCGGCTACCGGGGCGGCTACTACCGCCGCGGCTATGGCGGCGGCGCGGTGGCGGCCGGGGTGATCGGCGGCCTGGCGCTCGGAGCGATCGCGGCCGGCGCCGCCGCGAATGCGGCCCCGCCCCCCGCCTATCCGGGCGCGCCCGTCGGCAACATCTACGGCGCCGATCCGAACTGGGTGAATTACTGCGCCAGCAAGTACCGGTCGTTCGACCCGACGACCGGGACCTACCTGGCCCGGGACGGCCGCCGCTATCCCTGCCAGTAACGGCGGACAGTCTTCCTTCGGATGGGCCCTTCGGGGCCCATTCTCATGTGCGGCCTAGAGGATCCGCGTCCGCTCTAGGGCCGCGCCGCGACCCGCCGGCTCCGCCGCTCCCACCAGAGCAGATAGAGGCCCGAGCCGATCACGATCGCGGCACCGAGGAGCGTCCAGCCGTCCGGCACGTCCCCGAACACGACGTAGCCGAGCAGCGCCATCCACAGAAGCTGCGTGTAGATGAAGGGCGAGAGCACGGGCGCCGGCGCGCGTGCATGCGCCATCACGAGCAGCCCGTGCCCCGCGGCCGCGAAAATGCCGACGCCGACCATCAGGCCCCAATGCAGCGGGCCCGGCGGATTGCTCCAGACGAAAGGCAGGACGGGCGTCATGATGACGACGCCGACGAGGCCGGAATAGAACACGGTCGTCGCGGTACGGTCATGCGCCGCGAGCGTCCGGGTGACGATGGCGTAGAAGGCGTAGAGGATCGTGCTGCCGACCGTCAGGAAGGCGGCCGGATGGAGCGCGCCGGAGAGCGGCCGGGTCACCACGAGGACGCCCAGGAAGCCGATCCCGATCGCCGCCATGCGTCGCGGGCCGGCCCATTCGCCGAGGAACGGCCCGGCGAGCAGCGCGACGAGAAGCGGCATGGCGAACTGGATCGCCATGGACTGCGTGAGCTGGAGGTGCTGCAGAGCGAGGAAGTTGAGCACCGTGCAGCCCACCAGGATGGCGGAGCGCAGGATCTGGAGCCCGAGCCGGTTGCTGCGCGCCAGGCCCGGCACCGTGATCGGGTTCAGGAAGATGGAGACGATCGCGACGTTGAAGGCGTATCGGGCCCAGGCCGTCATCATCGGGTCGAGCGTCGCGTTGAGCCATTTCGCGCTCGCGTCGCACAGCGCGAAACAGGCGACGCCCCCGCACATCAAGAGGATGCCCGACAGCCGCGACCCTTCGGGCAGGCGCTGCCGCGGGGTGCCGCTCTCCCTCATGCCGGCCTCGGGCGCCGCCGGACCGGCCAGGAGCTCACGCGTGACCGGCGGGCGCGAGCGCCGAGGCCTCCACGATCGAGACGGTCGCTATCGCGGTGGCCGTCGGAACCTCCTCCGCGCCGCGCATGCACACGACATCGGCCGCCACCACGGAGGCGAGGCGCCCCGCCCGGACCACGCGGGCGCGGCAGACCAGCCTGTCCCCGCGCGCGGGCGCGATCAGGTTCAGCCGGCATTGGGCCTGGAGGCAGGCCTCGCCGTCCCCGAGCCAGGTCGCGGCGGCGATCCGCGCGCCCTGCTCGACCAGGATGGCCGTCACCTCATCGTGGAAGCGGCCTTCCTCGGCCAGGAGCTCCGGCCGGCACCCGACCGATACGGTCGCCCCGCCGGGCTCCAGCCCGGAGAGGTCCGCCCCCATCAGCCGCATCACCGTCTCGCCGGCAGCGCGCTCGCGGATCGCCCGGACGCGGCTCTGGAAGGGACTGGGCTCGCTCATGGGCGAAGTCTTAGCCGGCCTCCCCCGCTCGGCAAGTCCGCCGAGGCCCGCCGCAGACGATCTCCGGCCGCGGCGCGCTGAAATCCCCTCCTGTGACGCCCGTGCAACGGAGCGGGTTCCCGCGCGGCGCAGTTCGTGCGAGGCAGGGCTCGGAGAGAGATGCCGCAGCAGGCCGACGCGTGACCCCATCCGCCCCGCCCCGCCTGGAGCTCTCCGGGATCGCCAAGGCGTTCCCGGGCGTGGTCGCGAACGACAACGTGAGCCTGACGGTCGCGCCCGGCGAGATCCATGCGCTGCTCGGCGAGAACGGCGCCGGCAAGTCGACCCTCGTCAAGATCCTCTACGGCGTGCAGGCGGCCGACGAGGGCGAGATCCGGATCGACGGCCGCCCGGTCGTCATCGCGAGCCCGAAGGCCGCGAGGGCGCTCGGGATCGGGATGGTGTTCCAGCACTTCTCGCTCTTCGACGCGCTGACCGTCATCGAGAACATCGCGCTCGGCCTCGACGAGGCGGTCGACAGGGCGGAGCTGGCCCGGCGCGTCGACGCGATCCTGCGCGCCTACAGCCTGCCGCTCGACCTCGACCGGGCGGTCCACACCCTGTCGGTCGGCGAGCGCCAGCGCATCGAGATCGTCCGCTGCCTGCTCGTGAAGCCGCGGCTCCTCATCATGGACGAGCCGACCTCCGTCCTCACGCCGCAGGAGGCCGAGCGGCTCTTCGCCATGCTCCGGCAGCTCGCGCAGGAGGGGTGCTCGATCCTCTACATCTCGCACAAGCTCGCCGAGATCAAAGCCCTGTGCAGCCGCGCCACGATATTGCGGGCCGGCCGGGTCGTCGCGACCTGCGACCCGCGCGCCGAGAGCACGCGACGCATGGCGGAGCTGATGATCGGGACGGAGCTGCGCGAGGTCGCGCGGGGCGGGCGCGCCGCGCCGTCCGGCCCCGTCCGCCTCCAGGTCCGGCGCCTGTCGCTGCCGCGGGGCGGCCCCTTCTCGGTGCCGCTGCGCGAGGTGTCCTTCGAGGTCCGGGCCGGGGAGGTCTTCGGCATCGCCGGGGTCGCCGGAAACGGGCAGTCCGAGCTGCTGCTCGCGCTGTCGGGCGAGCGCCTGGCGCCGGAAGCCGCCATGATCCGGCTCGACGGGCGGCCCGTCGGGCGCGAGCGCGCCGGTATGCGGCGCCGCGCCGGTCTCTGCGCCGTCCCGGAGGAGCGCAACGGCCACGCCGCCGTTCCCGATCTGTCGCTGTCCGACAACGCGATCCTGACGGCCCGCCACCGCGTCCCGCTCACGGCGAACGGCTTTCTCCGCTTCGGCGCGTCCCGGAGCTTCGCCCGGAAGGTGATCGAGCGGTTCGGCGTGAAAGCGGTCGGGCCGGCCGCGGCAGCCCGAAGCCTGTCGGGCGGGAACCTGCAGAAATACGTGGTCGGGCGGGAGATCCTGCAGCTTCCGGAGGTGCTGGTCGTCTCCCAGCCGACCTGGGGGGTGGATGCTGGGGCGGGCGCCGCGATCCACCGCGCCATCCTCGATCTCGCCGAGAGCGGCTCGGCCATCGTGGTCATCAGCCAGGATCTGGACGAACTGCTGGCCCTGTCCGACCGCCTCGCTGTGCTGAACGAGGGGCAGCTCTCGCGCCCGATCGCGACCGCCGATGCCCGGGCCGACGAGATCGGGCTTCTCATGGGCGGGGTGCACGGGGAGCACGCGCGAGCCCGGGGCGCATCCCGTGCCTAAGCTCGAGCGGCGACCCGAGCCCTCGCGCGCAATGCTCTACGCCACGCCCTTCCTGGCGGTGGCGCTGACGGCGGCGGCCGGGACGATCGTCTTCGGTCTCATGGGCTACGACGGGCCGAGAGCCGTGCGCGACATCTTCGTGGCGCCCCTGGCGCATCCGGACCGCTGGCCGGAACTCCTGGTCAAGGCCGGGCCTCTCGCCCTCATCGCGACCGGCCTGTCGGTCGGGTTCCGCGCCAATGTCTGGAACATCGGCGCCGAGGGCCAGTACATCGCCGGCGCCATCGCCGGGACGGGAGTCGCGCTCGCGACCTGGGGCCTTTCGGGGGCCTGGATCCTGCCCGCCATGTGCCTCGCCGGCATGCTGGGCGGCATGGCCTGGGCGGCGGTTCCGGCCTTTCTCCGCACCCGGTTCGGCGTGAGCGAGATCCTCACCAGCCTGATGCTCACCTACGTGGCGGTGCAGCTCCTCTTCCTCCTCGTGCGCGGACCCTGGAAGGATCCGGAGGGCTTCAACTTTCCGCAGACCCGCATGTTCACGCCCGACCAGACCCTCCCGGCGATCTCCGAAGGATCGCTGATCCATCTCGGAATCCCGATCGCGCTTCTGGTCGCCTGCATCGCCTGGCTGCTGCTCGCCCGCACGGTGGCTGGCTACGAGGTGAAGGTGGTCGGCCTCGCGCCCGCGGCCGCACGGCACGGCGGCTTCTCCGAACGGCGGACGATCTGGCTCACCCTCCTCGGCGCGGGGGGCCTCGCGGGTCTCGCCGGCATCTTCGAAGCGGCCGGGCCCTTCGGCCAGCTCACGCCGCAATTCCCGGGCGGCTACGGCTATACGGCGATCATCGTCGCGTTTCTCGGCCGCCTGCACCCGGTCGGCATCATCCTTGCGGCGCTCGTGCTGGCGGTGACCCATGTCGGCGGCGAACTCGCCCAGACGGGGGTCGGGCTGCCTCAGGCCGCAACCGGCATGTTCCAGGCCATGCTGCTGTTCTTTCTTCTCGCGACCGACGTGCTGATCCGCTTCCGCCCGGTTCTCGCCCGCCCGGCCCGGGCCCGGGCCGCCGCATGAGCACGGCCCTTCTCGTCTCCTTCGCGATGACGGTCGCGATGGCCTCGACCCCGATCCTGCTCGCCTCGCTCGGCGAGCTCGTGGCCGAGAAGGCGGGCGTGCTCAATCTCGGCGTGGAGGGCATGATGCTCATCGGCGCGGTGACGGGCTTCGCGGCCGCGGCGCTGACCGGCTCCGCCTATCTGGGATTGCTTGCCGCCATGCTCGGCGGCCTCCTTACGTCCCTCATCTTCGCGGCGCTGACCCTCGGCCTCTCCGCGAACCAGGTCGCGACGGGCCTCGCCCTGACGATCTTCGGCGTCGGCGCCTCGGCCCTGATCGGAGCGCCCTTCGTCGGACGGACGATCGAGCGGCTCGGGCCCCTCCTGCCCCAGGCGCTCGCCGGACATCCCGTCCTTCGCGTCCTCTTCGGATACGATCTTCTGGTCTATCTGGCCCTCGGGCTGACGGCGGTGGTCGCCTGGTGGCTGAGGTACACCCGGCCCGGCCTGGTCCTAAGAGCGGTCGGCGAGTCCGACACCTCCGCCCACGCGATCGGCTATCCCGTGCTGGCCGTGCGGACTGGCGCGGTCGCGTTCGGGGGCGTGCTCGCCGGTCTTGCCGGAGCGTATTTCTCGCTCGAGCTGACCCCGATGTGGGCGGACCGCCTCACCGCCGGCCGCGGCTGGATCGCGCTCGCGCTGGTGGTCTTCGCCTCCTGGCGCCCGGCGCGGCTCCTCGCCGGCGCCTATCTGTTCGGCGCGGTGATGACCTTCGAGCTCCATGCCAAGGCCGCCGGCTTCGCGCTGCTGCCGCCCGAGATCCTGGCCATGCTGCCCTATCTGGCGACGATCCTTGTCCTCACGCTCATCTCGGTCAGACCGGGGCGGGTCTCCACCGCCGCGCCCGCCTGCCTGGGCAAGGCCTTCTCGCCCGCCTGAACGCCATCGCAACGAGGGAGAACATCATGGTCGCCGTCATCACCCGAAGGTCGCTCGTCGCCGGCGCGGCGGGCGCCGCCGCCCTGCCCTTCGCCGGCGCGGCGGGCAGCGCGCAGACGCCGCTCGGGATCGGGTTCGTCTATGTCGGCCCCACGGGCGATTACGGCTGGACCTATGCGCACGACCAGGGCCGCAAGGCGATCGAGGCCGAGTTCGGCTCCAAGGTGAAGACGAGCTATGTCGAGAACGTTGCCGAGGGACCGGACGCCGAACGGGTGCTGCGTCAGCTCGCGACGGCCGGCAACAAGCTGATCTTCGCCACCTCCTTCGGCTTCATGAACGCGACCGTGCGCGCGGCGCGGGCGCTGCCGAACGTCTGGTTCGAGCACGCCACGGGCTATCAGCGGGCCGCCAATCTGGCGACCTACAACGCCCGCTTCTACGAAGGGCGCGCCGTCTGCGGCACGATCGCGGGCCATCTCTCGAAGACCGGCACGGCCGGCTACATCGCGTCCTTCCCGATCCCGGAGGTCGTGATGGGCATCTCGGCCTTCACGCTCGCGGCCCAGAAGGTGAACCCGAACTTCAAGACCAAGGTGCTCTGGGTCTCGACATGGTACGACCCGGCCAAGGAGGCGGACGCCGCCAAGGCCCTGATGGACCAGGGCTGCGACATCCTCACCCAGCACACCGACTCGCCCGCGCCGCTCCAGGCCGCCGAGGCGCGGGGCATGCTCGGTTTCGGCCAGGCTTCGGACATGCGCACCTACGCGCCGAAGGCTCAGCTGACCTCCATCGTGGACGACTGGGCACCCTACTACATCCGCCGCGTGAGAATGGCGCTCGACGGCACCTGGAAGTCGGGCGACACCTGGGACGGGCTCAAGGAGGGCGCCGTGCGCATCGCGCCCTACGGCGACGCGGTGCCGGAGAACGTGCGCCGCGAGGCGGACCGCGTGAAGGAGGAGATCATCGCCGGCGCGCTCCACCCGCTGACGGGGCCGATCAAGGACCAGAAGGGCGAGCTCCGCGTGAAGGAGGGCGAGAGGATGACGGACGAGCAGCTCTCCAAGATGGATTGGTACCCGGCCGGCGTTCAGAGCTGACGACGGCGCCTTGCGGGATCGAGGCTCGGTGGCGTAAACGGAGCGCCGGCGGGCGGCCGTCTTCTCCGCCGACCTCGGTTATACTTGGTTGTCCCCAGCCGTCGCCAAGACGTTAAGTAATTCCGGCGGCGTTAACTTCCTATTAACGATGATCCGGTGTGATCGGGCTTAATTGGCCCGAAAGGATTCGTCATGCGCTCCGAATCGACCGCCCGGCAGGACAGACAGGACGAGCTCGGCGACCTCGCCCGGCAGATCGCCTCGCAGCTGAAGAACGACCAGGTCCGGCCCGAGAACGTGCTGCGGCCGAACTTCCCGCGCCCGCCGGCGCCCCGCCCGGATCAGGTCGCGGCGATCAACGCCATCCTCAAGGCGAGCGAACCCATGAGCACCCGGCGCGAGCAGGTGCTTCTGGCCGAGCGGCGAGCCGCTGAGGCCGAGGACAAGGTGGAGGCGCTGAAGCGCCACCTGATCGAGACGGAGGACCGCCTCGCCGCGGCCCTCGACGCGCTCGACCGCGAGCGCCGGCGCAACGAGGAGCTCGAGCGCCGCTCGGCCGAGATGCTCGACCGGACGCAGGCCATGATCACGGACGCCTCCGAGCGGCTGCAGGCGGCCGAGAAGCGCGCCTCGCTCGCAGAGGAATACCTCACCACGCTCCAGACGATGATCCGCGAGCGCCTGGAGGCGTGAGTTGCCCGGCCGCGGCTCAGTGCTGCGGCTTCGCGGCCTCGAACTTGGCCAGCTGCTCGGGGCGTGCCTCCGTCTGGTAGCGCGCCTTCCACTCCTCGTATGGCATGCCGTAGACGTGGGTCCGCATGTCGTCCTTGGAGAGCCCGAGGCCGCGCTCGTCGGCCGCGTCCTTCAGCCAGTTCGACAGGCAGTTGCGGCAGAAGCCCGCAAGGTTCATGAGATCCAGGTTCTGCACGTCCGTGCGGCTGCGGAGATGCGACACGAGCCGGCGAAACGCCGCCGCCTCGAGCTCCGTCCTGGTCCTCTCGTCGAGTTCCGTCATCCTCATGTCTCCGTTCCGGCAAGCCGGTCCGGGCGAAGCCGCGGGCGCTGCCACGGGATCGCCCCAATCGCCGGCTGAGCATCGCGCGCCCCGCCTGCACTTCCGCTCTCATATGCCACCGGCCTTCCGATCCCGCATCCCGCTCTCTTGCGTCCTGCTCGCCGCCGCCGCGCTCTCCGTCGCGGCGCCGCAGGCGGCGCGCGCCGACCTTCGGCTGTGCAACATGACGGACAGCCGGGTCGGGGTGTCGCTGGGCTACCGTGACGCTGCCGGCTGGGTGACGGAGGGCTGGTGGAACCTCGCCGCCCGCGGCTGCGAGACGCTCCTGCGCGGCGACCTCGCGGCGCGCTATTATTACGTCTACGCCGTGGATTACGACCGCGGCGGCGACTGGGGCGGGCGCTCGCTCATGTGCACCCGCGACCGCGAGTTCACCATCCGGGGCGTGGAAGACTGCCTCGCCCGCGGCTTCGACCGCTCCGGCTTTTTCGAGATCGACACGGGCGAGCAGAAGAGCTGGACCGTGCAGCTGACGGACCCGACCCGGGCGGCTCCGCCGGGGCTGCCGGGCGGCACGCCTCCCGCCCCGCGCTGAGCCGGACGGGCGGCCGGCTCCCGGCCGCGAAACCTCCGCCGGATCAAGCCGTTATCTCACGGCAGCCGGGAGTCGACGCCATGCCGAGCCGATCCATCGCCGCCCTCATTCTGGCCGGCGCCCTGCTGGCGCTTCCGGCGGCCGCGCAATCGCCGCCGGCTCCCGCGCCAGCGACGCCGCCACCCGGATCCGTCGGCTCGACCGTGGACGGCACGATCCCGGCCCGGGCCGCATCCACGACCGCGGTCGGCCGGACCAAGCCGCCGGGTGCGGCCGCGGACGGCACGCGCCCCGACCTCGAGGCGAAAAGCCGCCAGCTCGACAGGCGCATCCGCACCGGCATCTGCGCGGGCTGTTGATCCTAGCCGTTCAACGCCCGCTCGACGGCGTCGCAATAGACCTGCGCGCCGAGCACCAGGTCCTCGTCGGAGGTGTTCTCCGTCCAGTGGTGACTGATCCCACCGATCGACGGCACGAACATCATGGCGGCCGGCATGACCCGTGCGAGATACTGGGCGTCGTGCCCGGCGCCGCTGGGCATGCGGAGCACCTTGCCCGGCGCATGCGTCTCGCCCGCCGCCTCCAGCGCGGCCTGGAGCGTCTCGTCCATCAGGGCCGGCCGACTCTGGCCCATGACCTCGATCTCCATCGGGCAGCGTCCGGTCCGGTTGGCCTCGTCGACCAGGCGGCGCAGCTCGGCGTCGAGCCGGTCCAGAACGGCCTGATCGGCGTCGCGGAACTGGAACAGAACCTCGCCCCTGCCCGGGATGATGGAGGGCGCGCCGGGGTCGAGCGTGATCCGGCCCGTCGTCCAGACCGTCCGCGGCCCGGCGAGTTCCGGGAATCGGCGGTCGATTTCCGCGAGAAGGCGGACCAGGGCCAGCCCGGCGTCGCGCCGGCGCGACATCGAGGTCGTGCCGGCATGGTTCTGCTCGCCGGTCGCCGTGATGCGGTACTGCCAGATCGCCACGATCGCCGTGACCACGCCGATCTTGAGGCCGGAGGAGATCAGGGTATCGCCCTGTTCGATATGCGCCTCGATGAAGCCCTTGTAGCGGCCCGGCTCGACCTGCCGCCGCGGCACCCCGGCGAGCCCCGCCTTGGCGAGCGCGTCCCTGAGCGGCATGCCGTCATACTTGTTGGCGAGCCGGTCGATCTCGTCGTCGTCGAGAAGGCCCGTGAAGGAGCGCGACCCGATGAAGGACCCGAAATGGCCTTCCTCGTCGCACCAGCCCGCCACGTCGACGCCGCGCCCCACCGCGCGCGCGGCCTCCAGGCCGTAGATCATGCCCAGGGCGCCATCGAGCCAGCCCGCGTGGTTCTGGCTCTCGATATGGGAGCCGGTCAGGATCTTGGCGCCCGGCCCGTCCGAGAGGCCGTAGACGTTGCCGATCCCGTCGATCGAGCCCTGCAGGCCGGCCTCCTCCAGTTTGCCGACGAACCAGCGGCGGGCGGCGATGTCCTCGTCCGAGAAGGTCGGACGATGGACGCCCGTCTTATAGGCGCCGAACGTCGCAAGCTCCCTCAAGTCCCTGAGAACCCGCTCGCCATCGACCTTGGCCATCTTCGCCCTTTCCAGTTCCGGCCGGTTCCATAGCGCGGATGGGCGCGGCCGGCGACCAAAGTGCGATTCCGCTCGCCTTGCGGTGTCGCGATGCGAGGGCGTAGGTTCCGGACCATAAAGGGCCCGGCGAGCGGCCGGAGCCGAGACGCCGCGAGGACACGCCATGGAGCACGTGGTTCACCATCCCCTCCCGCACGACGTGCCGGCCGAGTGGGCGGCCCGAGCCTATGTGAACGAGGCCAAGTACCTGGAGATGTACGAGCGCTCGATCCGCGACCCCGAAGGGTTCTGGTACGAGCATGGCAGCCGCATCGACTGGTTCACCACCTATACGCGGGCTAAGAACGCGAGCTTCGGCGGGCCCGACGGCGGCGAGGTCTCGATCCGCTGGTTCGAGGACGGGGTGACCAACGTCGCCTATAACTGCATCGACCGGCATCTCGACACGCGCGGCGACCAGGTCGCGATCATCTGGGAGGGGGACGACCCGTCCGAGTCGAAGCACATCACCTACCGCCAGCTCCATGCGGAGGTCTGCCGCTTCGCGAACGTCCTGCGCAACCGCGGCGTGGAGAAGGGATCGACGGTCACGATCTACATGCCGATGATCCCGGAGGCCGCCTATGCCATGCTCGCCTGCGCGCGGCTCGGCGCGATCCATTCGGTGGTGTTCGGCGGCTTCTCGCCGGATTCCCTCGCCGACCGCATCCGCGACTGCGGCTCGAAGATGGTCATCACGGCGGACGAGGGTCTGCGCGGCGGCCGCAAGGTGCCGCTCAAGGCGAATGTCGACGCCGCGATCGCCAAGGTCGGCGGGGTGGACCACGTCGTCGTCGTGCGCCGGACGGGCGGGTCCGTCGACATGGAGGCCGGCCGCGACGTCTATTACCACGAGGCCGCCGAGCAGGTGACGGACGAGTGCCCGGCCGAGCACGTCGATGCGGAGGACCCGCTCTTCATCCTGTACACGTCCGGCTCGACGGGGAAGCCGAAGGGCGTGCTGCATACGACCGGCGGTTATCTGGTCTTCGCGTCGATGACGCACCAATACGTCTTCGACTACCACGACGGCGACATCTACTGGTGCACGGCCGATGTCGGCTGGGTGACCGGGCATTCCTACATCGTCTACGGCCCGCTCGCGAACGGCGCGACGACGCTGATGTTCGAGGGCGTGCCGAACTACCCGACCGTCTCCCGGTTCTGGGAGGTGATCGACAAGCACAAGGTCAACATCTTCTACACGGCCCCGACCGCGATCCGCTCGCTGATGGGCGCGGGCGACGCGCCCGTGAAGAAGACCTCGCGCGCGTCCCTGCGCCTGCTCGGCTCGGTCGGCGAGCCGATCAATCCCGAGGCCTGGGAATGGTACTACGAGGTGGTCGGCGAGAAGCGCTGCCCGATCGTGGATACCTGGTGGCAGACGGAAACGGGCGGGATCATGATCACGCCGCTCCCGGGCGCGACGCGGCTGAAGCCGGGCTCGGCGACCCGGCCCTTCTTCGGGGTCGTGCCCCAGGTGGTGGATGCGGAGGGCAAGGTCCTCGAGGGCGCCTGCGAGGGCAACCTCGTCATCGCCGAGAGCTGGCCCGGCCAGATGCGGACCGTGTTCGGCGATCACCAGCGCTTCGTGGACACCTACTTCTCCGCCTACAAGGGCAAGTACTTCACCGGCGACGGCTGCCGGCGCGACGCCGACGGCTATTACTGGATCACGGGCCGGGTCGACGACGTCATCAACGTCTCCGGCCACCGGATGGGCACGGCGGAAGTCGAGAGCGCGCTCGTCTCCCACCCGAAGGTCTCCGAGGCGGCCGTCGTCGGATATCCGCACGACATCAAGGGCCAGGGCATCTACGCCTATGTCACCCTGATGCAGGGCGAGGAGCCGAGCGAGTCGCTGCGCAAGGAACTGGTCGCCCATGTCCGCAAGGAGATCGGGCCGATCGCGACCCCGGACCTGATCCAGTTCGCACCCGGCCTGCCGAAGACCCGCTCCGGCAAGATCATGCGCCGCATCCTGCGCAAGATCGCCGAGGACGAGTTCTCCGCCCTGGGCGATACCTCGACGCTCGCCGATCCCGCTGTCGTCGACGACCTGATCGAGAACCGGCAGAACCGCGCGAAGCAGCCGGTCGCCAAGGCGTCCTGACGGTTGGCGGAGGACGGCGGCGGCCCCGCGACCTGCGCGTCCCCGGCCGATACGCTGGCCCTCTGGGACTGGCGGCGGCGGATCGCCGACCTCTACGGGGAGGTCCGACGCTCGGAGCCGCGGGCCGGCTGGGGCCTGTGGCGCGCCAGCCGCGACGCCCTGTTACGGGACCATCCGCAGAGCCCGCTGCCGGCAGCCGGGCGCGCCGCCTTCTCCGGCCTGCCGCTCTTCCCCTACGACCCGGCGCTGCGGTTCGAGGTCGGGACGGAGCCGGTGGGAGGCGTGCCCGCCATCCTGGTCGAGCTCAGGGATGACGGCCCGCTCGCGTTGACGCCTTTCGCCCGGACGCTCGGCCTGCGCGAGGCGCTCGGCGGCGAGCTGACCCTCTACTGGATCGGCGGCTATGGCGGGGGCGTGTTCCTGCCCTTCCGGGACGCGACCTCGGGACGCCAAAGCTATGGCGGCGGACGCTATCTGCTCGACACGATCAAGGGCGCCGATCTCGGCCAGGCCGGGAACGGCCGCGTGATCCTCGACTTCAACTTCGCCTACAATCCCTCCTGCGCCTATTCCGACCGCTGGGCCTGCCCTCTTTCCCCGGCCGAGAACGGGCTTCCCGCACCCGTCCGGACTGGCGAAATGATGGGGAAACGGGACTGAGGGATCTACGACCGCACGCCGGCCTGGGACCCGTGATCTGAGCCTCTCGGGCGGAAGCTTCACGTTCCAGAAATCATAGCCGTCGCTCGCGCCCCGTTCACTCGCCGTCAGCCATCTTTCCCAACCGCTTCGTCAGGGTTCGGCGCCCAGTCTGCAGCCCAAGGTTCACGCACAAGGACCTCGGGATGGACATCAAGCAGAGTGGCCGGGCCGCAACCCTCGCGGCCGCATCGCCGCATGCCGAGCCGCTGCGCGGCGGGCATCTTCGCCGCCTCGCGATTGCGCTGCTGATCGCGCTCGCGCTCTACGTGAGCGGGCGCGGCTACGCGCAAGCCGCCTACGATCCGGAACCGGGCGTGCAGCCCGGCACCATCGTGATCTCGACCTCGCAGCGGCGGCTCTACCTCATGGGGCATGGCGGGCCGGTGGCCAGCTACCCGGTCGCGGTCGGGAAACCCGGCAAGCAATGGTATGGCTGGGCCCGGATCGACGGGAAATATGTCGAGCCCGCCTGGTCGCCGCCGGCGGAGGTCAAGCGCGAGAATCCGCGCCTGCCGGACGTCATCCCGGGCGGATCCCCCCGCAATCCGATGGGCAAGCGGGCCCTCACCCTCGACCGGGACGAGATCGCCATCCACGGCACGAACCGGCCGGGCTCGATCGGGACCTATGCCTCCTACGGCTGCATCCGCATGCACAACCGGGACATCGTCGACCTCTTCGAGCGCGTCCGGGTCGGCACTCCGGTGCTGATGGTCCGATAGCCGGCGGGCCGGCCGTCAGGTCCCCGGGGCCGCCCGTACGGTTTGACCGCCGGAGGGCCGCGACTCTAGAGAAGGGCCATGCGCGCGTGGCTCACGATCGCCCGCCTCCGTCGCCCGGCGATCGCCGTCGCGGCGCTGTACGCGCTCGTCCTCGGCAGCTTCGTCACGGCGCTCAGCCCGCCGCCCTTCGCCGCGGCGGGGCAGCACGCCTTGTGCTCGCCTGCCGCGGAGGGCTCCCCGCGAGCGCCGGTCCCCGATGCCGGGCACCGCGAATGCTGCACGCTGGCCTGTCCGGGCGGCGCGCCGTTCGCTGCACCGGGAAGCGCGTTCCTCCCCGCCCCCCTCCCCTTGGTCGCAGCGCTGTCCTGGCTGCCGGGCCGCGACGCCGCGATCGGGCGGAGCGCGTTGCGCGACATCCGCTCCCGAGGTCCCCCGCCCGCCTGACCGGAATGCCTTTTCCGCTCCAGTCAGACGAGGATCTCATGAACAGCTCGCTTCTTCGCGGGGCCGCCTGCGCCGCCGCCATTGCCGCAATCTCATCCGCTGCTCACGCCCACGCGACCCTGGCCGTCCGGGAGGCCGCGCCGAATTCGACCTACCGGGCCGTCATCCAGATCAACCACGGCTGCGACGGCTCGCCGACCACGGCCGTCCGGGTCACCGTGCCAGACGGCGTGATCGCGGCGCGGCCGATGCCGAAGCCCGGCTGGACGCTCGCGACGACGAAAGGCCCCTACCCCAAGGCCTATCCGCACTTCCACGGCAAGACGCTGGCGGAGGGGGTGCGGGAGATCGCCTGGTCCGGCGGTCCGCTGGCCGACGAACATTACGACGAGTTCGTCTTCGTGGCCCGGATCACGGACGATTTCGCGCCGGGCGAGACGCTGCGCTTCCCCGTGGTGCAGGAATGCGAGGCAGGCGCGCATCGCTGGGTCGATGTGCCGGCTCCCGGCGGGGACCAGCATGCCCTGAAGAGCCCCGCCCCCGCCGTGCGGATCGTCCAGGCCGCCGCACCGGCCGCTCCGGCCCAGGGTGCCGCTTCGCATGGTACGGTCCTCCGGGCGGGCGCGCTCGTGATCGAGTCGCCATGGACCCGCGCGACGCCCGGCGGCGCCAAGGTCGCAGGCGGCTATCTGCGGGTCACCAATACCGGGACGGAGCCGGACCGGCTCGTCGGCGCCTCTGCCGAGATCGCCGGGCGCGGCGAGGTGCACGAGATGTCGACCGAGAACGGCGTGATGAAGATGCGCGAGCTCGCCGGCGGGATCGAGATCCGGCCCGGTCAGACCGTCGAGCTGAAGCCCGGCGGGCTCCACCTCATGTTCATGGACCTGAAGGCCGCGCTCAAGGAGGGCGACACGATCCGCGGCACGCTCGTCTTCGAGAAGGCCGGGACGGTCGCGGTCACGTTCCGGGTCGGCGGGCTGGGGGCCCGGGCCGCCCCGGAGCACCACGATCATTGAACGCGAAACGGGCGCGGATCTCGCGATCCGCGCCCTCCAACCAGGTCGGTACGAGGCCGGGCCGCCGCGCCCGGCGACCCTAGGGTTACTTCTTCAGGCCGAGATTGCCGAAGCGCGAGTTGAAGCGCGACAGCCGCCCGCCGCGATCCATCAGCTGCTGCTGGCCGCCCGTCCAGGCGGGATGCGTGTTCGGGTCGATGTCGAGGTTCAGCGTGTCGCCTTCCTTGCCCATCGTGGAGCGGGTGCGGAACTCGGTCCCGTTGGTCATCACGACCTTGATGAAGTGATAGTCGGGATGGACCGTCGGGCCCTTCTCGCGCTTCTCGACCTTAACGGCCTTCTGGTTCTGCTGGGTGTTCTCGGCCACTTGGGAGCTCCTGAATGCGGCGCCGGAGCGCCTGCGCGTCGTGCCCGCGGCGACAACCGACCATCTTCATGTCTCGGATCGGCGCGCTATAACGCAGGCGGGCATCTGGGACAAGCGACGTTGCTTCGCAACGCGGGAGGCTGCGCATCGTGATCGGGGCGGCATGGCGGGGATGAGACGATCGAGGCGCGGGGACGGCGGCTCGCGGGACGGCGACGGCCAACGCCCCTCCCTCCGTTCGCTGAAGCCGCTGATCCCCTTCGCGCTCCGCTACAAGGGGCGCATCCTCGCCGCCCTCGTCGCGCTCACGGTCGCGTCCGCCGCGACGCTGGCGCTTCCGGTCGCGGCGCGGCGCGTGATCGACCACGGCTTCTCCCACCAGGACGGCGGGCTGATCGACGCCTATTTCGGCGTGATGATCGCCGTGGTGGCCACGATCGCCGTGGCGAGCGCCGCCCGGTTCTACACGGTCGTGACGCTCGGCGAGCGCATCGTGGCGGATCTGCGCGCCGCCGTGTTCCGCAGGCTGACCGAGCTCGATCCCGCCTTCTTCGACCAGGCGAAATCCGGCGAGATCGTCTCGCGCCTCACGGCCGATGCCACCCAGGTGAAATCCGCCTTCGGGGTCTCGGTCTCGATGGCGCTCCGGAACACGCTCCTGTTCCTGGGCGCCCTCGGCATGATGGTCATCACGAGCCCCAAGCTGTCGGGGCTCGTGATCGCGGCGATCCCGCTCGTGGTCCTGCCGCTCGTCTTCTCCGGCCGGGCCGTGCAGCGCCGCTCGCGCGCCGCGCAGGATCGATTGGCCGACGCCTCCGCCTATGCGGCCGAGGCGGTGGGCGCCGTACGCACCATGCAGGCCTTCGGCATGGAGCAGGCGACCTCGCAGCGCTTCGCCGCAGCGGCCGAGGAGGCCTATCAGGCCGCCCGCGCCTCGAGCGCCGCCCGCGCCTGGCTCACGGGCGCGGTGATCTTCCTCGTCTCTGCCTCGATCGTCGGCATCCTGTGGTGGGGCGCTCAGGACGTGCTCGCCGGCCGCATGAGCTCCGGCCGCCTCTCGCAATTCGTCCTCTACGCGGTCTTCGCGGCGAGCGCGCTCGGGCAGCTCTCGGAGGTCTATGGCGAGCTCTCGGCCGCGGCGGGCGCGGCGGAGCGCCTCGGCGAGATCCTCGCGGCACGGCCCGCGATCACGGCCCCTCCCTCGCCCGTGCCGATGACGGGGCGCGACGCCGGCACGATCGCGCTGGAGGACGTCCGCTTCTCCTATCCGACCCGTGACTCGCAGTCGCTTCAGGGGGTCAGCCTCCGCGTCGAGGCGGGCGAGCGCGTCGCGCTCGTCGGGCCCTCCGGCGCCGGCAAGTCGACCGTCTTCCAGCTGCTCCTGCGCTTCTACGACCCGCAGGCCGGGCGCGTGCTGATCGACGGCCACGACCTGCGCGAGCTCGACCCGGCCGAGCTGCGCCGCCGCATCGCGCTGGTCCCGCAGGACCCGGTCATCTTCATGGGAACCGTGGCCGAGAACATCCGCTACGGCCGGCCGGAGGCGAGCGAGGCGGATGTGCGCCGCGCCGCGGCGCTCGCCTCGGCGGCGGAGTTCGTCGAGGCGCTGCCGCAGGGCTACGACACGCCGGTCGGCGAGCGGGGCGTCACCCTCTCCGGCGGCCAGCGCCAGCGCGTGGCGATCGCGCGGGCGATCCTGAAGGATGCGCCGATCCTCCTGCTCGACGAGGCCACCTCGGCGCTCGATGCGGAGAGCGAGCGCGCCGTGCAGCAGGCGCTCGACCGGCTGATGCGCGGCCGGACCACGCTCGTGATCGCCCACCGGCTTGCAACGGTCCGCGGAGCGGACCGCATCCTCGTGATGGAGGCCGGCCGCATCGTGGAGGAGGGGACGCACGACGAACTCGTGCGGAAGGGCGGCCTCTATTCGAGGCTCGCCGCCCTGCAGTTCGAGCCCGAACCGCTCCGCAGCGAGGCCGCTGAGTGACGGGGCCGCGCCGCCCTATGCGGCGCTTTTCGCCTGGATGCCCTTCTCGGCGAAGAGCTGCTGCAGCTCGCCGGCCTGGAACATCTCGCGTGTGATGTCGCAGCCGCCGATGAACTCGCCCTTCACGTAGAGCTGCGGAATGGTCGGCCAGTTGGAATAGGCCTTGATGCCGTCGCGCAGCGCCGGGTCCTCCAGGACGTTGATGCCCTTATAAGGCACGCCGAGATAGTTCAGGATCTGAACCACCTGGCCCGAGAACCCGCATTGCGGGAATTGCGGCGTGCCCTTCATGAACAGGACCACGTCGTTCGACTTCACCTCGTTGTCGATCTGGCTGTGTGCGTCGGTCAAGGCGTCTCTCCGGAATCCTGGGCCAGGATGATGGCCCTTAATCTACGGCGTCCGCGCTCGTAATCAAAGGAGGGGTCGAGGACCTCGTCGAGCGTGAACGGGCTCGTTGCGGGGATCCGCGGCGGAACGGCTACGTGGTGAACCTCCAATGCGGCCGTTGCCCTGGCGAAGGCTCGGCGCCAGATCGTGTCCATCCCCAGATGCGGCCGCATGGAGCTTCGGTAATCCTCTCGGGCTTCGGCCAGAGCGACCTTCACCTCTCCCGCCCACGCTTCGCTGGACAGCGAGTCCGGATCGCAGGCGCCCTTGATGATGTGTGCGAGGGCATGAACCAGTTGCGACCGCACGCCGCCCCACTCGCTCCGCCCTACGCTTTCGATCTCCTCGATCACGTTGGCCCAGTCGACGCTGTTGGCGATACCGGCCTCGGCTAGGCGGCGCAGTTCCTCGACCTGGCGGTCCGCCCAGGCGACGATGTCGGTCTCGTAGAGCGAGGTATCGGTCATGGCGCTACCCGGTGAATGTCGGGCAGATCCGGACCTGCGCAAGGCGTCAGCCGATAAAGCCGAGAGAGCCGAGAGAGCCGACATCGGCTGACAGCGGCGGACAGGATTGCTAAGCCGCACGGGCCAACAAGGACCCGCCTTGCGCTACTATATCGGGCTCGCGAGCACCTTCCACGATCCGGCGCTGGCGATCGTCGCGCCGGACGGCGAGGTGCTCTTCGCCGAAGCGGCCGAACGTTACCTGCAGTACAAGCGCGCGCCCAACTGCGAGCCGGACCTGGCGCCGCGCATGGCGGCGCTCATCCGGCGATACGTGCCCGAGGGCGCCGAGGTGGTCGTCGCGACCTCCTGGGGAGAAGAGTTCTCCGCCTTCCTGGACGGCTCGGCGCGGAGCGGCGCCTTCGACCTCGCGGCCCTGGCCGCGCTCTCGCCGGAGCTGAACCGCTCCTTCGTCCCCGAAAGGTCCGAGCGGGCGCTCGTCGCCTCTCTCCACCTCCAGCAGCGCAGGGCCGGGCTCGGCACGCTGCTCGGCCTCGATCGGGCGGGAGGCGGGAGGTGCTTCGGCGGGATCCGGCGCTACGGCCACCACCTCACCCACGCGGCCTATGCCTGCGGCTCGTCCCCGTTCGGGGATGCGGCCTGCCTCGTGGTGGACGGCATGGGCGAGACCGGCGCGGCCGCGCTCTTCGCCTATGAAGACGGGCGCCTCGGCGAGCTGAAGCGCTACCGCGGCCGCGGTTCTGTCGGCTTCTTCTTCGGCCTCGTGACGGACCTCGCCGGCTTCGACCAGGCGGCCGGCGAGGAATGGAAGATCATGGGGCTTGCGCCCTATGGCCGCCGCGATCCGGAGCTGGCCGGACTTCTCGGGCGGCTCTACCGGGTCGAGGGAAGCCGCCTCAGCTTCGCCGACGAGGGGACGATCCGCGCCGTCGCGGCCGAGCTTCTGCGACGCCGCCCGCCGGAGGCGTCTACCGAGGGGTGGGCCGACCTCGCCCGCTGCGGCCAGGATGCCTTCGAGGAGATGATGGCCGCCTATCTGGCCGAGGCGCGGGCGCTGTCCGGCTCGGAGAACCTCGTCCTGGCCGGCGGCTGCGCGCTGAACTCCTCGTTCAACGGCAAGATCGCCGGCCAGCACGGCTTCGCCCGCCTCCACGTACCCTCGGCGCCGGCCGATGACGGCAACGCGATCGGGGCGGCCTGGCTGGCACTCCGGCAGGACGAGCCCGGTTGGCGGCCCGCCCCAGGGCCGATGACACCTTATCTCGGCTCGCCCGTGTCGACGGAGCCGCTGGAGCGCATGACGGCCTGGGAGCCGCGCCTGAGGCGGCTCGGGCCCGAGGGGGTGGTGCAGGCCGCCGCCGAAATCCTGGCGGAGGGGAAGCTCGTCGGCTGGGTCCAGGGCCGGGCCGAGTTCGGCCCGCGCGCGCTCGGAAACCGTTCCATCCTGGCCGACCCGCGCCCTGCCGATGCGAAGGAGGTGCTCAATGCGAAGGTGAAGTACCGCGAGGCCTTCCGGCCTTTCGCGCCCTCGATCCTCGCCGAGCACGGGCCCGACTGGTTCGAGGGCTATCAGGACAGCCCCTACATGGAGCGGACGCTCGTCTGGCGCGAAGATGTCCGCGACCGGGTGCCGGCCGTCGTGCATGCGGACGGGACGGGGCGCCTCCAATCCGTCACGGCCGAGCGCAACCCGCTCTACGCCGCCCTGATCCGCGCCTTCGCCGAGCGGACCGGCGTGCCGATCCTGCTCAACACGAGCTTCAACGTGATGGGGAAGCCGATCCTGCACACGGCGGAGGACGCGATCCTCATGTTCTACACGACCGGCCTCGATGCCATCGCCGTGGAGGACTGGCTGCTCACGAAGGAGGCGCGGTAAGGGAGGCGGCGCGCAGCAGGTCGTCGAGGTCGAGCCTGCGCGTGAACATGGCGAGCCTGCCGTCCGCATCGACAGGCCAGCGCTCGCGCGGGCGGTCCCAGTAGAGCTCCACCCCGTTCTGGTCCGGGTCGCGCAGGTAGAGCGCCTCGCTCACGCCGTGATCCGAGGCGCCGTCGAGCGGGATGCCCGCCGCGAGAACGCGCCGCAGCGCGTCGGCCAGCGCCGCCCTGGTCGGGTAGAGGATCGCCGTGTGGAAGAGGCCCGTCGAGCCGGGTGGGGGCGGCGCGCCGCCCAGGCTCTCCCAGGTGTTCAGCCCGATATGGTGGTGGTAGCCGCCGGCCGACAGGAAGGCGGCCTGCGTCCCGTAGCGCTGGATCAGCTCGAAGCCGAGCACGCCGCAATAGAAGCCGAGCGCCCGGTCGAGATCGGCTACCTTCAGGTGGACATGCCCGATGCGCGCGCCGGGATCGATCGGACGCTCGGGCGAGTGGATCGGCTTCAGGGCATCCGGCATCGGGTTCTCCCTTGCGGAGGGCGCCGATCAGGTCGCAGGCGCATCCCTTTGGCAAGCTGCGTGCGCGCAAGCGCGCCCTTGCGCCGTCAGGCGACCGGCCGCTCGTCCGCGATCACCTTGCCGTCGTTCGGCAGCGCGCCGGGCGCCACCAGCTCGACCGTCCCCTTGAGCTTCGTCACGGCCTGCAGCGTGCCGGAGACGGCCTCGGCGAGGGCGGGGTCCTGCGCCGGTGCTTCGGCGCGCAGGACCATGCGGTCGGCCTCCATCTCGCGGGTCACGACGAGCCGGAGCCGGCCGAGCTCGGGATGCCGCCGTCCGACCTCGGCGATCTGCTCGGGCCGCACGAACATGCCCTTCACCTTCGCGGTCTGGTCGGCCCGGCCCATCCAGCCCTTGATGCGGCGGTTGGTGCGCCCGCAGGGGCTCGGCCCGGGCAGGAAGGCCGTGAGGTCTCCGACCGCGAGCCTGATCCAGGGATGGCGCGGATCGAGCGATGTGACGACGATCTCGCCGACATCGCCCTCCGGCACCGGATCGCCGGTGCCGGGGCGGACGAGCTCGACGATGATGTCCTCGTTCAGCACGAGGCCCGAACGTGCCTGCGTCTCGTACGCGATCGTGCCGAGATCGGCCGTCGCATAGGCCTGGTAGGCCTCGACGCCCCGCGCCGCGACCTCGTCCTGCAGCGATTTCGGGAAGGCCGCGCCGGAGACGAGCGCCTTGCGGATCGAGGGCCGTATCCCGGCCTTGCCGGCGGCGTCGAGCAGGATCTTCAGGAAGTCGGGCGTGCCGCAATAGGCGGAGGGCGCATAGGCGGCCATCAGCTCGATCTGCGTCTCGGTGTTTCCCGGCCCGGCCGGGATGACCGCGCAGCCGATGGCGCGCGCGGCCGAATCCATGATCATGCCGGCCGGGACGAGGTGGTAGCTGAAGGTGTTCAGCACGATGTCGCCCGGCCTGAACCCGGCCGCGAACAGCGCCCGGGCCGAGTGCCAGGCATCATGCCCCTCGGGCTCCGGCTCGAAGATCGGGCCGGGCGAGGTGTAGAGCCGCGCGAAGCCGGAGGGGGGGCCGGCGACGAACCCACCGAAGGGCGGCTTCGCCTTGTGCAGGGCCGGCAGCTCGGATTTGCGCAGCACGGGGAGGCGCGCCAGCGCGGCCCGGTCCGTCACCTGCGGCGGGTCGATCCCGGCGAGACGCTCCGCATAGGCCGGCGCCCGCATCGCGGCGGCGATCACCTCGGGGAGACGGCCGAACAGCTCGGCCTCCCGCTCCTCCGGGCTCCTGCTCTCGCGCGCGTCGAAATGCTCGGTCACGGTCTCCCCCCTTCGCACGCCACCATCGCGGCGGGCGGGCCCGGGGGCAAGAGGCGGGCGGGCCAGGTCCCGGGGCGGGAGATCAGTGGATCTCGTGCCCGCGCAGATAGGTCGGGTGCTTCTGGAGGCCGAATACCGCGGTCGCGAAGGAGATCGCGCACATGCCGGTCACGTACCAGAAGAACCAGGTCTCGTAGCCCATCTCCTTGAACTTGAGGGCCACCGCCTCGGCCGAGCCGCCGAAGATGGCATTGGCGAGGGCGTAGGAGAGGCCCACCCCGAGCGCGCGCACCTCGGCCGGGAACATCTCGGCTTTCACGAGCCCGCTGATCGAGGTGTAGAAGGACACGATTGCGAGCGCCGCCGTGATCAGGAAGTAGGCCATGATCGGGCTCTGCACGCTGCCGATCGCGTGCAGCAGCGGCACGGTGCAGAGCGTCGCGAGCCCCCCGAACAGCAGCATGGAGTTCTTGCGGCCGATGCGGTCGGAGAGCGCCCCGAAGGGGGGCTGCAGGCACATATAGGTGAACAGGACGGCCGTCATGACGACATTCGCCGTCTCCTTCGGCATATGCGCCGTGTTCACGAGGTATTTCTGCATATACGTCGTGAAGGTGTAGAAGATGAGCGAGCCGCCTGCCGTGTAGCCGATGACCGTCAGGAAGGCGCCCGGATGCTGCCGGAAGACGGCCGCGAGCGAGCCGGCCTCCTTGCGGGCGCGGGTCGTCTCCGACGTGGTCTCGGTCAGCGAGCGGCGCAGGTAGAAGGCGATCACGGCCGCGCCCGCCCCGATGAAGAACGGCACGCGCCAGCCCCAGGCCCGCATCTCCGCCTCGGACAGGAAGAGTTCGAGCAGCACGATGACGAGCGATGCGAGGAGCTGGCCGCCGATGAGTGTGACGTACTGGAAGGAGCCGAAGAAGCCGCGCCGTCCCGGCACCGCGACCTCGCTCATATAGGTCGCCGCGGTGCCGTACTCGCCCCCGACCGAAAGCCCCTGCAGCATGCGGAAGAGCAGCAGCAGGATCGGCGCCGCGATGCCGATGGTCGCGTAGGTGGGCAGGCAGCCGATCGCGAGCGAGCCTGCGCACATCATCAGGACCGAGATCATCATGGAGGTCTTGCGGCCGTAGCGGTCGGCGATCCAGCCGAAGAGCCAGCCGCCGACCGGCCGCATCAGGAAGCCGATCGCGAAGACGGCCGCGGAATAGAGAAGCTGCGTGGTTTGGTCGCTCTGTGCGACGAAGCCGAAGAAGGACGAGGAGAAGTACAGCGCCGTAAAGGCGTAGGCGTAGAAGTCGAACCACTCGACGAGATTGCCGGAGGAACTGCCGACGATGGCACGGATCCGGTCGCGGGTGTCGTGATCGTGGGGGGCGGCATGCGCCTCCGCCATTCCCGCCTGCGCCACACTTGTCATGCCCATCTCCGAACGCGAGGCCGATCCCGGGCAGAGATCGTCCGGTTTCAACGCGTTCCGAGGGCTAGAGATGCCGCGATGCGGACAAAAGCCTGCCTGCGGTCGGCCACACCGGCGTCAGGCGCATGGCTGAAGTCCCTGCCCCGCGATCGGGGCCGGCTGCCTTGATCGCGTCGCCCACCGCACGACGGCGGAGACGACGGGGCGGGACGGTCAGTCGTCCCGGTAGACGCGCTCGTTGCGCTCGTGGCGCTCCTGCGCCTCGATGGAGAGCGTCGCGATCGGCCGCGCCTCGAGGCGCCTCAGCGAGATCGGTTCGCCCGTTTCCTCGCAATAGCCGTAGGTTCCGTCCTCGATCCGAGAAATCGCGGCGTCGATCTTGGCGATGAGCTTGCGCTGCCTATCGCGCGCCCGGAGCTCGATCGCCCGATCGGCCTCCGAGGACGCCCGGTCGGCGAGATCCGGGTGATTCGGGTTCTCGCTCTGGAGCGCAGAGAGGGTCTCCTGCGACTCGCGCAGGATGTCGAGTTTCCACTGGGCCAGCTTGCGGCGGAAATATTCCCGCTGCCGCTCGTTCATGAAGGGCTCCGTCTCTTGCGGCCGGTAGCCCTGCAGCTCAATCGACTTCACCATCAGCCCCTCTGAGTTGAAGCCGCTGGGAGGCGGTTTAGGGCCGGGGATATATTCCAAACGTCGTTTTCGGACAACGGGTCTCGATGCCGCCATGGCCGCCGCGGCGGGCAGAGCGGGACCAAGTTTTCGGCAGGGGGCACAACGGACAGCCGCTTCGACGAGACCGCCGGAGCTACGGCGCCGCCCTCCGATGCGCCAGCTCGCCCGCGACATAGGTGGCCACGACGGAGCGGTCGTCGCCCATCGTGGTGAGCAGGAAGAGCTCCTCCTCGATCGTGCGGATGCGCACGCGGCGCCGCGCCATGGCCGGGGTCGCGGCCGAATCGAGCACGACGGCGTCACCTTCGTGGCCGGGCCCGAAGGACCCCACCAGGTCCTCCAGGCCGAGCGCGACCGCGTTGCCGCGCGTCATCGCGTGGAAGGCGGCGTCGGGCGAAAGGCTCTGGCCCTGAAGGTGCAGCACCTTGTAGGCCTCGCCCATCGTGGCGAGCATCGAATAGCTCGTGCCGCCGCCGATATCGGTCGCGACCGCGATTCGGATCGGGTGGCGCGGGTCGCGCATCCGGCCCCAGTCGAACAGCCCGCTGCCCAGGAACGTGTTGGAGGTCGGGCAGAACACCGCCACCGCGCCCCGCGCATGGATGAGGCCGAACTCCTCCTCGGCCAGATGGAGGCAGTGGCCGAGGAGAGAACGCGGCCCGAGCAGGCCGAAGCGGTCATAGATCGCGGCGTAGAGCCGGTCGGCCGGATAGAGCGCCGCGACGGCCTCAATCTCGCGCAGGTTCTCGGAGATGTGGGTCTGGACGAGACAGCCCGGGTGCTCGCGGGCGAGCCGGCCGGCGGCCTCGAGCTGCGCCTCGCTGGAGGTGAGCGCGAAGCGCGGCGAGATGACGTAGAGCTGCCGGCCCCGGCCGTGCCAGCGCTCGATGAGCGCGCGCGTGTCGCGGTAGCCGCTCTCGGCCGTGTCGAGGAGGGCCGGCGGCGCGCCCCGGTCCATCATGAGCTTGCCCGCCAGCATGCGGGTGCCGCGCCGCTCGGATTCGGCGAAGAATGCCTCGGCCGAACCCGGATGGACGGTGCAGTACACGCAGGCGGTCGTCGTCCCGTTCCGGAGCAGCTCGTCCAGGAAGAACCGCGCCGCTTCCGCCGCGTGCCCGGCATCGGCGAAACGCTGCTCCTCCACGAAGGTGTAGCGCTCGAGCCAGTCCAGCAGCGTCGCCCCGTAGGAGGCGACGACCTGGGTCTGCGGGTAGTGGATATGCGCGTCGATGAAGCCCGGCACGACGAGATGGGGCCGGTGGTCGGCGATCGGAGTGTCCTGGGGCAAGGTCCGGAGAAGGTCGGCAGCGTCGCCCGCCGCCCGGATCACGCCGTCCGCAACGACGAGCAGCCCGTCCTCATGGTAGCGCCGTGCGGCGGCGCCGTCCTGCTCCGGGTCCGACGCGTACCAGAGGAGTCGGCCGCGGATCGCCTTGATCATCGTGCTCCTTGATGGTCTCGCGCCCGCTGCAGCCTAGGGACATCCCGGGCGTGTCGAAAGCCGGGCGCTTGCCTCCGGCGAGGCCGCCGGGGCATGTTTCCGCCACGAACCGGACCTAGGCCGGGGCACGTCTTCGCCGCGGCCGAAGGTCGTCGCGACAAAAAGAACTCGCTTAACGGCGGGGTAACCGTTCTCGGAAACCCTCCGTTCACCTTCGAGGGCGGCACTCGCCCTGGGACGACAGGGGCAGGGGCAGAGTGGCGAAACCGCAAGGCAGCGGCCGGAGCGCGGCGCGTGTCGCGTCGAAGACGATGCTCGGCCTCCTGACGGCCGCGCTCGCGACCATGTGCGGCGCGCACGGCACCCAGGACGCGGTCGCCAACGGCGATACCCGCACCATCACCATCCTGCACGAGCATACCAAGGAAAGCGCCACCGTCACCTTCAAGCGGAACGGCTATTACGACCAGAACGGGCTGAATCAGCTCAACTGGCTCTTGCGCGACTGGCGCCTCGACGAGCCGACCCGGATGGAGCCGCGGCTCTTCGACATCGTCTGGGAGGTCTATCGCGAGGTGGGCTCGCAGGAGCCGATCCGCGTCGTCTCCGCCTACCGCTCGCCCCAGACAAATGCGATGCTGCGCCGCCGTTCGCGCGGCGTGGCCGAGCATTCCCAGCACATGGCCGGCAAGGCCATGGACTTCTATCTTCCGGACGTGCCGATGAGCCGCGTGCGGGAGATCGGGATGCGGCTGCAGAGCGGCGGGGTCGGCTTCTATCCCAACGCCTACAACCCCTTCGTCCACCTGGACGCGGGCAGCGTCCGCTCGTGGCCGCGGATGACGGCCGACCAGCTCGCCCGCCTCTTCCCGGACGGCCGCACCGTCCACCTGCCGCGGGACGGGAAGCCGCTCCCCGGCTACGAACTCGCCAAGGCCGAGATCCTGGCCCGCGGCGGCTCGGTCGCCGGACTGCAATACGCGGAGGCGGAGACCGGCGGCGGACGCAAGAGCCTCTGGGCGACGCTCTTCGGCTCCTTCGACGACGAAGACAGCGACTACTACCGCTCGGCCGCCTCGCGCACCCGCGCAGCGCCGGCCGCCCGTTCCCGCATCGCTTCGGCGGATGTCAGGGCCGGCGGCAACGGCGACGACGGCGGCGCCCGGAGCTTCGCGGCCGGCGCGCTCGCGGCGCCGGAACCGGTGGCCACGGCGCGGCTGCGCCGTGGCGCCGAGCCCGCCCCGCCTGCGGATGCTTCCGCTCCCGTCGCTGCGCCCGCCCTTGCTGCGGCGGCCGCTCCACCACCGCCGCCGGCGCCCCTTCCGCCCGCGGCTCCGGCAGAGACTCGCCTGACCCCCGAGGTTCCGATCGTCGTCGCGAACCTGCCGGCACCGCCGCGGCGGCCGGAGGAACTCGGGCCGCTGCTCGTCGCCGCACCGCTTCCGCCCATCCGGCCGGGCCCGGTCGTCGCCGGGGCGGCACCGCTGGTCGGCACCGACCTCAACGGGCAGATGCGCAGCCCGGCCAGACCGCAAGGCGGCGGGACGGCCGTCGCGGCACTCGACGAAAAGGCCGCCCTCAAGGCGCTGTTCGAAGCCGCCGCGACCCCGACCGCGCAGGCCCGGCTGCAGTTCTCGGCCGCGAGCCTCGACGAGATGCGGGCGGACCGCTTCCGCGGCCCGGCCGTCGCGCCGCGCGCCACGATCCGCTAGATTCGCGCCGGTGCGGCCGGCCACCGGAGGCTTTCGATGAGCGCGGATCTGGCGAGCGGAGATCGACGCCCGGCAGGGGCGGCCGCCTCCGAGGCGGCTGCGGGCTTCAAGCAGCTCCTGTTCCGCCGCGTTCCGGCCGAGGACCTTGCGCTGTGCGGGCCCGAGATCCTGGCCGTCCTCGCCCGCGGCGCGCTCGCCCACCTGGCCGAGCCGCGCGAAGCCGGCACGAGCTCGGTCCGGTTCACCGATCACGAGATCCCGGGCGGGGCCGGCACCCGGCACGTCACCGTGCTCGAGGCGGTGAACGACGACATGCCCTTCCTGCTCGATTCGACGCTCGCCGAGCTCGTCGAACGCGGGCTCGAGCCGAGGCTCGTCGCGCATCCGATCCTCGCGGTCGAGCGCGGGCCCGACCGGTCGCTCGCCCGTCTTCTCGGCGAGGCCGCGACCGAGCCGCGCGGCGTCGCGCGCGAAAGCCTGATCCACATCCATCTCGACCGACTGGACGAGGCCGAGCGCGACCGGCTCCGGGCCGGGCTCGACCGCGTCTACGCCGATGTCCGGGCGGCCGTCTCGGACGGCGAGCGCATGCGCTCTCAGCTCCAGGCGCTCGCGGCCGAGTACCGCCAGAGGCCGCCCGCCCTCGAACCAGCCGAAATCGACGAGGCCGCCTCGTTCCTCGAATGGCTGGCCGCGGGCAACTTCATCCTGCTCGGCGCCCGCGCGCACCGCATCCTGGAGGGCGAGGTCGCGTCCGAGGCGCTGGAGGGCTCGGGCCTCGGGCTCCTGAGCGACCCGGCCATCAACGTCCTGAAGCGCCGCGGCGAGCTCGTCGCGGTCACGCCCGAGCTGCGCGCCTTCCTCGACCGGCCGCGGCTGCTCTTCATCACCAAGGCGAGCGTGAAGTCGCGCGTCCATCGGCGCGCCTATCTCGACTATGTGGGCGCGAAACTGTTCAGCCCCTCGGGCCGGCTCTGGGGCGAGTTCGCGCTGGTCGGCCTGTTCACGGCGACCGCCTATACGAGCTCGATCGCAGGCGTCCCTTATCTGCGGCGCAAGGCCGCCCGCATCCTCGACCGCGCCGGCTTCGATCCCGCGAGCTTCGACGGACGCTCCCTGACGCAGGTGCTGGAGGTCTTCCCGCGCGACGAGCTGTTCCAGATCGACGAGGACACGCTCTTCGCCTTCGCGCTCGACGTGCTGCATCTCGCCGAGCATCCGCGCATCCGCGCGCTGATCCGGCCGGACCGGTTCGGCCGCTTCGTCTCGGCGATCGTCTACGTCCCCAAGGACCGCTACGATTCGGATGTCCGGCGCCGGGTCGGCGAGTATCTCGCGAAAAGCTTCGACGGGCGCGTCTCGGCCGCCTATCCGGCCTATCCGGAAGGGCCGCTCGCGCGCACCCACTTCATCATCGGGCGGGACGGCGACACGGTGCCGGACGTCCCGCGCGAGGAGATCGAGCGCGGCATCGCCGAGATCGTCCGCACCTGGTCGGACAAGCTCGCCCACGCGCTCGATTCCGCGCTGCCGCCGGCGCGGGCGCGCGAGCTCTCGGCCCGCTACGCGGAGGCCTTCGGGGCGGCCTACCGGGACGCCTTCGAGCCGGCGCAGGCGGTGACGGATATCGACACGATCGAGCGCCTGTCGGAGGCGCGGCCGCGCGCGGTCGATCTCTACCGGCGCGAGGGCGACCCCGCCGAGCGGGTGAACCTCAAGCTCTTCTCCCGCGGCGCGAGCCTGCCGCTCTCGGACCGCGTGCCCCTGCTCGAGCGACTCGGCTTCCGGGTGGTGAACGAGCGCACCTACCGGATCGCGCCGGCGGGCTCGGAGCCGTCCTCCCGCATCTGGCTGCACGACATGGCGCTGGAGCGCGCGACCGGGGCGCCGATCGCCATCGAGGAGATCGAGGCCCGCGTCGAGGCGGCGCTGCTCGCGATCTTCCGCGGCGTCACGGAATCGGACGGGTTCAACAAGCTCGTCCTGGAGGCGGGGCTCGGCTGGCGCGAGGCCGCGCTCATGCGCGCCTTCGGCCGCTATCTCCGCCAGGTCGTCATCCCCTACGGGCAGGAATATCTCGCCTCGGTCCTGGCCCGCCACCCGGCCATCGTCGGCCAGCTCCTGGCCCTGTTCTACGCCCGCTTCGACCCGCACCCGGCGGAAGGCCGGCCGGGCGAGGAGGAGGTGAGTCGCGAGCTCGCCGGGCTGCTCGCCGAGGTCGCCAGCCTGGAGGAGGACCGCATCCTCCGCCGCTTCCTGAACCTGATCGAGGCCTGCGTCCGGACCAATTTCTTCCGCATCGGCGAGAACGGGCTGCCGGTCGAGACGATCGCCTTTAAGTTCGAGGGCGCGCGCGTCGAGGAGCTGCCGAAGCCGCATCCCCTCTACGAGATCTTCATGAACTCGCCGCGGCTCGAGGCGCTGCATCTGCGCTTCGGCAAGGTGGCGCGCGGCGGCATCCGCTGGACCGACCGGCCGCAGGACTTCCGCACCGAGATCCTGGGCCTCGTGAAGGCGCAGCAGGTGAAGAACGCCGTGATCGTGCCGGTCGGCGCGAAGGGCGGCTTCTTCCCGAAGCTCCTGCCCCCTCCCGGCGATCGCGCGGCCTGGATGGAGGAAGGGACGCAAGCCTACCGTCTCTTCATCCGCACGCTCCTGGACGTCACGGACGACCTCGAGGGCGACCGCGTCGTGCCGCCGCCGGACGTGCTGCGCCGCGACGGCGACGACCCCTATCTCGTGGTCGCGGCCGACAAGGGCACGGCCACCTTCTCCGACACCGCCAACGCCATCTCGCTGGAGCGGGGATACTGGCTCGGCGACGCCTTCGCGTCAGGCGGCTCGCAGGGCTACGATCACAAGAGGATGGGCATCACGGCGCGCGGCGCCTGGGAGGCCGTGAAGCGCCATTTCCGCGAGATCGACATCGACATCCAGGCCGAACCCGTGACGGTCGTCGGCGTCGGCGACATGTCGGGCGACGTCTTCGGCAACGGCATGCTGCTCTCGCGCGCGATCAAGCTCGTCGCCGCCTTCGACCACCGCGACATCTTCATCGACCCCGATCCCGATCCGGCGCGCGCCTGGGCCGAGCGCAAGCGCCTGTTCGACCTGCCGCGCTCGAGCTGGGCCGATTACAACCGCGCGCTCATCTCGGCCGGCGGCGGCGTGTTTTCGCGCTCGTCGAAGTCGATCCCGCTCTCGCCGGAGGCCCGGAAGGTGCTCGGCCTGGACAAGGCGGACGCGACCCCGAACGAGGTGATGAGCGCGATCCTGTCTGCGCCGGTGGGGCTCCTCTTCTTCGGCGGCATCGGCACCTATATCCGCGCCTCCGACGAGACGGATGCCGCGGCCGGGGACCGCGCCAACGACCCGATCCGGATCGCCGGGTCCGCCGTGCGGGCCAGGGTGATCGGCGAGGGCGCCAATCTCGGCATGACCCAGCGCGGCCGGATCGAGGCCGCACGGCACGGCGTCCGGCTCAACACGGACGCGATCGACAACTCCGCCGGCGTGAACACCTCCGACGTGGAGGTGAACATCAAGATCGCGCTCGCCATGCCGGTCCGGGACGGACGGCTCGACGGGGAGGCGCGGAACGCGCTGCTCACCGGGATGACGGACGAGGTGGCCCGGCTCGTCCTGCGCAACAATTATCTCCAGACCCTCGCGCTCTCCCTCGCCGAGCGGCGCGGCATCGGCGATCTCGGCTTCCTGGAGCGCCTGATGAGCGTGCTGGAAGGCGCCGGGCGGCTCGACCGCCCGCTGGAATTCCTGCCCGGTACGGCCGAGATCGAGGCGCGACGGGCGCAGGGAGCCGGCCTGACCCGGCCCGAACTCGCGGTGCTTATCGCCTATGCCAAGCTCGCGCTGCACGACGAGCTGCTCGCGAGCGCGGTGCCCGACGACCCGTATCTCGGCCGCGAGCTCGAGCGCTATTTCCCGGTCCCCCTGCGCGAGCGTTTCCCGGACGCCGTGGCGGGCCATCGGCTGCGGCGCGAGATCATCGCGACCCAACTCGCCAATGCCATCGTCAACCGCGGCGGGCCGAGCGTCGTCACGCGTCTTGCGGACGAGACGGGCGCGGATGCCCCGACGATCGCGGCGGCCTATGCGGCGACCCGCGACACCTTCGGCCTGCTCGCGCTCAACAACGCGGTCGATGCGCTCGACGGCCGGATTCCGGGCGCGCTCCAGCTCGAACTCTATGCCGCGATCCAGGACCTGACGCTGTCCCGGATGGTCTGGTTCACGCGCAATGTCGATTTCCGGCAGCACCGGCTCGACGAGGTGGTCGGGCTCTATGCCGCCGGCATCGCGGAGGTCGCGGAAGTTCTGGATGCGGCGCTCGCGCCCGCCTCGCGGGAGGGATGGGCGGCGCGCACGGCGAGGCTCGTCGCCGGCGGCGTCCCCGACGACCTCGCCCGGCGGATCGCCGCGCTGCAGGACCTCGTCGCCGCGCCGGACATCGTGCTCGTCGCGAACCGCACGGGCCGGCCGGTGGTGGAGATCGCCCGCATCCATTTCGCGGCAGATGGCCTGTTCGGGCTCGGCGAGCTGGCGGGCTCCGCCGCAGCCATCCCGGTTACCGACCACTACGACCGGCTGGCGCGCGACCGGGCCGTGGACGCGCTGGCGGCAGCGCACCGCCGGCTCACGGCCGAAATCGCCGCACGGGACGGCGAGGCCGGTCCGGACCGCGTCCGGGCCTGGGCGACCACACGGGGCGGCGAGGTCGAGCGCATCCGCGGCGCCGTCCAGGCGATCGCGAGCTCCGGCCTCACCGTTTCGAAGCTCACGGTCGCGGCGAGCCTCCTGGCCGATCTCGCAAAGGAATGAGGCGGGCACAGGCGGCATCTTGATCGATGGCTGCCGAGGCAGCGCTCGCCAAGCTGGCCCCGGGCCCTGCCGCGCTTCGTCTTGCCTAATGCCGGAGCGGCTGAGCTACTCCGCCGGGGCGCTCGTGGTCAGGGCCAGCGCGTGCAGGACCCCGCCCATGTTCCCCTTCAGCGCGCCGTAGACCATCTGGTGCTGCTGCACGCGGCTCTTGCCGCGGAAGGCCGCGGACGTGACCGTCGCGGCGTAGTGGTTCCCGTCGCCGGCGAGATCGCGGATCTCAACGCTCGCATCCGGCAACGCCTCCTTGATCATGCGCTCGATCTCGGCCGCATCCATGGCCATGGGTGGAAGCTCCTCTATGCGTCAGGCCGCGAGCTCGAGCTCGGGCGCGGGCCCGGCCATGTAGTCCGGCAGCCAGGATTCATGCGCCTGCTTCAGCTCGGCGATCCCGATCGGCTCGTCGGCCCCGAGCGTGACCGTGTCCCCGCCCGTCACGCCGAGATACCAGGTCGGGATTCCGAGGGCATGCGCCTCCTGCCTCACCTCGTGCAGGTCGGCGGTGGCGACGGTGAGCACGTAGCGCGCCTGGTCCTCCCCGAAGAAGAAGGCGTGGGCAGGCACGCTGGAGGGCAGGTCGCGGGGCTGGACCGCGATCCCGATCCCGTTCGGCATCGCCATCTCGGCGAGGGCCACGGCGAGCCCGCCATCGGAAACGTCGTGCACCGTGTCGGTGCGCCTGGACCGGATCAGGCCGCGGACGAAATCGCCGGTCCGGCGCTCGGCCGCGAGGTCCACGGGCGGCGGCGCCCCCTCCTCCCGGCCGCAGACGTCGCGCAGATACACGGACTGGCCGAGCCAGCCGGCCGTCTCGCCGAGGAGCAGCACCGCATCCCCGGCGCGCTTGAAGGCGATCGAGGCGCGTACCGCAACATCGTCCACGAGCCCGACGCCGCCGATCGTCGGAGTCGGCAGGATGCCTGTGCCGTTGGTCTCGTTGTAGAGCGAGACGTTGCCGGACACGATCGGGAAGTCGAGCGCGCGCGCCGCCTCGCCGATGCCGCGGATGCAGCCGACGAGCTGGCCCATATATTCGGGCCGCTCGGGATTGCCGAAGTTGAGATTGTCCGTCAGCGCCAGCGGCAGGCCGCCCACCGCCGTGATGTTGCGCCAGGCCTCGGCCACGGCCTGCCGGCCGCCCTCGACCGGGTCGGCCTCGCAATAGCGGGGCGTGACGTCCGTCGTGAGCGCGAGGCCCTTCGGCCCGTCCTCCACCCGGACGATGGCGGCGTCGCCCCCGGGACCGCCCACCGTATTGCCGAGAATCAGGCTGTCATACTGCTCCCAGACCCAGCGCTTCGAGCAGAGGTCCGGCGAGGCGATCAGCCTAAGCAGCGCCTCGCGCTCCGAGACCGGCGGCTCGACGCTCTCGGGTGGAATGACAGGCTGATAGGTGTTCGACAGGTGCGGCCGGTCATAGACCGGCGCCTCGTCGCCCAGCTCCTTGATGGGGAGATCCGCGACCGTCTCGCCGCCGTGCTTCACCACGAAGCGGAGCGTGTCGGTCGTCCGGCCGATCACCGCGAAATCGAGTCCCCACTTGCGGAAGATGGCCTCCGCGACCTCCTCCATGCCGGGCTTGAGCACCATGAGCATGCGCTCCTGGCTCTCCGACAGCATCATCTCGTAGGCGGTCATTCCCGTCTCGCGGGTCGGCACCGCATCGAGATCGAGCTCGACGCCGAGATTGCCTTTGGCGCCCATCTCGACGGCCGAGCAGGTGAGGCCCGCCGCGCCCATGTCCTGGATCGCGACGACGGAGCCGGACTGCATCAATTCGAGACAGGCTTCCAGAAGCAGCTTTTCGGCGAAGGGATCGCCGACCTGCACGGTCGGGCGTTTCTCCTCCGAGGATTCGTCGAAGGCCGCCGAAGCCATGGTCGCGCCGTGGATGCCGTCCCGGCCGGTCTTCGAGCCCAGATAGACGATCGGGTTCCCGACCCCGGTCGCGGCCGCGTAGAAGATCGCGTCCGTCCGGGCGAGGCCGACCGCCATCGCGTTGACCAGGATGTTGCCGTCGTAGCGGCGGTGGAACCCGACCGAGCCGCCGACGGTCGGCACGCCGAACGAATTGCCGTAGCCGCCGATGCCCGCCACCACGCCCGCCACGAGATGGCGCGTGCGAGGATGGTCCGGCGAGCCAAAGCGGAGCGCGTTCAGGGCCGCGATCGGGCGCGCGCCCATGGTGAAGACGTCGCGCAGGATGCCGCCCACCCCCGTCGCCGCGCCCTGATAGGGCTCGATGAACGAGGGATGGTTGTGGCTCTCCATCTTGAAGACGCAGGCGAGGCCGTCGCCGATGTCGATGACGCCGGCATTCTCGCCCGGTCCCTGGATCACCCAGGGCGCGGTGGTCGGCAACGTGCGCAGATGGATGCGCGAGGACTTGTAGGAGCAGTGCTCGTTCCACATCGCCGACACGATGCCGAGCTCGACGATGGTCGGCTCGCGACCGATCAGGTCGCAGAAGCGCTTGTACTCGTCCTCGGTCAAGCCGTGCTCGCGCACGAGCTCGGGCGTGATCCGCACATCCTTCGAAGCCATGGACATCCGTTCAGACTGATCGGGGGCGATTAAGGCCTGACGCACCCGCTGGCAACGCGCGGCGAGGGTCGGTCGCCAGGGATCCGCGTCGGTCTGTGCCGAAACGGCACGGAATCGGCTGGCACGCGCATCGCTCAACTCCCTCCGCAGGCGGACGGAAGACCGGGAGGCGAGAGATGCGGGTGCTTCGGCGTTTCAAGGCGGACCAGCAGGGCGCGACCGCAATGCTCTTCGGCCTCGCCGCCCTTCCGCTCCTGGGCGCGGTGGGCGCCGCGGTCGATTACGGCCGGGCAGCGAATTACCAGAGCCGGATGCAGCTCGCGGCCGATGCGACGGCGCTCGCCATCGTGCGCGAGCCCTCGACCCTCAATGCCCGCGAGATCCAGCAGAAGGGCGAACTCTACCTGACCAACACGCTCCGGAGCGAGCCGAACACCCGGCTCGGCGCCGTCTCGGTGACGCGGGTCGGGAACACGGTCACGGTTTCGGCCGCGGCCACGATGGACACCGCGCTGATGAAGGCGGTCGGCATCAGGACGATGCCGATCGGCGCCAAGTCCGAAGCGGTCTGGGGCTCCGGGACGGAGAAGATCGAAGTCGCACTTGTCCTCGACAATACCGGCTCGATGGATCGGTATATCGGCGGGAAGCGCCGGATGGACGAGCTCAAGGCGGCCGCGAAGGACCTGCTCAAGAAGTTCCGCACCCTGGCGGACCAGCCGGACAGCGTGAAGGTCTCGATCGTGCCCTTCGACACCGAGGTTCGGCTCGACGCGAACGCTTACCGTTACAAGCCCTGGTTCCGCTGGAACAACGAGAAGAAGGACAGGCCCGCCTGGACCGGCTACGTCATCGACCGCTACGGCAGCTACGCGACCTCCGACGAGGCACCGACGAGTTCGGACACGAACTCGCTTTTCGTGCCGCAGCGCAAGTCGGACTACTCCGCAGATCTCCCGGCGATCCGTCCGCTCACGTCGCTGAAATCGTACAGCGACTACACACAACTGAACGGCGTCATCGACGGCATGCAGCCGCGCGGCAATACGAACATCGCGCTCGGAGCGATCTGGGGGCTCGCCACCCTCTCCCGGAGCGAGCCTTTCACCGAGGGCGCCGCGTCGGGAACGAAGGGCGTCAAGAAGTACATGATCGTCCTGACGGACGGGGACAACACCGAAAGCCACATCGACGGGAAGAGCTACAACTCGCTCGCGGAGAAGAATGAGGCGAAGGCCCGCGCCATGGTCGCCGTTATGGACAAGACCACGCTGGCGGCCTGCCAGGCGGCCAAGGACGCCAAGGTTGAGGTCTTCACCGTCAAGCTGCTCGACGGGAACGAGACGATGCTGAAGAGCTGCGCGTCGAATTCCGGCAACTACTTCGACGTCCAGAATTCGGGTCAGCTCTCCAAGGTCTTCGAGATCATCTTCAACGCCATCTCCGGCACCCGGATCTCGAGCTGAGCTCGGCTGGGTTTCCCGGTCGGCCGGCGGCGATGCCGGCCGCTTCCGTTTTGGGCGATCGTCCCATTGCGGAGCACAGGGATGGGGGCCACATCTCCCCGTGCAGGCGCAAGACGCCCCTGGAGGAGGTGATGGCAGTCTCTCAAACCGCGATGTTCGAAGCCGTCGAGACCGTCAGCCCCAGCCGGTCCGACAGGCTCGCCCGGCTCGACGCGCTCGCGAACCTGATGGACAGCGCCCTCCTGGTGCCCGGAACCCGCATCCGCATCGGCCTCGATTCGGTGATCGGCCTCGTGCCCGGGATCGGCGATCTCGCCTCCGCGCTGATCTCCAGCTACATCATCTGGGAGGCGCGCCAGCTCGGGCTCCCGCGCTGGAAGATCGCCCGCATGGCCGCGAACGTCGCGCTCGACACGACCGTCGGGGCCATCCCGGTGGTCGGGGACGTGCTCGACGTGTTCTACAAGTCGAACCGGCGCAACCTGAAGATCCTGCGCGACCATCTCGCCCGGGAAGGGCGGAACCGGGTCGGCGGGGACGAGGTCATCGAGGCGGACTACACGGTCGTGCGGAGAGGTCGATGAGGCGGCTTCTCTGGGCGGCGGGCTGGGTCGGCGTTTTCTTCTGGTCGCTCTTCGCCCTGGCCGCCTACGGCCTGATCGATCTCGTCGGCGGCGCCTTCATGCGCAACGCCGACGTGTTCTCGAGCGATCCCGGCACCGTCGAGTGGCTGTTCAACCTGTTCGGCTGGATCCGCGGCTTCTCGACCTCCGCGGTCCTGGTGGTCTGGGGCCTGGTCTCCCTCGCGATCCTCGCGGTGCCGTGGCTCTTCGACCGGCTCACGGCGAGCCCTCCGCAGACGGGAGCCTTCCCGCCGCCCTCGCCGGCCGGCCGGGACGGCGTCATCGATCTCGGTCCCGGCGATTACACGGTAAGGCATCCCGAGCCGGACCGGCGAGGCCCGACGCCGCGGATCGGCCCGCATCGCTGAGCACGCGCGGTTGCGTCTCGCGCTCTATCAGCCCGACATTCCCCAGAATGCCGGGACCATGATGCGAATGGCCGCCTGCCTCGGGATCCCCGTGGACCTGATCGAGCCCGCCGGGTTCGACGCCTCCGACCGCAACCTCCGCCGCGCCGCGCTGGATTATCTGGATCAGCTGGAGCTCTGCCGCCACGTCTCCTTCGCGGCCTTCGACGCGGCCCGGCGCACCTCCGGCGCCCGACTCGTGCTCGCCACCACGCGCGGGGCGACACCCTATGCCGATTTCGCGTTCCGGCCGTCCGACATCGTGATGGTCGGGCGCGAATCCGCCGGCGTCCCAGATCTCGTGCACGAAGTCTCGGATGCCAGGGTCGTAGTTCCGATGCGGCCGGGCCTGCGCTCCCTCAACGTAGCGGTCGCGGCCGCGATGATCATCGGCGAGGGGCTGCGCCAGACCGGCTTTCCGGCCAGCCCTCAGCCCGCCAGATAGGCCCGCTCCGGCTGTGCGGCGGCGGTCGCGTGCAGGAAGAAGCCGCGGCGCTCCGGGTCGGCGACGAGAGTGCGCGTGTAGCCGAGCACCGTCTCGCTCGTCCCGAGGCACAGGGCGCCGTCTGGGGCGAGCACGCGCGCGAGCCGCTCGAACAGGGCGGTCTTGGTCGGGGCGTCCAGGTAGATCGCGAGGTTGCGGCAGAGGATCACGTCGAACGTGCCGAGCCCGCCAAAGTCCCTGAGCAGGTTCAGCACGCGGAACTCGACAGCCGACCGGAGCGCCGGTGAGATGGTCCAATCCGTCCCCGCTTGGCTGAAATGATCGAGCAGGTGCCGGACCGGCAGCCCGCGCTGCACCTCGAAGGTCGAATAGGTGCCGGCGCGCGCCCGCTCGACCGCGCTCGGCGAGATATCCGTTCCGAGGATCTCGATGGTCCAGCCTGCGGCCGGGAGCCCCATCTCCTGTACGATCATCGCGACCGAATAGGCTTCCTGCCCGGTCGAGGCGGCGGCGGACCAGATGCGCAGGCGGCGGAGCTCGGACCGGGCCTCGACGAGCCGGGGCAGGATGTCGGTCCGGAGCGTCTCGAAAGGCGTGCGGTCGCGGAAGAACATGGTCTCGTGCGTCGCCATCGCGACCACGGCGGCGTCGGCGAGCCCGCGATCCTCGCCCGATCTCAGCTTGCGCACGAGCTCGCCGAGGCTGCCGAGACCCGCGTCGCGACAGAGCGGGCGCAGCCGGCTCTCCGCCAGGTAGCGTTTCTCCGGCCCGAGATCGAGGCCGGAGCGCTGCTTGAGGAAGGCGCGGAGGAAGGCGAATTCGGCCTCGGTGATCACGGGAGCGCCGCCTCCCGGATCGCGGCCGCAATGCCGTCGAGCGGCACCACGCGCCGGGCCAGGCCTGCCTTCACGATGCTGCCCGGCATGCCCCAGACGGTACTCGTCGCTTCGTCCTGCACGATCACGGACGCGCCCGCCTCCACCAGGGCGCGGGCCCCGTCCGTACCGTCCGTCCCCATCCCGGTCAGGACGACGCCGAGCGCAGCCGGTCCGAAAAGCCGGGCCACATCCGCGAAGGTGACGTCGAGGGCGGGCCGGCAATGATGCAGCGGCGGCCCGGTCCGGAGCCGGATCACGGCAGCGCCTTCGCCGGACCCGAGGCCCATATGCCGCCCGCCCGGAGCCAGATAGAGGCGGCCCGGCCTGATCTCCTCGCCCTCCTCGGCCTCCGCAACCGCGAGGCCGGTCTGGGTGCGGAGCTGCTCGGCGAAAACCCCCGTGAAGAGCTCCGGCATATGCTGGACCAGCAGGATCGGCATGCGGTCGCTCACCGGACTCAGCCCGCGCAGGATCCGGCAGAGCGCGGCGGGCCCGCCCGTCGACGCGCCGATCGCCAGGACCCGCGGTCGGACGGTCGCAGGCAGGGCCGCGCGACGGAGGAAGCCCGGGAGGGGAGGCATGCCCCGGCCCGGCGTGCGGCGATGGCGCGCTGCGAGCCCGCGGAGCTTCAGCATGAGCTCTCCCCGGAAGGCGGCCGGACCGGCCAGGTCGCGCTGACTCTCGGGCTTGGTGAGGATGTCGACCGCGCCCCGCGCAAGGCACCCGAGCGAGATTTCGGCATTGCGGCGGGTGAGCGTCGACACGACGACGACCGCCAGGTCCGGGCGGCGCGCGAGCAGCCGCGCGAGAGTCGCAGGCCCGTCCAGCACGGGCATGTCGATGTCCAGGAGGACGATGTCGGGCCGGAGCACGTCGAACAGATCGAGCGCCTCCTGCCCGTTGGCCGCCCCGCCGACCACGCTGAAGCCGGGCTCGGCCGCGATCCAGCGTGAGAGGAAGCCGCGCACCACCGCGGAATCGTCCACGAGCATGACACGGATCGGCGCCGGCTCGGGGAGCCAGGCCGCCGTCGCGCACGGAGCCATGGGGAAAGCCCGGTCGAGGGTCAGACGACGCCGACCTCCTGGAGTTTCGCCGTCATGGTCTCGCGGTCGAACGGCTTCATGACGTATTCGTCCGCGCCCGCATGCATGGCGCGGGCGATGCAGGCGACGTCGTTCTCCGTGGTGCAGAAGACGACCTTCGGCGCCTTCCCGCCGGGCATCTTCCGGAGCGCCTTCAGGAACTCGTAGCCGTCCATCACGGGCATGTTCCAGTCGAGGAGGACGACGTCCGGCATCTCGCGCCGGCAGGCCATCAGGGCCTGCTGGCCGTCCTCCGCCTCGGTGGTGCGCATGGCGAGGCCTTCCATGATGCGGCAGGCGACCTTCCGGATGACGGCGGAATCGTCGACGACGAGGGCGTGCTTCATTGCGGGCTCTCCGGTGCTCGCGGGATGTCTGAAGGAACGGGCGCGATTTCGAGGACGGCGTCCACGTCGAGCACGACGAGGAGTCCGTCGTCGAGGCGGTGGACCCTGCGGGACAGCGCGGCCCAGGCGGGATCGAGGTGGATCGGGTTGTCCTCGCCCGCGTCCCGATCGACCGAGACGATCTCGCCGATGCGGTCGACCACGAGCCCGAAGGAATCCTCGCCCGCCTCGATCCCGATCGCCAATCCGCCGGGCTGGGCGGCGGGATGGGGCGGTAGCCCGAGCCGGGAATGGATGTCGAGGACGGTCACCACCCGCCCCCGCAGATTCGTGAGGCCGAGAACATCTGAGGGCGCGAGCGGCACGGGCGTGAGGCCGCCCAGGTTGAACACGTCGCGCACCCGCCCGATCGGGATCCCGAAGAGCTGACCGGCGATCACGGCCGTCACATAGGCTTCGCGTTCCGCGGGCTCCGGCCCGACGCGCTGCCCCTCGTCCGCGAGCGGCTTCATGCGGCGAGATTCCCAGGGGCGGGCGGGGCGAGTTCGGACAGTGCGGCGAGCAGGCCGCTGCGGTCGAACTTCGCCACGGAACGGGTGACACCGAGATCCCGCGCTCGTCGCGCCGTCTCGCCCGTGAGACGGGAGCCGAGCGCAACGACCGGGATGCCTGAAATCGCCGCATGCCGGCGCATGGCCTCCACCAGGTCAAGTCCCGGCCGGTCCGGCAGCTCCAGATCCGTGACGACGGCCGTGATGGGATGGCGAAGCAGCGTGCGCAGCGCCTCGTCCGCTGTCGCGGCCGTCCGCACCTCGTGCCCGGCCGCCTTGAGGACGGGCGTAAGCATGTCGCGGAAGAACGCATTGTCCTCGACAAGCAGCACGGTGGTGCCGAAGCCCCTGTCCGACCAGCCCTCCGCCGACGCGCGCGGGAGGAAGTCTGCAAGGTCGACGATTTCGGTTGCGCGCCCGCGCACGATCGCCGTGCCGACGAGGTCCGGACGGCCCGGCGCCCGCGTGATGGCGATGGTCTCCTCGACCACGTCCACGACCTCGTCCACCGCCAGGCCGAGCAGCACGTCCCGACAGGCGACGACGATCACGGGCTGCACGCCGTCCCGGCGCAGTTCCGTCCGTTCGTCAATGGGCAGGAGCGGCATGAGGCGGCCGCGATACTGCACGCTCGCCTGCCCGCCGGCTTGCTCGATCGAGGATCCGGGGATCTCCTCCAGCCGCGTGACGAGGCTGAGCGGCACGGCTTTCAGGCTGCGGTCCCCGCCCCGGAACACGAGCAGCGTCACGACTTCGGACCCGCGGCCGGCGGGTTGCCCGAGCCGCTGGACGGGTGCGGGCTCGAGGCTTCCGCGGAGGAGTTCCGCACCGGCCCGGCGGGCAATGCCGTTCGGATCGAGAATAAGCGCGACGGCGCCGTCCCCCAGGATGGTGTTGCCGGAGAAGAGCTGCAGATGCTTCAGCCGCCGGCACATCGGCTTGACGACGATCTCCTCCGTCTCGATCACCGCCTCGACGAGGAGGCCGAACCGGAACCGGCCGGCCTCCGACACGACGACGAAACCCGAATCGGCTGCCTCTCCCCTTGCGAGCCCCAGGATGGCTGCGAGGTCGAGCACTGGAAGAAGCCCGCCGTGAAGCCGGAGCAGCAGGGCGCCGTTGATCCGTTCCAAGACATGCTCCGAGCCGGGCCGCACGCGCACGAGTTCCTGGATGGCGACCTGCGGAATGGCGAAGCGCTCTCCCGCCGAGCGCACGACCAGGGCCGCCACGATGGCAAGCGTGAGCGGGAGCTTGATCTTGAATTTCGTGCCCCGGCCCGGCTCCGACCCAGTCTCGATCGTACCGCCGATGAGCTCTACGTTGGTCTTGACCACGTCCATCCCGACGCCGCGGCCGGAGACGGAATCGGCGACCGCCGTGGTGGAGAATCCCGGATGGAAGATCAGATCCGCGACCTGGGGATCCGTCATCCGGACCGCCTCGGCGGCGCTCACGAGATTTGTCTCGATGGCACGCCGGCGGATCGCCTCGTAATCGAGCCCGCGGCCGTCGTCCGACACCTCGATCGCGATCGCCCCTCCCTCCTGGTATGATGTGAGGGTGATTGTGCCCTGAGCCGGCTTGCCGGCGGCGCGCCGCTCGGCCGGCATCTCGATCCCATGCGCGGCGCAGTTCCGCACCATGTGGATCAGGGGATCGCGTATGATCTCGAGTATCTGACGATCGAGCTCGGTTTCGGCGCCCCGGGTGACGAGCTCGATCTCCTTGCCGAGCTCCGCCGAGAGGTCGCGCAGGAGCCGCGGCAGCTTCGCCAAGGCATTCCCGATCGGCTGCATGCGGGTCTTCATGATCCCGTCCTGCAGTTCGGCCGTGACCTGCGAGAGGCGCTGCAGCGGCGCACTGAGCGAGCCATCGTTCTTGGCCCGGCGCGCCGCCTCCAGGAGCTGGTTGCGGGTAAGGACGAGCTCGGACACCGTCGTCATGAGCTGGTCGAGGGTGTCGAGGGCGACGCGAACGGTCTGCGTCCGAGAGCTCGCGGCCTCCACATCGCCCGACGCGACGGACTTCCCGGGCTCGATCGCGCGAGAATCGGCCGCTTCACCCGGTCCGGGCGTCTCGCGAAAGGCGCGCTCCAGCACGTCGAGCGGCACCTCGCCCGTCCGAAGCGGGCGAAGCAGGACCTGGTTCGGTTCGGACGCGGGCAGGCTTTCGCTTGCGAGGCTCGCCTGCTCCAGCGCGGCGATCAGATCGTTGTCAGACCCGGCCGGCTCCGCCCCGATCCGATCGAGCTCCGCCATGATCAGCTTGATGCGGTCGATGGTCGCGAGAATGAGCGTGACGAGTTCGCTCGTGACCGGGGCGCCCGACCGGACCTGGCCCATGAGCGTCTCGGCCGCATGCGCGAGCGCCTCGAGCCTCGGCAGGCCGAGGAAGCCGCAGGTTCCCTTAATGGTGTGGACCAGCCGGAAGATGTTCCGGAGGATGTCGCGATCGGTCGGGTTGCGCTCAAACCGGACAAGCTCGACGTCCACCATGTCCAGGTGTTCGCCGGTCTCGGCCAGAAAATCCCGCAGGAGATCGTCCATGACGATCGTCGGCTCGACGCAACTCAGGAATTTGAGTGGCGTCGACCATGGTCACGGAAGGTTGATGTTCCGTTGCCTTGGCGGCCTTTCGGCCTCTCAGGCGCGCTCGGCCCGGATCTCGACGGTGTCGCCGTCAAGTTTCATCGTGACGCCCATCCCGGCCGCCTTCGCGACAAGGCCCGTATAGAAGGGCTGGATCGCATGGGCGTCGACGACGCCGCTTTCCGGCTCGCCCCGGATCAGTGCCTCCGCATGGGCCGGGACGCGGGCGTTCAGCCCCTTGGCGGAGAGCACGAAGGTCGGGACGTCCTCGTCGGTCTCGCCGGCCTTCACGTCGACATCGATGGAGCCGCCGCGGGGGATGGCGTTCGTGGCGAGCATCACAAGGTTCAGGAGGAGCTTCACCCGATTTTTCGGCATGAGTATCCGCGGCGCTGACCAGGTCAGCCTGATCTTGTCGTCGCCGAACATCCCCTTGGCGACCGCTTCGGCATCGCCGAGATCGATCGCGGCTCCGGCCGAGCCCGCAGCCCCGAAGGCGAGCCGCGCGAACTGAAGCCGCGCCGAAGCCTGGGTCGCGCTCTTCCGGATGAGGTCGAGCGCGAAATCCTGCATGGAGGCGTCGTTGTCCTCCTCCAGCACCTCGAGCCCGTTCACGATGGCCCCCACGGGGCTGATCACGTCGTGGCAGACGCGCGAGCACAGAAGCGCCGCGAGGTCGAGAGGATCGAGCGTGACCGCTGCCATGCGAGAAGGCTCCGGCGGGGCGCCAGGTTGCCCCCGCGAATCGGACCTGGGATAACGGCCGCCCCTCGGCTTGAAAAGCGGCCCGGCAGCACGGTTCGTCGGCGCACCGCACGAAATGTGGATGAACGCCAATCCCCGACCCGACCCGGACGAAACCGCGCGCCGGCTCGGCGCCATCGCGGCGGAGGCCGGCCGCTTTCTCGCCTCCGTGGCCGACCGAGGCGGCGGCCGGAGGCTGAAGGAGGACGGCTCGCCCACCACCGCGGCCGATCTCGAATCCGAGCGGCTGATCCTTGCCCGGCTGCGGGAGGCCTGGCCCGCCATCCCGGTCGTGGCGGAGGAGAGCGCCGGCAGCACGGCCTGCGCCGAGCTCTTCTTCCTGGTCGACCCGCTGGACGGTACCCGCGACTACCTGACCGGCTCCGGCGAGTATTCGGTGAATATCGCGCTCGTTGCAGGAGCCCGCCCGATCGCGGCCGCGATCGCGGTGCCTGAAGCGGGGCGGGTCTGGACGGCGGGAACGGCCGCCACGGTCGGACGCATATCCGCAGAGGGCGTCGAGGACTGGGTTCCTGCCAGCGTCCGCCGGGCACCTGAGGACGGGCTTGTCGCCCTGGTCAGCCGACGGCACGGGGACGCGGCGACCGAGGCATGCCTGTCCGCCCTCCAGGTGGCCGAGCGTCGGGTCGCGTCCTCGGCTTACAAGTTCTGCCTGGTCGCCTCCGGAGAGGCCGATCTCTACGTCCGGTGCGGCGCGACCATGGAATGGGATACGGCCGCCGGCGATCACATCGCGACGATGGCGGGTGCGACGGTCACCGGACCGGCGGGACCGCTGACCTACGGCCATGCGGAGCGGGGATACCGGAACGGGCCCTTCGCGGTGCTGGGCGATGCTGCGCTGGCCCCTCGGCTGAAGCTGCCGGAGACGTGCCCCTAGCCGCGCACGAGCACCTTCTGCAGCCGCGACCAGTTCGACTCCGCGCGCGCCGCTTCCCCCGGATCGGCCTCGAACCGCGTCCGGGCCGCTCGCGTCCGAAACAGATACAGGCGCCCGGCCCTGACCAGGAAGATATCGGGATCGGCCTCCACGAGGCGGCCCTCGGCGGCAGCGGCTGCGTCGTAGCCTCCGATCTGCGGCGCGAAGACCTCGGGCGAGCGCAGGAAGGCGGCGCGGTTCGCCGCAGTCGCGAAGCGCCACCCCAGCCCGGCCCACACGGCCTCGTGCTCCCGGCCGCCTGCGGCGGGCGCACCTTCAAGCTGGTAGGTGACGGGGTCGCGACCGTGGAGCGCGAGGCCGGAGAGCGGGTCTGCGGCGTAGAATTCGGCCGCGCCGAGAACCTCCGGCAGGAGCGCAGTGGCTCCCGGCTTCGCGGATGCAGCGGGGAACGCAAGCAACAGCAGGCCGGACAGGAGCATGCGCGAAAGCGCGACAGATTTCATTAAGGTTGACGGTTTAGCTTCGCCGGATTCTCGGCCGACGCGGTATGCAGGACGGCGGCCGAAGGACTCGTAAACGCGGTCCGTGCAAGTCTCGCGACCGGGCCGCAGAGGGAGACAAGCCATGCGGCGCAACCTCACGCCCGGAGTGATCCTCGCGATCTGCCTCACCCTGCTGGCGAGCTCCGCCTTCGCGCGCGGGCCCCGCGCCGACAGCCCCGACACGTTCTCGGCCAACGAACTCCTCGATTCCGGCCATCAGTTTTTCGGTAGCGTCTCGCGCGGCCTCGCGCTGGCCATCAGGGAGGCGGTCCGCCGCTGGGGCGAGCCGGACGGGTACATCCTGGGCCAGGAGGGATCGGGCGCGTTCTTCGGGGGTGTCCGCTACGGCGAGGGCACGCTGTACAAGCGGCACGGGCAGCGCCACCGGGTCTTCTGGCAGGGCCCGACCCTCGGCTTCGACGTGGGCGGCGAGGGTGCCCGCACCATGATGCTGGTCTACAATCTCAACAGCCTGCCAGAGCTCTACAAGCGGTTCGCCGAGATCGACGGCTCCGCCTATCTCGTCGCGGGCGTCGGGCTGACGGCCGCCCGGGCCGACGACACGGTGATCGTGCCCATCCGGACGGGAGTCGGCCTGCGGCTGGGGGTGAATGTGGGATATCTGAAGTTCACCGACGCCCCGACCTGGAACCCCTTCTAGCTTCCGCTGGCGGACAGGGCCGCGGAATGCGACAGGCAGCCCGGCTCTGCGTACCGGTTTCCACGCGCCCGTGCCCGACATCCTCCTGCTTCTGACCGGCTTCCTCGCTGGCGCGTTCGCTGCGGCTGCCGCACTCGTGCCGAAGCTGAGGCAGGCGCGCACGACGGCGGCCTTGCTCGAGACGGAGCTCTCCGCTGCGCGGCGCGACCGGGGCGCGATGGAGGCCGAGCTCCAGGCCGCGCACGATGCCCTCGATGCGCGGGACCGCGAAATCAGGATCGAGAATGCCGAGCTGCGCCGCCGCATGGACGAGCTTGCGGACATGATCATGCGGCAGGAGGGCGCCGCACCGCCTCCCGCCGCGTCGGAGCCCTGACCCGCCTCGTTGCCCCGCCGGGCAGGGAACGGTAAGCCGCCCCCGACACGGGAGGACGGGATGGATCTGGGTCTCAAGGGCAAGCGGGCGCTGGTGCTTTCCTCAAGCCGCGGGCTCGGCCGGGGCATAGCCGAGGCGATCGCGGGGGAAGGCGCAGACGTCTTCATGACGGCGCGCAGCGAGGACAAGCTGAAGGCAGCGGCGGAAGCCATCAACGCGCGGGGCAGCGGCAAGGCCTCCTACATGGCGGCCGACCTGAAGACGGACCTGGAGGGCATTCACCGGAGGGCCGTCGAGGCGCTCGGAGGGCCGATCGACATCCTGGTCGCAAACACGGGCGGCCCGCCCGCCGGTACGGCGCTCGGCGTCGACCCAGAACTCTGGACGGCGCAGTTCGAGGCGATGGTGCTGCCGGTCATCAGGCTCGCCGGCCTGGTCATCGGCCCGATGCGCGAGCGCGGCTTCGGGCGGATTCTTGTCGTCGCCTCCTCCGGGGTCATTCAGCCGATCCCGAACCTGGTGATCTCGAATACGCTCCGCTCCTCGCTCGTCGGCTGGTCCAAGACCTTGTCGAACGAGGTCGCGGCGGACGGCGTCACCGTCAACATGATCCTGCCCGGCCGGATCGAAACGGACCGCACGGGCGAGCTCGACGCCGCCAACGCCAAGAAGCAGAACACGACCGTCGAGGAGATCGCGCGCGCCGCCCGTGCCTCCATTCCGGCCGGTCGCTACGGCCGGGTGCAGGAATTCGCCGATGTCGCGGCCTTCCTCGTCTCCGAGCGGGCGAGCTATGTCACGGGCAGCCTCATCCGGGTGGATGGCGGCGCGATCAGGTCGGTCTGAGCCCGCCGGGAGCTACTTCGGATCGAGGCGGGGATTGCCGCCGGGGCTGCCCGGCGGCGGGATCACGGGGGTCGTGCCCGGATTGGGGACCGGCGGCCTCACGGTCATGTCTGGACCCGTATCGGGCGGCCTGATGACGCCGTCCGTCCGGTCGAGCCGCTCGCTGAGAGACCCCGTCGAGCCGGTCGAATCGATCTTCTCGGGCACAGTATTGTGCGGGGCCGGCATATTTGGATCGCGCGGCTGCTGCTGAACCGGATTTGCGGGTGCCGTCCGCGTCTGCGCCGCCGCGCTGCCGGCCAGGGCGGCTGACAGCGCGATCGCCAGGGTTCCGGCCTTGATGATGCATCCGGACATCGGGACCTGCCATAGCTTGGGTGCGCTGCCGTCCGGCAGCGGACCGAGGGCGTTTGGCGGTCAACCGCGCGCCGAGCGCGCAGGTTCCGGGCAGAGAAGCCGTTCAGGCGGCCTTGGCCGGCGCCTCGGCGAGCTCGAAATAGAGCGCCCGCAGCCGGAGTGCGAGCGGGCCTGGCCTGCCCGTCCCGACGGGCTTCCCGTCGATCGCGACGACCGGCATGACGATGGAGGACGCGCTCGTGACGAAGGCCTCTTCCGCTCCATGCGCCTCCTCGACCGTGAAGAGCCGCTCCTCGACCGCAAGCCCCGCCTCCTTGGCGAGCTTCATGACCGCGAGGCGCGTGATCCCGGGCAGGACGGCGTTGGAGAGCGGCCGCGTGATGAGCCGCTTCTCGGGCGTGATGATGAAGGCCGTCGAGGACGAGCCTTCCGTGACGTAGCCGTCTTCCACCATCCAGGCGTCACCCACGCCGGCTTCGACCGCGGCCTGCTTGGCGAGCACCTGCCCGAGCAGTCCGACGGACTTGATGTCACGGCGTTTCCAGCGCTGGTCCGGCACGGTTATGACCGCGATCCCGGTCTGCGCGAGCGGCGAGTGGCGGATGTTCTTCGGCTGGGTGAACATGACCACCGTGGGCGGCGTGTCCGCGGGCGGAAAGGCGAAATCCCGCTCCGCCGCCCCGCGCGTCACCTCCATGTAGACGAGCCCTTCGGCCAGGTTGTTGCGCCGGACGAGCTCCTCCTCGAGCCTGGTCCATTCGGCGCTGGAGTAGGGATTGCGGATGCGGATCTCGCCGAGCGAGCGGTCGAGGCGTGCGAGGTGGGCCTCGTTGTCCACGAGCCGGCCGTCCAGCACCGCGGCCACCTCGTAGATCCCGTCCGCGAACAGGAAGCCCCGGTCCATCACCGGGATCTTGGCCTCCTCGAAGGGCACGAAGGACCCGTTGAGGAACACGATACGGGACATGAGGCTCTCCTGACGGCGGCAACGGCCTTAGCAACAGAGGTGCCGCACTGTGCGAGGGGCTGCAAGCCCGGCCGGCGCGGGTCACGGCTCCGGTGCGAGGGCGTTCGAGGCATGGCCGGCGAGATTGAGGCCAAGCAGCGCCTCCACATCCGGCACCACGCCCCGGATCGGCTTGGCCGCACGAGACAGATTTGCGATGCAATCCGCATAGGCTCGCGCGAGCTCCTGCGCCTCCTCGATCGGGATCGCCCTGAACCTGACCGGAGCGCCGGGGCGCCTTTGCGCCAGAATTCGGAGATCGGGCGTGATTACGGTCGCAATCTTAGGGTATCCCCCCGTGGTCTGGTGATCCACCATCATGACGATCGGCACGCCCGAGCCCGGCACCTGGACGGAGCCCGCGACGATCCCATCCGACACGATGTTGAAGCCGTGCAGATGGGCGATGGGAGGCCCGGCGAGGCGGTATCCCATCCGATCGGCCTCGGGGGAGACGACGTAGCTGGTGTCGAGGAAGGCCGCGACAGCTTCCTCGCCGAAATAGTCGGCCTGCGGCCCGAGCACGACCCGGATGGGCGCGTCCGGGTCCAAGAGGACCGGGTCGAGCGCGAGTTCGGGGCCGGCGGGCGCGATATCCCGGAGCGGCAGTTCGTCCCCTGCCCGGAGCGGACGGCCATGGAGCCCGCCGATCCCGGCTCGCGGATGGAGCGACAGGCTGTCGAGTTCCGGCGGAACCGCCAATCCGCCGGCCACCGCGAGATACATGAAGACGCCCGCCTGGGCCGGACCGACGGAGAGGGTTTCGCCCGGCTTCAGCGTGACGGAGGTCCCGGGCGCGACCGGCCGCCCAGCCGCGGAGACCGCCGCGGGTGCGCCCGCCACGGCCAGTCGCACCATTTCGTCGGCCGCCTCGTAGAGGCCGCCCATCAGGGTCATCTCGATCCCGGCCGCCCCCGGCCCGTTGCCCACGAGCACGTTGGCGTGCGCGAGCGCGAGCCGGTCCATGGCGCCCGAACTCGAGACACCGAACCGCCGCCAGCCGACCCGGCCTGCATCCTGCAGGCTCGTCATCGGCCCGCACGACCTGACGATCAACCGGGTCATGTAGCGGGTTCTGCCACGATCTCACCCGCGGCCGCCGCACGGTCGAGCTCGGAGAAGGTCTCGGGATCGATCCTGCGGAAGCGCACCCGGTCGCCGGGCCGGAGCAGGAAGACCGGGTCGCGGCCCGGCATGAAGTTTCGCACGGGCGTGCGGCCGAGGAGATGCCACCCAGAGGGCGCCTCGATGGAGGCAACGAGGGCCTGGACGCCCCCGATGGAGATGGTGCCCGGCGGCGTCCTGAGCCGCGGCGTCGTCCGGCGAGGCGTTGCGATCGTGGGATCTAGCCCGCCGAGATAGGCGAAACCCGGCAAGAAGCCGATCATGTAGACCCGATAGGTCGGCGCCGAATGGCGGCGCACCAGCTCGTCCGGCGTGATGCCGTGGACGGCCGCCGTCGCCTCCAGATCGATCCCGTGTTCGCCGCCATAAGCGACCGGGATGGTCCAGGTGGCGCCGCTCGCGGGCGCTGTGCCGGCCGTTCGAGACGCCTCGACGAGCGCTTCGGCCAGCTCTGCGAAGCCGATGGCGGTCGGGTCGTAATGGACGAGGAGAGAGCGGTAGGTCGGGACTGTCTCGACGAGCCAGGGACGACCGGCCAGCACGGCGTCGAGCGCCAGCACGTGCGCGTTCAGGGCCGGATCGATGGCGTCCCCGAACTCGACCGCGACCGCGGCGTCGCCGCAGGGGAGGATGCGAGGTTCGGGAGCGTCCGCCATTCCCCGCGAACCTAGCGGGGCAGCAGCCTTCTCGCTACCCGTTCTGGCCGGTCTTTTCGGCTGCGGGCTTGACCTCGGCCTGCTGCCGCAGCGCCTTCCAGCTGTTCGGCTGCGCTACCATCCGCTTGATGGATGCGAGCGTCTGGGTGGCCTCCTGGGGCGGCATGTCCTGCCGCAGCACGGCTTCGGCCTCCCCGAATTTGCCCTGCAGACCGAGTACGAGCGCGAGGTTCTGCCTGACCCGCCCGTCGGCCCGCGGATGGAGGGCCGCCTGCCGCAGGATCACCTCGCCCTCGGGCAGACGCTTCGCAAGCGCGTAGGAGAGGCCCTGATTGGTGAGGACCGAGGGCTCGCCCGGGACGATCCGGAGCGCGGCCTCGTAGTATCGCTGGGCTCCGACGAAGTCGCCGAGCTGATCGGCGACCGTACCCTGGACCGACAGGATGCGCCAGTCGGGCCGCTCGGGCAGATGCGCCTTGGCGAGGACCTCCTGCGCCTCCTTGAGCCGCCCGGCCTCGGCGAGCGCTTTTCCGTAGGCCGCCAGGACCGAGAGCGTGCGCGGATTGCGGATCGCCGCCTGCTGCAGCACGGCGACCGCCTGAGCGTGCTGGCCGAGCTTTCGCAGCGTGCCGGCATAGGCCACGGCCGTCTCGGCGTCGCCCGGATTGGCCTCGAACCTCTGCCCGAGCGCCTCGGAGGACTGGCGAAGCGAGCTCTCCGAGACCGGAGCGGTGGACGCGACGGAGCCCGTCGTCTCCGGCGCGCCCCGGCCGAGGCAGCCCCCGAGCCACAGCGCGAGGAGTCCCGCCCCGGCAAGGCGGGCGCATACGGCGAGCGGTTGCGGAGGGGTGAAGGCCATGACAGGAACCCCGGACGATCTCCGCTCCGGTCGTAGTTCGTTAACCCTAACGCCCCGTTAAGCTCCTCCGCCGATGCTCCACCACGCCTTCGCCCTTTCCGGCGAGAACGCCGTCCCTGTCCGGCTGACGACGGAGGAGCGGTGGCCGGCACTCGCGGCCGAGCTCGATCCGATCGGCCGCGCCTATGCGGAGGCGATCGGGTTCGACGGCAAGGCCGGCAGCCTCGCGCCCGTCCCCGACGCGTCCGGCGCGGTGGGATCCGTCCTGGTCGGGATGGGGGCGAAAGACGCGACGGATCCCTTCGATCTGGCCCGTCTGGCGACCTCTCTCCCCGAAGGAACGTACCGGCTCGCGGACCCGCCTGACGAGCCGGCGCTCGCGGCTCTCGGCTTCGCGCTCGGATCCTATCGGTTCGACCGCTATCGCGAGCGGCCCGGCAAGGATGTCCGGCTCTTGCTCCCGGAGGGCGTCGACGGCGAGGAGCTGAGCCGCATCGCGCAAGCCGTCGCGATGGGGCGCGACCTGATCAACACCCCGGCGAACGACCTCGGACCGGACGGAATCGAGGAGGCGGCGCGGCGTCTGGCCGAGCGGCACGGGGCGGAGATCCGCGTCACGACCGGCGACGACCTGCTCGACGCGGATCTCCCCATGATCCACGCGGTCGGGCGCGCCGCCGAGCGGGCGCCCCGCCTCGTCGACATGGTCTGGGGGGAGCAGGGGGCACCGCCGGTCACGCTCGTTGGCAAGGGCGTTGCCTTCGACACCGGCGGGCTCGACATCAAGCCCTCCTCGGCCATGCTGCTGATGAAGAAGGATATGGGCGGGGCGGCGACGGCGCTCGCGCTGGCCGACATGGTCATGGGCGCGGGCTTGAAGCTTCGCCTGCGCGTGCTCATCCCGGCTGTCGAGAACGCGATCTCGGGCGCATCCTTCCGGCCCGGCGACGTGCTTCGCAGCCGAAAGGGGCTCTCGGTCGAGATCGGCAACACGGACGCGGAGGGGAGGCTCATCCTGGCGGATGCGCTGGCGCTGGCCGACGAGGAGGCGCCGGAGCTGATGGTGGATTTCGCAACGCTCACCGGCGCGGCGCGCGTGGCGCTCGGGCCGGAGCTCCCCCCGTTCTATACGCGGGACGACGTTCTGGCCGAGGACGTCGCGCGTCTTGCCCGCACGGTGCGAGACCCCGTCTGGCGGCTGCCGCTGTGGCAGCCCTACGGCAAGATGCTCGAATCCAAGATCGCCGACACGAGCAACGTCTCGAGCGGCGGCTTTGCCGGCTCGATCACGGCGGCGCTCTTTCTGGCGCGCTTCGTGACGGCTGCGAGGGCCTACCTTCATTTCGACATCTATGGCTGGAACCCTTCAGCGAAGCCGGCTCGGCCGGAAGGGGGCGAAGTGCAGGCGGCGCGCCTCGTCTATGCCCTGCTGAAGGAGCGATATCCCGCCTCCTGAGCAGGCACGTTAACCCGTCATGCTGGATGGTCCCGGGGCAATGGCCACCTTCGACAAGCGCCTCACGCCGGCGCGCTCCGACCTCGCCGACGAGCGCCTGCGCGGCCTCGTCGACGCTCCGCGCTATGTCGCGGGCGCGGCACGCAGGGTCACGGCTCCCTCTGCTCCGCTCCGGCGCGAGCCCTATCCCGACGCGCCGCTCGACACCGAAGTTCTTATGGGCGATCCGGTGACCGTCTATGACGAGCATGAGGGCTATGCCTGGGTGCAACTCGGAAGCGACGGCTATGTCGGCTACATGCCGAGCGAGGCGCTCGGCCCGGCCGCCCCGGCCCCGACACACAGGGTCACGGCGCTGCGGAGCTTCGTTTACCCGGGTCCGAACCTGAAGCTGCCGCACAGCGCCTTCCTCTCGCTCGGCGCGGTCGTGACCCCGGTCGAGGTCAGGAACGAGTATGTCCGCCTGTCAACCGGCGGCTGGGTCTTCGGCGGTCACCTCAGCCAGATGCACGAACACGCGGCGGATTTCGTCGCGGTGGCCGAACGGCTCGTCGGAACGCCCTATCTCTGGGGCGGAAAGACCAGTCTGGGGCTAGACTGCTCCGGCCTGGTCCAGCTCTCGCTCGCTATGGCCGGGATGGCCGCGCCGCGCGACACTGACATGCAGCAGAGCGCCCTCGGGACCGAGGTCGGACCGGATCCGGGCCTCCGGCGGGGCGACCTCGTATTCTGGCACGGCCATGTCGGCATCATGCTGGACGAAGCACGGCTTCTGCATGCCAACGGCCATCACATGGCGGTCGCGATCGAGGAGCTGGCCGAAGCCGAGCACCGCATCCGGGAGAAGAGCTTCGGGCCGATCACGGCCGTGAAGCGTCTGGAGCGGCCCGGACGGACGGACGGCACCGTCGACCGCCCCGGGCATTGATGCTGGCCCGACCCGAGCCCGAGCATGCGAACGGCCCCATCTCTCCGCGCCATTATCCCGGCGACCTGCCTCCTACTTGCCGGCCCCGCCTTCGGGCAGAGCCTTGCGGAGATGCGGGAGCGCTCCGCCACGATCGCGGAACGCTATCTCGCGGTCTGGTCGTCCAGCGGCGATCTCTCGATCGAAGGCGTACCCTATGTCTATGGCCCGCGGGTCACCTTCTACGGCCGCAGCCTCGACTGGCGGGGACTCGCGGCCGAGAAGCGGCGGGCGGTGCGGCGCTGGCCCGTCCGGTCCTACCGGCACCGGCCCGGCTCCATGCAGGTGATCTGCAACGGCGAGACGCGGCGCTGCGCCGTCCGCTCGATCATCGACTACCGAGTGGCAAACCCCACAACAGGACGCCGGGCTAGCGGGGCGGCAAGCTTCGATCTCGGCATCAGCTTCGCCGGGCCGCGCCCGGTCATCCTCTACGAGACCGGCCGCCCGCTTCGGCGGGGCAACTGACGGCGCGGCCTATTCGCCGCTCAGCCAGCCCAGGATGCCGCCGACCGGACGCCGCACATAGTAGCCGCGCGGCGGCGCGCCCTCCGTGTAGTAGCGCCGGCGTTCGACATAGGTCCGGCTTCGGACCGGCGCATCCGGATAGACCCACTCGCCATAGGCCGGCCGCCCGCGGCGGCCTTCGTAGGGCGGATCGTAGCGGTGATGAGGGTTGTAGGCTTCCAGGTGGCGGCCGCGGCGTGCAGCGCGCGCCTCGCGCTGAGCATGCCTGCGCGCCTCCGCCTCAGCACGGGCGGTATCGCGGCGCGCGCGCCGCTCGGCTGCCGCCTTCTCCGCCTGGGCGGCCAGGCGGGTGCGCTCCGCTTCCCTTGCCCTCCTGTCGGCCTCGTGCTTGGCATCCGCTTCGGCGCGGGCGGCCTCCTGCTGGGCGAGACGAGTCTTTGCGGCTTCCTCCGCCTCGGCAGCGAGTCGGGCGCGTTCGGCTTCCTTGGCCTTCTGCTCGGCGAGCCGTTTGGCTTCAGCCTCGGCTCGCAGCGCCTCCCGCTCGGCCGCGAGCCGAACCTGTTCTTCCCGGGCGGCCTCCTTTGCCCTGGCAACCTGTTCGAGCCGAGCAGCCCTCTCTGCCCTGCGCCGCTCCTCGCGTTCGATGCGGGCGAGTTCGCGCCGCTCCCGCGCCGTGAGCCGCCGTTCGGAAGGCTGCGCCGATGCGGTCTCCCCTGCCGGGCCGGGCTGATCCGGTACCGTAACGGTCACGGGGCCTCCCGCCGGAGCACCGGCCTGGAGAGACGTCACGGCCACTGCCTCGCGGCTCTCATTGGCGAAAACGGGCGCCGATGTAGGAGCGGCCGGAGCGGCGGCGGTTCCCGCCGGGGCGACCATAACCGGGGGCACCGCCGCGACGTTTGCCCCCGGAGCAACGTCCGACGCGGGCGCGACGCTCTGGCCCGGCGCCGCCTGCGAGGGCACGAGCACGGTCGCGCCTGCTGTGGCCGGTACGAGCTGGGCCGGTGGGGCGGGCGCGATGACGGCAGGAGATGCCGCGGCCGGGCGGAGCTGCTGCGCTGCGAGAAGCGTCGAGGCGGCGACATCGCCCGGGGCGGCCGGCCGCTCGGCCTGCGCCGGTTGAGGCGAAGGGAGCCTTGCGGTGCCCGTGTCAGGCTCGCCGGCCGGAGAGCGACGGGCGGCCTCGGCCAAGGCCCGGGAGGGCTGGGCGGCCGGTACCAGGGGAGCGGCCGGAGTGGTCTGTGCCGTAGCTTCGAGTGGCCGGCCGACGCCGATGCGTGCCGGATTCCCGGGCTCGCTCGCCTCTACGAGCTCACTGCCCTCGCCCGGAACCACGGGCGGAACGGCGGAGAGGTAGGTCCGGTCGATCGGGATGATCCGGACGTTGCGAGCAGGAGGCTCCTTGCGTTCGCTCGCTGCCGGCTTCTCGGTCGGCTCGGCGAGCTTGATCGACTGAACCGGGCGGCGCGGCTTCGGCGGCGCGGCCGGTTCCAGGCTCTTGGCCGGCTCCGTCCTGGGCTCGGCGGGCGGCACGGATTCCGGGAGCGTGGGCGGCGGCGCCGGACGGGGCGCCTGCGCGATCTTGAGCGGCGCAGCCTCCGCGGGCTCGGCCGCAGCTGCTTCGGCCCGAGCAGGAACTGACGGCGCATCCGATGGACGGACCGATCCAGTCTCGGCGCCACGTGCCTCCTCGTAACGAGATATCGGTTGGGATGCCGCTGCCGGGGATGGAGAGGTCCGTTCGGCCGTCACGGGGGGGCGAGGCGACTCCGCCCTGGTGCCGGCACAGCCGCGCTGAACATAAGGAAAGACCCACTCGTCGCAGACGCCCGCGACGGCCTCCGGCGCGGCCGTCGTACCCGCCGGCTTCGGCTTGAGCTGGGCGATTCCGGCCGTCCAGAGAACGCCCGCGCTGAACACCGCCGCTACGGTCAGCACGAGGCTGATCGGGCCCGTCGAGCTGCTCATCTCACCGCCTCAACAGAAGTTAAGGAAGTGTTAACCGATCCCCCGCGGATTGCCACCGGGAAGTGAGCCATCGTCGGTTCCGGCTGCCGTGCACGTGGCGCGCAGATGCAGAGAGCGTGCCTTACCGGCCAAAGGTTCCGAGGATGCGGCAGCGGCGTGCTGTCGCCGGAACCTACGTCAGGCCGCCGCGTCCTTCTGGCGCTCGGCCCGCTTGCGGTCGTTCGGATCGAGGATCGCCTTGCGCAGCCGGATCGATTTCGGAGTGACCTCTACGAGTTCGTCGTCCTGGATCCAGGCCAGCGAGCGCTCGAGCGTCATCTTGATCGGCGGCGTAAGCCGCACGGCCTCGTCCTTCGAGGTCGTGCGGATGTTCGTCAGCTTCTTGCCTTTCAAGACATTGACCTCGAGGTCGTTGTCCCGGGTGTGGATGCCGACGATCATGCCCTGGTACACCTTCCAGCCGGGCTCGATCACCATCGGGCCGCGATCCTCGAGATTCCAGAGCGCATAGGCGACCGCTTCGCCGTTGTCGTTCGAGATCAGGACGCCGTTCGTGCGGCCGGCGATCTCGCCCTTGTACGGCTCGTAGGCCTTGAAGAGGCGGTTCATGATCGCGGTGCCGCGCGTGTCGGTCATCAGCTCGGCCTGATAGCCGATCAGGCCGCGGGTCGGGGCATGGAAGACGAGCCGGAGGCGGTTGCCCCCGGACGGGCGCATCTCGACCATCTCCGCCTTACGCTCCGACATCTTCTGCACGACGATGCCGGAATGCTCCTCGTCGACGTCGATGACCACCTCCTCGACCGGCTCGAGGAGATTGCCCGCCTCGTCCTTCTGCATGACGACGCGCGGGCGCGAGACGCCGAGCTCGAAGCCTTCGCGGCGCATCGTCTCGATCAGGATGGAGAGCTGCAGCTCGCCGCGGCCGGAGACGTAGAAGGAATCCTTGTCGGAGGATTCCTCGATCTTCAGGGTGATGTTTCCCTCGGCCTCCTTGAACAGCCGGTCGCGGATCATGCGGCTCGTGACTTTGTCGCCCTCGGTGCCGGCCAAGGGCGAGTCGTTCACGATGAAGGACATCGTCACGGTCGGCGGATCGATCGGCTGTGCCTGGATGGGCGTCTCGACCGAGGGATCGCAAAACGTATCCGCGACGGAGCCCTTCACGAGTCCGGCGATGGAGACGATGTCGCCCGCCTCTCCGACCTCGATGGGCTGACGCTCGATGCCGCGGAAGGCGAGAATCTTCGACACGCGGCCGGTCTCGACCACCTTGCCGTCGCGGTCCAGGACCTTCACGGTCTGGTTTGGCTTGACGGTGCCGGACGCGATGCGGCCGGTGATGATGCGACCCAGGAAAGGGTTCGCCTCCAGCAGCGTGCCGAGCATGCGGAACGGACCGTCCTCCACCTTCGGCGGGGGCACGTGCTCGAGCACGAGGTCGAAGAGCGGGGCAAGGCTCGCATCCTCCGGCTGCTCGGGGGCGGTCGACATCCAGCCGTTGCGGCCCGAGCCATAGAGGATCGGGAAGTCGAGCTGCTCGTCGGTGGCGTCGAGCGCCGCAAAGAGATCGAAGACCTCGTTGATCACTTCGGTCGGGCGAGCATCCGGGCGGTCGACCTTGTTGATCGCCACGATCGGACGAAGGCCGATCTTCAGCGCCTTGCCGACCACGAACTTGGTCTGCGGCATCGGGCCCTCGGCCGCGTCGACCAGCACGATCACGCCGTCCACCATGGAGAGGATGCGCTCCACCTCGCCGCCGAAATCGGCGTGGCCGGGCGTATCGACGATGTTGATGCGGGTGTCCTTCCAGACGACCGAGGTCGCCTTGGCCAGGATCGTGATGCCGCGCTCCTTCTCGAGGTCGTTGGAATCCATCACCCGCTCCGCCACGCGCTGGTTCTCGCGGAACGAGCCGGATTGCTGGAGAAGCTTGTCGACCAGAGTGGTCTTGCCGTGGTCGACGTGCGCGATGATCGCGATGTTACGCAGGCTCATGGGGTCTTTGCTGTCCGCGTGCGAACGGCCGGCCCGGCTCCCGGGGAGGGACCAGGCGAACGCAGCCGACGATGTGTTGACGCTGCACCGCACATAATACGTCCGGTCCGTTGCGGCAACGGGCCGCCGGACGCGCGGCTATTCTGCGGCCCGCCCGAGCCGCTGGCGGGACCGGCCGAGCGCGCGCCGCCGTTCCGCGATGGCATGGCGCGCCTGGTCGAGCCCGAGCGTGAAGGCGGAGACTCCGTGTTGGTCAAGCCGGCCGGTGCCGGCATGGGTGAGGGCGACCCCGAGGATATCGTCCGTCTCCCGCTCCAGCTCGTCCAGCTCGGAGAGACGGTCGGCCGTTCGCGCCTGCCGGACGATCTCCAGGACGCGGTCGAGCAGGCTCAGCGTGCTGGCCCGCTGGTGGGTGAAGGCTTGCGAGGCGATCCATGCGAGCCCGGAGCCGAGAATGGAAACGGCGAACAGGCCCAGATAGAACCAGTCGCTGTAGCGGTCGAAGAAGCTCAGGACCTCGTCTTCGTAATAGGCAACCGCGCCTGGATGGACGGTCAGCGTGGAGGGCCCGTTCTCCAGTTCCGGCGCCTCGATCCGATTCGCGAGCGGGATGTCGCGGGCGATCACCGGCCTGAGGGTGAAGAGAAGCCGGGTCAGCTCGGACACGTCCGCGTCCGGAAGGGAAGTGGCGGCAACCAGGACATGGTTGACGCCGAGCGTCTTCACCGTATCGGTCGGACGGGGCGGCGTGCCGCCGAAGGCGCCTCGGACGATGTCGAAGGTGTCATGGTGGGGCGAGGGCTGGGCGATCGCCTCGGCCTCGCCGACAGCGAGGAAGACGGGTCCGGCTCCGTCGCCGGCGGCAGTCACGGCCGTGACGGTCGCGATCACCGTCCGGCCGGTCACGGTCCCGACCGCGAGCGCGGCGTCGATCTGCCCCGATCTGAGCGCGGCTTCGACCTGCTCCGGCCCGTCCAGCATCATCGTCCGGACGCTCTCCTTCGGCAGCTCGTAATGGGCGAGCAGAAGCTCCAGAAGGCGCAGGTTCGCCGGCATGCGCCGGACGATCCCCACGGTGCGGTCCCGCAGATCGGAGATGGTCGCGATGCCTCGCGTGGGCGGAGCCACGATCACGACCGCGTCCCGGTGCAGGATGGCAACGGCCTGAGCCTTCTCGGGCATGGCGACGTCGGTCCGGACGACGGCCAGATCGGCCCTACCCTCGTCGAGAGCCCGCGCGCTCTCGGCCTCCCCTTCGGTCGCCACGATCTTCAACCGCAGCGCCTCGTGCTCGCGGGCGAGATACTGTCCCGCCGCAGCGACCAGCCGGGCGTCCTCGCTGGCCAGCGGACCAACCGCGACCCGCAGGACCGTCGGGGCGGAGATCAGGCGCCAGGCGACAAGGCTCGCGCCGAGCATGAGCAGCAGGGCCGCGAGGCTCAGCAATGTCGTGCGCCGCATGCTTCCGCGCCTTCGGATGCCGCATCAAAGGCAGCAGAATAAGGCGGAACGCTGTTCGGTTCCGCCCGACAGCGGCTCGCAAGGCCGGCCGGTCAGCGCGCCGGCAGGGCCTGCGCTTCGGCGTCCTCGGGCCTGGCCTCCCTCTCCTTCCGGAACGGATAGAGGAGCTGGGCCGTGAGCCCTTCCGGGAAGTGCTCGTCGTCCACGCCGTAGCGGTCCGGCAGCTCGCCCTTCGGCATGTAGAAGGTGCCGAAGATCAGGTCGAAGACCGGGAAGGTCGGGGCGAAGTTCGCCATGCCGCCCCGCGCCGGGTCTGTATGGTGCCAGCGGTGGAAGACCGGCCCGGCGATGACGTAGCGAAACGGCCCGAGCGTCCAGTCGAGATTGGCATGAACGAAGGCCGACATCGCGACGTTGAACGGTGCGAGATAGACGAGCACCTCCGGGGAGATGCCGAGGAGCAGCAGCACCGCATCCGCCAGCACGCTGTGGAAGAAGATGTTGACGGGGTGGAACCGCGTCGCGGAGGTCCAGTCGAGATGCTCCGGCGCGTGATGGATCGCGTGATAGCGCCAGAGGGACGCGCCGTGGAAGAGACGGTGCGTCCAGTACATCATCAGGTCGCCGAGCACGAGAAAGACCGCGACCTGAACCCAGAACGGAAGACCGGCCAACGGCCCGTGTCCACCTCTGAAGAAAGCCCCGAGTTCGTCCGGGCCGATCCGATAGATGAACAGCGCCCCGAAGATGAGGAAGAAGACCCGCACCCAGCCGCCGAGGATGGGCAGGCCGAACATGAAGACGAAGTCGGTCACGAGGCCGGGCTTCCGCCACCAGGGCAGGCCCCGGTTGCAAGGCTCGGCAAGCCAGTGAAGCACCGTGAAGATCACCGCGAGCGCGAGAGTGCCCGGAAGGATACTCACGATCGTGCCGCCGACATTCTCGGCGACGGGGAGGAGATAGGCCTCGATCATGGCCGGAATTGTCGTCGAGAGCCGTTAACGCGCCCCTGACCGCATCTGGAACATGCGGGATAAGGGACCGCTTCACCGCTCCTTAACCGGCGCAGAGGCTCGATCCGGAGCGTCCCACCTCGCGCCGCCCAGATGCTCAGAGCACAGAGCCGCAGCCCGGCAGCCGAACGCCAGCGCCGAATGTTCTTCCTGGCAGCCGCGACGGCACTCGCCGGCCTCCTCACGCTGTCTCCGAGAAGCCTGACGGCGCCCCTGCCGGACCAGGTCGAGCTCGCCGAGCTGACCTGGGTCGAGGTGCGCACCATGGTCGAGCACGGCTACACGACCGCCATCGTTCCGTCGGGCGGGATCGAGCAGAATGGGCCTCACCTCGTCCTCGGCAAGCACGACCGGATCGTCGCCTACACGGCCAAGCGGATCGCGGCGGCGCTCGGCCGCACGCTCGTCACCCCCGTAGTCTCCTTCGTGCCCCAGGGCGCGTACAATCCCCCCGCGGGTCACCTGCGCTTTCCGGGCACCCTCGGCGTTCCCGAGGAGGTGTTCGCCGGCACGCTGGAGGGAATCGCGCGCTCGCTCAAGGCGGCCGGCTTCCGGACGATCTGCTTCATCGCAGATCACGGCGGGAGCTTGCCGGCACAGAATGCGGTCGCGGAACGGCTCGGGCGCGAATGGGCCCGCGAGGGCGTTCGGGTGGTGAGCGTGCAGGGCTACGCGGCCGACGAGGCGCAACTCGCCTGGCTCAGGTCGCAGGGCGAGACCCCTGCCTCCATCGGCCGTCACGGCGGCATCCAGGATACGGCGGAGCTCCTGGCGGCGTATCCCGCCGGGGTGAAGCTGGAGCGCCGGGGCGGGCGGTCCGCCTGGTCCGAGCCCACCGGGGCGGACGGCGATCCGGCACGGGCTTCCCCGGAGCGCGGGCGGAAGCTGCTCGAGATGAAGATCGAGGCGGCCGTGGCCGCGATCAGGGCGGCGCGCGGCGATCTCGCGCTTCGCGGCTCGGCCAGCGACTGAGCTACTCCGCCGGCTGAAGCCGGAGGGCGGGCCGGACCGGGACGATATGCGCCCAGGCCGGGCGCCGGAACAGGAAGGCGAGCGGCGTGTGCCGGACGAGGCGCTCGAGGATCAGCGGCGCGGCGACGGCGGCGATCAGGACGAAAAGCGACACCAATCCGGCGTCCTGGATGATGCCCGTCTTGATCAGCACCGTCCGCGTCGCCGCCATCGGCAGGAAGAACGCGAGATAGATCGCGATGGAATTCTGGCCGCAATAGCGTAGCGGCTCGGCCGCCCGGCTCATGTGACTGGTGAGGATCGAGGCCGCCGCCACGATTGCCACGGCACCCGCCAGCCCGAGAAGCAGCCCGACTACCGGCAGCTCGGCCAGGGTCGGCACGCCTCCGAGCGAGGTCGGCGTGAGGGCGAGCGCCCCGTTCACCACCGCCCAGATCGCAATCCCGATGAGCGCCGGCCCCGGATTGGCCGGAGCCCAGGCGGCGAGCGCGAAGATTCGGGCGGACAGGAGGTAGCCTGCCAGAAAATAGACCCAGCGCTCGCAGAACTCGTCGAGCAGGAAGGAGCCGGTCTCGATGGGCAGGATCTGGAGGAGCGCCGCTCCGCCAAGCAGGACGGGCGCCGAGACGTGGCGCACGAGCTTCGTGACGACGGAGAAGACGGCCAGGATGTAGATGAACCACAGCGTCGAGTAAGGCTCGTAGAGCCCGTGCGCGAGATGCTGGAGGAAGCCCAGCGGCGAGCCGCCCGAGACCTGGCCGTATTTTGCGGCCGACTGGATCACGAGCCAGAGCAGGTAGAAATAGAAGAAGTGGACCACCCGCTTGTCGGCATAGCTGCGCCAATCGCGCGCGATCACCCTGCCCAGGAAGAGACCGGAGACGAGGAAGAAGTCCGGCATCCGGAACGGCTTCGCGAAGGCGACCACCCAATGCATGAAGCCTTCGCGGCCCATCTCGGCCCCGACCCCGAGCGTGGAATGCATCATCACGACGAGGATGATGCAGATGCCCTTCGCCGTATCGACCCAGGCGACGCGCGCGCCGTCCGGGTCCGGCCGCCCGGATGGGGAAGAAGCCGGATCGGTCTCGCCCCGACGGGCATAGGTCACCACGTCCATGGACGCGGAGAATACGAGCCCAATCGTTCAGGGACCCTTTCCCGATTCGGCGAGAGCGCGTCCTATTGTGCCAGGACAAGCGCCCAATAATGCCGGTAGCCGTGCTGCGGGCTGTCGGCGCGGGCGAGCCCGATCCGGCGCGCCTGCGGCATGAGGAGATTTTCGTTGTGGCCCGGGGAGGCCTTCCAGCGCGCGATCGCCCCCGCAACCGTGTCCGATCCTGCGGAGAGGTTCTCGGCCGAGTAGCCGCCGATCTTGAAGCTCTCCATCCGGCTCGCGAAGGCGCCGTGCGACAGACGGCCGGCCTCAGCGACTGCGCGCGCCTGGTGCTCTGCCGCACCGTTCAGGGCCGGGTCCGCCGTCACGGGCCCGAGCCCTCGGCTTTTCCGGTACTCCGAAATCAAGGCCGCGGCCTGAGCGGCATCCCGCGTCGAGGTCGTGACCTTGTCCGAGGGCACAATCTTCGTGAGGTCGTCGCCGGCGCAATGCGCGAGGAGCGGCGCAACAGCCAGCGCCGTGAGGAGAAGCCTGATCCGCATGGTCGAGCCGATTGGAGGGAGGCGCTCCTTCCGGCGTAAAGGTGGCGCATGCATGGCCAAAGATGCGGCAAGGGCGACCGACGCCACGCGACTCCTCAATCCGTGTAAGGACGAGGCAACGCTCCTCGGCTAGGTTGCGCCCGGCCGGCCCGATGACCCAGTTCCGCTCCGATCCCGCTTACGCCTCGCGGCCAGCTGCCGTCCGCTCATGATGCACGCGCTCTCGGCGGCCGGCGACACGGCCCTGCTCGCTCCTGTCTCGCTTGCGCTCCTGATCTATCTCGCGGCGCTGCGGCGCTGGGAGGAAGCACGCGCCTTCGCTGTCTCCCTGGCGCTGGGTCTCGCCGCGACGCTTGCGGCCAAGCTCCTTTTCAAGGCCTGCGGCGGCACGATCTCGGCCTTCGACATATCGAGTCCGAGCGGGCACGCGAGCTTCAGCGCGGTCGTCTATGGCTCGCTCGCCGCGATGGTCGCCGCGCGTCGGCCAGCGTGGCTTGCACTCACGCTGGCATGCGCGGCCGCCCTCTTGGTTGCCGGCATCGGCGTGAGCCGGGCGGCGCTCGACGTCCATAGCTGGCCCGAGGTCGTGCTCGGCTGGCTCATCGGTGCTGCCGCGGTCACGGTTTTCGTTGCGCTACGTCGCCGGAGCGACCGGCCTGCGCTCTCGCCGGTCCCGATGGCGATCGGCCTGGCGGCAGCCATCTTCATCGTGGACGGCCGGCACATCTCCGCCGAGCATCAGATCGGTCGCATCGCCCGAAAGCTGAGCGCTTCGCTGGACATCTGCACCGCCTCGCACGTGAGCGCGGCCCTGCCGAGGGGTGACGCCCGCCGCTGACGGGTTGCGGAGCCGCAGGTGGCTTGCGACCCTCTCGCCCGAGTCGCGGCTATCTCCCGGAGGACTGAATGCGACGTCGAAGACGGACCAGGATCGTCGCCACGCTCGGGCCGGCCTCGTCCGATGCGGAGACGATCGGCAGGCTGTTCATCGCGGGCGCCGACGTATTCCGGATCAACATGAGCCATACCAGTCACGAGCGTCTCGACGAGCTCGTACGCACCATCCGGGACGCGGAGGAGCATTTCGCTCGGCCCATCGCCATCCTGGCCGATCTGCAGGGCCCGAAGCTCCGCCTCGGCGCCTTCGCGGATGGGCGGGCGACGCTCGCGGCCGGGTCGACCTTCGTTCTGGATTCGGACGACGCGCCGGGCGATGCCGGCCGGGTGAAGCTGCCGCATCCCGAGATCCTCCAGGCGCTCCGGGTCGGAGACACGCTCCTCCTGGACGACGGAAAGATTCGTCTCGTGGCGACCGAGGTCGGGCCGGACCGGGCCGTGACCAACGTCGTGGTCGGCGGCGTGATCTCGGATCGGAAGGGCGTGTCCGTTCCGGACACCACGATCCCGGTCTCGGCCATGACCGCAAAGGACCGCTCGGATCTCGAGGCTGCCCTCCACGTCGGCGTGGACTGGATCGCGGTCTCTTTCGTGCAGCGACCGGAGGACGTCGCCGAGGTGAAGAAGGTCGCACGCGGCCGGGCCGGCGTGATGGCCAAGATCGAGAAGCCGCAAGGAGTGGCACGGCTCGACGAGATCATGGATTTCGCCGACGCGATCATGGTCGCGCGGGGCGATCTCGGGGTCGAGATGCCGCTCGAGACCGTTCCCGGCACGCAGAAGCGGATCACCCGCATGTGCCGCCGCTACGGCAAGCCGGTCGTGGTCGCAACGCAGATGCTCGAATCCATGATCACGAGTCCGGTTCCGACCCGGGCGGAGGTCTCGGACGTCGCGACCGCCATTTTCGAAGGCTCGGACGCCGTCATGCTGTCCGCCGAGAGCGCCGCCGGCAAATACCCGGTCGAGGCGGTGGGCACGATGAACCGGATCGCCGAGGAGGTCGAGCGCGATCCGACCTACCGGAGCGTCATCGCCAACCAACGCTCCGCACCCGAGCCGACCGGCGCGGACGCGATCGCGGCAGGCGCGCGGGACATGGCCGAGAACCTCGCCATGGCGGCCATCGTCTGCGCCACGGCGAGCGGCGCCACCGCACTTCGGGTGGCCCGGGAACGGCCGAAACCGCCCATCATAGCGGTGACCCCGAATGTCGCGACGGCGCGGCGGCTTTGCGTCGTCTGGGGCGTCCACCCAATCGTGACGCCCGATCCCGGCAACCTCGACGAGCTCGTCGAGCGCGCAACCGTCACCGCCGTGAAGGAGGGATTCGCCGATCCGGGAGAGCGCATCATCCTGGTCGCCGGGGTTCCCCTGGGCACTCCGGGCGCGACCAATATGATCCGCATCGCGCGCACGCCCGTCCGCTGACGGAGCGATGCACGACGGCAACCCTGTTTGCCCCGGATGATTGACCGGCGCCGCGCCGCGCGCGTTAAGTCCGAGCGGGAGGCGGATTCAGAATGAAAGGTTCCTCGATGAGACGAGTCGTCTTGGCCTTGGCTGCAGCCTTGGCCTTTCTTTTCGCAGCGCCCCTGATGTCCGGTTCGGCCCAGGCCGCCGCCGCTCCGGGCGCTGCGAAGAGCCTGGCCGAACGCCATGCCGCGACCCCGGCGGAGTATACGCAGTATCGCCGCTACCGCCATTATCGCCGGCATCATTGGCGTCCGCGCTACCACTACCACCGCCGTGTCTATCGGCCGCGATACTATTACCGGCCCTACTACCATCACCGGCCTTGGGGTTACCGCCGGTACCACTGGTGAGAGAGAGGGGCGGCAGCCGACAGGCACCGCCCCTACTTCATAGGAACCGAGGCTCGGCCGCGTCCGTTCTGACGGGGCCAGACGTCCTTCCGGACCGAGGCGCCGCGACACGCCAGGTCCCATGACGAACACGAGCCAGAAGCACGGACCCGTCATCTCCGCCCTTGCCACCGCAGGTCTCGCGCTCGTCCTCTCGGCCGCATTCGGGCGCCGGCCTGCGCCGGGCGCCACGCCGGACTACGTCTCCGATCCGACAGGCGGGACCTCGGCGCCTGACCCGCACCGGGCCGCAGGGGAACGCGACCGCGGTCGCACCGCGGCCCAACCGCAGGAGATCCCGCCGCGCGGCTGGTGGGACATCATGTGGCGCGTCTACGAGGAGATCGGGGACGACCGTATCCTCGCCGTCGCCGCAGGCGTCACTTTCTACGGGCTCCTGGCACTGTTTCCCGCCATCGGCGCCTTCGTGTCGCTCTACGGACTCGTGGCCGATCCCGCCACGATCTCCGAGCACCTCAACGCGCTCTCGGGCTTCCTGCCGGGCGGCGCGCTCGACGTCGTAGGCGAGCAGATCAAGCGCATCACGACCGGCAACGACACCGCACTCGGCTTCGCCTTCTTCTCCGGCCTCGCCATCTCGGTCTGGAGCGCGAATGCCGGCATGAAGGCCGTGTTCGACGCCCTGAACGTCGCCTACGAGGAGAAGGAGAAGCGCAGCTTCATAGCCCTCAACCTTACCTCCCTCGCCTTCACGTTCGGGGCGATCGTGTTCCTGGTGATCGCGATGAGCGGCGTGGTGGTCGTGCCTGTCCTCCTCAAGTTCATCGGTCTTGGGGCGGTGGCCGACTGGGTGGTCTGGATCGGGCGCTGGCCGGCGCTGCTCCTCGTGACCATGGTCTGGCTGGCTGTACTTTACCGCTACGGTCCGAGCCGCGACCGCGCCCGCTGGAGCTGGCTTGCGCCCGGGAGCATCCTCGCCGCCGCCGGCTGGATGATCTTCTCGATGATCTTCTCCTGGTATGTCGGAAGTTTCGGGAACTACAACGAGACCTATGGCTCGCTGGGCGCCGTGGTCGGCTTCATGACCTGGATGTGGCTGTCCGTGACGATCATCCTGGTCGGAGCCGAACTCAACGCCGAGACGGAGCATCAGACCGCTCACGACACGACCGAGGGCCCGCACGAGCCACTCGGCGCCAGGGGTGCCGAAATGGCCGATACCGTCGGGGCGGCAAGGGCCTGAGCGGCGCGGGACGGGAAGGAACCCCCTGCCGGGACACGCATTACCGGGACACCACGGCGGGGCAGAACGAGGATCGAACATGGCCGAACCAGCACAGACAAGCCGAACGATCGCCGAGGATTCGGGTGTGGCCGGAGCGACGCTCGGGCCGCAGGGCAGCAACGCGGGGACCCGCGGCGGGCCGAGCGGCGGCGGGTCGGGTGCCGGCGAGCCAGGCGATCTGAAATCCATCGCGTCCGATGTGGCGAGCGAGATTGCCAGCACGGCAAAGGAGCAGGGCCGTGGTCTCCTCCAGGCGGCGAAGGGCACGGCCACGAGCTTCGCCGACCAGAGGAAGGACACGGTCGCGCAGTCGATCGCGGACCTCGCGGCGTCGCTCCGCGAGACGGGCAACACCTTCGAGCAGCAGCCGAGCCTGAAGGCCTTTGTGGGAAGCGCCGCCGATGGGCTCGACCAGCTCGCGAGCGGCCTCCAGGAGCGCAGCTTCGCGGAGATCTACGGCGACATCGAATCGATGGCGCGGCGCCAGCCGCTGACCTTCGGGGCCGGCGCGGCAATCGCGGGATTCCTGCTGGCGCGCTTCATCAAGAGCTCGGCCGAGGAGCTCGCCGAGGCGAACGCCGCGCGCAACCAGGCGGCGGGCGCTCGCGGGACCGGACGAACGCGTTCAGCCGGTTCGGCTTCGCCTGCGGCCCGCGTCTGAGGAGAGCATCATGGCCGACGGGCAGGGCTCCAGCCTGCAGGGGCTGGTCGGAGACGCGCTCCGGGACGCAGCCGACCTCGCGAGCAAGGAATTCGCGCTGTTCCGGGCGGAGATGTCCGAGAACGTTGCAGGTTTCGCGAAAGGGGCCGGCATGTTCGGGGCGGCCGCCGTCTTTGCGGTGGCCTCGCTTATCTGGCTCACCCAGGCGCTGGTCTACGGACTCGAGCTGATCGTCCACTCGCGCTGGCTCTCGGCCCTGATCGTGGGCGCGGCGCTTGCGATCATCGCAGGCGCATTCGTCTTCGCCGGGAAGAGCCTCATCTCCGCCTCGAGTCTCGAGCCGAAGCGGACGATCCGGCAGATCAAGCGCGACACAGAGATCCTGACCGAGAGGACCTCCTGAGATGGCGTCGGAATCCTCGCGAGAGATCGAGGCCGAGATCGAGGCGACGCGTGCTCGCCTCTACGGCACGATCGACCGCATCCAGAGCAAGCTGACGGTGGCCGGCATCGTCGACGAGGTCATGGGGTCGGCCGGCGTTCCTCGCTACCAGAACGGGCACGACTTCGTGCTCGGGCTGATGCGGCGGCATCCCGTCCCGGTGATGATAGCGGCCGCCGGGCTCGGTTTTCTCGTGTACCGCATGAATAGGCAGCGTGCCCGAGCCGAGACGATCGCGGATGTCGACTACGTCGAGGTTCCCGCGCTGAACGAGGGCCAGGCCCGGATCTACGATCCCGACCTGCCTACCCGGCATCCAACGCTCGACGCGATCGAGGGCCGCAGGCCCGACGGCGCGAAGGCCTGACACAAGGATCGGAGAGCATCATGAACGAGGCAGAGAAGCACTATTCCGGCCAGGGCGGCGGCACCGGCGCCAGCGGCAGCGGCAGCGGCACGGCCAAACGCGAGTCGGGCGAGGATTCCGTTCTGGGCCAAGCGGCATCGACCGCACGCGAAGGCCTCAAGGGAGCCGCAGACACCGCACGGTCAGCGACGGAGGCCGCCCGCCAGACCGCGGGCGAATTCTACGGCCGGGCGAGCCGCACGGTGGACGACGCACGCCGCCGTTCCGCCGCCGAGCTTTCGCGCCGCCGCCGGGGCGTCGAGGCCTTCGTGGAGGAGAACCCGGTCATGGTCGGAGTGGTCGGCTTCGCGGCGGGCCTACTCATCGGCTCCCTCCTTCCCGCGACCCGGCGCGAGAACCAGATCTTCGGTCGCTACGCCGACGAGGTGCGCGACCAGGGGCTGCGCTATGCGCGCGAGCTGGCGGAGCAGGGCAAGAGCATGGTCGAGGAGAACCTTCAGGCCGTGGGCGGCCAGGCCGACGACCGGGACACCGGGGACGAAAGCCGCGCTGCCTGACGAAGTGGAGTCGGGCAGCCACAAGCGCGCGCCCCTGGCGCGCGCTTTCGTTTTGGCCGGCCGTTTCTGCTCAATTTTCGCTAAAGGCAAGCGACGGACGCAACGCTAACTCAACCTTAACCGTGCGGGCCGGAACCTCGCGAAACCGGCACATCTGCCAGGAACGGCCTTCCCTGCCTCGGCTTTTGCTGGGGTGCCCGTGAGACCGATCCGCGGCGGGGTCGGCCTGGTGGGGAGGAGCTGTCGTGCGTATTCTCATCCTCGAAGACGATCCCCTTACAGCTCTTGATCTGCAGTGCCTCGTCGAGGATTGCGGGCACGAGGTGGTCGGCTTGTGCCAAACGGTGGCCGATGCTGGCCGACGGATCGGCGACGGGCTCGATTTCGCCCTGCTGGACGTCGACCTGCCCGACGGCAAGAGCTTTGCCCTCGCCGAACGGCTGCATCGATCGCGCGTCCCTTTCGCGTTCGTATCGGCCTCACGCCGCAGCGAGGTGCCGGCTGATCTTCAGGGAGCTCCTTTCATCCCCAAGCCCTACCAGCACGCCGCGATCCGGAACTCGCTCGCGGAGGCAGGCGGGATGCCGCTCCGCCGAGCGGGGTAACGCACGCACGCGCCGCCATTGACGCGCGTTCAACCCTCCTCTTCCCCTCAGCCCGCCCTTGAGGCGGGCGTCATCGGGGCAAGGGAGGTGGAGGCAGATGAGCCCGCCTCGCCTTCAGGTATCCGTCCGGCCAGCCAGGATCGGGTCTGGGTTCTCGTCGGAGGCGGGAGCGCGCTCGCTCTCCTCTTTCTCGGCCACCCCTACTGGGGCATCACGTACGATGCCGATCTCTATATAGGCCGTGCCCTCGCAGATGCAGACCCGGCGGGCCTGGGCCGGGACATCATCTTCGCCCATGATGGCCAGTCCGGCTTCAGCCTCTTTCCCCCGGTAATCGCCGCCTGGATCGGGGTTCTCGGCCCGAGCACCGGGGCGCTGACGCTGACCGTGCTGGCGCTCGTGGCCTGGTTCACCGGAATGGCCGGCCTTGCCGCGACCCTCGCGCGAGGGCGGGTCCTATGGGCCTCCCTCGTCGCAGGTGCGGTCGTGCCCGGATTCTACGGTGGGCTCTTCCGGTATGCCGAGCAATTCGCGACCGCGCGGCCGTTTGCGGAGGCGGCCTCCCTGGCGGGCCTCGCGGCACTCGCGACCGGGCGAGCCGGGCTAAGCCTTGCCGTCCTGCTCGGCGCGGCGGCCATCCACCCCATCATGGCCGCTCCTGCCCTCCTCGTCTGGTGTCTGGTCCAGATCGCAGCCGACCGCCGGTGGCTGCTGCTGCCCGTCGTCACGGCCGCAACGATCCTCGCCGCAGCATCGGCCGGCCTGCCCCTTGCGGCGCGCCTCTTCACGGTGATGGACGCCGAGTGGCTTTCGGCCGTGTCGGCGAATGCGTATCTGTTCCCGAGCCGCTGGCGCGAGACGATCTGGGCGCCCGCAGCGGTCCGACCGGCAACTGTGTTGCTCGCCCTGCCTTTCCTGTCCGCGGCCCAGAGGCGGGTGCCCACCGGGATCCTGGTCGCGAGCCTCATCGGCCTCGGCGTCACCTATCTGGCGGCGGACAGATTCGTCCTGGTTCTGGTCGTCCAGGCGCAGCCCTGGCGAGCGCTCTGGTTGCTGTCACTCGCGGGCACTCTCACGCTGCCGATCGCGGCGGTCGGACTCTGGCGCTCGGGTAGGCAGGGGCAGCTTGCCCTGGCCTGCCTGACGCTTGGCTGGGTGCTTGCTCCCACCTCCGCCCTCGGCGCAGCCGCGGCAGGCGCTGCCCTCCTCGTCCCGCGGCTGCCAATCGGTCTGACCGGCGGCGCGGGGAAGACGCTCGTCCGCATCGCATGGGTTACCGTCTGCGCTGCCGCGGCCCTGACGCTCGGGCAGCGTTGGGCCCTGGTTCTCGAACTATGGACGGCCAAGCCGGCCGATGCCTCGATCCTCGGCCACGTCTGGCTGTTCTGGGTCCTCTCCGCTCCCCTCGTTCTGATCGGAATCCTGGTCGCGTTGAATACGCATTGGCGGCTGCACCCGGTACCGTCAGTCATCCTGACGACGGGGCTGATCGTTCTTGCGATCGCGACCTGGGACGACCGCTCCCGCCTGGACCGGATCACCGATAAGCGGATGCGGGACCCCGCGCTGTCAGCGTTGCTGCCGCCCGGTCCCGCGGAAGTGCTCTGGCTCCGGGACGGCGCCCGCTACGCCTGGGCGTTGGCCGGGCAGCCGAACTGGGTCAGCCATCTCCAGGGCGCCTCCATCGTCTTCTCGGCCGATCTCGCCCGCATATGGCAGGGCCGGATGGAGCGCCTGCTGGCCGCAGGTCTAGCCGATACCGCCGATCGCTCTCCATGGATCGGCGAACGCCAGGTGCTGCATCCGACTCTGGCTCAGATCCGAGCCTTTTGCGAGGCGCCGGACGCCCCGGTCGCGATCATCGCTCCTCTGGACGGCTCGGTGATGCTGCCAGCGGGTGTCGAAGGCGGAACCTATCGGCTTCCCGCCCCACTGTACGAACTCGCCGATCGAGGCGGCGGCTTCGGCTGGCAGCGCACGGACGAGGTCGCGATCGTGCCCTGCCGGGCACACCGCCAACCCTGAAGCCGCCATTCTCCGCACCGGCCGTGCGGCCCGACCGGCCTACCTGAGGCGTGCCAGCTCAGGCGAGCAGTGCCTCGCCCCGAGCGAGTTGCATCAGATCGGCCTGAGGACGTGCCCCGATATGAGAGATCACCTCGGCGGCTGCGATCCCGCCAAGCCGTGCGCAATCCCGCGAGGAGAGGCCGCGCACGAGACCGGCCAGGAACCCGGCCGCGAAGAGATCACCCGCGCCCGTGGTGTCCACCACTCGCTCGACCGGACTGGCCGGCACGGCCTCGATCCCGTCGCGGCTGACCAGAAGCGCGCCTTCCGCCGACCGGGTGACAACGCCGAGCACACCGTCCGCTGTCAACGCCGATACCGCGTCCCGCTCGTCAGCCGTCTCGTACAGACTCTTCAGCTCGTGGATATTGGCAAAGAGAATGTCGACGCTGCCGTCGCGAACGAGGCCCCTGAACTCCTCGCGATAGCGGTCCACGCAGAATGCGTCCGAGAGCGTGAGGGCGACCTTGTTGCCCGCCGCGTGCGCAATCCGGACGGCCGTTCTGAAAGCTTCCTTCGCGTCCGCGGGATCCCAGAGATAGCCCTCCAGATAGACGATGCGGGCGGAGCGGAGCGTCGCCTCGTCCAGATCGTTCGGGCCGAGCCTCTGGCAGGCGCCGAGATAGGTGTTCATGGTCCGCTCCCCGTCCGGCGTGACCAGGATGAAGGACCGGGCAGTAGCCGGGCCTTCGGTCGCCGGAGGCGTCCCGAACTTCACCCCAACGGCGTTCAGGTCGTGCGTAAAGAGCCGCCCGAGCTCGTCGTCGCGGACCTTGCCGACAAAGCCGACCTTGGCACCGAGCGAAGCAGCCCCGACAGCCGTATTCGCGGCCGAGCCGCCGGACACGATGGTGGCCGGCCCCATGGCGGCATAAAGGGCCTCGGCCCGTGCCTCGTCGATCAGCTGCATGGAGCCCTTCGCGAGCCCGTGCTCCACCAGGAAGCGCTCGTCCGTTTGGGCCAGCACGTCCACGATGGCGTTGCCGAGCGCCAGGATGTCGAGGCCGTTAGCCGTCATGAGATGTCCGCGCGGAGGGAGGGAGAGGCGCTTTGGCACCCGCCTCCCTGACGGTCAAGCGCGCGTGGCGGGCCGTCGAAGCCGGACATACAGCGCGCCGGAGCCTCCCTGGCGGGGAGCCGCCTCCGTCCAGCCCAGAACAAGGGGACGCAGTTCCGGCAAGCCGAGCCAGTGCGGCACCACGCGTCGCAGCACGCCGCGATCGCCGGATCCATGAACGTCCTCGGCCCGCCCCTTCCCGGTGACGATCAGGACGAGGCGGCGTCCGGATGCCTGCGCACGACGGAGAAAGCCGAGAAGTGCCGCATGCGCCTCCGCCTGCGTCATCCCATGCAGGTCGATGACCGCGTCGGGCCGGGCGCGGCCGCGGGCAAGCGCGCGTCTCGTCTTCGGCTCGATCGGGGCTAGCGGGGCGGCCTCGGCGTGTTGCGGGCGATGATCGATCCGGACGGCAGCCGGAATCTCGGACGGGGAAGCCGAGGCGGCATCTGGAAGCCGCCGAAGCTCCGGCGCCGTAGGAAGCGCTCGCCCGGGCAGCGGTGCGACCGATTTCGCCACCTCCGCCCAGAGGCGCCGCTCCTCTGAGCTGAGAAGCCGTCGTGGCCCTCTGTTCACGGCGCCGCAGCGGAAGCCGGCTCCAGCTTCGGCCATAGGACGACGAAGCGCACTTCGTTGCGCAGCAGGCCGGCCCTCAAGCCCGCATCCGCCCCGGAGCCGAAGAAGAGGTCGGCACGTGCCGGCCCCACGATTGCGCTTCCAGTATCCTGCGCGATGGTCAGGCGCCTGAGCGGGCGCGAGCCGCCGCCCGGCTCCGGCAGGTCACCCTCCAGCCAGACCGGCAGGCCATAGCCCCACAGGCTGCGGTCGATCGCGATCGTCCGCCCGGCCGTGACAGGAACTCCGGCGGCCCCGATCGGACCCTCTGCGGGATCGAGCTCGTCCGCGATGCGGAAAAACACGTAAGAGCGGTTCTGGCGCAGGAGATCCCTCGCCTGATCCGGATGCCGGCGCAGCCAGCCGGTCAGGGCGTCTGCCGTCATCTCGGCGGCCGGGATGCCGAGCTTCTGGACGAGAAGCCGGGCCACGGACGTGTAGGGAAGGCCATTCTTCCCGGCATAGGCCAGTCGCACCGCGCGCCCGTCCGGCAGCTTGAGCCGGGCCGAACCCTGGACCTGAATGATGAAGGCATCCACCGCATCGCGAACGAAGGCGACGGGACGAGTGCGGTCCGAGATGGCCCCATCCTCGATCGCCGAGCGGTCCGGATAGGGCTCCAGGCCGGAGTCGGTCCGGCGCGCCGCGGCAAGTCCGGGCGGAGCGCCCGGTACCACGTCGCCGGGCTCGAGCGTCACGAGATCGTCGGGGCGGGCCAGAAGTGGGACGGGAAAATCGGCTGTCGGCTTCAGTGAGCCCGGGAATTCCGGCTCGTAATAGCCGGTCAGAAAGCCCCGGCCGGTTCCTGCGGACACCTCGTAGGGCGTGAACCGGCTCTCGAAGAAGGTACGCGCGGCGGAAATGTCCGGCTCCGGCATCGCCACCGCAGCCCGGCACGCTTCAGCCAGACCGTCCAACATGGAAGACGCGGTGCGAAGGGCGGGAGCATCCTCGACAATCGCGGAGCAGCTCCTGGCGAAGGCGCGGAAGGCGGCAGTCTGATCATCCTCCCGCCAGGCCGGCAGATCGCGGAAGACGACCGGCTTCAGCTCGACACCTCGGATGGCCGGCTGGGCGGCTGCGGTCGAGGGCGCCGCCGCGACGAAAGCGGCCGAAGTCAGCGAGACGAGAACCCGCCCCACGGCATCATTGACCGGCTTCGGTCGCGACGAGCTGCCAGTTCGGGTCGCGCGATCCAAGCGTACGCGCAAAGGTCCAGACGTCCGTGACGTCCACCACCGTTTCCGGATTGCCGTCGATCACCTTGCCGGAGGCATCCCGCGTCGCAGTGATGAGCTTCGACAGGAAGCGCACGGAGACCTGAGCGACGCGATTGCGGGTCTCCACGGAGACGAGCTCGGCCTTGTCGATCGACACGAAGGTCGTCTCGGCCTTCTCGCCGCGCGACTCGCGGTCCGCGATCGCACGCTCGAAGCCGTCGAACACGTCCCGGGACAACAGGTTCTTCAGGGTCTCGCGGTCGCCCTGCGCGAATGCGGTCACGATCATCTCGTATGCCGCCTTGGCGCCCTCTACGAAGCCGCGGGCGTCGAAATCCGGCTCCGCCTTGGCGATCTCGTCGAGTCCCCGCGCCACCGCCGAATTCGGCTCCGCGACGCCGGCCCATCGATCCGCAGGAGGGGTGCTCGCGGGTGGGGCGGCCGGGCGGTCGATCCCCGCCGAGGGCAGCCGTACGACATTGTCCGCGCCGTTCGCACCCGGCCGGGCCGGATCGGCCGTCTCGCGACGCGTAAACGGGTCGATCGGCGGCCGCTCGTGACCGGTCTTCTGACCGAGCACGGACCGCAGACGCCAGATCACGAACACCGCGAGGGCGAGAAAGACGATCGTCGTGACGTCAAACGAGTCTTGCATCGTAGAACGGGTCTTCGGCGTCAGGAGCGACCGCGAACGCGGCCAATACGGCCCGGCGGCAGACGCCCGACCCTGCGCCTATGTGGGGGTCCCCTGTCGTAACATCCAGCCTCCCCTACCACAAGCAAACGGACCTGCCGCGGCCTTGTGACCGTGAACGAAGCGTGATAGCGCGACCCGCTGCTTTCCGCCGGACCCCGAGCGTGGCCGCGGATGCGCCTCAAGCCAAGAAACCGACAGGAACCTTCCATGGCCGAGAATCCGGCAGGCAATGGCGCTCAAGCTGCCGACCAGATGCCCTCCCTCAACGCGCTTGCGCAATACGCGAAGGACATCTCCTTCGAGAACCCGAACGCGCCGCGCTCCCTCACGCCACAGGAGGGCGGGCCGCAGATCTCGATCCAGGTGAACGTCAACGCCAAGCAGCTGGCCGAGACCGATTTCGAGGTCGATCTGTCGCTCGAGGGCAACGCCAAGATCGGCGACGAAGTGATGTTCGCCTTCGACCTTACCTATTCGGGGGTTTTCCGCGTACGCAACATCCCGCAGGACCAGCTTCATCCGGTCATCATGATCGAGTGCCCGCGGCTCCTGTTCCCGTTCGCGCGACAGATCGTGGCCGAGGCGGTGCGCAATGGCGGCTTCCCGCCCCTCTATATCGATCCGATCGACTTCGTCGGTCTCTATCGCCAGAAGATGGAAGCCGAGGCCGCCCAGAATCAGGCCGGAGCCCCGCAAGCGTCCAATCAGCCGGTCAACTGAGCGGGAAGACAGCGTCCTAACAGGCGGCCGCCGGGTCCGTGGCCTCTCACGTTCAGGCTGCGTTCGCGTCCGGCATCGCCTCCGCCACATAGTCCCGCCAGATCGGCGTGGCCCCGAACGAGTCGATGAAGGCGAGATGCGCGGCGACCGTGGCCTCGTCCAGCGGCGGGCGGACCGGGCGGGCAGTCCGCTCGTTACGCCGGTCCAGGGTAGCGCCCTGGACCAGAATGCGCGGGGCTGGGCCGACCGCCAGCCCGAGATCGGCCTGCTTTCCGCCGATCAGCTCGACATAGACCTCTGCCAGGAGCTCGGCGTCGAGAAGTGCGCCATGTTTCGTGCGGCGGGAATTGTCGATGCCGTAGCGCTGGCAGAGCGCATCGAGGCTGTTGGACGCGCCGGGATGCTTCCGGCGCGCGAGCGCAAGCGAATCGACAACCCGGTCCATCACGATCGTCGGGTGGCCGGTGCGCCCGAACTCGACATTCAGGAAGGCGATGTCGAAGGCGGCGTTGTGGGCGATCAGCTTCGCGTCGCCGAAGAAGTCACAGATCTCGTCCGCCAGCGCCGCGAAGACCGGATGGCCGGCCAGGAACTCGTCCGACAGGCCATGCACCCTGAAGGCCTCGGGATGGCAGGGCCGCTCGGGATTGATGTACCTGTGAAAGACGCGGCCGGTTGGGATGTGGTTCAGCAGCTCGACGCAGCCGATCTCGACGACCCGGTCGCCGCCGAGATGCTCGGTGCCCGTCGTCTCGGTGTCGAAGACGATCTCACGCAATACGCCCAGAACCTGCCTCCTCGTCCAGCCGCGAGCCGAGAACGCTGCCCGGCCGGCCGGCCAGCGCCCGCACGATATCAGAGACAGCCGCCTTCGCCCGAGGGAAGCCATGGCCCGTATCCACAATGAAGTGGGCGCGTCGGCGCTTCTCCTCGTCCGGCGTCTGCTTCGCCAGGATTGCCGCGAATTTCTGCGCCGTCATGCCCGGGCGCGCCAGGACGCGGCTTTCCTGCACCTCGGGTGCGGCCGTCACGACCAGGACCGCGTCGCAGCGCCGCTCGCCCCCCGTCTCGAACAGGAGTGGCACGTCGAGCACGGCAAGCGGCCGCCGCTCCGCGACCGCCCGGCGTAGGAACGCGATCTCCTCCTCCCGCACAAGCGGATGCACCACCGATTCGAGCCGCCGCATGGCGTGAGGTCGCCCGATCACCCGGTCGGACAGCTTCGAGCGGTCGACCACGCCGTCGACCACGGTACCCGGAAAGACCTCCTCGATCAGCGGGGCCGCCCGCCCGCGATAGAGCGCATGCACGGCGGCATCCGCATCGTGCACCGGAACGCCGAGCTCGCGAAACATGATCGCGGTTGCCGACTTTCCCATGCCGATCGAGCCGGTCAGGCCAAGGAGAAAGGTCATGCGGTCTTCCGGATGTCAGCCTCGACGACGGCGCGCAGCTCGGGCGTGACGTCCGGTCGCACGCCGAACCAGCGCTCGAACCCGGGCACGGCCTGGTGCAGGAGCATGCCCAGCCCATCCACGGTCCTCAGGCCGCGTGCCCGGGCGGAGGCAAGAAGCTCCGTCTCGAGCGGCACGTACACGATATCGGCGACGATCGCTTCTTCGGCGAGGCGCGCCAGGTCGAGCTCGAGCCGGGGCTGGCCCTTCATGCCGCATTGCGTCGTGTTCACGAGCAGATTCGCCCGGGGCAGAACGTTGGGAATCGCCTCCCAGGGCACTGCCTCGATCGCTGACGGCGCGAGCGAGGCGAGACCGCACGCCCTCGCCGCGGTTCGATTCGCGAGCACGATCCGGTTCGCGCCTGCATCCAGCAGGGCGCCCACGATGGCCCGCGCGGCGCCCCCCGCACCCAGGATCAGGACGGTCCCGACTTCGTCCATCCAGCAGGGCCCGACCGCGTCCGCGAGACTTGCCAGGAATCCTTCCCCGTCCGTCGTGTCGCCGTGGAGCCGGCCGTCGGCGAGCCACAGCGTGTTAACGGATCCGAGCCGTCTCGCCCGAGCCGTCGTCTCGCCGACCAGCCTACAGGCGGCTTCCTTGTGCGGCACCGTCACGTTCCCGCCGACCCAGCCATCCGTCTCGACGCGCGACAGGAAGGGAGCGAGGTCTTCAGGCGGAACCTCGACCCGCTCGTATGATCCGGCGATGCCGTAGCGGGCGAGCCAGTGTCCGTGGATCAGAGGCGAGCGCGAATGGCCGACCGGGTGGCCGATGACGAAGGCACGGCGAATCATAGGGCAAGAAGGTTCAGCTCGCGAAGCATCGCGAGGGTCGGCAGGAGGGGAAGGCCCAGAATGGTCGAGTGCTCGCCCTCGACCCGGCTGAACAGATGGATACCCAAGCCCTCGATCTCGTAACCTCCTGCCGAGTGAAGCGCCGCTTCTCCAGCGGCCTCGACGTAAAGCGCGATCGCGGCGTCATCGAGATCGCGCAATGTCAGCCGCGCAGTCTCGATCGCGGTCCCGCGGACCTGGCCGTCCACCGCCAGGGCGACGGCGCTGTGCAGGACGTGGCTGCGGCCCGCCAGCCGGGCGAGCTGGCGACGGGCAGCTTCCCGCGTGCCCGGCTTGCCGAGGCACTCCGCCTCGAACGCGAGAACCTGGTCGGCGCCGATCACCACGCGGTCGGGATGTTGCCGCGCCACGGCCTCCGCCTTTGCCCCGGCGAGATGCGCCGCAAGATCTCCAGCCGCGACCCCTGGCCCGATGGAATGCTGGAGCGCCCGCTCGTCGACACCGGGCGCGACCGCCTCGACCGGGATGCCCGCCCCTTCCAGCAGCTTGCGTCGTACCCGACTCGTCGATGCAAGAAGGAGCGGAGCTCTGCCCCGCCAGAGTACGGCCATGCTCAAACCGCGATGAAGCGCAGCGCGTGGTCGCGGTAGAGATCGAGGATCGCGGCCGCCGTCTCCTCGATCGAGCGGCGGGTCACGTCGATCACCGGCCAGTTATGCCGGGCGCAGAGCCGGCGCGAGAAGGCGATCTCCTCCGCCACCAGATCGCGATCGACATAGGACGTATCCTCGTCCGCTTTCAGCGAGAGGAGACGGTTCTGCCGGATCTGGACGATGCGCTCCGGCGAGGCGACGAGGCCGACCACGAGCGTCCTGCGCACCTTCTCCAGCGCAGGCGGAACGGGCATGTTCGGCACCAACGGGATGTTGGCGGTCTTCAGCCCGCGATTGGCCAGATAGATTGAGGTAGGCGTCTTGGAGGTGCGGCTCACTCCGACCAGCACGACATCGGCATCGTCCAGGTCCTCCGGAAGCTGGCCGTCGTCGTGCATCAGGGTGAAGTTCATCGCGTCGATGCGCTTGAAGTACTCGGCATTCAGCATGTGCTGGGCCCCGGGACGCGCGGTAGAGGCGGCACCCAGATACGACTCGAGCAGCGCGTGAACCGGAGCCAGCACGGAGAGGTGCGGGCAGCCGGTCGCCCGGCATGCCTCCTCGAGCCTGCCGGCGAGCTCGCGGTCGACGAGGGTGTAGAGGACGAGCCCGGGCGCGGCGTCGATCTCCGAGATCACGCGGTCGAGCTGCTTCGACGACCGCACGAGCGGATAGACGTGCTCGATCGCGGAAACGCCCTCGTACTGCGCCGCCGCGGCCCGCGCGACCGCGATAAGGGTCTCGCCGGTCGAGTCCGAGACGAGGTGGAGATGGAAGTAGCTGCGGCCCACGGGACAATCCGCGATCGGGGAGTCGACGAGTGTGGATAAGGGAGGCTGCAGGCCCGGTCCAGGGAAGCGGGCCCGCCGCTTGTCCCGGATCGGTTCAACAGCGCCGACGTCGGGAGACCTGGGACCTGGAATCGGTGATGCCGGAATTTCCCGCCGGCCGCGGGACCAGACAGGCCGGTTTAACCCTTTGGTAACCTTTACGGACCGTTAACCGGGCGCGCCGCGCATGCGGAACCGATCCGTGCTAGCTGGATTGTGGGCAGGCTGTGGAGCGCGTTGCGGCGGCGAATCCAGGCCCTCAAGCAAGAGAAGCAAAGATTCAGATTCAGGATTCCTTTTCAGAGAGCCCGGATGCGGACGCCACCGCCAAGCCGGTCTGCCGGGTCCTCGACGGCGCGCCCGTCTGGCCACCGCCCGTCTGGATGATGCGGCAGGCCGGTCGCTATCTTCCGGAGTACCGGGCGACCCGCGCGAAGGCAGGATCGTTCCTCGACCTCTGCTACAACCCGGAACTTGCCGCGGAAGTGACGCTCCAGCCCATTCGGCGGTTCGGCTTCGATGCCGCCATCATGTTCTCCGACATCCTGGTCGTCCCGCATGCGCTCGGGGCCGAGGTGACCTTTCAGGAAGGCGAGGGCCCGCGACTTTCCCAGACCAGGTCCATGGAGGATCTGGAAAGGCTCGCCCCGGCGCTGCCGCTCGAGAAGCTCGCGCCCGTCTTCGAGGTGCTGCAGCGCGTCCGGCAGGAGCTGCCGCAGGACACCGCGCTTCTCGGCTTCTGCGGCGCGCCCTGGACGGTGGCGAGCTACATGATCGCCGGGAAGGGTACGCCTGACCAGGCGCCGGCCCGCACGCTGGCCTATCGCGATCCGGCGCTCATGAACGCGCTGATCGACCGTCTGGTGGAAGCATCCACCGCCTATCTGATACGCCAGATCGAATCCGGGGCGGACGCGGTGCAGATCTTCGAATCATTCGGGGCGGCGCTGCCGCCGATCCTGTTCGGTCCGCTCTCCCTCGAGCCGATCTCGCGGATCGTTGCCGGCGTGAAGGCGGCCAAGCCGGGGGCGCGCGTGATCGTCTTCATCCGCGGCTCGGGCGGCCACATGACGCAGCTCGGCTGGAACTGTCCCGGCGATGCGCTCGGGCTCGACTGGACGGTCGACCTCGCGCATGTGCTGCCGACCTTTCCGGAGCATCTGCCGACGCAGGGCAACCTGGATCCTCTGGCTCTGCTCGCCGGCGGGGAGGCGCTGGACCGGGGCGTCGACGCCGTCCTCGACGCCGTCGAGGGCCGGCCGCACATCTTCAATCTCGGCCACGGCATCCTGCCGGAGACGCCCGTCGCCCATGTCGAGCGCATGATCGAGCGGGTGAGGAGGGCCGCAGCGCGCTACGGATCCGGACCCTGATGCTCTACCCGACGCTGAAGAGCCTGCACATCATATCGATGGTGGCCTGGATGGCGGGCATGTTCTACCTGCCCCGTCTCTTCGTCTACCACGCCGATGCGCCGCGCGGTTCGCCGCAATCGGAGACCTTCAAGGTCATGGAGCGGCGGCTCCTCAAGGCGATCATCAATCCCGCCATGGCGGCGACCTGGATCTTCGGGCTGTGGCTCGCCTGGGAGACCGAGGCGTACCGGCAGGGCTGGTTCCATGCCAAGTTCGCGATCGTGCTGTTGCTGTCAGGTCTCCATGGGATATTCGTCCGGCGGCTGCGCGAGTTCGCCGAGGATCGCAACGGGCACTCAGCTCGCTACTACCGCGTCATCAACGAGGTCCCGACGGCCTGCCTTGTGGCGATCGTCGTCCTGGTCGTTTTCAAGCCCTTCTGATTTTGCGGCCTAGCTCTTGAGGGCGGGCGGGAAAGGCCCTATAAGCAAGCTCTCCCAACCGACAGGTCGCTACGCGTGGTGGAGCCGAACGAGGCTCGTTGCCGCGAGCGCGCACAACCGGGCTGCCCTGTCGGCCATCCCCGCGAGTCCCGGCCCTTCCTCTACCCGCGAGAGTGTTCCCCGATGAGGGAAGTGAAACTTGAGGACCTGAAGTCCAAGTCCCCGACCGAGCTACTGGCTTTCGCCGAGGAGGTCGAGGTCGAGAACGCTTCGACCATGCGCAAGCAGGAGTTGATGTTCGCGATCCTCAAGCAGCTCGCGGCACGCGAGACGGAGATCGTCGGGCAGGGCGTGGTGGAGGTGCTGCAGGATGGATTCGGCTTCCTCCGCTCACCCGATTCGAATTATCTGCCGGGCCCGGACGACATCTATGTCTCGCCCTCGCAGATCCGCCGTTTCGGTCTGCGGACGGGCGATACCGTCGACGGGCCGATCCGCGGCCCCAAGGAAGGGGAACGGTATTTCGCTCTCCTCAAGGTCAACACGATCAATTTCGAGGACCCCGAGAAGCTCAAGCACAAGGTCCATTTCGACAACCTGACCCCGCTCTATCCCGACGAGCGCATCCGTCTCGAGGTCGTCGAGGAAACCGGCAAGCGCGATTTCTCCGCGCGAATCATCGACGTCGTCGCACCTATCGGTAAGGGCCAGCGCGCGCTGATCGTGGCCCCGCCGCGCACCGGCAAGACGGTCCTTCTCCAGAACGTCGCCAAGTCGGTCACCGCCAACCATCCCGAATGCTACCTCATCGTGCTGCTGATCGACGAGCGGCCGGAGGAGGTCACCGACATGCAGCGCTCGGTGAAGGGCGAGGTGATCTCCTCGACCTTCGACGAGCCGGCGGCACGCCACGTCCAGGTGGCCGAGATGGTGATCGAGAAGGCCAAGCGCCTCGTCGAGCACGGGCGCGACGTCGTCATCCTTCTCGATTCGATCACGCGCCTCGGCCGCGCCTACAACACGGTCGTGCCGAGCTCCGGCAAGGTGCTGACCGGCGGCGTCGACGCCAATGCGCTGCAGCGGCCCAAGCGCTTCTTCGGCGCAGCCCGCAACATCGAGGAGGGTGGCTCGCTCACCATCATCGCGACCGCGCTCATCGACACCGGCTCGCGCATGGACGAGGTGATCTTCGAGGAGTTCAAGGGGACCGGCAATTCGGAAATCATCCTGGACCGTAAGGTTTCGGACAAGCGCATATTCCCCGCGCTCGACATCACCCGCTCCGGCACGCGCAAGGAAGAGCTGCTGGTCCCGGCCGACGTTCTCAAGAAGATGTATGTGCTCCGCCGCATCCTGAATCCGATGGGAACGGTCGACGCTATGGAGTTCCTGCTCGACAAGCTCCGACAGACGAAGACGAATCAGGACTTCTTCGATTCGATGAATACGTGACGCCGGGTCAGCACTGCTGGCCGCAAGCAGGCCAGAGCGAAACCTGACCTTGGAGGCAAAGCTCCTGGCTCTTTCCGTTGCGGCCAGGCGGTCGGCACGGTTCGTAGGTCGCTCGCGCTTGACTCCAGCCTGCATCGGCCGATGATCGGGGTGCCGAGTCAATCGGCCGACGCCGGCCAGGCACCAGCCGGCGAATTCGCCCGAAGGAGGTCCTTGATGGAACCACCTCAGCAGGAAGCCGCGGCCTGACGGCTGCCGAGAGCGGACGGGCGGCAGCCCAGCGGCACGATCACTACGGACGACACGCCGGGAGCGGCCTCAGGAGCCGCACAGTGAGGCATGGCTCGACCTCGCCCCTCCCGGCGCTGTAACCCTCGATACACCGCCTCCTTCGCAGCTCCGCGCGTTTGCGCAGGAACCGATCCTTCATCTACACGAGAGCGATCTGTTCCGGTTCCCCTCGGTCGCGCGCCTGCCCTTCCCGCTCTCTGACGTTCAGATGACTTCCGGCGACACGATCTTCGCCGTGGCATCGGGTTTCGGCCGGGCCGGAATCGCCGTCATCCGGATCTCCGGACCGGGAACGGAAGCGGCGCTGCATGCTCTTGTCCGCGGGCCAGCGCCGCCGCCGCGCCGGGCGTCGCTGCGCCGCCTCCATCATCCTGTCACGGGCGAGGTGCTCGACCAGGCGCTCGTACTGCGCATGGCTGCGCCCGGGAGCTTCACGGGCGAAGACCAGGCGGAGCTCCATATTCATGGCGGCCTAGCCGTCAGGAGCGCAGTGCTGCGCGCTCTCTCCAGTCTGCCGGGATTAAGGGCGGCGGAGCCCGGCGAGTTCACGCGCCGCGCCTTTCTCAACGGCCGCATGGATCTGTCGGCCGTAGAAGGGCTCGCCGACCTCATCGATGCCGAGACGGAGGCACAGCGCCGCCAAGCGCTTCGGCAGCTCGAAGGTGCGCTGGCGAACAAGGTAGACGACTGGCGCGACCGCTTGGCCGACGCGCTCGCGCTCGCCGAGGCGGGTCTCGACTTTACCGACGAAGCAGATGTTTCCCATGCGGCAAGCTCTGAGGCCGCTGCTATCTTTCATGCCGTTCGGTTGGAGATCGAGGACGAACTCGCTCGCAGCTCCCGCGCGGAGCGTCTCCGGGAAGGGTTCGTGGCGGTCATCGCGGGTCCGCCGAACGCGGGCAAGTCGACGCTCCTGAACGCGCTTGCCCGCCGGGAAGTGGCGATCGTCTCGCCGCATCCAGGGACGACGCGGGATGCGATCGAGGTCCGCTGCGACCTCGATGGACTGCCGGTTACCTTCGTGGATACGGCCGGCTTGCGTGAAGCCGCCGATCCGGTCGAGGGGGAGGGGATCGCCAGGGCACGGCGGCATGCACGCGGCGCCGATCTCGTGCTATGGCTCGTCGCGCCCGACGCCGTTGCAGACGGCGAAAGCTTCGGACCCGTACCGGTGCTGAACGTGGCGACGAAATCCGATCTTGCAGATCGGCCGCCTAGCGCCGATCTGGCGGTCTCGGCTCGGACGGGCGACGGCATCGGGCGGTTGGTCGAGGCCGTTCGGGAGCGTGCCGAGGCGGTGCTGGCCGGTGCGGGAGATGCGGTGGTTACGCGTGAGCGGCATCGCAAAGCATTGGAGGAGGTCGTATCTGCCTTGTCCCGGGCCGAGGCGGCCCAAGCGGTGGGACATGAGGAATTGGCGGCCGAAGATCTGCGACTGGCCCTGCGCGCGCTGGGGCGGGTCACGGGCCGTGTGGACGTAGAGGAGATCCTGGATCGGATCTTCGGGCAGTTCTGCATCGGAAAGTAGATGGCGTTTCACGTGGAACACGGGCCTGGACAGAGGACGCGCTACGACGTCGTGGTCATCGGCGGCGGGCATGCGGGAGCCGAGGCTGCCTCGGCCGCAGCTCGGCTCGGGGCCCGGACGGTGCTCGTCACCCATGTGCGGCAGACCATCGGCGCGATGTCGTGCAATCCAGCCATCGGCGGGCTCGGCAAGGGCCATCTCGTACGCGAGATCGACGCGCTGGATGGCGTGATGGGGCGCGCCGCGGACGAGGCCGGCATCCAGTTTCGCCTGCTGAACCGGCGCAAGGGGCCGGCCGTGCGCGGGCCCCGCAGCCAGGCGGACCGCAAGCTCTATGCACGTGCCGTCCGGCGCATCCTGTCTGAGACCGCAGGCCTCGATATCATCGAGGGTGATGTCGAGGATCTCGAGTTCCGGGAAGGTCGGGTCGAAGCCGTACGGCTGGCCGACGGCCGCGACATCCGGGCCGGCGCGGTCGTCGTGACGACTGGAACATTCCTGGGCGGCTTGATTCATATCGGCGAGGTAAAAATCCCCGCCGGACGCTTCGGGGAACGGCCCTCGACAGGCCTGTCCCGCACGCTGGCCCGCCTCGGCCTGCCGCTCGGCCGGCTCAAGACCGGGACGCCGCCCCGGCTCGACGGCCGTACGATCGATTGGAGTTCGGTCGAGAAGCAGCCGGCCGATGATGACCCGGTTCCCTTCTCGGCGCTGACCGGGCGGATCACGGTTCCGCAGATCGAATGCGGGATCACGCGAACGAGCCGAGCGGTCCACGACCTCATCCGGGCGAACCTCGCACGGGCTCCGATGTTTTCCGGCGAGATCACCGGCCGCGGCCCGCGCTACTGTCCCTCTATCGAGGACAAGGTCGTGCGGTTCGGCGACCGTGAGGGTCACCAGATATTCCTGGAGCCCGAGGGGCTCGACGACCCGACCGTCTATCCGAACGGGATCTCGACCTCGCTCCCCGAGGACGTGCAGCGCGGGATACTGGCCGCCATCCCCGGACTGGAGCGCGTGCGCATGATCAGGCCGGGTTACGCGATCGAATACGATTACGTCGATCCGCGCAGCCTGACTCCGACGCTCGAGCTGAAGCGGGTAGCGGGACTGTTCCTGGCCGGTCAGATCAATGGCACCACCGGCTACGAGGAGGCCGCAGCCCAGGGCATCCTGGCCGGGTTCAACGCGACTTTGCGCGCCGCCGGGCGGGACGGGATCAGCTTCGACCGGTCGGAGAGCTATATCGGGGTCCTGGTCGACGACCTCATCACCCGCGGCGTCAGCGAGCCGTACCGCATGTTCACCTCGCGCTCGGAGTTCCGGCTGAGTCTGCGGGCGGATAATGCGGACGAGCGTCTCACGCCGAAAGCCGTGGCACTCGGTGCCGTCGGCCAGCAGCGCGCGGCCTGGTTCGATCGGTGGCAGCGGGATTACGCCGGGCTGCGGCACCGGCTTCTCGAGCTCTCGCTCACGCCGAACGAGGCGCTGCGGCACGGGCTCGCCTTGAACCGGGACGGCCAGCGCCGCACCGCCTTCCAGTTGCTCTCGCATCCCGAGGTGACGCTCCGGCGCCTCGCGGCGATCTGGCCGGAACTCGATACGGTGCCTGACCGGCTCGCCGAGCGGGTTGAGACGGAGGCCCGGTACGACGTCTATCTCGAACGGCAGGCGCAGGACGCAGCCGCGTTCCGGCGCGACGAGAGCTATGCCCTGCCAGCAGGCATCGACTTCTCGTCCCTTTCCGGTCTGTCGGCAGAGCTGCGCACGAAGCTGGACCTGATCCGCCCGGTCACCATCGGTCATGCCGCGCGGATCGAAGGCATGACGCCGGCTGCCCTTACGCTCCTTGCCGCGCATGCCAAACAGCGCGGGCGCAGCCTCGCGGGGCGGGATGGCTGACTGGGCAGGCCGCGCGGCCGAGATCCTCGCCGGCGTTTCACGTGAAACCAGGGCAAAGCTGGAGATCTACGAGGCCGAGCTGCACCGCTGGCAGACGGTGAAGAACCTCGTGGGCCCGAGCACGCTCGACGGGGTTTGGATCCGCCACTTCGCGGATTCGCTCCAGCTCGCAAACCTCGCCGACGGCGAGGTCTGGGCCGATCTCGGCTCTGGAGCCGGCTTCCCCGGACTCGTCGTGGCGATCGCCCGTCCCGGCACGCGCATGCACCTGGTCGAAAGCGATGGCCGCAAATGCGCTTTCCTGCGCCACGTCGCTCGCGCGACCGGCGCGTCCGCGCAGGTCTGGGAAGGCCGCATCGACGCCGTCCTTCCAAGGCTCGAGCCTACTCCCCAGGTGGTCACGGCGCGTGCGCTCGCAGGCCTCGATGAACTCTTGCGGCTTGCCTCTCCCCTGTTGACGAAGGGCGCAATCGGCCTGTTTCCCAAGGGCCGGGGCTACCTGTCCGAATTGACGAAGGCGGCCGAATCCTGGAGATTCGCCGCGGATGCGATCCCGAGCGCCGTCGATCCCGAAGGCCGCATCCTTCGCATTCGCCGCTTCGACGGTCCTATCACGAACCGGCCCACGGACCCCACGTGACCAGCATCTCCGCTGTCGGATCCTCCATGTCCGGCGTTCCTCGCGTCCTGGCGCTTGCCAACCAGAAGGGCGGCGTCGGCAAGACGACCACCGCCATCAATCTCGGCACCGCACTCGCCGCCATCGGCGAGCGCGTGCTCGTGATCGACCTCGATCCGCAGGGCAACGCCTCGACCGGGCTCGGCATCGACCGGAAGCGCCGCTCGCTCTCGACCTATCACGTGCTCGCCGGCGAGGCCGACCTGCGCAGCGTCGTTCAGGAAACCGCGGTCCCAAATCTCTTCGTTGCCCCTTCGACTATGGACCTGCTCGGGGTCGAACTCGAGATCGCGAAGGAGCGCGACCGCAACCAGCGGCTTCGGCGGGCCATCAACGAGCTCGCGCTCATGTCCCGGGACGAGGAACGCATCACCTATGTCCTGATCGACTGCCCTCCCTCGCTGAACCTGCTCACGATCAACGCGCTCGCGGCCGCCGATGCCGTCGTCGTGCCGCTGCAATGCGAGTTCTTCGCGCTGGAAGGCCTGAGCCAGCTGATCAAGACCGTCGAGCAGGTGCGCGCCAATCTGAACCCGAAGCTTTCGATCCACGGCGTCGTGCTGACTATGTTCGATCCGCGCAACAATCTCGCGAACCAGGTCGTGGCGGATGTGCGCGAGTTCATGGGCTCGGCGGTCTACGACACGGTGATCCCGCGCAACGTCCGCGTGTCGGAAGCCCCCTCGCACGGCAAGCCGGTGCTGCTCTACGACCTGCGCTGCGCCGGCAGCCAAGCCTATCTCAAGCTCGCATCAGAAGTGATCCAGCGTGAACGTGCGCTACAGGCCGTGGCCTGACGCGCCGATGGAGACCGAGACCGCCATGGCCGAGGAACTTGCGCGCTCGCGGCTCGGCAGAGGCCTGGCCGCGCTGCTGGGGGAAGCCGACGAGGAGCCCGTCGTCGAGCGGGCCCGCGGCCAACGCAAGGTGCCGATCGAGTTCCTTCGCCGCAATCCGCGCAACCCTCGCAGCCAGTTCCACGAGCCGGAGCTCGACGATCTCGCCGCCTCCATCCGGGAGCGCGGCATCATCCAGCCGATCGTCGTGCGGCCGGTGCCCAACCTCCCCGACGCCTACGAGATCATCGCCGGCGAGCGACGCTGGCGGGCGGCGCAGCGGGCCGGGCTGCACGACGTGCCGGTTGTCATCGTCGAGGCGGACGACAAGACGGCGCTCGAGCTCGCCATCATCGAGAACGTGCAGCGCTCCGACCTCAACGTGCTGGACGAGGCGGCCGGCTACGAGAAGCTCATCGCCGAGCACGGCTATACGCAGGCCGATCTCGGCTCGGTGCTCGGCAAGAGCCGAAGCCATGTCGCGAATACGTTGCGGCTCCTGAAGCTGCCCGCCTCGGTTCGCGAGATCGTCGCGCGGGGCGACATCACGGCCGGCCATGCCCGGGCGCTGCTGGCCGTGCGCAACCCCGAGGCGGTGGCGAGAACCATCGTCGAGCAGGGCCTCAACGTGCGCGATGTGGAGCGGATCGCGAAGGCGGAGGCCGAGGCGGCGGACGCGCCGGCGGAGGCTTCGAGGCGCCAGCCGCGCAGCCCGGATGCGGATACGCGCGCCCTGGAGCTCGCCCTGCAGGACGCGCTCGGTCTCGTGGTGAAGATCGACAACCGGGGCACGTCGGGCGAGCTGCGGATCAAATATCGCTCGCTCGAGCAGCTCGACGCCCTGTGCCAGCGGCTCAAGGCTCAGCCCGCGGAGGCCGATCGTGCCCGGGAGCCCAGGGCGAAGAGGGCCTGAGCGGCGGCGGCATCCGCGAGCGCCGGCGTCTGCCGGGCTGTCAGCGCCGCCGATTGCAGGATCGCGATCGCGCGCGTCAAGCGGTCCGGCGTCCACAGCTTGAGCTGGCGCGCGACCGCGTTCCTGCGCCGGAAATGCAGGCCGCGCCAGTTCCGGATCGCCGTCTCGACGTCGCCACCGCCCCCGAGCCGGACGACCTGGCCGAGGAGCGCGAGCCCGTGCCGCAGGGCAAGCGCGACGATGGCGGCCGCCACCGTGCCGTGACGCGACAATTGCTCCAGCCCGGCCTCCAGCGCTGTCCGGTCACCGAGGAAGGCCGCGTCGATCACCGCATCGACGCTCGGGCCGGACACGTCGCTGACCACGGCTTCGACATCCTCGATGCGGACCGAACTCTGGCCATGCGCGTAGAGCGCGAGCTTCTCCAGCTCGCCCCGCGTCGCGAGCCGGTCGCCGCCGAGGCTCTCAGCCAGGAACTCGCGCGCGTCTGGGTCGATCGCAAGTCCTTGCGCGCGCAGGGTCTCGGCGATCACGGCGGCGAGATCCCGCCCCTCGTCGGCGTAGCAGGGCAGCGCCAGGGCGCGCGGCGACGCTTCGCAGGCCGCACGCAGGGGCGAGCTCTTCGCGAGATCGCCCGCCTCGATCACGACCAGCGTATCGACGAGCGGCACGTCGAGGCAGGCCGTCACCGCGGGCGCGATGTTGCGGCCGCTCGGCCGCACCCAGATTGCACGCCGGCCGCCGAACATGCCGAAGGTCGAGGCCTCCTCGACGAGGCGCGCCGGCGCCTCGGCCAGCGCATCTCCGTCGATGCGGATCAGCTGGAACGGGTCCGACGGATCGGACACCGCCGCCTGGGCAGCGGCGCGGGCCCGCTCGGTCACGCGTCCGGCATCGGGCCCGTAGAACAGGAGCAGGCCGATGTCGCTCCGCCGGCTCGCCACCGCCCGGTCGACATCGCCCGCCTTGACCGCGACCATCGGAGGTTAGGGCGAGGTCGCGAAATAGGCCGCGAGCCGCTGCTTGATGTCGTCGGCGAGCAGCTTTGCCACCCGGATGTCCGCGTCGCGCGCGGCCCGTACGGAGGCGAAGCGCTGCTGGTCGCGCTGATAGGTGGCGTTGGCGCGCGCCGTTCCGGCAATGACGGTCCTGCCCTCGGTGTCCTTCAGGGTAAAGCGTGCGGTGCCGTTCAGCAGCGCCGCGTCGGCGCGGCCGGACAGGGTGTCGACCGAGATCGGCTGGATCGACTCGGCCGTGTCGAGCGCGAGCTTGTAGCGCTTCGGACGTGGCGTGCCGGAGCCGTCGAGGTCGAAGATCAGCTCGCTCCGCAGATAATGCCCGATCCGCTCCTGCCCGGCCGGGCTCGAGACCTTCTCGACCTCGATCGCCGCGAGGACGTCCTGCAGCCTCTCGCCCGAGGCGGTCGGGCCGTAGAGCGGGCGGAAGCAGCCGGCGAGAGCCAGGGTAAGCGCCAGAACGGCGGCGAGGCGGCTCGCGTCGCGATTCTCAAGCCACGACATTCACGATCCTCTGCGGGACGACGATCACCTTGCGGGCGGGCCTGCCTTCCATGGCACGCTTCACGGCCTCGTGCGAGAGCACGGCGGCCTCGATCGCCTCGTTGTCGGCATCTCGCGCCACCGTCACGTCGGCGCGCTTCTTCCCGTTCACCTGAACCGGCAGCGTGATCATATCCTCGACGAGGAGATCGCGCTCGACCTCCGGCCAGGCCGCCTCCGCGACGAGCCCCTTCTGGCCGAGCGCGCGCCAGCATTCCTCAGCGAGATGCGGCATCATGGGCGCGATGAGCTGGACGAGGATGCGGGTCGCCTCGCGGGCGGTCGCGGAGGCGCCCTTCCCCGCCTGGAGCTCGGCCCCGATCGCGTTGGCGAGCTCGTAGATGCGCGCCACAGCGCGGTTGAAGCGAAGGTCCTCGATGTCGTCCTGCACGGCGGCGAGCGCCCGGTGCGCGGCCCGGCGCAGCGGCAGCGGGCCGACGTCGCCGCTGCCCTTCCCGGCCTCCGCGACCTCGCTCACGAGGCGCCACACGCGCTGGACGAAGCGCCAGGCGCCCTGCACGCCCTCCTCCGTCCAGATCACGTCCCGCTCGGGCGGCGAGTCGGAGAGCATGAACCAGCGCGCCGTATCGGCGCCGTAGCTCGCGATGATGTCGTCGGGGTCGACCGTGTTCTTCTTCGACTTCGACATCTTCTCGATCGAGCCGATCTCGACCGGCTCGGATGTTTTCACGTGAAACGCGCGCCGGCTGCCGGCCTCGGTCTCGATGCGGACCTCGTTCGGCTGCACCCAGTTTCCGGCCCGGTCGCGGTAGGTCTCGTGCACCACCATGCCCTGGGTGAAGAGGCCGTCGAACGGCTCGTCGAGGCCGACGAGATCGGCCCGCCGCATGGCGCGGGTGAAGAAGCGCGAATAGAGGAGGTGCAGGATCGCGTGCTCGATGCCGCCGATATACTGGTCGACCGGCAGCCAGGAATCGGCGACCTCCGGATCGGTCGGAGCGTCGTCGAGCTTGGGGTCGGTGAAGCGGGCGAAGTACCAGGACGAATCCACGAAGGTGTCCATCGTGTCCGTCTCGCGCCGCGCCTCCGCCCGGCAGGTCGGGCAGGGCACCTTCAGCCATTCCGCATGCCGGTCGAGCGGGTTGCCGGGCTGGTCGAAGGAGACGTCCTCCGGCAGCGTGACCGGCAGGTCCTCGCGCGGCACCGGCACGACGCCGCAATTCGCGCAGTGGATCACCGGGATGGGGCAGCCCCAGTAGCGCTGGCGCGAGATGCCCCAATCCCTCAGGCGATAATTCACCTTGCGCTCGGCGACGGGCCTGTTCCCGCGCGTTTCGGCTTCGAGCCGCCGCGCCACCTCCTCCTTGGCGGCCGCGATCGTCATCCCGTCGAGGAAGCGGGAATTGATGAGCGTCCCCTCCCCGTCATAGGCCTCGTCCGTGATGGCGAAGGTCGCGGGGTCCTGTCCGGGCGGGCAGACGACCGGCGTGTTGCCGAGCCCGTACCGGTTGACGAAATCGAGGTCGCGCTGGTCGTGCGCCGGACAGCCGAAGATCGCGCCCGTGCCGTATTCCATCAGGATGAAGTTCGCCACATAGACCGGCAGCTGCCAGTCCGGGTCGAACGGGTGCGTGGCGCGGATTCCCGTGTCGAAGCCGAGCTTCTCGGCCTTGTCGATCGCCTCCTGGGCCGTGCCCATGCGGCGGCATTCCTCGATGAAGGCGGCGAGTTCGGGAGCCTTCGCGGCGGCCGCCTTGGCGAGCGGGTGGTCGGGCGCGACCGCCAGGAACTTGGCGCCGAACAGCGTGTCCGGGCGGGTCGTGTAGATCTCCAGCGTGTCCTCGCCGGCCGGCGTCGTCGCCGGGTCGAGCGCGAAGCGGACGAGCAGTCCCTCCGAGCGCCCGATCCAGTTGCGCTGCATCAGCCGCACCTTCTCCGGCCAGCGATCGAGCGTGTCGAGCCGGGCGTCGAGATCGGCCGCGAAGTCGGTGATCTTGAAGAACCACTGCGTCAGCTCGCGCTGCTCCACGAGCGCGCCCGAGCGCCAGCCGCGGCCGTCGATGACCTGCTCGTTGGCGAGCACGGTCTGGTCGACCGGATCCCAGTTCACCTTGGCGGTCTTGCGCGCGACGAGCCCGGCTTCCAGGAAGTCGAGGAACATGCGCTGCTGGTGCTTGTAGTAGGACGGGTCGCAGGTCGCGATCTCGCGCGACCAGTCGAGGGACAGCCCCATCGACTTGAGCTGTTTCCGCATCGTGGCGATATTCGCGTAGGTCCATTCCTTCGGGTGGACCTTGTTCTGCATCGCGGCGTTCTCGGCCGGCATGCCGAAGGCGTCCCAGCCCATCGGATGGAGCACGTTGAAGCCCCGCGCCCGCTTGTAGCGCGCCACCACGTCGCCCATCGTGTAGTTGCGGACATGGCCCATATGGATGCGCCCCGACGGGTAGGGGAACATCTCCAGCACGTAGTATTTCGGCCGCGGGTCGTCGTTGTGCGTGCGGAACAGCTCGCGCTCCGACCAGACCTCCTGCCAGCGCGGTTCGGTTTCCTTTGCGTTGTATCGCTCGACGGCCATTTCGGTGTGCTTGCGGTGTCGGGGGTGTCGGGCGCCTCTATGTCATTGTCAGGCTAAGAAATCGACCCGATTCAGGAGAGGGGAAGTGGGCCGGGATCTCTCCACTGCGTTTCCTCCTCTCGCGGGAGAAGGTGCGAGCCCGGTCGCGAGTCCGCGGCGCCGCGTCGACCCCGCCTGGTTACGGCCTCTCCCGCTCTGTCGACGCCCCGCAAGAGCGCCCCTCGGCGGCAGGAAAACGACGCTATAGACTATATTCCTATTTTCGTCGCAATGCCTGTCATCGCGAGCGCAGCGAAGCGATCCAGCCTCACGCCCGAAGCTCTGGAGCGCTTCGCCGGCGCGCGGCTCGCACCGACGGAAATCTCGTCCTCGGGCATGCCCAGGCGCTGCGGGGGACGAGCGCGCAGAGCGGATGGCCGGGTCAAGCCCGAGTTTTGACCGAGACTGACAATCGGGATGATGCGGTGTCGGTCGCGGGTTTGTAGCCGGGTTTGCCGACGCGGTCGATCCAGTCGAGGATGGTGTCGAGGTCGCCGTGCAGCGTGATCCGGAGATCGCCTCGCTTGTCGCCCGGCGTGATGACGATGCGGTCGATGACTTCGCGGATGGCGTCCGCCGCTTCAACGGCGTCGTCGGGATGGGCGAGCGCGGCAGTCAGGCGCTCGATCCTGCGGCGGTAGGTCTCGGCGACGTTCGGATGGATGTCGGGGATGTTCACCGGAGCCTCCGACAAGCGGGCGGCTAGCTCGTCCTGTTTCGCCTCAAGTTCCCTGAGCCGGTCGGACAGAGCACGGTGATAGCCGCCTTGCTCGATGACGCGGACAATCTCCTTGATGGCCTTGTCAGTCTCGGCAAGCTCGCGGCGGGTGGTGTCAGCCGAGCTTCGGCGCTCGCGATTGAGGCGATTGGTTTCCTCGGCGTAGGCGCGCATCGCCTCGGCGGCGATCTCCGGCGTCATCATGCGGTCGCGCAGGCCGGCGAGGACGCGTGTCTCCAGCACCTTGCGGTCTACTGTGCGGGCGTTGTCGCAGCCATGTGCCAGCACATGGTTGGTGCAGGCGTAGCGGTCCTGCCCGCGACGGGCGTAGGAGCCGTCGCAGCAGCCGCAGAACAACAGGCCGGAAAGAAGCGTGCGCGGCCGGTGCGTCGCATTCAACCCGCCATTGGCAGCCGCGATGCGGTTAACGGCGGCGCGGGAGCCTTCGATCTGTTTTTGGTAGAGGCTGGTCAACTCATCCTGCCGCACCTTGGCGGCATCCCATAGCTCTTGCGGCACGATGCGAAGCTCGGGGGCCTCTGAGCGTATCCATTCGGCTTCAGGATTGAGGCGGTAAGCCGCGCGGCCGGTATCGGGGTTCTTCAGCTTGCGCTGCCGATTCCAGCGGATGACGCCGATGTAAAGCTCGCAGTTGAGGATGCCGGAACTGATGATGCGGTTGCCTCGGATGGTGGTGTCTGACCAGCGCTTGCCGGTCGGACTCGGGATGCCCTCGCGGTTCAAATCGGCGGCGATGCGCTGCGGTCCCTTGCCGGCGACATATTCGCGGAAGATGCGACGGACGATCTCCGCCTGATCCTCGATGATCTCGCGATCACCCCGGATCGGCTCGCCGCGCGCGTCCAGCGTCTTGACGACGCGATAGCCATAGGCGTTGCCGCCGCCGATCTTGCCAGCCTCGACGCGGCCCCGGATGCCGCGATGGGTCTTGATGGCGAGGTCTTTCAGGAACAGGGCGTTCATGGTGCCTTTCAGGCCGACATGAAGCTCGCTGATCTCGCCTTCGGACAGGGTGAAGATCGTCACGCTCGCGAAGCGCAACCGCTTAAAGACACCCGCCACGTCTTCCTGGTCGCGGCTGATGCGGTCGAGCGCCTCGGACACCACCATGTCGAAGCGGCCGGCCTGCGCATCGGCAAGCAGCGACTGGATGCCTGAGCGGATGAGGGAAGCGCCCGAGATGGCACGGTCGGAATAGCTCTCCACGATGGTCCAGCCCTCGCGGGCTGCGCGTTCGCGGCACTGGCGCAACTGGTCTTCGATGGAAGCGTCGCGCTGGTTGTCGGAGGAATAGCGGGCATAGAGCGCAACGCGAGTCATGGACGGCTTCCTTTCACTGTTTGTCGGCCTCGCCCTCCGATTCTTCGGAAGCGACAGGCCGGTTGTCGTTTGCGGCGACGAGCGCCGCGAAATCTTCCCGCGCCATGCGGCGGCCAATTATGCGGGCCAGCGTCAGCGCCACACGGTCGATCTTGCGCCAAGTCTCAGCGCGCGGCTCTCCGTGCGGGCCGATATTGTCATTCGCCGGTTTGAACCGTTCTGGCTCAGTGTCGTCTTCCATGCCGTTTCCTGCACTGTTTTTCGAGACAAACAGGCATGAAGCGGCGGCGAAGCCAGAATGAAAAGACCTCATTTCCCTTCGTCGTACAGTCGGCGGCAAATACTTGCGAACGGCGGCATTTGCGTAGGTCGCTCCATACGCATCACGTCACTCATGCCGCGCGCTTTAACGGACGTGCGCGCTCTATTCGCTTGCGTTCCTTCGGCGTGTTCATCACCTCCCAAAGATCGCTGCGTCGCTGCACGTTGAGCCAGAAGTCCGGGCTATTGCCGAAGACGCGGGCCAGGATCAAAGCCGTCGCGGCGGTCACGTTCCTGCGGTTGCCGCACAGTTCGTTGACATGCTTGCGCTGAACGCCCATCGCCTCGGCGAGCGCGCCCTGCGTCAGGCCCATTGGCTCCATGAACTCTTCGGTCAAAATCTCACCGACAGTCGCCGGCTTGCGCTTGGTGGTCAGCATTGTTGCCTCGCTCTCATCGGTAGCTGTGATCGTCCAGATAAATCCCATCCGCCTCGCCGCGCTCGCCATCCCAGCGGAAAACCAGCCGCCATTGCTGGTTGACCCGGATCGAATGAAACCCCGCCAGATTGCCGCGCAGCTTCTCGAAGTGGTTGCTGGGCGGCACGCGCAAGTCCTGATCGGTCACGGCATCGTCGATCATCTGGAGTTTTCTGAACAACCGGGCTTCAAGATCGGGCGGGATGTTATGGGATTGGGCATCGTCCACGAAGAAAGCCTTAACCAGCCATCCCGAAAGCCGACGATCATTCCGTCACTCCAATTGCGAGTAATTGTACCACTCTATAACTCAACGTTCAAGGATAATTTCCGCTTCTCTGCAGCGCCGCTGTTTCTCCCCTCCGGAACGCGAGCGCGACCGCGCTCATGATCCGCCCTGGTCTGCTTGACAAGCCATCACCGGGGCGGCGGCATCCGGTCAATGCTGGCGCGAAGCGCCACCGCGCAGCGGCTCGGCATTGACGGGATGGCGGCGCTCCGGTCCCATATCCGCAAGCAGCACCGTCCGCGCCGGGAGCGCGCCACAACAACCTGCACCATCGTCATCCGCCTCGCCGTCAGTCATGGAGGTCGCACTCGCCTCTCGGACGCGGTGCCTATCCCGGTTGTCATCCACGGCTAGTCTTGCCGTTGGCGAGATCAACGATGAAGCCATTGGCTAGACGCACGCCGATATTCACGTCGTCCAATCGGTAGTTATTGTTGTTGCCTCTGAGGCGATAGCCTGTGTCCTCTACGACACGTACATCAAACCATTGATTGGGTGCGGTCTGGCCCCAGTATTTGCTACGTCGCTTGATGCGCGCTACGAGTTGCTGGTCCATCATGTCCGTCTCCGTTTGGGTGAAAACCGGATAGGCATGTCGGACGCCACGCCGCGGGATCGGCGATCCATCGGTTGATGTCGGATTCCCGCCAGCCAGCGCCGTTGACGCTGATCTTGATCTGGGGCGGGAACGTGCCCTCGGCGATTTTGCGGTAGATGGTGGACCGGGACAGGCCGGTACGGGCAAGAACAGTTTTCAGTCGGACGATACGGTCTGGTGCGGGCATGGCTGCGCTGCCTCCTGCTGGCTGTTTCTGGCGGCTTCTGAGACCAGACAAAACAACGATTTATCGTTGTGCAAGAGGTATTTAGCCGTCGTCGTGCTACGGCGTACAAACGGCGAAAAATAGGATGGTTCTACAGTCCGATGCTCCGGCCTCTGCCCAGGTCGATGCCGTGCGTCAAGGCCAGTTCCCGGCCAAGGCTGCGGCCGGTTTCGATCCCGATGCCGAGGTCTTTTTTGCGGCCCGCAAGGATGGATTCCAGTTGCGGATCGCGTTCGAGGCTTTTCGCCATGTCGCCCATCGCTGACCGCGTGGCCTTGTAGCCCGACAGGTCGCCCGACTGATACTGGCGCTGGCTGGTCAGGTCGAGCTTCTGCCAGCGCTCGACGAAGCGGTCGGCGCGGCGGCTCGGATCGGTGCGGATTTCGGTTTCGAGCTGGAGCGCGCGGATGGCGCGGGCGGTGCGACCGGAGGCGGCTTCGCTGACAAGACCCGGCTCCTTGACATAGGCTGCTTCCGCATCACGCCAGCCATGAGGCCGCACCTCCTCGAAGGCTTTGCGGGCCTCAGTCAGTTCGCGCATCTGCTCCGGGCTTCCCTTGCCGTCCGCATCCCCGGTGGCAAGGATCGCGTCCACCGCTCGCGCATGGCGCACGAGCGCCCGCGTGCGGGAGCGGCGCAGCGCCGCCTCAGGGTCATCGGCAACCTCCCTCGCGGGCGCTGCGGGTTCGCGCCGCGCCTCCACACCTGCGCTTCCCTTTTCCGGCTGCGGCACGCCATCTGGACCAGGCGCAGCGCCTGCGGACAGGCGCAGGCCATCGAACATGTCGCGCACCTTCTCAGGCACGATCTTCCTGACAATTTCGGCAACACGCTCGCGGAAGATGATGCCGCGCCGCTCGGCATAGCTCTGCGCCGGATCGTGTTGCTCGTAATCCGAGACCATGTCCTTGGCCCGGTCGCGCGACAGAGTGCGGACGAGCCGGTCCTGACCGGCGAAGTCGTCGCGGCCGTAATGCAGGTCCATGCCGTCGCGGTGCCGCGACAGGGCGACATAGCTGCCATGGGCGTCCATGCCCGGCGTCGCCAGCACATGGGTGTGATCCACCGTCATGCCCTGCGCCTTGTGGATGGTCGCGGCATAGCCGTGATCGATACGGTTGTAGTCTTTCAGGTCGAACGAAACGTTGCGCCCATCGTCGGTGCGCACGGTCATGCTCTGCACGCTGACCTGTTCGATGGTGCCGAGCGTGCCGTTCTTCACGCCAAGCCCGCGTTCGTTTTGCAGGAACATGACGCGATCCCCGCTGGCGAAGTTTCTCGCGCCGCGCTCGACCGTCAGGCGAACGTCATCGCCCAGATCGCCGGCTTCTCGCATCCGTTCCCGTGCGCTCTCGTTGAGCGCGCGCACCTCGTCATTGGTGTGGGTGAGGATGATGCGGCTGCTGTCAGGCGACGCCTGCCGCTCGCGGTCCCAGCGCTCGATCAGATTTTTGCGCGCGTGCTCGCGTGTCTCGGCGACATGCACCATGCCGTGGCCGTGATAGGCATGGATGGCCGCGCCGGTCCTGCCGGTCGCCAGATCGCGCGTGGCCTCGCGCTGCCAGTCCTCGCGCTGGCGGCGGACCTCGCCGATCTCCGCCCCGCCGTGACGCCCGTGGATCGAGCGGAACGCCGCGCCCGCTTCGATGGCTTGCAACTGCTGCGGATCGCCGACCAGCACGACCTTGGCCCCGGCCTCCGCCGCATGGGACAACACGCGCTCCAACTGCCGCGTGCCGACCATTCCGGCCTCGTCGATCACCAGCACATCGCGCGCGCTGAGCATGTCGCGGCCCTGTCCCCAGCCGTGTTCCATGCTGGCGATGGTGCGCGACGCGATGCCCGACCCGCTTTCCAGATTCTCGGCGGCGATGCCGGACAGAGCGACGCCCCGGACCTCGTAGCCCGCCGCTTCCCACGCCTCCCGCGCCACGCCCAGCATCGCGCTCTTGCCCGTCCCGGCATAGCCGACCACGATACCAAGATCGCGCCCATCCGTGACATGCGCCAGCGCGTCGGCTTGCTCTCCCGAAAGGACAAGGCCGCGCGCTTCTGCACGCGCCAATGCCGCTTGCCTGTCGGCGTCGCTCACCTGATGGCGTTCCCGCTCCACCATCAATTCGGCGGCGCGGTGCAGGCGCTGTTCCGCCTCGATCATCTCGCGGGTGGTGAAACGATCTTCGCCGCGTCCGTCCCGTCCGAGTTCAACCAGATCGGGCGCACTACGGATCGCGCCCATCACGTCGTTGAACTGGTCGACACCGTCGCTGTGCCGGTGCGCGAACTTCGCCATGTCGCGCCGCGTGAAGGTCGATTGCTGATGCGTGATCGCGTCCAGTGCGAGTGAAGGATCGGCGATGATCCGCGCGCCGTTGCCGCGCGCGATCTCGCGGTGCATCTCCGCGCGGTCGGCCTCGATCCCTTCGCCCTCGATGCGCTGCGCCGGTGCGCCGATCTGGCTTTGCGGTTCAAGCGCGATGCCCTGCGCTTCAAGGCTGCGATGGTCGATGCGCGCGTCTATGTCGAGTTCGGCCAGGCGTTCGTTGGTAAGCTCGGCCCAACGCTCGCGCCAGCGTTCGACCATCTCCGTGCGGTTCCACTCCCGCACTTTTTGGCCGAAGCCGTTCTCGTCCACCGCGCGCATCGTCAGCATGACATGGGCATGGGGTTTCGGCATGCCGTCTTCGCCCACATCCCAATGCACATTGAGGTCGGCGATCATGCCCCGGTCCACGAATTCCGCCTGCACGAAGTCGCGGGCGAGTTCGATGCCTTGGCGCTCCGTCATCTCGCGCGGCAGGGCGAACTCGACCTCGCGGGCAAGCTGGGCGTCCTTCCTGACCTCGAAGGCTTCGACATCGTTCCAAAGCCGCTCGCGGTCGCTCCACGCCTCGGGCGCATTCTCCGGCAGCAGCACCTCGGAATGGACGACGGCGCGCTTGCTGGAGAAGTCGTGGCTGCGCTGAAGCCGGTCGTCGCGCAGACGCGAGGCCGAGCGGTAGGCGGCGGACGCCACCGCGCTGCTCCCGGACTTACGGCCAATGACCTTGACGTGAAGATGATAGATCGCCATCGCGATCCGAACATCAGCACGATCAAGCGCACGTCGGAACGACGTATAAGCGCGCCCTCGAAATGAATTTCTCGGGACTGCTCGCGCCGTTTCAGCCTGTCTCGGCAACCTTACAGCATTGCGGCAGGCGCTCAACTATCATCGCTCCATCGACTGCTTATGGAGACGACGATGCGAAAGCCACGAGACTTCGACACGGAACTGAAGGCACTGGAGGACAAGGCGCGAGACTTGAAAGCCCGCAAGGTGCAGCAACTCGGCGAATTGGTGATCGCTACCGGAGCCGATGCGCTCACCACCGACGAGCTGGCCGGCGCGCTGATCGTGCTGGCCGAGACGAAAGACACCGGAAAGAGGGAGGCGTGGGCGAAGCGCGGGGCGGCATTCTTTCAAAGCCGGGCGCGGCGATCTGCGCCATCGCCTGACCGCGACGCTGTCGGCGCTCCGTCGCAACCGGACAGCGCGCAACAGGCATCAAGCGGCACTGGCGCGGCATGACATGCGAACCTGGCAGGTCGAGCGTCGCAAACGCACGCGGCATCTGATCGAACTCGGCGGCCTCGTCGTCAAAGCCGGCATTGTGGACCTGACCGGCGATGATCGGACGATGATCTACGGCGCGCTGCTCTGGATGGCCGACAAACTCCAAAGCGACCAGGGCGAACACGCACGAAGGCTTTGGACCGCGAAGGGGAAGCAGGCGTTTGCGGCGGACCCGGCAACAAACAAGGGGACAGATCGAACGGTTTAAGCAGTTCGTCGTTGATGCCACGACAATCGCATGTCAGCCGCGCGACTGCGTGCAGGGAGCGTCGTTCGAGCATGCGATGGGCACTGGAAGCGGGGCGATGGAACTCGCGATCCGCCAAGAGGATAATTTACTTCGCGCGCTCGTAAAACCGTACGTTGTCCGCCAAAAGAACGAAGGTGCAGACGCTGCCGCCATCTGCGAGGCTGTCACTCGGCCGAACGTCCGGACGACGCCGGTCAAGAGCACAGACCAACAGGCGGCGCGCGTCGTCCAGCGCACCCACGAACTGCTGTCGAGGCAAAGGGTGACGCTCATCCATGGTTGGGTCCGGTTGGCGCTCGCCGAGGAGTGACGTGGTCGGTTCACCGCAGGGCCGTTTCGTTTCAGCTGTCCTTGTCGTTGACAAGCAGTGGTGCATCCGCAGGGAGCTCATCGACAAAGATGATCTCGTCCGCGCGCAGGCGGGCATGGAGCTCAAACGCATTCTTGGCGGCGGCTTCAGCGGTGGCACGGTCCGCGTTCTCCTGGAGCACAATCGAGATGCGGATAAGGTCGCGGTTGTTTTCGCGCGTCGCCACGGCCTGAGCCGCTATTGCGCCGGGTGTGGCAATCACCACCTCCTCGATCACGCGTGGATAGACGAAGATCTCGCGCACCTTCACCGCCGCGCCCACTCGGCCCTGCAGCGCCGAAAGCCGGCGCACGCTGCCGTCTTCCTTGCTTTCCAGCGCAAAGGCGCTGTCACCAGTGCCAAAGCGGATCATCGGCCAGGTAGCATCGCGTGCGGTCACCACGATCTCGCCCGTCTCGCCGTGGGGGAGTTGGTCGCCGCGGACAGGATCGCAAATCTGCACCACCCGGTGTGGATGCACGACGTAACCTTCACCGCCGTCCTCATACGCGATAAGGCCAAGATCAGCGGTGGCATAGGCCGCCCATGTAGTGACCCCATAGTCGGCCTCGATCCGCCGGCGCTTGGCCATCCAGTCGCCCATTTCCCCGCCCAGAAGGGCGGTCTTCACTTTCCAGGCGCTGCGGCCATAGGTCTCGATCACTCTGTCGGCCAGCGTCAGGAAGAACGCCGTCGACGCGCAGATGGAAGTGACGCCGGTCTCGACGATGATCTGGGCTTGCAATTCGGTGTTGCCGACGCCGCCGGGAATGATGGTGGCGCCCGCCGCCTGCGCCGCCTCGTCAAAGAGAAGCCCAGCCGGCACGAGGTGATACATCCAAGTGTTCAGAATGACATCCCCCTTGCCGACCCCGGCCGTCTTGAACAGCAAGTCCAGCCCATGCCCCCCGCCACCCGGCAGCGCCGGCTCGAAGATCGGGCCGGGCGAGACATAGATTCGCGCTATCTCCTTAAGGTCAGCGGCGAGAAACCCGCCGAAAGGCGGGTTCTCTCTTTGGAGCTTCAGCAGCTCCTCTTTCTTCATCACCGGCAGACGGGAGAGATCGGCCAGCGACGAAACCTTGGCCGGGTCGAATCCGGCCGCAGCGAACCGTGCCTTCAGTCCCGGTGCCTTCGTTGCAGCCGCGCTGTAGGCGGTCGCGATGTCCTGATAGATGTCACTAGGCATTGCTTCTGATCACCTTTGCCAAGCTTGGCTCAGATCGGACAGTCCTTGCGGAAGTTCGGCGAGCGCTTCTCGCGGTGCGACAGTACGCCCTCTTTCACGTCCTCGCCCATGAAACCCAGCATCTCGAGGGCGGTGGAGGCGTCGAAGATCGGTCCGGCTTGACGCAGCCAGTTGTTGAGCGAGTATTTGGTCCAGCGGATCGCGCTTTGCGAGCCATTCGCAAGCTCGGTGGCGATGTCGAGCGCGGTCTGCTGTAGAACGTCGTCCTCGACGCACATCGACACCAGCCCGATCCGGTCAGCCTCCTCACCCGAGACCGGCCTGCAGGTCATCAGGTAGTATTTCGCCTTGGCCATGCCGCACAGCAGCGGCCAGATGATCGCGGCGACGTCACCGGCGGCGACGCCGAGACGGGGATGGCCGTCAACGATCTTGGCCTTTTTGCCGGCGATCGACACGTCGGCCAGGATGCCGACGACCAGGCCGGCGCCGGCCGCGGGACCGTTGATCGCCGAGATGATCGGCTTGTTGCAGTTGATGATGTTGTAGACGAGGTTCTTGGCCTCTTTCCACGTCTTCATGATCTCGTGCGAATTGCCGATCATGCTCTCGATCAGGCCGAAATCGCCGCCCGCCGAAAACGCCTTGCCTGCACCCGTGACGATCACCGCATTGATGTCGGGATCGCGATCGATGTCGATCCACATGTCGGTCATCTGCGTGTGGGTCTCGGCGTCGACCGAGTTGAAGGTGTCAGGCCGGTCGAAGGTGATGCGCAGCACGCGCTCGGCGGGGTAGTCGAATTTCAGCTTGTCGTATTTCGCGTAACGATCGGACATGATTAAATTCTCCCTCATGGTCAGCCCGGCAGGCCTAGGACAGCTTTGGATAGAATGTTGCGTTGGATCTCGTTCGACCCGCCGTAGATCGTGGTCGGCCGGGCCTTGTAGAAGGCCGCCAGAACATCGACGCCAGCATTGCCGACCTGCAGTGGGCCGAGGGTGCCGCCATCGGGTCCTGCCGCCTCGATCATGAGTTCGGTGATCTTCTGAAACGTCTCGGTCACCCAGATCTTGAGCATCGAGACATCCGCACCCAGCGGTTCGCCCCGCTTGAGCTGATCGGCGAAGCGTGCGTAAAGCGCCGCATGATCCTCGACATCGAGCGCGACCTCGGCGAACCGGTCGCGAAAGACCGGGTCGTCGAAGCGGCCGGCACCGCGGGCGTAGGTTTCAAGCTGACCAAGCGCGTTCTGGGCCAGATTCGGTGCGCCGATAAACACCCGCTCGAAGCTGAGCAGGGACTTGGCCATCGTCCAGCCCTTGTTCAGTTCGCCCACGAGGTTTTCGCACGGGGTGCGGGCATCGTTGAAGAAGACCTCGCAGAACTCGGTTTCGCCCGCCAGCGTGGTGATCGTTCGGACCTCGACCCCCGGCTGATCCATCGGCACGAGAATGAAGCTGATCCCCTGCTGTTTTTTGGGGGCTTTCGGATCGGTGCGCACCAGCATGAAAATGTGCGTCGAGTCATGCGCCATCGTCGTCCAGATCTTCTGTCCGTTGATCACGAACTCGTCCCCGTCGATCACGGCGTTCGTGCGCAGGTTCGCCAGATCGGACCCTGCGCCCGGCTCGGAATAGCCCTGGCACCAGATGTCCTCGCAGCTCAGGATGCGGGGCAGCCAGTATGCCTTCTGAGCATCGGTGCCGAACTTGATGATGAGCGGGCCAACCATCTGCACGCCCATGTCGCGGCCACGCACGACCCCCCAACGCTGCTGTTCCTCGTAGAAAATGAGAAGCTTGGCCGCGTTCAGCCCCATGCCGCCGTACTCCGCAGGCCAGGCCGGTGCGACCCAGCCCTTGGCATGGAGCTTGCGGTGCCAGTGCTCGATTTCGGCGAACTTCGGGCGATGCGAAAGATTGCGCAGCTCTTCGGGATATTCGGTTTCGAAGAACTGCCGGACCTGCCTGCGGAAGTCGGCGTCGCTCATGGCGTTGTAGTCGATCACTCGGCGGCCTCCTCTGCGTTGCGGGCGTTCAGCCAGAGCCGACGGTGATAGACGTCGTCGCCCAGCCAGGCCGAGAGCACCAGCGCCCTGTTCAGGTAAAGCCCGATGTCGAACTCGTCGGTGTAGCCAACCGCGCCATGCAGCTGGATCGCCTCGCGCGTGATCTTCCTGGCCGTGGTGCAAGCCCGGGCCTTGGCGCGGCTGGCCTGGCGTGCACGCAGGCGCGGGGTTTCTGTGGCGTCCATCAGGCCTAGCGCGTCGCGCACCCCCGCTTCGGCCACTTCCCGCATGACATGCATGTCCGCGGCGCGATGCTGGATGACCTGGAACGAACCGATCGGCTTGTCGAACTGCTCGCGCGTCTTGATGTAGTCGAGCGTGATCTCCAGCGCCTTGGCGCTGACCCCGACAAGCTCGGCCGCCGTCAACGCCGTCGTGTCGCTGATGGCAGCTTCCAGAGCCTTTGCGACGGCCGGACCTTCGGCGAGCAATTCGGCTGGCGCGCCCGACAGGTGTAGCTCGGCCAGTATACTGCCATCGGACTGACGCCGTTTGTCGATGGAAACGCCCTTGCCGCCGGGTTCAACCAAAGCGAGAGCCGGTCCGCCGCCGGCCTCCACCAAGACGAGGATGCCACTTGCAACAGCCACCCCCGCGACCCAGGATTTCGTCCCGGTCAGAGCGCCGTTCTCGAACCGAGATGACAGGGTGTCGGAGAGACCTTTGGCGTCACGCTCTTGCCATGCTGTTGCCAGGACCGTCGTGCCGGCCAGCGCCTCGGTCAGAAGCGCATGCGCGGGGCAGAGCCGGCGTAAAAGGCCAATTGCGAGCCCGACCGAGGCGACGACAGGTTCGGGCGCGATCACCCGGCCTACTTCTTCGGCGATGATGCCGGCGGCGGCCAGCCCCATGCCGAGGCCGCCCGCCTCTTCCGGCACCGCGGCGCCGAACACGCCGGCCTTGGCCAGTTCCGTCATTACGGGCGCATCCCAGCCGCCGTCTTCGTCCCTGATCTTACGCGCCCGCGCCACGCCGCCCGCGCGCTCCAACAGCGTGCGGACGCTTTCGCGCAATAGACGGAGATCGTCCTGGTCGTGATGCGCAGCGTTGCTCATTTTTCCTCCGAGGGCCGGCGCTTGATCATCACCGGAGTATCGGCAGTGAACACGACCTGTCCTGCGGGATTCATGGCTCTGAGCGTATAGGCCAGCACGCCCCTGTCCGGTTTGCTCTTCGAAGGCGTGACCGAAGAGACTTCCAGTTCGATGTCCAGTGCCTCGCCGGGCCGAATTGGCCGAGGCCATTTCAGCGAATCGAAACCCAACCCTCCGATATTGGCGATCTCCGGCATCATTCCGTGCATGACTGGCTTGAACACCTGCAGCATCGTCTGAAAGCCCGAGGCGATCAGGCTGCCGTGGATGGCCACGGCATAGTTCTCATCGGTGTGCAGCCGCTGCGGATCCCATTCTTGCGCAAACGCAACGATCTCCTCCTTGCTCAGCGGCTCTGCGCGGAATCTGTAGATCTGACCCGGCTGGAAATCTTCGAGATATTTCATGAGGCCTTGCCCGCTGCCGCAAACCCGGCGTCCACCCCTTCGGCGCTGCGCGAGATGCGCTCGCAATTGAATTGTTCGAGCCTGGGATAGGTCTTCTTGAACACGCGCAGGAATTCCTCCATCGGTGCGTCAACGTAGAGCCCCCGATCGTTCACATATTCCATGTGCCGCTGGTCTTTGACGTCGAATTCATGAAACAGCGCGTCGCTCTTGCCGTCGAAGACAAGCGGCCTGACCCCGAACCGCTCGCACAGCTCCATGTTGAACGCAGGCGTGATCTTATAGGTATTGCCGTCGAGCCAGAGCTGCACGTAGCCGTGATAGACGAACAGGTCGGTGCCCATCAGCTCCTGCAGCTTGGGCGTGTTCAGATGGTTGCGCACATCGGCGAACCCCAGCGCTGCGGGAATGCCGGCCGCGCGCAGGCAGGCCGCCAAGAGGATCGCCTTGGGCACACAGAAGGCGGCCTCCGCTCCGGCGATGGCGCTCGCGCGATAAGCATCGGCCGTCAAGGCGAAGGTGTAGGGATCATAGCGGATGCCGTCTCGCACCGCCTCGAACAGGCGGATGGCCTTGTCGGTCTGCGATGCATCGTCGCGTAGATCGCGCAGCGCCCGGGCGACGAACCGCTCGACCTCGGGGCTGTCGCTGTCCACGAAATACGTGGGCACGACGTATCTCGCGGCCTCTTCCGGAAGCGCTTCTTGGGAGGTCGTCATCATATCCACCTTCTGGACGGAGCAATTCTAACATCTGTTAGATTAGCGGGCCAGGCTGGCACCGTCAATGTTGGGCGCTCTTGGCGGTATCTCATGGGTCGGGCAACCCGAAATACCTGTTGTCACGGCCGAGATCGGGCGCGGCCTCGTCGCGGGAGGGCGGCGCGCGAAAAGCCGGCGCGATCGGCAGCGGCAGGGCGGGCACGCGCCGTTCCCCGATTCGCACCTGCCGGCCGTATACGCCACGCTTGGCAAAATGGTCGTCGGATGCCGCCTCGGCCGGGGTCTTGACCACCGTGCAGCAGCAATCGGCCTCGGCCAGAAGCGGGGCCCAATGCGAAGCCGGATGCGCTGCCAGCAGGCGGGCAACTTCGGCAGTGCTTGCTTGCGGATCGGCGAGGTCGTCGCGCAGCTCCGCCCTGAGACCGATCACCCCGCAGAAGGCCAGCCAGAACTTCTCTTCCAGTGCCGCCACGGCGATCTGCCGCCCGTCGGCTGCGGAATAGAGCTGGTAACGCGCCAGTCCGCCCGTCAACCGGTCGGCGCCGTTGCCAATCGGCTCTCCGGCGACAACGCCCTTGGCATGAGCCCAATAGGCGAAAACGAAGGCACCTTCGGCCATGGCGATATCGAGATGGGTGCCCTGCCCCGTACGGTCACGTTCGCGCAGGGCGAGCAGGATATTGAGCACCGCCGGGTAGCTGCCGCCCCCAATGTCGGCCACCAGCGCGAACGGCATTGTCGGCTGCTCGTCCGGACCGCGACTGAGCGACAGGATTCCGGCGTCGCCGACATAGTTCAGGTCGTGGCCGGCAAAGTCCCGTTTCGGTCCGGTCTGTCCGTAGCCGGTGATCGAGCAGTAGACGACGCCCGGATTGATGGCACGCACCGCCTCATATCCCAAGCCCAGCCGATCCATCACACCGGGACGGAACTGCTCGACCAGGACATCGACCTTCTCGATCAGCGGACGGAGGCTCTCCACCGCACCTTCAGCCTTCAAATCCAGCGCGATCGATTTCTTGCCGCGATTCAGCATCGCGTAACCGATGCTGACGCCGTCGATTTTCGGCTCCGTATGGCGCGCGTCCTCGCCCATGCCGGGGCGCTCCAGCTTGACTACTTCCGCCCCGGCCTCGGCCAGCATCAGGGTCGCCAAGGGGCCAGGCAGAAGCGTGCTGAAATCCAGCACGAGAATATCGCTGAGCGGCTGAGCCATGGTCGCTGGTCTCAGGCGAAGCGGGCCGCGCCGTTGTTCAGCACGACGACCTGACGCTCGGGGATCGAGGCTTTGAACCGGGCTTCGTCGCCTTCCCGCCAGATATGAAACCGCACCGTCTCGCCCGGATAGACCGGGGCGGAAAAGCGCACGTCTAGTCCGGTCAGCCGGCTCGCGTCATAGTCGCAGAGCGTCTTGAGAATGGCGCGGGCCGCCAGCCCGTAGGTGGCCAGGCCATGCAGGATCGGGCGCTCGAACCCTGCCGCACGGGCGACCTTGGGATCAGCGTGCAGCGGGTTGTAATCGCCCGACAGGCGATAGATCAGCGCCTGGCGCGGCAGCGTCGCAAGATCGCAAACATGGTCGGGCTCGCGCTCGGGGATGGACGCAGGCGTCGGTCCCGGCTTGTTTTCGCCGCCAAACCCGCCGTCGCCGCGGCAGAAGGTCGACATCGAGACCTTGGCCAGCGTCTCGCCGCTGGCCGCATCGATGATGTCACGGCTCAGATAGATGACCGCGCCGCGCTTTTCGCCCTTGTCGGAAATTTGATCGATCCTGGTACGGCCGATCAGTTTACCTTTGACCGGCAATGGCTTGTAGACATCCAGCCACTGCTCGCCGTGCAAGACCTTCTTCCAATCGATCCCGGTGCGCGGATCGCGCAGCCAGAAACCGGGATAGCCAAGCGTCACCGCCATTGACGGCACGGCCATCAGCCCGTCTTCATAGACATAGGCTAGTTCTTTTTCGTCGGTCGGATTCTCGCCAAAGCCCAGACCGAGCGCATAGAGCATGGTGTCGCGCTCGGTGAGGGTCTGCGTTACGTCTTCAAACTCCCAGTTCGAGAGAGCCTCATAATTGAGCGGCATCGCCTCGCCTCCCCAGTCGTTTCACAACGTGTTCTCCGAGCCCAGAATCGCGGTGACCTGGCTCGACAGCGTGCCGCCGTTGCCGTGGGCAAGCGCCAGATCAACATTTGCGATCTGAAGTCCCGGCGCATCGCCCCGGATCTGGCGGGTCGCCTCGATCACCGTGAAGATGCCGTACATGCCCGGGTGGACGCAGGAGAGCCCGCCGCCGTTGGTGTTGACCGGCAGCCCACCCCCCGGAGCGATCCGCCCGCCCTCGACGAAGGCCCCGCCCTCGCCCTTCTCGCAAAAGCCCAAATCCTCCAGAAAGAGGACTGTGTTGATGGTGAAGGCGTCGTAAAGTTCGACCACGTCGATGTCGGACGGAGATACCCCTGCTGCGGCAAAGGCGCGCGCACCCGACTCCCTGGCCGCCGTGACGGTGAAATCCGGCATCTGGGAAATCTGTCGATGCGTGCTCTCGGCGGCGCAACCAAGGACGTAAACCGGCGGCTTGGGGAAATCCCTCGCCCGCTCCGACCGCACCATCACGATCGCCCCACCGCCATCGGTGACGAGGCAGCAGTCGCGCACCGTCAGCGGATCGCTCACCATGCGCGCGGCGAGCACGTCCTCGCGTGTCAGATCGCCGCGCTCGAAGGCCTCGGGATTGTGCTGCGCCCAGGCCCGCGCGGCAACCGCCACATCGGCCAGCTGTTCGCGCGTGGTGCCGAATTCGTGCATGTGCCGCGCCGCCGCAAGAGCATAGGCGGAGATCGGATAGCGCGGGCGATAGATCTGTTCGTAAGGCGGCGGCCGCGAGGCCGTAACGAGCTTGCCCGACCCACTGCGCTGGTTCGAGCCGTAGACGATCAGCACCACATCACACAACCCCGCCGCGAGCGCCATGGTGGCCGCGGTGATGTAGTTGACGAACGAAGAGCCGCCGGTCATCGTCCCCTCGACGAAACGCGGGCGGATGCCAAGATATTCCGCCGCCATCAGCGCCGGCATGCTGTCTTCCATCATCGTGCAAAAGAGTCCGTCCACATCGGACAGTTTCAGCTGCGCGTCCGCCAGTGCCGCCAGGCCTGCCTCTGCCATGATGTCGTAGGCCGTCAGTCCGGGCGCCTCGCCGAAGCCGGCGTGTCCGGTTCCCACGATCGCAGATTTGCCGCGCAGCTTGTTCTCCATCTCTTCAGCCCCCTTCCGGCCTGCACAGCACGGCGGGGGTGCCGTCGATCTCTCCCGCATAGGCGATCACCGCCATGCCGATCTCCACGTCAGGAGGCGCAACGCCCTCAATGCGGCTCATCATCCGAACCCGTTCCTCCAGTTCGACGATGCAGACGTTGTAATCGCCGCCCCGATCGGGCGGGCGCCGGACGACCGTTGTGGTATGGATCTCGCCCTTGCCCGAAACCTCGTGTGACGTGAACGAGGTTGCGTAACAATGCGGACAGACCACGCGCGGGAAAAAGTGGAAACGCCCGCACGCGTTGCATTTGGGAAGAACCACCTTGCCTTCTGCCAGCCCCCTTCGAAAGGCTACATCCGGGCCTTCGTGCATTCTCAACTACCCTTCCCTAACTGCGCTTCCAGGCCATCTGAGTTGACGATATTTCTAACAGATGTTAGATTTCTGGCAAGCTCAAAATTCACGCGTTCGAGAAGAATATGAACATCGACGAAAAGGGCCCGCTGCATGGGCTGCTTGTGGTCGCGCTGGAACAGGCGGTTGCCGCGCCGTTCTGCTCGTCGCGCCTTGCAGATGCAGGTGCCCGGGTCATCAAGGTGGAGCGCAAGGGATCGGGCGATTTTGCTCGCGGATACGATAGAGCGGCGAACGGGGAAAGTGCCTATTTCGTCTGGCTTAACCGGGGCAAGGAATCGCTGGAGCTTGATATCAAGGACCGAGACGATCGTGCGCTGCTGGAACGGATTCTCGCCCGCGCCGATGTGTTTCTACAGAACCTCGCCCCCGGCTCGCTCGAAAAGCTGGAACTGGATTCGGCATCGCTGCGCGCGCGTTTCCCGCATCTCGTCACCTGCGATATCACGGGCTACGGCGACGATGGGCCGATGCGTAATGCCAAGGCCTATGACCTGCTTGTGCAATGCGAGAGCGGACTGGCATCGATCACCGGCACGCCGGACGGACCGGGACGGGTCGGCATTTCGGTCTGCGACATCGCGACGGGCATGACCGCCCATGCGGGGATTTGCGAAGCGCTGATCGAACGCCAGCGCACCGGGCGCGCCCGCGGCGTCAGCGTGGCGATGTTCGACACCATGGCCGATTGGATGGCGGTGCCGCTTATCTTTCACGATTGTGCCGGACGTCCAACGCCTCGGGTGGGCCTCAGTCATCCGGTGATCTGCCCCTATGGCGCCTATACCTGCCGCGATGGCGGCCAGATCGTACTGTCGGTGCAGAACGAGCGCGAATGGGGGCGCTTCTGCAACATGGTTCTGAAACGGCCCGAACTCGTTGAGGATCCGCGTTTCGACGGCAACGACAACCGCAATCGCAACCGGGATGTGCTGCAGCCGATGATCGAATCCGCTTTCGCCACCATGGACAGGCCGCAGATGCTAGCGCTCCTGAGTGAAGCCGACATCGCCTCAGGCGCGGTCAACGACGTTGCGACGCTTTCCGGCCACCCGCAGCTCGACCGGACGCTCATTCAGTGCCCTTCGGGCGAAATTGGTCTCCCGGCACCACCGATTCGCAGGTCGGGCGAAAATATGCCGCTGGGTGCCTCGCCTGCGCTGGGGGCGTATAATGCGGCGATCCGACGGGAGTTCGCCGCGCCCGTGGCGGTTGAGGACCAGACATGAGCGAAGCAAGACCCGCACTTCTGTCGGGGGTCCGGATCATTGACATGACCTCGGTCGTGTTCGGTCCCCTGGCCACGCAGATGCTGGGTGATCTGGGGGCCGACGTCATCAAGGTAGAAAGCCCCGAGGGCGATATGCTGCGCCAGGTACAACCCGCTCAAAGCCCCGGTATGGGGGCAGCCTTTCTGGGCGTGAATCGCAACAAGCGCAGCGTCGTGCTGGATCTCAAGACCGATGACGGCCGGCGGTCTTTGCGCCGGCTTTTACGCGACGCCGATGTCTTCATATCCAGCATTCGCCCTGCCGCACTGGCCCGCTTGTCCCTGGCACCGGACGCTCTGCGCCGCGAAAATCCCCGCCTCATTACCGTGGCTGCGGTGGGTTTCGGCTCGGATGGGCCGTACCGCGACAAGCCCGCCTATGATGACAGCGTTCAGGCGGTCTCGGGCATGGCAGGGCTGGCCACGATGCGCGACCCCGGCGCGCCGCCCTCCTATGCGCCAACCATTCTGGCCGACAAGCTGGGCGGAGTCACGGCGGCCTGGGCGGTCATGGCCGCGCTCTACCACCGGGAACGAACCGGCGAGGGGCAGCATGTCGAGGTACCGATGTTCGAAACGCTGGCGTCGTTTCTGCTGGTGGAGCACATGGCCGCCGCCACATTCGAAGACCTCCCCCAAAGCTTCGGCTACAGCCGTATGCTGGTGCCGCATCGCCGTCCGGTCCAGACGAAGGACGGGTATATCACCATCCTTCCCTATTCCAACGCGCAATGGGCTCGCTTTTTTCGCGCCATCGGGCGTGAAGACATGCTCTGTCATCCGTGGGTGACGAACATGGACGAACGTAGCCGCAATATCGGCGCGGTCTACGACATGGTCGGGCAGTTTGCGCCGTCGCGGACGACACAGGAATGGATCGACCTGATGGAGGGAGCCGACATCCCGGTCATGCCGGTGCGGATGCTGCCCGACCTGCCGCAGGATCCGCACATCGAGGCAATCGGATTCTTCCAGCGCGTGGCGCATCCGACCGAAGGCGCCATCTGGACAACCAAACCTCCGGTGAAGTTTTCGGTCACGCCGGCGCGGCACGATCTGCGCCCCGCGCCGCGCCTTGGTGAACATACCGAAGAGATCCTGAGCGGAGTGGTGGAGGACTGAACGGCTTTCCAGCTCCGGGAACGATCACGCGCGCATGAGCTGCTGGCGGCGGTTCTTCGCAAGTGTTTAGGAATGCCATCGCGTCAGATCGGTAGCAATTCTGCGTCGAACAGTTTTTCCCGCTTTCTCGCGGTGTCGGCAAACATCCTGTGTCCCTCGGCGATCCGGCTTGCAAAAAGGGCGGCTACCTAACTCAGGCGAGCTCCTCGAATAAGACCGAAGGCACTCCGCGCCTCAGAGCTTTTCGATCAGCTCGGGTACGGCTTGGAAGAGGTCGGCGACGAGGCCATAATCGGCGATCTGGAAGATCGGGGCGTCCGGATCCTTGTTGATTGCGACGATGATCTTGGAATCCTTCATCCCTGCAAGGTGCTGGATCGCCCCGGAAATGCCCACTGCAACATAGAGCTCGGGCGCCACGACTTTGCCGGTCTGGCCGACTTGCCAGTCGTTCGGCGCAAAGCCAGCGTCGACTGCGGCCCGCGAGGCGCCCACTGCTGCGCCGAGCTTGTCGGCCAGCTTCTCAATCAGCGCGAAATCTCCTTGCGAGCCGACGCCGCGGCCGCCAGAGACTACGACCCCGGCAGAGGTCAGTTCGGGGCGGTCGCTTTCGGCCACCTTGTCCTCGACCCATTCCGACAGGCCCGGATCACCGGGCACATCTACGGTCTCTACCTTGGCCGGACCGCCCTTGCCGGCGGCTTTGAACGCCGAGGTTCGGAGGGTCACGACCTTCTTGGCGTCCTTCGATCTCACCGTCTGGATTGCGTTGCCGGCATAGATCGGGCGCTCGAACGTATCCGCATCGACAACGCCCGAGACATCGGAGATTACCATCACGTCCAGTAGCGCGGCCACCCGCGGCATCACGTTCTTGGCGTCGCTGGTGGCCGGGGCCATTATATGCGAATAGTCGCCCGCGAGACTCACAATCATTGCCGCAGTCGGCTCGGCTAGGCGGTGGCTCAGCGCCGGATGCTCGGCCACCAGAACCTTCGCCACGCCCTCGATCTTCGCGGCTGCCGCGCCGGCAGCGGCTGCCGAAGCCCCGGCGCAGAGCACGGTGACCTCGCCCAGCGCCTTGGCGGCGTTCACCGCCTTGGCGGTGGGGTCCAGCGCCAGTTCGCCGTCATTCACTTCGCCCAGCAGAAGAACAGCCATCACACCACCCCCCTCTCTTTGAGTTTCGCCACCAGCGTATCGACATCCGGCACGATCTCGCCAGCCTGGCGCGCTTCCGGCTCGGCGGTCTTCACCACTTCGAGCCGAGGGCTCACGTCGACGCCGTAATCCGCCGCCGTCTTCTCGCCGAGCGGCTTCTTCTTGGCCTTCATGATGTTCGGCAGCGAAGCATAGCGGGGTTGGTTGAGGCGCAGATCCACCGTCACGATCGCCGGCAGCTTGACCTTGATCGTCTGCAGCCCGCCGTCGACCTCGCGGGTCACGACGGCATTGTCGCCGTTTACCTCCAGCTTCGAGGCGAAGGTCGCCTGGCTCCAGCCCAGCAGCGCCGAGAGCATCTGCCCGGTGGCATTCATATCGTTGTCGATCGCCTGCTTGCCGGCGAGCACCAGGTTCGGCTGCTCCTCGTCGATCACCGCCTTCAGGATCTTCGCCACCGCCAGGGGCTCGATGTCCTGATGCGCATCTGCGGCCGCCACAATCAGGATCGCGCGGTCCGCCCCCATCGCGAGCGCCGTCCGCAGCGTCTCCTGCGCCTGCTTCACCCCGATCGAAACTGCTACGACCTCGTCCGCCGTACCCGCTTCCTTCAGACGGATCGCCTCCTCAACCGCAATCTCGTCGAAAGGGTTCATCGACATCTTAACATTCGCGAGATCGACACCGCTGCCGTCCGCCTTCACGCGAACCTTCACGTTGTAGTCGATCACGCGTTTGACGGGCACGAGCACCTTCACCGGCGTTTCTCCTATGACTGTTTGGAGCGCTTTGCCGCAGTCAGCAGTCCTTGAACCGTGGCGGCCGCTTTTCTTGAAAAGCCTTCATGGCCTCGGGAAAATCATGGGCGCAAAGGAGCACACTTTGCGCATCGCGCTCGATCTCCAGAGCCTCGAGATAAGAGCATTCGGCAGCGGCCCGCATGACACGCTTGGCGGTCTGCATGCCGAAGGCGGGGTGGGCGGCGATCTCTCGCGCGATCTCGATGGCCCGGGTCTCGACCTCGCCGGCCGGCACGCATTCCTCCACAACACGCAGCTCGCGGGCCATGCGTCCATCGATCTCGCGGCCGGTGAACACCAGCATCCGGGCCACCCCGGCGCCGGCGCGCTGCTGAAGGAGCCAGCTCGACCCGGTGTCGGGGCAGCCGCCGACCTTGGCAAAGACCTCGCAGAGGCGCGCATCTTCGGCAGCCACGACAATATCGGCCGACAGCGCCAGGCTCAGCCCCGCGCCATAGGCAATTCCATTCACCGCGGCGATCAGTGGCTTTTTGAACTGATAGGCGGCACGACCGCCGGCGTGGACCATGTCGACCATCTCCGAGGTCGCGCGGGCGCCCTTGGCGATCTCGGCGCGGAAGCCGACAAGATCGCCGCCGCTTGAGAAATGCTCGCCGCCGGTCATCACCACGGCGCGAATCGCGTCGTCCTTCTCGGCCTGCCGCAGATTGGCGATGAGCGCCTCGACGAACGCAATGCTGTACGGGTTGCGCCGTTCGGGACGGAGAAAGCGCAGAACGCCCACAGGCCCATCCCGATCAAGCCGCATCAGGTCGCCCATGCCTCTCGTCTCCCTTACCGGCCTTGCCAGACGGGCGCACGTTTTTCGGCAAAGGCCCGCGGGCCCTCGATGGCATCCTGGCTGGCATAGACCACCTCGTGCAGGCGCTTGCCCTCCTCCAGCCCGCCGGCGCAGCCCAGATTCATGGTCGCGCGCACGCTGGCCTTCGCCGCGACTACCGAAAGCGGTGCGGCACTGGCGATCCGACGTGCGAGGTCGCGGGCCCGTTCGCGAACTAGATTAGGCGTGTCTTCGAGGTAATTGGTGAAACCGTAGTCGTGCAGCCGCTCGATCGGCATGAGATCGCCGGTCAGCACGATCTCCATCAGGATCGGCTGCGGCAGCATCCACAGCGCCGGCGCGGCCCAGGGCGAGCCGCGTCCGATCTTGACTTCGGTGATCCCGATCTTGGTTCCTTTGAGACCGACCCGCAAATCGCAGTTCAGCGCCAGCATCATGCCGCCAGCCATCAGAGAGCCGGTCATCGCGGCAATGATCGGTTTGCGACAGGCGCGCATCGTGTCGTGAAAGGGGTCGCGCATCTTGCTAAGGATGTCGACGCCCTCGTTTCGCGCGATCTCTGCCGCCTCCTTGAGGTCTAGCCCGGCGCTAAAGACACCGCAATCGGCCGAGGTCAGGATCGCAACGCTAACCGTGGCTTCGGCCTCGATCCGCTCCCATGCATCGGCCAATCCGTTCGCGGCGGCGACCGAGAGCGCGTTCTTGCGCTCAGGCCGGTTGATAAGGACAGTGGCCACGCCACCTTCGACGGACACCTCGATCGGGCTGTTTTCCATCGCTCGATCCCTCGCAGATTGACCTTGCATGACTGGTGAACCGGCTTGTGCCTGCGGGTCAGCGTGACCCGCAGGCGCGCCGTCAAGTCACTTGACAGTGAATTTGGACGAGCTTTCCTTGATCACTTTCCACACCACGTCGGTATAGTCCGCGCTCCAATCCGTGAGCGGCACCCAAGTCGAGCCGTCCCACCGCTCGACACGGGTCTTGCCGCCTCCGCCATGGTCCTCAAGTGTCACGGTCACCGGAGCCATGAGCCCGTTGGCGTCGAAATCCTTAATCGATTCAAAGCCAACCTTCATGCTTTCGGGGGTCAGCGGCGAGCCGTTCTTCTCGATAGCCAGCCGGGCGGCCTCGAAACCCACCGAAAAGACCGCCAACCCCAAATTGTAATAGACGTCGCGGACAAGCGATTCCGGGCCGCTGCCTTTGCCCTTCGCGTAGAAGGTTTCAAGCATGGTCTTGACGAGGGGCACCTCTTGGCCGCCGGCCACGTTGGTGCCACGCAGGATTCCCTTGGCCGCTTCGGCCCCGATATTCTTGATATCAACCTCGTTCAGCCAGTTGACCGACAGGTAGCGATCGATCGGAAAGCCATTGCGCTTCATCTCCTTCGAGGCCACGACGTGACCGCCGGCCAGAATCCAGCTGATCATGTAATCGGGCTTGTCGCGACGAACTTGTGTCCAAACGCTCGCCTGGTCGCTCCCGGGCAGCGGCACTGGATAGAGCTTGAGCTCAAAGCCTTCCTTCTCAGAGAGTGTCTTGAGGATCTCGATCGGCTCCTGACCGAAAGGGTAATCAAGATAGATGAAGCCAATTTTGGCTTTCCTCAGATCGCCGCCCATCTGCTTCTTGATGAAGGCGACGTCGTTGGCTGCCTGCTGCCAGTAGGTTGGACCGACCGGGAAGATCCAATCGAATACCTTCCCATCGACTGCGTCGCCTCTTCCGACGAAGGACTGCAGCACGATGTTGCCATCTTTCATGGCGCGTGGAAGAAGGGCATTCGTCACCGGCGTCGAAAGGAAGTAGAACAGAAACACGCCCTCGCGCCTTAGCTGTTCATAGCATTCAACACCGCGCTGGGGCTCGTTGCCGTGGTCGCGCACGATCATTTCGACTGGATAGCCTGCTATCCCGCCGTTGTCGTTTGTGTATTTGGCAAGATCCTGCGCTGCTTGCGCGACCTGCGGCGAGACGAAGGTGTAAGATTTGCTCAGATCGAAGCAAAGGCCGAAGCGGATCGGCTTCTTGTCTTGTGCCGCGGCTGCCTGGATTGCCAGTCCCAGCGCCGCTGCCAGTACAGCGGCAGTCACTCTGTTGAAGATGGTCATCTCGAACCTCCTGTTGGATATCGCTTCCTCATTGTCGGCCCGCCGGGCCGGTCTTTACAGGCCGCACGGTGCGGCCTCCACCTCCTTCACATCACTTGCCGTCGAACTTCGACGAACTCTCCTTCACAACCTCCCAGACGACATCCTGATAGGCCGCGATCCAGTCGGTCTGCGGCACCCATGTGGCCCCGTCCCACATTTCGATGCGCGTGCGGCCGCCGCCGCCATGGTCACTCGCCGTCACGGTGATCGGCGCCATCAGACCGTTTGCGTCGAAATTCTTGATCGCTTCCAGCCCGGCTTTGTACGTCTCGGCAGTGATCGGATGGCCGTGCAGCGAAACGGCCTGACGGGCCGCTTCAAACATGATCGAATACATCGCAAGGCCGGTATTGTAGAAAACGTCCCGGGTCTTTTCGACTGGGCCATTACCTTTGCCCTTGTCGTAGAGCTCGGTCATGATTTCCTTGTAGAGTGGGATGTCCTGACCGCCCACGACATTCGTGCCGCGCTTGAGCCCCTTCGCCGCCTCCGCGCCGATATTGGAGATGTCCACCTCGTTGAGCCAGTTGACCGAGATGTATTTCTCCATTGGAATGCCGTTACGTTTCATTTCCTTTGACGCAACCACGTGCGCACCGCCAAGCATCCAGCTGATGATGTGGTCAGGCTTGTCTCGGCGCACTTTGGACCAGACGCTCGCCTGGTCGCTGCCAGGCAATGGAACCGGATAGAGGATCAGCTCGAATCCTTCCTTACCCGACAGTGTTTTAAGGATCTCGATCGGCTCCTGGCCGAAGGGATAATCGAAGTAGACGAAGCCCACCTTTACATCCGAAAGATCTCCGTCGTGCAGCTGCTTGATATAGGCGATGTCGTTGGCCGCCTGGCCCCAGTAGGTCGGTCCGACCGGGTAGACCCAGTTGAACACCGTACCGTCGACGGCGTCGCCTCGCCCGACAAGCGATTGCATCAGGATGCGCTGGTCCTTCATTGCACGGGGCAGGATCGCCAGCGACACCGGAGTGGACAGCGTGTCGAAAACGAACACGCCCTCGCGGCTGAGCTTGCTGTAGCATTCGATGCCGCGCTGCGGCTCATTGCCGTGGTCGCGCACGATCACCTCGACCTGCGCCCCATTGATTCCGCCTTTCATGTTGACGAGATCGGCAAGATCGAGCGCCGCCTGCGAGACCTGTGGCGTAGCGAAGGTGTAGGCCTTGCTCAGATCGTAGCAAACCCCTATCCTGAATGGCTCGGGATCCGCCGCCTTGGCGGATGCCGAAAGGAGGCCTGTGGCTAGCAAGGCCAAAGCCAGTGTTCTTCCAATCGACGGCATTTTCTCCTCCCGGTCTCGTTTGGAACATTTCGAGTCAGCTCAGCCAGCGTTTGCGCCGACTGTAATGTTTGATGTCGTGGAAATTCGTTCCGGAACCTCCCCCAAGATAGAATTCCTGAATGTCTGAATTCGCTTTCAATGCCTGGGCCGTATCATGCATGACAACGCGGCCATTCTCGATCAGATACCCGTCCGAGACGATCTCCAGCGCCGCGAGTGCATTCTGCTCGACCAGCAAAACAGACAACTTCTCTTCTTTGTTGATCTTCTTGATGATGCTGAAGATCTCGGCCACCAGGAAAGGGGCCAATCCTAGACTCGGTTCATCGAGCATCAGAAGACGGGGCTGGGTCATCAACGCGCGGCCGATCGCCAGCATTTGCTGCTCCCCGCCCGAGAGATATCCCGCCTGAGAATTCTTTCGTTCCGCGAGACGCGGGAAATACTCATAGATCCTCTGCTTTTCCGTTTTGAGCGTGGCCCGGTTCATCGACAACGGCGCAGCCGCTTCGAGGTTTTCGTCGGGCGTCAGGTGTTCGAAAACACGACGGCCTTCGATCACATGGCAAATCCCCATCTCCACACGCCGCTGCGCTGGAAGACCGGTGATGACCGTGCCGTCGAAGCTGATCTCGCCCCGACTGACGCGGCCGCGCTCGGCCTTGAGAAGGCCGCTGATCGCCTTCAACGTCGTGCTCTTTCCGGCCCCGTTGGACCCGAGCAGCGCTACCATTCCTCCTTTTGGTACCTGGATGGAAACCCCCTTGATCGCCAACATGACGTTGTCATACAGGACCTCTACACTGTTCATCGACAGGATGTTGGTTGCTTCTTTGTCGGGAGCTTGGGTCATCTCCGGCCTATTTCTTGAATTGATCAAAGGGCCACACCCTCAGGTAGTCCCGGATGTTGCCATAAAGCTTGCCCAATCCCAGCGGCTCGATCATCAGGATGATGATAATGAGCGCTCCGTAGACCGCGTTAGGAATGTGGGCCAGCGATTCGACATTCAGTTGAAGCCCCAGTGCTCCGGCGCCTTCTGCCACGAGGCCATTGACGACGCCCGGCACCAGCAGGATCAGCGCGACACCAAAATAGGTGCCGATGATACTGCCGAGGCCCCCAACGATCACCATAGCCAGAACCTGGATCGACACGGCGACCGAGAACTGCTCGGGCGCGGCCAGGAAAAAGAACGTAGCGACAAGGATCGCTCCGCTGACTCCGGCGATGAAGGAGGAGGTCGCGAACGCAACAATCTTGTAGTAGAAGCTGTTTACTCCGAGAATGGCCGCCGCATAGTCCTTCTCGCGGACTGCCACCAGCGCGCGACCCAGACCGGTACGGCGCAGATTCAGCATAAAAATGGTGACAAGCAGACACCAGCCGAAGGCGACATAGTAAAGGCCTGTATCTGACGTAATCCGTTGGCCCAAAAGGGCGAAGGTGGGCGCCTGCAGCGAAGCGTGCGAGCCGCCCGAGATCGCCGGCGAATGGGTCAGCACCCAGTCCATGACGAACTGCATCGCCAGTGTGGTCAAAGCCAGATAGAGGCCCTTCACCCGCAGGGCCGCGAAGGCGAACAGGCTGCCGATAACCGCGGCGGAGATACCACCGATCAGGAGCGCGAATTCCCAGGGCAACCCGTACTTGGCCGCGTGGACAGCCGAATACGCGCCCACGGCCATCACCGCCGCATAGCCGAGGTGCAGTTGGCCGGCCCAACCCGTCACCAGGTTGAGCCCGAGCGCCGCTGCCGTCCAAACAAGCCAAGGTAACATATAGCTGTTGAGGTACAGCGACCCGACAAGGAACGGAGCTGCCAGGCCGAGCGCCAGGAGGAACAGTGCGAGATTCCTGTCGGCTGGGATCTTGTAGAGCCGAGTGTCGGATACGTAGTTGGTATGATGGATGCCAGATAGCCGGTAAAACATCGCATCAAACCCTTTCGATGTCTTGGCGGCCAAACAGACCGTGCGGCCGAAGCATGACAGTGAGGATGAGCACCGCGGCCACAATCAAGTCTCGGCTGCCACCGCCCACAAACGGATCCAAATAGGTTGACCCCACATTCTCGAGGATACCTAAAATCAGTCCGGCGAGCACCGCGCCAAATATGCTGTCCAGCCCGCCTAAAACGGCTACTGTCAATCCCTTGAGCAGCAGGAGCGACAGCGATTGGTCGACGCCCTGAATCTCGCCCCATATGACGCCTGCCGCCACCGCAACGATTGAAGCCAGTCCCCAGGACAGGCCAACCCCACGCTCGACAGATATGCCGACGGACCATGAGGCCATGTAATCGTCGGCTATTGCGCGCAGACGGATACCCAGGCGGCTGCGGAAAAACAGGACGAAGACCACAAACAACAGGAGGGCCACCGCAGCGCCAACCAAATGGATGCGGCTGATCAGAACGTCGCCGATGAAAAGCGGGTCATAGCCGACGCCGAGTTCGACCGAGCGCGACGTACCCCCCCAGATAGCAAGCGTTGTGCCGCGGAGAAAGATGTCTATACCGAGCGTCATCATGAGGATCATCACGATCGGTCGGCCTGCGAGCCGGCGCAGCGCAACCCGCTCGATCCCCATACCGAAACCGAACATGACCACCGCAGCCAGCGGAATCGCGACCCATAGCGGAAGCCCTATGTCGCGAGCTAGCGCCAGCACAATGTAGGCTCCCACCATGGTGAGCCCGCCCTGCGCGAGGTTTGGCACGGAAGAGGCCTTGTAGATCAGTACCAGGCCGATCGCGAACAACGAGTAGAGCAACCCCGTGAGAGCTCCGTTCGCCGCTAGCTCAGCCAAGAAAACTAGTTCCATCTAAACCTCCCTAACAGGGAGGGTGCGGTCGACCCTTCCCGTCTCACCCGTCTCGTAGGTCACTACGGCGCTGACGTGGACGTGCTTTGATCCGTCATAAAGCGCCGCGATCACGTTCTGGTAGCGGTCTTCCACCACCGCTCGGCGCAGCTTGCGCGTGCGCGTGATCTCTCCGTCGTCGGGATCGAATTCCTTGTGCAAACTGACAAACCTTTTGAGCCGCAGAGGCTCGGGGAGGACTTTGTTGACGCGCAGGAATGCTTCGCGCAGAAGCGCGGCCACCTCTTCGCGCTGAGACAGATCGGCATAGGACACATACGGTACGCCATTCACTTCGGCCCAGTGACCCACGGCATCGAGATCGATGCACACCATTGCCGTCAATTCGTGTCGGCCGGCGCCCACCACGGCCGCGTCCTTTATGTATGGACTGAACTTCAGGCGGTTCTCGATATAATTTGGCACATAGCGTTCACCGGCTTGTGTGTGCATCACTTCTGAAACGCGGCCAAGCACCACGAGATTGCCATCGTCTTCGAGGTAGCCGGCATCGCCTGAACGCAACCAGCCAGCGGAAAGCGTCTCGGCCGAAGCTTCGGGCTTGTTATAGTATCCGGCGAAAACGCTGTCCGACTTCAGGAGGATTTCGCCATTGTCGGCGATCTTCACTTCGACCCCCGGGGCAGCCTTGCCGACGGTGTGGAGCCGCACCTCATCAGGCGCCTGGATCGCGTTGATGGCACTGTTCTCCGTCTGACCATAGAGTTGGCGCAGCTTGATGCCGAGCGCCCGGTAGAATACGAAGGTGTCCTCTCCGATCGCCTCACCGCCGGTGAAGGCGTTCTTAAGACGGTGCATGCCGAACTGGTCCTTGATCGGGCCGAAGATCAGAATCTCGCCGATGAAACGGCCGATACGTTCCAACGCGCCAGCGCTCATGCCGTTGAGCTTGCGACGCTCGGCTGCCATGGCCCGCTCGATGAACAAGTGATAAAGCCGCTTCTTCAGCGGCGTCGAATTCTCGATGCCTACCTGAATGGTGGTCAGGATGTTGTCCCAGCTGCGTGGCGCGGCCAGATAAAATGTCGGCGCGATTTCTCGCATATCACGCAGCACGGTTTCCTGTCGTTCCGGCACGTTGACAATGAAGCGCAGCAGAAGCGCGGCGGCTACCGTAATCGCATAATCGCCCACCCAGGCCATCGGCAGATAGGCCAGCACCTCCTCTCCGAAATCGAAGGCCCCGGCGGCATGGCCGTTCCGCGCCGCCGCCAACACGTTCTTCTGGCTCAGCACAAGGCCCTTGGGCTTGCCCGTCGTGCCCGACGAATGCAGGAAAACCGCCGGATCGTCGGGCTTGGCCCGGCCGAGCAAGTCCTCGCGCAGCGCCGGCTCGCCGTTGAGACGGTGGCTGCCGATCTCGACGAGATGCTCCCATGACATCAGCCCGGGCGCCTCGTAGAAGCCGAGGCCCCGGCCGTCGTCATACACGATGTACTTCAACTGCGCGGCCCCGGCGTCACGCAGTTCCAATATCTTGTCCACCTGCTCCTGGTCCTCGGCGAGAGCGGCTACGACGTTCGCCTCCTCCGCGAAATGCTGGAGCTCTTCGAGTGTGGTGCCCGGATAGGCGGGCATTGCGTAAACTCCGAGCGTGGCCAGCGCCAGCATTCCGCAATAGAGGCGTACACGATTGTCGCCGAGAATGAGCACCGCGTCCCCCGGCTTCAGGCCGAGCCCGTCGAGGCCGGCCGCGCAGGCCAGCACCTCTTCCGTGTATTCAGCCCAGGTGGTTGCCTTCCAGATCCCACGCTCTTTTTCACGCAATGCGATGTCGCTGCCGTGTTCGGACGCGTTCCGCATCAGAACCGAGGCAATGGTTTCACCCGCGACCGTCGGGCTTTGTGTGTTCTCAGCCATGGGCGCCCCCGATATACGCCTCAACGACGCGCGGATCCTTGACGACCTCCTTCGGAATCCCGCTGGCGATCATCTCGCCATAATTGAGCGCCAGCATCCGGTCGCAGATGCCGGTAATGACGTCCATGTGGTGCTCGATCAGCAGGACGCTTATGCCCCGTTCAGCTCTCGCGTCGAGAATGAAACGGGCCATGTACCCCTTCTCCTCTTGGTTCATCCCGGCCATGGGCTCGTCGAGAATGAGAAGATGGGGTTCGGCGACCAGTGCCCGTGCCAGTTCCACACGCTTCTTGAGGCCGATTGGAATCCCGTCCACGAGCTCGTTGCGGATGCTTTCGAGCTGGAGAAATTCGATCACCTCCTCTACCACTTCGCGGTTCCTGATCTCGCTCGGTCGCGCCACCCACCAATACAGCGCAGTGGGAAGAACTCCGGGCTTCATGTGGATGTGGCGCCCCAAAAGAATGTTCTCGAGCACGCTCATGCCGTTGAAAAGCGCGAGGTTCTGAAAGGTCCGGGCGACGCCAAGCTTGGCCACCTTGTGAGGCGCGGTGCCCGTGATGTCCTTGCCATCGAGACATATCGAGCCTTTGTTCGGCGGATAGAACCCGGTGATCGCATTGGTCACCGTCGTCTTCCCGCTCCCGTTCGGTCCGACGAGGCCAAATATTTCGCCCTTATGAATACTGAAGTCCACGCCGCTAACGGCAACAATACCGCCGAATCGACGTTCGATCCCGCGGCACTCCAATACGGGAGGAGCTTTGGCATGTTGTTGCTCTCGAGTGTAATTGTTTGTCATTTCATTCATATCGCCGTCGAAGCTCTTGTTCTGGTATCACGCGATACGGAAATAGTCGGGCCGGCCTGTCGGCCAGGGATCACCCCACAGCTGCTGCCCGCCGTCCACGTTGAGCACTTCGCCAGTTACGAACTTGCCGGAGGGTGCGGCCAAATAGACCACCGCCTCGGCGACATCCCATTCGTCGCCGGCGTGACGCATCGGGTTCGACTCCTCAAACGTCGCCGCTCCCTCCTCGGGATATCGCGCAAACCCGGTGCTTTCGCAGCATCCCGGCGCCACGCAGTTGACGCGGATATCGTGCGGCGCCCATTCGACGGCCACCGATTTGGACAGGTAGATGACCCCGGCGCGCGCGGCGCAGCTATGTGCGATACCAGGCATCCCGCGCCAGATATCCGCGACAATGCTCACGATGGCGCCGGGACGCCCGGCCTTGACCCAGTTCCGGGCCGCAGCCTGCATCATCCACCAGGTGCCATTGAGGTTGGTGTCGATGACGGCGTTCCAGCCTTTCGGCGTGTAGTCAAGGGCGGGCTGCGGAAACTGTCCGCCCGCATTGTTCACCAGAATGTCGAACCCGCCGAAATGATCGCCGACTCCATCGACGAAATTCTGCACTTGTTCGGGATCCCGGATGGTCATGGGACGAGCGAGCACCTGGCCGCCAAAGCCACGCAGGAACTTCGCGGCTTCTTCGAGCTTTTCCGGGTTCCGCCCGTTGATGGCCAGATCGGCCCCGAGCCGTGCGAACAGGGTGGCGATCGCCAGGCCCAGCCCGCCTCCCGCGCCGGTCACGACAACGGTTTTTCCCGAAAACAGCCCATCAACATAGACCGTTGGATGATCGCGCAGTCGTTCACGGGAAAACCCGTAACCGGCTTCCGGCATTGACGTTCCTCCCAAAGCGGATCGGACTGTTGTCCTTGATCTGACCAAACCTAACGCACGTTAGAAAACTAGGCAACCCCCGACTCTGGAACGGCTTCGCTCCGAGATTTCAGTAGGATTTGGGCAGACCCAGCGCCTTCTCGGCGATGAACGACATCAGCATCTGCGGCGTGACCGGCACGATGTGAAAGAGAAGCGCTTCGCGCACCAGTCTCTCGATGTGATACTCCTTGGCGTAGCCGAAGCCGCCAAATGTCATCTGCGCCGTTTGCGTCGCCTCGACCGCGGCTTCGGCCGCCAGCAACTTGGCGGCATTGGCCTCGACCCCGCACGGCTCGCCCGCGTCGTAGAGCGCCGCGGCATGCATCACCATCAGGTTCGCAGCCTCGACCTTCGCCCAGGCCTTGGCAAGCGGGTGCTGCACCCCCTGGTTCTGTCCGATCGGGCGTCCGAAAACCTGGCGCTCCTTGGCATAGGCGGCGGCGCGTTTTAGAGCGATCCGGGCAATGCCCACGCATTCCCCGGCGACAAGGATGCGCTCGGGATTGAGCCCGTGCAGGATCTGCCTGAAACCCTGTCCTTCCTCGCCGATCAGGTCCTCTGCCGGGATCGGCAGCCCATCGATGAACAGTTCGTTCGAGTCGACCGCCTTGCGGCCCATCTTCTCGATCTCGCGCACATCGACGAAGGTCCGGTCCAGATCGGTATAGAAGAGCGACAGGCCCTCGGTCGGTTTTGCCACCTCCTCGAGCGGCGTCGTGCGCGCCAGAAGCAGGATCTTGTTGGCCACCTGCGCGGTGGAAATCCAGACTTTCTGGCCGTGGACGACATAGCGGTCCCCCTGTCGAACCGCGCGCGTCTTGAGCCTGGTCGTGTCGAGGCCGGTCGTCGGCTCGGTGACGCCGAAACAGGCCTTTTCGCGCCCATCGATCAGCGGCGGCAGCATCCGTGCCTTTTGCTCCGCGCTGCCGAAGACCACGACCGGGTTCAGCCCGAAGATGTTCATATGAACGGCCGAGGCCGCGCTAGCTCCGCCGCCAGATTCAGCGATGGCCTGCATCATGATCGTGGCCTCGGTGATCCCGAGACCGGCGCCTCCATATTCCTCCGGCATGGCGATTCCCAGCCAACCGCCTTCTGCCATCGCCCTGTGCAGTTCATGCGGAAAGCCACCGTTGCGGTCGCGTTCGAGCCAGTACGCGTCGTCGAACTCCACGCAGATCCTCAGGATCGTATCGCGGATGCCCTGCTGCTGTTCGGTCAGCCTGAAACTCATAGCATTTCCTCCCCGGCAGGACCAATTGCGATCAGACCTGCCTTCGCCAACCCTTCGATGGCCGCCTTGTCATAGCCGAGCTCCTGCATGATCGCGGCGGTATCCGCGCCGGGCCCCCGACCCAACCAGGAAACGCTGCCCGGCGTATCACTCAGATGAGGCACCGGGCCCACCACCTTCGTCACATCGCCTTCGACCGAAACGATGTCACCGCGATGGGCGATCTGGGGATGGGCCACGATATCCCGGGCACTCAACACCGGCGCAGCCACCGCATCGTGGCGTGCGAATTCCGCCTCGACCTCGGAAAATTCCCTTGCGGTGACGAATTCGTTGAGCCGGTCAAAGATCTCGCTCATATGCGCCGAGATTCCCTCCATCGTGGCAAAACGCGGATCCTCGGCAAAACTGTCCCCGCCCACCGCGCGCAACAGCCGTCTGGCCGTCTCCGCGCCCCCGGCCGAGACGGTCACCCAGACACCGTCCTTGGTGCGGAATGTGCCACCCGGCGCAAAATCCATCGGCTGACGCAGCCCGTTGCGCATCGGCGAGACGCCTGCTCCGGTCAGAACGGGAATATGATAATCGATCAGCCGTAACAGGGCTTCGAATACCGCCAGATCAATGACCTGACCGCGAACCGTGCCCCTCTCGCGGGCGAAAAGAGCGATCATGACGCCCAGGGCTCCCATCAACCCAGTCGTGCTGTCGGCGGCCGGGAACCCGGGATGCATGGGCGAGCCATCGGCGAAGCCCGTGAGGTGCGCCAGACCGCTCATTGCCTCGGCGGCGCGCCCGAAGGCCGGCGTCTTGCGCATCGGCCCATCCTGTCCGTAGCCCGAAACCCGTAAGATCACCAGGTCGGGGTTCCATTGATGCAGGACCTCTGGCCCGATCCCCGCTCGCTCGAGCACGCCGGGACGGAAATTTTCCACCAGAACATCCGCGCTTTCGACCAGCTTTTCCAGGACCTCGCGCCCGGGATCGCTCTTCCAGTCGAGCGCGAGGATTCGCTTGTTGCGGGCAAGCGTCTTCCACCAGACGCCGACCCCGTCCTGCGCCTTCGGGCCCAGTTCGCGCATCATGTCGCCCCGGCCGGGGGCTTCGATCTTGATCACCTCGGCACCGAAATCCGAAAGGAGTGCTGCCGCCAGCGGCCCTGCGATCACATGGCCAAGTTCAATGATCCGAATATCGCCGAGCGGCATCGCCATGTCAGCCCTCCCTGGTCGTCACGGCAGCCAGCATAATCTAACATATGTTAGATTTGAAGGAGGGAGTCTACGCGAAGGCCGCAAGAAAGGCGGCACGAAGCGACAAGTACAGGATTGCCCGTTTCCTCGACAGGTCACGTCGCCGGCGGAATGCAGCTGTGTGCGGGCATTTCGGCCAGGACGACACAAGGCGAAAGGCATCGCCCTCGAAACGCGGACACCGTCTTTGGTGTCCGCATCGTTCGCGGCCGAGAAGGGATGCTCTACATCGATTCCCCAGATGGGCGAAAAATGGCTTGCGGGTGAGCCGGGAAGCGATTCTTGTTGGCGGCATGATTCGCGGCGGCTTTCTTGATGCAGACATCCGGGCGGACCTGATCGCGCTGGTGCGGGATGGGAAGGCCGAGACGCGCCTGACACGACGCGCCAACGCGCTGTTGCTGCTCGACGATGGTATGAGCTGCGAGGCGATCGCGAAGGTTCTCTACCTGGACGATGACACGATCCGCTATTGGTACAAATTGTATGGCGAGAAAGGCCTGAGTTGGCTCACCGATTTCGGCTACAAAGGCCGCGCCTGCGAACTGACGGCGGCGCAACAGGAGGCGTTGCAAGACTGGGTGGCGCAAACGCTGCCGCGCACGACCGCCACGGTGGGGGAGTGGATCGAGAAGTCCTATGGCGTGAGCTACACGCGTTCCGCACTGGTCAAGCTGCTGGCGCGGCTGGAGATGGAATATCGCAAGCCCCAGGTGCTGCCGCGCAAGCTCGATCCCGCGAAGCAACAGGCCTTTATCGAGGCCTATGACAATCTGCTCAACACGCTCGGCGACGATGAAGCCGTGCTGTTTGCCGATGCCGTGCATCCCACGCACGAGGTGCGGCCGGCGGGCTGTTGGGCGCCGAGGGACGCCAAGGTTGCGCTCGAACAGACCAGCGGGCGGCAACGCTTGAACATTCATGGCGCCATCGATCTGGAAACGGGCGCGACCCGCATGATCGAAGCGACGACGGTTGACGCCTTGAGCACGATCGCGCTGTTGATGGCGATCGCGTTGATGTATCCCACCAAGCGGCTCATTCACGTCTTTCTCGACAATGCCAGGTACCATCACGCTGTCCTCGTTCAGCAATGGCTGGCGCGGCCTGGCTGCCGGATCAAGCTGCATTACATTCCAAGCTACTGCCCGCACCTCGACCCGATCGAGCGCTTGTGGGGATTGATGCATCGCCACGTGACCCACAACCGCTCCCACGCGACCTACAATGACTTCTGCCGATCCGTTCTACATTTCCTGCGCGAGGAGGTGCCAAAAAACTGGGCCGTCTTCTGCGATTCGGTCACCGACAACTTCCGCGTCATAGACCCTGCCGATTTTCGGGTTCTCAGGGCGTAGGGGTATCCATTATTTCTTCTCCGGCTTTCTTCCCGATTTGTGTCCAAGTCCCGGAACGACCGTGGATGCGGCAATGAAGAGCAGACCGGCGATGGCCGATTTGACCAAGTCACCCAACAGAAACGGATAGAAGCCGGCCGTGAGGAGGCGCTCCCCATAGCCGGTGAAGACACCCAGCCATGCAAGCCCTGGAGCGTAGATCAGCGCAGTTGCGACGACGGCAACAGTGACCGCGCCCGGGATTGTCTTGGCATATCCTTTTCTTGCCAGCCATCCAGCCACAAAGGCCGAAATCGCAAAGCCCGCAAGGTAGCCGCCCGTCGGCCCGGCAACATATGCCAGGCCAGAAGGCGCCGGTGGCGTGCCCGCGAAGACCGGAAAGCCTGCCAGCCCCTGCAGGATATAGGCAATGACAATGCCAGAACCGCGGACAGGCCCGAGGAACAGGCCAAGCCCGACGACCACCAGGGTCTGCAAGCTCATCGGAACTGGATAGAAAGGAACTTGCGCCTTCGCAGACGCCGTCAGAAGTATCGTACCGGCGATCAGGATAAGCGCCTCGCCGAGCAATGTTGCGACGATATTCCGTTCCACAAATGTCCTCTTGATATACATCTTGCTGGCTCCATTCATGCTTTGGACTGGGATCTTAGAGAGTTTTCTTTCAGAGGTTGGGGCTCAACTGGCGATTCACATGCGCTTGGCGACTTCTTCGAGCATCACCTCGGTCGCCCCCCCGCCGATAGCCTGTACACGAACGTCGCGCGACATGCGCTCGACCGGGGTTTCGCGCATGTAGCCCATGCCGCCATGGAACTGCACGCAATCATAGAGCACGCTGTTGACCAGCTCGCCGCAATAAGCCTTCACCATCGACACCTCGCGCACGCATTCGACGCCAGCCGCGTCGAGCCGCGCGGCGTGATAGACGAGTTGCCGGCCCGCCTCGATCCGTGTCCGGCAGTCCGCAAGACGCTGTCGGACGACCTGCTTGTTCCACAAAACGCCGCCGAAAGCCTTGCGCTGCTTGACATAGGCCACGGTCATGTCGAGCGCGGTCTGCGCCTCGGCGCAGGCCATCGCGCCCAGAACGATGCGTTCGTTCTGGAAGTTCTTCATCACCGAGTAGAAGCCCCTGTTGACCTCGCCCAGCACGTTCTCGGCCGGCACCCGCACCTCGTCGAAAATCAGCTCGGCCGTGTCGGAGCAGAGCCAGCCGGTCTTGTTCAGCGCGCGGCCCACGGAAAAGCCCTTCGTGCCCTTCTCGATTGCGAACATGGTGATCCCGCGCGAGCCCTTGGCGTCGGGATCGGTCTTGGCGCCGACGAAGTAAAGATCCGCATGGACGCCATTGGTGATGAACATCTTTGTGCCATTGAGCACCCAGTCGGACCCGTCCTGCACCGCGCGAGTGCGCATGCCGGCCACGTCCGAGCCGGCGCCGGGTTCGGTCACGGCGACGGCGGTGATCGTCTCGCCCGCGGTGATGCCGGGCATCCAGCGCACCTTCTGCTCGGGTGTGCCGGCGTTCTCCAGATGCGGCGAGGCCATGTCGGTATGCACCAGCACCGTGGCCGAAAAGCCGCCGAAGGTGGACCGGCCGACTTCCTCGGCCAGCATCACGCTCGACATAACGTCGAGCCCGGCGCCGCCATACTCTTCGTCATAGCGCATGCCGAGAACGCCGAGCGCGCCCATCTGGCGCAGCACCTCGCGCGGGACCATGCCTGCCTCTTCCCAGGCTTCGCCCTTGGGCTTCACCTCGGTCTCGATGAAGCGCCGCAGCTGAGCGCGGATCAATTCGAGATCCTCGCTGAACGGGCCGGTGGCCGCGTCGACGGTCTCATGTCGGGTCATGTCTTGTCCTCCGGATCGAGTCTCACCAGGGGCGCGCCGCCGGCGACCGTGTCGCCCGGCGCGCAGCAGATCTCGGCTACTAGGCCCGCGACGGGCGCGGGCAGGCTTTGCAAGAGTTTCATCGCTTCGAGCACCACCAGCGTCTCGCCCTTGCTCACCCGCTCGCCGGGGGCCACGCGGATCTCGACCACTGCGCCGGGCATGGGAGCTCTCAGCGTGTCGGCACCGCCGGCGGCGCCGGAGGCGCGTTGCAGGTGCCGGTCCTCGAGCGTGCGAAGTGGCACCATCGTCATGCCATCTGGCGCGAGAAGATGCACCTGCCAGCGGTCGCCCGACCGCAGCACATGGGCTTGGCGGGCGAAGGGCGCGCCGTCCATCCGCCCGCTCAGACGCTGGGCGGTCAGGCGCGCAGCCTCGACGCCAAGGGCGGTGCCGTCGGGCATTATCACCTCTAGCCGCGCGCCCTGCCCCGCGACTTCAATTGGAGCATCGGCGTCATCGCTCCAGTAGCAGGCCGCGCCCGGCCGCCCCGCAGCGCCGGTCAGCCGCCAGGCGCCGAGGCTCTGCCAGGGAGTGTCTAGCGTGGGGGCAAGATGCAGGTGCAGGGCCAGCGCGGCCAGAGCGCGGGTTTCGTCGTCGGGTACGGGGGCGGTCCAGCCGCAGGGGAACATCTCGGCCAGACTGGCGGTATAGTGCGCCACGGCGACGAAGTCGGGATGCGTAATCAGCGCTCGCTGAAACGCCAGGTTCACTCCCACTCCGCCGACCGCAAAGTCATCGAGCGCCGCGACCGCCTTGCGGATCGCCTCGTCACGGTCCGCACCGTGGACGATCAACTTGGCAAGCATCGAATCGTAGTGATGTCCCACGACCGATCCCTCTTCCACCCCGCTGTCAAGCCGCACGGTTCCCGGTGGCGCCCAGAGCGTGATCGTGCCGGTTTCGGGGCGGAAATTCTCGGCCGGGTTCTCGGCGGCAACGCGGACCTCGATAGCGTGGCCGTCAAACGAAACGTCCTCCTGCGCGAACCCCAGCGCCTCGCCACGCGCGATACGCAGCTGCCATTCCACAAGATCGAGCCCGGTAACCGCCTCGGTCACGGGATGCTCCACCTGAAGCCGGGTGTTCATCTCCAGAAAATAGAATTCGGCCCGCGCGGGGTCGTACAGATATTCCACCGTGCCCGCCGAGCGGTAGCCAATGGCCCGCGCCAGCCGGACGGCGGCATCGCGCATGGCCGAGCGCAAAGCGTCGGGGATATCCGGGGAGGGCGCTTCCTCGATCAGCTTCTGGTGGTTGCGCTGGAGCGAGCAGTCGCGGTCGCCCAGATGCAGCACATGGCCATGCGCGTCGCCCAGAACCTGCACCTCGACGTGGCGGGCGCGCGGCGCGTAGCGCTCCAGGAACACCGTCGGATCGCCAAAGGCGCCCTTCGCCTCGGCCCGCGCGGCGGCGATGGCCTCGCCTGCTGCGCCGGGATCGGTGACAAGCCGCATTCCGCGCCCGCCTCCGCCGGCGCTGGCCTTGACCAGGAAGGGCACGCCGAGCGCCTGCGCCTCCTTGAGAAGCCGGTCGTCGGACTGGTCGGCGCCGCGATAGCCGGGCAGCACCGGCACGCCGGCGGCCTCGGCCGCGGCCTTGGCCTCGATCTTCGATCCCATACGCGCAATGGCCTCGGACGAAGGCCCGATGAAGACCAATCCGGCTTCTTCCACGCGCGCAGCGAATTCGGCATTCTCCGACAGAAATCCATAGCCTGGATGAATGGCGCCTGCCCCGGTGGCGCGGGCCGCCTCAAGGATGGCGTCGATGTTCAGGTAGCTTTCCGCCGGGGCGGCCGGGCCGATGCAGACGGCGTGACTGGCCTCGGCCACGAAGGGCGCGTCGCGGTCAGCCTCGGAGAAGACGGCCACGCTTTCCAGCCCCAGCTTCCGGCAGGCGCGCTGGATCCGGCGGGCGATCTCGCCCCGGTTGGCGATCAGGACGCGGGTGAAGCTCAACTCACCCGCCATGAGGGCGTGCCCTTGTTCAGGAAGCTGTTGATCCCCTCAATGCCTTCCTCGGTCTCCCAGGCGTCGGCGAGACGGTCGGCGGTATAGATCATGCTGTCTTCGAGCGCATGGCTCGCGACATAGGCGATCAGCCGCTTGGTGTCGGCCACTGCGCCGGGCGCGGCCTGCAGATGGGCACAAACAACGCGCTCCACCGCCTCGTCCAGCGCCTCGGGGGCCACCACCTCGGTCAAAAGCCCGATCCGCTCGGCTCGCGCGGTGTCGAAGAGCGCGCCCGAGAGCATCGTTTCGCGCGAGGCCGCCGCGCCGATGCGGGCCACGACGTAAGGCGAGATGTTCGCGGGCAGGAGGCCGAGCCCCACCTCGGTTAGGCCGAATTTCGCGCCCTCGGCGCCGATCGTGTAGTCGCAGACCGAGATCATGCCCACGCCCCCGCCATAGGCCGCCCCGTTGATCCGCCCGATCAGCGGCTTGGGCAGCGTGTCGAGCCGGCGCAAGAGCCGAGCGAGCGTGGCACTCTGTTCCACCCGTTCCGCGCGGCTCTTTTGCACGTTCGAGGCGAACCAGTTGAAGTCGCCCCCCGCGCAGAAGCTCTTGCCCGCCCCGGTCAGCACCACGATGCGCACCGCCTTGTCCTCGGTAAGCGCCGCCGCCGCATCGGCGAGTTCCGAGATCAGCGCCGCGTTGAGCGAATTGTGCTTGTCGGGGCGATTGAGGATCACGGTGGCGACGCCGCGCGCGTCCACGTCGATCCGCAGCGTTTCATGGCGATCGTAAATCATTGCCTATCCTTACATTCTGAAGACGGGCGTGTGACGCCCCGCATCCGGGACCGAGCTCACGATGGCCAGGCACAGGCCCAGGATGTCGCGGGTCTGGCCAGGCTCGATCAGCCCGTCGTCCCAGAGCCGCGAGGTGGCGTAATAGGGGTCGGACTGTTTGGCATATTGCGCGCGCACCTCGGCCTCGATCCGTTCCAGATCGGCCTGCACTTTCGCGGGGTCTCCGCCCTTCCCGCGACGCAGTTCCAGCATCACATTCGAGGCGATGTCGGCCGACATGGTGGCCAACTCCGCTGTGGGCCATGAGAAGAGAAAGCGCGGCGCGAACCCCCGCCCGCACATGCCGTAGTTGCCGGCCCCGTAGGAGCCGCCCACGATGACCGACAGCCGGGGCACCTTGGCCACCGACATGGCGTAGACCAGCTTGGCGCTATTCTTGGCGATGCCGCCGCGCTCGGCCTCGGTGCCGACCATGAAGCCGGAAATGTTGTGCAGGAACAGAAGCGGAATGTTGCGCTGGTCGCACATCGACACGAAATGCGCGCCCTTCAGCGAGCTGTCGGAGAGAAGCGCGCCGTTGTTGCCGAGGATTCCGACGCGGTAGCCGTGGATGCGGGCGGTGCCGCAGACAAGCGTCTCGCCCCAACTCGGCTTGAATTCGCGGAACTCGCCCGCGTCGATCATGCGCAGCAGAAGCTCTCGTACATCATAGGGCTGCTTGCGATCGGCGCTGATAACCCCCAACAGCTCTTCGGGATCGTGCAGGGGCGCGGCGGCGGGTGCATCCGGGGCCATCGGTCGCGTGAGGCCCAGATTTCCGACGATGTCGCGCATCAGCGCCAGCGCATGATATTCGTCTTCGGCCAGATGGTCGTTGACGCCCGAGATGCGGGTATGCATCTCGGCCCCGCCCAGCGTTTCGCCGTCCACCTCTTCATTGATCGCCACCTTGACGATGGAAGGGCCGCCGAGATGGATGCGCCCATTGCCGCGGACCATGATGACCTCGTCCGAGAGCGCCGGAATGTAGGCACCTCCCGCCGTGCAGCCGCCGAAGACGGTCGAGATCTGCGGCAGGCCGGAGGCCGACATATTGGTCTGGCGGTAAAAGGAATTGCCGAAATGCCGGGCATCGGGGAAGACCCTGTCCTGCTCGGGCAGGTAGGCGCCGCCGCAATCAACGAGGTAAAGGCAGGGCAGACGGTTTTCCGCCGCGATCTCCTGGGCGCGGATGTGCTTCTTGACGGTTTCGTGGTAAAATGATCCACCTTTCACCGTGGCGTCGTTGGCGATCACCATGCAAGGCAGGCCGTGCACGATGCCAATGCCCGTGACGATCCCGGCGCCGGGCACGTCTCCGCCGTATTGTCCGTGGGCCGCCAGCGAAGAAAGCTCCATGAAGGCGGTGCCTGGATCCACCAGCAGGTCGATTCGTTCGCGGACCAGAAGCTTGCCGCGGCTGCGGTGGCGTTCGACCATGTCGGGGCGCCCGCCTGCGGTTGCTGCGGCGATCCGCGCACGCAATGTCTCGACGCGGGCTGTCTGTGCAGCGTGATTGCCCCTGAAGGTTTCCGAGCCGGCCAATATGGCCGATGTGAGTTCAGCCATGAATCAGACTTCCCGCTGTTCCAGCATTCCATTGAGAAAGACGTCGGCATATGCCGAGGCCAGTGCCTCGACGCTGCCGCGTTCGGGGTCGAACCACTCCAGCGTTGCATTCAGCGCGCCGATAAGCATCAGGCGCAGCCGGCGGATATCGACGTTGCGCCGCAAGGCTCCGTCCTTCTGAAGCCGGGTCAACAGATTGTCCCACTCGGCCTCGTAGGCCCGGCGCTTAGGCAGATTGGCGTCGCGGACGGATTGCGGCACCTGCCCGAAAATCCGCACATTGGCAGAAGAGTAGTCACTCACATCCAGCAACGCGCGCAGATGTGCCCTGATCGCGGCCCGTAGAATGGCGGCGGCAGCGGCGCCATCGGGATGCCCCAAAACAGCTTGGCGCATCTTTTCGTGGACGGCCCTGATACCCGCATCCAGAATGGCCACGACAATCTCGTCCTTAGAGCCGAAATGATAATAGATGCTACCCGCCTTGATGCCCGCTGCCTCGGCGACCTTTCTGAGCGAAACCGGGCCATAGCCCTGTTCGCGAAAAAGCCGCGCCGCGACATCCAGTATGCCGTCGCGCCCGACTGGGTTGCGAATGGAAGCAGCTGAAACTGTTCTTGAAGCGCGTTCGGCCACGGAAGGATCCAACTTAAGCTCCTTGCATAACTAACACTTGTTAGGTTGTTTCCATGGAAGTGTCAACCGTGCTTCAAGGGGCTCATTCTCCGTCAGCCTTTTGGGGGAACAGCCGGTATCCGTACCGCCCGGCCACAATGTCCGCGGTGTTCAAACCCCGCCATGCGGGCTTGCGACCGCATAGGTCAGATGGTGAAGCCGCCCCCGCAGATCACGTATTGGCCCGAGATGAAGTTCGATTCGGGCGAGCAGAAAAGATAGACGGCACCAGCCGCCTCTTCGGGCGTGCCGACCCGGCCCAGCGGGATCATCCGCTCCATCTGGCTCAGCAGGTCGGGGTTAACGCCGACCTTGATCTCCTTGTTCCCGACCGTGATCTTGTTGCCGCCGTCGGCGCTGCCCTCGGTCAGACGGGTGCGGATCGGTCCAAAGGCCACTGCGTTGACGTTCACTCTGTAGCGCCCCCATTCCTTCGCCATCGTCCGGGTCATGCCCAGGATTCCGGCCTTGGCGGCGGAATAGTTGATCTGGCCGGCATTGCCTCCGGTGCCGGCGATCGAGGAGATGTTGACGACCTTGCGGAACACCTCCTTACCGGCCGCGGCCTCTTCCTTGGCCATGGCTGCGATCACCGGCTGTGCGGCGCGCAGGATCTTGAACGGGGCGGTCAGGTGCACGTCAATGATCGCGTGCCACTGCTCGTCTGTCATCTTCTGGACCACGCGGTCCCAAGTGTAGCCCGCGTTATTCACGATGATGTCGAGCCCGCCGAAGCTGTCGACCCCGGTCTGCACGAAACGTTCGGCGAAGCCGTCCTCGGTGACGCTGCCCGCGCAAACCACGGCTTCGCCGCCGGCGGTGCGGATTGCCTCGGCGGTTTCGTTGGCCGGGTCGGCGTCGAGATCGTTCACCACAACCCGCGCGCCTTCCGAAGCCAGCTTCAGCGCGATCTCGCGCCCGATGCCGCGGCCCGAACCTGAAACCAGAGCCACGCGGCCTTTGAGCTTCCCCGCCATGTCGTCTCCTCCCGTTCGCCCGCCTCAGGCCTTTTCGTAAAGAGTCACCACACAGGCACCACCCACTCCCAGATTGTGCTGAAGCGCCAGACGTGCGCCCTCGACTTGGCGGGCCCCGGCTGCGCCACGCAACTGCTGCACGAGCTCGGCGCACTGCGCCAGGCCTGTCGCACCCAGCGGATGGCCCTTTGAAAGAAGCCCGCCCGAGGGGTTGGTGACATATTTGCCGCCATATGTGTTGTCGCCATCGTCGACGAGCTTCGCCGCCTCGCCGCGACCGCAGAGACCTAGCGCCTCATAGGTGATGAGCTCGTTGTGGGCGAAACAATCGTGCAGCTCGATCACGTCCACATCGTCGGGGCCGATCCCGGCCGCCTCGTAGACCTGCTCGGCAGCCCGCCGCGCCATGGACGAGCCGACGACCTCGCGCATGTCATGGGCATTGAAGGTTTCGGGGCCATCGGTTGTCATTGCCTGTGCGGCTATTCGCACAGAAGTATCGAGGCGGTTCTTTTCCGCGAATTCCTTCGAGCAGATGATCGCGGCCGCCGCGCCGCAGGTGGGCGGGCAGGCCATCAGCTTCGTCATGACGCCCGGCCAGACCACCTGCGCCTGCAACACCTCCTCGGGCGTTACCTCCTGGCGAAACAGCGCAACCGGGTTCTTCGCCGCGTGACGGCTGGCCTTGGCGCGGATCTTGGCGAAGGTCTCAAGTGTTGTCCCGAATTCATCCATATGCGCCTTGCCCGCGCCGCCGAAATACCGCAGCGCAAGCGGAATATCGGCATTGCCCACCAGATCGTCGGTTTCCTCGTCAAAGGCTGCAAAAGGGCTGACCCGGTCGCTGAACATCGCGCCGATGGCGCCGGGCTGCATCTGCTCGAACCCCAGAGCCAGAGCACAGTCCACCGCGCCGCTCTCGACCGCCTGGCGCGCCAGGAACAGCGCGGTCGAGCCGGTCGAGCAGTTGTTGTTGACGTTGATGACGGGTATCCCGGTCATCCCAACCCGATAGAGCGAGCGCTGGCCGCAGGTGCTGTCGCCATAGACATAGCCGGCATAGGCCTGCTGCACCTTGTCATAGGCTAGGCCTGCATCCTCCAGCGCCGTGCGCGCGGCCTTCGCGGCCATCACGTCGTAGCTCTCAGATTTGCCAGGTTTCTGAAAGGGCACCATTCCGATACCTACGACATAGGCTTTGTCACTCATTGAAATCTCCTCCAATCACATGGGTGTCCGGCTGAGCAGCGATTTCCAACAGCCGTCGCGACCAACAACTTCCTTCCGCGCTCCGGGCATCTGCCCAGCCGCACTGTCACATCCTGAAGACACCGTAATGCGGATCGTCAATCGGAGCATCAAGTGCGGCAGAGATCGACATCGCCAAAGCATTTCTGGTGTCGACTGGATCGAGAATGCCGTCGTCCCAAATCTCGGAGGTCGAGGTATAGGCCTCCACGTCGCGCTTGTAGCGCTCCAGCACCGGTTCTCGGATCGCGGCGATCTCCTCGTCGGTCAGTTCCAGGTCCTCGCGCTGCATCTGGCGAATCTTCACGTCGGCCATGGTGTTGGCGGCCTGTTCGGCACCCATAACGCCGATCTCGGCCTGCGGCCACATGAACAGCGTCCGCGCGTCCCAGGCCCGACCGCACATGCCGTAATTGCCGGCCCCGTAAGAGGCATTGGCGATCACCGTGAACTTCGGCACCACCGAGCCGCCCTGGGCCATCAGCATCTTTGCTCCGTCCTTGGTGATTCCGCGTTCCTCGTATTCGCGGCCGACCATGAAGCCGGTGATGTTCTGGAAGAAGATCAGCGGCGTGTGGTTCTGATTGCAGAGCTGGATGAAATGCGCAGCCTTGAGCGAGCTGTCGTTGAACAACACGCCATTATTGGCCAAAATCCCGACCTTGAAGCCCCAGATATGGGCGAAGCCGCAGACCAGGGTCGTGCCATAGTGGGGCTGATATTCGTGGAATCGTGACCCGTCCACGATGCGCGCGATCACCTCGCGCATGTCGAACTGGGTCTTGCGGTCCTTCGGAATGATGCCGTAGAGCTCCTGCGGGTCGTAGAAGGGCTCTTCGATCGGCGCGGTCTCGATCACCGCTTTCTGGGACCGCTTCCACTGACTCACGATTTCGCGAGCGAGCGCGAAGGCCTGCGCCTCGCTGGCGGCGCGGTAATCGCCGGTGCCCGACACGCTGGTATGCATGATCGCGCCACCCAGTTCCTGGACGCCAACCTCCTCACCGGTCGCCGCCTTCACGAGAGGCGGGCCGCCGAGAAAGATCGCGCCGGTGCCTTCGACGATGATGTTGTAGTCGCTCAGCGCCGGGACATAGGCACCGCCCGCGGTGCAATGCCCGCCGACGATAGCCAGCTGAGGCACGTTCATCCGGCTCAGGATCGTCTGGTTGCGGAACACCCGGCCACCGAGATAGCGGTCGGGAAAGACGCCGTGTTGGAGCGGCAGGAAGCCGCCCGCGCTGTCACATATGTGCACGACCGGCAGGCGGTTCTCGATGGCGATATCGAGGAGCCGCACGATCTTCTTCACGGTCAGCGGATACCAGGCGCCGCCCTTGACGCTTGCGTCATTGGCGTGGATCGCCACCTCACGCCCCTGCACGATGCCGATGCCCGTCACCACACCCGCACCAGGCACCGTGCCGTCATATGCGCGGCAGGCAGCGAGCGTGGAAAACTCCAGAAACGGCGTGCCGGGATCGAGCAGCATCTCGAGCCGCTCGCGCACGGTCAGCTTGTTCTGCCGCGCCAGACGGTCGAGATCGCGCTGCGGGCGTTCGTAGCGGGCGGCGTGCTGGCGCGCATGAAATTCTTTCAGCCGCCCGGTCATGGCGGCGTAGTTTTCCCTGTACTCGACGGCGTTGACATCGATCCGGCTCTGGATCCGGCGCATCTTATTCCTCCTCGGGCGCAAGGCGCGCCAGAACGTCCTTGAGACCGAAGCCTTCGCCGGGCGCAAACGGAACTTCGGCTACCACGCCGTCGCGGGGCGCGCTTAGCGTGGTCTCGAGCTTCATGCTCTCGATCACGAGGAGCGTCTGGCCCTTTTCGACGCGGTCGCCGGGTCCAACCGTGACCGAGACAACGACCCCCGGCATCGGGGCCACGATACTGTCCTGGCCGGCACCTGCGCCGCCCTCAACCAGCCGGTCCGCCGGATCGGTGCGCCTGATCTCGTAGGCGCGGCCGTACAGATGGATGAATGTCGCCGTCTCGCTCACCGCCAGACGCAGCGGGATGCTCCGCCCCTCGAGCTCCAGCACGTAAGCGCCCCTGCCCTGAGAGCAAGTCAGGGCGCAGGGTACGGCCCGATCCCGAGCGTGCACGACATATCCTTTGCCGGTATGGGCGAGCCACACCGGAATTTGCTCGCCGCCGATCTCGAGTAACCGCCGCATCAGTTTCTCCAGGCGCCCATCAGCCGGTGCATCTCGGGTATCTCGTCGACCGCGCGGACAAGCCGGCCGTCCGACAAGGCCGTTGCGGCCACAAGGATATCGGTAACGTCCTCACCGCGCGCGGTCAGCACTGCTGCCTCTTCGGCGAGAAACCCGGTCGAGACGTCGCCCGAGAGGAAGCGCGGATGTGCCAGAATCGCATCGAGATAGCCGGTATTGGTGGTCACACCCAGGATCACGTAACCCTGTACCGCAGCCCGCGCACGCGCGATGGCGCCGGCGCGATCAGAGCCATGGACGATGAGCTTGGCAAGCATCGGGTCGAAATCGGTCGTCACCTTGCCGCCTTCCAGAATGCCGCTATCTACACGAACGCCCGCGCCCTGCGGCTCTTCCACCAGAAGCACCTCGCCGATGGCCGGCCGGAAATCGGCGAATGCGTCCTCCGCACAGATGCGCAACTCGATGGCGTGACCGGTCTGGCGAATTTCCGCCTGGGCGTGGCTGAGTCCCCCACCGGCAGCGATGCGTAGTTGTTCAGCCACGAGGTCGATGCCGGTCACCATTTCCGTCACCGGATGTTCGACCTGCAGGCGAGTATTCATCTCAAGAAAATAGAATGCGCCGTCCGGCGCATAGATGAACTCCACCGTACCCGCGCCGCGATAGTTCACCGCGCGCGCGATCCCGGCGGCGGTCTCGCAAATCTCGGTCCGCTGCTCAGGGCTCAGCGCCGGCGAGGGCGTCTCCTCGATGATCTTCTGGAACCGGCGTTGGATCGAGCATTCGCGCTCCCAGCAGTGCACGACATTGCCGCAGCCATCGCCCATCACTTGTACCTCGATGTGGCGCGGGCGCTCGATATAGCGCTCCACGAACAGCCGTCCGTCGCCGAAATAGCGCTTGCCCTCGCGCCGCGCGGTCTCGATCTCCGCCTCGAGCGCGGCATCTTCGCGCACCACGCGCATTCCTTTGCCGCCGCCGCCGGCGGAGGGCTTGATCAGGAGCGGATAGCCGACGGCACGGGCGCGCTCGACGAAACTCGCCGGATCGTCATCCTCGATCGCGGCAGGCGCCACCGGGAATCCGCGTTCCGCGACGAAGGCGCGGGCGCGCACCTTGTCGCCCATCAGGTCGATCACGTCCTCGGTGGGCCCGACAAATGTTATGCCGGCGGCGTTCAGCGCCCTCACGAAGGCGGCGTTTTCTGCGAGAAAGCCATAACCGGGATGCACCGCATCCGCACCGACCCGCAGGGCTGCCGCAACGATCTGGTCGATATCCAGATAGGCCGCGACCGGCGTCGGGCCGTCGATCTCAACGATCTTGTCCGCGATGAGGTGCGCGGGGCCGGGCTGTTCGTTCGCATGCCGCAGAACGGAAGTTGCAATGCCCTGCGTCCGCGCGGTGCGCAGGATCCGCGCGGCGACTTCCCCGCGATTTGCGACGAGAAGCTTCTGGATAGGCATGCCTGGTTCGCCCCTCATGCCGCCTGCTGCGCCGACAATCCGTGGCGCGCGGCAAGCTCGGCCGGCACGGACACCCCGATGTCCAGCAGGATCTGCCCATAGCCTTGCCCTGGGGATCGATGCGGACAGAGGCGATGCCGCCGCCGCCGAGGGAGTCGTGCAGCAGGAAGTTCAGCGCATGAATGCCGGGCAGCTCGAACCGCTCGACCGGTCCGTTGCAGACATGCACGAAATACTTCTTCACCCGCTCCTCGGTCAGAGCGGCGCGGATCCAGGGCAGGTAGTCAGGCTTGCGCGCGATCACGCCGATATTGGCGATGTTGCCCTTGTCGCCCGAGCGTGCCCAGGCCAGCGCCACGAGCGGCACCGTCACCGAATCGGGGCCCGGATTGCCCGCCTCGCCGCGATGCAGCTTGGGCGCGGGAAGCCTCACCGCCTCCGTCGCTACCTTTACCGGCACCGTCTCGCCGTCCACCTCTACAATGACGGGCGTGTCGGCTTTAGGATGCAGGAACGAGAAAAGCCGCACGACCGGCTGCACCTTTGGCCGGCCTGCGAAGAAGCCGGTGAGCCCCTGCGCGGAGGAGACCGCCATCGGCGCGATTTCACCGGCGAAGATGTTCAGCGCGGCGCGGTCGTCATGAACCGCGCCGATCTTCAGCACCACCTCGCGCGTGCGGGCGCGGGCGTTTGCCCCATAGGCCGCCTCCGCACCCAGCACCTCCACGCTGACCTGCCAAAAATCACCGAGGTTGCGGCCGCGGAAAATACGGCGGCAGCGGGTCAGGATCGCCTCGGCCACACGTTCGGCCTTGGCGGGGGCCTCGATCGCGGCCAGCGTCAGCGTGGTGATCGCCCGCCAGCCGTCGGCATGGGTGGCCGACACCTTGTAGCTGTCGGTGCGTCCCAGCCCCCGCGCGCCCTTCACCATCACCCGGTCGGGCCCCACCTGCTCCAGTGTCACCTGCGACCAGTCGCAGATCACATCGGGCAGGATGTAGCGCTGCGGATCGCCGATTTCGTAGAGCATCTGCTCGCCGACCGAGGCCGGCACCACCAGCCCGCCGGTATCGGGGGTCTTGGTCATGATGAAGCTGCCGTCTTCCGACACTTCGACGATCGGCATCCCCATATCGTCCCAGCCTGGCACCTCCCGCCAGTCGGTAAAATTGCCGCCCGTGCCCTGCGGGCCGCATTCGATCAGATGGCCCGCAAGCGAACCCTGGGAGAGCCGGTCCCAGGCCTCGTCGCCCCAGCCAAATTCATGCATCAGCGGCCCAAGCGCTACCGCACTGTCAGCGCAGCGGCCGGTCACCACGATATCGGTACCCGCAGCGAGGGCGGCCGCAATCGGTCGCGCGCCGAGATAGGCGTTCATGCTCATCGGCTTGGCCGGGAAAGGCGCGCCCGAAAACATCTCGGTCACGCCGCGGGCGCGCAGTTCGTCCGACCGGTCCAGCAGATCATCACCCAGCACCGCACCTATGCTGATCTTGATGCCGGCCGCCTCCGCCGCCTTGGCCAGCGCCTCGCGGCAGCCGCGCGGATTGACCCCGCCGGCATTCGCGACAACCTTGATCCCCTTGCGCTTGAGCTCAGGCAAATAAGGCGCAACTGCTTGGACAAAGTCCGGGGCATAACCCGCTTCCGGTGACTTCGCCCGCGCCCGCGCAAGCAGCGACATCGTGATCTCGGCAAGATAGTCGAAGACCAGATAATCGATGTCGCCCTTCGTCACCAGTTGGCCAACCGCCTCGGGCGTGTCGCCCCAGAACCCCGAGGCGCAGCCGATGCGCACAGTTCGCCCAGTCATCGCAACCTCCCTGTCGCCCCGTCCATTCGGGTGGACGCCGATGGCAAGCTTCCCGTCTTTCCTCCCAAGCGCATGCCCAAAAAAGACACACGCAGCTCGACACCACTTGAAACGTTTTCTAACATATGTTTGATTCCGATCAATAGGCAAGTTGCGCAGCCATCGGGAGGATCAAAGATGAACGTCCAGGCTGGGCCAGGCATGGCCGCGCTCGCGGCCATAAAGGCCAACTATTCGCTGACGCCCGAACAACGGCAGATCGTGGATCACGTGGATCGGGTTGCGCGCGAGATTCTTCATCCATTGCAAGAGAAGATGGATGCGGAAGAATGGTGGCCCGAGGATTTGTTTCGGCAGATGGGCGAGCTCGGGCTGCTGGGCATTACCGCGCCCGAGGAGCTGGGCGGCAGCGGCCAGAACGAATTTACCCAGGCCCTGGTGTCAGAGACCATCTCGAAATGGAACCCGGCAGTCGGCCTTTCGCACGGCGCGCACGACAATCTGTGCCTCAACAACATCCTCAGGAACGGCTCGGATGAGCAGGTGCGGAAATACGTTCCCGGCCTGTGCTCGGGCGAGCTGGTCGGCGCACTTGGGCTGACCGAGCCCGGCGCGGGTTCGGACGCGCTGGGCTCGATGGCCACCAGCGCTGTGCGCGACGGCAATGATTATGTGATCAACGGCTCGAAGATCTACATCACCAACGGCCCGATCGCGGATGTCATCCTGGTTTACGCAAAAACCGATAAGGCGAAGGGCGCCAAGGGCATCTCGGCTTTCATCGTGGAGACCGACAATCCCGGCTTCAAGGTGGCACAGAAGCTCGACAAGATGGGCTTCCGTGGCTCGCCCACGGGCGAGCTGGTGTTCGAGGACTGCCGCGTGCCCGCCTCGGCCATGATCGGGGCCGAGAACAGCGGCGTTTCGGTCGTGATGAGTGGGCTCGACCTGGAGCGGGCGATGGTCGCTTCGGTTTGCGTGGGGATGGCCGAAAGGGCTCTGGAGCTGGCGCTCGACTACGCCAGGATCCGCGAACAGTTCGGCAAGCCGATCGCCAGCTTTCAGATGGTGCAGTCGAAGCTCGCGGAAATCTATGTCGAGGTCGAAACCGCACGCGCCTTCGGCTATCGCGCGCTCGCGGCTTGCGTCGGCCTGCCCAAGGGCGCCGGTGGACGCGGCGAAATCCATAAGCTCACCGCCGCCGCCTGCCTTTACGCTGGCGAAGCTTTCAACAAGGCCGTGACCGAAGCGTGCCATATCCATGGCGGCTCGGGCTACATGCAGGATACCGAGATCAACCGGCTCTACCGCGCCAACAAGCTGCTGGAAATCGGTGCAGGCACCAGCGAGGTGCGAAAAATTATCATTGCCGAAGAACTGCTACGCGCCTAAGCGAGGACACCAGCTATGAACGAGCGATTGCGCAACATCCCCGACCTGCCGACCCATTACCTGACAGAAGAGCAGCAGGCGCTGGCCGATCAGGCCAGCAAGTTCTTTTTTTCCGAGTTTCATCACCTGAACGCCGAAATGGACGACACCGACGACCTGTCGCCCTCCATCTTTCCCAAGCTGGGCGAGATGGGCTATCTGGGCCTCAACGTAGCGCCTGAATTCGGCGGTGCGGGGCTCGATTTCACCTCGGCCTGCATCATCACCGAGGAATTGTCGCGCGCCTCGGCGGCGATCGGGCTGAGCCACGCGGCCCATGACAATCTTTGCGTCAACAACATCTACCGTAACGCCAATGACGATCTGCGGCGGAAGTATCTGCCGGGCCTCTGCGACGGCTCGCTGATCGGCGCGCTGGGCCTGACGGAGCCGGGCGCGGGATCGGATGCGCTCGGTTCGATGCGGACGACCGCCCGGAAGGACGGCGACCACTACGTGCTCAACGGCTCCAAGATCTATATCACCAACGGCCCGATCGCCGATATCGTGCTGGTCTATGCCAAGACCTCGCCCGAGAAGGGCGCCAAGGGAATTTCTGCCTTCATCGTCGAGACCGACACACCGGGCTTCAAGGTGGCGCAGAAGCTCAACAAGATGGGGTTCCGCGGCTCGCCCACGGGCGAGTTGGTGTTCGAGGATTGCCGGGTGCCGGCGGCAAACATGGTGGGCAAGCTGGACGGCGGTGTGGCGGTGACCATGTCGGGGCTCGATCTTGAACGCGCCATTGTCTGCTTCAACGCCATCGGCATTGCGCGCCGGGCGCTGGAGATCTCGATCGATTATGCCAAGACGCGCCAGCAGTTCGGCAAGCCGATCGCCAATTTCCAGATGGTGCAGGCCATGCTGGCCGAGATGTATACCGCGATCGAGGCTGCGCGAAGCCTGTCGCTGCGCACCGCCGCCATGTGCGAGGGTCTGGAAGAAGGCGAAGGCGGGCGCGGCGAGATCCACAAGCTGACGGCCGCGGCAATCTTCAAGGCTGCGGCGGCGACCTCCTTCGTGCTGGATCGCGCGGTGCAGATTCACGGCGGATCGGGCTACATGCGCGACACCGAGGTCAACCGCCTCTATCGGACGGGGCGGGTGCTCGAGGTGGGTGCGGGCACGCAGGAGGTGCGCAAGCTCATCATCTCCGGCGAACTTCTGAAGAACTGAGGCCCGGTACATGGCAGAAAAACAAGTGCAGAGCCGTTACGCCCCCGACCTCATGGCAGGCCAGGTGGCTCTCGTGACCGGCTCGGGCTCCGGCATGGGCCGCGCCACAGCGCTCGAAATGGCTTCCTGCGGGGCCAGACTGGCGCTATTCGCCCGTCGCGAGGAGCCGCTTCAGGAAACCGCCGAGATGATCCGCGCGATGGGGGGCGAAGCCTTCATTGTGCCGGGCGACACTCGCGACGAGAAGAGCGTCGAGGCGGCAATGCTGAAGATCAAGGATCACTACGGTCGGCTCGACGTGCTTGTGAACAATGCCGGCGGCCAGTATATCGCCGCCGCCCGCGACATCACCAACAAAGGGTTCGAGGCGGTTATCCGCAACAATCTGATCGGCTCGTGGCAGATGACGCGCGCCGCCGCCGACCACTTCATGTTCGAGAACGGCGGCTCGATCGTATTCGTGACCGCGATCTCGACCCGCACCGCACTGACGGGCTTCGCCCATACCGTTGCCGCGCGCGCAGGCGTCACAGGCTTGATGAAGACGCTCGCCGCCGAATGGGGTGAATACGGCATCCGCCTGAACTGCGTAGCTCCCGGTACGATCAAGACAGAGGCGCTCGGCCGCTACCCGATACCGCCGGAAAAATGGCACGAGCTAAACCGGTCAGTTCTTAACCGCATGGGGGCGGCGGAAGACGTCGCAGGGACGATCATTTTTCTTGCCTCCAGGCTCGGTTCCTTCATTACCGGCGAGGATGTGTATGTGGACGGGGGAGAAACCCTGCACATGGGCCACGACGCCCGCGACATGATCCATCCTGACATGTTCCAGGAGCGTCAGCGGGGGGACGGAAAGAATGAGTGAATCCGTCGTCCTGCTCGAGATTGCCGATCGCATCGCAACGGTGACGCTCAACGACCCCGACAGGCGCAATCCCGTCACCGGCAATGAGATGATCGCGGGGCTGCTCGACGCGTTCGACCAGGCGCAGCGCGATCCCGGGGTGAGTGTCATGATCCTGACCGGCGCAGACCCGGCCTTCTGCGCTGGCGGCGATATCAAGGAAATGTCTGACCCCGAAAGCGTGTTCCGCAAGAATCCGCTGGCCGCGGCGGACAGCTACATCACCGGCATTCAGCGGATACCGCTCGCGCTCTACAATCTCGACATACCTACGATCGCGGCTGTCAACGGCCCGGCCGTGGGCGCGGGCTGCGACCTGACGATGATGTGCGACATGCGCATCGCATCGGAGAAGGCGAAATTCGGCGAGGTGTTCTTGAACCTCGGAATCATTCCTGGCGACGCAGGTACCTGGTTCCTACTGCGGCGGCTCGGTCACCAGAAAGCGGCCGAACTGACATTCACCGGACGGATGGTCGGGGCCGAGGAGGCGCTGGAGCTAGGAATGGTGCTTGAGGTGGTGCCGCATGGCGATCTCATGGCGCGGGCGCGGGAGCGTGCGGCCGTAATTGCGGCCAAGCCGCCCCGCGCACTGCGCGTCGCCAAGCGGCTGATGCGCAATGCCGAACGCATGGACCTGCCGGATTTCCTGAATACCGCCGCCGCCTACCAGGCACTGATGCACCAGACCAGGGACCACCACGAAGCTCTTGCCGCGTTCCTCGAGAAACGAAAGCCCGCATTCTTTGGCGACTGACAGATCGGCCTTACAGTTGACCCATCCGGACCAGAAGAAACTAGATCAGATCGCCAGGATGTGGAACCATCGCGGACGTGGTCTGATTACCGAGATGAACCTGAAGATTGAAAAGGTGGCGATTGATGGCGTTCTGGTCAGGATGCCGTACAACCCCGCTTTCTGCGCCGACGAGGACAAAACCCTGCTGCATGGCGGGGTGTTGACGGCCCTTCTGGACAGCGTGTTCGGACTAGCGAATTTCGTGGCGATCGACGGGATCAGCAGCATGGCGACACTCGACCTCCGCGTCGACTATCTGCGCCCGGCGAAATCGCGGGCCGACGTCATGGTGCGCGCAGAATGCATTCGGCAGACCCGGCATATCGCGTTCAATTCGGGCAGAATCTGGTTCGATGAGCCGGATCAGGCCGAAGTGGCCCGTGGCGCCGCCAGTTTTGCGCTCACACGGGGCGAGGTCAGCATTTTCGATGCGATGACGCAAAGCAGGTCCTCCAAATGACGCCGGATCTCGCAACTCAGCAGCTCAGGAAAGTACCGTTCTTCCAGTTTCTCGACTTCACGATCACCGAGCTTGCTGAAACGCATGCGGCCGCGACGATGCCGTTCGCCGAACGACTGATCGGAAATCCGATCATGGAATACTACCATGGCGGAATCATCGCGAGCTTCATGGAGGCGGTCGCCGCGATCAGCGTAAGCCATGGTCCCGATCTGCAGCCACCCAAGCCGATCAATCTGACGGTTGACTACTTGCGCCCGGCGGTCAAAGGGGCCCTGATGGCCGAAGCCACAGTGACGCGGAAGGGCAAGCGCATGGCAAGCGTGCGGACGGCCTGTTGGCAGGATGACGACTCCCGGCCGGTGGCCGAAGGGTTGTATCATTTTCTATTGGTCTGAGGCATGCTATTCTTCGCGCCCCGATTATGTGATCTTCGGGGCTGAGCCGTTGGCCGAAATACCGTCCAGCAGCATTTTGATGAGCAGATCCGTGAAAGCTGAAAGCGTATAATATCCGCGTTGGTCGCCCTTGCCGGGATCGAACCATTCGACCGTCCAATTCAGCGCGCCCAGCATGGCCTGCCGTAGCGGAACCACCTTGATGTCGGAGCGCAAGGCTCCGGCCGTCTGCGCCTCGCGCAACAGCTGATCCCAGACCTTCGCGTATTGGTGTCGAACAGGCCGGTGGCGCGAGCGGATCCCTTCCGGCAGCATCCCATAGATGCGGATGTTGGCGGAGGTAAACTCGCTGGCACGGAACAAATATGCCATATGCGTCGCGATCGCGGTCGCAATGCGGTTTCTATGATCCTCCTTGTTCGGCCATATGGCGGTCGCATGGCTGACGCCGTTCAAGAGATCACGCAGGCCCAGGTCGAGCACCTCATCGAGAATTTCCTCCTTCGAGCCGAAATGGTAGTAGACGCTGCCTGCCTCAAGGCCCGCTTCCGATGCGACACGTCGTATTGTAGCGGCCTTGTAGCCGCTCTCTCGCAAGATTTGCGCGGCCGTGCGAAGGATTTGATGGCGGGTTCGTTCGGCCTTCCCCGCTGGTTCGAGTCCATCTGTCAGGTCAAGAGATTCGACCGATTTTCTGACCGTTCCGCCACGTTTGGTGCACATGCCGTCGAGCAGCAGTTTCGACAAGCGTTCCGACAGCAGACTGATCGGATAACGTTCGCTGTCGTACCATTCCGCTGTCCAGTTCATAGCTCCGAGGATGAACTGGCTGACCAGGGTGACCGCGATGTCACCACGCAGATCGTCCTGATGGTGCTGCAAAAATGATCGCCAGAGCTGCGCATAGGCCTTTCGCAAGGGACGATGCGCTCTGCGGCGCTTGTCCGACAGCATAGGGAAGTTCCTGATATTCGCCGAAGTGAAATCACTTTCTTTCAAAAGGAAACAAAGGTGAGTGTCGACAAGCTGCGCGAACGTTTTCCGGAATGGGTCACCTTCCGCCGCCGACCGTTCGACGATCCCCCGAATTTGCTCGTAGAGTTGTCTAACCCCAATATCGAGGACCTCGTCCAGGATCTGATCCTTCGAGCCGAAATGATAGTAGATGCTACCGGCTTCCAGGTTCGCCGCCTCGGCGATCCGCCGCATGGTGGTCGCGTTGTATCCCTCTTTGCTAAACAGCTTCGCCGCCGCCAGGAGGATCGCGCGACGCGTCTGCACCGATTTCCCGTATGGCTCGTCGCCGGGGCTGTGGGGGAGGATTTCTTCCATGGATCTCTCTTTCGACGCTGGACATCAGTTTATCAGTTGAGGTAATTCGAACAAGCGTTAGAATGCGCGGTCATTCCACGGTGCCTGCGACACCGGCAAAAGGAGAAACGGGAATGCGCGGACTGAAAGGCAAGAGAGTAATCGTCACGGGTGGCGGAAGCGGAATCGGGCGGGCGATCTGCACCCGCTTCGCCGAGGAAGGAGCCGAGGTTGCGGTTTTCGACCTCAATGAAGAAGGTGCCCGGCAAACCGTCGGAACGATCGAAGATGCAGGCGGCAAGGCGCGTGCTTACACCGTCGACATCACCGACCGCAAGGCAGTGGACGCCGCAGTGGCCGAGTTCGAGGCCGGCGGGCCGATCGACGTGCTGGTCAACAACGCCGGATGGGATGAGATCAAGCCGTTCCTCGAGACCGATCTTGATCTGTGGAAGAAGATCATAGACATCAACCTCTACGGCCCTCTTCACATGCATCATGCTGTTCTTCCGGGCATGGTAAGGAATGGGTCCGGCCGCGTCGTGAACATCAGTTCGGATGCGGGCCGCGTCGGCTCTTCGGGCGAGGCGGTCTATTCGGCCTGCAAAGGCGGCATCATTTCCTTTACCAAGACTGTCGCGCGGGAACTGGCCCGCAAGGGCATTCAGCTCAACGCGGTCGCGCCCGGTCCGACAGACACCCCGCTATTCGCAGAAGTCGCCAAGGGCGAGGCCGGAGAGAAGATTGCGGAAGGCCTGAAACGGGCGATCCCCATGAAACGTCTCGCCCAGCCGACGGACTATCCCGGGATTGTGTGCTTCCTCGCCTCGGACGATGCCGGATTCATAACCGGACAGGTCATTTCCGTATCGGGCGGGCTGTCAATGCACGGTTGACAGGCCGCGCGGTGCTTTCCGGTTCCGAACGATGTCAAGGTTTCCTCCCCACCTGGCCGCATTTCAGTGCGGCCCCTTTTTATTAGGTCAGAAGATCGGTGATGTTCGAGGCCGACCAAACCATCAAGGAAACAAGTACGCTCGCGGCATTCATGAACCGTTGTGGCGTCGCGAACTACGAGGAATTGGTCGAACGCGCAGACAGTGACCCGGATTGGTTCTGGACGCAAATTCTCGACCTCACCCGCATTCGTTTCGCCCGCCCGTACGACCGTCTGCGCGAAATCGGCGCCGGACCGGAGAACATCCGCTGGGGAATCGGCGGCGCACTGAATCTCACCGAAACCTGTCTCGACGCGCACATCGAGAAGGGGCTCGGCGATAAGACAGCGATCGACTGGGTGGGCGAAGACGGCAGCCGCCAGCAATGGAGCTATTCCCGGCTTGCCGAGGAAGCCGCGCGCGTTGCCTCCGCCCTCTCGGCGCGTGGGGTGAAGCCCAGCCAGGGCGTCGGCATCTACATGCCGATGATCCCCGAGATCGAGGCCGCGCTTCTGGGCATCGCGCGGCTGGGCGCCGTGGCGGTCCCGCTATTTTCCGGGTTTGCGCCGCATGCCATCGTCACCCGCCTGAACGACGCCCGTGCCGTCGCCGTGCTGACTGCGGATGCGACGCCCCGGCGGGGCAAGCCGGTCTGGATGGAGGCCACCCTGGCCGAGGCACTGGCGGAGGTGCCCTCGGTGCATACCGTGTTCAGCCTGCGGCGCTTCGGCGGCCCAGTGGCGGATCCGGCCCGCGATCTCGACTGGCAGGAAACCATCGGTAAAGCCGACGCGACGCGGCCGGCGCATCCGGTGGAGACCGACGCACCGCTGCTCATCGCCTACACCTCGGGCACGACCGGCAAGCCCAAGGGAGTGGTTCACACGCATTTGGGCGTACAGGCCAAGGCCACGGCCGATTTTCTGCTGTGTCTCGACATGAAGCACGACGACCGCCACCTGTGGATGACGGACATGGGTTGGGTGATGGGGCCCCTCACGCTGATTTCGGTGCTGCTTGCGGGCGCCACATTGGTGCTCGCCGAAGGAGCGCCCTCGATGCCGGGCGATCCCTTCCGCCTACTGCGGCTGGCCGCCGAGAACAAAGTTACTCATATGGGCGCTGCACCAACGCTGGTGCGGCAATTCATGACGCAGGATCCCGCGCCGCTGCGGGGGTACGATCTTTCCGCACTGCGTATCGTCGCCTCGACCGGCGAGCCCTGGACCGACGATGCCTGGCTTTGGCACCTGGAGCATATCTGCCGGCACCACGCGGTACCGCTCAACATTTCGGGTGGAACCGAGCTCTTCGGCGCAATCCTTACCTCGACCGTGCTGCACGAGGTGAAGCCGGGCGGCTTTTCGGGTCAGGCGCTGGGCGTCGGCGCCAAGGTGCTGCGCGTGGACGGCAGCGAGGCTGCGCCGGGCGAGGTCGGCGAATTGGTCGTCACCCGGCCGCCGATGGGGCTGACGCCGACGATCTGGGGCGACAAAAAGCGCTATCTCGACACCTACTGGTCCACGTTTCCCGGCATCTGGCGCCATGGCGACTGGGCGCGGCGCGATCCGGACGGCACCTGGTTTATCCTCGGCCGTTCCGACGACACGCTGAACATTGCCGGCAAGCGCATCGGGCCACCGGAGATCGAGGCGGCGCTGACCGAAACGGGGAAAGTTGTGGATGCAGCGGCGATACCCGTCCCCGACCCCATAAAGGGTACAACGGTGATTTGCATCTGCGTCACGGCGCCCGGTGTGACGCCCGATGACAGGCTCGTCGAGCAGCTCAAGGACCGCGTCGGCGAGGTGGTTTCGAGGCCCTTCCGCCCGAGCGAGATCCATTTCGTCGAGGCGCTGCCCAAGACCCGCAGCATGAAGACGATGCGCCGGATCGTGCGCGCCGCCTTCCTGGACGAGGATCCGGGCGACCTCTCCTCGATCAGCAATCCCGAAACGATGGAGGCCATCGCGGCCCTGAGAAAGGACAAGCCATGATCACGGTCTTCGGAGCCACGGGCACCACCGGCGCGCCACTGGTGGAAGCGCTTCTCACCAGGGGCGCGAGGCTGCGTGCCGTCACCGGCCAGCCTGCGAAGGCTGCGGCGCTGGTGGCGAAGGGCTGCGATGCCGCCGTGGCGGATTTCGGCGACCGCGACGCTTTGGAACGCGCTTGCCAAGGAGCGGAGAAGGCCTATCTCGTGACGCCGCCGCATCAGGACATGCGCCGCTGGAAGGCCAATGCCATCGTCGCGGCCAAGGCGGCGGGCGTGCGCCATGTGGTCATGTCCACCGGACTCGGTGCTTCGCCCAGGGCGCGGCTGACCTTCGGCATGTGGCATTCCGAAAGCCAGGAACTGCTGAAGGACAGCGGCATGGACTGGACCCTGGTTCAGCCCACCTATTTCATGCAAAACCTTCTGTGGCAGGCTGAAAACATCGTCTCCGATGGCGTCTATTATGACGATCTGGGTGGGCCGGTGGCGTGGGTCGACGCCCGTGACATCGCCGATGTGGCGGTCGAGGCGCTGCTTGGCGCGGGCCATGCTGGCAAGGCCTATGGCCTGACGGGCGCGGAGGCGTTGACCGGCGAGGAGATCGCCTCGCTCATCAGCGAGGCGACAGGCCGCGCGGTGACATGCGCCTCCTTGCCGCCGAATCAGGCCAAGGCGCACATGATTGCGAACGGCATGCACCCCGACGTCGCCGCCGCCATGGTGGAGTTGGCCTCGCTCGCAGCCAAGGGCTATCTCGCCGGCATTGAGACCACGGTCAGCGAGGTGCTCGGCCGCCCGGCGCGCCGCTTCCGCGACTTTGTGGCCGAGAACAGGCATGCCTACGTCGGATAAGGCGGCGCCCGCGCCGCTTTATCTCGAGCTCGCGCCGCCGGCCGGGGCCCCCGCCCAGATCGACCATTTCTTCGTCTACTGCGATTGCGGCCTCTTGTCGGGTCCCGGCACCGGCCGCTTCGCCACCGATCTCTTTACGCTTTCCCTGACGCTGCGCGGCGGAGCCGATCGCGGCCCCCGCGCGCGCCTCGACCTCGAAACGCCCCGCCCCGCCTTCAGCCCGCGCCGCGCGCCCTTCGAGGGCGCGATCGCCGGAATGCGCCTCGAAGCCGCGCCCCACCTTCTCCCCTCCGAAAGGAATCTGGACGCACTGACCCGTGCCCTTCTGGCGATGGCGAGGAACGGTGAGGCCTGGGCGCCGCTTGTTGCGGCACTCGACCAGCTCGCCTGCGACCTGACCTTCTCCGGCAGCCACTCCGCCCCCGCCAGCGCGCGAAGTGAACGGCGTTGCGTTCGCGCGACCACCGGCATGTCGCGACGGCGGCTCGTCGCCACCCGGCGTTTCCGGACCCTGCTGGACGGGCTTGCGGCGCGCGATCAGGCGTTAAGCGAACTGGCGCTCGATGCAGGGTACTACGACCAGTCGCACATGTCGGCCGCCTGCCGCGCCTTCGCCGACGCCCCACCGGGCGTGCTCCGCCGCCTTGCCCGCGCGCGGCCCTCTGGCCGTTTCTTCCAAGATCAGGGACTCGAAACCCGCCTAAGACTGCTCATCGATCCCTGACGAGGAGCATACAGGCCATGCCCGGTTTCGAGCCGAAGAACCCCGATTTCGACGCACGCGTGCGCGACAGTTTCGGACGCCAAAAGGTGATGCACACGCTGGATATCACCATTGCCGACCTGTCGCCTGGGCGCATCGTTCTGGAGATGGCGCACAGCGACGCGCTGACCCAGCAGCACGGCTTCGTTCACGCCGGCATCGTCTCGACAGCGCTCGACAGCGCTTGCGGCTACGCCGCCTTCTCGCTGATGCCGACCGAAGCGGCGGTGCTGACCGTGGAGTTCAAGATCAACCTCCTCAACCCAGCCGACGGCGAGCGCTTCCGCTTCGAGGCCGAGGTGGTCAAGCTTGGCCGCACCCTCACCATCTGCGAGGCGCGCGCCCATGCGCTGAAGGGCGGGACCGAGAAGCTGGTCGCCACGATGACCGGCACGCTGATGGCGCTGTTTGGACGGACGGGCGTCAGCGGATAGGCGCAGTCGAGGCAGGCCTCAGTTGGCCTCGCCCTCAATCCAGGCTTGCAGGACGTGGCGCTGTATCTTGCCGCTGGTCGAGCGCGGGAAGTCCTCGGAAGCGATGAAGCGGATCTCGCGCGGCCGCTTATAGCCGGCCAGTTGCTCGCGGCAAAGCCGCATCAGCTCGTCGGCATCGGGGCCGTCGACGTGCCGTGCCACGAAGGCCACCGGGCGTTCGCCCCAGCGCAGGTCCCCGGCCTTTACGACGGCGGCATCGATCACCTGCGGATGCGCCAGCAGCACCCGCTCGATCTCGGCTGGATAGACGTTTTCCCCACCCGACTTGATGAGATACTTGGCGCGGTCCACGAAGTCGATGGTGCCGTCCGCATTGCGGCGGAAGACATCGCCCATATGAAAAAAGCCACCGCGAAAGTCGCGGGCGTTGGTCTCGTCGGCATTCCAGTACCCGGAAAACAGCGTGGGGCCGCGCACGGCCATTTCTCCGGGCGTTCCATCCGCCACCTCGCGCCCCTCCGGATCGACAAGCCGCACCTCGCAGAAGGCGCTGGCGCGCTTCGACAGACGTTTCGGCGCGACGCCCACCGGGATCAGCTCGGCCGTGGCCGGCGGCAGCCCCGTTTCGGTCGCGCCGAAGGAGTTGAGATAGGGCGCGCCGATCAGCGACGTGAGTTCTGCAATCTGATGCGGCGGCACCAGATCGGCCATAGCGCCGCAGACCCTGACGCCTCTGATCGGCAGAGGATTGGCGCGACGTTCCGCGATGAAGGCGTCGATCGCACCGGGCATCATTATGAACCAGCCGACCTTGTGGCGGCTCAGCGCCTCATTGATGACCGCCGGCTGCAGCCCATCGACCATCACCACGGGGCCACCGCGCAAGATCGTGGCTAGCGCATGGTCGGTCGACGCCATATGGAACATCGGCGCCCAGGCGATGAAGGCGTCATCAGGCTGGAGCGCGAGCTGCGCCGCAAAAACCATGGAACGCGCGATATGGGCGCGATGACTGATGAGTGCGCCCTTGGGCAGCCCCGTGGTGCCGGAGGTGTAGAGGATGGTCAGCCCCGCATCCACGTCATTCACCAGCGCGTCGATGCGCGGATCTGGCTCTGCTCCAGCCAGTGCGGCCTCCCAGTCGGGGCCGATTTCCAGAACCGGCAGGTGCGAGACCGCGTCCAAGGCCGCGCGCAACTCTGGCTCGACCACGGCCAGAACCGGTTCGACCAGGTCGATGCAGTGCTTGAGCTCCGGCGCGGCCAGCCTCCAGTTCAAACAGGCGACGATCGCCCCGATCCCGGCGGCGGCCAGTTGCAGTTCAAGGTACTCGGCGCGATTGTGCGACAGGATCACCAGCCGGTCCCCGGTCTTTACCCCCCGCGCCAGAAGCACCGCAGCGAGACGGTCCACACGGCCCAGAAGGGTGCCGTAGCTGTGTCTTATCTCTCCGTTCTCGAGCGCAAGCGCACCTTGTTGCTCGCGCGCTCTCGTGCGAAACATCGAATAGACATCTGCCCGCCCGGCGCGGGCCACCTCCGGCAGCATGATGCTCCTCCCTGGCAATCGATCCTGGTTGTTCACAAAGACTGGGCGAGGCGCACTCCTTCATCGATCGCACGCAGCGCATCGAGTTCAGCCGCCTCGGCCGCACCGCCGATCATCGTGGCGGAAATGCCGCGGGCCGCAAGCGCCTCGACCAGCGTCCGTACGGGTTCCTGTCCCGTACAGAGAACGATCGTATCGGCGGCGATAACTTTTGTCTCGCCGTTCGAAAGGACGTGGAGCCCCCCATCATCGATACGCTGGTAGACCACGCCCGCTAAGGTCTCGACTCCGTGTTTGCGTAACGCGTTGCGCAGGATCCAGCCGGTCGAAATGCCAAGCCCCTGTCCCACCTTGCTCGTCTTGCGCTGCAGCATCACCACTTTGCGCTTTGCAGGCACCGCGGCCAGTGGATCGCCCGCCAGCGCGCCGGCATTCCTGAACTGTCCGTCCACACCCCACGTGTCGAAAAAGGCCGCGTTCTCGTTGGCCTCAGCCGGATGGGTGACAAGGAATTCGGCCACGTCATGGCCGATCCCGCCGGCGCCCATGATGGCCACGGTTTGTCCGGCCTCGCGCGCGCCGGAGAGGATCTCGGCATAGGTGGCGACCTTGGGATGATCTATGCCCGGAATGTCCGGAATGCGAGGGGTCACGCCTGAGGCGATCACCACATGGTCGAACCCGGCAAGATCGTCGGCAGTGGCGCGACAGCCCAGCCGCAGGGTGACGCCGTGCCTGTCCATCTGAGCGGTGTAATAACGCAGCGTTTCGTCGAACTCGTGCTTGCCCGGGGCCGCACGTGCCAGGTTGAGCTGCCCGCCCAGCCGGTTCTCTGCCTCGAAAAGCGTGACCGCGTGCCCAAGCCGCGCGGCCTCGGCGGCCGTGGCCATACCCGCCGCCCCGCCGCCGACGATCGCCACCTTCTTCGGGGTCTCGCTCGGCGTGTCACGGAATTCCGTCTCGCGGCCGGCGCGCGGATTGACAAGGCAGCTTGCCGGACGGTCCGAGAAGATGAAATCCAGACATGCCTGATTGCAGGCGATGCAGGTGTTGATCTCATGGGCCCGACCCTCGCGCACCTTCTTCACGAAATGAGGGTCGGCGAGGAAGGGCCGCGCCATCGAGACCATGTCGGCATCCCCGGAGGCCAGGATATCCTCGGCGACCTCGGGGGTATTGATTCGGTTCGAGGCCACCACCGGGATCGACACCGCCGCCTTCACGTTGGCCGCCGCCTTCCGCCAGGCGCCACGCGGTACTGGGTAGGCGATCGTTGGCACGCGCGCCTCGTGCCAGCCGATTCCGGTGTTCAGAATGTCGGCGCCGGCGGCCTCGATCTTGCGGGCGAGCGCGGCGATCTCTTCGGCGGGCGCGCCGCCCTCGACAAGATCGGCCGCCGAAATACGGTAGATGACCAGCAAATCCGGTCCGCAGCGGTCGCGCACCGCGCGCACGATTTCGACCGCGAAGCGGTGCCGGTTGTCGGCGCTGCCACCCCACTCGTCCTCGCGTTTGTTGGTGTGGGTCACGGTGAATTCATTAATGAGATAGCCTTCGGAGCCCATGATTTCGACGCCATCGAAACCGGCAGATTGCGCGTTGAGCGCTGCCTGGGCGAAATCTTCAATGGTGTGCAGAATATCCTGTTCGCTCATCTCCCGCGGGGAATAGGGGTTTATCGGCGCCCGAATCGGCGAAGGTGCCACGCAACCTTCAAACTTGGCATAACGCCCCGCGTGGCAGATCTGCGCGCAAATCAGGCTGCCTTCCTGATGGACTGCATCGCAAATCGGCTTGAGGCTCAGCGCCTGCTGCGGATCGTCGAGCCGCGGACCTTCCGGATCGAACATGCCTTCGGCGTTGGGCGAAAAACCGCCAGTCACGATGACTGCCGCTTCGCCGTGCGCGCGTTCACGATAGAACGCGACCTGTCTTTCGATACCGTTGGCTTCGGTTTCAAGCCGCGTGTGCATCGAGCCCATAATGACCCGGTTTCGCAGATCGTGGACGCCTGCCCGGATCGGGGACAGCAATTTCTCGAAGGTTCTTCCGCGCCTGTCGGACATATCCACGTTACCTCCCATTGCATCTTGCCAAGCATTCTAACGTTTGTTAGGTTTTTTGGGAAGTGAGATTCACAGGCTCGGGAGGGCTATCACGTGCAGTTTCAACCGACAGATGACCAGCAGGCCTTTCGAGAGACAGCACAGCGTTTCGCACGTGAAAAGCTGGCCGAGAGTTATCAGAAGCGGGCAACCGAGCACGTGATGGATCGCGGGCTCATCAAGGAGATGGGGGCGCTTGGGCTGATCGGCGCCGATCTGCCCGAGGAGTTCGGCGGGTTGGGCGAGAGCTCCGTCACGGCCGGATTGATCGTCGAGGAAATCGCGCGGGCCGATTTCAATGTCAGCTACATCCAGCTTCTGGGGTCGCTGATGGGCGGCATGGTCGCGAAACACGCCTTGCCCGACATCGCCAAGGAATGGGTGCCCCGCGTCACGGCGGGTGAGGCGGTGATAGGGTTGGGATTGACCGAGCCGCGCGGCGGATCGGACGCGGCGAACCTGCAACTCAGGGCCGCCAAATCCGGCAACGGCTGGCGGCTGAACGGCGAGAAAACGTCGATGAGCTTTGCCGCGCAGGCCGACGCGGCGGTGGTCTTTGCCCGTACCGGCGATCCCGAGGGCGGATCGCGGGGCGTCAGTGCGTTCCTTGTGGACCTGAATGAAAAGGGCATCAACCGCACGCATTTCGACGACATTGGCACCAAGCCCGTGGGGCGCGGTTCGGTCTTCTTTGACGACGTCTTCGTCCCCTCCCAATGCCTGATGGCCGAGCAGGACCGTGCCTTCGGCACGATCATGGCGGGCTTCGACTATTCCCGAGCGCTGATCGGGCTGCAATGTCTGGGCGCGGCGCAGGCCTCAGTGGACGAAACCTGGACCTATGTGCAGGAACGCGAAGCCTTCGGCGCGCCGCTGGCGCAGTATCAGGGCGTCAGCTTCCCGCTGGCCGAGGCCGAAACGCAGCTCACCATGATGCGGCAGCTTTGCTACTACACGCTCGATCTGCGCGACCGTGACCTGCCGCACACCAAGGAGGCGGCGATGTGCAAGTGGTACGTGCCGAAGACCGCTTGCGAGATCATCCATCAGTGCCTGATCCTGCACGGCCACTACGGTTATACCACCGACCTGCCTCACCATCAGCGCTACAACGACGTCCTGGGCCTGCAGATCGGCGACGGTACCGCGCAAATCCAGAAGCTCGTCATCGCGCGCGAGAAGGTCGGCCGCATGGCGCTGCAATACGACAAGAAGGCCAAGGGAGGCGCGAAATGAGCGTTCCCGTCAATGTCAGCGTCGAGGGCAGCGTCGGCATTATCGAGCTCGCCCGCCCCGACAAGTTCAACTGCCTGTCGCTGGAGGTCCATGAGTGCATCTCCAGGGCCCGCGAAACGTTTGAGGCCGACCGCGACATTCGCTCGATCCTGATTTGCGCACAGGGAAAGCACTTCTGCACCGGCGCCGACCTGACCGAGGTGAAAGGCAAGATGAGCGATGCGCAGGCGCTGGACCATTTCATCGCCTTTGGCATGGAAGGGCTTCGCAAGCTGGAACAGAGCCGTCTCCCCGTGGTCGTCGCGGTGCAGGGGCTTTGCCTGGCCGGCGGGCTCGAGCTGATGCTGTCCTGCGATGTCTGTTTCGCCGCGGAAAGCGCTCAGCTCGGCGACCAGCACGCAAAGTACGGGCTGATCCCCGGCTGGGGCGGCAGCCAGCGGCTGACCCGGGTGATGGGCCTGCGCCGGGCGCTCGATCTGATGTTCTCGGCCCGCTGGCTGAAGGCGGACGAGGCGAAGGAGGCCGGACTGGTGAACTACGTCGTGCCGGACGAAGAGCTGCGCCAGGCGGCGTTGGACTACTGCCTGACGATCGCCACCCGCTCACGCCCCGGCATTGCCGAGATGAAGCGCCTGGCGCGCGAAGGCGCCGACATGGGCCTCGACCAGCAGATGCGGCTGGAGCGCGACGCTGCCGTGCGTGCGCTACGAAGCGAGGATGTGGCCGAAGGGCTGGACGCGTTCGAAAACCGGCGCGTGCCGGCCTTCAAAGCCTGACAAGAGGTGCGGGATGGACTTCACGCTCAACGATGAGCAGCGCCAGATCTACGACTACGGCGCCCAGCTCGCGCAGAAATTCGACAACGCCTACTGGCTGGATCACGCCCGCCGGCACGCCTTTCCCAAAGAGATGTTCCAGCAGATCGCCGAGGACGGCTTTCTCGGCATCATGGTACCCGAGGAATATGGCGGCGCCGGTCTCGGCATGACCGAGATGGCGCTCTTCATGGAGGGCACGGCGAACCACGGCATCCCGCTCCTGATGATGGTGGTCGGCCCCACCATGTCGCTGTCGCATATCGCCAGCCACGGGACCGAGTTCCACCGCAGGGAACTCCTGCCGGCCGCGTGCCGGGGCGAGATCCAGTTCTGCTTCGCGATCACCGAACCGGGCGCCGGGTCCAACACGATCAAGGCCACGACGCTTGCCAGGCGCAAGGGCAACCGTTTTGCGCTAACGGGGGAAAAGACCTTCATCACCGGCGCCGACGTCTCCGACTACTGCCTCGTGGTGGCGCGCACCAAGCCTCACACCGAGGTCTCCCGCAAGACCGACGGCTTCACGCTGTTCGCCGTGGACCTGAAGAAGAAGGGCGTAGAAATGCAGCGGGTGAAGGTCTCGATCCCACTGCCGGAAGAACAATGGACGCTGTTCTTCGACGAGGTGGATCTCGGTCCCGAGGATATCGTGGGCGAGGTGGACGATGGCTTTTCCATCCTGTTCGATTCGCTCAATCCCGAACGCATCATCCTGGCGGCGCTTTGCTGTGGCATTGGCCGGTTCGCCTTACGGAAGGCAGTGGCCTATGCTTGCGAGCGCAACGTCTTTGGCCAGCCGATCGGCGCGCATCAGGGCGTGCAGCATCCGATGGCCAAGGCCCACACGGCCGTGGAGATGGCGAGCCTGATGACCCGCCGCGCGGCCTGGGAATTCGACAACAAGCTTTCGGCCGGCGCCTCGTCGAACATGGCGAAATATGCCGCCGCCGAGGCCGGGATCGAAGCCGTGGACGCTGCCCTTCAGGCCCATGGCGGGTCGGGTTTCACGGAAGATACCGGGCTGTACGAGCTTTATCCGTTGGTGCGCCTGCTACGCACCGCGCCGGTGAACCGTGAACTGTGCCTCAGCTTTATTGGCGAGAAGGTTATGGGTCTGCCGCGGTCGTATTGATCGCGAAAGCCCAGGGAGGAAAGCATGCAACACGGAATGCGCTTCCGGCGGGCCGATGCCGGCGCGAAGGCCAACGACCGGTTCTGGCACGAGATCGAGGGCATGCCGCTCGACGAGGTGCGCCGCATCCAGGAGGAGCGGCTGGTCGAGCAGATGGCCTATCTCAAGGCCAACTCGCCCTTCTACCAAGACAAGTTCGCTGCGGCCAGCATCGATTTCGATGAGATCCGCACCATTGAGGATCTGCAGAGGCTGCCCTTCACCTACAAGACCGAGATACGCGAAAGCCTGTCGGCCGAGCCGCCTTTCGGCCGCCACCGCGCCGCGCCCATGGAAGACATCATCCAGATGCAGGCGTCCTCGGGGACGACCGGCAGCCCCTCCTACGTGGCGTTGACAGAATCCGATGCCGAGATGTGGCACGAGATGACGGCGCGCTGCTTCTTTGCCAACGGCGTGCGGCCCGGCGACATGGTGCTGCACGCCTTCTCGCTCGCCAAGGGCTTCGTGGGCGGCATCCCGGTGATGCAGGGCCTGCAATATATGGGCGCCATCGACGTGCCGGTGGGAGCCGACGGCGGCGCCGACCGGCTCCTGCGCGCCTGCGCCGACACGCGCCCGCGCTGCGTCGTCGGGGCGCCGAATTTCGTGATCCACCTGGCCGAAAAGGCCGAAGAGGTGCTGGGCGTTCCAGCGAGCAGACTGGGCGTGGAACGAGTCGTCGTCGGCGGGGAGCCGGGCGGCGGCATTCCGCCGATCCGCACCAAGATCGAAAAACTGTGGGGCGCCAAGTGCACCGAGATGCTGGGCGGTACCGACCTGGGCGTGACCTACTGGGCCGAGTGTGACCAGCAGTCGGGCATGCACATGGTCAACATGGACTACGTTTTGACCGAACTGCTCGACCCCGAGACCGGCAAGATCATCCCTTGGGCGGAGGGCGCCAGTGGCGAGATGATCTACACCGCCCTCGGCCGCCAGGCGAGCCCGCTGGTGCGCTTCCGCTCGGGTGATTTCATCGAGGTCCTGGGCACGACCTGCGCCTGCGGCCGGACGGGTCCCAAGATCCGCTGCACAGGGCGCACCGACGACATGCTGATCGTGCGCGGGGCCAACGTGTTTCCCTCGGCGATCAACAGCATCATCAACGAGATGGTGCCGCAAACGAACGGCGTGATGCGTGTGGTGGCCGATTTCGAGGGCCACACCACGCAGGGAGCACTGAAGATCATCGTCGAACGCGGTCCCGACCGAGACCGAGACGGTGACTCGGACCTGAAGAAGAAGATCGAGCAGCGCCTGCGCGACGCCCTGGTGTTCAGGGCCGATGTCCGGATCGTCGATGCCGACACCTTCGAAAAGCCGGGCGCGGCCAAAGTGGCCTTCGTGTTGAGAAAGTACCCCGATCTGCCATGACGAAGCTGAAATCCCTGCTTGACACCGGGTCGGAAGACTTCAGGGCTAACTGCGCGCATTACCGCGCCAAGGTGGCCGAGCTGCACGCGCTGCGGCGCAGCCAGCGCGTCGGCGGGCCGGAAAGCGCACGGGCGCGCCACGTGAAGAAGGACAAGATCCTGCCGCGCGAGCGCGTCGAGCGGCTGATCGACCCGGGCATGCCGTTCCTGGAACTCGGCGAACTCGCCGGCCTCGATAAGTATGACGGCCTGCCGCCCGGCGCGGGGATCATCACCGGCATCGGCGTGATCGAGGGCCGCCACTGCATGATCATCGCCAACGACGCCACCGTGAAGGGCGGCACCTATTTTGGCATGACCTGCCGTAAGCACGTGCGCGCCCAGCGGATCGCCTGGGCCAATCGCCTGCCGGTCGTCACACTGGTCGATTCCGGCGGCGCGTTTCTGCCTGACCAGGAGAACATCTTCCCCGACGAAGGCCAGTTCGGCACGATATTTCACAACCAGGTCGGGATGTCGGGCGACGGCGTGCCGCAGATCGCTGTGGTCATGGGCCCCTGCACCGCCGGCGGCGCCTATATCCCGGCGCTTTGCGACGAGGTGGTCATCGTGCGCGGCCAGGGATTCATGTATCTCGGCGGGCCGGAACTCACCTTCGCGGCCACTGGGGAGAAGGTCGACAACGAGACCCTCGGCGGCGGCAAGATGCACTGCTCGGTCTCGGGCGTGACCGACCATCTCGCAGAGGGCGACGCCCACGCGCTCGCCATCACGCGAGAGATCGTCAAGCACCTGGGCGAGAAGCCCTCCCCGCGCAAGACCCCGGCGCCGCCGCGCGCCCCGGCCTACCCGGTGGAAGAGATCTACGGCATCGTCAGCCGTGACCCCAAAGTACCCACCGAGAACCGCGAGATCGTCGCGCGGCTGGTCGACGGCAGCGAGTTTCATGAGTTCAAGCCGCTCTACGGCGACACCTTGATGACCGGCTGGGGCCGCATTCACGGGCATGAGGTGGGAATTCTCGCCAATACCGGCGTGCTGTTCGTCGAAGCGGCGCTGAAGGCCACGCATTTCATCAATCTGTGCGTGCAGCGCGACATCCCGCTGCTGTTCCTGGCCGATGTCAACGGCTTCATGGTGGGCCGCGAGGTCGAGCAGATGGGAATCGCCAAGGCGGGCGCCAAGATGATCACCGCCATGTCCTCGGCGCGGGTACCGAAGTTCACTATCATCACCGGCGGTTCGTACGGAGCAGGATACCTGGCCATGCTGGGCCGCCCCTTCCAGCCCGACGCGATGTTCGCCTGGCCGACCGGCCGCGCTGCGATCATGGGGCCGGAACAGGCGGCGAGCGTCCTGGCCCAGGTGCGCGCTCAGATCAACGAACGCGAGGGCAAGACATGGACAAAGGAGGAGGAAGAGGCCTTCAAGGCACCGATCCGCAAGGAATACGAGGACTTCCAGGGCGCCTACAACTTCGCCTCCAACCTCTGGATCGACAGCGTGATCGAACCCTGCGAGACCCGCGACATCATGGCGCTGCTGCTCGACATCACCTCACGGCGTCCAAAGGTCGAAACCCATTTCGGCGTGTTCAGGATGTGAGGCGGCCACAGTGAAGATCAAGACGCTTCTCATCGCCAACCGTGGCGAGATCGCTTGCCGGATCGCCCGCACGGCGCGGGCACGGGGCGTCCGGCCTGTCGCCATACATTCCGAAGCCGACGTTAACGCGCTCCACGTGCGCGAGATCGGCCATTCGATCTGCATCGGCGGCGGGCCGGCCTCGGAAAGCTATCTGCGCATCGACGCCGCGCTGGCCGCGGCGAAGGCCGCCGGGGCCGACGCCGTCCATCCCGGCTACGGCTTCCTCGCCGAGAACTCCGAATTCGCCCGCGCGGTCGAGGCCGCCGGCATGATCTTCATGGGGCCGACGCCGGAAACCCTGGAACGCTTCGGCGACAAGGCCAGCGCCAAGGATGCCGCCATCACCGCCGGCCTGCCGGTGATCTCGGGCGCCGCGGGCGCCCTGTCCGATCCCGACAAGATCGCCGCCGAAGTGCGCCGGATGGGGCTGCCCGTGCTGCTCAAGGCCGTAGGCGGCGGCGGCGGACGTGGACAGCGGTTGGTGGCAGACGAAAAGACCCTGATGGCCGACATCGAGGGCGCGCTGCGCGAAGCGAAGTCCACCTTCGGCTCGGAAGGTCTCCTGCTGGAACGGTTCCTGCCCGAGGCCCGCCATGTGGAGGTGCAGATCGCCGGAGATGGCAAGGGCCACGTCGTGCATCTTTTCGAGCGCGACTGCACATTGCAGCGCCGGCATCAGAAGGTGATCGAGGAGGCGCCCGCCTGGGGCCTGCCCCGCGCGCTTCTCGACGAGATCGCCCAGAACGCCGTGCGGCTGGGCGAGACGCAGCACTATCGCGGCCTGGGCACGGTGGAGTTCCTGGTCTCGGGCGAGGAATACTTTTTCCTCGAGGTGAACCCGCGCATCCAGGTGGAACATCCCGTGACCGAGGCGATCACCGGGCTCGACCTCGTGGCGCTGCAACTGCGTATTGCCGAGGGTGCGGGCCTTGGCCTGAAGCAAGGCGATCTGACGATTGACGGTCACGCCATCGAGGCACGGCTCTATGCCGAGGACCCGGCGATGCAGTTCGCTCCTTCCACCGGCACGCTGACCACGCTGAGCCTGCCCGACGATCTGCGCATCGACAGCGGCGTCGAGGCAGGCGATGTCGTGACCCCCTATTACGATCCGATGATCGCCAAGCTGATCATCCACGCGCCCGACCGCGAGACGGCGCTGGCGCGGCTCGCGCTGGCGCTGGATCATGTCGCGGTCGAAGGCGTCGAGACCAACCGCGCCTTCCTCGCCGCGCTCGCCCGCAACGCCGAATTCGAGAAAATGAACGTCCATACCCGCTGGATCGACGAGCGGCTGGACGATCTGACTGCGGCGGCGAAAGTGCCGGGCATCCGGCTCTGGAAGGCCATGGCAGCCGTGCTCTTCGTCACCCGCGGGCGCTCAGACGGTGCCGCCGAACCGTGGTCGAACCGCGACCTCTTCACCAACTGGCGGCTCGGCCTTGGCGGCGACGCGATGGAGGCGGGCCAGCGCGTGATGCTGACCGACGCAGCGGGAAGCGTCGAGGAGCTCTGCGTCGGCCCGGTCCGCTCCGGCGACACCTACACGGTCTACGGCAGTGATGGTGCCGCCCTCACTTTCTCCTGCCGTGAGATCGCGCCGGGCCGGTGGCGCGTGGCGCAGGGCGAGACGGTAGACGTGGCAACCGCGCGCCTTCATGCCGGGGTGATCGAGATCGACGCCGAGCCGGGCCGGCTTGTCTTCCGCCCGGCACCACCTTTGGCCGCGGCCGGCGGCGACACCGCTGCCGAACGGACCGTTGCCTCGCCGCTGACCGGAATGATCGTCGACGTCAAAGCGTCCGAGGGCGACGCGATAGCGGAAGGCGATGTCATAGCGGTCCTGGAGTCAATGAAGCTCGAGATCTCCATCAAGGCACCTGCCTCCGGCATCGCCGCGAATATTGCGGTCTCCAAAGGCATGATGGTGGATCGCGGCCAGATGATCGCCGAGATCATACCACCCGAAAAGGAACAGGCATGACCGATTTTCCCAAGTTCGTAGAGTTTCGTGAAGAAGGCCCGCGCGAGGGCTTTCAGATCGAAAGCAAGATCTATCCGATCGAACAGCGGATCGAACTGATCGACATGCTCAGCGATACCGGGCTGAAGCGCATCCAGGTGGGCAGCTTCGTCAGCCCCAGATACGTGCCGCAGATGGCTGATACGGGCGAGCTGTTCCAGCGCATCAAGCGCAAGCCGGGTGTGAAATACACCTCGCTTTGGCTGAACGAGAAGGGATTCCGCAAGGCGTTGACCGCGCATGAAGTCGATATCGACCCGCGTCTTTTGTTCTATCCGTCTGAAGCTTTCGCACAGGCAAACAACAACTGCTCCTCAGCGGAGATGCGCGAGCGGCAGCGCGAGTGGGTGCGGCTCTACAAGGAAGCGGGCTACACCGTCGATGCCGCCTATGTGATGACCGCGTTCGGCTGCAACCTGCAGGGACCGATTCCGCAGGAGCAGGTCCTGGACGACTTCCGCTTTGTCCTCCAACTTTGCGAGGAAGAGGATATTCCGGTACCTATCCTCGTGATCGCCGACACAATGGGCTGGGGCAACCCCGAGGCGGTCAAGCGCATGATCGGCGCCCTGCGCGAGCTTGCGCCCGGGGCGCGCATCGGAATGCATCTTCACGACACGCGCGGGCTGGGCATCGCCAACATCCATGCGGCGTTGTCGATGGGGGTGGACATGTTCGAAAGCTCGGTCGCCGGCCTTGGCGGCTGCCCCTTCGCCGGCCACGGCAACGCCCGCGCCGCGGGCAATGTCTGCACCGAGGACGCGGTTTTTCTGTGCCACGAGACGGGCATCGAGACGGGCATCGACCTGGACAAGCTGATCGCCGCCGCGGTCAAGGCCGAAGAGATCATCGGCGCGCCTCTGATGGGCCGGGTGATGCATTCCGGCGGCCTCGACAAATTTCGCAAGGCGAAATGAGGAGGATTGATATGGGAAAGACGCTGGATGGAAAGGTGGTGCTGGTCACCGGCGCGGGCGGCGGGATCGGCCGCGAGATCGCGCTAATGGCGGCAGCCGAGGGAGCGGCGGTCGTGGTCAACGATTTGGGCGCGACGCTCAAGGGCATCGGGCAAGCTATCACCGCTGCGCAAACGGTGGTGGACGAGATCAAGGCCGCCGGCGGCGACGCCATCGCCGATGGCGGCAGCGTAACCGACCCGGACGCCGCCCGAGCCATGGTCGAGGCCGCCGTGAAGGAGTTCGGCCGCATCGACGCAGTCGTGAACAATGCCGGAATCCTGCGCGACGGCTTCTTTCACAAGATGACATATGACGATTTCGATGCGGTGGTGAAGGTACATCTCTATGGCGCCTTCAACACCAGCCGCGCCGCCGCCGACTATTTCGGCGAGCAGCAAAGCGGCGCGCTGGTGCATATGACCTCGACCTCGGGCCTGATCGGCAATTATGCGCAGGCGAACTACTCTGCGGCCAAGCTGGGGATCGCTGCGTTCTCGAAGTCGCTCGCGCTCGACCTCAAGCGTTGGAATGTGAGGTCGAATTGCATCGCGCCCTTCGCCTGGAGCAGGATGATTTCGTCGATCAAGACCGAAACGCCTGAACAGGAGGCGCGGGTCGAGAAGATCAAGAAGATGACGCCCGCCAAGGTCGCGCCGATGGCTTGCTATCTGATGAGCGATCAGGCCGCAGAGATCTCGGGCCAGATCTTTGCCGTTCGGATGAACGAGATCTTCCTGATGAGCCAGCCGCGGCCGGTGCGTTCGGTGCATTCCGGCGACGGCTGGACCGTCGACAAGATCGCTGAGCATGCCATTCCCGCGCTCAAGTCGCATTTCACGCCGCTCGAAGTGTCGGCGGACGTCTTTTCCTGGGATCCGGTTTGATGAGCAAGCGAAAACAAAAAATTACGTCGAATATCGGCTGGAGCACACCCGACAAGATCTGCGTGCGCGGACTGGACCTGCCGAACGAGATCCTGGGCCACATGAACCTCGGCGATCTGGCGTTTCTGCAATTGACGGGCCGCAAGGCCACGCCCGCGGAGAGCCGGGTGTTCAACGCCATCGTCATCACGCTGGTCGAACATGGTATCACGCCGTCCGCCCTGGCCGCGCGCATGACCTATATGGGCGCGCCGGAATCGCTTCAGGCCGCAGTCGCGGCGGGGCTCTGTGGGCTGGGCACGGTGTTCGTCGGCTCGATGGAAGGCGCCTCAAAGATGCTGTACGAGGCGCTGCCGCAGGACACGCTGGGCACCGGCGCAAATCTGGATGCTATCGCCGCTGAAACGGTCGAAAAATTCCGCGCCCGTAGGGCGATCGTGCCGGGGCTGGGCCATCCGGTGCACAAGCCGGTCGATCCCCGCACGCCGCGGCTGTTCCAGATCGCCGCTGAGAATGGAAAGTCGGGCGAATATGTCGCGCTAATCCGGAAGATCCACGCCCGCGCGGAAGAGACATCGGGCAAGATGCTGCCGATCAACGCCACCGGCGCAATCGGCGCGATCTGCTGCGAGTTCGGGTTCCCATGGAAGATCGTGCGCGGCTTTGGCGTAATGGCGCGCGCGATCGGGCTAGTGGGCCATATCCTCGAGGAGAGCGAAAATCCGATTTCCTACGAAATCTGGCAGCGCGCTGAAGAGGAAATCCTAGAGACAAGCGGCCCCGGTGACAAGGCGAGGTGATGGATGCAGCAGGGCAATCGGGTGAATCTCCGCGTGACAATTCCCGCGAAGGCTGAATCTGTGGGTGTCCTCTTGATTCGCGGAGGACAGGACGATGGGGCAGGCCGAGACGCAAGCCGAGCGCGCATTTGACCAAGTCGTTGGGTGGCTGGAGCATTTCGAGCCCCTGGAAGACCCGCGCCAGGCCGGCAAGGTGTGGTATCGGCTCGACGAGGTGCTGCTCCTGTGCTTGGTTGCCGTCCTCGCCGCCGCCGAGAGCTGGGTGGAGATCGCCGAGTTCGGCAAGAAGAAGCTGGAGCTTCTGCGCTGCTTCCGGCCGTTCGCGAACGGCACGCCGTCGCACGACCAGCTGGGCGACCTGTTCGCGGCGCTCGATGCCGAGCAGTTCCAGAGCTGCTTCATCGCCTGGGTCGGCTCCCTCACCAAGTTCGGCCCCGATATCGTGGCTGTCGACGGCAAGACGCTGCGGCGCGCCTATCAGGAAGGCGGGGGCAAGGCGCCGATCCACATGATCTCGGCGTGGTCGAGCCGGCAGCGGCTGGTGCTGGGCCAGGCCAAGGTGGCGGAGAAGTCCAACGAGATCACCGCCATCCCTGAGCTCTTGAAGCTGCTGACGCTGAAGGGGGCGATCGTCACCATCGACGCCATAGGCTGCCAGAAGGAGATCGCCGCCACGATCGTTGAGAGGGAGGCCGACTACGTGCTGGCGCTGAAGGGCAACCAGGGCACGCTCAGCGCCGATGTGGAGCTGTTCTTCGCCGAGCAGAAGGCGTGCGACTTCCCGCGCTCGGCGCGACAACGCTGTCTCGCACACCGGATGCGCAATCTCGCCGTCAAGGTCCCGACCGACCTGTGGCCGGACTTCAAGGCGCGGGCGAGCGCCTGCTACCAGGCTCCCTCTGGGCCATCGCGCGCGAGCTGGCGAAGGGCATGCGGGCGGACTACGGGACAGTCTTGGCGAGCGCGGTCGCCTGCTTTGAGGATGACTTCGAGGCCTGCATCGCCCACCTGCGGCTCCCGGTGACGCATCGCCGCTCGACGCGGACCACGGATGAGATGGACAAGCGTTTTCTTCGCTGTCGTGGCATAATCCTGAGGCGCGGGCGACCTCGTGGCGAAGAGCGGCGCAGCGGCTGCAAGCGCCGCCGGGTTGCCTCATTCAGGCCCTGCCGGCTTGGGGCTTCCGCGCGCCCCAGCCTTCGGACGGCGTGGCCGCCAATGCGCGACCAGGTGGTCGTAGCTCCGCTCCGCCTGTTCCGCGAGGCGCATTTCCTGCTCGCGGAGCGCCTTGACGTTGTAGGCGTAGGCGGGCCCCCGCCGGTTCCCCTTCCTTTGTGGCTTGCCGGCTTGCAATTCCATGGCGCGCAGCTTGTTCGCGACCAGCGCCGGACGCGCCCAGAGATAGTCCTGCTGCTTGGTGAGCAGATGCCAGCACAGGACGGTGAGCTTGCGCGCGACCGCGACGGCGGCGACCTGATGGCCGCGCCTGGCGCGGAGGCGGACGAAGAAGGCGTGCAGCGGTCCCGGCGCCTTGGCTGTCAATCGGCATGGAAATCTTCCATGCCGAAACACACGCCAGTCCTCGATGCGGCAAGTCGTCGAGAATGCCGAGAGCGCCAGGCGGCAATATGCGCTTCGCGGGCGCGCCGTCGCCCTCGGATGGCACGACGAGCAGATTATCGTCATCGACAACGATCAGGGAGAATCCGGCGCATCGGCGGCCTGGCGCGAGGGGTTTCAGCGACTGGTAAGCGACGTCGGCATGGGGCATGCCGGGATCGTGATGGGCCTGGAGGTCTCCCGTCTGGCGCGCAACAATGCCGACTGGCAGCGTCTTCTGGAGATTTGCGCCCTTGCCGACACCCTGATCCTCGATGAAGACGGCGTCTACGATCCGGCCAGCTTCAACGACAGGCTTTTGTTGGGGTTGAAGGGAACAATGAGTGAGGCCGAACTGCATGTGATCAAGGCACGGCTGCGCGGCGGCATCCTCAACAAGGCGAGGCGCGGCGAGTTTCGCTGTCCCCTGCCAACCGGGCTGGTCTATGATCATGTCGGCAATGTGGCACTCGATCCGGACACGCAAGTCAGGGAGACGATCGTCCATTTCTTCGAGACGTTCTCTCGCGTCGGATCCGCCTCCCAGACTGTCAAGGCCTTTCGTACGGAAGGCCTTTTGTTCCCGTCACGCCTGCACAACAGCGGCACGGTGTTTCGGCCGCTGACCGCGTCAACGGCGGTGCGCGTCCTGAACAATCCGCGCTACGCCGGTGCCTACACCTATGGCCGACGACAGTTTCGGCGCACCATCGACGGCAAGAAGACCGTGCGAGCGCGAGGCAACGACGACTGGCTGGCCTGCATTCCCGATGCCCATCCTGGTTATATCAGCTGGGAGCAACATCAGGAGAACCTGAAGATCCTCAGGGAGATCAGGGAGAACGGCCACGGATACGAAGTCGCACGAGCGTCAATTCCAAGAGAAGGCCCGGCGCTGCTGCAAGGCCGGGCCGTGTGCGGGCAATGCGGCAGGCATTTCCGGGTTCGCTACGCTGCCCGGCGCGGCCGGCAGGAAGCCTGGTACGTCTGTGATCGCGCCCACACCTATCGCGGCGAGCCCGTGTGCCAGTCGATCGCCGGGCCTCCTGTCGACAAAGCCATCGGCATGCTGATTGCCGAGCAGATGACGCCGGCCGCCGTCGAACTGGCGCTCGAAGTCCGCAAAGAGATCGAAGCACGGCATGAAGAGGCGGATCGGCTGCGCTGTCGCGCGATCGAGCGCGCCCAGACCGAAGCCGATCTCGCCCAGCGCCGTTTCATGCTCGTCGATCCCAACAATCGCCTCGTCGCCGACACGCTCGAAGGCGAATGGAACGAGAAGCTCCGCATCTTGGCCAATGCCCGCGAAGAGCGCGAGCGCGCCCGAAAGCACGATCAATTCTTCCTCGATGAAGCCGTCCACGAGCGGCTGGTCGCAATGACAGCGGATTTCGACCAGCTCTGGGCGGATCCCAACACCCCAAACCGCAACCGCAAGCGGCTGCTTGCCCACATCATCGAGGACGTCACCCTCATCAAGCTGCCGGCAGAAGGAACCACCAAAGTTCACGTGCGCTTCAAGGGCGGCAAGATCCAGACGCTCACCACCATGAGCCCAAAATCCTCCGCCCAGCAGATCAAGACACAGCCCGGCATCGTCGAACAGGTCGACAAGCTCCTCGACGGCCACATCTACTCCGAGATCGCCGACCTCCTCAACCAGCAAGGATATCGCCCTGGCGAGGCCGCGCGCAGCGGTCGGCACGACGCCCGCTTCACGCCAAAACGGGTTGCCTATCTCGTCCACGAATATAAGCTGCGTTCGCGCTATGACCGGCTGCGAGAACGCGGAATGCTGACGAAACAGGAAGCGGCGGCGCGTCTCAATATCCACGAGCACACCGTCACCAGATGGGCCGAGTTCGGCCTCATCGCCAGCCATGCCTATAATGGGCACTATTGCCTGTACGAAGTTCCCGATTCAGACCCGCCGCAAAAGCATTGCAGCCGATGGGACCGGCTCGTCGATCGGGCAGCCGCGCAAAGGCAAAATGCCAGCCGGCAAAAGCTCTCAACTGAACACGAAAGGGACGCAGTATGAATGCAGATCGTTCGTGAACAGGCACGCCCCCTGGCCGTCATGCCAGATCACCTTGATGAGGTCGCCGCGCCGACCGCGGAACACGAACAGGTGCCCGCCATGGGGATCGTGCCGGAGGACCTCCTGCACCTGCAGCGAAAGCCCGGCGAAGCCTTTGCGCATGTCGGTATGGCCCGTCGCAAGCCACACCCGCACCCCACTCGGGATCGGAATCATCGCCGGTCCAGTACCGCGACGAGGCGCCCGATCGCTTCCGGGTCGACACCCACGTCCACGATGATCCGCCGACCGCACAAAAGGACGATCTCCATCCGTGCGCCAGCTGCGGTCTCCTCCTGGCCGTTGCCCATCTTCGCCGGGGCAATGACCGCAGGGACGAATGCGGGGCCAACCGACGCTGCCGCCCTCGTCGCCTGGAACGCGCGGCGCCAGCTCACAAGCTGCGAGCGCGACAACCCGTGGCGCCGCGCCGTCTCAGAAACGAGACGCGGGCCGGCCAGGCTCTCCAGAACTATCTTCAGCTTCGCATCGTAGCTCCACCGCCGGCGACGCCCTGTCTCGACAATATCGAGCCGCTCAACGTGACTGTGCATATAGCTGTCCATACGCACTGTTCTCTGCCCCCTGCCGCTTCGCAAACAAGACGGCCCTCACCGCAGGGATACCGCTGGACAGGGGCCGCCATGATCGAAGCCGCCAAGGGCTTCCGCCGGCTGAAGGCCCACAAACGGTTGCCCAGCCTGCGCGCCGCCCTTCTCGCCCATCAGGCCGAGTGCGCCCTCGGCGCCGGCCTTGACCCTGTCCGAGAGGCTGCATAGCCTCTTCAACCAGCGACGTCCGCCGCGCTCTTTTCAACATCAACCGGGACATCTCACCGCGGCCGGCCGCGGCAATTGCACTGGCTCGCTTCAAATCTGTACGCTCAGCATGTGTCGGTCCCGGTCAAAACCTGCCCGACCATGACGGAGGGTGTCCCGGCACGAGCCGGGCCGCTCCGCCTCCGCGCTGTGTTCTCTTCCGTGCCTCGGCACGGGCCCATCCCGGCGCGGGCGCTTTGGCGGCCGGCAGTCAGCCTGTAGAGGCAGGAGCATGTCCGACACCGCCAACAACCTCCGCAAGAACCTCGCCGAGATCCAGGCCGCCATCAGCCGGGCCGAGGCCGATTACGGCCGCGCGCCGGGCTCCGTCCAACTCGTCGCGGTGTCCAAGACCGTCCCGCCGGAGGGGATCCTGCCGGCCCTGGAGGCCGGACAGCGCGTCTTCGGCGAGAACTACGTCCAGGAGGCGAAGGAGAAATGGCCGGGGCTGCGCGAGCGCTTCCCGGATGTCGAGCTGCACATGATCGGGCCGCTCCAGTCCAACAAGGCCCGCGACGCGGTGCGCCTCTTCGACGTGATCGAGACCGTGGACCGCCTCTCGCTCGCCTCCGAGCTCGCCAAGGAGATCGCGAAGGCGGCCGGAGCGCGCCGGCCCCGTCTCCTCGTTCAGGTCAATACGGGCGAGGAGCCGCAGAAGGGCGGCGTCGCCCCGTCGGACGCGGACGCGTTCCTGCTCGCCTGCCGGGAACGCGGGCTGGAGATCGTGGGGCTGATGTGCATCCCGCCCGCCGACCAGCCGCCCTCCCCGCATTTCGGGCTGCTCGCGAAGATCGCCGCCCGGAACGGCCTGAAGACTCTCTCCATGGGCATGAGCGCGGATTTCGACGCCGCCATCCAGCTCGGCGCGACGCATGTCCGGGTCGGCACGGCCATCTTCGGCGCGCGCCCGGCGCGGGCCGCGTGAGCCAGACCTTATCCTTCCGGACGTCATCCAAAGGTCACACGGAACCTTTTTCGCCGGAGCCAGATTGTCTCGCTCCCCCCTTGGCATGTGCAATGCTCCCATAGGCGCGAAAGACGCTGAAAGGGGGCAGGGCGAATGTTCGAGATGCTTGTCGGCGGGTTTCTTCTCACCGGTTCGGTCTGCGCGGTCGACGGCACCGCCTATCGCGATTGCCGGGAGATCCCGGCGGCGCAGTTCGGGAACAAATATGTCTGCGACAAGCGGGCGGAGACGATCCGGGAGAGCTTCCCGGCGATCGCGCCCGAGCGGCTCGGCTTCGAGAAGGGCGAGCTGCTCAAGATCGAGCTGAAGTGCAGCGCGGCCCACATGGCGAGGATCTGAACGAGCGCCGCTCCCCAGGAGGCGGGAGAGCTCCGGGCATCCGAGCGGCCGCGCCGCCGCGGCCGCCTCATGCCGAAGACGGGCCGGTACCGTGGATCGGCCCGATAGGGCCGCCGCATACCCCACCCCGAAAGCAGAGCGCGGCTGCAGCTCCCTCGCGGTCACGACCGCGCATCTCCGTGAGCCGCCGGCGCTAAGCTTGATCCGTCGCAAGAAATCTCGGCCGTCGACGCCTAAATAGGGGACGGGGGCGAGAGAGGAGACGGATGTGACCATCGAGGGTGTGAAGAATCTGCTGGTCGGCTTCACCAAGGACGACGACAGGACGAGCTGCGCGGTCGCCTATGGCCTTGCCCTGGCGCAGGAGGCCGGGGCGCATGTGACGATCCAGGGCGTGTCGTCGAAGATCGTGGTGGCTCAGCCGATCGCGAGCTCCGTCGCGCAGGGCCTCGTGGCCGACGACAACCGCCGCCGCCTCGCACTCGCCGAAGCTGCGGCCGAGGCTGCCCGCCGGGACGCGGCCGCCAAGGGGGTGCCCTGCGTCGCGCAGACGGTGCAGATGCGGCTGACGGATGCCGCGGCCGTGTTCGGCCGCCAGGCCCGCCTGCACGATCTCACGATCATGGACCGTCCCTCCGACCTCCTGTCCTTCCCGCGCGCGCTGCTCGAGGAGGCGCTCTTCGCGAGCGGCCGGCCTGCGATCGTGCTGCCCGAAGGCCGGACGGATTTCCGGCTGGAGCACGTGATGGTGGCCTGGGACGGCAGCGCCCGCGCCGCGCGCGCACTGAACGAGGCGATGCCGTTTCTGAGGGCGGCGGAGAGCGTGAGCCTCGTGGCCGCCTCCGAGAAAGGCAAGGACGAGGCGATCCCGGGCTCCGAGATCGCGCCCCATCTCGCGCGACACGGGATCGAGGCGACGCTCGTCGATCTCCCGGTGGGGGCGGGCGGTGCAGCCGAGACCCTGCGCCAGCAGGCCCAGGTCCGGCGCACCGACCTGATCGTCATGGGCGCCTTCGTCCATTCCTGGTGGCGGCAGGTGACGCTCGGCGGCGTGACCGAGGACTTCCTGGAGAACCCGCCGGCCCCGCTCTTCCTCTCGCATTGACGAGGTGAGGCAGCCGGGTGACCCGGCTGCCTCACCCGAACGGGTCAGAGGGCGGGATGGTGCTCGGGCGTCGTGAGATCCTCGAACCGCATCTGCTCGACCGCCTTGGCCTGCATGGCCGCGAGCGCGCCCTCGACCTCGCTCTCCGGCAGGTTCAGGTCGGCGCGGCGGAGATCCGCGAAGACGCGCCGCAGCACGGCGTCGCCCTGCCTCTGGTCGAGGCCCAGGCGGACGATCTCGCCCGCATATGTCTCCGCCCGGCTCTCGTCGAAGCCCATCCTGTCCGCCGCCCAGAAGGCGAACAGCCGATGGCCTCTCGCGATGCCGATCAGCCGGCGGTCCTCGTCATGGGCGAACTTGGCCTCGAAGGCCCGCTCCCGCTCGTCGAAGAGGGTCATCTAGCGTCTCCCGCAGCTTTCCTCCCGCGGCGCCTGGACGGCGCTCGTCTGAGTTGGCTCGGGGATCGTCCGCCCATCGGGCGCGGCTGGCAAGCGGGCCGCTACACCTCGCCGCAGTCACCGGTTCCGAAGAGCGGGGCCAGGGCCCCTCGTTCAAGAGCCGGCGCCGCGCGAGAAGCGTGCGCCGAAGAACAGCGTCGCTCCGAAGGTCATGAACATCAGGACGACGCCCGTAACGACCAGGATGCTTTCCGTCGGCATTGCCGCCTCTCCCTTTTCGACCTGGCGATCGTGCCGGATCCGACGGCGGGCGCCTTGATCTCGCTCAAGGACGATCACGAACAGCCCAGGCATAGTCGGGGAGCCACGGGTTCATGCCCGGCGGGTGCGGGTCCATTCGTGCGGAGGGCGGCGAGGTGAATACCTTCCAGATTGCCGAGGTCGGGGAAGCGTGCGCATGAGGAAGGCTCGGGCTCTGGCGATCTCCGCCGCGCTCGGGGCCGCCGCCCTTGCCGGCGCGGGACCCGCCGCGGCGCTCGATGCGCGGGCGCAGCGCGGGCTCACCTTCGCGCGCACGCATTGCGCGCAGTGCCACGCGATCGGACGTGCCGGCCCTTCGCCTCTCGCGAAGGCGCCGGCCTTCCGGACGCTGCATACGCGCTACCCGGTCGAGGACCTCGCCGAATCCTTCGCGGAGGGCATCGTGACCGGCCATCCGACCATGCCCGAATGGCGGCTCGACCCGGCGCAGATCGGGGACCTCCTGGCCTATCTCAGGTCGCTGGAGGACTGAGCGCGTCGACCCCCCGGGGGCGGCATTCGGGCCAGGGGATGTGGGAAGGGGCGGCTCCGCCCGGCGCCGCGGCTCACTGGAGGCGACTGGTGGGCGCGACAGGGATTGAACCTGTGACCCCTACGATGTCAACGTAGTGCTCTCCCGCTGAGCTACGCGCCCTCTGGCACCAGTCCGTCGCCGGGAGCGGCCCGTATAAGGGCTCGGGCGTGGCTGCGCAAGCGGCGCAACGGGCGCGATCGCGGCCTGCCGGAACCTGAACCGGAGGGGCCGATTGTCTCTCCGGACCGATCGGACCCGACATGAGCGAACCCCGCATACCCCAGACGCCGGAGCCGGCGCCGACCACGCCCTCTCCGAACCCGCAGCAGCCGCTCCCGCCGGAGATCCCCGCGCCGCCCTCGACGGAGCCGATCGGCGTCCCGGATCCCGGCCCCGGGCCGGGCCCCAGCGTCGAGCCGCCCGGCTTCCCGGGGCCCTCGGTCCCCATCGGCCCGCAGCCGACGGCCTGAGCTTCCCGCTGGCGCGCGGCCGGGCCCGGCTCTATGGCTCCGGGCGTGAGTTCCGCGCCCGACATCGATGCGCTGTTCCAGGCCGCGGCGTCCGCACGCGAACGCGCCTATGCGCCCTATTCCGGCTACCAGGTCGGAGCGGCGCTGGCCGACGAGAGCGGCCGCGTCTTTGCCGGCTGCAATGTCGAGAACGCCGCCTATCCGGTCGGAACCTGCGCTGAGGCCGGCGCGATCGCCGCCATGGTGGCCGGAGGCGGGCGCCGGATCGCGGCGATCCTCGTCCTGGCGGACGGGCCGGAACTCGTCACCCCGTGCGGGGCCTGCCGCCAGCGGATCCGCGAATTCGGGACGGACCGGACGCCTGTCCACCTCGCCGATCCGGGCGGGGTGAAGCGCAGCCTCGCGCTGGGGGAGCTGCTGCCCTTGGCCTTCGGGCCGGACAGCCTTGCCGGAGCGGGCGGATGACCGTCCTGCCGCAAGAGGTGATCCGCCGCAAGCGCGACGGCGGGGCGCTGGACGATGCCGAGATCGCGGCCTTCGTCGAGGGGCTGACCGCCGGCCGCGTCACCGACGCCCAGGCGGCCGCGCTCGCCATGGCGATCCTCTGGCGCGGTCTGTCCATGCCGGAATGCGTCGCCCTCACCCTGGCCATGACGTGGTCCGGGACGGTGCTCGCCTGGGACCTGCCCGGCCCGGTGCTCGACAAGCATTCGACCGGCGGCGTCGGGGACACGGTGAGCCTCGCCCTCGCGCCGGCGGTCGCGGCCTGCGGCGGCTTCGTGCCGATGATTTCTGGCCGCGGTCTCGGGCATACCGGCGGCACGCTCGACAAGCTCGATGCGATCCCGGGCTACCGCTCGCAGCCCGATCTCGGCAGCTTCCGTAGCGTGGTGGCGGAAATCGGCTGCGCGGTCATCGGCCAGACGCTCGACCTCGCGCCGGCCGACCGGCGCCTCTACGCCATCCGCGACGTGACCGGGACGGTCGAATCGATCGACCTCATCACGGCCTCGATCCTGTCGAAGAAGCTCGCGGCCGGGCTCGACGCCCTGGTCATGGACGTGAAGGTCGGGTCCGGCGCCTTCATGGCGCACCTGCCGGACGCGACGGCGCTCGCGGAGCGCATCTGCACGGTCGCGAACGGGGCAGGGCTCCCGACATCGGCCCTCATCACCGACATGGACGAGCCGCTCGCCTCCGTGGCGGGCAACGCGCTCGAGGTCGCCTATGCCGTCGATTACCTGACCGGGCGCCGGCGCGAGGGGCGCTTTCACGAGGTCACGGTGGCGCTCGGTGCCGAGATGCTGCGCCTGGGCGGCCTGGCCGCCGATGAAGGGGACGGCCGCGAGCTGATCGAGGCCGCGGTCGCGAACGGACGGGCCGCGGAGCGCTTCGCCCGGATGGTCGCCGCGCTCGGCGGGCCGAACGACATCCTGGAGCACCCGACCCGGCATCTCGCGGCCGCGCCAGTCGTCCGCGCCGTCGAGCCGGCCGGGCCCGGCAAGGTCGCGGCCGTCGACGCCCGCGCGCTCGGGCTTGCGGTCGTGGCGCTCGGGGGCGGGCGTACCCACCCCGATCAGGCGATCGACCCGGCGGTCGGCCTGACGCAACTCGCCGGGATCGGGCAGGAGGTCGGGCCGGGCGCTCCCGTCGCCCTGGTGCACGCCCCCGACGAGGCCGCGGCGGCGCGGGCGGTCGAAACGGTCCGCCGAGCCTACAGCCTCGCAGATATCGATGTCGCATCCGCGCCCCTCATCCGGGGGCGCTGGACGCCGGAGAGCAGATGACACTTCTCGTCGCGATCAACGGCTGGGATCTCGCGCCCTGGCTGGACCGTTTTCGCCGCCTCCTTCCTGAGAGGCGGGTCATCGCAGCCGGCGAGGAATTCGACCCGGCCGAGATACGCTACGTCGCATCCTGGAAGCACACGCCGACGAGCCTTGCCGGCCTGCCGCAGCTCGAGGCGATCTTCTCGCTCGGGGCGGGCGTGGACCACCTGATCGGCGATCCACAGCTCCCGAAGGTGCCGATCGTCCGGGTGGTGGACGAGGATCTCACCGAGCGCATGAGCGAATACGTCGTCCTGCACTGCCTGATGCATCTTCGCCGGCAGAAGCAGTACGACGCGCAGCAGCGGGAGCGGCGCTGGTACGACGACCGCGACCAGCCATCCGCGCGAGAGCTCCGGGTCGGGCTCCTGGGTCTCGGCGTGCTCGGCGGCGACGCGGCGAGAAAGCTCAAGGTCATGGGGTTCGACGTCGCCGGCTGGAGCCGCTCGCCGAAGGCCATCGAGGGCATCCGCTCCTTCGCGGGCGAGGCGGAGCTGGACGCTTTCCTCGGCCGGACCGACATCCTGGTCTGTCTCCTGCCGCTCACGCCGGCGACGCGCGGCATCCTGAACCGCGCGCTCTTTGCGAAACTGGCCCGGGACGGGCGGCTCGGCGGCCCGATCCTGATCAATGCCGGGCGGGGCGGGTTGCAGGTCGAGGACGACATTCTCGACAGCCTGGACGACGGCACGCTCAAGGCCGCGACGCTCGATGTCTTCGCGACGGAGCCGCTGCCCGCCTCGTCCCCGCTCTGGACGCATCCCGGCGTGACGATCACGCCGCATAACGCGGCGACGAGCGACCCGGACGCGATCGCCGCCTCGATCGCCCGCCACATCCGCCGGCACGAGGCGGGGGAGCCGTGGCGGGACGTGGTCGACCCGGCGGTCGGCTACTGACGCATGATCGGCGAAAGCGGGACCCGTTTCGCGGCCGGATCGGGCGCCGACCGATGGTGGCCTATCGCTTCGCCGTGCCCGGCTCCGCCATGGAGCGGTGCATCTCGGCAAGCACGGTGTTCGGCGTCACGGTTGCCATTGTGGTCTGCAGCTTGTTCTTGAGGCCGTAGACCACGTCGGCGTCCCCGCGGAGCATCGCGTCGAAGCCGGTCTGCGCGACCGCCCCGGCATCGTCCTTCGTCTGCGTGCCGACCTTCGTATCCAGCATGTCGGCGCGCTCGAAGAACTCGGTCTCGGTCGGACCGGGCATCAGGAGCGTGATGCTCACCTCGGTGTCCTTCAGCTCGTTCCGGAGCGCGAAGGAGAACGAGTCGATGAAGGCCTTCGTGCCGTTATAGACCGCCTGGAACGAGCCCGGCATGAAGCCGGCCACCGAGCCGGTGATCAGGATCCGGCCGGCATTGCGGGCGCGCATGTCGCGGCCGACCTTCTGAAGCAGGTAGATCGTGCCCGTGATGTTGGTGTCGATCACGCGCCGGACCTCGCCGAAATCCTGGTCCAGGAAGGCGCGTCCGAGGCCGCGTCCGGCATTCGCCATGAGCGCCTCGACGGGACGGCCGCGGATGGCCGCATAGAGCTTGTCGACGCCGGCCAAGGTGGCGAGATCGGCCTGCACGGCCTCTGCCTCCACGCCATGCCGGCGGAACTCGGCCGCGGCCTGGTCGATCCTGGGCTCGTCGGCGCAGACGATGAGATCGTAACCGTTGCGGGCCGCGGTGTCGGCCAGGTGATAGCCGATCCCGGTCGAGGCGCCGGTCACGATCGCTAGGGGTTTCGCCATGGCTCGGCGCTCCGGAGGCTGTGGCTGGGCAACAGGTCCGCCCCGCCGCAGTTCCGGTGCAGGAACGGAGTGCCGCGACCGGGCTGCCGGCGTTCGGAACCGAACGCCAGCTCCGGCCCGTGGAGGCTGCGGTGCCGCTTTGATCTCGCGCAAGGCGTATCTCCTCCGACGGGCGGACCGTATGGCCGGAGGGAGGGAGCGATGCCGGTCTTCGAGCTGCGTTTCCTGAAACGGGTACCCGACGATACCGGGCACGATCACCTCACCTGCCAATGCGAGATGCAGGTCGAGGCCCCGGACGACGAGGAGGCGTGCCGCCGCGCCGCAGCCGAATTCTGCCGGCTGCGACGGGTGCGGGACTGGACGAGCCACGCCGATGCGCTGGAGACCCGGCCGTGCGCGGAGCCAAGTTCCGGTCCGGGAGCCCCGCAGGCGGCGTCCGAGGCTGCGGCCGGGCCTCAGTGCGACATGAGAACCGGGATCGTCATGGCCTCGAGGATGCCCCGGCTCGTCCCGCCGAGCAGGGCCTCGCGGATGCGCGAATGGCCGTAGGCGCCCATCACCAGGAAGTCCGACCCGGAATCCGCCACATGGGACAGGATCGTGTCGGCGATCGGGATCGCGCTCGGGAGGCGCCGGAACTCGGCGCTGACGCCGTGACGGGCGAGATGCCGGACCAGCCTCGGCCCGAAATCCTGTTCCTCCTCCTCCTCGCCCTCGCGCACGACGTTGACGACTTCCACCCGGTCGGCGCGACGCAGCAGGGGCAGCGCGTCCGCGAGTGCCCGGGCCGCCGTGGGACTGCCGTCCCAGGCGACCGTCGCCTGCGCGAAGCGCATCGGCCCCTTCTGGATGTAGGGCACGATCAGAGCGGGGCGGCCCGAGCGCAGGAGAACCGTCTCGAGCAGCGTATCGGACGGGCGCCTGCGCTCCCGGTCCGGCTGCTCGATCACGATCAGGTCCGAGATCCGGACCGCGTCGGCCAGTCTCTCGGCCGCGAGCGGGAGGGCGGCGCAGATCGAGCTGCATTCCACCGGCAGGCCGGCCTGGCGGGCCTGGTCCTCGAAGCGGCCCGAGGCTGCCTGGGCCGCCTCCTGCGCCTCCTCGCGGGCGGACGCGACCATCTCGTAGCTGACCTGGGCATAGGCGAAGGTGTCGAGCGGCGCCTCCGGCACGACGCAGATACCGGACAGGGCCGCATCGAAGGCGGCCGCGAGCGAGATCGCGATCGGGCCGGCGCGCTCGCCCTCCTCTCCGAGAACCACGACGATGTCCTTGATCATGCTAGCCTCACCTCAGGATGTGCGAGCGGGACATGGGGAACCCGGCGCATCGCTTCGAGCCTTCCGGCGGTTTCGCCGAAGCTTTGCCGGATGGTGGCGTGCGCCGCCGCCGGCGCATTGACCCAGCGCAAACCGCCGGCCCGCCGCGGCGGAGAGAGCCCCCGGGAAAGAATTCGTTGAGGACGCCCCTTGGCGGCCCGTTAAGCGCTGCTGCGCCAAAGCTTATGCAACCGGCAGTCGGGCAGCGCCGGCAGGGAGCCGTTGCTTGGAGAAGCCAGCCCTCATCCGTGGCCGCATCCGCGACGAGGCCGAGGCATTCGCGGCCGCATCCGGCGGCAACGTGGCGATGCTCTTCTCGCTCACGCTCATGCCGGTGGTGTTCCTGGCCGGAGCGGCAGTGGATTATTCCGGCGCCTCCAATCTCCGCGCCAAGCTTCAGAGAGCCACGGACGGCGCCAACATGCAGCTCTGCCAGATGGCCGTGAGCTCATCCCAGGCGCAGCTCGAGGCGGCGGCCCAGACCTACATGGCAGGCTATATGGATGGGCGCCCGTTCCGGATCGAGGCGGTGGTGCCGTCCACCAAGCCGCGCCAGATCGAGCTGACCACGAGCTCCGAATATCCCACCGCGATCGTGCGGGCGGTGAATTCCAGCTTCGCCAAGGTGCCGGTGAGGGCGCAGGCGCGCTGCTTCTCCGAGCAGCAGAGCTTCGAGATCGCGCTCGTGCTCGACAATACCGGATCGATGCTCAACTCGAGCGGCGGCGTCAGCAAGATGCAGGCGATGAAGACCGCTGCCACGAACTTCGTGAACTCGGTCTTCGCCGACCCCCTGATGGCCGGCAACACCAAGATGTCCCTGGTCCCGTTCGCCGCGATGGTGGCCGTCGATCCAAGCACCTACCGGACTGCGAGCTGGATCGATCAGAACGGGAAGTCGACGCATCACTGGTCGTTCATCCAGGGCGGCGCCGCCGCGGTGGCCGGGTTTTCCGCCTACGGGATCAAGAGCCGGCTCGACGTCTACAATCACCTGAAGGGCTTCGTGCCGTCCTGGGACTGGAACGGCTGCTTCGAGGCCCTGCCGTTCCCGCTCAACACCCAGGACACGAAGCCCAGCGCGTCCAACAAGGACAGCTACTACGTCCCGGCCTTCGCGGCGGACGAATCCGGGAATGGCGGCGAGTACCAGCACCAGAACGGCGCGAGCACCGTCCGCTCCTCCAACAGCTACATCAACGACACCACGGCATCCGCCCTCCCCGCGCCGCTGCCGGCCTGCACGACGGCGCCGGACGAGGCGACCCGGACCGGTCAGGCGTGCAAATACGCCCAGCCGACCAATCCGAGGACGAGCATGACGGTCCCGTATCTCGGGACCGTGGCTCTCGGGCCGAACGTCGCCTGCACGACCCGGCCGCTCACGCGCCTGACGACCAGCCAGTCGACGCTCACGAGCGAGATCGCGGCCCTCGTCGCCAACGGCTACACCAATATCCACGAGGGCTTCATGTGGGGGTGGCGCACGATCTCGCCGAACAGCGTCTTCGGCGACGGCGCGGCCTACACCAAGCCGTACAACAACAAGGTCGTCGTGCTGATGACCGACGGCGCGAATACCTGGACCTCGAACCCGCTCAACCCGACCTTGAAATCGAGTTATTCGGCCTACGGCTATTTCAGCAATCCGGACGGGTCGAACGTCAACGCGCGTCTGCCTGCCGGCAACGCCAACCCGACCAACGACGCGCAGTCGCGGGCGGCGATCGACGCGCTCACGCTTCAGTCGTGCGGGAACGCCCGCAACGCGGGTGTCATCATCTATACGGTCGGCTTCAGCGTCTCGGGAGATCCGATCGACCAGAAGGGGCTCGCCCTGCTGCGGGACTGCGCCGGGAATGCGAGCCGGTTCTTCGTGGCCAGCGACTCGAGCAGCATCGACCAGGTCTTCCAGCAGATCGCGCAGAGCATCGGCCGGCTCAGGCTGTCCATGTAGGGTCGCCCGTCACGGCCTGCTCTTGACCGGGGCCGGGTCGGGGGCCACGGGTGGCGGCAAGACAGAACCCGTCTCGGCCGAGTGAGCCCGTGAGCGAAGCCGCCCCGCAGCCCCCCTACGACCTCGCCATCATCGGCGGCGGCGTGAACGGGTGCGGCATCGCGCGCGATGCGGCGGGGCGCGGGGCCAGGGTGGTGCTGTTCGAGGCTGACGACCTGGGGCGCGGCACCTCCTCGGCCTCCACCAAGCTGATCCACGGCGGGCTGCGCTATCTCGAATATTACGAGTTCCGGCTGGTCCGCGAGGCGCTGCAGGAGCGCGACGTCCTCTGGCGCATCGCGCCGCACATTGTCTGGCCGCTGCGCTTCGTCCTGCCGCATCGGCGCGGCATGCGGCCGGCCTGGCTGCTGCGGGCGGGGCTCTTCCTCTACGACCATATCGGCGGCTCCTCGCTGCCGAAGACCCGGGCGCTCGACCTGCGCCGCGATCCCGCCGGCGAGCCGCTGCAGCGCGGCCTCGTGCGCGCGTTCGAGTATTCGGATTGCTGGGTCGAGGATGCGCGCCTCGTCGTGCTGAACGCGCGCGACGCCGCCGACCGGGGCGCCTCGATCCATACCCGCACGCGGGTGACCGCGGCCGAACGGGCCGGAGGGGCGTGGCGCGTCCGGGCGGAGCGGCAGGGCGGCGGCGCCGTCGAGGTCAGGGCCAAGGCGCTGGTCGACGCGTCCGGCGCCTGGATCGGCCGCGTCACCGGCACGCAGGGCGGGACGCGGCCCGTCCGGCTCGTGAAGGGCAGCCATATCGTGGTGCCGCAGCTCTTCACGCACGACCGGCCCTACATCTTCCAGAACGCGGACCGCCGGATCGTCTTCGCGATCCCGTACGAGCGCGACTTCACGCTGATCGGGACGACCGACATCGACTATGCGGGCGAGCCGGCCGAGGCCGCCGCGAGTCCGGAGGAGATCGCCTATCTGTGCGAGGCGGTGAACGCCTATTTCGCGCGCCGGATCGGGCCGGAGGACGTCGTCTGGACCTATGCGGGGGTGCGCTCGCTTTACGATGACGGAGCATCGAGCGCGCAGGAGGCCACGCGCGACTACGTCCTCGACCTCGACGAGACCGAGGGGGTGCCGCTCCTCTCCGTCTTCGGCGGCAAGATCACGACCTATCGCCGGCTCGCCGAAGCGGCGATCACCAGGCTGAAGGACCATCTTCCGGCAGCCGGGAAGCCGGCCTGGACCGGAGATGCGCCGCTGCCGGGGGGCGACTTCCCGAAGGAGGCCTTCGAGCCCGAGGTGGCAAGTCTCAGGGCCCGCCACCCCTTCCTCGATCCCGCGCTCGCCCGCCGGCTGGTGCGCGCCTACGGCACGCGGGCGGAGCGCATCCTGGCGGGGGCGCGGAGGGAGGCCGATCTGGGGCGCGTCTTCGGCTCGAACCTGACCGAGCGGGAGGTCCTATACCTGATGGACCAGGAATGGGCGGAGACCGCGCAGGACGTGCTCTGGCGCAGGTCCAAGCTCGGCCTGCGCCTGACGCCGGCCCAGGCGGCCGGGCTCGACGCCTTCATGCGCACGAGGCTGCCGCATCTGGCGGCGGCCGAATAGGAACGTCGCGGGGGAGGAACGCTTGTCTTTCGTGCTGGCCATCGACCAGGGGACGACCTCCTCCCGCGCCATCCTGTTCCGGCCGGACACCTCCATCGCGGCCCTGGCGCAGCGGGAATTCCCGCAGCATTTCCCCGCGCCGGGCTGGGTCGAGCACGAGCCCGAGGACCTCTGGACCAGCACGGTCGAGACCTGCCGGGAGGCGATGCGGCGCGGCGGGGTCCAGGCGTCCGACATCGCGGCGATCGGGATCACCAACCAGCGCGAGACCGCCCTTGTCTGGGACCGGCGCACGGGCGAGACCGTCGGCCGCGCCATCGTGTGGCAGGATCGCCGGACGGCGCCGCTCTGCGCGCGCCTGAAGGACGAGGGCCATGAGGCGAGGATCACGGCCCGGACCGGCCTGCTCGCCGATCCGTATTTCTCGGCGACGAAGATCGCCTGGATCCTGGACGAGGTGCCCGGCGCCCGCGCCCGGGCGGAGCGCGGCGAGCTCCTGTTCGGCACGGTCGACAGCTATCTCCTCTGGCGGCTGACCGGCGGCGCGGTCCATGCGACGGATGCCACGAACGCATCCCGCACCATGCTTTTCGACATCCACCGCGGCGAATGGGACGAGGAGTTGCTCCGGCTGCTCCGCATCCCGGCCTCGATGATGCCGCAGGTGCGCGACTGCGCGGCCGAGTTCGGCACGACGGAGCCGGAGATCCTCGGCGGCCCCATCGCGATCCGCGGGATCGCGGGCGACCAGCAGGCCGCCATGGTGGGCCAGGCCTGCTTCTCGCCCGGCATGGTGAAATCGACCTACGGCACCGGCTGCTTCGCCCTCCTCAACACGGGCGAGACGGCGATCGCCTCGCAGAACCGGCTGCTGACGACGATCGCCTACCAGCTCGGCGGAAGGCGGTCCTATGCCCTGGAGGGCTCGATCTTCGTGGCCGGGGCGGTGGTGCAGTGGCTCCGCGACGGGCTCGGCCTGATCGAGAGCGCGGCCGAAAGCGGGCGCAAGGCGGCCGCGGCCGACCCGGCGCAGGAGCTCTATCTCGTGCCGGCCTTCGTGGGGCTGGGCGCACCCTACTGGAACCCGGACGTGCGCGGGGCCCTGTTCGGGCTCTCGCGCGGCACGGGCCCGAACGAGCTCGCCAGGGCGGCGCTGGAGAGCGTGTGCTACCAGACGGTCGACCTGCTCGTCGCGATGCGGGCCGACTGGCCGGACGGGGAGGGGGCCGGGACCGTGCTCCGGGTCGACGGCGGCATGACGGCGTCGGACTGGACGATGCAGCGCATCGCGGACCTGATCGGCGCGCCCGTCGACCGGCCCGAGATCCTGGAGACGACGGCGCTGGGGGCCGCCTATCTGGCCGGCCTGCAGGCCGGGATCTACCCGGAACCCGAGCGCTTCTCCGACACCTGGCGTCTCGACCGGCGCTTCGGCCCGACGCTGGATCCCGGAACGCGCGAGCGCAGGATCGCGGGCTGGCGCAAGGCCGTGCAGGCGCTTCTCGCGACCGCGAGCTGACGATGCGCGCGACCTTCACCTGCATCGACGGCCATACCTGCGGGAACCCGGTGCGGGTCGTCGCCGGCGGCGCGATCCCGTCGCTCCGGGGCGCGACGATGTTCGAGCGCCGCCAGCACTTCCTTGCCGAGCACGACTGGATCCGCACGGCGCTGATGTTCGAGCCGCGCGGCCACGACATGATGTCGGGATCGATCCTCTATCCGCCGACCCGGGAGGATTGCGACCTGGGCATCCTGTTCATCGAGACGACGGGCTGCCTGCCGATGTGCGGACACGGCACGATCGGCACGGTCACGATCGCGATCGAGCACGGGCTCGTCCGGCCGAAGGTTCCGGGCCTGCTGCGGCTCGACGCGCCGGCGGGCGTGGTCGAGGCGCGCTACGTGCAGAACGGGCCGCATGTCGAGAGCGTCCGCATCACCAACGTGCCCTCGTTCCTGTACGGGCAGGGCTACCGGGTCGAGGTGGAGGGGCTCGGCGAGATCGTGGTCGATGTCGCCTATGGCGGCAACTTCTACGCGATCGTCGAACCGCAGGCGCTCTTCGCCGACGTCTCGGACGTGCAGCCATCCGACCTGGTCCGCTGGAGCCCGAAGCTCCGCGCCGCCTTCAACGAGAGCTACCGCATCGCGCATCCCGAAAACCCGGCCATCGACAGGCTGACCCACGTCCTCTGGACCGGCAGGCCGCGGAGCCCGGACGGGAGCGCCCGGAACGCCGTGTTCTACGGCGACAAGGCGATCGACCGCTCGCCCTGCGGCACGGGCACATCGGCCCGCATGGCGCAGCTCGCCGCGACCGGGCGGCTGAAGGAGGGCGAAGTCTTCGTCCACGAATCGATCATCGGCTCGACCTTCGCGGGCCGGATCGAGGGGCGTACCCGGATCGGCGAGCTGGACGCCATCGTGCCGTCCATCGAGGGTTGGGCGCGCGTGACCGGGCTCAACACGATCTTCGTCGACGAGCGCGACCCGTTCTGGCGCGGCTTCTCGGTCGCCGACAACTGAAGGACGCAAGCATGCCGGACGGACTTCCCGACCTGCCCGCCTCCCTCTCCGCCGAGCGAGACCGCGAGTTGCTGCGCGTGCGCCTGCGCAGGCCGGAGAAGCGCAACGCGCTGAACGACCCGACCGTGCTCGGTCTCGACGCGCTGTTCTCCGCCCTGCCCGGCGACATCCGCGCCGTGGTGCTGGAGGGGGAGGGGGCGCATTTCTGCGCCGGGCTCGACCTCTCGGAGCTGAGGGAGCGCGACGCCACGGCGGGCGTGCACCACTCGATGATGTGGCACCGGGCCTTCGAGAAGATCCAGTTCGGGCCCGTCCCGGTCATCGCCGTCCTGAACGGGGCCGTGATCGGCGGCGGGCTCGAACTCGCCTGCGCGGCCCATATCCGGGTGGCGGAGACAAACGCCTTCTATGCCCTGCCGGAGGGCCAGCGGGGCATCTTCGTCGGCGGAGGCGCCTCCGTGCGCCTGCCCCGCCTCATCGGCGTCGCCCGCATGATGGACATGATGCTCACCGGCCGCACCTACACGGCCGAGGAAGGCCTCGCGCTCGGCTTCTCGCAATACCTGGTCGAGACCGGGGAGGGCGCCGCGAAGGCGACCGAGCTCGCCCGCAGGGTCGCGGGCAACGCGCCCATGACCAATCTCGCGCTGCTCCAGGTTCTGCCGCGGATCGCGGAGGCCAATCCCGCGACCGGCTTCGTCACGGAAGCGCTCATGGCCGCGATCGCGCAGAGCGACCCCGAGGCGAAGGCTCGCCTGCGCGACTTCCTGGAGAAACGCGCGGCCAAGGTCGCGCCAGGCTGAGCATCGCGCATCAGCTCGCCGCCGAACCGGCTCGCATGTCGGCGGATGAATCCGAGGCCGCCTCGCAGCCGAGCGCCGCCAGGCGGTCGAGCATGTGCGGGGGCGGCGGCGCCTCGACGCGGATCGCCGGTTTCTTCGGATGGAGCGGGACCGTGAGGCTCCTGGCGTGGAGCTGCAGGCGCCCGCCGCCGGAGCCGTAGATCCGGTCGCCGAGGATCGGCCAGCCCTGGGCGGCGCAGTGGACCCGGAGTTGGTGGGTCCGGCCCGTGACCGGCCGCAGCTCGAGCCAGGTTTCGCCCTCCCCCCGGCCGAGCACGCGCCAGCGCGTCAGCGAGGGCTGGCCGGCCGGGTCGACCTTCATGAGCCAGCTCTTCGGGTCGGGCGAGCGCGGCCCGAGCGGCAGGTCGATCTCGCCCTCCTGCGCGTCCGGCCCGCCCTCCACGACGGCCCAGTAGACCTTCTCGACCTTGTTCTCGGAGAAGAGCTTGCCGAGGCGGGCCAGCGCCTGCCGGTGCCGGCCGAGGGCGAGGCAGCCCGAGGTCTCCCTGTCCAGCCGGTGCGCCGCCTCCGGCCGCCGCGGCAGGCCGAAGCGAAGCGCGTCGAGGGAGGCCGTCAGGCTCGGCCCGCCGCCCGGGCTCGGATGCACGGCCATGCCGGCCGGCTTGTCGATGACGAGCATCAGCGCATCGCGATAGAGCAGGGGAGGCACTATCTGTGTCGGACCCATCCGACTTCGCTAACCCGGGCCTTCGCGGCCCGGCAAGGATCGTTCATGGCGTTGCAAGGCAGGAAGCCCGGCTGGCTTCTCGACAAGATCCTCGGCCGCAGCACGGAAGAGCGCCTGCGCGAGGAGGCCGCGGCCGAGCACGCGGCCGACATGGCTCCGCAGGCCGCCAGCGAGGTCGAGCCGATACCGGAGCCGCCCGCGCTCTCGCCGGCATCGGTCTACGAGGGCCAGCCCGACTTCGTCCCGGCCGCGGAGCCGCGCCCGCTCCCGGCCGCGCCGCCCACCGTCGCCGAGGCCTCGCCGGATCGGGCCGCCTTCGAGAAGCCCGTGGACGAGCTGGAGGGCGCGACGCTGCAGCCGGTCGAAGGCCAGCCGGAAGGCGGCGGCCCGGCCGAACCGATCCCGCGGCTGGCCACGGATCCGGGCTCGCCCCGGTCCGAGCCGCTGCCGCCGACGTCCCCGGCGGCGCCCGCCGCGGAAGAGCGCGGATGGTGGCGCCGGCTGACGGAGGGGATGCGCCGCACCTCCTCCTCCATCGGCGAGAGCGTCACCGGCCTCTTCACCAAGCGGAAGCTCGACCGCGCCACGCTCGACGACCTCGAGGACGTCCTGATCGGCGCCGATCTCGGGGTGGAGACCGCGACCCGGATCACGGAGGCGATCGGGGCGGGGCGGTACGACCGCGAGATCTCGCCCGGCGAGGTCAAGGCCATCATGGCCGCGGAGATCGAGAAGGTGCTGGCCCCCGTCGCCGTGCCGCTCGCCATAGACCGGACGAAGAGGCCCTTCGTCCTGCTCATGGTGGGGGTCAACGGCGCCGGCAAGACGACCACGATCGGCAAGCTCGCGCAGAAATTCCGGCGCGACGGCCTCTCGGTCGTGATCGCGGCCGGCGACACGTTCCGGGCCGCCGCGATCGAGCAGCTCAAGGTCTGGGGCGAGCGCGTCGGCGCGCCCGTGATCGCGCGCGGGCAGGGTGCGGATGCGGCCGGCCTCGCCTTCGACGCCCTGACCGAGGCGCGCGAGCGCGGCGCCGACATGCTCATGATCGACACGGCCGGCCGTCTGCAGAACAAGGCCGGGCTCATGGCCGAGCTCGAGAAGATCATCCGGGTCATCCGGAAGGTCGACCCGGATGCGCCGCATGCGAGCCTCCTGGTCCTCGATGCGACCGTCGGCCAGAACGCGCTGTCCCAGGTCGAGCTCTTCGCCAGGACGGCCGGCGTCACGGGCCTGGTGATGACCAAGCTCGACGGCACGGCGCGCGGCGGCATCCTGGTCGCGCTCGCGGCGAAGTTCGGGCTGCCGGTGCATTACATCGGCGTCGGCGAAGGCGTGGAGGATCTGGAGCCCTTCACGGCCCGGGATTTCGCCCGCGCCATCGCCGGGCTGGACGAGAACCCGACCCTGCACTGAGGTCAGGGCGAGCGCGCGGGCCTCGGGCGACCCTGGCGGCTGTGCTCGAGCCCGGCCCCGGCGGTGCCGCTGGTCTTGCCGCAGATGAAGCAGGCAGAGGGCTTCCGTCGGTCCCAGTTCCGCTCCGGCGGGTCGGGTGAGCGGCGGCGCCCGCATCGCCCGAAGCGTCTTCAAGCCCGCCCAGGCGGCATGCATGCGCGCTCCGCCGCATCCGCCCCTTCGCGACGGGGATCTCCCGGAGTTGACCGAGGGTAGCTTGCGCCCTACAGCATCCTCGGATGCACCCGTAGCTCAGCTGGATAGAGCGCCGCCCTCCGAAGGCGGAGGTCACACGTTCGAATCGTGTCGGGTGCGCCATTTCGGTTCAAAGGCACGAACGCCTAGCACCGCCGCCTCTACGCCAGAGGCGGCGGTTAGCGTTCGGAGCAGTTCGCTCCGCAGCCCACGGATGCGGACCTCCTTTCGGCTCACCACTTCAACCCGCTGCGCGACCGCGCGAATCTGATCGCGGGCGAACGTCCCATCGCCGTTCCGCAGCTTCTTGCGCAGGGCCGCCGCAAACGCCCGGAGGGTTTCCGGCGTGATCGCTGGGCCGATCTTTACGATATGCGCCAAGGCGCGTTCGGAATCGCCCTTAGCCTGGTCGCGCGTCGCGGTCAGCTCGGTGATGCGATCCTTGAGCGACGGGTCGTTCACGTCGATCACGCCATTCTCGATCGCGTCATAGAGGCGCTTGAGCTTCGCTTCGGCCTCGGTCGCGCGCCGTTCAAGATCGGCGACATGCTCGCGGCGCTGGTTCACCCACTCGTCGCGCCGTTCGAGGATCTGATCCATCAGAGCTTCGAGCCGCGCCGGGTCGAGCAACCGGGCTTCGAGATGATCGACCACGGCCTCATTGAGCCGATCCATCGGCACGGTGATGCCGGGACAGCCGGTCGCTCCCTGCCGCGCCTTCGTCGAACAGGTGTAGTAGCGGTATTCCCGCCCGACGCTGCTGGTGCCGGTGCGCAGCGTCATCGCGCCGCCGCAGCACGCGCAGAAGCAGATGCCGGTGAGCAGCGTCGGGCCGCCCACCGCCATCGGCGGCATCATCTTCGGGCTGCGCGCCTTGAGCGACCGCTGGACAGCCTCGAACTCCGCTTCCGAGACAATCGCCGGCACTTCCATGACGGCATGTTCGCTCTCCGGCTTCGGCGTCTTCGTCTTGTGATCGCGGGTATTGAAGCGGTGCTGGCCGATATAGGTCGTCCGGGTGAGCACCTGATGCACCGCACCCAAGCCCCAGCGCCCGCCGTCGCGGGTGCGGATGTTGTTTTCATTGAGCCATGTGGCGATCGACTTGAGACCCATCGGCCCTTTGTTATCGACGCCGTTCAATGCCATGCGATAGATGCGCCGCACCGTCTCGGCCTGGATTGGGTCGATCTCCAGCTTCTTCTTGATCTTCGCTCCGCGCTCTCCGGCCGCGACCACGCGATAGCCGATCGGCGCACGCGCGCCGTTCCAGAAGCCTTGCCGCGCGTTCTCCTTCATCGCCCGCAACGTGTGCTTGCCGTTCTCCTTCGACTGATACTCGTCGAACAGCGTCATGATCTGGCGCATCATCACGCTCATGGGATCGTCGCCCAGGTCTTGCGTGATCGAGATGAGCTTCACCCCGTTCTTTGCCAGCTTGCGAACGTAGAACTCGAACTGGAACTGGTCGCGGAAGAACCGCGAGAAGCTGTGGACGAGGATGATGTTGAACGGCGACGGCTTTTGCATCGCCGCGTCGATCATCGCCTGGAAAGCGGGGCGACGATCGTCGGTCGCCGTGTTGCCCGGCTCGACGAACTCGGCCGTGACCTCCCAGCCGCGAGACAGGCAATAGCCCTCGATCTGGCGGCGCTGGTCCGGGATCGACAGATCGCTATCGGCTTGGCGGCCGGTCGAAACGCGCAGGTAGAGCGCCGCGCGGGCGGTCGCCACAACCGGTGCCCCATCCTCATCTCGTCGCAGGGCGGCGCTGGTCATGACGCTTCACTCCTCACTTCACGGCAGCGGTCCGAACAGCTTGTCCAGCGCTTGCCGCATGTGGCCTTCAATCGCGCGCAACTCGGCGTCGCCGATCGGAACTTGCTCCGGCCAGTCATCGGTGACGACGACCGGCCCATCATCTTCGCGCAACCGACGCGAAGCGCGGCGGGGTGCAAGCTGACTTGTGTAGTCGTGTAGGTCATCCGGGCACTCGGCCCAGCGACGAGGCGTGCGGCGGCGGAGCTTGCGAGGAAGGGCCATTCCAACAGGCTGCCTCGCACCCGCGCCTTGCACAAAGTTTCTGTCGCGTCGTAGCGCAGATAAGGGCGTGCTGCGGCGGACGTCATGCTTCCCCCCAAGGATCGACAACGGTGATGCCGCAGTCGGTGAAATCGCGGACATTGCGAGTCGCCAATCGTGCGCCGCGCGAGCGCACGATGGCGGCGATTTGCGCATCAATCTGGCTGATCGGCTTGCCGCCCTGTTTCCGCCCGGCGGCGATCTCTGGATAGGCGCCGGCCGCGTCGGTATCGAACGGCAGCACGCGTCCGGCAAGATCGACATCGAACATGGGGCGCGCCGCTGCCAGCAGGTCATCGCGGCGGCGTCCCTCGGGAAGCAGCGCCAGACCGTAGAAGATTTCCGCCTGCGTCAGCGTCGTCGTGAACACGCCTGCCATCGGCTGCTCGGCGATCCACGCCATGACCCTCGGGTCAGGCTCGCGCCGCATCAACTCGGAAATGACGTTGGTGTCGAGAACGATCATTCGCCGAAGTCCACCGCCCGGATCGGCTCGCGGGGCCGGTCAGGCAGATCGACGCCGCCCAGCGCGCCAAAGCGTTCATGGATCGCCTGGCCCAGATTGCGAGGCCGCGGGATTTCGGTCGAGAGCGCCGAACGCAGGATGTCACGGGCCTCATCTTCCATCGACCGGCCGTGCATCGCCGCGCGCAGGCGCAGGCGATTTTTGATCGCGTCGTCGATGTTTCGGATCGTCATGACCGCCATTACGCACCTCCATAAGTCATTGACTGCATGTTAGTCGATGAAGTGGGAAATTGCAAGGTTAGGGTTGGCGCCTCCCTACGGGACCGCCGCTCTATCTTCGCTTCGCTCCGACCGAGCCCCTGACGGGTCTCGTCCCTGCCGGGTGACGATCAGCATGGCGGAGCGGCGCTGGCGCGCCGGTCGGTCAATCCGCCCTGCGGATTGCGGGGTCGTTCGAGCTGCGGAGATCGGGCCAGGGCTGCGCCGGCCCGATCGCATTGTTTGTAGCTCTCCCCGTCGGTGGGGTGGGCGACGCTTCCCTCTAGGCCCGCCGCGCCGGGCCGCAACGCGCGTACCGCGCTTACCTCCTCTGCGTTCCGGCCCTGCGGGTGCTGCCCGGCTCCGCCGGCGGGCCTGCCGGTCCGCTCCTTCGCCGCCCACCCCATTCCGGGGTGAGTGCGGTTTGAAGGAGAAGTGTGATGAACGCTGTTACCGAAACCGTTGCCGCCGAGCCTGTGTCGGGCGTCGAGCTTTCCGTGCCTCTCGCTAAGCTCAAGAAGTCCCCCCGCAATGCCCGCAAGGTGCCGCATGGGGAGGCCGCTATCGAGGCGCTGGCCGCTTCGATCCAGCACAAGGGGCTGATCCAGAACCTTGTCGTGGAGCCGGAAACCAAGGAGGACGGAACCCCGACCGGCTATTATCTCGTCACCGCTGGCGAGGGCCGCAGGCTGGCGATGCTGCTGCGCGCCAAGCGCAAGCAGATCAAGAAATCGGAGCCCGTGCGCTGCTGGCTCGATACGGCGAACGACCCGTCCGAGATCAGTTTGGACGAGAACGTGACCCGGACCCCGATGCACCCCGCCGATCAGTTCGAGCGGTTCCGCGAGCTTGCGGACGGCAAGGGCTGGGGCGCGGAGGAAATCGGCGCGCGGTTCGGCGTGTCGGCTTCCGTGGTGAAGCAGCGGCTTCGCCTTGGCGCGGTCAGCCCCAAGCTGTTGCAGGTCTATCGGGAGGACGGCCTTACGCTCGATCAGCTTATGGCCTTCGCCATCACTGAGGACCATGCTCGGCAGGAGCAGGTTTTCGAGGGTCTGCATCACAACCGCGAACCGTGGATCATCCGGCGCGACATGACCGCTGCCAACGTCCCGGCGACCGACCGGCGCGCGGTGTTCGTCGGAGCCGACGCCTATGTGGAGGCGGGCGGCAGCATCATCCGCGACCTGTTCAGCGAGGACCGGGGCGGGTTCTTCGAGGATGCGGGCTTGCTCGATACGCTAACCACCGAGAAGCTGCGGGAGGTTGCCGAGCAGGTGCAAGCCGAGGGCTGGAAATGGGCCGAGGCGCATATCGACTATCCCCACGCCCACGGGATGCGCCGGTTCTATCCGCAGTCGGTTCCGCTGTCCGACGAGGACGAGGCGCGGCTGGAGGCGCTGTCCACCGAGCATGACGAGCTTGCCGAAGGCTATTCGTCCTATGACGATATGCCCGAGGACGTGGCGACGAAGCTGGAGGCGGTGTCCGACGAGATCGACGCCATTTCCGAGAAGCGCCATGCCTACGACGCCAACGTGGTCGCGTATGGCGGCGCGTTCGTGGTGCTTCACTATGACGGCAGTGTCAGGGTCGAGCGCGGTTTCGTCCGTCTTGAGGACGAGGCGCTGGCGGACCCGCAGCCCGAACCGGAAGCCAAAGGCGATGCGCCCGAACCGCAGGCCGGGGAGGACGAGCAGCCGGAGGACGGCGACGAGGACGTGCGGGAAATCGAGGAGGATGACGAGGAACCGGGCAAGCCCATTTCCGACAGCCTCACCCGCGACCTGTCCGCCTATCGGACGCTGGCGCTTCGCGTGGCGTTGGCCGACCAGCCGGACACGGCGTTGGTCGCGCTGACCCACACGCTCACCGCGCAACTGTTCTACAGCTATGCGGAGGCGGGTTGCCTTGAGGTCCGTCCGACCGTGACCCCCTTGGGGAGCCACGCGGACGGGATCGAGGATACGCCCTTGGCGGCGCGGTCGAGCGAGCAGCACGAGGCTTGGGCCGAGCGGATGCCGCGTGACATCGCGGGCCTGTGGGACTTCATCGTCGGACTGGACGAGGCGAAGCGGCTGGCGTTGCTGGCGCATTGCGCGGCTCGCACCGTCAACGCCCTGCGGCTGCCGTGGGACCGCAAGCCCCGGACGCTACAAACCGCCGACCGGCTGGCAAGCGCGCTGGCGCTGGACGTGGCGAAGGACTGGACGCCTACCGTGGACAGCTACCTTGGCCGCGTTACCAAGGCGCACATCGTCGAGGCCGTGACCGAAGGCGTGTCCGAGGATGCCGCCCGCCGTATCGCGGACATGAAGAAGCCGGACATGGCGCAAGCCGCCGAGCAGCTTCTGGCCGGGACCGGCTGGCTGCCTGCCGTGCTGCGGACGCCAACGCCGGAGGCCGAGCAGCCCGCGACCATCGAGGTCGACGACACCGAGGCCGTGGAGCAGCCGTCCGAAACGGAGGACGGCGAAGCGTTCTACGCCGTCGCCGCCGAGTAGCGGCACCGGGCCGGGGCCGCGCGAGCGGTCCCGGCCTTGCTCTCACCCTAAAAAAATCGGCCGCGCGCGGGCGCGCGGCCGACCTTGTTGCGTGTCGCCTTGCGTCGAACCATCCTCGCCGATAGCCAGCTTGGCAGGCGGAACGGGGATACGGGGTAGCAGTGGCAAAGGCGATCGATCTGTCGAACGGCAGAGCATGGAAGACCCAAAGCGCCGCCTTGGCTCATTTCAAGGATATGCTCGCCCGCTATTCCGATGAGGACGTGGTCGAAGACCGTGCCGACCATGACGACCTGATTGCCCTTCTCGAACGCTATGATGCCGTGATCGTCGATGGCCCCTCGAAGATCGGCGACGGGGTGGACTCCTTTTTCCGGCGCCGGAACACCGGCGACGGCTACTCGACGCCCGGTTTCTGGGTGCGGCGCGTTGACGGGAGTGAGACGGATTTCAGCTATCTGGCGGCCGTTCGGGGAGCCCCGAAATCAAACGCCCAGGAGTTCTATGACGCCTGCCGGGCGGCGGTGGCCGCAGATTTGAAAGCCGCCAAAGCCCGGCACTTCAAGACCTACGGCGACGAACTCGGCCGCGTTCCCTGCGAGCTGACCGATGAGCTTATCACCATCGACGCGGCTCATATCGACCACGCCTATCCGACATTCGGCCAACTGGTCCTGAGCTTTCGCGCCGCGCGGGGATGGCAGCACGAAGTGCCCCCCGGCACCGTCACCGTCCCGGCAGACAGCCAAACCACGACGACATTCGTCGATCCGGCCGTTGTCGCCGCGTTCCGGCAATTCCATCATGGCGCCGCCATTCTGAGAATCGTGGCCCGGACCCGCAATCTGGCGATGTCGGCCGGGCAGCGCAGGCCAAAGGTTCGCAGGCCGGTGGTTTTGACCTGAATCATCGCTGACCCTCGCGACGGAGAGCTTATGGTTGTGCCATCCATAGTATAGTGGCGGACCAAGGGGGGATTCGGCGTGGTCCAGGCAATTCAACTACTGCGGAATATTGGCCAGTTCGATTCGGTGAACGCTGGCGCTCAGATTCCGTTCGCGAAGCTCACGGTTGTCTATGGCGAGAATGGGCGCGGGAAGACGACGCTCACCGCCATCCTGCGCTCCCTCGCAACGGGGGCCGCCGCGCCGATCAGCGATCGGCATCGTCTCGGCGCCGCCAATCCCCCGCATGTGGTGATCGGCTTGGCCGCCGGAGCGCCCGCCGTCTTCGAAAACGGCGCCTGGTCCCGAACCGAGCCCAATGTCGCCGTTTTCGACGATGAGTTCGTTGCGCAGAACGTGTGCTCGGGCATTGAGGTTATTCCCGGCAATCGCCAGAACCTGCATGAGTTGATCGTCGGGAGCCAGGGTGTCGCGCTGAACGCCGCCGTGCAAACGCATGTCGATCGGATCGAGCAGCACAACCGTGATCTCCGCGCCAAGGCCGATGCGATTCCCGCCGCGCGGCGCGGCGGGCTCGACGCCGAGGCATTCTGCGCGCTGCAACCGATCCCCGACCTCGACCGGGAATTGGCCGACGCAGAAAAGCGCCTGGCCGCAGCGCGGTCGTCGGAGGTGGTCGCGACGGCAGCGATATTTCCAGCGCTCTCCCTGCCAGCCTTCGACCTCGACGCCTTGGACGGGCTTCTCGGCCGAGATTTGCCGGGTCTGGAAGAGGCGGCGGCCGAGCGGGTGCAGGCCCATATCGCGCTGCTTGCCCGTGGCGGTGAGCGCTGGATTGGCGAAGGGCTGACGCACGCCGACCATGCCGCGGCGGCAGGCCCGGCCATCTGTCCGTTCTGCGCCCAGGATCTCGCCGGCTCTTCCGTGATCGGGCACTACCGCGCCTATTTCGGTGACGCCTACAACGACTTGAAGCGCGACATCGCCAACGCGATCCAAGCCCTCACGACCACCCATGCCGGCGACGTGCCGGCCGCCTTCGAGCGCACCGTGCGCGAAGCGATCGAGCGCCGCGAATTTTGGCAGGCTTTCACGGAAGTCCCCGCCATCCAGATCGACACCGCGGAAATTGCGCGCGCCTGGAAAGCCGCCCGCGACGGCATCATGGAGCGTTTGAAAGCCAAGCAGGCCGCCCCGCTGGAGCCCTTGGCGCTAGGCGACGACGTGCGCGCCGCCGTCGCGACCTATGAGGAACAGCGGGTGGGCCTTGATCGGGTTGCTGCGGTCTTGGTGCAGGCGAATGAGGCTCTGGCACTCGTCAAGGAAGAAGCGCGCGCGGCCAACGTCGCCGCGCTTGCCGCCGATCTGACGCGGCTTCGCGCTGTCGAGGCCCGACATCAGCCGGACATGGCCGCGCTCTGCACCGCCTATGTTGACGAGCGCGATGAGAAGGGCCGGACCGAGACCGCGCGGGACCAAGCCCGCGAGGCGCTGAACCAATATCGTCAGAACGTCTTCCCGGCCTACCAAGACGCGGTGAACGACTATCTGCGTCGTTTCAACGCCGGCTTTCGCTTGGGCAACGTCGCCCCCGTGAACAATCGCGGCGGATCGGCCGCCAACTACAATGTGCTCATCAACAATATCGCCGTGGGGCTCAACGCTGCCGAGGGACCGTGTTTCCGGACCGCGCTGAGTGCTGGCGACCGCAACACCTTGGCGCTCGCCTTCTTTTTCGCCACGCTCGAACGTGACCAGGCGCTCGCGCAGAAGATTGTCGTGATCGACGATCCTATGAGCAGCCTTGATGAGCACCGCACCCTGCACACCGTGCAAGAGATTCACCGTCTCGCGGGCGCCGTGGGGCAGGTCATCGTCCTCTCGCACTCGAAGCCGTTCATCCTCAATGTCTGGGAAAAGTGCGGCGCGCTCCCGCGCGCCTCGCTCCAGGTTGTGCGCGCGCAGCAGGGCTCGACGCTGGTGGCCTGGGACGTCACCGGCGACATGATTACGCTGCACGACAAGAGACACGCCGATGCGCTCGCCTATCTCCAAGCGGCGGACCCGGCCGTCGAGCGCAAGATCGCGGAGTCGCTTCGCCCGATGCTCGAAACCTTTGTCCGCGTCGCCTTCCCCGCGCAGTTCAGGCCCGGCGGTAAGCTCGGTCAGTTCGCAGATATTTGCCGTCAACGGCTCGGAACGGCCGACGAGATACTGGGGCCAAACGACACCGCCGAGCTACGGGCGCTTCTCGACTTCGGCAACCGCTATCACCACGATGAGAACCCGGCTTACCAAACCGAGGCGATTAACGATCGCGAGCTGGCCGACTTCACGAGGCGAACGCTCGCCTTCGCTTCACGTCCTCGGCAGTGATGATCGCCCGGCCAAGCGGGGGACCGGCTAACGCCCGCTGATGCTCTTGGCCCGCGTGAGGCATGGCGCCGTCGATGCCATGTTCCGCCCCGATATTTGCCGACCACCCCGCACAGCCTCGTAATGGCCTGATCTGATCGGAGGACGCCTCCGTCTCGATCGTCTTGGCGCAACGGCGTCGCACGGCTTTTTTCCGCCGCCTCCGGCTTTGCATCGCGATCCAAAAAAGCCGCCCGCCGCCGTCCTGCACTTCGTTCCGGCCGCCCACGGTGCGCAGCCGCTCGCCACCGATCCGTCGATCGCCATCGAGGCCGCGATGGGCGTGGCTCGAGCAAATGGAGATTACGACATGGCTACGATCGGCACCTTCACCGCCAATGACAAGGGCGAGTTCAACGGCGTCATCAAGACGCTCACCCTCAACACCAAGGCCGTCTTCCGCCCGATTGAGAGGAATGGCGACAAGTCTCCCGACTTCCGCGTCACCGTCGGCAACCTCGACATTGGGGCCGCCTGGAAGAAGACCAGCCGCGAGGATCGCGCCTACTTCTCGGTCAAGCTCGACGATCCGACCTTCCCGGCACCGATCTACGCCACCCTCTCAGAGACCGATACCGCCGGCGAGTACGCGCTGATCTGGTCTCGCTGATCCGCCGCAGCGCCCCGCTCCACGGAGCGGGGCGCCTCTTGTCGGGAAAAGTTGGCTAGCCGGGCAGCGAATCGAACAGCGGAAGCGGCATCGGTGCGCGCTCCGGCAGCGCGCCGGCATCGTAGGGCGCAATCGCCACCCATTCGACAGCCCAGTCCAGCGTCAGCTTGCCGGGGCCGATGCGCGAGAAACCGGCACCGTCCACCACGACTCGGAAATCGAAGCGATCCTCCTCGGCTTCGAGGCGACCTTCGATCAGCGAACCGTCGCTTGCCGCCAGCAGGAAACGCTCCTCAACCGCGTCATAGGGCACGCGTAGCGTCTTGGTGATGTCGCCCGCGACCGCGATGCGCCGGCCGGGCTGTCCCGTGATCGTGATGCTCATACCGACTCCTTGCCGCCGGTTTGGATCAAAACAGGAACAAATGGCAAGGGCTGTTTGCTGGCGCCGCAGAGCGGCGCGGTGCTTGGGGCTCTGCCCCCGGCGCACTGCAAGCGGCTTCCGCCCAGCTTCCCTCGCTTCGCTCAGTGCAGCCGGTTCCCCGCGAAGCCGCCTTCCGTTTGCACCCCCGGTCTCGCCGACGGGCAGGGTTTCAGCGCGGCGCTCCGCTGCGCGGAAACCCAAGCTCAAGGAGTTCAGCCATGTATCATCAACTTGCCACGCGGTTTGGCCGGAACGCCCATCAGATCAGCGGTCGGGAGCCGCTCGACAACGAGGCGCTTTATCGGCACGTCCCGTCCATCTTCGCCCGTGAGGCGCACGACAGCCGTTCGGAGCGGTATGTTTATGTGCCCACTATCGACATTGTGGAGGGACTGCGCCGTGAAGGATGGTTCCCCTTCTTCGCTGTCCAGTCGGTGCCGCGTGATGGAAGCCGCCACGGCCACGCCAAGCATATGCTGCGCCTGCGCCGGGACGAGGGCATCGGCAAGGCCGAGGCCGCCGAAGTCATCATCGTGAACAGCCATGACGGGACCAGCGCCTATCAGATGTTCGCCGGGATGCTGCGGTTCGTTTGCACCAACAGCATGATCGCGGGCGAGCGGTTCGAGGAGGTCCGCGTTCCGCACAAGGGCAACATCGAGCACGACATTATCGAGGGCGTCTATGCCGTCGCCGAGGACTTCCCCCGGCTGATCGACGCCAGCGAGTCGATGAAGTCCATCCAGCTTTCCGAGGACGAGCGGCGGTTGCTCGGCGAGGTTAGCCTTGTCGCTCGCTACGGAGAGGATGAAAGCCCGCTGCGGCCCGAGCAGATCATCGAGCCGCGCCGGCGCGAGGATGTGGACCGCAGCTTGTGGACCACATTCAATGTCATTCAGGAGAATGTCATTCGGGGCGGATTGCAGGGCCGCAAGCGCAACGCCGAGGGCCGTATCCGCCGCGCACAGACTCGCGCGATCAACGGCATCGACCAGAATGTGACGCTGAACCGCGCGCTCTGGACGCTCGCCGAGGGAATGCAGCGCCTCAAGGCAGCCTAAGGTTCGCCGCCGCAGGGTCGAAGTTCCGGCCCTGCGGCTTCCGCGATTTCGCGCCGATCCGCTTCACCGGATCGGCGGCAGGCGCGCGCCCCATAGGTCCGCGCGACTGCAATGGCGCGCTCGCCGGGCTGGCGCCCGGCTCGCGCTGGGTAGTGGTAAAATCCCTGCCGCTGTCCTAAAAGGACAGCGGGCCGCTACGCGGCGGCCTGGGGTTGGTAGCCCCACGTTTAGCGGTTTGGTGTCGGCCGAAACGACGCCGCGAATCCTTGACCATGCGGTCGGGGAGCCTGCGACGTATGTCCAGGCGCTCCGGTGCTAAAGGTCGTAGGGCCGACTAAACGCGGTTTACCACTCCCCGATCACGGGTTCAGGAGCTGTTTGCGGGGGCGCACCGCAAACCAGCAGCTCCGTGAGTGATTGTCGAGCAATGCGGATTGCGCACCTAGTTATGCTGAGCAAGCGCATCGAAAATGCTTCGCCGAGGGTCTATTGGTTAACGCGGGCCAAGACGTGAGGGCATGATGGGCAACAACCATTTTCATGACCGAGCGCCTGATTCGCCGCAACTCACCGAGTACGACGAAGGCCATTTGACCGCTTATCTTCGCCTGCTCGATGCTGACGCAGAAGGGACCGACTGGCGGGAGATTGCCGCCGCTATTTTCGGCATCGACGTGGGCGCGGAACCCCATCGCGCCAAGGCGATGCACGAGAGTCATCTTGCCCGCGCGCGGTGGATGACAGAGATTGGATATGCGCATCTGCTCGGCTGCAACCGGCCGCTAAATCGTTAAGATTGAACCCCAAATTGGAAGTATTCGCGCCGCCTTCGCCGCACGGTTGATCGCTATCTTTGCGCTATAATAGCCAGGACAACCGGAAGATGTTGCGCTCCTGACGCGCGCTAAGCGCGGTTGGGAGGATGCAATGCCGACGCCGCCAAGGCGTCGCCAGCGGCGCGCCGACGGACTGTCCGGCGCCCTCGGGCGCGCCGATTTCGCCGCTGAGTTTCTACGCCGAAACCGCACCTATCGCGCCGAACACAAGCAGATGCAGCAGCGCATCGCAAGCGGCGCCGTCGCGCAAAGTGCCGCCGAGATGGCCTTCGCGCGGCGATGGGGGTTGTCCTTTCGCTACGGCGCCGGATGACCTCTCAGAGCCGGTCCCCTGGCGCCCGGAACTGACCGCCGTCACGGTCATCCTCGACGCAGCGCCGGAAGGATTCGACAGCGCTTCGCCGGTCGATCCTCGCGCACTCGGCGGGCTGCTCGCCGACCTAGCCGGCATCGACGGACGCCATGTCATCGTCGCCGACGCGGCGGGTGAGCATCGGCTGTGGCTGCGCGATCCGCAGCCCGGCCGGCCGCTCGCTGCCGTCATCCCGCTCGACAAGGATTTTGTCACCCGCATCGCCAGCTTGCTGCGCTTCCATCGCCGCCTGCTCGGCCGCGCCGCCGGGCCGCTGCCGCGCGGCTGGCCGCTGACCGCCTATCGGCTCGCCCGGCTCGACCTGATGCTCCGCGCGCTCGACCTGCGCGACGGCGGCGCGACCTATCGCGAGATCGCGGTGGCGCTCGGGCGCGACGAGGCGGCGCGGCTGTCCGCGAGCGATTGGAAGATGTCCGCCGCGCGGTCGTTCGTCGTCCGGCTGGTCCGCGACGGCATCGCCATGATGAACGGCGACTACCGCAAGCTGCTCCGCATCCGCTGATCCGCTCCCCGCTGCCACCCCGCGCGGGGGGGGGCACATCCGTGCAGCCGCACATCTTCATACCCCACCCGGCCGCCTCCCTTCTGACAATTACGCCTCCTGCCGCCACCGCCCGCAGGAGCCGTCACTTGTCCGATACGCCCACCAACCTGCCGCCCCGCTTTCTGCGCACGCCGGAAGCCGCGCGCTTTCTCGGCCTCTCCGGCCGCACCCTTGAGAAGCACCGCTATTTTGGGACCGGGCCGGCCTACCGCCGCATCGGCGGCCGGGTGGTTTATTCGGTCGATGACCTGCGCGCCTGGGCCGACATCGGCATCAAGCATTCGACCTCCGATCCGGGACAGGACGACCTCATGCCGCGCGCGGACTCGGCCATCGCCCGGAGCCGGCGATGACCGTCCCCCTGTCCCCGATGCGTCATCGCCAGCCGTCCGACGACGGTATGACTCGCGTCGAGTTGACCTGGATCGAGAAGCGGATTGAGCACTGGATCAGGTTCGGGCGCGTCGCCGTTGACGAGATCGTCGACCGCCGCCGCCGCATCGTCCGCTTCCGTCCCGGCGCCATCTTCGCGTTCGTCCGCTGGGCCGCCAACGACTACGGCACGGTCAGCTCGCGCATCGACATCGTGCGCGCGGTCGGCGTGGGCGAGCCGTTCACGACGCTGCCGTTCGTGCGGCCCGGCGGCGACATCCTGCTCAAGATCGAGGGCTGGCCGAAGGTCAGCCAAGTGCTCGCCGCAATCGACGCGGCCGAGGCCGCGGGCGTCGATCCCTGCGATGCCGCGCCCGATCATTGGCGACACGTCGCCAACCGCATCGCCGCCGGACATCAGCCGCGCCCCTATACGCTGGAGCGTCATCGCGCCTGGCTCAAGCGCCGGGAGATCGAAGGATGACGCGCCGTGGATGGACCATCGCGACGGCTTCCGCCGCGTCGCTGTTCGCCGTGTCGTTCACCGCCGTCGCGGTATTCGACCCGCTGCCGCGCGTCATCTGGAACGCCAGCGCGAGCGCGCCGCTCGGCCTCTACCGCATCGAGCCCGACCGCGATCCCGCTATCGGCGCGCTGGTCGCCGTGACGCCGCCCGCGCCGCTGGCGCGGTGGCTGGCCGAGCGCGGCTATCTCGGCGAGCGCGTGCCGCTGTTGAAGCATGTCGCGGCTAAGGCCGGGCAGCGCGTGTGCCGGATCGGCGCCGTGGTGAGCGTCGATGCACGGCCGGTCGTCGTCGCCTTGGCGCGTGATGGACGAGGCCGGTCGCTGCCTGTCTGGCAGGGCTGCCGCACGCTGCGCGCCGGCGAGCTGCTGATGCTCAATCCCGATCACGCCGACAGCATGGACGGCCGCTATTTCGGGCCGCTGCCGGCCTCGACCGTGCTCGGCCGCGCCATGCCCGTGCTCACCCGCGACACCCCGAACGCGCCGCTCGCGTGGCGCTGAACCCGCTTGTCCCTGCCAACCCTAAGGAGAGTCCCATGCAGATCGGCAGCTTTTTCCGTACCGCCAGCGGCTACGAAGGCATCATCGAGACGGCGACGCTCGACATCCGCATCTCGATCGTCCCGGCCGAGGCGAGCGACGCCGACAAGGCGCCGGACTGGCGCGTTCATCGCGGCGACGGCGGCGAAGGGCCAGAGATCGGCGCGGGCTGGAACGAGACCGGCGAACGCGCCGGGGACTACGTCTCGCTGCGCATCGACGATCCCGCCTTCGCGCAGCCGCTCCGCGCCGCGCTGTTCCAGAACACCGGCGACAAGTCGGCCTGGTCGCTGCGCTGGAACCGCCAGCCGAAGTCGCGCGAGCAGGACTGATCCGGTGCGCTTGTCCATCATCCCTTTGTTCGCGGGAAAGCCGTCTCATCCCTCCGTCCCGCTCGGTCGCAGGCCGGCCGGGGCGCGCAGCGAAGGTCAAGGGCGGCCGCAGGCCGGCGCAGCGCGCGCACCCTTGAGCGTAGCGAGCACGCTGGCAGGCTGGCGGCGGAGTGGAGTCGGATCGGCGTTGGCATTGGCCGTCGCGCTGCTGTCCGGCGGGGCTGCGCCGGTCGCGGCGACGGCGCAGGATTTGCCGGCCGCGCGATCGGCGGCGGTTCATCCCTACGCCGGCCACGTCGCCGATGCCGCGCGGCGGTTCGGCATCCCCGAGGCATGGATATGGGCGGTGATGCGCGTCGAGAGCGGCGGCAACTCGCGCGCCGTCTCGCGCGCGGGTGCGATGGGATTGATGCAGATCATGCCCGCGACCTGGACCGATCTTCGCGCGCGATATGGCCTCGGCGCTGACCCGTTCGACGTGCGCGACAACATCATGGCGGGCGCGGCCTATCTGCGCGCGATGCACGACCGATACGGCAACGCGAGCGCGATGCTGGCGGCCTATAATGCGGGACCGGGCCGCTACGACGACTTCGTGTCGCACGGCCGCCCGCTGCCGCCCGAGACGGTCGGCTACCTCGCCCAGCTCACCGCCGCCATCGGCACGTCGGGCGCTGCGGAGGTGGCGGTTAGCGCGCCGCCCGATCCGTTCGCCTGGCGACGTGCCGCACTGTTCGTCCGCACCGCGAGCGCCGCGTCCGAGGGCGTCTCCGTGCAGTCGGACGATGAAGAACCCGCGCCCGAACTGCCGACCGATGGGGCGACATCCGGCGACGTTAGCGCCGTCGCTCTTCCTGCCAGCGAGCCGGCGGACACGCTGTTCGTCCCCCGCGCCCGCGCGGGCCGACCGCAATGATCCGCGCGTCATCCCCATCATCCGTCCCGAGCAGGAAAGTGGCTGGGGAGGGAGAAAACGGCAGGGACAGACGAGGGCAAGATATAAGCCGCACCCCGTTTCGCCGAAAAGCCAAGGCTTTTCCGTGGCTTCATGCGGGGGCGTCGGTCGGCGCGCGTGCCGCGCGGAAGGGAAAAGCAAGCAAAATCAACGTCTCGAATGGCACCACGGGCCATTTACGGCCGAAAGCGGCCCGGCCGTGAGCGAGGACAGTGAGTTCCGCGTTCGGCCGGGCAAGGCCAAGCGCAGCAAGGCGCAGGGCCGCAATGCGCGCGGCCTGGTGGCCGAGGTGCTGCGCGTGGCCGCGATCCACAGCGGAGGCCGGCGCACCGGGGGCGGCTCGCGCCGAGGTCGCCAATCCAGTTTCGGGCGGGGACGAACAGCATTTGCCCGCAGCCGGTTATTCGGATCGGGCCGTCGAGTGATGGTGAAGGCGCTACCCGTGAACCATCGCAGTCGCGGGGGCCGACGCATGGCGCCGCTGTCCGCGCACGTCGCCTATTTGAAGCGCGAAGGCGTCACCCGTGACCGTTCCCCGACGCGCATGTTCGACGCGGCCGGAGACAATGCCGACGATCGCGCATTCACCGAGCGGTGCAAGGATGACCGGCATCATTTCCGCATCATCGTCTCGCCGGAGGATGCGGCCGAGCTGACCGACCTACGCGAATACACCCGCGATCTCGTGCGGCAGATGGAAACGGATTTGGGGACGCGGCTCGATTGGGTCGCGGTCGATCATTGGAACACCGACAACCCGCACGTTCATATGCTCGTGCGCGGTGTCACCGACACCGGCACCGATCTCGTCATGGCGCGGGACTATATCAGCCACAACCTGCGCTCCCACGCCGAGGAGCTGGCGCAGGCCGAACTTGGGCCGAAGCCTGAGCATGAAGTGCAGCGCGCGCTCGACCGAGAAGTGACGGCCGAGCGCTGGACGCGGCTCGATACCGAGATCGGCCGCGCGGCCGACGAACTGGGGGTCATCGACCTGCGCCCCGAGCGGCCCGGTCCGGCCGATCCGCGCCTCCGCCGGTTAATGGTCGGCCGCTTGCAGCATCTGGAGACGATGGGGCTCGCCGCTGAGGGTGAGCCCGGACAGTGGGCGGTTGCCGAAGGCGCGCAAGGCAAGCTGCGCGAGCTGGCCGCGCGCGGCGACATTATCCGCACCATCGGACAGGCTCTGAAAGATCACGGGCAGGACCGGCCGCTGGAAAGCTACGCGGTTGTGAGCGGCGCGCCGGAAAAGCCAATCGTCGGCCGGCTGATCGACAAGGGGTTGCACGACGAGCTGTATGGCGCGGCCTATGCCGTGATCGACGGCACGGACGGCCGCACCCATCATGTGCGGCTGCCCGGAATTGAAGCGCTGGAGCAAAGCCCGACGCTCGGCGGGATCGTCGAGCTGCGCGCTATAGGCAAGCCGGGCGAGCCGAAGCCCACCCTGATCCTCGCCACGCGATCGGACCTCGACCTCGCCGCGCAGGTGAAGGCGCCCGGCGCGACCTGGCTTGACCATCGGCTGATCGAGCGCGGCACGGGTGTCGCGGATGGCGGGTTCGGTGCGGAGGTGTGCCGTGCGATGGACGCGCGCACCGATCATCTTGTCCGCGAGGGGCTGGCGCGCCGCTATGGCCAACGCGCGGTGTTCGAGCGCGGCTTGCTCGACACGCTGCGCAAGCGCGAGCTGGACGCCGTTGGCGCGAAGATCGCGGGCGAAACGGGCCTTGCGTATCGCCCGACCACCTCCGGCGAGAAGATTGCCGGCGTAGTCCGCCAGCGCCTCGCACTCGCCTCCGGTCGCTTCGCCATGATCGACGACGGGCTCGGCTTCCGTCTCGTGCCCTGGGCCAGCGCGCTCGAACAGCAGCTCGGTCGCCAAGTGTCCGGTGTCGTTCGCGCTGGTGGCGGCATCGACCTAGCGCTCGGCCGCAAGCGCGGCCTCGGCCTCTGACAAGGAAACAGCCATGTCCGCGACGAAAATCCTGTGGGGCCAGATCATCGCTGTCTTTCTGATCGTGCTCGCAGGTGTGTGGGGCGCGACGCAATGGACCGCCGCGGCCTTGGCCTATCAACCCGAGCTGGGGCCGCCCTGGTTCATCGTCGGCGGCTGGCGTGTCTATCCGCCGCCGGCCTTCTTTTGGTGGTGGTTCTCGTTCGACGCATACGCGCCAGCCATCTTCAAGACCGGCGCATTCATCGCCGCGTCGGGCGGGTTCGTGTCAATCGCCGTCGCCATTGGAATGTCTGTGTGGCGTGCGCGCGAGTTGAAGAACGCCGAGACCTACGGCTCGGCACGCTGGGCGACAACGCGCGAGGTTCGGGCGGCCGGGCTGCTGGGCGCGAACGGCGTCGTGCTCGGCAGACTCGACCGGGACTATCTGCGCCACGATGGCCCCGAGCATGTGCTGTGCTTCGCTCCGACGCGGAGCGGCAAGGGCGTCGGGTTGGTTGTGCCGTCGCTACTCACCTGGCCGGCCTCCGCGATCGTCCACGACATAAAAGGCGAGAACTGGTCGCTGACCTCGGGCTTCCGCGCGCGACACGGCCGCGTGCTGCTGTTCGATCCGACCAATGCCGCATCGGCTGCCTACAACCCGTTGCTGGAAGTGCGGCGCGGCCAATGGGAGGTGCGCGATGTGCAGAATGTGGCGGACGTGCTGGTCGATCCCGAAGGCAGCCTGGAGCGCCGGAACCATTGGGAAAAAACGTCGCACTCGCTGCTGGTCGGCGCGATCCTTCACGTCCTCTATGCCGAGCCGGACAAGACGTTGGCCGGCGTCGCGTCGTACCTCTCCGATCCATCTCGCACGATCGAGCAGACGCTGGCCGCGATGATGGCGACGCCGCACCTTGGCGAAGCCGGCGTTCATCCCGTCGTCGCCAGCGCGGCGCGAGAGCTGCTGAACAAGTCGGATAACGAGCGGTCGGGCGTGCTCAGCACGGCCATGTCGTTCCTCGGTCTCTACCGCGATCCTGTTGTGGCGCAGGTCACGCGGGCCTGCCAGTGGCGCATATCGGATCTGGTGGGGGGCGAACGGCCGGCGACGCTCTATCTGGTCGTGCCGCCCAGCGACATATCGCGCACCAAGCCACTCATCCGCCTCATCCTCAACCAGATCGGGCGCCGTTTGACCGAGGAGCTGACCCCGAAGGGCAACCGCCACCGCGTGCTCCTGATGCTCGACGAGTTTCCCGCCTTAGGCCGGCTCGACTTCTTCGAGTCTGCCTTGGCGTTCATGGCCGGCTACGGGCTCAAGGCGTTCCTGATCGCGCAGAGCCTCAATCAGATCGAGAAGGCTTACGGCCCGAACAACGCGATCCTCGACAACTGCCACGTCCGCGTGAGCTTCGCCACCAACGATGAGCGGACCGCCAAGCGCGTCTCGGACGCGCTCGGCACCGCGACCGAGATGCGGGCGATGAAGAACTATGCGGGTCACAGGCTTTCGCCCTGGCTCGGGCATCTGATGGTGTCGCGGTCAGAGACCGCTCGCCAGCTCCTCACGCCGGGCGAGGTGATGCAGCTGCCGCCCGATGACGAGATCGTCATGGTGGCGGGCGTCCATCCGATCCGGGCGAAGAAGGCCCGCTACTACCGCGACGCACGGTTCGCCGAACGTATCATGTCCGCGCCCACCCCTGACGCCGCCCAGGTCCGGCGCGATGACTGGACGGGCCGCGCCGTCATCGCCGATCCCGCCGCCGTGGCGCAGATCGTCCGTTCGGCGGAGGACGCGGCGAACGGCGGATTGCGCCGCGAACCCGAACTGCCGGAGCATGTCGCCATCGCGCCCGAGACCTCGCCACCGCCCGCGCAGGAGTTTGCGATCATGGACGACGAACCCGACGACGCCGCGCGGCAGGCGGCGGTGCGGCGCCGGATGCAGGGGCTCGCGCGGCAAGCGTCGCTCGACCCCGGCGATGGTATCGAGCTGTAGGCGGCGATCATGCGCGTCCGGCTCAATGTCTATTTTCCGCCAGCGCTCGCCAAGCAGGTTGACGAGCTGGCGATCCGCCGCCGCATCTCTCGCTCGGCAATCGTGGAGGCGGCGGTCGCCTCCTACCTCTCGCCGGACGGCGCCGACCGGATGGAGGCGGCGTTCGCTCGACGGCTCGATCGCTTGTCGCGTCAGGTCCAGCGGCTTGAGCGCGACACCGGACTCACGATTGAGGCACTGACGTTGTTTGTGCGGTTCTGGCTGACGGTGACGCCGCCATTGCCCGACGAGGATCAAGCGGCCGCGCAGGTGAAGGGACGCAAGCGCTACGAGGGTTTCGTCGAGACGCTCGGCCGGCGCTTCGCCAGCGGCAAGAGCTTGAGGGACGAGATACCGGAAGATGTCTGGCCGCGCTCCACTTCGACTGAGTCGGACTGAATAGACACGCCAACCACCGCGTAGTCGAAAAGCAATTCCGCCGCCGACCACGTATCTGCCGCCCCCTCTACTACGCCAGCAAGTAGCTGTTGCGGCAGAAGTATTTATGCGTCTCTTGCTGTGCCCCGACAGCCGGGCGGCGGTTCGCCCGGCCCTTCGCAGGGCCAGTTCCTTGACCGTTCATCCGATCCGATCCGAGGCCAAGACGCGCGGCGCGCGGATGCTGCGCACCGCGCTCGGGCCGTCGATCTCGGCATGGCTGGACGACCCGACCGTGATCGAGGTGATGCTAAACCCGGACGGGAGGTTGTGGCTCGATCGGCTCGGCGAAGGCGTTAGCGATACCGGCGAGACGCTGACCGCCGCCGATGGCGAACGCATCGTGCGCCTGGTCGCTCATCATGTCGGCGTCGAGGTTCATGCGCGCAGTCCCCGCGTGTCGGCAGAACTGCCCGAGGGCGGCGAACGATTCGAGGGCTTGCTGCCGCCTGTCGTAGCGGCTCCCGCCTTCGCTATCCGCAAGCCCGCCGTCGCGGTGTTCACGCTTGACGACTACGCCACCGCCGGGATCATGTCGGCCGACGCGGCGACGGCGCTGCGCGAAGGCGTATCGGCTCGCGCCAACATTCTCGTCGCCGGCGGCACCGGCAGCGGCAAGACCACGCTGGTCAACGCGCTCTTGGCCGAAGTCGCCAAGACGACCGACCGCATCGTTCTGATCGAAGACACGCGCGAGCTGCAATGCGCTGCGCCCAACCTCGTCGCCATGCGGACGAAGGACGGCGTGGTGTCGCTGTCCGAGCTGGTCCGTTCGTCGTTACGGCTTAGGCCGGATCGCATCCCGATCGGAGAGGTGCGCGGCGCCGAGGCGCTCGACCTCATCAAAGCCTGGGGCACCGGCCATCCGGGCGGCATCGGAACCATTCACGCCGGCACCGCACTTGGCGCGCTCCGCCGCATGGAGCAACTCGTTCAAGAGGCGGTCGTGACAGTCCCTCGCGCGCTGATCGCCGAGACCATCGACCTGATCGCCGTGCTGGTCCGTGACGCGCACGGCCGGCGTCTCGCCGAGCTGGCCCGCGTCGAAGGACTCGACGCCGCGACCGGCGACTACCGCCTTACCCTGCTTCCCAAACCCCAGCCCGGAGACCTGCCATGATCCATGCCATTCGGCATGGCGCGCGTCGCGCCATGCTCGCCACCACCGCCAGCGTCGTCGCGCTGACCTTTGCCGTTCCGGCCCACGCGGGCGGATCGTCGATGCCGTGGGAAGCGCCGCTGCAAAGCATCCTCGAAAGCATCGAGGGGCCGGTGGCGAAAATCGTCGCGGTCATCATCATCATCGTGACCGGCCTGACGCTGGCTTTCGGCGATACTTCCGGCGGCTTCCGCCGGCTGATCCAGATCGTGTTCGGTCTCAGCATCGCCTTTGCCGCGTCGAGCTTCTTCCTGTCGTTCTTCTCGTTCGGCGGCGGGGCGCTCGTCTGATGCAGGACGCAGCCGAACCGATCGCGGGCTTCTATGCCCCCGTCCACCGGGCGCTGACCGAGCCGATTTTGCTCGGCGGCGCGCCGCGGTCGCTCGCCATCGTCAACGGGACGCTGGCCGGCGCGATCGGGCTCGGCCTGCGTCTCTGGATCGCCGGCCTGGTCATCTGGGCGATCGGCCACGCGCTTTCCGTATGGGTTGCACGACGCGATCCGCAGTTCGTGGACGTGGCCCGGCGCCATCTCCGCTTCCCGACATGGATGCAGCCATGATGAGCTTGCGCGAATATCGCAGCAAGGCCGCGTACCTTGCGGACTTCCTGCCTTGGGCCGCGTTGGTCGGCGAAGGTGTCGTGCTCAACAAGGACGGTTCGTTCCAGCGCACCGCACGCTTCCGCGGCCCTGATCTCGACAGTGCGACGCCGGCCGAGCTGGTCGCCACCACGGCACGCTTGAACAGTTCACTCCGGCGCCTGGGCTCCGGTTGGGCGATCTTCGTGGAGGCGCAGCGCAGTCCCGCGCTCGATTACCCCGAGTCCGAGTTTCCCGATCCCGTTTCTGCGCTGGTCGATATGGAGCGCCGCGAACAGTTCCGTGAGGAAGGCGCGCATTTCGAGAGCGCCTATTTCCTGACGTTGCTGTGGATGCCGCCGGCCGAGGACGCCGCGCGGGCCGAAGGCTGGCTTTACGAGGGCCGGTCCACCACCGGCGTCGATCCGTGGGAGCTGCTCAAAGGCTTCACCGATCGTAGCGACCGCGTGCTCAATTTGGTCGAGGGTTTCGTGCCCGAGGTCCGCTGGCTCGATGACGGCGAGACGCTGACCTACCTCCACTCGACGATCTCGACGCGGCGACAGCGTGTGCGCGTGCCGGAAACCCCGATGCACCTCGACGCGCTGCTCGCCGATGAGCCGTTGACCGGCGGGCTGGAACCTTGCCTGGGCGACCATCATCTCCGCATCCTCACCATTACCGGCTTTCCCAGCTCGACGTTTCCGGGGCTGCTCGACGAGCTGAACCGACTGGCGTTCGGCTATCGCTGGTCCACCCGCGCGATCATGCTCGACAAGACCGACGCGACGAAGCTGCTTACCCGCATCCGTCGCCAGTGGTTCGCCAAGCGCAAATCCGTCGCCGCCATCTTGAAGGAGGTGATGACCAACGAGGCGAGCACGCTGCTCGACAGCGACGCCTCGAACAAGGCCGCCGACGCCGACACCGCCTTGCAGGAGCTGGGCGCCGACTATGCCGGCATGGCCTATGTCACCGCCACGGTGACGGTGTGGGACCGCGATCCCGCCATCGCGGCCGAGAAGCTGAGGCTCGTCGAGAAGGTTATTCAGGGCCGCGATTTCACCGTCATTCCCGAGGGCATGAACGCGATCGAGGCGTGGCTGGGCAGCCTTCCCGGCCACACCTACGCCAATGTTCGCCAGCCCCCGATTTCCACCATCAATCTCGCCCACCTGATCCCCCTGTCAGCAGTATGGGCGGGGCCGGAACGGGACGAGCATTTCGGTGCAGCCCCCTTGCTCTACGCAAGAACCGAAGGCTCGACCCCGTTCCGGTTTTCCCTTCACGTCGGCGATGTCGGCCACACGCTGATTGTCGGCCCGACCGGCGCCGGCAAATCGGTCCTGCTCGCGCTGATGGCGATGCAGTTCCGCCGTTACGAGAACAGCCAGGTCTTTGCCTTCGACTTCGGCGGCAGCATCCGCGCCGCCTCGATCGGCATGGGCGGCGACTGGCAGGATCTCGGCGGAATGCTTGCCGACGAAACCGGCGACGGGGTGCAGCTCCAACCGCTCGCCCGCATCGACGATCCGGCCGAGCGAGCGTGGGCGGCGGAATGGCTGGCGGCGATCCTCGCGTCCGAAGGCGTCGCGGTCGATCCGCAGGCTAAGGAGCATATCTGGTCGGCGCTCAACTCCCTGGCGTCGGCGCCGGTTAGCGAACGCACGCTGACCGGCCTTGCCGTGCTGTTGCAGAACCAGCAGCTCAAACAGGCGCTCGCCTCGTATTGCATCGGCGGGCCGTGGGGCCGGCTTCTCGACGCCGAGGACGAGCGCTTGGGCGAAGCCGCCGTGCAGGCGTTCGAGACCGAAGGACTGGTCGGCGCCGGCTCCGCCGCCGCCGTTTTGTCCTACCTGTTCCACCGGATCGGCGGGCGGCTGGACGGCTCGCCCACACTCATCATCATCGACGAGGGCTGGCTGGTTCTCGACAGCCCGGACTTCGCAGCGCAGCTCCGCGAGTGGCTGAAGACCCTTCGCAAGAAGAACGCCAGCGTCGTCTTTGCCACGCAGAGCCTTGCGGACATCGAAACGTCGAGCATCGCCCCGGCCATCATCGAAAGCTGCCCGACGCGCATCTTCCTGCCGAACGAGCGCGCCGCCGAGCCGCAGATCGCCGCCATCTACGAGCGGTTCGGGCTTAACGCCCGCCAGATCGAAATCCTCAGCCGGGCGATACCCAAGCGCGACTATTATTGCCAGTCGCGGCGCGGCAACCGGCTGTTCGAGCTGGGGCTGGGCGAGGTCGCGCTGGCCTTCGCCGCCGCGTCGGCCAAGGCCGATCAGCTCCGCATCGCCGACATCATCGAGACTCACGGCCAAACCGCATTCGCGGCCGAATGGCTGCGCCATCGCGGCTGCGCCTGGGCGATCGAGCTTCTTCCCCCCCGCCAGCAGGAGTTACCGCTATGACCCGACTTCCCCTGCGCCGCGCCATTCTGGCCGGCGTCCTCGCCACCGCGACCATCGCGCCGATCGCGGCGCCCGTGCCGGCCTACGCGCAGTTCGGCGGGATCGTCTATGACCCGACCAACTATGCGCAGAACGTGCTGACCGCCGCGCGCACGCTGGAGCAGATCAACAATCAGATTCGCCAGATACAGAATCAGGCGACTTCGTTGCTCAACGAGGCCCGCAATCTGGCGAGCCTCCCGCAATCCTCGCTCGCCGAGTTGCAGGGCCAGGTGCGCCAGACCCAGCAGTTGCTCGGCCAGGCGCAGCGCATCGCCTATGACTTGGGCCAGATCGACCAGGCTTTCACCAGCCGATACACAGCCGGCGCCATGTCGGTCCCGCAACGGCAGCTCGTCGCAAATGCGCGCGAGCGGTGGGAGACCAGCGTAGGCGCGTTTCAGGACGCGCTCCGCGTTCAGGCCGGCGTCGTTGGAAATATCGACGGCTCGCGCGCGACGATGAACCGCCTCGTGTCGGCGAGCCAATCATCTCAAGGCGCGCTCCAAGCGGCTCAGGCCGGCAACCAGCTTCTCGCGCTGCAATCGCAGCAGCTCGCCGACATCGCGGCGTTGCTGGCCGCTCAAGGCCGAGCGCAATCGCTGGAGGCGGCGCGAAATGCAGCCGCCGAAGCCGAGGGGCGCGAGCGCCTCCGCCGCTTCCTCGGCAACTGAGCCGATGTCGGCAGCCGTCAAGATCGCCGGCGTCGCCACGCTGGCAGGGCTCATGATGACGGTGGCGGTGATCGCCGCCGTCACCGAGCCGCGCGTGCCGGAGGCGGCCAACGCCGTGGCGGCACGCGCCGAGCGCGATCCCTTAGCGGCGGAACTCGCGCGTTGCCGCGCGCTCACCATGCCGGATTCCGGCTGCGAGGCGGCATGGGCGGCGCATCAACGCCGGTTCTTCGGCAGGGAAGGCAATCAGCGGTGAACGACACCGGCATCATCGACAACTTCCTACAGGTTTTCACGACCTACATCGACAGCGGGTTCGGACTGCTCGGCGGCGAGATCGCGTTCCTTTCGACCACGCTGATCGCCATCGACCTGACGATTGCCGGTCTGTTCTGGGCATGGGGCGCCGACGAGGACGTGCTTCAGCGCCTCATCAAAAAGACGCTCTACATCGGCGTCTTTGCCTTCATCATCGGCAATTTCTCGACACTGGCGACGATCGTGTTCCAGTCTTTCGCCGGGCTGGGCTTGAAGGCGACGGGCGATGCCATGAGCATCGCCGACTTCATGCGCCCCGGCTTCATCGCCGCGACCGGCTTGGATGCGGGTGAGCCGCTGGTCGTTGCTGCGGGCGAGCTGGTCGGTCCAATCTCATTCTTCACCAACTTCGTTCAGATCGTCGTGTTGCTGCTCGCTTGGGCGCTTGTCGTCATCGCCTTCTTCATCCTGGCGATCCAGATTTTCGTGACGCTGATCGAGTTCAAGCTGGTGACGCTCGCCGGCTTCGTGCTGTTGCCGTTCGCCTTCTTCAGCAAGACCGCCTTCATGGCCGAGAAGGTGTTGGGCCATGTCGTCTCCACCGGCATCAAAGTTCTCGTGCTCGCCGTCATCACCGGCATCGGCACGACGTTGTTCAGTCAATTCACCGCCGCCGCTGGCCCAGAGCCCACGCTGGAGCAAGCGATGTCGATCGCGCTCGGCGCGCTGTCGCTGCTTGGCTTGGCGATCTTCGGCCCCGGCGTAGCGAACGGCATCGTCTCAGGCGGGCCGGCCCTCGGCGCGGGCGCAGCCGCCGGGACCGCGCTGGCCGCAAGCGGCGCGCTGGTTGGCGGTGCAGCCGCCGCACGCCTCGGCGCCGGCGCGGCTGCAAGCGCGATCGGCGGCGCGGCACGAGGGAGCGCCTTTGCTTCCGGCGCCGCCAGCAGCGCCTATGCGCTCGGCTCGGCAGGCAAGACCGGCGCAGCCGCCGTCGCGGGTGGCGCGGCCGGTGTCGGCCAAGCGGCGGCGGGTGCGGCGATTTCCCCGCTACGGAAAGCCGCCGCGTCCCTGAAAGACAGCTATCGCGCCGGCGGTCGCGCAGCAGTCACCGCGACGCGAGGCACGATTTCAGGAGGTGCTTCGCCATCGGCACCAGCCTCCGACGACAGGCCCGCTTGGGCATCGGCCATGAAGCGCCGCCAGACCATGACCCACGGCGCGACGATCGCCGCCCACACCCTACGTTCCGGCGACGGCGGGGGAAGCGGCTCGTCCGTCGATCTCCATCAGAAGGACTAGCTGCCATGTTCCGACGACCGACCATCCGCTACGGCCAGACCCCCGAACCGACCACGCCCTATCAGCGCGCCGCCCAAGCCTGGGACGACAGGATCGGTTCGGCGCGCGTGCAGGCGAAGAACTGGCGTCTCGCATTTTTCGGCACGCTCGCCCTTTCGGGCGGCCTGGCTGGCGGCCTCGTCTGGCAATCGGCCCGTGGCCATATCGTCCCTTGGGTGGTGCAGGTCGATCGGCTCGGCGAGGCGCAGGCGGTCGCGCCGGCCGAGGCCGGCTATCGCCCGACCGATCCGCAGATCGCGTTCCATCTCGCCCGCTTCATCGAGCAAGTCAGGAGCGTGCCGGCCGATCCGGTCATCGTTCGTCAGAACTGGCTTCGCGCCTATGACTTCACCACCGATCGGGGCGCGGTCGCGCTCAACGATTACGCTCGCGCCAACGACCCGTTCGCCAACGTCGGGCGGGTGCAGGTGGCGGTGGACGTATCAAGCGTCATCCGCGCGTCACCGGACAGCTTCCGCGTCGCCTGGACGGAGCGACGCTATCAGGACGGCAGCCTCGCCGCCACCGAACGCTGGTCGGCGATCCTCACCATCGTCGTGCAGCCGCCTCGCACGCCGGACGCACTCCGCAAGAATCCGCTCGGTGTGTTCGTCAATGCCCTCAACTGGTCAAAGGAGCTGTCGCAATGATCGGCATTCCCTTCCGGCGCGCCGTCACCGCCGCGCTGCTCGTTTCCGCCTCCGCGCTCGCCGGCTGTGCCACTACTTCCGCTCGGCCGCCCGCTATCGCATATGACGATCCACCGCGCGAAGTCGCCGCGACGCCGGCCGCCGAGCCGCCGCGCCCGGTGGAGATCGTTACGATTCCTGAACCGTTGCCGCTTCCCGGTCAGCTCAAGCCATTGCCGGATGCCCCTCGCGTGTCAGAGCCTGCCGATCCCCGTAGGCGCGTCGGCGATGCAAACGCCGCCGCGCGGGTGCAGCCGGCCCGTGACGGCTTCCTCAACGCCATCCAGCAATATCCCTGGACGGACGGCGCGCTCTATCAGATCTATACCGCGCCCGGCCAAGTGACGGACATCGCCTTACAGGAGGGCGAGCAGCTCGTTGGGCCGGGGCCGGTAGCAGCCGGCGACACCGTGCGCTGGATCATCGGCGATACTATCAGCGGCGGCGGGCCGGCAGCGCGAGTGCATATCCTCGTCAAACCGACGAGGCCGGACCTCGCCACCAACCTCGTCATCAACACCGATCGGCGCACCTATCATCTGGAGCTGCGCGCGACACCTGCGACCTACATGGCCTCAGTGTCGTGGACCTACCCGCAAGATCAGCTCATCGCGCTACGCGGCGGCAACATCGCCGCTGCGACGGTCGCGCCGGCCGCGACCGGCGTGGATGTGACTTCGCTCAATTTCCGTTATCGCATCGAGGGCGACCGCGCCCCGTGGCGTCCCATTCGTGCGTTCGACGACTCCCGGCAGGTGTTCATCGAGTTTCCGGCGGGGATCTCGCAGGGCGAGATGCCGCCGCTGTTCGTTACCGGCGCGGCCGGGGACGCCGAGCTAGTCAATTATCGCGTGCAGGGCCGCTACATGGTGGTGGACCGGCTGTTCGCCGCCGCCGAACTGCGCCTGGGCGATCGGCGCAATGAACAGCGCGTCCGCATCGTGCGCGACGACGGACGGGAGCGGCGGCCGTGAACGATCGCACCGACATTCCCTCCGCCGAGCCGGCCGCGCCGCAGCCCCTTCCCGCCGATCCAAAGCCATTCCAGCTTCGACGCGATCCGCCCCGCGTCATGCGTCTGTCCCGCAAGGCGCTGACAGTCATAGGCGTGGCCGCCGGCCTCGGTATCGGCGGCTCGCTGATCTACGCGCTCAAACCGGCTGGTGAACGGCAGGCGGAAGAACTCTACAACACCGAGAGCCGCGCCACGGCCGAGACCATCACCTCGGGACCGAGGGACTATGCTCAAGCGCCGCGCCTTGGGCCACCACTTCCCGGCGACCTCGGCGGCCCGATCGTGTCCGCCCAGCAGCGCGGCGAGAACGTGCCCGTGCCGCCGATCGGCACGCAGCCGGCCCAACCCGATCCGCGCGCGCAGGCCGAGGAGGCTGCGCGCCAGCGCGCCCAGCAGGAACGTGACGCTGCCCGAATGAGTGGCGTATTCCTCGGCGGCAACGCGGGCAACGCCGGAACGGCGCCGGCCCCGTCGCTGATCTTGCCCGACCAAGCCGCGCAGCTAACGCAGCAGGCGAGCGCAGCGCAGGGCGATCAAGCTGGCCGGCGCGCTTTCATGGCGCAAGCCTCGAACCAGCGAACGGTGAGCGCGGAGCGGCTGATCGCACCCCCGTCGCCCAACATCGTGCAGGCCGGAAGCATCATCCCGGCCGCGCTCATCACCGGGATCAGGTCCGATCTTCCCGGCCAGATAACGGCGCAGGTTACGCAGAACGTCTATGACAGCCCGACAGGCCGCATCTTGCTCATCCCGCAAGGTGCCCGGCTGATCGGCGAATACGACAGCGAGATCACCGCCGGGCAGACCCGTGTTCTCCTCGCCTGGGACCGGCTCATCATGCCGGACGGGCGCTCGATCGTTCTCGAGCGCCAGCCAGGCGCGGACGGCGCTGGGTTCGCCGGCCTACAGGATCGCGTGAATCAGCATTGGGGCAATCTGCTCAGGGCGGCGGCCGTCTCGACTCTGCTCGGCGTCGGCGCCGAGTTGGGCGCGGACAGCGAGGATGACTTGACCCGCGCGTTACGGCGCGGCTCGCAGGACACGATCAATCAGACCGGCCAGCAGATCGTTCGGCGGCAGCTCAACGTGCAGCCGACCCTTACCATCCGGCCGGGCCATCCGCTGCGCGTGGTCATCACCCGCGACCTAGTGCTCGAACCTTTGGGAGCGTCACGATGACGAAATTGAAGCTGGGGCCATTGGTGGACGATCGGCCTGTCAAACTGACGGTGGAGCTACCCGCCGGGGTCCACCGCGATCTTGTAGCCTACGCCGCCGCGCTCGCGGCGGAGACCGGCCAGCAACCTATGCCGCCTGAAAAGCTGGTGGCGCCTATGCTTGCGCGCTTCATGGACACCGACCGCGGCTTTCGTCGCCACCGCGCGCAAGGCAGTTAAGGGGTTCCCGGCTTCTCAGTTGCCGGTGAAACGCTTGAAGCGATCGCGGCTATCGGCCTCGATAACTGCCTGCTCGGCGTTGGCGCATTCATCACCGCGCACCGAACCGTCTCGACACGCTGCTACGATCTGCCGAGCCTCGTCGATATTGGCCGCAAAATACTGCGTCCCGCGCGCTGCGGTCGGCTGCGGCGCGGCCGGGGCCGGACTGACGGCGACGGCTGTTTGGCTAAGGGGGGCGATGACCGGCCGCAAGACAAAGCCGCCTGCGAAGCCGATGACCAAAGTGACAAGCACGATGATGATGGTCCTGCCTTGCGACATCAAAAATTTACTCCACCGACTGGCCGCCTAATTTACTGGAATCTTGGCGAGAAATCAAAAGAGAGCGCATAGCGGGCCTTGATAAATCCAAGAAAGCGCCGCAACGCTGGATTGCGATTGTCGTCTCGCCAGCAACCCGAGTATCCGGTCAGTGCCGGTCCTTGTTCGCCATGAATCGGCCGATAGACGACACTAGGATAGGTCGCTCCGGTCGATCCCTCGCAGACAATGGTAACACCCGAGTTGACGCCGAGGATGCTCAGCACGGTCTCACGGCTCGCCCGCGACATTCGGATGTCAGGCTTACCGCCCGAGATTGGAAGTCTGCCAAGCAACATGTCGCGGATTTCAGGGCCGGGATCGGCCGCGGGCAGAAGGAAGTGCTCGCCCCGAAGATCCGTCCAGTGAATTATGTCCCGTCTAGCCAACGGATGCGAGGCGGGCAACGCGGCTAGCATCCGCTCGCTCCATAGCGGCTCGCAGCGAAATCCGTTGTGGCTGGGCGTCCCCATCAGGATCGCTACGTCGATTTCGCCCGTGTCGAGCCCAGCGAGCAGAACGCTGCGATCAGCCTCGACGCATTCCAGTTCGACGTCAGGATGCGCCTCGCGCCAGCTAATGAGGGTCGCCCGGAGATTGCCGGCGGAGACCGAGCTATTGTACCCGAGCAATAGACCGCCAGCGCGGCCCTGGCCGGCTGCGAGCATCATGGTGACTAGCTTATCTGCCGTTGCCACCATTGGTCGCGCGCCACGAATGAACGCGGCTCCGGCCAGCGTCGTTTTGACCCCAGCCCGCGACCGCTCGAAGATAGACATTCCGATCGAGCGCTCCAACTTCGAGATGGAGCGACTGAGGGTCGATTGTTCAATATCAAGTGCCCGGGCGGCTCTGTAAAAACTACCATGGTCCGCCGCGGCGATAGCATAACAAAGCTGGCGGATTTCAAATGGCAAGCAGAACTCCTTACTCCGTTCGGTGATACCAGCTACCTGCCAGAAACAATTCCTATCTGAGCGCCGCTGTGGAGCGATTGGGATGATGCAACTTCTTCCTATCGTCGCGGCGCGCAAGGCCAAGCTTCAGCCAATGCTTGTTCGGCGCCAGCAACCATGTGAACGTCCATGAAGTAGCTGTTGTCTTCTGCCCAGCGCAGATAGGCTGAACGCAATCTATTCCGATCGTAACGCGGCGCCCCACACTCGCTACCCCGCGCCACTATCATCATGTCCAGCACGCCTTGAAGGTATGCGCCGCACGCTGGGTTGTTGGCGCGACAGCTTGCAACGAGTTCAGAGCCGTTTGTGTGAATCGGTTGTTCTTGCGCATAACTCGAAGCAGCGAGCACGACGGATGATACACACGCTCCGATGCAATAACCGACAGTCCTAAACATATTTGATCCTCGGATGGTGTTTTCAAAGAATGGGCCTTACCCCCATTCAGGCCCATTCAGACGACTGAGAGTTCAGTCGCCATCCTCATCGCTGTCGTTTTCATTCCCGAGGATTTGGCCTGTCGGCGTAACGAACAGCTCCACGTTCTTGCCAGCCTGATCCTTGCCTTCGATCTCGTAGAGCGTGCTGCCGTCCGCCTTTCTGGTTACCAGCTCGGCTTCGCGGACAGACGCGAGTCGTGTGCGCGCGGCGTTCATCGCGGCCACCGGCACCTGGTCGAGTGCGACTTCCTTCTCGCTATGCTCGCCGATAATGCGGTTCTCGTTCGCCTCATGGTTCTGCTGCGCCGCGAGCGCCACGCCTGCCACCGTCAACACAGCAGCGCTGGCTCCGATGACGAGAGTTCGTTTGCTAGCCATGTTCCGTTCCACTTCCTTCGGGGCCGGGGGATGAACGGGCGGCGGTCGCGGCCCGACTGGCCGTCGTCCGATTCTTAGTTTTTTCGATTGTTCATTGTGTCGAGTGCCGAGCGGAGACCGCGCGCCAGCTTTGCCGCGTCGTCATTGGCCCAGAAGTGCAGGAAGAACAGGCGCGGCTCGTCGTTCAACATATGGTTGTGAAGCGCTGTGACTTCGATGTCGTTCGCTCGAAGCGCTCGAAGGACGCGGTCTACTTCGCTCGCGATGAGGACGAAATCGCCCGTGATCGCCGCCTTGCCGCCGCCGGTGGGCTGAAAATTGATTGCGGTCGCAGTTCCCATTGATTGAGGCGTCACCATGCCGCCATCCATGAGCCGCTCCGCACGGGGAATACTGTATTGCAGAACGCCACCATTGACCCTGCCTTCGGCTCCCATCAGCTCGTCCAGAGCATCGGAGTTTAGATTGAGGCGAGACGGTGCTCCCGCTCCAAGAGACGGTGGAGAGATCGGTGTGCGGCTTGCGGAAATGGCTTGGCGCAGCGCCGCCGCCAGCCTTACCGGATCGCCATGCGCAGCTATGTGCATGTACATGGTGCCGGGCGCGGACCGCAGCAGGTGATTGTGGAGCGCGGTGATGGTGTATCCACCTTGCAAAAGGCGCGTCATCACAGGGTTCACTTCCTCGTGCGTGAGCACAAGATCGCCCATTACCATCACTTCGTCCCCCATAGGCTGAAACGCGGCCCAGGAGCCGAGCGCCAGCGAAGGCTCTATCGATACGCCATCCAGAACAACGCGCAGGTCGGAGCGAGGAAATCCGTAGCGACGAACTCCGTCCGGCTGCTCGACGCCGGGGCGTCCCAGCGCGGCGTCAACCTTCGCCCAGTCCGGTGCCGCCCAAGCAGGTGCGGCTAGTAGCAGCGTGGCCAACCCCGATAACAGCACCGTCCGCATAGTTTTGCTTCAACTCCTGATGCATAATGAGATCATGGTCGATGCCTCCTCGGGCACGCCAAAGCTGCGACACTCATGCATCGGCGCCGACCGCAAGGCACCTTGTAGATTCACAAGGTCCGCTGGCGGCATTCTGCACTAGAAGGCGATCGAACTCTTGTGCGAACGCAGCCGTCGGCAAACGACATTGGCGCACTGTCGGCACTGCTCGCACGCGGCTATGGTCGGCGCAAACAACAGAGGAGATGCCTCGGGCATTATGCGCCTACTACTGATCGAGGACGACGAGGACACGGGGAGCGCCGTTGTTGAAGCGCTGCGTGCTCGCGGTCACGCCGTCGATTGGGAGGACGACGGAAAAAGCGGACTTGATCGCGCCGTGAGCGGTGCTCACGCGTTGCTGATCGTTGACCGAATGCTGCCAGAGATGGATGGGCTATCGGTTGTCACCGAGCTGCGCCGTCGCCAAGTCGTAGCACCCGTGCTGATGCTCACGGCGCTAGGCTCCGTGGGCCAACGAGTCGAAGGTCTTGAAGGTGGAGCCGACGACTATCTTGTCAAACCGTTCGCGATCGCCGAACTGGTCGCGCGCGTTGAAGCGCTGCAGCGCCGGGCGGCCGGCCCGCCCAGCATCCTCTCGCTGGGCGATCTGACACTCGACCGTCTCGCTCGGACGGTGCGGAGAGGCAACACGCCCATCGAACTAATCCCACGCGAGTTCCAGCTTCTCGAACTACTGATGCTGAACTCGCCGGCCGTGCTTACGCGGTTGATGCTGCTGGAGACCGTGTGGAAGTTCCGTTTCGATCCTGGCAGGAACCTCGTCGAAAGCCACATCAGTCGGCTGCGGGCAAAGATCGATCGCGGTGACGATCCCCCCCTGATCCATACCGTGCGTGGGGAAGGCTATGCCGCTTGGAGTGATTAGCCGGCTGTTGCGCTCGACGGTGTCCCGTCTTGTTGCGCTCAACGCGCTGCTGCTCGTCATCAGCATGGTCGCCGGCGCGCTCGGCGGCTGGATCGCAACGCGCGGGGTGGTTGAGCGCGAGGCTCGAAATCGCATCGAGCTGGAGTCGCACGTGATCGCCCTCGAAGCGCAACGGGGAGGCCTTGATCGCGCACTGGAAATAATTCGAGCGAAGGCCGAGCGGCCGGGGTCGCCCGAGTATTATTTAGTTGGGCCAGATGGACGCACGCTGATCGGCGACATCCAAATTGTACCGCGAAAGGTCGGTTGGCACTTTATCGACCAGCCTCCGCCGCAACCCGGCGTCGAGGGCGTCCATCTGCTGGCGATGACGCGACGCCTTCCCGATGGATCCCTTCTCATCGTTGGAGAGGATATGGAGCGAAGCGAAGCAATCCGCGACGCTGTTTTCGGGGCCATTCTGACCGCTGGCGGAATCGCGTTGGTGTTCGGCATCATCGCAGGCCTCTTCGCCACGCGGCAGACGCTGCGCCAGATGAAGCGGATCAACGTTACCGTCCGAGCAGTCGAGCGTGGCGATCTCTCGGCGCGGACCGGCGCTCCGGTCGATGCGCGCACCGATCTTGATCAACTCGCGTTGGCCATCGACCGTATGCTCGATCGGATTGACACGCTGGTAGCCACGATCCGTCGCGTGTCGGCGGAGGTCGCCCACGACCTGCGCACGCCGCTCACGCGGGTGAGGCACTCTGTTGAATTGGCGTTGGCACAGCACGATGAAGAGCTCAGGTCTGCGGCGCTGGGTGAGGCGTTGGCCGGGCTGGACGAGGCGCTTCGGCTGTTCAGTGCGGTGCTGGATCTAGCGGAGATTGATGCCGGTAACGCGCGCGCGCGATTTCAGCCTATCGACCTGGCAGAGATCGTTGACCGGGTGGTGGATGCCTATCGTGCAGAGATCGAGGCTTCCGGCCGCAACATCTCTGTGAGCTTAGCGCGAGAAGCGCTGGTCGCCGGTGACGCCGACCTGCTGGCGCGTGCGCTCGCCAACCTGATTGAGAACGCGCTCAAATACTCCGGTGAGCACGCTCGTATCGATGTTTCGGTCACCGAGCAGGCCGACACGTTGACGATGGCGGTCGCCGACGACGGTCCCGGCGTATCCGATTGCGAGGTCTCCGAGATGCTGCGCCCGTTCGGGCGCTTGGACCGAGCGCGGCGTGCATCCGGCAACGGCCTTGGCCTCGCCATCGCCGACGCCGTTGCCCGACTGCACCGTGGAGCGCTGGCCTTTGCGCGGCTCCAGCCAGGGCTGGCGGTCGAAATCAGATTGCCGCGGGCACCGGCGGTGACGGCGGCTCGAATACTGGATCAAGTTGACTGAGCGTGACGAAAGGCGCTTCGCTGGTCCAGCGACCGACTAACGTATCCCGGAACGTGCGAACGTTTATGCCGGCGAAGCCGTGGTTCCTCGGCCGGCGACACGGCGTTCGTGCGCCGCGACCGCGCGACGGTATGCGGCATCCGCCACCTGTCGCACGGCGCTGGGCGGAAACGGCGCGACCGAACTGACGTTGATCTCGCACAAGACATAGCTGTCCGAGCCGCGATCGTCTTTCGGCCCGTAGAGGAAGTCCGCGTCCCACAGGAGCGGCAGCTCGTCATGCTCGATGGCGAGGATGTGCTGCAACCCGGGAATCCACGACTGTTCCATATCGTCTCTGAGCGACTGGAAAGCGCCGGCGTCGGCAGGCTGCATGACCCGCGGCCCCGGCTGCGCCTTCGGAGAATCGACCCCTTCCGCGGGTAGCGGCAATAGCGCGCGGATCAGTTGGTGGCCGAAACCGACGACCGTGCCCTCGCTCACATAGCAGCGGATCATGCCGTCCCCGAGCCGCGGTTGGAACGGTTGGTCGATGAGGCATTCGCCGCGCTCAAAATAGGGTGCGAACCGAGCGATCAGGGCATCGAGGGGGATCTTGAACGGAACGCTGTCCCGCGCGGCGTGAAGGACCGAAACGATCGGTTGGGCGCCACCCCCCCGGTCAGCAACTTCGACCCGCCACACGCCCCGGCCGCCATTGCTCCGATTTTCCTTGAGCACACGCGGCCCGGAAGCCAGGCGTTCAAGAAGCAGCGCGCGCAGTTCCTCCAGATCGGCGTAGCGGTGTGTGTCGGTGCCCCAACCCAGCGCCCGCGTGGCGTGAAGCACGCTTTTCACGCCCATTTTCGCGATGATATCGGGATGCGCGCTGATCGAGACGCCCGCCGCCGCGGCCTCGCGCAAAATCGGATCGAGCCTTGAGCGGTCACCGGCGTCGCTGATCGGGTCGGCCCAGACCATCACGCCATCGCACGTCAGCAGACGGTCGCGCGTTGTACCAGCCGTCTCGTCGGCATATCCAATCGCCTCGACCTCACCGCCCAACTCACGCAGCGCTGCCATGATCGGCCACTGGCGCGCGCTTTGCACGTCCAGAGGGCTGGTGGGGAGGTCGGTTCGCCACAACAGGCCGATCTTGGGGCAAGTGGTCAAGGCCGACTTCACTCGCCTCCCGTTCATCGCCGCTCTCCAACTCAGGCGCTGGCGGTGGCGATCGCCTGCGCATAACGGCGGTCGGTCGCTTCCCAGTCGAGGTTCTTGAACCACGCGTCGATATACCTGGCGGCTTGGGTGCCGTAATCCATGTGAAAGCTGTGTTCATACATATCGAGCGCGAGCAGCGGTATGCCGGCCGCAGCGCCGTGCATGTGATCCCAAGCCCAATGATTGTTGAGCGAGCGCGTGTGGACGTTGTAAGCGAGGATTGTCCAGCCAGAGCCGCCCGCAAGGCTCATGCCGGTGCGGCGGAATTCCGCCTCCCATGTCGCGAACGAGCCGAAGGCGGCGTCAATGGCGTCGCGGACCGAACCGGCCGCCCGGCCGTCGCCGCCCAACCCGTCGAAGTAGATTTCATGCAGCACCACCGAGCCGGTACGGTGCAGTTCCTCGCGTTTGAGGCCGCCGTAGATGGCAGGCGGCGCTTCGGTATCGGCGAGCGCGGCGGCCAGCCGTGGCCGCAATGCGTTCAGCGTCTTGACCGAGCCGGCATAGTTGTTCTCGTGGTGCGACGTGATCAATCGCTCGGACAAGCCCTCAAGCCTGGCCGGATCGAACTTGAGCGGCTTGATTTGATGGTTGCCGGCAAAGGCGGGGACGGTCGACGGCGTGGCGACCGGCGTCCGGGCGGAGGCTTCGTTGATCGTCATGGCGGCGGCTCCTATGCCTAGGGTTGCGATTGCACTGCGTCGGGAGAGATTGTCGATCGTCACATTCGGTCCTTTCCAATATGATTGATTAGGCTGCGTAAGAGTGACGGTGCGTCGCGATCATCCGAACAGGACGAGGCCCGCCCCCGCCGCGGCGAGAACAACCCACAGGATCGTCGTTTTGGCCTTGAACACGTAAAGGAGCGCGAGGGCGACGGCGAAGATCGCGAGCGGGATCACCACGCCGGGCACGTTCACGAGAGTCTTTTGCCCTAGTTCCAGCGTCGTGGCGGCGATCAGCCCGACGACCGCTGCTGATATTCCCTCTAGGAAGGTCTTGATCTTTTCGTTGTCCACCAGCCGTTCAAGCTGGTCATGAAAGAACAGAGAAAAGCTGAATGCCGGCAGGAAGATGCCGATCGTCATCACGATCGCTCCGAGTGGGCCGCCGCCGAAATATCCGATGAACGTCGAGAAGATGATCAGGGGTGCCGGCAGAATCCCCGATAGGGCGAGCCCGTCGAGGAACTGCGCATCCGTCATCCATCCATTGCCAACCGCATCGGCACGCAGGAACGGGATGACTGTGTAGGCCCCGCCAAAGGTGAGGAGCCCGGCCTTGAGGCCCGAGATGAAAAGATCCAGCAGCGACGGTTCTTGGTTTGCGACGGGTTGCGCCGAGACCGCATCTCCACCAACCGGACCGGCGAAAGTGACCCAGGCGAAGTAGAGCCCGAGCCCGACGAGCACGGCCATGAGCAGGCCGGCCGTCACCCGCTGACGGCGCGTCGCGAACATATAGACGAGGCCCGCGATCGGCAGGGTGAGCCAGAACGGCGTGCCGACGAGGGCCGCTAGGCCGGCGACGCCCGCGATACCCCAAAGCCAGCGGTCGAGCAGGATGTGACCGCCAATCCGGTGCACGGCGCGCACGATCAGGGCGATGACGGCCGGTTGCACTCCGAGAAATGCCGCGGTTGCGGCGGCAGTCTGCATGATCCCGGTGGAGAGATACAGCCAGGACAGCGCGAACATTAGGACAAAGCCCGGCATCATGAATCCCAGGCCTGCAAGAAGACCGCCGAGCTTTCCTTTAGGAAGCGTGCCGAAGAAGACGCATAGCTCGTGAGCCTCCGGACCGGGGAGCACCTGATACACGGCTAGGATGCGGTTGAACCTGGCACTTGAGACCCAGTGTTCCTCGTCGACCAACTCGCGGCGGATCATGGCGATTTGGGCGATCGGGCCACCCCATGCCAGGAAACCGAACCGCAAGAACTTGGCGAAGATCTGTGCATACGAAAGCTGCGGCAAAATGCCTTGACCTTCCGCAGAACCTACAGCCTCGCTCGGTACATTTGTCTGCATTCACCACGTTCCTCAAGCTATAACAGTCATCTCTCGGCCGAGGGCCGAGTGCCTTGCGCTGACTCCCGACTTCACGGGTTTTGCCGGGTGAAGTAGGCGTAGAAGCCATCGAGCGCGTCGCCGGCACCGGCGATGCGCTGGAGATCGTCATCGAACGTCGCGCACACGCCTGACAGCATCGCGCTGAGTCCCGGCGTTTCCGGCCGCTCAAACTTGTCGTCGCCGATGTCGAGGTCGTGGATGATCTCCCCGATCGCGGCTAATCCCGGATCGCCGTCCAGCTCGGCGCGTAGCAGCAGGGTCTCGAAGCTGCACCGATCGCCCTCATGGGTGAACTCGGCATCGGTCATATCGAAGCGCAGCTCGCCGGCATCGGACGTGTAGCTCCTGCCATCGACGAACTTGAAGCTCGCGTGGGGGTCGATGAATCGTCGGATCAGCCAAGCGCAGGCGATGCGATCGACGTGGACGCCGCGCCGCGTCACCCAGACGCGATGCTTGAGGTCAGCGGGCGACACCGCAGCCGCTTCGCCTGTGCGGCCGACGTCGGGATGGGCGTAACGCTTCTCGTCCAAATCCCGCAGCGCCGCCTCGGCACCTTGACGACCGTGCGCGCCAAAGAAGTCGAGCCGGACAATCTCAGAAAGCCGTCGCTGGAGTTTTGAGATCTCGGTCCCCGACGCCGGCCCAGTGTCGAGCAACTGCCGTGCGGCTTGGGCCAGCTCGTCATAATCGGCATCCCGCGCAGCGTCGAAAAGCTGGCGGAGCTCAACGTCGCTCTGGCCTTCGATCATCTGCGCGTCGATCAGCACCGCCTCGCCGCCGCTGGTCGTGATCTCTGCCAGCAGGTCGCGAAATGCGGTTTCGTTCTCCTCGCGACGGGGGAGCACATGAACAGCGTTCTTGAGCGGCACTGCGCCAATCGCCTGCAAGCGGCGCCAGATTTTCACACGCAGATAGGGCGGCTTCGCAGGGATTTGGTGCAGCAATGCTAGCCAATGCTCGGAGTCTTGCGAAGCGTCCATAACGCATATGTATCATTTCCGATGTTGAAATGAAACACGTATATCTCCATCCTGCAACGGTTCAGGAAGGGTGCGGATTGCGGGCGAAGCGCAAGCGACGTTCGACGGCGACGATCGCTGGCTCGTTTCGGTGTTTGGCGGCGCTACGGTAGTAGGAACAACGGGATGTATTCGTTATGTTTATCCTGCACGGGGCACCAAATTCCGCCGCCGGCCGCCGTTTGTGCGCGTCAGCCGCACAGGCTACGATCAGCGAAAACTCAGTGTTAACACGATCGTAGGCACGGCGGCCATCGACGGCAAAAAGTTCGAATCCTGTGGGTGCAACGAACTTTCACTACATGAAGAATCGGAATTGGTAGGGTGTGCTGCCTAGATTCGTCATGCGCTTGAGGACGCGCGCCAGCACCTTCGCATAACTCATCGTTACGGGTAGCGGATCATACAGCCCGTCATTGTTCCAGTTCATCTTCGACAAGGCGAGCGCCGCGCGGGCGCTGTCGTCCCACGTGCCGTGCCCGGCATGGCGGACAAGTCGGATCGGACGCGGCGTGCCGCGCTGACCCTGAAAATAGGTTTTCGGTCCCAAAGTCTCCACGGCACCGTGCATCCACAGTAGTGCCTCGCGCTCGCCAAGCCCGATCAGTGAGCCACGCTTAATTGGAAACGCCGCCGCCTTACCTCCCGAATTGGCTTGGTCGCGTTCCCAACGCGCGCCGCGCCAGCCCACATCCTCGACCACCTGAATCAAATCGACCGCCTCGCACAGCGGTAGTGCCTCGAAGCAGCCGAGCACTTCTGCGTCTTTGAACTCGGTCGATTTGTGGACCATGACCCGGCGCGGCGAGCGTCCGCCATGCCGGTGACGATACAGCGTCATCGACCGCGTGATGACACGGAACATCTCAGCCTGCGATAAAAAGGGATTATCGCGTTGCACCTGCACGTCGGCGGTATCGTAGGCGATAAACTCCAAGCCGGCGCCCTCCGCGTCGAACACCTGGCTGCAACAAGTCACAAATCGCGGTTTGTCGGCACCGTTCGACCGCACCGCATAGGAAATGCCGACATAGGCTGTTTCTGGGTCCACGTCGGCTAGCTTCCAGGGAACGCCGCCGGCCTTGGCATACAGCGCCAGCCCGACTCGCCACATCACGCTCGCACGGCAGCGATAAGCGAGCGCCTTGTCTTCGCGCACGATCTGGATCGGCATCCCGCGCGCGGCCGTATAGGCTTTGAGATGATCGTGGAGATCGAAATCGTCCCCCGCGCCGTAGAAGCCACGCTCCCACCGCTGCGGTAGGTAGATGAACAAGACATCGAAGTCGCTGCGGAACGCCTCAAGGGGCTGGATCGCACGAACGAGCTGTTCGGCGAGCAACACGTGCGGCATCGCCGATTGTGCCATCTCGCTCTCAAACGATCCGTCCAGCTCGACACGGCATTTCTTGGTTGCCGCCGTCACGCGCATGTCGAACACGGTATTGAAGCCCGGCCAATCCGGCAGATAGTCGGTTCGCTCGACCGGGCGCACGCTCTGGCTCAGCTCACGCATGAATGCGAACAGTCGCTCGGACTCGCCCTTCGGGGCCAGCGTCGCTACCCGGATCGGCGATTGCACCAATCCGCGCGAATGGGGGCCGAACCGCTTGAGCCCGCGCAGCGGATGAATGTCCCGCTCGCTCGTTCGCTCGGGATGGAACACCAGCTCGGGTTCGGGATACCATATGGTCGGGGCGATCTCGCTCGTCATGGCTGCACCAGCTTGGAGAAGGCCGTGTTCTTCCCGACTGCGAAGCGAGCATCGATCCCGTCGCCAATCGACAGCGCCAGAAGCGCTTCGCCGGCAAGGCGCTTTGCCCAAAAATCGATAAGCCGATCGAGATCACGATTATAGCGCTTCACCGTCCGTTCGCGCGCGAAGTCGGCGGTGATCGCTTTGGTCGCGTCCGTGACACCCTCAAACACGATCTTTGGATCAAGCAGCAGCCAAAGACCGTCGTCTGCCCAGTCAAGCCGGACCCCGACCCCCTCGTGCCATTTCAGGTCCGGGTGTTTGGGCACGGTGCCAGTCGTCTGATGAGTTATCGCGCGAAGCCCATCCCATGCGCTGTCGGCGGGATCTACTGGCACGAGCAAATCAGCGCTGCGGCGGCGGATCGCACGAACATTCTTGGCGGCACACAGCGCCTCTACCAAGGCATCGCGTAGCAGGCCGCGTTCGCCGGACTCATAGCGCAGGCGCCGCTTCTCGAAGGTGGCCAGATCGAACGCAGTGATTCCGAACGGGTCGAACACTCGACGGAACTCGGCATCGCTGCCGAAACCGAGCACGCCCGCTTGCGTGCGCGTCACGATCAGGCGCGCGTTCGCCTCGGCGACCGCCGAACGCGCCGCTGCGACACCCTCGATCGTGCATACCAGCTTGCGGCAATTGGCCGGGATGGTGACGGCAAGCCCGTTGAGCCGAATGAGGGGCCAGCCCCGCTGGCCCGAGGGCTCGGGAGCGCCCGACACGCGCGACCGTCCTGTTGCCAGCGCGTTGAGAGCGGATGTGTCGAGCGCGGGCAGCAGCCGCACGAGATCACGTAATATCTCATCGAAGCTCTCAATCCGCACCAGCCCGCACTCAACGCCCGCGTCGCTGGCGCGCTGGAGAAGTCGGATGACCCGCCCGAGCGGTGGATCGCTACCGCGATGCAGCCAGAACAGTCCGCCAGGATAACCGCCCGGCTGATTGAGCGCCGTTTCAAGCGCGTCCATCACTGAATCGTCGCGTCCGCTGTAGCCGGCGACTACGAGGCCGGATCGTCGGCAGGCATCCACGAGCTGCTGACGAAGCGCCGCATCCTGCTGGCGCAGCTCATCGGTCGTGTTCTTAAGCCGACGCGAGCGGAAATCGCCGTGCAGCTTCACTGCGATGGGCCATTTTTGCGCGCCGATCAATTGCCCCGCCAGTTCCGGAGCGTCGAGTGCAACGACGCTCAACGTGCCCGTTGTGCCATACGTTCTCGCGCAGGCATCTTCGATCAAGTGGTCGAAATTGGTCGTCCAGACGAGCTGAGTGTGGCCCGCTTTTAGAAGCGAGGCGAGGGCAAGATGGCCATAGGCCAGCTTCGCGCCGCTAATCATGCCTTGAATAAAAGTCGTGCGATCGCGCTCCACCGGGTAGGTTGCTTCGAAGAGCGCCGCGTATTCATCCGGTGAACCCGGCGACGGTAGTCGCTCGGAACTCGCAATGTGCGAGTCTAACAGCGCGCGGATCGCAGGATTACCGAGATCGGCGACACTCTGCGGCGACGCCTTGCGTTGGGCAACGAACAACGTTTGCTTGAATTGCCAGATCATATCCCAAGCGCTGGGGATGCCGGCTGAAACCGACGCACCCGCGCCAAGGAGCCACATTAATTGGCCGGGGCGCAGCGCGAAGCGCCGCACAAAGTCATCGCTCGATAGCTCGCTCGGGCTCGTTATGCTCTCCATCCGCCCATGCCTAACCGATCCACAAGCCTTCGCCAGCAGATTTTGTTCTCTAATGGTTCTCTAGGCTCAACCTTGTGATCGGCAGGTGCGGGAAGCGACGCCACCGTTGTAAGCGCCTGGGCTTCCGAGCAGCCGTAGCGCAGGTCATTCGGGGGGTGGTGGCAGCAGAGGCGGCGCCTCGTAGGCTTCTAGCTGCCACGGCCCCTGGTAGTTCTCAATGATGCCTTCGGTCGGCACGGGCATGCCGGCAATGAGCGCGATCTGCCCGAGACACCGGCTCAGGTGTCCGCGTAAGATTTCGAGGCCGTCGAAATAGGCTTGGCGCACGTCCGGCGGTCGATGAAACTCGCCGAAACGTGGATGCGGGGGCGCATCCTTGTCGCGCCGCAACAGCTCCTCGTAAGTCATAAACTGTCGAATACCAGTCGCCATCGCATCGAGCAGAAGGAACAGCGGTCCGTCCTGCAACTCGGCGAGTTCCACCTCTTTGTCGACGATCAACTGGCGGATTTCCTTGAGCGAAGTGAGAGCTCTCTCGATGCAATCGTCGCAACATTCCCACGCAGATAGGACGCGCCGATCGCGCAAACGGAGGACGATCTCGCGCGCCACACGGCGCTCGCGATCTTTAGGGCTGACCGCAATGCTGATGAAAGGCAAGTTCAAGGTGACGTCACCTATCCGGCCAGCGACTTGGCGGCGAGCGCGGGCGAGGAGATCGGTCAGATCGAACTTGAAGGGGATATCGCCACTTCGCACGGCTCAGGCCTCGCCCGGCAGGGTAATTGATGCAGCGAGAGCCGCCCCAATGGGCCCCGATCGGCGTTCGAGGAAATAGCGGACGCGATCGTCATTGCTGTCATCGAACTGCTGTCCAACCTGACAGGTCAGCAGCAGATCGGCAGCCCAGGTTTCGAGCGGCCAATCCCGCCCGACGCAGGCGGATTTCAGCAGGCTGAAGGTGGGAGATTGGCCGTCATTGAGTTCGACAAGAGCGCGGTGGAGGTTGTCGGCATCGACCACCCGATTTCCGACCGGCATGTCGCCAACGCGGATTCGTTTTCGCAGGGGGTAGGTAACTGCGTAGGGAAGCTCAGGCGGTGCGTAGAGCAGGTAGAAGACGGCCTTGCCGAAATCCCGATTGAGCGTGTCGATCAGTTCGACCTGTCGGTGTCCAGCCTGAATTGCGGCGAAGGTGCAGGTTTCGTCGAAGCTGTAGGTTCGGTGGAGTGCGGCGGCTGCTTGCTGCCCATCGCGGCGGATGAACGCATTCATGCCATGAAGGAAACCAATTTCATCTTCGTCTTCGACATCATGGTTAGTCGGAAAGAGACGTTTGGATTGGAGCAGGCCAATCTTCTTCGCCACCAGCTTGTCTTGTCGATAGACGAAGACGAGGATCGCAATATCCGCCGTTTCCCAACGCCGGCGTTGCGGAAAATCCCAATCCCAATGGGGAGCGCCTAGGCGCCGCAAACCACCGATGTTGTGAGTATCCATGCGGATGATCGCGCCCGAAGGCAGGAGCGTCGGCGCACTGTTGGGGATCAGCGCTTCAATCAATCCGTCATCGAGCGATGTCTCGCGGATATTGGGGAGATTGGCCAGGCGCTCACATACGTGGCGGTTTGCGTCCGCGAAGACGCCACGGAACCAGGCAACAACGTCGGCGGGTATCACTGGCCAAGGATTCAATCGCGTTCCCCTCATCTGCCGAGGTAATTGCACTACGCAATCCGACCAAGCGGTATCTACGGCGGCGGCAGAGGCAACTTGCCATCGGGAGGCTCGAAAGTGTGGGCCGTTGATCCTACCCCCGATGCTTCTCGAATAATCAGCGGCGTCGCACTACGCCATAGGGCGGCTACAGGCGCGCGGCGGCGGTTCTATAGGAGTGCAAACGGCGATGTGTATTCGTTATGTTTATCCAGGGCGGGGCGCCACTTCGTCTTGTACGCCACATAAGTCGCGACCGGGCGCCAGAAGATCCGACTTTTTCGCCCCGGCGCTCCGCCGCAGAGGTGGCCCGTCCTGCTGACCAGAGCGGGTCTCACCGTCTACTACGCTGCCCGCACCGACTTCGCGGACCGAAGCTCGTCGGGGATGATCGTCAAACCGTCAGCGAACGAATAGAGCGCTTCAATCTTCTGGCCGTTCCAGACGTACCTGAAGTGCTCGGATTGCGTTGCTCGGCCCAACGAATCAGGGTCGAGAACCGCGACGCATGACGCCCCCGGTCGTTCCGGGCACTCGAAGATTACGCCGGCGCAATGAGTCTCTGCGAGCTCACGGCCCAGTTTCCAGCGCTCCTCGGTAGGCATGTCGAGGGGCAGGCCGCGAAGGTCGGAGAACGTGCCCTCGACCGTTCGGACAAGAACTCGCATGTCCAGCTTGATGGCGGGTTCCGCGGTGCGCGCCAGAAAGGCTTCACGGCGCGCAACGGAGATCGACAGGGCAGTCTGGAGGTCCGCGGCAAGTTCGAGGACCGGGATGGTCGGCGGAAAGAAGCGGCTACCCTCCGGATTGCCATAGGCAAAGGCGGCATGGTTCCAGTTCTGAAGCCTTGCCGATGCCACGTCTGTGGCCCGGGTTCCGATAAGACGCTCCCGCTCCCGCAGCCTCGGATTGGTCAACGCTTCGATCTCGGCGACGTCGCTGCCGTCGCCGTTCCCGATCCGTTCAAAGAGGTTCACCGGCGGGAAGCGGGACGGGATCAAGTTGAAGTGCTGACCCCGAACCTTGATCCTGGACGGGTTAACCGCCTCGTTGGGCATCGAGATACTGTCTCACGCGGTAGATGTCGACGACCTGCCCCTTCAGCATAACGTCAAGCGCACTCTGGCCGTCGAAATAGCGGTTGGGCCGCCGCACCCAGCCATCCGCATTCTTCGGCTCCGGCAGCAGGATTTGCAAGGCCTTGTAGATCCCAAATAGATGCGAGATCCGCTCGACCGTGTCACGCGGGAGCGAGCCGCCGTCCTTTTTCCACTTAAAGAAAGTCGACCGCGCGGGAGATCCGAGCAACTTGATCTGTTCCTCGGTGGTCAAGCTCCAGAGGTCGGCAAGTCTGGCGAACGACGCGAATGCGGCGGCCTCCTGCTCCGAAGTTGTCGTCTTGTTGCGCTCCGGGGACGTGGGTTGGGCAGGCACGCGCACCCCCTTCCGAGCAGAGTCCAGATTCGGACTTGATACAGCCATTTGGTCCATATAGATACAAGTCCAGATCTGGACTCGAATCAAACCCTAGTCTCACCGGAACTCGGCATCAAGAGTCGAGCGTCCGGTGAGGTGAAACGGAGTATGAGATGAACGAGCGCGAGCGGTACACGGCCCAGGTCGATGGACGGCAGCTGATGTCGAAGGGGACACAGTTTGCTCCCTCCGGCGCACAGTTTATCGCCTCCACCGACAAGAGCTTGGCAAGCGGTTGAGGAAGCAGATCTTTCCGGAACTCTGCTTCCGGACGGAGCAAATGCAGCGGCTGGCTCGGGCCCACCGCAAAATGTCTCGCCGAACCAAACGGGATCAAGCGGCGGCCTGAAAGCCAGGCCAACGGAACTGCGATCAGGAGGCTTGCTATTGGGACCTGAGGAGACATCGTCTGCCGCGGCTTCGTCAGGCGACTTGAAGGCTGGAGCAGATCGCCGGCCCTATCGCGTCCTCAGCCTCGATGGCGGCGGGATGCGCGGCGTTTATACCGCTGAGTTTCTAGATCGGCTAACGAGTTACTTTGCCCGGATTCGGGGTGAGGAAGCGCTCGACCTCGGCAAGGGCTTCGACCTGATCACCGGTACTAGCACTGGTGCAATTGTCGCCTCTGCTCTCGCTGTGGGGAAGCCCCTGCATGAGGTTGTGGATCTCTATCGAGAGAAGGGAAAGGACATCTTCCCCCATCGAATTAAGGGCGTCTTGAGCGCGATGTTCCGCGCCTTTGTGCTCGGCAGCAGCCCGATCCGGTACGGCGACAAAGCGCTCCGCGAAGCGCTCGAAGACGTCCTCGGACAAATACGCGTAATCGATGTGTACGAGCGCAGAGGCATCTCGTTAGCGATCCCGACAGTGGCGATGAAGACGCATCGGTCATGGGTCTTCAAAAAGACGCCGACGAGCGGCCCCCGAGACGACCTGTACCCGCTCGTCGACGTTTGCATGGCTTCGAGTGCTGCGCCCATCTACCGGTCCCTCGCAGCCATCGATGATCCGCTTGCGAAGCATGGCCTCAAACAGGTGTTTGCCGATGGCGGGCTGTGGGCAAACAACCCGATCCTGGTGGGCATGATCGACGCCTTAGCGTCGGCTGCCCCTGGGCAACCCATTGAGATCTTCTCGCTTGGCACGTGCTCGCGGCCAGAGGGTGAGCACCTGACGGAAAGGCAGGTTCATCGTTCGATGCTCCGGTGGAAGCTTGGAGCAGACGTCGCTCCGCTAAGCATCACCGCGCAGGAGTTTGCCTTCGACAACATGGCGAGGTTCCTCGCCAACATCCTCACTAAGGCTGGCCGACCGGTGAGAACCTTGCGCTTCCCTAAGAAGGACGTCCCAGCCGACATGATGCCGTATCTCGCACTGGATGACGCGAGAAAGAAGGCGATCGACCGTCTCATCCAGCAGGCCAATTCCGATGCGGATGTGACGAAGAGCGCCTGCGATGATCCGCGAAACGAAGACGGGCGAATGGTGCGGGACCTGATGATGGACCTGCCTGGAATGCCGGCATCCGGCATCGACTGGAGCACGCTCCCATGAAAGACACGAACGAACAGCTCCGCCGTTTCCATGACGATTGTGTCTGGATGAACGCGGCGGGCCGCAGAGACATCCTAGCTAAGGCCCGGGCAAACCGTACGCGCCTTCGGAACGGCCTGGAGCGCGATAGCAAGCCTGCTCCAGTCGGTTCTGCGACCCAGGGGTCGTACGCCATGCGGACCATGATCCAGAACGATGAGGGCGATTACGACATTGACGACGGCGTATACTTCGCAAGGGACAAGCTCATCGGGCCGAACGGCGGCGAGATCACGGCACTTGCGGCTCGCCAGATGGTTTGCGACGCGCTTCAGGATCGCCGCTTCAGAGACAGCCCCGAAGTCAGAAACAACTGCGTCCGCATTTATTACTCGGCCCCGAACAACTATCATGTCGACGTGCCGGTGTACCGCCGCACACGGACCAAGGATGTATTCACGGGCGAAATTACGGACACGTACGAGCTTGCGAGTTCGGATTGGAAGACATCTGATGCACTCAGCGTAACGAAGTGGTTCAAGAAGCAGAATAAGGACAAGAGCTCCGACCCGTCTGAAAACGGCGACAGGGGGCAGTTCGTCAGGATCGTGCGCCTTGCGAAAGCCTTCGCACGTAGCCGCCCTCATTGGAGTGGTAAGATCGCGGGCGGCTTCGCCCTCTCGCGTTTGGTGAGCGACCACTTTACGGAAAACGTCGACCGCGACGACGTCGCATTCCGCCAGGTGCTTCGAGCCATCCATAACCGACTGGGATGGAAAACTTGGGTGGAGCACCCGACGCTGAACGAGGACATCCTTCCGGTCGATAGCGCCAAGTCGAGATTCCTCCGGAAGAAGCTCGGAGACAAGCTTCCGCTCCTGGACATCCTCGACGATCCGGGCTGCACCCACGAGGAGGCCATGTCGGCATGGGACGACTTCTTCTACAGCGACTGGTTCTCCAACCAGCCTGACCCGGAGGACGAAGAGGAGCTCGACAAAAAGACGAGCGGACCGGCGATAATCAAGATCGGTGGCCAGGGGTACGCATGACGGCTCACGTCCACCCCCTGCCGGTGGATGCGGTTGCTCTCGTCGACAGCTGGTTTTCACCCCTCAAGTCATTTCGGGGGCGATTGCCGTCGAATGATCCCCTCATCGCAGCGGGCGGGGCCGGCTGGCTCATCCGAACGCGCGGTCGCGAACTCGCGGTGGTCGTCGATGTCGCGTTCCCGTTCACGCGGCCACGAGTTTACCTCCGCGGGAACTGGCCCGCGATGCCGCATATTGAGCGGGACGGCCGCTTCTGCCTCAGGAACCCTGAGATCCCGGCATCACCAATCGCAGCCGTTGAGCGGGCGCTTGGCGAAGCTCGCGCCCTCCTAGCAGACATCGCTAGTGGATCTGAGGACCACGATTTCGAGGAGGACTTCGGACTGTACTGGCGACAGTCTGCAGAAGTGGGTCTCCGCGCGCGGCTGCTAATCCCGGGCGATCAAGCGTCGAGCATCATCGCTTGGTCTGCGACGCAAGCCGGCGCATATGGCTTCCTATCGACAGAGGCCCTCCAGCGATGGTGGGCCCATCGCTTCGACAGTGATCGGTCCCATGTTCGTCAAGGCGCTCTCGTTGCCCTGACGCGGCTGCCCCACCCGGACCTGTATCCGAGGACCGGATTGGAGCTCTGGGACCTAGTTGTCCAGTGTTCCAGGGACGGCGCCGAGGTACTGGCAGGGCTGCTTCGGCAAACACCCAAAAGCCTGCTCGTCGTGTTGGCGGGTACGGCCCTCTCGGGGCGGCATCACGCAGTCGGGGCGATGCTGACCAGGCATTCGGACGCCCGCGGCCGCCCTGTCACTCGTCGTGTGATCGAGCACGATTACCCGCGCGGCAAGACGCCGCCAGAGATAATCTGCGAACGATATCGTCTGAGCCGTCTGGAAACGGAGGCGCTCGATGCAGCCGGAACCCGGCTACCCTACGAGGAACGTGACCGGCTCGCGTCGGCGCGGGTCGCAGTAATCGGATGTGGCGCGCTGGGTTCAGGAGTTGCACGGCTCCTCGCGAAGTCCGGCGTAGGGCATCTTGTTCTCGTCGATCCGGAGAGGCTGGGTTGGGAGAACATCCGCCGTCACCAGCTCGGTGCCGGATTCGTCGGGTCGCCGAAAGCTACTGGTCTTGCTAAGGCTATCGCGCACGAAAACCCCGACATCGGGGGGACTATCGGTTATGACCTAGCGGTCGAGAAGTTGCTCCTGGCGAACGCGAAGTCCCTGGAGGGCCTCGACCTCGTTGTAGCTTGCACCGCGAGTTGGTCAGCAAATTCGGCTCTCGACGATTTCTTCGGCCGCCCCGGTAGACCTCCTGTTCTCTACGCCTGGATGGAGGCTCACGCCGTTGCCGCTCATGCGGTCCTGATCATGACCGGAAACTCGTATCGAAGCGGCTTCGACATCGTGGGCAACCCCAAGCTCATGGCGTCCCAAAGCAGTAAGGCAATACCTGCCGCATGTGGCGCACTGACGTCGCCCTTCGGCGCCATCGAACTGGCGCATGCAGAAACTCTGACTTCCCGCCTTGCTCTGGACTTCCTCCGGGGCAAGGCGGTTTCGACGACGTGGAGAACGTGGCTGACCGACTCCGAGACGCTCGCCGACGCAGAGGGGTCTTGGACGAAGGATTGGATCGCGGCGCGAGGCTCGCCTGACCCTCAGGGCCAAGTGTCCGCCGGACCATGGCTTGTATGACCATCGCACTCGTCTTCGACGTCGACCGAACCAGGGTTCGGATTGAGAGTGGCCCCGTCGCCTTGTTCGAGGCTCACCGTCAAACGCGCTTCTATCACCGCGAGGCCGGTGGGCAGCTATTTGGAAACGTCGGGCGCACTCGATGGACGGTCTCCCATGCGACAGGTCCGGATCAACGGGACCGAAGGAGCCGATTTGGTTTCAGACCTGACCGGGGTCGGGAGCAGCAAGAGATCGAAGCGTATCACGCGCACGGCTTCGACTATCTGGGCGACTGGCACACACATCCCGAAAACGTACCTAAGCCTTCCGAGCGAGACCTGCTCAGCATCGACGAGATCGTCAGGAGATCCACCCACCACCTCCCCGGGTTCCTGCTCTGCATTGTCGGCCGGCTCGACTTCCCGTCGGGCATTTGGTTGTCGTTCCATGATCAAGATGGGCAGGTCGTTCGGGGACGGCCGCTGACTAGCTGACCCGCCCCTGTCGGTTCCTCCCCCCGAGAACCAAGCCGCTAACCCTCAATCGTCGCCGGAACGCCGGACGTCATGTCGACGGTTTGTTGTCGTCTATGGACCCCAAGATGAAACTTGGTGTGGCAACCGTAAAGCCATTCAGCCCACAGGTGGTGAGCGCCGATCAGCGCGGTTAAGCGCTCATGAGGCCACTTCCTGATCGCATCAACTTTCCTGCCCGCAAGGCGAGCAGGTCGACGGTCCCACGCTGCATCTGCCAGGATGCCGACTTCATCGACGCTTACAGTAACAAGTACGCCTTGCGAGCCTCGTGGTCATCGAGAAATAGGTCTCCTTACCGACCATCACCGTAAAGCTGACGCAGCGCGTGCGCGTGAACGGCGTCACGGCAGCGGATGCTTGTGAACTTCAGGTCAGCCGCCTTCCCGCTATCCACCAGGAGCTTGAGGCGGTCCTGGCCCTTGGCGAGCAGCTGGCCAATGCCGTGCGGGCGTGATCTGTCTTGCCAGATAAGGTGGATCACCTCCGCGGCCTTGAAGACGTCCTCGTATGTTGTTGCACCTGATTTGATCAGGTCGCCGGTGGCGTTCGCCATGTCCACCAACTCGTCGAGGTGCTCCGCTTCCGCCGCCGCTTCGGCCCGAAGGCGGTCGAGGTGCGGCGCGACCTCGGGCGGTGTCGGGGCGTAGTTTTCCACCACCGTCGAACCGTCACCGAGGGCGTCGTTCATGGCTTCCGCCTCGAAGCGATGTCTGCAGGCCAGGCCCTCGACGACGTCGCGCCGAAGCGCGCTGCGCACCTGCGCGAGCGTGAGGTCCGCCCCACCTTTCACGACGATGTGATGGAGGGTCGTGCCGGAGCCGGGTCCGCCCTCGTTCCAGACCGCGACGAGCACCTCTGCCCTTTTGGCCACCTCTCCCATGTAGGACAGTGCCTGCGCTGGCGACGCGCCCGCGAGTTCGCGGAGATGAAGGTTCGCACGGTCGAGGACGCGGCGACGCAGCTTATGGTGCATCTACATGCTCCTGGGTTGAGGGATGAAGGAGGTGTAGGCCCGCGCAACTCCGCGGGCCGGAGGTCACGGGAGGCTCAGAAGCGCCTTCGCTTCCGACAGGCGGGCGAGTATTCGTTCCTGGATGGCCGGCCAGGCACTCGGGCTGGTAGCGGCTGGCGCGGGCAGCGATCTGGTCAGCCTGATGAAGGTGCCCTCACGCGAGACCGCCCACTCCTCGGCCCTCGTAGGAAGGTCGAGGCGTTTGCTTCGCGCGGAGATCTCAATGAGGTCCCGGCCCAGGTCCAGCACGACGGTCGCTCGGAGGTCCCCCTTCCCTGTTCGGAGGGACAGCCCTCGCTCCCGCCCGGCCAGGCTCCACTCGTTTCCCGTTGCGAGCCGGCGGAGAAATGCCGCCTCGAATGCCCGGACGCTTTCAACGGCGGCTGCATCCGGATCGCAAGAGAGTTGGAGCATCTTGCGAGCGCTCGCCCGGTCCACTGCCACCGTGGACGACCCGTCCGACAGCCGTAGCTCCAGGATGCGTACGCCGAGCCGGCGCAGCTGCGGAATGATCGGCCGCCCCGCGACTTGGGGAAGGTCGGCGTAGAGGGTTGGAGGAGCCCACGACTGGCAGGCGGCTTCGACCGACTCCGCCGAGAGGCGCCTCCAGGCTTTCCGTCCCGACGGCACGGGCTCGATCTCCCCTTTTTCGCACAGGGCATCGATGACGTAGACGCGGTCGCCATAGAGCGTCGCGGCCTGGTAGCGGCCGAGGCCGGGAAGTTCGGCGAGCGCGGCGCGTGCGGCGGACGTCTGTTCGCTTGTTCGCAAGGAGCGGCGCGGCGCGGCGACAAGCAGATCGCCCAGCTTGTCACCGACGCGCACGAGCATGGGTCCGTAGCTGCGCACGAGCGGTCCAAGCACGCGGCTCGGATTGCTCTTGCAGGTACGGTTCAGCACCCCGAAGCGCACGCTTCCCGGAGGCGCCGTGTCGATCCTCTTGGCGTGTCGCAGAATGCCGTCAGAGAAGCGCGCGATCTCCTCTGGGTCGAACCGATGCCGAGCGCCGCAACGGCCGAGTACGCAGAACACCCCGATATCGCCGTTCGCGACGAGTGCGTCGAAGCAGCTGCGGGTGATGCCAAGCAGGGCGGCCCCCTCGTCGCGCCCGACAAGCCGGCGCAAAGTTGAGCGCACCAGATCGGCTTGTTCGGGCGAGAACGCACGATACCGGTTCCGTGCGATGCCGAATTGCCGCTCGTGAATACCGAGCTTTTCGGAGATGCGGCGCAGCCTGCTCTCGGTGATGCCGAGTTCCTGCGCGAGCCGCGGAACTGAGATCCACCCCTCCGCGCCTCCTCGCCAGGCCTGGGACGTTGCCGTCGAGAAATGTCCGCGCTCGACTACGACCTGGAGCAAGAGTTCGTCGACGAGCTTGCGATGCGCGCTATGCTCTTCCTCCCGGAGCTGGTCGATCCAGCCGAAGGACGCGCCGCGACCTCGGCCGGCGTGCGCGCGCTCCCGGTGGTCGGCCACTCCGCGAAGAACCTCCAGCACGCCGTCTCGTCCCGCCGCGATGACCGGGTAGCCGGCCTTCATCACGGTCCCGAGCTCGAACCCGGGGGTGGCGTCGACCGTCGGCCGTCGGCGTTCCGTTCCGCCCAGCACGACGCGTCCCATGAACTCAACCAACTCGATGGCTTCACCGAGCGTCGGCAGGTCGTCGAGCAGCGGGACGGGAATTGCGTCCTCCGCTCCGAGGCGACCGAGGAGATACGCTTCGAAAGACGGGGTCGGGCTGGTGTTTCGGGGAATGCCGAAGCGCAAGATGCCGTTGCCCGTAGGCCCGTGCGTGAAGGACGGTGACCACCATGGGAGCGGCCGTCCGGACGGGTCGCGCCATTCCAGATCGACGTCGTGATAAGGGCAGCGGGCGAAGCTCGGCAGGTCCCACCAGGCTCGGTGATACGCGTCCTCCGCCAGACAGGCTGGGCAGAAGCGCCTGCGCAGCAGCTGCCAATGTTTGCGGCGGACCTCCTGCCCCATGATCTCGACGCGGTCGGGGAAAACCACGGGCGTGGCATGCGCGAGCCGGTCCTTGCCATGGATCGGGAAGGATGTCGCGAAGGCGAGGCACTCCGCCGGCTGGAGGGAGATCCCGTTGAGGCCGTGCGAGGCGAGCATGACGCTGACGCTCGGGCGCCGGTTGAGTGCGCCGAGGCGGACGACAAAGCCGTGGGCCGGCTCGCCGTGGCGGGGCTTGTCCCATTGCGGCAGCGGCGGCTCGTTTCGGCCGCCGAGGTCCCGGAAGGTGCGGGTGCCGGGCTGGTGCCCGGCCAGCGCCGCGCTCATCGGGTCGCTCCGGACGTGGCCGTGCCCTGCTCAGGGGTACGGCGGCGCGGAGCGCCGGACAGGTCGTCGCGGAACGGGTTGAAGGTGGTCCCGACCGGCTTGACGAGGTCCCAGGCCCGAACGAGGTGCGCAGTCTCGATCTTGGGGGCGCTCTCGTTCAAGGCATAGCTCGCGGCCCTGAAAACGAAAGCCTTCAATCGGCCGATCAGCCCGTCGCTGACCCAGTGCAGCCTGGCACTGCACCATTGGCTACCCAGCCCGGACTTCTCCAGGAACGGGAGCCGCGCATCGATGTAATCGCAGAGCAGCCGGAAGCCGGCGCGGTCTTCCTTGTTCTCCCAGGTGTAGGGCAGGACGATGTGGTGGGGCAGGAGCCCCCTGCCTTCGAGCTGCGCGTCGGCCTCCATCAGCGCGTAGGTTTCCATCAGGCCGGCCGCGACGATGTTCATCGAACCGAGGTCGAGCATCTTGCGCAGGTAGCCCTGGCAGCCGCGCAGGGCGGCAGGCCGCTGCGGGCTGAGCGCTTCCTGGACCTCGTCGAGGAGCAGGAGTTCGGTCCCCTGCTCCTGGAACCCGATCAGGATGTTCCCGAAGAGGGCCTCCGTATTCATCTTCGTGGCACGACCGACATTCAGCGCGGCGGCAATGCGCTCCACGAAGCCTCGCTCGTTACAGGCGACCGGAAGGTCCACGTAGACGACGCGGCGCATCAGCCCGGTCTCGCCCTGCTCGACCGGGAATTCGCGGGCGTAACGCTTCAGGACGTAGGTCTTGCCCGCGCGCGATTCTCCGGCCAGCGCAAACAGCGAGCCGGTGTCGTGCACACCGCCCTCCACGGGCATGTGGAAGGCGCGCACCTGCTTCGTCGCCTCCTCGAACCGGTCGTGGCCGACGAACATCTGCTTGATGATCGTCTGCCTAGCGGCGGCTGGGAGCGCCGCGCGTTCGGCGCGCTCCTTGTGGCTCAGGGCGGAATTACTCATCGGCGGTACTCCATTGTCTGCTCGCCCTCAGGAGCGAGAGGTCGTCTTCTTCGGGATCGAGGTCGGCGTAGGGGCCTTGCGGGTCAGGTCCCTGCGCATCGGGTTCGGCCACTTCCGCGGGCACGGCGTCCACGCCGTGCGCCGCGGGCGGGGGCAGGGCCGGAAGCCGGTTCGCGGGAGGCTGCGGCGGCTCATCCTCCTCGCGCTCGCCGCCGCGTCGCACGCGCTGTGCGATGGCGAGCGGATCGAGGTGCGCGGCCGTGCCGGCGTCCGCCGGCTTGCCGGGCGTGACGGTGCTTGCGAGCCGGCCCACGCGCTGGGCGTGCAGGAACCGCGCGAGCCGGCGCTGCACCCGTTTGCGCCCAGGCTTCGACCGGGCCGCCACCGCGAGGTCAGCCAGGTGGGCCAGGCTGTCCATCAGCCCGTCGAAGTCGAGCGCCTTCTTGACGCTGAGCTTCGCGTGCGCGACCGCCAGGTCGTGGACGTGCCGGTGGCGGCCCTCGGCGTAGGCGCGATGCGCTTTCGTGGCCGGGACGACGATGATGGCGCCGGTCGGGTCGTAGGGGTTTTCGACGTAGATCCGGCCGAGGTTGTTCGGGTCGCGCACGCACTTGTACTGCGTGCCCTTGCCGCTCTGCCTCGCGCTTCTGTGCTCCGGATGCGTCAGCAGTCTGCTGAGCTCGGGAGACTCGTACTTGATGTAGTCCCAGACGATGCCGTCGTTCTGGATCGTGCGCATCTCCCATTCGCCGCAGAGCGCGATGAAGAGCTCCGCCGGAGGCAGCGGCCCGCTGGGTTGGTTCTTCGCTTTCTCGTTCCAGACCCTGAGTGGGATATCGCCCACGCCGCGCAGAAGCCCGAGCCCCCGCGAGATGCGCGCATTGTGGATCTCCACCAGGAAGAAGACGAGGAGCGCCTCGAAGTCGCTGAACCTGATCTTGGCGTGTTCGACCGGGTTCTCGTCGTAGTCCTTGAGCTTGACGGCATTCGACTTTGTCGAGCCCGGGAGGAGATGGATCAGGCCGGTGTTCTGGTAGCCGAAGAAGCGTTCGAGGGCGCCCTTGTACCAGGGCGTCTTCGGGCGGAACCGCGGCTTGTTGATCTTCAATTCACGACATGCGGCCTCGATATCCTTGCCGATGAAGTGCAGGCCGTTGTCGACCCAGAGGTTCTCGATCTTGCCGAAGCAAGGCCAAGGAGTGTTGACCGCCGGAAAGCGCGCCATGTCCTTCGGGTACATCGCGTGGCGCAGGCCGGCGACGAAGGACGCGTAGCTCGGTGCCTCGTAGCCAACGGCGTAGCCGATGTGCATTCCGGTCGCCCGGCACCTGAACAGGATCAGGTCAGCGCGGCCCAAGACGATGTCGCTCTCGTCGTCGACCAGCAGGATGTCGAGCGTGCAGTTGTCCACCTCGACGTCCTGGTAGGGACGGTCGGGCAGGGGCTGCGTCTCGTAGGTCCGGTTCTTGGCAGCGAAGGACGGGCTGATGCGATAATAGTCGCGGGTGTATTGATCGAGGGCGGCGCAGCGGCGCTGGAACGTGCGGAGGGAGGGCGTCGAGATTCGCGCCAGCTCTTCGCAGGACAGAAAGCGGCGGTACGAGCGCTTGACGGCCTTCACCGTCGAGACGACCTTCGCGTAGGCGAGCTCGGTCGAGACGTCGGGGTTCAGCCAGTAGGACAGCCCGCGCCCGAGCGCGATCTCCCCGATGCCACCGAATGGCGTGCGCCGGTTGCCCTTGAGCGCGTGCAGGCCGACAAGACAGGCCGTGCCGTGGATGGACCCGTACTGGGTCCACAGGTCGATCCAGTTCAGAACCGTCGTGAAGTCGGGCGGGGTCTCGCCGCGGGCGGCCGCCACCTCCTCGATGAGCGGCATCAGCTTCCGCCTGGAGCGCTTGAACCGGTAGGGCGTCCGGGGGCCGTCGCCCTCAACGTGGCCGCGCAGGCACGGCTCCACGTAGGCGAGCTTGCGGTCCGCCTCGGCGTTCTGCGCATCCGTCAGGGTGATCCGATTGGGAAACGGCGCGCGGAACGCCGCATACCGCCCCTTCCCGACGATGATGCTCGCCTCTCCAGTGGAGGCCATGAACGCCAGTTGCTGGTCGGTGACGAACAGCAAGTCCCTGTCCGACAGGCAGAGGAACTGGAGGCGGTCGTCCAGCCTGCGCTCGAACTCCCACGTCCTGCCGCCGATCCGGAAGACATCCTTCGCGTGCAGGTCGAAGCGGAGGGTCGCCGCAGGCTTGTCCACGACGGGGAGAGCGGGCACGAGCGCCGGAGCCGGGATGTGTGCCGGGACGTTGGGCGTCATCGCGCGTACCCCCTGATTTCCGTGTTCGGGGAGAGCGGCCGCCCGAGGTCGAGCGCGATCTCGCCCGCGAGCGCGAGGTTCATGAGAGCGGTGTAGGCGCGGCACTCGCCGGGCTGGCCGGGGAGGCGAGCCGCGGCCGCCACCGCGGCGATGGTCGTCGGCGACGGGAGCTTGGCGAGGAGGTCGCGCACACGCAGGACGGCCGCCTCGTCTCGGACGATGTAGCGGTGCCGTTCCATGATCTGGGCGTTGCCGAGCCGGGGTTGCGCCCGGATCTCGTCCTCGCTGACGACGGCGAAGGTCACGCCGTGATCGACGGCATAGGCCTCCGTGATGAAGGGCTCGCGCGCCGTCCATTGAGGGAGTGTGGTGAAGAAGCGCGCCTTCGCGTCCAGGACGACGATCTCGCCGGACCGGTAGCGGACGGTAACGTCCGGCACGTAGGTCCGGGGGACGGACCCGCCGCGCCCGTCGGGTGTGAAATACCGCAGCTCGTGCGATTCGACGGCGTAATGCGCGATGTCGGGATTGGCCCCGAGCAGCGTGCGGAGATCGCGCTCCAGGAGCGAGCGAAAGGGCGCCGGGCCGAGGGCCTTGTGGTCGGCCCCCGCGCCGTCGAGGGCGTGGCCGTAGTTGAAGCGCGGCGTCTTGCGCACCACCGGCGCTCCCGGGAACAAGCCGAGATCGTCGGGGTGCACGGACGAGATCTTCCGCGCGGCGCTCACGCGATGGCTCCCTTGCCCACGCGCGTGGTTCCGTCGAACGGCTTGCTGAGGTCGAGGCTCACCTCGCCCCGGAGCGCGAGGTTCATGAGGCAGCCGAGCACCCGGTCGAGCACGGGCCGGGTCGTCAGCTTCGCCCGGCGATGGACGGCCTTCACGGTGGTCGGCACCCCGTGCAGGGCGAGAACCGCGCGCACCTTCTTCAGGTCGGCTTCGGTGGCTTCCGGAGCGCGCTGCAGCATCAGTTCACGGTTCCGGCGCGGGTGACGAGCGAATGGCTTGTGCTCGCTCCAGCGCAGGAAGGTGACGCCGTGGCGCTTGTACGCCGCCCGGATCGCCTCGGCTTCGAGCGCACGCCGGGCGCCGTTTGCGCCGGGCTCCCAGGACGGTGCGAGGGCCAGGGTCGAGACCTCGCCGCTCGTGCGGACGAACACGAAATCGGGCACGAAGGAGCGCATGACGGTCCGCCCGCCTTCCACGAAGGGGTAGGTCAGGACGTGAGCGCGGGGCAGGATGCGCGTGACCTGCGGGTCGCAGGCGAGCATCTGGACCGCAGCCGCTTCCAGGCTCGTCGCCGTCACGTGGTAGCCGTTCGGCAACTTCTCCGAACGGACCACGTCGGGAACCTCGTCGCGGCGGGCGGCCGCGGGGCAACGGAACGCGCGGTTCGGGTCGAGGCCGAGATGGTCCGGGTAGATCGACGAAACCAGGTGGCCCGCCACATCCCGCTTCACGACATCGGTCCTGGGATCGAGCACGGGGATGTCCAGGCGAACAATGTCCTGTTCTTCCGACAGGGGCGCCGCGGGCAGGGGAATGTGGCGGGTCTGGGCGAAGTGAAGAGCGGACATGCGGAAATCCTCAGCGGCGGACAAAGCGCGCGGGAGCGGCTCGCCCCGCTCGGGAGCGGCACGATGAGCTTCGACCGAATTGTCCGGCAGGTTGCCGAAGTAGACGGAAGTCGGATCCGGACGGACGCCCGACAGAACGATCGTCGGGAGGCGGAAGGCGCGCTCCCGGGTGGCTTGGTGGGCGGGCATCCCAACCGGGACGATGTTGGACCTGGACATGGGACAAGACCTCTCTGTCCGGCGCGCAGGGGCGCTCCGGGCGTGGCAGTCGTGGTCTGGTGGGGCCGGCGCGTGACGCCGGACGCGGCTAGGCGGTGATCACCCGCAGGATGTCCGTCCAGGGCATCCTGCGGGTCGAGCTCAGGCGGCGAGCCAGGGTCCGCTCAGCTTGAGCTTGCGCGCCAACAAGGGCGCGGTCGGGTGGTAATCGCCCCACTCGTCGAAGTCGGGATCGAGAACCCGGAGGGTGTCGAGCCAATACGGCGCGTCGTCGTGATCGAGGTCGGTCAGCATTCCTTATCCTTTCCGGTCGGAATGCCTCGGTCGTCCGGCTGCCCGGCCCTCATGGGCTTGCGGTGCAGCGCCTCCAGCTGTAGATGGGAGACACCAGGGACGGCTTACGCCGCCTCTGGCCGGATCGACCGAGGCTTGAAGATCGCGTTCCCCGGGTAGGGTGCGAAATCGGTGTCGGAGAAACGGACAAGGCTTCGACGGGGGTGCAATTTCGTCGAGGTCCATGCGTCCATTCCCGCGACGGGATGGGCTCACACAGGGCGCGCGACCGAGTCGTGCGCCTTTTGTGTTTTCGGCGGCCCGCGCGCCGGGTTGGCACCCGAATGCATGCTTGTTCTCCGTTGGAGACCGACAGCGATCAGGCGGCCGCGCTTGCCGGAATGCCGTGCACGGGCGGAGGGGGCGGGTAGAAGTCGCCGCCCTCGTCGGGGGCGAACGGGCAGGACAGATGGTCCATCGGCGAGATGCCGAGGTTGAGCTGGCTGTAGTTTTCGGACATTGTTAACCTTCCTCGGGCTATGACCCCCGATCAGGTCCGTCTCTGTTCAGAAAATGCTTGCAGCGACGCGCTAGCAGGCGTATAGAACAGATTCCAGGGACGGCTTACGCCGCCTCTGGCCGGATCGACCGAGGCTTGAAGATCGCGTTCCCCGGGTAGGGTGCGAAATCGGTGTCGGAGAAACGGACAGGGCTTCGACGGGGGTGCAATTTCGTCGAGGTCCATGCGTCCATTCCCGCGACGGGGATGGGCTCACACAGGGCGCGCGACCAAGTCGTGCGCCTTTTGTGTTTTCGGCGGCGCGCGCGCCGGTTTCGAGTGCTTCATACCCTAGCTCCCTGAGCTTTCAGCGTTTGTCGGTGTCTGAGCCCTGAGTTGCGGCGGCGCTCCGGCGAGCGAGAACCAGCGCTTTCCGTTATGGATGGCTAGCCGGTTGGCCTTCACGCGGGCCTTGGCCTTTTCTGCCGCATCTTTCGTCAGCCCTCCGTCCGTTACGACCTTGTTCAGTTCACCTCCCGACAGACCGGCCGGCCCGGCCTCTTCCAGCGCAGCGAGCATGAGACGCGCCGCTAGGCTTCTCAGCGGTCGCGCCGGGGCTGCAGGCCCCTCGGGGATTGCTGCCGTCGCGACCGAAGGGGCTGAAGGTCGGTAGTCGTCCCGCAGGACCAACTCGATTTCCACCTTCAACCGGACGATGTCGTCGTCCAAGTGGCGCCTCTTTTCCTCTAGAAAGGCGACGCTCCGCTTCAGGTCCTCCAGTCTGCGAATGCGCCCCTCGGGGATCATGTCTCTCTCCGTCGTCCCATTTTGAATCATAAGGTATCGCCCAGGCGCTTGCAATCGAAAAGTATAGGGACGGACGTTTGGGACTACACCTGGGCTTGCTGTTCCCGCTTTATACTTAATGATCGCTTGCCTGAGGCGTGGCTCCGGCAGCCGGCTCTGGCGTCAGAGCGTCAGAGCGGCCCAGCCAGTGGTCGAGGAAGATGCCAAGGTGCGGTCTGGCGATCCGCTCCCGCTGCAGGTATTCGGTCATCGACGCCGCGGATGCGTCATGTCCGGATCGGTTAGTCCGACCGGACAGAAGGGCGTAGCGATTGTAAAGGTAGAAGGTCTGGATAGTGTCCGTTTCGCAGTAGGCGCGGATACGCGGGAGGTCGCCGTTGGCGTAAAGGTCTGCGACCATGGCGCCATTCTCACCGATCTTGCCGGGCAGCCCGATGGCCTTTGCGGCTTCGTCCAGGCGCATCTTGGCCGCTGCACCGTGGGCGGACAGCAGGTCCATGACGTCGGCGTGGTATTCGTCGCTATAGCGCTGGCCGTATCCGTCCCACCGCCCGCCGCGCCGGTGCCAGACCCCGGTCGAGATGCCGTGTACAAAGGCACGCGCCCGCAGCACCGGCAGGTCGAAACTTCGTCCGTTCCAGGTCGCTAGCCGATAGTTTCCGCGTTCGAGGAGGCGCCAGAAGCCGGCGAGGATGCGGGGCTCGTCCCAATCGACGTCGCCGCCGCTCGCGACGCGCTCGACGGCATAGGTTTCGGGACCGTCGGGCGCGGCACGCTCGATGCGCGCCTCGACGAAGGACACGCACACGATCCGGTTCCAGAGGGGCTTTGGCATTTGGCTGCCCCAGTCCTCCGGGACGAGAGCGGCCGCAGGCACGGTTTCGACATCGATGCAGAGGAGCTTGTCCGGTCGGCGGAGATCCACAGCCGCTCGCGGCGGCTGCCAGGTTCGGCCGGCGGTCTCTGGGATGGTTGCGAGATGCATGTCAGACCTCCAGGACGAGGGCGGGATCGAACGAGCGATTGTGTTCGGCGCGTCCGCGGGGATTGGCGACGACGCGTGTGTCGCCGAGGCGGTAGGCAACCGGGCGCGGCACGTGACCGTGCAGCCAAAGGGCCGGGGCTCCCCAGCGGGTCATCACGGCCTCCAGGTTCGAGGCGAGGAAGGCTGCCCGCCAGGGCTCCCAGGTTCGCGCGGCGATGTCCGGCGGCAGCGAGGACACGGATGGTGCGAAGTGAGTAACCACCACCGCGCGGTCTCCTCTTCGCACTCCGGGGACGAGGGTGCGCGGCGACGCGCCGTGCCCGCCGGCCTGAACCACGATGCTGGCGAGGCAGTCCTCGATAAAGGCGCGCGAGCGCGCATGCAGGCCGGAGACGTCGTGTGGCGCGAGCGGCCGTCCGCGTCCGAGAAGGATCTGGCGTTCCCCGGGCCAGGCGTTGCGGGCGTAGGCTCGGGCTTGGCTGGCCGTGCACGGGTATCCGAGCGCCCAGTCGGTCCACAGGCACGCTCCGATGACATGGACGCCGCGTCCGTCCCGGCCTGAGAGGCGGACGAGGTCGTCGCAGAGCAGGGCGATACCGAGATCGCGAGCGCGTTTGCGTCCCCCCGCGATGGCCTCGCGGAGCGGGGTGTCGCCGGCGAGTTCCGCGTCGCCAGGCACGAGAACGAGCGGGCGGCCGCGCCGGACATGGTCGAATGTCTTCGCCAGCCAAGTGAGGGAGGCGTCGAGACCGCGGCGAACGTCGCCGGCGACCAGGATGGCGTCGAAATCCGGGAGGGGGTCGGGGATTTGGAACTCGGGCTCGCCGGCGAGGTCGGACATGACCCACAGGCGCATGTCCGGGCGCGGCTCGGCCACGACGGGCCGAGGGGCCATGGCGAGACGCAGGGCCGTTCTCATTGCAGCACCTGCGTGCGCGAGTGCTCGCGCGCCCGCAGCACGGCTTCGACCGCCCGTCGCAGGCGGCGCACGGAGCCGCCGGCCCAGCGCCGGCGCAGGGCGTCGATCTCGAACGCGGCGAGCGGCGGGATGAAGCGAGGGTCCTCGCCATTCGCGCTCGCGATGTCGCGCAGCACGGCGGCGGCGAGCGCAGGGAGGTGCTCGCGCCGCGGCGCAGGCAGAGTGATGATTTTCAGCCGGTCGAGAAGCGGCCCGGGCAGGCTGTCGCGGCGATTGGCCGTGAGCACGATCATCACGTGCGACAGGTCAAGTTCTGCCTGCAGACAAGGGTCCTGAAAGCGCGCGCTGTTCTCTCGATCCGTGAAGAGCAGGAGACTATCCCAAAGTCGTCCGTATTCACTCCTGGTTGCGGCTTTGTCCGCCTCTTCTACGAGGCACATCGGGTTTGCTGTTCCGGACCTGGCGACGGCCATGAATGGCCGGCAGGGCTCGGCCGAATACCATCGGCGTTCCGTGCCGCCGAAGGAGCCGCCCGCGTCGTTGGTTCCGTCAACGCGGAGCAACGTGACGTTCAGGGCATCGGCAAGGATACGGACGAGCATGGATTTTCCCGCGCCGGGCTCGCCCTCGATCAGGATGGGGTTGTCCAGCCGCAGGTAGCGGCCGCGCGAGACCTGGCCGAGGATGGTCTGGATCGCGTCCTCGGCCTGCGGGAAGTGGGCGAGGAGTTTTGCGCGGACGCGGGCGAGGTCCGGGACGGGGACGAGCGGGAGCGCGCGGCCAATCGCGTTTTCATAGCCTTTGGCCCATTCCGTCCGGCCGCTGCGTCCGGTGCCGCCGCCCACGCCCGCGCAGACGAGCACGTGGCCCTCTGGCACGGGTATGGCGGTGGTTTTGCCGGTGTCCGCCGGCTTCTCGGACGGAAGCGCTTTCAGGTCTGGCAGGGGTGAGCGGCCTTCGCGCCGAGCCCGCTCGCGTTTTGCAACGAAGGCTTCGATGGGATGCGTGGCGCTCCGGCCGAGGCTGACGGCGATGTAGGCGTGCGACTTGTCGCTGAGGTAGTCCGGCGTGCCGCCGGCGCCCATGATGGACAGGCCGAGTGCCAATTGGCGGGATTCGAGCTTGAGGGTGTCGAAGGCTCCCCCCAGGGCTTCTCGCCAGGCGACGACGGCGGCGGCCCGCCGTTCCCGGTCGGCGGGGAACGTTTGCGCGAACAGCGTGTCGAGGTCGGTGACGAAGGCGGCATCCAGTTCGTCCTCGTCGTCGCCCGTTTGCGCTGCGGCGGAGACGAGCGCGAGTTGGTGCAGCGTAGCGCCGACTTCCGACAGGCGGTCGATGGCTCGCCAGGTTGCACGGGCGAGGCGGCGCGCGACGGCGCTGTCCTCCGCCGGGCTCCCGAGCATGAGAAAGGCGTCGGCGATGTCGCGCGCGGCTTGGCTCTCCGTGCTGACGGCCAGGGCATCGAGGATGGCGATCTCGCCGGAGGGGAGCTTGCAGCCGTGTTCGATCCACTGCGCGAGCGGCGGTTCCAGGGACGGGTCGAGCGCGCCGGCTTCGGCGGCGAGGTCGTGTGCGAGAACGGTCGCCCTGGTTCCTTCGCCAAGGCCGGCGCGCAGGACCCGCGGGAACTCACGCAAGACGATTTGGCGGGCGACGAGGTGGGGGACGCTGGCCATCGGCACTCCTGCGAAGGTGATCGGACGGGGCGGGCTTTCTCTGCTCAGCGAGGTCGCCTCGGACGTGCGGCGTCGACCATCGGGCAGCGCCGCGCCCAGGCCTGGGCCAGGGCATCCGCACGGATGTCGCCGTTGGCTCGGGCAAGCGCTTCGAGGCCGTGGGCGAGCACGAGGGCGGCGGCGGGGTTGCCGCCGCATGCGGCCGGTACGAGCGCGGTCATGGCGAGGTCGAAGGATGCGGTTTGCGGACCGGCGCGGTCGTGTAGGCGCTCGACGCCGATGCCGACTGCGGCGAAAGCTTCCCCTCGAACGGCTGCGGGCCAGCGCCGGTCCAGCAGTTGCAGCTGTCCTTCAGCGAGGGTGTCCCGGACCGACCGGAGTTCTTTTGCGCCGATGTCGTCCGGGTGGAGGGAGCGCCAGACGGCGAGCGCGTGAATGGCCTTGTTCTTTCGCATGGGTCCTCCGGGCGCAAAGCTTCGCCGTCCCGGTCAGGAACCGGGCGCTGGGTAATGCTGGTTGTGGGAGAAGGTGCTAGTGCGAGGTCGGCGCGGCGCCGGCGGGCTCGCCCAGGCGATACCACCGGGACATGGTGCGGACCCACCCGCCTGCCGGGTCGGCGGCGTAGAGGTCGCTGGTCCAGATGCGGCGCCCGAGCGGGAAATCGGGGTGGCCGGTCACCTCGCCGGTGACGATCCGGAGGGGTTTGGTATCCGGGCTCCAGTTGCGGAGCACGGGCGCGTCGGCGAGGTCGGCCGGCGTCGGTCGCTCGCCATCGGCGATACCGTCGAGCACGTCCGACAGGTCGCGCAGGCGCTCGGATAGGGAGCGGCTGTCACGCTGGATGGGATGCGCGTTCGGGCCGCCCAGGGCGGCTGCGATCTCGGCGGCGTTGGCCTGCGGGTTTTGAGTAGCGGCGTCGAGTGCGGCGAGGAGGATTGCGCCGGTTCGGAGCGTGTGCGGCATGGGTTTGCCGTCGAAGAGTGCTGCCTCCTCCTCTCGGCTCGGGGCCGGGATGGCGACCGGCAGGCTGCGCGGCGCAGCGCCGATTCCGAGGCGACGGTTGAAGGCGGCCGCCGCGTGCGCGCCGCCGCCGCGGCCGCACGCGAGCAGTCGGGCAGGTGCGGGTGGACGGGAGTTTGCCGATGCCCATCCGGCCTGGACGGCACGTTCGGCGGGCGTGTCCAGGCTGTTGGTGGAGAGCGCGACTCGGGCGGCGTGCTCGTCGAGCGGGGTGGGCCCGACCGGGACGAGTGCGGCATCGAGCCGGGCGCGCAGGGCCTCGTGACGGATGAGGGTGCCAGGCAAGTCGAGCACGACGAGCCGGCCTTGCTGGAGGGCGGCTGCGATCTCTTCGTCCGCGCGAAAGGCGATCTCGGGCTCCGCGTCGATCTCGCGTTCGACGACCCGGACGGCGTCCCCGCGTCCAGGCGCAGGGGGAAGGGTTGTGTCGCCTGGCCGGACGATTCTGACCAGGGTGGTCGGGGTATCGGTTTCGGCGTGGTTTGCGTGGGCGAGCAGGAGGGCGGCGTAGGCGGCGTCGCTACGGCCCGCGAGGCTGAAGAGAGCGATGATGGAGATGGGTGATCCTCCTTCGCACGGAATCCGGCCGCGCTCGGGCGAGCGGAGCTCGTCCAAGTGCAGCCAGATTTCGTTGTCAGCAGAAGAAGCGAATTATCCCACGAAAACCGGCGACAATGCAATTGTTGATCTTTGCCGTCAATCCGGAATGCGGAAGTATAGTTAACGGTTTGACTACTGAAAGAACCAGTTATCTTCGTCGTCGCCGAAGGTGTCGGGCGCGAGCCCAAGGACCGCGTCCAGGGCCTCGCCGAAATCGTCGAAGTCCGGATCGATGGCGTAGCTCGTCGGCGAGGCGTGCAGGAGCTCGTCCTCGATGTTGGCCTCCAGGATTGTCGGGGGCGCGATCCGGGAGCGGCGGTCAGGCCGGGCGCGAACGGGCACACGCCGGCGCCGGTCAGTCGGGAGAGCGGGAGCGAAGGTGGGCTGGGGCCGGAATGTGCCCCTGGTCTGCGGCTTGGGCTCGGTCATGGCGTCCTCGTTCTTCGAACGAGCGAATAGTGCCACACTGAAACCTCTAGTGGCTAGAGGTATCCTTGAGGTTGTTAGACGGGACCCTGGGCGGATACGGACAAGTTTAGCGATCCGCCTGGGCGCAGTGCGACTCGCCGCCCGTAGCAGTAGCGGTAGCGCTACTTTGCTACTGCTACGGTTTGGCAACTTCGGGCGGACGATAGTCACCGTGGTTGTTGAAGGGGTGGCTATGCCGACGCGGGAGCAGGTGGAGACGGCGGCGCGGGCGTTGCGGCGTGCGGGGGACCGGGTTTCCGTTCGCAATGTTCGGCGGCTGCTGCCGAAGGGGGGATCGTACAGCAGCATCGGTCCGCTTCTGGCGACGTGGAAGCTGGATGCGGACTATCGCCCGGGGAAACTTCCGCCGGCGGCTCCCGCGGGGTTGGGCCGGGCCGTGGACGCGTTTGTGGCGCAGGTTTGGGCGGCGGCGACGGCGGAAGCTGAGAAGGTGGTGTTGCGGGAGCGGAGGCGGCTTGACGAGCGGGAGCGTATTTTCGAGCGCGAGGCGGTTGCGGCTTGGGCGGAGGTCGACCGGCTGAACGAGGAGGTTTCCAGGCTGGAGGGTGAGGTGCGCCGGCTGCGCTTGCAGGTTCCGAGGGCGCCGTCGTCGGCTTCTTCTCCGGCGGAGAAGGTGTGCCAGGAGACGCCGGAGGAGGCGGCTCAGTTTGAGCGCATGCGCGGCTTCATTGGTTCGTTGCCGGGGAATTGGCTCGCGCGGGCGGATGGCTCCGGGAACAGGAGGGCGCCGCCGCCGAGCGATGCCGAAATGGAGGCTTTGCTGCAACCGCTAGAGGCGCGGTGGGCGGCCGAGCGGGATGCGGACGCGGCGCGCTCGCGGGAGGAGCGGTTCTGGGACGGGGTGATGGAGGAGGCAGCTGCGGTGCTGCGGGCGTCGAGTGAGGGGGTGCTCGGGACGGCGGAGATCTTGGCGGGTTTGGGGCCGGATGTCGTGGCGGCGGCCGAGGTGTTTGGCGGGCTCGACGAGGATGTTCTTTGCCGGAAGCTGCGGTTGGCGGTGGGCGACGACAAGTTGTTTCGTCTGCTGCGCAACGACCGTTACGGGCTTTCCGGAGACGACGGATCGCCGGGACGTCGGGGCGGGCGAGGTTCGGGGCCGGCGCAAGGATCGGGCCGGACGGGTTCGTCTCGGCGCTAGAGCGGCGCGGAAGGGTGGAGCGAGGCTGGCCCTTCAGCGCCGGGTGATGTTGCCGGGTTCGGGCTCGTCGCTCCACTGGAAGCCGGGATAGACGAAGGCGGACCTGATCGACTCGCAATCGGCGGGCGAGACCCCTGCGGCCCGGCAGGTGCCGTACCAGCGCGTTTCGACGATGTCGCGCAGGTGATTGATGAGGTCCGATGCCTCTTCCTGCGCCATTGCGAAGCGGCCGCACTCCGACAGGAGATTGTCGCGGGTGGCAAGGCGTCCCTGTGCTCCGACCTCCATGGCAAGGGTTCGGCCATCCTGGGCGACCATGGGGGTAGGCACGAGATCGTATGCGGGGGCGAGCCGCCAGCCCCGTCCATCGCCGAGGACGGCGTGGTTGCGGGGATGATCGTCGACGTTTGAGATCAGGGCGTTGAAGATCACCCGCCGGAACAGTTCGCGCCGGGAGCTTTCCTCGTTGAGGTCGCGACGTCTGATTTCGTCCGCAAAGAGCGGGTAGGACCACCGGGTGCGGTCGGCAGAGGTTTCGCTGGCGTCGAGGAAGGTGACCCCGCTGATCATGCGGTGGCGCAGATAACCGTTATCGGCGCGCTCGCGGTCGAACCGCTTGACGAACAGGACGGGTCTGTTGCCGACCTCGACGACTTTGGACTGCGAGGCGGAGATCCCGCATTCGCGCGCGAGCTCCAGCATTGCGTGCTCGACGCGGGGGTTGTCCCAGGCATCGTCGGGCCGGCTGAACTTGGCCAGCCACAAGCCTTCGTCGTCTTCGACGACGGTTTTTGGTCGAGCGCCGCCCATGGAGGTGCCTAGGAGGTGCAGCTTCTGCACCTGACGATTGAGCGGCGTGTCCTTGATGGGGTCGCCGCGGAGAAGCGCGTCGGCTGCGTCGAGGAGCTCGGGCAGGCGCAGCGTCCGGTTGAAGTCTCGCAGGGGTGCGGGCGGGACCGGGTTCAATCCGAATCCCAGGGCTCCGGCGCGGTCGTCGGGCGAGTTCAGGAGGTAGCCCATTTCGTCGAGCTCCCCGCCGAATTCGCGTTCGATGACCAGACGGCCCCAGCGGTCGGGAGCGGCATCCCGGAGCGACGGGAAGATGGCGCTCGCTCCGGCGATCTCCTTCACGACGTCGTCTAGGACCGCGAGCCGTTGCGTGTCGATGGGCACCTTGTTCGGGCGGGCGAGATAGCTCCTGCCATAGATGAAGCGTCCGAGCGTGCTGCCGGAGCGCGCCGTCATGCGTTCGAACCGTCCGGCGACGACCGGTTCGACCGTGTCGGGCAGGGTGATGTAGACGAAGCAACCGCTAGAAGTCATTGCTCATGCCGCCGAGTGTCGGACGGGCACGCGAGCGGGCCTTGCTGGCTTCGAGGGCCAGCCCTTCGGCGTCGCGTTCGGGTGCGGCGAGTTCGGCAACGTCGTTCGCGAGGCCGTACACCCAACATGCTGTGACGTAGGTTCCCGCGGTGACGGTCGGATCGCCGCGTTCCGCTTGCGCCAGAGTGGTGCGGTGCACGCCGATGCGCTTTGCAACGTCATCGAGGGTGAGATTGCGGCGAAGGCGAGCCGTCCGCAGGTTCTTGCCGAGAGACTTGAGAGCGCGGTCGGCTTCGTAGGGGAGAGGTGTCCCCCGCTTCCGGTCCATGACCGTCATGTCAACTCTGCCCGACTTAGATGGCGATAAGGGCGCTTATAACCGACACAGAACCCAACACGCAAGCTTTCTTCTGCCGGCGTCGCCTTTAGCCGACAAAAAATCAGATAATGTCGGCGTTACAAAGCTGCTGCAGTTGGCAGGGCCTCCATCAACGGTCCAGCACTCAGGCATGTGGGTTTGCGCCGACCAGACACCTATCCAGGTCTCGAAGATGGAACGCGGCTATCGCGCGAGTCACCCGGTGCGACACCCCGCGACCTCGCGGAAGGTCTCAGCGCGTCTCGGCGACGACCGCGAGGGCGGCTGCATCGGCATCGTCGATCCAGGGACGGTTGGCGTCCGGTCTCGCGAGCAGATCAGCGAGCATCCTGAGGCCCCATCGGTATTCGCCGGTTCCCATCCAGACGTGGTTCCGGCTGAGCACGAGCAAGGTGTACGACCAGTCCATGGAAGGCTCGTCGCCGTCGAACGTGAGCGGCATGCTGAACTTGGCATCATAGGGCCAGTAGACGTTGTCTCCGCTGTACCGAACGATCAATCCGCAGGTCGGCCCGCCCTGGGCCAGGCGGACCTCCCAGCCTTTGCAATGGCGCCGGGCGAGGTTTTCTTTCGCCTCGAAGCTGAGACGAGATTCCGTCCAGAGGGGCTGATCTTGCAGGGCCCCCTGCCCGTCGAAGCGCCGTGTTTCGAAGTCGTACGTTCGCGGCTGTGTCAGCCCTTGCGCGTCGAGCGGGTGCATGGCTGTCGTCGCGGTCTGCCGCCGCCATGGACGTCTGGGCATGGTGCGCACTCTGCCGTGCGACCGGTTCTCAGGATCCTAACTCCGTAGCGGTCACCGCGGAGACCTCGCGGGGCGGACACGAACGATTGTCGCGATCCCGGCGTGTGCCGTCCTGGCCGCTGGCTAAGGCAAGCTCCTCTTCAGGCGGTCATGCAGTGCGGCGGCGCTTAACGCCCGCCCTGTTCATGGGCCAGAGAGCGAGCTCGCCACGCAGTGCCTCCTGGGGGGGCTTCAATCAAACCTGAAGCCGAAGAGCCCGCCATCCTCGGCATCTGTGAGCCGAACAGGGAGAACCGCGTCGGCGATCCCGGGGTCCGCGAGAAGGCCGCTCCTTGCCGCTTCGTCACTGTTCATCGTGATGAGATACTGCCCCTTGATCCGGCCGGCGACGGAGGAACCGAACTTGACGGCAGCTCTGACCTGTCGGGCATCCACTCCGTCGAACAAGTGGCTGTCGTGGAGGACGAAGCGCGGACCGCCCTCGAAGCGCTCGGCCGCCCGCTGCACCAGCATCATGTCGAAGCAGAAGACCTTCATCATGTCGATGCCGCCAAGGTTTCCGCCGCTGAGACGGCGGACGTGGCCGTGGGCGTCTTGAAGGCCATGGACCCGAGCCGTCACGCAAAGTGGCTGGTTGCCATGCGCCACCACGCCAGACCGGAAGGTGCGGCTCCCGGAACATTCCGGGGGTAGACGTTCGTAGTCGGCTCCCAAACGGACGCGTCCCGTCGCATAGGCGAGTTTCCGCCCCCGCTCATCTGCTGGGCGAGCGGGGGGTGACCGCCTCTCGCGGCGGTGGGCCACAAGCGACGTGCGGGAGGCGCGCCTGCCGCCGGAGGCAACGCGAGTGAAGCTTTCAACCCGGGGGCGCCCGCAAAGCCTTGTACAGGTTCTCTACCGCGTCGCTGAAGTCCGCCCCTCGGTTTGTCTCGCAGTACACCCGCAAGAACTCGGCCTGCTTCCGAAGCGGGAACGAGGCCGGCGACAGGTCGAGGTTCTCGTCCTTTCCTTCCGGTGCACGGATCAGGAGGCCGCTGAGGTATCCCTGCGCCCAGGCCATGTACTCGCGCCCGGCACGTGGGTCGGCCGAGGCCTGCTGGAGGAAGGTGGTGCACGGCACCGCGCCGATGCCGACGATCTTGACGGCTTGCGATGATGCCGGGGCCGGCGCGAAGAGCGCAGCCGCGATCAGAAGAGCGGAGCGGGTCATCGGTTCAGATCCTCGTGCTCAGGAGCCGCAGCGCGTTCGCGGTGACCAGGACGGTCGCGCCCGTGTCGGCGAGGATCGCCGGCCACAAGCCTGTCACGCCGAGGATGGTCGTCACCAGGAACACGGCCTTCAGGCCGAGCGACAGGCCGATGTTCGTCCTGATGTTGGCCATGGTGCGGCGGGACAGGTCGACCATGCGCGCGACATCCGCGACACGGCCGTGCAGCACCGCCGCGTCGGCGGTCTCTAAGGCGACATCAGTTCCGCCCCCCATGGCGATGCCGACGTCGGCCGCGGCGAGCGCCGGGGCGTCGTTGATGCCGTCCCCGACCTTGGCGACCTTCTCGCCACTGGCCTGAAGCTCGCGGACGATGCGCTGCTTGTCCTCTGGCAGGAGGTCGGCACGCGGCTCGATGCCGAGGCTCGACGCAATTGCCGCGGCGGTGCGGGCGTTGTCCCCGGTGACCATGACGGCGCGGATGCCGAGTTCGCGCAGACGCTCCAGCCCGGCCCTCGCGTCCGGACGAGGCTCGTCCCTCATGGCAATCAGGCCAGCAACCTCCCTGTCGACGAGGAGCACGGAAACGGTCTTGCCGTCGCCTCGAAGGTCTTCGATCCGCGCGCTCTGCTCTGCCTTCAAGCTGGACCGCTCAGACGCGGCACCGACGGAACCGAGGAACACGGACGCACCGCCAACCTTCGCGGTCACGCCCTTGCCGCCAAGCGCGGAGGCTTCGCTCGCCGGCGGAACGGGGGCGCCAGCCTCGGTGGCCTTGTCGAGGATCGCCTTCGCGAGCGGATGCGAGGAGCCCGTCTCCAGGGCCGCCGCCAACGACAACACCTCTCGGTCAGTTCGGCCGAACGGGACCACGTCCGTCACCTTCGGCCGGCCCTCGGTCAGGGTGCCTGTCTTGTCCAGCGCGGCGACCGTGATCCGGCCGAGGCTTTCCAGGACCCCCCCTCCCTTCATGAGCAGTCCGCGCCGGGCTCCTGCCGATAGCCCTGCGGCGATGGCTGCCGGCGTGGAAATGACCAGCGCACAGGGGCAGCCGATGAGCAGGATCGCGAGGCCCTTGTAGACCCACTCGCCCCAGGGCGCTCCGACAAGAAGGGGAGGGAGCAGGGCGACAAGCGCTGCCACGGCCACGACGCCGGGCGTGTAGTAGCGCGAGAAGCGGTCGATGAAGCGCTCGGTCGGAGCCTTCGCCTCCTGCGCCTCCTCGACCAGCCGCACCACGCGCGCAATCGTGTTGTCCCGGGCGGCTGCGGTCACCCTTACACGGAGCGCGCCGTCTCCGTTGATGGTGCCAGCGAAGACCGAGTCATCGACGCCCTTGCGCTTCGGCACGCTTTCGCCCGTGACGGGAGCCTCGTCGACGCCGCTCTCGCCCTCGACGACGGTGCCATCCGCGGGAATGCGGTCTCCCGGGCGGACGAGCACGGTCTGGCCCACGGACAGCCTCTCGGCCGGGATCTCCTCTGTTCGGCCCTCGCACTCGACGAGTGCCGTCTTCGGCACCAGCTTCGTCAGACCCTGGATCGATGCGCGGGCTCGCCCGGCGGCAACGCCTTCCAGGAGCTCGCCCACGAGGAACAGAAACACGACGGCCGCAGCTTCCTCGGTGGCCCCGATGATGACCGCACCGAGTGCGGCGATTGTCATGAGCATCTCGATGGAGAACGGAATGCCCAGCCGGACAGCCGCGAAGGCACGCCGGGCCACGGGCACGAGGCCGATGGCGAGCGCGGCCAGGAACGCCCAGCGGTCGGCAGCCGGGAAGGCGCGACCAACGAGGTAGGCGATCACGAGCGCAAGCCCGCATGAGGCGGTAAGATGCACCTTGGGGACGCGCCACCACGGTCCGGCGAAATCGTCGTGGTCGTGGCCGTGTAGGCCGGCCGCTTCGGCATCGTCTGATTGAGGTTCGGCAGGGTAGCCGGCAGCGCGGCTGGCCTTGGCAATCTCGCCAGGAGTTACAGCGGGATCGTGCCCCACGACCATGGTGCCTGCCGTGGCGGACACCCCGACATCCCTCACCCCGCGAACCCGCCTGACAGCGTTCTCCACCTTCGCCGCGCAGGACGCGCAATCCATCCCGGTCACCCGGAAGCGGGTCCGAGTGTCTCCGCCAAGTGCCGCGTCAGCCATGGTCGTCTCCTTCGACCAGCGCTTCTACGACCTCTAGTCGCTATAGAGGCAAGGGCGATCTCACCCGCTGCCGGGAGGACGTGGCGCAACCCTTGGCGCGGCTTTAGCCTGTGCCCCGCCGATTCTCTCGGGACCGCGGCAGCGAGGTTACCTGATGTTGGACTTCGGGCTTTTGGAAGTGGCGGTTTTCGGCGTCGCATTCCTGGCGTGCTTCGGCGCGAGGGCGCAGGAGGACGACCAGCGCCCGGCCAAAGGCATCCAGGACAACTCTTTCCTGCTGGAGGAGGCCTACAACCAGGAGCCTGGGGTCGTGCAGCACATCACGGCCGCCCAGAAGCAAGGGCGGGACTGGTTCCTGTCGTTTACACAGGAGATCCCGCTCGGAAGCCAGGACCACCAGTTCTCCTACACTCTGCCGTACTCGTTCCTGCGCTCGAACGGACGTCGCCCGAGCGGGTTCGGAGACGTGCAGGTCAACTACAGGCCGCAGGTCCTTTACGAGACCGACACCCAGCCCGCCTTCGCACCGCGCTTTAGTCTGATCCTGCCGACGGGCAACCAGTTCAAGGGCCTGGGGGAAGGCTCCCACGGCTTCGACACGAACCTTGCCTTCAGCAAGGTTGTGAGCGACCGGGTCACGCTGCACGCGAACGTGGGGTGGACGACCTTGCTCGACGTGAATGGCCGGCGCCCGACCAGCCCGTCCATAGGCGCGAGCGTCGTCTACGCTGTGACCCGCGACTTCAACGTTCTGTTCGAGGCGTTGGCCGAGAGCCAGGCGCAGGTCGACGAGCAGAGCAGGACGACGCGAGAGGGCACCCTGACGTTATCCCCGGGCTTTCGGTACGCCCTGAACTTCCCCCAGCTGAACGACCTGCAAGTCGTGGTGGGGGCCGCTGCCCCGATCACGCTGTCCAAGCAGAAGCCCGACTACGGCGCGTTTCTCTATCTTTCGTTCGAGCACAAGATGCTGAAGTCGCGTGAGCCGGATCGAACGCGGCTCGTGCGATAGTCGGTCGCAGAAGATGGTGACCTTGGTTCAGGCTGGCTCTTTGGGACCTCGCTCACCGCAGTGGCCCGTTGTACGACGACGCCCCTGACGAGCAGATCCGCGTCAGCTTCGGGCCTGCGCGATGAGGTCCTCTGCCTGGTTCCCTGACCCGGCGGCAGTCTCCTTCCGCTCGCTGTACCGGTCGACGAGGTACTCGGCATGGCCGCGGGTCAGCAGCGTGAAGCGGTAGAGTTCCTCCATCACGTCGACGACGCGGTCGTAATACGCTGACGGCTTCATTCGTCCGGCCTGGTCGAACTCCTGAAAGGCCTTTGGGACCGATGATTGGTTCGGAATGGTGATCATCCGCATCCAGCGTCCCAGTATCCGGAGCGCGTTCACTGCGTTGAACGACTGCGAACCACCCGACACCTGCATGACGGCGAGGGTCCGGCCTTGCGTCGGGCGTACCCCACCCGTTTCCAGCGGTACCCAGTCGATCTGCGACTTGAACACGCCGGAGATGGTGCCGTGCCGCTCCGGGCTGCACCAGACCTGACCTTCCGACCACAACGAGAGGTCCCTAAGCTCCTGCACCTTCGGATGCGTCGCCGGGCCATCGTCCGGGAGCGGCAGGCCGCGAGGATCGAAGATCCTGACCTCGCCGCCCATGCGCTTAAGCAGACGCCCGGCTTCCTCGACCAGGAGCCGACTGTAGGAGCGCTCCCGCAGCGAACCGTAGAGCAGCAGGAAGCGCGGCGGGTGCACCGGCCTGTCGCCGGCGAGATCCTCGACACGCGGAACCGTGAAGACGTCTTCCCGCAGGTTGGAGATGCCGTCCGATAGTTTTTGGGCCTTGTCCACGCCGGTCCTTGTGGCTACAACGTTTCAACGACAGTTGAGATATTGAGGAAATGGACGAACGGCAAGCCCTGACGGCATTCGCGGCCCTCTCGCAGGAGTCCCGCCTTCGGGTCGTGCGCCTGCTCGTCCAGGCCGGACCGGACGGAATGGCCGCCGGCATGCTTGCCGAGCGGCTCGGCGTTTCATCATCAAACCTGTCTTTCCACCTCAAGGACCTGGAGCATTCGGGGCTCGTTCAGTCCCGACGCGCGTCGCGCTCCATCATCTACAGCGCGAACCTCCCGGCCC
>NZ_JABEPP010000004.1:395427-648472 GCF_013044135.1 Enterovirga aerilata
GTTCCTCTGCACCCACAATTCGGCCCGCTCCATCCTCGCCGAGGCCCTCCTTAATCATCTGGGCGGCGGCCGCTTCCGGGCTTTCTCGGCAGGGAGCGAGGGCGGGCCCGGCCCGAAGCCGCTCCCTGCCGAGCGGCTCGGCGTTTCATCATCAAACCTGTCTTTCCACCTCAAGGACCTGGAGCATTCGGGGCTCGTTCAGTCCCGACGCGCGTCGCGCTCCATCATCTACAGCGCGAACCTCCCGGCCCTATCCGGCCTCGTCGCGTTCCTGATGCGCGATTGTTGCTCCGGCCATCCCGAGATCTGCGCGCCGGCGGTCGCGGCGCTGACGGATTGCTGCTCGCCCGCCAAGGAGCTCGCCGATGCCTGAGCGCGTCTACAACGTCCTGTTCCTCTGCACCCACAATTCGGCCCGCTCCATCCTCGCCGAGGCCCTCCTTAATCATCTGGGCGGCGGCCGCTTCCGGGCTTTCTCGGCAGGGAGCGAGGGCGGGCCCGGCCCGAAGCCGCTCGCCCTCAAGGTCCTCGCGGACGAGGGCATTCCGACCGACCGTCTGCGTTCCAAGACGTGGGACGAGTTCGCCAAGCCTGGCGCGCCGGTCATGGACATGGTGATCACGGTCTGTGACGACGCGGCCGGCGAGGTCTGCCCGGTATGGCCGGGGCAACCCATCACGGCCCATTGGGGGATTGAGGACCCGTCCCGGGTCGAGGGCCCGGAGATCGAGCGCGAGCGGGCGTTCGTTACCGCTGCCCGTTACCTGCGCAACCGCATCGCCGTCCTACTGTCGCTTCCCGTCGCCAGCCTCGACCAACTCGCGCTGACGAGCCGGGTGCGCGAGATCGGGCACATGGAGGGCGCATCAACCGGCAGGCCGGTAGTCGCCTGATGGACGTCGTCATCTACCACAACCCGGATTGCGGAACGTCCCGGAACACGTTGGCGATGATCCGCAACGCCGGGGTCGAGCCGCACGTCGTCGAGTACCTGAAGGCGCCGCCGTCGCGCGCGCTCCTGGTCCAGATGCTCGACCGAGCCGGCCTGACTGTGCGGGAGATCCTGCGCCAGAAGGGCACTCCCTTCGCCGAGCTCGGGCTGGGCAACCCCGACCTGACCGAGGACGACCTCCTCCATGCGGTCGAGGCGCACCCGATCCTGATCAATCGACCGCTGGTCGTGTCCCCGAAGGGCGTGCGCCTGTGCCGACCGTCCGAGCTCGTCCTCGATCTCCTGCCGCCCCAGCGCGGCGCTTTCGTCAAGGAAGACGGCGAGCGCGTCACGGATGACTGCGGCCGCCGCATCACCGCATAGGAACGACGATGTCCACCTTCGAGAGATACCTGACCCTATGGGTCGCCCTGTGCATCGTGGTCGGCATCGCGCTCGGCCACGTGATGCCCGGGTTCTTTCAGGCGGTCGGTGCTGCCGAGGTTGCCAAGGTGAACCTGCCCGTGGCCGTCCTGATCTGGCTCATGGTCATCCCCATGCTGCTCAAGATCGACTTTGCCTCGCTCCGGCATGTCGGGCGGCACTGGCGCGGCATCGGCGTCACGCTCTTCATCAACTGGGCCGTGAAGCCGTTCTCCATGGCGGCGCTGGGCTGGCTCTTCGTCGCGTGGCTCTTCCGGCCGTACCTGCCGGCGGCCCAGATCAACAGCTACATCGCCGGCCTCATCATCCTGGCGGCCGCCCCGTGCACCGCCATGGTCTTCGTGTGGTCACACCTGACCCGCGGCGAGCCGCATTTCACGCTGAGCCAGGTCGCACTGAACGACACGATCATGGTCGTCGCCTTCGCGCCGATCGTCGGGCTCCTGCTCGGACTGTCGTCCATCACGGTTCCCTGGGGCACGCTCGTCCTGTCCGTCGTGCTCTACATCGTGCTGCCCGTGATCGTGGCGCAGGTGCTCCGGCGAAGCTTGCTGGCCTCGGGCGGCCAGCCCGCGCTCGACGCGCTCCTGAAGCGGCTCGGGCCGATCAGCCTCGTCGCGCTCCTCGCCACCTTGGTCCTCCTCTTCGGCTTCCAGGGCGAGCAGATCCTGGCGCAGCCACTCGTCATCGCGCTCTTGGCCGTCCCGATCCTGATCCAGGTCTACTTCAACGCCGGGCTCGCTTACGTCCTGAACCGCGTCGCCGGGGAGCAGCACTGCGTCGCCGGTCCGTCCGCGCTGATCGGAGCATCGAACTTTTTCGAGCTCGCGGTGGCGGCGGCCATCAGCCTGTTTGGTTTCAACTCGGGCGCGGCGCTCGCGACCGTGGTGGGCGTCCTCATCGAGGTGCCGGTGATGCTGACTGTCGTATGGATCGTGAACCGGTCCCAGGGCTGGTACGAGCGGGGCGCCGAAAGCCGCCCGGAGCTGAGACAAGCCCCGCGCATCGGCTAAGCTGCGCTCGCGAGAGGGGCAAAGCACGTAACCGATGCTGTTCGCGGCGAGCCTTCTCGTTGTCGCCGTGCTGTACGCCTCCGTCGGGCAGGCGGGAGGTACGGGCTATATCGCCCTGATGGGGCTCACTGGCTTCGCGCCCGCCGTCATCAAGCCGACCGCGCTCGCGTTAAACGTGCTCGTCTCGGCCATCGGCACCGCCAGGTTCGCGAAGGCCGGCATGCTGACCTGGCGCACCTGCTACCCGTTCGCGATCTTGGGCGCGCCGTTCTCCGTTCTGGGCGGGGCCACGCATCTCGATGCTTCCCTCTATCGGCCGCTCGTCGGAGCCTTGCTGATCGCCGCTGCCCTGCAGACGCTACGGGGTCGCCAACTGGCGGACGCCGACGCGATCCACGAGCCGCCGTTCCTGCCAGCGTTGATGGCCGGAGCGGGGATCGGGTTCGTGTCGGGCGTGACGGGCGTGGGGGGCGGGATTTTCCTTGCGCCCCTCGTCCTGGCGCTGCGATGGGTCGAGATCCGGCAGGCCGCGGCCATCTCAGCCGTCTTCAACCTCCTGAATTCCTGCGCGGCCATGCTCGGAGCTTGGGCCACCTTGAAGTTCTTGCCCTCAGAGCTCCCGCTATGGCTGCTTGCCGTGGCCGTAGGCGGCTTCGCCGGTTCGTGGCTGGCGGTTCAGCGCTTGCCCATCCAGGCGCTGCGTTACCTCCTAAGCGCGCTGCTCGCGATGGCCGGCGCCCGCATGCTCCTCGGGCCGTAGCTGCGAGGTAGCAACCGTGTTGACGCGTCCGCCGAAGGCGCGCATGCTATTTCGATGAACGTCGAACAAGCCGCCAAGCAGCTTGAGGCTCTGGGCAGCCCGACCCGGCTTGAGGTGTACCGCACACTGGTCCGGGCTGGGCACGCCGGCATGCCTGTCGGGCGCCTGCAAGAAAAGCTTGGCATCCCGGCGTCGACCCTGTCGCATCACCTGCACCGGCTCATCCTGACCGGGCTGGTCACCCAGGAGCGGCAGGCCACAACCCTGATCTCGCGAGCGAACTACGAGGCGATGAACGCCCTGCTCGGCTTCATGGCCGACGAGTGCTGCGCCGACGCGGCCTGCGAGACCGGCACGACCGATGCTGCCGCGTGATGTCGCGCCTCATATTTCGATCTTTCTAGGAGGACCAGAAATGTCGGACGGAGAGCTTCCTGTCGCGGTCGTTGGTGCCGGCCCGGTCGGGCTCGCAGCCGCCGCCCATCTGATCGAGCGCGGCTTGCCGGTGAAGGTCTACGAGGCAGGCCCGAGCGTCGCAGCGAACGTACGCGATTGGGGGCATGTTCGACTGTTCTCGCCTTGGGAGTTCAACGTCGACCCAGTCGCCCGGGCGATCCTGATGCGGCACGGCTGGCAGGAGCCGCCGGCCGACGTCTACCCGACGGGGCAGGATCTCGTTGACGCTTATCTGGCCCCCTTGTCCGAGACGCCGGAGATCGCCGCCGTCGTCGAAACCGGCGCGAAGGTCACCGCCATGGGGCGGCTCGGCATCGACAAGGTCGTGAGCAAGGACCGGGGTGACCGCCCGTTCCTCCTGGCCGTTCGCTCGGAGCGGGGTGGCCGCCGCGACCTGGCGCGGGCCGTCATCGACACCTCCGGCACCTGGACGAGCCCGAACCCGCTCGGGGCCGGCGGGCTCGCGGCGGACGGCGAGGAAGCCTTGGCCCACCGCATCGCCTACGGCATCCCGGACGTGCTCGGCCGCGACCGCGATGCTTATGCCGGACGGACCACCCTTGTGGTCGGCGCCGGCCACTCCGCCGCGAACGTCCTCCTCGACCTTGCTCGGCTGGCCGAGCGCGATCCGCGCACGAACGCGGTCTGGGCGACCCGAGGTACGAACCTGATGCGGGTGTTCGGCGGCGGCGCGGCAGACAAGCTGGCCGCCCGCGGCGAGCTCGGCACCGCGCTCAAGGACCTTGTCGAGAGCGGCCGTGTCACCCTCGTCACCGGCTTCGGGGTTGCTTCGGTCCGGGAGGAGGACGGCCGGCTGATCGTGGACGGCGATACGGCCAAGGGCCGGCGCTCGCTCGGCCCGGTGGACCGCATCGTGGCCGCGACCGGGCAGCGGCCCGACCTGGCGCTGACGCGCGAGCTTCGGCTCAAGCTCGATCCGTCGCTGGAGAGCACTGAGGCGCTCGGGCCGCTGGTTGACCCGAACCTGCATTCCTGTGGGACGGTGTACCCGCACGGCCACCGCGAGCTCTCGCATCCGGAGCCCGGTTTCTACACGGCCGGGATCAAGAGCTACGGGCGGGCGCCGACCTTCCTCATGATGACCGGCTACGAACAGGTCCGCTCGATAGCCGCCGCCCTCGCCGGGGACATGGTCGCGGCGGACAACGTCCAACTCACCCTGCCCGAGACGGGCGTGTGCTCCGGCGCGCCGAATGCCGACGCGAATGTTTCGTCGTCCTGCTGCGGTGGCCCTGCTCCGGAGGTCGACGCGTGCTGCATGGCTGACGCCGAGGCGAAGGCTACGACCGGACGGGGATGCGGCTGCGGCCCGGCGGAGGCGCCCACGCCTCCGGTCGTGTCGGGCTGCTGCGGGAAGGCGGAGTGACGGCGCACAGCCGGGCGGTGGTGATCACCACCCTCGGGATCACCCAGATCCTCGCTTGGGGCTCGTCCTACTATCTGCTGGCGGTCCTTGCCGTCCCGATCTCGTCCGACACCGGCTGGCCTCTGCCGTGGGTGGTCGGCGGGCTGTCGCTCGGCCTGCTCGTCGCCGGCCTCGTCTCGCCCCGCGTCGGGCGTCTTGTCGGCGAGCACGGCGGCCGGCCGGTGCTGGGCGGTTCGGCGCTCCTGCTCGGGCTCGGGCTGGCGCTGCTCGGGGCGGCGCCGAACCTTGGCGTGTACCTGCTTGCGTGGGCGGTTCTCGGGGCGGGCATGGGCGCCGGCCTGTACGACGCGGCCTTCTCCGCGCTCGGCTGGCTCTACCGGGAGAAGGCCCGCTCGGCGATCACGCACCTGACCTTGTGGGGCGGGTTCGCGAGCACGGTCTGCTGGCCCTTGTCGGCGCTGCTCGTCGAGCGGCTCGGCTGGCGGGGTGCCTGCTTCGTCTACGCCGCGGTCCAGATCGCGGTCTCGCTGCCTCTCCTTCTCGTCACCTTGCGCACGAACGCGGCCGGGGCCAGCACTCCCCGAGGGCAGACGCGAAAAGTGGCCGTCTCGCTTTCCGGATCTGACCATCGCGCTTTCCTGATCCTCGCTGGGATCTGGGTCTCGGCCGGAGCGACGACGTCGGTCGTGTCGGTTCACCTGATCACCCTCCTCCAGGAGAGCGGGCTGTCCCTGGCGACGGCGGTCGGGCTCGGAGCCTTGGTCGGCCCGTCTCAGGTGGCGGCGCGGGTGGTCGAGATGGCGTTTGGCGGGAAACACCACCCGTATTGGACCCTTGCTGCGGCCATGATCCTGATCGCGCTCGGGCTCGTGCTGCTGTGGGTCGGATTGCCCCTGCCGGCCTTGGGGCTAATCCTCTACGGTAGTGGAAACGGCATCTACTCCATCGCGCGTGGGGCGCTCCCGCTCGCTCTGTTCGGGCCGGACCGCTACCCAGCGCTGGCGGGTCGCCTCGCCGGTCCGGGTCTCGTCGCCCAAGCTTTAGCCCCATCACTCGGGGCGGTCCTGCTCGCCCGGTGGGGTGCCGGCGGCACCTACGCCGGGCTGGTTGTCATCGCGTTGATCAACGTGGCGCTCGTCGCGGTACTGCGTTCGCAAGTGCGTCCGGAGCCGGTGTTTGAGGGGTCGTCGACTTCGAATGCGCAGTGATTTGATACGCCGGGCCGGGCTCTGCCCGCATCCGGCTTTTGTCAGGTTTTCGGCGATGGGGTTCCCATAGGGCTGGGAGAGCGATCCGCGCTGGATTGGACGGGCCGTTGCGAACAGGAGCGCATCTCAGGGCATCCAGTCCGGCGAATGCGCGGCGGAAATCGTCCCGGTGCCGGCGTAAGCCGAACCCATGGCGGTCAGCTTGGCTACTGCAGCCGAGATGACTGACGTCGGGATCGGGCCAGGGGACTCCGGGAACCTCGGGCCTTGATGCTGATCAAGTAACAGGACGTGCGCCCGAGTTATCCTGCAGACTTCCACCGTCCAGGAGGAGGATGACATGGCCACGCTCACTGCCGGAAGGGGAACTTCGCCGGCTACGCTTTACTCTGGACCGCTCAGCCTCGTTGCGACGGGAACGGCCCTCACGGCGACCCTCGTCGGACTCTTCGTTCTTTGCTACGCGTTCGCTCTGCTTTGGCCGAACGCCGGGGTGACACACGGCTGGGTGGTGCTGTTCGCCACCGACCCGAGCGATGTGTACCGCAGCTTTGTTCAGGGGATCCTTGGCAGCGTCGCAGGCGCGTGGGTTGCGGCGGCACTGTTTGTCCCTGTCTACAACCGGCTCGCCCACGCTTGACGCACGCGTCGTCCGCGCTTGTGCGGGGACTGCTGGCACTCTGGGGAACGTACCAGATCGGGCTTGGCACGTACTTCATCGCGCTGCGACCCACGCTCTTGCCCGAGGACGAGCGCGCGATAGGAGCGAACCTTGGCAATCTGGCAGCCGTCGCGCCGGGGTTCCCCGATTGGGCCGACCGCGTGCTGGTTGTCCTCGGAGGGCAGGCCGCGGCGGCCGGGTTGCTTCTTCTCGCCGTTGCTGCGCTGCTGCGCGCCCGGCCACACCGCCTCGCCGGCGCAGGCTTGGTAGGCGCGGCCGGGTTGCCATCCGTCGCGCTGATGTCGTTCATCAACTTCCAGATCGGGTCCGACTTCCGCTGGGCTCTGCTCATCCCGGTTGCGATCTGGGTAGCCGCCCTGGTGCTCTTCTCGTCTTCGCGCGTTGGAGACTGACAAGCCGCACGCTCGTCCATGAGCTGCAAGGCATCTTGACCTTCCCATGATAGGAGGCCCCACATGGGACGGGAGAAAGGATCTCCCATGGCGAACGAGAAGTCCTGCTGCGGCGGGCACGCCCCGGCACCCGACCATACCGTCGAAGGGGCCAAGTCCTCCTGCTGCGGCGGCGGCCATCACCATCACGAGCACGACGGCCGACATGGTCACGGCGCGCACGCGCACGCCGCCCCGGCTCCCGGGACCGTGAAGGACCCAGTCTGCGGGATGAACGTGGACCCGCACACGGCCGAGCACCGGGCCGAGCATGCGGGTCACACCTACTATTTCTGCTCCGCCGGCTGCCGGACCAAGTTCCTGGCCGATCCGCAGAAGTATCTCGCGCCGGAGAAGGCCACGGCCGCACCCGTTCCCGAGGGCACGATTTACACCTGTCCGATGCATCCCGAGATCCGCCAAGTCGGGCCGGGATCTTGCCCGATCTGCGGCATGGCGTTGGAGCCGGTGCTCGCGATGGCAGATGCAGGGCCGAACGAAGAACTCGTCGACATGACGCGCCGGTTCTGGGTCGGGCTCGTCCTGACCCTTCCGGTGGTCCTCCTGGAGATGGGCGGGCACCTTCTCGGCATCGTCGACCGCATCGGGCAGCAGAATTCGAATTGGGCGCAGCTAGTGCTGGCGACGCCGGTCGTGCTGTGGGCCGGGTGGCCGTTCTTCGAGCGCGGCTGGCGCTCGCTCGTCAGCCGCAACCTGAACATGTTCACGCTGATCGCCATCGGTACGGGAGCGGCCTGGATCTACAGCGTGGTTGCCACCTTCGCGCCGGGCCTCTTCCCGCCGGAGTTGCGTGGCCACGACGGGGCTGTGCCGGTCTACTTCGAGGCGGCAGCGGTCATCACCGTGTTGGTTCTCCTCGGTCAGGTGCTGGAGCTCAGGGCACGCGAGAGCACGAGCGGCGCCATCCGCGCTCTGCTCGATCTATCTCCCAAGACAGCACGCCGCCTTCGGCCGGATGGGACCGATGAGGAAGTCGGGCTCGATCAGGTGCAGGTCGGGGACCGTCTCAGGGTTCGGCCGGGCGAGAAGGTGCCGGTTGATGGCACGGTCGTGGAGGGTCGTTCCTCCGTCGATGAAAGCATGGTGACGGGCGAGTCGATGCCCGTCAGCAAGGACGTCGATGCCAAGGTCATCGGCGGGACGCTCAACCAGAGCGGCGGCCTCGTGATCCACGCCGACAAGGTCGGGCGCGACACGATGCTGGCGCAGATCGTCCAGCTGGTAGCCGACGCGCAGCGCTCGCGCGCACCGATCCAGCGCCTCGCCGACCAGGTTTCGGGCTGGTTCGTCCCGGCCGTCATCGCGGTTGCACTGGTCGCCTTTGGCGTCTGGTGGGCTTTCGGGCCTGAGCCGCGCTTCACCTATGCACTGCTCGCGGCGGTAGCGGTGCTGATCATCGCCTGTCCGTGCGCGCTCGGGCTTGCCACGCCCATGTCGATCATGGTCGGCGTCGGACGGGGCGCCGGAGCGGGCGTCCTCATCCGCAATGCGGAAGCGTTGGAGCGGATGGAGAAGATCGACACGCTCGTCGTCGACAAGACCGGTACCCTGACCGAGGGCAAGCCCGCGGTCACCGCCATCATCCCGGCGCCGGGCTTCGATGAAGCGGAGCTCCTCCGGCTCTCGGCGAGCGTCGAGCGCGCCAGCGAACACCCGCTCGCGCAGGCCATCGTTCATGCGGCGGAGACACGCGGCCTGGCGCTGGCCGCTGTTGGTGATTTCGATAGCCCGGTCGGACGGGGTGCGCTCGGGACGGTCGAGGGCCACCGGATCGCACTCGGCAACCAGGCCTTCCTGCGTGAGCAGGGCGTCGACGTCACGGGGCTGGCGGACCAGGCGGAAATGCTGCGGCTCGACGGCGCCACCGCGATTTTCGCGGCGGTTGACGGACGCCTCGCCGGGACGTTCGGCATCGCCGACCCGGTGAAGGCGACCACCCCTGAGGCGCTTCGCGCGCTCCACGAAGAGGGCATCCGCGTCATCATGCTGACAGGCGACAACTGGACGACTGCCAAGGCCGTCGCGGCGAGGCTTGGGATCGACGCGGTCGAGGCCGAGGTGCTCCCTGATGGCAAGGCCGAGGTGGTCGCCCGATACAAGGCGCAAGGCAAGGTCGTCGCCATGGCCGGCGATGGGGTCAACGACGCCCCGGCGCTCGCGGCAGCGGATGTCGGCATCGCCATGGGAACCGGCACGGACGTCGCGATGGAAAGCGCCGGTGTGACCCTGCTGAGGGGCGACCTCACCGGCATCGTGCGGGCGCTTCGGCTGTCCCGCGCGACCATGGGTAACATCAGGCAGAACCTGTTCTTCGCATTCATCTACAATGCGGCCGGCGTGCCCATCGCAGCGGGCGTGCTGTACCCGGTGTTTGGCATCCTGCTCTCGCCCGTCATCGCGGCCGCGGCCATGGCGCTGTCCTCCGTCAGCGTCATCGCGAACTCGCTTCGGCTCCGGGCGACCGAGATCTGACTGACCCAAGGGCCGGGCCGGCTACCCTCTCTGTCAGGGAAGGTGTTGTTGTCCGGCCTCAGGGCTCGGTTGGTTGAGAGCGAGCAGGTTTTGGTACGAACGGCTCTGGAACACAGACGCGGGGACGGCAAATCGGACCGCCCGAATGGACGAGGGTACCGCTCTCAAGGTCGCTGCCTTGGTTCGGAGCGCGCGGTGCTGCGAACGCTCTCACCGGAGCAGACTTGACCTCAGGGAATGGTGGCGCTAAGTCGGTGAAATTGTACCTGGGGATCCTCCTTGTCGACAGTGCGAGCGTGGATAGATGATTGGCAGGCGGTGCTGGCGGGTGTCGAAGAGGGCGCCTACACCTTCTTGACCGCCACTCACGATGATCGTGATTACCGCATCCTGATGGTGTCGGCGTTCGATAGGGACATCGATGGCGACAAACGTGCGGTCACGACACCTGCCAAGATCTTCGACCGGAAGGTTGCTTATTTCACCCATCGTGTGAGGGACACGACGATCCCTCGCGTGATCACGGTCCGAGGAGAGCCCAAGTGGGTTCTGGAACCGGGGCCTGAATGTCAGGACTACGCCGCCGCGGTCGAAGGCATCTCGTTGCGGGACCTTGAGGGCGCCGTGCGCCGGAGCACACTCGGGCGGACGGTCGCAAGGCGGCTCCGCCGCGGCGAGAAGCGCAGGCGAGCGATCCTGGAAATCGAAAAAGAAAGTTTGGAGGAGCGGTTGCGCGACGCTCACGAGGAGATCGCCTCGCTCTCAGGCCACCTTCGTCACGTCGAGCGTGAGTTGGCCGTCTACGGTGCTCCGTAGAGGTCGGACAGTGCGGCAGCCGTTTGATGCGGAGCGCCTTCGTCAGGCGTTCGAGCTCCTAGGGGAGGACCTGGCCCGTCGCAAGGTCTTTGTGGAGCTTGCCGTCTACGGCGGTGGTGCCGTTATGCTGCAGTTTGACTGGAGGCGGTCTACGGAGGACGTCGACGCCGTCGTGCGCGAGGGCTTCGACGAAAATCTGCTCGCTCCGTCGCTGGGCGTCGTTGCCGCCCAGATGGAACTCGACCCCGATTGGCTGAACAATGCGGTCGGGATGTTCACCCCGGCGCTCTTCACCGCGTCGAATAGTTACCCGGTCGGTCGTCGGCCTGGGTTGCGGGTGTTCCTAGCGAAACCGCACTATCTACTCGCGATGAAGCTCCAGGCGCTCGCGAACGTGAACCGGGGCAACAGGGATGTGGGAGACGCCCGCCAGCTTGCTTCGCACCTCGGGCTTTCAGACGAAGAGGAGTTGGCGCGTCTTTACCGGTCCATATACGACGAAGACCCTCCGGTGGACGCGCAGGCCCGCTTCGGAAGCGTGTTTGGGAGATGAGACCGTCGTCGTTACACGAGGTCGCAGTTCGCGCGGGGGAAGATGGCGACTGGGAGCACCATCTCCGAGAGTTCCTCGACGTTTTCTACGGCTGTGACGGCGATCCGGCTCGTCAACAATCGCTGTTGCGTCAGGAGCCACCGCTCCTCGGACAGGAGAGGGCGGATGCGTTCATCGGCGGATCGGGGGAGCACCTCGCACGGCGATGGGGGCTCCTCGTGCCTGCCTGGGTCAGGCACGAGGCACGATACTTGAAGACAGCCATGTTCGTGCCCGACGAGAAGCGGCTCCGTGCAAGGCTTCTTGTCGAGAGCCCGGTCGCGTTTCGGTCGCGGCTCATCTTCACTGGGGCAGACCCGCTCCAACGGGCCCGTTTTCCATATAGGCGAGGCACGGTAGAGTTCGCTCACAGGAGTGCTTCCGAGAGCTAACCCGACAACGCGCGGTGAGCGGTCAGGCATCTCGCCGCTAAGTTCGCGAGCGGGCGTAGGCTCACCGCCAACCGAAGAAGCTCATGCGCATGAAGCTCACACTCGTCACCCTTGCGGTCGAGGCCAGACTCGCGGCGGCCCCGGTGATGGCGGAAACCCCCACGCGGTCCGATCAGCATCAGCCCGGCACGGGCTGACGATACCCTCCAAACAGGGCCAGCAACCTCAAGCGGCGGGGGTCTGCCCGTGCTGCCAGAGGATGCGATGCACGATCCGCAACAGAGCCAGCCGGCACCCACTCCACCATAGAGTCCGCATCAGAGTTCAACCCCGCCGAAGCCGGCGAAAACCCGGCGCTGCTTCGCGCGAACAGGTCCACCTCGTAGGTCGCTCGTCGGTTACCGTGATCGAGAGCTCGCTCCGGCTCCGCGCTCACCGCGCAGGAGGGTCGTTTACCTTGAGGCCCGAGCCGGCTTGCGGCCGGCTTGCGGATCCGAATCCTATCTACCTGCCGCAGCGGGTGGGAGATCCCGTGCAAAAACGGGAGTTCGTCGGTGGCGCAGGCCCCCATACCTTACGTCTTGTTCTACCTGGTGGGAGGCACCTGGCGCAGCAGGCACTTCAGGCTGGTGACGCAAGCCTTGCGTTTCTGGTCAACCACTCAGGCCAAAGGAGCGTACATCGCCCAGCCGGATCAAGCCGGGCTCGATCCGCCGGCGCACCGCTCGCCAGACACCGTCCAGATCACGCCGGAAGCCGCAGCGCGCACCAAATCGGTGCGGACCGTTCGCCGAGCGGACGGCTGGCTCGACATCATTGACCGTCCCGCTGGAGGTATTCGGCACGTCCGCCCGGATCTGTACGGGCCGGCCCGTGTTGCTGCAGCCCGTGGCGGCGGGACGTCAGCCGGGCCGACCGTGTTGGACCAGGTCTACCCCGATTGGTTCTACGACGAGCCCCTGTCCAGGATGCGGCTGCCGCCGGCGACCCAAGCCGCGTTGAGCGAGTTCAGCACCGTCGGCGATCTCCGCACCGTGCCGGCCAGCTATTTCCTGGCCGCTCCTGACTGGGGTTGGGGCAGAGTTCGAAAATTCCGGGAGGCCGTCGACGCATACTGCGAGGAGCGGCTGCCCGTATGGCTCGAAGCGCAACGCGAGAGATCCTGGAAACCGGAGGAGACGGTGCTCGGGGCTGTGGAGGATGCGATGCGGAAGCTTCCGGCCCGGACCGCGCTGATTCTCAGACGGCGGCTCGGCGTCGACGGCAAGTGCCTCACCTACAGGGAATGCGCGGCCGATCTCGGCATCACGGCCGAATGGGCTCGGAAGATCGAGGCCAAAGGGCTCGCCTCGCCCGTGTTCGAGCGCCTCTGGGGAGAAAATGCGGTGTCGCCGCTCGCCCAGTACGTGGGGAAAGCGGACTTGGACATCGCGGATGTTCTGCCCCGCCCGTGGGCGGCAGGGTTGAGCGAGGAAAGCCTGCGCACGTTGCTCCGCGTCGCGCGGACGGCGGACACACGACGGGGCGAGCGCGCTCCCGAGCAGGTATCGGGGGCCCGCACCGGAACATGATGTCGGCCACCTTCGTCCGCCCGGGCAGGACGCGACCGCGTGCCCCTGTTCAAGGAGCGGGGACCGGGTGGTTCTCGGGCTGCGCCCCGGCGCGCACGACGGCGTCGAAGCGTTGCGATGCCCGGTCCGCCGTGATTGCGGCGCGGGCGATCCATGCCAGGTGCGCCATCCCGGGCACCCTGTCGGCAAGGACGAGGATCGGACCATTCCGCGGGTCAAATGTCATCGCCAGGCGTCCGCCCGCGAGGGCTTCGGCCATGGCCCGGATGAGGGTGCGATCTTCCTCCCGAAACGCGGCCAGCGCCGCGCCCACGCAGTCCCAGGCCGTGACTAGGCCGTCGTGCTCCTGGTCCGCTCCGAACGGCCTGTCCCCGCCGCCCGACACGTCCCGAAGACGGATCGGCGCCGCCTTGTTGCGCCAACGCCGTGCATCGACCTAGTTCAGGACCAGCACCGTCGCGGCGCCGGTAACAGCCGGTTCGGCGAGTGCCCAGTCCTTGCACGGCTCCATTAGCCTGCACCGGGCCTCACCGACGGTCGTTGCCGTGGGGTCGATGCCGAGCCAGTCGCGCAGTCCTTCGCAGCGATGCCGCTCGTGTTCAGCCTTCGCGTCCCTGCCGAAGGGGACGGCCCACGGCCGGTCGTCTTCGTCGACGAGGATCACGCGATGGTAGTTGCCGGCCTTCATGGGGTTGATCGTCCGGATCCGGGAGAAGGCGTCAACCCAACGAGCGGTTCTGCTCCGGCAGGCTCATCCCGGCGCTCGATGCCGGAGGTGTCCATAGCGACCCTGATCCCGCGCGCGGCGGACATCCCCGAGCTCCGGACCCTCGTCGCCCGGATCGAGGAGACTTATTCGCCGGAGGCCGTGCTCCTGTTCGGGAGCCGAGCCAAGGGGACGGCACGGCCGGACAGCGACTGGGATTGTCTCGTTCTGCTGCCCGACGGCGCCGACGAGGCGCTCCTCGACCCGGCGCTCGGTTTCGACACGGCCCGGGGCAGCGGGGTCTACGCGGACGTGCTCTGCGCGTTCAGCCGGGAGTTCCTGCGGGACGTGGCGGTCGCCAACACGCTGGCCCGCGAGATCGTGGGTTATGCCGTACGGATAGGCCGGTAGTGACCCGGCGAGATCCGAAAGGCGGAGCTCGTTCGCAGGAACAGACGTCAATGCGGGGGAAGACCGCACGCTTGCGGAAGCGCCATGACGTCCTCGTCGACGACGAAGGGCGCATTCGCTCCCGGAGGGCAGCTGATCCTAAGCAAGCAGCCGCATGGGTGCGGACGCGCAGGCCTGAGAAGCCCTGCGGGAGCGCTTCTATTCACGTGGCTCAGGCCGCGCTGAGTGACCAAGCGCTTGGGCGACGGCTGCGTTTCTATTCACGGTTCCGGTCGCCTTCGGCTTCTCGGCCAGGAGTCTCCGCGGGGAACCCGACGGTCACAATTTCGCGTCGAGCATGTCGAGGACCGGGCACACCGGCGTGGGCTCGCCACTGCATCGGCTCACTGTTTCGAACAGGATGCCCTCAAGCCGGGAGAGGTGGGCAAGCTTGGTTCGGACCTCGACGAGATGAGAGCTCGCGATGTCCCTGACTTCGGCGCATGACCGCTGAGTTGGTTCGCTCAGTACCAGTAGGGCTCGGATCGCGTCGATGCTGAAACCCAACTCTCGCGCATGGCGAATGAAGGACAATCGTCGGACGTGTATCGGGTCGTAAGCCCGATGCCCTGCACGGGTTCGGTGAGGGGCAGGCATGAGGCCGATGCGCTCATAGTAGCGCACCGTCTCAAGATTGATCCCAGCCGCTTGGGCGAGCTGCCCGATCCTAATGCCAATCACGGCTGTGACCATCTTTCTCTTGACCCTGTAGCAACTACGGGGTGCAGATTGCCACGATGATGTCAAAACCACCAAACATGGTCATCTCCCAGCCGCATACATCGTCCTTGGGAAAACGCCTGCCAGTCCTTTCGACAGGATGGCTGGCAGGGTTCGGCGCCGTTGCAGGGCTGGGTGCGGTCGCCGCTTCGTCCTGCTGCGCCCTGCCAGTGGCGCTCGTAAGCCTCGGCGCGACAGGAGCGGTGCTCAGCGGGCTGGAGCGCCTGACCAGCGTGAGGCCGGTTCTGATCGGGGGGGCTATTCTGGCAATCGTGACAGCCTGGGCGTTGCACTCGCGGGGGCGTTCCGTGGCCTGCGCTGGGCGGTCGTGCGAAGCCTCTCCATCATCGAAGAAAACGGTCGCCCTGCTCGGTGTCGGGACGTTGCTGGTTCTCCTGGCACTTCTTTGGGAACCGTTCATCGAGCCAATTGCGCAGACGGCGGTGGGGTGAACCGATGCAGCTCAACTCGACCCTGACCTGCCCGCACTGCGGCCATCGGTCGGTGGAAGCGATGCCCACCAACGCCTGTCAGTTCTTCTTCGAGTGCGCCGATTGCGGCTCGCTCCTGCGGCCCAAGGCAGGCGATTGCTGCGTATTCTGCTCCTATGGCGATGTGCCATGTCCTCCAATCCAAGAGGCACAGGAAAGCGGGCGAACTCCGGCTTGTTGCTCAGCCCCTCTGTAGCGGCAGGATCACGCTTCCTGACCCCCACGGTATCGCGCGAACACCCGTCGCCCCTGCGGCCCGAACAGGACGACGTCGTAGGTGTCCGGCTCGGTCCCCTCAACCTCCATTCCGGGCGAGCCGACCGGCATGCCCGGAACAGCGATGCCAATCGCATCCGGCCTCTGCGCGAGAAGCCGCTTTACGGCGCTGGCCGGCACGTGGCCCTCGACGACGTACCGGTCGATTTGCGCTGTATGGCAGGACGCGAGGTCGCGTGGCACGCCGAGCTTCACCTTCAATGGGTTCACCGGTGCGTCCCGGACCGTGACGGAGAAGCCCGCCGCGCGCATGTGCTCGATCCAAGCGGCGCAGCAGCCGCAGCTCGGGTCCTTGGTGACCGTAAGCTCAGGGTAGGTCTGGGCTCCAGCGCTCCAGGGGGCGAGCAAGGCTGCTCCCCCGACGGCCGCGAGCAGGCCTCGGCGGGTCAGTTTCGTGTCCATCTCAGATCTCCTTGTCACTTCCGTTAGGCTGCGGCTGCGGTCTTGGGTGGCAGGTGAAGCTGTGAGGCGCCTTCGACGTCCGGCAGCCGCCGTCCCTTCACCAGGCCGTAGATGGCGGGGATTACGACCAGGGTCAGGACCGTCGAGGACACCATGCCGCCAATCATGGGAACGGCGATCCTCTGCATGATCTCCGACCCCGCGCCGGTGCTCCAGAGGATCGGAACAAGCCCCGCCATGATGGCTACGACAGTCATCATCTTCGGCCGAACGCGCTCGACCGCGCCCACCATGATGGCCGTCCGCAGGTCGGCCCGCGTTAGTGGCCGCCCCTCCTTCTCCCGCGCCGCCCGGATCTCCGCGAGGGCATGATCGAGGTAGATGAGCATGATCACGCCCGTCTCGGCAGCGACGCCGGCGAGCGCGATGAAGCCGACTGCAACCGCGACCGACATGTTGAAGCCGAGCCACCACATGAGCCAGACGCCGCCGACGAGCGCGAAGGGGAGGGAGAGCATCACGATCAGCGTTTCCGTCAGCCGCCTGAAGTTCAGATAGAGCAGGAGCAAGATGATCAAGAGCGTGACGGGCACGACGATGCGAAGCCGGGCCTCGGCGCGTTCGAGATACTCGAACTGACCGCTCCACTGCACGGTCGTGCCCGGAGACAGCTTGACCTCGCTCGCGACGGCTTGACGCGCCTCCGAGACGTAACCCCCGAGATCCCGGCCGGAGATGTCCACGAAGATGTACACGGCAAGTTGCCCGTTCTCCGTGCGGATCGAGGTGGGACCGCGGGTCAGCTGCACCATTGCCACCTCGCCGAGCGGTACAGTCCCGCCGCCTGGCATAGGTACCTGCACCTCGTTCGCGATGGTCTGAGGGTTGGAGCGGAAGGCTCGCGGGTACCGCACGTTAACGGTGTAGCGCTCTCGACCCTCGACGGTGTTGGTGACGCTCTCGCCGCCCAAGGCCATCGAGATGACGTCCTGTACGTCGCCGACCGTCAGCCCGTAGCGTCCGAGCGCCACCCGGTCGGGAACGATATCGAGGAAGTAGCCCCCGATCACGCGCTCGGCGTATGCACTCGACGTCCCGGGGACGGACCTCACCACGGCCTCCACCTGGCGCGCGACCTTCTCCATCTCCGCTAAGTCGTTGCCGAAGACCTTGATGCCGACCGGAGTTCGAATGCCGGTCGCGAGCATGTCGATCCGCGCCCGAATCGGCTGCGTCCAGGCATTCGAAACGCCCGGGAACTGGAGCGCCTTGTCCATCTCCGCCTTGAGGCTCGCGAGTGTGACGCCGTCGCGCCACTCGCCGTGGGGCTTTAGAGTGATGATGGTCTCGAACATCTCGGTGGGGGCCGGGTCGGTCGCCGTCGCCGCGCGGCCGGCCTTGCCGTAGACGGACGCGACCTCCGGGAACGACTTGATGATCCGGTCTTGGGTGGCCAGGAGCTCGGCCGCCTTCGTCACGGACAGGCCCGGCAGGGTCGTCGGCATGTACATCAGCGTCCCCTCGTTCAGGTCGGGCATGAACTCCGACCCGAGTTGCCGCGCCGGCCAAACCGTTGCCGCGAGCACCATGAGAGCCACAAGGATGGTGAGTACCCGTGCCCTGAGAACGGCGGCAATCACGGGGCGGTACACCCAGATCAGGAACCGGTTGATGGGGTTCTTGTGCTCCGGGACGATTCGACCGCGCACGAAGAGCACCATGAGCGCCGGCACGAGCGTGACCGACAGCAGCGCCGCGGCGGCCATTGCGAAGGTTTTCGTGAACGCGAGCGGTCCAAAGAGCCGCCCTTCCTGGCTCTCCAGCGTGAAGATGGGCAGGAAGGACACCGTGATGACAAGGAGGCTGAAGAACAGTGAGGGCCCGACTTCCGCCGCTGCCTCGACGAGCACCTCAGTCCGCGGTTTTCCAGGAGGTGCCCGCTCAAGGTGCTTGTGGGCGTTCTCGATCATGACGATGGCCGCGTCGATCATCGCCCCGACCGCGATGGCGATGCCTCCGAGGCTCATGATGTTGGCCCCGATCCCGAGCACCTGCATGGCACCGAGCGCCATCAGAATGCCGACTGGAAGCATCAGGATCGCGACGAGCGCGCTGCGGAGATGGAGCAGGAATACGATGCAGACGAGCGCCACGATCACGCTCTCCTCGACGAGGGTGCCCTTGAGCGTCTCGATAGCCGCCTCGATCAGCTGGGAGCGGTCGTAGACCGGGACGATCTCCGTTCCCGCCGGAAGGCTTGCAGCAACCTCGGCCACCCGCTTCTTGACGCTCTCGATCACGTTGAGCGCGTTCGCGCCGAAGCGTTGGAGCACGATGCCTCCCGCGACCTCTCCTTCGCCGTCGAGCTCCGTGATGCCTCGCCGCTCGTCGGGGCCGAGCTCGACCCGGGCCACGTCCGACACGCGCAGCGGCGTCCCGTTCTCGGTCTTGAGGACGATGTTGGCGATGTCGGCCGCGCTCTTCACGTAGCCACGCCCGCGCACCATGAACTCGAACTCGGAGAGCTCGACGGTCCTGCCGCCCACGTCCGCGTTGCTGGCCCGGATGGCTTCCCGCAGACGCGCGAGGCTGATCCCCTGCGCGCGGAGCCGGTTGGGGTCGACCACGACGTTGTACTGCTTCACGAAGCCACCGACGCTGGCAACCTCGGCAACGCCTTCCCCGCGCGAGAGGCCGAAGCGCACGACCCAGTCCTGGAGGGAGCGTAGCTCGGCGAGGGTCCGCTGCTTCGCCAGAATGGCGTACTGGTACACCCAACCGACGCCGGTCGCGTCCGGGCCGAGTGTCGGCGTCACGCCCGCTGGCAAACGCTTCGCCGCGCCGTTCAGGTATTCGAGGACGCGGCTCCTCCCCCAGTACGGGTCAGTCCCGTCCTCAAAGATCACGTACACGAACGAGACCCCGAAGAAGGAGAACCCGCGCACGACCTTTGACCGGGGCACAGTCAGCATCGCCGTCGTGAGCGGATAGGTGACCTGGTCCTCCACGACCTGGGGCGCCTGCCCGGGATACTCCGTGTAGACGATGGTCTGGACGTCCGAGAGGTCCGGGATCGCGTCGAGCGGCAGCGTTCGTAGCGCGTACAAGCCGCCGGCGACCGCGAAGGCCGTCCCGATCAGAACGAGGACGAGGTTCCGGGCCGACCAGCCAATAAGGCGTGCGATCATGGCTTTTGTCCCTCGTTGGGCACGGTTGCTGCGGAGGCCATGGCCTGCAGGGCAGCCTTGAGGTTGCTCTCGGCATCGATGAGGAAATTCGCGGCCGTCACCACGCGGTCGCCGGGTTCGACACCCTCCCGGATCTCCACGAATCCGTTGCCGCGCGTGCCGACCTTCACCTGGCGCGGTTCGAAGCGACCTTCGCCCCTGTCCAGCAGCACGACCTGCCTCGCGCCCGTGTCGATGAGGGCGTCCTCCGGGACCGCGACGACGGGCTGGCCCGCGCCTGTCGCGATCTCGACGTCCGCGTACATGTCCGGAAGGAGAAGCGCCTCCGGGTTGGGCAACTCGATGCGCACACGCGTCGTCCGGGTCTCCTTGCTCACTTGGGGGTAGATCAGGGCGACCTTGCCGACGAAGGAACGTCCGGGCGCAGAGCGCACCCGGACGGACACAGGTTGCCCCGTCCTCACGCTGCTGAGGTCGTACTCGGGCACGTCCGCCAGGACCCAGAGCGTCGAGATGTCGGCGATGCGAAACAGGGTGTCGCCGGGCCCCGCCCGCATTCCCTCGACGGCGTTCCGCTCAAGGACGACGCCGTCCCGCGGTGCCGACCACGTGACGGCCATCGGGACCCTACGTGTCCGCTCCATCTCGGCGATTGCCTCCGGTGGAACGTTCAGGTTCTCAAGCCGTCGCCGTGAGCCTTCGAAGCCGGGGTTGGAGATCAGCTGCGCGCCGGCGGCGTTGATCTCCGGGGAGTACACGCTGACGAGCGGCTGGCCCTTCCGGACCCGGTCGCCGGTCGTGACGCCCTCCACCTTGTCGATGAACGCCTCCGAGCGCGTCGCGACCACCGTGACTCGGCGCTCGTCCAGCTGGACCGTCCCGGGCACGCGAACGGGACGCGACACGACCCGCTGCTCAACTGGCTCGGAACGCACCCCGGTCCGCTGGAGCTTGCCCGGCGAAACCTTGACGACGTTCCCCTCCTCCGCCTCCCCTTCGTAAACGGGGATGTAGTCCATCCCCATCGAGTCCTTCTTCGGCACGGGCGACGTGTCCGGCAGGCCCATTGGATTTCGGTAGTAGAGAACCCGTCTCGCGCCGGCCGGATTATCCGTTGAAGCGTTCGAAGCCGGCTCGGGCTCGGGCTCGTCATCGAAGCTCACGTCCTCGCTGGCGCGCACGGCCACGAAGGCACGACCGTCCGGCGTGCTCCTCGGCTCCTGAGAGTAGGCGGGCTTACCGTCCGGATCGCGGTAGTAGACGACAGGTCCGGTCGCAGCTGCGGCGGTCGCCTCCTGCGGTCGTGCCCCACCTGTCCATTGCTGGAAGCTGGCCCGGGCGGTCTCGACGAGATCCGGCAATCGGGCCTCCTCGCGGCCGGCGAGATACCCGCCACCCCCGGCCGCTAACGCAACCAGGGTAGCGGCGAGGATCGCTGTCCGGCTCATTTGACGGCCTTGAACGTGAGCCTGTTCTCGACCGTGCCGGTCTCTCCCTGCACCTTCGCCGCCAGGGAAAGCCTCCAATTGCCCGCCATCGTGAGCTTCACGTTGAAGCGGTAGGTACCGGGCTCCGCGGCGGGCGCAGGCTCGATCTTGGACGTCATGCCTTCCATGCCGTCCGGAGCCATGTCGATGCGGGTGGCGAACACCACGGCGTCCGGCACCGGCTTTCCGTTGCGCTTGTCGACTAGGCGGACGGCAAGCACGGCGTCGCCCTGCTTCAGCTCGGTGTCGATGATCTGGAACTCGTAGTCCTTGATGTCTGCACGGGCCTGTCCACTCAGGACGGCCAAGGCGAGCGCTGCGCCGGCGACGCGCGCGAGTACGATCTTCTTCACGTCTGGATCTCCCGGTTCGACCTCGACCGCAAGCGGTCGTGTGCCGCAGATGCGGCAGCTTCCGGCATGGCGCCGGACGTCGAACTCAGGCCTTGGGCGGGTGCGGCAGCGGGTCGGGTTTTAGGCCAACCGGGACGCTATCGTCGTGCAGTGCCACCCGGCGGTCGAGGGCCAGCCGGAGCAGCGGCGCGCTAGCGGCGGCCACGTTCCCCATGCACTTTGAAACGCAAGCCGTCGCAAGCGGGCATGCCTTCGCACAGTCCGGCGGGGGCGGCCCGTCGGGCGGACAGCACGGCATACCTTCGTCCATCGAAGTTGCCGTCTCCGACCCGAACGCGCGCATGTCGCCGGCCGCTGGTGCGGCGACCGGGGCGAGCACGATGCTCACGACCGCAAGGATCGAGAGCATGCGGGATATGGCGCGGAGGAAAGCCACGGCTCGATAATGTCATGAAACGGAATGGCCCGGAAGGCTCCTTACGTGGTTCCGGCACGGCCGAAGGTCGCGGTGGCGCTGGAGGCGCCGCTCGGCTCGTGAGGAGACTGCGTATTCGGTTCCGCTTAACGCCGATCCGGCACCGTTAGGTCGGCTGCCTCAGCAGGTGTCACGTAAGCACAGACTAATCATCGCCGACTCAAGCTGATCCACGGTTCCTCTGGGCCCCAGTCGAAGCCACCACCATCAACGTTGCGATCCCGTGCCGCTTCTTGATGCGAAGTCCTCTCTTTTCACGTTGACACCCCGACCACCGACGACGGTTCCGAGCGGCGCCATGATGCGCGGCTGAGCCTTTTTTTCAGGTCGAGGCTGGGCCGCTCAACCAGGGTCCACGAGGCCCACGCCAGAACGGCGGCGAGCAGCAGTGAAAGAGCCGCCGCGGCCAGCGAAGTTATCCCTGGGCGGAACCAAACGAGGGCCTGCGTCACCGGCCATCCGTAGATGTAGATGCCGTACGATAGATCGTGCTGATTGGCGAAGTCCCTGGCCCAGCCGCCCGGCAATGAAGCGAGCATAATCGCGCCGTAGCCCGTCGCGAGAAACGTGAGCACGGGTTCGAAGCGAGTGGCCGATCCCGCCCACCAAACGAGGACAGCGGCCGCCAGCAGCGACCACCTGAGAGGGATTGTGGCGCGGAAATGATGGAAGGCCACTCCTAGCAAGAAGAGCAGCCAAAAACGCGCGAAATGGTCGATTGGAGAAAGGTTGGTCGGATCTGCGGGCCGGAACGTGATCCGCACGAGGATCAGAGCGGACAGTACCAGCACCCCGACGAACGGGCGGGTCGAACGTAGCGCACCGCAGACTGCGAGGAGCGTCAATACCGTGTAGCAGAGCACCTCGTATTTCAGCGTCCAGAGCGACTCGTTCACTACATTCGGCACAGGATTGGTGGCGAACACGCCAGGCAGGCCGGCCGAGATCTTGGCCATCGCGGTCACCTGGATCGGGTACAGCCAAGTCCTTGCGTCACTGAAGTATGAACCCAGCGAAGTTGACGAAACCAGCGGCCCGACGACAAACGCCGTAAACAACGTGCAGGCGAGCAGGCCAGGGAGTATCCTAAGCGCGCGACTGGCCACAAAGGATTTCATCGACTTGGAACGGTCGAGGCTCCCCGCCACAAGGATGCCAGACAGGACGAAGAAGACATTGACTGCGTGATGGCCGAGGTTTTTGTGGCCCAGAGCCGAAAGCGGCTGTTGAGCATCGTCCGCGGTCGTAAGCCAGAATGCGTGCGTCACGACGACCGAGGCTGCCGCGATCAGCCGCAGCAGCCCGAAGTTGTTGTTTTCCGGTCTGAGGATCTCAACCAGGTACTTGGGTCTTCCAATCACCGGAGCCTCGTGAGAATGCGGCGCGAACGACCCGCCGCGGCAACGTAAGTCTCGGTACCCGACAAGGGTATGAGTCCAGCACCCTCGCCATCAGGGCGCTGATTATCCTCGCTCATCTGTTACGATTCCATTGCGAACAACGTAGACCAAGTTTCCGGGGAGCGGGGGAGCAGCTTTACCACTCTCCGGACGGCGTGTTACCCCATGCGGGTATAGGATCGTCCACAGCGTCGTGCGTCAACGCGGGTCAGCAGAGGCTTTTGCCGAGAGCTCTTGACCTTCCCACGGTGGGAAGCCCCACATTGCGGTCTTCGAACGATGGGCCAGTCATGCTTCACCTTGAGATAGCGAACATGTCCTGTGGCGGCTGCGCGCACGGGGTCACCAACACGATAAGGGCTGTCGCGCCCCAGGCTGCAGTCGAGATCCAACTCGCAGAGCGCAAGGTCACTGTTCGAGGGGCACCCGACGAGGCCAAGGTTGTCGAAGCGTTGAAGTCCACGGGCTTCGAGACGAGTGTCTCGGAAGCGCTGGCCGAATAGTCACGCACTCGCACAGCAGCGGCTGAAACCGGACGGGATTGGCGGGGGGCTTGCCTCCACGCCAAAGTCCGTGAGACACGTACGCGGCGAAGCAAAGCACCAGCTACTTGCGTTCAATCCGGCCCATACTCACGCTGATCGTCGTGATCTGCTTGGCGGCTTTCCCCGCCGGCATATCGCGTGCGACCGCGTTCGTAGCCTTGGCCGGCCACGCGCACGGTGGGGAGTCCAGTGCTCACGTGCACGAGCCCGGTTCGTCGGCCCACGAGCACGACCACGTTTCCGGACACGGGCAGGCCTCCGCGCACGACCACGATCCCGCGCACCAGCACGCTTCGGCAGACATGGATGACGACGTCGGGTCAGTCAGCGTCGATGACGCGAGCCCCTCGACGGGGAAGCGCTGCTCATCACAGTGCTGCGGGTTCGGTTGTCACGTCTTCTCCCCGGCCTTCGGGGCCACGCTGAGTGTGCCGTTCGCCCGGCCACTGGTCCGTCTAATGCTGCAAGACGATCAAGTGGGCGGCGGTATGCCGTTTTCCATCGAGCGGCCACCCAGGACCGCCTGACGACAGCGGACGTGTGTCCGCGATCCGAGCGCTCGTCGTCCAACAGAACGACGCAGCTCCCGTCGTCTAGAGCGGTTCGCATTCTTTGCCATCTGATCTCGTGACCGAGGCGTCACGCCTACGCGCTGAATGCGCTGGGCCCGACGTGGATGTGCATTGGGCGGTCCGTCCCACGGATCGAACATGGCAAGGCTCATTTGGCTCACCGCAACCGCGCTCGCGCTTGGGGCGTGCGTTCCCACGACCGGATCGAACTGGCTCCTGAAGCCGGCCGATCCTACCGTTTCAGTCCGCCCGACCAGCTACGCACCGGTCACAGCGGGCGTGCAACGCTTCGACGTTGTGTCTCCCCGCGACTGGCGTGAACTCAACGAACGGGTTGCACCGGGCGCGCGGCCCGCCCCCGGCGACACGAGCGCAGGCAGCGCTCGCCGCGGCCGCTGAGCTCGGCCGCCGGACGGCCATGCCGCTTCATCGAACATCCACGCGGCGAACCAGCCGCGCCTTCGACAACCACCAGAGCGGAACAGCTCGGTCAGGGGCAGTGATCATGCGCGAGAGCATGGAGTGGGAGGCGAGCGGGCAGCGCTCGCGCGACGGTAGGAAGCGCGGAGCGCGAACCGGGCTCGCTCACCTTGCGGGCGCAAGCGCGATGGCCCTGTTGCTCGCCGGATGTGCCAGATTCTCCGAGGATGCCGGACTGTCGACGGCGCGAAACGTCGCCGCCGCCGAACTCGGGACTGACATCGTCAAGGTCACGAACCAGGCCGAGGCCGTCTCGGCGCAGGAACGAGCAGAACAGCTCATCCGCCGGCCGCTGACGCCCGACAGCGCGGTGCAGATCGCGATCCTGAAGAACCGTGGATTGCAGGCCTCCTTCAACGATTTGGGTGTGGCCGAGGCCGTCTATGTGCAGGCGACCCTCCCGCCGCCGCTGACGATCTCGGCATCGAAATTCACCGGTAACCTGTCCCTGGAGATCGAACGCCAGATCATCATCGGCCTTTTTGAACTCGCGACGTTGCCGGCCCGCGCCGCCATCGCTGAGCGGCGGTTCGAAGCAGCCCGCTATCGCACCGCCGAGGCCGTGCTGCGCGTCGGGTTGGAGGCGCGGCGGCAGTTCTACCGCACCGTCGCCGCGAACCAGCAGGTCGCGTTCCTTCAACAAGCGCTCGCTTCGGCCGAGTCTGCCTCCACGCTCGCGAAGCAGCTCGGCGAGACGGGTGCACTGAATAAGCTGGAACAAGCCCGTGAGCACGCCTTCTACGTGGAGCTCGGAGCGCAGCTAGCGCGAGCCCGCATTCAACAAGGCGTCGAGCGAGAGCGCCTCGTCCGCCAGCTCGGGCTGTACGGGCGAGACGTGGCTTTCAGGCTTCCCTCGTCCCTGCCGCCTCTCCCGTCGCGCTTGCAGACTGCCCGCGAGATCGAGCGGCAGGCCCTCGAACAACGCGTGGACCTGAAGGCGATGCGCACGGAGCTCACGTCGCTCGCCGGCCAGTTTGGCCTCACCTCCGCGATCCGCTTCGTCAACGACTTCGAGCTTGGCCTGGGCGACACGTACGAACGCGAGAAGACCGTAACCGTCGCAGCGGATGGGGACGTTGAGGTCGAGCGCGACCGGGTCCGGCGCCGCGGCTTCGAGGTGGAATTCCGTATTCCGCTCTACGACTTTGGCGCCAGCGCGGTCAGGAACGCCGAGCAGACGTACATGGCCGCGGCGAACCGGCTCGCGGAGCGCGCCGTGAACGCACGCTCGGAAGCCCGGGAAGCCTATCTCAGGTACCGCGGCAATCACGAACTCGCCAGGTACTACCAGGGTCGTGTCCTGCCGCTTCGCAAGACGATCCAGGACGAGTCGCTGCTTCAGTACAGCGGCATGCTCATCGACGTGACGCGCCTCATCATCGACGCGCGCGCCCGCATCCTCAGCAACGTCGACGCCATCAACGCCCGCCGGGATTTCTGGCTCGCCGCGACTGACCTGAAGGGCGCCCTCGTGGGTGGCGGCGCCGGTGGTGCCGGCGGCGGGGGAGAAGGCGGATCTCCCGCCGCGGCCGGCGGTGGCGAGGCGGGGGGACACTGATGTCGCACACGTTGACCTTCCAACGATGGCAATCCCGATCTCTCGATCAACACGCTCGCGTGGGAGACCAGACATGAGCAAACCTGTTTCGCGACGCGGGCTCCTTGGCGTCGGCGGCGCCGGGCTGGCCCTGGCAAGCGCGTCGATGGTGAGCGGCCGCGTGCAGGCCGCCAGCCTGCCCGAGGCGCCGATCAAGACCGACGCAGCTGCCGCGCCGCCGCTGCACCCGAACACGGGGCCGGACTACCAGCCGGTCTACACTCTGAACGGGTGGTCCTTGCCCTGGCGCATGAACGGCGATTGGAAGGAGTTCCACCTGATCGCCGAGCCGGTGGTACGTGAGCTCGCGCCCGGCATGCGGGCGCATTTGTGGGGCTACAACGGCCAGTCCCCCGGTCCCACCATCGAGGCGGTCGAGGGGGACAAGGTCAGGATCTTCGTCACCAACAAGCTGCCGGAGGGCACGGCCGTGCATTGGCACGGCCAGCTTCTTCCGAACGGCATGGACGGGGTTGCAGGGCTGAACCAGCCTGCCATCCCTCCGGGCAAGACGTTCGTCTACGAGTTCATCCTGCGGAAGAGCGGGACCTTCATGTACCACCCCCATTCGGACGAGATGGTCCAGATGGCGATGGGCATGATGGGCTTCTTCGTCGTCCACCCCCGAGATCCGGCCGAACGACGGGTCGACCGTGATTTCGTTTTTCTCCTGAACGCCTTCGACATCGAGGCCGGAAGCTACGTGCCGAAGGTCAACACGATGCTCGACTTCAACCTTTGGTGCTTCAACAGCCGGGTCTTTCCCGGGATCGATCCGCTCGTCGTGCGCCAGGGTGACAAGGTCAGGGTGCGGTTCGGGAACCTGACCATGACGAACCACCCGATCCACATGCACGGGTACGACTTCAAGGTCACGGGCACCGACGGGGGCTGGGTCAATCCGGAGGCGGCCTGGCCCGAGGTCTCGGTCGACGTCGCGGTCGGCCAGATGAGGGCGTTCGAGTTCGTCGCGGACGTTCCGGGCGACTGGGCGCTCCATTGTCACAAGTCCCACCACACCATGAACGCGATGGGACACGACGTTCGGACCTACATCGGCGTGAACATGAAGCAGACCGCCAAGGGCATCCAGCGGATCGCCCCCGGCTACATGCCGATGGGCGGCAGCGGCATGGGGGAGATGGGCTCCATGGAGATGCCGCTCCCCGACAACACGCTGCCGATGATGACCGGCTATGCGCAGTTCGGTCCCGTCGAGATGGGCGGGATGTTCACGACCGTGAAGGTCCGCCCGGGCATCGCTTCGAGCGATTACACCGACCCCGGTTGGTACAAGCACCCGGAAGGCACGGTCGCCTACGAGTGGACGGGCGCCCCGCTCCCCGAACCGAAGCGCGCGCCCAACACGCCCCGCGCAGGGCGGGGTCAAAGCGCCGAGTTGCGCGCCGTCGATCCCCGCAAGCGTGCGCCCCGCTCAGGCGGACACGGCAATCACTGACCTCAAGATCAAACTGGAGCAGACCATGAAACCCATAGTGGCAGCGGCGGTCGCCGCACTCACGCTTTCGTCAACAGTGGTACTCGCCGGCCCTGGCGGCGCAGGCCATTCCCACGGAGCCGGCGGCGAGACGGCTTACGGGAAACCTGGCGATCCCAAAAAGCCCGCGCGGATCGTCCCGGTCTCAATGCGGGAGACCGACGGCAAGATGCTCTTCTTCCCGGACAAGCTCGAAGTCCGTCGCGGTGAGCAGGTCCGGTTCAAGCTGCAGAACGGGGGCGAGCTCGCGCACGAGTTCGTCATCGCGACGGTCGACGAAAACCGCAAGCATGCCGAGGAGATGAAGAAGAACCCTGACATGGAGCACGACGACCCGAATGCCAAAAGGCTCGACCCCAAGAAGTCGGGCGAGATCATCTGGCAGTTCACGAAAGCCGGTGAGTTCGAATTCGCATGCCTCATCCCAGGTCATCTCGAAGCCGGGATGAAGGGTACCATCGTCGTCAAGTAACAACAGGAAACATCGGAGATAGCCATGATCAATCGTAAGACAGTTTTCGGACTCCTCATCGCCGCGACCTTCCCGGTGGCCGCCTTCGCGCAAGATGCGGCTCCGCTCGTCAAGGGCAAGGTCACAAAGGTCGACGCTGCAGCAGAGAAGATCTCCATCGACCACGAGCGCATCCCCAACCTCGACATGGACGCCATGACGATGGTCTTCCGGGCGGGCGACAAGGCGATGCTGAAGCAGGTCAAGACAGGTGACCGGGTCCAGTTCACGGCCGCGCGTGTGAACGGACAGATCACGGTCACCAAGATCCAGAAGGCGAAATGAGCCTAGCGGCCGGGCGGGTTCGCCCGGCTTTCCCCGCGAGGAGAACGCCATGATCTGTCGAGTGTCCCTGTGTGTCGCAGTCCTCGCGAGTGCCGCTTTCGCGGCCCCGCTCAACGTGGCTCAAGCCCAACCCGCGAGGGGCGCAGGCCCGGCCTTCGAGCGCGTCCGCGAGGTGATGAACAACCGGTTCAAGGACCTGAAGCTCACGGGCGATCCCGACAAGGATTTCGCCGCCCTGCTGATCGCGCACCACGAAGACCTGGTCTTCTTGGCGAAGACCCAGCTGGAATACGGCGGTGACAGGCAACTTCGTCAGCTTGCCCAGCGCCTGGAGGACGAAACGGGCAAGCAGATCAGCGAACTTAAGGAGTGGCAGGTCAGAAGCCGCCAAGCGGACTACAAGGCTCAACCCGACCAGCCGCCGCACGGATCAGGCCCGCTGGACCGACAGGCACAAGCTGCGCCGACGTCGCCGAGCGCTCCTCCGGCGTCACCTCCCGCTCCCGCAGGAGCGTCGGCGCAACCGGCGGCGAACCTTCCCCTCGTGGCAGGCAAGGTCGAAAGCGTCGACACGGCTCAAGGAAAGCTGACCATCGAGCACGGCCCTATCCCGAACCTCAACATGGACGGGATGACGATGGTCTTCAGGGCTGCCGACCCGGCGATGGTTCGGACCATCAAGAAGGGCGACCGCATCCAGTTCAGCGCTGATCGGGTCAACGGGCAGATCACCGTGACCAGGATCCAGAAGAGCCGCTGAACGCAAACCATCGTCGGCCGCCGTGTTTCGTGGTCCCTCGGCGGCGGCTGCGATGTCGGGCGGAGGCTTCGGCCTCCGCCCGTCCCACCATTCGGAGCAGTGTTTATGAAGACCCAGGCCTTTCGAAAACTCACGACGGCGTGCGCCGCTGCACTCGCCGCAGCAGTGCTGGCAGGGCCCGTCCTGGCCGATGACGAAACCGCCGTCGCGGGTGAGATCTTGGTCGAGGGCATCACCGCCACCCCGGCGCGCGCCGGGCAAACCACGCGGGTGACTTTCTCCATAGAGAACCAAGGGCTTTCCCCGGTCACCGTCATGGGGCTGAGGCTCAGCACCGGCGAGCCGTCCCGGGTCATGGGCTTTCTCGGCACCAGCCACAGCACAGCCATGCAAGGCGTTCCTGTCGAGCCCGGCGAGACAGCACAGCTCAGCCGCAGGACGTTCTGGATTGAGGTCGGCCCGCTGAAGACGGATCTCCCGGCCGGCGCCGTCATACCTGGCACCCTTCTGCTTGGACGGTTCGAGACCCCCATCAGCGTCCACGCCGTGCGTGGGGCGGCAAAGGGCGACCCGAGCAGCACGGGTTCTCTCCCGGAGCCACGAGAGTGATGGTCCGAGCAAGACCAAGAACGGCGCGACTTGAGCTGGGCCTCGTTGCGGCGGCAGACTTCTTGGCCTTCATCGTCACCGCTGCCGGGGTGCCCCGTGCGGCGGGCGTCCTCTATCCGCTCCTGGGAATCCACCTTTCGCCCAGGGTCGCGGCACTAGCTATGGCGCTTCCGTCGCTGAGCGTCATCGGTGATGCGCTGCGCCTCAGGGCGGCGCGGTCTGGTTGATGCGGGCGATGATCGAGATCCGACCACAGCCGCTCGCCCTGCGGTGGCAGTCCGACGACCTACCAGCACGGATCGAAGCGAGCTTTGATCGGCAGGCGCTTGTACCGCGCCTGGGCGTGCTATTTGTCCTTTTCGCAGGCGCGCTTGCTGATTACGGCCATGGCCACCGCGTGGGGCACTGGGTGGTGCTCGCGGCCTACGGTGCCGCCACGCTGGCTGTCGCTGCCGGCACAAGGGTGCGGGCACGAGCCGTCGCGAGGTGGCTTCCCGCGGCGGCGACATGCGTAGATGCCGCCATCGCGGTCTATGTGATTGCCGATCACCTACCTCTCGGCGCCTCAGTGTCCCGGCACGGCACCGAAGCCGTCGCTCGGCTGCCGGCCTTTCTGTTCCTTCTGCAGACGGGCTTGCGCCTGCGGCCATCGCTGGTCCTGACCTTCTCGGGTCTGGTCGCGACGGGCTGGCTCGCTTCGGCGGTCCTTGTGTCCGGATCGATGGTGGCAGGCGAACATGCTGCCTCGTTCTTGTGGCGTGAGGGTACCGCCCTCGCGGCGTTCCTCGCCGCGGCCGCCTTCGTCCTCTATGCCGCGGTTTGGATGAGGGGCGCCGCCGCTTCTACGCTGCGGGCCTGGGAAGAACGCCTGATCCTCGCCAGGTTCCTGCCATCCGGGGTGGCGAGCGAGGTCATCCGCCAGGGCGGCACCGCGAGTGTGGCGGCGCAGCATGCCACCCTGCTGAGCGTCGATATCCGGGGATCGTCGGTCCTTGCGTCACGAATGCCGCCTGCGGAGTTGGTGAGCCTCCTCCTGAGTTTCCGGGCGCGGGTGCACGACGCGGTCACGGGTTATGGTGGGATCGTCGACAAGTACGTCGGTGATGGCGTCATCGCGCTGTTTCTATCAGGAGATCGGGCCGACCAGGCGTCGCGAGCGGTCGCAACCGTTGAGGGAGTGTTCCGCGCAATCGCTGAGTTGAACTCGGAAGACGGCCGCACGGACGACCAGCCAATCAGAGTGATAGCCGCCCTTCATGCTGGGGAGGTGTTGGCGGGGGTGTTTGACGATGGCCGCCGGGCTGAATTCACCGTGCTCGGACCTAGCATGAACGACCTGTCGCGCATCGAGCGGCGCGCCAAGGAAGCTGATTGCGACGCGATTGCGTCCGGTGAGGTGATCAGCGTCGTGCCTCCTGCCAGGCTTGCCGCACTCAAGCCTCGGCTACTGGCACCTCCCACGCAGGCGAACAGTCTCCCGGAATTGTATGCGCTGCTGGTCCCGGCTTCGTCGACCACCATGGTCCGATCAACCGAAGCAGAACCGTCGCTCTTGAGCCGGCCCGACCGACAAACGTTGGCAGTCGCTGGAAGGCGCGCGCCCGGGGAGGCACATTCGTGAAACTCGACCCCCGTGCTGCCCAGACGATGCACTGCTACCTGGCTGCCATGGATGAGGCTCTGCCGGGTTTTGTGACAGAGGCGTACGTTATTGGCTCCGCCGTGCAGGACGACTTCCGGCCCGGCCTCAGCGACGTGAACTTCGCCGCGGTGGTGGAGAGTATTTCGTCGACGGCCACGAGGGCGAGAGTGGCCGAGGTACACCGCCGCCTCGCAGAGGAGAACCCTGCCTGCCTTCTCGATGGAGCATACCTGGAGAGGTTCGAGCTGGCCGCCAACGAGCCGGTGCCGAGGGGGCCGTGCGTTCGCCTCGGAGCCTTCGACGCGGACGGCTCCCGGGGGCGGACAGCACTGGCGTGGAAGGCCCTCGTGGAATGCGGCGAGCCGGTTCGGGGAGACGGTCTTCGCGGCGCCCCGACCTGGCTCACCGCCAAAGCTGTCGACCGTGCGGTGATGGCGCAGGCCCAGGCGGCTGCAGGACAGGTGCCCTGCGGAACGTCGCGGGCGCGGCCAAGCGCTCTATCCTCTTATGTTCTCGGGATCGCGCGCCTTCATTTCACGCTCGCGACCGCTACGCTGACGTCAAAGACGAAGGCAGGCTTGTACGGCATCGTGACATTTGACGGTGAGTGGACGCCGATCATCGACGCCGCATTGCGCGTCCGCCGAGATCCGCTCTCTGCCACCTCGGATCTGTCGTACGACCGGGCAACGGACTTCATCCGGATGGTCGTACACGATATGCACGGGCTCGCGTCGGTAGCGTAGGCGTGCCACGGCACTGACCTGGGGCCGCGCCGCCGGGGACTCGTGAGCAGACACGATAGGATATTGCCGCCGAAGGACCTTCGCAGGGGCTGTCGAGACACCTACATCTCGCTGGCGAGGTTGGCTCGTGCTAGACGTAGTCAGGATGGCGATTTCAGAGGACGACCACGGCGGTATCTCCGTCGAGCACGAGCGGCAGCTGCCTCGTTTGAGGCGTATCGAAGGACAGGTGCGCGGTCTCCAACAGATGGTCACCGACAAGCGCTACTGCATCGACATCGGCCACCAGATCGATGCCGTCATTGCAGCGCTGAGGCGCGTGCAGTCCGACATGGTCCGGGATCATATCGAAGCGCTCATCCAGGCGTCCGTTGCGAGCGATATGCCGGAGAAGAAGCGCCGGGAGTTCGCGGACGAGATCGCAACTCTGATGTCCCGCAGCGGATGAGCCTCGCCTGACGAAGGGCGGTGCTCGGCGAAGCCGCTGCCGTGCGTGGGACATGGGATCGATGTTCGGCAGAAAGCCTGTCGAAGGCTGTGATTTCAAGTGGCACTGGTTCAGATAGCCCGGTGAGCAAGATCGCACAGCTCGTGCTTGCCGACTGCCGCGGAGCCTCGATGCCAACTGTGGAACGGTTAGCCTCGCCGACCTGTTCGGCTGCCTAAAAAGAGTTCAGCCCGGGTCGAGGCTGTTGATCTCGATCATCTCAACGGGATGAGGCCTCCCCTAAGACATCCCAACCTCCTGATGGTTGGAGATCACGATGAAGCTCAGGCACACTATCGTTCTCGCCGCCCTGCTTACGGCCGTGACCCCGATTGCGGCGATGGCGGCATGGTGGGAAAGCGTCCAGCCCCACGCTCGCATTTGGCTGAGGCAGGTGGATCCCAAATCCGACACTAGGAAAAGCGACGCTCAACGCCCGTGGGTCTCGGCTGAGGTGACCGATGTCGACGTGCTCGATGGCAGCGTCACGTTCCGGCACGGGCCGATCAAGCGCGTAGGCATGCCGGCGATGACGATGACACTTCCGTTCCGAGACCTCGTCCACCTGGGTATGCTGAAGCCCGGGGACCGTATCGACATACAAGCCGCAGACGTCGGCGGTGCGGTCAAGATCGTCAACCTGAAAATGCGGCATTGACGCGCCACCGGTTCTCAATGGTGCTTGTACCAGCCGACGCCTCGGATCGAGTTCCAGGCGTCGGTCGTATGGCACAGGTAACATTGCTCAACACGGGCGTGCTCCTTTCCCGCCACGCGTTTCGAGACCATTTCGAAATGCATCATGTAGTGGCTGGGCGGCGCCTGATGGCACTGTGCGCATTCAGTTGAGGCGGGCGAGGGATGCCTGAAGCTGGCCACCTTCCAAGTCTTGAGCTCGTGGCATAACGCGCATTCCCGGCCGAGCAGGCCTCGATGAGGATCCCTGTTGGAGTGACATGACGCGCAGTCCAAGCTTGTTGCTTGCTCTTGCTCGGCGTGGGGCGGCCGCAACAATCGGGCGAACGCCAACGCCGCTTCGCGGACGCTCTCGTTCTGTTTCGTCAGAGAGGCCTGCGCGTGCCCCGCTGCAACGAGCACGCCGTGGTCCATAGTCACGGATCGCTCCCCTCCCTCATGCTCGACGTGGCATCCAGCGCATTCGCCGACTTTGGCGTGGAAGACCGTGGATTGCTTCGAGAGCACGGCTTCTGCGCCCGCGTGGCATGCGATGCATTTCTCGGCAGTCACCCCCAGGTGGGGCGTATGGCAGGCCTCGCAATTCTGCCCGAGGAACGCGTGCTTTCTCGACAGCGGCCCCGGCATGACGAGGCCCTGCCAACCGGGCACGGACATGCTCCCGGAGCGATGGATGAGGTAGGGCACGAGGAGCCCGACAGCGAGAACGGCGACGGCCGCCATCCCGTAGAGGACATCCCGTCGGATCAACGAAGCCACCTGAAGCCGTAGTAATATCCTGACCACACATGCAGGGCGAGGAGGCCGTAGAGCAGGATGGCCGTCACCGTGTGGATCGGCAGCCAGCGCTCGAAAAGGTCGCGGGTCACCTCCTCCGCCCGGATCGCGTGCTCGACATCTGCTATGCCCCGCGCGAGCTCCTCGACGCGGCGAGCCGTCAGGCCTTCTGCGGCCTCGCGCTCGAACATGTGTTGCCACCACGGGCGGGAACCGGCCAAGTCGATGGGCAGAGCGGCAGCTGCTTCCTCGAACTCCGCCGTCAGCGCTGCAAGCCGTGATCGCTCGCCTTTCACGGCTGTCGAAATTCGCAACAGGAGGTGCCGGCCGACGTAACCGGTCAGGACCACCAGCAGCATCATCCCGGTAAGGGACAAGCCAAGAGGGCTCCGGAACTTATGGGCCGCATGCACGAGGCCCAGGATGGGCCCGAGCAGTCCGGCGTAGACGTGGATGGCTAGAAGGGTGCGCATCGACACGAACCGGGTCACCCGGTTCCGGAGCCAAGCCACTCGCTTCACGACGAGATAGAGGAGAGGGACAAGCATCAGGACGGCGGCGGCCATCCCGAGCACGCTTCCGAGGAGGCTTCCGGGGAAACGCGATGAAACGTGAACCACAGACCCGAGTGGGAAGAGTAGGAGCAGACCCACAAGGCCCCCGACGACGAAAGCTCCGCGTTCCTGCATGCTTACGCGTCAACTATGAGATTGCCGGCCGCCGCCTTCGCTTGGCACGCGAGAATGTAGCCGGCCGCTTTGTCTTCCGGAGAAAGACCGTCTTCCACCTCCATCGAAACGGAGCCTTGCCTGAGCGGTACCTTGCACGTGCCGCAAACGCCGACCCGACACGACCACGGGATATCCACCCCGGCGCGCTCAGCGGCATCCAGCACCGTCTCATCTGCAGCAAGTGACGTCGCCTTCCCAGAGCGGGCAAAGGTGATCGCGCCGGGTGCGACCACCGCCTCCGCAGCGGGAGCTCTGGCCGGAGCCGCCGCGCCGAGCCGCGCACTTTCGACCGGAGTTGGCGGTGCGGGCGGAAGTGTGCCCACAGGCAATGATGCGGGCCCGAACGCCTCCGTGTGCACCTGCCGATCCGGAACGCCCAGCGCACGCAGGGCGTCTTTCATCGCGCTCATCATGGCGGGCGGGCCGCAAACGTGAATCCGGCGGCTCGCGATGTCGGGCACTGTCGCTGCGATGAGTTCCTTCGTGAGCTGGCCCTCAGGACCCATCCAGGCCGTGCCCTCGCTCCTTGTCATTGTGGCAAGAACGTGCAGGTTCGGGTGCCGTCGCTGAAGGTAGGCGAGCTCATCCCTGAAGGGGAACTCGTCTGTGCTGCGAGCGCTGTAGAGGAAGTGGATCTCGCCGGGCCAGGACCTGTCGGTGAGATACCTGAGCACCGACATGAGGGGAGTGATACCGACGCCTCCGCCGAGGAGTACGAGACCGCTGTCTTCCAGGCCGGTGAACGTGAATGCGCCGTACGGGGCGGATACGTTGAGCAAGTCTCCGACTTTGACGGCGTCATGGAGGAACTGTGAGACCTTGCCTTGCGCTTCACGCTTGACCGTCAACTCGGCGCAGGCGCGACGGGTCGGTGAGGAGGCAATTGTATAAGCTCGCCTGAGCGGTTTCTCCCCTACGCCCTGCACCTCCACGTTCATGAACTGCCCCGGCAGATAGTCGAACGGCAGCCATGCACCGGACGGCTCGACGAGCCTGAAAGTCTTGATCGAGGGAGTTTCACGAACGACTTGTGCAACCTTGAGCGCTCCCGTCCAGGCGCGCCGCGGAGCGGCCTCCCGGGGCGGAACGACCGTGTCCCGAGGGAGCTGGGGAGGGGCAGGGAGCGAGACAGGCAAAGGCCCCGCCGATGTCGCCGTTCGCGCGATACTCGCAGGCGGGCTCGCTTGACCGGCGCGGGAGAACAGCGCCTGTACGCGCCGGGTCCGAAGGTACTGAATGGCCAACAGGGTCGCGGCGGCGAGTGCCAGCCCGACCATAAGCGTCAGGTGCGAGGCCGAGGGGCCAAAGAAGGTGGAACCGGCCGACGTCGCCTGGGCGAGCGGGAGACCCGTCTCCGACTTGTACCAATCAAGCGCGACCGTCCGCGGCGCAGCTCCCGCCGCGAGCGCGCGATGCGCCGTAGCCCCGCTCTCGAACAGCGACAGACCTTGGCGAATGGTAGAGGCCGCCCCGTTCATGCCGAGAAGATCGCGCTCAGAGTAGGAACGCGTCGCCTCGTCTGCCCCGCGGACAAGGAGCGGCAAGCCGCTAGTCATGCGGGCGTGGGCTTCGCGCTCTAACGTCTTGCGCTGCTCGCCCGCGACATCGGGCATCGCCATCAGGTTCGGGTAGAACTGGCGGCGCGGACCCTCGTGCATGCCCATGGCCCCATCCATGTCGCCCGACACTCTAGGTGTCGGCGGAGCGGATGAAGGCTCCTCCGGCTGGGACGCTGACGCGGCGGGAGGATGGTGGGCGCTGTGCTCGCCGTCAGGCGCCTGGGCAGACCCGGGGCCCGCGACCGCGAGAAACACGGCTAGCGCCCCTCCGAGGCCAGTGCCCGCGCGCGGTCGGTCTGCCATGATGGTCAGTCGCCTGCGAGCGCGACCTCAGAAGGTGGCCAGAAACGGTACGACCAGCTCGTCCGCAACGTGCTTCTGGTGCTGGTCCAGCCCTGCATAAAGCTGCGAGAAGGAAGTGCGGGCCGTGCGGATCGCCTCCAGGCGGGCTGCGAGGTGACGCTCGTACTGCTCGATCCTGGTGGCGGGATTCGATTCAGCCGTCGGTGAGGCAAGCTGCTCACGCGCTTCGAGGAGGTGCTTACGGCTGGATCGGAGTGCCTCGGCGAACTGGTTCCAGCTCGCAGCCTGCGCGTCGGTGATCTTCAACTCGGCCCGAAGGAACGCGATCCGACCGTCGATGCGGTCGGTCATGTCCATGCCGTTCGGTGTCATGCCAGGCATCGGCTGGCTGCCCGACATTCCCATCTTGTCGTCTTCCATGCGCATTGATCCGCCGGACCCGGTCCCGCTGGAGCCTTGCCCCATGCCACCCATGCGCATCTTGTCGTCGTTCATCCCCATTCCGCCCATGGACGACGACCCCTGCTTCATCCGGCCCATGCAGCATCCCATGCCGCCCCCGGACATGCCTTGGGAGGGCTGCCCCGAAGTTTGGCCCATGCTTCCCTGGCCGCTGCCCGGGTTCCCCATGCTCCCGGACGAGTTCATCTGCATGTCCATCGCGAGCTGGACTTCGCCGCCATCCGCGCGTGGCTGGGCTACCGCGATTGGCGCCACCAACAACATGGCCACCATCGAAGCGGCGAGTGGCCGGGGATATTTGCTGAGCGACATGACAGGTCCTTTCCCTGCTTAACGCGAACTGTCCGAGAGACGTTGTCAGCGCTCAAGCCTCGCGTCCTTGATCGAGATCAACCGGGCCCGAGAACGGAATTGGTCCGCTTCCGGCGAAACGGCGCGATCCCCCGAGCCGGCCCGAGGTCGGCGTCGCGTCGCCCACACATTCGATCCCAGACGGCCCTTAGGACCGGCGACGCACTTCCGTGACGGTAACGGCACCTCTCACGCGCTGGGCAACGAAGCTGACCCAATCGCCTTTCCTGAGTCCCGAAAGGCGGACACCGGCTGCTACGTGGAAGGTCATCCGCATGCCTGGCATCCAGATACGACCATCGGGACTGCCGATTTCGGGGTGGACCAGTGTAATCGAGGGTACGTCTACGTCGACCGCCTCGACACGCCCCTGGGAATGTACATGGGCAGACATGTCGCCCCGGCTGCGCTGCAATTCCTGCAGGCGATCCACGAATTCGTCGGGCGACATAGCTGGCGAGGTGATTTGCGTGGTCAAGACAATGGCGGCAGGAAAGACGGCGAACATCTTCGGCGATCTCCAGGACGCCCACGACCTGCTGTCCTCAGCGTGGCGGCTTGCGGGCGCTCTCGATGCTGAGATCCTGCGCACGAGACGTCATTGATCTGGATCAGGTCCGCGAGTTCTTGAGAGAACCACCTCCCGTTCAAGCTCCTGCCGGCGCCAGGGCCAGTGTCCTTCGATCTCAACTTCAAGAGAGAAGCTCAGGAAGGTTCGGATCACGACGATCAGCGCGAGTACGCCAAGGCTTTGGAACGTCGGGGTGACTGCAACAGTGCCGATAATGTCCGCGGCGACGAGGAACTCCAGGCCGAGCAAGATGCCTCGACCAAGGTTCGCCCGGAACGACTGGAAAGCTTGGTGCCAATCGGCCTGGATCCCTTTGCGGACGAACAGGGCAGCGGAGACGGCGGCGGCAACGACGATGATCCCTACGCCGACGGCCTCGATGCCGGTGGCGACCCAGTGCATTGCGTGAACGAGGCTGGCCTTCACCTCGGGACCGCCGATCAGGTCTGGGCCGCCCATCACTCGCTCTCGCTCCAATTGATCCTGGTCAATGAACTTGCCCGAAAATCGTGTGAGGTGCGCAGTATCAGGCGTCTCACGCGGTCATGGCGCCTGAGTGTGCGATCCGGTTGCCGGGCGAATGATGTTGCACCAACTGTTCGTTCAGGACCGGGACGCCGCCGGCAAGCGGAACTGAGACGAGCGAGCCATGTCAGAGGGAGCTGGTCTGCAACCCGACACGTGCGGTTGCGGCCCGTGGACGACATTGTCGGGCGGGTCTCCGTGCAGGATCGAGGACGACCATCAGGCGAACGCCTTCCTCGCCAACGAGGCCGGGCAAAGAACTGCGTCGGCAAACGAGATGATTTCGGGGCACCGTGAAGGCGAGCGACGTTGCTTCCGGGTTCTCGATGGGGTTGTGCGATTGGTCCGGATTTTCCCCGACGGGCAGCGGCAGGTGGCCAGGTTCGCATTCCCGGGCGACTTCGTCGGCCTGACTGCCTCGGAGCGCGAGCTGACGTGCGAGGCGGTGACGGACACTACCGTCCTTGAATACGACGCTGAGAGGCTTGAACGCATCAGCGATTGCAACCCGCACCTCGCTCGCCAGCTCGCACGCGCCCTTCGGGACGGCGTCGATCAAAACGTGGAGCACGTGCGGTTGCTCGGCCGCCGCAGCGCTCGCCAGAGGCTCGCGCTTTTCCTCAAATCTCTGCACGGTGAACTTGGGCTAGGGGACTTGGTGCCGCTGCCCATGGCCCGGGCCGACATAGCGGATCATGTTGGGCTCACGGCCGAGACGGTCAGCCGGGCCTTCGCCGAACTGAAACGGCGTCGGGTGCTCATGGAGATTGACCGGAACCTGGTCAGGCTCGACTTGAGCGCCTTGACCTCGCTTGCGGACGAGACCTGAGATGCGGGGGCAATCAGGGTGAGACCTGGAGAAGACCTAGGCGGAGCAACTCGAACCGAAATTATGTTCACGCCGACGACTGCGCTCCCCTATCCAAGAAGGCCCGCCTCGATCACGTCGTGAGATCAACCCAGTCAGCCCTCTTTTCTAGGGCCGACCAGGTGATCGGTGCAGTGCCGCTTACTTCTTCGCGTTCTTCTCGACCCATTTAGTGAACTGTGCGACCTCCTCCTGCTGTTCCTTGATCGTCTTCTCAGCCATTCTCTTAAGCTCGGAGTTGTCTCCGGCCTTGAGCTCGACCTTAGCCATCTCGATGGCGCCGGTGTGATGGGCGATCATGGAACAGGCGAACGCGACGTCCGGGTCTTTCGCCATCATGCCCTGCATCATTGCCGGGTTCATTCGCATCATGGCCTGCATGTAGCCATGCTGCGCCTCGTCCATGTTCCCCATCCCTTGCATGTTCTGCATCATCCCCCCGGATGAACCAGACATTCCGGACATGCCCGCCATTTGGCCTTGAGCGGCGCTACGGCAGGCCTCCGGCAATTCGAGTGGAGGTGGCATCTGCGCACTCTGCCCACCTCCGGTCGAGGCAGTTTGTGCATGCGCCACGCCGAACATGGAGGTGGCGAGCGCCGCAGTGATAACGACGGATCTGATGTTCATGATTGCTCCTTTCGATCCAACTTGTCCGAGGTCGGCTTAGGCGAAGGTGAAGTAGGAGCCGACATCGCTGACGCCGGCGACGAACCCAGGCTCGTCGACGAACATGAAATCGCTCTGCCGAAGGTCCGAGGACGCGACGCCTGACAGAAGAACCGATCCGTCGGCCGTTCCGTCGTGGTTGACATCCCAGCTGACCAAAGCGCCCGAGTACGACTGTCCTTCCCAGGTTCTGGTTCCGTCGCTGACGGTTATGTCACCCGGCGAGATGTCCCGAAGGGCGATGTGGTCGAATGCTCCTTGCGCCTCGCCCAGAGCCTCGAAGTCGAACACCAGGTCGTTCCCGCTAGTTCGGTCGACGATGAAGGCGTCTGCGCCCGAGCCGCCACGAGTACCGTCGTCTCCCCTTCCGCCCTCGATCATGTCGTGGCCCGCGCCCGCGTCGAGGTAATCGCGGCCGTCACCGCCCATGAGTTCGTCGACCATTGCTCCGCCGACGAGCTTATCGTTTCCGGCGCCGCCCATCAGGCGATCCGCGCCGTCGCCCCCCTCCAGGAGGTCACGTCCCGCCCCCCCTTCCAGGATGTCATCGCCCGCGGCCACGATGAGATGATCGTCTCCGCCCCTGCCGAAGAGGTTGTCGTCCGCAGCGCCGCCCCGGATCACGTCGGCCCGTCCACTGCCTACGGCCACGCCGAACTCGTCGAAATCGAAGGCGAGGTCTCCGTCGGTCAGAAGGACTTTGGCGACCGCGTCGAAAGTGCCCTGCACCGGTCCGAGCGTCGAATATCCGAGCGCCGGGCCGTCGCTACTCGCGGATGGCCGCTCAGGGGCAGGTCCCGCGGGCTCGCGAACTCCTGGTGGAAGGTCCGGCTGGTCGGCGAACATGAAGTCGTCCTGGGCAAGACTGGTTCGCGCCACTCCTTCCAGGAGCACCGAGCCGCCATCCCATCTTACCTTGACGCCGGCGTTGATGTCCTCGAACGAAAGGTCTTCCCAGGTGAGGCCTCGAAGCGCCAGGTGGTCGAACATGCCGGGACCGGCAGTGAAGTCGCGGACGACGTCGTCACCACTGCCCCGCTCGAACCCGAAAGCATCCGGCCCCTGGCCCCCGACGAGGATGTCGTTGCCTGCGCCGCCTTCCAGGTCGCCATGCCCGGCGCCCTCATCGAGAAAGTCGTCGCCGTCGCCACCCATTAGCGCGTCGGCGTCGGCGCCCCCGAACAATTGATCGTCACCGGCGCCGCCTACCAAGCGATCCGCGCCGACGCCTCCCGTCAGGATGTCCTTCCCGTCCTGACCATAGAGGACGTCGTCTCCACCGCCGCCCGCGATCTGGTCGTCGCCGCCACGGCCCCATAGGTGATCGTCCTGAGCGGTCCCTTTAAGGCGGTCCGAGGAGCCCCCTGCTACGGCGACCCGCGTCTGCTCGAAGCCGAACCTGAGCCCGCCGAGGTGATCGAGGTAGAAGTCGGCGACACCGTCATCGGGCCCGTCGAACCTGTCATGAGACGTATCGGTTGGGAAGCGGTCCCTGCGTGCCATGAAGGACTCCTCTCCGGTGAGATGAACGGTTCAGAAGCGAGCGGCGGTATTACGCCGCCATGCGACGGCAGCTCTCGGCGCAACGGCGGCAAGCCTCCACGCATTCCTGCATGTCGCCGAGCGCCTCGCAGCTCTTCGCGCACTCCTCGCAGATTTCGGCGCACTCACGGCACATGTGCTTATGGTGCGGGCTTCCCAGCAGCATGAAATGAGCGCTCGTGCGGCAGATTTCCGCGCAAGCCATCATGATCCGGAAGTGGGCGGGCTCGGTGTGCTTCCCACCGGCCTCAAGGCAGTGGTTCATCGCCATGCCCAAACAGGCACCGTAGCAGCGCAGGCATTCCTCGATGCAGCTGCGCATGTCCGATGACATCTGATGCATCTGAATTCTCCCGGCTCGTTCAGAGACAGTGAAACATACCGCCGTTGGGTATGGTTCCGATCATCGGAGAATTCAGATGCCTTCTCGGGCTGCTTGTCTGATTCCGGCCCTGCGGTGAGCCTGAACAATGCTTGTTGTCGTGCCTAACGTGCAGAATTACGCTCAATTTACCCTGGCTGGGTATACGGGTATCCAGATTGTTGCCGCAAGGGGCCTAAGAACGGCAAATGCTCATGCTCCTCAGTGCCCAGGGTACCCATCCACGCACTCCGACGGCCGTCCCTCGGGCGGCACTCGGGCTAGCGCTGGCTGCATTCGCAATGTCGGCGTACGCGTTCGTGACTGCGGACCACAGGGCGGACGCGGTCCTCCTGTTTGGCTTGCCCGCACCGTTTGACCCGTCCGCTCCGGTCGGACCACAATGGCTCGCTGTTCTATCCTGGGGCTTCACTGCCCTCGGGCGGCCCCGGGTAGTGGCCGCCGTCCTCGTTATCGCGGCCGGCTGTCTCATGGTGGCTGGTCGGCGCGCACCTGCGGCATACTTGCTCGGATCGGTGGTGACCGGGGTCGCTTTCGGGATCTTCTTGAAAAAAACATTCGGCTTCATCCGTCCCCACCACGCTCCGATGCTGGGAGAGGAAGCCGCAACGAGTTTCCCGAGCGGACACGCGCTGCTCGCGTCCTTGCTCCTTTTCTCCATAGCGTTTGCCGTCCTGCGATGTGCGTCGCCCGCAGGTCGGTTCCGCGTTGGGGCGCTAGCCTTCGGGTCCGCGGCCGCGCTCTCCCTTCTCGTTGGACTTAGTCGTGTTCATTTGGGCCTTCATTGGCCGACCGACGTCGTGGCTGGCTGGGCTGCCGGCGCTGGTTGGGCGCTCCTGTTTTCGCTAGTCTTCGTCGGCCAGAAAAGGGAACTGGCCAGTGGAGCAAAGTGATCCGTGTCGACACCTGCTCCTTAGGCCGAAGCGCGCGACCAAGGGACCCGAACCGCGTCGGCTACCAGTCGCATCGGTTCGGCGGCCACCCAAGCGGCACGATCCGCAGACAGCACGGCTGGCGCTCGCACGTGTCGTGCGGCACCCGCGGTCCGATCTGGCCGAGTTAGCAGTTGATCAAGGTCAGCCTTCGCTTTCGCCTGAGTTCACCCGAGTTGAGGCTTCGCCCGATGAATCATGCAGCCATCTTCGCCCTTCTGGGTCGGGCTGTCGTCGCCGGCAGCCTATGCACGGCTGCTGCTGCTGAGCAGCCCCCGATCATGACTAACCGAGGCACCTGCATTCCAGGTCCTCACGAGCGAGGTCGTGTCGCCAAGCTCCCGGGGACGCCCGCCATGACGGATAGGCATCGTGAGCCGGACCAGGACGCCTTTGTTCATTGCAGCGGCGAGAGCAGCGAAACGCGTGCGACCCGCAGACGGCGTTGACCAGCATGAGCTTCCCACCAGGGAAAGGTCAAGCGCGGAAGGGCGCGCCGTCCGTCGCCACGATCTGCGACTCGCCCGGTAGCAGGCAGGATCTCCGTCGCCAGCTCGACGCCCCTCGGCATCAGGGCTGGTGGGACCTGTCCTGCTCTTACTCACGGTAGGCTGGTTCTTCGCCGGCCGACCTGCGGCGAGGAGGCGGAGGCTCCCTGCGGACCACGTCGGAGACGAGCGCCGCGAAGGGCCGGACATCGTGGTCGAGGCTGGCGGCGTCCAGGGATCGCATGTACCGCACCCGTTCGTCGACCGGGATCACCGTCCACGGATACCCGCCGGAGGCCAGTTGCGTGTTCATGATGAAGCGTCCGATGCGGCCGTTCCCGTCCGGCAGCGGATGGATGTAGGTGAAGATGAAATGGCCGAGAACCGCGCGAACGCGTGGATCCGGCTCGGCCTCGAACGCGTCGAAATAGGCGTCCATCGCGTCCTGCACCGAGGCGTGCGCCACGGGGACGTAGCGCGATCCGTCGAGGTAGATGAAGTGCCTGCGGTAGCCGCCGAGGCGCTCGTCGTCGAACAGGCCCGCGGCGACCGACGGCTGGAACATTGCCCGGAACCAGGCCATGTGCCTGTCCAGGACGAGCGCGGCCGCGTCCGCCCCGCCTAGGATGTCCGCGACCGCCGTGCGCACCAGCGCGAAGCAGTCGGCGTAGCCCTTGGCGGCGAGGGCGTCGCGCTGCTCCCGGTCGGCCTCGATCCTCTCCGGATTCCAATCGCCCCTCCGGATCTTCTCGATCAGTTCGGGCGTCACCTTGTACCCCTCGATTGAGAGCGAATGGTAGGCGTCCGCCACGTACTGGCCGTCGACGTCCTCCAGGTACCGCTCCGGGTCGTCCATCTGCCGCGGCTCCTCCTGGAACGCGTCGAGGACCCCGGTCCGCAACTCGGCCCAAAGGGCCGTGACGCGGGCGGCGACGGGCGAGACGCGCCGCTTGAAGGACAGCCCGGGCGGCAGGTCCTTGAGTGGGTTATCCCGCTCCGACACGACGTGTCCGGCCGCCGTCATCGCCGAGACGATCTCGTCGGCGACCCGGGACCGCCCGATGGCGCGGAAAGCTGCCGCGAGGCGTCCTGCGATCACCGAATGACCGCCGGCGAGCAGCGGCGTCACCACCTCCGAGGCCGAGCCCAGCGATGCGAGGGCGGCGAGGGCCGTCGACCTCTGCTGCGTGAAGAACGCCGGTGCGGCACGCACCAGCGCGTCGCCGAGCGGCAGGACGCGCATGCCGTCCCGCATGACCGTCGGCGGCAGTTCCGCCCTCAGGCTGAACAGCGACGTGTTGAACGGGAACGCCTGGGGACGGTTGTTGGCGCCGGGGCTGATCACGACGACCTGCGGCGGGACCGTGTTCTCGTCCGCATGGAGACGCAATGACGTCTGCGCGTCCGCGGTCCAGAGCGCGCCGAAGCGGTCCTCGCAGTACATGGACAGGAACTTCCAGAAGTTCGCATAGTAGGGGGTGCTGTCGCCCGCCCGGAAATGGGGGTCGACGACCATGAGCCACCCCGGCATGATCTGCTTGAGGTAGCCGTACTTCACCAGGCGCTCCTGGTCGGTCCGCCCGAGGACGCTGGACCGCAGGATGCCGACCCGGTCGCCGCCCGCGGCCCGCAGGCGCGCCAGCGAGCCCGCGATCTTCTCGTTCAGACCTCCCACGCGGATGCTCCGGTCGGTTTACGCGATCATCCTTATCATTCCACGCGTCACGAATCTTATCAACCGATGCCTTGCCGATGTTATCGTCTGTTGCGTGGTTCAATTTATCCTTCGATGCATAAGGCGGTGTTGCGCTCGCTCTGGTCACCGCAGGTTGCCGTACTCTGTGCCCGGACGCCCTGCCACTGCCGCCGCCAGCGCCAGCCTGACGTCGAGGGAGTAGCGCTGGTTGCGCGCGAGCACGGCGACCCAGTCGGCGGCCTCGGGGACGAATCCGTTGACCATGAGGGATGTTCCTGCAGTGAGGCGGGCAGGCAAGTCTTAGCCGGCCGTCCCGCGGCCGGCGCTACCGGGATCGGGCTTGGGGCGGCTTACGAAATGGGCGTAGCAGCATTACGCGAAGTCGCTGGCTCTCAACGACGAGGTGACCGCCGGGAGGTCCAGCGACCAGTCGCGACCTTCGAACCGCGTCACCGACCAAGGCTCGCCGTCCTCTTGGAAATGAACCTCCCACGTTTCACGTCGTAGTCGGCGACCACGATGTAGTGCAGGTCCGGAGCGTTTCGGAGGTCCTCGACGGAGCGAGCGAGCTCGGAGGCGGGCCGGCAGTGCGTCTCAAGGACGGCGAGCCCGACTTCCCTGTCCATGCTCCACTTGTCGGGAAAGCACGTCAGGCTCCTTCGACCGGGCATCGTCGGCCCGATGCGGCGACCACGGGGTAGCCGGAGGAGGCAGCGACCTCGCCCCGTCGCCAGTCTGGCTCGGGCATCCGGTCATCACGCGATGGCAGGCGGCAAGCGCGGCGTGGGCGCGGTTGGAGGTACTCATAATTGGGGAAGGCTACGCGACGACTAGGTGGCGCCAGAGATTCAGCTCGCGGCGGTCATGTCAAACATATGTGGCAATTCGGGTGCCCGCTGGCAGTGCCTGCCCGGCCTGGAGCTCGGACATGTCGGCGATGAGGGTCGGCATCTCAGGCGGAGTTCGCCGGCTTCTTGTCGGCTTCCGGGCTGTTTGCGTCCTCAACCTCGTCGTCGCCCGGCTCCGGCCAAGGCAGATCCGGGATCGGGTCCAGCAGGTCTCGCCGGTCGTTCTTGGGCGAGTTGACGTCGCGTGACACCGGCCACATCCGCATGGCCTCGGCCGGGAACGGCTTCAGGAGATCGCGCGGGTCCGGGTCGGTCAGCCAACGGTCGCGGTCGGGTGGCGGGATGATGACCGGCATGCGGTCGTGCAGCTTGCCGACGAGCTCGTTGGCCTCAGTTGTTACGATGGTGAAGGTCCGCTGCCACTCGCCGCTATCCGGGTCCTTCCAGTTCTCCCACAGGCCGGCCAGCGTGAACGGTTCTCCCTCCGCCATGCCGATGGCGTAGGGCTGCTTGGCGGCGCCCATCTTGCGCCATTCGTGGAAGCCGTCGACCGGGACGAGGCAGCGCCGGCCCTTGCCGTACGCAGCCTTGAAGGCGGAGGCGGTAGCCACCGTCTCGGCCCGGGCGTTGATCATCTTAAGCGATCTTACGGTCCTTTGCCCAGGACGGGATCAGGCCCCAGCGCAGCAGGTCGAGGCTCTTCTCGCCTGTCTTCGGGTTCAGCCGGCCGACGAGGAAGTCCTGGCTTGGCGCTCCGTTGTAGTGCGGCGGGGAATTCGGCAGCCCTCGCTCTGGCTCGCCACCGACGACGCGCGTGTAAAGCGTCGGGTCGGCTGCCTGGATCACGCGTCCGCACATGGCCGAGTGTTATCGCGTCGAGCCGACCGTCGCCTCGGGTTTCGCCTGCTCGTTCACCTTGCCTTTGTGGAAGGTGCCGTAGGCAAGGAAGCCGCCGGCCACCAGGAGGCCAAGAACGAAGACAAGGCCGTAGCCGGACGTCGCTCGCCGCCCCGTGCCTGAGTAGGGCGTTGCACGGTCGTCATCCCGGACACCGTATTCACCACTCGATCTTCTGCCACCCATCGTCATCTGTTCGCTCCACGTGCACAGAGTGAACGACATCACGATCAGCCGGTTCACGGGCCCGTGGCGCTAGCTTTGCATTGAAGCCCGATGCAGGGCAGTCCTCGTTTCACCTGACGACCCGGATGACACCTGGAGCCCACGTGAACGAAGAGATCCTGACCCGGGTCGCCAGAGCGCTTCTCCGGGCGCATTACGAATGGAGCAGCGGGAAAGCAGGTCCATCTTGGGAGAGCCTCACGCAGCCTGAGCGGGACCGGTTCCTACACCTGGCCGCGACCGCGCTGAAGGAACTCGGCGCTCACGCAAGCGAGCTTCTGGTGGAGGCAGATCGAACCTCCGCCTAGCTCTGGCGTAAGATCGCGTCAGCGTCGCCGTCCAGTCGCGAACCGTCAGAGTGCGCGTCGAAGGGTGATGCGCGTCAGTTCGGACGGGCGGCCCAGCCTGAGCGCAAAGCCCGGCCACAAGCCCGTGCCGTTGTTGACGTAGAGCGTCATTCCTTCGAGCGCGTAGGCGCCCGACACGAAGCCCGCGTTCGCTCGCGCGACCAGGCGATCCAAGCCGACGAGCATTCCGCCATGAGTGTGCCCGGACAACTGCAGCGCGACGCCACGCTCGGCAGCCGCGTGCGCCTGCCGGGGCTGATGATCGAGAAGCAGGACCGGTGCACCGGCGGGTGCCCCTTCGAGTACGGCGTCAAGATCGTGCGCCCGACTGCCCGCCGAAAGGTCCTCGACGCCGGCTAGCACCAAGGCGGCCTCACCCCTCCGCAACACGACGTGCTCGTTGGAGAGGATGCGAATGCCGAGTTCGGCGATCCGGGGCTTCCAGGCTGCGGCGCCGAATATGTATTCATGGTTGCCCGTCACGGCCCAGACGCCGTCAGGCGCGCGCAGCGCAGTCAGCGGCTCGATGTCGTCCCGGCGCGCCTCGACCGTGCCGTCGATGAAGTCGCCCGTGACGACGATGAGGTCGACCCCGAGCGTCAAGGATCGCTCGACCACCGCGCGGACCCAAGATGCCGGAAACATTCGGCTCGCGTGCAGGTCTGTCAGTTGAAGGAGCCGATATCCGTCGAACTCCGCGGGCAGGTTCCTGATCCGGACCTCGACGTCCTTCAGGGGCGGTACCCGAGCCGCTTGCCACACGCCGAAGGCAGCCACCAGCATGGCCAAGACCCCGGCGGCGTACCGCAACGCATGAGGCACCGACCAGCCGCCCGTTATCATGCGCGAGCCGAGCGACACGACGTCGAGGATCACCTGCATCGCCGCCAGGAGCAGCACGACGCCGATGGTCCAGTTGAAGAGGAGGATCAGCGGGCGCGAGTATTCGGGCGAGAAGATCGACCCCGACGAGAGCCGGTTCCAGTAGTGGAACTGCGACCCGACGAGGAGGCCCGCCACCAGGACGAGCTTGAGCGCCAACGGCCATTGCAGCGGCCAGACGAAACGAACGCCGACGTACAGGGCGGGAAGACCGAAGATCAGGTGGATCAAGGCGCCAGGCCCGGCGTCGTCGACCGTATGGCTCCGCTCAGAACGCGTACCTCACTTCGCAGTACGGAATGAGCGTCTCGCGCCAGGACAGCAGTTGATCGAGCCACTTGCGCTTCCAGGACACCTTGTAGCGCAGGTTGCGCATCCCGCTCTGGCTCCACTTCGTCTCCTGCAGGTCCGGACGCCAGAGGAGGTCCTCCGCCTTCGGATGCCACGCGAGGTTCGTCTGGTGAAGCGTCTCGTTGTGCGTGAGCATGATGATCTCGCACTTGAGCTGCGCCTTGGCACGGTCCGAGAGCACGTCGTCGATCTCGGCGAAGAGCGCCCGCCACTCCGGCTCCCACCCTTCGTGCACGATCACGGGGCTGAAGTTGACGTGCACTTCGTAGCCGGCCTCGACGAAGTCGTTGATGGCCGCGATGCGCTCCGAGATCGGTGAGGTGCGGACGTCGACGACCTTCGACACGGCATCCGGCATCAGCGAGAACCGGATGCGGGTCCTGCCCTGCGGGTCGTAGCCGAGCAGGTCGCGATTGACGAGCTTGGTCGCGAACGAGCCCTTGGCGTTCGGGATGCCCCGGAACGCGGCGACGAGGTCCCGGACGTTGTCGGAAACGGACGCGTCGAGCGACAGATCGCCGTTCTCGCCCAGGTCGTAGACCCAGTCAGTCGGGTCGATGGTGTTCGGCTCGGGCTTGGTGCCCTGGCGCTTGGCATGGCGGGCGATGGCCGCAGCGATTTCGTCGATGTTGACGAACACGCTGACCGGGTTCGCGTAGCCCTTGCGGCGCGGGACGTAGCAGTAGGAGCATGCCATCGCGCAGCCGTTCGACGAGGAGGGTGCGATGAAGTCGCCCGAGCGGCCGTTCGGACGCATGCTCAGGCCCTTCTTGACCCCGAGCACCAGCACGTCGCGCTTCATGCGCAACCAGTCCGCCGCGAGGTCCGGGTCGGCCGTGAGCTCGGGGATCTTCCAGTGGCTCGCGACTTCGACGAGCTCGGCCTCGGGGTACCGCGCCAGCACCTCGCGGCCGCGCGCGTACGACCGCACGGCGGGTTCCAGGTAGATCCGCTTCGGGTTCAGCAGGGTACGCGGCAACGCCATCAGCTCGATATGGTGATCGGGCGCCGTCGGGCTAGTCGATGTCGACCGGTTCAAGTCGGTGAACGACACCTATGGCCACGATGCCGGCGACCGAGCTTTGGTCCATGTCGCCAAGGCGCTCTCCTCGAAGCTCGGGCCGGCCCACCACGTGAGCCGGTTCGGTGGCGAGGAGTTCCTCGTCGTCATGCGTGACGTGACCGCGACAGAAGCTGTAGCCAGCCTCAGATCCGTGCTCGCGTCGTTGCAGCCTTTGGAGCTCGCGGTCGATCTTCCCCCGGTACGGTGCACCTTTAGCGCGGGCGTCGCAGGCGCGCTTCCGCGCGACGACCTGAAGGGTTTGCTCGCCCGAGCCGACCAGGCCCTCTACGACGCCAAGGCTCGCGGACGTGGCCGGATCGAAATCAAGCGGCCCACTTTGACTGCAGCGTGTTCAGCGACCACCGGCCTTCCTGGGATGGAGGCCACGGAGGCCGGCCGGGTCTGCCTACGACCTGGAACAGACGTTCGCGCCTTGTGGGGCTACGATCCTTCGTGTACTTGGCTTGCTCGCCGGAAATAGAGCAGCAGGTCGGTAGTTCCTGCGCCCGCTTTGCGGGTTCTTCCCAGCCACGGCGTCACCCTGAAAATCCGGGGTGGCGCGGCAGTTGGCTCACAGCGCCTCGCCTCCTTGGATCACGAGACCAAAGAGGTATCCCATGGCTTTCGGCCTCGCCGTCCTGATCTTTGCCACGCTCTTCGCGGGCGCGGCGCTCTACATCAGCCTTGTTGAACACCCGGCCCGTCTCGGACTCCATGATGCCGCGCTCCTAGCGCAATGGCAGCCGAGCTATAATCGAGCCTTACCCATCCAGGCTGGTCTTGCCGTGGTCGGCAGTCTCGCGGGAATCCTCGCGTGGTATTCCCTCGGCGGTTGGCCGTGGCTGATCGGAAGCGTCGTCCTAGCCGCAAACTGGCCGTTCACGCTTCTCGGCATTATGCCAACCAACAAGCGTCTCATGGCGACAAGGCCGCAGGATGCCGGACCCGAGAGCCGCGCGCTGCTTCTCAAGTGGGGAAATCTTCACGCGGTCAGGAGCGCCCTTGGCACCGCCGCAACCCTGATCTTCGCCGCCGCCCTGCTGTCCCGCTAGGAGCGCCGCGCCATGACCCTGCGCCTGATCCTCAACGTCTTCGCCACCTGCGGAACGGGCACGCTCGCGGGCGTCCTGCTGACCATCGGCCTGTCCTTTGGGTCTTATTGGCAGAGCCTGCCCCCGGCCGACTTCCTCGACTGGTTCGCCCGGAACGGGCAATACGTCGGCCGAACGGTTCCGTTCGCCTTGCTTCCGGCGCTCGCCGGTCTGGTCGGCTCTCTCTGGTTTGGTTGGTCCAGCCCGCCCCAACGCTACCTCTGGGGCAGTGCGCTCGCCTGCCTCGCAGTCATGCTGATCCTGACCGCGATCTACAACGGTCCCCTGAACACCTAGTTCGCCAACCGCTCCATTACAGCCGAGCAGGTCTCGTCCATGCTGATGGTGTGGCTCACTTCGCACGCGGCCCGGATAGCCCTCGCGCTAGTTGCTGCCGTGCTGAGTGTCGTCGCGGTCGCGCGCGGTGCGAGCACTTAGCGTCCGCTTTCCGCCGAAGTCGGCCGATTGCGTCGCGGGGTCGTTCTTGCGCCCGACTATTCCCCGCAGCACCTGCGCAAGCTGGTCGACCGAATAGGGCTTTTGCATCAGTTCGAACCCGTGCCTGCCCTCGTCAGCTAGAACATGGCTGTACCCGGAGGTCAGGACGACCGGCATCGCCGGATGACGGTGACGAATGAGTTGGGCCATCTCCAGGCCCGACATTCCAGGCATCACCACGTCCGAGAAGACGACGTCAAAGCCGTGGCTCGGTGTGCGACTTAGATGATCCAGCGCTTCCCGCGCATCGACCGCCCACGACGTCTCGAAGCCGAGGTCACTCAGCGCTTCAGTCAGCGAGCTCCCCACAGCGGCGTTATCTTCGACCACGAGAACGCGCAGAGCTTCGCCGGGGAAGACCACCTGCTGGTCAACGACGCCGGACTCGGCTGCCACCTCCTGGGCTTCGGGCAGGTAGAGCGAAAAAGTCGTGCCGATGCCGATTTCGCTGGCGACGTCGATGTCGCCGCCCGACTGCTTGGCGAACCCGAACACCTGCGAGAGCCCAAGGCCGGTACCCCGGCCCACCTCCTTCGTCGTGAAGAAGGGCTCGAAGATCCTGCCGAGCGTAGCGCCGGGGATGCCTTCTCCCGTATCGGTCACCGTGATCCGGACGAACGGCCCCGGCGCGCCGGCATGACGCCTGATAGGAGGCAGCGGCAGGCCGCAGGAAAGATGAAGCGTCAGCTTTCCTTCCCCGTGCATCGCATCACGAGCGTTGACCGCCATGTTGACGAGAGCCGTCTCGAACTGGCTTCGGTCGGCCCGGACGTAGCAGGGCTGGTCGGGCAACTCGATGGCGATCTGCACCCGCGCGCCGATAACCGTGGCGACCATGTCGGCCGTGCCACGAAGGGCATCGGCGATCTCGAAAACCTCCGGCTTGAGCGACTGGCGGCGAGCGAAAGCCAGCAGTTGGGCCGTCAACTTCGTCGCGCGGTCGACCGTGTCGGAGATCGCGTCGACATAGCGGCTGCGGCGTTCCTCCGGCAGGTTCGGCCGTTTGAGGAGGTCCGACGACGATTTGATGACGGTGAGAAGGTTATTAAAGTCGTGGGCAACGCCTCCCGTGAGTTGACCCACCGCCTCAAGCTTCTGCGATTGACGCAGAGTGTCCTGAGCGCTCCGTAGATTGGCCTCGGCCGTCAACCGGGCGCTGATGTCGTGAGCGTGGTGGAACGCACCGATGATTTCACCCGCCTCGTCGCGTAGCGGTGTGTAGGTGATCTCCCACGCCGGCTGCCCGTATTCCGGCCTACCGAACACGGCTTCGACCTTGAAGCTCTCGCCCGCGAGGGCTCGCCCCATCAGCCCTCGCATGACCTCGGCCTGCTCCGGGATGAATAGGTCCGGGAAGACGTCCCCGAGCTTCGTGTCGAAGCCGTTCACACGGCGAAATTCGTCGTTGTGCGCCTTGTTGAACGCGATCAGGCGGTACTCGGTGTCGAACACGCAGATCGGGGCCGTGTCGGATTGGACGATGTTCTCGTAGAGACGGAGCTTCGCAGTGCTCGTTGCTACGCGGAGGTTGGCGTCGAGATGGAAGCCGATGAGCTCGGCGAACATCTTGAACATGCCGACCGTCTCGGGCGTGTCGACCCGCGCCGGACGAGGATCGATGGCGCAGAGCGTGCCCCAGAAGCTGCCGTTCGGCAGAACGATGGGCATCGAGACATAGCTCTGAAAGCCGTACATGGCGGCGGTCGGATGGCCGCAATAGGTAAGGTCCGCCTCGACGTTGTCGATGACCACTGCCGTGCCGCTTTGCCGGATCTCATGGCAGATCGTCGTCTCGACCTTGAGCTCCCCGCCCGGCTCCAACCCGAAGGCGATGTCGTCCTTGACCGCGCAGGCGACCCAGCGTTCTTCCGTGACACGCGCCACCGCGGCGAAGCCCATGCCCGTCGTCCGACAGATAACCTCCAGAATGGTCGGCACGGCGGCGATGCCTTCGACCGCCACGACGTCCGCACCGAAGTCGCTGGGCGCGGTTAGGCTCGAACTCATCCCGGTGTGCGCTCCTTAGGATTATCGCCCCTCTCAGGGGCGGGTTCCCGAATTGATACCATTCAGCGTCGTGCTGCGCACTTTGGCGCTCGGAAGCGTGATGCCGGGGTCCTTCAGCAGTCACGCCGCCCGGATTTTCGGGAGTTCGTCCAGGCGGGTGGTGTACCGCGGCGACCGCATCTCGAACTTGGTCGCCCACCTAGCGCGTTCGCGCCCCAGGCCGACCGAGGCCGGAAACAGGGTGCCGCGGCCGTAGCGGCCGTTGCAAGCATCGAGCGCCGCCATAAGCTTGTCGCCCCGCTCCCGGTCGAGCGCGCCGATCAGTGCGCGCTGCGATCTCGCCGGATCGACGAGGTCGGTCGTGACCAGCCCGACCTTCGAGTAGCGAAAGCCGCCGCGCCAGATCCGGCGCGCGCCCCACCTCGCCGCCTTTAGCAGCACGGTCGTGTCGTTAGAGGCCTCGGGCAGGTCGACCGTGAACGCGGCCGAGCGTTGCGGGCCGTCCTCGTCGTGCTCGGACGTGTGCATGAAGACCGAGACGTGGTCCGTTGCTAGGTCGTGATGCCGGAGCTTCTCCCCGAGCCGGGTCGCGTGTGCGGCGACGGCCTCCAGCATCGTGTCGAGGTCGTCGACCCGGCCGGAGAAGCAGCGGGTCACGGCGCAGCCCTTGCGGGTCGGCGCGACTGCCTCCAGGTCGAGGCAGGGCGTTCCGCGCAGTTCGTGGATGATGCGCTCGCCGACCACCGTCATGGCCTTGCGCACCGGCCGGGGATCGAGGTCCCGCACGTCGGCGACCGTGCGGCAGCCGAGGGCGGCGAGCTTCGCCTGCCCAGCCGGCCCGATACCCCAGACCTCGTCGAGGGTGACCCGGTGCAGCCAGGGCTCGCGCTTCGCTGGGTCGGTGAGGTCGCACACGCCTCCGAGCTCGGCGTTCGTCTTCGCGATGTGGTTGGCGAGCTTGGCCAGCGTCTTGCTCGGCCCGATGCCGACGCAGGTCGGCACGCCCGTCCAGCGCGACACGGTCGCGCGGAGATCGCGCGCGAGCTCCTCGCGACGGTCGGGGCGCACGTCCGCCATGTCGAGGAAGCTCTCGTCGATGGAGTAGACCTCAATGTCGGGAGCGAACTGGCTATAGACCGTGTTCATGCGGGCGGACATGTCGCCGTACAGGGCGTAGTTCGAGGAGAACACGACGACGCCCTCGCGCCGGCACAGGTCGCGGATCTTGAAGTAGGGTGCGCCCATCTTGATGCCGAGCGCCTTCGCCTCGGCCGTCCGAGCGACGGCGCAACCGTCGTTGTTGGACAGCACGATGACGGGGCGGCGCTTCAGGGAGGGGTCGAAGACCCGCTCGCAGGAGCAGTAGAAGCTGTTCCCGTCGATGAGCGCGAAGGACCGCATGTCAGCGGATGGCGCGGCGGCGCGGGTTGACGGAGCCGCAGACGACGCCCCAGACCTCGATCTCGGCGAAGGCGCTCGTCTCGAAGGCTGGGTAGCGCAGGTTGGCGAACGAGAGCTTCGGCCGGCCCGCGACCGTGCTCCAGACCTTGAACGAGCGCTCGCCGTCTACGTCCACCACGACCACGTCGCCCTCGCGCGGGTCGAGGCTCCGGTCGACCACGGCGAGGTCACCGTCGCACAGCCCCTTCTGGACCATGCTGTCGCCGTCCACCTTCACCAGGAACGTGGCCGGCCGGTTCGCGATCAGGAGCTCGTTGAGGTCGATGCCGCGGTCGACGTAGTCGTCCGCGGGCGAGGGAAAGCCGGCCTTCACGGCCCGGGCGAGGACCGGGAGCGGTGCCCGGACGCCGACAATGATGGCATGAATGTGCATGACGAACCCGAATCCTCGTTCTTGAGAACATAACAAGAACATGGTCGAGAAAGCGTCAACTCACGAGGGCGCGCGCTGGGGTTGGTGGTTAGTCGTGCTCGCCTACCGATGAAATTGCCTGCCGTAGGGCGTCCAGCCCATCCGTCAGAGCCGCCGGCCCGGGTTGCAGGATCAGCGGTGACTTGATCTCGTTGATCCGCCCGGCCCGCACGGCCGGAATGGCGTCCCATCCCCGCCGTGCGGCAATCCGCGCCGGCACGACCTTTTTGCCGCACCACGAGGCGAGGATCAGGTCAGGGGCGGCCGCAACGACCGCGTCGGGCCTAACGATGCGGTCCCGTGCCCCAGCCCGGGAGCGCAGGTGGGCGAACACGTCGTCCCCGCCCGCGATCTCGATAAGCTCTGATACCCAGCCGATGCCGCCGATGAGCGGGTCGTCCCATTCCTCGAAGTAGACGCGCGGCCGCGGCCCGCGCCATTCTGCCCGCGCGGCCTCGATGCGCGCCTCGTAGGTCCGGGCCAGCTTCTCGGCTTTGTCTGCCGCGTCGACGAGTGCCCCGAGCGTGCGGATCATCGCCAGGATGCCGGCGACGTCGCGCTGGTTGAAGGCATGAACGGCGACCCCATCCCGGACGAGCTCGGCGACGATGTCGGCCTGCAAGTCGGAGAAAGTGAGGACGAGGTCGGGCCTGAGCGCCAGGATCTTCGGGATGTCCGCCGAGGTGAATGCGGAGACCCGCGGCTTCTCCTTGCGGACCTGTGGCGGACGCACGGCATACCCAGAAACGCCGACGATCCGGTGGTCCTCCCCGAGCAGGTACAGGGTCTCGACGGTCTCCTCGGTGAGGCAGACGATCCGGCTAGGCGGGAACGCGCTCATGGAAACGAGCTTCGGCGCCCGGGCGCGATGCCTTGCGGGTACGGGGTGGACGTGTCGGCGGCGCAGTTCCGTTCGCGCTTCGTAAACACGGCGCAAGCCTGGCGCGGTAGCCGACGTAAGCGCACCCGCCGGACCCAGCGAGGGCCGCTTTCTAGTGAGTGCCACTTAGGCATAGATCGTGGTTGCCAACTATTTCGATGACGCGACATTCGGCTACGCGACCGTGGCCGCACTCGCTCACCATTCGCCGTAGCTCCGCTTGTAGAGCGATAAGTTGATCGATCCTCCGCCCGACCGCAGCAAGATGACGAAGAGCGATGGAATCGGCGACGTGACACGAAGCTTGCGGTTCGGTCTCCAAGGAGAGGAGCTCCCGGATCGATGGAATGTCGAACCCGAGCTCGCGCGCATGACGGACGAAGCGGAGCCGACGGACTGTGTCCCCTCCGTAGCATCGGCGATTGCTGCCGCTTCGATCCGGAGGAGGTAACAAGCCAATCTCCTCGTAGTAGCGGATGGTGGGCACTTTCACGCCGGCTTGGCGGCTCAGTTCGCCAATCGTTAGTGGCTTCATTTCTTCAGGCTCCGGACCCAAACATCGACCGCCAACTTCCCTCGGGTCTGGGTGTTGCCCGGGGCCTTGCTCCTCCAGTGGCTTGAGCATGCACAAGGTCGCTATGGCGGTCGAAAGGGGCCAAGTCGGTCCCGGGCTGCCGACCGACCGTAAAGGCGGTCGGCCACAAGACGGGAGATGGAAGGCATGCCTCAAGAAAAACCCGGATCTCACCACGACCACCCGGGCCACAAGCCGGGCGATCTCGATCCTCACGGCCATCGGGACAAGAGCGTTTCGGAGGTGCCCGGCCAACATCACGAGCATCCGGGACATACGCCCGGCGACCTCGACGAGCACGGCCATCGCGATACCAGCGTGAAGGAGGTGCCTGGACCTCATCACGACCACCCGGATCATCAGCCGGGTGATCTCGATCCGCATGGTCACCGGGACAAGAGTTCGCCGCCGAACCCGTAACCCGAGCGGAGAGCATCGGAAAGGGCGGCAGGAACCGCCCTTTCCACCTCGGATTGCTTGTAGCTTGGCGGCTGGATTGCCTCAGGGCTCGTCCTCCTCGTTCGCGTGCCGGCCGTGGTCGTCCACGAGACATCTCGCTTGGGTGCAGACGAGCGTCAGGACACGCCCGGCCCCTTCGCGGCATTCCACCTCATAGACGGAGGTTTCTCCCGTGGACGTAACCTCTCGAACTTGCTGAGGCAGGCAGCGCGCGATCTGCAGCGCGCGCTTGAGATGATGGTGGTCGGCGGCTGCTTCGACCCCGCTGCACGCGAGCAACATCGCCGTGCCTGCGCCGGTTAGAACACGTTGTCGGATCATATCAGACCGGTAGCGCCGCCTCTGCTTCGGGGGAGTTCGCGTCCTCGACTTGGATGGTGACGTGGCCGATGCCGAACTCCTCCGCCACAAGCTGCCGCGCTTGCGCCAGAACTCTCCCGCCGGAGGAGGCCTCGGACACGACCAGGTGCGCGCTCATGGCGTCGAGACCGGACGTGATGGTCCATACGTGAAGGTGGTGCGTAGCGACCACTCCTGGGATCGAGCGAAGGCGTTGATCGAGTGCACGCAGGTCGATGCGCGCCGGGGTGGCCTCAAGCAGCACGTGGGTGGCCTCACGCAGCAAGCTCCACGTCCTCGGCACGATGAACAATCCGATACCCGCGCCGACCAGGGGATCCGCAAGACGCCAGCCCGTAAAAGTCACGATCAGGGCAGCGACGATGACTCCCAGTGAGCCCAGCATGTCTGAGAGGACCTCGAAATAGGCCCCGCGGACATTCAGGCTCTCTCCCGAGCCGGTCGACAGAAGCCGCATGCTGACGAGGTTTACGGCGAGCCCGACCGCCGCGACGGCCAGCATAGGCGGGCCGAGAACCTCCGGCGGGTTCCTGAAGCGCTCGTAGGCCTCGAAGAGGATGTAGATCGTGAGCAGGAGGAGGACGACGGCGTTGCCGAGAGCTGTGAGGATCTCAGCCCGGAGCAGGCCGTACGTTCTCTCCGGCGTCGGCGGACGCTCTCCGAGCCTAATCGCCAGAAGGGCGAATGCCAGCCCACCTGCGTCCGTCAGCATGTGAGCCGCGTCCGCAAGCAGGGCGAGGCTCCCGGTGAGGAGCCCGCCGACCACCTCTGCCGCCATGTAGGTGAGGGTGAGCGCGAGAGCCCACGCGAGTCCCTTGCGGTTTTGGGATGCTGCCGACCGCGTTAGGCCGCCGCGAGAATGCTCTCCGCTCATGCCGCTTCCTTCCCGCCCCACTTTGCGCAGGGCCGTTCGGGTTCAGGGACCAGAGCCACGACGTCCGGCGTTTCAACGTCGCCGGGCTTGCGCGCCACCTTCCTCGCACGGGCGGTGCCTGCGCCGGGACCGAGTAGCTGCGCGAACCGCATGGAAGCAGCCACTTCCAAGCCTTCCTCCTTCGCCCGCCGCTCGATGCGGGACAGCGCGTTCATCGCTGGTCCGATCACCGTGAGCTCTGCTCTTGCTCCATCGTCGAGGATGCCGGCGAGGACGGTTCCGGAGTGCAGGGATGCAATCAGACGGATCGGCGGCAGGCCGGCTCCCGCTCGATCCTTGTTCAATTTCGAGAACCTGAGACCTATCGAGCTCACAGCCCGAAATGCAGCGGCGGCTTGGGCTGGAGGATCGCCCGCAAAGAATTGCGCTAAGACCCCGTCGCCAACGTACTTGTCGACCGTGCCGCCCTCAGCGGTGACCGCGGCGTTCACGATTGCTCGGGCCTGGAGGAGCCAGCTAACTACCTCCGACGCCGAATGGCGGCGAGAGAGTTCGCTGAACCCGCGAATGTCGACCGACACGAGGCAAGCGTGGCGGCGTTCCATCGGTAGCACCCGGCCGTGAGACCGGAGGCCTGTCCCCGGCGGGACGAACCTCGACAGGAAGGCTCGCTCCCGTTCGGTTCGTAAGGCGACACTGATCGCGCGCCTCAGAGCTCTCATCCCATGCAGGACGAATCCGCTGGCGGCCAGGAAGCTGACCAGACCGAACAGCTGGTGCCCGAGGCCAGGGGAGCCCGGTCCCGTCAGGGCATACGCGGTCGCGAGCGCGCCGCCCCATGCGGCTGAGACCAACCCGCTGTATAAGGCAGTCCGGCGCGGATCGAGCTCCAGCGCGCTCGACAACAGGAGAAGGAATGCAGGCAAGAGCGCGACCGCGTCCGCACCGACCGGATCGGTCCTGATCAGAACGTGCTCCGCCAGGACGTAGGCGACGAGCCCGGCATCGATTGTCGTCGGGAGCCAGGTCGGACCCGATCCGCGCCGGAACCGCCTTGCTGCCAGCAACCCCGTCGCGCCGGCGTAGGCGAGTATTGCGAGCCAGTGCGAGTGGGCGTGACGGAAGCCGTCGTCCAGGGCAGCTGAGCCCAACAAGACAAGCAGCACGACGCATCGTGGTGCGAAGAGGGCCGCAACCGTGCTTAGTCCCGTGAGAGACGCGAGCTCGGCCGACGCCCAAGCGGGCGGGGCGGCGGCCATCAGCGCCCGTCCGGCGTGCGCAGGCCCCATAAAAGGTCGCGGACCTGCTCGTAATGCGTTCCCGCTCGGTATCGGGCCACCTGAAGGTCGAGAGACGCTGCGCTGAGCCGGCCGACCGCCTGCGCCACCGCGAACGCGCCCACCACCCGATCCCGTTGCGCAATAATTAGGTTGACGCGCGCGATCAGGAGTTCCTGCTGCTGATTAAGAACGTCGAGCGTCGTGCGCTGGCCTGCGCGCGCCTCCTCTCGCACCCCTGTCAGAGCTACGTCGTTTGCCGCGACCTGCGCCTGGGCCGAGACGACGGTCGCCTTCGCGGCTTCGAGCGCACCCCAGGCCGAAAAGACAGTCGACCGAACCGCGTCCCGAGTGGCTTCAGCCTCGATGCGGCGCTGGCCAGCTACCTCCTTGGCCTGCCGGACGCGCGCATAGGTCTCGCCCCCCTCGTAGAGCGGTACCGAGAGCTGGGCGACGAGGGCTGCCGATACGACCCGATCCCCGGAAGTCGACGTGTCGTATCCCCCGCCGACGCTCCCGACGAGGTTCAGGCTCGGGGCGAGTTCCCCCTCGACGACCTTCACCTGAAGCTCGGCCGCGTCAACCGCGTGCAACGCAGCTATGATCGCGGGATGCTCGGCCTGCGCGATCCGAACTGCTTGGGCGAGCGAAGGGGGCACAAGCCGATCCGGCGGCTTCCCGGGCGCGAGTTGCCGCGGCTCCACCCCGACGATCCTTCGGAACGTTGCTATGGATGCTTGCAGGTTCGCTTGCGCAAGGCTGACCTGGGAGCGGGCGCTTTCGAGACGCGCCTCGGCTTGGGCCACGTCCGTGCGCGTGATCTGGCCTGCCACGAGACGTTCGCGCGTTTGCCGAAGCTGCTCTTCGAGGACCTCGACGTTGTTGCGCTGGAGATCGAGGGTCGCCGTGTCGCGAAGGACGTCCATGTATGACTGCGCGGCGGAGAAAAGCGTGTCTCCCTCTGTCTGCGTGAGGGTCTCTCGCGCGCCGAGGACGCCGCTCTCCGCTTCCCGGACGGAGTTCGCCGTCCGAAAGCCGTTGAACAGGTTCTGCGTGACCTGGAGACCGGCCTGTCTCGGAAACAGCGCGTCGCGCGTGTTCGCGAGCACGCCGGAGCTCCCGGACCGACCAGTCTCGTAAGTCGCTCCGGCGTTGGCGGAGGCCGTGACGGAGGGCCGGTACCCGGCAAGCGCTCGGGGAACGTTCTCGTCCGTTGCACGAACCGAAGCGCGACCGGCGTTCAGGTCCGGGTTGCCCATGTAAGCCTTTGCCAGAGCCGACGGCAGCGTCTCCGCCGTTGCGGTTCCCGCCAGCGCAACCGTGATCGCGGTCGCGCGCAGGGACTGTCCGAACTTCACCGTTGATGCCCCTTTCGAGTGTCCGGCCGATGCTCGCGGGCCGGTCTGACCGGCTCGGTGCAATGCACGAACGCATCCTCGTCTGGTTCGCGGTGTCGGTCCCTCATCGCGGCCTGGCCGGGCAGTCGCCGGACCCGTAAAGGCCCATGCGGCCCGGGGATGCACGTGCCTCGTTCCGTCCGGATGGGCGGAAGCTCCGAAGCGGCCACCGGTTCGGGCGATGGCACTCCGAGGCCGGCGAGCAACGAGAGAGCAAGTATTTTCATCAGTCAGCCCTCCTCACTCTGCTGCCAGCGGAAGCGGCTGGTACTCGCGGTCGGGTTCAGCTTCGGCCTGCTTCGGAGCGTCGGCCGTCCCGAACAGGGCGTAGAGGGCTGGCAGCACGAGCAGCGTGAGAAGGGTTGCGGAGATGAGACCGCCGATGACGACCGTCGCGAGCGGCTTTTGAACCTCGGCGCCGGTCCCGGTCGCCAGCGCCATCGGCACGAAGCCGAGCGACGCGACGAGCGCCGTCATGGCCACAGGCCGAAGTCGGGTCATTGCCCCTTCCATGATCGCGTCGAGCTTGGGCCGTCCTTCCTCGACGAGCTGCTTGACGAAGGTCAGCATCACGAGGCCGTTCAGGACGGCGACGCCGGATAAGGCGATGAAACCGACCGCTGCGGACACGGAGAAGGGCATTCCCCGGAGCCACAGGGCCAGGATTCCTCCCGTCAACGCGAGCGGCACCGCGCTGAACACCAGGAGCGCGTCCTTCGGGGAGCCGAGCGCCTGATACAGCAGAAGGAAGATCAGGAAGAAGCAGCCCGGGACCACGATGGCGAGGCGCTGACGCGCAGCAGCGAGGTTCTCGAACTGCCCGCCCCAAGTGATCCAAGCGCCCGCAGGCAGCTGGACTGAGGACGAGACCTTCGCCTGCGCCTCTGCCACCACCGAGGCGATGTCGCGCCCGCGGACGTTCGCGGTCACGACGATCCTGCGCTTCCCGTTCTCGCGCGAGATCTGGTTCGGCCCTTCCGAGAAGGAGAAGCTCGCCACCTGCTTCAGGGGCACGGTGGCCGCTTTGCCCGAGGCTCCAGGCGGGAGCGGCACGGGAAGGTTCTTGAGCGCCTCCAAATCGTCGCGGACGTTGTCTGGCAAACGCACGACGATCTCGAAGCGCCGGTCGCCCTCGAACAGGACCCCCGCCTCGCGACCCCCGATGGCAGCACCGAGGACGTCCTGCACGGCGAAGTGGCTTAGCCCAAGCCGAGCGATCTCTGCCTTGTCGATGCCGATCTCCAGGAACGGCAGGCCAGTGACCTGCTCGACCCGCACATCCTGCGCGCCATCAACGGAGCGGAGCGCCGTCGCGACTTGGTTCGCTGCCGGAAGCATGGTCGAGAATTCCTCGCCGAAGACCTTCACGGCGAGGTCGCCGCGGGTGCCCGCGAGAAGCTCGTTGAACCGCATCTGGATGGGCTGGGTGAACTCGTAGTTGTTGCCCGCGAGCTTGCCGACCTTGGCCTGGATATCAGCGATGAGCTTGTCCTTGGGGAGGGACGGGTCGGGCCACTCTGCTTCCGGCTTCAGGATGATGAAGGTGTCGGACACGTTCGGCGGCATCGGGTCTGCGGCGACCTCGGCCGTGCCCGTCTTCGCGAAGACGAACGCGACCTGCGGGAACGAGCTCACCGCCTTCTCGACCGCCAGTTGCATGTCCTGCGACTGGGTGAGCGAGGTCGACGGGATACGCATCGCGTGCATGGCGATGTTCTTCTCATCGAGTTGCGGGATGAACTCCTGCCCGAGGCGCAGGAACAGGAGGCCGCTCGCGAGGAAGAGCAGGACCGCCCCTGTCACGACCACCCCTGGATGCCGGATCGAGCCGGCAAGCGCCGGGCGATAGATCGCCTTGAGCCAGCGCACCAGGAACACGTCCTTCTCCTGCACCTTGCCCGTGATCACGATGGCGATAAGGGCCGGGACAAAGGTCAGGGAGAGGACGAAGGCCGCCGCGAGCGCGATGATGACGGTGAGGGCCATCGGCGCGAACATCTTGCCCTCGACGCCCGTGAAGGTGAGGAGCGGGACGTAGACGAGGATGATGATCGCCTGCCCGTAGACGGACGGCTTCACCATCTCCTCGGCGGACCGGCGGACGGTCTCCAGCCGCTCCTCCAGGCTCAGCTTACGCCCGAGCTCGTGCTGGCGTTCGGCGAGGTGCCGGAGCGAGTTCTCGGCGATGATGACAGCGCCATCAACGATGAGGCCGAAATCGAGCGCGCCGAGTGACATCAGATTGGCGCTGATCCGGCCCTGCACCATGCCGGTCATTGTCATGAGCATCGCGACCGGGATGACGAGGGCCGTGATGATGGCGGCGCGAATGTTCCCGAGGAGAAGGAACAACACGGCGATGACGAGAAGGGCGCCCTCCGCCAGGTTCTTGGCCAGGGTCCGCACGGTCGCTTCGACCAGTTGGGTGCGGTTGAGAACCGTCTTCGCCTCGATGCTCGGCGGCAGCGAGCGTGCGATCTCTCCCATTCGGGCGTCGACGGCCTTGGCCACCTCGCGGCTATTGCCGCCGATGAGCATCAGCGCGGTGCCGACCACGGCCTCCTTGCCGTTCTCCGAGGCCGAACCGGTGCGGAGCTCGCGCCCGATGGTAACGCTCGCGACGTCCTTCACCCGGACGGGAACGCCGCCGCGCGTCGCGACCACGACGTTGCCGATCTCATCCATGCTCTCCAGCCGTCCGGCCGAGCGCACGACGTAGCCTTCGCCGTTGCGCTCCAGGTAGCCGGCGCCGCGGTTCTGGTTGTTGTTCTCGATGGCTTCGGCGACGTCCTTGAACGACAGCCCGAGCCCGATCAGCTTCGCCGGGTCCGGCTGCACGTGGTACTGCTTCTTGTAGCCGCCGATGACGTCGACGCCGGCGATCCCCGGAACCGTCCGAAGCTGCGGCCCGATGATCCAGTCCTGCACCGTGCGGAGATAGGCCGCTCGCTCGAAGTCGGAACGGAGCCGTTGGCCCTCTGGCGTCAGATAGCTGCCGTCCGACTGCCAACCGGGTTGGCCGTCCTTCACGGGACGCCCGTCGCCCGGCTCCTTGAAATGGACCGTCCACATGTAGATCTCGCCGAGCCCGGTCGAGATCGGCCCCATGTGGACCTCGGCGCCCGGCGGAAGGCTCGCCTTAGCCTCCGAGAGGCGCTCGTTGACCTGCTGGCGGGCGAAGTAGAGGTCCGTCTTCTCGGAGAAGACGGCAGTCACCTGGGCGAACCCGTTGCGCGACAGGGAGCGCGTGTATTCGAGGCCCGGGATGCCGGCGAGCGCCGTTTCCATCGGATAGGTCACCTGCTTCTCGACGTCGTAGGGCGAGAGGGATGGCACGACCGCGTTGATCTGGACCTGGTTGTTCGTGATGTCCGGAACGGCGTCGATGGGAAGCTTGGTCAGGGACCACACGCCGACGGCGCAGGCGACGAGCGAGACGAGGAGCACCAGCCAACGCTGGCGCACCGAGAAGTCGAGGATGCGGCTGATCACTGTCCCCGCCCTCAGTGCACGTGCTCGGCCTCGGCCTTGCCGAGCTCAGCCTTGAGGACGAAGGAGTTCGTGGCCGCGATCTTCTCGCCAGGGTCGAGCCCGAAGACGACTTCGACAGAGGCGTCGTCTCCCTTGCCGAGCACCACCTCGCGCTTCTCAAAGCCCTTCTCGTTACGGACGAAGACGACCTGCTCGCCTCCGATAGCTTGGAGCGCGCCGCGGGGGATCTTCATGTCCACCGGCTCCTCCGAAACGACGACGTTCGCCGTGACGTACGAGCCGGGCCTCCAGGACATGTCCTTGTTCTCGACGGACGCGATCACGCGGGCGGACCGGGTCTCCTGGTTGAGGACGGGACTGACGAAGACGATCTTCCCCTTCGAGGGCTCGGCTCCGTTGCCGGCCGAGATGGCGACCTCCTGGCCCTCGCGAATAACGGCGAGGTCCCCGCTCGGGACGGACAACTCGATCCAGACGGAGGAGAGGTCGGCTACGACATAGAGCTCCTTCTCCTCGCTCTCCCCGCCGATGGGCGCCCCGAGATCGACCCTTCGCTCGATCACGCGGCCAGCAAGCGGGGATCGGATCTCGTACTTCTGCAGGCCCGCCATTGTCCGGGCGACGGGCGCGGAGGCGCCGGCCGATGCCGTGCGCACCGGAGCGGAGCGGCGCGCGAGATCGCCGACCTCCGATTCCGAGAACCCGAGCGCCTGCAGCTTCTGAGAGGCGAGCTCGACCCTAAGCTGCGCCTCAGTGAAGGTCTGGCGAGCGCGCAGGTATTGCTGCTCTGCCGAGATACGCTTGTCCCAAAGGGCCTGCTCGCGCTCGAACAGGGTCTGCTGCAATTCGAGGTTCGTCGTCGCGGCGAAGTATTCGCTTCGCGCCTCGGCGACCTCGCGGCTGTCGAGCACGGCGACGACCTCTCCCTTGGCCACCTGCTCGCCGAGGCGCTTGCGCATCTCCGCCACGGTCCCGACGACCTTGCCGGCGACGCGAGCGACCCGGTCTGCATCCGTCGTCACGGTGCCGGGGACGGAAAGTTTGCGGGCAAGGTTCCCGCCGCCCACCTCCGCCACCCCGATCTTGGCCGCCTCGATTTGTTCGGCAGTCATGACGACGTGGCCTTCAGGTCCCTCCTTTTCGCCTTCCCCGTGCCCATGGCCGTGCCCGTGGCCGTCTCCCCCCTTAGGTGGAGGAGGCAAGGCAAGGCCGGCAACTTGGCGGATGGAATCTGTGACGCTGGGCACGAATGTGCCCACCAGTAGCCCCAACCCGACCAGGGCGAGGCACAACAACAGCTTCTTCATGGGACGTCCTGACAAGGCTTGCGCGGCTTGGGCCGGGATGGCGCCGTCAGGGACGGCCGTCATCGCACGCAGGGATGCCGACATGCCGTGGCGTGTCGGCGCTCAGGCCGGCGGGTGCCGGCGCCTGTCAGGCTATGGGTGGTTCAGAAGGAGGCTCGTGCTCACCGGGGGCGATGGCCGTCGCGAGCCGCGCAAACCTGACCTCGGTCTCGCGAGTGAGGAGCACCGGCGCGAATGTCGCCAGCGAGACTGGCTGATGGCAGGCGCAATGCGCGCAGTGCAGGACTGTCCCGGCGTCCCCTGGCTCGCCGGGAGCATGATGGTCGACGCCGTCCGCGGTAACGAGGACGACGCCGTCTCTGCGCGGCTCGACGTCTAGGGCGAGCGCTGGTTGCAAAGCGGCGAGAAGGAAAGACGCGCAGAGCAGCAGCGCGAGCGCGCGGCGCCAAGAGGCGAATGCCTCCTGGAGCCAACCGCCCCGACAATGTTGCCCGACGCGAACCATCTCTCCGCTTATAGCGCTACTTGGTGTCTAGATTGTAGCGGGCCTTGCCCACTTCGGCCGCCCCCTTCTTGAGCGTGAGCGAGGCTCGAAATTTGCCCTCGACAGGGAAATCGATCTTCGTCGCTAGCTTGTTGTCGCCGGCCGGCTTGAGCTCGACCGTCTTCTGCTGGTTGCCCTTGGCAAGGACGGACGCGGTCGCCGAGTACGAAGACGCATCGACCTTCTGCTCCTTGTCATCGACGAGGAAAAGCGTGACGTCCGAACCCTTCACGAGGAGCTCGCCTTCGACGGTCCCGATCTGTTGGATTTGGCCGCCGTTTGGGGCTGCGTGCGAATGCCCGTGCCCGCCTTGCGCAAGGACTGCCCCTGGCGCACCCGCGAGCAGCAGAGAGACGAACGCCGCAGTCATGCTGGCGCGAACGAAACTGAACATGAGCGGCACCCCGGTGTGAGTTGCTGAGGCGCTTCTACGACCTCTAGCCGCTAGAGATGCAAGAACGTTTTTCGATATGGACGAGTTTGTCGCAAGCGTCGTGAACATGGATGATCCTTGAAGCTGAGCACGCGGTTGGCGCAGTGCGGATTTCTGAGACGACCCGGTCGGCCCGGGGCGCGTCAGATCCGCGGCGGCTTCAAGGGCGGTGAGGAAATGGGACCTGGGTCTAGACGTTCGCGGCCGAAGTCGAAGACCGCTTTGGTGAGGTGGCGAACTTGCGCACTTGCCTCGTCCGGCACTCGGCTGATCTTCAAGCAGTGACAGTGCGCTTCGGATGGCCCTGGTTCGCTTTCCTCAACGTCGAGTGGGACCGAGAAGCTCGTAGCGTCGGGTCGATCCGAAAAGGCATAGCTCGGGGCAGAGCCGAGAAGCGCGAAGACGGTCAGCAGGGCAGAGACTAGGCGCATTGCGGCAGCGCTGAAGCGCATGCGGGTCGTTCGCCTTCCCGGTCTCGGAATCATCCGGCGATGATACGGCGAGCCTTTTCGGTCATCAACGCGGCCCGGCAACAAGAACCCCAAGAACGATGGCGGCAGTCATCAAGCCCATGGCTCCGACAGCCATCGCCAAGCGTGCCTTCCGCAGGATAGGTGCTCGCGGGCGCCGGCGCCCGCCCCTGCCTGGTTGTGGGTGAGGAATTGTCCGCCGGAATAGCTTCTTACTCATTAGGAGGATCGGCTCAGTGCCGGTCGTGCTCGCACATTTCGTGATCCGCGAGCACCTGAATAACCCGGCACTCGGCCACCCGGCCGTGCCCGCATTCCGAGATCATCCGCGTGAGCTCACCGCGAAGGGCCGTCAGCTTTGCGATGCGGCGGTCGACCTCGCCGAGGTGGCGCCGCGCAATTTCGTCGGCCTCATCGCACGAGCGGTCCGGCTGTGCTGACATGTCGAGGAGCTCTCGGATCGCGTCGATCTCGAACCCGAGTTCACGTGCATGCCTGATGAAGTTCAAGCGGCCAGCATCGGTCTCGTCGTAGCGCCGCTGCTTTCCCTCCGTCCGAGGCGGAGCGGGTAGCAGCCCGATCTGCTCGTAGTATCGTATGGTCGGCACCTTGACTTGCGCCCTGCGGGAGAGCTCGCCTATCGAAAAGTCCATAGTTGCTGCCGGTGAAGCCCCGGTCGGAGTAATCCCAGTCACGTGAATTGTGAACCAGCGATCTCGCGTCGGCGTCCGCACTGAGGTGCCCGCCATACGTCCTTAGCGTCGCGCGTTCATGATCGTGGCAACCGTCGCGCCGATAAGGGCGCTAAGCATCGTCCAGCCCAAGACCGCGCCGACGAGGAACGCGGCGGACCCGTTCGGCTCGGGAGCGACGAGGAGCCGGCCGGGCCCGAGCAGGGCGCTACAGATCGCGCCGCTCCAAACAGCGAACCAGAGCGATCCGGTCTCGGGCCTCAAGACCGCCTCGCGACGTCGGCTATGCCGCGTGTTGATGCCATGAAGTCGGTCATGATTGCGGCCCGGCGATGCGGCGTAGCTTCGCCAGACGCGTGTCCCGCGGCTCGTGCATGTCGAGTGTGGTAGCAAGGCGGCCCTCGCGGTCCATGACGTAGACGGTCGCGGTGTGGTCGACGGTGTATGAACCGTCGCCGGTGGCCACCTTGCGGTATTCGGCGCCAAAGGCACGAACGACGGCGTCGGTCTGGGCGGGCGTGCCTCTGAGCGCCATGATCCGCTCGTCAAAGGACCGCATGTACTCCGTCAGGATCTCCGGCGTGTCGCGTTCGGGGTCCACGGTCACGAACAGGGCCTGCAGCCTGTCGGCCTCGGGACCGAGCTCCCTAAGGAGCTCGGTGACGTCGAACAGCGTCGTCGGGCAGACGACCGGGCAGTGAGTGAACCCGAAGAACATCAGGAACGGCCTTCCTTTTAGGGTTGCGTCGGTGACGAGGTCGCCCCGGTGGCTCGTCAGGGCGAACGATCCTCCGATCCCCCGAGCCGGGGCAGCCGCCTCGCTCGGACCTGCCTCCCGGAAAATCAGGCCTTCCCGATACAGCCCGAGCGAGGCGCCTGCTGCGAGCGCGACCGCGCACAGGCCCGCCGTCTTCCAGGGCATCCTCAAGTGACGGCCTCAACGTCTCGTGGAAACCGACCTACGCCCCGCGCCCGCCATCGATCAGAGCGCCTGACCACCGCGATAGCGGGCGAAGGTCCGCTGTCCGGTCGGACCGAACAAGGTCACGTCGTACGTCTCGGGCTCCATTCCCTCGACCTCCATCCCGGGAGAGCCTGCCGGCATGCCGGGCACTGCCAGCCCCGTCGCGCGCGGCCGTTCGGCAAGGAGGCGTCTGATAGCCGACGCCGGGACGTGGCCTTCTATGACGTAGTCGGCGACCTGGCCCGTGTGGCACGAATACAGGGACTTCGGCACGCCCAGCCGAGCCTTAAGCGGGTTCACCGGCAATTTTGTCACGGAGACGGCGAACCCTGCTGTCTTCAAATGCTCGACCCATGCGTCGCAGCAGCCGCAGCTCGGGTCCTTGGTGACCTTGATCTCCGGTGCCGTCTCGGCCCGCGACCGCGTGGACAGGGCGGCCGAACCGAGACCGAGGAGCAGAGCGCGACGGCTCGTTTGGATGCTATCGGACATCAAGATCCTCTCGGTTCAGGCGTGGGCTCGGCGCGTCGCGGCCAAGTCGCTTCGCGCGTCCTTGATGATGGCGAAGGAAGACTGGAGGAAGAGGCCGGCGACGACGGCGGCGACGGCTAGGTCCGGCCACGCCGTCCCGGTCCAAGCCACCAGGGCCGCAGCTATGATGACGGCCACGTTCCCGACGGCGTCGTTGCGACTGAACAGCCAGACGGCGCGAACGTTCGCGTCGCCGGTCCGGTGCGGAAGCAGCAGCCAGGCGGAGACGATGTTAGTCACGAGTGCGGCAACGCCGAAGATGCCCATGACGTCCGCGTCCGGTTGGTGCAGGACGAGGACACGATACGCCGATGCCCCCAGCACGCCCAACCCCAGCAGGCCGAGGAAGACGCCCTGCAGGAGAGCCGAACGGGCGCGCCAAACCGTCCTCCAGCCGATGGCGACGAGCCCGAGCAGCGTGATCGTGCCGTCGCCCAGGAAGTCGAGCGCGTCGGCCTTGAGGGCCTGGGAGGCGGCGAAGAAGCCGGCCACGATCTCCGCGGCCCCCATCCCAAGGTTGAGCAGGACGACGAGCCAAAGCGCCCGCCTGTAGGCCGGGGTCGCGCTCGTAAGGTCCTGCAAGCCCTCGTCGTCGTCGCAACTCACCGCCGGCCGCCCTCCGGGCGAAATCGGAGGAGCCGCAAAGCGTTCAACGTCACGAGCACGGTCGCGCCGGTATCCGCCAAGATGGCGAGCCACAGCCCCGTGGTTCCCGTGATGGTAGTAACAAGGAATACGGCCTTAAGCCCGAGCGCGATGGCGACGTTCTGCTTGATGTTGCCCAGCGTCGCGCGCGACAGCCGCACCATGTCGACGACGCCACCCACTCGTTCCCGCAGGAGCGCCGCGTCGGCCGTCTCCAGCGCCACGTCGGTGCCGCCGCCCATCGCGATGCCGACGTTGGCCGCCGCCAGCGCCGGGGCGTCGTTGATGCCGTCCCCGACCATCGCCACGCCGCCGAGCGCCTTCAGATTGGCGATCTCTGCGAGCTTCTGGTCGGGGAGGAGCTCGGCTTTCACGGAAAGCCCGAGCGCCCCGCCGATGGCTTCCCCCGTGCGCGAGTTGTCCCCGGTCAGCATGACGGAGGAAACGCCGAGTTCCGACAGCCTACGAACTGCCGCAGCGGCATCCGCGCGTGGTTCGTCCCTGACCGCGATCAGACCCACGGCCGCGCCGTCCAGCGTCACGACGACGACCGTCTTGCCCTCGCGCTCCAGCGTTTCGACGAGCGGGCTCTCCGCCGGCAGGGCGCCAAGCTCACGAGCGTGCCGCGGCGAAGCCACGAGGACGACCTTGCCCCCGACCCGCCCCTCGACCGCCTTCCCGGCGATAGCGCGCGCCGCCAGCGCCGGCTTCACCGACAACCTGTCGGCAAGGGCGCGTTCCAGGATCGCCGCGGCAATAGGATGGGCGGAGCGCGCCTCCACCGCCGCCGCGAGCTCCAGCACCCGAGCCTCGCTCACATCGCCGAGCGCGTGAACGTCCGTGACCTTGGGGCGGCCGATGGTCAGCGTCCCGGTCTTGTCGAAGGCGACCGTCTTCGCGTGGCCTATCGCTTCGAGGGCGGCTCCGCCCTTGATCAAGAGCCCGGCCCGCGCCCCAGCAGCCAGCGCGGAGGCGATGGCGGCCGGGGTGGAGAGCACGAGGGCGCACGGGCACGCGACCAGCAGGAGCGCCAATCCGCGGTAGATCCAGGTCGGCCAATCGCTGCCGAGCAACAGCGGCGGCAGCACCATCACGAGCGCGGCGAACAGGATCGCGAAGGGGGTGTAGATCTTGCTGAACCCGTCGATGAAGCGCGCCGTGGGCGACTTCGCCGCCTGCGCCTCCTCGACGAGACGGATGATACGGGCGATGGTGTTGTCCGCCGCGGCCTTCGTGACGCGCAGCTTGAGCGACCCGGTCGTATTCACGCTTCCCGCGAACACCCTTGCGCCTACGCTCTTGGACACGGGCACGGACTCGCCGGTCACAGGTGCCTCGTCCACGTCCGAGGCGCCTTCGACGATCTCGCCGTCCGCTGGCACGCGGTCTCCCGGCCGGACGAGCACGACCTCATCGACTGCGAGCTTCCCGGCCGGCACTTCGCGGGTTGCGTCCCCGTCCAGCACGAGCGCCGTCCGGGGAACAAGGTCCGCCAGCGAGCGGATGCCGGCCCGAGCCCGCCCTGCGGCAAGCCCTTCGAGAAGCTCGCCGACGAGGAAAAGGACGATGACGAGCGCGGCCTCGGAGCTCGCGCCGATTGCCAGGGCGCCGGCCGTGGCCACGCTGACGAGGGTCTCGATGCTGAAAGGCGTTCCGGCGAGCGCGCCCGCCCACGCACGGCGCCCGAAGAACACCAGGCCGAAGCCTGCGGCGGGCATGTACGCCCACCGCTCCGACACCCCCGCGCCGAAGTGCAGGGCGGCCCCCACGACAGCGAGCCCGGCGACGAGCAGGGTCAGGCGACCCTTGCGCGTCTGCCACCAGGCGCGATCCTCGCCATCGTCCTCGTCCTCAGCCCTATTGGAGTGGGTCCGGTCCAGAGGGACAACCCCGTAACCGAGGTTCTTGATCGTTTTCTCGATGGATGTCGGATTGGTCCTCGCTTCGTCGAGCTTGAAGCTGAGCACCTGGTTGGCGAAGTTGACGCTGATGTCCTCGGCTCCGGCGAAGCGGCTCACGACGGCTTCGATCTTGGATGCGCACGAGGCGCAATCCATTCCGTCCACGCGGTACTTGAGCGTGCGCGGGTCGACGTTGATCGTCATGACCTGTTGCCTCCCGGCTTCGCTCGGGTGCGAGCTTGCCGTCGTCGCGGGCGGGCTTACATCCTGTAGGTGCTACAGGAGCAAGGACCGATGATGCTGGCCATTGGCGGGCTGTCGAAGCGGACGGGCGTCAACATCGAGACAATCCGCTACTACGAACGCGTCGGGATGCTGCCCAAGGCCCCGCGGGCGGAGAACGGACGCCGCGTCTACGACGAGGGGGACGTCGGGCGGCTCGCCTTCATCCGCCATGCCCGGGAGTTCGGCTTCGGCCTCCCGGCCATACGCTCGCTGCTTGCCCTGCAGGAACGTCCGGACATGCCCTGCGAGGCCGCGGCCGATCTCGCGCGAACGCAACTGGTCGAGGTCGAGCGACGGATCGTGCGCCTTTCCGCGCTGAAGGCCGAGCTCGCTCGGATGATCGACGCCTGCGAGGGCGGTTGCGTCTCGGAGTGCCGCGTTGTCGAGGCCCTGGCCGCGGGTTCCAACCTCCCGAACTAGGCCGAAGAGCCGCCGGGCGAAAAAGCGCTTGCTCCTGTAGCCGGTACAGCATGTACCGAGGGGCAGCGGCATTCGCAGGCGGCTGAAGTGATCCAGGAACAGGACCGTTCGCACCAGCCGCGCCCAGGCTCGTCGGCCTCGGCGAAAGCGTTCGTGCCGGCGCTCGGCATCCACGCGCTGACACGCTTCTACGACGGATTGATCCGGGGCGCACTGGCCGAGGATGCCTGGAAAGGACGGCTGGTCGAGAGGATCGCGCCGGCACCTGACGACGTGATTGTCGACCTGGGCTGCGGTACGGGCACGCTCGCAATTATGCTGAAGCAGGCTTGCAGCAGCGCTCGCGTGATCGGGATAGACCCGGACGAGGCCATGCTCGCCCCGGCGCGCGACAAGGTCCGGGCGGCCGGCATCGAGGTCGATCTCAGGCGCGGGCAGGCCGATAGGCTGCCGCTCGGCGACGGGAGCGCCACAAAGGTCGTGTCCAGCCTCGTCTTCCACCACATGCAGCAGGACACGAAGCGGGCTGCGCTCCGCGAAGCCTATCGCGTCCTCCGGCCGGGCGGGCGGTTGATCCTGGCGGATTGGGCCAAGCCGCACGACTTGCTGATGCGGCTTGCCTACCTGCCGGTCCAGATCGCCGACGGGTTTCCGAACACGCGCGACAACCTGCAGGGCTTGCTGCCCGTGCTCGTACGCGAAGCGGGCTTCGAAGGGGTCGTGGAGACGTATCGGAGGCGGACCGCGCTCGGCAGCCTCGCCTTCGTCGAGGCGACCCGGTGAGGGAGTGGCGGGCTCGGCTGGCCGCCATCCTCGCCGGCACGGGCATAGGCGCCGCCGTGGACAGCGGGACGAAGTCGGTCGCGGAGACCCTGCTCGACCCGTCGCGGACGCCGTTCATTCCGTTCGTCGATCTGAGCCTCGTCTACAATCGGGGGGTCAGCTTCAGCCTCTTCGCGACGCGAAACACGACAGAGGCGGTACTGTTGGGCGGTGTCCAGGCCGCGCTGATTCTCGCCCTGTTCGTCTGGGCATTGCGGGCGCGAGGGGGCCTGGAGGCCGTCGCGTTGACGGCGGTGCTCGCCGGCGCGGTCGGCAACCTGCTCGACCGAATTCCTGACGGGGCGGTAACCGACTTCCTGCACCTGCACGCGCTCGGCAGGTCTTTCTTCACCTTCAACCTGGCAGACGTGTGGATCTCCGCCGGGGTGGCGCTGCTGCTCGTGGATGCCCTGCGCCGGCCGACGCCGCCCAAGACCGAAGACCACCTGGCGGCACGCGACGCCTAGCCCAAACTAGCGAACGAGCGGCCCGGCAAAGGGACCGCTCCCGAGATGGGGGACACATGTTGAGGAAGCTGTCGCTGTGCGTCGTGCTCGCGCTGGCGTTGTCGGCCTGCCAGGAAGCGAAGCTCGGAGGCAGCAACCGGCATCTCGCACCCATCCCGCCGGCCACAGTCGCGCTGATGACGTCTAAGGGAGTTTCCGCCTCCGACCCCATCTTGATGCGGTCGTACAAGAAGGAAGCCGAGGTCGAGCTCTGGAAGAAGGCCGCCGACGGCAAGTACGTGCACCTGAAGACGTACCCCATCTGCCGCTGGTCCGGTCAACTCGGGCCGAAGCTGCGGGAAGGGGATCGGCAGGCGCCCGAAGGCTTCTACGACGTCACGCCCGGGGCGATGAACCCGAACTCCAGCCTCTACCTCTCGTTCAACCTGGGCTACCCGAACGAGTACGACCGCGAGCATGGCCGGACGGGCGCGCACATCATGGTCCACGGGCAGTGCTCGTCGCGCGGCTGCTACGCCATGACCGACGAGGCCATGTCCGAGGTCTACGCCCTCACGCGAGAGGCGTTCGCGTCGGGGCAGCGCTCGATCCAGTTCCAGTCCTTCCCGTTCCGCATGACCCCGGAGAACCTGGCCAAGCATCGCCGGGACCCCCACATCGCGTTCTGGCGCAATCTCAAGGAGGGCTCCGACGAGTTCGACGTCTCCGGCGAAGCGCCGCGCGTCTCGGTTGCCGGTGGCAAGTACGTCTTCAACGGCGGGCAGGCCTCCGCCGCGGCCGCGAGCAAGCGAGCGCAGGACGACCGGCAGGTTGCGGAGCTCGTCGCGAAGGGCACGCCGGCGATCCGGCTGGCCTACGAGGACGGCGGGCAGCATCCCGTCTTCCGCGAGCTCCTGAATGGCTCCTCTGCAGCGGGCGAGGGATCTTTCGCTGTGCTCGACGCCCGAGGCAGTCGGAGCAAACTCGGTGAGGTCAGCCGGCCGGACGCCTTGGCCAGCGGGCCTCGTGAGATCGTCTTGAACATCGAGCCTTCCGGTCGGGCAAAGTCTTCCAGCGCAAGCCGCGCGCAAGCTCCTGTCCAAGCCGTGCCTCCTCGGATTCTGCCGTTGCCTCGGCCTGCAGCGCTCGCGGACGCAAGGTCAAGGGACGGGGCGCTGAGGGCGCTCCGTTGAGCAACCAGGACAGATTGCCGGCTTGGTATCGCCGACAGGCACTCTGGGCTAGGCAGCGCAGGCAGCGTTGCGTCGGTTCTGCGAAATCTTCCCTTAGGCACGTTCGAGTTCCACCTGAAAATCGCATAACCCCCGGGAGGCCACCTCCCAATCACCTCCGAAGCGAGAGCCCTGACTAACCACCGAGCGGTCGGCCAATTTCGATCGCATCTTTCCTGGCGCGTTCCCCTCAGAGTCGGGTCATTGTTGGCGAGAAGTCGCGACTTTGTTGGCGTGGGTAGGAGCTAAGGTATTGACGTTGCACACTGGGCGGTTGTGGCTTATCTGTCGTGCGACACTTCGTCCGACGTGACCTCCGTTTCTCGTCCGGCCGGCAAGGAACGGAGCGCCCCCTCAGAAGGACCCGAGGCGGTGGCGTGCGTAGTCCAGTGACGTCGGGCCGCCTTGCCCCGAGCAGGTCGATGACTGGGAGGCCGATCGGCCGGACCGAGGGCCTTCCTTGCTGTCCTGCAAGCGCCGGCAGATGTTATCCGGGTCGACCTCCAGCCAGATCAGGTTGATGATCTCGCCGCGGCGGCAGCCAGTCAGGGCCATCATCTTGGCCATGTCCGCAGCCGTGGCGAACTGTTCGTCCGCCGATGCCTCGCGCAGGATTTCACCGAGCAGCCGGTACTCGTCTTCCGACAGGCGCGCATCCGTTTCTGATCGGCAGCCTTCCGGACGCCGTGCGCCGGGTTTGGTCTCGATGATTCCGTATCTCGCGCGCGTGCTGTCGGCGAGCTATCCAGTAGCGATGCCAACTGTGGACCGGGCGCGCGGGGCGGGCTGCGCAAATGCTTCGTCGATCCCGGCGGCCTGAGCGAACCCGAACTCATCCGGCTGATGGCCGACCTGCAGGAGCAGGAGTTTGAACGGCTGGGCCTCGACTTCCAATCGCTGCGGGGCCGCCGGCTCCAGCTGCGCGAGCCCTTGTCATAGGCGGCGCCCGGCGATCTCGGCGCCGAGCGAGAGCGAACGGCCTAGGGCTGCCGCGGCCTGCTCCAGGCTGGCGAGCCGCACGGGAAGATTGTCGTTGAAGATGCGCTGGACCGGCCCGGTCAGGCCGATGCTGTAGAGGATCGAGCCGTCCGCGAGGCGCACCGGGTAGCCGAGCGCGCCCAGTCCCTCGTCGATCTCGGAGACGCAGGTCCCGTAGCCCTTCTCCCGCACCGATTCGTAGTCCCTCAGGATCTTGTCGCGCTCTGTGCAGGTCTGGCTGGTCAGGACCACGAGGTCGCCCTCCAGCGCCTTCTCGATGATGCCGGGCGGCTGAAAGGCCAGGATCGCCTTCGCGGTCGCGGCCGCGTGCGGGGGCATCTGCAGGTCGGGCTGCACATAGCCGCGCCACTGGACCTCGGGCGAGACGCTGAAGACGACCCGCACCGCATGCCCGACGAGGCGCGTGAGGTAGCAGGTCTCGCCGCGCTCGGCCGCGAGCGCCTCGATCACAGGTCGGGCGAGCGTCTCGACCCAGCCTTGCTCGGCCGAGGCGTGCAGAAGCCGCACGAGCCGTTTGCCCAGAGTGTAGGGGCGGTGGCGGCCGCCGCCCTCCACCAGCCCGGCGCGCGACAGCCCGGCCAGGAGCCGGTGGGCGCTCGTCTTCGGCATGTCCAGCGCGAGGCAGACGTCGCTCATCGTCACCGCACCCGGGAAGGCGGCCACGAGTTCGAGCACGGTCATGTAGCGGTCGAGCGGGCCACCGGGCGAGGTCTCGCCGTCTCCGGTCGGCGGTGCCCCCAAAAGCGGCGAACTGCCCGAAGAAGTGCGATTGACAATCCGTTCGGTCACTTTAGTTTCCAACTGAAATCCGGAACATAGTTCCGATTATCGGAACTAGTAAGCGGATTCGCTCCTGACAGCAACGGGGAACGGGGACATGCGACAGACACGACGGGTAGTTCTTGCGGCAGCCGCCACTGTCTTCCTGGCGGGCACGGCCATGTCGTCGGCCGCGGATGGCCCGATCACGGTCGGCGCGACCGTCCCCACCACCGGCCCGCTCTCCCTCACGGGCAAGCAGTACTTCAACACGCTGACGATGGCCGAAGAGGACATCAACAAGGCCGGCGGGATCAACGGTCGTCAGCTCAAGATCGTGATCGAGGATGCCGGCGCCTCGAACAGCACGGCCGTTTCGGCCTTCGTGAAACTGGTCCAGGAGACCAAGCCGCCCTTCGCGTTCCTGACGAGCTATTCCACGCAGAACCTCGCCGTCGCTCCCGAAGTCGCAAAGGCAGGCATCCCGGTCATGTATTCGGGCGGTGCGGATGCCGTTGCCGAGAACGGCAATTCCTGGATGTTCCGCATCCGCCCCGCCGACAGCCTGGCTGGCCGCGCCATGGCGCAGTTCGCGACGGGCACGCTCAAGGCGACCAAGCCCGGCATTCTCTACATTCAGAACGATTTCGGGCAGGGCGGCGCCGCCGTCGCGCAGAAGCAGCTCGAGGAAGCCGGTCTGAAAGTCGTGGCGAGCGAGGCCTACGGCCAGAACGACAAGGACTTCTCCGCCCAACTCCTGCGGCTCCGCTCCTCGGGCGCGGATGTCGTGTTCATCTTCTGCTACCCGGCCGACGGGGCGCTGGTGCTGCGCCAGGCCAAGGCGCTCGGCCTGAAGATGCCGATCGTCGCCTCGTCCGCAGCCTTCGTGCCGGCAGCTCTTCAACTGCTCTCGGCGGCCGACCTCGACAACGTCTGGGGCGTGGTCGACGCCTTTGTCGACCCGAGCGTCGGCGGCCGCATGAAGGACTTCGCCGAGCGCTACAAGGCGAAGTTCGGCACGGATGCCGACCCGTACGGCCTCGCCTATTACGACGGCGCGATGCTGATGGCCGAAGGCATGCGCAAGGTCGGCACCGACCCGAAGGCGCTGCGCGACTGGCTCGCCGCCGTGAAGGAATGGCCCGGTATCGGGCATGCCTACACCTTCGACGCCAAGGGCAACGGCGTGCACGACCTCGCGGTGGTCAAGGCCAAGCGCGGCACCAAGGCCCTCGAGCTCGTCCAGAGCTTGAAGCTCGACTGAGCCAGACAGCGGCCGCGGGATCTCCGCGGCCGCTCTTCCTGGCGGCGCGCGGCAGAACCCGATGGCTGATCTCATCCAACTCGTCACGAACGGGCTTGCGCTCGGCAGCGTCTATGCGCTCGCCGCGATCGGCTTCGTGATCGTCTATTCCGCAACCGGCGTCGTGAACTTCGCCGCCGGCCAGTTCGTGATGCTCGGCACCTTTGCCGGCGTCACCACCCTCGTGACTCTCGGCCTGCCCATGCCCGTCGGCTATGCCGGGGCGGTGGCGCTCATGGCCCTGTTCGGGCTCCTGTTCTACGCCGCCGTCTACCTGCCGCTCAGCCGCAGCCCGGTCGTCACGATCATCATCGGGACGGTCGCGATCGGCATCACGCTGCAGAACGCGGCGCTTCTCACCTTCGGCTCCTGGCCCGTCCGCCTGACCTCGCCCGTCGAGGACATGATCGTGGAGGTGGCCGGCGCCGTGATCCCGCTCCATGCGATCGCCGTCGTGGTCGCGACCGCGGTGCTGATCGGGCTCCTGTGGCTGCTCCTCAACAAGACGGCGCTGGGCATCGCCATGCGGGCGGTCGCGCAGGATGTGCGGGCCGCCAAGCTGATGGGCCTGCGCGTCAACGTGCTTCTCGCCTTCACCTGGGTGCTGGCCGCCGTGCTCGCGGGCATCGCCGGCCTGATGCTCGGCCCGATGTGGTTCGCGGACGTCAACATGGGCGACCCGATCGCGCTGAAAGCCTTCGCGGCCACCATCATCGGCGGCTTCGGCAGCCTCCCCGGCGCGATCGCGGGCGGCCTGTTCGTCGGCCTCGCCGAGGTTCTCGGCGCCTCGTACATCTCCTCCGCCTACAAGGACCTGATCGCCTTCGGGGCCATGATCCTGTTCCTGCTCGTGCGTCCCCAGGGCGTGTTCGGCGAGCGCATCCAGGATCGGGGCTGAGCACCATGCGCTCCTCGCTCCCCCTCGTCGCGGTCCTGCTGCTTGCGGGCTTCGTCCTGTCCTTCACGGCGTCCGAATACACGCTGCGTCTCCTCAACATGGCCGTCATCGCGTCCGTCGCGGTGGTCGGGCTCAACTTCGCCTTCGGCTATGCTGGCCTGATCTCGCTCGGCCACGCCGCCTTCGTCGGGCTCGGCGCCTACACGCTGGCCATCCTCACCACGCAGGCCGGCTGGTCGCCCTGGCTCGCCGCCATTCCGGCGATCCTGGGCACGGGCCTCGTCGCGGCGGCGCTCGGCTATCCGCTGCTGCGCCTCAAGGGGCATTACCTGGCGCTCGCGACCCTCGGCCTGAATGTCAGCTTCAGCATCGTGGCCGCGAACTGGATCGAGGTCACGGGCGGCACGAACGGCATCGCCCGGATTCCCGGCCTGAGCATCCTCGGCCACGACCTGAAGGACGAGCGCTCCTTCCTGTGGTTCGGCCTGGCGGTTCTCGCCGTCCTGTCCGTCCTGGCGCTCGCCATCCACGGCTCGCGCATCGGCCGGGCCATGATGGCGGTGCGCGACGACGAGACCGCGGCGGCCATGACCGGGATCAACGTCACGGGGGTCAGCGTCTCCGCCTTCGCGCTCTCCGCGATCTATGCGGCCGTGGCAGGCTGCCTGTTCGCCACCCACGTCCATTTCGTCTCGCCAGACGATTTCAGCTACGCGCATTCGATCACGCATCTCGCCATGCTGATCGTCGGCGGCGAGGCCACCGTCGCGGGCGCGATCATCGGCGCGACCCTTCTCACCTTCCTGCCCGAGTGGTTCCGCATCTTCGGAGACGGCTACCTCGCCTTCTTCGGCCTGATGATGCTGGCCATCCTCGTCTTCCTGCCCACGGGCATCATGGGGCTGCTGCGGCGCTGGCGCCGGGCTCCCCGCCCCGGCACGGCGCCTCACGGAGCGGCGCGGTCATGAGTGCACTCCAGGCAACCGGCATCACCAAGCGCTTCGGCGGGCTCCTGGCGCTCTCCGAGGTCGACCTGACCGTCGATCCGGGCGAGTTCGTCGCCCTGATCGGCCCGAACGGCGCAGGGAAATCGACGCTGCTCAACGTCCTCACGGGCCTGTCCGCACCCACGACCGGGCGCATCGCGCTCGACGGCCGCGACATCACCCGGCTTTCGACGCACGACCGCATCCGCGCCGGGCTCGGGCGCACGTTCCAGCACGGGCGCCTCTTCGAACGCCTCAGCGTGATCGAGAACGTCATGGTCGGCGCTGCCAATCGGAAGGGCCGGAGCGAGGCCGAGCTGCGCAGCACGGCGTTCGCGCAGCTGCGGCGCATGGGGCTGGAGCGCTTCGCCGACCAGCCGATCTCGGCCCTGACCTATGGCAACCGCCGCATGGTCGAGCTGACCCGCGTCCTGGCCTGCGAGCCTCGCGTGCTGCTGCTCGACGAGCCCGCCGCCGGCCTGAATACCGGCGAGGTGGAGGACCTCATGGCGCGGCTTCGCGCCATCCGGGCTCAGGACAAGATCGCGATCGTGCTGATCGAGCACAACATGGGCATGGTCATGCGGCTCGCCGAGCGCGTGGTCGTGCTGAACTTCGGCGTGAAGATCGCCGAGGGTACGCCGGCCGAGGTGCAGGCCGACCCGGCGGTCCTGTCCGCCTATCTCGGCGAGGGGGCAGCGCATGCTCGCCATTGACAACCTGACGGTCGCCTATGGCGAGATCGTCGCCCTGCACGGCGTGTCGCTGAAGGTCGAGGCGGGCGAGACCGTGGCTCTGATCGGCGCCAACGGGGCCGGCAAGACCACGCTTCTGCAGACCATCTCCGGGCTCAATCCCGTGCGGGGCGGCGACATCCGCTTCGCCGGCGCCTCCATTGCCGGCGCGTCCTGCGACCGCCGGGTGCGGATGGGCATCGCCCACGCGCCGGAAGGCCGGCGCATCTTCCCCGGACTCACGGTCGAGGAGAACCTGATCATCGGCACCGCTCCATGGCGGCGTGCCGGCGCCTCCTATGCGGACGAGCTGGCCTTCGTGGTCGACCTGTTCCCCCGCCTGAAGGAGCGGCGGAAGCAGCTCGGCTGGTCGCTCTCCGGCGGAGAGCAGCAGATGCTGGCGATCGGGCGCGCCCTCATGGCCAAGCCGAAGCTCCTGCTGCTCGACGAGCCGTCGCTCGGCCTCGCGCCGCGTCTCGCCGAAGAGGTGTACGAGCGCGTGAGCCGGATCCGGACGAGCGGCCTGACGATCCTCGTCGTCGAGCAGAACACGGTGCTGGCGCTGGCCGTGGCGGATCGCGGCTACGTGCTCGAGACCGGCCGGGTCGTCCTGGAAGGCTCGGCCGCCGACCTCAGGACCAGTCCCCGCGTGCGCGAAGCCTATCTCGGCCGCTGAGGCCAGGAGAAGAGTGATGACCTACCCAGATCCCGCCTCCCGCTCCAAGGCGGCGCATGACCGGGCGCGTGCGAGCCTGCCGGGCGGCAACACGCGCACGACCGTGTTCATGAAGCCGTACCAGATCTACGCGGAGCGCGGCGAGGGCTGCCGCGTGATCGACCTCGACGGCGTCGCGCGCATCGACTGCATCAACAACTTCACCTCCCTGATCCACGGCCACGCCCATCCGGCTCTCGTGGAGGCCGCCTGCGCGCAGATGCGGCTCGGCAGCGCCCCCGGCCTGCCGACGCTGTCGGAGATCGACCTCGCGGAGCTGCTGTGCGGGCGCGTCGCGTCCGTGGACCGGATCCGGTTCAGCAATTCCGGCACGGAAGCGGTGATGAACGCCCTGAAGGCCGCCCGTGCCTTCACGGGGCGGCCGAAGATCGCGAAATGCGAGGGCGCCTATCACGGCTCCTACGACTATGCGGAGGTGAGCCTCGAGACCCGCCCGGAGACCTGGACCCAGGGCCCACCGGCTTCGGTCCCCTACGCCAAGGGCACGCCGCAGGGCGTGCTCGACGATGTCGTCACGCTCCCCTTCAACGATATCGACGGCGCCGTCAGCCTGATCCGCGCGCACGGCGCCGACCTCGCCTGCGTGCTCGTCGACCCCATGCCGAACCGCGCCGGCCTCGTTCCCGCCGACCGCGCCTATCTCCAGGCCCTGCGCGAGGCGACCCGGGAGGTCGGTGCGCTGCTGGTGTTCGACGAGGTGATCAGCTTCCGGCTCGGCTATGGCGGCGCGCAGCCGTTCTGGGGCGTCGAGGCGGACCTGACGACCTTCGGCAAGATCATGGGCGGCGGCTTCCCCGTCGGGGCGACCGGCGGACGGGCCGACGTGATGGCCGTGTTCGACCCGAGCGAGGGCAAGCCGGCGCTGCCGGCCGGCGGCACCTTCTCGGCCAATCCCGTGACCATGCGGGCCGGGCTCGCCGCCATGGAGCTTCTCGACCACGCCGCGTTCGAGCGCCTCGACGCCATGGGCGAGAAAATCCGCGCCGGCGTGGACGAGGCTTTCCGCAAGGCGGGCGTTCCCGGCTGTGCGACCGGCAAGGGCTCGCTCCTGAAGATCCACTTCACGGACCGCCCGGTGCGCGACTACCGCTCCGCCCATCTCGGGGCCGCCGAGGCGCAGCGCCAGGCGGCCTTCTTCCGCGCCCTCCTCAACGAGGGGGTGCTGATGGCGAGCTACGGCCTGATGGCGCTTTCCACGCCGATGACCGACGATGACCTGGACGCCATTCTGGCGGCCGTCGCGGCGGGTCTCGAGGCCGCCAAAGCCGCCTGATCGCAACCTATCCGGCCCTGCCAGGGGCCCCTGTCACCATCCAGAGATCGTCATGACGCGCGCCGTCGATCCCATCACGCGTTCGGTCGTCGAGCACCGGCTGTCCTCCATCGTGGCCGAGATGGGGGAGGCCATGCTGCGGACCTCCTATTCGCAGATCCTGAACTCCAGCCGCGATTTCTCGATCGGCATCACGGATACCCAGGGGCGGCTTGTCGCCCAGGCGGACCACATCCCGGTCCATGTCGGCGCGCTGCCCTGGGCCACGAAGGCCGTCGAGGAGCGGTTCAAGGATGTCGTGCCGGGCGACGTGATCCTGATGAACGACCCGTATCACGGCGGCTCCCACCTCCCAGATCTCACGGCCTTTGTTCCAGTTTTCGACGGCGATGTACGCCTGTTCTGGACGATCGTGCGGGCCCACCAGAGCGACATCGGAGGCTCCACCTACGGCGCCTACAACCCCGATGCCCGCGACATCTGGACGGAAGGCCTGCGCGTGCCGCCGGTCCGCCTCTACGAGGCGGGCAAGCTGCGCGACGACCTGCTCGACCTCCTCGCGCTGAATACCCGCATCGCTCACGATTTCCGCGGCGACCTCGCCGCGATGGTCGGGGCCGCGCGCCTCGGCGAGCGCCGGATACTGAAGCTGTTTGGGGAGTTCAGCGGCCCCGTGGTCGTCCAGGCCGTCGAGGGACTCTTCGATGCCGCCGAGGCGCGCAGCCGCGCTATCATCTCGACCTGGAAGGACGGTGTCTTCGAAGGAGAAGCCTTCCTGGACGACGACGGGCACGGCCGCGAGAACATCCGCATCGCCGCCCGGGTCACGGTGCGCGGCACCGATGTCGAGATCGACCTCTCCGATTCCGACCCGCAGACGACCAGCTTCGTGAACTCCTCGCACGCCAATATGCAGTCGGCCTGCGTGATGGCGATCGCCTATCTGCTCGATCCCGACATCCCGAAGAATGCCGGGGCGTTCCGGCCGGTGACCGTGAAGGCGCGCGAGGGCACGATCGTGTGGGCCGAGCCCGGCCGACCCGTCACGATGTGCACGAGCCATCCCTCCGACGAGATCGTCGAGGCGATCGTCAAGGCGCTCGCCGCATCCTGCCCGGATCGCGCGATGGCTGGATGGGGCCGGCGCTTCCGCATCGCCCTGCAGGGCGAGGACCCGCGCACCGGCCGCAGCTTCATCTGGCACATGTTCCACGCCCGCCCCGGAGGCGGAGCATCGCCCGCCGGCGACGGCTGGTCCTCCGCCGGCGAGTGGCACACCGTCGGCGGGCTGAAGTTCGGAAGCGTCGAATTCGCCGAGGTGCGCTTCCCGCTTCACTTCCGCCGGCACGAGTTCCTGCCGGATTCGGGCGGGGAGGGGCAGTTCCGGGGGGGGCTCGGGGCGGCGCTCGACCTCGTCGTCGAGACGGAGAAGCCGGCGCTGGCCAATACGGCCGGCGACGGTGCTCGGTACGGCGCCTGCGGCATGCTCGGCGGGAAGGACGCCCCTCCGCACCGCTACATGCTGCTGTCCGAGGGACGCGAGCCGCGCATGCTCAAGACGAAGGAAACCAGCATCCCGGTGCGCTCCGGCGACGTGTTCGAGGTCCGGTCTGGCGGCGGCGGCGGCTGGGGTCCGCCCGAGAAGCGCGATCCCGCCGCACGCGAGCGCGACCTGCGCGAGGGCTTTGTGACGGCGAAGGGAGCCGGCCAGTGACGTCTTTGAGGATCGGGATCGATGTGGGGGGGACCTTCACGGATCTCGTCGCGGTCGATGAGGACGGCCGCACTGTCTTCGCCAAGTCGCCGTCGACGCCGGCCGACCAATCGATTGGCGTGCTGGCCGGCCTGGAGGAACTGGCGCGGAGGCTGGACCTGAGCCTGCGCGACATGCTCGCCCGTACGGAGCGGATCGTCCACGGCACCACGGTCGCCACCAACGCGCTGCTCGAGCGCAAGGGCGCGAAGGTGGCCCTCCTCACGACGGAGGGCCATCGCGACGTGCTGGAAATGCGGGAGGGGCTGAAGGACGACCGCTACGACCTTCGCTCCCCGCCCAAGCCCCCGCTGGTGCCGCGGAGCCTTCGCATCGGTGTCCGCGAGCGGCTGCGCGCCGACGGCTCCGTGCTGATCCCGCTCGATGATGCTTCCCTGGCGGATGCGATCGAACAGGTGCGGGCTTCTGGCGCGACTTCGGTCGCAGTCTGTTATCTGCACTCGTATCGCAACCCGGCCCACGAGATCGCGACCGTGGAGCGCCTCGCGCGCGAGCTGCCCGATCTCTATGTCGCGCGCTCGTCCGACGTCCTGCCGCAGATCAAGGAATACGAGCGCGTCTCGACCACCGTCGTGAACGCCTATGTTGGGCCAGCTGTCCGACGGTACCTGACCAATCTCGAGCGGCGCCTGCGCGAGAGCGGGCTGGCCGGGAGCCTCTTCATCATCCTCTCCCATGGCGGCATGGCGCCGGTCGAGGAGGCGGGCCGGCTGGCCGCTGCGACTGTGCTCTCCGGTCCCGCGGGCGGCGTCGCGGGCGCGCGGCGCTGCGCTGAGATGCTCGGGATCGCGGACCTGATCCCGTTCGACGTCGGCGGCACCTCGACTGACATTTCGCTGATCGCGAACGGCCAGGCAGCCCTGTCGGGCGCCCGCGGGCTTGCGGGCGAGCGCATCGCGCTCCGGTCTCTCGACATCGCCTCCGTCGCGGCGGGCGGCGGCTCGCTCGCGCAATACGAGGGCGGCCGGTTCCGGGTCGGCCCGGAGAGCGCCGGCGCGGTTCCGGGTCCGGCCTGCTACGGCGGGGGCGGCACGCTTCCGGCCGTGACGGACGCCAACCTGCTTCTCGGCTATCTCGACGCGTCCACCTTCCTCGGCGGCCGCAAGGCGCTGGACCTCGGGGCCGCCGAGCGCGTCGTGGACGAGTTCTCCGCCCGGCTCGGCATGTCGCGCGACGAGACGGCGCTCGGCATCCATCGGCTGATCAACCTGCAGATGGCTGACGGGATCCGACTGATGACGCTCCGTCGGGGCGTGGATCCGCGCAAGTTCGCCCTCCTCTCCTTTGGCGGCGCGGCGGGTATCCATGCCGTCGAGGTGGCGCGCGAGCTGGAGATCCCGCGCGTGATCGTCCCGACCGTCGCCTCCGTCCTGTCGGCCTGGGGCATGCTGGCGAGCGACCTGCGTTACGAGGTCAGCCAGACCCATGCGGGAGCGGGCGCGACCATCGACGATGTCGGCATGAGACGGATCTTCGCCGACCTGGAAGAGCGAGCGACCGCGCGCCTGCGCGAGTGGTTCGCCGGGCCCATCCGGATCGAGCGCTCGGCCGAGATGCGCTACGGCGAGCAGGTCTTCGAGGTCGATGTCCCGCTGGACGAGGTCGCCTGGGACGCGCCGGATCTCGTCGCCCGGGTACACGAGCGCTTCCACGCGCGGCACGAGGAGCTCTTCACCTACGCCTCGCGCGACCAGGAGGTCGTCTTCGTCAATGCCCGGGTCGCGGCGGTCGGCGTGGTCCCATCCGCCGGCGGAGACCTCGTGGTGACGCAGCCGATGACGGCTCCCGCGGTGACGGAGCGGCGCGCCTTCTTCGACGGCTGGCGCTCGGTCCCGGTCTACCGCATCGAGTCCCTGCAACCCGGAGCGGCCGTCTCCGGCCCAGCCATTTTCGAGGCGGAGACCACGACCGTGCTCGCCGGCGAGGGTGATCGCGTCACGGTGAACCGGTATGGCTGGCTCGACATTGCGCTTCGGGGCTGAGCCACTCCATCCAGGCACACTCGCGCTGGTACCCGGCTTTCCGTGTCTGCTCTTGAACCCTAACTGGGCGAAGAGCACCTCGATCTTCTTGCGTTCGCGCTGCGAGGCGCTGGCCGGACTGAGCGGGTTCGCGGCGATCTGCGCGGCCGGGATCGGCCGGCCGTCGATCCCGCCGGAGCGCCTGCTCGGGCGCTGCTGCTTCAGGCCCTCTACGGCATCCGGTCGGAACGTCAGATGGTGGAGCCGGAAATGCTCGTTGCCCTCGGTGCGCATGAGATGGACGGCCAGATCCGGCGCCGCCTCGCTGGGAGGCTTTGAGGATCATAGTGAGGTCGAAAGTCCAAGCGCTCGGAGCAGGCAGTCCCGTATGGTCCGGATATCTCCGGCTGCCTCGTGGAACTCCGCTCCTATCTCGTCCGAGACGGGAAGGGCACCGATGTGAGCGAGGCGTGCGAGCTGGTTAAGGTTGCTCACGAGCCTTGAATTGCTCAGCAAGGCGAGCGCCTGCCGGTCCTCAATCGGGAGGCCAGGCCTTCGGATGCGCGGGGCGAACCGCCCAGCAGCTTCGCCGTAGGACGCGAGCGGAGCGCCGTTCGCCTCCCGGCCGAGCTGAACCCGTTCGTCCTCAGTCACCGGAAGCTGAGAGGCCGCGTCGCCGGTCGTCTCGCGGACCAATCCAACGTCCTTCAAGACCGAATCGGCGACATTGAAGGACTCTTCCGCGCTCATGGGTGCGGTCCGAGATCAAGGACCGTGCTCTGCTTGAGATACGTGCCCCACTGGTCGAGAAACATCGAACAGCTCGTTCGAGGTTTCGACATCAAGGTGCACCACCGGCATCCGAAGCCGCGAATGCCGGAGCTGGGCTCGGCCCCGGCGGGGGATCGACTCGTCCGGACCGGCCTTCCGGGCGACGGTGCGGATCGCCTCATCGTTCGCCGTCATGCCCTCGCGCATGAGCCGTCCGAGCCGCCCGGCGCTTTCCGCTTCGCGCGAGAGCGCCTCATGCCGTTCGGCCTCCGGCCCGGTGCCGGGCTTGCAGGCGACCTCTGCAGGGATCGGTACGCGGGAGGAAGCCTCGGCGCGGCGTAAGCGCACGCGGTGCCGGGAGGCGAGCTGTTCGAGGACCGATCCCGCCCCGCCGTTCCGGTGCGCCGCGCCGCCGTCTCACTGGATCGGCGCCACCACCTTGTCGTTCTTGAAGTCGTTCGCGCTCAGTTTCTTCGAGACGAGCCCCTCGGCATGGTACGTGTCGAGCATCGCCTGGATTGCCTGGAAGTCGGGCGAGGCGTCCGGCCGGCGCGCGAAGTCGTTCTCCTTGAGGAGGTAAGTGTCGAGCACCGGCACCGGCACCTTCATGATCTCGGAGACGACCTTCATGGTCTGCTCGCGGTTCTCCAGCGCCTTCTTCATGCCGAGCGTGAGGTCCTTCACGTACATCCGGGCGAGTTCGGGCTTCTGCGCGAGGAAGTCCTTCCGGCAGGCCTCCAGGATGTGGACGATGTTCGGCAGGGCCTCCGAGAGCGAGAAGAGCTTGCGGATGCCGCCCTTGGCCTCCGCGCGCGCCGCGAAGGGCTGGTTCATGTTCACCGCGTCCACCCGGCCCTGGCGCAGCGCGTCCTCGGCGAGCGGGAAGGTGACCTCCACGAGCTTGATGTCCTTGTTGGGATCGAGGCCGGCCTTCTTCAGCATGAGATTGAAGGGACCTTGCGTGCCGCCGTTGATGATCGAGATCCCGACGGTCTTGCCCTTGAGGTCGGCGACCGTCTTGATCGGGCTGTCCTCCTTGACGGCCCAGTAGACCGAGAAGGAGCCCGGCTTCTCGCCGACATGCTGCGCGACGATGTCGACGGACAGTGTGCCGGCGGCCGTGCCCTGCGCGATCGGAAGCACGCCCTGCGTGCCGCAATCGATCGCGCCCGCCGCGAGCGCCTGGCTGATGGCAGATGTGCCCTGGAACTGCGACCACTCGATCCTGTACCCCTTGCCGAGGTCGGGGAACTCGGTCGGGCGGCGCATCATCGTGTACTTGCCCTCCTCGGCCGGGATCGTGAATCCGACCCGGATCGTGGGCACCTCCTGGGCCACGGCCGCCGCCGAGGCGGCAAGGCCGGTCGCAAGCGACAGCATCAACACGCGCGCGATCATCTTGTGGTCCCCTTCAGCATGCCGGGCTTGATGCCCCTCGCCTCCGCTCCGCGCATCAGATGACAGCCGCGCCGCCGCTTCAAGCAACAATTTGAAGCCTGAAGCATCCCGCGCAGGCAGCGCAGCCTCACGGCTCCGGCCAGGGCCGCTGCTCGCCGCGCATCCGCTCGAAGGCGGCCGAGAGCCGCAGCACGCCGATATCGTCGAAGCGGCGTCCCGCGATCTGGAGGCCGATCGGCAGGCCGGATGCCGTGTAGCCGGCATTCACGGAAGCGGCGGGCTGCTCCGAGAAATTGTACGGCACCGTGAAGCAGATATGCTCGAACGGCCGGTCCGGGTCGTCGATGGGCGAGGCGAGCTCGGCCGGGTAGGAGGCGCAGGGCGCGACGGGCGACAGGACGAAGTCGAAGCCTTCCGTCGCCCGCAGCGTGGCGTCCCGGATCGCGCCCATCTGGCTCAGCCCGCGATAGAGCTCGGCGCCGGAGATGTCCCGTCCTCCCTCCGCCCAGCGCAGGATATAGGGCAGGATCTTCGCCTGCTGCGCCTCCGCGAGCGGCGCGATGTCGGCCCAGGCGCGCTGCCGCCAGAAGATGTCGAGCCCGTCCAGCATCTCGCGCGTCAGGAACGGCGCGACCGGCTCCACGATCGCGCCCGCAGCCTCGAAGAGCCGTGCTGCTCCTTCGATGCAGGCCCGGACCTCCGGCGCCACCTCCATGCCGATCCCGGCATCGAGCTGAAGCCCGATGCGCAGGCCTTTCGGGTCGATCTCGAGCGCCTCCCAGGCGATCTCGGCCGGCGGCAGGCTCATGCCGTCCCGCGGGTCGGGCCGGGACAGCTCGCGCATCATCAGCGCGGCATCGGCCGCCGTTCGGGTCATGGGCCCCGCGACGCGGCCCCAATAGGGCGGGTCGACCGGGACCCGGCCGAAGCTCGGCTTCAGGCCGAACACGCCGCACCATCCCGCGGGCAGCCGGATCGAGCCCCCGATATCCGTCCCGACATGGAGCGGGCCATAGCCGGCGGCCGCCGCCGCCCCGGCGCCGGAGGAGGATCCGCCGGGATTCCGGGACGTGTCCCAGGGGTTCCGGGTGAGCGGGTGGAAGCTCGACAATCCGGAGGACAGCATGCCGTAATCCGGCATGGTCGTCTTGGCCAGGATCACCGCGCCGGCCTCGCGGAGCCGCGCCGCTGCCGGCGCATCGTCGGAGGCCGCGGCAAGCTCGCGCGCCGCCGTGCCGAGCGGCATCGGGGCGCCCCTGGTGGCGATGTTCTCCTTGATCGTGACCGGCACGCCGTCCAGCGCGCGCGCCTCGCCGCGGCGCCAGCGCTCGGCCGAATCGCGGGCCGTCGCGAGCGCCTCCTCCGGACGGTAGTGGTAGAGGGCCGCGATCTTCGGCTCCCAGGCCGTGATGCGGGCGATCACCGCCTCGGCGACCTCTACGGGGGTGAAGTCTCCCGCGCGGAAGCCGCGCAGAAGCTCCGTCGCGTTGAGGTCGGCGAGATCGGTCAAGGCGTGTCTCCGGGCGGCAGGGCAGGGTCTCGCTAGCACGACCGATGCCGGGCGCGACACCGCAGTGCGGCCCGGCAGGGCCGGGCTACGGCCTTGCCATGGCCGGATCGAAGCCGCATATGACGCGCGGGAGGTTGGCGGGGGACGTTTCACTCGCCAACCGGGTCAGGTCCGGAAGGAAGCAGCCCTAACGAGACCGAGCGGGTCTCTGTCCAGCCTCCCAACCTGCGCCGCCCATCCCAATCTGTGCCGGGCGAGTTGCAGCCGGCCCGGGCCCGGCGCAGAAACGTCTCATGACCGACATTCCCGGCGGCGATGCCGCGCCATACAGGCCGGAGGCGGACGAGCCGAGCTTTCTCGGCCTCGCCGGGCTGCCCGACGCACCGGCGCCCTACCGCGTTCTCGCCCGCAAGTACCGACCGCAAACCTTCGCGGACCTGATCGGCCAGGAGGCGATGGTCCGCACCGTCTCCAACGCCTTCGCGACCAACCGCATTCCCCAGGCCTGGATGCTGACCGGCGTGCGCGGGGTCGGCAAGACGACCACCGCACGCATCCTGGCACGCGCGCTGAACTACGAGGTCCCAGGAAAGGTCGGCGCGCCCACGGTCGAGATGCCGGAGCTCGGCACCCATTGCCGGGCCATCATGGAATCGCGCCATATCGACGTGCTCGAGATGGACGCGGCCTCGCATACCGGGGTCGAGAACATCCGCCAGATCACGGATGCGGTGCGCTATGCCCCGGCCCAGGCGCGCTACAAGGTCTACATCATCGACGAAGTGCACATGCTGTCGACGGCGGCGTTCAACGCCTTCCTGAAGACCCTGGAGGAGCCGCCGCCGCACGCGAAATTCGTCTTCGCCACGACCGAGATCCGCAAGGTCCCGGTCACGATCCTGTCCCGCTGCCAGCGCTTCGACCTGCGCCGCGTCGATTCGGCGACGCTGGTCGCGCATCTCGACCGCATCTGCCGGGCCGAGGACGTGACCGCCGAGCCCGATGCGCTGGCCACGATCGCGCGCGCGGCGGAAGGCTCGGTCCGCGACGCACTCTCGCTGCTGGACCAGGCCGTGGCTCACGGAGCCGGGACGGTATCGGCCGAGGCCGTCCGCGACATGCTCGGCCTCGCCGACCGCAACCAGGTGATCGACCTTTTCGAAGCGGTGATGCGTGGTGACGTGCCCCGGACCTTCGCGATCCTGCGGTCCGGCTGGGAGGCGGGCGCGGATCCGGCGCAGATCCTCGCCGATCTGGCGACCTTCACGCACCTGGTCACCCGCATGAAGCTGGCGCCGGACGCGGCGAAGGACCCCGCCCTGACCGAGGCCGAGCGTACGCGCGGTGCCCAGTTCGCAAAAGCGCTCTCGGTCCGGACGCTGTCGCGGGCGTGGCAGATCCTGTCCAAGGCCGTCCCGGAGGTCGGGGCCTCGCAGCGTCCGCTGGCCGCGGCCGAGATGGCGCTCGTGCGCCTCGCCTATGCGGCGGACCTGCCGACCCCGGACGAGGCGCTGCGCCAGCTGCAATCGGGCCAGCCGCTCTCCGCGCCGCGATCGTCGCCGCCTCCGGCCAGCCACGCCATCGGGAACGGCGGAGGCGGGAGTGCGGCCTTGGCCGTCGCGTCCATGCCGGCCGCGGCGCCGCGGCCGGAGCCGGAGGGTATCACGCTCCGCCGCTTCGAGGACGTCGTCGCGATGGCCGGCGAACGGCGCGAGATCGCTCTGAAGACCGCTCTGGAGCACGATGTCCGCCCCGTCGCCTTCGAGGACGGACGTGTCGAGCTGTCGCTGGTCGAGGGTGCTTCCCCGACCCTGCCGCACGAACTCGGACGGGCTCTGAACGCCTGGACCGGACGACGCTGGGTCGTCACCGTCTCCTCCGCGTCCGGCGGCCCGACCATCGCCGAGCAGCGCGAGGCGCGCGAGCGCGAGCGCCGGCACGACGCCCTCTCGCATCCGCTCGTCCAGGCCGTGCTGAGCTCCTTCCCGGGAGCCGAGATCGTGGACGTGCGCGATCGAGGCCCCCCGCCGGAGCCGGAGGCGGCTGCCGCCGCGCCGGCGCCGGACGAGCCCGAGACCGACGAACTCTGAAGGATCGCCGATGAAAGACATCATGGGGCTCATGAAGCAGGCCCAGGGCCTGCAGCAGAAGATGGCCGACATGCAGGCCGAGCTCGAGACGCTCGAGGTCGAGGGCACGTCCGGCGGCGGCGTCGTGAAGGTGGTCGCGACCGCGAAGGGCCAGGTGAAGAACGTCTCCATCGACCCCTCGCTCATGCTGCCGGACGAGAAGGAGGTGCTCGAGGATCTCCTCGTCGCCGCCCTCAATGACGCGCGCGGCCGCGGCGAGCGGCTCATGCAGGAGCGCATGGCCGACCTGACCAGGGGGCTTCCGCTTCCGCCCGGCCTGAAGCTCTTCTGAGGCGGCATGGCCCAGGCCGTCGCCGGGCCCGAGATCGAGCGGCTGATCCAGCTCCTGGCGCGCCTGCCGGGGCTCGGTCCCCGCTCGGCCCGCCGGGCCGCCCTCCACCTCATCGCCAAGCGCGAGCAGCTGCTCGGGCCGCTCAGCGAGGCCATGCGCGTCGCCAACGAGCGCATCGTCGTGTGCGAGACCTGCGGCAACGTCGATACCAGCGATCCCTGCACCATCTGCCGCGATCCTGGCCGCGACTCTTCGATCATCGTGGTGGTGGAGGGCGTGTCGGATCTGTGGGCGCTCGAGCGCGCCGGCGCGCTACGCGCCAGGTACCATGTTCTCGGCGGGGTGCTGTCGGCGCTGGACGGCGTCCGGCCCGAACATCTGAACGTCGACGCGCTCGTGAAACGGGCGGCGGAGCCCGGCGTCCGGGAGATCATTCTGGCCCTGAACGCGACGGTCGACGGGCAGACCACCGCCCATTACCTGACCGATCTCGTCAGCCACCTGCCCGTCCGCGTGACGCGCCTCGCGCATGGCGTCCCGGTCGGCGGCGAGCTCGATTATCTGGACGAGGGCACGCTCTCGGCCGCGCTCCGGCAGCGCACGGCGTTCTAAGCGGGTTTGACGAGGCCGTTTGACCCCCTTTCCGCCACACCCTATCTGCCTGCCATGGCCATCCGCCCGCTCGTCATCCTGCCCGACCGCAAGCTGCGCCTCGTCTCCGAGCCGGTCGGCCCGATCACGGACGAGGTGAAGGCGCTCGCCGCCGACATGCTGGAGACGATGTACGACGCGCCCGGGATCGGGCTCGCGGCGATCCAGATCGGCGTGCCCAAGCGGATCGTCGTGATCGATCTCGCCAAGAACCCCGAGGAGCGCAGCCCCATGGTGCTCGTCGATCCCGAGATCACCTGGATCTCCGAGGAGAAGCGGGTGCACGAGGAGGGCTGCCTGTCGATTCCCGAATATTACGAGGAGGTCGAGCGGCCGGATCGGATCCGGGTGCGCTACCGCGATCTCGCCGGCGAGACGGTCGAGACGGAGGCAGATGGCATCCTCGCCACCTGCATCCAGCATGAGGTCGATCATCTCAATGGCGTGCTGTTCGTGGATTACCTCTCGCGGCTGAAGCGGTCGCGGGTCCTGAAGAAGTTCGAGAAGGCGGCGAAGCGCGAATCCGAGGACGCATGACGCTCCGCGTCGCCTTCATGGGCACGCCGGATTTCGCCGTGCCCACGCTCGAGGCGATCGCGGCGAAGCACGAGCTCGTCGCGGTCTATACGCGCCCACCCGCCATGTCCGGCCGCGGGCTCAAGACAAGGCCGTCGCCGGTTCATGCGGCCGCCGAGCGGCTCGCGCTCCGGGTCGAGACCCCGGCGCGGCTGCGGGACGAGGGCGCGGCTCCGAAGCTCGCGGCGTGTCGGCCGGACGTGGCGGTCGTGGTCGCCTACGGGCTCATCCTGCCGGCGGCGATCCTCCGGGTGCCGCGGCTCGGCTGCCTCAATCTCCACGCCTCCCTGCTGCCGCGCTGGCGGGGGGCCGCTCCGATCCAGCGCGCCGTGATGGCGGGCGACCGGGAGACAGGGGTCGCGGTGATGCGCATGGAGGAAGGACTGGATACCGGGCCGGTCGCCATGGTGGAGCGCGTGGCGATCGGCGCCGACATGACGGCCGGCGAGCTGCACGACGAACTCGCGATCCGCGGCGCGGCCCTGATGGCGCGCGCGCTCGACGAACTCGAAGCCGGCGTCCTCGCTTTCACGCCGCAGCCCGAGACGGGCGTGACCTACGCGGCCAAGATCACGAACGAGGAGGCGCGGATCGACTGGTCGCGACCGGCAAAGGCGGTCCACGATCATGTCCGCGGTCTCTCGCCTTTTCCGGGCGCCTTCTTCGAGGCCGATCTCGGCAGGGGGGCCGAGCGCGTCAAGGTCCTCCGGACTGCGCTCGCCGAGAGCTCGGGCGAGCCGGGAACGCTTCTCGCCGGCGAGACGGTGGCCTGCGGCGGGGGCACCGCAGTGCGGCTTCTTCAGGTCCAGCGCGCCGGCCGGGGCCCGACGAGCGCCGCCGACTTCCTCCGCGGCGTGCGGCTGGAGCCCGGCGCCCGCCTGAGCTGATCATGCCTCGTTACAAGCTCGTCATCGAGTATGACGGTACGCCCTTCGCGGGCTGGCAGCGCCAGGCGAATGCCCTGTCCGTCCAGCAGGTCGTGGAGGAGGCGATCCGGCGTTTTGCGGGCGAGGATGTCCGGATCCAATGCGCCGGGCGCACCGATGCCGGCGTCCATGCCACCGGGCAGGTCGCGCATATGGATCTGTCACGGACCTGGCGCACGGATACGATTCGCGATGCGCTGAATGCGCATCTAAAGCCCCGGCCCGTCGCCATCCTGTGGGCCGAAGAGGTGCCGGACCGGTTCAACGCCCGGATGTCGGCCGTGAAGCGGCATTACCGCTACCGCATCCTGAACCGGCGGGCGCCTCCGGCCATCGAGCGCAACGCGGTCTGGCACGTGCCCTGGCCGCTCGATGCGGGGCGGATGGAGGAGGCCGCGCAGGTGCTCGTCGGCCGGCACGATTTCACGACCTTTCGGGCCTCGGAATGCCAGGCCGCTTCGCCCGTGCGCACGCTCGACCGGTTCGACGTCCGCCGCGAGGGCGACCTCATCACGGTCGAGGCCTCGGCGCGCTCCTTCCTGCACAGCCAGGTGCGCTCGATGGTCGGCACGATCGTCCAGGCCGGCAACGGCCGCTGGTCGGTCGAGGACGTCAGGCGGGCGCTCGACGCACGACGGCGTTCGGCCTGCGCTCCGCTCGCGCCGCCCCAGGGTCTCGCGCTGATCGGCGTGGATTACCCGGACGAACTACCCGATCGCCGTGCGGAGCACGCCGTGGATCACGACCTGCAGGGACAGTCCGAGCAGGGCGACCGCGCCCGCCAGGGCTGAGCTCACGCCCAGCGTGACCTTGGCGGCGAACCATTGCGCCTCCAGCACGATCGCCCCGAAGGCGAGGGTCAAGAGCGCCACCAGGCCGCGCGGTTCGAGCCCCATCAGGAACAGGGCGGCCGGAGCCGCGAGAGCCAGGCTGCCGAAAACGGCGATCCAGTTGGTCGCGATCGCGAAGGCGGCATAGCGCGGAGCGAGCGGGCCGCGGCGGAGTGCGTAGGCCATTGCGACCTGCAGGGCCGCGAGGCTCGCCAGATGCGCCGCTGCGACCACGCAAAGTAGGGCAGGGCGATCGAAGACGGCCAGTCCCTCTATGTCGAGACCGAGGCCGCGGCGCTCGAGCGCCACCGTCACGACGAGGGCCGGAATCGTGAACGCAAAGGCCGCGAAGGAGCGGACGAGGCCCTCGCGGCTGATGTCGAAGGCGGAGAGCGCGTCCGGCTGCCTCGATACGAGCGCGGCCGTCCCGCGGAGAGAACGACCGACCTCTTCCACCGTTACCATGGCGACCTCGCAAGCGGCGTGGAGGCCCGACCTCGGTGTTTCCGTCCGCAGGCAGCCTACGACTTTGGTCGCATTACGCGCAAGTGCCTCGGGAGTTTCGGGGCGGCAGGTAGCTTTCGATGATGCGCCCATAGATGCGAGCGAGGCTCTCCAGATCGCGGACGGCTACGTTCTCGTCGACCGCGTGCATCGTCTGGCCGACGAGCCCGAACTCGACGACCGGGCAGTAGCGGCGGATGAAGCGGGCGTCCGAGGTGCCGCCGGTCGTGGACAGCTCGGGGCTGAGGCCCGTCTCCGCCCTGATCGCGCCCGAGACCAGATGCACGAAGTCGTCCGGCTCGGTCACGAAGGCGACGGCGTTGGTCGGATCGAAGGTGAGCGCGAACCTGGCCTCCTCACAAGCGGTCGCAACCCGCCTCCCGATCTCGGCGGCGAGCGTCTCCGGGGTCCAGAGATCGTTGAAGCGGATGTTGAACACCGCCTTCGCCTCGGCCGGGATCACGTTCGTCGCGGGGTTGGCGACGTCCACGGTCGTGAATTCGAGATTGGAGGCGTCGAACCGCTCCGTGCCCCGGTCGAGCGGGGGATCGGTCAGCGCCGCGATGACCCGGCCCAGCACCGGGATCGGGTTGAGCGCCAGGTGCGGATAGGCGACATGGCCCTGCCGGCCCTTGACCGCGAGCCGCCCGGTCAGGGACCCGCGGCGGCCGATCTTCATCATCTCGCCGAGCCGGTTCGGATTCGTCGGCTCCCCGAGCACGCAATGGTCGAAGCGCTCGCCGCGCTCCTTTGCCCAGGCGAGAAGCTTGACCGTGCCGTTCACGGCCGGTCCTTCCTCGTCACCGGTCAGCAGGAAGGCGAGGGAGCCCTCCGCCGGCGGGCCATGCCGGTCGAGGTGAGCGAGCGCCGCCGCGAGCATGGCCGCGATGCCGCCCTTCATGTCGGCCGCGCCTCGACCGTAGAGGCGTCCGTCGGCGACCTCGCCGGCGAATGGCGGGTGGGTCCAGGAGCCCTCCTGTCCCGGAGGCACAACGTCGGTATGGCCGGCGAAGACGAGGCAGGGCGCACCGCGCCCGATCCGGGCATAGAGGTTGCGGATCTCGGGCTGGCCCGGCTCCGAGAAGGCGGGCGTATGGACCTCGAAACCAGCCCGTTCGAGCAGGCCGGCGACATAGGTCAGCGCGCCCGCGTCCTCCGGGGTGACCGAAGGGCAGCGGATCAGGGCCTGTGCGATCGCGAGAGCGGTTTCAGGCGCTGGCTGCAAGGTGAAGCTCGATGTGGTCCGGTGGAGCCGCCCGCAGGGTCGGCTCGTCGTGCAGTGCCGCCACGCACAGGATCAGGGACGGCTCGTTGCCTGCGAAGACCGGAATGAGCAGGCGCGTGAAATACTTGCTCCTGCCGCCGACGATCGGATGGTCGCGCGTGACATGGGGCAGGCCGAGGCGATGCACATGGGCGAAGCCCGCGAGGCAGGAGCGGTAATAGGCGGAATCGAGGAGATCCCCGAAGGCCACGCCGTTCAGGTCTCCGGCGGGGCTCGAATCGGAGAAGGCGGATCCGTAGAAGGCGAAACGGAAATCCCCGAACCGCCGGGCCGGCTGCACGATCGCCAGATTGTCCGCGATCGCCTCGAAATCCTCCGGCGTGAAGTTGCGCCCCGTGATGCGCCCCTCCGTCGTCAGGCTCTCGGCGAGGGCGCGGAGGCTTGCGAACAGCGTGACCTCGTCATCCATCCGATAGGGTTCGAGCCACTCCTTGTCCGCCACGCTCGGTCCCCCCGCCCTGCTCTCTGCAACTGCCGATCGGTCCGCAGCTTTAGGGTGCGTTTTCCGCCCTACAAGCCGTACTTCCGGCCTATTGCCAGGATGGGATCCTAGTCGCGCAGCAACTCGTTGATCGAGGTCTTGGCGCGGGTGCCGGCATCGACGCGCTTCACGATCACCGCGCAGTAGAGCGACGGGCCGGCAGAGCCGTCCGGCAACGGCTTGCCGGGCTGGGAGCCGGCCACCACGACCGAGAAGGGCGGGACGCGGCCCTGGAAGACCTCGCCGGTATTGCGGTCGATGATCCTGGTCGAGGCCCCGATATAGACGCCCATCGAGAGAACCGAGCCTTCGCCGACGATCACGCCCTCGGCGACCTCGGCGCGGGCGCCGATGAAGCAATTGTCCTCGATGATGACCGGGTTCGCCTGGAGCGGCTCGAGCACGCCCGCGATGCCGGCCCCGCCGGAGATGTGGCAGTTCTTTCCGACCTGGGCGCAGGACCCGATCGTCGCCCAGGTATCGACCATCGTGCCCTCGTCCACATAGGCGCCCAGATTGACGAAGCTCGGCATGAGCACCACGCCCGGCGCGATGAAGGCGCCGCGCCGGACGGTGCAGTTCGGCACGGCGCGGAAACCGGCGCTCCGGAACCGCGCCTCGTCCCAGCCCTGGAACTTCGACGGCACCTTGTCGAACCAGGTCGCGCCGCCCGGCCCGCCCGGGATCGAGGCCATGTCGGTCAACCGGAAGGACAGGAGCACGGCCTTCTTCAGCCATTGATGGACGTGCCAGCCGCCGGGCGTCTTCTCGGCCACGCGCGCTTCTCCGGAATCGAGAAGCTCGAGCGCGTGTTCCACCGCCTCGCGCACCGCTCCCGTCGTGCCCGTCCCGACGGAGGCGCGGTCCTCCCAGGCGGCGTCGATGGTTCGGGCGAGGTCGGTCAAGCTCATTGCGTCGCTGTCTCGATGATGGGGCGGGCCCGCTTAGCAAGGGGCAGGGGGACTGTCATCACCGGCCGCCCGCTCCCCGGAACGGGTTCGGCGCGGCCGAGTTTGCCGCCAGAGGAGGAAGGACATGGCCGAAGGCAGCGGAGAGGACGCAAGGCGTTTCGACGAGGTCGATTCCACGGGCCCGAATGCACGCCCGCGGCACGACACGATCTCGCAGACGGGTCCGGGGATCCCGGACGACACCGGCGCGGCCGTGGAGGTGGGCCCGGAGGAGGAGAAGCGGATCGCCGATTCGATCAGGAACCTGCCCGGCAGCGGCAAGGGCGCCTGATCACATCCGGAAATCCTCGCCGAGATAGACCCGGCGGACATCCTCGTCGGCGACGATCTCCTCCGGCGTGCCCTCCGTGAGCACCCGGCCGGAATGGATGATGTAGGCGCGGTCCGTCAGCGCCAGCGTCTCGCGGACGTTGTGGTCGGTCACGAGCACGCCGATGCCGCGCGCGGTCAGGTGCCGGACGAGATCCTGGATGTCGCCGACCGCGATCGGGTCGATGCCCGCGAAGGGCTCGTCCAGAAGCATGAAGGAGGGCGAGGTTGCGAGCGCCCGGGCGATCTCGCAGCGCCGCCGCTCGCCCCCCGAGAGCGCGATGGAGGGCGACTTGCGAAGCCGTGCGATGTCGAACTCCTCCAGCAACTCCTCGAGGCGGTTCTCGCGCTCGCGCCGGTTCGGGATGGCGACCTCCAGGACGGCCCGGATATTGTCCTCGACGTTGAGGCCCCGGAAGATCGAGGCTTCCTGCGGCAGGTAGCCGATGCCGAGCCGGGCGCGGCGATACATCGGCAGCCGCGTGATGTCGTTGCCGTCGAGCGTGATGGTGCCGCGGTCGGCCGCGACGAGCCCGGTGATCATGTAGAAGATCGTCGTCTTGCCGGCCCCGTTCGGACCCAGGAGGCCGACGGCCTCGCCCTGCCGCACGACCAGCCCCGCATCCTGCACCACCGTACGCCCGCCATAGCTCTTCTGGAGGCCGCTCACGGACAGGATGCCGGGCCCGCTCCGGGCCTCGACATCGGCGAGGGGCGTCGCATAGGCGTCGAAGCGGGATCCGTCCGGCTCCGCTGCCGCACCCGGCGTCCGGACCCGAAGGCTGAGGGTGAATTTCACGCGATGTAGGTCCGGCAGCCGGAGCCTGGGATAGCTCCCCGCCCGGGCTCCCGCAATGTCCCGGCGCGGCCCGCCGCGCCCTGCTTCAGCGCTGCGGCCTCTGCCCCGTCTGGCCGGGATTGCTCTGGCTGCCGGGCACGATCAGGGCCCTGACGCGTCCGCCCTGTCCGCCGCCCTCGACGTTGGCGATGCCGGTATTCAGGTCGTAGGCGACGCGCTCGCCGCGCGTGACGTTCGGGCCGTCGCTGAGGGTCGCGTTGCCCACGAGCACGACCTTGTTGCGGACCCGGTCGAACTCGGCGTTGTCCCCGCTCGCCACCTGCGTCTTGGACACGATGGTGACCGGGCCCTTGCAGTTGATCTTCCGGATGGCACCGTCGCCGCCGAGCGGGTTCTGCTGCGCCTCGCGTCCGGCCTGGCCGGCGGCCGCTGCTCCGCGCCCGGCCTCGTAATAGACCGTGAGGAGCGAGCACTTCATCGTGGAATCGCCCTGGACCGCCACGACGTTGCCGGCGAAGACCGCCCGTCCCTCCTTGTCGAACACGTCCAGGCGGTCCGCGTCGATCCTGATCGGGTCCTTGTTCGAGCCGAGCTCGCCGAAGGCCGAGGGCCGCTTTCCGCCCGGCCGGGCCGGCGAGGACGCGGCCTGCGCGAGCTTCAGCTCCGCGCCGCCCCTCGGGGCGGCGAGGTCCGCGGCCGCGGGGAGCGACAGGGAGGTGAGTGCGGCGGCGAGCGCGAGACCGCGCATGGGCGAGGCTCCTGAAAATGTCGGGGCGGCGATCAGCGTGCGGGTTCCGCAGCCTGGGACATGCGGCCCACCTCGCCGGAGGTCGGTTCGGCCGGTTCGATCGCCGCGCGGCTGAACTGGGTCCTGACGCGGCCCTGGAACGAGATCGTGCGGCCGCCATCCGAGACCTCGACGCCTTCGGCCTCGATGGTTCCGTTCTGGGTGGTGATCCTGACCGGCTCGCGCGACACGACGGTGCCGCCCTTGATGTCGACGGAGGCCGAGCGCAGCAGCACCTCTTCCCCGCGGGTCGTGGTGATGCGGATGTCCTGCGACAGGTCGATGATCTCCTTGGCGGTGTCGAACAGGGCGCTGGCGGAGACGAGATTGGCGAAGGTGCCCGCCGCATCGGTCGCGAGCTTCGCGCTGACGTCCCTGAGCTCGACGAGGCCGGGTTTCCGCACGTCCTGGAACGCCGCCTTGGCGGTGACCTCGTAGGGCCGGTTGTCCTTGCGGAACCCGGTCAGGCGCGGGTTCTCCATCGCGATCTTGGTCCCGGACATCGACACGCCGCCCATGGACAGTCCGGCCATGTCGCCGAGCGGCCTGAACAGGGGCGCGGCGAGCACGAGCCCGCCCGCGACGAGCGCGCCCGCCGGGATCGCGATCTTGAGCAGCCGCACGCGCCCCGAATGGCGCCTCGCCTTGGCATAGGCTCCGGCCCGATCCGGGCCGCGGCGGCCGTCGCGTCTGAGCGCCGGCAGATAGCCAGTCACGGGCACATCCGAACGTCGAGGTGAAGCCTCATCCCTGCCCGCCCGCAATGGCGAAGTTATGGCCGCGGAGCCTGTCTGCGCCCGTTCGGGAACCTGCGTCAACTCTCCGGCATTCCGTCTAGCTATGGGCGAAGATGTCCGTCTCCGGCCAGCCGAGCAGATCGAGCCGCGCCCGGGTCGGGAGGAACGCGAAGCAGTTCTCCGCCAGTTCGGTCCGTCCTTCCCGCGCCAGCATCGCGTCGAGCCGTTCCTTCAGCGCGTGAAGATGAAGCACGTCCGAGGCCGCGTATTCGATCTGCGCCTGGCTGAGTTCGGGCGCCGCCCAGTCGGAGGATTGCTGTGCCTTCGACAGATCGATCCCGAGGAGTTCGCGGGTGAGATCCTTCAGGCCGTGCCGGTCGGTATAGGTGCGCACGAGCTTGGACGCGATCTTCGTGCAGTAGACCGGGCCCGGCATCACGCCCAGGCGGAGCGACAGCACCGCCAGGTCGAACCGGGCGAAGTGGAAGATCTTGAGCACGGATGGATCCGCGAGGACGCGGATCAGCACGGAGGGCGCTGGCCCGGCCGGCAGGATCTGCACGACATCCGCGTCGCCGTCGCCGCGCGAGATCTGGACGACGCAGAGCCGGTCGCGGTGGGGGTTGAGGCCGAGCGTCTCGGTGTCGATGGCGATCGCGGCGCCCGGCGCGTAATCGGCCGGAAGGTCGCCCCGGTGGTACCGGATGGTCATGCGGGCTGCGCTGGCGGGAAGGTCATCCCCGCCTGTAGCGCATGACCGCGGATGGTGGAACCGGTGCGGGCGCCCGTTACGACTGGCGGGCGACGATCCGCTCCTTGATGCCCTCGTAGACGCCGGACGGGATCACCTTCTTGCGCAGGAGCTCGTCCTTCCCCTTGTAGGGGCGCCCCTTGATGATCGCCTCCGCCCGGGCCGGCCCCACGCCGGGGAGCGCGTCGAGCTCCTCCTTCGAGGCATGGTTGATGTCGACCAGCGGCGCCCTCGCGGCCGGCTGCGCAGGGGCGGCGGTCGCGCCTGACGGGGCCGGCGGGGCCGCGGGAGCCGCGCCAGGCTGAGGGGCCTGCGCGAACACGGGTCCGGCTGCGAGTGCGGCGAGGATCGCCAGAGCTGCCAGTCTCGACCTCATCATGGTCTCTCTCCTTCGTTGCGCCGGGCGCTACGCCTCGCCGCTCGTCAGCCCAGGAAGCGTCGACGCGGTCTCTCCTCGGCCTCGTCCTCATCGGCGCCGGGATCGTCCGGTGCGCGCGGCACCGGGAACACGACCGGGGACGGCGTGGCCCCGCCGACGATGGCGGGCCCCGGCCGCCTGGCGCCGTCGTTCGCCTTCATGGGTTCGGCGGGGAGCGCGCCCGGTGGCGCCGGGCGGGGCGGGAGGGCCGTCACCTCGCCCTTGCTCTCGGGGGCGGGTTCGGCCGGCACCGTCTCGGCGGGCGCTTGCGTCGCCGGGGGGGCCGGCTCCGCCGGAGGGGGGCTCGCGGGTTCGATCCCGGCGGACGGTGCGGCTTCCGCTGCAGGCTCGGCCGGCGGAGCGGGCTCGGCCGGGTTAGGTGCGCTCAATGTCGGGAGGGCGGCAGGTTCCTGCTCGGCCTCGGCGAAGACGAGGGCGTCGCGTCCGGTGGGCCCGCCCAGCACCTCCGGTGGCGTGTCCCATACGAAGGCGTCGAGCCGCCCGCTCACGGGGGAGACCGGGGCCCAGCTCTCCGACACGATTCCGTCGGCGATCCAGGCCTTGTCGCGCGGCGCATGGGCCGCGCGCGCGAGCCATTCGCGGACGCGGCCGGTCGCCCCCTCCGCCTGCTCGATCTCGGCCATGGCGAGGCAGACCCGCACGGTCGGCCGCTCCTCGGCAAGCGGCCGGAGCGCGTCCCGGGCGCGGTCGAGCTGCCGCGCATCGATCGCGGCGCGGGCGATGGCGAGACGCGATTCGGGAGCCCAGCTCGACAGCTTGGCGAGGGTTTCGGCCCGGCGGAGCCGGTCCATGGCGGCGTCGCCCGGACGCAGATTGAGATAGACGGCCGCGAGGTCGGGATGCTGGATCTGCCGCCACGCGGTCTCGACCAGCTTGGCGGCCCGGCGCAGGTCGCCCTTGCGCGAGAGCTGGCGCGCCGCGAGCGCGACGGCGGGCACGAGGTCGGGTGCGAGCCGGACCGCCTCGAGCGCAGCATCCAGAGCGCGGTCGGGATCCTGCGCCTCCTTGGCCAGGGCGTCGGCCGCATGCAGGACGGCGCGCTGCCGGCGCGAGACCGTGCGGTCGACGAGGCCGAGCGAGGCCCGGCGCTCCACGTGCCGGAGCGCGGCCGCCCAGTTCCCCTCCGCCGAATACGCTTCCAGCACGGCATCGCTCGCCCAGGCGACGGCAGGCGCGAGCCGCGCCGCCTCCTCGGCATAGCCGCGCGCGGCCGCGAGGTCGCCGGAGCGCCGCGCCTCAATGAACAATCCGCGCAGGCCCAGGACGCGCGTTTCGGGAACCTCCGTCATCTCGCGGAAGGCGCTTTCGGCCGCGTCGCGGTTGCCGGCGGCCTGCGCGGCCTGGGCCTTGAGCAGCAGGGCGAGCGGCTGGTGGCCGAGAAGGCGCTCCGCCTCGTTTGCGTAGCGGCGCGCGGTTGTGACGTCCCCGGCTCCGACCGCGATGATGCCGCGCGACAGGGCGGTGAGGCCGCGCTCGCGCTTGCGCCGGCGCGAGCCCTCCCCGACGCGGCTTGGGATGCGCAGGACGGCGCGCACGATCGACCAGAGCAGCGCCAGCAGCATAGCCAGGACGACGATCGCGACCACGCCGACCGCGAGAGAGGTCGTGTATTCGCGGCCTGCCCAGGTGAATGAGATCGTCTCCGGGTTCTCGGCCAGCCATACGGCCCCGTAGGCCGCGACCGCGAAGAGGGCGAGGTACAGAAGAACGCGCCACATGCGATGTGATCCTGGTCAGCGGGACGGCGCGTCGAGCGCCGCCAGCGATTCGGCGCCGAGCTTCTGGGCTGCGGCATCGGCCGCGATCCGGGCCTTCAGGCGGGCGCCCCATTCTGCAGAGATGCGCTTCGGCTCCTCGGGCAGCGAATCCCAGGCTGCCGCCGCCTCCGGCAGGGCCCCGCGTGCGAGGGCCGCTTCGATGCGGCCGACGAGGCCCGGCACGTCGCGCCCGCTCCCGTCGCCGACGGCCCGCACCGTCACGATCTTGTCCGCAACCCGCCGGAGCCGGTCGGTGATCGAGCCGGCAGGCCCCTGGGGCTCGGCCGTGATCTTCTCGGCAAGCGGCTTGAACTCGGCCGCGAGCATCGCGGCGCTCGGCGCCGGCTGGGCTTCATAGGGGCGCAGCGGATCGAGCGCCGGGCCGGAAACGCCGAGGCGCTCCAGCGCGGAGAGGGCCGGGCCGAGCGGCACGCCGCCCCGCAGGTTCTGCCCGATCTGGCCGGCGACGACGGTCCGCAGCCCGGCCTGCAGGAGAGACGGCGGCAGCTTCGCGACCTCGGCCGAGAGCTTCTCGATCGCTTCGCCGTTCGCCTGGACGCGCTGGTTCAGCCCGGTCGTCCCCGCCTGAAGCGCGCCGAGCGCCGCGACGGTCGCGCGGTTGCGCTCCTCGGCCTGGTTCTGCGCCGTCTGGATCGCGGCCCGCAACTCGTCGATCGCGGCCGCCGGGGCGGCCTGTGCGATCCGGCCTTCCAGGCCGTCGAGCCGGGTCGCAAGCCGCTCCAGGCCCTCGCGGATCGCCGGATCGGGCTGCGGCGGTGCGGCGGGGGAGGGCGTCGAGGCGTCCGGAGCGGGGCGGCTCGCAAGCTCGGCCACCTGCCTCTGGCTCGTCTCGGCGGCGCTGCGCGCGGCCGCCGCCGCTTCCGAGAGGCTGCGCGCCTGGGTCTCGAGCGCCGCGATCCGGCGCTCCAGGGCTTCGTTGGCAGGCTGCGGAACGCTGGGCACCGGCGCCGCCGGGCGGGGCCGCGTCTCGAGCGCCGAAAGGCGGCTCTCGAAATCGGCCGGCGGCTGGCGCCAGTAGATGTCCGCACCGACCGCGAAGGCGGCGCCGACCACGCCGCCCATGAGGCTCGCCGCGATGAGGCCGCTCATCCCGCCCTTCTCCCGCGCAGGCTCGCGCTTGGGCACGGGCGGAACGGATGCGGCGGGACTCGGCCCGGGCGGCGGGGCGGCGTCGCTTGCGGCAGAACTGCCCGCGGCAGGCCTGCCGTTCGGGATCTCCTCGTCGGGCGTGGGCCGCACAACGGCCGCGGCCTCCGGCTCGCCGGCGCGGGCGCCGTCCAGCCCGGTGGCGGCCACCGGCTCGATGGCCGTCTGCGGCTCGTCTCCGTGCTCCCCGGCAGGAGCCGGCTCCGCGGCCGGAGTCGCGGACGAGAACTCGTCCTTGGCCAAGTCGATCACCGGCGGTTCGCGGCGGTAAGGATCGTTCGGTCGCGATCCCTTCGGTCGGTCCTTCATCGCGGGCGGGGTCCCAGTGCTGTCCGGCAATCAAAGCTTGGCGGATTGGTTCCGTCCTTAGCACTCCGATTGTGGCGGCCGCGAGCCCGGGCCCGCCCCGACCTTCGCCAGGAGCCGAAGAAGGGCGGTCTCGTCCGGCTTGGGGGCGATGAGGAGCTTCAGGCCCGCCAGGGAGGCCAGCCCCGCGGCGACGTCGGCGGACATGCAGACGTGGTGCGTTCCCGCGATCGCTTCACCGAGCCCGGCATGGCGGGCGAGCCGGGCGAACAATTCGGCGCTTCGGCGGGAATAGTGCAGCACCGCGTCCACCCGCCCGTCCCGCAACGCCTCGGCAGCGGGGACGGGGAGCCCGGCCGCAGGCCGCGCCTCGTAGCATGCCCAGGTCGCAACGTCGTAGCCCGCGGCGGCGAGCGAACCGCCCGGCTCAGGCTTCCGGTCCCGCCCGGCGGCGTGGAGCAGCCTCGCCCCGCGCGGCGTTGTGCCCAGGACGAAATCGACCAGCGCGCGGCTGTCGCCCCCCGCTTCCGCGACATTCCCGAAACCGGCCGCGCGGGCGCGTTCGGCGGTGCGCCGGCCGACCGCAACGATCGCGGCGCCGGCGAAACGATCCCGTTCGCCTGCGAGCGCGGGCAGCGCGTTCGCGCTCGTGACGAGAACCGCATCGAAGCGGCCTTCGGGTGGCGCCTCGGTCACGGGAACGACGTCGAGCACCGGCGCGAGGAGCGCATCGTGTCCCATCAGGGCGAGCCGGCGCGCGGTCGCCTCACCCTGGTCCCGCGGTCGGGTGACCAGGACCAGCATCGTTCAAGCCTGCAGCATGCCGCCCGGGAGCCGCGCCTTGATGTCGTGGCCGGCCCGCATGCCGATCTCCGCTGCGTCCCGCGCCTGGCCCTCGCTCGCGATCTCGACGGCGTCCGTCCCGTCGGGCCTGAGAACCAGGCCGCGGAACCGGACGGTTTCGCCCGAAATCCGGGCATGACCCGCGATCGGCGTCCGGCACGATCCGTCGAGCACGGCCAGGAAGGCACGCTCTAGCGTGAGCGACGCCTCGGTCTCGGCGTGGCTGATGCGGCCCACCGCCTCGCGCAGCCTCGCATCCTCCGCGCGCGTCGTGACCGCGATGGCGCCCTGGCCGACGGCCGGCAGCATCTCGTCGGTCGAGAAGATCCGGGTCGCGTGGCTTTCCATGCCGAGCCGCTTGAGCCCGGCGAGCGCGAGCAGCGTCGCGCCTGCCTCGCCGCGCTCCAGCTTCTGCAGCCGTGTCCCGACATTGCCGCGCAGGAGCGCCACCTTCAGGTCCGGCCGTGCGCGCAGGACCTGCGCCTGACGGCGCGGCGAAGCCGTGCCCACGACGGTGCCGGCCGGAAGGGTCGCGAGGCTGCCCGCCAGCGGCGAGATGAACACGTCCCGCACGTCCTCGCGCGGGAGATAGCCCGCGATGACGAGGCCCTCCGGCAGGAAGGTCGGCAGGTCCTTGGCGGAATGGACCGCGAGATCGATGCGGCCGTCGAGGAGCGCGGCGTCGAGCTCCTTGGTGAACAAGCCCTTGCCGCCGGCCTCGGCGAGGGCCCGGTCCTGGATCACGTCCCCGGTCGTCGTGAAAGGCCGCAGGGTGAGGCGGGCGATGTCCCAACCCAGCGCGGCCGCCAGTCGGGCCTGGGCCTCCTTCGCCTGCGCCATCGCGAGGGGAGAGCCGCGCGTGCCGATGACGATGGGCGGGGTAGCGGGCAAGGACAGGTCTCCGGCTGCCGCTTTGCCTCGCGCGGCGCTCCCGCGTTATAGGCCCGCATCAGCCGTCGCGCGAGGCGCGATACCTCTTCTCTTCGTGCGGACCTCACGCCTTCCATGCTTGTTCTCGGGCTCGAGACCACCTGCGACGAGACGGCCGCCGCGGTTGTGTCGCTCGGCGCCGACGGGCGCGGCGTCATCCTGTCGAACGAGGTCTTCAGCCAGATCGCCCAGCATTCCGCCTATGGCGGGGTGGTGCCGGAGATCGCGGCCAGGGCCCATGCCGAGGTGATCGACCGTCTCACCGCGCGCGCCCTGTCGGCGGCGGGCGTTGGGTTCTCCGATCTCCACGGCATCGCGGCCGCGGCCGGGCCGGGCCTGATCGGCGGCGTGCTGGTCGGGCTGACGACCGCCAAGACGCTTGCGCTCGTGACCCAGAAGCCGCTCATTGCCGTGAACCACCTCGAGGGCCACGCGCTCACGCCGCGGCTCACGGACGGCATCGCCTTTCCGTACCTGCTCTTCCTCGCCTCGGGCGGGCATACGCAGCTCGTGGCCGTGCGGGGCGTCGGCGAGTACCTGCGGCTCGGCACGACGGTGGACGACGCCATGGGGGAGGCCTTCGACAAGGTGGCGAAGCTCCTCGGCCTGCCCTATCCGGGCGGCCCGCAGGTCGAGCGCGAGGCCCAGAACGGCGACCCTGACCGCTTCCCGCTGCCCCGGCCGATGCTCGGGCGGGAGAAGCCCGACTTCTCCCTCTCCGGCCTGAAGACGGCGCTGCGGCTCGAGGCCGAGCGCGTCGCGCCGCTGAACGCCGCCGATGTGGCCGACCTGTGCGCGTCCTTCCAGGCAGCCGTCGTCGACGTCGTGGTGGACCGGACCCGGGTCGGGCTGAAGCTCTTCCGCGAGGCGGTCGGACACCCGACGGCCCTGGTGGCGGCCGGCGGCGTCGCGGCGAACGGCGCGATCCGGCGAGCGCTCTCGCGTCTGGCCGGCGAGGCGGGGCTGAGGCTCGTCGCGCCCCCGATCGAGCTCTGCGGCGACAACGGCGCCATGATCGCCTGGGCCGGGATCGAGCGGCTGCGTCTCGGGCTGAGCGACGACATGACCGCGCCCGCCCGGGCGCGCTGGCCGCTCGGAGCTCCCGACCCGGCTCCCGTCACCGTGTAGCAGCCACGCGTGGGCGCGCTCCGTACCATCGGCGTCATCGGCGGCGGAGCCTGGGGCACGGCGCTCGCCAATGCGGCTGCCGCCTCGGGCAAGGCGGTGGCGCTCTGGATGCGCGATCCGGAAGCCGCCGCCGCCGCCGAGCTCTCGCGCACGAACGAGCGATACCTCCCCGGCGTGCGGCTCCTCGACGCGATCGGCGTCACCTCGCGGCCGCAGACGCTCGCCCTGGCCGAGACCGTGCTGCTCGTCGTGCCGACGCAGAATATCCGCAGCGCGCTCGCGGGCTTCGCCGGCCTGCTGCCCCCGGAGACGCCGCTCGTGCTCTGCGCCAAGGGTATCGAGCGCGGAACGAACCTGTTTCCGAGCGAGATCGTGCGCGAGCTCCGGCCCGAGGCGCCGGTCGCGGTCCTGTCCGGCCCGAGCTTCGCGGCGGATGTCGCGCGCGGCCTGCCGACCGCCGTCGCGCTCGCATCCGGGGACGAGGAACTCGCCCGCCGGCTCGCGGCCGACCTCTCGGGACCGGCGCTCCGTGTCTATCACGGCTCTGACATGCGCGGCGTCGAGATCGGCGGCGCGGCCAAGAACGTGCTCGCCATCGCGGTCGGGATCGTGCAGGGACGGCGGCTCGGCGAAAGCGCCAAGGCCGCCCTCACCGCCCGCGGCTTCGCCGAGCTGCTCCGCTTCGCGGAGGCCTTCGGCGGCCGGCCGCACACCCTGATGGGGCTCTCGGGGCTCGGCGACCTCGTGCTCACCTGCGGCTCGGCGCAGTCGCGCAACTTCTCGCTCGGGCTGCGGATCGGCGCCGGGACACCCGCTCGCGACGCGACGGGCGGCAAGCTCGCGGAAGGAGCCTTCACGGCCGACGCGCTGGTCGACCTCGCCCGCAGCAGGAGCGTCGAGATGCCGATCTCCGAAGCCGTCGCGGCGGTTCTCGCCGGCACGCGCAGCGTCGACGAGGCCGTGGACGGCCTGATGGCGCGGCCGCTCAAGGCCGAGTAGAGGCGGCGGTGGCTTACGAGGAGGGTGGCGGATGGCACATTGGCTCTTCAAGTCGGAGCCTTCGTCCTGGTCCTGGGACGAGCAGGTCGCGGCCGGCGAGGCCGGGACGGCCTGGACGGGGGTGCGCAACCACCTGGCCAGGAAGCACCTGCAGGCCATGAGGCTCGGCGACCAGGGCTTCTTCTACCATTCGAACGAGGGCAAGGCGGTAGTCGGGATTGTGGAGGTGATCCGCGAGTACTACCCGGACCATACGGACCCGACCGGCCGCTTCGGCATGGTGGACCTGAAGGCGGTCGAGCCGATGCCCGAGCCGGTGACTCTCGAGGCCATCAAGGCGCAGCCCGAGCTCGCCGACATGGTGCTGATCAGGAATTCACGGCTCTCCGTGCAGCCGGTCACGGACGAGGAATGGCGGATCGTCCGCCGTCTCGGCGGGCTCTGAGCGGAGCGCGCCCGCAATCCAGTCCCGCCACAGGAGGACCAGGGCCGCCATGATGGCCGGCCCGAGGAAGAGGCCGAGCAGGCCCCAGGTCTCCACCCCGCCGAGGATCCCGAGCAGGACCCACAGGAAGGGCAGCCTGGTCGCGCCGCCGATCAGGACGGGGCGGACGAAGTGGTCCGCCACGAAGACGACCACGAAGCCGAACGCAACGACGGCGGCCGCGGCCGTCGCGGAACCGGCCGCGAGCAGCAGGATCCCGGCCACGCAGAAGACCACGGGAGCGCCGAACGGGATCATGGCCGCGATCGCCGTCGCGGCCCCGAACAGGGTCGGGTGCGGCAGCCCGGCCAGGAGATAGGCGATCCACATCAGGAAGCCTTCGCCCAGCCCGACGAGAACGAGGCCGTCCACCGTGCCGTGCACGGACGCGATCGCCTGCCGGCCGATCCGCTCCCCGTGCGGGCCGAAGGCGCGGTGGCTCGCGGCCAGCATCTGCCCCGCCAGGCGCTCGCCGTCGCGATAGAGGAAGAAGAGCGCGAGCAGCGTGAAGCCGAACACGACGCTGCGGTGGACGAGCTGTCCCCCGAGCTGGCGCGTGTAGCCGTAGAGCGAGCCGTGGTTGAGCCGGCCCAGGAACTCGGAATATCCGGCCGGGTCGGCGAGCGTGTCGCGCCACCATGCGGCCGCCTGGCCGCCGATCGCCGGGAGCCCCGGAAGCCATGCCGGCACCGCGATCCCGTGCCGGCGCGCCTCCTCCATGGCCGCGTAGAGGATCCGTGCCTCGCGTGCGATCTCCACGCCCGCGATGCCCAGCGGCACCAGCACGACGAGCGCGACGGCCGTCGTGAACAGGGCAGGAAGAACGAGGTCGTGCCGGCCGGCGGGCCAGCGCGCCCTGGCCCGCCGGTAGAGCGGCCAAGTGGCGATGACCAGGATCGCGGCCCAGACCAGCGCCGGCAGGAAGGCCTTCACCGTCCAGAGCCCGATGAGGACGAGGGCGAGGGCGAGCGCAAGCCGCGCCCTCGCCTGGAAGCCGGGCCGCTCGGCCCGGCGGTCCTCGTCGGAGGCAGGCTCGTCTGTCGTCATGGTCGGGTCGGAGCTCGCCGCGGCGGCGGGCAACCTGCCCGAAGGGCCGGCCTGCGGCAATGCGGTGCCGTTCGGGCGAGCATTGGGCACCCCACCCATGTATGTAGCGCGCACCGGCACCGGGCCCGCCGCAATGCCCAGGAGATCAGGAATGCAGGAACGCCGCCCCGTCATGCTCGCCATCCTCGACGGATGGGGCTGGCGCGAGGAACGTGCTGACAACGCCGTGCTCCAGGCGAGGACGCCGAGCTTCGACCGTCTCTGGGCCGAAGGCCCCCATGCCTTCCTGCGCACCTCGGGCCGCGATGTCGGGCTGCCCGAAGGCCAGATGGGCAATTCGGAGGTCGGGCACCTGAATATCGGGGCGGGCCGGGTCGTCATGCAGGATCTGCCGCGGATCGGTGCCGCGATCGCGGACGGCAGCCTGGCAGGGAGCCAGGAACTCGCGGGCTTCATCGCCAGGCTGAAGGCGAGCGGCGGCGCCTGCCACCTCATGGGGCTCGTGTCGCCGGGCGGCGTCCACTCGCACCAGGACCACGGGGCGGCGCTCGCCCGCATGGTGGCGGAGGCCGGCGTGAAGGTGTTCGTCCATGCCTGGACGGATGGGCGCGACACCCCGCCACGATCGGCCGGCGACGATCTCGCGCGACTCGCATCGGCGCTGCCTCCCGGCGCGACGGTCGCGACCGTCTGCGGGCGCTACTACGCCATGGACCGCGACAGGCGCTGGGAGCGCGTCTCCAAGGCCTATGCCGCCGTGGCGGATGGGGAGGGGCCCCGCGCCCTGGATGCGGCCTCCGTGATCCGCGAGAGCTACGCCCGGGACGTCACGGACGAATTCGTGGTGCCCACCGTGATCGGCGATTATGCGGGCATGAGGGACGGCGACGGGCTCATGTGCTTCAACTTCCGGGCCGACCGCGTCCGCGAGATCCTGGACGCGCTGCTCGATCCCGCCTTTGCCGGCTTCCCGCGCAGGCGGACGATCCGGTTCGCGGCGGCGGCCGGCATGACGCAGTACTCCGCGGAGCTCGACCGTTATCTCACGACTCTCTTCCCGCCCCAGGATCTGAGAAACGTGCTTGGCGCCGTGGTCGCGCAGGCGGGCCGCACCCAGCTCCGCATGGCCGAGACGGAGAAGTACCCGCACGTCACCTACTTCCTCAACGGCGGCGAGGAGACGCCCTTCCCGGGCGAGGAGCGCATCATGGTGCCCTCGCCGAAGGTGGCGACCTACGACCTGCAGCCCGAGATGTCCGCCCCCGAGCTGACCGACAGGGCCGTGGAGGCGATCCGGTCGGGCAGGTTCGACCTCATCGTCCTGAACTACGCCAATGCCGACATGGTCGGCCATACGGGCAGCCTGCCGGCTGCGACGAAGGCCGTCGAGGCCGTCGATGCGGGGCTCGGCCGCATCGCGGATGCGGTGCTCGCGGCGGGCGGCGCACTCCTCGTCACGGCCGACCACGGCAATGCCGAGATGATGCGCGACCCGGTCACGGGCGGGCCGCACACCGCCCACACCACCAATCCCGTGCCGGTCCTCCTCGCGGGCGTGAACGGGGCGAGGCTCCGTGACGGCCGACTGGCCGATCTTGCGCCGACGCTTCTGCAGCTGATGGGTCTGGAGCAGCCCGCCGAGATGACGGGCCGATCGCTTCTCGGCTGAGGCGGACGGGTTCCGTCAACCGTAACCCAAGCCTGGCGGGATCGATCGGCCTGAAGAGACGTTTTCCGTTGCCGGCGAGCATTCGTCCGGGGGAGCGTAGCCTGTCGACATGGCCGAAGGTTTCTCGTCGAGCAGCCGCGGCCAGGTGGAGGCCACCGCGCCGCCGCTGAGCGGCAACGCCGTCACGGTCGCCATCGGCATCGTTGCCGCGCTCTATTTCGGGCGCGAGGTCTTCATCCCGATCGCGGGCGCGATCCTCCTGAGCTTCGTCCTCGCGGTGCCGGTCCGGCTTCTCCAGGGCTGGGGTCTCGGCCACCGGCTCTCCGTCGCGCTCGTGGTCGTGCTCGCCTTTGCGGGCATTCTGTCGGTCGGTGCGATCCTGGTCTCGCAGCTCACGCAGCTCGCCGGCGATCTGCCGCGCTACCAGTGGACGATCCGCGACAAGATCTCGGCCTTCAAGGAGACGGCCGGCGGGCACGGCCCGCTCGGACGCGTGGCCGACATGCTGCAGGACCTCACGGACGAGATGAAGCTGCCGCCGCGGCCGAAGCCGGGCGAGACGGGGCCGGCGCTCGACAAGGCGCCGCCGGAGCGACCCGTGAAGGTGGAGGTGGTGGAAACACCCAAGAGCCCGATCGAGACGATCACGGCCTTCGTCTCGCCCCTCCTTCATCCGCTCGCGACCGTCGCGCTGGTCGCGATCTTCGTCGTCTTCATCCTGCTCCAGCGCAACGACCTCAGAAACCGGCTGATCCGGCTCGCGGGCTCGCACGACCTGCAGCGGACGACGGCTGCGATGAACGACGCCGCGGCCCGGCTGAGCCGCTTCTTCCTGACGCAGGTCACGCTGAACGCCTGTTTCGGCGTCGTCGTCGGGCTGGGGCTCTGGCTGATCGGCGTGCCGAGCCCGGTCCTCTGGGGCATCCTGGCGGCGATCTCGCGCTTCATCCCCTATGTCGGGGTGGTGATCGCGGCGGGCTGCCCCCTCCTGCTCGCGGCGGCCGTGGATCCAGGCTGGTCCATGCTGCTCCTGACGGCCGCCTTCTTCGCGGTCATCGAGTTCACGGTCGGGCAGGTGGTCGAGCCGCTGCTCTACGGCCATTCCACCGGGCTGTCCCCGATCGCCGTGATCGTGTCCGTGACCTTCTGGACATGGCTGTGGGGCGGCGTCGGCCTCCTGATCGCGACCCCGCTCACCGTCTGCCTGGTCGTGCTGGGCCGGCATGTGGAGCAGCTCGAGTTCCTGGACGTCATGCTGGGCGACCGCCCGCCGCTCACCGAGGCGGAGATCTTCTACCAGCGCATGCTCGCGGGCGATGCGGGCGAAGGTTTCGAGCAGGCCGAGATGTTCCTGAGGGAGCACGCCCTCTCGACCTATTACGACGAGGTGGCGCTGAAGGGCCTGGCGCTGGCCCAGCTCGACGCGAGCCGCGGCGCGCTCGACGAAACGCGCCTGTCACGGGTCGAGGAGACGGTCTGCGAGCTCGTGGACGAGCTTTCGGATTACGAGGACCTGGTCCCCGCCCCGGACGCGAAGCGGGGCGAGGGCCAGAAGCCCGGGACGAAGCGGGCCGATGGCGATGCGGGTCTCGACGAAACGCTCGAACGGGCCGACGAGCGGACGGAGACGCTGCCGGTCCTTGCGGAGGAGGATCTCGCGCCGGACTGGCGCGGCGGTTCGGCGATTCTCTGCGTCGCCGGCCGCAACCAGCTCGACCGGGCAGGCGCCCAGATGCTGGCCCAGCTGCTTGCGAAGCACGGGCTCGGCGCGCGGGTCGAAGGCCCTGACGTCCTGGCCACCAGCCGGATCGCGCCGCTCGACACGGCGGGGGTGCGCCTCGTCTGCGTGTCGTTCCTCGACACGACCGCGCCGGTGCATGTCCGTTTCGCCGTGCGGCGGCTGCGGCGCCGCGTGCCGGACGCCCGCATCATGGTCGGGGCCTGGGGGCTCGACCGGGACGCGGCGGACTCGCTCTGCGCCGCGTCCCGCTCGGATGCCTGCGCGACGCGTCTGAGCGAGGCGGTGCGCTACTGCCTCGAGGCAGCCCGCGCAGAACCGACGGCGGCGGCCGATCCGCCGCCCGCCCGGGCGAGCGCGGCGTGAACGCCGTTCAGATCCTGGGCACGGAATGGGGGTCCTGCGCCTCGGCAGCCGGCGAGGCGGCGGAAAAGCCCGGCGCGTCCACGTGCCACAGCAGGTTCCGATCGGCCAGGACGGCATAGGCAGCCTCGACCTCGGCCTTTCCCGCTCGCACCGCGGCATCGAACGTTGCGAGACCCTCCGGGAGGCGGTCCGGCGCGGCCGAGGCGAGCCTCCCGGCCACGGCGTCGCGCCATGTCTCTCCGAGCTTGCGCTTGATGATCGCGGTCATGCTCCGCCTCTCGCGGCCGCCGCGCGACCGTACAAGTTGCCGTTTCGGTTGGGAAATCGCGCGCCGGAGCGGCCGCCGCCATCCTCAGATCACAATGTGTGCACAACTGGACGGAGTTCACGGACTTCCCGGTTCGATTTGCTTAGGTCCCCGGCTGAGTGCCCTGCGCTCGCCAGTTTAGGTGTTTGATGGCGGTTGACCTGAAGGCGGAGCTAACGCGGCCGCCGGCGCTGATCCTGGCCGCGCTTGCCGCACTCGGCTGGGTGCTGTTCGCGCTGTCGTCATGGTCGGCGACCTCGGTCCAGAAGGCGCAGCGGCTGCAGATCGCGGATCTGACGGCGAGGAGCGAACGTCTCGCGGCCGATCTCGCCCGGCAGGTCGAGATGGCGGGCTCGCTCGCCGACCTCCAGACCAAGGTTGCCGCAACACGCGAGGAGCTGACCCGCGTCACCCAGACCCGTACCGACGTGCAGAACGAACTCGCGGCCGCCCAACGCAACCTCCTCGGCGTGCGCCGCGACCTCAGCGAGGCGGACCGCAGCCTGCAGAGCCAGGCTCAGAAGCTGAACGAACTCGCGACTAATGCCGAATCGACTGCAGCGACGGCCGACGACCAGCAGGCGAGCCGCTCCACCCGGCGCGGCCGCAAATGGTCCCGCCGCGGCCGGTCGGCCTCTATCGGCCGGTCCCGCTGACGCTCAGCAGGCGATGCTCTCCGCGCCTGCGACCGGACGGCTCGTCGCGCCGATCTTCGAGGCCGCGATCACGGCCTGGGTGCGGCTGTCCACGCCGAGCTTCTGCAGGATGGCCGAGACATGCGCCTTCACGGTCGCCTCCGACACGTTCAGCTCGTAGGCGATCTGCTTGTTGAGAAGCCCCTCCGACAGCATCATCAGGACGCGCATCTGCTGCGGCGTGAGGCGGCCGATGCGGCGGACGAGGTCCAGCAGCTCGCGGTCCTCCGCCGCATCGAGGTCGACGTCCGGCGGCGCCCAGATGTCGCCCGAGAGCACGGTCCGGATCGCGTTGCCGATCCCCTCGGTGTCGAGCGACTTCGGGATGAAGCCCGAGGCCCCGAACTCGACCGCGCGCCGGATGACGACCGGCTCCTCGCTCGCCGAGACGACGACGACCGGCACGTCCGGGAACTGCGCACGCAAATAGATCAGGCCTGAAAAACCCTGCGCGCCGGGCATGGCGAGGTCGAGAAGAAGAAGATCGACGTCGCGTTCCTCTGCAAGAAGCGCGTTCAATTCGTCGAGACCGCTCGCTTCCCGGATCATGCAGCCGGGCATGAACGCCTCGATTGCGCCCCGCAGCGCGCCGCGAAATAGCGGGTGGTCGTCGGCGATGATGAGCTTGGTTGAAGACAGAGGCGTAACCTCCCCGAATGCGGCCGATCTAGGACTACGCTCCACCGATTTCATTAACCGACCTTAGACTTTCGTCAGGAGCTCGACAACCGTCCGCTGTGAATAGATCGGCGTTCACGTTCCGGTAAGGTTGATGACGATCTCTCGCCGGTGCGGGCGATCCCGGTGCTCGACCAGATAGATGCCCTGCCAGGTGCCGAGCGCGAGCCGGCCGGAGACGATCGGCACGGCGAGGGAAACGCCGGTCAGCATCGCGCGGATATGGGCCGGCATGTCGTCCGGCCCTTCGGCGTCGTGGGCATAGGGCAGGTCGCGCGGCGCGAGGCGGTCGAGCGCGGCCAGGAGATCGGCGCGGACATCCGGATCGGCGTTCTCCTGGATCGTGAGCGAAGCCGAGGTGTGCCGGCACAGCAGGGCCGCCAGCCCGTGTGCGATCCCGCTTCCGGCGACGAAGCGCGCGATCGGCTCGGTGATCTCCGCGAGGCCCGGCCCGCGCGTGTCGACGACCAGGCGGCCCGCGACCTGGAGCCGGACGGGTCCGGACGAGATCGGCTCGACCCGCATTCAGCCCGCCTTCCTCATCGGGTGGAGCTCGGTCTCGCCCTTCTGCAGGATGCGCTCGAGATATTCGATCCGGTCCGCCTCCCTGGCCGGCTTGTCCCATCGGATCCTGTTGATCCGGGGGAAGCGCATCGCGACCCCGGATTTGTGCCGCGTCGAGCGCTGCAGACCCTCGAAGGCGACCTCCAGCACGAGGCCCCTGTCGAACCCGTAGGTCACCTCCCGCACGGGCCCGAAGCGGTTCACCGTGTTGTTGCGGACGAAGCGGTCCAGCTTCAGGAGTTCCTGGTCCGTGAAGCCGGAATAGGCCTTGCCGACGGGCACCAGCTCCTCGCCCTCCGGTCCGTCGCGCCAGACCCCGAACGTGTAGTCGGAGTAGAAGGACGAGCGCTTCCCGTGGCCGCGCTGGGCATACATCATCACGGCATCCACCAGGAACGGATCGCGCTTCCACTTCCACCAGGGGCCCTTGGGGCGCCCGGGCAGGTAGGGCGAATCCGCCCGCTTCAGCATGCAGCCCTCGATCGCATCGGCATCGAGCCCCGCCCCGGCGCTCGCCGGGTCGGCGCGGGCCACCGCGAGCTCGCCCCAGGTCGAGAAGGGGACGAGGGGCGAGACGTCGATGCGTGGCTCGCCGAGCCGCGCGACGAAGGCTTCCAGCCGCTTCCGCCGCTCGGCGAAGGGAAGGTGGCGCAGGTCTTCGCCGTCCTCGGCCAGGATGTCGTAGCACCTGAGATGCGCCGGGTATTCGAGGAGCATCTTGGGCGTGACCACCTTCCGGTTCAGCCGCTGCTGCAGCACGTTGAAGCTCTGGACGCGGCCGTCGCGCAGGATCAGGAGCTCGCCGTCGAGCGTCGCCTCGAAATCGAGCGCCTCCACGAGGTCCGGGAAGGCGCCCGACACGTCCTCGCCTGTCCGGGAATAGATGCGCCGGACGAGGCGGCCATGCCCGTCGCGGCCGGTCGCGGCCTGAAGCCGGATGCCGTCCCACTTCCATTCGGCCATGAACTCGGCGGCGTCGAGCCGGGCGAGATCCTCCTCCTCGACCGGATGGGCGAGCATCGGCGGGCGGAAGGGCGCCGGGTTCTCTCCCTCCGGCCGCGGGCCGCGCCCCTCGACCCAGGCGAAGAGCTCCTCGTAGGGCGGCGCGAGCCCGTGCCAGACATGCTCGATCTCGTCGGGATCGAGATCGCCGAGGCTCGCCACCGCCGTCTTGGCCAACCTGGCCGAAACGCCGATGCGGAGTTCGCTCGTGATCAGCTTCAGGAGGGCCCAGCGGCCGGTCTCGTCGAGCGCGTCGAGCCAGGTCGCCAGAAGCCGCGGCAGCTCGGTCTTGCCGGCCGTCGCGAGGCCCTCGACGACTTCCGACAGCGACGGCACGTGCGGAAGCGGTCCTTCGAGGGCGACCGGCTCGCCCGACGCGTCGAGCGGCTCGGGCGGATTGTTGTGGCCGATGGCGGGGAGCGGCGCCGTGTCGTCAGGCGCCCGCCACATCAGGGCGACGGTCTCCGACAGGTCGCCGACATAATCCCAGGAGAGGCCGAACAGGACGGGATCCGAGCGCTCGGCCATCAGGCCCCGGATGAGGTTCGGCTTCGCGTGCCGGAACGACAGCGCGCCCGTGAGCGCCGCGAGCGCGAAGCCGCGCTCGGGATCGGGTGTGTGCCGGAAGTAATCGGCCATCAGCCGGATCTTGGCGTTGCGGCGCGGCTCGTAGCCGATGCGGTCGATGAGGTGGGCGAAGCGGTTCACTGGTCCCCTCCCCCTTGCGGGGAGGGCGGACTCGGCGAAGCCGAGCCGGGTGGGGGTGGCGCCAGATGAGGCTCTAAGGTGGAGACATCCTCGTCCTGCCCCCCACCCCGCCTGCCTTCGGCAGTGGATCCTCCCCGCAAGGGGGAGGGCAGGTCGCCCCCTTCGGCCTCCCCCGGAACAACGTCCGCATCCCCCTCCTCGTCTCCGTAGCCGAGCAGGTGCAGCGGGCGCGCCTTGATGCCGCGCGACAGGCACCAATGGACCAGCGCGTCCTCCTGGCCGTGCGTGACCCAGACCTCCCCGGCCCCGGTCTCCAGGATGGAGCGGCAGAGGTCGTCCCAGTCGCAATGGTCGGAGATCACGAGCGGCAGCTCGACCCCCTTCTGGCGGGCGCGGGCGCGCACGCGCATCCAGCCCGACGCGAACGCCGTCACCGGGTCCGGGAACTTGCGCGCCCAGATCTCCTGGATGGCGGAAGGCGGGCAGATGACGATCTCGCCCGCAAGCTTCGGGCGCTCGTCCGGTGCGACCCGTGGCGTGTCCCCCAGCCCCACGCCCTGCTCCTTGTAGAACGAGGTCAGCCGCTCCATTGCGCCATGCAGATAGATCGGCCGGTCGTAGCCCGCCTCGCGCAGCAGCGCCATCACGCGCTGAGCCTTGCCGAGCGCATAGGCGCCCACGATATGGGCGCGTTCCGGGAAGAGGCGGGCGGATTCGATCAGCTTGTCCGTCTCGGCCCGCGCGTCCGGATGGCGGAAGACGGGCAGGCCGAAGGTCGCCTCGGTGATGAACACGTCGCAGCGGACGGGCTCGTAGGGCAGGCAGGTCGGGTCGCGCCCGCGCTTGTAGTCGCCCGACACGACGAGCCGGCACTTGCCCTGCTCGATGACGATCTGCGCCGATCCGAGCACGTGACCCGCCGGAACGAAGGTGACCAGGACGTCGCCGATCCGCATGACCTCGCCGAGCACGGCCTCCTGCGCCCCGCCGGCGAAATCGCTCCCGTAGCGCACGGCCATGATGGCGAGCGTCTCCGCGGTGGCCATCACATGGCCGTGGCCGGAGCGCGCGTGGTCGGAATGGCCATGCGTGATCAAGGCCCGCTCGACGGGCCGGGTCGGATCGACGTGGAAGTCGCCGCCCGGGCAATACAGCCCCTGCGGCGTCAGCGTCAGGAGGTCTGCCGCACGGGTCGCCATCGGAGGAATATAGGCATTCCGGTCCTGTCAGGAACGGGCTGGACCGGAAACCTAGTCCGGAAGCGGACGTTGGTTCCGTGCAGCGACATGGAGGCGAAGATGGCCCAGAGTACCTATGCGGGCACGACCGGGTCGGGCGCCGGGAGCGTGCAATCGGCCTCCCCGAAGGCCCTGATCGAGAGCGACCGGGTGGAGGGGACGGCGGTGTTCGGCGCCGACAACAGCCATATCGGCACGATCAAACGGCTGATGATCGACAAGAAGTCGGGCCAGGTCGCCTATGCGGTGATGTCCTTCGGCGGCTTCCTCGGCCTTGGCGAGGACACCTATACGATCCCGTGGAGCAAGCTCGACTACGATACCGATCTCGGCGGCTACAAGACGGACATCTCGCCGGAGACCATCAAGGGCGCGCCCGACTTCTACCGCGAGGGCGACTACCAGTGGAACGACCGCGAGCACGAGCGGCGGCTCCACGATTATTACGGCGTGTCGCCGTATTGGGGCCTCTGACGCTCAGGCTCGACCGAACCACCAGGCGGCGAGGACGAACCAGGCCTCGCCCGCCAGGATCCCGAGAACGAGCGAGCGGCGCAGCAGGAAGAAGGCCGCGATCCCGACCGGGAGGGCGCTCGCCCGGATCGCGAGCGGGACCTGCTCCAGCGCGGCGGCCGGCGAATAGATCAGCCTGCAGACCACCGCCGCGAGCAGGGTCGTGGCCACGACCCTGATCCAGCGGAAGAGCTCGGATTCCTCGTCGATGCCCCGCGACAGGAAGACCGCGGCGACGCGGAAGATCTCGTTCGGCAGCACTCCCGCGAGCAGGATCACGAGATAGGGCCAGAGCGCCTCGCTCATGCTGCCCGCCGCGGCAGCCAGCGGCCGAGCAGATAGGCGGCCGTGCCGCCCACAAGCCCCGTCGCCAGGAGGTCGAAATCCCTGCCGACCGTGATCTGCGCGACCGGCACCAGCCCGACGCCGAGCGCGATGGCGAGCCAGTCGGGCGCGTTCCGGGCGCTGCCGACGAGCGCAATCATGAAATAGAGCGGCGTGAGACAGAGAAGCCCCGCGGCCATGGGGCCGGGAAGCGCCCCGACCAGCAGGAAGCCCAGGGCGGTCATGGTCGAGCTGACCGCGACGCAGGCGGAGGCGAAGCCGAGGTAGTACGGCACGCGCCGGTCGGGCTCCATGCCGGGGAGGTGGCGCGTCGCATCGATCCAGGATGTCGCCGCCACAAAGTGCGCCATCAGGAGCTGCAGCCAGAGCGGCTGGCCGGGCCGGCGCAGATAGGGCCAGATCGAGAGCACCATCGGCAGCAGCCGGATGGCCGAGAGGCCGACCGCCAGCGCGGCCGCGACCAGAAGCCCGCCGCTCGCGATGGTCCCGTACAGGATGAGCTGGGCCGGCGCGGCCCAGATCAGGATCGTGGAGAGGACGGCCGCTCCGATCGGGTGGCCGGCGTCGCGCGCGAGGCTGCCGACCCCGAGCAGGGAGAAGCCGACGATCCAGGCCGGAAGCGCGAGCGCTCTCCCGAAGCCCCAGACGAAGTCGCGCCGGAAGGCGGAGCTCATCGCGCCTCAGGCCGCGCGCGCCCTCGCCTCCCGGATGGCTCGCCAGACCTTGTCCGGCGTCGCCGGCATGTCGAGGTGACCGATCCCGTACTCGCCCAGCGCGTCCACGACGGCGTTCATCACGGAGGGCAGCGCGCCCGCGACCCCCGCCTCGCCGCAGCCTTTGGCGCCGAGCGGATTGGTGGTCGCCGGGACGGGGCGGCTCATGAAGGGCGCGAAGGGCGGTGCGTCATGCGCCCGCGGCAGGGCGTAGTCCATGAAGGAGCCCGAGACGAGCTGCCCCTCCGGATCGTAGGCGGCGCGCTCGAGCAGCGCCTGGCCGATACCCTGGAGCACGCCGCCATGCGCCTGGCCCTCGACCAGCATCGGGTTCACGACGGTGCCGAAATCGTTGACCATCGTGTAGCGCACGACCTCCGTCGTGCCGGTCTCGGGGTCGATCTCGACCTCGGCGATGTGGCAGCCGTTCGGATAGGCGGCGGGCGAGTTCGCATGCACGTGCTTCACGTCGAGCGAGCGCGGCGTCGCGTCGGGCAGGCTCACGCCTTCGCGGAGCCGGTGGGCCATCTCCATGATGCCGATGCCGCGGTCGGTCCCGACCACGGTGAAGCGGCCATCCGCGAACTCGATATCCGCCTTGCCGGCCTCGAGCATCTCGGCCGCGATCTCGCGCCCGATCTCGATGACCTTCTCGGCGGCTTCGAGGATCGCGGCGCCGCTCGCCATCAGCGATTTCGAACCTCCCGTGCCGCCGCCGGCGACGAGCTGGTCGGAATCGCCCTGGACGAGCCTGATCCGCTCGAAGGGGATGCCGAGCTTCGACGACAGGACCTGCGCGAACGGCGTCCAGTGGCCCTGGCCGTAATCGAGGGTGCCGGTGACGATCGTGACATCGCCGTCCGGCTCGAACCGGATGCCGCCCATCTCGTTCACGGGCGGGGCCGTGACCTCGAGGTACTGCCCGATGCCGCGGCCGCGCAGCTTCCCGCGCCGGGCGCTCTCGCGCCGGCGGGCCTCGAAGCCGTCCCAATCGGCGGCCGCGAGCGTCTTGTCGAGGAGGGCGGTGAACTCGCCGGAATCGTAGGTCGTCTCGACGGGCGTCTCGTACGGAATCTCGTCCGGGCGGATGTGATTCAGCCGGCGGAGCGCGACGGCATCGCGGCCGGTCTCGCGGGCGGCCGTCTCGATAAGCCGCTCCATGATGTAGTTGCCCTCCGGCCGGCCGGCGCCCCGATAGGCGCTGATCGGCACCGTGTTGGTGAAGGCGCAGCGGATATCGACCTGGATCTGCGGCGTCCGGTACACCGAGGCCACGTTCTTGGCGATGTTCACGGAGGAGAAGATCGGCGCCACCGGCGTCAGATAGGCGCCGAGATCGGCCAGGCCCTCGATGCGGATGGCCAGGAAGCGTCCGTCCGCGTCGAGGGCGAGCTCGGCCTCGACCTCCAGGCCGCGGCCGTGATGGTCCGACAGGAAGCTGTCCGAACGCTGGTCGGTCCATTTCACCGGCCGCCCGAGCAGCTTGGCGGCGTGGAGAAGGCAGACATATTCCGGGAAGGGGCTCGCCTTCATGCCGAAGGAGCCGCCGACATTCGGGGTGATGATCCGGAGCTTCTCGACGGGCTCGTTCATGGCCGCGGCCATCGCGGCCCGCATGCCGAAGGCGCCCTGGCTGCCGAGATGAAGGGTATAGCGGCCGCTCTCCGGGTCGAACTCGCCGAGCGCCGCGCGCGGCTCCATGGGGTTCACGACGAGGCGCTGGCTCAGGAGGCGTAGCCGCGTGACATGCGCCGCGCCCGCAAAGGCTTCCTCCACGGCGGCGGTGTCCCCGTGATGGTAGTCGAGGAAGACGTTGCCGGGGACCTCGTCGTAGAGGGCCGGCGCACCCGCCGCGACGGCCTCCTCGGGTGCGATCGCGGCGGGAAGCGGCTCGATGTCGAGCGCGATCGCCTCGGCCGCCTCGCGCGCCGCGAAAGGCGTTTCGGCCACCACGAAGGCGACGGGATCGCCCACGAAGCGCACGCGTCCCTTCGCGAGCGCCTCCCGCGGCGGCTTCTTCATCGGCGAGCCGTCGCGGTTCTTGAAGGTCATGTTGTTCGGGAAGGGCCCGTAAGCCGCGAGGTCGTCGGCCGTGTAGATCCCGAGCACGCCCGGCATGTCGCGCGCCGCGTCCGCGTCGATGCCGCGCAGCTCGCCATGGGCATAGGGGCTGCGCACGAAGGCGGCATGAAGCTGACCGGGGAGCGCGATGTCGTCCGTGTAGCGGCCCCGGCCCTGGACCAGCACAGGGTCCTCGCGCCGATGCACCGGCTGGCCGATGCCGAACTTCATCCGCGCGGGGTCGGCGGCGGCCGACGATCCGCCCGGCCGGTCCGAAACGTCAGAGGGATATTGCCCGGAGAGCCCGCTCGCCCGCGTCATGCGCCGTCGATCCTGGTGGAGAGGCGCGCAACCAAACATGTCGGGAAGCCGCCCGCAATGGAGCGCCGCGAATGGCGGTCCGGCCAGTCATGCTCCCACCGCCCCGCTCCCACCGCCCCGCTCCCCGCGCAGAGGTTCAGCGGCCCTGATAGCCGGCGTTGGGGTGGACATAGACCCGGCCGCGGCGCGGGGCCGGGGCGTAGCCGCTGCCCGGGTCGTAGTAGCCGCGCGCCGCCATCTGCCGGTCGACCCAGCCTTCGTAGGGCGCGCCGATACGATAGCGGGCCGGGTCGTTCTCGGCTCCCGGCTCGATGAAGCGCGGGTTCTTCTGCGCGTCGTTGATGTAGGTGTCGCCGAAATTGTCGCCGCCCCTGCCGCGCTGGGCGAGAGCGTCGCCGGAGCCGAGGGCCGCGGCCCCGATCATGCCCGCGGCAAGGAGGAGAACCGGTTTGGAGGCGAACATGACTGCGTCTCCGGAAGGAGGTTGATGGACCGAAACGCCCGAGACGGGCGCTGGTTCAGACGGGTGCCGCCCAGCGGGAGGCAGCCGCGTCGTCCGCCTCTTTGGCGGCCACCCAGGCGCCGAGCTCGCCGGTTGCGAGATGCTCGCGCTTCCAGAACGGGGCGCGCGTCTTCAGATAGTCCATCAGGAACTCGGTGGCTGCGAGGGCGGGCTGGCGGTGAGACGAGGCAGCCGCGACGAGCACGATCCGCTCGCCCGGCCGGATAAGCCCATAGCGGTGGATGACGGTCAGGCCGAGAAGCGGCCAACGCCGCGCGGCCTCTCCGGCGACGCGCGCCACCTCCGCCTCGGCCATGCCCGGATAATGCTCGAGCTCCAGCGCCGAGAGCCGCCCCTCTTCGTCGCGGCACAGGCCGACGAAGCTCGCGACCGCGCCGATATCCGTGCGCCCCGACGCGAGCGCGTCCATCTCCGCCGCCGGATCGAAATCCTCGCTCTGGATGCGGACGGCCGGGTTCACGGCGGGTCAGCCGCCGGTCATGGGCGGAAAGAAGGCGACCTCCCGCGCCCCCTGCAGCGAGGCGTCCGGCCTGGCATGGACATGGTCGATCGCCGCGCGGATGACGCGCTCGTTCTCGAAGGCATGCGCATAGCCCTCGCCGCGGGACTTCAGCCATGCGACCAGCTCGGCGACGGTGCCGATCCCGGCCGGCGGCTCCACGTGTTCCTCGGCACGGCCGACCCGCTCCCGCACCCAGGCGAAGTAGACGAGCTTCATGTCAGGTCGAGCCGTTCATGGCGTGGTCGATGCTGGTCTTCAGGTAGTCCCAGCCGGTATAGATCGTGAGCGCGGCCGCAAGCCACAGGAGCACGAGCCCGATCGCGACGGTGCCGGGCAGGACGGCTTCGCCCGCCGGGCCGGCGATCAGGAAGCCGAGCGCGACGAGCTGGAAGGCGGTCTTCCACTTCGCGACGCGCGAGACCGGCATGCCGACCTTGAGCTCCGCCAGGTACTCGCGCAGTCCGGACACGAGCACCTCGCGGCAGAGGATCACGATCGCGGCCCAGAGATGGACGCCGCGGATCGTGTGATCGTTCGTCAGCATCAGGAGACACGCCGCGACGAGCAGCTTGTCGGCGATCGGGTCGAGCATGCGCCCGAGCATCGATTGCTGGGCATAGGCGCGGGCGAAATAGCCGTCGAAATAATCCGTGATCCCGGCCGCGATGTAGATCGTGAGAGCGATCCACCGGGACCAGAAATCCTCCGGCCAGAAGAGGAGGCCGGCGACCACGGGCACGGCCGCCACGCGCGAATAGGTCAGCACGTTCGGCAGGCTGAACGCCGAGGAGCGTCGCATCGGCGAGGCCAGGGTCATGGGCCGAGGAAGCATGCGGGGCGGGAGAGCGTCAACATTCGTGGAGACATGGCGGCTCAGCTCGCTCCGCCCCGGAAGTAGTCGTAGACCGTGCGGGCCGTCGCGGCGTTCACGCCGGGCGCCCGCATGAGGTCGTCGAGCGCGGCACGCTCGATCGCCTTCATGGTCCCGAAATGGTGCAGGAGCGCGCGCTTCCTGGCCGGCCCGATCCCCGGGATCTCGTCGAGCGGGCTCCGGGTCAGCTCGCGCTTGCGCTTGGCGCGGTGCGCGCCGATCGCGAAGCGATGCGCCTCGTCGCGCAGGCGCTGGACGAAATAGAGCGCGGGATCGCGCGGCGGGAGCCGAATCGGCTCGCGGCCGGGCATGAAGAAGGTCTCGCGCCCTGCCTCGCGGTCGCGCCCCTTGGCCACTCCGACGATCGGGACGCCGGTCGCGCCGACCTCCGCGAGGGCTGCACGCGCGGCTTCGAGCTGCCCCCTGCCGCCGTCGATCAGAACGAGATCCGGCCAGGCGGGGAAGGTCTCGGGGTCCTCCCCTGCTGGGAAGGACGGGCTCGCGCCTTGCGCGGGCAGGGTGGGGCTTGGCGGCTCCCCGGCTTCGGAGGCGAGCTGTCCCCCTCCGTCGATCCCCGCGGGGCCGCGACCTCCTGCAGGGGGAGGATCAGTCCGCGGGCTCTCCTTCACGAGCCGGGCGAAGCGCCGGCGCAGCATCTCCCGCATCATGGCGTAGTCGTCGCCCGGCGTGAGGTCCTCCGACCGCATGTTGAAGGTGCGGTAATGCGTCTTCATGAGCCCGCCCGGCCCGGCGACGATCATGGCGCCGACCGCGTTCGTGCCCATGATGTGCGAGTTATCGTAGACCTCGATGCGCCGGGGCGGGGAGGCCAGCCCGAAGGCCGCCCCAAGCGCGGCGAGCAGCTTCGCCTGGCTCGATGTCTCGGCAAGGCGCCGGCCCAGCGCCTCCCTGGCATTGCGGAGCGCCGCCTCGACGAGCTGGCGCCGCTCGCCGCGCTGGGGCACGGAGATCTCGACCTTGCGCCCCGCCTTCACGGTCAGGGCGGCCGCGACCAGCGCGCATTCCTCGATCTCCTCCGACAGGAGGACGAGCCGGGGCGGCGGCTTGTCGTCATAGAACTGCGACACGAAGGAGCCGAGCACCTCGGCCCGCGACATCGACCTGTCCGCCTTCGGAAAATAGGCGCGGTTGCCCCAGTTCTGATGGTTCCGGAAGAAGAAGACCTCCACGCAGAACTGTCCGGCCTGCTCGTCGATGGCGACGATATCCGCCTCTTCCGTGTTCTGTGTGTTGATACCCTGCGTCGACTGCACGGCGGAGAGTGCCGCGAGCCGGTCGCGGTAGCGCGCGGCGCGCTCGAACTCGAGCTCCTCGGCGGCCTCGTTCATCTCGGCCGCAAGCCGCTCCTTCACGGCGCTCGACCGGCCGGACAGGAATGCCCGCGCCTCTTCGGCGAGCTTGCCGTATTCCGCGAGGTCGATCTCGCCCGTGCAGGGCCCCGAGCAGCGCTTGATCTGGAACAGGAGGCAGGGCCGGGTCCGGTTCTCGTAGTAGGAATCGGAGCACGAGCGCAGGAGAAAGGCGCGCTGGAGCGCGTTGATCGTGCGGTTCACCGCCCAGACGCTGGCGAAGGGGCCGAAATAGAAGCCCCTGCGGTTGCGGGCGCCGCGGTGCTTCACGACCTGGGGCGCTTCGGAATCCGCCGTCAGCAGGATGTAGGGGAGCGACTTGTCGTCCCGCAGCACCACGTTGTAGCGCGGCCGGAGCTGCTTGATGAGGTTCGCCTCCAGCAGCAGCGCCTCGGTCTCGGTCGCCGTCGTGACGAACTCCATCGAAGCCGTCTCGGCGATCATGCGGATGATGCGGTTCGAGTGCCCCTGGCCGCGCACATAGGAGCCGACGCGCGCCTTGAGGCTCTTCGCCTTGCCGACATAGAGGACGTCGCCCTTCCGGTCGATCATCCGGTAGACGCCAGGGGAAGGCGGCAGCGTCGCCCAGAAGCGGCGGACCACCCCGGTCCCGGCTTCGATCGAGGCGGGCGTCGCCTCGAAGTCGAGCTCGACGCCCGAGCCCGCCTCCGGCGCGAGCTCCTCCTCGTCCCGCTCCTCGTCGAGGAGGTCCGGCGGCACGTCGTTGGCGGCGACACGACTCATCCGCCGTGATTTAGGCGGGCGCAGGTGGCCGGGAAAGCGGCCCGTTGCCGCCGGCCGGTGATGTTGCAGATGCGAACTGTTCCGGTTGTGACCGAACCGTGACGCTGCTAAGAGCGCGGCGCCGAAGGCTGCCGTCGCGCGGCCTCCAATCGCGTGGCGTGAATACCTTCCGATGAAGCTTGTCGCGGGGAACTCGAACCGGCCGCTTGCGGAGGCGATTTCCCAGTACCTGAAGGTGCCGCTCGCGCGTGCGACGGTGCGCCGCTTCGCCGACATGGAGATCTTCGTCGAGATCGGCGAGAACGTGCGCGGCGAGGACGTGTTCGTCATCCAGTCGACGTCGTACCCGACGAACGACCACCTGATGGAGCTCCTGATCATCGCCGATGCGCTCCGCCGCGCCTCGGCGCGCCGCATCACCGCCGTGATCCCGTATTTCGGCTATGCCCGGCAGGATCGGAAGCCCGCGGCGCGGACGCCCATCTCGGCCAAGCTCGTCGCCAACCTGATCACGCATTCCGGCGTGGACCGGGTGCTGACGCTGGACCTCCATGCCGGCCAGATCCAGGGCTTCTTCGACATCCCGACCGACAATCTCTTCGCGGCGCCCGTCATGGTCCGCGACGTGAAGGACCGGATGAACCACACCGACAAGGTCGTCGTGTCGCCGGATGTCGGCGGCGTGGTGCGCGCCCGAGCCCTCGCCAAGCGCATCGACGCCCCGCTCGCGATCGTGGACAAGCGCCGCGAGCGGCCGGGCGAATCGGAGGTGATGAACATCATCGGCGACGTGGCCGGCCGTTCCTGCATCCTGGTCGACGACATCGTCGATTCCGGCGGCACGCTCTGCAACGCGGCCGATGCGCTGCTCGACCAGGGCGCCAAGGATGTCTACGCCTACATCACCCACGCCGTCCTGTCCGGCGGAGCGGTTTCCCGCATCGCGAGCTCCAAGCTGAAGGAGCTCGTCGTGACCGATTCGATCCAGCCGACCGAGGCCGTGAAGGTGGCCCGCAACATCCGGGTCATCACGATCGCTCCCCTCATGGGCGAGGCGATCGCCCGCACGGCGACCGAGTCGAGCGTGTCGAGCCTGTTCGATTAGGGCGTGACCGGCGCCGGTTCGGGGAAGTACGTCTTGTAGCGGCGCAGACCGCGCGTCACGAGCCGAACCTCAATGCCGCTTCTCTTCCGCCGGGCAGCGCCTCCGCCGGAGCCCTCCACCATCGAGGTCCGGCATGCCGGGGCGTCCTTCGAGGTGGCGCTGCGACGCCGGCCCGGCGTCCGGCGACTGACCCTGCGCGTCTCGAATGCAACGGGCCAGGCGGTGCTGACGATCCCCGAACACGCGACCCTGGCCTCCGCCCGCAGCTTCGCCGAGGCGCATGGCGGCTGGATCGCGGCCCGCATCGCCCGGGTACCCCCGCGGGTCGGCTTCGTACCCGGGTCCGAGGTCCCGATCCGCGGCATCCCACACCGGATCGCGCATCGACCGGGCCTGCGCGCGGTCGCGCGGACCGAGCGGGACGGGGCGGAGGGCGCGCTCCTCCTCGTCTCCGGCCTCGAGGAGGCGGTGCCGGGTCGCGTGCGCCGCTACCTGACGAGTGAGGCCGGGAAGGACCTGCGGGCGGCGGTGGCCAGGCACACGCAGGCTCTCGGCATCCCGGCCCGCCGCATTGCTATCCGGGACACGAGGAGCCGCTGGGGCTCCTGTTCCTCCAGCGGGACGCTCAGCTTCTCCTGGCGGCTGATCATGGCGCCGCCCTTCGTGCTCGACTACCTGGCCGCGCACGAGGTCGCGCATCTGAAGGAGCTGAACCACTCCAACCGCTTCTGGCGTCTGCTCCGGGAACTCTGCCCCGCCACCGAGGAGGCCGAAAGCTGGCTCAGGCGCCACGGCGCCGGGCTGCACCGCTACGGGTAGCTACTCCGCGGCCACTCGCGACCGCGCCGCCCGACCCATGTCGCGGATGCGGCGCATGTCGTCCACGAAGGCCGTATAGGCCGTCCGCTTCGCATCCTCGTCCGGCAGGCGCAGCAGATAGGACGGGTGCACGGTGATGTAGCCCGGAAAATCCTCCAGCAGCTTCGCCGGACCGCGGGCACGGGTGATCGGCACCTGCTTGCCCGTGAGCGCGAGCACCGCCGTGCCCCCGAGCGCGACCACGAGCTTCGGCTCGATCAGCTCCAGCTCGCGCATCAGCCACCAGCGATAGTGGCTGACCTCGCCGGCGGTCGGCTTCGCATGGATGCGGCGCTTGCCGCGCTGCTCGAACTTGAAGTGCTTTACCGCATTCGTGAGGTACACGTCCTTGCGGTCGATGCCTGCCTCGGCCATCGCCCGGTCGAGCAGGCGGCCGGCCGGACCGACGAAAGGCCGGCCCTGGATGTCCTCCTCGTCGCCCGGCTGCTCGCCGACGAAGATGATGTCTGCGTGTTCCGGGCCTTCGCCGACCACCGCCTGCGTCGCGCCCGGCACGAGCGGGCCGGAAGACCTGATGATGGCATTGAGCTCGGCGAGGCTCGCGGGCGCCTGCTCCAGCATGGCGGCGAGCGCGCCCTCGGGCATGCGTTTCGTCGGCACCGTCGGCCCCTCCTCCAGCATGCGCTCAACGCGCGAGGAGGCGGAACGGACGAGGTTCGAGATCGTGGCGGCTTCCGGCATGTTGCGCCAGTACTTCTTGGCCATGTGCTGCTGCATCAGCTTCGGGTTCGCGCGGGCCGGGTTGAAGGTGCTCTCGTAGTACCCCGTCCAGCCGGCCTCGAACGCGTCGCCCGACGGAACGTCGGCTCGGCTTCCGGACGGGCCGAAGCGAAGCGTTACGCCGTCCCACTCGGCCGTGCCGATCGGCGTGACGATGCGCCAGCGCATCGCCCGGAACCGTTCGACGAAGAACGGCGTCGCGGCCTGGAGGATGAAATAGTCGGGCTCGAACCAGGCGGCGTAGCGCTCGGGCTCGCCGGGCGCTGTCTCGATCTGCCGGAAACGGACATAGGCGTGCATCTTGTGGATGTCGCGCCGGACCGATTTCCGCATCAGCTCCAGCCGATGCACGACGGGGTCGCTCGCGATCTCCAGCAGCCCGCGCCGGCCGTGAGTGACGCGCCAGATCACGTCGTAGAGCAGCGCGTAGCGTTCCGGATCGCGGTGGGGAACGACCTCCTCGACCAGTTCCGCGACGGGGCGCGGCAGGCGCAGGGGAGGGGCGTCGGACCGGGCATCTCCCGCCGGCTCCGCCCCGAAGAGGCTTGGCTCGGCCACGGTCCATTCGATCTGCTCCGGCGGTATGCCGTCCGCGACCAGCCCGCGCACGGCCTGACGAAAGCCGGCGAGATCGGCGCCGGGCTGGAGAGCGATCTCGCGCATCAGGTCGTCCGCGCGAGCGGCGTCCGGAGGTAGAGCTCGCGCAGCTGGCACACGAGGCCGAGAACCGGGATCGAGAGCTCCGCATCCGGACCCTCGATCCGCTCCGCCCTCCAACCGTCTTCCGCCCGCAGATGCAGGACCGCCTCCATCCGGTCCTGCTCCACGACCAGCACGGCCTCGCAGCCCGGGAGCGCTCGATACCGCTCGGTCTTCACCTCGATCTTGCGCCCGAGACCGCGGCCGATACGCCTCCGGTCGCTCGGGGAGACGACCTCCGCCGCCACGATGCACTTCGCCGTGTAGCTGGAGGTGAGATCGACCCCATGGCTGTCCAGCACCATGACATCCGGGATGTACATGTTGCCCGGGAAGACGCCGGTCAGGTCGACCATACCTTGCGGGACCGCGGCCCAGGACGGGTCCGTTTCGGCCGTCGCAGCATCGATCAGCTTCGCCAGGTTGAAGGCGATGATCTGATGATCGAGCCGGGGGCTGGCCTGCATCAGCGGCACACCATCGAACAGCTCCCAGCGCTCTTCGTCGGGCCGATCCTCGAGAAAGGCCAGAAAGCCCTCCCGGCTCAGCCCATCGGCTTCGCTCAGCCGTGCGCTCATGGCGCCCTCCATCGGACGAGGACGGCAAGGAATGTCGATGCCCTCGCCAGTGCCGTCAACGCTTCTCCGTGTACCATGTACATCGTCAGAACAGCGCTAATTGCTTGGCCGCCGGCTGCACGAGCCGCGCCCGCAGGTCGGCGCGGTCCGTCGAGCCGCCCGGATGGTGGTCGGCCGCGATCAGAAAGGGCAGGCTGCGCTTCAGCGCACCGGACAGGCGCTTCAGGTCGTCGAGCCGCAAGGTCGTGTGCCGGCGCGCCCTGACGATCTTGTCCACGGCCCGGGCGCCGAGGCCCGGCACGCGCAGCAGCATCTCGCGGTCCGCCTTGTTCACGTCGACCGGGAAGCGCGCGCGGTTCTTCAGCGCCCAGGCGAGTTTCGGGTCGACCTCCAGGTCGAGCATGCCACCCTCGGTGGCGGAGGCGATCTCCTCGACCCCGAACTCGTAGTGCCGCAGCAGCCAATCGGCCTGGTAGAGGCGGTTCTCGCGCTGCAGCGGCGGGGCCTTGGCCGGGAGCCTGGACGTGCTGTCCGGGATCGGGCTGAAGGCGGAGAAATAGACGCGGCGCAGCGCATAGCGATCGTACAGGTTCGCGGTGGTGCGCAGCATATCGGCATCGCTCGCGCCATCCGCGCCCACGATGAGCTGCGTGGACTGGCCGGCCGGGGAGAAGGAGCGCCTCTCCGCCTCCGCCTCCTCGATGCGCTCGCGCATCTGGCCCATGGCCGCCTTGATGGTGCCGGCCTGCTTTTCGGGCGCGAAGCTCTTCAGCCCCTCATCGGTGGGAAGCTCGAGGTTGACCGAAAGCCGATCGGCCCAGAGCCCCGCCTGCTCCACCAGCCAGGGGCTCGCTTCGGGAATGGTCTTCAGGTGGATGTAGCCACGGTAACCGTGCTGCTGGCGCAGCGACTTGGCGACCAGGACCAGCTGCTCCATCGTATAGTCCGGCGAGCGGATGATGCCGGAGGAGAGGAACAGCCCCTCGATGTAGTTCCGCTTGTAGAAGGCGATGGTGATGTCCACGACCTCCTGCACCGAGAAGCGCGCCCGCTCGACGTTCGAGGAGCGGCGGTTGATGCAATAGGCGCAATCGAACAGGCAGTAATTGGTCAGCAGGATCTTGAGCAGGGAGACGCAGCGCCCGTCGGGCGTGTAGGAATGGCAGATACCGATCCTGTTCGTGGACCCGATGCCGCCGCGTCCCGCTGAGCGCTTCGGCGCGCCCGAGGAGGCGCAGGAGGCATCGTATTTCGCCGCGTCCGCCAGGATGCGGAGCTTTCGCGTAAGCCGCTCGTCCATCGAATGTTCGCCGAATGTTCCCGTATGTAGGCGGGGTGTTCGGCGGGAGCAAGCGTGGCAGGAGGGGAGTTCAAGCGCTCGTGAACGGGCGCGACGCGCCCCCCTCTCCCCGGCGGGGAGAGGGTTGGGGTGAGGGGGACCAATGCTGTCCGAAGAGGGTGCAGCCCCCTCACCCGCCACCCGGCTTCGTCCGGTGGCGACCTCTCCCCGGCGGGGAGAGGTGAAGGTCAGCCCGTCGAGAGCGGCTTCAGCCCGCGTTCGATCTCCGCCCGGCGCCCTTCGAGGAAGGGCGGCAGCGCGAGCTTCTCGCCCAGGCTCTCCATCGGCTCGTCGGCTGCGAAGCCCGGCCCGTCCGTCGCGATCTCGAACAGGATTCCGTTCGGCTCGCGGAAATAGAGCGAGCGGAAGTAGAAGCGGTCCACCGGACCGCTCGACGGCACGCGCGTCTGCTGCAGCCGGTCCGCCCAGGCCTCGTAATCGGCGTCCGGGATGCGGAAGGCGACGTGATGCACGCCGCCCGCGCCCTGGCTTGCCGGCGGGGCGTCGGGTTCGATGACGACATGAAGCTCCGCGGCCGGCCCGCCCTCGCCCATCTCGTAGACGATCGCGGTCCGGTCGCCGATGCGGTATTCGCGGACCGGCCGCATCCCCATGAGCCGCTGCAGCACGATGTCCGTCCGGTTGGCTTCCGGTACGCTGATGGTGATCGGGCCGAGGCCGCGCAGCTGGTCCTCGGCTGGCACCGGGCTCTTCGCCCAGGGGTTGCCCTCGCCGCGGCCGCCGTCGTCGATCAGGCTGAGGCGCTGGCCTTCCGGGTCCTCGAAATCGAGGACGAGCCGGCCGTCGCGCTCCTGCACGCCGCCATGCGCGACGCCGGCCTTCGTCAGTCTCTCCGCCCAGCGCCGCAGGATGGCCTCGCCCGTCACCCGCAGGGCGGTCCGCACGATGCTGCGCGTGCCCCGCCGCTCGCGCGGGGCCGGCCAGTCGAAGAAGGTGAGGTCGGAGCCAGGCGTCGCCAGGCCGTCGGCATAGAAGAGGTGATAGGCCGACACGTCGTCCTGGTTCACGGTCTTCTTCACGAGCCGCATGCCGAGCGTGCGCGTGTAGAAGGCGTGATTGCCGGGCGCATCCGCCGTGATGGCGGTGAGGTGGTGGATGCCGGTGAGCTGCATGGCCGCATGTCCCTGGTGAGCCGCATCCGGAAACGGGCTCGCTGGCAGGGACATGGCCCTCGGGCGCCCGCTGCCGCAAGGCGAGCCCTGCAAGCGGCGGCGTGCGCGCCTGCAAGCGCCTCAGCAGCCGGTGAGCTGCGGGGTCCGCTCGACCTCGAGCCCGAAGAGCGGCCGAAGGCGCGTCCCGATCACGTTGCCCGCGAAAGCCGCGACGAGCCACAGCCAGCCATGCAGGCTGCCGGAGGCGATGCCGGAGAAATACGCCCCGATGTTGCAGCCATAAGCGAGGCGTGCGCCGTAGCCGAGGAGCAGCCCGCCGACGATCGCGGCGAGCACCGAGCGCGGCGGCACGCGCCAGACCGGGGCGAAGCGGCCGGCGAGCGAGGCCGCGAGCAGCGCCCCCACGATGATGCCGAAATCCATCACGGAGGTGACGTCGACGAGCGCGCTGCTGCTCAGCGCCTTGGCATTGGCCGGGTTCTGCCAATAGGGCCAGCTCGCGACGTCCGCGATCCCGGTGGCCGCCGCGATCTTCGAGCCCCAGAGCGCGAAGGCGGCCGTGATGCCCCATGGTCGGCCGGACAAGGCCAGCGTGACGAAGTTCAGGAGCGCGAGCGCGACGGCGCCCGCCACGATCGGCCAGGGCCCGCGCAGGAATCGCGCGAGGCCCTGCCGCGGCGCCGGGCCGGCGGCGGCGAGGCGGCCGTGCCGGCGCTTCTCGAGCACCACGGTCAGGGCGGCGATCGCCGCAAACACCGCGAGATGCGCAGCGAGCGCGGTCCAGGGTCCCCACAGCGTCACGAGCGAGACCGGGCCGATATTCGGCAGCGCCGCCCACCAGTGGAAATGCGCCGCCCCGACCGTCGATCCGACGATGAAGAAGGCGAGCGTCAGCAGCATGCGGGTCGAGCCGCCGCCGACCGTGTAGAGCGTGCCCGACGCGCACCCGCCGCCGAGCTGCATCCCGATCCCGAAAATGAAGGCGCCGACGAGGACGGAGGTGCCGACGGGCGATACGAGGCCGGTCACCGGCTGGCCGAAGAGGCTGCCCGAGGCGAGCACGGGAAAGAAGAGAGCGGTCGCGATCGCCAGCATCACCATCTGGGCGCGCAAACCCTCGCCGCGCCGGTCGGCGATGAAGACGCGCCAGGCGGACGTGAAGCCGAAGGCCGCATGGTAGAGTACGAGCCCGAGCGCGGCGCCGAGCAGGTAGAGCACGGCCTGCTTCGGGTTGACGATCGAGCCGATCGTCGCCGCTCCTGCGAGGAGCGCGAAGGCGGCGCCGGCCGCCGCGCCGGGATTGATGCCGGCGAGGGACGCCCGCAGCGTCGGGTGTCCGGCTGCGCCGAGAGAGGAGACTGCCATGGTCAGACGATCCGATGCGGGCCGCACATGATGATGGCGCCGTCCGCGCCGCTCCTCGGCCCTCTGTCGGAGAGATATTATCCGGAATTCAGACGTCAATCGTAAGATTGATACATGCTCGATCCGGAAAATATCGACAAGCCGCCGCGAGGCTGGCTGAGACCGGACCTGAACAGAAGCTATTTTCCGTTGGGCGGGTCCTGAGGCCGGCGCGGGTCATTCCCGGCTTCGCACGAGCAGACACAGGAGCGTGAACATCACCTGGGCGGCGACATGGGCGGTGTTCGTTGTGGCGTCGTATTGCGGCGCGACCTCGACCACGTCGGCGCCGACCAGGTTGAGGCCGACGAGGCCGCGCAGGATCTGCAGAACCTCGCGCGGCTGAAGCCCGCCGACCTCCGGCGTGCCGGTACCTGGCGCGAAGCCCGGATCGACGCTGTCGATGTCGAAGGTGACGTAGGTCGGCCCGTCGCCGACGACCTCCCTGGCCTTCGCGGCGACGGCCGTAAAACCCATCGCGACCGCCTCCTCGGCGTGGATCACGGTCATGCCGGACGCGTAGGAGAACTCCCACAGGTACTCGGCGCCGCCCCGGATGCCGATCTGGACCGTGCGCTCAGGATCCAGCACGCCGTCCAGCACCGCCTGCCGGAACGGTCCGCCATGGTGGAATTTCGACCCCTCGTATTCGCCCGAGGTGTCGCAATGGGCATCGATATGGATCATGCCGACCGGCCGGTCCCGCCCGACCGCGCGCAGGATGGGCAGTCCGATCGAGTGGTCGCCGCCCACCGAGAGCGGCTTCACGCCCGCCTCGACGATGCGCCGGACGAATGCCTCGATGTCGGCGTGGCAGCGCTCGAGCGAGAAGCGGCTCGCCATCGCGAGGTCGCCGATATCGGCGACGCGCGCCTCGCCGAACGGCGCCACCTGGAGCACGTGCTCGTAGGGCCCGATCCGCTCCACATTGCGGACCGCGCGGGGCCCGAGGCGCGCCCCGGCCCGGTTGGTCACGCCGAGATCCATCGGGATGCCGAGGATCGCGACGTCGAGTCCGGCGAAGTTCGTCTCGGCCGCGTCTGGCCGGTAGGATGCGCCCGCGAAGGTCGCGACATCGGCGAAAGGCCAGGGCCGCTTGTCCGATCCGGCGAAGACGAGATCGGCGACGCGCCGGAAATCCGGATCGAACACGTCGCGGCCATGGGCGGATGCGAACCGCGTCCGCAGGGCTTCGAGCTTCTTCGGGTCCATCCAGCGCCTCTCGCGCCCCCATCAGGAGCGGGAGGCGGGGCAAGATCAAGGCCGATAGCGATCAGAACTCCTCCCAGCCCTCCTCCTGCTGGGGCGACTGGACCGGAAGCGCCTTGCGGGCCGCGCCGCTTCGGGCCGGGACGGGACGGAGCGGGGTCACGGTCGCGCCCTGGACGGGACGGGCCCGGGCGGGCTGAGGATGAAGCTGCGTCACGGTTGCCTCGCCGAGCCGGAATCGGCCGACGAGGCCGGCCAGCTCCTCGGCCTCGCTGGAGAGAGCGTGGCTCGCCGCCGTCGACTGCTCGACCATGGCGGCGTTCTGCTGGGTCATCTGGTCCATCTGGTTGACGGCCGTGTTCACTTCCGCGAGCCCGATCGCCTGCTCCTTCGCCGAGCCGGCGATCTCGGCCACGATGCCGTTGATCTCGGCAACCCGCGCAGCGATGCGGTTCAGCGCCTCGCCCGTCTCGCCGACGAGTCCGACGCCAGAGGCGACCTGCGCGGCCGAGGCCGTGATGAGGGTCTTGATCTCCTTGGCCGCCCCCGCCGAGCGCTGGGCGAGGGCCCGCACCTCGGACGCGACCACCGCGAAGCCCTTGCCGGCCTCGCCAGCGCGGGCGGCCTCGACGCCCGCATTCAGGGCGAGCAGGTTGGTCTGGAAGGCGATCTCGTCGATCACCCCGATGATGCTGGAGATCTGGCCGGCCGAGCGCTCGATCTCGGTCATGGCCGAGACGGCGCGCGCGACCACGTCGCCCGAGCGGTCGGCATCCGTCTTGGCCGTGGAAACGACCTCGCGCGCGTGGTTCGCCCCTTCGGCGGTCTTGCGCACGGTCGCGGTGATCTCGTCCAGCGCGGCCGCGGTCTCCTCCAGGGCGGCAGCCTGCTGCTCGGTCCGCTTGGCGAGCTCGCTCGCGGCCTCGCCGATCTCGCGCGTGCCGGCATGGATGCCGTGGGTGCGGCCGACGATCGTGCGCATCGTATCCTGCAGCTTCTCGACCGCGCGGTTGAAGTCGTCGCCGAGCTTCCGGTACTCGCCCGGGAAGACCTCGGTCAGCCGGTAGGCGAGATCGCCCTCGGCCAGGTGGACGAGGCCCGTCCCGATCGCGGCGACGACCGCCCGCTGCTCGCGGGAGGCCGCCTCCCGCGCCGCCTCGTGCCGGGCGCGCTCCTCCTCCGTCATGCTGCGCTGCTCGGCCGCCTCGCGCTCCCGCCGGCGGAGGGCCAGTCCGTTGGCCTTGAACACCTCGACCGCGCGCGCCATCCGGCCGATCTCGTCTCGGCGGGCCGTGTGGCCGATCTGGGCGTCAAGATCGCCCTCGGCGAGCCGCTCCATGGCGCCCGCGATCTCGCCGACGGGCCGGAAGAGCCGGCGCGTGTAGAGGAAGCAGGCCGCCCCGATGAGGAGCGTCAGCCCGGCGCAGACGATCAGCATGCGCCGGTCCATCTCCTCCACGGGGCCGAAGAACTCGGCCTTCGGGATGCCGACATAGAGCACGCCGACGATCCTGCCGCTCGCGTCCTTGATCGGGTCGTAGGCGGTGAAGAAGGGAGTCCCGAGGATGTCCGCCTGGCCGTAGAAGGCCTCGCCCCGCTTCAGCACGGCATCATAGACCGGGCCGGGCGCGAGCCTGGTCCCAACCGCGCGGCCGCCGTCCGGCTTCCGGACGTTGGTCGTGACGCGCTCGTCGCCCATGAAGACCGTCGCGGTGCCGCCCACGAGCTCCTTCACGCGGTCGACCGGCTCGAAGAAGCCGTTCAGGACCCGGTCGCCGGCGAGGAGCTTGCCGTCCGCGAGCCGGAACTCGCCGCCATAGCTCCGCAGCACGTCCCAGGCGACGCGCATATTCGCGTGCTGGCGCTCGACGGCCTGTCGCTCGGCGCTCTCGATGCTGATGGAGCGGATCGTCAGATACGTACCGGCCCCGAGCACGACGAGGCTCAGGACGACAGCCGCGAGGACGCGCGTCGCGACCGTCAGCGATTTCAGGCGATGCAGCATGGCCGGGCTCCGGTACAACCTGGAGCCGAGCCTTTGCGAGGTTTCGCCAAGATCGGGTTACGGGCCAGAGGCCGGGCGTTTCTTGTACGAAATCGTACCAAAATGCCGCGCCCACCGGATGGACGCGGCGCTCCTGCCCCGGACCGGGGCGCCGCCCCGGTCCGATCGCTATTGTAACGGCACGCCGGCCGGGCGCTTCTCCTGACCGACCGTGACGTCGCCGATCATCAGCCCGCCCGGCCCGAGCCGGATCGGCAGGGTCTGTCCGTCCTGGACCTCGCCGGCCAGGATCATCTCGGCGAGCGGATCCTGCACATGCTTCTGGATCACGCGCTTCAACGGGCGCGCGCCATAGGCCGGGTCGTAGCCCTTCTCGGCGAGCCAGCCGCGGGCCGTCGGGTCGAGCTGGATCGTGATCTTCCGCTCGTCGAGCAGCTTCTGCAGGCGCCGCATCTGGATGTCGACGATCGCACCCATCTCCGACCGCTGCAGGCGGTGGAAGAGGATGATCTCGTCGACCCGGTTGAGGAATTCAGGCCGGAAGTGGCTGCGCACGACGTTCATCACCTGGTCCCGGACCGCGTCCGTATCCTGGCCCTCCGGCTGGTTGACCAGGTATTCGGAGCCGAGATTGGAGGTCATGACGATCAGCACGTTGCGGAAGTCAACCGTGCGGCCCTGGCCGTCGGTGAGCCGCCCGTCGTCGAGGACCTGCAAGAGGATGTTGAACACATCCGGATGCGCCTTCTCGATCTCGTCGAACAGCACGACCTGGTAGGGCCGGCGGCGCACGGCCTCCGTCAGCGCCCCGCCCTCCTCGTAGCCGACATAGCCGGGCGGCGCGCCGATGAGGCGGGCGACCGAGTGCTTCTCCATGTATTCGGACATGTCGAGGCGGACCATCGCGGTCTCGTCGTCGAACAGGAAGGCGGCGAGCGCCTTCGTCAGCTCCGTCTTGCCGACGCCGGTCGGGCCCAGGAACATGAACGAGCCGATCGGCCGGTTCGGGTCCTGTAGCCCGGCACGGGCGCGGCGGACGGCGGTCGAGACGGCCTCGACGGCCTCCTTCTGCCCGACGACGCGCTTGGCGAGCTCCTCCTCCATGTGGAGCAGCTTCTCGCGCTCACCCTCGAGCATCTTGTCGACCGGGACGCCCGTCCAGCGCGACACGACCCCGGCGACGTGGTTCGGCGTCACCGCCTCCTCCATCATGCCCGAGCCGTTGCCGCGGGTGCCGTCCTCGCCGCGCGCCTCGAGCTCGCCGAGCTGCTTCTCCAGGCCCGGGATGATTCCGTAGGAGAGCTCGCCCGCCTTTGCCCAGTTGCCCTCGCGCTGCGCTCTCGCAAGCTCGTTGCGGGCCTCGTCGAGCTTCTTCTTGAGCTCGGCGGCGGCGCCGAGCTTGTCCTTCTCGGCGCGCCAGCGCGCCGTGATGGCGGCGGACTGCTCCTCGAGATCGGCGAGCTCCTTCTCCAGCTTCTGCAGCCGGTCCTTGGAGGCCGCGTCCGTCTCCTTCTTGAGCGCCTCGGCCTCGATCTTCAGCCGCACGATCTCGCGGTCGATGTTGTCGAGCTCCTCGGGCTTGGAATCGACCTGCATGCGCAGGCGCGAGGCCGCCTCGTCGACGAGGTCGATCGCCTTGTCGGGCAGGAACCGGTCCGTGATGTAGCGGTTCGACAGGGTCGCGGCCGCGACCAGGGCCGAATCCTGGATGCGGACGCCGTGGTGCTGCTCGTACTTCTCCTTGATGCCGCGCAGGATCGAGACCGTGTCCTCGACCGTCGGCTCGGACACGAAGACGGGCTGGAAGCGCCGCGCCAGGGCCGCGTCCTTCTCGACATGCTTTCTGTACTCGTCGAGCGTGGTCGCGCCGACGCAGTGCAGCTCGCCGCGGGCGAGAGCGGGCTTGAGCAGGTTCGAGGCGTCCATCGCGCCGTCGGCCTTCCCGGCGCCGACCAGCGTGTGCATCTCGTCGATGAACAGGATGATGCCGCCCGCGGCCGACGTGACCTCGGAGAGGACGGCCTTAAGCCGCTCCTCGAACTCGCCGCGATACTTCGCGCCCGCGATGAGGGCGCCCATGTCGAGGGCAAGGAGCTGCTTGTCCTTCAGGCTCTCGGGTACGTCGCCGTTGACGATCCGCAGCGCCAGCCCTTCGACGATCGCCGTCTTGCCGACGCCGGGCTCGCCGATCAGCACCGGGTTGTTCTTCGTGCGCCGCGACAGGACCTGGATCGTGCGCCGGATCTCCTCGTCACGGCCGATCACCGGGTCGAGCTTGCCCTGGCGCGCCGCCTCGGTCAGGTCGCGGGCGTATTTCTTCAGCGCGTCATAGGCGTTCTCGGCCGAAGCGTTGTCGGCCGTGCGGCCCTTGCGCAAAGCCTCGATCGCCGCATTCAGGTTCTGGGCGGTGACGCCCGCCTGCTGGAGGATGCGGCCGGCCTCCGAATCCTTCTCGATGGCGAGCGCGAGCAGCAGGCGCTCCACCGTGACGTAGGAATCGCCGGCCTTCTGCGCCGCCTGCTCGGCCGTGTCGAACAGCTTCACCAGGTCGCGCGTGGCGGAGGGCTGCGAGGCCGCGCCCGATACCTTCGGCTGCTTGGCCAGCCACGTCTCGACGCCCTGGCGCACGTCGCGCGAGCGTCCGCCCGCACGGTCGATGAGCCCGGAGCAGAGCCCCTCCGGGTCGTCGAGCAGAACCTTCAGGAGATGGCCGGGCGCGAGCTGCGGGTGGCCCTCGCGCATCGCCAGCATCTGGGCCGACTGGATGAAGCCGCGCGCCCGGTCGGTATACTTCTCAAGATCCATCTTATCACCCCTCGCCCGGCGGTCCGCCCCACAAGGCACGGATCGCCGAAGAAGATGTCCGGCCGGCTTCCCCAAGAGGCCGCCGGACGCCGGCGCTCATCGAGCCGCCGGCTCCCGCAATGTGGTGTGGCTTTCCGGTTACACAAGGCCCGACGAGCCCCGATCCCGCTCTGGAACGGCGCCCCCGGGCGCGCATTGATCCGGCGCAAGGAGAACGTCCATGGCCGACCCGAAGGACCCCCGTTCCGAGGCCGAGAAGGCCCGGGCCGACCTCAAGCGCAACGACGAGATGGGCCTCGCCGTGCCCGAAAGCCCGGAGGAGGCGCGGCCCTCGGTGACGCCGGAGACCTTCGGCGAGCGGACCGATCCCGGCTACGAGGGGCCGGTCGACCGCGAGAGCCGCGACGACCCGCTGCCCGAGGCGCCATAAGCCCGACGGTTGTTATCATCGGGCTTGTCCCGGTGATCCCGATGCGTGAGACGCGGCGGCCCGTTGACCGGGGTGGCCGGGACGAGCCCGGCCATGACGCGCGTGCCGAATGGCGGCCGATCCGGTACACAGCCGACGCATGCGCGTCGTCTCCCTCTACCGCTACCCGGTCAAAGGCCTGTCGCCCGAGCGCCTGGACAGCGTCCGGCTCGAGCGCGGGGCGTATTTCCCGGGCGACCGGCTCTACGCGATCGAGAACGGGCCCTCGGGCTTCGACCCGGCCGACCCGCGGCATCAGCCGAAGATCAAGTTCCTGATGCTGATGCGGAACGAAACGCTCGCGCGGCTGCGCACGCGCTACGACGAGGCCACGCAGACGCTGAGCGTCGATGGGGAGGGGAGCTCGGTCACGGCCGATCTCTCTCAGCCGCAAGGCAGGCTGGCTCTCGAAGCCTTCATCCGCCGCGTGCTGCCGCGCGAGCTGCGCGGCCCGCCGAAGGTGCTGACCGCGCCGGACGGGTTCCGCTTCACGGATTCCCGCCGCGGCTACGTCTCCGTGATCAATCTGGCGAGCGTGCAGGCGGTTGCGGACATGATGGGCCGGCCGGTCGATCCGCTTCGGTTCCGCGGCAACGTGATGGTCGAGGGCCTGGAGCCATGGGCCGAGCTCGACCTCGTCGGGGCGGAGCTCGGGAGCGCGTCGGGGCTGCGCCTCAAGGTGACCAAGCGGATCGAGCGCTGCGCGGCGACGAATGTCGATCCGGCCACCGGGGAGCGTGATATGGAGATCCCGAAGACGCTGATGCGGCGGCTCGGCCATGTCGATTGCGGGATCTATGCGGAGATCGTCGCGGGCGGCGAGTTGAGGCCCGGCGAGCTCCTGGAGATCCGGCCCGAGGCCCAGGCGAGTCTTCTGCTCGCCGGGGGGACGATGCCTTTTTGAGCCACGCACGCCGCCCGCGCCGGCAGAAGCCAGCGCCCGGGATGCGGCGTACGGCTGGATACAGCTCTGAACCCCGGCTTTCGCCGGGATGAGCGGGAGGAGGCGGCAGCGCCGATCCTCCCGCGGGTCCCCTTACTCGGCTGGCTTCTCGGCCTCGGTTCCCCCGAAATCGAGGGCCTCGGCCGGCTCGGTCCGGCGTGGCCGGCGGGTGCGGCGCGGCCTCGGCTCTGGCGCGCTGAAGGCGGGCTCGGCTTCCGGCTCCGCGGCGTAGGCCGGCATCGCCTCGGCGGGTTCGGGACGCTCGTCCTGATCCAGCGCGATGGTCGAGCGCACGGGCGTGGTCAGGAAGGCCGGGAGCCCGCCTGCAGGGGCGTCGCGCTCCTCGGGTTCGGGCTGCTGCCCGGCGAAGCGCCCGCCCTCCGGCCGGCCCTGGCCGCGGTCGCGGTTGAAGTCGCGCCGGCCCTCCCGGTTCTCGCCGCGGCCGAAGCGCTCGCGCCGGTCCTGGCCTTCAGGTCGGTCCTGCCGCTCGGGCCGGTCCTGCCGGTCGAAGCGCTCGCCGTTTTGCCCCTGGCCGTTGCGCTCGAGGCGCTCGCCGCCGCCGCGCCCGGCATTGCGGTCATAGGCGTTGCCGTTCCGGTCGAAGCGCTCGCCGTTGCGATCGAAGCGCTGATTGCGGTCCTGGCGCTCTCCGCCGCCCTGCCGCTCGTTGCCGTAGCCGCGATCCTGCCGCTCGCCGCGATCGAAGCGGCCCTGCGGACCCTGGCGGTCCCCGCCGCCCTGGCGCATCTCGTAAGGATTGCCGCCCATCTCGCCGAACTCGTCGGGGCCGCCCTGCATCCCGCGCTCGGCCTGGCCGTAGGGAAAGCCGTTCGGGCCTTCCTCGTCCCCCTCCTCGCCATCCTCGTCGTAGGGGCGGCCCTGGGTCCCGAACTGCTGACGGTAGGTTTCCTGCGCGGCCGCGATGAGCCGGTAATAATGCTCGGCATGCTGCAGGTAGTTCTCGGCCGCAACCGGGTCGCCGCTCGCCGTCGCGTCGCGCGCGAGCTGCGCGTATTTGTCGGCGATATGCTGGGCCGTGCCTCTGATCTTAACGTCCGGCCCATTCGACTCGTAGGAGCGGGTCAGCGGGTTCGGACCCTTGCCGCGGTTGCGCCCCCGCATCCGCCTGTTCTGTCCTGGTCTCATCGATGTTTTCAGACCTTCGCTGGTTGCCCTGCCACGGCAGGCTCCTGCGCGGGCCGCGCTCCCGGCCTGCGCAATCCCGTCACCTCAGCGCGGACCCGGCCGCTATGCCGGACCGTCCGTCAGTGTAGGATTCGATTGACCGCGCCGCGTCTCGGCTGAACGCGCGGCCCTTGTTGTCCCCGAGCGATCGTGGGCTTCGTGCCTCGACGTCGCATCAAGCCTGGACCATTCTCGTTAACCGGCAGCAAATTAGCCGCTTCTCTTCCGGTCAACAAGCCATTTTTCGTCTGCCCCGACCATGTGGGGCACTGTCCACGGGAAACAAGGCCTACCGCGTAAGGACGATCGCGCGGCTGTGGCCGGCCAGATCGGTTCTGAGCGCCTCTTTGCGCCAGCCCTGCGCCCGGCCGAGTTCCTCGACGGCGGCCGCTTGGTCGTGCCCGAGCTCCAACACGAGGCGCCCTCCGGGGGCAAGACAACGCCATGAATCGGCAAGTATAGCCCGATAGGCGTCCAAGCCGTCGCGCCCTCCGTCGAGCGCGGCGGCGGGATCGTAGCGGGACACATCGAGGTCGAGAGCGGCAATCTCGGCAGTCCGGATATAGGGCGGGTTCGAGACGATCAGGTCGAAGCCCGTCCCGAGCGCGGCCGCCCAGTCCGAGGCCGCGAAGCCCGCCCGGAGGCCGACGCCGTTCCGTGCGGCATTCGCGGCCGCGATCCGCAACGCGTCCGGCGAGCGGTCCACTCCCACCCCGAAGGCGGCGGGCAGCTCGGACAAAAGCGCGACCAGGATGCAGCCCGACCCAGTGCCGAGATCGAGGATGCGGCGGGGCGGCTCCACACCGGCCGATCGCTCAAGCGCCGCCTCGACCACCGTCTCCGTGTCGGGCCGCGGCGCGAGGACCTCCGGCGCGAGCCGGAAGGGCAGGCCCCAGAACTCGACCTCGCCGAGGATGCGCCCGACCGGCTCGCGCGCGAGCCGGCGCCGCGCGAGCGCGCCCAGCCGCGCCGCCTGCTCCGCCGTCAGCCGTTCGTCCGGATGCGCCAGGAAGGCGGTCGCGCCGATCCCCAGCGCGGCCGCGACGAGAAGGCGGGCATCCAGCGCGGCGCTGGCGATCCCGGCCGCGGTCAAAGCGCGCCGCAGCCCAGCCTGCGCCGCCGCCCGGGTCATCCGAGCTTCGAAGACCGGGCCGTGCGCCCCCTCTCCCGTGTTCATGCCGCCCGATATCTTCTCAGGCGCGCGCCGACTAGAAGAGACGCATGCCCGACGAGACGCTCCGCACCGCGCGCGCCCGCACCGTGACGATCCCGCTCTCCGGCGCGCCGGCGGAGACCGGCGAGCGCGAGATCGCGGTCGAGACCGGCGTGGAGGTGAGCTTCGGCGGCGTGCCTTTCGCCGTGATGATGCTGACCCCCGCGGACCTGGAGGATTTCGGGGTCGGGTTCAGCCTGACCGAAGGGATCGTCGAGCGCGCCGAGGAGGTGCGGCGGGTCGCCGTGACGGAAGAGGAGCGTGGGATCGGCATCTCGATCGAGGTCGCGCCGGACCGGATGCACAACCTCCTGGCCCGCCGCCGCTCGATGTCCGGGCGGACCGGCTGCGGGGTCTGCGGCATCGAGGACCTGGAAGCGCTGGAGCGCGCGCGGCCCGTGGAGAGGGGAGGGGCATTCGCGCCGGTCCCGATCGCCGCGGTGGCGCGTGCCCTCGCCGAGCTGCCGGAGCGGCAGCGGCTCGGCCGCGCCACCGGCGCGACCCATGCGGCGGGCTTCGCGGACCGCAACGGCGCGATCTTGCTCGTCCGCGAGGATGTCGGCAGGCACAATGCCCTCGACAAGCTCGTCGGCGCCGTGCTGCGGAACGGCCTGGATCCGGCCGGCGGCTTCGTGGTCGTGACGAGCCGCTGCTCCTTCGAGATGGTCGAGAAGGCCGCCTCGCTCGGCGCCCGCCTCATCGTGGCGATCTCCGCGCCGACCTCGCTCGCCATCGAGCGCGCCGGCGCGCTCGGCGTGGCGCTCGTGGCCATTGCGAGGCGCGACACGGTCACCGTCTTCCACGGCGCGGAGGCGCTCTCCTACCCGGAGGCCTGAGCGGCGGAGCGCCTCGCGATCGCGAAAACCTCGAGAAGCTCCTCGTCGGCGCGACGCCAGCTCACCTTGACCGGACCGGCCCGATCGGGGACAAGGACGCTCGTTTCCATTCGATGTCCTCCCGGCCTTGAGCCGGGTTTTTTATGTGCGGAACCCATGGCCAACGTAGTCGTGGTCGGCGCCCAGTGGGGCGACGAGGGCAAGGGCAAGATCGTCGACTGGCTCTCCGAGCAGGCGGACGTGGTGGTGCGCTTCCAGGGCGGCCACAATGCCGGCCACACCCTCGTCATCGACGGGGTGACCTACAAGCTCTCGCTCCTTCCTTCCGGCGTGGTGCGCCCCGGCAAGCTCGCCGTGATCGGCAACGGCGTGGTGCTCGATCCCCATGCGCTCGTGACCGAGATCGCGGCCTTGGCCGGGCAGGGCGTCGCGGTCACGCGCGACAACCTGCGCATCGCGGACAACGCGACCCTGATCCTGTCGCTTCACCGCGATCTCGACGCGCTGCGCGAGGCCGCGGCCGGGGCCTCGTCCATCGGCACCACCAGGCGCGGCATCGGCCCCGCCTACGAGGACAAGGTCGGCCGCCGCGCGATTCGGCTCATGGATCTCGCCGATCTCGACGCGCTCCCGGCCAAGATCGAGCGCTGCCTCGTCCACCACAACGCGATCCGGCGCGGGCTCGGCCTCGACGAGATCCGGCCGGAGGCCATCTTCGACGAGCTCGCCTCCGTGGCCCCGAAGGTCATGCCCTTCATCGACACGGTGTGGCGGCTCCTCGACGAGGAGCGGCGGGCGGGCAAGCGCATCCTGTTCGAGGGCGCGCAGGGCGCCCTGCTCGACGTGGACCACGGGACCTATCCCTACGTCACCTCCTCCAACACGGTCGCGGGCCAGGCCGCGACCGGCTCCGGCCTCGGGCCTCGGGCGGTCGGGACCGTGCTCGGCATCGCCAAGGCCTACACGACCCGCGTCGGCTCGGGTCCCTTCCCGACCGAGCTGCATGACGCGACCGGCGAGCTGATCGGCACCCGCGGGCGCGAGTTCGGCACCGTGACGGGCCGCAAGCGCCGCTGCGGCTGGTTCGACGCCGCGCTCGTGCGCCAGACCGTACGGACCTCCGGCATCGACGGGATCGCGCTGACGAAGCTCGACGTGCTCGACGGTTTCGAGACGCTGAAGGTCTGCACCGGCTACCGTCTCGACGGCGAGGCGATCGACCATCTCCCGGCGAGCCAGGGCGCGCAGGCGCGCGTCGAGCCGATCTACGAGGAGGTCGAGGGCTGGCGCGGCTCGACCGCCGGCGCGCGGTCCTGGGCGGAGCTCCCGGCCGAGGCGGTCAAGTACGTGCGGCGCATCGAGGAGTTGATCGGCGCGCCCGTGACCGTACTATCCACCTCCCCGGAACGGCGCGACACCATCCTCGTTCAGAACCCGTTCGAGGCCTAGGGCCCGTATGGCGGACTACTACTCGCTCCTGGCGAAGCTGCTCGACGGATTGCCCGACGCGACCGCGGCGACGCGCCAGGGCGTCTACGACCGTGCGCGGCGGGCGCTCTCCGACCAGCTCCGGAGCGTGACGCCGCCGCTGACAGAAGCCGAGATTCAGCGCGAGGGCCATTCCCTCGAGACCGCCATCGCGCAGCTCGAGGCGCGATACGAGAGCGGGGCCGATCCCGGGCCAGGGGCGGTCCGGCCGGCGCCCGAGCCGGACGCCGAGCTGCGACCGGAGCCCGTCGCCATTCGACGCGGCGGACGCCGCCAGCGACCCACAGCGCTGCTCGCGGTGCTCGTCGCGCTCGCGGTCCCGGTCGCCGTGCTGGCCTGGCTCTGGCGCGACCAGCCGCGCTCTGCGCCGGAGCCCGCCCCCGAGGCGGCCGCTCCGGCCGCGCCCGCCCCGCAGGCCGACAACAAGTTCCCCGAACGGGTGGGCGGCGCGCCGCCCGGGCCCCAGCCGAGCCGGCCAGCATCGCCTCCCGCCCAGCCGGCAGCCCCGGCCGCGCCCGCCCCGCAGGCGGTTCCGGCGCCTGCTGCCGGCCAGGGCGAGATCTCGGTGGCGCAGCGCGCCCTGATCTTCGAGGAGAACCCGTCCGACCCGCAGCAGCCGATCATCACGACGGGCCGGGCGCTCTGGCGCCTGGATGCCGTGAATGCTGGCCAGGGTATGCCGCTCGAGACGGTGATCCGCGGCACGGTCGAGCTGCCTCAGGCCGGGCTGACGCTCAACATCCTGATCCGGCGCAATCTCGACCCTGCGCTCCCGGCCTCGCACACGATCGAGCTGACTTTCGCCAATACGTCCGTGAACGGCGCGCCTCCGCGCGTCGTGCGCGACGTGGCTCTTCCCATGATGCGGCCGGAAGAGACGATCCGCGGGGTGCCTGTGGCCGGGCTGCCCGTACCCGTGAAGGAGAACGTGTTCCTGATCGGTCTGTCGGACCTGAGGGGCGACGTCGACCGCAACACCGAACTCCTGCTCCGGCGCAACTGGATGGAGCTGCCGATCCGCTTCTCGTCGGGTCAGAAAGCTGCGCTGCTCTTCGACAAGGGCGTCTCGGGGGAGCGGGTCTTCCTCGACGCCTTCCGGCAATGGGGTCAGTTGCCGGCCCAGTAGCGCGCCCGGTCGGGCCGGAGCCTCAGCCGGCGAGCGCCGGCTGAGGACGCGCCGCCTCGCGGGCGGCGAGGTTCTTCTTCACGGCCTCCTGCACCTTCTCGAAGGCGCGGACCTCGATCTGGCGCACGCGCTCGCGGGACACGCCGAACTCGCCCGAGAGCTCCTCGAGCGTGATCGGGTCATCTGCGAGGCGGCGCGCCTCGAAGATGCGGCGCTCGCGTGGGTTGAGCACATCGAGCGCCTCGCGCAAGGCGGCGAGCCGGTTCGACCCCTCTTCGGCATTGGCGAGGACGGCCTCCTGGCTGGCGGATTCGTCCACGAGCCAGTCCTGCCACTCGCCCGCGCCCTCCTCCCGGAGCGGCGCGTTGAGCGACACGTCGCCGCCGAGCCGGCGGTTCATGTCGATCACGTCCTGCTCGGTGACGCCGAGCTTGGTCGCGATCTGCTGCACCTGCTCGGGGCGCAGGTCGCCCTCGTCGAGCGCCGAGATCGCGCCCTTCGCCTTGCGCAGGTTGAAGAAGAGCTTCTTCTGGTTCGCGGTGGTGCCCATCTTCACGAGCGACCACGAGCGCAGGATGTATTCCTGGATTGCGGCCTTGATCCACCACATCGCGTAGGTCGCCAGCCGGAAGCCCTTGTCCGGGTCGAAGCGCTTGACGGCCTGCATCAGGCCGACATTGCCCTCGCTCACGACCTCGCTGATCGGCAGGCCGTAGCCGCGATAGCCCATCGCGATCTTCGCCACGAGCCGCAAATGCGACGTGACCAGCTTGTGCGCGGCTTCTCGGTCCCCATCTTTCTGCCAGCGCTTGGCCAGGATGAATTCCTCGCTCGGCTCCAGCATGGGGAACCGGCGGATCTCGTTCAGGTACCGCGAAAGCCCGCCTTCGCTGGCGAGTACCGGTAATGATGCCATTCCTACCTCCTCGGGGCCCCCCTTGGAGCAGGCCCCACGGCGGCCCCGTTCGGCGGCCGCGCGACCCACGAATATAGTGACTGGAAGCGTGGCCAAACAGGGGCGGCGCCGTCCGCCGCTGGGCAGACAACGCTTATGGCCCTGGATCGTCTCAGCTTGACAGCTTGCGTTCGGGCCGATGTGCGGGAGCGCACATCCGGAGCGCGGCCCTCAGCTTCTCCAACTCCGGCGGGAGCGGGCTCTCGAAGCGCATGATGCGCCCCGTGCGCGGGTGCTCGAACTGGAGCAGCGCGGCGTGCAGCGCCTGACGCTGCAGCGCAGCGAGCGCAGATCCGGCCTGCTCGGGCAACAAGGCGGCCTTCGTCCTGAACCCCGCCCCGTAGACCTCGTCGCCGAGCAGCGGGTGCTTCACGAAAGCGAGATGAACCCTGATCTGGTGGGTGCGGCCGGTCTCCAGCTCGCAGCGGACGAGGCTGGCCGCCGGATCGGCGGGATCGCCGAAGAGCTCTTCGACCGCGTAATGCGTGACGGCATGCCGTCCCTTCTCCTCGGGCACGACCGCCATCTTCTCGCGATTGGAGTTGTGACGCGCGATCGCGGCTTCGATCGTTCCGCGCCGCGGCTCCGGCGCGCCCCAGCAGAACGCGAGATACGCGCGCTCCAGCGGCCCCGTGCGGCCGTGATCGGCAAACTGCGCGGCGAGCGCACGATGCGCCGCGTCGTTCTTCGCGGCCACGAGGAGCCCGCTCGTATCCTTGTCGAGCCGGTGCACGATCCCGGGGCGCGCGACGCCGCCGATTCCGGAGAGGCTCGCCCCGCAATGGGCGAGGAGCGCGTTGACGAGCGTGCCGCTCTCGTTGCCGGCGCCGGGATGGACGACGAGGCCGGCCGGTTTGTCGAGCACGACGAGGTCCTCGTCCTCGTAGACGACCTGGAGGGGGATGCGCTCGGGTACCGGCTCCGCCGGGGCGGGCGGCGGCTCGGCGAGGGCGATCTCGGCGGAACCCGCCGCCTTCAGCGAGGGATCGCGCACGGGCTGGCCGGCAAGGGTGACGTGGCCCCCGCGGATGAGCGCCTGCAGGCGCGAGCGCGACAGGTCGGGCCAGGCGGAGGCGAGCAGCCTGTCGAGCCGCTGGGCCGGCGCGCCCGGCGCGAGCTGGTGGATTCGGGTCGTCATCTGAGGGTCGCCTCGGCAGGGGCGCGGATGTCGCAGCGTGTCCGAGGCCGAAATGGCACCGGGATGGGGTTGTGGCCACCCCGCCGGATCATTATAGGAGCCGGACCGACCGGACAGCTCCCATCGTCTAGCGGTCCAGGACGTCGCCCTCTCACGGCGAAAACAGGGGTTCGAGTCCCCTTGGGAGCGCCAGCGACTTCAAGCACTTAGCCGGTTCTCGATTTCGAACGTCTACTAAGCGTCGAGTAAACCACCTCTGGACATCCCTGGACGTGGTTGGCGCTGCGACGCGATCGCTCAACGAATCTCGGAATGCAGAGAGGCCCCGAGTGCTGACACCGCCACCTGCGAGTTGAACGCGTTAACCTTCGTTATTTATGTCCGAGTAAGGACCGAGGGCGACCAGACGCAATAGCGATCAGCGGGAGCGCATCCGAAGCTGGGGGAGCAACATTCCAAGTTCCGCCTCACGGGCAAGTTGCGGGTCCGACAGTATCGAAGTTGACCAGAGCGGAACTCCTGAGCGTCCGGTCGTGGGCGAGCCGCCCAAGGGCCAGCAACCCGCGCCACGGACGGTGCACTCTGAGCAGTGGTATGCAGGCGGTACGGTCAGCGCCTGGGGAGCGTGCTCTCGAAGGCTTTCGCCATAAGGGATGGGACGCTCGGCAGCGATGTCTATGCCGTAGACTCGACAAGGCGACACGGAGGCGGGATCTTGCGCGACCTTCTGTGGGCCAAACGCACGCCTGACGGCGCATGGCACTCGCTGGTCGATCATTCGGCGGACGTGAGTGCTGTGCTCGCGGCGATCCTCGATCTGCCGCTTCTCCGGAAACGGCTATCCGCCCTCGGAGCGGCCGAGGCGCTCGATAGCCCGGCGGCACGAAGCCGCCTCGCGGCGCTCGCGTTCCTGCACGACATCGGCAAGGCCAATCGCGGCTTCCCGGCCCGCTCCGATCCGGCCGCGCGGATCGTCGGCCATATCGACGAGCTCGCCTGGGTGTTTTCCGAGAGCCGGGGCGCCGAGCGCGTTTGTGCCGGGCTGATCGAGGTCCTGGGCCTCTGGGCCGATACGAAGGGCGGCCGGATGAGGGTCGCCCGGCGCATGTACGCGCTGCGGCTCGGCGAGGTGCTGCCCCATCGCGACATCGCCGTGCTACGCGGCATCGAGGGGGCGCGGGTCAAGGAGATCTACCGCCAGGCCGCCGAGCGCCATGGCATACGCTGGGACGGCCGCCGCTACGACCGCCAGAATCCCGGTGCGGCCGACATCCCCAACCAGGCGCTGAACCACGCCGCCTCGGCCGTGGAGGGCGCGGCCGCGATCGCGGTCGCGGCGACCGCCACCATCCCGCAGCACGGCTTCGTGCACGAGGATTCGGGCCAGAGCTTCGTGCTCGACATCGCCGATCTCTTCCGCGACACGGTCACGGCCCCGTGCGCCTTCAAGGCCGCGAAGGCGCACGAGAAGCGGCCGTTCGATCCGGTCGAGCGCCTCGCCCGCCGCACCGTCGCCGAAAGGCTGCGCCGGGACGGCGTGATCCCGCCATGATCGACCGGATCAAGACGCTGTTCGACGAGGAGGCGCCGTGAGGAGGGAGGATGCGCGATGCCCATGACCGTGGTCGTGACGCGCGACGTCGCCGACCGGTACCGCGGCTTCCTCTCCTCCATCATGCCGGAAGCGGCGCCCGGGGTCTTCGTCGGCGCCGAGCTCTCCAAGGGCGTCCGCGAACGGCTCTGGACCGTGCTGAGCGATTGGTGGCCGCCTCGGCCTCCGCACCCTGGGCCTGCCGCCCCGAACCCTTTCCGATCTCGACGGCGCGCTCCTGCTTCGCCGTTGACGCCGCTCTTTGACATCGTCAATGATTCCAGATACTTAGCTGGCAGAGGCTCCCCCGCCCACGCGGGGATGGACCCGTTCTGTGCATTGGCCTGCTCAACGCGGCCGGGGCTCCCCCGCCCACGCGGGGGATGAGAGCTAGCGGCGGAGCGGGCACGTTCGATAGTCGCTTCTCCCACGGACGTCCGCTCTCTTGCCGTGGGGAAGTGGAAAGAACGGCGCAATCCGCTCCATCTGCCGCTCGCTCACAAGAACAACCCCATCGCCAGCGCCTCCCCCTCCCCAAGCGGAGACGCTGAAGCACACCTCATCCAAATTAACAGGTCCTGAGCCTAGCTTTGATGCGGGCAAACCCGAACGTTTTTGCCTATTTTTATACCTGATGCAGAAAATCTGTGCGGCAGCGCCCGGATGGGATCGGGACACGTTGACCGGTTGTCAGACTACAGTAATGTAGCGCTACATTAGCGCGCCGAGGCGATTATGACGTTTTCCATTATAGCCCGTGATCCCGCGACCGGGATGTTCGGGATCGGCATCGCGACGTCGGCAGTGGCAGTTGGCAACCGGTGCCCTTGGGTGAAAGCCGGCGTTGGTGCGGTGACGACCCAGCACCGTACCGACACGCGCGCGGGCCCGATCGGGCTTGAACTCCTCACCATGGGCTGCTCGGCGGCAGAGACGGTGAGGGTGCTGTCCGAGACGAACGACTTCCCGGGCGAAAGACAGTTTGCGGCGGTCGACAAGGAGGGTCGGGCCGCCTTCTGGAGCGGCCCCGAAATCGAATGCCTCAACGCGGGTCATGCTGGAGACGGCTGCGTCTCGACCGGCAACTTCATCGCCAACACAGGGGTGCCGAAAGCCATGGTCGAGGCTTTCGAGGCCTCCAGCCATCTGGTCTTCGCCGAGCGTCTGCTCGCTGCGGTCGACGCTGGACTCGAGGCGGGTGGCGAGACGAAGCCGATCATGTCTGCCGCCCTCCTCATCGCGCATCGCGAGAGCTGGCCTCTGGTCGATCTTCGCATCGACTGGGCGCAAGACCCGCATGTCGAGCTCCGAAAGCTGTGGGATTTTTACGAGCCGCACCAGGAGCGCTTCGTTAAGCAGGTCCTGACCCCGTCCGACCTCACGCTGTTGGCGGATTCCCCGATGAATGTTTAGCTGCCCGCCGCTCTCGAGGCGGCGAGCAGATGGCTCCTCTTCCCCCGCACAGGAGAGTATCTTGAAACCGAACGTGATGTTGTCTGCGCTCGCCTGCTCCTTCCTCCTGGCAGGCATGTCCTCGAGCGCGGTTGCGCAGCGGGCCACCCTCACTGTCAACTCCTGGGGCGGCGCCTACGAGAAGCTGCATAAGCAGCTCATCTTCGAGCCGTTCGAGAAGGCCAACAACGTCAAGATCAACGTTGTGACCGTCTATTCGGCCGATACGCTCGCGCAGTTGCGGGCACAAAAGGCGGCGCCGCAATACGATGTCGTCCACTTCTCGGGCGGGCAGGAAGTCGTGGCGGCTCGCGAAGGGCTGATCGCGCCGATCAACGCCGAGGAACTGCCGAATGCCGCGAACCTCTATCCGTTCGCGAAGGAGGGCATGTCGCGCGGGGAGGGGCCGGTCCATCTCGTGACGGCCATCGGCCTCCTCTACAACGAGAAGAAGGTGAAGAATCCCCCGAAATCCTGGAAAGATCTCTGGAAGCCGGAATACGGGGATCACCTCGTCCTGACCGATCTGTCGAACTCGTACGGCCTTCTCGGCTTCCTGATGATGAACAAGGTCTGGGGTGGCTCGATCGAGAACACCAAGCCCGGGCTCGACAAAGTGCGTGAACTTCTCGATCGTTCGACGATCATCTCGTCCTCACCCGAGATTCAGCAGAATTTCGCTCAGAACGACGCGTGGGTCGCGGCCTTCTCCCAGGACTACGCCCACGTCGTCCGACAGGGCGGGCAACCGGTGAAGTTCGTCATGGCCGAGGAGGGCACGCCGGCCGTGTTCTTCACCGCCAACCTCGTCGCGGGCCGTCCTAACCAGGCGCTTGCGAAGAAACTGATCGACTTCTCGCTGTCGCCGGAGGTGCAGGCCGCCTTCGCGCGCGAGATGCGCTACTCGCCGACCAATCGACTCGCGAAGCTTGATCCGGCAGTGGCGAGCGAGGTGGTCTACGGCGACGCCGTGAACGGACTTGTCCGGTTCGACCCAGCCCAGGTCGACGCGAACCGTACCGCGCTGGTCGAGAGCTGGAAGAAGCTGATCGCCCGCTGATAGGTCGCGGGCTCGTTCGGACCGGCCATGGCAAGCCATCGCGAAGACTGGGCCATCGCGGCTCCAGGCCTGCTCCTCCTCCTGCTCGCCTTCCTGGTCCCCGTCGGCAGCATCCTGGCGCTCGGGGTCAGGACTGAGGGCGGGGAGTTCACTCCCGCCTATGTGATCCGGTTTCTGACGGAGCCGTACTACCTCGGCATATCCTGGCGGACCATCAAGCTTTCGGTCGTCATTACGCTCGTCTGCGCGCTTGTCGGCTTCCCGTTCGCCTACATCATGGCCCGTGTCGGACCCCGGCTGCGGCTATGGCTCGTCATCCTGATCACCCTGCCCCTCATGACGAGCGTCGTCGTGCGGACCTTCGGCTGGATGGTGCTGCTCGGCCGGGGCGGGCTCGTGCCCGACATCATGCGCAGCCTCGGGCTCGTTCGCCGAAACTACACGCTCATGCACACCGAGGTGGCAATCGTGGTCGGGATGGTCCAGATCCTCTTCCCGTTCATGGTCCTGTCGATCCTCGGCGTGATTCTGCGCATGGATCCGCGCCTCGAAGAAGCCGCTCGGGTGATGGGCTGCACCTTTCTCCAATCGGTACGCCGGGTCGTCCTGCCGGTCGCGACGCCCGGGATCGTCGCCGGGTCGCTGCTCGTCTTCACGCTATCTGCCAGCTACTTCATCACGCCTTCGCTCCTCGGCGGGGCACGCCTTCCCGTCCTCGCCGGGTCCATCTACGAGACGGCGACCCGAACGCAGGACTGGCCCTTCGCTGCCGCGCAATCGCTGATCCTGTTCACGGCCGTGCTGCTGCTTCTGTTTCCGTATATCCGACTGACGAGGAAGGCCGGTGGTTGAGGCCGTCCCGACGGGGGTGCGAGCGGCAGCCGTCATCTTCATGCTGCTCGTTCTGGCGTTCGTTCTGGGGCCACTGGTCGTGGTCGCGGGCGTATCCTTCACGGCCGGCGACTACGTCACTTTCCCGCCGGAGGGTTTGAGCCTGCGCTGGTACCGTGCGGTCCTGTCGGCCGACGTCTACACCCATTCCGCCATTACTAGCCTCAGGCTGGCCGCGCTGGTGACTCTGGCCGCAACGGTGATCGGAACGGGCGTGGCGGTCGCCCTGCACCGGCGCCGGATACCCGGCACCGGCTTCCTGTCGGCGCTCGTGCTGTCGCCTCTCGTGCTTCCCACGATCGTCTTCGCGCTCGGGCTCTTGATGCTGTGGAGCTCCGTCGTCGGCCGAACCTCCTTCTACTCGCTCTGGCTCGGGCACACCGTCATCGCGGTTCCCTACGTGATCCGGACAACTCTCGCGGTGCTCGCAACCTCCGACCCCTTCCTCGAGGAGGCCGCCCGAACGATGGGCGCCGGGCCCTGGCGCACCCTCTTCCACGTCACCCTGCCGCAATGTCTGCCCGGCATCGCGGCCGGCGGCTTCTTCGCCTTCAACATCTCCTTCGACGAGGCGATCCTCTCACTTTTCCTGAGATCGCCCGACATCATGACATTGCCGATTCAGATCTACACGCAACTCGAGTTCAGCCCGGATCCATCCATCGCGGCGGCATCCGCCCTCATGATCGCCCTCACGATCTTTCTGATCGTCGCCATCGACCGGCTCCTCGGCATCCAGCGCGTGGCGGCATGACGATGGCGGCTGTCGAGCTCAACTGCGTCACCAAGTCCTTCGGTGACGTTCAGGTCATCAAAGGGGTGTCGCTCGCCATACGCAAGGGCGAGTTCGTCAGCCTCCTCGGGCCTAGCGGCTGCGGCAAGACCACGTTGCTCCGCATGATCGCGGGCCTCGAGAAGGTGACGACGGGATCGATCATCATCGGGGGAACGAACTCCACTCGCCTTCCCCCCGAGCGTCGGGACATCGCGATGGTGTTCCAGTCCTACGCGCTGCTGCCGCACCTGACTGTCCGCGAGAACGTGATGTTCCCGCTCCGGATGCGTCGCCTCGGGCGGAAGGACGAGCAGCAGCGCCGCGTCGACGAGGTCCTCGAGATGGTGCAGCTCGGGCATCTCGCAAACCGGAGGCCCCGGGAGTTGTCGGGGGGGCAGCAACAACGCGTGGCCGTGGCCAGGGCTGTCGTCTCACGCCCGCAAGTGCTTCTGCTCGACGAGCCATTGTCGAACCTCGATGCGCGGCTCCGGGAGAGCATGCAGGAGGAGCTGATCCAGCTGCATCGGCAGACGGGACTCACAACCGTGTTCGTGACACACGACCAGGAGGAAGCGCTGAGCCTCTCGGATCGTGTGGTCCTCCTCAACGAGGGCCGCATCGAGCAGGAAGGTGCGCCGACCGACCTTTACAGCGCCCCGGCGACGCCGTTTTCGGCCTCGTTCATGGGCTCGAGCAATCTTCTCGACGTGCAGATCGAGGCGGCGAAAGGCGCTCCGTGCGCGACTCTCGCCCCGGGTTCCGCCCTGCCGCTCGAACCAGGATGCGCGGCCGCCGGGCCGGCGACGATCACGTTCAGGCAGGAGGATGTTCAGCTTCTGCCGGCCGATGCGGAGGAGGGAATCCTCGCCACGGTCGAAACCCGCCTCTTTCTCGGATCGCGGATCCGCTATGTGATCACGGCCGGCGCGCATCGGTTCAGATGCCTCGCCTCACCCGGCCATTCATTTGCCGCCGGCCAAGCCATCCGAGTGCGGATCCCCCCTGGCCGCATCCGGGTGATCGGGCGGACGTTGGCGTGAGCCGCTTGAGAGGAAGAGGACTGACATGATCGGACGAATTTGGCGCGGCTGGGCCAAGCGCGAGATGGCGGATGAATACGAGCGGCTCCTGACGAGCGAAACGCTCCCCGCGCTCCACCGAGTGCCCGGCTACAAAGGCTCTCATTTCATGCGCCGCGACCTCGACGGGGAGGTCGAGATCGTGGAGATCACGTATTGGGAGTCGATGGCCGCCATCGAGGCCTTTGCCGGGGCGGACAGCACCAAGGCCGTGGTGCCGCCGGAAACCCAGGTGTTCTTGACGCGGTGGGACGATCGCTCTGTCCACTACGAAGCCACATGGTGTCCCTGATCGCCCTCCTTAATGCGACGTTGGCCCTCGGGCGATTGGGGCGTAGACTGCGCCCCGGAAGCTTACGTGGCTAGGGCCTAGATGCTGTCCCGTATGACGAGTTCGTAGCCGACGTCGATGATCCGCTCTGAGGGGCGGCCCGTTTCCACGCTGGCAAGGATGAGGGTCGCAGCGCGCGATCCCATCGCGTGGCCCGGTGTCCTCACGGTCGTGAGGCCGGGCGTTAGCTCTGCGGCGATGTCGTAGTCGCCGTAGCCGGCGACGGCGAGCCGGTCTGGGACCGGCCAACCGCGCCGGGCGCAATCGAAGATCGCGCCCGCGGCAAGGACGTCGGTCACACAGAACAGGCCGTCTAGCTTCGGCTCCGACGACAGGAGAGCCTCGAGCGCGAGCCGCCCCGTCGCGAACCCGAGCGCCTCCGGGCCGAAATAAAGAAGGTCGTCCCGCAACCCGGCTTGCCGGAGCGCGGCCTCGAACCCCTTCTGACGTTCGGCGAAGCGGGGGTTTCCGGGTGGGTTGTATCCTGCGAAGCCGATGCGTCGGTACCCCTTCTGGACCATCATCTGGACCATCTCGAAAGCGGCGTCGAACAGGGAGAAGCCGACCCCCATGTCGATGAACGGGCCGTTGAGGCTCCAGGTCTCGACGACCGGAACGTCGGCACGCCGAAGAAGAGCGGCGACCTCGGGGCTGTGCTCGATGCCGGTCAGCACGATCCCGTCTAATCGCCGCCCGAGGAAGGCCTGCACGGCCCGAAGCTCACGCTCCGGATCATCCGCCACGGCCAGCATCAGCTCGCAGCCGTGCTGGCCCAGCGTCTCCTCCAGCCCCTGGATCATCCCGGCGAAATTAGAGTTGCGGAGCGAAGGGACGATTGCGCCGACGATCCTGCTCCTCCCGGATGCGAGCGTCCCGGCCAGCAGGTTCGGCAGGTAGCCGAGCTTAGCGGCCGCCTCGAAGACGCGCTGACGTGTCTCCGGGCTGACCTTGGCCGGCTGCTTGTAGGTGTTCGATACGCTCATCGGCGAGACCCCAGCGAGCTGGGCCACGTCGGACATGGTAACGCCCCGCTTGGAGGAGGCGGCAGCGCGTTTGGCCAGCCTGGTCATTGATCCCTTGGGGTCCTCCGCAACGCCTCCGGTTCGTGCTCCCTACGCCCGGACCGATCCCACGAACCGCTGGACGACCAGGATAAGCGCTGAGATCAGGAGCACCTGGGCAGCCGACGCGGCCGCGATCGTCGGGTCGCTGGAATATTGCATCTGGGCTAGGATCTGCACGGGCAAGGTCGTGGTGTCGGCCGCCGAAAGAAACAAGGCCAGATTCACATCGCTGAACGAAATGATGAACGCAAAGATCGCTCCCGAGAGGATGCTCGACCTCAGGAGCGGCAGCGATACTAGCAGGAAGGCCCGGACCGGCCTGGCGCCGAGGCTCTGGGCAGCTTCCTCCAGACGTGGGTCGAGGAGGTGCAGGGCCGACATGACGACGCGGATGACGTAGGGGGTCGCGATCACCGCATGCGCAAGCCCGAGGCTGAGGAGAGTGGGCGAGGTTTCCAGGCGCGCATACATCAGGAACAGCCCGACGCCGAGAAGCACCTGCGGGAAGATGACCGGAAGGAGAAACAGCCCTTGGACGGCTCCGCGGCCGACAAAGCCGGTGCGTGCGATACCGATGGCCGCAGCCGTCCCGAGCACCGCCGAAGCGGCGGCGGTCGCGAGCGCGAGCGGCAGGCTGACCCGGAAGAGCGACGTCATGAACGGCTGGTTATCAATGAGAGCCGCGAACCACCGGCCGCTGATGCCCGTGGGCGGGAACTGATAGGTGGCCGAGGGGCCTATCGCGATGCCAATCACGACGGCGACCGGCAGCAGCAGGAGCGCAAGGACCAGGACGGCGGGGGCCGCGGTCCAGCGTCGCTCATGTCTCCTGCCTCCGGTCTGCGAGGAGCATTATCGCGACGACGACGCCTAAGGCGGCCACGACAAGAACGGATGTCGCGGCGGCTTGGGGCCAGGCAAACGCCACGAGGACGTCATCGTAGATCTGCTGCGCGACCATTCGGACCGAACGGCCTCCGAGCGTCGCCGGGACGACATAGGCGCTGGAAGAAATGCCCAGGCAGAGGAGCACGCCCGAGCGAATCATAGGCACGATGATTCGGGCAAAGATCATCCGTGGCGGCGCGCCAAGATTGGCTGCCGCCTCTTCCATCGAGACCGGGATCCGCTCGATAGCGGCGACGAGGGTCACGACCATGAACGGCAGCGAAAAATCGACGAGCCCGAAGAGCACGGACGCTTCCGTGCCGAGCAGGCCCGCGCGGCCGAAACCAAATCCATCGAGAAGGGTCGCCACAGGACCGCCTCGGCCGAGGAGAACGAACCACGCAAAGACCTTGACCACGACGCTCGTCATCAGGGGCACCATGACGAGGCAGAGGAGAGCGCCCTTCAGCTGCTCGCTCGCGCAGGCGATGAAATAGGCGAGCGAGTAGGCGAGAAAGGTCCCTATCGCGGTCGCCGCCACGGCGAGCTTCAGCGTCTCGACGATGATGCGAAGGTAGTAGGGATCGCGAATGCGTGCGTAATTCGCCGCTGTAAAGGTCCCGCCGCCGATCGAGCCGGCCGCCGGCTCCTGAAAGCTGAGCTGCACCAGCCCTGCCGCGGGGGCGAGCAGAAAGGCGAAGAGCAAGAGCCCGTAGGGCGCGATCAGTAGGAATCGTACAGGGCGAGCGGCGCATCACTGCTCCGCAACAAGAACGGCCGCGGCCGGATCGAAAGCCAGCGCGACGGCTCGAACAGAGCGAAGGCGCCAAGTTCTGGCTCCGCGTCATGAACGAGCTCAGGAACCGCGGCGTCGAGGATATCCTGCTCGCCGTCGTCGACGGTCTGAAGGGCTTCCCGGATGCGATCACGGCCGTGTTCCCCGAGACGGCGGTGCAGACCTGCATCGTCCATCTCCTGCGCCACAGCCTGGACTTCGTCTCCTACAAGGACAGGAAGCCCGTCGCGGCCGCCTTGAAGGGCATCTACCGGGCGCTCGACGCCGAAGCCGGCCGGGCCGCGCTCGCAGCATTCGAGGAGGGCCTCTGGGGCCGGCGCTACCCGGCCATTGGGCAGAGCTGGCGGCGCGCCTGGAACGAGGTCGTGCCGTTCTATGCCTTCCACGCGGACGTGCGCCGCATCCTCTACACCACAAACGCAATCGAGGCCCTGAACGCCAAGCTGCGCCGCGCCGTCCGGGCCAGGGGCCACTTCCCAACCGACGACGCAGCCATGAAGCTGCTCTTCCTGGTCTTGAAGCGAGCCGAGAAGGACTGGAAGATGCCGCCCCGTGAATGGTGCATGGCCAAGGCGCAGTTTGCCATGCTCTTCGGCCAGCGCTTCACAAGGGCTATGGCGGCCTGATGTTCAACGCGCCGTTCGCACACGAAAATCCTGACAGTCCCCAGGCCCACCATCACCGGCACCTCGCGCGAGGCCAGGGTGACCGAGACCAGCGACTGGCAGTTGGAAGTCTTGCCGAGCGCCGAGGCGTATTGTGGTGCGACCCCGACCGAGTGTTGTCCCTTCTTGGGAAGCGCCGTATCGTCGATGACCAGAAAGCCTCTCTCGTTGCCGACCAGGCGATCTGCCTCCTGCAACAGGGCAACTTCGAGCGGAGCGCTGTCCCAAACCCCTGCGGCGACGAAATGATGAAGCCGGTCATAGCCGACCGCGTCGGCACGTGCCGCCATGGGTTGCACGCTCTTGCGGTCTCCTGGACCGATCAGGCCCGCAATGTAGACCGGACACATCCGGCGACGCGCCGGGTGCGAAAGGCCGGCCAGAAACGGCTTAAGCCATCGTTCGAGCTCCTCCCTCCAATCCTGCTCCACCGCCATGGCCGGCTCTCAAACACTGACCTCTCATGAATCACGCAAACCGCCCTACGGGAATCCCTCAAAAGCGCCTCGCCACAGCATTCTGCCAAAGTAGTGCTAGTGGATGTGCAGGCCTCCATTCACGTCGACCGTAGCGCCGGCCATGAAGGTGGAGAGGTCCGATAACAGGAACAACACGACGCCCGGCACCTCCCAACGGCTTCCCGAGCGGCCCATCGGCACCAGTTTCTCGAAGCCCTGGCGGATCTCGGGAGTCTGGTTCGGGTTACCCTCGACATCGGTGTTGATGAGCGCCGGCGAGATCGTGTTCACCCGGATGCCCATGGGGGCGAGCTCACGCCCGTAGGCCTTCCCGATCGCGTTCACGGCGGCCTTTGAAGCCGAATAGGCCGAGGTGCCATAGAGGCCGCCGCCGCGCTGCCCGGCAACGGACGACATGCAGACGACCGCAGGCCTCGTGCCGCTTTTTAGGTGCGGCACGGCCGCCTGAATGACGAGGAAGGTGCTGCGGGCGTTGATGTCGAACAGCATGTCGACCTGATCGGCTGTGATCTCGTCAAACGCGCCGCCGACCGTGACCCCGACCATCGGCACGAGGCCGTCGAGGCCGCCGAGGTGGTCGACGGCATCCTCGACCACCTGCCGGCACGAGGCCGGGTCTCGGGCGTCGAACCTCACGGCCGCGGCCGCGCCGACATCCGCCACCGCCCGGAGGGCCGCCTCGTAGTCGATATCGGCGATCACCACCTTCGCGCCGTGCTCGACGAGGAGCGCCGCCGTCGCCTTGCCAAGGCCGCGGGGCGACGCGGCGCCCGTGAGGAGGACGCGCTTGCCCTCCAGCAGCTTCCCGGTGAGACGGAGCCCGCAGGTTTCAAGTTCGGCATACATATCGAATGATCGTCGGTTTGGTTGATCGCTGCCGCGATGCGCGGTTCAGACGGGCCCGCGGGTCCATTCGCGGCCGCTGTCGCCGAAGCCTTCCACCTGCCCGGCATGCGTGATGGCGACGGTGTCCTCCACCTTGATGAAGCCACGGCGCGGATGCTTGATCGCCGTCTCGATCGAGATGACCATGCCGGCCCGGAGGGAGCGCCCGGCATCGTCCGGCGGATAGGAAAAGTTCGAGGCGAGGCGCGGCGCCTCGTGTGAGACCAGCCCCATCCCGTGCGCGATGAAGTCGACCTCGTCGCGATGGGGGCTCCGGGCGATCCGCGCCTCGGCAGCGACATAGATCTCGCGGCCCGGCGCCCCGTCGGCGACCGCCCCGCGGGCGGCGGCCTGGATGTCGAGCACCTCGCCGAGGAGATTCTGCAGCTCCTCATCCGGGTCACCCAGCACCGCCATCCGGCAGAGGTCGCCGATATAGCCGCCGTAATTGCCTCCCGAGTCGAGCGAATAGATGTCGCCCTCCTTCAGAACGTAGTCGGAGGGGGAGCGGTTGAGGCTCGTCCCCGCCGAGGTGAGGCAATATTCGAAGGCGAGGCCGCGCTTCGTCTCCTCGGCGATGAGCGAGCGGACGAGATCGTTCTTGGTGTTGCCGGGCCCGTGGGTGCGCATGACGGCGAGCATTGACGAGACGACGGATTCCGAGGCCGTCTTCACGAGCGCGAGCTCCTCCTCGCTCTTGATTGCGCGCAGCAGTTCGAGGACCCGCTGCCCGTCGACCAGGGAATAGCCAAGGAGCTGGGACTTCAGCGCATCCGTCGCGTCCGCCGGGATGAAGGCGGGCTCGATCCCGATCGCAGCGCCCTTGGGCGCACGCGCCCGGATGTAGCCGATCGCGGCCTCGATCGCTTCCAGCGAGCTCCAGGTTCGCGCATGGACCTCGGGCGTCCAGAACTTCCCGAGCTCTTTCTCGAAACCCTCCATGGCGTTGCCGACATAGATGGCCTGATCCGGCCGCCCGCGGAAATAAACAACAATCGGTAAGTATCGGCTGATTCCGATCGAGTCGAAGCCCGAGAAGAAAAAGAACGAGTAGCCGCCCAGCAGGTATCGCGTGTTGTGCCGCGAGGTCGCGAGGATAACGTCGATTCCCGCCTCGGCCATCAGCTCGTCGAGGCGGTCCTGGGCGAAGGGCGGTTTGCCTGGGATTGCAGGCGTTTCCATCAGCATCGACGCATTGCTCCGTGGGGACGTCGTGGGTCCCGCTTGAGGTCCGGTTGGGGCGCTTTCCCGGGTTTTCGGTGTCGGTACAGGCGGGGAACGGACCGCGCGGACGAGCGGTGCGCCAGCGCTTCGGTGCGGTTTTGCCTTCGGCAGAAGCTCTTGGGCACGGGCGTCTGTGTTCGATCGACTACCTCGATCGTAGCCTGTCGCCGGATGGCGTACAGGGGTCGTACATGTCAAATTATTCTGTAATCTCAGAGACTTAGCTTCCTGCCGCCCGCTCAATCCCCAAATTGGTTGCGGCCGGGCTCAGTGGTCGGGCGCGGCGCTCAGCAGTGGACCGATATTGGTGCAGATCGTCTTGATGTGCCGGCGCATCGCCTCTTCCGAGCGCTGGCTGTCTTTTCGGCGGATATGGCCGAGGATGACGCGGTGCTCCTTCGAGTACTGCTCCACCGCCGGCGGGTTGAACCGGCGTGCATTGCAGATGTTCCACCGCGAGCTCTGCTTTGTCTTCTGGAGTCGATCCATCCATCCGATCAGGAGAATGTTGCCGCTTGCTTCGGCAAGCGCGCGATGGAACAGGTCGTCCCACTTCTCGTATTCGGGCCAGCATTCGGCGACGCTGGCCTTCTCGCAATAGGTCTCCATCGCTTCGTACTCGCGTGCGGTGGTCCGATAGGCCGCGAGCCGCGCCATCACCGGCTCGAATGCCTCGCGTGCCTCGAGGAGCTCGTGCAGCGAGCTCCTGCGAGCGATCTCCTCGGGCGTCGAAGCGACCGCGTCCGGCGTCGCCCCGACGAAGGTCCCCTTCCCGACATGCCGCCAGATCAGGCCGCGGTCTTCCAGGATCTGCAGCGCGCCGCGAAGCACTTGGCGCGAAACGCCGAGCTCCTCGCTCAGCCTCCGCTCCGGCGGTAGGCGGCGATGCAGCAGGAATCTGCCGTCGGAGATGAGCGTCTCGACCCGGGCCGCGACTTCGTCCGCCTCGGAGAGAGCGTGCTTCGGGTTGCCCATGTCGCGACCTCTGACCGTTTGGCCAGCGCACTCGCAAAACCCAAGCCGGCCTCACTGCTTTGGAACACCAGACTGCTCCTGCAGTTCGCCGTGCCTGCGCTCCGTGCGGGCGAACTCCCAGGCCCTCCTCGGACGATTGAAGCCGAATTCGCAAGCATTGTCAGCCGCGAACCAAAAGCGACAACCGTTGCCGGGAGCAGTCAAAGCGGGAATGACGGCCTGATCCGGCGAAGGGCCGCCAGTTGCAGAACCACTGACCGTCCGCTCTTGGGTCGGCGCCTCATATTCGGTTGCGGCGCTGGTCAGAACCAAGGCCATCGCGCTGTCCTCAAGCAGGACCAGGCGGCGTTCGAGGGCGGCACTTCCAGCGAGGCGCTACGGCTCGTATCGACGCCCTCGCATCTTCTCGCCGATCAGGCAGTCGGACCGCTCCCGCTGCTCAGCCGCTTGTATCGTTGCCTCAGGCTCGGGCGCCGCAGCGATCTCGCGGACGAGCTTCGTCCTGATCGCGTCGGCGAAGTGGCGCGCCTCGCGGACCGGAACGATGAACGCACCCGGACCGCCGGTCACGCAATCCTCGTAGTAGAGGTCGAGGCTCTCGATCTCGCCGAACCCGGTTGGCCGCTTCACCATGAAGGGCAGACCGTTGATGGTGACGCCCTGTGCGACCGCTTCATCGCGGGCTGCCGTGATGGTGCGGCCCGTGTTGTTCGGGCCGTCGCCCGAAATGTCGATCACGCGGCGCAGAGGATCGAGGCCGCTCTCTCGATGGAGCCTAAGCCCCATTTCGATCGCTCCTGAGATCGAAGTCGAGTAGATGCGGCCGATAGGTGCCATTGCGAGCCGGTCGGCGAACGCAGAAGCGGTCGCGGCACCGTCGACGAGCGTCCAAGGCACCACCACGGTCTGCTGGGCCGGACCGGACCACTCCATGTAGACAACACCGATCCGGCCGACATTTCCCTTGCGGACCGCGTCGTGGACGATTGCGGACCGGAATGCCTCGACGAATCCGTCCCGCTGGAGGCGCTGCTCGTCATCGTCCATCGAGCGAGAGACATCGACGGCAAGCACGAGCGCCACATCGACCTCAGTCTCGGACCAGCCACTCGCGGCCGACGCAGAGAGCGCGCTCGCGCCGACGAACATCGTGAATAGCACCCGAGCGAGCTTCAGCATCGATATCCCGCTTGTGAAAGGCCGAGCGTAGTCAGCTCCGATCAACGCGTCACCTCATATCGCGCTGCTCGATCTCATCCTTGCCCCGTGCGATTGGTTCGCACGGCAGGCTGTTAGTCCGAGTAGGCGGGGACGGTCCTTGGAGCTGAGAGAACTGGAGGCGTTCTTCTGGGTGGCGACGCTCCGCAGTTTCTCGCGGGCGGCGGACCGTCTGCACACCTCCCAGCCGACCATCTCCGCGCGCGTCGCGGCACTCGAGGCGCATCTCGCCGTGACGCTGCTCGAGCGCGGCGGGCGGCGCGTCCGGCTTACCCCACTCGGCACCGAGATGCTGGGCTTCGCCGAGCGCATCCTCGGGCTCCGGGCACAGGCAGAGCATGCGGTCAGCGGGGCAGCCGGGCTGCGGGGCCATGTGAGGCTCGGGACGGCAGAGACCGTCGTTCATACCTGGCTGCCGCGATTTATCAGAGAGCTCGAAACGCGCCACCCGCGCCTCAGCGTCGAGCTGACGGTCGACACCACTCCGAACCTGCGCGAGGAGCTCGTGCGCGGCGAACTCGACCTCGCGATCCTGCTCGGCCCGATCTCCGAGCCGACCATGCACAGCAGGCCGATCTCGACCTACCCGCTCTCCCTTGTTGCAGCCCCTTCGCTCGGGCTCGCCGGCCGGGAACTCACGCTGGCGGATCTCGGGGCATACCCGTTCATCACCTATTCGCACCGGACGCGGCCGACGATCGCGCTCCGTGAGTTGTTCCGCAACTCGGGCCTGCCGCAGCCCAGGCTGATTGCGTCGGCCTCCCTTGCGGCCAACATTCGGCTTGCCGTGGACGGCGTCGGCCCTGCCACTCTGCCCGAGATCCTGGTCGCTCGCGAGATCGCGGATGGTCGCCTGCATCCCCTGACGGTCGACTTCGAGCTCGAGCCGCTTCGCTTCACAGTCACCTATCCGCGCGCGCCCAGCGATCCTTTGATCGCCGCCGCCGCCGAGTTGGCCAGACAGGTTGCTTCTGCTTATCAGGAATCCTGATCGAGACTCTGCGGCTCCAGCCTCTTGATCGCCGACGAAGCGCGGCCGTTAATCGTTGCGACGGGGACGTGACGATGAATGCAGGCGCCGCCTTCGCCCTGAGCAGACCTCTCGACGGCCCCGCCGAGGTTCGCCACGCGGCGCGTGCCGGGCGCCTCCGCGGCCAGACCTCCGGGCTCGCCCCGGGCTTCGTCCAAGCGAACCTTGCGATCCTGCCGAGCGATGTCGCGGCGGACTTTCTCCGCTTCTGCCAGCGTAACCCGAAACCCTGCCCCCTGATCGGGATGTCGGAGCCGGGCGATCCGATGCTTCCCGACCTCGGGGCCGATCTCGACATCCGCACGGACGTGCCCCGTTATCGCGTATGGCGCGATGGCGAACTCGCTGAGGAGGTCGACGACATCCGGGACCTCTGGCGCGACGACCTCACGGCGTTCCTCATCGGCTGCTCCTTTTCCTTCGAGGAGGCGCTGCTCGCCGACGATGTCCCCGTCCGTCACATCGCCGAAGGCCGCAACGTCCCGATGTACCGGACGACCATCCCGACCGCGCCGGCGGGGCCGTTCCATGGCCCGCTCGTAGTCTCCATGCGGCCGCTCAAGGCGGCTGACGCGATCCGGGCGGTCCAGATCACGTCGCGCCTGCCCGCCGTACACGGGGCGCCCGTCCATCTCGGCGATCCGTCTCTGATCGGCATTCGGGACATCACGGCACCCGATTACGGCGAGGCGGTGCGCGTCGAGCCCGACGAGCTGCCGGTGTTCTGGGCCTGCGGAGTCACGCCGCAATCGGTGATCGCGGCCGCGAAGCCGCCCTTCGCCATCACGCATGCGCCGGGCTGCATGCTTGTCACCGACCTCAAGAATACCCGGCTGTCGATCCTGTAGCCGCAAGCCTCAACCAGCGCGAAGGAGTCCCCGAGATGAAGCGAGCGACATCCATTCTGGCGGCGGGCTTCGCCGCCGCCTTCCTGAGCGGCGGGATGGCATCCGCGCAGGACCTGCCGAAGACCAGCCTCAAGGTCGTGGGCGCCTGGGGAAACCTGTCCCAGTACAAGAACTTCGAGCAGCCTTTCTGGTCCAAGGAGATCACGGCGAAATCGAACGGCGCGATCACGGCCGAGATCACGCCCTTCAACGAAATGGGCCTCAAGGGAGCCGAGATCTTCCGCCTGATGCGGCTCGGCGTGATCGATTTCGGCTCGACGGTGCTCGGCTACGTCGCCGGAGACGACGCCCGCAACGAGGCCGTCGACCTTGCCGGACTCTCGCCCGACATCGAGACGGCCCGGAAGGTCTCCGACGTCTACAAGCCCGTCTACGACAAGTTCTATCGCGAGAAGTTCGGCATCAAGGTGCTGGGCATCTGGCCGTATCCGGCGCAGGTCCTGTACTGCAACGGCGAGATCAAGAGCCTCGCGGACATCAAGGGCAAGAAGGTCCGGACGGGCAACCGCACCCTTGCCGAGTTCGTCGAGGCGCTTGGCGGGACGGGCGTGACGCTCGCCTTCAACGAGGTCGTCCCCGCCCTCCAGAACAAGGTCGTCGACTGTGCCATCACGGGCACCCTGTCCGGCAACTCGGCCAAGTGGACGGAGGTTTCGACCCACATCCACGCCCTCCCGGTCGGCTGGAGCCACGTGATGTTCGCCGTCAACGCCAGGCGCTGGGACAGCCTCGACCCAAAGGTGCGGGACCTGCTGCAGAAGGAGATCGCCGGCCTCGAGGACCGCATCTGGAAGGCAACGGATGTCGAGACGCAGCAGGGCTTCGACTGCAACACCGGCAAGGACAGCTGCACCATGGGGACCAAGGCCAGGATGACGCTCGTCCCGGTGAGCGATGCCGACAAGACGCTGCTGACGAAGGTTCTCAACGAGACCGTGGTGCCGAAATGGGCGGCCCGCTGCCCTGGTGACTGCGTGCCGGCCTGGAACGAGAGCGTCGGGAAGATCCTGAACATCCAGGCGAAGGCGAACTGAGCCGCAACCGCCCGGCCGGCCCGTCCGGGCCGGCCGGCTTCGCCGGAAAGGTCAGATCGTGACCAGCTTTCTTCATCAATGGATCGGCCTCGCCGACCGGATCGCGACCTGGGCGGTGCGTATCGCGGGCGCCATGATGCTCGCCGCCGCCATCCTCGTGTCCTTCGACGTGCTCCTGCGGAAGTTCGCCTCCGTGACGGTCGGCGGCGCGGACGAGCTGTCCGGCTACGCCTTCGCGGTGGGTACGAGCTGGGCGCTCGCCTTCACGCTGCTCCGGCGCGCCAATGTCCGGGTGGACGCACTCTATGCGAGGCTCCCGGAGCGCCTCGCGGCAGCGCTCGACCTTCTGGCGCTCCTCTCGCTTCTCGTCTTTGTCGGCTATCTCACCTGGCGGGCCTCGCTCGTCCTGCAGGATTCGCTCCTGTTCTCGGCGCGGGCCACGACGCCGCTCGCCACCCCGCTCTGGATTCCTCAGACCCTGTGGCTCGCCGGGTTCGGCTTGTTCCTCTTCACGATCTTGCCGCTCATCGCGGCGGTAGCGTTCGCGCTCGCCCGCGGCGACCGGGCGACGGTGCGCCGCCTCGCCGGCGCCCGCACGCTGGAGGAGGAAGCCGCGGAAGAGAAGAGCCATACGGCCGGCCTGCAGCCGGCCGGCCTGCAGACCCTGGGCGGGGAGCGCTGAGCCGTGCTGGGCACCACCCTTCTGATCCTCATCGTCCTGCTGGCGCTCGCGATCCCGGTCGCGGCGGCGCTCGGCGTCCTGGGTCTGATCCTCGAGCGGCTCTATTCGACGATGCCGCTCAGCCTCGCCATGGGCGAGGTCGCCTGGTCGGCGGGCCGGGACTTCCTGCTCGTCTCCATCCCCATGTTCATCCTGCTCGGCGAGATCCTGCTCAGGTCGGGCGTGGCCGAGCGGATGTACGCGGCGCTGGCCACATGGCTGTCCTGGCTGCCCGGCGGGCTGATGCACTCGAATGTCGGGGCCTGCGCGGTCTTCGCCGCCACCTCCGGCTCCTCCGTCGCGACCGCCGCGACGGTCGGCACCGTCGCCCTGCCGCTCGTGCGCACCCACGGCTACAACGAGCGGCTGTTCCTCGGCACCCTCGCGGCCGGCGGCACGCTGGGCATTCTCATCCCGCCCTCGATCAACATGATCATCTACGCGGTGCTGACGGATACCTCGATCCCGAAGCTGTACCTCGCCGGGATCATCCCCGGGCTGGGCCTCGCCGGGCTGTTCATGGTGATCGTGGCGATCGCCTGCATGATCCGTCCCGAATGGGGCGGCACGCGGATACGGGCGAGTTGGGGCGAACGCCTGGCGAGCCTGCCGCATCTCCTACCCCCGCTCTTCATCTTCCTGGTCGTCGTCGGCTCGATCTATGCCGGCCTCGCGACCCCGACGGAGGCCGCCTCGCTCGGCGTGGTCGCGGCGCTGGTGCTCGCGGCCTTCTATCGTCGGCTCAGCCTCGCGATGCTGGTCGAGGTCTTCGAGAACACGATGCGGACCACAGCGATGATCATGCTGATCATCGTGGCGGCCTATTTCCTCAACTTCGTGATCACGGGCATCGGGCTCACGAGTTTGATCACGGGCGCCGTCGCGTCCCTGGGCCTCTCCAAATGGGGCATGCTGGTCGCGATGGTCGTCTTCTACCTCGTGCTCGGCTGCTTCATGGAGACGCTCTCCATGATGATCACGACCATCCCGATCATCGCACCCGTGATGGTGGCGCTCGGCTTCGACCCGATCTGGCTCGGCATCATCATCGTCATTCTGATCGAGGCGGCGCTGATCACGCCGCCCGTGGGGCTGAACCTCTACGTCGTGCAGTCGCTTCGCTCCGGCGGGAGCCTGAACGACGTCATCGCGGGCTCGCTTCCCTTTGTGATTGCGATGATCGCGCTGATCGTGCTGCTCGCGATCTTCCCCGGCCTGGCGCTCTGGCTGCCATCCCTTGTTCGAGGCTGAGCCATGCTGTCCTTCAACCGCATCACCAAGACAGGGGCGGACAGAATCGGCTTTGCGCCGGCCGCCCTCATCATCGCCGGCTGGGCCGGCCGTGACGAGGCGGCGATCCAGCACCACATCGAGGAGCTCGCGGCGATCGGCGTGCCGCGCCCATCCTCCGTCCCGGTCTATTACCGGGCGGCCGCCTCCACGCTCGTTCAGGGCGAAAGCCTTGAGGTGCTGGGACCCGATAGCTCCGGCGAGGTCGAGCCCGTCATCGTCTCGCTTACGGACGGCCTCTGGATCGGGATCGGCTCCGACCACACGGACCGTACAGCCGAGAAGATGGGCATCGCGCTCTCCAAGCAGCTCTGCGGCAAGCCCCTCGGCCCGGACCTCTGGCCGTTCCATGAGGTCGAGGACCATTGGGACGCGCTGAGACTACGCGCCTATGCGACGATCGAGGGCGAGCGCGTGCTCTACCAGGAGGGCACGCTCGCGGCGCTCCGCACCCCCTCCGACCTGATCGCGCGCCTCCCCGGCGGGAAGCTGCCGATCGGCACGGTAATGTTCGGCGGGACGCTGGGCGCGATCGGCGGCATCCGCCCGGCCTCCCGCTTCGAGATGGAACTCGAGGACGGGGTGCTTGGCCGGACCATGCGGCACGGCTACGACATCGACGTCCTGCCGGTGGTGTCCTGACCCATGATGAGCTCGAGCCGCGACCGGCTGGAGGAAGCGCTCAGCCGAGCCGACGAGCACGAGCATGTCTTCGTGAGGACGACGTGGGTCTGCCAGGGCATGACGAGGCTGAACTGGCCAATGTTCGAAGACGCCCTGGAGGGCGTGAGAAGGGCGCCGTACTGAAGGTCAACCTCGCCCCTGCGAAGCCCATCCGCCACCTTTTGGTGAATGAAGTTGGTGGGATTCTCGTTGATGCGCCAGCTCTCGAGACAGGGGATCGCTTCAGGTTAAGGTTGCTTGGTTTCGGACGAGGGTTTCGAGGTAAGCTGGGTTCAGGTTTGCGAGTTTGCGCCGGACCTTGAGGCTGTGCGCGTCCCTCGCAGCATGATGATCAAACGTACCACCACACTGCGGGATCAAACACCTAGCTTCAGAGCGAGGGCATTTCAGGGGCAAGGTCATTCGACACTTACGACGACATCATCGACGCGGCTTGCGACGCCTGGCGTAGGCTCATCGCTCAGCCCAAAACCATTACCTCCATCGGCTCACGCCAATGGGCCCTCGCAGGTCAAAGGTAGGGGCCGCTGGTATAAGGCGTGCTCGCTCCACTTCTCGGCAGGCCATCGGCCTTGCCGTGCTGGGCCCCTCTGCAGACGACGGTGCGATCTCAACGCGACTATGTGTGTTCGTCTCCGCCAATAGACGCACCACGCGATCCTCGCACGCGGTGGACCTCTTCGCGCTCTCCGTCGGCGCAGAGCTTGCTGGAGTTGTCGTGGGGGGTACCATACCGGTACTCCACGAACGCAGATCGGTGGTACTGAGAGGATCATGGTCGAGCGAGATGCTGCACATGCACCGCCGGACCTGTCCGGGAATGAGCCCGCACGCACGCAAGCGGGTCGCGGCTCGCCCCTTCGCGACGCGCTGGTCGAGATCGTGAAGGCCGCTCTCGTGTCGGAACCGGAGTTCGGGGCTGCCTGTCGCGAGAGGGCAATGGCGGCTCTCCGGCAGCACGAAGCGGATGAGATCCCGGCCGGCGCGTGGGCGCTGGCGGTTCGGGAGGTCGAAAGCGATCCCGAGATGATGAATAGGGTGGAGGTCAACCCGACGCTGCCGGCAACCTGTCCGATCGATCTGCGGACTCTCGGTTCGCCGGATTTCGACTTCGACCGGGCCGCTCAGGCGATACGGGAGAGCGCCTCCTTCGGCTGATGGGTACGGCATTGGGCGGCCCTTGTGGCACGCGGATTGCCGCCACGACCCAGCCATCGCCCGAGCGCGGATGCCCGAACCCAGCCTGACCGTTGCCATCGTCGACCCCAATCCCGCCCGCGCCGTCATACTCGAGGAGGGGCTGAGGGGGTCGGGGGTCCAGCAGGTGGTCGTCATCCCGGATACGGCCGATCTCCTGCGGCGCCTGGTCGAGGTCGATCCCGACGTGGTCGTGATCGACCTCGAGAGCCCGAGCCGAGACCTGCTCGAGCAGCTCTTCCAGGTCTCCCGGCTAGTCGAGCGCCCGGTTGCCATGTTCGTCGACCAGTCCGATGCCGCCATGATGCAGGCCGCGGTGGATGCAGGCATTTCCGCCTATGTCGTGGACGGGCTGAAGAGCGATCGCGTGAAGTCGATCATCGACGTCGCGATCCTGCGCTTCAACGCCTTCGCACGACTGCAGCGCGAGCTGCACGAGGCCAAGAACGAGCTCGCCGACCGCAAGATCATAGAGCGCGCCAAGGGCCTCCTGATGCGGGCCAAGAACCTGTCGGAGGAGGAGGCCTACGGGCTGCTCCGCCGCAAGGCCATGAACGAGAAACGCAAGCTGGTCGAGATCGCCCGCGCCCTCGTGACCAGCGCGGAGCTTCTCGGATGACGGAGCTCCGGATCGGCTTCATCCCGCTCTCGGACGCCGCGGTGTTGATCGCCGCCGCCGAGCTCGGCTTCGCGGAACGCGAAGGCCTCTCGATCCAGCTCGAGAAGGAAGCGTCCTGGGCGACGATGCGGGACAAGCTGGCCTTCGGCGTCATCGACGCTGCGCACCTCCTGGCGCCGCTCGCCATCGCAAGCTCGCTCGGGCTCGGGCCAACCCCTTCGGCCCGGCTGACCGTGCCCTTCGCGCTGCACCTGAACGGCAACGCGATCACGCTCTCCATGCGCCTCTGGGAGGAGCTGGCCCAGCCGGAGGACGCCGATCCTGCCGCGATCGCCGGCGCCCTCGCGGAGGTGGTGAAGCGGCGCAGCCGGGCGGGGGCGGCCCCGCTGACCCTCGCAACGGTGTTCCCGTACTCCACCCACACCTTCCTGCTGAGGCACTTCCTCCAACCTGCCGGGATCGACCTGGACCGGGACATCCGGCTCACGGTGGTTCCTCCCCCCTACACCGCGGAGGCGCTGAAAATCGGCGCGATCGACGGCTTCTGCGTCGGCAGCCCCTGGAACAACGTCGCGGTGGCGTCCGGGACCGGCCGTATCGTGGCGATCGGGCCCGAGCTCGTCCCGGACGCGCCGGACAAGGTGATCGCCTGGCCGGAGGGACGCCTCGACGAGGTCGCGGCAGGACGCCTGATCCGGGCGCTCAAGCTTTCCGGCGAGTGGTGCGCCTCGCCCGCCAACCATCCCGAGCTCGCATCCCTTTTGGCCGAACCCCGACACATCGGGGTCGAGGCGGCCATCCTCATGAACACGCTGCGAGGCCGGCTGCCCGTGCGGCTCGGCGGGCCCGTGAAGGCGACCGAGGCCTACCTGCGGTTCGGGGGCGAGGTGCACCGGCCCTCGATGGAGCAGGCGCGTTGGACGTACCGGGAGATGGTCGCCGCCGGGCAGATCGCGGACGCTCCCGAGACCGAAAGAGCGGCGCTCGCCGTCTATCGCCCCGACCTCTTCGACCGAGCGGTCGCCGAGGATCGCTGGTCGCCGGGCTAGACCCGGCTCTGCTCACCTCTTGTGCATTGCACAAAAAATGGCGCCGTAAATATCATCATGAATTTACTCGGCTTTCGCCGTTCTCTTCTTGACCGGAGCTGAACTTGGAACAACACTGATGCAAGCATATCCGCGTCGTCAACGATGACGGCCGCGGTCTCGAAGTCAGCAGCGCCGCTGAACTGGTCCTGAAGTGTCCGAGCGCCCCGCTCGGTCCTAGAGGATCGGTCAGCGGTTTTTTCTTTGGCCGCGAGAACTGGAGAGCGACAGATGACTGGTAGGGCGCCTTCGACCCGCAGAAGCATCGTCACGACGGGCGGCGCGATGGCCGTCGCGGCGGCCGCGAAGCTCGCCTTCCCATCCGGCGCCTTCGCGCAGGGGGCCGGGCCGGAGGTTAAGGGGGCGAGGCTCGGTTTCATTGCCCTGACGGACGCGGCCCCGCTCTTCGTCGCCAAGGAGAAGGGGATCTTCGCCAAGTACGGGATGCCGGATGTCACTGTCGAGAAACAGGCATCCTGGGGCACGACCCGCGACAACCTGGTCCTCGGCGGCGAGGGCAACGGCATCGACGGTGCTCACATCCTGTCGCCGATGCCCTACCTGATCTCGGCCGGACGCGTGACGCAGAACAACGTGCCGGTGCCGATGTATATCCTCGCGCGCCTCAACACGAATGGCCAGGCGATCTCCGTCGCCAGGGAATATCTCGATCAGAAAGTCGGGCTGGACGCCAAGGTCTTCAGGGCCGCAATCGAGAAGAAGAAAGCATCGGGCAAGTCCGTGAAGGCGGCGATGACCTTTCCGGGCGGCACGCACGACCTCTGGCTCCGGTACTGGCTCGCGGCGGGCGGCATCGACCCGGACCGCGACATCGAGACGATCGTGGTGCCGCCGCCGCAGATGGTCGCCAACATGAAGGTCGGCACCATGGACTGCTTCTGCGTCGGCGAGCCCTGGAACGCCCAGCTCGTCACGCAAGGCATCGGCTACACGGCGCTAACCACGGGCGAGCTCTGGAAGGACCATCCGGAGAAGGCTCTCGGCATGCGGGCCTCCTTCGTCGACAAGAACCCCCGAGCGGCCAAGGCCATCCTGATGGCGGTCATGGAGGCGCAGCAATGGGCCGATAGGCCGGAGAACCGGGACGAGCTCGCGCAGATCCTCGGCAAGCGCGCCTGGATCAACATCCCGCCGAGCGATGTCGCCGGCCGGACCAAGGGCACGATCGACTACGGCGACGGCCGCAAGGTCGAGAACAGCCCCTTCATCATGAAATACTGGGCCGACCACGCGTCGTACCCGTTCCAGAGCCATGACGCCTGGTTCCTCACCGAGGACATCCGCTGGGGCAAGTTCCCGGCCGACACCGACGTAAAGGCCCTTGTCGCCAAGGTGAACCGCGAAGACCTGTGGCGCGAGGCCGCCAAGGAGCTTGGCGTGGCCGCCTCGGAGATCCCGACCTCGATCTCCCGCGGCAAGGAGACCTTCTTCGACGGCAAGGTCTTCGACCCGGAGAACCCCTCCGCCTACCTCGCCGCCCTCGACATCAAGCGCGTCGCCTGACGCCTCCCGGGAGCATCTCGCATGAGCATGACCGCGACCAAGGCCGCTCTTCCGCCGCTGCGGCGGACCGCCGAGGCGACCACGCGCCGCGGTTCCGGCCACGCCGGAACGCTGCCCCGGATGGCGCAGCCGGCCGCTGCGCCGAAGCGGACGCCGATCGGGCCGAAGCTCGCCAGCCTCGCGGGGAGTCTTGCGACGCGCATCCTGCCGCCGCTCGTCGTGATCGCGCTCCTGCTCCTGCTCTGGCAACTCCTCTGCAGCCGGCCCGGCGCCGGTCTGCCCCCGCCGACCAAGGTGCTGACCGACACGTGGGACCTGATCGTCGACCCGTTCTTCGACAATGGCGGCATCGACAAGGGGCTGTTCTGGCACATCTCGGCGAGCCTGCAGCGCGTCGCGATCGGCTTCAGCCTCGCCGCCGTCGTCGGGGTCGCACTCGGCACGCTCGTCGGGCAATCGACCTGGGCCATGCGCGGTCTGGATCCGCTGTTCCAGGTGCTCCGGACGGTGCCGCCGCTCGCCTGGCTGCCGCTCTCGCTCGCGGCCTTCCGGGACGGCCAGCCCTCGGCCATCTTCGTGATCTTCATCACTTCCATCTGGCCGATCATCATCAACACGGCTGTCGGCATCCGCAATATCCCGCAAGATTACCGCAACGTTTCAGCTGTTCTTCGACTGAATGGCTTCGAGTTTTTCTATAAGATCATGGTGCCATCGGCAGCACCGTACATATTCACCGGCCTGCGGATCGGTATCGGCCTGTCCTGGCTCGCCATCGTCGCAGCCGAGATGCTGATCGGCGGTGTCGGGATCGGCTTCTTCATCTGGGATGCGTGGAATTCCTCGAAGATGTCCGAGATCATCCTCGCGCTGATCTATGTTGGCCTGATTGGCTTCCTGCTCGACCGGGTGGTGGCGCTCGCCGGCAACCTCGTGACCCGCGGCACCAGCGCCCACTAGGAGCGACGGACATGGCCTATCTCGACATCTCCAAGGTCGGCATCAGCTTCGCGCGCGCCGGCATCCGGACGGAGGTCCTGCGCGAGGTCGACCTACAGGTCGAGCGCGGGGAATACGTCTCCATCATCGGCCATTCCGGCTGCGGGAAGTCGACCCTGCTCAACATCGTGGCCGGGCTGCTGCGGGCCACGGCGGGCGGCATCCTGCTCGACGGCAAGGAGGTGAACGCGCCGGGTCCCGACCGCGCGGTCGTGTTCCAGAATCACTCCCTTCTGCCCTGGCTCACGGTTCGGGAGAATGTCGGGCTCGCGGTCGACAAGGTGTTCCGAGGCAGAAAGTCCAGGGCCGAGCGGCGCGACTGGATCGAGGAGAACCTCCGGCTCGTGAACATGATGCACGCGGCGGAGAAGCGGCCCGCGGAGATCTCGGGCGGCATGAAACAGCGTGTCGGCATCGCCCGCGCGCTCGCCATGGAGCCGAAGGTGCTCCTGCTCGACGAACCTTTCGGGGCGCTGGACGCGCTGACGCGCGCGCATCTCCAGGACCAAGTGATGGAGATCCACGCCCGGCTCGGCAACACGATCCTGATGATCACGCACGACGTGGACGAGGCGGTGCTGCTCTCCGACCGCATCGTGATGATGACGAACGGACCATCGGCGACCATCGGCCACATTCTGCCGATCCCACTGCCGCGGCCGCGCAACCGTCTCGAGCTAGTCGAGGACGCGGCCTCCGTGCATGCGCGGGCCGCCGTTCTCGAGTTCCTCTACGCCCGACACGCCGCGCCGGCGCTGGCCGCCTGAGGCAGGGTCGTGGCTGCCCGCGAGCGCCTCGTCGTCGTCGGAAACGGCATGGTGTCGCTCCGTTTCCTGGAGCGGCTCGCCGAGCACGCGCCGGGCCGTTACGACGTGACCGTCATCGGCAAGGAAGCATCGCCTGCATATAACCGCGTGCTGCTCTCGGCTTTGCTCGCGGGCGATGTCGACCTCGCCGGCTGCGTGCTCCGCGACGAGTCCTGGTACCGGCGCAGCCGGATCCGCCTCCTGACCGGCAGGACGGCCACCGCGATCCATCCTGCAGCCCGGACAGTGAGCGTCGATGGAGAATCGATCCCCTTCGACCGGCTCGTTCTCGCCACCGGCTCCGACCCGATCATGCTGCCGCGTCCGGGTATGGATCTGCCCGGCGTGATGGCGTTCCGCGACCTTGCCCACGTGGACACGATGCGGGCGCTGCGCGGGTCGGACGCCCGCGCCGTCGTCATTGGCGGCGGCCTGCTCGGGCTCGAGGCCGCCTACGGCCTGGCGCGGCTCGGTGTCGACACGACCCTGCTTCACGTCATGGATCGCCTGATGGAGCGTCAGCTCGACGCGCGCGCGGCGCGGCTGGTCCGCGCAGCCATGGAGCGCAAGGGCGTCCGCATCCTGCTCGAGGCGAACACGGAGGCCGTCGAAGGCTTTGGCCGTGTCCAAGCCGTGCGGCTTGCCGACGGCACCGTGATCCCGGCCGATCTCGTGGTGGTCGCCGTGGGCGTGCGGCCTCGGGTCGATCTTGCGCGCGCGGCCGGGCTCGCCATCGGCCGCGGCGTCCAGGTCGACGACGGGCTCCAGACGTCCCGTTCCGGCATCCATGCGATCGGCGAATGCGCCGAGCATCGCGGCCAGGTCTACGGCCTGGTCGAGCCCGGCTACGAGCAGGCCGACATCCTAGCCCGCCGGCTCGGAGGCCGGGACGAGACCTATGCCGGCAGCACCGTCGCGACGAGCCTGAAGGTGTCTGGCCTCCCGGTCTTCTCGGCCGGCGAGATCGCGGACCAAGCGGAGGGCGAGCCGATCCTGCTCTCGGATCCCGCCTCCGGCATCTACCGCAAGCTGCTGCTCCGGGACGGCCGGCTCGTCGGCTCGCTGCTGATCGGCGATGTCGCGGAGAGCACCTGGTACCGCGAGCTCATCCGAACGGGCGAACCGGTCGGTCCCTTCCGGCACGATCTCATGTTCGGGCGGCCGACCACCCTCGCCGAGGCAGAGCCGCAGCGTCTCGTGGCCTGATCCGATGACCGACTTCTCCGCCGAGCAGAAACGCTATCTCGAAGGGTTCGCCACCGGCGTCAGCGCAGTGCGGGCCGTGGGGGGCGTGCCGGGCGCCGCGCCCGCGGCGAAGGCCGAGCCGACCGGGCCGGATGCCATCCACATCAAGGCGCAGGACCGCGTCCTCACTTCCGGCGGCAAGCTGAACGATCAGGAGAAGTGGAAGCGGGCCGAGCACCCCTTCGACGCCTATCGCCGGCTCAAGGCGGATGCCGATGCGGGCAAGGCGCCGAAGCCGGACGACAATTTCCGTTGGCGCTACCACGGCCTCTTCTGGGTCGCGCCGAACCAGATCTCGTATATGTGCCGGCTCAAAATCCCGAACGGGATCCTGAAGCACTGGCAATTCGCCGGGGTCGCGGACCTCGCGGATGCGCATGGCGGCGGCTATTGCCACGTCACCACCCGCGCGAACCTGCAGATCCGCGAGATCGCGCCCGAGCATGCGGCGCCGCTGCTGGAGGGGCTGGTCGACATCGGACTCACCGCGAAGGGCGCCGGCGCCGACAACATCCGCAACATCACCGGCTCGCCGACCGCCGGCATCGATGCCCAGGAAATCCTGGACACCCGGCCGCTCGCGCGCTCCTGGCATTTCCACATCCTGAACGACCGTTCGCTCTTCGGCCTGCCGCGCAAGTTCAACGTCGCCTTCGACGGCGGCGGCATCGTTCCGGTGCTAGAGGAGACCAACGACATCGGCTTCCAGGCCGTGCGGGTGCGCGACGGGAGCGGGATCGAGCCCGGCGTGTGGATGCGGCTCGTCCTCGGCGGCATCTCCGGCCACAAGGACCTCGCCCGGGACACCGGCATCGTCTGCCGCCCGTCCGAATGCGACGCGGTCGCGGACGCGATCCTGCGGGTCTTCATCGAGAACGGCGACCGGACGAACCGCAACAAGGCGCGGATGAAATACGTCCTCGACGCGTGGGGCTTCGACAAGTACCTCGCAGCCGTCGAGGAGAAGCTCGGCCGCAAGCTCGACCGCGTCGCGCCGGACTTCGCGGAGCCGCGCGGTCCCTTCGACCGCTTCGCCCATATCGGCGTGCACAGGCAGGTCCAGCCGGGACTGAACTGGATCGGCGTGCTCCTCCCGGTCGGCAGGATGACGACCGACCAGATGCGGGCATTGGCGGAGATCGCGTGCGAATGCGGCGACGGCGACATCCGCCTCACCGTCTGGCAGAACTTCCTCTTCTCCGGCGTGCCGGACGCGAAGGTGGCCGAGGTCGAGGCGCGCGTCGCCGCGCTCGGCCTCTCGACCTCCGCCACCAGCATGCAGGCCGGGCTGGTCGCCTGCACGGGGGCAACCGGCTGCCGCTTCGCCGCCGCGCACACCAAGGAATGGGCGCTCGCCATCGCCGAGCATGTCGATGCGCGCCTGAAGCTCGAGGTCCCGGTCAACGTACACGTCACCGGCTGCCACAATTCCTGCGCCCAGCACTATATCGGCGATATCGGCCTCATCGGCGCCAAGGTGCCGGTCGGCGACGACGGCGACACGGTCGAGGGTTTCGACATCGTAGTCGGCGGCGGCTTCGCGGACGACCCGAAGATCGGCCGCGAGTTGTGGCTCGGGGTCAAGGCCGAGGAGTGTCCCGCCCGCGTCGAGAGCATCCTGCGGGCCTATCTCGCCGGCCGCAGCGGCCCGGAGGAGAGCGTCGCGCAATGGACGCGGCGACACGAGATCGATCAGCTCAAGGCGCTCTGCGAAGCCCGCACGGGACGTGAGCTGGAGGCCGCCGTATGACGATGCACGCGGCCCCGCCGACCTTCATCATCCCGGAGACCGCGCCCTTCTCGGCCGAGCAGCGGGCCTGGCTGTCCGGGTGCTTCGCGGCACTGCTCGCGCCTGCGTCGCCGGGCGCCACCCCGCTCACGGACGGCGAGGCGACCGCGCTCGGCGCGTCGGCCGGCCCCGAACTCGCCGAGAACGACACGGCGCCCTGGCACGACCCCTCCATACCGCTCCCCGAGCGGATGGACATGGCCAAGGAGCGGCCTCTCGCGCCGCGCCTGATGGCCGCCATGGCGCAGCAGGATTGCGGCCAGTGCGGCTACAATTGCGCCGACTACGCCAACGCGCTCTTCCTGAAGAAGGAGGAGCGGCTGAACCTCTGCGCGCCGGGCGGCAAGGACACCGCCCGGATGCTCAAGAAGCTCGCCGAGGAGATCGGCGGCGCGCCGGGCGGCCCGGCGCTCGAGGCCGCCGCGAGCCCGGCCACGGCGGTCGAGCAGCCGACTGGTCCCCTCGGCTATTGCCGCGAGAACCCGGTGCCGGCCGTGTTCCTGTCGCGCCGCCGGCTCAACGGCGACGGCTCCAAGAAGGAGACTTGGCACATCGAGATCGACCTCTCGGCCTCAGGCGTGAGCTACGAGGTCGGCGACTCGCTGGGGGTGTTTCCAACCAACGCGACCGTTGTCGTCGACGCAGTCATCGCGCAGCTCGGCGCCCGGCCCGAGCGGCCGGTCAACGGCCGCACGCTCCGCGACCACCTCCTCTACGACTACTCGCTCGGCGCCGCGCCCGACGCGCTCTTCACGCTATTCTCCCACATCGCCGGGGGCGAGGCGCGCAAGAAGGCGCGGGCACTGGCGGCCGGCGAGGATCCGGACGGCGACCTTGCCCATCTCGACGTGCTCGGCGCCCTGCATAAGTTCCCGACCGCGCGGCCGGACGCCGAGGCGTTCCTGGAGGCGCTGGAGCCGCTGCAGCCGCGGCTCTACTCGATCTCGTCCTCCCCCAAGGCCGATCCCGGCAAGGTGACGCTAACCATCGACACGGTTCGGTACGTGATCAACAAGCGCCAGCGTCTCGGGGTGGCCTCGACGTTTTTTGCCGAGCGGATCGAGCCCGGCGCGCCGCTCAAGATCTATGTGCAGAAGGCGCACAACTTCGCCCTGCCGGCCGATCCCGGAACGCCCATCATCATGTGCGGGCCGGGCACGGGCGTCGCGCCGTTCCGGGCCTTTCTCCGCGAGCGGAAGGCGGTGGGTGCGACGGGCCGGAACTGGCTCTTCTTCGGCCACCAGCGCCAGGCGACGGACTTTTTCTATCGCGACGAGCTCACGGCGCTTCGGGACGAGAAGTTCCTGACCCGCCTCACCCTCGCCTGGTCGCGCGACGGCGACCAGAAGGTCTACGTCCAGGATCGCATGCGTGAGGTCGGCGCCGACCTCTGGTCGTGGCTCAAGGACGGAGCCCATTTCTACATCTGCGGCGACGCCAAGCGCATGGCGAAGGACGTGGAGACCGCCCTCGTCGACATCGCGGGCCAGCACGGCGGCATGAAACCTGACGAGGCCGTCGCCTTCATCGCCGGCCTGAAAAAATCCGGCCGCTACCAGGCGGACGTGTACTAATGGGCGGAGCAGCAGGCCTTCTCCCTCCCCGGAGGGGAGGGCCGCCTCACAGCGAAGCTGCAGACCGGGGTGGGGCCTACCCGGCCGATCAGGCCCCCTCCGTCACGCGCTCCACGTCTGCCACCTCTCCCTCCGAGGGAGGAAAAACGCCATGACCGCCTACCCGACCGACTTGGGTGCGCCCGTCCGCACCACCTGCCCTTATTGCGGGGTCGGCTGCGGCGTTCTCGCCCGGCCGGACGGGACGGGGGGAGTGTCGATCCAGGGCGATCCGGACCATCCGGCGAATTTCGGCCGGCTCTGCTCGAAGGGCTCCGCGCTCGGCGAGACGGTCGGGCTGGACGGCCGGCTGCTCCACCCGGTGCTGCAGGGGAGACGCGCCTCCTGGGACGAGGCGCTCGGCGCGGCGGCTTCGGGGCTGCAGGACGTGCTCGACCGGCACGGGCCCGACGCCGTCGCCTTCTACTTGTCCGGCCAGCTCCTCACCGAGGATTACTACGTCGCCAACAAGCTAATTAAAGGGTTCATCGGCTCGCCGCACGTCGACACGAATTCCCGCCTTTGCATGTCCTCCTCAGTCGCCGGGCACAAGCGGGCGTTCGGCTCCGACACGGTGCCGGGCTGCTACGAGGATCTCGACGAAGCGGACCTCCTCATCCTCGTCGGCTCGAACGCCGCCTGGTGCCACCCGATCCTGTTCCGCCGCATGCTCGACAACCGTACACGGCGGGGCGCCAAGATCATCGTGGTCGATCCCCGCCGGAGCGCGACCGGCGACGAGGCCGACCTCTTCCTGCCGGTGACGCCCGGGATGGATACCGCCCTGTTCTGCGGTCTCCTCGTCCATCTGGTCGAGACGGACGCGCTCGACCGCGCCTATCTCGACGCGCATACCTCGGACTTCGAAGCGGCGCTCTCCCGCTCCCGCGCAATCGCGCCGGACCTCGCCACGACGGCGCGCCTGACCGGCCTGCCCAAGTCGGACGTAGCGTCCTTCTTCACGTTGTTCCGGAACACCGGGCGAGTCGTCACCTGCTACTCGCAGGGCGTCAACCAGTCGGCGCAGGGGACCGACAAAGTCGGGGCAATAATCAATTGCCACCTCGCCACCGGCCGCATCGGCCGGCCTGGCATGGGCCCTTTCTCGCTGACCGGTCAGCCGAACGCGATGGGCGGACGCGAGGTCGGCGGCCTCGCCAACATGCTGGCCGCCCATATGGGTTTTGCACCGCCCGACATCGACCGGGTGCGCCGCTTCTGGGACGCGTCCCGCATGGCCGAGACGGAAGGCCTGAAGGCGGTCGCCCTCTTCGATGCGATCGACACCGGCCGGATCAAGGCGCTCTGGGTCATGGCCACCAACCCGCTTGTCTCGATGCCGGATGCAGACCGCGTCGCAAGGGCGCTGGCAAAACTCGAACTCCTGATCGTCTCCGACAACGTTGCCTCGAGCGACACCGTCGCGCGCGGCGCGGACATTCTGTTCCCGGCCGCCGCCTGGGGTGAGAAGGATGGCACCGTCACGAATTCCGAGCGCCGCATCTCGCGTCAGCGCGCCTTCCTGCCTTTGCCCGGCGAGGCGCGGCCGGATTGGTGGATCGTCAGCGAAGTCGCGCGAGAGATGGGCTTCGCGGCGGCGTTCCCGTACCGCTCGGCGGCCGAGATCTTCCGCGAGCACGCCGCCCTGACCGCCTTCGAGAACGAGGGCGCGCGCGACCTCGACCTCGGCGCCCTCGTCGCGCTGGACCAGGACGGCTACGACGCGCTGGCGCCAGTGCAATGGCCCGTGCCGGCCGGCGGGGCGGAGGCACGCCGCCTCTTTGCCGAAGGCGGCTTCTTCACTCTGGATGGCCGAGCGAGGCTCGTCCCGCCCGAGCCCCCAAAGCTCGCGGCCTCGCTCTGCGACACGTATCCGTTCTGGCTCAACACCGGCCGCGTCCGCGACCACTGGCATACGATGACCCGGACGGGGAAAAGTCCCCGCCTCGGCTCCCACCGTCCAGTGCCGTTCGTCGAGGTGAACCCGGCTGATGCCGCGCGCCTCGGGCTTTCGGCAGGCGATCTGGCGCGGGTCTCGACCACCTCCGGCTCCACCGTTCTCGAGGTCGAGATCCATTCCGGCCAGGCGCCGGGCTCCCTCTTCGTGCCGATCCACTGGAGCCGCGACACCTCCTCTGACGGCCGGATCGGCCCGCTCGTGCACGGCTTCGTCGATCCCCATTCCGGCCAGCCCGAGACCAAGGCGACCCCGGCCGCGATCGCGCCCGAGCCGATGCGCCTGCGTGGCTTCGTTCTCTCGCGCGGGCCGGTCCGGCTCGCGGAAGGAACCTGGTGGGCGCGGGCCGCAATCGCTGGTGGAACCGGCACGCTCTTCGCCGCGCACGGCACGGCGCGGGAGATTGCCGAATGGGCGCCGGACCTGTTCCCGGGCGCCGATCTCGCCGAATACGTCGACGCGCGCGCAGACGTGTATCGTTGCGCCGCATTCTCGGAGGGCCGCTTTAAAGGCGTCCTGTTCGTCGGACCGGCGGACGGGCGACCGCAATGGGAAGCCGCCAAGCTCCTCCTCGCGCGACCCGACGAGGTGGAAGACCGGAGGGTCGCGCTCTCGGGTAAGCCGCCTGGCGGGCAGCCGACCGGCCCGCTCGTTTGCGCTTGCTTCGGCGTCGGCCTCAGCGCCATCAGGGAGGCCATCGCGTCCGGCGGCGCGACGACGCCCGAGGCGATCGGCGTGGCTTTGCGGGCCGGCACCAATTGCGGGTCCTGCCTGCCCGAGCTGCGCAGAATTGTTGTGCAAGAGGCCGTGGCATGACCACGCGCAGGCCGACTGAGACCCTCGGCGCGGGGCTGGAGCCGCTCGCCGTGCTGCCGGTATTCCTGCGGCTGCGCGGAAAGCGGGCCGTGGTCGCGGGCGGCGATGCCGGTGCGCTCTGGAAGGCGCGGCTTCTTTCCGCCGCGGGCGCCGAGGTCGACGTCTTCTCCCCGGCGATCGCTCGCGAGCTGCGCCCAGATGCGATCGACGGGCCGATCCTGCTTCACGAGCGCGAGTGGGACCCTGCCGACCTCGACGGCGCGGCCTTTGGAGTTGCGGCATTGCCAGAGGAGGCGAGCTGCGCCGCGTTCGTGGCAGCCGCACGGGCGCGCGGCGTGCCGGTCAACGCTGTCGATCGCCCGCATCTCTGCGACCTCCAGTTCGGAGCCGTGGTGAACCGCTCGCCACTCGTCGGCATCTCGACAGGCGGCGCGGCCCCGATCCTCGCCCAGCGGGTCCGCTCCGAGATCGAGTCGCTCTTTCCGCGCGGCCTCGCCGGCTGGGTCGCAGCGGCGGCGCGCTGGCGCGAGCGCGTCGGTGCGGCCTTCGTCGCCGGAGCTCGCCGGCTCCGTCGCGCTTATCGGCGCAGGGCCGGGCGATCCCGAGCTCCTGACACTGAAAGCGGTGGTCCTGGCCTTCGCGCGCCGCGAGGCGAGGACCATGCTGGTCGGCAAGACGGGCCACGGCCCTTCCTGCCGTCAGGACGAGATCAATGGCCTCATGATTTCTCTCGCCAGCCAGGGCCGCCGCGAGCCTCGGCGTGCCCTTGACCTATCGCGAGGGCGCGCGCCGGCTCCAATTCGTCACCGGCCACGACAGCCGAGGCGCGCTGCCCGAGCTGGACTGGACCGCCTTCGCTGATCCAACAGCCACGACGGCCGTCTACATGCCGCGCCGGAGGCTTCCCGAATTCGTCGACAAGGCGGTCGCCGCGGGCCTCCCGGATGGCACCCCGGTGGTAGCCATCTGCAATGCGACGCGTCCGAACGAGAAGATCATCAGCGGGACGGCGAGCACCATCTGCCGACTTCTCGCGGAAGGTGATCCGAACGGGCCACTCCTCATCCTTATCGGGGAGGCGTTTCGGCGGACACGGAGGGTCGTTCCTGAGGGATTGAGCGAAGCTCTGCCATCATACCCGCGCGCGCTCATGCTGGGAAGCTTGATCAGCGGCGTGGTCCCGGGCGGTTGAGCTCACAATTGCACCGTCTGCTCTCCGGCACCAACGCAATGCCGGCTTGTGTGAAGGGTTTCGAATGCAGGCCCCTTCACAGAACCGGCTGTACCGCATGGCGCCCATGTCGGTCGAACAGCCGCCGAACGAGCTTGCCCGAAAGCGGTCGCTCGTCACTGCCTGAGGCCGACATGATCATCTCCTACCGGAGACGTCGGTGAACACGCACTGGAACTCGTTCGCCGTCGGATATTTCCGACACCACCCGCGTCAGCGCACGCGTGCTTAGCGGTCGACCCATCCTCGGCCGCCTAAACTTATCTTCGGCTTTGGTCGTTCGGTCTGCTGCTTCGGCGTCGGCTTCGGCTCCGTGCCGAAGCTGAGACCTGTCGCGCGGCTCTGGGCTGCGATGACCTCGCCGAGCGTTCCGCCCAGCGCGGCAGTACCTGAGCTGGACGGACGACGAGGTGATGGTCAGGTAGCCTTCCCGCCAGCTCGGGGCCGCGCCGGAAGGAGACCGTGCCGGGCAAGAGCCTTCTGCATGGTCGCCGCCGTTTCAGGCCTTCGCTCGAAACAGCGCGAGGTCGGCCCCGCCACAACAACCGACAGTTTGCGGGCGCCCACCGCGATCGGAAAGGAGACGCCGGCGAGGTCCGGGATGTATTCGGACGAACTCTGATGGTAGCCGCGGGCCTCTGCGGCCGCGAGCTCGCGCTCGATCGTCTCCACGCTCATCGGCGTCGTATGGGAAAACCGCTCGAAGCCGATCTTCCGGTAGATCCCCTCCCGGACATTGAGCGGCAGCTGGGACAGCAGCGCCCGGCCGACCGAGCTTGCATGGACGGGTACGCGGTCGCCGACCTTGGCGTGGTAGCGCACGGAATGCCGGGATTCGACGACATGCAGGAACATCGCGTGGATTCCCGTCAGCGCGGCCACCGCGACGGTTTCCCCCGTCGCTGCCGCGATCTCCGCCACTGCGCTCCCGACGGCCTCCGGTAGCGGCTCCGCTTCCGTTACCGACTGCGCAAGCGAGAGCCAGCGAGGCGTGGGATAGTAGCCGCCGCGCGGCCGCGGCTCGTAGAGATAGCCCTTCTCCACGATGGTTCCGACCAGGTTGAAGGTGCTCGACCGTGGCCAGCCAAGGTCGTCCGAGATCTCGGCCAGCGTCGCCGGGCTCCTGCGGCGCTCGAAATACTCGATCAGGTCGAAAACGTTCGCGGCCTGTTTGACGTGCATCCGGCTCCGCACCTCGTGCCTTCCTCTTGCCTGAAGGGCCACCGCCAGGAGGTGGCGTCAAGCCGACCCTCGACGAAACCACCAGACCATCAACCTGCACTTGACAATTCACGTCTGTGACTTTGATATTCAAGTATGTGAACGAGAGCAGGCTCAAGTCTGCCGTCGTGGTTGCCGGTCATGTCTGGGCGACCGAGGAGGAAACATGGTGGCTTATCGCAGGTTCGCATGTTCCGTTGCCGCGCTTGCTGCGTCGCTGATGACGTCGACAGCCTTTGCGCAGGTGCCGGTGAAGCTCGGCGTACTCGCGGACATGTCGGGAATCTTCTCCGACATCGGCGGCATGGGGGCTGCGGAAGCCACCAAGATGGCCGCCGAGGACTACGAGAAGGCCAATCCCGGCAAGCTGAAGATCGAGGTCGTCTCCGCCGACGCGCAGAACAAGCCGGACGTCTCGAGCGCGATCGCCCGGAAGTGGTTCGATTCGGATGGGGTGGAGGTCCTGATCGACCTTCCGACGAGCGCCATCTCGCTCGCGATTGCGCCCCTGGTGCAGGAGAAGAATAAGGTCGCTCTCTTCACGGCCTCCGGAAGCTCCGACCTGACGGGCAAGGCCTGCACGCCCAATTCGGTCCACTGGACCTACGACACCTGGGCGCTGTCGCACGGTACGGCCGACGCGATCACCAAGGCTGGCGGCAAGAGCTGGTTCTTCGTCACCGCCGATTTCGCCCTCGGCCACGCGCTTGAGCGCGACGCGACGGCGGTCGTCACCCAGAACGGGGGCAAGGTCCTCGGCGGCGTCCGGCACCCGACCGACGCCAAGGACTTCTCGTCGTACCTTCTCCAGGCGCAGGCCTCGAAGGCGCAGGTGATCGGTCTGACGAATGCGGGTGGCGATACGATCAACGCGATCAAGCAGGCGGCGGAATTCGGGATCGTCGAGAGCGGCCAGAAGCTCGCCGGCATGCTGCTCTTCATCTCCGACATCCACTCGCTCGGGCTGAAGACCGCGCAAGGCCTGCAGCTGACGACCGCGTTCTACTGGGACCTGAACGACAAGACCCGCAGCTTCGGCGACCGCTTCGCCACGCGCAACGGCGGCCGCTATCCCAGCATGAACCAGGCCGGCGCCTACTCGGCCGTCATGGCCTACCTCAAGGCCGTGGAGAAGGCTGGCTCCGCGAAGGACGGCGTGGCGGTCGTGAAGGCGATGCGGGACGCCGGCACCTTCGACGACCCGCTCTTCGGCAGGACTTCGCTCCGGGAGGACGGCCGAGTGCTGCACGACATGATGCTGGTTCAGGTCAAGAAGCCCCAGGAATCCAAGCGCGCCTTCGACTACTACAAGGTGCTCGCCACTATTCCGGGCGATCGCGCCTGCCGCCCTCTCAAGGATGGCAACTGCCCGATGATTAAGTGACGGTGCCGTCTGGGTCGCCCTGAGGGCTCGCCCCTTCCGATCTCTGCGCCCGGTGATCGGGCTTCTCGTCCGAGGCTCCAGAAATGCGTGTTGCGAACAAGCTCGTCGTGGTCACGGCCGCGGCATCCGGGATGGGGCGTGCCGGGGTGGAGCTCTTCCTGCGGGAAGGCGCGCGCGTCGCGGCCATCGATGTGAATGAGACGGCTCTCGCTTCGCTGGCGTCAGACATGGCGGCAGCGGGCCACAGGGTCGAGACCGTGCAGGCCGACCTGTCGCGTCCGGAGGAGGCGCGCAGCTCGATCCATGCGGCGGCCGAGAAGCTCGGCGGCGTCGATGTGCTTTGGGCCCATGCCGGCATTCCGGGCCCGGGCGGCATCGAGAACCTGGACGTCTCGGCCTACCAGCTCGCGATGGATCTCAACGTCACCTCCGCGGCACTCGCCGCCGGCGAGGTGATCGGGCACATGCGCAAGCGCGGCGGCGGCGCGATCGTGTTCACGGCCTCCGTCTCCGGCCTCGTCGGCTCGATGTGGAGCCCGATCTATTCGGCCGCCAAGTTCGCGGTGGTCGGCCTGACGAAGTCGCTCGCACAGACCTTCGCGCCCGACGGAGTTCGCGTGAATGTCGTCTGCCCAGGGCTCGCAGAGACGCCCATGAAGCTCGGCTTCACGGGACGGTCCGGCGATCCTGCCGAGGCGGCGGCCGCGGAGGCCCGGATGGTCGCTGCCGTTCCTATGGGGCGCCTGTGCCAGCCGCACGAGGCCGCCAATGCTGTTCTCTGGCTAGCATCCGACGACGCGTCTTATGTCACGGGCGTCGCCCTGCCGGTGGATGGCGGCTTCACAGCGCGATAGATTGCCGGTCCCATAAGTCTGCTTCAGCCAGCACGAGAGATCCACCGCGAACTGAGCACGGCCGCACCTGATGCAACGCACGGGTTCTCGGCGGATGGGCGAGACCTATGTTCCAGCAGAGGGCCGGCGAACGCACATAACCGCGGCAGCTCAGCCTCATCTCCGTCCAGTGTCTCGCCATTGAATGAGTACACAAGCGCGCACGCCTTTGCAGCGCGCAGGAGCGCGTGATCTCGGTCGCGCTCCCGCCAGAAAAGCCGCTCGAAGAGGTCGACATCTGAAAATCCGGCGATGCTCTCGGAGCGTTCGATCGTCCCGGCGAGGGCGATCGCGATCCGGGCATTGCCGCCGGACGCCTCGGCGATGGTGCGTGCGTCAACTTCGGACACGTGCGGGAAGCGACGTCGGATCAGCTTCTCGATCAGCTCGGGCGAGGACGTGTCCAGGGTGACGACCTGCGTCCCCTCGGGCTGGTCGTCGCGCACGTCGTACTCGACCGTGAGGACGCTGACCGTGCTGCCCGATGCGGCGCACAGATCCGAGAGCCTGCGGTGGAGATCCGGAGGGCAGTTGTCGACGATCAGGATGGCGCGCGTGCGGGTCGCGATCAGGTCAGAGGCGAGGCCGGTCGGCTGCGGGTCGGGGTTGTCCAAAAGGTTGGTGTAGACGGCGAGCGACGGCGGGAGGGGAAGCGAGCCGATGCGCGCATCGAAGAGCGCCTGGACAAGGCGGGTCTTGCCCACCCCCGACAAGCCGACCAAGCGCACCATCTTGCCAGGTTGGGCGAGCCCGTCACGCAGCTCGTCTATGGCGTCGGCGACGGGCTGCGCGGGCGTATCGCGGTGCCCGCCGAGATGCAGGCGCAGCTTGTCGTCGAGCAGGTACTCGGCCTCGACGCCCTCCGCCGCGCCACTCCACGGCCCATAAGGACGCCAGCCGACGAGAGCGCGGCCTACCCTCCCGGTCCAACAAAAATGCCTCCATGTTGATGGGCTGAGTTGTCTAGCTCCGACCTTGCCCGGTCAAGGAAGTTCACGGGCGCCCACAACGCGGATTGTTCGAGGAGATCTGCACATCCGACTGGACTGTCGGGACGAGCAGAGCATGTGTGGGTCCCATCGAGGGTGACGGGAGACAAGGGTGTGAGCGCTGCGGGCCTGAGCATTATGGGGTGTCTGACGGAGATCAGCGCCAGGCTGACTGACGCGGCCGCGATCGCGAAGGGTGCGGTCGCGTGTGCCGAAAGCGGGTCGGAGCGCGAGGCCGTCCGGATCGCGATGGATCTCGACGAACTCCTTCATCAGGTCGGCACCCTGCACGGTGCCATGGGCCTGCTCGGCCGGATGGGCCGGGAGACCGAGCGTACTGCCCCAGCCTAGCCGCCTCTACCCGCTCGTTGCTCTGCCCCGCCGGCTTCCGGGCCGATTGCGGGGCCGAGGTGGTGCCGGGGCTCGTCCCGGCAGGGAAGCCACCCAGATGACCACCATCACGCTGAGCAAGACCGAAACGACCATCCTCCTTGCGGCCGCCGAACGAGGCGGCGCGATCGAGATCCCGGAGTCGATGAAGCCCGTCACCCGGCAGCGGCTCATGGGCCGCTTCGAACGCGACGGGCTGATCCGCGCCGGGGAGGGCAGGCACGTGTTGACCCCCGTCGGCTACCGGGCCGTCGGGCTCCGCCCGCCGCGACAGAGACGGGTCGAGGATGGCACTCCGCGTCCAGCCAGCAAACAGACGCTGATCCTGGAGTTGCTGGGGCGGGCGGAGGGGGCAAGCATCGCTGAGCTGATGAACGCGACGGGTTGGTTGCCGCACACGACCAGGGCGGCCCTGTCGCGGCTTCGCTCGGCCGGCACCCCGCTCCTGAAGAGCTCGCGCGAGGATGGCACGGCGGCGTACCGCATCGTGACGGAAGAGCCTGCCGCACCGAAGCGCCGGTCGCGCTCTCGTCCGGTGGAAGGGGTCGAGGCGGCGCTGGCCTGAGCGGTGCCCGCGATGTCCCGGAACTCGGACGATCGGCTTAAGGCCGACCTCGCCCGGCTCGCTGCGATGGACCTCGTCAGCCTGCGGCGACGCTGGCGCACGCTGTTCGGGCGCTCCGCCCCCGAAAGCCTGCCGCGTATCCTCATGCAGCGGATGCTGGCCTACCGGGTCCAGGCGGACGCGCTCGGTGATCTCGACCGTGAGACGGTTCGGGCGCTGGAGCGGCTCCGGCGAGGGGAGGGGATATGCCCCCTCCCGAGATGCGCGGCACCAAGCCTGGCACGCTGCTTGTGCGCGAGTGGGAGGGCACGCTCCACCGGGTCATGGTGCTGGAGGAGGGCTATGCCTGGAACGGGCAGAGCTTCGAGAGTCTCTCCAAGGCGGCCCGCGCCATCACGGGCACCAACTGGAATGGGCCGCGCTTCTTCGGGCTGAGACAGAAGGAGAACGTGAAGGGATCACAGGATCGGAGGACGGCATCGTGAACGCCCGCCCAACCCTCCGCTGCGCCATCTACACTCGTGTCTCAACGGAGCACGGGCTCGACCAGGACTTCAACTCGCTCGACAACCAGCGGGAGGCTGCCGAGGCCTACATCAAGAGCCAGGCCCATGAGGGCTGGCGGCTCATCCGGGACCGCTATGACGATGGCGGGTTCTCGGGCGGGTCGATGGAGCGGCCCGCCCTGCAGCAGCTCCTCGCGGACATCCAGGCCCGCCGCATCGACGTGGTGGTGGTCTACAAGGTCGACCGGCTGACCCGAAGCCTGGCCGACTTCGCCAAGCTGGTCGAGCTGTTCGATGCGCACGGCGTCTCGTTCGTCTCCGTCACGCAAGCCTTCAACACGACGACCAGCATGGGGCGGCTCACGCTGAACGTGCTGCTCTCGTTCGCGCAGTTCGAGCGGGAGGTCACGGGCGAGCGAATCCGCGACAAGATCGCGGCATCCAAGAAGAAGGGCATCTGGATGGGTGGCGTGGTGCCGCTCGGATACGGGGTCAAGGCCCGCGCGCTCCACATCGTGGATGAGCACGCCGAGCTGATCCGCGCCATCTTCAGTCGGTACCAGCAGCTCGGTTCTGTGAGCGCCCTGAAGAGCAGTCTCGACCGGGACGGCATCGTCGTTCCCGAACGCCAGGACGGGGCAGGGCGACTGACCGGCGGAAAGCCGTTCAGCCGTGGGCACCTCTACAAGATCCTGTCGAACCCGATCTATGTCGGGCGGCTCACGCATAAAGGCTGGGTGCATGAGGGCCAGCATCCCGCGATCCTGGACCTTGCCACCTTCGAGGCCGTCCAGGCGCAGCTCGCCGCCAACACCCGCAGCCATGCCCGCCAGCGGCTCGCCTCCGATCACCTGCTCACCGGCCGCATCCGGGACGAGCACGGGAAAACCATGACCCCGACCCATGCCCGGAAGGGTCCGAAGCGCTACCGCTACTATGTCTCGCAAGCCGCGCTGCAGGGCAGGGATGGCCCTGCCATCACCCGCGTCCCGGCGCCGGAGATCGAAGCTGCCGTGATCGGGGCTCTCCGCTCGCTCATCCCAGCGCAGCGTCAGCCCGAGAGTGATGTCGCCCTCGTCCAGCAGCATTGCAAGAGCATCGCGGTCGAGCCGGAAGGCCTGATCCTCACCCGATCCGATGATCAAAGGATCGAGATCGCCTGGATTCCGGCTTCATCCCGCAAGCGCCGAGAGATCATCCTGCCGCCCGGGGCCGACAACAACCTCCGGCCAATGAAGCCGGAGGACCGCACCCGCATCCTGCGGGCGATCGCAAGGGCCCGGTTCTGGATGGGCGAGCTCACCTCGTCGACCATCGGCAGCACGGATGCGATCGCGAATCGCGAGAGCCTGACCGAGCGCTCGGTCAGGATGACGCTGTCGCTCGCCTTCCTGTCGCCGGCCATCGTCAAGGCGATCATCGATAGCCGCCTGCCTCGCGGCATCGGCCTCAGAACGCTGATCGACCTTCCTGCATCCTGGGCCGAGCAGGAGCGGGCGCTGGGGATGTGATCAGCCCTGCTTCAGCGTGCGCGAGCAACCATGATCGAGGAGGTTCTCGATGCTGCGCCGGCTGGATCGTGTGGCAGCGAGGATGAAGTGGTCACCCGCCTCGACCAGCAGCACCTTGGACCGGGAAAGATCGCCGCCGGCTCCCGGCAGCGTGGCCACAACCTCGAACAGGTTGCCGGAGGCGAGATCGTCCCGGCTCACCGCGCGGGCGAGGTAGCGCTCGCGATCGATCACCGCCCGAACCGGATGCCATCCTGATCCAGGCGGGACTCGGTCAGCTCGCAGAGCAGCCATCACGTCCGGCCGGAAGCACTCGGCATGGATGTGGAGCTGGTCCTGGCTCCTGGTGTCCATCGAGTTGAGGGCGAGCCCCACGGCGCTCTCCCCGATGCGCCCGCCTGCGCTCTCGATCACATAGCGCCGCGCCGCGAACGCCGCCCGCCAATACGCACCTGCACCATCGCGCAGCACCTTCGGGCTCTCGACGCCGGCGATGTGGACTAGCGGCGTGACGATGATGTGGGTCGAGCGATCCGGTGCCCGGACGATGGCGTAGCCCGGCTCGGCACCCCGACCAGCATCCACCTTCAGGCACGGGAACGGGCTGCCGATCGTATTCTGCGCGACGATGCAGGACCGGACCACGAGCCATAGCGCATCGCGGGGCAGGGGAAGCGCTGCCGCCCCGAACGCGAGCAGGCCGAGGCCGAGCGACAACAGGATGGCAGCGCGTCGCATCAGCATCTTCGGAAACGGTTTTTGCGGGGTCAGAGACTGAGCCGCCAATCGGGCCCACGGAGACCGGAAACCAGGCCCAGAGACCGCATGTCCCACCAAGCCCCTCGGCTAAGTCGCGGAAAACACGGCCATATTCCTGGCCGCCAGGGAACCGGGAGTTTGGGAAGATACCCTGGTGGAGCTGAGGGGATTCGAACCCCTGACCTCTGCAGTGCGATTGCAGCGCTCTCCCATCTGAGCTACAGCCCCAGGGCGCGGGCCTTGTAGGGTGCCCAGGGCGGCGCGTCAACGGCGCGAGGTCGCTATTCCGGCCGTCCCGACGCGGCATCTCGCCCGCCGGTTCCCGGCCTCCGCCATTCTCCTCTTGGCGTCTCTGGTCCTGGGTCGTCTCGTCGAGGCACGGCGCAGGCTGGCCTGCCGGCGAGCTCCGGGTTGTCCCGGCAGGGCCGGCCGGGTACATCGCACCAACCTGTCCGCGGTTCAGATCTCCCATGCGCGCGCTTCTCGACGTCATCATGCTGGCGTTGCAGCTCTACGTCTGGATCCTCATCGCGTCCGCGGTGATGAGCTGGCTCGTCGCCTTCGGCGTCGTCAACATGCGCAACGACGTCGTGCGCACGATCTGGAACTTCCTCTACCAGGCGACGGAACCGGCGCTCCGGCCGATCCGCCGCGTCCTGCCGAATCTCGGCGGCATCGACATCTCGCCCATCATTCTCCTGCTCGTCATCTTCTTCATCCAGCGGGTGATCGAGCTCTACGTCTACCCGGCGGCCTTCTGATGGCGCCGAGACCCTGGCGGGAGGCGCCCGGCGGGGTGCTGCTCACGGTGCGGGTGACGCCGAAGGGCGGCCGCGATGCGGTGGATGGCCCCGACGTGCTGGCGAATGGCCGGGCCGTCCTCAGAATCCGGGTCCGGAGCGCGCCCGAGGGCGGCGCCGCGAACGAGGCTGCGCGCCGCCTGATCGCAGGCATGGTGGGCAGGCCCGTCTCGGCCGTCCGCCTCGAGGCTGGCGCGACGGCCCGGATCAAGACCTTGGCGATCGCGGGCGATGCGGCCGCGACGGCGGCGGCGCTCGGCCGGGCGACGGCAGCATGAGCGCGACGGTCGTCGACGGAAATGCGCAGGGCGCAGCCCTCCGCGCCCGGGTCGCCGAAGCCGTCCGGGGGCTGCGCGCGCGCGGCGTCACGCCCGGCCTCGCGGTCGTCCTCGTGGGCGAGGATCCGGCAAGCCGCGTCTATGTGAAGAACAAGTCGGCCCGGACCGTCGAGGCCGGGATGCGCTCCTTCGACCACAAGCTCCCGGCCGACGCGTCGGAGGCCGAGATACTCGACCTGGTCCGGCGGCTGAACGCGGACGAGGCGGTCGACGGCATCCTCGTGCAGCTGCCGTTGCCGCCGCATATCGCTCCGGCCAAGGTGCTGCTCGCGATCGACCCCGCAAAGGATGTCGACGGCTTCCATCCGGTCAATGCCGGCCGGCTCGCGACCGGGCAGAAGGCCCTCGTTCCCTGCACGCCGCTCGGCTGCGTGATCCTGGCGAAGAGCGTGCATCCGAGCCTCGCCGGCATGGAGGCGGTCGTCGTCGGACGCTCGAACATCGTCGGCAAGCCCGTGGCGCAGCTGCTCCTCGCCGAGAGCTGCACGGTCACGATCGCCCATTCGCGGACACGCGACCTTCCTGCCGTGTGCCGCCGAGCCGACCTTCTGGTGGCCGCCGTCGGCCGCCCGGAGATGATCCGCGGCGGGTGGATCAAGCCCGGCGCGACGGTGATCGATGTCGGCATCAACCGCGTCCCGAACCCGGCGGCGGGAGACGGAAAGACGAAGCTGGTGGGCGACGTCGCCTTCGCCGAGGCGGCCGAGGTCGCGGGCGCGATCACGCCCGTCCCGGGCGGCGTCGGCCCGATGACGATCGCCTGCCTGCTGCGCAACACGCTCCAGGCCGCCTGCGACCGCCGCTCACTCCCGGTGCCGGAGATGCCCGCATGAAGACCGATCCCGGGCGCTTCTTCGAGGATTTCCGGATCGGCGACACGATCCGGCACGCGACGCCGCGCACGCTGACGGTCGGCGACACCGCCCTCTACACCGCGCTCTACGGCTCCCGCTTCGCGGTGCAATCAGCCGACGCCTTCGCGGGCGCGGTCGGGTATCCGCGCTCCCCGGTGGACGATCTCCTCGTCTTCCATGTGGTGTTCGGGAAGAGCGTGCCGGACATCTCGCTGAACGCCGTGGCCAATCTCGGCTATGCGGACGGGCGCTTTCTCGCGCCCGTCTATCCCGGCGACACGCTCACGGCCGTCTCCGAGGTGATCGGCCTGAAGGAGAACTCCAACCGGCAGACGGGCGTCGTCCATGTCCGCACGCGCGGCTTCGACCAGCATGGCACGCCCGTTCTCGAATATTGCCGCTGGGTCATGGTGCGGAAGCTCGCCGAGCGCGCGCGGCCGCACCGGGAGGAAGTGCCGAGCCTGCCCGACGCGGTTCAGCCGGCCTCCCTCGGGCTGGCCTGTCCGCAGATCGACGGCAGCGCGTGGAGCGATGCGCTTTCGGGATCGCCGCACCGCTTCGGCGATTACCGGGCGGGCGAGCGCATCGACCACGTCGACGGCATGACGGTCGAGGAGGCCGAGCACCAGCTCGCGACGAGGCTCTATCAGAATACCGCGAAGGTCCATTTCGACGGGCATGCGGCGGCGGGCACGCGCTTCGGCCGGAGGCTCATCTATGGCGGCCACGTCATCTCGCTCGCCCGCGCGCTCTCCTTCAACGGGCTCGCGAATGCCTTCCATATCGCGGCCATCAATGGCGGCCGGCATGTCGCGCCGCTCTTCGCGGGCGACACGGTGTATGCCTGGAGCGAGATCCTGGAGACCGCGGACCTGCCCGGCCGCAAGGATGTCGGAGCGCTCCGCATCCGGACCATCGCGACAAAGAACCAGCCCTGCGCCGACTTCCCGGGCCGCGTCGAGGGCGGGTATCACCCGGCCGTCATTCTCGATTTCGACTACTGGGCGCTCATCCCGCGATGAGCGCGGTGCCACGATGCAGGACATCCGGCCGCGAGGGCTGAACGACCGGGCGCCGCTGGACGAGGCGAGCCTCGCCGTGCTGCTCGACCGCTTCTACGCCAAGGCGCGGCGCGACCCGGCGCTTGGCCCCGTCTTCGCCGGCGCGATCGCGGAAGCGGCCTGGCCGGAGCATATGGCCAGGATCGCCGGCTTCTGGCGCTCGGTGCTCTTCAAGACCGGGGACTACAAGGGCAATCCTTTCGGCGCGCATCTGCGGCTCCCGGGCCTGACGCCGGCCCTGTTCGCGCGCTGGCTCGCGCTGTTCGGCGAGACATGCCGCGAGGTGCTCGAGCCGGAGGCGGCCGCCGCCCTTCAGGAGCGGGCGGAGCGGATTGCCGAAAGCCTGCAGGCCGGGCTCTTCTTTCTGCCGGGCCGGGTCGCGTAAAGACCATGCTCGTCCGGATGCCGGGCGGGGAGGGTTGATATGACGACTGTGCGCCTCTGGTCCGATGCCGAAGCGGAGGCCGATCCGGCCGTGAAGGCCGTCTTCGACGACATCCGGGCCACCCGGAAATCGGACGTCGTGAACAATTTCTGGCGCGGTCTGGCGAATGATCCCGTCCAGCTGAAGCGCACCTGGGAGAACCTGAAGGCCATCATGGTCGCGCCCGGCGCGCTGGACCCGCTCACCTGCGAGCTGGTCTACATGGCGGTCTCCGCAGCCAACAATTGCAGCTACTGCATCCACTCGCATACCGCAGCGGCGCGGGCAAAGGGCATGACGGACGCGCAATACGCCCATTTCCTCCAGATCGTGGGCATGGCCGCGCACACGAATGCGCTGGTCACGACCATGCAGATCCCGGTGGACGAGGCGTTCCAGGTCGAAAGCTGAGGTCCCACACCGCTCCATTCGGGCGGCTGTCCGGGCGCCGGAACGAATCGTGGCTCCTGCGTCCCGGAGGTAGGCGGGTCCTCGCAAGCGAGGCAGCAGCTCAGCTCCGAGCGCGTGAGCGGCTGCCCACATTTCGAGCAGTTAACACGCGGCGTAGGACAGAATTGGTAACGCTCCGGTGAGGAGACTTGCTTAGCCTCCCCAAGCTGGCCGGGCGGATCACCTGGCCAAGGGGTTAAGGGTGAGCCCGCAGGACTTCATCTCCTTCCACAACGCGTCCAGGCAGAGCGGCGTGATCATGTCGTTCAGCGGCGACGTGTCGGAGAAGGTGCTGTTCTCCCTAGGCGAAGTTCTGAGATTCAGGATGACGCAGGGCGCTACGGACGCGTCCATCGCGAAGCGGGTCTTCTCCGTTTTCGTCGAGCAGGCACAGAACATCATCCGGTATTCCGCGGACAGGGTCGCGGGCGGCAGCCCGGACGGGAGCGGGGTCAGCGCTGGGATGATCGTGGTCGGGATGGAGGAGGGCCGCTTCTTCGTCGCCTGCGGAAACGAGGTCCCGCAAGCGCAGGTCGAGCCGTTGCGGGCCCGCCTGTCGCGCATCGCCGGTATGAACCAGGACGAGCTCAAGGCCTATTACCGCGAGAAGATCAGGCAGCCCGCGGAAGAGGGCAGCCTCGGCGGCAGCATCGGGCTGATCGAGATCGCCCGGCGTGCGAGCGCACCGGTGGAGTTCGACTTCCGGGATCTCGGCGCGCACCGAAGCTTCTTCTGCCTCAAGGCCTATATCTGACGGACCGCTGCCATGGATCGCATCTCCATAGCCGGGACGGAGCGGACGCCCGAGGTCGATTTCGACTTTCCGCAGGGACGGCTGAAGCTCGGCGGGGAATCCTACCCGGAAGACGCGGCGGCGTTCTTCGGGCCTCTGCAGCAGGCGCTTGCCGCGTTTCTCGAGAATCGGGAGCGCGGCCCGCTCACCTTCGAGATTGCGCTCACCTATTTCAACAGCTCGAGCGCGAAGGCGCTCATGAACATGTTCATGCTCCTCGACGACGCGGCGGCAGGCGGTGCGGCGGTCACCGTTCGGTGGCTCCACGCGGCTGACGACGACACGATCCAGGAGGCAGGCGAGGATTTCGCCGCCGATTTCGAGCACGCTCGTTTCGAGCTGGTGGAGCAGCCATGACCCGTCCGGCGACCGGCAGCCAGCCCCCAGGCGCCCAGCCCCACATGCAAGGAAAGTCGCGCTTCAGCCTCTATGCGACCGAGGAGGCTGTGCTCGAGAAGTCCGACGTGATGCTGAGCCGCCTGGCGGAGGTTGCTGGAGGCGTCCAGGACCTGGCGGAGGCCTATCGCCGGAGCTACCGGGAGCAGCGCCAGCTCGTCCGCATGAGCGACCGCATGCAATCCGACCTGCAGAACGCGGTTCAGCGCCTCGCCGAGCAGGCGCGCGAGCTGCAGGAGCTGAACGAGAAGCTCTCGGAGGAGATCCAGCACCGGGCTGCGCTCGAGGCAGAGCTGCGCCGGATCGCGGAGACGGACGTCCTCACCGGTGCGCTCTCGCGGCGGCGCTTCATCGAGCTCGCGCAATCGGAATGGGCGCGGCAGAAGGAGACTGGCTCCGCCGCCTGCCTGCTGATGCTGGATCTCGACCGGTTCAAGCGCATCAACGACCTGCACGGGCACGCGGCAGGAGACCGGGCGCTCGAGAGCTTCGGCGCTGCATGCCGGGCCGAGTTGCGCTCCCTCGACCTCATGGGGCGGCTCGGCGGCGAGGAATTTGCCATCATCCTGCCCGATACCCGGGTCGAGGCTGGTCGCGAGATGGCCGAGAAGCTGCGCGCTGCCATCGCGGCGATCTCCTTCAGGACCGACAAGGGCGCGGTGTCGTTGTCCGTGAGCATCGGCGCGGCGCAGGGAGAGCCCGGCGAGGCGCTCGAGGACACGATGTGCAGGGCCGATCGGGCGCTCTACCGGGCCAAGAGCGCGGGCCGGGACCGCGTTCAGATCTTCACGCCGGAGCTTCTGGAGCGGGAGGTCGCTGCGTGAGCGCCGCCGAGCTCGCGCCGGAGGAGGAGGCCGGGCGGCAGGCTCGCCCGGTTTCGCTCAGGGGTGCGGGTCCGGCCCGTTTTGCGGGCGCTGAAGGCGGTGTCGGCAATCTGCCGACAGCCGATGCGGGGGCGACCATGAACCCCGGAGCCCTGCGCGGGGCCGCGCAGGTGCGCGACCTCGACAGCCTTGCGCACACTCTCTTCGTCCGAATCTATCCGGTGATCGGGGCGGCGCTTCTCTTCACGCAATGCGCCATCGCCTTCATCAACTACTCCGATACGACCCGGATCCGAACGGAGCAGGCGCAGAGCCTCGCGCATCTTGCCGCGGCCGCTATCGTCAAGCCCGGGTGGGAGCAGGACCCAGCGACCGAGCGCACACTGCAGGCCGTTGTGGCCGAGCCGGGCGTCCGCCGCGCCGTGCTTCGCGACAGGGGTGGCCGCCTCCTTGCGGCGGCCGGCGAGGAAATCGGCCCGCGTGCCCCGGGGGTGCTGTCCGTTTCGGCCGAGATCTCGCGTGGACAGGACGAGGGGCCGGAGGGCACGCTCGCGCTGATCGTCTCGGGCGAGAACCTGCGGGTCTTCGCGCAGCAGCAGGCGCTGCTCACGCTCGGTGCGATCCTTGTCCTGATGCTCGCCTTCGTGCTGACGCTGCACTTGAACGTGCGCCGGCACGTGCTCGCGCCGTTGCAGCGGCTCCTGCGCGCCATGAACCAAGTCGAGCGCAAGACCTGGACGCATGTCGACCCGGAAGGACGCTTCCGTCCCGCGAACGAGATCGATTCCGTCTGCCTCGCCTTCAACCGCATGGTGGACGGATTGCAGGCCGGCGACGAGGCGAAGCAGCTTCTGGCGCGGCTGGAGGAGGCGCACCGCCAGCTCGAGGCGGCCAACCGGCTCGTGATGGAAAGCATCGGCTACGCGCGCCGTATCCAGACCTCCACCCTCCCGGCCCGGGACGCGCTTCGGGGGAGCGGGCTGGAGGTGGCCGTGCTCTGGCAGCCGCTTCATCTCGTCGGGGGCGATTATTACTGGATGGAGGAGCTCGACGACGTCTCGGTCCTCGTCGTCGCCGACTGCACCGGCCACGGCGTCCCGGGCGCGTTCATCACGCTCATCGTCGCGATGGCGCTCGACCAGATCCTCCACCACGACCGGCTGCGCTCGCCCTCGGCAATCCTCGCCGCTCTCGACAGGATCGTGCGGGTTCGGCTGCGCCAGGATGGGCGCGGCGCCGAATCCGATGACGGCCTCGATTGCGGGATATGTGTGTGGAGGCGGGCAACGCGCGAGGTCGTCTTCTCCGGGGCCGGGTTGTCTCTGATCTACGTCCAGGATGGCCAAGCCGTGCGCGTCCGCGGCCGGCGGCGGGGCATCGGCTTTGCGGGCCGCGACGCGGCCGACCCGACTTTCGAGGAGATCCCGATCCGGGCCGGGGAGGGAACCTGCTTCTACCTCGTCACCGACGGGGTCACCGACCAGATGGGCGGTACAGGGGGCAGTACACGCAGGCTCCTCGGCTATAGGGGGCTCGGCGGCATCTTCCTCCGCCACCAGGAGCGGCCGCTCTCGGTCCAGATCGACGCGCTGAAAACGGAGCTCGCCCACTATCGCGGAAGCCAGGAGGCGCGCGACGACATGACGGTAATCGCCTTCCGGCCGCTGCGTCCAGAAGGCGCCACAGCGTAGCCTTGAATACGAGGCTCCTCGACGATACCTAACCATCGCCGTTCGCGGACGGCTCTGCTGCTTACGCATCGACGTCTGCGTGCAGACCGCGGCTGCACTCATCATCCGTCAACAATCAGCTGAACGCTCCACGCTCGGTGCCGAGGGGGTTTGTGTGAGGTGCTATTTCCACCTTCAGAAGGGCGGAGAGGAGATTCGGGACGAAACGGGCGCCGAGGTGTCCGATCTGGACGAGGCCCGGGCCGAAGCCCTCAAGGCGATTGCGGAGCTTCGCGGCGAGGACCCCGACCTCCAGGAGGATTGGAACGGCTGGAAGCTACGTATCGTGAACGATCGTGGGGAGCTGCTTTCGGTTCTTCGCCTCAACCAGATCAGCCATCCCGTGCCGGGGCAGCACCCGATAGGCCGCGCCGGCGACGATGACCCGCGCCCGGTCGAGGGTGATCCGGAACACTAGCCATTTCACATGCTCGCGCAGCGCGCGGCGTCGCTCGTCGTCCGGCATCAGAGGTCCGCTCCGCCGTGGATGACGGCGAATGCGGGCATTGCATTCCATGCCACCGCCTGATGGACGCTGCCGCACTTCCATCCGGCTGGGGATCAGGGCTGGTTCGCGACCGTCGGCAGGAGGACGGATTCGCCCTCCGCCTCCTGGCCGCGTTTGCGGAACCCGACGAAGTCGGTCGCGGTGCGGCCCCAGACGAAGCGGACCCGCGCCCCGGCCGGTGCCGCGTAGCGGTTCCGGTCGAAGACGTTGCCCCCGCTCTCGATGATGCCGAAATTGGCTGCGCCCGGCGGTGCATCGGAGACGCCGCCGGCGGCGCCGTCGCCCAGGAAGACCACCCTGTTCCCGATCACCCGGTTGCCGCGCGTCCGGTAATATCCGCCGCCAAGCCGATGCCGGTTCTGGTCGATGAGCATGATGGCGCGCCCGCCCGGACGGACGACGATTTCATTGCCCGTGACCAAGGCCTCTTCCGAGGCGGCGATCTGAATGTCCGCTCCCCAGTACCAGCCCGGCTTCGCCTGGCCGTTCTCGACGATCCTGTTGTCCTGGATGGTCGCCCCGGCCGAAAGCTCGAAGAAGATGCCGGCGCCCTCGTTGCGCTCGACATGGTTGCCCTCGATCAGAACGTCGCCGCACCGCTCGTCGCACCAGAGCCCCGGGCCGCGATTGCCGGCGACGTGGTTGTCCCGGAACGTGACCTCCCGCGCATCCGTGACCTTGATCCCGCCCGCCTCCCAGGACGCGGAGAAGCCGAAGATGTTGTTGTTCCAGATCCGGTTCCCCGCGAAGACGAGGTGATTGCCGTCCCCCGTCGCACCGAGCTGGCCGTTGGAGTGGATGAGGCAGTCGAGAACTGCGCCCTCCGCGTCGATCGAGACGCCCGCCCCGCTGTTGAAGCGGAACTCCGAATGCTCCACGCGCCAGCCTGGCCCCAACCCTCGCACGGCTCCCTCCTGCGCCGGATTGGCGTATCTCTCGACGGTCAGTCCGACGATCCGAACCGAGGGGGCCGTGCCCGTGAACGCGAAGGTGGCTTCGGATGCTTCGACCATGCGCCCGCGCGGGTCGTCTCCCAGCGTTACCTCGCGTGCGGCGGGGTCGTAGAAGAACCGTCCGGGCCCGACCTCGCCCGCATGGACGCGCCTGAGGGGCTGTCCATCGAGAAAGACCGCCAGCGGCAGGCGGCAAAGCACGCCGCCATCCTCGCAGACGCCCCGCTCGACGGTTGGCGGCCGCGGCACCGTCGCCACCCAGCGGGTGCCGTGCCGGACGAAACCGGAGAGGATGCGGGCGCCGTTCAGGACGGCGCCGCGTTCGCCGTAGAAGGACTGTCCTGCTTTCGGCTCGATCGATTGCAGCCGATGCACGCCGCCCGCGATGCAGAAGCGGGCGCCGGGCGGCGCGCGGCTGGCGGCGAGAGCGACCTCCTCGCCCAAGGCGACCGGGATCGCGTCGGTCGGGCAGGCAAGAGCATGCGCCGGTCCAGCGCGCTCGGCGACGGGCGCGGATAGCCCCCATGGCGCGCCGGTGCAGGCAATGATCAATGCCGCGAAACACGGTCGCGACCGGAAGCGATCAGCGCCCAAGCACCGGCCCCGGGACCAGGGCAAGCGGGGCGCCCTTGGACCCCTCCGCCATTCGCTGCGGTGCCCGGAAGATCATGACGGCGGCGCAGCCGAACCCGAAGATGCACCAGAACCAGATGCCGAGCATCGGGCCTTCGATGGCGACGTCGAACGTCGCGTCGATGACGACGGAGCCGCCGTAAGCTACGATCCAGATGAACAGCTTCTCCCAATGCGGCTGCCCGAGGCGTCGCGCCTCGACGGCGGCGCGCGTCAGGGATAGGAACCAGGTGGCCAGGACCAGCGCCCAGAGCGCGAGTCCGGGTACCCCCATTCGGGCAAGGACGTTGTAGTGGATGTTGTGCGGGGCGCGGACCGGCGGCGCTCCGCGTCCGTCCCCCAGCGTGAAACCGTCTGCCTCGGCCAGATTCACGCCAAACCCCTTGCCGCTCCACATGTAGCTGCCGCGCAGGGCGTAGTCCTCGATCGTTCGCCACCAGTGCAGGCGCCAAGCCTTCGTTCCGTCGAGATTCGACGCCTTGCTGCTGCCGAAGAGGCTCTCGACATTGTGGATGATCTGTTCCGGGCCGATGCTGCGTTCGCCAACGCCGGAAATCGGCACCGAAACGCCGAGCGCATAGGCGGAGACGAACAGCGCGGCCCCGACGCACAAGGCCGGAAACATGCGTTTCAGCGCGCCCCCGACCAGGGCGACGAAGACCAGCGGGATGAAGCAGGCGAGCATCGCGCCCCGGCTCGGGCTCACCACGACCAGGGTGACCAGGAAGGCAACAATCCAGTAGGGCCGCACTTTCCTGAAGCCGAGCAGGACGAAAGCGCCCGCTCCGGCCACGTGAACGGCCGCCTCGCCCAGGCGCACGAACACGAATGGGACGCCGGCCGCTGGCCAAGTAGGCAGCAGCCCGCCGACGAGCGAATTCGCGTTGAGCAGGATCGGCGCGGCCAGGCCGTAGAACCATGCGAACCCTCCGAAGCGGCGGAGAAGCCAGTCCAGGCGCGCGGGCTTCTCCAGCAGGAGGGCGAGCACGATGAATGCAAATAGACCGTAGAAGACGATGACGCTGTCCCGCACCGCCTCGATGCCGTGCGTGCCGAGGAACGGGACCATCCGCGACGCCGCCCACATCATCAGGAGCACGAGGCAGATGCAGGGAGGGCTTCCCAGGATTGCAAGCCACGATCCCGTCCGGAGAAACACGACGAGCCCGAGCGCGAGCAGGACCTCGCCCACGAAGAGCGGTGGCACGCCTACATAGGCGTAGCCCTTGCCGAGGATCGCATAAGCCGCGAGCGAGAAGCAGAGGAAGCGCAGGTAGCGGTCGTGCAGGTCGCTTCCGAGCGCAGCGCCTCCGGCCGTCGGCAAGCCCCAGGCCGGCCAGTTGCGGCCGGGTTGCGGAAGCGAGAGGGACGCCATGGGTTCGCCCGGGTCTAGCCGGCCCTCGGCCGGCTACCGAACGGACCCGCCTCTGCCGCACCGGCTCCGCTCTCGCCCAACGACATCACCACCTCCAGGACCGCCGTACAGGAAAACAGACCGGCCCGGCGATCCGAAGCAGGCTTTGGTGGTACCTCCTCCCGCCATCCCGACGCCGAGAGCGCGCCCAGGATCAGGGCAAAATCGCCAACGATCTAACCGAATTACTTCGGTTAACCTGAAGCAAACGAAGCTTCATCTTGCTCGCTGCGTGTTATCTGATCATTCCGAACGATGCTCTTCAGAACCGGCATCGAACGACAAGTCCGCGTTGCGGGCGAAGCGGGATAAGGGGGTGCCATGGCTACCGAGCGACGCAGCGAAATCCAGCTCCTGCGCGCCATCGCGGCCATCGAGGTCGTCGTCGTTCACTCGGACCTCGTCACCAAGCACTTCTCCCCGGGTACCGTGCTCCAGGGCGGATACGAGCTCGTCGGCGGCATCGGGGTCGAGCTCTTCTTCATCGTGTCCGGCTTCATCATGTGCATGCGTGCGGCCGAGAGCCGGAGCGGTTGGAGCTTCATGCTGGGCCGTATCCGCCGTATCGCGCCGATGTACTGGGTCTTCACGAGCCTGATCCTCGCCCTCTCGATCGCTCAGCCGAATTGGATGATCGCCCCCCGGAGCCTCGAGGCCGAGCGGATCCTGAGCTCCTACCTCATCCTGCCGCAGGCCGACTTCCCGCCTCTCGGCCCGGGCTGGACGTTGGAACACGAAATGATCTTCTACGCGCTCATCGCCTGCGCGCTCGGCACGTTGGGGCTCAAGCCGGATGCGAAGCTAGCCTTCGGCTGGGCTCTCGCGGTCTTGGGTGCGGCCGGCTGCATCCTGGGCCCGCAGGAGGGAAGGTCGCTTTTGTCGTTCCACGTTCTCAGTCCGTACATGTTCGCCTTCTCGTTCGGCTGGCTGGTCCGGTGCTGGGAGGAGCGGCAGGGGGCCGGCCGTCTGTGGATCGCGTTTCCTTATGCGCTCGCGCTCGGCGTCGGGCTGGGCATGAGCAGCGCTTGGGGCCTGCAGCTTCTCGGCCGTTTTCTGGCGGCCGGCACCGTCTTCGGCCTCTTCCTGGCCGGCAGGCGCATGCTGTCCGCCGATGGATGGCTGGGGCGCGCGGGCTGGGAACTCGGCGACGCGTCCTACAGCATCTACCTGGCGCATTGGTTCGTGCTCTCCGCCTCCGGCAAGCTGCTCGGGCGGCTGGGTGCGCCGCCCGATGCGGCGATGGCGCTGCGCCTCCTCGGCATCGCGTCGGCGATCGCGGTCGGGCTCCTCTGCTTCCGGTGGTTCGAGCATCCGCTCGACCGGCGGCTCCGGGAGCTGTCGTTCAGCCGGACCAGAAGGCTGCCGGCCCAACCGGACGTGCGCGTTCAGCGACTCTAGCCGCTCATCTTTCGTCGGGTCCCAGGCCAGACACCTTGCGCTGGCCCGGTTCTTCACACGAACCAGGAGCGCAGATCTGCATAGCAGCGTAAGATCCGGGCTCTCTTCAGCCGCGAGGGGGCGTTCGTCTTTCGTGCACCTTGTACATCTTCAGCGCTGAGATAGGTGATTGCATTCGCTGGGCCGGTGCGAAGCGCGAGAACTCGCGAAGCCGTGATCGCTCCTTCGGAGACGGGGAGTGTCGGACGTGCGTTCCCATCTACCGGGGAAGCCTGTTTTCAGCGAGGTAGAGGTGAGGTGCTATTTCCACCTGTTCTCGGCCGAAGAGGACATTTCCGACGAGCACGGGGCCGAAGTGGCGAGTCTCGACGAGGCTCGCTCGCAGGCATTGCGGGCGATCCAGGAACTCGCGCGAGAACAGCCCGGCCTTAAGTCCGATTGGGAGGGGTGGGGGATGAGGATCGTGGTGGACGGACAGGTCGTGGCGACCATGCGCCTGAGCGAAATCGCATTTCCGCCTGCAGAACAGACCGCGCAATAGGAGCCTGCACGCGCAGCGATTGAGGGCCCGGTCTGCCGGGACACTTACGGCAGTTCGTCACCGGCAATTCCCCGCCGCTTCGAGGGACGCGACCACCGCCCCAACCTCATGCGGCGTCCGGGTGGAGACCGGGCGGCCAGCTCAGGCCTCTGCCTTGCTCAGCTCACGGCGGGCGAAGAAGCCCTCGTAGCGCCGGTAGGCCGCGCATTGGTCCTCGATCCGGAAATCGCGATGCGCCTTCATATCGACATTGGTCAGCACGGCGCCGTGCAGCTTGACCGAGAAGTCGCGCATCCGGCGCAGCGCCAAGCCCACCGTCCGGCGGTGCGTGCCATGCCAAGAGACGACGTGGATGACGCTTTCGGCGTGCCGCGAGAGCTGGGCGAAGTCCACCACCAGGAGGACAGGAGGTGCCTCCATGATGATGAGGTCGTAATGCTCGCGCGCCCGCTGCATCATGTCGGAGAAGACCGCGGCGCCGAACTGCTCGCCGGGCGGGACGGCTCCTGAGGGACGCAGGATGACCAGGCGCCGGTCAGCGAGTTCCGAGAAGAAGGCGCGCTCGGGATCCTTCAGGACCTGGTCGAGCGTGGCGCCGGCATTGCTCCCGGCCTCGTCGCGCTCGGCTGGCCGCCAGTCGACGATGAGCACGCGCTGGCCATCGGCCATGGCATCCCGGGCCAGGGCGAGGGCGAGGAGTGACTTTCCCTCCCCCGGAACCGAAGAGGTCAAGAGGATCGTCTTGGCGCTCGACGAGAGCGAGTGCAGGTCGAGGGCGGCGGAGATCAGCCGGACCGCCTCCCCGAAGATCCGGCGCTCACCATCCGCCTGCCCACGCGACCAGAGCGGCACCATGCCGATGCAGCGGGTTTCCGTCTCGGCCTCGAACTGGTTCGCCGACCTGAATCCCGTGTCGCGCTTCTCGAGCAGGAGCGAGGCCGCGATGCCTGCTCCGAGACCTCCCACCAGCGCGAGCCCGAGCACGATCGAGCCGCGCGGGCCGGACGGCACCGGGATCGGCTGGGCCTTGACCACCACCTGGGCGGGAGCGCTGGCGAGGGCGGAGAGCGAGAGAGCCTGCTCATGGCTCTCGGTCAGGAGCTTCAGGCGCGCGCGCACGGTCGCCGCTTCGGCCTGGAGGCTCTTGAGCTGCGTTTCGCGGCTTCGGGCGGCGATGAGTTGCTCGCTCACGTCCTGGACGCGTGCCTCGAGCGTTGCCACGTCCGCCGCGGTCGAGCGTGCCTCGCCTTCGAGATTGCCGATGGCGCGCTCGATCTCGCTCCGGAGCTGCTGCTGGATCTGCTCGAGCACGGCGTTGGCCCGGGCGAGACCGGGATGTTTCGGCCCGATCAGCGCGAGGTCGGCGACCTCCTTGCGGGCCGCCGTTTCGTTTTCCAGGAGGCGCTGGATCAGAGGAGCACCGTTCAGGTCCTGGGCGGAAGGAACCTCGCCGGAGGCATAGGCGGCCTTTGCCCGCATTACTCGGCCATCGGCCGCGATGCGGGCGAGCTTCGCGGCGCTGAGCTGCGCCGTGAGCTCCCTCAGGAACTGCTGCTGCAGTCCCGCGCCATCGGGCTCGGCCTCCACATAGCCCGTGCTCCGCCGGAACGCGTCCACGGCCTGTTCGGCCGTGGCGAGGCTCTGCCGCGTCTCCGCGATCTGGCCCGCCAGCCATTCGCTGGTCCGCTGGGCGGTGGCGGCACTCGCTTCCGCGCGGCTGCGCAGATACTCGTCCGCGATCGCGTTGGCGACGAGGGCCGACCGGTGCGGATCGCCGGACGTGAAGGAAATCGTGATCAGGTAGGAGCGCATGTCGTTGGCGACGGAAACATTCCGCATGAGGGCGATCGCCGCGACCTCCGTCCGCACCGCCTCCGCCTGTTCGGGGCTGCCGGCGGCTTCGCCCGCCGGGCTGGCGAAGAAGATCCTCCGGACGGCATGAGCCAGCTCGTGGTGCCAGGCTGGCGCTGCGAGTTCTGCCTCGCGCTGCAGTCCCAGCCGCTCGACGACGCGGCGCGCGATCGCCCGGGACTTGATCACTCGCGCCTCGCTCTCGATCACCGCTGTCGCATCCAAGGAGACGCCCCGTTCCGGGCTCTGGCCCGGCGCGACGGGCCGCGAGCCGTCCGCTCGCGCGGCGTCGACCTGAAGCAGGGTGTCGGCCGTGAACTTCTTCTGCAGGACGGCGCCGAGCAGCAGGCCGGCGATCGCCAGCGAGCCCGCGACGATGAGCAGGATCATGTAGCGGCGCCGCCAGATCGTCGTGAGCGCGGTCAGGGCCTTGTCCTCGTAGTGCCGCACCAGGCTGACGCTCTGGAGGGGAACGGGATTTTGCGGGATCCAGTACATCGTGCCTCGAAGGTGTTCTGTTGGCGTTGCCGCCTGGCGGGGACGGAGCCTCCGGACAGGCGAGGGCGGTTGCTCCGGCCGAGCTCTCTCCTCAGGGCGGCGGCGGGACGGAATCGCGCATCGTGATGGGGCCGATCCCTCGCACTTCGGCGTTGGCCGGCTCGATCCGGACCTCCACGATGTCGCCCGGCCTCACGGGGGTCGTTCCCTGCGCGGCCGTGGTGAAGGTCTCGCCCTTGTGGCGGCGGATGATGGCGATCGAACGCTTCTGGTCGGCCCGGTCGGCGATCGAGCCGCTCTGCTGAAGGCGCGCGGCGAGGATCTCGCGGGCGCTCGGGAGCGAAGCCCGGATCTCGGCGATCTTGGCCATCGTGTCCTCGACCTCGGCGAGGATCCGACGCCGATAGGTATTGGTCGCGGTCTGGATCCGCAGCTCGGTCTCGATGAGCGCCAGGTCGAGGCGCGCCATATCGGCATTCAGGCGGGCGATGTTGCCCGTGTTGCGGGCCTCCTCCCGCTGCAACTCGATGCCCGTGTAGCGGCGGGCGTAGCCCTGCGCCATGAGCTGCGTGAAGCCGGAGATATGCTCCCGAATCAGGTTGAGCTGCACCTGCTCGGACTGCCGTTGCACCTCGAGCGCCTGCTTCTCGGCCTCGATGCGGGGCTTTTGCTGGCGAAGAAGCGCGAGCTCCTGGGCAAGCGCGCGGCTGTCGGCCGTGAGGGCCCCACGCTCGCGCTCCAGCGCCGGCAGGTATTCGGTCGGCGTCATGCCGTCCGGCCGAGGCGGATCGAAGGGGGCGTCGTCCCGCTGGGCATGGAGCCGCGCGAGCTTCAGGACGAGGGCGCCGAGCTTGCCCTCGAGCACTCGCACCCGTTCGTCCGCGAGGATCAGCTCGGTGCGGGCGGCCGCCGCGGGCTGGTCCTGCGCACCGAAGCCGCCCGCCAGGGCGACTGCGCTCATGACCGAGGCGCCGAACCTGAACGGATAGCTGCCCGGAGCCCGCACGTCGCCGACGACATAGACCGGCCGGAGCTCCACGATCCGGACCGTCACGGCCGGATTGACGATGAAACCGTCCTTCAGCTGCTCGACGAAGCGCTTCTGGATCTCCCCGAGCGTGGCATCCGCAACCGCGACTTCGCCGATGAGCGGAAAGACGATCATCCCGTCGTCGCCGACCAGGAACTCGCCGCTCATCTCCGGCTGGCCGAAGACGGTGACGGCAAGCCGGTCGCCCGGCCCGATCTGCAGGCTCTGCGCTTCCGCCCGGCCTGCGCCTGCGCAGCAGATCATCGCTGCGATCGCGGCCGCTCGCAGCGTCCGGAGCACGGGGCTGCGCGTCGCCTGCCGGCTGGGTTGATCGGTTGCCATGGTTTCACCTGGGGAACGGACCACGCGGCCCGGTGAAATCATCGCCTGGAACGCAGAAAACCGGACCTGACCTTCCGGAGTAGCCCAAGCTCCGCAGGCGCGACCGGTCGAGTTCGTCGCCTGCGCCTTGGACCTGCGCACAGTCGGGGTAATTCTCCTTCCCAGATGCGTCGCCGGCTCTGGCGCCTAACCTGGAGCATCCAATCAGCACGGTGCCCCCCATGGCCGGCGACGAAATCAGCGCAGATCCTCCCAGGGCGGAGATCCTCGGGGTCGGCGTCAGCGCGGTCGACATGGATGCGGCCGTCGCCGAGGTCGAGGGTTGGATCAGCTCGGGTCGACGCTCCTACGTGTGCGTCACGAGCGTGCACGGCGTGATGGAGTGCCAGAGCTCCCCTCTTCTGAGGGCGATCCACCGGGGAGCGGGTCTCGTCGTGCCTGATGGCAAACCGCTCGTCTGGATGGCCCGGATGCTCGGCTTCAAGAAGACGCGGCAGGTCTTCGGGCCGGACCTCATGCGGCGCCTAACGGAGCTTTCGCCAGCGCGTGGCTACCGCCACTTCTACTATGGCGGGGCGCCGGGCGTGGCCGAGGAGTTGAGCGACAAGCTTCGCCGAAGCTTTCCGGGGCTGCAGGTCGTCGGCACGTACTGCCCACCCTTCCGTCCTTTGACGCCCGAGGAGGATGCCGCCGTGATTCGGCAGATCAACGCTGCGCGCCCGGACATCGTCTGGGTGGGGCTCAGTACTCCCAAGCAGGAAAAGTGGATGCACGACCACGCGCCTCTTCTCGATGCGCCGGCCCTCGTCGGGGTCGGCGCCGCCTTTGACTTCCTGTCTGGCCGCAAGCGCCAGGCGCCGCTCTGGATGCAGCGCTCCGCGCTCCAGTGGCTGTTCAGGCTCGCCACCGAGCCGCGGCGGCTCTGGCGGCGTTATCTGTGGATCGTGCCCGGCTTCCTCTGGCGGGCGGGCCTGCAGCTCGCTTCGCACCGTGTCGCGCTTCGGGTGCCGCGATAGCGGCCCCGAGGAGTACCCCTTCGGGCGCGTAGCTGTTCCGGGGCGATTCCTGCACCCTGATTCCGTCAACCCAGCCGAGGCGGCTCGATGACGCGCGCACGCTTGGAGGTCTCAACGCCGGCCAGCCGGACCGAGCGGCGGCCGCCCGAGCGCGGTGGGCCGGGCGGCGTCTCCAAGCTCCCGGCGCTGGCATCCGACACGAGCGAGGCGGACAGGCTGCTGGACGGCCTCGCGCAGCGCGGGACCCGGCGCGCGCAAGCACTCCGGCATCGGCGAACGGCCGTGGCGACTGTCTGCGCGGCGGCGCTTCTGGCCGGCTTGGCCGGTACCGAACTCGCGTTCCGGAGCCGGCCAGAGGTCGGGCAGAGCCTGCCGGAACCTGGACGGACGAGCCAGGTGGAGCGGCCCGCGGGTCAGGCGGCGGGCCCGGCGAAGCTCTCCGATCTAACGGGCCAGAGCACGCCGGCCGCCGCCCGCGATTCGGAACGGGCCGAGTTCGAGAGCAGGATCGCACAGGCACGGGCCGAGGCCGATCGCGCCGCGCGCGCTGCGACGGCGCAGAACGAAGCGCTTGCCGCCGCGCTCGCCGCCCGCTCGGCCGAACTCGCGGAGGCGCGGCAGGCTCTGGACCGGCTCGCGGCCGAACGAAAAGGCGCGGCCGAGCAGGCGTCGCGCGATCTCGCAGCCGAGAAGGCAGCCGCGCAGGTCCTCCGCGGCCAGCTCGAGCGGGACCGTGCCAGACTGAAGGAGGTCGAGGAGCAACTCGCCGCATCGTCGCGCCAGCAGGCGGAGCGGGTGAACGCCCAGAGTGCGGCGGCGGCTCTGTCTGCCGAGGCCGCATCCGCGGCGACCGAGAAGACGCGTCAGCTCGAAGCGAAGCTTGCGGGAGCCGAGCGCGAGGCCACGGGCTTGCGCGCGGCGCTCGAGACACAGCGCGCGAACCTCGCCCGTGCGGAGGCGAATCTTGCCGACGCCGGGCGACAACGCGCTGCGAGCGAGGAGGCTGCGGCGCAAAGCGCCGCCGCGCGTCGGAGTGCCGAGGACGCCGCACGGGCGCTCTCGGAGCGGCTCAGACAGGAGCAGACCAGGGCCGCGGGCGGGCAGCGGCAGCTCGACGGTTTGCGCGTCTCTCTCGAGGCGGAACGCAGCAACATCCAAGACCTGGAAGCGAAACTCGCCGAGGCCGTGCGGAACCGCGGCAGGAGCGAGGACGCGCTCGCACAGCAGAGCGCCGCGCGACGCGAGGCCGATAAGACGGCACGGGCCGCTGCCGAGCGCCTCCGGGTGGAAGAGGCGCGCGCCGAGGCGTCCGAAGCGCGCCTGCGGGAGCTTCAGGCCGGGCTCGACGGCAAGGATGTCGAACTCAGGCAGCTGGAGGCAAGACTGGCCGAGATCGGCCGCGATCAGGCAAAGGTCTCCAGCGAGCGTGACGACGCCGTGGCGCAGGCTGCTAGGGCCGCGGGCGACCTCGACGGCATCCGGAGTGGCACGGCCGAGATCCTGGCCTGGCTGGAGGGGCGCCTTCGCGCAATGCTGCTTGATCCGGTCGGAAGCGAGCGCGCGACCGGAGAGAGGCAGGCCTCTGCCGGCGCTCCGGCCCCGGCAGATCCGGCCATACGCGACGGGCTCGCTCGCATCGCCGCGCTCCTCGAACTCCGGGCCGGCGAGGCACGGGCGCTCCGCGACAGACTGCAGGCCCGGCTTTCGCAGGGTATGGTCCGGCTGAGCTCGCCGCTGCAGGATCTTAACGCCGTCTGGACGGGAGCCGGTCCGCAGACGGCGATCTTCAGCAAAACCCTCGCGCTCCCCGACGCTCCTTCGGTGCAGGAGGCGAGGCACGCAGCCCCTCCGGCCGAGGATCCGCGACCCCAGCCGCACACTGAAGAAACAATAGCTCCGCAAGTGGATGGCACCGCCGTGCTGGCGCGGGCCGAAAGCTTCCTCGCCCGGGGGGACCTGGTCGGCGCCCGCCTGCTGCTGGAGCACGCCGCCGGCGCAGGCCATGCGCTGGCGCTGTTCAAGCTCGCCGAGACCTACGATCCACGAAACCCGATCCTTCGCCGCATGGGCGGCGCGCTCGCCGATCGCGTCCGGGCCATGCAGCTCTATGCCGACGCGGCCTCCGCCGGCTTCAAGGGGGCGGAGGATCGAATTGCCGCCCTGCGATGAGCTCCGCCCGTCGGGACAAGCAGGTCTCCTTGTCGGACCTGTTCCAGCGCGAGCGAGCGTTGGCATGCTTGCCCGCCCCTCGAGCAGACGCCGCGCCCTGATCCTGGCGGATGGGTTCAGGCTGCAATACCGGGTGCTGCGCTGCGCCGCCGAGCATTTCGCCGAGGTCTACGTGCTCGGGACGGCGGCGGCCGCCAATCTCCGCCTGTCCCTGGCATGCTGCCGGTACCTTCCCGCCGCAGGCTCTTTCGAGAATGGATCCGCCTGCCTCGTGGACCAGATCAACGTCCTGTGCAGAGAGCACGCCGTCGATCTGATCCTCCCGAGCTGCGCGGCCACCACGCGCTTCCTCGCCGCGCACGGGGAGGAACTCGCCGCGCGGCACTTTCCTGTCCCGGCGGCAGAGGTCTTCGATATCCTCGACGATAAGTGGACCTTCACCGCCCTCTGCGGAGGGATCGGCGTTCCCGTGCCGCGGTCGCGCCGGTTCGAGACGCGGGCCGAACTCTTGGAGGCCTCGCGCGCGGGCGAGCTGGAATGGCCCATCGTCGTGAAGCCACTGAACATGTGGGGGAGCTTCGGTGTCGCCAGGCTCGACGGTCCGGCCGAACTGGAGCCGGACGGATACGAACCGATCCTGGTTCAGGAATACGTTGCCGGGCGTGACATCTGCGCCGTCTATCTCTGCTCCGAGGGTCGGGTGCTCGTTTCGGTGAGCTACGCGCGAACGCAGCAGGGCCTGACCTTCCTCAGCACGCCCGCGATCGACCGGAGCGCCGAGGCCATCGTCTCGCATCTCGGCTGCAGCGGCGTGATCGGGTTCGACCTGCGCTGCAGACCGGATGGCTCCTTCGTCTTCATCGAGTGCAACCCGCGCTTCTGGTATCGCATGGACATGGCGGCCCTGGCCGGGCTCAACTTCGTGGCGCTCGGCTGCGGGCCGCCGGAGGCGGCGCGCCGCGCGGGCCGGATAGCGGCCGGGACGACGTTACGCTCTCCGACTGCGCTCCTGGCTGCGGCTCTCGCGCCCTGGCACATGAGCCGGCAGGACCTCCGGCTGCTGCGCTATCTCGCCCGCGACCCAGTCTCGACCCTGCTTGCCGCCTTCTACAAGCTCACGGGCCAGAACAGGTTCGCCTCCGGCCAGATGCTCGCCTGCCTCTTGGCGCTCGCACTCGGCTGCTGACGGCGGAGTACTCCGGAAGGACCGGGACCGATCCTTTCGCTCTATGCCGGGGGGACGCCGCAGGGTGTAGGGATCGCGGCCCTCAGCGCTCCGGAGCGGCAGACATGAACCCCTGGTCAGCCCTTGCGATCGCCGGCGCGGTCGCCGTCGGATCCTTCGCGGATGCCTCTCCTGCGTCTGCGCAGCGCGCTCAGTACAATCGGGCCCAGGAGGCGCCTGTTCGCGAGAAGCTCAACGCCTGGACGCTGGGCCTTGCCGCGGGCCTGCTCGAGGGGGCGCCGATCCGCTTCGCCGTGGAAATGGCCCGGATCGTCGACGACGGCGAGAACCTGCACGTCCTCCCGATCGTCACGCGCGGGCCGGCCGAGAACCTCGAGGCGCTGCTCTATATCCGGGGCATCGACGCGGCGATCCTGAACACGGACTCGCTCGAGCAGTTCAAGCCCCTCGTCCCCAACATCCAGAAGCGGATCACGAGCATCCTGAACCTGTTCCCCTCGGAACTGCACGTCTTCGTGCGCCCGGAGATCGGAAGCCTCCAGGATCTCGCGGGCAAGAAGGTCAACTTCAACACGCCCGGCACGGCAGCCGCCTATTCCGGGCCCATCATCTTCGACCGCCTCGGCGTGCAGATCGAGAAGACCTTCGTGCCGCACCAGGCGGCGCTCGAGCAGATGAGGCGTGGCGAGATGGCGGCCGTGATCTTCATCACCTCCAAGCCGGTCGACGCCTTCTCGCGAACGGAATGGCCGCAGGGCTTCAAGTTCCTGCCGGTCGAGTACGACAAGCGTTTCGAGGACTATTACCTTCCGTCCTCCCTCACCGCGTCCGACTACCCGCGGCTGATCGGGGCCGGGACGAGCGTGCGGACGATCGCGGTTCCCACCTTCCTGGCCGCCTATAACTGGCCGAGATCCTCGCCGCGGTACCAGCGTGTCGCACGTCTGGTCGACCGGCTCTTCAGCCACATCGGCAAGCTCCAGGAGCCTGGGTTTCACCCCAAATGGCGCGAGGTGAGCATCCTGGCCACCGTGCCCGGGCTCGATCGCTTTCCCGCCGCCCAGGAATGGCTGGACCGCGCACAGGGAGCGCCCCGCAGTGCGAGGGGCGACCGGGCGGCGCTGCCCGACGAAGGCGAGCAGCCGGGCGCTCGGCCGTAGCTGCGGCTCCAACCCTGCCGCGGGCCTGTCCCCCTAGCCGAACGGAGCCTCCATGATGGTGCGGTCGAAAATACGGATTGCAGCCGTGGCGCTCGCTGCGGCGGTCCTCGCCACGACGACGGCCGCGGCGCAGACCCGTCCCACGCCTCCGCCTTCTCCCTCCACGAAGGGATCGCAACAGGCTGCCCAGCAGAAGTCCCGTCAGGATATCGTCCATCGCGTGGTGGTTCAGATCACTCAGAACGATGCCACGACGATGAATGCTGCATTGAACAACATCGACAACATGATCAAGTATTTTGCCGACAAGGGCGAGAAGGTCGAAGTGGAGCTCGTCGCCTATGCGGCGGGCCTGCACATGCTGCGCGAAGACACCTCGCCCGTGAGGGCGCGCCTGTCTGCGCTTGCGGGCCGCAAGGGCGTTACGCTGTCCGGCTGCGAGAACACGATGGCGAACCACTCCAAGCAGGAGGAAAAGCCCATCACGCTGGTCCCGGAGGCGCGAACGGTAGCGAGCGGGATCGTCCGGGTGGTGGAACTGCAGGAACAGGGGTGGATCTACGTGAGACCGTGAGGAGTGCCCCCCGTGCGTAGCGACCCGCCGAGATGCCTCTCGCCCAAGCGGCGCCTGGGTGATCTCGGTGCTGCGGTCTTACTTGTGCTTCTCGGCACAAGCCTCGGGACGCCGTCTGCCTGGGCCCAATCGGGCGAACGATGCGCCACCTGCCGCACCCAGGTCCAGGCCTGCCGCGCGCGCCAGGACGGCTGCGTGCTCGAATGCCGCGCCCGCCTCTTCACCGTCGATCCGCGGCGCGCGGAATGCGTCGAGCGTTGCCAGCAGGCTCTACGCAACTGCAGCGAGCCGGTTCTCGCAGAATGTCCGGCAGGGTGCCGATGATCGCCCGGACCGGCATGGACTTCGAATGCGGCGAGCCCGGTCCGCCGGGCCTCGGCGCGGCGCTTCTCGATCACGCCCGGCCGGAGAAGGGTATGCCGCGCATTCTCATCTTCGACGAGCACGGCGTCTACCGCCTCGGGCTGGCCCTGACGCTCAAATCCGCCCTCGCCACCTCGAGCGTCTTCCAGACCGGCTCGATCGAGACCACGCTGTCCATGCTTCAGACCGAACCGGGCATCGACGTCGCGCTTCTCGATCTCGACATTGCCGATCCCGAGAGTGCGGGGTTCCTGCGCGACATGGCCCGCGCGGCGCCGCAGACCCGTCTCGTCCTCCTGATCCCGTGGAACTCGCCGGAGGCCGTGTTGGCCGCGATCTCGGCCGGACTTCATGGCGCCGTCTCGAAGGCGCAGTCGGACAGCGAGATCATTCACGCGATCTCCGACGTCCTGTCCGGCCGAATCTATGTTCCCGTCTGGATGGGGGGGCCCCGAGAGGAGCGGGCGGGCGAGCCGCAGCCGGGCTCGGAATGGCGCGAGACCACCAAGGCGGAGAATCGCATGTTCCGTTTGACTCCGCGGCAGAGAGAGGTTTTCCTTCTCATCGCGGAAGGGCTCTCCAACAAGGAAATCGCACAGAGGCTCGAAATCTCAGAGGCGACGGCCAAGATACATATCGCCGCCGTGTTCCGTGTTCTGCAGGTTCGGAACCGGACTGAGGCTGCGCTCCTTGCCCGCGAGTGGCGTGATTAGCGGCTTGCGCCAGGGAGCTTGTCGAGTGCGCCTAGCCCGAATTGGCTATATCGAGGCTAATACTATCTCGCACAAGAATCTCCCCTCTGCGGAGAAACGAGTAGTTGCATATAAATCGTTATTTTACTACTATGTGCCTGGAGAGTAGCCCAGGCGCCGTACTGCAGGCCCTGCCTCTTCTCGGTTGCAGTTGCGCATGGGGGTACCAATGTGTCGAGCGGTCGCCACCTGCATCCTCTCCGAAACGACCCTGTTCCGCGATGGCTTGGCCCGAATACTCGGGCGTAGTTCCTTCAAGGTCGTCGCGCAGGGATCTACGGATCTCGTCCCCAAGCTGCAGGGCGGCAAAGCCCCGAAGCTCTTCATCGTCGCGTTCGAGGGCGCAGCGCCCCACCCGCCCGGAGTCATCGAGGCGATCCGCTGCGCGCATCCCGACGCGTATGTCGTCGTGGTCGCTTCCCACCCTTCCGCCGAGGATATCGGGCGCGCCTTCCGATCCGGCGCGCACGGCTTTCTCGCCAATTCCATCAGCTCCGACGGGCTTCTGAAATCGCTCGAGGTGGTCATAGCCGGGGGGACGGTCCTGCCAGGCGACGTATCTGCGCTCTTTACGTCACCGAAGACCGAGCAGATCCGCGCCCTGCCCAGCCTGGTCGAGCCGCGCGTGCCGTCGGCCGCGGGCGACTCTCCCCCGCTCTCCTCGCGCGAGCTCGTCATCCTGCGCTCGCTCGTGAACGGGGATTCGAACAAGCACATCGCACGGCAGCTGGAGATCGCCGAAGCCACCGTGAAGGTCCATGTCAAGGCGATCCTGCGGAAGATACGAGTGCGAAACCGGACTCAGGCTGCCATCTGGGCCATGAATGTCGGCCTGTCCCAAGGGAGCAGCTCCGACGATCAAGGAGTGGAGCGGGACGGTCATCGCCTGCCGCCGTCCAAGCCGGCGCTCATCTCGCTGAATTCCTGACAGGAGAACCGCTCGATCGCCCGGCCAGCCCGGGCGTGGCTCCGCAACTCGCGCGCTCCCGCGCACTCCATCAGCTTCCATAGAGCCCCAGCAGCCGGGAGCTGATTTCCCCCCAATCGCCGAAGCCGATGACCATCTCGTGCGCATGCCGGGACATCAGGTTCCGGTCGGCCGGGCTCGCGCGCTCGGCTGCCATGAGAGCTGCGGCAAGGCTCTCCGCGGATGGATGCCGGACCGGGATCCCGGCGCCGAGGCGTTCGACATCCTCCAGAAGCCCGGTTCCCGGCGTGACCAGAAGCGGCAACCCCGACAGGGCGGCTTCGAGTGCGCCGATCGGCGAGCCCTCGTATCGCGACGGCTGGACGAAGTAATCCCAACGCCCGAAGGCCCTCGCCTTTCCGTCACCGAACAGGGCGGCGCCGATCCTGACGCAGCTGCCAAGATCCAGCTCGCGCGCGAGATCCGCGATTTCCTTCCGCGCCGGACCGGTGCCGAAGAGCTCCAACTCGCCCGTGCCTCCTTGGCGGCGGTACCGTGCGAAGCCCCGCAGGAGGATATCGAGCCCCTTATGCTCGATGGCGTAGCGTCCGAGATATCCGAAGCGCAGCGGCGCGCGGCTCGATGCGCGCCGGAGCGGAACGGGAAGTCGCCCATCCAAAGCCAGCGAGAAAGCGGCGTTCGGCACAACCTTGATGCGTGAAGCGGGCGCGATGCGTGCGATGATCATTCGCTCGCGCTCCGACACGGCTTGCACGAACTGCGCCCGTTCCAGCGCCCTCCGCTCGCACAGATGCAGGTAGAGCCGCGACAGCCCCCGCCGCAGGCCCGGCATCTCGACCAGGTGCGAGTAGCGGCCGTGCACAGTGACCGCATAGGGAATCCCAGCCCGGTTCAGGGCGCGGCAGACGGGGAGAAGCAGCGGCTCGCGCGCCCCATGGATGTGAAAGAAGGTTCGTCGCTCGGCGCCGGCGACGAGCGTCTCCAGGATCTCCGGCGCCAGCCGATAGTGCTTACCTCGCACGGACGGTCCCACGATCGGCAGGATCTGGGACGGAACCTCGAGCCGACCGGTCCGGGCGCCTTCCGGGACGGCGGAGAGGATCACGAGCCGCGTGTCGTGGCCCGCCGCGGCCTGCTCGACGGCGAGGTGCCGTGCGACCCTGTGGACGCCGTTCGCCTCGCTCGGATGGGCGTCCGAGGTGTCGAAGACGAGGTGGCGCACCTCGACCAGCCTCCTGGTGGCCGCGGGCGGCTGTTCCGAAGTCCTGGTGCGCTGATGGGGGCCGGCTTCAGGCCAGGCGGGCCTGATCATCATGGGCGATCGTCCTGAGCAGGAGAACCTGGGAGAGGAGAAGCCGGATCAGGTTGGCCACAAGCAGGGCCGAACAGGCTCCGATCAGGCCGAACTCCGCCGCGAGGAGCGGGACGAGAGCCAGCGCCGCGACCATGCCTGCGCCGTTGATGAGGAGGGCGGTGCGCGCCAGATCCACCCCGTGCAGGTAGGAGCAGATCATGTCCGTGCCGTAGTTCAGCGCGGACGCGACGGCCAGGATCTGCACCGCGTTGGCGAGCTGCACGTAGGGCGAGCCCGGGCCGTAGATCGCCGCGAGGATCGGTCCCGGCGCGATGCATGCGAGCGCGTAGATGACGAGGATGGGAGGGGCCCCGACGAGCGCGTAGGGGCGGGCGGCCTGCCAGGCCCGGGCCTTGCCCTCCGGGTGGGCGCGCGCCGCCGTCTGCGGGATGATGTTGCACAGGCCGAGGATGATCGGATTGGCCATGTTGACGACGTTCGCGGCCGCCTGGAGCTCTCCTGCTACAGCCGGTCCGTTCAGGAGGGCGAGGGTCCAGGCCAGGAGAGGATAGCGCAGCGCGAGAAGGCTTCCGTTCAGGAGCGACCAGCCCCCGAGCGCAACGAATTCACGGAACGTCCGGCCGAGACGAACCGGTCCCCTCCGCAGCGCGCCGGCCTGTGCCAACTGGAGGGCGCCCGCAGCCGCAGCGCAGGCGCCCATGCCGATGAAGGCGCGAGAGAGCGTCAGCTCACCGGCAAGGCCGAGCGAGATCACGACGGCGGCCTGCCCGATATAGGATAGGGCATCTCCAGGCAGGGCCGTCCTGTGGGCGAGCTCCGCCATGAGGCTCCGGCGCGCCATCTCCTGGAGCTGCCAGGCGGCGAAGTAGAACGTCACCCCCGCGGCCAGATCCCCTCGCCCCGCCCAGAGCAGTACGGCCGCGAGGGTCAGCGAGAGCGGAGCGCAGAAGAGGAGCGTCAACACGAAGGTCGCCCGGACCAGCGCGCGGCCGTCCTGCGCCTCCCGCGCATTTCGCCTGATCGAAAGCGGGTAGAATAGCAGCGATCCGGTGACGAGCTGCAGAAGGAGCATTGCCCCAACGAGCAGCGCGTAGACGCCGAACTCGGCGGGCGGGAGATGCCGCGCCAAGGTGACGTTGACGACGAAGGCGCCGACGCTGACGATGGCCTGGTCCGTCAGCGTCCACGAGGCGCGCCCGAGATGCGCCTTAGACAGCATTGACGAAATCCGGGCTGTCGAACGGTGTCCGGGATGCCGTCGGCGGCGCGCGGCGCGCGACCTCGCCGCGGACGTCGGCATAGGCCCAGTTCAGGTAGCGCGCGGTTTGCGCCATTCCGGTTTCGAAGTCGCGGACGGGATGGTAGCCGAGCTGCGATCTTGCCTTCTCGGAATCGGTGGTCGGGCGGGCAGCGTAGAGTGCGAGCGTGCGCGGATCCGGCAAATGGACCTGCCCGATCTTCTTCCCGCCGCCGCCGAAATAGTACTTGTCGACTAACGCTCGGGCTGGTTTCGGGAGCGCATCCAGGCCGGCCTGGAGCGCCTGCCGCGCCGGCGGCCACCTCACGACGATCTGAACGATCCGGCGCGGGTCGGATGCCACCATGCGGATGTCGCGCCAGAGTCCGTGGTTGCGGGCCATGATGCGGTCCTTCGGCCAGCAGCTCGGGCCCGGAATGCGAAGCGCGTCCGCGACCGTTCCGAAGAACCGGCCCCATGTCACGATCTCTGGGCCGGACAGGATGAAGCGCTCGCCGACCGCATCCGGCTTCGTCGCGGCGAGGAGCATGCCGTCGACGAGATCGTCGATATGGACCGGGTTGCAGAGCCCCGTCCCGCCGTCGGGAAGGATCACTTCGCCATATATGAGCATCTCGGCCGGACCGTCGGTCCAGGGCTTGGAGTGGGGTCCGTAGACGATCGTCGGCTGGACGACGGTCGCCTGCACCTTCCCGCTGCGCGCGGCGGCGAGCACCTCTCCTTCCAGATCGAGCTTGGTGCGAATGTACTCCCAATTTCGGTTCCCGTCCGGAGTTGCCTCGCTCAGCTCTCCGTCGGGGAAAGGCTCGTAGACCGAGAAGCTGCTGACGTGGACGAGCCGCCGGACTGCGCGTTCCGAGCAGGCGGCGAGGATGGCTCGCGTCCCCCCGATATTCTGCTGGCGCGAGCGCGGGTCGTAGGCGCAGTGGAAGACGTAATCGCCACCCTCCACCGCCCGGGCCACCGCCGGCGCGTCCGCAAGATCCAGCCGCACGATCTCGACCGGCAGGCGGGCGAGGCGCGCCGCCTGGCTGATGCTGCGCACGAGGCAGCGCACGCGGATGCCGTCCTCGACGAGCCGCTCCGCGAGCCGCCCTCCGACGAAGCCGGTCGCGCCGGTGATCACCGCGGCCGAACCGGGCGGAAGGGCCGGAGCGTCCGCTCGCCGCGGCTCCGCCCAGGGAAGCGCGAGCGGCGTCCTGATCCGGTAAGCCGCTTCCACCAGGGCAACCGCCGCGAGCCCCTCCCGGCCCGGCACGCCTTGGGCGGCACCCGTCTCGATGCTCGCGCGGAAATCCCGGATCTCGGCGTCGAACAGCGCCGGGAAGAGCTGCTGGCGCAAGCTGCTCGGCGACAGACCCTCATGCTCGAAGGCCAGAACGGCGGGCGACCCGGAAACGACCTCGTTCTTGTAGAGATGCACCTCCACGAAGCCGCGCGACCCGTCGATACGAAGCGTGTTGCGGAGGTTTCGTGTCCGGCTGAGCTCGATGCGCCCGAAGGCGCCTGACGCGGAGGCGCAGGTCAACACGCAATCCGCCTCGACCCCGCGCTCGGCGTCGTCGGAATAGGCGAGCGGCCGAAGCTCCCCGAGGTACCAGCCGATCAGGTCAAGCGCGTGGGCGCCGGTATCCATCAGCACGCCGCCCCCGGACAGGTCCCGCCGCAGAAGGGCGTCGGAGCTGACTGCCCAGTTGAAGACGAAGCCTTCCCGGGCATCGAAGCGCTCCACCTCGCCGAGCGTCCCCGAGGCCAGGAGGGCCTTCGTCCAGCGCGCCACGTCGAGATACCTGCGCAGGAGGCCGACCGACAGCGTCAGGCCGCGCCGCTCCGCCTCCTCCACCATGGCCTCCGCATCGGCGCTGGCCGTCGCGAGCGGCTTCTCCATGAAGGCATGCTTGCCCGCGGCGACGAGCGCCCGACCGATGGGGCCATGGAATACGTGCGGAGCGGCCACGATCGCCGCATCGAAGCTGTCCCGGACGCTGTCCCACTCGCCGGCCGTGAGGACGCCGCGGCCCTTGCCGGGCAGACGGCCCTTCAGATGTTCGCACCGCGCCTGCGACGTGTCCACCAAGACCGACGGAATCCACCCGGCCCGGCGGAGCGCCGGCAGGAGATGATGCTCGACGACGGCGCCGCAGCCGATGATTGCGAGACGGGGGGCGTCAGGGCTCATCCGATGGCATCCTGGTGGCGTGGAAGGGAGACGGAGCGAGGCGGCGGAGCGCGATGCGCACGCGGCACGGCCGCGAGGGCGCGTTCGTAGCCGGCGAGCGCCTGCTCCGCCGCGACCGGCCATGTGAAGAGCTGCTCGACGCGTCGGCGCGCACCGCGGCCCATCTCGGCCAGCGCGCTCGGACGTGCGACGAGGCGCCCGATCGCGCGGGCGAGCGCCTCCGGATGGCCTGGCGGGATGAGGATTCCGCTCGCGTCGTCGACCTCGAACGGGATCCCGCCGACGCGGGACGCGATCACGGGCAGGCCGTGCGCCATCGCCTCGAGGACGGCGAGGGGCAGCGTATCGGCCAGGGTCGGAAAGATGAAGCAGTCCGAGCGCCGGAAGAGCGGCGAGAGTTCGGCATCATCGAGCCGGCCGGTCACCAGGATCTCCTGTCCCGGGCCGCAGGCCCGCAGCGCGCCCTCGTAGTCGATCCCGGCGCGCTTCTCGCCGCCGATCACCAGCCGGAAGGGGCAGCGGAGGCGGCGGAACGCCTCCAGGAGGATAGGGAGCCCCTTGTTCGGCGTGTGGTTGGCCAGGAACATGAAGGTGAGGGGCTCGCCGGCCCGGCGCGGCGGGATGCCGTGGCGCGAGAGGACTGCCGCGCTCTGCGCGTCCTCTGCGGGCGCCGGAAGATCGACGCCGTTCGTCACGATCGTGATCTCGCCCCGGTATCCCATGCCCCGCACGATCGGGATGTCGGCCGGGGACAGCGCGAAGATCCCCGACGCGCGCGCGGTCGCGCGCGCGACAGGTGCCAGGACAAGCCGGCGCCAGGCGAGCCTCTGCGCGCGGCCGAAGCCGTGGATCTGCTCGCCATGCGCGATCTCGTTGTAGCCGTGGGTCGAGATCACATACGGGATGCGGCGGCGCCGGCACGCTCCCGCGATCCGCTCCAGCTCGAAGCCCGGCATCGGGTTGTGCAGATGGACGAGGTCGAAGGCGCCACGGCGCACGATGGCGGGGATGTCCGAGCGGTAGAAGGGCGTGCGGTAGCCTTGCGGTACGCGCGACCACGGCAGAAGCGGCGGAAGGCCTGTCCTGACCTCCTGCCGCTTGGCCGCCGGATCGCCGGGCGCGCCGACATGGGCGGCGCGTCCGTTCAGCATGCTGGCGACCGTGATGTCGCACTGGCGCGAGAGCTCGGCGCTGAGCCTTTCTCCGGCACGCACGGCGCCGCTCGCCGTCAGGTGCGGCGGGATGACGATCGCGGACAGAACGCGCATCAGCGGTACCGCGCCAGCAGGGAATCCGGCAGGTCCGGATCGCGCCAGAGTTCGGTCAGGGCATCCTCGATGGTGTGTTCGGGGCGCCAGCCGAAGACGCGCTGGATGAGGCTGTTGTCGGCCGCAAGAAAGGGACGGTCGACCGCGCGCACGCGGCTGTCATCGCGTTCGAGGGCGAAGCGGATGCCGGCGATCCGGCGCAGCTTCCGCAGCACGGACGCGACCGAGTAGCTCCGGGATGTGCCGAGATTGACCGTCACCGTCTCCCCGGGTGGGACGTCGCTGTTCAGAGCCGTCGCCACGAAGCCGCGCGCGGCGTCGAGCACATGCACGTAGTCGCGCTTCGGCCAGATGTTGCCGAGGCGAATCGAGACCCGGCCGCATTTGAGCTGGGCCACGATCTCCGGGACGAGGTGGGGGTTCGTCTCCCCTGGACCGATCACGTTGAAGAGGCGGACCACCACGGCGGAGAGGCCGCGCTGCCCGGCGATGTGACGGACATATTCCTCGCCGTGCAGCTTGGTGAAGCCGTAGATGTCGCTCGGCTTCACCTCGCCCGCTTCCGAATGTGGCTCCGCGGCCGGCTTGTAGACGGCCCCGCTGCTCGCGAAGACGAAGCGGCAGCCCGGCTCGCAGGCGAGCAGCAGGTTCATCGTCCCGAAGACGTTCGTCAGGAGCGCGGCCGAGGGATCGGCTTCGCATTCGGGGATGTAGTGGATGGCCGCGAGGTGGATCACTGCCTCGGGGCGGAACGAGCGTACGACCCGTTCGACCGCACCCCGATCGGTGATGTCGGCCCTCTCCAGCCGGATGCGTTCCAATTCGCTCTGCCTCAGCCGGACGCGGCCGTAGCGCAGATTGTCGAGCACGCAGACCTCGTGCTCCGGCGCGAGCAGCGCCACGGCTTCGCGGCCGACATAGCCGTTCCCGCCGGTGATCAGGATGCGCATCAACTTCTCCCGGACTGCCGCATGCTGGAGGTCGTCTCTGGTCGGGTGCCGCATCAGAGAGCGGCAGGGCTCGCGGCGAGCGGAGGCGCCGGTATGGGATCGGGGTGGGTCTCGGCCGGCCGCGGGACCGCTTCCCGGTGGTAGACGTCTTCGAGGCGGACGATGTCGTCCTCGCCGAGATACGAGCCGGTCTGAACTTCGATCAGCACAAGGGGGGCGTTGCCGAAGTTCTCCAGGCGGTGCACGGCCCCGAGGGGGATATGCGCGTGCTGGTTCGGCCCGAGCACGCTCACCGCGTCGCCGACGGTGACGTGGGCCTGGCCGCTGACGACGACCCAGTGCTCGGCTCTGAAGCGGTGCTTCTGCAGGGAGAGGCGTCCGCCCGGATGCACGACGATGCGCTTCACCTGGTAGCGCTCACCCTGGTCGATCGACTCGTAGCAGCCCCAGGGCCGATGGACCTGGGCATGCGCGCTCGCCTCCGCGCGGCCGTTGCGCTTCATCCACTGGACGACCTGCTTCACGTCGGCGCTGCGCCGGCGATCGGCGATCAGGATTGCGTCGCGGTCCGCGACCACGACGAGATCGTTCACGCCGAGCAGCGAGGTGAGCTGCCCGTTCGTCCAGACCAGGCAATTGCTCGCATTGTGGAGCGCGACGTCGCCGCGGGGCGCGTTCCCGTCGCCGTCGCGATCGGACAGCGACCAGAGCGCGTCCCAGTTGCCGATGTCGGACCAGCCGCACGCGACCGGTACGACGGCGGCCCGGTCGGTCCGTTCCATCACGGCGTAGTCGAGCGAGGTCGCCTCGGCACGCCCGAAGGGCTCTGCGGCCAGAACGCGCGCGCCGGCGACGATCTGGCTGTCCGAGACCGCTTCGCGGATGGCGGCGAGGGTGGCCGGAGCGAAGCGCTCGCATTCCTCGATCAGCGATCCCGCGCAGAACAGGAAGTTGCCGGAGTTCCACAGGCAGCCCTGGCGGACGAGACGCCCGGCCGTGGCTTCATCCGGCTTCTCGACGAAGCGCCGCACCCGCAGCGCCTGTCCGAGTGCACGGGCGCCCGGCTCCACGTAGCCGTACTCGGTCGCGTCCCGGACAGGCGTGATCCCGAAGGTCACGAGCCAGCCCCCTTCGGCGGCGGCAAGCCCGCTCCTGACGGCGTCGCTGAAGGCGGGAGCGTCGGCGATGTGGTGATCGGCGGCGAGCACCAGGACCGGCGTGTCGAGGCCGTCCTCGGCAATCGCGAGCGTGCCGGCCATCACGGCCGGGGCCGAATCCCGCCGCGCCGGCTCCAGCAGGAGATCGGCGACCGCATCGATCTCGCCGAGCTGGCGCTCGATGATGAAGCGATAGGCCTCGCTCGCCACGATGAGGGGGCGGTCGGCGAACTCTGCCTCCTGCACCCTGAGGACGGTCTCCTGGAAGCTGGAGCGGTTGCCGAGAAGCGGGATGAACTGCTTCGGCATCGTATCCCGCGAGGCCGGCCACAGCCGCGTTCCGGCGCCGCCGCACATGATCAGCGGCCTGATACGACCCCGCATGCCTGCCTCCTGTGATCCCGTGTTGCCGTTCTCTTTCCGTGGAGCGCAGGGCAGCCACGGCCAGGTACGAGCCTAGATCGGCCTTCTCGCGGCAGCGCGGGCTAAGGACGGGAGCTGGGCGGCAATTCCGGAGTACCTGGACCGGCGCACCCGGCGATCCGGAAGATCGCTGGAGCTGGTCACCGGAGAGTCGGGGCCGTCGGCCGAAGTACCTCATGTAAAGGCGATGCTATCGCCTCGTCATCCTCTTGAGCGGTTGCGCCGGCCCGCGATCGGGCGCGTGCTTATTGCCGGTTCAGCACCGGGGCTAGGCATGAAAAAGATCCTTGTGACGGGTGGCGCAGGGTTCATCGGTTCGCATCTATGCGCAAAGCTGGTGAACGAGGGGCACGACGTCCTGTGCGTGGACAATTACTTCACCGGATCGAGGCGAAACCTGGAAAGCCTGATATCAAACTCCTCGGTCGAGATCATGCGGCACGACGTTACGTTCCCGCTCTATGTCGAGGTTGACGAGATCTACAACCTCGCCTGCCCGGCCTCGCCGATTCACTACCAGCACGACCCGGTCCAGACCACGAAGACCAGCGTGCTCGGGGCGATCAACATGCTGGGCCTGGCGAAGCGGCTCCGCTGCCCGATCCTGCAGAGCTCGACGAGCGAGGTCTATGGCGACCCGGAGGTCCACCCCCAGACAGAGCAGTATTGGGGACGCGTGAACGTCGCGGGGCCGCGTGCCTGCTACGACGAAGGCAAGCGCTGCGCCGAGACGCTCTTCTTCGACTACCATCGCCAGCACAGGCTGCCGATCCGGGTCGCCCGCATCTTCAACACCTACGGCCCGAACATGCATCCGCAGGACGGGCGGGTGGTCTCGAACTTCATCGTCCAGGCACTGCAGAACGAACCGATCACGATCTACGGCGAAGGGCAGCAGACGCGCTCCTTCTGCTACGTGGACGATCTCGTCGAAGGCTTGGTGCGGCTGATGAACGTCCAGGGCGACGTTCCGACCCCGGTCAATCTGGGCAATCCGACGGAGACGACCATCCTCGAACTTGCCCAACTCGTGCTCGACCTCACCGGCTCCCGCTCCGAGCTGGTCCGCCGGCCGCTGCCCGTCGACGATCCCAAGCAGCGTTGCCCGGACATCGCCAAGGCGCGCGACCTCCTCCGCTGGGCGCCCAAGACCCCGCTCGAGGCAGGCCTGAAGCGCACCATCGCGTATTTCGAGGCGCTGCTCTCGTCCGGAGCGGGCGAGGTGCGCCAGCTCCGGAGAAGCGCCCGGGCCTGAGGCGGTACGGGCCTAGCGCCAGCCGAATTCGCTCGGACCGGTTCCCGCGGCCGCCATGCCGGGCAGAACCTGGTGTGTCGCGCGGTGTCTTCCGTTGAAGCATGTAAATGGCGGTAGATATCCCAGAGGGTATTACCCCGTTTGCTCGATTTGATCCGAGTTATTTCCTTTGAACAATGGCGTCATGAAGAACATGGAGAATGATATGTCGCGCAAATCGGCTCTGGTGACTGGTGCAGCCGGCTTCATCGGCCATCATCTGGTGAAATACCTCGTGAGGAAGGGCTATGACGTGCGCGGGGCGGACATCAAGCCCCCGGCATTCGAGGCCTCCCCCGCAAGCGATTTCGCCATTTGCGACCTGCGCGACTTCGACAACTGCCGGGCCGTGACCGCCGATGTCGAGGAGATCTACCATCTGGCGGCGGATATGGGCGGCATCGGCTACATCAGCGGCTCGCACGCGACGATCGCGATCAACAACACCCTGATCAACGCGCACATGATCCAGGCGGCCAAGAAGAACAATGCGAAACGGTTCCTGTTTTCGTCCTCGGCCTGCATCTACCCGCTCTATCTCCAGACGAAGCCCGACGTGACCCCGTTGCGCGAGGAGGATGCGTGGCCGGCCCAGCCGGAAGAAGGGTACGGCCTCGAGAAGCTCTTCATGGAGAAGCTCTGCCAGTACTTCCACGAGGATTACGGCATGGAGACGCGATCGGTTCGCTTCCACAACGTGTACGGGCCGCTTGGGACCTATGACGGCGGTCGCGAGAAGGCTCCGGCCGCCATCTGCCGCAAGATCGCCCTCGCGCAGGACGGCGACACGATCGAGATCTGGGGCGACGGCCAGCAGACGCGCTCGTTCATGTATGTCGACGACTGCGTGGAGGGAATCTTCCGCATCATGCAGTCCGACCACGCCGCACCGCTGAACCTGGGGACGGACGAACTCGTCACGGTCGACCAGCTCGTGGATACGGTTGCCGCGATCGCCGGAAAGCGCGTCGGGAAAGCGCACGATGTCTCGAAGCCGCAAGGCGTCCGGGGGCGGAACAGTGACAACACCAGGCTCCGGGAAGTGCTCGGCTGGGAGCCGACCATGATGGTGAGGGACGGCCTCGTCCCGACCTACGCCTGGATCGAGGCGCAGGTGCGGGCCGAGGCGCCGATGCCGCACGCGATCGCGGCCGAATAGCGCCCGGCACGGATCCGCACCCACCACCAACCCTTCCTCGGGGCTTTTCTTGCCCGGCTTCTCGATGGGTGAAGCATGGACGCGATTCCGTCTCCGCTCGGCCTCTCCCATCCCGAGGTGGGACCGGCCGAGGCTGCCCGGGCTCTTCAGGGCAGTGGGCCGACGATATTCCGGTCGGCGCATCCGCCGGCTCTCGCGAGGCGGGCGGTCTGCCTGCTTGCGCTTTGCGCCGCCGATATCGGCGCCGTCTTCGCCGCGCAGGCTCTCGCCCAGCTAGCCGTGGCGGGTTTGGGGCTGCCACCCGTCGAGGCTCCGGCCTATCTGGCCGCGTTCAGCGTGTTCGCGTTTCTGGCGGTCGGCCTCTACGCCGAATGGGGTCTCGGCCCGGTCGAGCGTCTGCGGCTGCGGGCCATGGGCGCGTTCCTCTTCGGTCTCGGCGCGACGGCGGCTCTGAGCGCCGAGCGGCACATGTTCGATGTAGCCCTCGCGGCCCAGGTTCTTCTCTGGGGAGCGCTCGTCGTCCCACTCGGCTTCTATGCCGGCGAGGCTGTGCGGATGGTCCTGATCCGCCTGCGCTGCTGGGGTACACCGACCGCGCTGATCGGTACCGGGCCGGAGAGCTGCACTCTGGGCCGCGCCCTCCTCGCCCGGCCGGAATACGGGTTGGTGCCGGTGGGGTTCATCGAGATCGCCCGCCAGGCCGACCCTGCTTCGGACTGCACCGATCTTCCGCTTCCGCTCATCGGCCGCGAGCAGGACGTCGAGCGGCTGAGCCGCGACATCGACGTGGTCCTGATCGCAGGGACCGAGACGTCCTCGTCGCGCGAGCTCCTCCGGCTTCCGTTCCGGCACGTGGTCCTGGCGCGCGCCGCGATGGATGGCCCGAGCTCCTGCCTGCGCCTACGTGCGCTCTGCGACGGCTTCGGCTTCGATCTGCCGCGTGGCATCTTCCGCAGGCGCAATCTCTTCATCAAGCGCTGCCTCGACCGCTCCCTGGCGATCCCGCTCCTGCTCGTCCTGGCACCCCTGATGGGGGTCGTCGCCCTCGCGATCCGGATCGTCTCACCGGGTCCCGTCTTCTTCCGCCACGGCCGCGTCGGTATGGACGGCCGCCCCATCGAGGTCCTGAAGTTCCGGACCATGCATGTCGACGCGGAGGCGCGCCTGCAGGAGCATCTGGCGCGCGATCCGGACGCGCGCCGGCAATGGGAGACCTTCTTCAAGCTCACGGACGATCCCCGTATCATCCCCGGAATCGGGCGGATCCTGCGCCGGTTCAGCCTCGACGAGCTGCCGCAGCTCATCAACGTGCTCCGCGGCGAGATCAGCCTCGTCGGCCCGCGCCCCTTCCCCGCCTACCACCTCCAGGGGTTCGACGAGGAGTTCCGGCGGCTGCGGGCGAGCGTTCCGCCGGGGCTGACCGGCTTCTGGCAGATCTCGGCCCGCAGCGAGGGGGACCTCGCGACGCAGAAGGCGCAGGACAGCTTCTACATCCAGAACTGGTCCGTCTGGCTGGACCTCTACATCCTGCTGCGGACCCCGCTCGCGGTCGTGGCGGCCCGTGGGGCATGCTGAGCGCGCGCCTCGGGGCGGCGCCGTCGAGCGGAACATGGCAGTCCGGCCGGTACCGGATCGCGGCCGGGCCGCCCTCGCCCGGAGGTAGTCCGACGGAGTGAGTCGCTCCTCCGCGCGCACAGGTGGATTGTCGGGCCCGTGCCGGGATCGCCCGGCGCGGCTCGACCCGCCTCCGGAGAGGGGCAGACGCCGTGAGCAGCGCAGGCGCCAGGCTCGCCCGATCCCGCCTGATCGCGCATTTCGAGATGGAGGCGCGCGAGCTCGACCGCCGCGCCGACCGGCTGCGCCGTTCGCTTCCGGGCCTGAGCGATGCAGGGCGGCATGCGGAAGTCCTCGCAGCCATCGCGCAACTCGCGGCCCTGGCGCAGATCAACCGCTGCAAGGCAGAGCGGCTGCGCGCGCTCGGCCAGGCTGGCGACGGGCCGTCTGACCCCGATCCCGCGGCAGATCCGGATTAGGCGCGCACGCTCTGTCCGATACCGTGGGGCCCTCAGCCGGGAGCGGGGGCCGGCCTGCGCCCGCCGCTGTTGCTGGCCTGCCGGCCGGAAGCTAGATCCAGGACGGCGCTCCCGTTCCACGGAGTGCTCCTTCGCCCTCCGCCCATAACCCGCACCATTCAAGCCGAGACTGTCATGGCTGAATTCCCGTCCGGGCCGCCGGTGGCGCGCCCTTCGGCGGAGCCGCGCTCCCGGGCCGGTGAGGCTGACGGGCTCGCCGTGCTGGAGCAGCGGGTGCGGCACGATCTCGCCGCCCTGAACCTCCCGCCTGCGAACTGGCCGGCCAGCACCTGGGGCGAGGACGGATCGGAGGTGCTGGACGTGCTCGTCGTCGGCGCCGGGATGCTCGGCATCGCGGCCGCCTCGGCCCTGATCTGCAAGGGCATCCGCAACGTCCAGATGATCGACCGCGCATCGCGAGGGCGTGAGGGACCCTGGACGACCTATGCCCGGATGGAGACGCTGCGCTCGCCTAAGCACCTGACAGGGCCAGCGCTCGGCATCCCGTCGCTTACCTTCCGGGCCTGGTACGAGGCGCGCGAGGGCAGTGCCGGCTGGGATGCCCTGTACAAGATCCCGAACGCCGCCTGGGCGGAGTATCTCGGCTGGCTCTCCGAGGTGCTCGCGCTGCCGGTCACGAGCGAGACCGAACTCACGGGCGTCGAGCCTTCGGGCAGTCTCCTCCAGGTCTCGCTGCGCGGTCCGGCCGGCCCGCATCGGCGGCTCGTGCGTCACCTCGTCCTCGCGACGGGAAGGGGCGGCACGGGCGGCGGCTTCATCCCGGATTTCGTGGATCCCGCCCTGTTTCCGGATCTCGCCGCGCATACGGTCGATCCGATCGATTTCGGGGCGCTGCGCGGAAGGCGGGTGGCGGTCCTGGGCGGCGGCGCCTCGGCCTGGGACAACGCCGCTACCGCGCTCGAGGCCGGGGCGGCCTCCGCCGAGATGTATGTCCGGCGCACCGTGCTGCCGCAGGTCAACAAGAGCCGGGGCACGGCCAATCCGGGCTGGTATTACGGCTGGGAAGCGCTCACCGATGCGGAGAAATGGGCCTTCAGCGTCTACCTGGAGGACCTGCAGGCGCCGCCCCCGCACGAGACCGTCCACCGCACCATCCGGCACCCGCAGTTTCGCCTCCACCTGGGCGCACCCATCACGGCCGCCGCGCGCGAGGGAGGTGAGGTCCGGCTGAGAGTCGGGGGCCGCGACGCGGAGGAGCGGGCGGATTTCCTGATCGTCGGCACGGGTTTCAAGGTCGATCTCTCGGCCGCGCCGGAACTCCGTGCGGTAGCGGCGGAGGCCGCCACCTGGGGCGACCGTTACAGGCCCCCGGAGGCGCTCGTACGGCCGGCCCTCGCCCGCTATCCCTATCTCGGCCCGGCCTTCGAGCTGACAGAGCGCGTGTCCGGCGCCTGCCCGGCCCTGTCGCGCATCCACCTCTTCAACTATTCCGCCCATCTCAGCCACCGGCAGCTCTCCGGCGACATCCCGGGCGTGGATGTCGGGGCCGAGAAGCTCGCCGTCGGCGTGGCGCAAGCGCTCTTCCGCGAGGATCTGGACCATCTCCGGGCCGAGCTCGAAGCCTTCGCGGAGCCCGAGCTGGAGAGCACGCCCTTCTTCGCCCTGCCCCAGGCCCCGAGGGCGGGGTAGGGCTGCGCAAGGGGTCGGCCGCCACGATCGAGGTTCTCCCGTGGCGATCGGAGGGGGCGGGCGCCTTCCCGGTCTGCCATTCCGATAGCGATACCCACGCCCAGCCGAGCTCGGCTCGCCGACTTCTCCGCCCCCCTTGACCTGGCGCAGGCTGAAGGCCGGCGCAGATACGCCTGAGCCAGCGTGTCAGCTCTCGTTCATCGCTGCCCAGACCTCGCGATCGCGCTCGGCGGTCCAGATCACCGGATCGTCGATGCCGGACGCCTCGTCATAGGCGCGCGCCACGTTGAAGGGCTGGCAATGCTCGTAGATCGCGTAGGACGAGAATTTCGGGTCCATGACCTCGCGCGCAGCCGCGAAGGTCTCCTTGAGGCTCCTCCCGCGCGCGACGGACATCTCCGCAACCCCGTAGAGGGTCGTCACGAAATCGCGCGTGAGGGCGATGGCTTCCGCGACGGTGCGATGCCCGAGAAGCGCGTCGCCGCGGCCGGGCACGACCGCCGTCGGGTTGAAGTCGCGTATCGCATCGAGCGTACGCGGCCATTGCCGAAGCTTCGCATCGCCGCAATAGCAGGCCGAGTGGTACTCGACGAGGTCGCCGGTGAACATCACGCCGGCATCCGGCACCCAGGCCACGATGTCGCCCGAGGTGTGCCCCGCGCCGAGCTGCATGAGCTGCACCTCGCGCTTGCCGAGATAGATCGACATCCGCCCGGAGAAGCTGAGACTGGGCCAGGTCAGCCCGGGGATGCTCTCGGCATCACGGAAGAGGCGGGGGAATCGGCCGTATTCCGAATCCCAGTCCTCCTGGCCGCGCTCCGCTATGAGGCGATAGGTTTCCGCCGAGGCCACGATGCCTTGTGCGCCATAGGCGGAGGCGCCGAGCACCCGGACCGCATGGTAGTGCGAGAGCACGACATAGCGGATCGGCTTGTCCGTTACGCTCCGCACCCGTTCGACCACGCCTCGCGCCATGGCAGGCGTCGCCTGGGCATCGAAGACGATGCAGCCGTCGTCGCCCACGATCACCCCCGAATTGGGATCGCCCTCCGCCGTGAACGCGTACAGGTCGCGCCCGATCTCGGCGAACGTGACCTTCTTGTCCGAAAGGTCGGATGTCGAGGCGAAGGCCTTGGACATGGACGATGATCCTCCCGCGCCGGTCTGGACGGCTCGATCGTGGCTTAGCCGCTGGACCGGGGAGGTCAACTGCCGGGCTTGGCAGGTGGCCCGGTGCTGCGCGATGCTGCGGACCCTCTGCGGCGAGTGGCAGCATGACCCAGGACGATGAGGATGGCGGCTCCGAGGGACCTGAGCCGATCGAGATTGCGCTTCCGGGCGAGGGACCCTTTCAGCTGCCGCTTTGCACCGACCTCGCGGCCGTCGCGATCGGCGAGACCCTGGCCGTCCTGCAATTCGAGACAATGGAGGGGCAGCGGGTCGACATCCCGATCCCCATCGGGATGCTGCTGGAGATCAAGGAGGCTGCCGAGGAGGCGCTTCGGGCCGCCATGGCGGACCGGGACGGCTCCATGGTCCAATGAGCCGAACACCGGACAGCTCCTCGCGGGCTTCACCAGCAGATGCCGACGGGCGGGGAAGTGCCGGATGCGCGGGATGCCGGCGCAGCGTCTCAGCCGATCGATGGAGCGTCACGGACGGGTCTTCTCGGGACCGGCTCGAGAAGACACGGAACGGCTGATCAGGTTCCCGGCGCGGTGCCGGCTATCGAACGGGGCGGAAGCGAGACGTTACGGCAACAACCCCGCCCGGCGTGAGGCCGGGCGGGGCAGTCCGCCGCATCACTGACGGAGGGCGCGATACGCGCCTCGCCCGGCATGGACGTCGGCTGGTTAGCCGTTGGTTAATTCCGCACTCCGTGTCCTTGATTGCACGGAGGTCGGGACGCGGCGGGCTCGGGTGTCGCCGCGGCGCGGGACTGCAAGGCGCGAGCCGGATCCGACGGCGCTAATCCGGGACGGGGTCGCTGCCGGAGGCGCGGATATGGCCGGGTTCATGGTAGCTCCGGTACCAGGCGACGAAGCTGGCAATCCCCTGCTCGAGCGAGGTCGGACTGACCCGGCCGTAGAGCGCCGCGAAGGACGATGCATCGGACGAGGTCGAGACGACGTCGCCTGGAGGCAGGGCAGTCGTCAGGCGGACGGCCCGGCGGCCGAGCTCGGATTCGATCAGGGCCACGACGCGGTTCAGGTCGCTCGGCCGGTCGCCTCCGATATTGAGGAGCCGAATGGGCGCCACCGGGCTGCCGTCGGGGCCGCGCATCTCCTGGCGCGCCGGCGCGGGCGGCGAGCCGGCAAGCACCCGGATCACTGCTTCGACGGCATCGTCGACATAGGTGAAGTCGCGCCTCACCTCGCCGCCCGCGGCCACCTCGATCGGCTCGCCCCGGGCGATCCTGTCCGTGAAACGATAGATCGCCATGTCGGGCCGGCCCCACGGGCCGTAGACCGTGAAGAAGCGCAGGCCGGTGCAGGGCAGCCCGAACAGGTGGGCGTAGGCATGCGCCATCAGTTCGTTCGAGCGCTTCGTCGCCGCGTAGAGGCTGATCGGCTGGTCGACCGGGTCGGCTTCCGAGAACGGCAGCTTCGTGTTTGCGCCGTAGACCGAGCTCGATGAGGCGTAGACGAGATGCTCGGTTCTCGTGTGCCGGCAGCCTTCCAGGATGTTGACGAAGGCCGTCAGGTTCGCTGAGGCATAGGCCTCCGGGTTGGTCAGCGCATAGCGGACGCCCGGCTGCGCGGCGAGATGCAGAGCCGTCCGGAAACCGTGCCGGTCAAAGAGCTGGCGGGTCGCGAGCGCATCGGCCAGATCGAAACGAAGGCCCGTGAAGCCGGGGAATTCCGAAAGCCGTGCGAAGCGCGCCTCTTTCAGTCGCGGATCGTAATAGGAGGAGAAGGAGTCGACCCCCACGACCGTCCGCCCTTCCGCGAGCAGGCGCCTAGCCACGTGGAAGCCGATGAAGCCCGCCGCCCCGGTGACGAGGATGGGCGTCGCCATCTCAGGATGCGGGACGAGCTGCCGGCCGGCGCCGCTCAGGCCGCGCCGGGATGGCCGGCGCCCTGCGGGCGCCCGACGCTCGTGTAGTGAAAGCCATGCCTGCGCATCTCCTCCGGCACGTAGACGTTGCGCAGGTCCACCAGCACGGGCGCAGCCAGCGCCTTGCGCAGCCTCGCGGGATCGAGCGCGCGGAAGGCGTCCCACTCCGTGACCAGAACAAGAGCGTCCGCGCCTTCGGCGCAGGAATAGGCATCAGTCGCGTATTCCACGTCGGTCAAGACGGCCCTGGCCTGCTCCATTCCTTCGGGATCGTAGGCGCGGATGCGAGCCCCCGCATCCTGCAGGGCTGAGATGATCGCGCAGGACGGCGCATCGCGCATGTCGTCCGTGTTCGGCTTGAAGGTGAGCCCGAGGACCGCGATGAGCTTGCCCCGAACCGAGCCGTCGCAGGCTGCAATGACTTTGCGGGCCATGGCGCGCTTGCGCTGGTCGTTCACGGAGACGACCGTCTCGACGAGCCGGACCGGCGCGCCATGATCCTGCGCCGTCTTCATCAGAGCGAGCGTGTCCTTGGGGAAGCAGGAGCCTCCATAGCCCGGCCCGGCATGGAGGAACTTCGTCCCGATCCGGTTGTCCAGCCCGATGCCGCGCGCGACCTCCTGCACGTTCGCGCCCACCTGCTCGCACAGATCCGCGATCTCGTTGATGAAGGTGATCTTCGTCGCCAGGAACGCATTGGCCGCGTATTTCGTCAGCTCCGCCGTGCGGCGGCCTGTAACCATGATCGGCGCCTGGTTCAGGTAGAGCGGGCGGTAGAGGTCGCTCACGACCCGGGCCCCGTGCTCGTCGTTCGCCCCGATCACGATGCGATCCGGACGCTTGAAGTCCTGGATGGCGGCCCCTTCCCGCAGGAATTCGGGATTGGACACCACGGAGAACTCGGCGTCCGGCCGCAATTCGCGAATGATGCGTTCGACTTCGTCGCCGGTGCCGACCGGTACCGTCGATTTGGTCACCACGACCGTGAAGCCGTCGATCGCCGCCGCGATCTCACGCGCCGCCGCGTAGACGAAGGAGAGATCCGCAAAGCCGTCGCCGCGCCGCGAGGGCGTTCCGACCGCGATGAACACCGCCTGCGCGTCATGCACGGCGGCCGCGAGCTCGGTCGTGAAGGAGAGCCGGCCGGCGCGGACATTGGTCGCTACCAGATCGTCGAGGCCCGGCTCGAAGATCGGGATGCGGCCCGCCTTGAGGGCCGCGACCTTGCCCGCATCCCTGTCGATGCAGACGACCTCGTGCCCGAAATCGGCGAAGCACGCCCCCGAGACGAGACCGACATAGCCGGACCCGACCATCGCAACCCGCACGATGAACCTCCCGTCCGCTGCGCCTGGACCGGCAGATGCCCGGCCCGGTGGCAAAAGGCAAATGGTCCAGGCGTGCCCGGAAGGCGATGGATGTTGCGCGAAAGAGGGACCCAATCGCGCCGATCTTCGTTGATGGGGCTGTCGACATCCCGCCGGACGCCCGATCACGCATGGCCACGAAGAAGACCGCCCCTGCCATCACCGGGGGGAGCGCCGCTCCCTCCGTGCAGACACGCTCGCGCGTCCGAGAGGGGCTTCCCAATCCGCTCGGGGCTACCTGGGATGGCTTGGGCGTCAACTTCGCGCTGTTCTCGGCGCATGCCACGAAGGTGGAGCTCTGCCTGTTCGACCTCGACGGCCAGACGGAGATCGAGCGGGTCGAGCTGCCCGAATACACCGACGAGGTCTGGCACGGTTATCTGCCGGATGCCCGGCCGGGCACGGTCTACGCCTATCGTGTGCACGGGCCCTACGATCCCGAGGCGGGGCACCGCTTCAATCCGAACAAGCTGCTTCTTGACCCCTATGCCAAGCAGCTCGTAGGGGAGCTGACCTGGGATCCGGCGGTCTTCGGCTATGTTGCCGGGAGCGAGGATCTGACCTTCGACGAGCGCGACAGCGCCGCCTTCATGCCGAAATGCCGCGTGATCGACCCGGCCTTCACCTGGGGCCGGGAGCAGCCGCCGCGCGTCTCATGGGAGCGCACCATCTTCTACGAGACGCATGTCCGCGGCTACACGATGCTGCACCCGGCAGTGCCGGACCATCTCCGCGGCACGTTCTCGGGCATGGGCAACAACGCGATCATCGACTACATCAAAAGTCTCGGCGTGACATCGGTCGAGCTGCTTCCTGTCCACGCCTATGTCGACGACGACTTCCTTCTGAAGAAGGGCCTGCGGAATTATTGGGGTTACAACACGATCGGATTCTTCGCACCGCAGCCTCGCTATATGGCGACTCCGTTCGTCAACGAGTTCAAGGAGATGGTGGCCAAGTTCCACGATGCCGGGATCGAGGTGATCCTGGACGTGGTCTATAACCATACGGCCGAGGGGAACGAGAAGGGTCCGACCCTCTCGTTCAAGGGGATCGACAACGCCTCCTACTATCGGCTCCTGCCCGACCAGAGGCGCTACTACATCAACGACACCGGCACCGGGAACACGCTGAACCTCAGCCACCCGCGCGTGCTGCAGATGGTGACCGACTCGCTCCGCTATTGGGCGCAGGAGATGCACGTCGACGGCTTCCGGTTCGATCTGGCGACGATTCTGGGCCGTGAACCCTACGGTTTCGACGAGGGCGGCGGATTCCTGGATTCATGCCGCCAGGATCCGGTTCTGTCCTCGGTCAAGCTCATCGCCGAGCCCTGGGATTGCGGCCCGGGCGGCTATCAGGTCGGCGGCTTCCCGCCGGGCTGGGCCGAGTGGAACGACCGGTATCGTGACACCGTGCGGGCGTTCTGGAGGGGCGACGACGGGCAACTCCCGGAGATGGCCTCCCGCCTCACGGGATCTGCCGACAAGTTCTGCAAGCGCGGACGCAAGCCGTGGGCGAGCGTCAACTTCGTCACCGCGCATGACGGGTTCACGCTGCGCGATCTCGTCTCCTACAACGAGAAGCACAACGAGGCGAATGGCGAGGACAACCGCGACGGGCACTCGCACAACCTGTCCAACAATTACGGCGCCGAGGGCCCGACGGACGATCCCGAGATCCGCGCGGTGCGCCTGCGCCAGATGCGCAACTTCATCGCGACGCTGTTCCTGTCCCGCGGCACGCCCATGCTGCTCGCCGGCGACGAGTTCGGCCGCACCCAGCACGGCAACAACAATGCCTATGCGCAGGACAGCGAGATCGGCTGGATCAATTGGGAGATGGACGAGGAGGGGCGCGAGCTTGCCGAGTTCACCCGCCGCATCATCGCGCTGAGGCAATCCCTGCCGATGCTGCGCCGCGGCCGCTTCCTCACGGGCCAGTTCGACGAGACGCTCGGCGTCAAGGACGTGAGCTGGCTCACCCCGGCCGGCACCGAGATGACGGACGAGCATTGGGCGGATGGCAACGGCCGCTGCCTCGGGGTGCTCCTGGACGGTCGCGCGCAGCCGACCGGCATCCGCCGGCCAGGAACGGATTCGACCCTGCTCCTGATCGTGAACGCCTATCACGACGTGGTGAACTTCAAGCTGCCCGAAGCGTCAGGAGGACGCCACTGGGTGTGCCTGGTCGACACCAACCGGCCCGATCTCGAAGATGCACCGGCTTTCGAGTTCGGCCACGATTATGCCGTCACCGGCCGGTCCCTTCTGCTGTTCATGCTCACCCCGCGCAGCACGCGCCACCGCGACGACGAGGTGCGGTCCTACCGGCACGTGATCGCGGAGTTCGACGAGGCCTGGGGCGGCAGCCTGACGGTAACGGAGTGACTCTGGAGGTCCGGTGCGGAACCGGTGGGTGTCAATCCGGCAGGAAGGCGCCTATATCTGTGTGAACTGACCGCGCGCGGGGGCGGCCCGAGCAAAGGACGCGAGGCGGAATGAACGTTGAACCGGCGATCCGCGATCAGATGCTCGCGGCGCTTCCAAGCCTGCGAGCGTTTGCGATTTCACTGTGCGGAAACGTGGACAAGGCGGACGACCTCGTTCAGGACACGATCATGCGCGCCTGGGGCGCGATCGATCGGTTCGAGCGCGGGACGAACCTGAACGCCTGGCTCTTCACGATCCTGCGGAACCTCTATTTCTCGAACCTGCGCAAGGGCAAGCGGGAGGTGGAGGACGTCGACGGCGCCTATGCGGGCCGGCTGTCGAGCCTTCCGGAGCAGGACGGCCGCGCCGACATGAACGACTTCCGGGCGGCGCTCGCCCGGCTTGCCCCCGATCAGCGCGAAGCGCTGCTGCTGGTCGGTGCGCAGGGCTTCTCCTACGAGGAGACGGCCGCGATCATGGGCTGCGCGATCGGGACGGTGAAAAGCCGCGTCAATCGCGCCCGGGTGCGGCTGTCCGAGCTCCTCGCCGTGGAGCAGATCGAGGATCTCGGCCCCGATCGGATGACCATGGCGGCGCTCCAGCCGCCGAGCTGATCCTTCCCCCTCGGGGCATCGCTCTTGCCTCGGTGGCCAGGGGGCGGCATCGATGCCGCGACACCCCGGCCAGGCGAGCCCCAGATGCCGAGCTTCGATACCATCATCCGCGGCGGCACCGTCGCGACCGCCGCCGATACCTTCGCCTGCGACATCGGCATCAGGGACGGACTCATCGCTGCGCTCGGACGGGACCTGGGCGACGCCGATCGGGTGATCGACGCGACGGGGCTGCTCGTTCTTCCGGGCGGAATCGATAGCCATGTTCACTTCGCCCAGCCCTCCGGGCCGGGCATTGTCATGGCGGACGGGTTCGAAAGCGGCACGCGCTCGGCGGCCTTCGGTGGCAATACGACCGTCCTGCCGTTCTGCGTGCAGCAGAAGGGCCAGACCCTGCGTGAGGCGCTCAAGGCCTATCACGCCGAAGCCCACGGCCAGTGCTACGTCGACGTCTCCTTCCATCTCGTCATCGCCGACCCCACCGATCAGGTGCTCGGCCAGGAACTGCCCGCGCTCGTCGAGGACGGCTACACCTCGTTCAAGGTCTTCATGACCTATGAGGGCATGGCCCTGTCGGACATGGAGATGCTGCAGGTGATGTCGGTCGCGCGCCGCACCGGCGCTCTCGTCATGATACATGCCGAGAATTTCGACGCGATCCGCTTCCTGGTCGACAAGCTCGAGCGCGAGGGCCACGTCGCCCCCCGCTACCACGCGGTCTCCCGCCCTATCCCGGTCGAGCGCGAGGCGACCCACCGGGCCATCTCGCTCGCCGAACTCGTCGACGTGCCGATCATGATCGTCCATGTCTCGAACGGGGAGGCCATGGAGGAGATACGCCGGGCGCAGGCCAAGGGCCTCAAGGTCTATGGCGAGACCTGCCCGCAATACCTAGTCCTGACCGAGAAGGACCTGGAAGGCCTCAACATGGAGGGTGCGAAATATGTCTGCTCCCCGCCGCCGCGCGACAAGGACAGTCAGGAGGCGTGCTGGCGCGGGCTCGAGACGGGCGTCTTCTCCGTCTTCTCGTCCGACCATTGCCCGTTCCGCTATGACGATCCGGCGGGAAAGCTGAACCCGAAAAGCAGGACGAGCTTCCGCTGGGTGCCGAACGGCATCCCGGGGGTCGCGGCGCGGCTGCCGATCCTCTTTTCGGAAGGCGTGTCGAAGGGCCGGATCGACCTGAACCGGTTCGTGGCTCTATCGGCCACGAACCATGCCAAGACCTATGGGCTCTACCCGAGGAAGGGCACGATCGCGATCGGGTCGGATGCCGACATCGCGATCTGGGACCCGGAGCGAAGGCGAACCCTGACCCATGACCTCTTGAAGGACGGATCGGATTATACGCCCTACGAGGGGATCGAGATCACGGGCTGGCCCGTCGTGACGATGGTGCGCGGCCGTATCGTGGTCCAGGATGGGGAACTCGTAGGCGAGAAGGGCTTCGGCGCCTATCTGGCCCGCGAGAAATCGCCCTACGCCGCTCCGCGCCGCGAATTCTGATCCCGCTGGACGGGCGATGGCCGCGCTCGCCGCGGCTTGAATCGAATGGCGGCGTGAAGATTACCTTGTGCGGCCCGGTCGAGACAGGTCGAGCGATGCCCCTGCGGGCGGCCAGACCCTAACCCGCGAGTTGCAGGACGGTCCGGAGCAGGACGTTGGCGCCCGCCGCGCAGTCCTCCTTGGTCGCGCTCTCGGCCTCGTTGTGGCTGAGCCCGTCCTTGCACGGCACGAAGATCATCGCGGTCGGGACGACGGAGGCGGTCAGCACGGCATCGTGCCCGGGCCCGGACGTCATCGTCCGGCACGAATAGCCGAGCTCGGCGGCGGAATTCTGCACCGCTGCGCAGACGGTCTCGTCGAACGCGACCGGCGCCTTGTTCCAGAAGCGGTCGATGGCGAACTCGACCCGGCGGGCCGCACCGATGGACGCGAGGGCCTGATCGATCGCCTGCGTCATGCGGCCGAGCGCCTCAGCTTCGGGATGGCGGTAGTCCAGGGTGAACCGAACCTCGCCCGGGATCGTGTTGCGGGAGGCGGGAAGCGCCTCGACGACGCCGATCGTCGCCACCCCGTCCGGGCCGTTCTCGCGTGCGATCCTCTCGGCCGCGAGGGCAAATTCGGCGAACGCCATCAGGGCGTCACGGCGCATGTCCATCGGGGTCGAGCCCGCGTGGCTCTCCCGGCCGAGCACCCGGCCGTCGGCCCAGATCGAGCCTTTCGCGGCCGTGACGACGCCGATCGACTTTCCTTCCTGCTCGAGGATCGGACCCTGCTCGATATGGAGCTCGACCATGGCACCGAACCGCCGCTGCCCAACGGGCTCGGCGCCGCGATAGCCGATGGCTTCGAGCGCATCGCCGAAGCGGATACCATCGCGGTCCTGCCTCTCCATCGCCCAGGCCTGGTCGACTTCACCGGCATAGACGCCCGAGGCGACCATGCCCGGCGCGAAGCGCGCGCCCTCCTCGTTGGTCCAGTTCACGAGCGTGATCGGCGCCTCCGTCTCGATCCCGGCGTCGTTCAGCGTCCGCATGACCTCCAGCCCCGCCAGCACGCCCAGGATGCCATCGAACTTGCCGCCGGTCGGCTGCGTGTCGAGATGAGATCCCATGGCGATCGGCTTCTTCGAGGGATCGCGCCCCGGCCGGATCGCGTACATCGTCCCCATCTGGTCGATGCCGAGTTCGAGCCCTGCGTCGCGGGCGGCCTTCGCGAACCAGTCGCGCACGCGCCGGTCCTCCTCGGTCAGCGCCAGACGGCAGATGCCGCCCTTCGGCGTTCCGCCGATCTCCGCCGTCTCCATCAGGGTTCCCCAGAGGCGGTCGGGGTCGATCGTCAGATTAGCGCGCGTCACGTGAGAAACTCCGCCATCTAGGCTTTCCATCTAGGATCAGGGCTGCAGCAGGTCGGCGACCGCATGCGCGATCACTGCCGTCGCCTTCGCCAGGCAGTCGACCGGGATGCGCTCGTCGGCCCGATGCGCATTGGCGTCGAGCAGCGTGCGCGGGCCTGCCCCGTACATCACGGTCGGGACCCCGGCCTCCGAATAGTGCCGCGCATCGGCGTAGAGCGGCACGCCGCCCGTAGGAACCGGCTCGCCCATGATCTCGGTCGCGCGCCTCGATACGATGTCGGCGAGCCGATCCGCCCCGGGGACCGGTCCGAAGGCCCGCGCCAGGAGGATCCGGCGGATCTCGACGAAGATACCCTCGTGCCCTGCAGCCGCGCCCCGGATCAGCGCCGTCAACTCGCGTTCGACCGTCTCCGGATTCTCCTCGGGCGTGACGCGCCGGTCGAGCCGGAAGCTGACTTTGTCAGGCACGACGTTGGTGTTGATGCCGCCCTCGATGAGCCCGACCACGCAACTCGGGCTCGCGATGCCCGGGACGTTCGAGCGCCGCTCCTTCAACTCGTCCGCATAGGCATAGAGGCGGCGGAGCACGTCGGTTGCGGCGCGCAGCGCGTCGCGACCGGTCTCGGGCCGCGCCGCATGGGCCGACTTGCCCCGCACCTCCACGGCGAGATGCAGGCAGCCGTTATGCGCCGTCACCACCTCGTACGAGAAGCCGGGGCAGATGGCGTAGTCTGGCCTGCTGATCCCCTCGCGGAGGAGCCAGGCGGGCCCGATCTCGCCTCCAGCCTCCTCGTCATAGGTGATGTGCAGCTCGACCGCGCCGGCGAGCGGCCGGCCGCCCTCGACGAGCGCCCTCAGGGCGAAGGCATAGGTTGCGATGTCGGATTTGGAGACCGCCACGCCGCGGCCGTACATCCAGCCGTCCCGGATCTCGCCCGCATAGGGATCGACACTCCAGCCTTCGCCAGGCGGCACCACGTCCCCATGGGCGTTGAGGGCCACGGTTGGGCCGTGCGCGAACCGATGGCGCACGACGAGGTTCGTGGCCGAGATCATCCCGTGCCGGCGCACCAGATCGGCCGGGACGGGGTAGCGTTCGACCCTGAAGCCAAACTCCTCCAGGAGCCTCGCCGTGGCCTCGGCATGCGGAGCGCAATCGCCGGGCGGGTTGTCGGAGGGAACCCGCACGAGCTTCCGGAGAAAGGAGAGCGCGGCCTCCGCGTCGCGGTCCACCAGCGCGGACAGGTCGGAAAGCTTTGTCACGGATCAGACGATAGCTGCTGGCCCCGCAGGCGTGAAGCTGGCAGGTCCGGCCTACACCCGCAGTTCCCGGAAGCGCGGTCGCCGCGTGCGGAACTGGCCGCGCTGTGACCCTACGAACGCGATCACCAGGACCACGAGGGAGGCCGGCCACCAGGCCTGGCCGCTGCCCACCCCGGCGCAGGCGAGCGAGAAGGCCGCCGTGACCGCGCCGGCAACTCCGGGGAGAAGCGGCGCGTAGCTGGCCGCCGCGCCGCGCAGCCCGGCCCAGATCGAGGCCGCCACGGCGAGTGCGCCCACCGCGCCGAGATCGTACCAGAGATGGACGAGCGCGATGTCGGGCGTGCCCGGCGGAAGCGCGCCGGTGATGCGCGCCTGGATGAAGGCGCCGAACCCATGTCCGGTGACGAGGCGCGCCGGTTCGGCGAAGACGAGCGACTTCCAGGCCGCGAGCGCGCCCGCAAAGGCACCCGGATCGGGAAGAAAGCCGGAGACGGGCGCGAGGATCAGCGGCAGGAGCGGTGCAAGGAGAACGATCCCCGGCATGATCAGGCGGGCGAGCAGGATGCCCGCCTCGGGCGCGAGCGCAACGACCACATAGGCGAGCGCGCCAGCCGCGAAGGCGGCCGAGATCGCCGGTTCCGGCCCGACGAGCGTGGCAAGCGCTACCGCGACGACGAGACAGATCGCCTCCAGGTCCCGGTTGCGCGAGCGCAGCCACGCGATGGACGGCCATCCTAGGAGCGCCAGCACCGAGAGCCCTCGCATCACGCTTCGGCCCTCACCTTCCGCTTCGGTCAGGCTCGGGAACATGAAAGCCGTCACGATCACGGCGATCGCGGCCACCGCGACGCCGACCGGGATGAGGTAGAGGTTCGCGGCCCGCATCCGGTCCGGCAAGGACAGATAGGCGGCGGCCCCCAGTCCCAGGCTGCCGTAGAGCCCCAACAGGCGCTCGGCGGCAGCGGCCGGAGCCGGAGTCCAGAGCAGGGACAGCGCCGCCCAGGAGAGTCCGAACAGAGCCGCAAGCACGCCAGCGGAACCGGACAGCCTTTCGGCGCTGTCGCGTAATGGCCGGAATGCCCAATCCAGCACGCTCGCCATCACGAGAAGGGCGACCCCGATCGGCAGGAACAGCACGACACCGCGGCGCGAGAACAGCGCTACGACGGGCAGGATCACCATGAGGACCGCGAAGCCGAGCCGCCGAAGCAGTGCGGCAGCATCTTTCGCCGGATCGATGGAGGGCGCGCGCGCCATGGCCTTTCGCGAGCCGCTGGCTCATGTACCCTGGGACGAGGAACCCTAGTCAGCGCCTCCGGTCCTGGCTGTAGGAGCCGTGCAACACCCAGGCCTTACCCTTTGGCCGCTCCGCTTCCTCCGCGCAGGAAGTTGATGACGGCCGAATAATCGTCTCCGCCGTGGCCCGCGGCCTGAAACAGGCCGTAGATCTGCGCCGCCTCCGCCCCGAGCGGCGTCAAGGCGCCGGAGGCGAGCGCCGCCTGCTGCGATAGCCTGAGATCCTTCAGCATCAGGTCCGTCGCGAAGCCCGGCCTATAGTCGTAATTCGCCGCGCTCGTCGGCACGGGCCCCGGCACCGGGCAGTGGGTGGTGAGCGCCCAGCACGAGCCGGACGAAGTGGAGGCCACGTCGAAGAGCGCCTGGTGCGAGAGGCCCAGCTTCTCGGCCAGGACGAAAGCCTCCGAGATGCCGATCATGGTGATGCCCAGGATCATGTTGTTGCAGATCTTGGCGGCCTGGCCGGCTCCCGCATCGCCGCAATGCACGACGCGTCGTCCCATCTGCGCGAGAACCGGCTGACCGACCGCGAAGGCCTGCTCGCTGCCGCCCACCATGAAGGTGAGGGTCGCGGCCTTCGCGCCCACGGTTCCCCCGGAGACGGGCGCATCCAGGGACAGAAGCCCACGCTCGGCAGCGATGGCGTGCGCGCGGCGGGCGCTTTCGACGTCGATGGTCGAGCAATCGGCGATCAGCGCTCCGGACCGGACAGCCGGCGCGATCTCGGACCAGACGGAGATCACGTGCTTGCCCGCGGGCAGCATGGTGACGACGATCTCGGCATTGCTGACCGCCTCGGCGGCGGATGCGGCGATCGCGACGCCCTCTGCCCTGGCGGTGTCGCAGGATGCGGCGACGAGGTCGAACCCGGTGACCTCGTGGCCGGCCTTGACCAGGTTGGCGGCCATCGGCCCGCCCATGTTGCCGAGGCCGATGAAGGCGATCTTGCTCATCCGAACTCCTCCCGATGCTTTGCGTTCACAAGCCAGAGCCGGGGAAGCCAGGCAAGCCATGAAGCCGGTCGAATCCTCCGCAATCGACGCGGTCGACTACGATCCGAAGCGGCGCAAGCTCGTCGTGACCTTCGCCGGCGGGGCGACCTATGCCTATGCGGGGGTGCCCGCCGCCAAATGGAAGGCGCTGCTTGCGGCGGACTCGAAGGGCCGGTTCGTCAATCGCGAGATCAAGCCGCACTTTCCAGCGACCCGCCTCAGCGCCCGATCAGGCTCCTCGCCACGATCAGCCGCATGATCTCGTTGGTGCCTTCCAGGATCTGATGCACCCGCAGGTCGCGGACGATCTTCTCGACCCCGTATTCGGAGAGATAGCCGTACCCGCCGTGCAGCTGCAGCGCCTGGTTCGCGACCTCGAACCCGACATCCGTGGCGAAGCGCTTCGCCATGGCGCAGAGCCGGGTCGCGTTCGGGTCCTTCCGGTCGTAGGCGGCCGCGGCGGAGTAGAGGAAGGTGCGCGCCGCCTCGAGCTCCGTCGCCATGTCGGCGACGCGGAACTGCAGGGCCTGGAACTCGTCCAGCCGTTTCCCGAACGCCTTGCGCTCGCGCATGTAGGCGAGCGCCTTGGCGAGGGCGGCCTGGGCGCCGCCGAGCGAGCAGGCGCCGATGTTCAGCCGGCCGCCATCGAGCCCGGCCATCGCGATCTTGAAGCCGATCCCCTCCTCGCCAAGGCGGTTCGCCACCGGGACGCGGCAATCCTCGAACACCACCTGTCGCGTCGGCTGGGCGTTCCAGCCCATTTTGCGCTCGTTCGCACCGAGCGAGATGCCGGGCGTATTCCCGTCCACGATCAGCGTCGAGATGCCCGAGGGCCCCTCCACGCCCGTGCGCACCATGACGACGTAGAGATCCCCCGCACCGGCGCCCGAGATGAACTGCTTGGAGCCGTTGAGGACGTAGTGGGCGCCGTCCCGCCGAGCCGTCGTACGGAGCGCCGCCGCATCCGAGCCCGAGCCGGGCTCGGTGAGGGCGTAGCTTGCCAGGAGCTCCATCGTGCAGAGCCGCGGCAGCCAGGTCCGGCGCTGCTCCTCCGAGCCATAGGCGTCGATCATCCAGGACGCCATGTTGTGGATGGAGATGAAGGCGGAGGTCGTCGGGCAGCCGGTGGCCAAGGCCTCGAAGATGAGCGCCGCGTCGAGCCGGGTCAGTCCCGAGCCGCCGACATCCTCCCGCACATAGACGCCGCCCATGCCGAGCGCCGCCGCCTCCCGCATGACCTCGACCGGGAAGTGCTTCTCCTCGTCCCACCTGAGCGCAAACGGAGCGATCTTCTCCGCCGCGAAGTCGCGCGCCATGTCGCGGATTGCGACCTGGTCCTCGGGCAGGGCGAAGAGGGTCATGGCCTTGATGCTTCCCAGCGATCGAGTTGCCGGACCAGTCGACCATCGCCCAACCCGTCCAACTTCTGAACGAGCCGTTGGTCAGCCGTCACCATAACGGCATCGTACCGGCGCGCCGTCTCAAGATAGATCAGGTCGTAGATTGGGTGATCGAGCGCCGCGGCCCTCATGAAGGCGGCGGTCAGCACATCCTGCTCGTCGACGAGCCGGTCCAGGTAGGAGGCGAGCACAGCCATGCGCCCGAGCGCCTGCTCAGCCGCCATCACCCTGTCGCGCACCTTTCGGCGAAGGGCGTTTGCCACTTCCAACTGGATCAGCCTGGGTGCGATCAGGTGCGCTCCGCTTTCCGCTAGTTCTCTCGCCCTGTCGGAATGCTCTTCACGAACGAACCACTTCACCGCGACACTGGCATCCACCACCAGCGACAGCCTCACTCAAGTCCCTCGCGGATCTCGTCCACAGTCAGCGAGGGCTGAACGTCACTGAATTCAGCGTGGAAGGAACGGGTGAGGGCGCCTCGCTCGGCAGGCGTGAGCGGCCGATTGGCGTCCAGCACGTTCCGAAGTTCCTGCTCAAGGGAGATACCCTTGAGCTTCGCCTTCTGGCGATAGCTCTCGACCGTGCCTTCGTCGAGATTACGAATGAGGACCTGAGCCATGACGCAAAGCCCATGCTATCAGAACAGATAGCAAGCGGGACGCGTCGCGTCGAGCACGGCTTCGGCCCCCAGGTCACCTAAGCGCATCCACCTCGCATTTGGCATAGGCGGCAGCAGCCGTGACATAGGCGTTCAGCTTGGCGACATAGGCTTCGGCGGCGCTTTTGAAGGCCGGCACCTGCGCATTGTACGCCGTCACCTCGTCGTTGAACTTGTATGCTTCCCAGCCGAGGCAGCCAGGCGTGCCGGGCTGCTTGTCGACGCAGGGTCCCTTGACGGGCGCAGGCAGCTTGGCCGGGCGGGCGGCCGGGTCGGGAGGGGCCGGGGCGGTGCAGGCTGCGACGGCAGGGATTGCCGTGCAGCAGGCTGCCGCGAGCGCGAGGAGGGCAATTCGTACTCTCATGGCCCCTCTGCACCGGGCGGCGGCAGGAGATCCGCCACCGGGATCCGCAGGCCCGGCGGATCGAGGATGAGCTCGCCTGCCGAAAGGTCCTCCGATACGACCGCTCCGCCCTCGCCTCGTCGCCGGTGTGACACGATGCGGTCGTCCGGATCCACGACGAGATAGTGGGCGACGCTCTCGACCCGGAAGTAGTTGCGGGCCTTGCGACCCAGATCGCGATAGGCCGTCGAGGGCGACAGGATTTCCACGATCACGACCGGCCGGTCGACGAAGCGGGCATCGCCCGGCAGACGAGGGCCGCACTGGATGATGACGTCGGGCTGGTAGGAGGTGGCGCGATCGATCCAGATCCCGGGTCCCTCGACGAAGACTTCGCAGGGTAGACCGGCCCTGGCGAAGCGCGGCATGTCGCCGACCAAGGTCCTCATCGGTCAGATCAGCGTCGTTTTCGGCAGGGACTGTCAGGATTTTCGTGTGCGAACGGCGCGTTGAACATCAGGCCGCCATGGCCCTTGTGAAGCGCTGGCCGAAGAGCACGGCAAACTGCGCCTTGGCCATGCACCATTCACGGGGCGGCATCTTCCAGTCCTTCTCGGCTCGATTCAAGACCAGGAAGAGCAGCTTCATGGCTGCGTCGTCGGTTGGGAAGTGGCCCTGGCCCGGACGGCGCGGCGCAGCTTGGCGTTCAGGGGCTCGATTGCGTTTGTGGTGTAGAGGATGCGGCGCACGTCGCGTGGAAGGCATAGAACGGCGCGACCTCGTTCCAGGCGCGCCGCCAGCTCTGCCCAATAGCCGGGTAGCGCCGACCCCAGAGGCCCTCCTCGAATGCTGCGAGCGCGGCCCGGCCGGCTTCGGCGTCGAGCGCCCGGTAGATGCCCTTCAGGGCGGAGCCAGAACTTGGCGCCTTCGCTCTGTTCGAGCCAGAGGCCCAGGATCTCCTTGGCCCCGTCGGCCCGGACGCCGAGCGCGATGTGGACCGCCTTGTTGCGGACGATGCCCTCGTCCCG
>NZ_JABEPP010000005.1:0-167500 GCF_013044135.1 Enterovirga aerilata
TTCGCGCTCTTCCTGACGCTGCCCTATTCCAAGTTCGTGCACGGCATCTACCGCTACCTCGCGCTCGTCCGCTACGCCCGCGAGCGCTTCCACCATTTCGGCGAGCCGGAAGCGAAGCTCGTCCCCGCCCCGGCCACAACCGGACAGGGCGGGCAGAGAAAGTAGCCGCTACTCCGCGAGCTTGATCCCGGCCTCCCTCAGGACCTTCGACCACTTCGCCAGATCCTGCGCCAGGTCCAACGCGTATTCCTCCGGGCTGCTCGGCAGCGGCTCGGCCCCCTCGAAGGCGAGCCGCTTCTGGACCTCGGGCGTGGAGATCGCGTCGCGCAGGGCCTTGTTGAGCTTCTCGACGATCGGCTTCGGCGTGCCCGCGGGCGCCAGGAGCCCGTAATGGAGCACCGCCTCGTAGCCGGGCAGCCCCGTCTCGGCGACGGTCGGGACCTCCGGCATGAGAGGCGATCGCTTGAGGCTCGTCACCGCGAGGGCCTTGAGGGTGCCGCTCTGCACATGTCCGTGCACCGCCGGAATGGGCGTGAACGACATCGGGATGTGGCCGCCGACGAGATCGTTCAGGACCGGCCCCGAGCCGCGATACGGCACATGGGTGAGCTTGATCCCGGCCATGGAGGTGAAGAGCTCGCCCGCGATATGCGTCGCCGTGCCCACTCCGGCCGACCCGTAATCGATGCTGCCCGGCTTCTCCTTCGCGCGCTGGATCAGCTCCGCGACCGAACCCACCTGGAAGCTCGGATGGACGGCCAGGACCGCGGGGGCCGAGCCGATCAGCCCGATCGGGGCGAAGTCCTTCAGCGGGTCGAAGCCCGCATTCGGGTACAGCGTCGGCCCGATCGCGATCGTGCCCGAATAGCCGAGGAAGAGCGTGTACCCGTCGGGCGCCGCGCGGGTGAAGGCCTTCGCGGCGATCGTACCCCCGGCGCCGGGGCGGTTGTCCACGATCACGTTCTGGCCGAGCAGCTCGCCCATCTTCTCGGCGACGATGCGCGCCATGACGCTCGTCGAGCCGCCGGGCGGGAACGGCACGATCAGCGTCAGCGGCCGGGTCGGGTAGTCCTGCGCGGATGCGGGGCCGAGGAGGGCCGCCGGAAGAAGGCCGAGCAGCAGCGCGGCAAGGTGTCCGAAGGTCATGGCGTGGTTCCTCCCAGCAGCGTCGCGACGTTTCCCTTGCCCGATCTGCGCAGGAACAGAGGCGCGCCGCAAGAGAGCGGCTCGCCCGTTCGGCAAGCTATAGCGCTCGCTTATACCGAGCAGCGAAAAACGGTATTTTGCCCCGTCCCGGCGGCCCCCTAAGCTGGCGGGCAATCGGCCGGAGGCGCGCTCGGTGCGCGACGGCCCAAGCTGGCCGCTCGGCCCGACACGGGAGGATACAGTGAAGCGCAGAACCCTGCTTGCCGCGGCCGTCGCTATGCCGGCGCTCTGGACGAGCCGCGGAGCCGCGGCGCAGGCCGTCTCCGACGGGGTCGTGAAGATCGGGGTGCTCGACGACATGTCGAGCGTCTTCGCCGATCAGCAGGGCATGGGCGACTACGTCGCCGCCCGGATGGCTGCGGAGGATTTCGGCCCCGTGCTCGGCGCCCCCGTCGAGGTGATCCAGGCGGACCTGCAGAACAAGACCGATATTGGCCTCTCCATCGCCCGGCGCTGGATCGATATCGAGAAGGTCGACATGATCCTCGGCCTCGGCAATTCCGCCGTGGCGCTCGCCGTGCAGGACCTCTGCCGCGAGAAGGGGCGAATCGACATGCCAGTCGGGGCCGGCACGACCGACCTCACCGGCAAGGGCTGCTCGCCCTACGGCGTGCACTGGACCTACGATACCTATTCGGGCGCGAAGGGGCCGGTGCAGACGCTGGTCGGCCAGGGCCTGAAGAAGTGGTTCTTCATCACGACCGACTACGCTTTCGGGCACTCGCTCGAGGCGAATGCGAGCGCGATCCTCAAGGCGAGCGGCGGCGAGATCGCCGGGGCAGTCCGGACGCCGCTCGGCGAGCCGGACTACTCGTCCCACCTCCTGCGTGCCTCGACCTCCGGCGCGCAGGTGCTCGGCATCTGCGCGGGCGGGAACGACCTCGTGAACATCGTCAAGCAGATGGGCGAGTTCGGGCTGCTCAAAGGCGGGATGCAGGCGGCGGCGCTGAACTGCTCCATGATGAACATCAAGAGCATCGGACTGGAGAATGCGCAGGGGCTGATCTACACCGAGGCCTATTACTGGGATCAGACGGATGAGACGCGCGCCTTCGCCGAGCGGTTCCGGAAGATCCACGGCCGCCCCCCTTCCGCCTATCAGGCGAGCTGCTGGGGCGCGGTGACCCACTATCTCAAGGCCGTGCAGGCCGCCGGTACGGACGCCGCCGCGCCCGTGATCGCGAAGATGCGCGAGATGCCCATCAACGACTTCATGACCAAGGGCGGCTACATCCGGAAGGACGGCCGAACCATCCGGGACATGTATCTCATGCGGGTCAAGACCCCGTCCGCGAGCAAGGGCGAGTGGGACCTCCTGGAAGTCGCGCAGCACATCAAGGGCGAAGACGCGTTCCGGCCGCTCGGGGAAGGCGGCTGCCCGCTGGCCGGGTAGTCGGGCCGGCTCCCCGCCGGAAAGCACGGCGGGGAACCTCGTTGGCGCCGGTCAGGGCTGGCGCAGACCGGTCTCCGCGACCGTCTCGGCCCAGATCGGAACCTCACGCACCACCCGCTCCCGCAGGGCCTCGGGCCCGGACGCGGTAATCACGACCCCGGTCTTCTCGATCGCGTCCCGCACGCTGGGCTTCTCAAGAGCCGCCAGGACCGCCTTCGACAGGCGCTCGACGATCTTCGTATCCGTCCCGGCAGGCGCGAACATGGCGATGAAGGTCTCGGACACGATATCGTATCCGAGTTCCTTCAAGGTCGGCACGTTCGGCAGGTCGGGTAGCCGAGCAGGGCCAGCGTGGAAGAGCGGCCGGATCAGGCCGGCATCGACCTGCCCTTTGACGGAGCTGTAGCTGCTCGTGCTCATGTCCGTCGTGTTCGCGAGCAGCGCCTGGATGTTGGGTCCCGCTCCCGAATAGGGAACATGGACCATTCTGATGCCGGCCGCCTTCTGGAGCCGCTCGACCATGAGGTGCGGCGAGGCCCCACGGGCGCCGCTGCCATAGGTGAACTTGCCGGGCTTCTCCTTCGATTCGCGAACGACCTGCGCCAGGTCCTTCAGCGGCGAGGCGGCCGGCACGACGATCAGGTCAGGGGTCGTCCCGAGCTCCGTGACGGGCGCGAGGTCCTTGATCGGATCGAACGGAGCCGGGTTGTACAGCGCGGGATTTGTCACGACGGCGTTCGAGGTGACCAGCAGCGTGTAGCCGTCGGGTTCGGACCGGGCGACCGCCGCGATTCCGACGTTTCCGCCGGCGCCGCCCCGGTTCTCGACGATGACGCTCTGGCCAAGCGCCGTCGTGAGCTCCTGGGCGACCGCCCGCGCGAGCGCATCGACGCCTCCGCCCGCCCCGAACGGCACGATGATCCTGACCAGCCTCTCCGGGTATTCGCCCGCTCGTCCTGTGCCGGCCCCGGCCAGAACGGCGGCGGCGGCGAGCAGGGCGACGGTGGTCTTGCGCAGTCCAAACGGTATCATTCTTCCTCCCGGGGATGAGGTCTCCGGCTCAGGTCGCCTGAAGCCGGGCCTCGAGTTCGTGCCTCTTGATCTTGCCTGTCGCGCTTCGCGGAATGTCCTCGGCCGCCACGAAGACGACGTCCTTGGGGACCTTGAAGGATGCGACCCGGCCGCGGCACAGCGAGATGACGTCCGCCGCCTGGAGCCCGGCCCGTCTCGCGACCACGAAGGCGACCGGAACCTCGCCCCAGCGCGCGTCCGGCCGGCGCACGACCACCGCCTCGGCGACGTCGGGAGACGAGGCGAGGAGCCGCTCGATCTCCGCCGGGTAGATGTTCTCCCCGCCCGACTTGATGAGGTACTTGCGGCGATCGACGAAATCGAGCGTTCCGTCGGGGTTGCGGCGGAGCACGTCGCCCATGCGATACCAGCCGCCCGCGAAGATCTCGGAATCGAGCTCCGGCATCCGCCAATAGCCGCTGAACATCGTCGGCGAGCGCACGAGCGCTTCCCCGGGTTCGCCATCCTCGACGTCCGCCCCTTCGGGATCGACGAGACGCAGTGCGCAAAACGAGCTTTGTGTCTTGGCGAAGCTCTCCGGAGCGACGCCGATCGGGATCCTGCCGCGGCTTGCCGGGGCGGGTCCCGTCTCGGTCGAGCCGAAGCTGTTGCGGTAGGGCGCGCCGACGCGCTCCGTGATCTCGGCCAGGAGCGCCGGCGGGACGAGATCGGCCATGCTGCCGACGAGCGACACGCCCTTCGGACGGGACGGTGTGCCCCGGTAGGCGTCGAGAAGCGGCTGCACGGTCGCGGGCATCAAGGACAGGAGCCCGACCGGCTCGCGCTCGAGCCGGTCGATGAGCCGGCCCGCATCGAACCCGTCCATCACGACCACCTTGCCGCCCGTCATCAGGGTCGCGAGCACGTTGTCCGCGCCGGCCATGTGGAAGAAGGGCGCCCAGCCCAGGAAGGTCGAGCCGGGAAACACGGTCGCGTCCACAATGGAGATCAGGCAGCGGGCCACCATCGCGCGATGGCTGATGGCGGCGCCCTTCGCAAAGCCGGTCGTGCCGCTCGTGTAGAGAATGACCAGGATGTCCTCGCTCTCGGCCGATTCCGGCGGAACGCGGTCGGTGGCCGACCGAAGCGCCGCCTCGTACGGCTCGCCGAAGACCACGGTCCGCCCGATCTCGTGCCGGGCCTGCCGAAACGCCTGCTCGAACCGCTCGGAGACGAACGCGACGCTCGCGGCCGAGAGGCGCAGAGCGTGCCCGAGCTCCTCGCTCGAGCCCCGGGTGTTCGGGCAGGCGAGCACCGCGCCGATCCAGGCACAGCCGAGCAGGAGCTCGACATATTCCCGGCGGTTCTCGGACAGGATCGCGACGGCGTCCCCGCGGCGGACACCGTACGTCTCGAGGAGGGAGGCGGCCCGCATCGCCCGCGCGTGCAGCTGCCCGTAGCCCACCGTCCCCCGCTCGTCGTCGAGCGCGATCCGTTCGGGTCCGCGCCGGACCTCTTCGGCGAAGAGGCGGCCGACCGTGCCGCCGGCGGCAAGCATGGGTTCTGGCGCGGTTCCGGGCATCAGGCCCGCTCCAGAACCATGGCGTTGCTGGAGCCCCAGTTGCGCCCGTAGGGAAGGACGCCGATGCCGGTGACGAGCGCGCGTCTCGGGTCTCGGACCTGTCGAGCTCGGGCGTCGCCGAAGAGCTGCTTGAGCGCTTCGACGAGGTTCACGCCGCCGCCGGCGAGCCCTGGCTGCCCCGCGGAGACTTGGCCGCCCCCCGTATTGATCGGCAGATCCCCGGAGAAGCGCAGGTCGCGCTCCTTCACGAAGCTCTGGGCCTGGCCCGGGCCGCAGAAGCCGCACTGCTCCAGTTGCAGCAGTACCGCGATCAGGAAGTCGTCGTAGGGTTGAAGGACGTCGATGTCGTCCGGCCGGAGTTCGGCGTCGCGCAGGGCTTCGGGCCCGACGACCGAGAACCCCGAGACGGTGATGTCGTCCACCGCGTCCTTGGGATCGAAATTGACGATCTCGCGGTAGGAGATCGGATGCACGACGCGGTCGAAGCCGAGAGCGCGCGCACGCGCGGTCGTCGTCACCAGGACGGCATAGCCGCCGTCGCAGCGCATCACGCAGTCCAGCAGCCGCAAAGGGTGCGAGACCATGCGGGAAGACAGGTAGTCCGCCTCGGTCAGCGGCTTGCGCAGGATGTCGCAGGCCACCTCGTTCAGGAGCGCCCCCTCGCGCTGTGCCACGGCGAGCTTCGCGAGCGCCTCGTCGGGCATTCCGTAGCGGGCTGCGTAGGCGGAACTGAGAAGGCCGAAGGCGACCAGCGGCCCGATATAGCCGACCGGCTGGCAGAACTCCGTGCGATGGCCGGTCTGATCGGTCGCGTCATGGGACGAGACGGCGTCCGCGCCTAGGCACAGCACCGTCGTGCAGAGCCCCGCCTCGATCGCCATGGCGGCGCGGGCGATGTTGCCGAGGTTCGAGGATCCCCCGATGTCGGTCGACTGGCACCAGCGGGGGCAAAGGCCGAGATGCTCGGCCAGGAGATTGCTCCAGAAGGGATTGCCCGCCTCCGACATGGCGAGGGTCGTCGCGAAGCCGTCGATCTCGTCGCGCTCGATCCCGGCCGTGTCGAGCAGGGACGCGACGACCTCGCCGGCTATGCCCGCCGCCGTCCGGCCGCTGTTGCGGACGAGCTTCGTGTCCGCGTAGCCGACGATCGCGACCGGCCGGTTCCGGAGAAACCTCATGGGTTCGCCCCGGCCGGCGCAAACAGGTACTCGCGCCCCTCGCCCCGCTCCTCGCCCCAGACGAGGCGCATCTCCTGGCCGACGCGGAGATCCTCGTACGCCGCTCCCGTGACGCGCGCGAAGACCCGCGGCCCCTCCCGCAGGCGCACGATCGACAGGATGTAGGGCGTCTCCGGCCCGAAGCCGGGACCCGGGGTATGACAGAGCGAGACGGCGACGAGCGTGCCGGCCCCGCTCGCCTCCCGCCACTCGAGATCTGTGCGTGGCGTGAACAGGCTGATCGGCCGCGGGTAGAACTGATAGCGGTCGGCAGCCGGGTCGTATTGCAGGAGGAAGCGCCGCTCCAGCGTCGCGTCCCAGAACGGCCGTGTCAGTTCGGTCGCCGTGAAAGGTGGCTTGTCGGTCATCCGCGCTCCAGGACAAGGACGTTGCTGCAACCCCAGTTGCGGGCGTATTGGATGATCCCGATCCCGGTCACGACCGCGTTCCGCGGCTCGGGTATCTGGCGCGGACCGGCCTCGCCGCGCAGCTGCCGGACGGCTTCGATCAGGTTCACGCCGCCATTCGCGAGACCCGGCTGACCGGCCGAGATCTGACCGCCGCTCGTGTTGATCGGCAGGGCGCCGCCCGGCCCGATATCCCGCTCCAGGATATAGCGCTCCGCCTCGCCGGGCTTGCAGAACCCGATCTGCTCGAGCTGCAAGATCACGGCGATGAAGAAGTCGTCGTAGGGATGGAAGCTCTGGACGTCGCCCGGGCTCAGCCCGGCGTCGCGGAGCGCCGCCGGGCCGACATCCGAGAACCCGGTCACGGTGATGTCCCCGACGTCCCCCCGGGGATCGAAGTTCACGCGCTCGCGATAGGCGATCGGGTGGACGATGGTCTCGCAGCCGATCTCCCGCGCCGTCTTCGTGCTCGTGACCAGGAACGCGTTGGCCCCGTCGCAGCGCATGACGCAGTCCAGCAGGCGGAGCGGGTGCGAGATCATGCGGGATGCCAGGTAGTCCTCCTCGGTCAGCGGCTTGCGCAGGACCTCGCAGGCCTGGTCGTTGAGGAGGGCGCCCCGCCTCTGCGCGACGGCGAGCTTGGCCATCCCGCGCTCCGGCAGCCCGTACTTTTCCGCGTAGGCCGAGGAGAGGAGCCCGAACGCGATCGGCAGGACGCTGAAACCGAGCGGGTCCATGAACTCGGTGCGATAGCCGGACTGCCTGGCCAGGAAACGTCCCGTCGGCGCGTCCGCCGCCAGGCAGAGAACGGTCTCGCACAGGCCCGCATGGATGGCTGCCGCCGCCCGGACGATGTTGGCGATGATGGAGCCGCCGCCGAGATCCGAAACCTGGGTCCAGACCGGCGAGAGCCCGAGCGCGTCCGCGAGCATGTTGGTCCAGAACGGGTTGCTCGCCTCCGCATTGGCGGGCGTGGCCGCGAGCCCGTCGATCCGGTCGCGCTCGATTCCCGTCTGCGCGAGCAAGCTTTCCAAAACGTCGCCGGCAAGCTCGAGGGCCGTTCGATCTCCCCCCTTGACGAGCTTGGTATCGGCGCAGCCTGCGATCGCGATGCCGCGTTCTGCAAGGAATCCCATCAGCCCGCCTTGATCCCGGCCGCTTCGATGACGGGCCGCCAGCGCTCGAGCTCCCTTCGGATCAGCGCGTCGAATTCGGCGGGCGGCCCGGCCACGATCCGTATCCCGAGATCGCGGACCTTCGGGCTGTCTCGCAGCTCGGCTCCGGCGGCCGCGATATCCGCGCCGAGCCGCGCCAGGATCTCCGGCCGCAATCCCGACGGCGCCACGACGCCCCACCAGTTCGTGACCTCGAAGCCCGGGACGCCGGCCTCGGCGATCGTGGGCACGTCGGGCAGATTGGGGAGACGCGCCGCCGAGGTCACGGCCAGCGCGCGCAGACCGCCCTGGCCGACCTGAGCGATCGCCGCGGGCGCCGAGTTGAAGCTGAGAGGAATGTGCCCTCCCATCGCGGCCGTCAGGGATTCGGAGTCGCCGCGGAAATGGACCGGCGAGATCCGGATGTCGGCCATCCTGGCCAGAAGCTCGCCCGAGAGATGGACCGACGAGCCGATCCCCGCGGTCCCGTACTGGAACTTGCCGGGATTGGCCTTCGCCTCGGCGAGGAACTGCGCGAAGCTCTTCAGCGGCGAGTTCTGGCCGACCACCACGACATTGCCCGCCTCCGCCAGGAGCGAGACCGGCATGAAGTCGGACAGCGTGTCGTAAGGGAGGCTCGCGTGCAGCAGCGGGTTGATCGCGTGCCCGCCCGCCACGAGCAGGAGCGAATGGCCGTCCGGCGGCGAGGACAGGAGCTCCTTCGACGCGATGATGCCGGCAGCGCCCGGACGGTTCTCGACGATGGCGCGCGGGCCCCATCGCTCCGACAGCTTCTCGCCCAGAAGGCGCGCCAGGATGTCGAGAGTCCCGCCGGCGGCGAAAGGCACGATCAGCCGGACGCGCCGGCTCCTGAACTCGTCGGCGGCCCAGGCACTGCGAGGCAGGCCGAGCGCAGCCGCCGCCCCTGCGAGAAAAGCTCTTCGCGTCATGAACCCACTCCCGATCGGGCGATGATCCCCCGCGCTTCGAGGGCATCGAGCTCGGCGGCCTGCATGCCGAGAAGCCCGGTCAGGACATCGTCGGTGTGCTGGCCGTGAGTCGGAGGCGCCGTGTAGGTGTCGAGCGGCGTCGCGGAGAAGCGCATGGGCGAGCGGACGAGCGGCACGTCGTCCGCCTGGGCGTGCCGGACGCGGACGACGGTGTCGCGCGCGGCCACGTGCGGATCGGCGAAGACGTCGGACAGGTCGTTGATCGGCCCGGCGACCAGGCCCGCCTCCTCCAGCGAAGCCAGCCACTCCGCCTTCGACCTCCCGAGAAAGACCCTCTCGAGCTCCGGGATGAGCGTGGCGCGGTTGCGGACGCGAGCGCCGTTCGTGGCGAAGCGAGCATCCTCTGCGAGATCGGGCCTGCCGAGGAGCTGGCACAGCCGCCGGAACTGGGCGTCGTTGCCGGCCACCAGGATGATGTGTCCGTCGCTGCACGCGAAGCGCTGCGACGGCACCACCGAGGGCGCCGCCGATCCGAATCGCTTCGGATTCTCGCCCGAGAGCAGATAGTGCATCGCCTGATGCGACAGCGCCGCCAGCTGGGCGTCGAACATCGAGATGTCGATGGCCTGGCCGCCGCCCCCCCTCGCATCGCGGCCGTACAGCGCGGCCACGATGGCGAGGGCGGCATACATACCGGACAGGAGGTCGGAGAGGACGAACCCGACCTTGGTGGGACCTCCGCCGGGCTCGCCGTCCGGATTGCCCGTGAGGCTCATCACGCCGCACATGGCCTGCAGCAGCGTGTCGTAGCCGGCCCGATGCCGATACGGGCCGGTCTGCCCGAAGGCCGTGATGGAGCAGTAGACGAGTCGAGGATTGTCCTGCCGGAGCGAGTCCGCGTCGAGCCCGTACTTGGCGAGATTGCCAACCTTGAAGTTCTCGACGCAGACGTCCGAAGCACGTGCGAGTCCCCGGACGATGTCCTGCCCTTCCGGGGTGGAGAGGTCGACCGCGATGGAGCGCTTGTTGCGGTTGGTGCTCAGGAAATACGCGGATTCGGCGGTCTCGCCGCCATCGCGGTCGCGCAGGAACGGAGGCCCGAGCCGACGCAGGTCGTCGCCGCGGCCGGGCTGCTCGACCTTGACGACCTCCGCGCCCAGATCCCCGATCAGCTGCGTCGCCCACGGCCCGGAGAACACGCGGCTAAGGTCGAGGACGCGGACGCCCTTGAGTGGCGCGTCCGAAACGCCGGGCATGCCACCGGACATGCGGGCAACCTCCCTGGTTGATCTCTATCGGTCAGTTGCCCTCACGATTAGCTGGGCCGCAGGCGCGGCCAAAATACGCTTTTGCGCTGTCGGCTATAAGAAGCACTTATGGCGGGTCTCCGGCATCACCGATCCTTTGGCGCCTGAGATGCGGACACGGACCGACGGCAAATCTGCAAGGACGGGGAGCTGAAGCGGCAAACCGCGATGAGGCAACCGACTTATACGAGCAAAGACCGGGAGCCAGCCCGAGCGCAATCTCCGCCCGGCCGCCCGGAAGCGGCCCATCCGCTACCGGCTACGAGATACCGGCTACGAGATACAGCCCATCAAACGTCGTCCGCGTCCAGACGAGAGCCACTCCCACCTCGCCGCGGGCCAGCAAAAGCCAATCACCTCAGGATCGCAACGACATACGCGTTCGAGATCTATTCTGACCGGCGCACCAGCTTTTCAACCAGTTAGTCCCTTTCGGGCTTACCGGCTGAGCACGTTGGTAAGCGCCTGGTAAGGGAAGCTTCGGGGCTGCTCGGGTAGCGGAGTCTCACTCCGTCTGCCGTTGGCCTCTCGTCCCAGTCTCCGCCTGCCGCAAGCGAAGGCGATCTGCTCGTTCGTGCACCGTTTGCGTGGCATGGCACCCACCCTCCTTCAGGGATCAGGATGCCGAAAAACTTGCGCTCGCAACGGACCAGTTTCCTGGGTCAGGACCAGCTGGTCACCGGGTCAGCATCCAGGCTGGCTTACAAGCTTGGGTCTGGCGGCCTCGAAGGCGTTTCGCCCGGCAAGGCCTCGACGCGCTCTCTCAGCGGAGTTCACGCCGAGATGCGCTTGATCGCCTCCCGCGCGATGATCAGCTTCATGATCTGGGCCGTGCCGTCTCCGATCTCGAGTCCCATGACGTCGCGCATGCGTTGCTGGTGCGGCAGGTCCAGCGACCAGCCGTAATGGCCATGCGTCAGGAGGCACTGCCGGATGGCGTCGAAGGCGGATTTTGGCGCGAGCCACTTCACCATGGCGGCTTCGACCGTGTGCGCGCGGTTCTGATCTCGCAGCCACAGCGTGTGATAGCAGAGCTGGCGGGAGGCCGCGATGAGTGCCTCGTGCTCGGCTATCGGGAAGGTCACGCCTTGATGCTGCGCCAGCTTGACGCCGAAGGTTTCGCGCTGCTGCGCGTATCGCCAGGTCTCGTCGATGGAGGCCTGTGCCGCCCCGCAGCACATCAGCCCGATTACGGCGCGGTTGAAGTCGAACCCCGACATGACCTCGTAGAAGCCCTTGCCCTCTCCGCCCACCCGGTGCTCGAGCGGCACCTCGACATCGTCGAAGAAGAGCGACCCACGGCCGACGATCTTGCTGCCGAGGTCGTTGAAGCGCGTGCGGGTCAGCCCCTTCGCATCTCCCGGCACGAAGAAGGCCGTCACTCCGCGCGCACCCTCCTCCACCGTGCCCGATCTTGCGAAGATCACGAAGCCGTCCGCCTGGTCGGCTGAGCTGATGGAGGTCTTCTCACCGGACAGCACATAATGGTCGCCTCGGCGCACGGCCTTCAGCTTGACCCGCGCGGCGTCCGAACCGGCCGAAGGCTCGGTTAACCCCACTCCGAGGATCACCTCCCCGCGCACGATCTTGGGAATCCACTCGGCCGCAAGCGCCTTCTCGGCGCTCCGCGCGAGCACCTGCCCGAGCAGGGAGGCCGAGGATTGTACGTAGGCCACGTTGAAGTCGCCATAGGCGATCGCCTCCGTGACGATTCCGCTCGCGACGTTCGTGAGTCCGAGTCCTCCATATTCCTCCGGCAGCTCGGGACCGATCAGCCCGAGCTCGCCCATCTCGCGCATCAAGGCACGGTCGTACCGTTCCTCGGCTTCGCGCGCCTGGTAGTGCGGGAGGAGCCTGTCCTTCGAGAAGCGTAGCGCCGTCTCGGCCAAGTCTCTGTATTCGTCAGCCACATACATCGGGGAGCCTGTGAAGAGAGGGCTAATCGACCATCGTCAGGCCGCCGCTGACGCTCAGCACCTGACCCGTGATGTAGGCCGCGCGATCCTCGAGAAAGAACATGATCGGGCCGGAGATGTCCTCGGGCTGAGCGAGCCGCCCGAGCGGGATGGCGCGGAGCATGCCTTGCACGATCTTGGCCGCGTTCTCCCCCACCTGAGCGAACATCAGCGGGGTCTCCGTCGGGCCAGGACAGACGCAATTCACCGTGATGTTGTGGCGCGCCATCTCGCGGGCGAGCGCCTTCGTAAACGCGATCTGACCACCCTTCGCCGACGAATAAACCACCTCGCCCATGCTGCCGACTCGCCCAGCGTCGCTGGCGATGTTCACGATCCGACCGCGTCGCGCCTCGATCATCGGATCGAGCACAAGCCGCGACATGCGGATCACACCCTTCAGATTGATGTCGAGGAGCTTGTCCCACAGGTCCGGGGTGTTCTGGAGAAAGGGCTCGACCTGATCCCAGCCCGCGACGTTCACCAGTGCGTCCGCGCGCCCGACCTGCTCGTGCACGCCGCCGACGAACCGCCGCGCGCTTTCCATGTCGGTGATGTCAAGAGCGCCGAACTGAATCGCGAGTCCCTCTGTCCGAGCCTCGGCGAGCAGCTCCGCGCCGGCCTCCTGGTTCCGGTCGCCGACGAAGACGCGGGCGCCGTTGCGCGCGAGGAGGAGCGCGGTCGCCCTCCCGATACCGGAGGCTCCGCCCGTGAGGATGATGTTCCGACCTTCGAGCGCCACGTCTACCCTCCCCTACTTCGCGGCCGAGCGCGCCAGGAACGCGCCGACGAGGTCCTTCGTCGCCTGATTCCCGAGCAGGCGCCGCACCTGCTCGACCTCGGTGTCCTGCCCGGCCTGACTCGGGGCGGCGGCCGCCGCGATGCACGCCTTCGCAGCCGCTGCTGCGTGACGCGGCAGCGCCGAAAAGCGCGCGACGATCTCGCCCGCGCTCATGGCCAGGTCGGCGCGATCCACGCACCATTGCGCGAGCCCGAGCCGCTGAGCTTCTTCTCCATCCACGAGTTCAGCCCCTAGGATTAGCCGCAGCGACTGAGGTCGCCCGCAGAGCAGCGTCAGCCGCTGCGTGCCCCCCGCGCCGGGGATGAGGCCGAGTCCGATCTCCGGCAGGCCCAGCTTCGCTTCGCGCGCGACGATCCGAAGGTCGCAGGCGAGCGCGAGCTCCAATCCGCCGCCCAAGGCGGCGCCGCCAATCTCGGCAATGGTCGTGGCTCCAAGCGACTCGATCCTCGTGAACAGCGCCTGGTAGCGCCGCCCCACCTCGGCCTGGACCTCCGGAGGCTCGCCGAAATTGGCCTCGAGCTGCTTCAGGTCGGCCCCGGCGGAGAAGACCTTCAGGCCCGACCGGATATGGAGGACCGCCCAATCAGAGCTCTCCTCGAGCCGGTCGAGGCATGCGTGAAAGGCCTCCATCCAGGCGTCGTTCATGGCGTTGACCGGCTCGCGCCGAAGCGTGAGCCGGGCGACGCTCCCGGCAATCTCGAGATCGATCATCAGGATCGAAGCGCCGCTGTGCTCGCCGTCACTCGCCGGCCTTCTGACGCCGGCGAGCGGCGCGGAAATCGGGTTTCCGCTTCTCCATGAAGGCTTTCACGCCCTCCTTGGATTCCTCACTTTGGTAGTAAAGCGCGAGGGCCTCGAGGCCGAGATTGCCAATTCCCGCGATACTGTTGGTATCGGCGTTGAAGGACCGCTTCGCGATCGCGATCGCGGTCGGGCTCCGCTCCAAGATCTCGCGGCACCAGCTCTCTATCTCGGTGTCGAGCTCCTCGTGCGGGACGACCTTGTTGACGAGGCCCATCCGCTCGGCCTCCACGGCCGTGTAACGCCGACACATGTACCAGATCTCGCGGGCCTTCTTCTCGCCCACGATGCGGGCCAGATAGGCCGTGCCCCAGCCAGGATCAACGGAGCCCACTTTCGGGCCGACCTGTCCGAAGATCGCCTTTTCGGACGCGATCGTCATGTCGCACATCGTGGCGATCACATTGCCGCCGCCGATCGCGTAGCCCTGCACCCGGGCGATCACCGGGATGCGAACGTCCCGAATGGCAGCATGGAATTCCTCGATCGGGATGCCCACCACACCGCGTCCGGCATAGGTGCCGGAATGGGTGGACTGATCGCCGCCTGTGCAGAACGCGCGGTCGCCGGCGCCAGCCAGCACGATGACCCCGATCGCGTCGTCGGCATCCGCGTCGCGCAGCGCCGCGGTCATCTCCTCAATGGTCTCGCCGCGGAAGGCGTTCATCACCTGAGGGCGGTCGATGGTGATCCGCGCGACGCCGTCCGCCTTCTCGTACTTGATGTCAGCGTAGATCATGCGCCGGCCCCTCCTCGTCCATGCGCTGAGTGGGCACGGACCGTACCGCTCGACCTATCGCGGGTGCCCGTCGCGCTCGGTGAATTCCGTGTGGAGTTTCCATGAAGGCGGGAGATGCCCTCCCGAGCAGGAAGATTGCCTCACGTCGATTTCACCACGCTTTCACGGTCCGATCCGGCGCTCGTGGCAGGAACGCTAGGCAGACTGGGCGACAGGCACCCGATGGCTGCGCACGGATCGAGGTCGGCGCGGATGGGTCCAGGTTCCGATTGGGGCGATGTGGGTCTGGAGCTCAGGCGCGAGGCGCATTTTGGCGATCGCGTGGTCACCTGCTTCGCGGACCGGCCCCGGACCTACCACGACATGTTCATGGAAGCCGTACGCCGCTATCCTGACCGCGAAGCCTTAGTCTGCGGCTCGACCCGGATGACGTGGCGAGATGTCGAGTACCGATCCGCCGCGCTCGCAAGGGGGCTCCTGGCCCGCGGACTTGGACATGGAACGCGCATCGCCCTCCTGCTCGGTAACTGCGTTGAGTTTCCGCTGGCACTGCTCGCCGCTGCCCGCATCGGTGCGATTGTGGTGCCGATCAACATTCGGGAGCAGAGCCCAGGTGTAGCGCGCGCGGTGAGGAGCAGCGGTGCATCTGTCATAGTGCACGAAGCTGGCCTTGCCGATCTGGTCCCAAACGACACGGACGCCCCATCCCTGAAGTGGCGCGTGTCTCGTGAACCGGTCGAAAGCTCAATCGCCTTTGCAGATTTCGTAGACGAGGGCGACGGACCGGACATCGTCGAGGTGAACGAGGAAGATACCCTTCTCATCCTCTACACGTCTGGCACCACGGGCACGCCTAAGGGCGTCGAGTTCCCACATCTGGGTGTCGTTCATTCGGCTATGCATTCCGCCATCTGCGCCGGTCTGACCTGCGAAGATCGAAGCGTGATCGCGATCCCGCTCAGCTTCACGGGCGGCGTGATCTCCGCCTTCTCGCCGCTTGTCCGTTGCGCCGGCACCGCGATCCTTCTCCCGGACTTCAAGGCTGCCGCTTTCCTCGCCACGGCGGCTGAGGAGAGGATGACCCACACCCTCATGGTCCCGACCATGTACGAGCTCTGCCTCAGGCAGCCGGATTCCGAGCGGTTGGACCTGTCGCAATGGCGGATGGGCGTGTTCGGCGCGGCTCCGATGCCACTCGCAACCATCAATCGGCTTGCGGAGAGATGGCCGACACTCCGGCTCGCCAACTCCTATGGTGCGACGGAAGCGGGCGGGCCGGCCGTCTTCATGCGGTCGGAGGAAACGGTCGCTCATTCCGACAGCGTCGGACGGGCTTTCACCTGCGTCTCGATCGCCGTCATGGACGAGAGCGGGCGCGAGCTGCCGCGCGGCGAGACGGGCGAGATCTGGATCGCGGGCCCGACCGTAGCATCGCGCTTCTGGAACGATCCGGAGGGGACGTCGCGCGAGTACAGGGGCGGATGGTGGCGTTCCGGTGACATGGCGACGATGGATCCGGACGGACGCATCAGGCTCGTCGATCGTAAGAAGGACATGATCAACCGGGGCGGATTGAAGATCTCGTCGACCCAGGTCGAGGACGCGATCCACGAGCACCCCGCCGTGATCGAATGCGCCGTAGTGGGCCGGCCGGACGAGGTGCTGGGCGAACGGGCGCACGCCTTTGTCCGCTCGAACGAACCGGGGTTCACGGCCGAGTCACTGAAGGAGTTCCTTCGGCCGAAGCTCGCCGACTACAAGCTGCCGGACGTCATCGAAGTCACGCGAGAGCCTCTGCCGCGCAACGTGAACGGCAAGATCCTGAAGCGGGAGCTTCGGGCGACACTGGCCTACAGCCAAGCAAAGACGATGTGAGATCACGTCGAACAGATGGGAGGAAGATCAATGGCACGACAGGTGAGGACAACCCGCCGAGCAGCCGTCATCGGAGGCGCACTCGCATTGGGGCTCGGCTTCCAGGCGGGCCATGCAGCCGAGAGAGGACCCGTGAAGATCGGGGTGCTGGGCGACCTGTCCTCCGCCTATTCCAACGTCGGCGGCCGGCACCTGGTGGAGGCTGTGAAGATGGCCGTAGAGGATTTCGGCGGCAGCGTGTTGGGCCAGCCGATCGAGATCCTCTCGGCCGATACCCAGCTGAAGCCCGATGTCGCCTCGACGACGGCGCGGCGCTGGTTCGACGAAGGCGTCGATGTGCTGGTGGATATCCCATCCACCAACATGACCTTCGCGGTTACTCCGCTCGCGGAGGATCGGAAACGAGTAGTGCTGGCAACGAGCGCCGCAAGCTCGGACATCACGGGCGCCAAATGCTCTCCCGTCGTCGCGCATTGGACCTACGATACCTACGCCAATGCCCGCTCGGCGGGCGCAGTCCTGCTTGAGCAAGGCGCCAAGAACTGGTTCATTCTCAATCAGGACACGGCGACGGGCGTCGGAGTCGAGCGGGACATCACGGAGCTGGTCACGCAAAAGGGGGGCAAGATCGTCGGGTCGGTTAAGGCACCGCTGGAGACGACCGACTTCTCCTCCTACCTCCTCCGGGCTCAGAGCGCCAAGCCGGACATCATCGCCTTCGCGCCGGCCGGCGCGGCCGGCGTGAACGCCATCAAGCAGGCGAACGAGTTCGGGCTGAAGCAGGGCGGGACGCGGTTCGTGTCCGTCTTCATGATGCCGGACGACGTGAAGTCGCTCGGGCTCGAGGCCGCCCAGGGCCTTATCTACGCGACCGCCTTCGACGCGAGCCTCAACGAACAGACCAAGGCCTTCGCCGAACGCTTCCGGCAGCGGGCCGGCAAGGTCCCGAACATGAACATGGTCGGGTCCTACAGCGCAGTTCTGCACTACCTGAAGGCGGTCCAGGCGGTCGGCACGACGAACAGCGACAAGGTGATGCCGAAGATGCGCGAGATGCCGGTTCGCGACGTTTTCACCCAGGACGGCGAGCTCCGGATCGACGGCCGCATGGCGCATTCCATGTTCGTCATGCAGGTAAAGTCACCGGCCGAGTCGAAGGACGAATGGGACCTGGCCAAGGTGATCGCGACCGTTCCGGCCTCCGTGGCCGTGCGCCCGCTGAATGCCGGCGGCTGCCCGCTGGTGAAGTGAGCGGATAGGCGTGCAAAGCGTGACGCAGTCCCGGTCCCAGCATCCGGGATTCTCCATGCCGAAGTCCGACAGCCTCTCTACGATGCGGCTCGAGAGCCATTACGGCGATCGGGTCGCGCCCTGCCTCGCGGACAGGCCAGCTTCCTTCTTCGCCTTCTTTCAGGACGCGGTGCGCCGTAATCCCGACGGCGAGGCCCTCGTCGCGGGACCCGACAGGCTGACCTGGCGCGATCTCGACCGCTTGTCCGGCCTGATCGCGGCCGGGCTCGCGGCTCGGGGCGTCCGTAAGGGCTGCCGGGTCACGATGCTGCTCAGCAACCGCAAAGAGTTCGTGCTCACCCTCCTCGCCGCGGTCCGGCTCGGCGCGATCACGGTGCCGCTGAACATCCGCGAGCAGAGGCCGGCGATCGCCTACCTGGCCGAGCGGATTGCGCCGACGGTGATCGTGCACGAGGCGTCGCTCGCCCACATCCTGCCCGAGCCCACGGGATCGGCACCGAACTTCGTGCGGGTCGCCGTCGGTCCGTGCGAAGGCTCGTTCCCGTTCGAGGCTCTGCTCGAAGCGGGGCCCGCCCCAGCACCTGCCGACGTCGGCGAGGAGGACACGCTCTTCATCGTCCCGACCTCCGGGACGACGGGCTTGCCAAAGGCCCCGATGCTCTCGCACATGAGCGTCATCCACTCGGGTATCGTGTTCGCGGATGCGCTGGGGCTCCGAGCGGGTGACCGCTCCGTTGTCGCCATCCCGATGAGCCACACGTCCGGGATTATCTCGACCTTCGCCAGCTTCGTGCGCGTGGCCGGGACGATCATTCTCCTGCCAGAGTTCAAGGCACCCTCGTTCCTGGCGACGGCATCTGCCGAGCGCATGACGCACACCCTCATGGTCCCGGCCATGTACGACCTGTGCCTCCGGAATCCGGATCTCGCCTCCTTCGATCTGTCGTCGTGGCGGATCGGCCTTTACGGCGCGGCCCTGATGCCGTCGTCGACGCTGGTCGCCCTTGCCCAGACATTCCCCAGCCTGAGCCTGATGAACGCCTACGGCACCACGGAGGCGGGCGGACCCGCGACGCTGATGCGGCCGGAAGAGACGGCCAGCTACCGGGAGAGCGTGGGGCGTGCCATCGCCGGGGTCGAACTCGCCGTCATGGACGACACGGGCCGCGAACTGCCGCCCGGCGAGACGGGCGAGCTCTGGATCAAAGGTCCGGCGGTAGGTCACGGCTTCTGGCGGGACGCGGAAGCCACGGCGCGGGAATATACTGGTGGCTGGTGCCATACGGGCGACATCGTCCGAATGGACGCAGAGGGGCGCGTATATCTGGTCGATCGCAAGAAGGACATGCTGAACCGGGGCGGGTTCAAAATCGCGTCCCTGGAAGTTGAAAACGCGTTGCACGAGCATTCGGCCGTCATCGAATGCGCGATCGTGGGCCGCCCCGTGGAGGTCCTAGGTGAGCGCGTCCACGCCTTCGTCCGTCTCGCTCAGCCCGTAGCGGAAGACGAGCTGAAGGCGTTCTGCAGAGCGCGACTTGCCGACTACAAGGTGCCGGAGAGTTTCACATTCACGACCGATCCCCTGCCGCGAAACGCCGGGGGCAAAGTGCTGAAGCGGCTTCTTCGGGAACGCATGTAACCAAACACAATTGGGAGGACCCGGGTCGTGACCCCAGACATGATCCTGAGCACCCGCCGCAGTTTCATCCACGGTGGAGCCGCTCTCGCGGGCGCCGCTACTCTCGGGATGCCAAGCATCCTTCGGGCGCAGTCTGGAAAGCCCGTGAAGGTCGGGGTGCTCGGCGATTTTTCGACGGCCTATGCGAGCGTCGGTGGCCCTGCCCTGCTCGAGGCCGTCCGTATGGCCGTAGAGGATGCGGGCGGGTCTGCCTTAGGAAAGCCGGTCGAAGTCGTCTCCGCGGACACTCAGCTGAAGCCCGACCTAGCGAGCACGATCGCGCGCAGCTGGTTCGACGTTGACGGGGTCGACGTCATCACCGACCTGCCGACATCCGCGATGACATTCGCGGTCATGGATCTCGCCAGAGAGCGTAAGAAGATCGTTCTCGCGACGAGTGCCTCAAGCTCCGACATCACTGGCCCGCGCTGCTCTCCCTACGTCGCGCATTGGGTCTACGACACCTATTCGATCGCCCACTCGACAGCATCGGCTCTCGTCAAGCAGGGCGCGAAGACCTGGTTCTTCATCACCCAGGACACGGTGGCCGGCACCATTTCCGAGAAGGATGTTACCGACGTCATCAAGTCCTCCGGCGGGCGAGTTCTCGGCTCTGTTCGTGTGCCGAATAATTCGAATGACTACTCCTCCTTTATTCTCCAGGCACAAGGCTCCAAGGCAGACGTTATCGTTTACAGCGTAGCCGGCGCGGATGCCGTCAGGGCCGTCAAGCAGGCTTCCGAGTTCGGCGTCATGAAGGGCGGCCAGAGAATGATCGGCACCTACACGATGCCGGACGACATCAAGGCCATGGGCCTCGATGTGGCGCAGGGGCTGATCTACGCGACGGCCTTCGACTGGAACCTGAACGATGAGACGCGCGCGTACTCCCACCGCTTCCTAGCCCGAACCGGCAAGATGCCGAACATGAACATGGCCGGCAGCTACAGCGCCGTGCTGAGCTACCTGAAAGCCGTCGAGGCGGCGGGCAATAGGGATGCCGATCAGGTCATGGCGAAGCTCCGCGGCATGACGCTCAACGACGTCTTCGTGAAGAACGGCAAGCTGCGCGAGGATGGCCGGATGGCCCACGGAATGTACGTCATGGAGGCGAAGGCGCCCTCCCAATCGACCGGAGAATGGGATTTGGCGAAGGTACTGGCCGAAGTTTCGACAGAAACGGCGGTGCGTCCCCTCGCTGCGGGCAATTGCCCGCTGGTCAAATGAGCGCGGCACCCGCGGAAGCTGTCGTGGCCCCGACCGACCTCCAGGTCGGCCACGAAGCAAGCTTCTCCCGAACCATCGCGGAATGCGACGTCTACGCCTTTGCCGGTCTGACGGGCGATTTCGCGCCCCAGCACATGGACGAGGCCGCCATGCGGGCTTCGGCCTTCGGTCGACGCATAGCGCATGGGGCCATGATGGTTGGCTTCATGTCCCGGGCATCCACGATGGTGACGGCGGGACTGAGCACCACGAACAAGGAGGAAACGCTCGTCAGCCTCGGCTACGATCGGGTTCGGTTTTTGGCGCCGGTATTTATGGGGGATACGATCACGGTGGCGTACCGGGTGACCGCCGTCGATCCCGTAAAGCGGCGGACGCGGGCCGAGGTGCGCATCACCAACGAGAGCGGCACGTTGGTGGCGGTCGCCGAGAACATCCTTCAGTGGGTGAGGAACGCCGCCCCTGCTTCGTAGTCACGTGCTCAGCCGATCGGCTCGGCTGAGCATGCGATCTCCGCCAAGATCGCCTCCTGGTGCTCGCCCCGGGCCGGGACACGACCGGGCATTCGTCGTGTGTGACCCGACAGCCGCGGGGCCGGGGCGGCCTGAAGCATGCCGTCCATCTCGACGAAGACACTCCTTGCGGCGTTGTGAGGATGGGCAGCCGCCTCATCGAGGTTCAGCACCGGGGCGAAGCAGCTGTCAGTGCCTTCGAGCAGGCGCCGCCACTCCTCGCGCGTCTTCGTTGCGAACGTCGCGGCAAACAGCTCTCGGCCCCGTTCCCACGTATTCTCGTTGTTCTGGTCTTCGGCCCGCAACTCTCCGGTCAAGCCCAGCCTGGACAGGAGCTCTCCGTAGAACTTCGGCTCGATGGACCCAACCGTGATGAACAGCCCGTCGGCGCAGCGATAGCTGCCCCACCAATGCGCGCCGTCGATCGCGCTCTGCCCCCGTTTCGAGGCGAGTTCCCCCATTGACCTCACGGCGAAGAGAAGGTTCAACATGTGGGCCGAACCGTCCACGATGGCGGCATCGACGACCTGTCCGGCCCCGCCGGCGCGCGCATGGAGCAGGCCGGCGAGGATGCCGACGGCTAGGTACAGCGCCCCGCCTCCCACGTCGCCGATCAGTGTCGCGGGCACGACCGGCGGCTCCCCCGGCGGGCTGGCGTACCAGAGTGCCCCGGACAGCCCGATATAGTTGATGTCATGGCCGGCGCTTTGCGCCAGCGGGCCGTCTTGTCCCCATCCCGTCACGCGGCCGTATACTAGAGCCGGGTTACGGGCGAGGCAGATGTCGGGACCGAGACCGAGCCGTTCCATGACGCCGGGTCGCATGCCTTCGATCAGCGCGTCGGACCGGGCGACAAGCCGAAGCGCGGTATGGACGTCCTCCGGTCGCTTCAGGTCTAGGATGATCGACCGCTTCCCGCGATGAAAAATGGCGGAGCGGCCGAACCTCGCGCTTTCCCCTCCGTCGCCCGCCCGCTCGATCAGAGTGACCTCCGCCCCCAGGTCGGCGAGCAGCATCCCGCAGAACGGGCCGGGACCTTGCGCGGCGAACTCGACCACGCGAATCCCGGCCAGAGGGCCCCCTGCTTCGGCGCCAGCCGTCATGCGTCGACGAACGTGACAACCTCGCGCAGATCGGCGCGAGTGGTGCGAAAGTTGTTGGCGGGGTGCTTTCGATCCGGGTAGCCGAAGGACACGCCGCAAACGACGAGCCGGTCGTCGCCGATCCCGAGAAACCGCCTCACGAATTTCGAATGCTCGCCCAGGGCGCCCTGGGGAACGGCCGCGACGCCAAGGCTTTCGGCCGCGAGGAGAAGCATTCCGACGAAAAGGCCGCAATCCACGAGCCCGTATGCCCCGAGCGCCTCGTCGGAGGTGATGATGGCGACGTGCGGGGCGCCGAAGAAGCTGAAGTTCTGCAGCATCTGCCGCGCCGAACCCTCCCGATCTCCGTACTCGACCCCGACGCTTCGGTAGAGGCTCCACGCCGTGTCGCGGCGCCGTTGCTTGTACACGCCCTGGTACTCGCGCGGGAACGGAAGGTCCGGATCAGGTTGCGGGTTAGACGCGGCGTAAGCCGAAAGGGCGGCCCGGAAGCGCTCCGTCCCTTCACCGCTCGTCACCACGACGTTCCAAGGCTGGGCGTTGCAGCCGGAGGGACTCCGTTGCGCGAGGCGGAATAAGGCCTCGATGGTGTCTCGATCAACCGCCTGCGGCAGAAAGGCTCGGCAGGAGGAACGTCGCTGGAGCAACTCCTCCAATGCGTCCCGATATTCGTTCGGCGCCGTCGGGAGTGCAGCACGGGGCCTCGTCATTTCATTTCTCCCGGTCGGAGCCACTCAGTCCTGCAGTTTCTCCTGTCGGGCCGACGGGCTGGTGAAGGCGCCGTGGAGCCCGGGTTGAAGGCAGAACGCTCCCGCGCGGCCGCTTCGCGGTTCCGGAACGGGACGACCCGGGAGGAGGCGTCGTGTCCCCGAGCGGAGGAAGGAGGGACGAAAGAAGGCGATCCACGAGGCTCTCCGCGCCGCGGCTAATGTTCCTGGGACGCCGGTACATGAGCCAGGTGATGATAAGCTGATTGATGCTGCCGACGAGGATGGTGGCGGTCTGGTAGGGGTCGGGTCCGGCTTCCCACTCCCCTGCGCGCTCGCCGGCCCGGATCAGGTCCACGATGAAGTTTGCGTACTCGTCCAAGCCTTTCCTCACCCGGGCCTCAAGAACGAGCACGCTTGGCCAGACCTCAAGATATAGCGTGCGCGCCCAATCCGGATTGCGGCGAGCGAAGTCGGCGGACAGCCACAGGTACAGCCGAAGCCGCTCCCGTTGCGTCGGGACGTCGCGGGCATGCTTGGCATATTCAAGAAAGAACTGGCCGAGTTGCGCCACCGGCACGGCGTAAGCGAGATCTTCCTTGCTCGCGTGGTATTCATAAATGGACGAGACCGGCATACCGGCCTCCGCGGCCACATCGGCGATGCGAGCCCGCGCGATTCCCTGCCGGGCGAAGACACGCAGCGCGGCTTGAAGGATCTCGGCTTCGCGGCGACGGCTCCTGTCCTGCTTGCGCTCGGCGCTTTCGACCTGCCAGCTTGCCGTGAGACCATCGAGGATCTCGTCCCAGGACCGCCTGTCTTCACGGCGGGCAACACGGCTCGGCATACTTGCGCTCGATAGCTGAAGTCCCCGTTTCAATACCAGCGGACGATCCGACCGGCTAGGGCTTGAACCGAACATCGCTCGGCAGCTTGCTTCCCGAGAGGTCACCGTCATATGCTGGCATAAATCCGAACGATAATCGGAAACACGCGTGCTTCGCGGCTCGTGACATGAGGAGGGAGGCAGTCCTATGGTGAATCTCTCGGGTAGATCCCGATCGAGACGGGGGCCCGGTGCATCCTTTGTGACCGACCGGCACAACCGGTGCCTGTGGCGGGGTGGCGAGCGACTCGACGTCACCCCGAAGGCCTTCGAGGTTCTCGACTTCCTGCGCCGTAACCCGGACCGGCTCGTCAGCCAGGACGAGATCCTCGACGCTGTTTGGCCCGACACCTTTGTACAGCCCGAGATCGTCAAGACCTATGTGCGAACGCTGCGCCGCCTCCTGGAGGACGACGTCCAGAAGCCCCGCTTCATCGAGACCCGACCCCGCTGCGGGTACCGGTTCGTCGGCGTGCTGCCGGAGCGGAGCGAGTGCCCCGTGCCGACAGATCGACCGTTTCTCGTGGGCCGGGACAGTGAACTTGTCGTTCTGAGGAGGAGTTACGAGGCAGCCTGCCGGGGCGAACGCAGCTGCGTGATCGTCACGGGCGAGGGCGGCATCGGCAAGAGCGCGCTGTCCTCGGCGTTCGCGCAAGGGCTGGACGGGCCGGCCCGCATTGCGGCGGCTTACGGCTCACCGGGGGCTGGCGAGGAACTTGGGCTCGCGCGCGATCTCATGGCCGATCTCGCGCGCACCTTTGATGCCGAGCCGCTGCACGCAAGCCTATCCCGGCACGGCACGGCCTGGCTGGGCCGCGTGCCGTTCGGGATGGTGGACGCGCCGCCCGTCATCTCAGCCCCGTCCGTTTCCGCAGGGCAACTCGCGCGCGAAGCGTGCGCGGTCTTGGAGGATCTGTCGCAGGTGAAGCCGCTCGTTCTTTTCCTGGAGGATCTGCAATGGGTCGACGAGGCCTCCCTGGACTTCTTGTCCTCCATGCTTCGCCGCCGTTACCCGGCGCAGATCTTTATCCTCGCCACCTTCCGGCGGATCCGGTTCGAGGGCCGTTGCGCCGTTCGGGAACGGCTTGACGACCTGTTGATCCATGAGCTTGCCCGGGAGTTGCCCCTTCCCCCCCTGAACATACCGGACATCGAAGCGCTTCTCCGACGACACGCGCCGGATAAGAACGGCACCACCGACATGCCGGAGGCAGATCCGCGCGCGAGCCACGACCGTCTCACCGAGATCCAGACGGACGGAGGCGGTAACCCGCTGATCCTTCAAGGCCTCGCGCAGGCTCTTCCCGTTCCGACGTCTCGCCGCCTGACCGGCGAGGTCGGCCCGGCGCCTCGACTGCCGGAGATGCTCCGTGCCAGCCTCGACCTGCAACTTAGGGATAGCGGCCCGTTCCTGCGGGGGGCATTGGAGGCGGGCAGCATCGCGGGCGAGCGCTTCTGTGCCTGGGCGGTCGCCGTCATTTTGGACACCGAGCAAGCCGCCATCGAAGACCTGTTCGCGGAATTGGCGGGGGCGCGGCAGTTCCTGGTTCACGAATCCTGGTACGCGCTTCCCGATGGCGTCAGTACTCCGATCTACGCTTTCAAGTATCGCGCCCAACGACGCTTCTTGCTGGAAAGCCAAGCGCCCTCTCGGCGGGCGCAGCGCTACCGCAAGTTCGGCGAAGCGATCGTGAACCTATGGGCCGGCGATGTCCGGGACGTGGCGGGCGACGTATCGGTCTGCTTCAAGGAAGCGGGAGACTGGAAGGAGGCAATCGGTTACGCCCGCCTCGCCGCGACCGCCGCCCTGCAACGCTCCGCCCCAAGTGAAGCGGAGCACTTCCTCAAGAAGGCGCTTGGCTTCGCGTCGAAGCTGCCGACCGGGGAACAGGCTGCCATTCAGCTGCCCCTCCGGCGCGACCTCGAAACGCTGACCCTTTCGAGCGACGCCTCCCGCATCCGGCTCGCCGAACCGGCGCACCGCCTGGGGTCGTGTGCGGGTTCGAAAGGCCGCCCCCGGCGCTCACCGGAGATGGTGAGTGTTTGATCCTGCGGTGTGGTGGTACGTCTGATCGCCATGCTGTGAGGGACGCGCTATGGGTCAGCTTCTTCGAAGCGCCCGCACGACGGAGGCGATCCGTCGAGCGGTACAGCTACGTCAAGAGCGTAAGGGCGCTGGCGAAGCGCTACGACGTCAGCCCGACCACGATCCAGAAGTGGCGTAAGCGGTCCACGGCGACCGACGCCAGAATGGGGCAGAAGGGAGCCGCGGTCGACCCTCCTGGCCTCCGAGGAGGAGGCGGTGATCGTCGCCTTCCGCCGGCACACGCTTCTGCCGCTGGATGACTGCCTTACGGCCTCCGGCCCACCTTCCGCACCTGACCCGATCGTCGCTGCTACCGTTCGAGGCAGCGGTGGCAGCGCGCTTCCGATCCGGCGATGGCTCCCGTGAGCTGGCCGAGTCCTGATAGACGGCAAGGGACGCCGGCGTTGACCGGCGCGCAACCGAACGCGCTGGCGACACCGTCGTCCCGAAGCTCCCAACGAAGAATTGCATGAAGCGCTCTCGCGGCACGAAGAATTGACACTGCCCAACGGCGTGCCGAATTCGAATAAAATTCGGAAGCTTTGGCTGCCCTCGGCCGACCCGGAGCCTGGGGAGGACGACCATCGTCGGCGCCAGGCAGTCGCGGCGGCTCCCAAGGGCGACCATACGCTGCCGATGACGACCACGACCCTGTGCACCAACCTCACCTTACAAGCGCCTCCCCTACAAGGCCGAGGATTTTTGCACCGGCCGGGATAGCCGTCCGGGCTCCCCTGGCGCTCGCCGTGCGCGCGTCCATGCTGGCTGCCGGCGTCTCCGAGTTCCGCCGCTTCGCGAGCGAAAAGAGGGGTAAACTGAAGTACGGATCGGCCAGCGCGGGCGCCAACTCGCCGCTCGTCGACGAGCTGATGAACGCCCGGCTCGAGACCCGATGACGCATGTTCCCTATCGGGCACCGCACCAGCCCTGAAGGATGTCGCCTCCGGTCACGTCAACGCGCTCGTGAACGCCTTGCCCCTTCTCCGGTTGCACCAGTCGGGGCAGATCCGGATCCTCGCCACCTTCGAGGCAGGGCGGACGCCTGTCGCGCCCGAGATCCCGACCTTTGTCGAGGCAGGCTATCCCGACCTCGTCGCAACCACCTGATTTGCCGTAGTGGCGCCCGCCGGAACACTCCAGCCGGTCGTAGCTTGCCTGAACGCGACGCTGTCGAAGGCCGTCCAGACCGAGTCGTGCAGCGCCGTCTCGGCGAGCTCAGCTTCGTTGACCAGACATCGACGCCCGCCGAACTCGCATCCTACGTCAGGTCCGAGAGCGAGCGCTGGGCACCGCTGATCCAGCACCTGGGGATCACGCTGGATTGAGTGAGGTATGAGCAATCAATATCCCGAATATTATTCGACTTTCGCTTGACGAACTGCGGGTGTTGCTCCAAGTTGGCTCGGCAAGGCGGCAGCAGAACCGGGACTTCGAACCCGAACGGCACCGCGATCGGAGGACATGCCTGATGACGGTTCGACGGGTGTTCGCGTCTACTCGCCCGGTATCCCGGCCCGCCGGGAGCTTCTGAGGTGGGCGCCCCTCGAAGCGTCGCGGTGGTCGCCACCGCGCAGACCGAATTGCGGAGCGCGTGGTCCAACGCGCAGCATGTCGACCTGATTTCCTCCACGGTTATGCGGCTCCTCCGCATCGCCGGAATCGGCCTGGCGGACGTCGACTTCGTGATCGATTCCGGCAGCGACGTGCTCGACGGCCGCTCGATCTCGAATTGCGGCTTCCTTGGGGCGATGGGCGCGCATCACAAGGAAGAATCCCGGGTCGAGGAGGACGGCCTCTGGGCGGCCACGTATGGAGCGACCAAGATCGCCGCGGGCGCGGCCGAGATCGGCCTCATCATCGCTTATTCGAAACCGTCCGAGTCGGACGTCTCGCTCTTCTACGCCTCGCAGGTCGAGCCGTTTTACCAGCGTCCCGTCGGGTTCGATCATCTGGCCGCTTCGGGCCTTCAGGCGCAGCAATACATCCGGATGGGCGGGAGCGAAGCAGATTTCGCGAAAGTCACGGCGCGGGCTTGGGAGCAGGCAGCGCAGAACCCCTTCGTGGATATCGAGGCCGCACCCTCCGAGCAGGAGATCGCCTCGGGCGAGATGGTTGCGGCGCCCCTTCGGCGCCACATGATGGCCCGCTCCGTGGACGGATGCGTCGCCGTTCTGCTGGCCGGAGCCGAAGTCGCGCGCGGTATGTCCTCCCAGCCTGTCTGGATCACCGGCATGGGCTCGGCCATGGACAACCACGCGTTTCCGGTGAGGAAGCCTGGTCGCCTGGAGGCCTGCGAAGCAGCCGCGAGGGCGGCGTATAACCGCGCCGGCTTGGATCCGCGGTCCGCCTCGATCGCCGAGGTGAGCGGGTCATCCGCGGCGGGCGAACTGATGGTGCTCGAAGCTCTCGGGCTGTCGAAACCCGGGCAGGGCTTCGACACCTATTCCGGCCCGACTGCCATTAACCTGTCCGGCGGTGCACTCCCGGCTGATCCAATCATGGCGACCGGGCTGCTGCGTTTGGCCGATGCGCATCGGCAACTCACCCAACCGAAGGTGTTCGGGCTCGCCTCGCCCGAAACCGCAATCGTCCACGCCGCTGGCGGGGTTGGCATGCAGACGCATTGCGTCGTTACGCTCGGGGTCTGACTATGGCGCGTCACGTTGGCATCGTCGGCATCGGCCAGACCCACCATTCCCGCCGTCGCACGGATGTGAGCCAGGCGGGACTCGTCCGCGAGGCTGTTGATCGGGCGCTCGCGGACGCGAAGCTCACGATTGAAGAGATCGACTCGGTCGTGGTCGCGACCGGCCCTGTTCTGTTCGGCGCCGTCAACATGCCCGAGAAGTGGGTCGTCGACGCGATAGGTGCTCGGCTGAAGCCGGTTGTCCGTATCACGAGCGGCGGCGGCACGGGGCTCGCCGGCGCACTTGCTGGTTACTACCAGATCGCCGGTGGGCAGCACGAGCGCGTTCTCGTCGTTGCTTACGACAAGCTCTCCGAAGGCGCGCTGCAATATTCCATCTCAACCCTCTACGACCCGTTCTGGGGCCGGGAGTTCGCGGTCGGCATCATGGGGTTCTCCGCAGCTTATTGGCGTGCCCGCATGGACGTTCTCGGCCACACCGAGGAAGCCGCCGCGATGGTCTCGGTGAAGAATCACAAGAACGCGCTGAAGAACCCTTACGCTCACGTGAAGAAAGAGGTCACGGTCGAGGACGTGATGAAGTCGCGCCCGCTGGCTTGGCCGATCAAGCTGCTGGACGTGCCGCCCATCTCCGACGGGGCAGCGGCGATCGTGCTATCGTCGGAGAAGCTGGCCGCCCATTCGACGGACAGGCCGGCCTGGATCCGCGGCATGGGCTATTTCTGCGAGGCGGACAACGCGGCCGCGCGTTCCATGCTTGTCTCGGAGCCGCTGGCGCTTGCCGCGCGCCGCGTCTACCGATCGGCCGGAATCACCAACCCGCGGCGACAATTCGACGTGGTCGAGGTGCAGGAGCCCTACACCTGCTTCGAGCTTTCCTATTATGAGAGCCTCGGTTTATGCGCTCCGGGAGAGGCCGCCGAGCTGATCGCGTCGGGAGCCACCGAGATCGACGGCGACATCCCGGTGAACCCATCGGGCGGCTGCATGGGAGCCAACCCGATCGGGGCAGCCGCGCTGGTCCGCCTCATCGAGGCCGCGGCCCAGGTCATGGGCAAGGCCGGCGACCATCAAGTTCCGAACGCGAAGCTGGCGTTGGCACAGGCGGGCGGCGGCTGGGCGAATCTGCGCGGCGTCGCGGTCGTCAGCGCCTAAGGCCAGGAGGAAACCCGATGCTCCTTGCTCCCGACACTCACCCGATCGACCGCCCGCCGCTGAAGTCGACCTTGTCTATGCCGTACACGTTGACGCCCGGGCGGGCGGCCGGCGTGTTTCTGGCCGAGGCGAAGAATCGCCGATTGGTCGGAGCGCGATGCGTCTCGTCCGGACTGGTATCCGTGCCGGCCCAGGACTTCTGCCCGGCAACGGGCGGCTCCGAGATGGAACTGGTCGAAGCGCCAGAGACCGGAACGATCACGGGCTTCACGCAGACGGCGGCCGGCATCATCGCCACCCTCCGGATCGACGGAGCCGATTTCGACTGTGTTCACCGTATTCTAGAGGCATCGTTCGACGAGCTTGAGATCGGCGCCCGAGTTGAAGCCGTTTGGGCCGAGGAAACGACACAATCCATCCTGGCGGTCGTGGGATTCCGACTCGCACCTGGCGCCCCTGTCGGCGAGGTCCGGCCTCTCCAGCATGCGGCCGAACCGCTGCCGATGGTGCCCTACCATCTCGACTTGCACTACGAGCACGCCTTCGGACCGTTTTACGGCCGCATGTTCGATGAGATTGGCACGAACCGGCGCCTCATCGGCGTGCGTTCGACGGCAATCGACGGAGCCTTGCTGCCGCCACGGGAAGTCGACGACATCTCCTACACTAAGACTGGGACCTGGATGACCGTTCCAGATACCGGAACGGTGCGGGCCATGTCCGTCATTCACCTCGAGTTTAAGGGGCAAAAGGAGAAGCCGCCCTACATCTACGCGGAGATCCAACTCGACGGAGCGGTGACGCGGCTCATCCACTCGGTGAAAGGCATCGACATGAGCCGCGCCTCCGAGCTCGTGAAACCCGGCACGCGAGTGCGGGCCGTCTGGTCCGATGCACGAACGGGCGCACTCTCCGACATCTCACATTTCGAGCCGGTCCCCGACGGGGACGAGGCGGCTTCCCTCTGAGCCCTGTCTCGCGAGAGGACGCCCGTGCCGTTCCGCATCCACACGCTGCACCTCGCCGACCTGATGGTTCCTTGGGCGCATGCCGTGATCAAGGAGCCGGTCCATGCCTGGCTCGTGACAGATGGCGCGACGAAGATCCTCGTCGATTCCGGCGGACCCGGGCCGGCCGAGATGAAGCGGCGGCTGAGCGTCGACGCGGTCGGCGGCGGGACAGAGACGCTCGTCGAGAGGCTCGCGGCCGTCGGGACGCGCCCGGACGAGATCGGGACGGTAATCCTTACCCACCTTCATTTCGACCATGCCTGGAACCTCGAGCTGTTTCCGGGCGCGCAGCTCGTCGTGCAGCGAGACGAGGTCTTTCATGCGGTCGACCCCACCCCGACCCAGCGCATCTACTACCTGCGCGAGACGCTCTCCGCCGTGCTCGGCCGCAAACGTCCGTCGGGGCTACGCCTGGTGGACGGAGATGTGGAGCTGATGCCCGGGATCGAGCTCGTGAAGGCTCCCGGACATACGCCCGGCATGCAGGCGGTCGTGGTCACGACCGAGCGCGGCCGGGTGGCCCTGGTCTCCGATTGCGGGGACAGCTACGCGAACTGGTATCCGGCGAACCCGAACGCGGCCGCTCGTCCCATGCGCTACATGGGGGAGGATTTCCTGCCCGGAACGATCCGCAGCGAGAGCGAGCGCGTCTATGCCGACAGCATGCGGCGCATCCTGCAGCGTGCCGACATCGTCGTCCCGGCGCATGACGAGCGGATCCCGAAGAGCATTCCCGAAGAATGGTTCGCGGTGCCCGCCGCGCCGCCACCCGGTTGAGGCGACGTGCCCAACCTCGCGGGCCATCTCTCGAGCGCCACGATCGGCAAGGCGAAGGGCGTGATGCTGTCCGTCGCCAACCTGCAGGTGAACTACGACGCGACGCCGGCTTCGCTCGGGTTGACGGACTACTACAAGGAACCGGAGCAGACCCGGCAGGTGCTCGTCGAGGGCTGGCTGCGGACGGGCGATCTCGGCACGATGGACGCGGAAGGCCACTTCTACGTCGTCGACCGGAAAAAGGATGTGATCACCCGGGGCGGCCAGAACGTCTACCCGGCTTACATCGAGGAGGTCCTGTACTCCGACCCGGCCGGCGCCGAGGCGGCGGCTATCGCCGAGCCGGAGGTCGAACTCGGCGACCCGCAGCGGCAGACGGCCGCCTGAACGAGCATGCTCATGAACCTCAGCACCCTCCTTTACGAGCTTACGGACGGCGTCGCGACCGTGACGTTCAATCGCCCGGATGTCCTCAACGCCACCAATGACGAGTTCTACCGGGAATTGTCGGGCCTGATCGGCACCATGGCCGACGATCCGGAAGTCCGCTGCGTGATCCTTACCGGCGCCGGGCGTGGCTTCTGCGCCGGCGCCGACGTACGCGGCATGGACCCGAACCGTCCCCCTCTCTCCAAGCGCAAGCGCCACCGCTGGATTCTGTCGACCGTGCTCCGCCCGCTGGTCCGCCTGGAAAAGCCGGTCATCGCGGCGGTCAACGGAGTTGCAGTCGGCGCCGGCATGAACATCGCGCTCGCCTGCGACATCCTCCTCGCCTCGGAGGTGGCGGTGTTCAGCCAGATCTTCGCCCGGATGGGCCTCGTGCCGGACCTCGGCGGGCTGCACCTCCTCACCCGTCTGGTCGGGCTGAACAAGGCAAAAGAGCTCTGCTTCACGGCGCGCAAGATCACGGCCGCGGAGGCGCTTCACCTCGGGATCGCAAACGAGGTCGTGCCGCCCGACCAGCTGATGACCCGCGCCCGCGCGCTCGCGACGGAAATCGCCGCCGGACCGCCCTTCGCGCTCTCCATGATGAAGACCCTCCTCAACATGTCCTCGACCTCGACCCTTGAGGAGATGCTGGAATTCGAGGGCTACGCGCAGAGCCTCGCCTATATCTCCGGGGAGAACGCCGAAGGCGCGCTCGCCTTCAAAGAGAAGCGGCCGCCGCGTTTCGCTGCCCCGCCATCCTAGGACGCGACCATGGATTTCAGCTACTCACCCGCGGAGGAAGCGTTTCGGGCGCAGGTGCGCTCCTGGATCAAGGCGAACCTGCCCGAGGGGTGGGGCAGCACCGTCCACGAGCCCGAGGACGAGCATGCCCGCTACATGTTCCGCCTCGACTGGGAGAAGAAGCTTTTCCAGGGCGGCTGGGCCGGCCTCGCCTGGCCGAAGAAATATGGCGGGCGCGGCGCGACGCTGGTCGAGCAGGCGATCCTCGCGGAGGAGCTGGCACGTGCCGAAGCTCCGGAGGGCCTCAACATCATCGGCAGGAACCTCACCGCGCCGACCCTCATCCACCACGGAACCGAGGAGCAGCGCCGGCGCTACCTTCCGAAGATCCTCTCGGGCGAGGAGGTCTGGTGCCAGGGCTTCTCGGAGCCGAATGCCGGCTCCGATCTCGCGTCCATCCGGACGAGCGCCGTCCGGGACGGAGACCACTTCGTCGTCAACGGCCAGAAGACCTGGACGAGCTTCGCGCAATATTCGCACTGGTGCTTCATGCTGGTGCGCACCGATCCCGAGGCGCCGAAGCACAAGGGCATCTCCTTCCTGCTGGTCGACATGTCGACGCCGGGCATCACTGTCCGGCCGTTGCGCCAGATCTCCGGTGAAAGCGAGTTCAACGAGACGTTCTTCGACGATGCCAGGGTACCGGTCGAGAACCTCGTCGGCGGCCTCAACGAGGGCTGGAAGATCGCCATGACGACGCTCACGTATGAGCGGGGGCCGGAGGACGCCCTTGCACGCCAGATCCGCTTCAAGCGCGATCTGATGCGCCTGATCGTGGCAGCGAAGACGATCCCGCGCGGGCCCAAGGCGACCGCCATCGACGACCCAGTCTTGCGACAGAAGCTCGCGAGGTCCGTCATCGAGGTTGAGCTGATGCGACTGAATTGCCTGCGCAGCTTCTCGAAGCAGCTTCAGGGAAAGCCGCTTGGACCGGAATCGTCGTTCCAGAAGCTCTACTGGAGCCACATGGCGCAAGGCATATACGAGACCGCCATGGAGACGCTCGGGCCGACGGCGCCCCTAGCCGCCGGAGATCCGCTCGCGCCCGGAGACGGCCTGTTTCAAACGGGCTTTCTCCAGTCCCGCGCCTTCACGATCTATTCGGGTACGTCCGAGATCCAGCGTAACATTATCTCCGAGCGGGTCCTCGGCATGCCGAGATAGGGCAATGAACTTCGATTTCAGCGAGGAGCAGTTCGCGTTCCGCGACAGCGTCCGCCAGTACCTTGACGACCGGTGGAGCGTCGCCCAGCTGCGTACGCATCTGACGGGCGACGGCTTCGACCGTGAGCTGTGGGAGGGCGTGTCCGCGCTGGGCATCCTCGCCATGATGGTGCCCGAGGAGCATGGCGGCCTCGGGCTCGGCTATGTCGATCTCGCGCTGATCCTCGAGGAATGCGGGCGCCACCTCGTGCCGGGTCCGGCCGTCGACACGATCATCGCGACGGACATCATCTCTCGCCATGGCACGCCGGAACAGCAGGCGGCACTTCTGCCCGCGATTGCAGAAGGCGGTCTGAAGATCGCCGCCGCGGTCGCGGAGATCGAAGGCGGCTTCCGGCCGGAGGACACGACCACGATCGCCCGCCCGTCCGGCAATGGTTGGGCGCTCAGCGGCCGCAAGATCCTCGTGCCCTACGCCGAGAGCGTCGACCAACTGCTCGTTGTCGCGCGTTTCGGCGATGACGGGCCGCTCGGCCTTGTGCTCGTCGACCCGGACTGGGCCGGCATCACGCGTCGCCACCACCAATTGCTCGATCCCGCGTCACGGGCCCATGAGGTGACCTTCTCCGAGGTGGAACTCGGTGGCGATCATGTGCTCGGCGGCCAGCCGCTCGAAACGGCCGTGGCCCGGCTGGTGGACGCCGGGGCAGCCTCGGCCTCCCTTCAGATGACTGGGGCCGCAGGCAAGGTGCTCGATCTCGCCGTCGAGTACACCGGTAACCGCGTCCAGTTCGGGAAGCCGATCGGCTCCTTCCAGGCCATCAAGCATCGCTGCGCCGACATGCTCGTTCTTCTCGAAACGAGCCGAACCGCCGCATATCACGCGGCCTGGGCCCTCGCGCACGACCCGGCGGCGCGGCGCAAACTCGTCTCTATGGCCAAAGCCTATTGCGGGGACGCGGCGCGTTCGATCTGCAACGAGGGCCTGCAGTTGCACGGTGGCATCGGTTTCACGTGGGAGCTCGACATCCACTTCTACCTGCGCCGGGCGAAGACGCTCGAATATTCCTACGGCGACGCTTCCGCCCACCGCGAATGCGTGATGGCGGCGACTCTCGCAGAGATGGAAGCCGCCTAGGATGCGTGCGACGATCCTCCCGGCATTCGGCGAACCGGAGGTGTTTCGCTGCGAGGATATCGAGCCGCCCCGACCGCGGCCGGACCAGTTGTTGATCCGGGTGGCGGCCTGCGGAGTCTGCGGGCACGATCTCCTGAACCGGTCGGGCGCCTTTCCGGAGACGCGCCTCCCCTGCGTGATGGGTTACGAAATCGCCGGCTCGCCGCCGCGCGCCACGGCATACGCTGGGATGGCCGCCGCTACGACCGCCAGAATCCCGGTGCGGCCGACATCCCCAACCAGGCGCTGAACCACGCCGCCTCGGCCGTGGAGGGCGCCGCCGCGATCGCAGTCGCGGCGACTGCCACCATCCCGCAGCTCGGCTTCGTGCACGAGGATTCGGGCCAGAGCTTCGTGCTCGACATCGCCGATCTCTTCCGCGACACGGTCACGGCCCCGTGCGCCTTCAAGGCCGCGAAGGCGCACGAGAAGCGGCCGTTCGATCCGGTCGAGCGCCTCGCCCGCCGCACCGTCGCCGAAAGGCTGCGCCGGGACGGCGTGATCCCGCCATGATCGACCGGATCAAGACGCTGTTCGACGAGGAGGCGCCGTGAGGAGGGAGGATGCGCGATGCCCATGACCGTGGTCGTGACGCGCGACGTCGCCGACCGGTACCGCGGCTTCCTCTCCTCCATCATGCCGGAAGCGGCGCCCGGGGTCTTCGTCGGCGCCGAGCTCTCCAAGGGCGTCCGCGAACGGCTCTGGACCGTGCTGAGCGATTGGTGGCCGCCTCGGCCTTCGCACCCTGGGCCTGCCGCCCGAACCCTTTCCGATCTTGACGGCGCGCTCCTGCTTCGCCGTTGACGCCGTTCTTTGACATCATGAATGATTCCAGCTACTTAGCTGGTAGAGGCTCCCCCGCCCACGCGGGGATGGACCCCCTGATCGTCCTCATCAACGAGGCTCCCTCGCTCGATCGGCTGCGGGAGCAGCGACCACCGGAGCAGTTCGGCTACGAACCGGTCGTCCGCGACCCGGCGAGGCATGCCGTCGCCGTCGATCTTGAGACCGGGAAGGCGGGCTGACGGCCGGCCTGCGCAAGGCTCATCTGGTACTGGAATGCAGCCTGGAATATCCGATCAGGGTGGCGTGGACGAGCCCGGACGCGAGGCTCGTGTGCCCGCTGAACATCACCAATCCCAAGCCCCAGCCTTGCCGGACGACGAGGCTGCCGAGCGCGAGCAGCAGGGCGGCAGCGCCCGCAATGCGCAGGCCGTATGTGACGCCTTCGGGCAGGGCGCGGCCGAACACTGCATGCTGCTGACGGTCAGTCGCGAGCGCCAGTCCGCCAAAGCCCGCAACGCACAGCACGAGCGCTACGAGATGGCTCATGCGCCCTCCTCGATCAGCTTGCCGCCGGCCACCGGGCCACCCCTGGCCCGTCCCGCTGCCCGGGGGCTCGGCCGATATCGCGCCGTGCGCAGGGCCAGCACCGCGTGCAGCGCCGCCAGCGCCAGGCACAGGAGGTCGGTGCCGGCGAAGATCCAGTCGCCCTGCGCCAGGCTGCGCCAGAGCGGCCGCTGGGTCGTAACGGCGTTCAGGAGCGGCACGAGAGCGAGCAGCGCGGCCGCGGTCCACAGCTGCTCGACCCATGCTCCCTTCGCAGGGCGTAGGATCGCGTGCGCCAGCGCCGATGCCCACACGATGAAGAAGACGTGGATCTCCCAGTCGGCGCGTCGGGGCAGTTCCAGCGGCAGCAGCCGGTTGGCCCAGAGGAACGCGGCCATGGCGATCGAGAGCCCCGCGATAGCCGCAATGTTCAGCCGCTCCACGAGACGGAAGCCGAGATAGGGACGGCTCGGGTCGGGCAGCTTCTGCCGCCGCTTCACCGTCCACATCACGAGGCCCGTTCCCACCATCGCCGTGCCGCCGAAGCTGACCAGGAAATACAGCCACCTCGTCACGGCGTCGCTGAAACGCCCGAGATGCAGCCCGTAGAGCACGCCGCGGACCTCCGCCGCGGGGCCGACACTTTCGCGCACGGCGAGCAGGCGGCCGGTCGTGCCCTCGAATTCCATGATCTGCGGGCTCATGGAAAGGCGGCCGGCCTCTCCGCGCGAGACCGCCACGCGGGCGGCGGCGTCTCCGGGATGGACGGCCGTGACGCGGCCGACATTGTCGCGGCCCCAGCGCGCCTGGGCCTGCCGCACCATGTCCTCGACGGAGGCGAGCGGCGCCGGCTGGCCGCTCGGCCGGCCGGGCTGGATGAAGACGCTCAGTTCCGCCGAGAGCTGCTGTCGTTCGGCGGGCGTCTTGATGGCGGCGCGCTCGCCCCAGGGCACGTACATCGCCATCAGCGTGACGAGGCCCGTATAGGTGATCATGAGGTGGAACGGCAGGCCGAACACCGAGAAGGCGTTGTGCGCATCGAGCCAGGACCGTTGCCCCTTGCCCCACCGGAACGTGAAGAAGTCGGTGAAGATCTTCTTGTGAGTGATCACGCCGCTGACGATGGCAACGAGCATGAACATCGCCGCGACCCCGGCGATCCACCGGCCCCACAGCGCGGACATGTAGTGGAACTGGAAATGGAACCGGAAGAAGAAGTCGCCGCCCAGCGTGTCGCGCGAGGCCACCTTCCTGCCCGTTGCAGGATCGAACTGGCCCTCGCCGAAGCCGCGCCCGTCCGCACTGCGCGCGGGCGAGCGCCAGAAGGCATAGACGCTGTTGTTGCGCGCATCCGGGAGCCGCAAGCTCCATTGCGGGCTTCCGGGTACGAGGGTGCCGAGCTCGTCCGCCACGCGCTGCGCCACCGCGGCCTGATCCGGCACCTGTGCCTGATAGGGCAGTTCCGGCCGCATCCACTGCGAGAGCTCGTCCTTGAAATAGGACACCGTCCCCGTGAGGAACATGGCGTAGAGGATCCAGCCGCAGAGCAGGCCGGCCCAGCTATGCAGGTCCGACATGCTCTGGCGGATGCCGCGGCCGGTCAGCCGCGGTTCTTCGTCCGGCGTCCGGCGGCTCATGCTCGCCAGACGGACCAGGCCGCGACGAGGAGCGGCGTTGCGACGACGGCGAGGCCCAGCCAGGCCCGCGTGGCGCTGCGCACCGAGAAGACCCAGATCACGGCCCCGGCATAGATGGGGAAGCTCGCCAGCATTCCGGTGATGACGGCCTGCGGCTTGCTGATCGGCAGGACGAGCACCGCCACGCTCGCGAGTGCGGCAAGCGCATAGCCGCCAGCCAGCGCCGCGACGATGCGCGACACGAGGGGGCCGACCCGCCAGGCCCGATCCGTGAGGGAGCTCACTTGTTCGGGGTTGCCGGTGGGCCCGCGGGGATCGGCGGAAGGCCGCTTGAGCTCACATAGGTGAGCGTCGTCACATAGCTCGTGCCGTCGAACCTCTCGGGGCCCTGCGGCCCGGTGCGCTCGCCGGGGCTACGGTCGTCGACGCTCACCTCGGCCACGTAGGTGCCCTGCCATGGCATGTCGAAGGAGACGAGGCCGCCGTCATCCGTCTGGGCCTCCTTGGACCAGCCGGACTGCGTGACCAGGGTGACCTTCGTCTTGGCGCGCGGCTGACCCTTGAAGACGAGCTTCAGCCGTCCAGGCTCGCCGGTCGGGACCAGATCCAGGGTCAGCTTCGGCTGCTGCTCGGTGAAGCCCGTGATCAGCCGTGCGGCGGGATAGTAGCGATTGATCGTGTCCTTGCCTTCGCGCTTCCACGTGTAGAGCGGGTACTGGGCCTCCTCGGCGACGATGCTGTCGCCCGGCTCGGCCCGGAACGGCAGGGTGAAGCCGTCGGAGGATTTCGCTGCCTTCGACATCGTCTCGCCCTTCGCGGAGAGGAGCGTTCCGGTCGGGTTCACGAACTTGTCGAGGAGCCCCGGAGACGCCTCGCGCAGGTTCTCGCCGAACTCGCCGAAGCGGATCACGGCGTTTCCGCCGTCCGGCTGTTCGATCCAGATCTGGTGAGCCTGCGCAGGAGCGGCGAGGCACATCAGTGCGGCGAGAGCGATGGATAGCCTGGTCATGCGATGCATCCCGACTGCTTGGATGACCGTCAGAAATCGAAGGCGGCCGACAGCACGAAGGTCCGCGGCGAGGCGACAGTCACGAATGTGCCCGTCGTGAGCCAGTAGCGGCTGTCGGCGACGTTTTCGACGTTGAACCGCAGCGTGACGGGCCGGCTGTCGACGGTCGTCGCGTAACGGACACCGAGATCGACCCGCGTCCAGTCGGGGAAGCGCAGCGTGTTGGCGGTCGTGAGATAGGCGCCCGACGTGTAGATGACGCGTCCGTTCAGGGCCAGCCCAGGCACCCAGGGCGTATCCCAGTCGAGCCCGGCCGAGACGGTCAGATCCGGCACGCCCTGGGCGTCGTTCCCACGCTCGAGCGGATTGGCCGGCCTGGTCAGCTCGGGACGCAGGAAGGTCGCGCTGGCAAGGGCGCGCAGGCCGGGCAGGATCTCTCCGAAGGCCGAGAGCTCTAGGCCCTGGTTGCGCTGCTCGCCGTCATAGGCGAGCGCATTGGCAGCCGTTCGGATCTGGGCGGGCCGCGAGATCTGGAACAGCGCGGCGGTTGTGGTGACCGTTCCCCAGTCGACCTTGATGCCGACTTCCTGCTGATCCGATTTGAACGGGGCGAGCACGGCGCCGGTGTTGCTGTAGCCGGGACCGACGACGGTGCCCTGGCTCAAACCCTCGGCATAGTTCGCGTAGATCGACACGTTCTGCCAGGGTTTGATGACGATGCCGCCGAGCGGCGACAGGGCTTCGCCTTCATAGGTGCCCGTCCTGACGCCCGTGGCGGTGCTGTAGGTCAGCTGCTTGACCCATTGCTGGCGGAATCCACCGGTCAGCAGCAGCCTGTCGTCGAAGAGCGACATCGTATCGGCAAGCGCGACGCTCCTGAACGAGATCTCGGTGGCTCGCCGCGGATCGATACGCGCGCCCGTCACGACCGGAAGAGGGGACGGATTGTAGATGTTCGATGGGACCGACTGCGCCGGCGTGTTCGCGACATAGGCGTTGCCGTTCTCCTGGGAGAAGCCGGTGAAGACGAGGTTCGCCGAATGCTTGATGAAGCCGGTGTCGAACGTGGCGCGCAGGCCGGCATTGCCGCTGACCGTGCTGCTGTAGGAATCGTAATAGGCGTTGATGAGCCTGAAATTGCCGAGCGCGTCGATGCCGCCCGGGAAGCCGGAGACGCGCGAATCCGGGAATGTCTGCTCGTTCATTCCCGCCCGGTAGCCGATGCCGCCATAGGCCGTCAGCCAGTCGGTCAGATCGTATTCGACGAACGAGGCGATCGTGTTGTCCCGCTGCTTGAGCTGAACTCCCGGATACCAGGTGCTCCGCGCATCCGGCGGACGAGGGATGAAGGGCACCGTCGACTGGATGGTCATCTGCGGACGGAAGTTCTTGGTGTCGTCGTTCTGAGAGATGGCGTCGAGGGCCCAGCGCAGGCGCTCCCCGCGGTAATCGATCGACAGCGCCCCCAGCCCGGTCTGCCAATTCCCGCGGTCGATCGTGGCCTCGCCGTTGCGGCCGACGCCGTTGAACCGGACGCCCCATTCGTTGTTCGCGCCGTACCGGCTGCTCGCATCGATATGCACGCCGTAATTGCCGGCGCTGATGAATTGCGGCGTTATCCGCGCGAATGGCACCTCGAGCGCACGCTTGGTGATGATGTTGATGCTTCCGCCGACGGAGCCGCCCGGGGGCATGCCGTACATGAAGGCGGCCGGCCCCTTGAGCAGTTGGATTCGCTCGATGTACTGCGCCGCCACGCGATTGGAGGAGATCAGCCCGTACAGCCCGTTGAAGCCCGTATCTCCGGCATTGACCTGGAAGCCGCGGATCTGGAACGTGTCGTCGAACCCGTTGGCGCCCGTCGTCAGGCGCACCGACGAATCGTTGACGAGCGTATCGGCCGCCGTCCGGGCCTGCTGATCCTCGATCAGCTTCTGCGTGAAGTTCACCGTGCTGAACGGCGTGTCGAGGATGTCCCGGGTTCCCAGCACGCCGAGCGAGCCGCCTCGCGCCACCTGGCCGCCGGCATAGGGTGGCGGCAGGTTGCCCGGGCGTCGCGCTGCCTCGCTGGATACCTCGATGCCGGGAAGGGTCTCGGCGTCCGAGGCCACGCCGGTCCGCGATCCTGCGGCTTGAGCAAACCGCTGGTTCCGCATCAAGGCATGAGCCTCGCCAGAGGCTGCGCCCTGGTGCATCCGAGCCACGCTTGCCGGGCCAACGGGATCCCGCGGCAGCGACCCGGCGGGCCAAACCGCCATATCATCCTGTATGTGCGCTGCCGCTGGCGACATCAGGAGGACACCTGCCAGCACGCCACCGGTCGTCGAGCGTGCAGCGGCCCTGACCTGGCCCAGACCGGAGATGACGGCGTCGAACCTTGCCTGCCATTGGCGCGGCGCACGGGCCCTGAAACGCGGTCCCATCTCGCCGTGAACGCGGTCCATACTCTGGTCTCCTCGAGCCGTTCGAAATGGCCGACCCCGCACGACATCTGCGTGAATTGGTGATCGAGCTGAAAATCGGCCGGAGCTCCCGTAGCATGTATCACCGAGGCTGCAAGTCATCGCGCTCCAATTCAAAATAGAATTGTTCTAATACAATTTAGTATGACGGTAGTCAACTTCAATCTCTGATTGAACAACTAGAAATATTATAATTCTTAGACTGGTATGTTCTATTTGACCGTGGCGGCACTGGCGGGGTTTTTTTTACCCGTCGTGGTTGAAGCAGAGCCGCGCGCCGGCGGCCGGATCGCCTGCTGAACCGGAGCTTCGTCGGCGTCTCGGCAAGGCGGGGCAGCCGACGTTCATGCGCACCTTGTCCGGCGCGAAGGTCTCGGCGAGCGGCCTGGTGAGGCTCACACCGGCGAATGTCGCAGCGGGTGGACCGGGCTCACATCGAGCCGACCGCGCGGGTCGAGATCCCGTGCATGTAGGCCTTCTGGGTCACGGCCGTCAGTGCCTTCTCGGCCGTGCGACGTGTTCCTTACGTTTGACTTACGAACTTCGTCAGCAGGTATCCTTCAACTGCCTCGGCACCGCCTTCGCTTCCGTAGCCGGAATCCTTGATCCCGCCGAAGGGGACCTCCGGCAGGCCCAGCCCATGGTGATTGATCGAGATCATTCCGCTTTCGAGCTCCGCCGAAATTCGAGCCGAGCGGGAGGAGGACGAGGTGTACGCGTAGGCCGCTAAGCCGAAGGGCAGCCGGTTCGCTTCGACAAAGGCCTCCTCGTCCTCTTCGAAAGACTGGATGAGCGCGACGGGTCCGAAGGGCTCTTCGTTCATCAAACGGCTCTGTACAGGCAAGTCGGTCAGCACGGTGGGCTGAAAGAAATAGCCTCGATTGCCGACGCGCCGCCCTCCGGTGCGCAGCTTCGCGCCTGCACCAACCGCCTCGCCCACGAGGTCCTCCATCGCGTGCAGACGCCGCTCATGCGCGAGCGGTCCCATTTCGACGCCCTGCTCGAGACCGTTCCCGACCTTGAGGGTACTGGCGTAGGTCACGAAGCCCTCGACGAAGGGCTCGAACAGCGTCCGATGCACCAGAAAGCGCGTCGGCGAGACGCAGACCTGACCGGCATTGCGGAACTTCTGGGTCGTGAGGACCGAGAGAGCCCTGGCGAGATCGGCATCGTCGAAGACGATCGCCGGAGCATGGCCGCCGAGCTCCAGCGTGGTGCGCTTCATGTGCTGGCCGGCGAGGGCGGCGATCTGTTTTCCGATCGCGGTCGATCCCGTGAAGGAGACTTTCCGAACGACCGGGTGAGGGATGAGATAGCCCGAGATCTCGGCTGGACGCCCGAATACGAGGCCGAGGGCGTTCCCGGGAACGCCCGCGTCGAGGAAAGCCCTGACGAGGGCGCTGCAACTCGCCGGTGTTTCTTCGGGGCCCTTGAGGATGACGGAGCAGCCGGTGCAAAGGGCCGCCGCGATCTTCCGCACGGACTGGCTGACGGGGAAGTTCCAGGGCGTGAACGCGACCACCGGGCCGACGGGCTCGCGCGTAACGAGTTGAGCAACGCCGCTCGCGCGCGCGGGGATCACGCTGCCATAGGTGCGGCGGCCCTCTTCTGCGAACCAATCCGTCAGGTCTGCCGAATTCATCACCTCGGTTCGTGCTTGAGCCAGCGGCTTGCCCTGCTCCCGCGTGAGCAGGACGGCGATCTCCTCCGAACGGGCTCTTAGCAGCGCCGCAGCCTTCCGCAGCACCTTGCCGCGCTCGAAGGCCGAGACGCGGCTCCACTCCTGGAACCCGCTCCGGGCCGCGGCGAGCGCCTCGTCGAGGTCGGCCTCCGTCGCGACCGGGAGACGTCCGAGTTCCGCCTCCGTCGCAGGATCTATGACGGGGAGCGTGTCGCCCGACGAGCTGGCCCGCCACGAGCCTGCGATGCAAAGGAAGAGTTCCGGATACATGCCGTTGTCCACCAGGAATGGGCGCGGCTCAGACGGCGAGGTCGGCGATGAGCCGACCGACCTCCGGTGCCTTGGGAAGCTGCCACAGGGCTTCGAGCACGCCCTCGGCCCTGCCGCGTCCGAGCAGCGGGGAGACGAGCCCGATGAACTTTCCGGCGAGCCGGTCGTCGGAGAGGGGAAGGTCCCGGGAGCCCAGCGCCTCGCCGAAGAAGCGGGTGTGACGTCCCTGGACAGTCTTCACCGTGACGCGCGCGGGCCGCTGTGCCGGATAGAGCGCATCCATCTCCTCGGTCGCGCGAACCCGGACCAGAGGCTTCAATGCGTGGAAGGTGTGATCCGCGAGATGCTCCGGAGCGAAATGCTTCAGCTCCACTGCGCCGAAGCGGAGGCCGAGGAGCAGCACGTAGGGAAAGCTCAGCTGCGCGGACGCGAAATCGTCCCAGCCGGTCTTCGCGTGCTCCGCCGCGATCGAATACGTCTCGACCTGGATCTCCGTCACGTCCTGCGGATCGAGCGCGTGGTCGCGACGGATCGCGAGGACGCCTTCCAGCGCCGGCTGAAGGTGCCGGCAGCATGGATACGGCTTGAAGTAGCAGTCGGATAGCCCGAACGGCTGGCCGGGAGGCTTCGAAAACGGGGCGGATCCGGGAAGACCGGCGAAGGACTGGCCGAAACCGTCGGAGACCTCGAGGACGTTGGGCGGACCGACGACGTCCGCTTGGGCCAGGGTCGCCGCCCAAAATCCCTCGCGCGCGGCATGCCCGGCATGGAGACGCTTCACGTCCGCACCCCCGCCGAGAAATGCGAATGTCCCGGCCGCGCTGCTTGAGGAAAGCCCCAGGGCAGCCTCAGTCCGACCGAGGGAGAAGCCGAGCAGCCGGGCGATCGCCGCCGCCGATCCGAAAGGGCCGACTGCGCTTGTCGGATGAAAGCCCCGTTGCCGCAGCTTCGGATGATAGGCGCGCGCGACGGTGGCGATCGTTTCATACCCGGCCACGAGCGCCGCCATGAACGTCTCGCCATCGACCGGCCGTTCCTGGGCCGCCGAAATCAGGGCAGGTACGACGGCCACACCCGGATGGACCGAACCATCCCGGAAGCCGTCGTCGAGCTCGAGCCCATGGCCGGAGATCCCCCCGAGATAGGCCGCGTCGAGCGCCGAGAACCGCTCCGGTCGGCCCGGCACGCAAACGCCCGATCGCGAAACCGGCAGGAGCGATGCGACGCGCTGCGACAGATCCGTGGATGCCCCGCCGGAGATGACGCCGAGCGTGTCGATGAGGTGGCGAAGTGCGGCCTGCTGCACGTCGTCCGGGAGATTGCTCCATCGGAGACGCGACACGAACGCAGCGAGATTCTTCGTCGGACCCGAATGGCTGCTTGGAGGCGCCTGCGTGCCCATCCCATCCCCCTCAGGGCAGCGATGCCGCAACGGCGAGCGCATCCACGGCGACAACACCGTCCCCCTCGGCCCGGACGATCAGGGGATTCACCTCGCACTCGATGATCTCCGGAGCGAGCACGGCCAGGCGGGACATCGCGACGATCGCTCTCGCGAGACCCTCCAGGTCTCCGCGCGGGCGGCCACGGTAGCCGGCCAACGCGTCGAAGCTCCTCACTTCCGCCACCATGGCGCGTGCCGTCGACAGATCGACCGGAGCGAGCCGGACACTGCGGTCGCGCGCGATCTCGGCGAGGACCCCACCAGCCGCGACCAGGACGATCGGGCCGACTTGCGGGTCGACCCGGTATCCGACCAGAGCTTCGCCCAGACCCTTGATCATCGGCTGCACGAGAATGCGGGGAGGCTCGGCGCCAGGACGGTGCGCCAGGACGTTCCGACGGATCGTCCGTGCCGCCTCTCGGACGGCCTGCTCGTCCTCGAGGTTCAGGACCACTCCGCCGACATCGGTCTTGTGCGGGATGTCGGCGGCAAGAACCTTCGCGACGGCCGGGTACGTCAGGCCTTTCGGTTCCGCATCGTCCTCCAGGACGATGGCGGGAGCGCATGTGAGGCCAGCTCTCGAAAGGACCGCATAGGCCTCGAGCTCGTCGAGATGGTTGCGCGGACCGGATCGAGGCGGAGAAACAGGCGGGCGGTCGGCGACGAAGCGGCGGTTCCAGACGGCGACGATGGCATCGGCGCAGGATTCCGGCGTCCTGAAAGCGGGGACCTGCCGCTCGCTGAGCCGGCCCAGCGCTTCCGGCGCCTCCGGCACGATAAAGGCGACGAGGCGCTTTCCCTCCCCGGCACTGTCGATGATGGGCTGGACTGCCAATTCGGGCTGGAATCGGGCCGACGAGCCGACGACAGCCACGACGAGATCGAATTCGGGAGCGGCCAGCATGACGTCGAGCGCTGCCTTCATGACCTCGTAGCGCGTCCCGGTCAGCGTGAGATCGACGATCCTGGCAGCGCCCGCCGAGACGCCTGCGGCGTTCAGCCGACGCAGCGTCTCGCGGGACGGAACGCAGGCGGAAACGCCGCGCAGCGCGAGCTGCTCGACGACCATGGCGGCGCCGCCGCCCGTCGTGGTCACCACCCCAACCGATATGGACCTACCTCGGGGGGCGGCCGATGGGAGCCGCTGCAGCAGGGGCAGTGCCTCGAGCAGTCCCTCGAAGGTCTCCACGCGAGCGATGCCGTGGGCGGCGAGGAACTCGACCGCGAGGTCGGTGTCTCCCGCGAGAGCCCCCGTATGCGATACGGCCAGCTCGCGCGCCTCGGCGGAGCGGCCGAGAAGATACGCTACGATGGGCTTGCCGCGCTCGGCCGCTCCCCGCGCGAACGCGGAAAGATCATGCCCGTGCCGGATGCCCTCGAGGAACAGGAGGTAGCTCCTCACGTCGGGGTCGTCGAGCGTCAGCGAGCAGATGGCGCCCATGCTCAGGTCGGTTTCGCTTCCGACGGAGACGAGACCGCTGAAGCCGATCCCCTTCGCCTTGCCGCGCGAGACGAGCGCGCCCATCAGGCTGCCGCTGTGGGACGCCGCGAATGTGGTGCCGAGCGGCAAGTCGGATTCCGCGAAGGCGGCATTCGCCGTCAGGGTCATACGGGAACGCCGATCGACGACGCCGAGGCTTCCCGGACCGACGATCCGGATGCCCGTCCGGGCGGCGATCTCCAGAACCCTGGCTTCGCGCGCGGCGCCGGCGGCTCCCGCCTCCGCGAACCCGTCGGCGAGGATGGTCGCCACAGGTATCCCCAGCCGGCCACATTCCTCCAATGATTCGAGGGCCGCCTCCGTGGGTGTAAGGATGAAGGCATGATCGGGACGCCGAGGCAGATCGGAGAGCCGCGCCCAGGCCTTCTCCCCGAGCACGGTCGCCCGGGCCGGATTCACCGGGAACACGGCACCGCCGAAGCCTGCCTGTCGAAGATAGGTGAGCGGGCGAGCTGCGGTCTTGGCCGGATCGTCCGATGCGCCGACGAGGGCGATCGCAGCTGGCCTGAACAGATGATCCGCCAGGCTGGCGGGTGCGGGATCAGGCGCGGACGGCATGTTTGTCCCGCTGGGAAAAGCTGCGCCCGAAGACGTGTTCGGCGATGCGGTTCTTCAGCATCTCGATAGAGCCGCCGGCGATCATCCATCCTCGCGTGCGTCTCAGGCAGTATTCAGCGAGGCTTTCCTGGCTGTATCCGGTCCCGCCCAAAACCTGGACGGCACCGTTCGCCACGTCGAAGCCGGATTGATTGCAGGCAAGCTTCGCGAGGGAGGTATCGGCTACGGAGGGAAGGCCGGAATCGGCCCGGGAGGCAGCCCGGTAGAGCAGAAGCTGAGCCGCTTCGAGCTTCAGGGTCATCTCCGCGAACGACCATTGCAGGCCCTGAAATTCGCAGAGCTCCCGTCCAAACTGCTTGCGCGTGGAGGCGTAGGTGCGGGCAAGCTCGTATGCGTGCCGCCCCAGCGCGAGCGAGCGGGCCGAGTTGCCGATGCGCTCGGCGTTGAAACCGCTCATCTGCCGCTTGAAGCCGCCCGGTCCCAGCAGGACGTTCTCAGCCGGGATCCGGCAATCTTCGAAGTAGAGCTGGCACCACTGCTCGCCGCCCATGAAGGTCGACGGCTGCCCGAAGGCGAGACCGGGAGTACCTCTCTCGACGATGACGGACCCGATCCCGCCGACGCCAGGACCGAAACGTACATAGACCAGGAAGATCGACGCGTCGGGACTATGAGTGGAGAAGATTTTCGTGCCGTTGATGACGTAGCCATCGCCATCAGCACGGGCCGATGTGGTCAGGTCGGTGGCTGCGGAACCTGCTTCGGGCTCGGTCATGGCCAGGCTGATGACGATCTCGCCGGCCAGGAGCCTGCCCAACCACCGTTCCTTCTGGTAAGCGCTCGCATAGGCCGCGAAGGTGCGCAGCGGCCCGAAGTTTCCCGCCTGCACGACATCGGCGCTGCGAGGGCAGACGGCCGCGACCTGCTCGATCGCGATCACGGCGTCCATCAGAGTGCCGCCCTGGCCTCCGTCCTCCACAGGGACCGTGATGCCCAGCAAGCCCTGCTTCGCCATCAAGGCGGCGACATCGAAGGGGAAGTGAGGATCGTGCGCCCGCCGCAGCGGCGCCGTCCCGCCGAGCTTGCTCTCGGCGAAGCGACGGACCGACTCGGCCAGGAGCCGCTGTTCATCGCTCAGATCGAAGTCCATCGGCTACCCGTCGCCTATCCGGAGCCGGTCTTCCGACCTTGCCGCCTCTGTCGCAACTGCCTATAGAGTATGCAGGCATAAACATAAGTAATGACACGTCCCATGTCTCACGACGTGACGCCCTTGAACCCGCTGCGTGTCTTCGAGGTGGCGGCCCGGCTCGGCAGTTTCACGCGCGCCGCCCAGGAGTTGTCGGTCACCCAGCCCGCAATCAGCCGGCAGATTGCCACCCTGGAGAATTACCTGCGCGTGCGCCTGTTCATGCGCGGACGGCAGCAGGTCGCACTCACCCCCGAGGGAGAGCGCTACTACGAACAGGTCGCCCCTGCGCTCGCCGCCATCGCAGCCGCGAGCTCCGACCTGCGCGCCCGGGAGCAGGAGCAACCGCTCCGGGTCCGGGTCTATCCGACATTCGCTGCCAAGTGGCTGATCCCGCGGATGGGCAGCCTCAGCGCCGCCCATCCCCGGCTCAAGATCAAGCTGATCAGCGCGGTGGCGCCCGTGAATTTCGGCCGTGACGACGTCGACGTCGCGATCCAACTAGGTCGTCACGAAGGCCCAGGCATCCGCTGTCAGCACCTGTTCACGGATGTGCTCCAGCCGGTTTGCAGCCCGGAGCTGCTCAAGCGCGGGCCTCCGCTTGATCGGGTGAGCGATCTGGCCGCCCATCGCCTGCTGCACTCCAAGTACCGCATGACCGATTGGGCGTATTGGCTGGAGGCCAACGGCTATTCGGGACCAGCGATGGCGGACGGGATGACCTTTCCGAGTTCGGTCCTGACCTATCAGGCCGCGATGGAAGGCCTTGGCGTCGCGATCGGTCAGGTTGCGCTTCTCGAGGCCGAATGCCGCTCCGGACGCTTGGTGCCGCTGTTCACGCCCGTCAAACGTGACCTGGCCTACCAGGCGCTGTGGCCGTCCAGCGAAGCCTCCAAGCGCGGATTGCGAACCTTCCTCAGTTGGCTCAAGTCGGAAGCCGCGAAGAGCCCTGCTCTCTCCGCTGCGGGCGGGGCAGCTACGCCCTGAGGAAATTCAGGATCACGGGCACCAGAAGATCCACGCCCTGCTCGGCCTCCTCCCGCGTGATCGTCAGCGGCGGTACGAGCCGGATGATGCGCTCAGCCGTCACACTGAGGAGAAGACCCGCGTCGAGACTCAGACGGACGATCTCGCTGCAGGGCCGGTCGAGTTCGATGCCGATCATCAGCCCCCGACCACGGATTTCGACCACTCCCGGCACCGACAGCCGCGACCGGAGAAGGGCCTGGACGTGATTCCCCACGTCCACAGCACGCGACGCGAGATCGTCCTCCTCGACGGCCTGCAGGACGGCGTTTGCCGCCGCGCAGACGAGCGGATTGCCGCCATAGGTCGAGCCGTGCGATCCAACGCCGAAGACATCCACGGCGGGCCCGGATACGAGGCATGCTCCGATCGGCAGACCTCCACCGAGCCCCTTGGCGAGCGTCATCACGTCCGGCACGATCGAACTGTGCTGGAATGCAAAGATCTTGCCCGTGCGCGCGATCCCGGTCTGGACCTCGTCGAGCATCAGGAGGACGTTGCGCGACCGCGCCAGCCGCGCGATCCGGTCGAGCACCGCAGGCTCGAGCGGGTGGAGACCGCCTTCACCTTGGATCGGCTCGAGGAGTATCGCGGCGACCGACGGGTTTGCGTCGAGCGCCTGCTCGATCGCCTCTACGTTCCCGAACGGCACCCGAACGAAGCCGTCGACGGGTGGACCGAAGCCGGCCTGAATCTTTGTGTTTCCGCCGGCCCAGAGCGTTGCCAGCGTGCGGCCGTGAAAGGCCTTTTCCATGACGACGATCTGCGGAACGACCTTTCCGTTCCTGTGGCCGTAGGCACGCGCGAGCTTGATCGCCGCCTCGTTGGCCTCCGCCCCGGAATTGGCGAAGAACGCCTTCTCCATGCCCGAGAGCCGGGCCAGGCGCTCGGCGAGCTGCTCCTGAACGGGAATGTGGAAGTTGTTGGAGACATGGATCACGCGACCCGCCTGCTCCGAAACCGCAGACACGAGTCGCGGATCGGCGTGGCCTAGCGTGTCGACCGCGATCCCGGCGAGCATATCCAGGTAGCGCCGTCCTCCTTCGTCGAACAGCCAAACGCCCTTGCCGTGCGTGAACGCAACCGGAAGCCGCTTGTGGGTAGGGATGAGGTTGGGATGGAAGAACGTCTCACCAGCTGCAATGGCGCGGGCCCGCTCGGCTTGCGTTTGGCTCACAACCTCGCTCGACATGCGGTAATCTCCGGGTGATTAGGGACGGCGTGTCAGGACGGGTTCGACTCGGGCTTGAACTGCGGATAGCAAGCCCTGCTAGCGTCGAGGGTCGTGTAGCCCTCCTCGAGGTCCCGCTCGATCGCGGCCGTCTCCCGCAAGGCTGGATCGCCGAAGCCGCCGCCCCCGGACAGGCGAAAGCTCAAGATGTCTCCGCGCCTGAGCATCACGGTCTCTTTCGATGAAAGGTTCCTGGCTTGCCCGTCCCGAAGCAGGACGGTCTCGCCGAGCTTGCCGGGTTTGCCACCCGCCAATCCGTAGGGGGCATGGACGTGACGGTCGCTCAGGAGCGAGGCCCTGGCGCTTGCGGTCAGGACTTCCACGTCCTTCCGGATGCCGCAGCCGCCACGAAACTGGCCCGCTCCTCCGGAGTCGGGGAGGAAGCCGAAATGCCGAATCCGTATCGGGTTCGCGCGTTCGTGCATCTCGATCGGGATGTTTGCGCAGTTCATCACCGCCGCGAGCGCTTCCGCACCGTCGCGAGACTGCATCGCGCCGTAGCCCCCCATGATCAGATCGTAGAAGATGAAGGGACGGCCCGTTTTCTCGTCCACACCGCCGATATTGGGATTGCTCCAGTGCGAGAACGCCGCGATCGCCTTGTTGGGCACCGCCTCGGCGAGGGCGCCGCTGATCGCCTCGAAGATGCGGACCTGGATTGTCGCGCGCCCACCGCTCGGGGCCGGAAAGGTCGGGTTGAAGAACGATCCTTCGCGCGACGTGACCGTGATCGGCCTGATCGCTCCATCGTTCTGCGGCAGGCGCGGATCGGTGAAGACCTTCACCGCGAAGAAACAATAGGCTCGTGTGTAGTTCAGATAGGAATTGATAGCCGCGCCGACCTGATCGCTGCTGTCCGAGAAGTCGAACGTTATGTTGCCGTCCTGCACCGTCACCTCGACGGAGACGCAGATCGGCTCCGTTCCCGGCCCTGCATCGTCGAAATAGTCGGAGAAGCGATAGCTCCCGGAGGGGATGCGCCGGATTTCTTCCCGGGTGGCGGCCTCCGCGACGTCGAGCAGGTGCTCGATCGCGCGGTCCATCGTGGCGGCCCCGTGCTTGGCGAACAATTCGAGAAAGCGGGCCGCGCCGATGTGGTTCGCGCTCTTCTGCGCCGTCAGATCGCCGCGCACGATGTCCGGCAGCCGCACGTTTCCCAGGAAGATGCGCAGGAATTCCTCATCGAACTCGTCGTTGCGAACAGCCCGCACGGGCAGGATCCGGATGCCCTCCTGGTAAGCCTCGGAGACGCCCTGAACGAGCTGCGAGCCCGGCGCCGCGCCTCCGACGTCGACATGATGCGCGATGCTGGCCACGTAGCCGACAACCCGATCCTGCAAGTGGATCGGAGAAACCAGATAGCAATCCGGAAAATGTCCCGAACCTAGCGCGGCATCGTTGAGGAAGATGCCGTCTCCCGGCCTAAGCGAACTCTCCGGATAGTATCGCAGTACGTGCTGCAGCACGAATGGCATTGAGCCGAGATGCCCTGGTGTGAAGTTCCCCTGGGCGACGAGCCGGCCATACCTGTCGAAGAGTGCCGTCGAGAAATCGTCTCCTTCCCGAACCGCCGCCGAGTAAGCGGAATTTCGGAGCGCCGTGCCCATCTCCTCCGCGATCGCGATCAGCGTGCTCGAGATCACGGATGCCGTAACGGCGTCGACCCGATCGGGGAGTCCGGCGTGGTTTGCGGCCGAGCACGACATCATGCAGCTCCGATCGTGATGAGGAGATTGCCTTGCCGGGTGACCTCGAGCCGATCTCCCGGCAGCACGACCGTCGTGGTCTCGGGTTCCGTCACGATGACGGGCCCGTCGAACACCGCTCCGGGAGCCAGCGCCGAGCGTGAGAAGATCCGACAGCTCACGAATCCGTCCGTTTCCGGGAAGTACACCTCGCGGGTGGTCGGATCGGCCGCGTCCATGGGATGTGTGGCGACGGATGCGCGCCTGCCCGGCGCGTCGGCCTGCCAGACGAGAAGCCAATCGATGGCCTCGATCTCGGAACCCGGAACCGCGGTCCCGTAGATCCGGCGATAGGCGGCCTGAAAAGCGTCCCGCGCGGCTGCGACGAAGGAGTGGTCGATCGGTCCGTCGGGAACCGAGACCTTCAACTCGAAGCCCTGCCCCTTGTAGCGCATGTAGATGGCGCGCTGGAAACTTCCCTGTGCGGTCAGATGGGCCTGCCGCAGGTCCGAACGCAGCTTCGCCTCCAGATCAGCGAATACCTCGCTCATTGAGACGGCGCTTTCCGGCACCAGAGGGAGAATCCGTGTGGTGAGCGCATCGAGCTTCGGCGCGGCGCGCAGAAGACCGAGAGCGGAGCCGACACCGGCCCCGAGAGGGACCAAGACCCTGCCGACGGACGCCTGCCGGGCAAGCCGGGCGGCGTGGAGTGGCCCGGCTCCGCCGAAGGCGATCAGCGTATAGTCGCGCGGATCGCGTCCTCTCTCTATGGAGATGATCCGGAGAGCGCGCTCCATGTTGTTGGTAGCCAGCGCGTGGATGCCCCAGGCCGCTTCGGTGACGGAGAGGCCAAGCGGCGAAGCCACATGGAGCTGCACCGCATTCCGAGACGCTTCTGCATCGAGCGTCATGGCGCCGTTGTTGAACCCGTCCGCCGCCAAGTATCCGAGCAGCAGGTTCGCATCGGTCACCGTTGGACGGACGCCGCCACGCCCGTAGCATGCAGGGCCCGGCCACGAAGACGCGCTTTGCGGACCGACCTGGAGCAGACCCATCAGCGGTTCGGCGATGCTGCCGCCCCCTGCCCCGATCTCCACCAGTTCGATGCTGGATATGTTCAGCGGCAGACCGCTGCCCTTCTTGTAATCGGCCGCGTCCACCTCGAATCCGGACACGATAGCGGGCTCACCATCGTCCACGGCCCCGAGTTTCGCAGTCGTGCCGCCCATGTCGAAGGTGAGGAGGTTCTTGAGCCCCTCATCCCTTCCGACTGCGGCGCAGAGCAGCACTCCGGCTGCCGGTCCGGACTCGACGATCCTGATCGGCATCCGGCACGCGAGTTCTGTCGAGATGAGCCCGCCGTTAGACTGCATGATGCTCAGGCTCGGGGTGATCCCGAGGTCGGCCAGCGACGCCTTGAGGGACGCGACATAGCGCTCCACGGCAGGCCCGACATAGGCGTCAGCGACCGTCGTGCTGGTCCGCTCGTATTCCCGGATTTTCGGGCTGACCACATGCGACAGCGAGATCCGAAGGTAGGGCGCGTGGCGCAAGAGCGCGTCCCGAACGCTCAATTCGTGGGTCGGATTGGCATAGGCGTGGAGCAAGCATACGGCCACCGCGTCGTAACCGCCTTCGGCAAGACGCCGTGCGAGCGCATCGAGCGCGGCCTCGTCCAGGGGCTCCACGATCTCCCCGTCGGCCCCGACGCGCTCCCTGATCTCGAAGATGTCCGACCGCGCCAGAAGCGGCTTTGTCCTGTTGACCGCGACCTCGTAGGTCCGATGCCGCTTCTGGCGCCCGATGATCAGGACGTCGCGGAATCCCATCGACGTGATGAGCGCCGTCCGCGCCCCCTTCCGTTCGAGAATGGCGTTCGTTGCGATCGTCGTTGCGTGCAGCACGAGATCGCATTCGTCCGGATCGAGCCAGCCCGCGTCGATGAGCTGGTGAAGGCCAGCGATCACCCCCTTGGCGGGATCGGGATAGGTCGTCGGGACCTTGAGGAAGGTTTGCTGAACGGCCCCAGCCTCGCTGAGCGCGAAATCGGTGAAGGTTCCTCCAACGTCGAAGGCGACTTGTCTGCTCATCTCGCCTCCATGATCATGCCGGATGCGCCGCCAGCCGACTGTGCCGGTCTGCCGTGATCTCGGCGACGCTCGACGCGCGGCCTCGACAGCAACGGGAAGCCGGCTGGCCCAGCGGACTTAGTCCCGCCCGGGGCGCCTCGGGCAACTGAGCAAAGATCATTGACGTATGCATTCCTGTTATGGGCGGCCGGTTTCGGCTGACTGGCCGTTCGTGTAGGAGAAGGAACTCGGAGCGCCGTGATGGGGCCAAGTGTTCGTCGAATCGTGAGTTAAGGGTCCGAATGCGCAAGAGGTTGCCGCCGCTTAACCCGTTGAAGGCGTTCGAGTCGGTTGCAAGATTGCGCAGCGTCACCCGGGCGAGCGAGGAACTCTCGGTCACGCAGGCCGCGGTCAGCCGCCAGGTCGTCGCGCTCGAGGAATATCTCGGCCTCGATCTGCTCACGCACCGGCGCGGACGCGTCGAGCTGACGCCCGCCGGGTTGAGATACTACAAGGAAATTCAACCGGCCGTGTCGCAGATCAGGGACGCGACAGACCGCGTCGCTTCCGGCAACGCCGAAAGCGTCGTGCGGATACTCACCTATCCGACTCTTGCGCAACATTGGCTCGTGCCGCGGCTTCCAACCTTCCTGGCGGCATTTCCGTCGCTTGACGTCCAGGTCATCACTCGGGTTCGGCCGGCCCACATGATCGAGGACGATTTCGATGTGGCAATTCTGTACGGGGCGGGCGTATGGGAAGGCTTGCGGAGCTTCAAGCTTATCGAGGATGAGATCAGCCCGGTCTGCTCGCCCGAGTTCGCCGAGCGGTTCGATCTCGTGGGCAATCCGGCCCGAGTGGCAGCCGCTGCCCGGATCGACGCGAACTACCGCCGCACGGATTGGACGGACTGGCTTCGGGGAATGCCCGAACGGGAGCTCGCCCCGTCGAGACGTCTGCGGGTGACCAGCTCGGAACTTGCGTATCAGGCGGCACGTACGGGGCTCGGCGTCGCGATGGGGCAGACTCGCCTGCTCGGGCGCGATTTCGAGCTCGGTCACCTGATGAGGCCGATCGAGCGGGTGGTCGTGCGCGAGGATGCCTACCATCTCGCGTATAGGTGTGGCGCTCAGCTGAGCGGGCCTGTCCTTGAATGCCTTGCATGGCTGAGGGCCGTCGCGCAGCCCGCGCGGGACTCGGCGGGCCCTACGCAACGCGACGCCTCGCCTGCCTGACGCGCCGAACCATACGCCAGGTCATTTGCGGAAGCAGGAATGTAATTTCCCCACTCCGCGACTCGGTTGCTACTCCTAGCGGGTCCTTCCGAGTGCCCCAATGTTCTACCGCCCCGGCTCCGACGACCACGGTCTCGCCCGCGACCCGTTCAAGGCTTGCATCACTCCGCGCCCCATCGGCTGGATCAGCACCGTATCTGCCGAAGGCGTCTGCAACCTGAGCCCCTACAGCTTCTTCAACGCCGTCTCCGAGGACCCCGCCATGGTGATGGTGTGCGTCAACGGATTCGAGCCGGGGCGCACGGACAAAGATACGGGCAGAAACATCGTCGAGACGGGAGAGTTCGTCGTCAACGTCTGCACCTGGGCTCTGCGGGAGGCCATGAACGCGACCTGCGCGCCGTTCGGGGACGGCGTGGACGAGTTCGCCGCGGTGGGTATCGAGACTGCGCCGTCCCGCCTTGTCGCGCCTCCCAGGGTCCGCATGTCCCCGATCGCTCTGGAATGCGTGCTCGACCAGACGGTGAAACTGCCGGACACGCGGAACGGGGGAACCAACACGATCTTCGTCGGCCGGGTGGTCGGGATCGAGATTGCGGACGATGTGATCTCGGACGGTCGTGTCGACATCGAGAGGGTGCAGCCGATCGGCCGGCTCGGCTACTCGCTCTACACCGTCGCTCGGGGCAGCGGCGTCTTCGAGATGCGCAGACCCAACTGATCCTTCGCGGAAGCCGGTGAGGGTTCTTCCTGCCAAGCCGTCATGCCCGCTCGAACCGTTCAAGACAGGAGCATCGTAATGAGAGCATGGAAATGCGGGGCGGCCGTTCTGGGAGCCTTCGCTGCGATGACGGTCGGAGCGGCCAGCGCAGCGTCGATCTCGGACGACGTCGTCAAGATCGGCGTGCTGACCGATGTCACCGGCCCGTACGGAGACGTGGTCGGCGAGGGAGCTGCCGCGGCGGCCCGTATCGCGGTCGATGATTGCCTGGCCAAGGAATGCGCGGGCATGAAGATCGAGGTCATGCTGGCCGACCATCAGAACAAGCCCGACCTCGGCCTGACGATCGCCCGTCGTTGGATCGACGTCGACAAGGTGGACGCCTTTCTCGACGTGACGAATTCCGCGATCGCGATCGGCGTCGCCAACCTGCTCAAGGGCAGCCCGCATGTCGCGGGATTGTTCTCCGGACCGGGCACGCCAAAACTGACGAACGAAGCGTGCGTGCCGAACGGGATCCATTGGATGTACGATACGTATTCGCTGGCCGCCTCATCGATTCGGGCTCTAGGGGCGACCGGCGCGAAATCCGTCTATTTCCTCGCAGCCGACTACGAATTCGGTCAGCAGCTGCAGAGGGACGCAGCGGACGCGGCGCAGACGAACGGCATCCGGGTCCTAGGCTCGTCGAGGCATCCCCTCAATACGCCCGACTTCAGCTCGTTCCTGCTCACGGCGCAGACCTCCGGGGCAGATGCCGTCGCATTCGCCAATGCCGGAAATGACACGATCAACGCCGTCAAGCAGGCGGCCGAGTTCGGTTTGACTCAGAACCAGAGGCTCGTCGCGCTGTTGATGATGCTGACCGACGTGCACTCCATTGGGCTGAGTCAGGCTCAAGGGCTGATGTATGTCACGGGCTTCTACTCTGACTTGAACGATCGTACCCGAAGCTTCACTCAGAAGTTCACGAAGGCTTTCGGTCGAGCGCCGACGATGACGCAGGCTGCAGCGTATTCCGCCGCCTATAGCTACTTGAAATCCGTGGCAGCTCTGAAGTCCGACGACGCCTCAAAGGTCATTCCCGACCTGCGCGCCAAGGGGATCGATGACGACGTCATACAGAGCGGGCGCATTCGCGCCGATGGGCGCCTCGTGCACGACATGTATCTCGTGCAGGTCAAGACGCCTACCGAGTCGAAAGCCGCCTGGGATTACGAGAAGCTGGTTCGTACGGTGCCCGGCGACGACGCCTTCGCGCCGCTCGAGAAGTCCACATGCCCGCTCGTAAAAGCAGGAAGGTAATTCACTCAGCTGGCAGGTGTGCTTCTTGATAGGCGTCAGCCGACGTCGTCGCTCATAACTGCGTCGAGCATCTACAAAGGTGGTCGACCTTGATCGCGAGAAGCTGACGTGAGCCCCTGTTCTCGTCCGCGAATGACTAGGATCCGGCGCACCATTGGGTCTGCCCCTGTGTGTGGTCCAGGGTCTATGCAAGTCGTTGGGCTTCGACAGCTTGGTTGGCGAAGGCGCTCGGGGTCGAGCCGCCGAGGGCCGGGTCCGGGTCAGGCCGCCTGGGCGGTCTTCATCCGGGTGGCGGCCGTCTGCACGGCCCGGATGATCTCGGGATAGGCGGCGCAGCGGCACAGATTGCCGGCGAGATAGTCGCGGATCGCCGCCTCGTCGGGGTCCGGGTTCTCCTTCAGCAATTCGTGCGTCATCATCACGAAGCCGGGCGTGCAGAAGCCGCACTGGAACGCGCCCTCGTCGATGAAGGCCTGCTGCACGGGGCTCAGCGCGCCGCCCTCGTCCAGGCTCTCGACCGTCGTGACCGACCTGCCGTCGACGAGCTGGGCGAGGGTCAGGCAGCCGGACACGGCGACGCCGTCGACCAGCACCGTGCAGCAGCCGCACAGTCCCTGCCCGCAGCTTTCGCGGGCCCCGAAGAGGTCGAACCGGCGCAGGAGATCCACGAGGTCCAGATGGCTCTCGACCCGAGCCGTGACGGGCCGGCCGTTGAGCGTGAAACGGATCTGGCGGGAGGTGTCGTCCATCTCGTTCAGCCCTTCTGCGCTCGGATGGCCCGGAACACGGCTTCCGGTGTGAGCGGCATCTCGGTCAGGCGGACGCCGACCGCGTCGTGGATGGCGTTGGCGATCGCCGGCGACACGCCGAAGGTCGCGCTCTCGCCGACGCCCTTGGCGCCGTAGGGGCCCGACTTCTGCTCCGCCTCGACGATGTCGTTCTCGATGCGAGCGGGCAGGTCGTGAATGCCCGGGATCTTGTAGTCCGCGAAGGACGCGTTCGTGACCTGGCCGTTGTCGTATTCCATGTTCTCGAACAGCGTGAAGCCGAGCTGCATGAGCGCCGCGCCCGATAGCTGGGTCTCGACGATCTTCGGGTTCAGAGGCCGGCCGCAATCCACGGCATTCACCATGCGCAGGATCCTCACGTGGCCGGTCTCTGTATCGACCTCGATCTCGACGCCCGTGCCGCCGATCATCCAGAACGGCGTGACGTTGTCCGACAGGCCTGTCGCCGGATCCGGGGACTTGTAGTCCGGGATGTAGCTCCCGACCCCCACGATATTGCCGGCCTGCATGCCGTATTTCTTCTTGAACAGGTCCTTCGGGCCGTAATTGGTGCCGGGCGGCAGGCCGAGGCTCCGGGCGAGAGCGTCAAGCTGGTCCCGCGCATGCTGGGCGGCGAGCTTCACCGCATTGCCCATGTGGAAGGTCGAGCGCGAGCCGAGCGTCGCCATGTCGTACGGCGTCACGTCGGTGTCGGGGTGGATGACCTTGACGTTCTCGGTCTCGATCCCGAGCGTCTCCCCGACGATCTGGGCCATCGCCGTGTCGGAACCCTGGCCCATGTCGACGGTCGACAGATAGAGGCTCGACGAGCCGTCGCCGTACACGTTCACAATCGCGACCGAGGTCGTGGGCGAGATCGACGCCTTGAACCCGATCGCGATGCCGCGCCCGCGCCTGAGCGGGCCGGTGCCGCGATCGAACGGCTTCGACCAGTCCATCCTGGCGACGATGTCCTCGAGCACGGCCTCGATCGCCGCGTCCTTCATGGCGGTGCCGGTCGCCTGCTCGCGGCCCTCGCGCAGGATGTTGTTGCGGCGGAACTCGACCGGATCGATCTCCAGCTCGCGCGCGATCAGGTCCGTGTGGCTCTCGTAGGCCCAGACGAGCTGCGGGATGCCGAAGCCGCGCAGCGCGCCTGCCGGCGGCCGGTTCGTATAGAGCGCGTAGGAATCGATCGAGACGTTGTCGATGTCGTAGGGGCCGGGTGCCGTGAAGCCCGACTTCTGCGTCACGCGCGGGCCGATATCGGCATAGGCGCCCCCGTTCCAGAACACCTCGCAGCGCCGGCCCGTGATCTTGCCGTCCTTGACCGAGCTCCTGATGCGGAACGTGCTTGCGTGCTTGGAGATCGTGTAGAACTGCTCCTCCATGGTGAGGGACAGCTTCACGGGCCGCCGCACCAGCAGCGCCAGGCACGCGACCAGCGCTTCCAGCTTGATGTAGAGCTTCGCGCCGAAGCCGCCGCCGAGATGTGGCACCACGACCCGTACGCGGTTCTCCGGCCAGCCGAGAAGGCGGGCGATCTCGATGCGCACGAAGGACGGGCTCTGCGAGGCCGTGTGGATCGTCAGCGATTCATGACCCGGGATCGCAAGCGACACCATGGGCTCCAGCGGCGTGTGCATCGTCTGCTGCGTGCGGAACTCGTGCTCGAACACGCGATCGGCGGCCGCGAATGCCGCGTCGACGTCGCCGCGGCGGAGCTGGTAGTCGAGGGCCACGTTAGTGTCGCGGCGCCCGACCAGGTGCTTCAGGTCCGGGAAGGTTCCGGCCGGCTTCAGGACCTCGTGCACGACCGCCCTGGAGGTGACCGCCTCCACCTCGTCGAAGACCGGCTCCAGCTCCTCGTACTCGGCGGTGATGAGCTGGACGGCCTCGGCCGCGACATACGGGTCCTCGGCCAGGACCACGGCCACCGGCTCGCCGACATGGCGCACCTTATCGAGCGCGAGAACCGGCTGATCGTGGAAGGCGGGCCCGTAATAGGGCTCCGGGACGACCTTCCTGATGTCCTCCCCGGTGACCACCCGGTAGACGCCCTCGACGGCCTCGGCCGCCGAGGTGTCGATCGACACGATCCGGCCGTGCGGGACGGTCGAGCGGAACACCTTGGTGTAGAGCATCCCGGGCACGACGAGATTGTGCACGTAGTCTGCCCGGCCCGTGACCTTCTCGCGCGCCTCCAGCCGCGGCACGGATCGGCCGACCTGGCCGGCCGGCATGGGTCGCATCACGTTCATTGGACTGCCCCGTTCCGGACGGCTTCCGCGAGGGCGCGCTTCACGTATACGCGCAGGAGCTCGGTCTTGTACTCGGCCGAGCCCCGGGCATCGTCGATCGTCTCGGCTTCCGTCGCGGCCGCGTCGGCGGCCCGTGCGAAAGCCGCCTCGCCTGGCTGCGCGCCCTCGAGGGCCGCCTCGGCGGCGGCGAGCCGCGTCAGCTTCTCGGTCGCGGCCGAGACCATGATGCGCGAATCCTGCACCGCGCCGTCGGTCAGCTTCAGCGAGACGGCGACGCCGAGGGCCGGCCAGTCGTCCGCCGAACGCGTCGTGCATTTCATGTAGGCGGAGGCCCAGCCGCGTTGCGGGGGAAGGATCACCTGCCTGATCAGCTCTCCTTGCGAGAGCACGGTCTCGTAATAGCCCGAGAACAGGCTCTCGATCGCGATGCGCCGCTCGCCGGCCGGTCCCGTGACCGCGACCTCGCCGCCCAGGGACGACAGGACCGGCGGCAGGTCCATGTGGGGATCGCCATGGGCGAGATTGCCGCCGATGCGTGCCACGTTGCGCACGCGGACATTGGCGAGCCGCTTCATCGCGCGCGGGATGACGGGCGCGACCCGCATCACGTCCGCCGAGCGCTCGACCTGGGCGAGCGTCGCCATCGCGCCCAGCTTCAGGCCGCCATCGCCCGTGGCTTCCACCGCCGCGTGCTCGGGCTCGATCCCGCCGAGATCGACCAGCCGGCTCGGCTGGAAGACGCCGGCCTTCATCATCAGCATCAGCGCCGTGCCGCCGGAGAACGGGCGGACGGTCGGGTCGTCCGTATCAAGAAGTTTTATGGCCTCGCCGAGCGAGGCCGGATGGACCAGCTCGAATCCCCTCACGCGTTCGCCTCCGAAGCGGCGCCCTGGGCGAACGCCGCATTGAGATTCTTCACGAAAGAGCGCTCCATCTCCTTCGCCTTGGACTTGAGGACGGGCTGGCCGATGCTGCCGAGCTTGCCCGCAAGCGCGACGTTCATCTCGTAGGAGACGACCGTCTGCGCGCCATCCTCTCGGAGCATCGCCGACGCGGTCGAGGTCAGGCGCCCGACTACCCCGAGAGGCGTGCCCTCGGCCTTGGCCACGATCTTCTCGGGCGCGACCTTCTCGACGAACTCGACCGCGACCGCGAACTTGAACTTGATGTAGGCGATGCGCGTCTCGAGCGTAGCGGTGTAGCGCGTCTCGTCGATCTGCGTGAGATCGCCCACCCCTTCGATGCAGGACGCGAAGAACGGCGCATCGTTCAGCCGCGCATAGACGATATCGCGGGGAGCCGGGACGGTGAATTCGCCGACGAACTTCATCGTGCAGCCTCGATGAGCTGGCGCAGCTCCGCTGCGATCACGTCGGGCACCTCCAGGGGCGTCAGATGCCGCCCGCCCTTCACGACGTTGAGGGTCGAACCCGCAATGGCGGCATGAATCGCCTCCGCCATCGCGGGCGGCGTCGCGTAATCCTCCTCGCCGACCACGATCCGGGTCGGGACCTTGATGCCTGGAAGCAGCGCGCGAAGATCGGCAGCGCCGAGCATGCGGCAGCTTTCGGCATAGGCCCGGACGTCGTTCTTCAGGAACACGTCCACGCTCTCCTGGACCAACCCGGGATTGGCCGCCCGGAACGCGTCGCCGAACCAGCGCGTCTGCTGGAAGCCGACCAGCGCGCCAAGACCTTCCGTTATGCCCTTCTCGGCGCGCTCGGCCCATTGCCGCGGCGCGTCCGGCCCGTACCAGGCGGTCGTGTCGAAGAGGCCGAGACCCGTCACCTTGTCGCCATGCCGGCCCGCGAAGGCCAGCGTCACGCAGCCGCCCATCGAAGCCCCGCCGACGACGGCCTGCTCCCAGCCGATCTCCGCGAAGACCGCCGCAAGATCGTCGGCGAAGAGCTCGACCGTATAGGGCCCGGCCGGCTTGTCCGAGGCGCCATGCCCGCGGCAATCCCAGGTCAGCACGGTCGCGGCGTCGGCTAGCCGCTCGGCGACCGGCCTCCAGAAGCTGCCGTCCATGGCGAGCGAATGGGTCAGGGCGACGCGGCCCGGGCCCGAGCCGATCAGCTCGTAGCTCAACCTCGTGCCGTCCGCCGCAATGGCCGTGCCTGTCCGTGGGGCCTGCAAATCCGTCTCCCTCTCGGCGCGTCTCGGGCTCGCGGCCGCATGCGCTCGGCGCGGCTGAAGCTGCGCGCCAATTTGAAGCCGTTCTGAGCAAGGCCTCTCGCCGGCACAAACGAAAGCTTTTCAGATCACGATTAGATTTTGTAATCCGACCGACGATCTCCGGGAGATGCGAGCCTTGCGACGACTGCCATCCATGTCCGGACTGCGGGCCTTCGAAGCGACGGCGCGGCATCTCAGCTTCACGCGCGCCGCGACGGAGCTGAACCTGACCCAGGGCGCGGTGAGCCATCAGATCAAGAATCTCGAGGATCTGCTCGGCCTCAAGCTCTTCTCGCGCGACGGGAACGCGATCCGCCTCACCGAGGCGGGATACGAGTACCTGGCCTCTGCCCGCGCCGCCCTGACGGAGGTGCTGGTTGCGACCGATCGGGCGATCGAGCGCCAGCGGGGGGATATCCTCACGATCGCCTGTCTCGGCACATTCTCGATCAAGTGCCTCATCCCCAATCTGGGCGACTTCTCACGCCGTCATCCCAGCATCGGATTGCGGGTCAGGACGCTGTCGCCGTCCATGCACATGGCGCCGCAGGATTACGACGTCTCGATCCAGTACGGATCCAGCGAGGACTGGCCCGACATGATCGCCCGCAAGATCATGCGGGAGGAGCTGTTCCCGGTATGCTCGCCCGCGCTTCTCGATCTGAATGGCGGCTTGAAGGCACCGTCCGATCTGGTCCGCCACACCGTCATCCGGACCGCGTCTCCCTTCATCCTGCGCGACGACTGGCCGCTCTGGCTGGAGAGGGCCGGCGTCCCCGGTATCGGCTTCGCCGGCGAGATCAGTTGCGACCTCCTCTATCCCTCCTACCAGGCCGCCATGGAGGGGCTGGGCGTCGCCATGGGCCGGAGCGCCGTGGTCGCGGCCGACATCCGGGCGGGCCGCCTGATCGAACCCTTCTCGATCCGCCTGCCTTCCTCTCTCGGCTACCACGTGGTGATCGGCGAGGAGCGGGCGAAGCTTGCGAAGGTGCAGCTCTTCTGCGAGTGGGCACTCGAGCGCCTCGGCGGCGCCGCGCCGCTCCCGGCCCCCTCCCGCCTCGCCATCCGGCCAGACGCTGCATGAACTTCATCACCACCGAAGACGCCCCTCCCGCCGGCGGCCATTACAGCCAGGCGGTCACTGCGAACGGCCTTCTCTTCGTGGCCGGCCAATTGCCGATCCGGCTCGGGGGCGGCATCCCCGACGGCATCGAAGCGCAGACCAGGCAGGCTCTCGCCAATGTCGAGGCCATCCTCAAGGCTGCCGGCTCCGGGCTCGACCGTGTCGTCAGCGCGACCGTCTATGTCAGCGACATCGAGCTCTGGCCCGAGGTGAACCGCGTCTATGCCGAGATCTTCGGGGTCCATCGTCCGGCGCGGACCGTAGCCGTGTCGCCGCAGCTTCATTACGGCGCTCTCGTCGAGGTTCAGGCCATCGCGCTGGCCTGACCGTCGATGTCGGGTGGCCTCCACCGCCTCTCCGGCTCCCGCGTCGCGGACGAGGCCGTGAACTCCCATCGACGTCGGCGGGCAGGGTAGCCAGGCAATGGCTGCTGAGGGCGGCGGCGACGGGCCGGAGCGGCAGCCGCGAATGCTTGCGGAGGGGACGACCTCACCCGCGATCGCGGCGCTCGTACCCGAAGGAGATGGTCACCAGTTCGTCGTCTATGGCGACGCCTGCTCGGGCGTGCCGGGAGCTCCTCACGAGCGGACGTTCTCCGCGGTAAACGCCGTGCTCCGCCGGCTCCGGCCGGAGCCCGACTTCATCCTGTTCACCGGTGACGAGATCGCAGGCCTGACCGCCGACGGCCCCCGCCTGCGCGAGCAATGGCGGGCATTTTCTCCAGGCGGAGATGGGCTGGCTCGACCGGGCGCAGGGGCGACCTGCTCCTGGTCGTGGTTCACACGCTCTGGTCGGGGCACCGTGTGGACTCGGTAGGGAACGGCGTCAAGGAGGCGACGGAGGAACTCACCCGAGACGTGGGTGGTGCCTTCTCGTGCAGCTCGACGAAGGCGAACTTCGACGTACGGCGATGGCGACGAACAGGTGGAGCTTGCCCCCGCTCCGTCCGGACCTCGGCGATATCGATGTGGAAGAAGCAGATCGGACAGCTCTTGAACTTGCGCTTGTCGGGCTTGTCGCCCTCGACTTCCGGTAGGCTGCTGATCCCATGGCGCTGAAAGCAGCGATGCAGGGACGAGCGCGTCAGGTGCGGGATCGTCGCCTGGAGAGCGAAGAGGCAGTCGTCCAGCGGCAGGAGCGTATGGCGCCGGAAGGCGACCACGACCGCCTCGTCCTCGACCGACAGCACGGTCGACCGCTGCTCCTTCGGGCCGGTCGGAACGTCGGCCACCGACGTCCGCCGCTTCCACTTCGCGACCGTCTTCTGATTGATCCAGTAGCGGGCCGCCAGCGTCCTCAGGCTCGCTTCACCATGCTGTATCGCTCGACGGACCGCCTCCGTCCTCGTGGCGCTCTCCCATGGAAAACCTGCCCCATAGCGCCTCCCTCCACTCGGACGTAGAGACTGCACCATCAAAGCCCGGGATCAAACGTCCTAGGCGGTGTGGACGGATTGCGGCACGTCGTTTGGCGAGGATTCCACTGACGCGCATTGTCTGATTCATGGGGGAGCCGATTGAGTTGGAGGTCGGCGATGTCCACGAAGATGGCGGATGCGAATTGGTCGGTGGCGCTGGAGGTGTTTCGGGCCTCGCTGCCGCGCCGGGGCGACAAAGGTCGCGACGACCGGCTGTTTTTCGAAGCGCCGCACTATTTCTCGGTTCACACCATCACCTGGCGGACGCTGTCGGAGCGGTTCGGCAAGTGGAACAGCGTCTGGAAGCGCTTCGACCGGCTGAGCAAGGCGGGCGTGTTCGAGACCTTCTTCGATCACCTCGCCTCGCTGTCGCCCTCGGCGCAGCTCGTGCAGATGTTCGACTCGACCATCGTGCGCGCCCATGTCTCTGCTGCCGGCGCCAAAGGGGGCAGGCAGGTCAGGCGCTCGGCCGTTCCCGCGGCGGCTTCTCGACCAAGATCCATCCGAAGACCGATTTCGACGGCCATCCCATCGCCTTCGATCTGACCGGAGGCGAAAAGGGAGACGCACCGCATTCCGGTCCTGCTCGGGCTCGGCCCCGATATCGATACGCGCGCCGCCGTCGCCGATAAGGGCTACGCCAGCAGGGCCAATCGGCAGGCCGCGCGCTCATGCGACATCATCCCGGTCATTCCGCACAAGGCCAACGAGAAGGACAAGCCCCGCCTCTTCGCAAAGGCCCTCTATCGCGGGCGCGCCCGCATCGAACAGGCCGTCGGAAAGCTCAAGTGCTTCAAGCGCGTCGCCCTGCGAGGCGAAAAACACGCAGTCTTGCTAGCAATCGATGAAAGGCCGATGTCGGGGGGCGCAGCGCCTCCGACCTACGCCCGACCTCACATGCTCGCGGACGTGTTTGCGCACCTCGCCCAGCGCGCGCTGCACCGCCGACCAGACGTGCTGGAGAGATCGGTCAGGGCTGTCATGAAGCCGGGGTCGCGCCGGCCAGCCTCGAGGGCTGGCCCCTGATCGGGCGGGCCCCGCGGCCGGCGACCATGTAGGCCACGACCGTCCAGGGCGCGCCGCAGAAGCCGAGCAGCGTCGTCCGTCGGCAGTGCCGCGCGCGGAACTCACGGCCGACACCGATCATAATCGCCTTCATTGACAACCATCGCGGTGCGTATACCTACCCGCACTGCCGAGGTCATAAACGCTGGCGAACCCGGAACTACGCGAAGGTTTTGCGGTAGGTATCCCGCAGCACGTTCTTTTGCACCTTTCCGAGAGCGTTTCGTGGAAGAGCGTCGGAAAATTGGATCTTTTTCGGCAGCTTGTATCGGGCCAGCTCCCTGCCAAGCCTTTCAACGATTTCGTCCTGGGACGGCGTGACGCCGTCCGGCTTTGGCTCGACTATCGCGACGACGCCCTCGCCAAAATCCGGATGCGGGCAACCGATGACGGCGCAGTTCTGAATGCCGGGAATTCGTCCAAGTGCTGTTTCTACCTCCTGCGCATATACATTATAGCCGCCGGAGATGATTAGATCTTTCGCGCGCCCGACTAGCGTGATCCTACCATCCGAATCTATCGTTGCGAGGTCGCCCGTGCGAAAATAGCCGTCCTCGGTCAAATCCTCCGCGGTCTTCGTCGGCATCCGCCAATACTCGGTGAACACATTTGGCCCACGGACGATTAGCTCGCCCACCTGACCGGATGGAACAGTTCCAGATTCCGCGTCTCGTAGGTCGACTTCGACCCCAGGTAGCGGAAAGCCGACCGTAGCCGGGATGCGATCCCCCTTGAGCGGGTTCGAGGCGATGATCGTCGTTTCGGTCATGCCGTACCTCTCGAGAATGGCATGGCCGGTGCGGTTCTCGAACTCGCTGAAATGATCTGCGGACAGCGGAGCCGACCCGCTGGTGAAAAGGCGCATTCCCGCGCACCTCGCGCGATCGAGCCTCGGATCGGCCAGGAGGCGGCTGTAGAAGGTTGGCACGCCCATGAAGACCGTGGCGTTCGGCAACTCGTTCAGCGCCGAATCGACGTCGAAGCGTGGCAGGAAGATGACCTGGGCGCGCGCATACAGCGCTGTATTGAGCGCGATGAACAGGCCGTGCGCGTGGAAGATGGGCAGCGCATGGAGGAGCACATCCTCCGAGCCAATCTCCCAGATCCCGGAGAGCGTGCGGGCCGTGAAGGCAAGAGCACGATGACTGATGACAGCCCCCTTAGGGCGACCGGTCGTTCCCGAGGTGTAGAGGATGGCGGCCGGATCCAGTTCACCGACCGGTTCGGTGGCCGACAGCGGTTCGATCGCCGCCGCCGAGTGCAGAAGGCCGTCCGGTCCGTGGAAGGTGATGGCGCCCGTTCGGCCATTCCCACCAACGAGCGCGGTCGCCTTGTCGGCTACGACGAGGACCGGCTCGGCGTCGGAGACGATATGGGCGACCTCCGGGGCCGTGTAGGCCGTGTTGATGGGAAGATAGATCGCGCCGATCTGCAGGCTGGCGAGGTAGAGGCAGACGGCCTCGGGTGTCTTCTCGAGCTGCACGGCGAGCCGATCGCCGCGCTGGACGCCGCGACGTCGAAGCACGGCAGCGATCTGCCGGCTGAGGCGATCGATGTCGCCCATGGTCCAAGTCGATCCGTCGTCCGATCGAAGGACCGGTCGCCCTGGCGAGTCCTGCGCCGCCAGCAGGAGTTCGTGTAGATTGTCGCTCATAGCTGCGTCCTTTGAGCTAGCCGGGCACACGCCTCAGCTAGCGATCCGCGAAACAGGGCTGGCGCCGTTCCTTCCAGGCGCGCAGCCCTTCCTGCAGGTCCTCGGACCCGATCGCGTGGACAAACCGGGCTTCGGTCTCGGCGGGATCCGCCGTGCCGCGGCGGATCCCGGTCAGCGATGCCTTGAGCCCCTGCACGGCGCTCGGCGCGCCGGCGGCTATCCCCATCGCCATCGCATCTGCGCGTTCCGTCAATTCCGCCGCATCGACCAACTGGTGGAGGAAGCCGACCCGAAGCATTGTATCGCCGTCGATCTCTTCGGCCGATAAAAGGAGGCGCTTCGCCGTCGACAGGCCCAATTGTTCGACATAGCGGCGTAGGCCGCCGTGAAAATACGGAATTCCGAGGCGCGTCGGGGGCATTCTCATGCGCGCTCCGCGCACCCCAATACGGTAGTCGCAGGCGAGCGCGAAATCGGTCGCTCCGCCATAGACGCTTCCATTCAGGGCACACACCGTCGGAATGCGGACGCCCTCGAGCTGGTCGCAGAGGCGGCCGAAGGCCATAACGTCCGCAGGCGCGTCGGCATCGCCGAGAGCGCCGATGTCGAAGCCCGCACTGAAGGTCGGGCCGGTAGCGCCGACGAGAAGGACGCGCACGGTCCGCTCATTTTCGACCTCAGCGACCATTCTCGCGAGAGCCGCGATGTCCACCGCCTCGAAACGATTGTGCTGGCGGGGCCGATTGAGCCTGATGCGGGCCACCGGGCCATTGATCTCGAGGGTCGGGATGCCGAGCGCAGCCGTGTTCATTTCAGCGATATAACAAAATAAAAATATCTTTCAATTTATAAAAAATATCACAATGCAGTACGAACGCCCGATCCCGACGTCTCCCCGCGATCGATGCGAGGGAGATCCGCGCCGACGAGCGAGTCCGGGGTGACGATGTCGATCAGTTGTTCCTCGCTCCAGTCGCGGGTCCAGTCGGGCCGCATCGGCAGGACCATCCAACGATAATCGGCCGTGCTGTCCACGACGCGAATCTGGACCTCCGGCGCCAGATCGATTCCCCATTCTCGGAGCAGTGCTCGAGGAGATCGAACGGCCCGCGCGCGATACGTCGACGACTTGTACCAGTCTCGCGGGTAGCCGAGGAGCCACCGCGGATAGCAGGAGCACAGGGTGCAGACGACGAGATTGTGAACTTCGGATGTATTCTCGAGAACCCCGACGGGCGGCCCGCCTGCCGGGAAGAAACCAAGCTGCTCGGCGGCCGCGGTTCCATCGCGCAGCAGCAGTTCCTTGAAATGCGGGTCTGTCCAGGCCTTGGCGACGAGTTGGGCTCCATGACGGGGGCTGGCGATGCTCGCCGCCCTGATCCGGGCCTCAAGTTCGGCTTCCGTGAGGAGGCCTCTCTTCTTCAGATGCTCGACTACCGTGTCGAGCAGGAGGACAGCCTCCGCGCTTGCGACTTCCGGTTTCATGATGGTGTTCCGTGCGGCTGAAGCCAGTGTTCGTAGAGTTCGACCAGCAGGCTTTCGTTGGGATGGTCCTCGCCGGGCCAGATTTCGGACAGCGGGATGCTGACATGGTAGAGCCGCCGAAGCTCGGCAGGGCGGGCGAAGGCGAGATCCTCGGGATTGGGGTGTCGTCCGAGGTGAGCGGCGATCCGACCTCGGCGCCCGCGGACATACGAGGGCGTCCGGAGATGGCAGGGGCCACGCTCCTCGGGCCAATCCGCGATCACAGAGACGGTCGTGCCGAGGGGAAGGCCCCCCGCATCGGTCAGGTCGGCTTCGCTCAAGGCAAGTCTCCCTGCGCGATGAGACCCTTTTCCCGCAGCACGACGACGATCGCTCTCAGCCAACGCTCGTAATAGGGCAGAGCGGCATAGTCCTCGGGCGGGAGCGATTCGACCGCGCGTCGGAGTTCATCGGTCGACATGATGCCCTTGGCTCCCAAAACGAGCCGGAGGGCGTCGCAGCGCTGGCCGAATGCGTCCGGCTGGCCGGGATGCTGCGTCCGGTCGACGGGCACGCACATGTATTTGGTGCGCCCTCCGAGATCGTGGGGTGCGGCTCGTTCGAGAGTTTCCATGAATTCCCTCTCTGGTGCTTGCTCAGACGGAGGCCCCAGCAGGCCGAAGCAAGTCCGGCCTCCGGTCTCGCCATGGCGTGCTCAACTCGTACTGGTGGGCCACCTTGAGGATCAGGCTTTCGTCGAAGGGACGTCCGACGATCTGCAGGGACAGCGGCAATCCGTCGTCGGTGAAACCCATCCGCGTCGCCAGCGCCGGATTGCCGGTGACGTTGAATGCCGCGTGGAAGCCCCGCCAGTCGAAGAGCCCCTCGGGGGCCTTCGGCTCGAGCCGCCCTGCCGGCTCTCCCGTCGGGGTCACCAGGACGTCGATGGTGTCGAACGCCAGCGCCATCGACTCGGCGAGTTCTCTGCGCCAGCGTTGAGCGTTGAGATACTCTTCCGCCGTCACGAAGGCGCCGGCCGAGATGCGGACCCGGAAGCTATGGCCGAGGAGTTCGGGGGCCCGGCGGAGGGCGGGGCCGTGCGTCGCAAACAGCTCCACGGCGGCAATGACCTTCTTGGTGTCCTCGAAGACCTGCAACGGCGGCAGTTCGACCCCGCGCAGCTCGGCGCCGAGGTCAATCAAGACCGACAGCGCATCCTCGAAAGCGGCACGGACCTTGGGCGAAGGAGGCGCCTCCTTGTCGATCCATGCCGTCGGCAGACCGACGCGCAGACCCTTGAGCGATCCGGAGAGACGAGCGCTATACGGATAGCCGCCATTCGGGCGGCCGGCCGTGACGACCTCCAGCAGGATGGCGACGTCCTCGGCCGTCCAAGCCATCGGCCCGACGCAGTCGAGGCTGAACGAGTTGGGAATGATCCCCTGAACGGAGACGAGGCCATTCGTGGGCTTTAGTCCCACGATCCCGCAGGCCGATGCCGGGCCGCGGATCGAGCCTCCCGTGTCGGATCCGATCGATCCGGCGCATAGGCCGGCCGCGACGCCAGCGGCAGATCCCGAGGACGATCCGGACGGATCGAACGCGACATTCCACGGATTGCGTGCCGGCTCCTGAAGAATGTCCCACGATGGCCCACCGTGAGCGAATTCCCAGGTGGCCGCTTTTCCGATCAGAAGACCGTCGGCGGCGCCGAGCCGGCGGGCGACATCGGCGTCTGCTGCAGGAACCTGGTCCGACCTCGATCTCGAATGCCCCGTCGTCCGGATGCCCCTGATCTCGATGACATCCTTGAGACTGTAGGGCACCCCGGTCAGGCTCCCCGTCCGGCCCCGCGACTGGGCGGCGTCCGCCTCGCGCGCCCTTTCCCGCGCGGCCTCGAGCGTCGGCGTGATCAGCGATAGCAGGATCGGCTCGAACCGCTCGATCCGTTCCGCGAAACCGGCAAGGACCTCGCTGGGACGGATCTCGCGGGCAGCGACGAGTGTCCTGATCTCCGCAATCGTGAGAGGATGGCTCATTCAAGCCTCTTTCTGGTCGCCAGCAGCGAGGGCGAACCGGAAGGCGGGCTCGGCGTCAGCCGTCCAATCCCGCGACAGGCGGCCCACCACCGACCGAGCCTTCCGGTAGGACGTCATCAACTCCGCATTGAAGGGCGGCTCGGTCGCCAGCCCGATGCGGCGGGCGAAGATGAGGACACCGTCCTCATCCGACTCGATATCGACAGGCATCACCGGATCCGCCCCTTCGCGTTCACTTCTTGACGAGCGGGCACTCGCTCTCCGAAAGCGGAAAATAGACGTCCTTCGCGGGCACCCGTGCCAAGACGTCGTAATAGCCCCAGGGCGTTTTCACGTCCGCCGGCTTCTTGACCTCGACCAGGAAGAAATCGTGCACGAGCTTGTTGTCTTCGCGGATCGTCGCGCCCTTGGCATAGAAGTCGTCGACCGGATTGGATTTCATCCATTTCAGGACCGCATCCGTCTGATCCGAACCGGATGCCGCGACGCCTCTCAGGTAATGGAGCACACCGGAATAGACCGCGGCCTGGGACGATGTCGGCATCGCCTTGTGAGCCTCGAAGAAGCGCCGCCCGAACGCACGGGTCGCATCGTCGACGTCCCAGTAGAACGCGGTCAATGCAGTGAGGCCCTGGCTGATATCCGGGCCCATGCTGTGCACGTCCGTGATGAACATCAGCTGCGCCACCGGCTTTTGAGTACCGGCATTCATTCCGAATTCGTTCCATTGCTTCATGCTGTTGACCAGCTGCGCGCCGGCATTGGCGAAAGCAACGACCTTCGCACCCGAGGATTGGGCCTGAAGAAGGAACGAGCTGTAGTCGCTCGCGCCGATGGGGTGAAAGATCCTGCCTGCCGTCTTGCCGCCGGCCTGCGCTAACACGCGCTCGGATTCGGCGACCATGTTATGGCCGAAGGCATAGTCGGCGGCGATGAAGAACCAGCTATTTTGGCCCTGCGGAACGAGAGTTCGGATCGGCCCGGAGACCAGATTGTAGGAATCGTGCTGCCAGGCGAGACCGGTGGGAGCGCATTGCTTCCCGTTGAGCTCCGTCGTGGCCACGGCGGAATAGATCGCGATCTTGTTCCTCTCGCGGATGATGTTCTGGACCGCCAGTCCGACCGCCGAGTTCCCGATGTCGACGACCATGTCGACACCGTCAACGTCGAACCACTTGCGGACGGTGGTCGCGCCGATGTCGGGCTTGTTCTGGTGATCAGCGGTGACGATCTCGACCTGAAGTTTCGGATTGGCCTTTCGGAAGTCCGCCACGGCCAATCTCGCCGCAATGACGGATCCGGGGCCCATCGGATCGGAGAGCGGGCCGGATTGGTCGTTGATGACGCCGATCCGCACCACGCCCCCGGAAATCTCGGCCGAGGCCGGAGCCGCCGCCAAGGCCGCAAAACTGAATAGCGCAACCGCTGAGCAGGTGCGCCGCAGTCGCCGGGTAACGCTGAAGGCTATCATGTCATCGACCTCGTGCTGCGAGACCGCTTGCGGAGAGCTTCGGTCTCAAATGGCGCGAGAAGCTAGGCAACCTTCGGGCCATTTGGGATGACATTAGTCAGAAAAAAAATATCATAAAGGAAAAAAATGCATTCTAGGCTTAGCCGACCGGCTCTTTGCGAGGGAGGCGAGCCACGAGATCGGCGAAGACCTGCCCGCCGACGGTGAGGTGCCTACGCATGGCACGGGCAGCGGCGGCGCCGTCTCCGCGTCCGATCGCGTTAATGATTGCCTCGTGATCCTCGTATGACTGAGTCATCCGGCCGGGCTGCTGAAACGGATAGCGCCGGTAGATGCGCAGGCGGGCGCGCGCATCCTTGATGCCGGCCTCGAGGAATTCGTTGTGAGCCGCCCGATAGATTGTTTCGTGGAGCGCAGTGTTGGCGCGGTCGTATTCCAGGACGTCGTCGACGAGTTCTGCACTTCGCAGGTGGATGTCGCGCAGTTGCGCCATGAGGTTGGTGCTGATGCGCTTGGCTGCCAGCCGGGCCGCCATGCTTTCCAGCTCTGTCATCATCTCAAATAACGCCACGATCTGCTCGGGTGCCAAGACGGTCACCGTTGCTCCGCGGCGCTGGCGCAGATCGACCAGGCCGCGGGAAGCCAGTTCGATCAGCGCTTCCCGCACCGGGGTCTTGGAAACATTGAAGCGCTCGCAGAGCGCGCGTTCTTCAATCCGGGCGCCTGGCGGAAAGGTCCCGGAGGTGATCTCTCCCCGGATCCAGCTCGCAATCTCGCTCGTCCTTCTGGCCTTGCTCAAGGCTCCTCCTGCCGCAAAATCCATGAATGTGGCTCGTCAAGCTAACCTTGTTATCATTTTCGTTGGGTCCGGGTATATTTTTCGGTCCATCGGGACCGTAGACGGAGAGCAGCGTTATGGATCTGGATTTGGCGGGTCGGTCCGCCCTCGTCACCGGCGGGCGAAAGGTATCGGATTCGCTACGGCGGAATTGCTCCTGCGTGAAGGATGCCACGTGACCATCGTCGGCCGCCGCGAGGGTGTGCTATCCGACGCCGCGAGCTTACTCTGGGAAAGCGTCGGTCACGCCCCCGCAACGCTCGCGCTCGACCTGTCGACAGCAGAAGGCGTCGCCGAACTCGGCCCGCATTCGACGCGAACGGCCTTCTGGAGGATCTGAAGAAGGCCCTGGCCGAGAGGGCGCTGAACGCGGAGATGGATCACCATCTGGCGTCGGGCGAAGTCGGCAACAGCCGCAACGGCTACGGCCGCAAGACCGTGACGACCGAGACCGGCCGGATGGAGCTCGAGATCCCGCGCGACCGGCAGGCGACCTTCGACCCGCAGCTCATCGCCAAGTACCAGCGCCGCTTCCCGGGCTTCGACGACAAGATCGTGTCGATGTACGCCCGCGGCATGAGCGCCCGGGAGATCGTGGGCCACCTGCGCGAGCTCTACGGGATCGACGTCTCGCCCGACCTCGTCAGCGCGGTCACGGACGCGGTTCTGGAGGAGATCGCGGCCTGGCAGGCGCGGCCCCTGGAGCCGTCTACCCGCTCGTCTTCTTCGACGCCCTCAGGGTCAAGGTGCGGGACGAGGGCATCGTCCGCAACAAGGCGGTCCACATCGCGCTCGGCGTCCGGGCCGACGGGGCCAAGGAGATCCTGGGCCTCTGGCTCGAACAGAGCGAAGGCGCCAAGTTCTGGCTCCGCGTCACGAACGAGCTCAGGAACCGCGGCGTCGAGGATATCCTGCTCGCCGTCGTCGACGGTCTGAAGGGCTTCCCGGATGCGATCACGGCCGTGTTCCCCGAGACGGCGGTGCAGACCTGCATCGTCCATCTCCTGCGCCACAGCCTGGACTTCGTCTCCTACAAGGACAGGAAGCCCGTCGCGGCCGCCCTGAAGGGCATCTACCGGGCGCTCGACGCCGAAGCCGGCCGGGCCGCGCTCGCAGCATTCGAGGAGGGCCTCTGGGGCCGGCGCTACCCGGCTATTGGGCAGAGCTGGCGGCGCGCCTGGAACGAGGTCGCTGCCCCGCCGGCCACACCCTGACCACGACCGGGCGCATCGTGAACGACGATGCGACCATCCTGTACCGGGCGAGCACCTACGATTGCGAGCCGTGCGCCCTCAAGCCGAAGTGCTGTCCGAACGCGCCGGCCCGCAAGATCCCGCGCCCAATCCACGAAGGCCCTCAGCAGATGGCGAGCGACATCTGCAACTCGAACGAGGGCCGGACCTCGCAGCGCGAACGCAAGAAGATCGAGATGCTCTTCTCCCTCTCAAGCGCATCCTGAAGCTTGATCGGCTCCGGCTCCGAGATCCGAACGGAGCCCGCGACGAGTTCCACCTCGCCGCTGCCGCCCAGAACCTCAGGAAGCCCGCCAAGCTTATCCCGATGCCACGCCAGCCCTGGCGTGAGGCTCAGAGCGCCAAGCCTCCCACACCAAACGGCAGTGCCATCAGTGGCTCACGCCCGAGTTCTTCAACGGAATAGGCCGATAACAGAACGACTGCTTTTGGGTGCACGCACGGCAGAGCAGCCGTCCTGCGCTGCGCGACGCGCGTCGGGTTCAAGACGAATGTTACCCGTCGGGCTGGTGCTTTCGATCCGGGACTGAGTGCCGCCACCTGGGGCAGGCGCTTCCCGAGAGCCGCGCTCGCTACGGGGTCGTGTAGCCGCCGTCGACGAGCAGGTCCGCGCCAGTCATGAAGCTCGAGGCGTCGCTGGCCAGGAACAGCGCGGCTCGGGCGATCTCGACCGGCTGGCCGATCCGCCCGAGAAGGTGCTTTGGCGCGTTGTAGGCGCGGGCCGATTCCATGTCGCCGTGGCGGAGGATCATCCGGCCGGTCTCGATCGCGCCGGGCGAGAGCGAGTTGACCCGGATCCCGGCCACGGCATGGTCGATTGCCATGGCCCGCGCGAGTTGCAGGAGCGCACCCTTGGCAGCGCAATAGCCGGGCCGTCCCGCTGCCCCGACATGGCCGAGCTGGGACGCGATGTGGATCACGCTCCCGCCGCCGCCCGCGATCATCAGCGGGAGGATTGCGCGGCTCATCAGGTAGGCGCCCGTGACCTGTACGGCGAAGAGCCGGTTCCAGTCGGCGAGACCGATCTCCAGGACGGTTCCGGTCGGATCGTCATTCGACGCTCCGTTGACCAGGACATGCGCGCCGCCCCACGCCGCCCCGATCTCGGCCGCAATCGCGAGGGTGTGGACCTCGTCCGTGACATCGCATGCGAATGCCAGCGCCTCACCGCCAGCCTCCCGGATCGCTGCCGCCACCGCTTCGGGAGCCCTCAGGTCGAGGCAAGCAACCTTCGCGCCGGCATCCGCGAAGGTACGGGCGATGGCTCCGCCGATCCCGCCGCCAGCCCCGGTGACGACCGCGACCTTGCCCCGGAGGGCGAAGGCGTCCGGGAGAGGAATCGTGGGCAAGGAGGCACCTGTCGTGGAGAGAGGGGGCAGCGAGTGGGTTCAGTCCTGCGCGGCGCGGGTCCGGTCGCGCCAGAGCAGGTAGTCGTCGAAGGCCTCGATAGGCCCGAAGGCGGCCGCGAAGTCGGCATCCCGGCGCAGCCACTCGACCGAGAAGGGCGGCCGCGCGGAGGGCTGCGTCGCGCCGATCGTGACCGGCTCGCCATCCTCGACCACCGCATAGCCGAAACCCGGGAAGCGCCGCTTCAGCCGCTCGCACCATTCCGGGATCGACCAGCGGGCGCCGGTGGCGATCTGATACACGGCGTTCGGGGCGGCCCGCAGGTCGAGGAGCGCGACAACCGCCCGGGCAACGTCCTTCACATAGACCCAGTCGTCCGGCAGCCCGCGTCTGAAGCGCACGACCTCGCCCGACTCCGCGGCGCGCAGGAGCTGAAAGGGGATGCTGAGCGTGTCGCGGACGCCGGTCTCGTATTCCCAAGGCCCGAACACCACGCCGAGCCGAGCCACCACAACGTCAAGCCCGCGCATCTCGCGGTAACGCAGCGCGGTGCGCTCGGCAGCGTATTTCGTGATGCCGTAGAGGCTGTCCGGCACCGGGACGGTCTCAGCCTCGTCGATGATCTCCGTCCCGGGCCGGATCGTCGTGCCGAAGACCGATCCCGTGCCGAGCTGCACGACCCGCGACACACCGGCTGCGACAGCCGCCTCGAGCGTCTCGATCGTCCCGCTGAGATTGACGTCCGCGATGAAGCGCGCCTGCCTCGTCTCGCGCTCCGGCCCGGCCGTCACCGCGGCGCCATGGACGAGCTTTCGAATCGCGTGACGCTCCATGACGCGCGCGGTGGCTGCGCCATCCCGGACGTCGCCCGTCTCGACCGCGAGAGCGCCCGGCAGCAAGCGCAGATGACGTTCGGCTGCCTGAGGCGGCGCGTTCACATCGAGAAGCACGACGGTCTCACCGCGCTGCAGGAGCGCGGCGGCGATGTTGATCCCGACGAAGCCTGCGCCGCCGGTGACCAGGATGCTCATGATGCAGGCTGCTCCTCGGCTTCTTCCCGCGACAGCCGCTCGAAATCCCGGATCGCGGCGCGCATCACGTCGGCAGGCGCACGGCCGTCCAGGTCCGGCGCGAAGAGCTCGAACTCGAAGCGGCCGCGATACCCGGCCCGGCTCAGCGTCGAGAGAATGGCTGGAAGGTCGACGACGCCCTCTCCCAGTAGACAACGTCGTGGCAGCGCGAGCTCGGTGCGGGGCTGCGTCACACCGCAGACCTGCACGAGCGTGATCCGTTCCGCGATCCGGCCGATCGCATCGTGGAGGTCCGGATCCCACCAGGAATGAAAAAGGTCCAGGACTACTCCGAGGCCGGGATGGCGCTGCAGGAGCGCCTCGGTCTGGGCGAGCGTGTTGAGGCAGGCCTTAGTGAAAATTCGGAGAGGATGCATCGGCTCGATGCCGAGGCGCACGCCGGCTCTCGTGGCCTCCTCCAGGATAGCCGGGATCGCGTCGTCGAGTCGGGCCCGGGCCGCGGCCAGATGGCCCGGGTACTCCCCGCCCAAGTCGTGCAGGCCGCCGCCGATGAGGACGAGCGTATCCGCGCCTAGTTCGGCGGCGCTCGCGATGAGGCGGCTATTGGTCTCCGATTGCTGGGCGGCCCGGTCGGCATCGGACCATAAGAAGAAGCCGGCGCTGTTTACGGAGGTGACGGCAAGGCTCCGGTCCCGCAACGCGCGCTTCAACTCGGGCAGCGCCGTCTCGGAGAGGGCGCGCTCGGTCAGGCCGACGCCCTCGGCGCCGGCTTCCGCCGCCTCGTCGAGGAAGCGGGCGAGCGGGTAGCCGTCGGGCGTGATGTAGTGGTTGAGGGAGAGGCGCTGCATCAGCCTCTCCGGTCCGCCTGCGCGCTCAATTCTTCATCCCCGTGATGGACGCGCTGAGCGCGCGCGGGTCGCGCATCGGCCAGCGGCCGCTATCGATCTGCGCCAGGAACTCGCCGACGATGCGATTGAATTCGTCCGGCTCCTCGATGTTGATCGTGTGACCCGAATTGGGCATCACGGCGAGCGCCGCGGACGGGATCGACTGCTTCATGAGTATCCCCGGAAGCAGGCAGGGCCAGTCCTCATCCCCGGTCAGGACGAGCGTCGGCACCGTGAGCTTCCTCATCTCGTCGACGAGGTCGTAGAGCGAAGGCCGTTCGCGCTGGACGCCGAGCTGGGTGTTGGCCGAACCCAGCGCCGAATGCTGGGCGAGCATCGCCTTGAACTCGGCGAAGCCGCGCGGGTCCTTGTTCTCGAACTGCACGCGCGTCGGGCCGTAGGCGTAGCGCTCGGCAAAAGCGGGCATGCCGTCCCGTTTGATTGTCTCGGCGATCGTGTCGGCCTCTGCCCGGAAGCGCTCGCGCGTGTCGGTCTCGGCGCCGTAGCCGCAGCCGCCGACCATGAGGGAATATGCCCTCGCCGGGTGACGGAAGCCGAAATGGAGGGTCGCGAAGCCGCCCATCGAGAGACCGACCACATGCGCCTTCTGCTCCCCGAGATGGTCGAGCACCGCCAGGATGTCGTCCGCCGCACGCGCCTGCGAATAGGCGCCGGGGTCCTCGGGCACGTCGGATGGCGGATAACCCCGGGCCGCGAAGCTGACGCAGCGATAGCGCCGGCCGAAATGGCGCATCTGCGGCTCCCAGCTCCGATAGCTGCCGGCGAATTCGTGCACGAAGATGACGAGCCGCCCGGCCCCGGTCTCCTCGTAGTAGAGCTTCACTCCGTCATCCGCGGTCGCATGCGGCATCGTCGTTCTCGGTCCCTGGTTCGTGGATGTCGGCAAGGTCGGCCAACGATCAGGCGGGCAGGACGGTCGCGCTGTCGAGCCCCCAGCGCACCCTGACGCGGTCGCCGGGCCGCATAGTCTCCTGACGCCCGGTATTGGCGGCATCGGAGACGATCGTACCCATCGGCCCGAGGTTCACACGCCGGCGGACGAAGGACCCCATGTAGCTCTCCTCCTCCACCGTGCCGTCGAGCGCGGCCCCGCCCTCCCCCGGCCGGCCCTCCGGGACGACGTCGACCTTTTCGTAGCGGAGCGCGACGAAGACCTTCGCGCCCAGCATCGCGTCGGGCGGCAGCCGTGTTGGGAAGGCCTGGCCGTTCACGGCAACCGCGCCGGTGCCATCCGCTTTCCGCCCTGCGACCGTCCCGTCATAGAAGTTCGAGTGGCCCATGAACTCGGCAACGAAGCGGTTCGCCGGCCGCTCATAGACCTCGCGCGGGGTGCCGACCTGCTGGATGCGCCCCGCATTCATCACGGCGATGCGGTCGGACATGGTGATCGCCTCGCCCTGGTCATGCGTGACGAAGATGAAGGTGCCACCGATGGCGCGATGAAGCCGGCGAAGCTCCTCCTGCATCTGTAGGCGGAGCTGCAGGTCGAGGGCGCCGAGCGGCTCGTCCAGGAGCAGTACTTCCGGGTCGTTCACGAGCGCGCGCGCCATAGCGATGCGCTGCCGCTGGCCGCCGGAGAGCTGGTCGATCTTGCGGTCGCCGTAGCCGGAAAGCCGGACAAGCGCGAGGGCTTCCTCCACCTTCCGGGCGATCTCGGGCCTTGGCACCCGCTTCATCTCGAGCCCGAAAGCGATGTTCTGGGCCACCGTGAGATGCGGGAAGAGCGCACCGTGCTGGAACACCATGTTGGTGCGCCGACGATACGGCAGGTCCCCGAGCGCGCTCCGCCCGGCGATGAGGAGGTCGCCGCTGGTCGGCGTCTCGAAGCCGCCGATGATGCGCAGCAGCGTCGTCTTCCCGCAGCCGGATGGTCCGAGGAGCGAGAAGAACTCGCCCCGGCGGATGTCGAGATTGGCCGCATCGAGCGCCCGCGTGCTGCCGAACGACTTGGTGATCCCGCGAATAGAAACCGAGATCTCCGCCTCGGCGAGGATGGAGGGCGCCGCGAGAGGCACCCCAGTCTCCTGAGTGCGCCCGGCAGGCAGGGGCACGGCGTCGGCCATGGCCATCTCAGGCGCTCTTCACCCGGCTCCAGGTCTCGATCCACATATTCATGTTGGTCGGGAACTTGAGCTGATAGTGCTTCACCGAGCCGTCGAAGATGCCGTAGCCGTATTCCTTCTTGTAGGCGTCCGTCAGGTTCTCCTGCGCGAACTTCGAGGCCGAGAGGTAGCCGCAGCCGTCGGACAGCGCCTTCGCGTAGCGCTCGCCGAGCATCGCGTTGATGACCGCATGGGCGGCCGAAACATTCTTGGAATCCTTCGGGATGTAGGAGGCGCTGATGAGCGAGAGCACACCCTCCTTCGGCCAGGCGCCCGTGATGTTGAAGCCACGCTTCTTTAGCTCCACCCGCATCGGGACGATGCCGTAGCCGACCGCGATCTCACCGCTGGCGAGAAGGTTCGAGCCCTGCGCGAAGGTCGTGTAGAAGGTGCGGACGTTCTTCTTCTTCGAGATCAGGAACTTAGCGACCTCGCCCAACTGGTTGCGGTCCATCTTCTCGGGCTCGGCATGGCCGAGATAGAGACCTGCCGCCATCAGCATCTGATGAGCAACGTCCCACCAGCCGATCTTCCCAGCATACTTGTCCTCGAACAGGAGCGACCAGGACTGGGTGTAGGGGTCGTTATCGGGGACGACGTCGCGGTTGTAGAGGATGGAATCGAAGCCCCAGCTATGGGGGATCATGTAGACCTTGCCGTCCCGCTCGCCGATGCCCTCCTTCGAGGGCTCGTTGATGTACTTCATGTTCGGGATCAGAGAGACGTCGATCGGCTGCACGCGCTCGGCGCCTGCCTTCGGTCCCATGACAACAGGATGCGAGAAGGCAAAGGACGAGTTCATCAGGTCGTAGCGGGCGCCGCCCGGCGCCGTGAGGCGGGATACCGTGTCTGTCCCGGAGAGGAATGCGCCCTCCTTGATGGTGACCTTCGCCTCTTCCTCTACGATCGGCTTCAGCGTCGGGCCGAGCATCGCGTTGACCATGAGGGCGGTCATCTCGGTGCTCTGGGCCACCGCGCCGGCGAAAGGCCCCAAGCCGCCGAGCGCCGCGGCGCCGGCGAGCGTCCCGCTCATGAAGCTCCGGCGGTCCATCTCCCGCCCGCGCCCCTCATCGAAGATCGTCATGTCCGTTCTCCCCTGCTGGTTCAATGCGCGCGACCGGCGCGTGCGGATGCGGCGAAGCCGACGAAGGAGACGAGCATCGAGATCACCGTGATCACGACGCCGACGGCCGGCAGGAAAGGCGCCATCTGGTCGGAGAGCAGCGTCCAGAGGTGGACGGGCACCGTGCGCTGGTTACCGATGACGAAGAGGGTCCGGATGAACTCGTCAAAGGAGAGGGTGAAGGCGAACATGGCCGTCGCGACCACGCCCGGCTTAATGATGGGGAAGACGACGCGCCGGAACACCGTGAGCGGACGCGCGCCTAGATCCGCCGCCGCCTCTTCAAGGCTCCGGTCGAGCCCATGGATGCGCGGGAACAGCGTCAGGAAGGCGAAGGGCAGGACCCAGGTGATGTGGACCGGCAGCGCCGTCGTCCAGACGCCGAATTGGACCTCACCGAAGCCGAAGAAGACGAGATAGATCACGCCGCCGACGATCCCGGGGATGAGGATCGGCAGCAGGATGATCTTCATGAGAAGCCCCTTGAGCGGGAACTCCTGGCGGAAGCCCAGCGCCAGGAGCAGCGCGAGCAGCGTCGCGACGGCGGCGCTCACCACCCCGAGCACCACGCTGTTCAGGATGGAGCGGAGCATTTCCGGCGAGCCCAACACCTCCTCGTACCAGCGCAGCGTCACGCCCTGGAACGGCAGCCCGATCGTCTGCGAGTCGTTGAAGGACAGCACGACCAGCAGCAGGATAGGCAGGTAGAGGAAGCAGTAGAAAAGGCCGGCATAGGCCCAGAGCAGCATCCGCCGGGCGCGCTCGCCGCGCTGGCGGGTGTCGAGCGGAGCCGAGGCCGTCACGGCGAGGGTCGCCATTCTCAGCCTCCGATGAAGATGTCGTTGAGGCGCACGCGCCGCCCGAAGATGACGAGGCACAGGAACACGACGATCACCAGGATGACGGAGAGCGCAGCGCCCAACGCCCAGTTGTTCGTAACCGTGTACTGAGGCGCGATGACGTTGCCGAACATCATGCCGGAAGTGCCGCCGAGGAGTTGCGGCGTCACATAGGCCCCGCAGGCGAGCAGGAAGACCATCACGCAGCCAGAGAGCACGCCCGGCATGCTGAGCGGGAAGACCACACGGAAGAAGGCCCGGAACGGCCCGGCCCCGAGATCGGCGGCGGCATCGATGAGATTGCGGTCGATCCTGTCCAGCGACAGGTAGAGCGGCAGGGTCATGAAGAGCGTGTAGACGTAGACGAGGCCAATATGCGTCGCGCCCTCGTTGTAGAGAAGCCAGTCAAGCGGTTCCGAGATGATCCCGAGCTGGAGGAGGACGGCGTTCACCAGGCCGTTGCGCCCGAGCATCGGTAGCCACACGAAGGTGCGGACCACGTAGCTCGACCAGAAGGGCAGGAAGAGCAGGACCAGGAAGACGCCGCGCTTCGGCCCGCGCAGCGAGGCTAGGAAATAGGCCATCGGGTAGCCGACGAGCAGCGACAGCGCCGTGACCGTCAGGGCGATACGCAAAGTCTGGAGCAGAACCTGGAAATAGATCGGGTCGTCCGCGATGACGCGGTAGTTATCGAGCGTCAGGTCGGTCGTCGTGCCGAAGATCGACGACGTCCAGAACGACATCGCGAACAGGATCGCGAGAGGGGCCACCGCGAAGGCGAGCAGCCAGAGCGCGCCCGGGATGACGAGAAGCGCTCTGAGGTCGCGCCTCCGCGGCGGTACGGACGATACCGCAGCCATGGTCAGGCGACCTCGCCTAGGCTGTCGAGCACGGCGTGCGTGTGCTCGCCGAGAGCCGGCGCGGCGCGTCGGACCGAACCTGGCGTCGCCGAGAGCTTTGCCGGGATGCCGAGCGTCCGCACCCGGCCGGCGGTCGCGTGCTCCGCCTCAACCACCATCTCGCGTGCCACCACCTGCGGGTGAGCGAGGGCTTCGGCGAAGTCGAGGACTTGGCCCGCCGGGATGCCGGCCAGGTCAAATGCGTCGAGCCAATGCTGCGATGGGTATTCGCGGAAACGCTCCTGCAGCAGCTCGACCAGCTCGGCGTTGTGCGCCACACGATCCCGGTTCGCGCGGAAGCGCGGATCATTCCGGAGTTCGGGCGCATCCAGGATCCGGCACAGGGCTTCCCAGAAATTCTGCTGCGCCGCCCCGACCGTGATCCAGCCATCGGCCGTGCCGAAGACCTGATAGGGCGAGCTGCCCCGATGCGCCTGCCCGATCCGTGGCGGCTTTTCGCCCGTGGCGAAGACATGCGCGGCCTCGTAGACTCCGAAGGAGATGGCCGCGTCCAAGAGCGATACCTCCACATATTGGCCTTGGCCGGTGCGGTGCCGCGCTTCGAGCGCGGCGAGGATGCCTACGGCAAGATGCATCCCGGCCGCCACGTCCGAGAGCGCGATGGGCAGCCGGTGCGGCGGCCCGTCGGCCGGGCCGCAGACGCTCATCAGCCCGGACATACCCTGGGTCACCAGATCGAAGCCGCCGCGGTCGCGCCAGGGTCCGCTCTGGCCGAAGCCGGAGATCGCGCCATAGATCAGCCGCGGATTGAGGGCCGAGAGGGCCGACCAGCCGAGGCCCAGGCGGTCGAGCGTTCCGGGCCGGAAGTTCTCGACCAGGATATCGGCCGAGCGGACGAGGCCGAGAAGCGCGCGGCGCCCGTCGTCGCTCTTGAGGTCGAGCGTAACGGAGCGCTTGTTCCGGTTCCACACCATGAAGGGCGCACTCTCGCCCTCCACGAAGGGCGGCATGGCGCGGGCTTCGTCGCCGCGTCCGGGGCGCTCGATCTTGATGACATCCGCCCCGTGGTCGGCGAGCAGCATGGCGCAATACGGGCCGGAAAGATGGCTCGACAAGTCGAGAACCGTCAGTCCTTCCAGGGCCCCAGCCACGCGCCGCCACGTCCTCGATTTGTATACTGTACACGATTGATGCTGACCCATATGAAAGCGGGAGGCAAGCGGCTCAGCGATGGATTTTGCGGCTTTGATGGGCAGCGGCAGCGGAGAAGTTGGGCTCGTGCGCGGGACGGCGTCGCGGCCGTGACCTCGCCCGATCCGGTCTCACCAAAAGGGCTGCAGCGCGAGCCAGTGCCGGCCGGCGAAGGAGCATGACGAGCGAGGATGATCGCGAGAGACGCGCGCCTTCCTGGCGACCGCAGGCCGGCATTTTCTCCGTCGATAGTGCGAAGGACTGCCTGACGTCCCGGGGCGGGTCGGCTATAGCCGGCGAAGGCGGGGAGAGATGGTCGTGACCTTGCGTGAAAGGCAGGCCGAGGCGGCCGAGGAGAACGGATCGCCTGCGGGTGCTGCGGTGCTGCGGTTCCGGGAGGCCTTCGACGCGGCGGTGATGCAGGGCACCAGCTTCGCCCTACCGACGGTCATCGGCGCCGAGCTGGCGCGCGCGCTGTCGGAGGAGATCATCACGCTCCGGCTCGAGCCCGCCTCCCGCCTCACGGAGGAGGAGGTCTGCGGCCGGTACGGCGTAAGCCGGTCGCCGGTCCGGGAAGCGTTCAAGGCGCTCGAGGCGGAAGGGCTGATCGTCCGCTCGGCGCGGCGAGGGGTGAGGGTCACCCCGATAAGCCGTCAGGATCTCGACGAGGTCTATACCTGCCGGGCGGCGCTTGAGGGGCTGGCTGCGGCGGGTGCGGCGAGGAGCGCCGACCGGCTCATCGATGCCGAATTGTCGCGTCTCATCGATGCGCTGGACGTCGCAATCAGGTCACGCAACGCGCCGGAATTCTTCAAGCACAGCGTAGGCTTCACCTCCGCGATCCACCGGCATTGCGGCAATAAGACCCTCAGGCGCATGCTGGAGGGGATCGATAAGCAGGCGCGGCGCTACCGCTATCTCGCCCATACCTGGACGCACGAAATGCTTGAGGTGTCACTCCAGAACTATCGGGAGGTGTCGGAAGCGATCGCGCTGCGCAATACGTCGATGGCGCAGCGCCGAGCCACCCGCATGATTCGGCGGGCCCACGCTGTCATCGCGCGTGCGCTCACGGAGGCCTATCCGGGGCTGGAGCAGGGTGAGAGCGGCTCGCCCGAGCCGCGATGAGGGACCACGATTCGAAGACGCTGCGCTCTTCGTGACGGCCTGCGAGCTGCGCAGCCTGAGCAAGCGGCGGAGAAGCTGCACCTCGCGCCCTCCGCCGCATCCAGATCCTGGAGAAGCAGGCCGGGAGCCTGCTCCTCGCTCGCCGCCCCCGTGGCGTGGATCCGACAGCGGCAGGCTCACGCCGTAGCGCTTCGCCAGAGCCCTCACGCTCTCTTGACGTAGCTGTGTCGCGCGACGGACCGCCTCCGTCGTCGCGCTCCCATGGAGAGCCTAGCCATAACGTCCTTCCACTCCGCCGTGAAAAGTGCACCATTAAAGCCCAGGATCAAACATCCCCCTAGCGAGGTCAGCAGCTGGAGAATCCTGGAACCGATATGAACGGCCGAGCGGGACCGACACTCACAACGGCCGACACCGCCGGGACTTCGGCCGGCGTACATCGGGACACTCACGCCCGTCGTGATCGGGGGCGCTTCCGGCCAGCGAGCGCCTCGGTCTGCACGATCACAAGTTCCAGGTCCTCGTCGGCCAGCGCCTGAGCTGCCGAGTTCAGGCGATCCCATGAGGCGCGAACGAGTCAAGGAAGGCTTCGGATCGGCGACCCTGAGCAGCACGTTCGGCGTGGTCTGGAGCGCCTCGGAGATGCGCAAGAGCGTCGCCAGATCGGGCTCCCTGATCCCGCTAACGTAGTGCGAGTAGCGGCGATCGCTCAAGCCGGCCCGGCGCGCCGCCTCGGCCTGCGCGATCCCAAGCTCGGCGGCTCTCTCCCGAAGTCGAGACGCAAACAGGTCCATCGGAACAAACTGTTCCGACAATCCTCTTCGCTCCAGGAACGTTCCGTGTTCCCGTATACCTACGAAATGTAGGGAAAAACGGGAACATGGATGCTCTGTGGCGAGCGCTCGCGTGAACCAACTACGTCGTCCCGTGGACATGGTTGATCTGGGTCGGGGCCGCGATCCTGATTGGCGGCACCGTGCTCGCCCTCGACGAATGGCGGCTGCATCGGACGAGGCCGAGACCGGAGGTACGCGCCTATGCCGACGACCTGGAGCATCGCCACGGTCGAGAGGCGTTCCGCATCAACGGCGAGGCCATGCACGAGGCCCGACTGGCTAAGGACTTCGACCGGTACCGATTCCTAAGGAGGTCTCGGGTGAGCTGGTGAGTCGCTTGGTCTCAGACAGGGCCTTATCGCTCTCGGCCGAGGATTGAGAACGAGCGGAGACCGTTTCGCGCTCGCGCGTGTTGACCCGGTATTGAACAACGTCAGAAACGAACGGCCGCCTCGCAGCGGCCATTCACAAACTGCTGAAGTTATTGGGAATTTGGAGCGGGCGAAGGGATTCGAACCCTCGACCCCAACCTTGGCAAGGTTGTGCTCTACCCCTGAGCTACACCCGCATCCGTGCGGGCCGAAACGCGGCACCGCGACGCCCATGTGCCCCAACCCGGCCGGCATTTCAAGGCCTTTCGCGCCGAAGCGCCTGGCTCCGGTGCGGCGAGCTCCTCCGTCGCGTGGGGCCGGGTGAAGCGCATCAAAGCGCCGCAGAGCCCGCGCGACAGGGGCCGGCAGGGCCGGTTGGCCCGCGGGAAGGTTGCCGATAGGCTCGGCTCAAGAGCCCGGAGCGTCCCATGCGCCTCATCATCGCGGCACTCGCCGCTCTCCTCGCATCCCTGCCGCCGCTCGTCCCCTCCCCGGCCGGCGCCCAGACGATCAGGGTCGGGTCGAAGAACTTCACCGAGCAGTTCATCGTGGCCGAACTCTATGCCGGCGCGCTGGAGGCGGCCGGCTACAGGGTCGAACGCAAGATCAATCTGGGCGCGACGCTCGTCGCGCACGAGGCGCTCAGGACCGGAGCGATCGACCTCTACCCCGAATACACGGGCACCGGCATCCTGGCCGTGATGAAGGCGACGGGAAAGCAGGATTCCGATCCGAAGCGCGTCTTCGAGCAGGTGAAGGACTTCTACGAGCGCGAGTTCAACCTGACCTGGCTTCCTCCTTCGCGGGTGAACAACGGCTACGCGATCGTGGTCCGGCCGGAAACCGCGCGGGAGCACGGCCTCAAGACGCTGACGGATCTCGGCCGCGTCGCCGGAAAGCTGAAGCTCGGGGCCGGCTCGGAGTTCTTCGACCGCTATGACGGCCTGCCCGGGCTGAACGAGGTCTACGGGATCACCTTCTCGGTGACGCGGCAATTCGCGGCGCTCCGCCTGCGCTACGAGGCGCTGGCCCAGAAGCAGGTGGACGTCGCGAACGGCTTCTCGACGGATTGGCAGATCGCGGCCGAGAAGTTCACCGCGCTCGACGACGACAAGAACCTCTTCCCGCCCTACGAGCTGGCGCCCGTCGTCCGCATGGAGATCGCGCGCGACGCGAAGCTCGTCGAGACGCTCGCCCGCGTGAACGCCCTGATCGACAACAGGACCATGCAGGAGCTCAACCGGCAGGTCGAGGTCGACAAGCGCGAGCCGCGGCGCGTCGCCGCCGACTTCCTGAAGCAGGCGGGGCTCGTCAACTAGTCGGGCTGCGAGGCCGCGGCCCATGGCATGGGCGATCGAGAACCCGGCCGCACTGGGGGAGGCGCTGCTGCGGCACATGGTGCTCGTCGGCCTTGCGCTTCTGATCTCCCTGGCGATCGCCCTGCCGCTCGGGATCTGGTCTGCGCGGCGCCCGCGCGCCTACACGGCCGTGCTGCTTGCCACGGGCCTCCTCTACACGGTCCCGGCACTCGCGCTCTTCGCTCTGCTCGTGCCCTTCATGGGGCTGGGAACGGCGCCGGCCGTCACGGCGATCGTCCTCTACTCGCTCCTCGTGCTGACCCGGAACGTGGCGGTCGGGCTGCAGACCCTGCCCGGCGAGGTGCTCGAGGCGGCGGACGGCATGGGGTACGGCCGCTGGCGGCGGCTTCTCGCCATCGAGCTGCCGCTCGCCGCCCCGGTGATCGTCGCGGGCGTGCGGCTGACCGTGGTGACCCAGGTCTCCGTCGCCACGGTCGGCGCCTTCATCGGCGCCGGCGGGCTCGGCGACCTCATCTTCCAGGGCATCACGCAGGACATCGGCGAGAAGGTCCTGGCCGGGGCCGTCGCCGCTTCGGCCCTCGCCGTCCTCGCCGACGAGGCCCTGCGGCGGCTCGAGCGGCGGCTCGCCGCCTCCCAGGGCGGCGAGCCCTGACCGTGCCGGACGTGATCGGCTGGATATGGAGCCACACCGCGCTGGTCGGGAGGACCGCACAGGAGCATGCGATCCTGTCGGCGGTCGCGCTCCTGCTCGTGCTCGCGACGAGCCTGCCCCTCGGATTCGGGCTCGCCCGGACGGGACGCCCCGCGACGCTGGTGGTCGCAGCCGCGAACACGCTGCGTACGGTGCCCAGCCTCGCGCTCCTGGTGATCATGCTGCCGATTCTCGGGACCGGCTTCCTCCCCTCGGTCGTGGCGCTGACGCTCTACGGATTGCCCGCCGTCCTGCTGAACACGATCGTCGGGCTGCGTGAGGTCGATGCCGACGTGGTCGAAGCGGCACGAGGCCAGGGGCTCTCGGAGGCCCAGATCCTGCGCGACGTGACGATACCGCTCGCGCTTCCGGTGATCCTCGCCGGCATCCGGACGGCGGCCGTCCAGATCGTCTCGGCGGCGACGCTCGCCGTGTTCATCGGCGGCGGCGGGCTCGGCGAGCTCATCTCCTCCGGGCTCGCGCTCATGGACATGGCTCAGCTCACCGCCGGCGCGCTGCTCGTAGCGCTCTTCGCGATCGCGACGGAGCTCACCCTCGGCACGCTCCAGCGCTCCTTCGCCCGCCGCTTCGGCGCCCCGGCATGATCCGGCTCGAGGACATCGAGAAGCGCTTTCCCGGCCAGGCGCGGCCCGCCGTGGACGGGATCGAGCTCGAGGTCCCGGCCGGCGAGACCTGCGTGCTGATCGGCCCCTCGGGCTGCGGCAAGACGACGACCCTGCGGATGGTGAACCGCCTCATCGAGCCGAGCGCAGGCCGGATCCTCGTGGAAGGCGAGGACATCGCGGGCGCCGATCCCGTCCGTCTGCGGCGCCGGATCGGCTATGTCATTCAGGGGGTCGGGCTCTTCCCCCACCTCACCGTGGGCGACAACGTCGCGACCGTGCCGCGGCTTCTGGCCTGGCCGGCGAGCCGCGTCGCAGCCCGGGTCGACGAGATGCTGTCCCTCGTCGGGCTGGAGCCCGGGGAGTTCCGAGACCGGCGGCCGGGCTCGCTCTCCGGCGGGCAGCGCCAGCGCGTCGGCGTGGCCCGGGCGCTCGCGGCCGATCCTCCCGTCATGCTCATGGACGAGCCCTTCGGCGCCGTCGACCCGGTGGTGAGGGCGCGTCTCCAGCGGGACGTGGCAGAGATCCTGCGCCGGCTGGGCAAGACCGTCCTGATGGTGACGCACGACATCGACGAGGCGGTCCGGATGGGTGACCGGGTCGCCATCATGCGCGACGGCCGCATCGTCCAATGCGACAGGCCGGAACGACTGCTCGCCGCGCCGGCCGAGCCCTTCGTGGCCGATTTCGTCGGAGCCGACCGCGGGCTCAAGCGTCTCGCGCTCATCCCGGTCGGGGAGGCCGCCTCGCCCCGCTCCGCTCCGGCCGGCTCCCCGACCGTTGACGGCGGGGCTTCGCTCCAGGCGGCGCTCGCCGCGATGCTGGCGGCCGGCGCGGAGGCGGCGGCGGTCGCCGGCCCGGACGGCAGCGCCATCGGCTCCGTGACGCTCGCCGCGATCCGCGAGCGCGCCAGGACGCCGCCCGCGGCTCAGTCGCCGGCGAAGACAGGCTGCTCCTTGGCCACGAAGGCGCGGTAGGCTCGCCCGTAATCCTTCGTCTGCATGCAGATCGCCTGCGCCTGCGCTTCCGCCTCGATCGCGGCGTCGATCCCCATGTCCCATTCCTGGTGCAGGCAGGTCTTCGTCATGGCATGCGCGAAGGTGGGTCCGTCGGCGAGCTGGCGCGCCAGCGCCTGTGCCTCCGCCAGAACCTGATCGGGCTCCACGAGCCGGTTGTGGAAGCCCCAGCGCTCGCCTTCCTCCGCCGTCATCACGCGGCCGGTATAGAGCAGCTCCGACGCCCTCCCCTGCCCGATGATGCGAGGCAGGATGGCGCAGGCCCCCATATCCGCGCCGGCGAGCCCGACCCGCACGAACAGGAAGGCCGTCCTCGTGCGCGGGGTCGCGAGGCGCAGATCGGAGGCCATGGCGAGGATCGCGCCGGCGCCCGCGCAGACGCCGTCGAGCGCCGCGACGATCGGCTGCGGGCAGTGCCGCATCGCCTTGACGAGATCGCCCGTCATGCGGGTGAATGCGAGCAGCCCGCTCATGTCGCCGGCTTCCTGCATGCGCACGAGCGGGCCGATGATCTCGTGCACGTCTCCGCCCGAGCAGAAATTCCCGCCCGCGCCCGTGACCACGACCGTCTTGATCTCGGGCGCGTAGACGAGGTCCCGGAACAGGTCGCGGAGCTCGCCGTAGGATTCGAAGGTGAGCGGGTTCTTCCGCTCGGGCCGGTTGAGCGTGATCGTCCCGACCTTGCCTTCCACGGACCACAGGAAATGGGCCGGGCGGAACTGCCCGGCATCGAAACGCTTCATCCCGAAATCCCCGCAAACCCCGTCCCATGCGCCAGGACCGGCGCCCATTGCGAGGCGGGCGAGTTCCCGTCAAGCGCCGCGGCGTCCGGGCGCGATCGGACGACGCGGAGGCAACGGTTGCGCCGACGCGCGGTCGCGTCTAGACGAAGCGCATCCTTCCCTGGCCGGCGGGTGCCGACCGGAGGACCGTCCGCGAGAGCGGGCCGGAGGGGTGGCCGAGTGGTTGAAGGCGCACGCCTGGAAAGTGTGTATACCGGAAACGGTATCGCGGGTTCGAATCCCGCTCCCTCCGCCAACCCGCCTCGCTAAGCGATTGAAACTGCTGATATTTCATCACTTGGCTACTGGCACAAACCTCGTTTCATCCCACATTCCGTATTGGATCGAGGCCGCCCCAATCGGCCCTCTCTGGACTACCTGTCGCAATTCGGTCGTAAGCCCGCCGCGGCTGCGTCATGCATTCGCGCCGAGTCGCACGAGACTTGTCGCCGCCCAGCAGGCATAAGAGACGACCTCGCCCCGCTCAACTTCACGGGCCAACTGCACACAGTGCCGCTCGGCAACCGTTCGTGGTCGTTCAATCCAGGCGGGAGATCCGGGAGGGCGGCTTTAAGGGCGGGGAGCGTCCGACATGAAGGCGGCGTGGCGGCCTTCGTCGCCGCGGATAGTGGAGGCGACAGGGCGGCAGCTCTCCCGAGGCATGCAAACCTTGGTGGAATGGATATCATCGAGCGAATGTTCCTTATGGAGCAGGAGATACCCACAATTATTGTGACTGATTTCGATTATTTTCCCGCTGGCGGGCAGGACGCATCGGAAACGGAGATTATCAGCCTAGGAGATCTAAATTCACGCGCCTCCTCTCTGCTCGGGGATTATCATCTAGGGACGGTACGGTACGGGTCATCAACATGGCGTGACGAGTTTGCTTTTATTATTAGCAGGTAGGACTTAGTATGAAAATTTTAGTCGTCCATGACAGGCCAGAGATTCTCTCTAAAAATTGTATCCCTGCTGAATGATCTAGCGATTGCCGAGCGGCAAATCGCTACCGCGCCGGACGGGGTGACGGCGCGTGCGCGTCTATCCGAAGAGGTTTTCGACCTGGCAGTCTTTGACTTGACGATTCCGCACCTCACCGGGCGGGAATCGCGGATTACTCTGCGGTCGAGAATCTCTTTTTCGAGCTCTTCAATACCCACACCCTGAATGTTCCTGGGGACATAATCGGGCTTACGAGGGAGGCGGAGGCTCTTCAACGCATCGGGGTCGAGAGGGACTGTCAGGATTTTCGTGTGCGAACGGCGGGTTGAACATCAGGCCGCCATGGCCCTTGTGAAGCGCTGGCCGAAGAGCACGGCAAACTGCGCCTTGGCCATGCACCACTCTCGCGGTGGCATTTTCCAGTCCTTCTCGGCTCGATTCAAGACCAGGAAGAGCAGCTTCATGGCTGCGTCGTCGGTTGGGAAGTGGCCCCTGGCCCGGACGGCGCGGCGCAGCTTGGCGTTCAGGGGCTCGATTGCGTTTGTGGTGTAGAGGATGCGGCGCACGTCCGCGTGGAAGGCATAGAACGGCACGACCTCGTTCCAGGCGCGCCGCCAGCTCTGCCCAATAGCCGGGTAGCGCCGGCCCCAGAGGCCCTCCTCGAATGCTGCGAGCGCGGCCCGGCCGGCTTCGGCGTCGAGCGCCCGGTAGATGCCCTTCAGGGCGGCCGCGACGGGCTTCCTGTCCTTGTAGGAGACGAAGTCCAGGCTGTGGCGCAGGAGATGGACGATGCAGGTCTGCACCGCCGTCTCGGGGAACACGGCCGTGATCGCATCCGGGAAGCCCTTCAGACCGTCGACGACGGCGAGCAGGATATCCTCGACGCCGCGGTTCCTGAGCTCGTTCATGACGCGGAGCCAGAACTTGGCGCCTTCGCTCTGTTCGAGCCAGAGGCCCAGGATCTCCTTGGCCCCGTCGGCCCGGACGCCGAGCGCGATGTGGACCGCCTTGTTGCGGACGATGCCCTCGTCCCGCACCTTGACCCTGAGGGCGTCGAAGAAGACGAGCGGGTAGACCGGCTCCAGGGGCCGCGCCTGCCAGGCCGCGATCTCCTCCAGAACCGCGTCCGTGACCGCGCTGACGAGGTCGGGCGAGACGTCGATCCCGTAGAGCTCGCGCAGGTGGCCGCGATCTCCCGGGCGCTCATGCCGCGGGCGTACATCGACACGATCTTGTCGTCGAAGCCCGGGAAGCGGCGCTGGTACTTGGCGATGAGCTGCGGATCGAAGGTCGCCTGCCGGTCGCGCGGGATCTCGAGCTCCATCCGGCCGGTCTCGGTCGTCACGGTCTTGCGGCCGTAGCCGTTGCGGCTGTTGCCGACTTCGTCCGACGCCAGATGGTGATCCATCTCGGCGTTCAGCGCCCTCTCGGCCAGGGCCTTCTTCAGATCCTCCAGAAGGCCGTTCGCGTCGAACGCCGTCTTCGGGTCGGCGCCGGCCAGAAGCTGATCCAGGAGCGCGTCAGGAATGCGGGGAGCTTTGCGTCGTGCCAGCGGAACCCTCCAGGTCCACTATGGCCGCCCGCACACGAAAATCCTGACAGTCCCCAGCCACCCGGCCCGACAGCGCCGCCGAGGGCGTCACTTAGTGCCGACGGGAGCGAATCGCTCTTGCTCGGTTTTTCGACTCGCTCTTGTTCTGGCCCACAGGGGAAATCGAATCGCTCTTACCCTGGTCCGTTAAGGTTGCTATCGGACCAGAGCTGGAGCGATTCGATCTCCGTTGGGGCCAGAACAAGAGCGAGTCGAAACACCGAGCAAGAGCGAGTCGATCCCTGCTGAAACCGAGTAAGAGCGATCCGATCTCGGACATTTCCCGACGCTTTGGACCGGTTCCCTGATGGTCAAACCGGCCTCGTCAGGTCGCGCGGTACCGCCGTTCGTTGTGCACACCTCGGACGATGGCGGACTTGGTCGATCATATCGGGCTGCGGCAGGCCTGAGACGCGGGCTTAAGAAGCGAGAGTGAACAAAACAAGAACTTTTGCTTGCTCCAAGGTTGCCGGCGGGCCTAGTGTCATGCGCGGCGGCGCGGCGAAGGTGTGAGGGCGACGACCTTCGCGTGTTCGAATGGAAGGTCGAGTTGCGCGATTTGTGGGCCGGGGTCGAGAACGGTAGCGCGGAGACGCTCCATGACGCGGTCGACGCGCACGACGGTTATCGTTTCGACCTCCGGCAGGTCACGGTCGTCCCCGAACTCCATTTCGCTACCGACGATGAGGAGAGCCATCGGAAGGTTCGCAGGCTTTGTGCGCGCTTCGATCTCCGCGAAGAGCCAGGTGGCAGTCTCGCCGAAGCGGGAAACCGGCAGCCCGAGTTTCTGGACCGCCTGGGAGATCACGCATAGGCTCACCAGTTCGGGGTACGTGTAACGGTGCGAGCGGCCGTCATGGTCGCTGATGGGGGCGAGGATGCCCTTCCAGTGACGGAGCGTTTCCTTGCTGATACCAGCCAGCTCCAGGACCTGCGCCGTTTCGAACCGCATCGACTTTTCCCGTTCGAAACAGGCGGGTGAAACAAAGTGGGGTTGACCCCACTTATAAACGCGATTTACCGCTGATCAAACTTCGGATTGTAGGATTCGGGAGTTCGGAGGGGTGCCATGACGAGCCGGTTCGATGGCGCGGAGATCCTGGCGGCGGTGTGGAGGCTTGGTGCCGGTGACGAGCGGCTGCCGACTTCTCACGGCATTTTGGACAAGGCGCTCAAGGATTGTTTTGACGATCTGCCGGACCAGCTGAAGGGTGGGTTGTCGTTCGGTGTCACGGGGGTCGGCCTGCGCTGCTACGAGCTCCCCGACATTCTCCTCGCTGCGCAGGAGGCGCTGCTCACGACCGAGCCCAATCCGACTTATCTTTCCACGATGGTCACGCTGGACGAGGGCAGCGCCCGCCAGCTGGTGCTTTCGCACGGCATCAGGCCTGAGAAGGCCCGAACGGTCGGGCGGCGGCTGAGGGAGGTGGTCAAAGCTACCGCCTCAGGTCATTCAGAGTCCGATGAAGCGCAGTACGCTGCGGCCTAGCGCGTGAGCGAGCTCCGGAGCCGTCTCAGGGGAGCGGCTCCCGAGATGTCCTCGCAGATCGAGGGCCTCGTCGCTACCTGGCTCGCCAGCCTGTCGGAGCGATTGAAAAGAAATGTCGAGTTCAGGCCGAAGCAGGTCAACGACCCCGTCTGGGGGACCATCGAACTGCTTCCGTGGGAAGTCGGAATCCTTGACACCCCGCTGCTGCAGCGGATGCGAGGCGTTAAACAACTCGGGCTCGCCCAGCTTGTCTTTCCCGGCGCGTGTCACGGTCGGCTCGAACACATCATCGGTGTGGTCGGTGCGGTCGAGGAGGCTTTACGAGCGCTCGGCCGCCAGATCGACCGCTGGAACAGGGATAATCCGTCCGGTCTTCTCGCGCCGGTCGAGGAGAAGGACCGATACGCGCTGCGCCTTGCCGCGCTGCTTCACGATATCGGGCACGGGCCGTTCAGCCATGCCCTGGAGCCGGTTCTGGAGGTCGAGGCTCCCCTCCTGATCGAGGGAGGCAGTCTGGACGCGGCATGGCGGCGGGAGATCCGCGCCGTCCAAGGCGAACTTAGGCGCAGCTACCAACTCAACGGTCTGCCAGCGGCCTCCGAAGTTCTGGCCGTCATGATGGTCCTGACGAATGCGATGGAGGCTGCCCTCGGAAACGATAAGCTGTTTCCGGCACGGTCGCGACCGGTAGGCGAGCTACTGGACATTATCGTGGCCGCGATCATCGGCGGCGTAGAAGGACCCGGCGTCCTGCCCTTTTCCGCTTTGATCAGCAGTCAAATCGACGCGGATAAGATGGACTATCTTGCTCGCGATGCTCACCACGCGGGGCTGGAGATCGGGTTCGACACGAGCAGGCTGCTGGCGCGGTTGGAAGTTCTGATCGTGCAGGAGAAGAGCCTGGACGCGTCCGAGAGCGCGCTTCGGGAGCGGGCGGCGAGGAGTCCAGAGGGACGCTTCTTACAATTGGGTATCGCCGCGTCCGGCTTTGGTTCCTTCGAGCAGATGCTGATTGGCCGGACCTTCCTCTACGACCGCCTCTACCATCACCACAAGGTTCGAGCCGCTGAAGCCATGGCTCAGCGCCTTATCCTTGTGGCCGAACGCGACCGAAAGAAGCGCTTCGGTTTGGACGAGATCTTCATCAGCGTTGATGACAACACGATCCTGCAGATCTTTGCAGACGAGGTGACCCACAAGGGCCTGAACCTCGGACCCTCGCCGAAATCGGCATCGCTGGCGCGGGGAATCCTCGACCGCAATCTGCTTCACCGGGCGTTTGCCTTTCGAGGGCGCTTCATCGCCTCGCCACCAGGCGTCAAGGACACCACCGCCGATGCAAACCGTCAGGCGCTCTGGGCGCGGATCGTCAAGAGTTTGGATACCGTCGCAGGCCGGTACGCGCTCGGGGAAGAGATCTACAACGTTGCGCTCACGTGCGCGAACGTCCTGCAGGCTGCAGGCATTCAGGGAGAGGGGATGGAGCGATATCGGAATGCTCTCGAAACGGGCGGCCCCGAGCACATCCTGGTGGATCTGCCGGCCCTGAAAGCGGACGCCATCCGCATCCTGGCTAGGTATCCGAACGGCGCCATCAAGGTCCCCGAATTTTCGTTCAACCCCGTAAAGTGGTCACACGCCTACGAGCTCCAGAAGCGGACGGGCTACGTGTTCTGCGCGCGAGAGGTTGTGCCGGTCGTCGCACTGGCGGCGAAGATCGTGTTCCTTAGCCGCTTCGGCGTGACGATGGCGCGGGAAGCGGACGGCTACATCAAGGTGTCGAGTCAGGTGGAGCCGTCGTGGCTGCAGGCATTGGTAAACGCCGACATCATCGACCAGGCCGTATCCGACCATCTCTCCGACGCGCGTCATTCGCTGATGACCATACGCGCCGAGGATCTGCAGGTCCCGGAAGGCTGGCTGCAAGACGATCAGGATTTCGCGGCCCAACTCGCGAATGAGATACAGCAGCGACTCTCCGGCGGGCTCACGGCGGAGCATCTCAAAGCCCTTGGCGCCACGCTCGCGGCGATGTTCGCGTTCGTCGACCAATGGTACGCTGGAGGGCGCGTATCAAGGCCGCTTGCCGACGAGGGAGAGCTGCAGGGGCACCTGGAACAATGCCTGCGTTACCGCGGTCTCCGCGTCGAGGAGGGTTCGGTCGTGGGCGGCGGCAAGCTCGATCTCTTTGTCGAGCGTTCCATGCTGATCGAGAACAAGTTCGAGGGTGCGGTGAAGAACCCCGCCGCAGCCGCACCTGCGGCGGGGATGCAGGGCCGTCGCTACGCGGTTGCGCTCGATTCTCAGGTGGTCATCGTCGTCGTCGGCTACGACGCTAAAAACGTCGGGCTGCCTTCGAAGCCGGCCTGCGTGACCGTGAGCGACATCAAGCGTGACGACCGGAACCGGGCGGAGATCCGCTTTAGCCTTCCTTACGGCGCTCCTGTCCCGTCGCGAGTTAAGCCCGACCAGGCTTGACCACGGGAGCGAACTCCCGCTCAGGCCCTCTGAGCCCTCAACCGAGCTCCCGAACCGAAAAGCCTTGGGCGGCCAATTTTTGCCCGACCTTGCTTTGCAAGGTCGATACGCCGTGGAGCGATAGGCACTGTTCCGCAGCTTCGGCGAAGGATAGCAAGGAGCTATGGACGTCACCCTGCACGTTCCCGGGTTGGGAAACATCACGGACGAAGACATCGGTACTCTGACACCGATGCGCGACGGCCGGTGGAGTGCGCAGACAAAAGCGCTGCTGGCCGAGTTCAAGACGAATCGGCTCGACCTGAACAGCGCGTGGGCGGCGACGTGGACCGGCTGGACGTGTCCTTGCTGCGGACGAGGCAAGCCGGAGATCGCTCGGGTGAGCGCCGGCGGCGTCCTCCTATGTCGGCTGGAGCGGCATCACGACCACTTGGCCGACCTGGCGCATTCCATCTTCGACCGCAGCAATCCGAAGACGAACGATCCGCGGTTCAACCTGGAGGCCGACCGTGCCCGCGACGCACTGACGATACTTGTCGAACGTTTCGAACCCGCGGTGCTCTGCCTGGACTGCAACCTTGCAGAAGGGATAGCCAAGCAGGCACTGCGCAACAAAGGGCTTCCGTCTTACTTCACCTTCAAACCTTCCGAGATTGCCGACTTCGTATCAGCATCTCCCAATCGCGTTCACGAGATTGATCTTGAAGCTGCCGAGCAAACTTGGTTGGCATCGAAGGATGATCTCGCCAGCCGCGATGCATTCCTGACGATGATGGTGAGCCGGGTCACGGCAGGCCTTCATCGGCGAGAGATAGCGCGCGGCCGCCAACCCGAGCCGCTGCTGGACCGCGACGTCGTTTTCCGGCTCTTCTCTCAAGCCGCACCGAAGGGTTTCCGCTTCGATCTCGCTTCCGCCGTCGAAGCTCGCTCAGTGTCACGAGACAGCAGCAGCAATTCTTCCCGGGTTCGGCGTCGACGCCCGAGCGCTGCACCGAGTGACGCCGAGTTCGCTGCGGTCGAGGCGGAGCAGCGTCCCGGGCGCACGTGGGTGAGCGCGGGTGAGGACTGGACGTGCCCGTGCTGCTCGCGCTCCAAACGTGCGATCTGCCGGCGCTCCAATTCCGGACGTTGGACAGCTCAAATCTTCGTCGTCCATGAATATCAGGCTGAGTGCGAGGCAGAGAATCTGGCCCACCGCCAGCTGGCGGCCACCGCTGCAGCCACCGTGGGATCGCACCGCGCCATTCTCATCTGCCAGGACTGTCGTAACATCACCACGCGGCTGCGGCAGCAAGCGCCGGACCTCGACGAGGCCTGCCTCACTCCGGGGAACATCAGAGACCTCGCTGGGTCTCCGACCGCGAATGCGGACCACGACGTAGACCTAACGCGAGCGATGACCCTCGCACGCGCCAACGCAGACCATTGCTTGGCTGTGGCTGACTATCATCGCCACCGCGTTGCAGCAGCTGCGGCGCTCGCTGACGTGGCGCTGCGCGTACGCCTCGGCTTGTCCTACGAAGCTGCCATCAGCGGCCTTGCGCGCGATGTCGATGAAGCCCGAGGACTGAATACGCAGCAGGCCGCTTATCACGCCGCGTGGTTGCTTGCTGAAGGACAGCGCTTCAAGGATCTCGATTTAGATGCGCCTGCTTAGGACAAGCTTCCCTTCCCGCCTTGGTCTGCTGATCAGGTGGGAGAGCCTGACGTGTCTGGCAGGCTATCTTGATGCTTCGGTTCGATCGCCTTAGTTCCACCTTTTGTAGCTGCTGCCTCGAACTGCATGACGAGATGCACGACGTTTAGCGGTTCGGCATTGTCGAGAAGCGGACGGTCGATGTGGCTCCAGAGCGCGACTTCGCCTTCACTGGCTCGTCGCATCCTGGTCTGGGATCGCGGCACCGGCACTGCCGCCGCCATCGCATCCTCGACCGCGGTGAGCCAATACTCTGTCGTCTCGCCGACCGTATACGCCAGCATGCCGGCGACACCCTTGGCCGGATAGGGCTCAGGCGGAAGCGTGAAGCAGCCAAGTCCCGCCTCGCCGAGGTAAGCTTCCGATAGGTCCTTCAGAGACACTATGAGCTTGGCTTCGAAGACGACGAAAGGCGCTTCGCGCCCGATCTGGGACTCTGCCTTTATGTCGATACGCCGCGAGTTCTTTCCGGTTCTCCGCCTGGAAGAGATGCGCGCCTCGCTCCGAAAAACAACTTCGAGAGAACGCAGGATGTGGTCGGGAGGAACTGTCTTCCTGTACTCGTCAAGTTGTTCCGCCAAGGCACAGGTCACGCCTTCTTCCGACGGAAGCCGGCGATGCTGCTCCGCCGGACCTGGGCGTGGTTTCAGAAGCGCACCATTTTTCGACGTGTGCTCCTGCCAGTAATCCGGATGCCGAACTCTCGTTACGGCTTCCTCTAAAGCGTCAAGGACGGCGTCCAGAAACCTGGCCCAGACGCTCGCCTGGAGGGGGCCGAATCCGCGTTCCGCAAGATGGACTTCAAGCGGCGTCACGCATCGGGTCCGCTGAACACGCGTTCAAGGAGGTGTCGGCTGTCGGTCACGGCCTGCTCCCGTGACCAGCGCGCCGCAACCAGCGGCTTCGTCACCGCCGCGAACTGTGCGGCAGCGTCGTAGACGAGTGACGTTCCTTCCAGTGCTTCCGAGCGGGCCTGCACGTCGCGAGAACGGGCGTTGTCGACTGCGTGCAACTGCGGCAGGTGACGGGAGAAGGTCACGTTGACGGTACCTGCGCCCTCTGCGCCGGATGCGAGCTCGACGCCGACATGCCAGCCCGAGGTGAGCGCGCGTTCTAACTCCAGCGACAACGTCTCGCGGTAGCCGTCGATCTCGACCGTTGTGGGCGTCCTCAGCGCCGTGAGTGGGAGAATGCCATTCTCGAAATTCAGTCGCGTAGTAACATATTCACGGGCGACGGAACCGAGTTCGGGCGAGAGCAGCATGAACTCGGGCAGGATTTCCTCCAATTCTGCATCGGACGCCGTCAACACTTCCGTGATGCGAGGGTCCTCCAAGCTCGTGAACGGGATGGGCAATCGTTCGAGATCGGCTGCTTCGAAGCGGCGGCGGTCAACCATCCACATCCGGCCGTAGAGCGCGGCGGCATAGCGGACGAAGTTGGAGTTGAGATAGCGCGCAAGCGCCTTGAGCAGTCTCAATCGATCCGGTGCCAGCGCCGTATTGGGTTCACGCTGGAAGTAAATGCCGATCAAACTTGAATTGAAGGCGAATGGCGTGGGGACGAAGTCAGCTCTATTCAGGTTCCGGGGAACGACCACGATGTCCCCCCGGAACAGGGAATCGTAGGGCGCATTCGCCCGCGCGAGGTCTTCCGGCGTTAGGCTGTAGCTCTTCGGTTGGACCGAGGCGCGCTTCTTCGTGAGCTCCGTTTCGAGGCGGCCAGGGCGAGGCTTCTCCGGCAGACCAAGGCGTCGAACGTAGTGTTTCTCGCCTTGGGTGCCGAGATGTAGGTCGTCCTGCAGTCCGGTCTGCTTCGGGGGGCCGCCACGGCGGATGGAGAAGTCGAGCTCTCGTGCGAGAGCGGCGAGTGTCAAGATCTCGCCCGACCGGCAGCGGTCGTCGAGATAGGTCGCCACCCGACGGTCAACCGGGCGCAGCATGAGCGCGCGGAACAGTCCTTCTGGGTCTGACATCTGCCTTCGGGGATGGACTTCGATGTCCATCAAGTCCTGCACGATGCACCACGGGCGCCCCGAGCGGTCGAGAGGAAGGGCCGAGAGGAGGGGATAGTGTACCCAGATAGCGTCGTCGGCGGAGGGCGTTGCGCGCCTGCCCACGACGGCGATGGCCGGATGTTCTGCGCCGGGGAACAGCTTGCGCCGGAGATGCGTCAGATTCACGAGGCCCGTCACGCCCACCTGTTTGATGAACTGCTTGGGAAAGCGGTTCGCACCTGGGCTCAGGAACGACTTGGCCGATAGGACCATGCCAAACACGCCGCCTTCCTTGAGGAGCGTGTCGTATCCGGTCCAGAAGAAGAGTTCAGCAGCGCGGTCACGGTCCATCTTTCGATGAAGTTCATGTTCCTCGGCCCAGGTTTCGGCGGTCTTGCCGATGACCCCGACCTTCTGCCAGGGTGGATTGCCGAGAAGGACGTCGAAACTGTTGGGAAATCCGGCGGGCCGGGGCGCTGTGTCGAAAAGATCCCGCGCCAAGAGCGATGTTCCGATCAGCGGGGGGAAGATGGTCTGCGCATTCGGGTCTCGTCCCGCGAGCGCCATCTCCGCGACGAGTGCATCGCCGCCGTATTCCAGCATGGTCAGGAACAGGCTGAACGCGGCGATCTGCACCGCATCCTCGTTGCGCTCGATGCCATAGATGCTGTCGACCAGGATCTGTCTCAAACGCTCAAGCGGCAGGTGCTCCCGGTCGTCCTCGTCAAGAACCGTTTCGAGCATCCGCCGATATGCGCCGACGAGGAACAGGCCCGACCCGGCCGAGCAGTCGACGACCTTCAAGCCCGGCTCAACCGGTTTTATATCGTCGACTTTGGACAGGACGTAGTCGACGAGAAAGGGCGGCGTGTAGAAGGCGCCGTCCTCGTCTTTGACGCCATCGCCCTCGCTTTCGAAGAACATTTCGTACACGGCGGAGAGCGTCTCCGTCCGCACAACCGACAGGTCGACCTCGAAGAGGTTCGGCTGGCTTACGCCGTCGAGCAGAAGCTCTCCGCCCTTGATAACGCGCCGAACCAGATCAGCCTGCTCTTTCGTGATGCGTTTGCGATGCGTGATTGGAAGGTGAAACACGCGACCGTTGAACACGCGGTCGAGGTCGTCGAGGAGATCCCACAGGCTTTGAAGCTCCCAAGCGTCTTTCGTCAGAATGCCTTGGTGTCCTCTGCCCGCGAGCCACTCGGGGGTGATGATTCCCCGATCCAGGAGACAGTAGAAGTAGAGCAGGCTTGCAATCAGCTTGTTGGCTGTCCGCCTTGGGAGCGCGCAGACATCGTTCGCTCCCGTCAATGCAGCGCCGAGCGCGCGCAATCCCCCGAGCAGATGCGCGTCCACACGAGTTCCCGCCGAACCTAAGTCGGACTGCGCGAACTGGACCGAGGCGCGGATGCTCCCGGCGCGGAGGTGACGGAACGGGAGGAAAGCCGGATTGTCGATGGGGCCGGGCGACGGAAGCTCGGATGGCCATGTTGCCTTCCAGGTACTTCCGGTCCACCCGGTCGAAGCATAGGTCGTCGCGTCGCACAACCAGATCTCATTCGGCGTCACCACGAGCAGGAACGGTACAACGCCCTGGCTCCAAACCCGGCGGTGGATCGTCCGTACCTCGTCCTCGGTGTTCGCTTGCGCGACATAGACCAGCGGGAGGAAGTCGGGGCAACCGCTCTGCCGTGTTGTCCTTCGCAGTCCGAACGCCCCGACGACCCCCATCGTTGCAACGGCTTGGGCCAGGAGGTGACGGCAGCCGCGGGCGCGGTTGAGCTCGTCACCCCGAACCCAATTCGGCCGGCCTTCGTAGTCGAGCCAGCTCAGCACCTGCTCGACCCGGCGATGAAGCTTCACCGAGTTGACCACTTTCCCCACCAGATCGGTACTTCACGATTCTAGCATCAAGGCCGCAAACATCAATTGGAACAAAGACTTCGAGGTATGGAGCAAATTGCTCAGCAGGCTCAGCGACTTAAGCCTGCCTAGCCGATCTCCGGGCTCTTAAATCGACCTTCAGCAAGCTGCGACACGCCGCAGCAGATGCGCCTCGGTTGGCTTCTTCGCACAGGTGTCACCTGCCGCCGCGTCGAGGCCGCCGGCCAGCGTCGTACCGACGGTTACGCCTTGCTGACGATTGCTCCTCGTCAGCGTCTGTCTGTTCTGGCCGCTGGGGGCCGCTTCGCCACGCCCGAGCAAGTCGCGGTTCGCCGCCCTGTCGGCTTCCGTGGCCGGGACGTCCGGAATGGCAACTCGGCCCTCCGCCAAACAAAGCCGCCGTGGGCAGTGACCGACGCGACCGGTTCAGATCCACTGGCCGTCAAGGTCCTACGCACGTCGCGGTGCCGTATTCCGAGGCAGCGGGCCAATTCGTTCACCAGGACGTATTCGGCGCGAAACGCTTCGACGTCCGCCCGCTGAAGCCGGCAGTACCCGTGATCCGACCGCGGTAGCAGCCCGGCCGCGACAAGCCCTGACATGAAGGGTTCGGTCGTGCCGATCAGGGCCGCCGCCTCCTTGTGGCTGATGCGAGCATCGCCGGGTGCGTTCGCGTTCGGAATAACCCCGGCTTCCCGGGCGACACGTGCCAAGCCCTGCATGCCGTGCACCGCGACGGCCGTCGCGAGGCAGCCGTTCTGTCCGGGGACCGTCAGGATGGGAATGGCGCCCTCTAGTATCCCCGTCAGCACCGCCCCCCAAGGTGGGGAGCCGCCGAGCCGCTTCATGGCTTTCGAGAGACGGATGGAGGTCCCGTCCGTGCTGCCCTCCTGCGCACGCTCCTTGATGCCCTGGATGAGCTTGAGCAGTTCGCTGCGAACGTAATGCTCCTGCCCCGCCATCGTAACAGTGACCGGACCTGCGACCAGGCGCAGCAAGCCGCGGGCGACGAGATCAGGAAGGCAGCTGCGGGGGATACCCAGAAGGTTGGCGGCTTCCTGTGAGGCGACGGCATCCTTCCGGAGCTTTGCCACCATCTCGACCGCCGATGCCCGAAAGAGCAGCGGCGAGCGCACGGCGGAGCTCGCGCGCCGAACCTCGATGTCAGGATGCCTGGCCAGGCGCCCCATCAATTTGCGAGTGATGCCGAATCGCCGGGCCGCATCCTGAGCCGTGATCCACTCGTCCTCACGGTGATTGTCTCGCCTCCGGATGAGGCCCGCGGCGGCGCTCACCGCCATGTTCGCGTCGATCTCCTTGCGCACGAGCTCCTTCGCCTCCGGTGCGAGATGCCCGTCGCGCGTGAGCATGAGCAGTGGCCCGAGTTCCTTCCGCACGCCGTAGTGCCCGGCGCGCAGGTCGGCCGCGGCGCGCGTCTCGTCCGCGAGTGCGTGGAACCCTCGCGGCCAGTCGATGAGTGTTCGTCCGGCCTTCGCGAGCGCGTCCGGCGTGATACGGGCAAAGTCGGCCAGCGTCTTCATGCGCCGCATGATGCCGCGAGGCGCGTCGGGCTCGGTCGTGACGGCGCAGGCCAGCGCCACCGCGAACTCGAAGATGTCCCCATCATCGAGGCGAGCGATGGCGTCCGGCAGCTTGCGGCGCTCCGTACGCCGTCGGTCGGGGTCAGGGTCGACGATGCCCGTCATCAGGCGGAAAGCATCCTCGTCGGCTATATGCGCAACCGGGCCGGCGTGATCACGCAAGTCGACGGTCGGATCGCCATCATCATCGACGCAGCTCTCGCAGAATGGAATGCCGAGCGTCCTGCGCCAGCGCAGCGGCTTCGTGCAGACGGGACAGGCGTCGATGAGGTGCTCCCTGCTTTCCGGGCAGATGGCAAACGGGAGGAGGGACCAGACCGAACGATGGTGAGGGGACCGGCGCAACGAGAGCGGCGAAACGCGCCGGCGTCCTCCCTCGCGGTAGGCCGCCCTGATCGCGACGCTGCCGAAATCGATGAACCCCGCGGAGCGCCCGGGCCGCGGCACCCCCGGATGCATGCGCGACGTGATCTCGCCCTCGTGCATCTTGAGCACGTAGGCGAGATGCGCGGCACGCTCGATCTGCGTCGTCGGGAAGGCTTCCGTGCGCAGGTTGTGAACGTCGGCCAGGCGGAACACGCGATGGAGGCTCTCGAACCCGTTGTGGTGCGCAGCACGCGCCGCGAGGCCGAGCAGGCTCTCACCGGCAATCGGTCCCGGAATGAGCCGGAACGGCAGCGGGACGATGCGCATCCCACGCCGGCCCGGAATCGTGAGACGGTAGTCCGCAAGCGGATGCGTGGAGAGCGCCTGCCTCATTTGGCGCTCCTGGTGCGAACACCGTTGCGGAACGGGTTGTGGTCCGTGATGCCGAGGGGGATGGCCCAGTTCTGCACAGCCTCATCGAGATCGTCCCGGGAGATCTTTCGGGCGCCGCGCCGGATGGCGCGCTCGCAGGCGACTTCGAAGACGTTGGAAGCGATCCCGATCACGCCGCCGCTCACGTCGTACATGCAGGACGGAATGTCTCCGGCGACCAGCCCCGAGCAAGACTTCATGATGCCGTGCTCGACGAGCTTGAGGTCGAAGCCGGCGCAATGGTCGAGGAACATCCCGAGTTCCTCCTTGAGCGAGACGTCGAGGGGGTTGAGGAAGATCGGCTCCAGGCAGCGGTTCTTGAACTGCGGGTTCTTGAGCAGCAGAGGCTTGGCCTCCTCCGTCCCGATCAGGATGAGCGGGCAGGTGCCGCGGATCAGCCAGCGCTTGATGGTTTCGGTCACGCTCCAGGCGGTTTTGCCCCCCTTGCCCCCGGTCTCGACGCCGGTCCCGTCCGTGTTGATGGTGTGGTGGATCTCGTCGAGTACGATGAGGTCGGTTTCGCCGACATCGCTGTGGTTGGCGGCGCGCCGCATCAGCTTGGCCGCGGTGCCCTCCTCGAAGTCGGGGTCGCCGTAGGCTTCCAGGATGTCGCTCGCGAGGGTCTTCACCCGTGCCTGCGCCGACAAGGTGACGTGCAGCATGGGCCGAAGGTCGTCGTTCCGGCGCGACACGGCGGGCGTCGTCTCGATGTAGTGCTCGATGCAGGTCGACTTGCCCGACCCGGACGGTCCGATGATGGGCAGGAACTTGTGTGGGGTCCGCTTTCCCTTTCGGCCCTTCTCGATCCATTCCTGCCGGTTGGCGCGCCCGACCTCGCGCATGATCTCGATCTCGCGCCGGATGCGCTCCAGGCGGGGATGGACGATGCGGAACTTGCGGAACTCCCGCCGGGCGTGAGCCAGCCGATCTTCCTGGTTGGTCATCGTGAGGCGTCTCCGTTTGTCGGGAAGCTCTGGGCCAACATCCGGGCCTTGAGCTTGGTGTAGTACGCGTCGGCATCCGGGACCTGCAGGCCGAGCCGTGCTGCCGCGAACGGGTCTTCGACGGCCGGCGGGATGGGCGGGGACGCCTTCGCCTGCGCGTGCTGAGCAGCGACACGGGCGAGCGCATCTTTCGCCTCTCTGGCTTTGGCGGCCCTTTTCTCCTTGCGCGTCGCCTTCGCCTTCGCCGCAGCCTTTGCGCCGCCCCGTCGCGGCCCGGGTTCGGGAATGCCGTCGTCCGCGCGATCCCGCGCGGCGACGTGCACGAGGATGTCGTTCGGCTTGAGCCCGCTCGCCGATGGAGCCTCGTGGCCGAACTGCACGACGTCGCCCCTGAGCACCGGCTGTGCCGGATTCATCAGACGGGCCTGCTTGCGCATGCTCGCGTCGCGGAGTGCGGGCGAGGCGGCCTCCAGCTCTTCGCGGAACCGGTCGCGCGCGAGGAGCCTGTCCGCCTCGGACTTGAAGGCGAGGTCTTCCGCGTCCGCGAAGCGCTTGATCTGGTCGTTGTGCCAGAAGCCGAGGCCTGGAGTTGCGGCGTAGAGCCTGTCCCAGTTCGGCAGGCGGTCGTAGCCGCGCGGCTTCCTGCCGGGATTCCACACGGAGATCGCCGATGCGTCCGCCGGGTTGTACTTGATCTTGACTGCGGCCGTTTCACTGGACGGACGCCGTCGCCGCTTCCGCATCGGGGTTGTTCCCGCCAGGTCATCGAGCAGCCGCGTCGTGATCTCGGGGTCGTGGAACACCATGTTCCGGAACTCGATACCCGACCGCGTAAGGGTCGCGTCCGCGACCGTGCCAAAGGCGGAGCCGAGAAAGCCGATGTCGTCGATGATGAAGCGGCGCTGGTTTCCGAGCGCCTTGCGCCAGGCGAGCAGCGGCGCCATCCCGATGCCGGAGTGCTTCTCCTGCGCATAGATCTCGTAGATCGCGAGATAGATGAACTCTTCCAGCTGCGAGAGGGTGAGCGCCCTCGTTTTTCTTGGGTCCAAACCGAGCTTACGCATCATGCCCGGGTCGAAGGGAACGCCGCCCGGCATCTTATCGAGGAGGATTTTCTTCAGCGTCAGGAAGAATCGCTCGACGATAGCCTTGTATTCGGGGGTCTTTACCGGCGCCCATTCGACCGAGATCGAGGCGTCCTCGCAGGCGTCCTGAAAGGAGACGCCGACCTGCGCCCATGCATTATCAACCACGATGCATTCGGGCTTGCCGTACAGATCGTCGAGGAGCTCGCGGAACTGTGGCAGCCGGTCGGCGATGAGATGCTTGCCCGACACGACCTGCTGCAGGCAGGCCATGATTGCGTAAAGGCTCTCACCCTCGAAGGTGATGACGACGCCGAGCACCACGCGCGTCCTCACGTCGATAGCAACGGTGAGCGTGGGGCGGCCTGCCGCGTACCCGGAGCCGTCGTCGAGCACGCACCAGCCGTCGACAACCGTCGAGTCGACGATGACATATTCAAGCGCGCGGTCGGCGACGAGCCCAGGGAAGATGCCCTTGCCCCGGCGTCGCCCTTCGTCCTCGCCGAACTTGGCAACGAGCTTCTCCAGCGATTGAGAGTTCTTGATGTAGGTCCGGACCGTTTCGTCGCTCGGCGTGGGCAATCTCTGCCACACGGAGCCGTGCAGGCGGGCACCCTGGACGTTTAGCTCCTTCACCAACTTGGTGATGTGAGCATGCGCGTCGAGCGGCGTGCGGGTGGCCTCGGCCCAGTACCAGGCGACGGTCTCGGCGAGCGCATGCGCGACGGGCTTCGGCCAAAACTGGCGCTTCCCCTTGCCGCGCATGTCGAACATGAGCCGGAGGGGGCGCTTGCCAGGTTCGCCGCGGCCGAGCGCCCGCTGAAGCGCGCCCGGGCTCGGGATCCACTTGATGTCCTTGCTGCGCGCTTCCTTCTTGTGGAGATCCAGCAGGCCTTTCAGGGCGACGTGGCCGTACCCACAGGGCGAGCGATCCCACACGCGGCAGAAGAACTGGCGCGCGCGAGCGTCGTCCGGTGCGCCTTCCGGCGGGACGTCGTCGATCTCCTCGTAGCTGAGCAGCTTCCCGGCGACCGGCTTGTCCGGCGGGAGCCGCCACGCCTTGCGCGCCGAATGCAACCTCAAGAGCTCATCCTCGGACTTCAAGATCGGGATCGCGCTCCCACCGTCCACGCGATGGAACATCAGCTGGTTGCCGACCTCGGCGACGTAGGCGTAGCGGCCCTCGGGGACGTGCCACTGCTCGCCAGGCTCGTAGTGGTTCTTGAGCGCCATGGTCAGCGAGCCCCCGATCTTGCAGGGGCGCGTGTCACCGGGGTGTCCGGGCGCAAGCGCTGCCGGATGTCGATGGCTGCGTTCCGACGCACCACGGCGGCGTGCACGAACACCGCTCCCATGATGCCGCCGCCCAGCTTTTCGCACAGGGCGCCGTAGGCAATGGCACCGCCGGCGGCTTCCAGGGCGTCAAGCACGGCGAAGCGCTGGGCAACCGTGAGTTCGGCGTCCTTGTCGGCCTGGATCGTCTTGGCCGTGTCGAAGACCGGCCGCGCGTAGATTTCGTCCGCCTCCACGACCGCGAACGACCATCCCAGGCTCGCGTAGACGTCGCGGGCAAGCTCGATCTTGAGCGCGTAGAAGGGGTCGGGCGCGTAGGTCTTTTTCACCTCCGTGATCGCAACTTGGCCGTCCGCCATATCGCGGCGCAGGTCCGGGAAGAGCACGAGGGGCTCGCGCATCCCGACAAACATTTCGAGCCGGTGCGGCTGGGCGAGGTAGGTCGCGACATTCGCATCCGCCTCGCAATGCATGAAGTAGTCGCGCTCGCGGCGATCCTCCCACGGCATTGCGCGGCGCGCCTTGGCGCTGCTGTAGCGGCCGGTAGGCTTGCGGTGGCGTCCGTTGATGATGCGGCGGATGGGACCACCGCGCGGGTCCGTGATTATGTTCGCGGTGACGCGCATCTGATGCGCCGCGACCTCGATATCGAACTTCATGGGGCGTCCTGCTGTTCGTGGGTGACGCGTGCGGCTCAGTGCTCCCAGTCCGCTTCCGGCACCCCGCCGGTCCACTCGATCTCGTGCGGCTCGATCGCGGCGATGCGCTCGGGGGTGGCGATCTCATAAGGTCCGTCGCCGGCGCGGATCTCGATGCTGGCAAAGCGCTCGACCGGAATGACGCCGCGATAGAAAAACCAGTCCTCGACGAAGCGAGGATTGCCCGCGTGGCGCTTCTCGAAATCGATGATCTGCTCCCCAACGCCGCCGCGCGCGAACGGCAGCCAGCGGCGGAGCCTGCGATCCGTGGACGGGATCACGACGGTGATGCGCACGGCACGCTTGTCGACCGTGCCCATGGTGGCCGGCATGCCCAGCGCGATCATCTCGGCGGTAGCGATGAGCGTAGCCGTCCCGTCCCCGAGGCCCTGATGGTCGGGATCGGGATCGAGGGAGAGCCAGGTGGCGGTGAGGGTCTTCTCGCCGCGCTGGCCGACGATGACGTCGCCCTTGCAGAGACCGCCGGAGGCGATGATGTGCGGCAGGTGCCCTTCGGAGGTGAAGTGGAAGAGGCGCATGTCGGGGGTCCTTGAAGTTCGGGATCTGGTCGGGGGCGGCCGTGCCGCCCGGAGGTGTGGGCCTCAGCTCTGCCCGAGCCGCGGACCGGCGCTGACGCGCGATCCGCCGTCGAAGGGACGGCTCATGTCGAGCGCGACCTCGCCCTTGAGCGCGAGGTTCGTGAGGCACGTCAGCAGGCGGTTGAGGCTGCTGCGGCTCCCGAGCCTGGCCCGGCGAGCGAGGGCACCGACGCTGCTGGGAAGGCCGTGCAGGTCGATGGCGGAGCGGACCTTCTGCAGGTCGACCTCGGTTGCAGCGCCGGCGCGTTCGAGCATGAACTCGCGATTGCGCCGCGGGATGCGGGCAAAGGGCATACGCTCCGTCCAGGCGAGGAAGGTCACCCCGTGCGACCGGTAGGCCGCCCGCAGATCCGCCGCCTTGCTGATCCAGGCGGGATCGTGCGGGTTGCGCTCCCAAGAGGGCAGGAGAGCAAGCGTGCAGACCTCGCCGCCGAACCGCCGGAACACGACGTCAGGAACGAAGACATGCTCGTGGCGCCCGCCGTTGCGCATGGCGGAGTAGGACAGGACGTGGCCGCGAGGGACGATCTTCTCCACGCTCGGGTCGCAGACGAGCATCTGCAGCGCCGCTGTTTCGAGGCTTGTCGCCGCGAGGGCCTGGCCGCCCGGCAGCTTCTCGGAACGGACGAAGTCGGGCACGGCGTTGCGCCCCAGCACGGTCGGTCCGAAGCTGAGCGCCTGGGGCCCGAGCCCGAGATCGGCCGGAACGATTGCCGAGCATGCCGCGACGTCGTCGTTGGCGGCCGTTCGGGCGGACGGGAGGTTGTGCGACGGGTTGAGAGCGGGCGTCGACGGAAGCGCGGGCCAGATGCCAGGAGGCGGCGCTTTTTTGACTGTGTGGGACTGGAGGTTGGCGAGCATGGTAGATCTTTCGTGAAGGACGGACAGGCCGCGGCTGCTGGCCGTAGTCCCGGGTGAGACGGACGAGCTTTCCCCTCCGGCGCGCGAGGGCGCGCCGGCTGCGACGGGAAAGGTCGGGTGGAGAGGTCCGGAACGGTGTGTCCCAACCTCGGGGGTGCAGGGCGGTTGGTGCTGCGAGCTACGACAGGAGCGGGCGGCCCGGGCTCCAGGGCAGCTCCCGCAGCGGCGTCAACGGGAAGACGTCGCCCCAGTCGTCGAAGTCGGGATCAAGCAGCTGGAGGTCCCCGATCCAGCAGGGCGCGTCATCGTAGGCGTGGTAAGACATCGTTTACCCTTTCGGAGGCAAACGTCCCGATTCGCGCCGAAACTGCCTGCGACAGCCCTTGCTTTGAAGGCGGGCTGCTGATACAAGACAGATTCCAAGGGCGGCTGCGCCACCTTTGGTCGGTTCGACCAAGACGTGTGAGTCACGATCCCGGGTGTTAGAGCTTGTTGAGGGATCGTGACGGTTCGGGCGGACGGCAAAAGCCGTCGCGTGACCTGGCGGAGCTGGCGGCTCTGTTCAGGATCGGCGATGGCCCGGAGGTAAAGGGCGGGGCTGGCAGGCCCTGCTGCTTCTCCAACGGGTAAGCTTCGCTTTCAGCGAAGCTGAGAACACGAGGGCGTGCGGCATAGCCGTGCGCCCTTTGTGTTAGGGGGGGGCCGCGAGCGGCCCATCGTCTGTGTCTCACGTCCGTTCTCCTAATCCTGTTCCGGCGTTCGCACTTGAAGGTGAGGCGGCACCGCATTGAGCGCGTACCAGCGCCGACCAGTCTCATCGTGAAAGACCTGTCCGGCACGCTTGATCTTAACCTTGGCCTTCTCCGCCGCATCCTTTGAGAGGCCGCCGTCGACGACGAGCTTGTTCAGTTCTCCTCCTGATAGGCCGCGGGGGCCCGCCTTCTCCAGGGCCTCGACCATGATCTGGGCGGCGAGGCTGCGCAGTCGCGGCACCGGGGCCGTGTTTGTGGCCGCGGCGGATGGGAGAACCGTGCCGCCCCCCCTGTCGAGCAGACGGAGAAGCTCGGCTTGCCTGATCCGCCCGTGAATGACGTTCTCGCGTGCGTCCCTTTCGGTGCGGGTCCAGAACTCCAGGTATCGACCGATTTCGGCAAGCTCTCGGTCGATGTCGTCCCGGTTCATGCGAAGTCTCTCGATTTTGCCATTATACACGACTAAGGCCCGGGATCCAGAAAAAAATTCTACCTCACCGGGCCAAAGCCCTGGTCTCTACCGGAAAGGGTTAACGAACCGTACTCCATAAACCCGGCTCAGAGGCCACGCCAGGCCAGGGTCAGTGGAATTTCCGCCAGGCATCCAGGAAGTCGCCTAGGTGCGGACGGGTTTCGCGTTCAGCCTCCAGGTACCGGGTCAAGGACGCCACGGAGGCCTCGTATCCGGCCCCATCCGTGCGGCCTGAGAGGAGTGCCCAGCGGGCGTAGAGGTAGAAGGTCTGAATCGTGTCCGTTTCGCAATATGCGCGGATACGGGGGAGCTCGCCGTTCTCGTAGAGGTCCGCGACCATTGCGCCGTTGTCTCCGACCTTGCCCGGCAATCCGATGGCCTTTGCCGCCTCGTCCAGGCGCATCCTTGCGGCGGCGCCGTGCGCGGACAGCAGATCCATCACGTCGGCATGATACTCGTCGCTATAGCGATGGCTGTAACCATCCCACCGGCCGCCGCGTTTGTTCCAGACCGCGGTCTGGATGCCGTGGACGAAGGCACGGCAACGGAGCACCGGCATATCGAAGGTTCGGCCGTTCCAGGTCGCGACCCGATAGTTCCCCCGTTCGAGGAGGCGCCAGAAGCCGGCGAGGATGCGAGCTTCGTCCCAGCCGATGTCGCCGCCGCTCGCGACCCGCTCGACGGTGTAGGATTCCGGCCCGTCTGCGACGGGACGCGCGATACGTGCCTCGACGAAAGAAACGCAGACGACGCGGTTCCAGAAGGGCTTGGGCAAGCCGTCCCCCCAGTCGGCCGGGACCAGCGCCTGATCGGGAACGGTCTCGATGTCGACGCAGAGCAGCTTGTCCGGCCGGCTGCTGACTGGGACCGGTCGCGGGGTCTGCCAGGTTCGGCCGGCGAGTTCGGTGATGGGGGCGTGATGCATGTTCAGACCTCCAGGACGAGCGCTGGATCGAAGCGCGGGTTTCCACGGGCAGGACCTCCGGGATTGGCGACGACACGGGTGTCGCCGAGCCGGTAGGAGACCGGGCGTGGCACGTGCCCGTGCAGCCAGAGGACCGGAGCGCCCCAGCGCGTCATCACGCTTTCCAGGTTCGAGGCGAGGAACGCGGCCCGCCAGGGTTCCCATCTGCGCGCGGCGATCTCCGGCGGAAGCGAGCAGACCGACGGGGCGAAATGGGTGACCACCACCGCCCGGTCGCCGCGCTGGACGTCCCGGACGAGCGTGCGCGGCGAGGCGCCGTGACCGCCGGCCTGGACGACGATGCTGGCGAGGCAGTCCTCGATAAAGGCGCGTGAGCGTGCATGGAGGCCTGAGACGTCGTGCGGCGCGAGCGGGCGTCCGCTCCCGAGGAGGGTCGGACGTTCCCCGGGCCACGCGTCGCGGGCATAGGCCCGGGCTTGGCTGGCCGTGCAGGGATAGCCGAGCGCCCAATCGGTCCACAGGCAGGCCCCGATCACGAACACCCCCCGTCCGTCTGGGCCGGGGAGCCGGACGAGGTCGTCGCACAGAAGGGTGATGCCGAGATCGCGGGCGAGTTTCCGCCGGCGCGCGATGGCGTCGCGGACCGGGGTGTCGCCGGCGAACTCCGCATCGCCGGGGACGAGGACGAGCGGGCGCCCGCGCAGGGCTGAACGGTGGGTGGCCGAGCGCGACGAGGCTGGGCAGGAAGGGGCCGGCACGGAGAGGCGGGCGACCCCGCGCCGATTCTGGGACGGGGTGATGCGCGAGGCGGCGGAGGTGATCCGTTCCTCGGAAAAGGGGGCTTTAGGCGAGGCGGAAATCCTCGCGCGCCTCAGCCCCGAGACGCTTCGCCGGGCGCGGGATTACGGGCCGCTCGACGCCGCTCTCCTGCGGAGAAAGATGATGATCCGGGTGAAGCACGAGCGCTACTTCGAGGTGCGCGCGGACGGGCGCTTCGCGTTGCTGCAGAAGGCTAAGCGCAAGCGTTGACCTGGGGATGAGAGCAGCGGTGCCGCAGGCGGGTGGCGACATGCCTATTCGGAGCGGACGACATTCGCGCTGCTGAACCGGCGCGACGACATATCGTTGGTTGAAGGCGCGCTGACGCAGACCCGCGATCCGCTGGCAAGCTGTCGCGTCCTGACCCGGCTTTCGGCGCTTCCAGCCGGTCACCGCCGCGGCCGGGTGTCGCCGTCACCGGCCCGGACCGGCGCGAGCTCCGTGCGAGTCGTTCGCATGCGCTCTACCTTGCCGGCCGGCACGTTGTCCTTGGCCTCCAGATCGACCTCGAAGTGCCGCGCTGCGCCGTCGATGAGCTTACGGAGCGCCTCGCTCGCGAGCGAGAACTTGTCCGCAGGCATGGGCGGCGGAAGGCGGCCGGCGGTCTTCACGTACCGGAACGCCGTTGCATAGGCCTGGAGAAACGCTAGCTTCCGCATCGGGTCGCGAAGTGGATGCTCCTCCGGCAGTCGGTCGGCGAGGATGTCGAGCCGGTGCGTTTCAGCGACGGCCACGTGGATGTCCTCGGAGGTGAGCAGCGCTAGCAGCAGCTTCTCGGCTGCCTGTTCCAGGTGGTATGATGCGTTCCTGCTGCCCTCCCTCAGCAGCAGCTCCGCATCCTTCAGGTCGCGGTCCGCCAGCCGGAGGCTGTTGGCAACGTGGAGGCTAGCGGGAGCCGATCCGGACGGCATGGTCCACGATCTCGCGGGTCCGCGAGTTGGCCACCGCGATGTCCTGGAGGAATTCCCGCTTGATCGAGCAAAGCACGTCCGCGTAGACGCCACTGCCTTGTTGCGTCTCGAAACCCACAAGCGGGTCGAGAAGCGCCTCTTCGGCATCGTCCGGCAGGACGACCAAGACGTCCCAGTCGCTGTCCTGCCGCGCCGTGCCTTTAGCCCGGCTTCCGAACAGGAGGACTTCTTCGGGCTTGTAGACGGCCTCGATCCGTTCGAGCAGCGTCCGGAGTTCCGGGAACGCTGCCTTCCTGGGTATGAGCTGTTCCATTGAGGATGGCGTTGGCATGGCTTTATCCTGACTTAAAGATAGTCCGGAGCCGGCCTTCGCGCTACCCCGCCAACAAGGCGAGCTCCGAGGTTTTGCACTGGAGTATCGCCCCGATTGCGTTCCGGCGTTTTTCCGTGGGCCTTCGCCGGAGGGTGACGGGCTTCGTGAAGTGCTGACTGGCGCTGGGTGACCCATGCCTCTTCGTCGTTGCTTAACGGCGCCGGTTGCTGGCGCGCGAAGGCCAAAAGGCGGGGCGCCCAGGTTTCCGAGAGGACGGACGAGGCCGGCTGCAACCGCGGCGCGCACATCGGCGAGACCGGGGGCGTACGGCGCTAGCGCAGCGCAGTCCGGGACCCGAACGGATCGCCCCGCGCACGGTCGTGTAAGCGTGGCGTCCGCGTTCCAGCTCCGGTCGGTCAGCCGCGCCGAGCTCTCCCGTAGGCCGGCGATGGTCAGTAGCTCTCCGCGAGCCCCGGATAGGTCTTCAGTCCGCTTGGCCTGTAGGGTCCGTGCCCGGCGCATTGAGGAACCTCGGGCAGCGAGAACCGCTGGGCGACACTCGGATGCAGTTCCGCTCCTTCCTTGATCTCCCGGACCTTCACCCTCCATCCTTTCACGCCGACCAATCGCCGCAGCCAGGATGGCACACGAGCATCGAGGGTGTCCTCCATGCCGGCTACTTCGCAGTGCTGCAGCCCGTTTTCGGCCGGATGAAGGAAGAGGGCCGGGCCTGCGTCTCCGCTGCCCTTCAACGGCACGCCGTTCACGATCACCGGACCGACCCGCAAGGGCTCGGGGACACTCAACGCCTCCGTGATCATCCATTCGAGAGCGATGTCCGAGAGGCGGGACTCCGTTTCCGGGTAGCTGCCACCCACGTCGGAGTGATTACCGGCGAACCAGACCTGCCGAAGGCGCCTGACCCCGTCGATGCTTTCCGGGGCTCCGACCGTGTTGGCCCACCCGACGCGCGCGAAGTCCGCCCTCGTCTCGTCGATGGCATTGGCGGAACGGGCATACGTGACGAAGCGGCTCAACAGCCTGTCGAAGTGCTCGCCCTTCCACTCGGCCACATGCGTTTTCACGTCCCCAGGGTTCGGGAAGTCGCGGATGGTCTTCACGATCTTCCCGCGCTGCGCCTTCCGCATGAGCGCGGCTCCGGCAACGGCACCGAAAAGGATGGTCGGAGCGAAGACCCAGAGGAACGACCATCCGAGACCCCAACTGAGGAGCCCGAGCAGTCCCCCGACCACGGCGCCTGCTGCCGCGCCGAGGAGCGCCGCTCCCCCGTACAGGACCGACTGGATGACCGTCCGTAAGGCGCCTTGCGCACCGAGCGCGGCTACGGTGTCAAACACGCCGATGAAGTACGGCGCGGCGTTGGAGCGGTGTTCCTCGCCCGGCTCGTGATGGGACCCGTAGGTCTCGCGAAAGCGGCGGGCGAGTTCGAGCCGCTCACTCTCGTACGTCCCGCGCGGGTGCCCTGCGCCATGTTCGAGCACGGTCGTGACCGCTTCCTCCGCGACCTGTCTCGTTCTGCGTCGGAACCTGGGAAGAGGCCGGTCCGCATCCTTGGTCGGTACGCCGCACAGCATGATGAGGTTGGCGACCGAACGTACGGTGTAGGCGCCGCGGCTGAAGCCGAAAAGGAAGATCCGGTCGCCCGGCCGATAGTGGTTGATGATGAATTCGTAGCAATCGGCGATGTTGATGGCGATGCCGCGCCCGTCGACGTTGGCAAGCAGCTTCCGGGCACGTCTCCCGAGGTTCGTCCAGCCAGTCGCGGAGGTCTCCGTTCCGAGGCCGGGATCGTAGAATACAACCTGGTCTCGCGGGTCAACAGTTGAGTCCGGCGCGACCCGTGAGGCCCGGTACATCTTGAAGATGTTGCTCCACCTTTGCTCTGGCCTGGTGCCGCCGTCCTGGCCAGTGCCATCAGAGAAAACCACGATGTTCTTCGGCAACCCATCCCTCCCCAGATCTCATTCAGCTTCGGCTTGTTCCCAGATATGCAGGGAGGCAGTCTGTTGCCCAGCATCGCGGTGGCTGGACCGATCCCGTCCCCCCCAAACACACCTTAGCCAGGTGGCGCCCGCAACGTCGTATAGAGGGTCTCGACCGCCTCGCTGAAATCGGAGTGGGTCGTCTCACAATTAACCTGAAGGGATCGCGCCTGCTTCCGGAGGGGCGAGGCCGGCGCGAGATCAGATGCCCGCCTTCCAATCATGGCCGGGTCTAAGGCCCCAGTTCTCGACGCCTATCCCATGTTTCCTCCCGAGGATCCTAAGAGGATCCTAACCTGACCGCGCGCGGTTTGCCGCTCTTCCGTCCCGGTCGTGAATTCTGATACCGGGAGGGGTAACTCCTCCCTCCTGAAGTGCGCCATCGGACTGCCTGGCGCCTGCGGCAAGTGAAGCGGTGAACGATACGCGCGACGAGATGGGCTTCCTCGCCGGAGGCGGCGAGATGGGCGGACGCATCCGCACGTACGATTGGGCATCAACGCCGCTCGGACCGCCGAAGGCGTGGCCGCAGGAGCTCCGGTCAGCGCTCGGCATCTGCCTTCACTCCAGCTTTCCGACGGCCATCTACTGGGGGCCGGAACTCCGCCTCCTATACAACGACGCCTGGGCCTTCATTCCTGGTGAGCGCCATCCCGGGGCTCTTGGCCAGCCCGCCCGCGATGTCTGGCGCGACATCTGGGAGGTGATCGAACCCCAGTTCAGCCAAGTGCTCGGCGGTGAGGGCGTCAGCGTCTATGACCAGCTTCTGCCCATGGTTCGCGGCGGCAAAGTCGCGGAGACATACTGGAATTACAGCATAACCCCGATCCGGGGCCTGGGAGGCGTGGTCGGGGGCATCTTCAACCAGGGCCACGAGACCACTGAGCGCATACTTCAGGAGCGCAACCGTGAGGAAGAGGCCGCGCGCCAGCGGCGACTGTTCCAGCAGGCGCCGGGCTTCATCACGGTGCTGGGCGGTCCCAATCACGTGTTCGAATTCGTGAATGACGCCTACGTCCGCCTGTTCGGGGATCGTGCATACGTCGGCAGGACGGTGCGGGAAGCCTTCCCTGAACTCGCGGGGCAGGGCTTTTACGAGTGGCTCGACCGAGTCTATGAAACTGGCGAGCGGTTCGTCGCCGAACGCATCCCGGTCGTGCTACAATACCCCGGTGCTCCCGCCGGGCAGCGCTTTCTCGACTTCATCTACGAACCGGTGGCGGACGATGCCGGGCGCGTCACAGGCATCTTCTGTGAGGGCTTCGACGTCACCGCGGCACACCAGGGCGCGCAGGCGCTCAAGGACAGTGAGGAACGGCTCCGCATCGCCCAGGCGGCCGGAGGGATCGGCACCTTCGAGCTGCTGCCAGAGACGGGTGAGATCGTCGTCTCCGAGCAGTTTTGCCGGCTATGGGGTGTCCCGCCGGTCACCCAGGTCCCGGTCGCTTATTTCCTCAACCTGATCCACCCTGGCGACCGCGACGCCGTCGTCACCGGCCGGAGCGATCTGCCCGCGCGCGCACTGGAATACGTCGAATACCGCATCGTCCGGCCCGACACGCGTGAGACCCGCTGGATCGCCCGGCGCGGCGAACCCGTTCCGGATCCGTCCGGCCGGGGCACACGGTACTTCGGGGTCACCTACGACATAACGGCTCGCAAGCAAGCCGAGGCCGACCTGCTGGCCCTTAACGAGACTCTAGAAGCCCGCGTCGCGGAAGTTTTGGCCGAGCGGCGGCTGTTCGCCGACATCGTCGAGGGAACCGACGCTTTCGTCCAGGTCGTCGACCCGGGGTACCGCTGGCTCGCGATCAACAAGGCGGCTGCCGACGAGTTCGAGCGCATCTTCGGCGTTCGGCCGGCCGTCGGCGAGTCGATACTGAACGTCTTGGCCCATCTGCCGGAGCACAAAGAGGCGGTCGAGGCCGTGTGGCGGCGGGCGCTCTCGGGCGAGGAGTTTACGGAGATCGCCGAGTTCGGCGATCCGGACCGAGACAGCCGCCAGTACGAGATGAAGTACCGCGTCCTGCGCGACGCCGACGGCGGCCTGCTTTGTGCCTATCAGTTCGTATACGACGTGACCGAGCGCATCCGCGAGCAGGAGCGCCTGCGGCTGGCCGAAGAGGCTCTCCGCCAGGCACAGAAGATGGAAGCGGTCGGCCAGCTGACGGGCGGCCTCGCGCACGACTTTAACAACTTGCTCGCCGGTATCTCGGGCTCGCTTGAGCTCATGCAGACCCGTATGACCCAGGGCCGCTACACCGAGCTCGACCGCTACATGGGCGCGGCTCAAGGCGCCGCGAAGCGCGCCGCCGCGCTCACTCACAGGCTCCTCGCCTTCTCGCGGCGGCAGACGCTCGATCCCAAGCCGACGAACGTGAACCGTCTCGTCGCGGGCATGGAGGAGCTGATCCGGCGCACGGTCGGACCGGCAATCATGGTCGAGGTGGTAGCGGCAGGCGGGCTCTGGGCGACCCTCGTCGATCCTCCGCAACTGGAGAATTCACTCCTCAATCTCTGCATCAACGCCCGCGACGCCATGCCCGACGGCGGTCGGCTTACGATTGAGACTGCCAACCGCTGGCTCGACCGGCGCGCCGCCTCGGAGCGCGACCTGCAACCCGGGCAGTACGTGTCCCTCTGCGTCTCAGACACCGGCACGGGTATGACGCCCGACGTGGTCGCTAAGGCCTTCGACCCGTTCTTCACGACCAAACCCATCGGCCAAGGCACCGGCCTCGGCCTGTCCATGATCTACGGTTTCGCCCGTCAGTCGGGTGGGCAGGTGCGGATCTATTCGGAGCCTGGTCAGGGAACGATGGTCTGCCTCTATCTGCCGCGGCTGGCCGGCCAACCTGAGGTTGCCGAGCCGACGCCGGAGCTCGCCGACGCACCGCGCGCCCGCGACGGCGAGACGGTGCTGGTCGTAGATGACGAGCCGACCGTCCGCATGCTCGTCACGGACGTGCTCGCAGAACTCGGCTACGCAGCGATTGAGGCGGCCGACGGGCCATCCGGACTCAAGGTGCTTCAATCGGATACCCGGATCGACCTTCTGGTTACGGATGTCGGCCTGCCGGGCGGCATGAACGGCCGTCAGATGGCCGACGCCGCCCGGGTGACCCGCCCAGGCCTGAAGGTGCTCTTCATCACCGGCTACGCGGAGAACGCCGCGGTCGGCAACGGCCTCCTCGAACCCGGCATGGAGGTGTTGACGAAGCCATTCGCCATGGAGACTTTGGCCTCCCGCATCCGCGAGATGACGGCCCGCTAGACGGTACGTCTAGGTAGGCGGTTGCGACAACACCTCCACGCCGAATGGTCTCTGCATGAGATGGAGCGGTCTGAAGAAATGGAGAGCGGGCGCCCGGGGTGACATCGTCAGCCACAGCTCCTAGGCTCTCCCTAGGCCGCCGAAACACCGCTTCGGAACACGGTCCGCCCCAGCTACGGACCATGGACGAGAACGCCCGCGTTGCGGCCCTTGCCGCCTACGACATACTCGACACCCCGCCCGAGCGGGACTTCGACGAGGTCGCAAGGCTTGCCTCCCAGATTTGCGATACGCCCATTGCGGTAGTGAATCTGATCAGCCGGGACCGGCAGTTCTTCAAGGCCGAGGTAGGGCTCGGGGTCCGCTCAACCCCGCTCGAAAGCTCCTTCTGCGCAAAGGCCATCTTAGAACAGGATTTCCTGCTCGTTCCCGACGCGACGAAGGACCCGCGGTTCGATTGCAACCCGCTCGTTACCGGGGAGCCGGGCCTGCGCTTCTACGCCGGCGCGCTGCTGAGGACCGAAGACGGCTACCCGATTGGAACGGTCTGCGTCCTGGACTTCAAGCCGCGGACGCTCGCTCCTGTCCAGGAACGGACGCTCAGAACGCTCGCACGCCAGGTCATGAAGCAGCTGGACCTGCGGAAGGCACTGGCTTCCCAGGCGGCGGCCTTGAGGCGGCTTGAAGAAAGCGAGGCCCGCTCGCGGCTGGCGCAGGAGGCTGGACGGATCGGCACGTTCGAGGTCGATGTCGCGACCGGCGTCGTCACCGTCTCCCCGGAGTTCTGCCGCCTATTCGGCCTCCCGGTTACAGATACCTTCCCCGCTGCCTCTCTCGAAGGTCTCGTGATCCCCGAGGACAGGGGCTTGCCGTCAACTGTCACGACGCGCCGGGACGGCAGCGCCGCCCGTGCGGTCGAATACCGCATCAGGCGTGCCGACGATGGGCGCCAGCGCTGGATCGAGCGCCGGGCACAGTTCACCCGGGACGAGGCCGGGCAGGTCGTACAGATGTTCGGCACTGTCCGGGACATCACACAGCGCAAGACGCTCCAGATCCAACAGGCGGCCTTGCTGGAGCTTGGCGACCGACTGCGGGAGGCTAAGACGGCCGGCGACGTGACCAGTGCCGCGGCCGAGATTCTGGGCCGAACCCTGAATACGGCGCGAGCCGCTTACCTCCGCAGCGACATCTGGGCTGAGCGCAGCGAGGTCGCCTTCGGCGACGATCAAAGCGAGCGAGCGGCGGAGGCCCGGCCGTGCGATTTCGCTGACCATCTCGCCCGGGGGGAGACGGTCGCGAGGGATGGCGTGGAGAGCGCGGTGGAAGCCCGCATCGATCTTCCCGTCTTGGCGAATGGGAAACTCGCTGGCGTCATCTCCGTCCAGGCGGACGGCCGTCGGCGCTGGACGGCCGACGAGGTCGACTTCGCCCGCGGGATCGCCGACCGGGTTCAGTCCGGCCTCGCGAAGGTGCAGGCCGAGGCCGATCAGGCCGTCCTGAACGCAGAGCTCGGCCATCGGCTCAAAAACACGCTTGCGTTGGTGCAAGCCATCGCGGCCCAGACGCTTCGCGGTGTGACGGAGCGGGAGGCGGTCGAGGCGTTCCTCAAGCGCATCCATGCGGTGGCGGCGGCCCACGATGTCCTTCTTCAGCAGAGTTGGGCATCCGCCCGCATGAAGACGGTAGCGGGCGCCGTTCTGAGCGCATTCGGGGTGGAAGAGAGGTTCGAGGTCTCAGGACCTGATATCGCCCTCAGCCCCCGTGTCACGTTGTCCTTCTCGATGCTGCTGCACGAGTTGGCGACCAATGCGCTCAAGTATGGCGCGCTTTCCTCCGAGACGGGCAGGGTTCGGCTGGCATGGCGAGTGACCGGCTGCGGCAACGACGCCGAGCTGGCGCTCGACTGGGCCGAAAGCGGCGGCCCTCCGGCCCAGGAACCGACCCGTAGGGGCTTTGGCTCTAGGCTGATCAGGATGGGCCTGATCGGAACTGGCGGCACACAGGTGCGTTACCTGCCTTCAGGGCTCGAAGCCGCCTTCCGGGCTCCTCTCGCCTATGTCCAGCATTCGTGAGGCCGGGTCGCGAGTTGAATACGCAGCGTAAGGTCGTTCTCGTCGTCGAGGACGAACCGATCCAGCGCATGATGGCAGTGGACATGGTCGAGGACGCCGGGTTCGAGGCGGTCGAGGCGACGGATGCAAATCAGGCAATCCAAATCCTCGAAACCCGGCCGGACATCCACATCGTTTTCACGGACATCGACATGCCGCGCGGCCTCGACGGCATGCGCCTTGCTGCTTGCATCCGAGATCGCTGGCCGCCCATCGAGATCATCCTCACCTCCGGGCACTTCCAGGCTAGGGACGTCGAGCTTCCGGCCCGCGGCGTCTTTTTCTCGAAGCCGTACCGGGTCGAGAAGATGGTCGAGACGATGCGAGGGATGGCGAGCTAAAGGTTCGCTGAGGGTGGTGCTTGACCACGGTACAGCGGAACGTTCGCCTAACCAGGGCGTCGGTTCGGCCGGGCGGGTGCGGATGTGGGCTGTCTTACGGCACGTGAACTCGGGGAAAGACGACGGACGCGATCTGCTCGACCCGATCCCCCAACCTGCCTTGGCCAGAGCCGGGGAGCGAAGACGTTGCGAACGCGAACAGCCCGGAAGCCGACGCGAAGCCGGTCAACTCGGCGTAGCCCTTGAGCACGGTCCGGAACGTACGGGAACGCGGTGGGCGACAACGGTCTTTTTTCAATGGAGGAAAGCCAATGCACCGCTCGGGAGCCCGCACCTTGAGAACGTACCTTGAGCGGCTTGAGACCATACGCGCCGACGCGGAGGCGGACGGTTTACGCTCGCTCGAATACCTGATCACCATGGCCAAGCTCGAAGCTGAGCGGCTGGTCGAAGAACGGCGTGACGAGCGCCACCGCTGGGATGCGCAAACACACCCCAAGCGGCAGATGACGCTGGAAGGTGCTTAGTGAGAGCAATCAGCCGACGTTGTGCGGAGTTCGGGAAAGTATAGAGATCCAGAGATGCACAACCGCAGCAGCCGCGCGGCAAACTGTATTTGTGCTTGTTGTTTTTTCATCCCCAAACTCTCCAGCCATGTTTGCCTGACCTCCGACGTTCGAACGTGAGGTGCGAGGGGAGTGTTCCTGGGCCAACAGGCTACGTTCGTTTGCTGACGGCAACTTGGCCTCAGGATGGCCGTTGCTTCTGGCCGCTGCGCAGGAGGAGAAAGGCACGATGCGTCCCGAGACGCTGGAATTCATGCAAATGCTCGCGAACTCGCCGTCCCCGAGCGGGTACGAGCAACCTGCCGCCCAGATCTACCGAGCCTACACCGAGAACTTTGCCAACCTGGTTCGTACCGACGTCACCGGCAACGTCATCGCGCTGCTGAACCCGGACGCTCCCGTCAAGATCATGCTGTCCGGGCACATCGACGAGATCGGATTCCTGGTGCACCACATCGGCGACGACGGCCTGCTGCACTTCAGCAGCATCGGAGGGCACGACGATGTTACGGCAGTCGGGCAACGGGTTTGGGTACACGGTCGGGATCGTGTTCCAGGTGTCGTCGGCAGCCGCGCTTTTCACCTCCTCAGCCCGGACGAGCAGACAAAGCGCCCCGCTCTGGATCGATATCGGGGCGACGTCTAGAGCCGAAGTCGAAAACTTGGTCAGGCTGGGCGACCCGATCACGTTTACCGAGAGGTTCACGCCATTGCTCGGTGACCGTGCCACTGCCCGCGGCTTCGACAATACGGCCGGCGCCGTGATCATCGCCGAAGCTCTTCGGCACTTGAAGGAGGACGGTGGCCTGCACCGCGATGTGGGAGTGCATGCGGTCGCCACGGTGCAGGAGGAGATCGGCTCACGCGGAGCACAGACCGCAACCTACGCGGTCAATCCCGCGACCGGCCTGGTTGTCGACATGGACCACGCAACCGACCTGCCGTCCCTGAGCGAAGCTCAACACGGATCGCTGCACGTCGGGAAGGGACCTACCATCGCACGAGGCCCGAACATCAACCCCGTCGTGTTCGGCCTGCTCACGGCCGCGGCCGAGGAGGAGGGGATGTCCTACCAGGTGCACACCTTCGCGGCGACGACGCCGACCGATGCCAGCGCCATGCAGGTCAGCCGAGCGGGCGTTGCGACAGGCCTCGTCGGCGTTCCCCTCCGGTATATGCACACGCCATCCGAGACGCTGAGCCTCACCGACGTCGAGAACTGCGCGCGGCTGGTCGCAGCGTACTGCCGACGCATCAGGCCCGAGACTGACTTCACCCCGCGCCTGCCGCGACGATAGCGAGCGAGGTCGTGAACCGCGACCACCATGTCGTGATCGTGGGTGGCGGCTTCGACGGGCTTGCTACGGCTCAGGGTCTTGGGAACGCGCCGGGCATTCGCGTCACCTTGGTCGACAGGCGCAACCACCACCTGTTTCAGCCGCTCTTGTACCAGGTCGCCACCGCAGTGCTTTCGCCCGGCGAGGTCGCGCAGCCGATCCGCAGTATCCTACGCAAGCACCGGAGAACGACCGTTCTCCTGGGCGAGGTGAGGGCGGTCGACCCGGCTGGGAGGACCGTCACACTGACCGGCGGAGGCGAACTTGCCTACGACACCCTCGTGATCGCGACCGGTGCGACGCACAGCTACTTCGGCCACCCCGAGTGGGCCAAGTTCGCGCCCGGGCTAAAAACCCTAGACGATGCGCGTCGGATCAGGCGTTCCGTGCTTCAGGCCTTCGAAGATGCCGAACGGGCTTTGAGCGAAGAGGAGCGACGACGCTGCCTGACCTTCGCCATCATCGGCGGAGGCCCAACCGGGGTCGAGATGGCGGGCGCCATCGCGGGACTTGCCCGCCAGGCCCTCGTCGGCGAGTTCCGGAATATACGTCCGGAAGAGGCGCGCGTGCTGCTGATCGAGGCTGGGCCGCGGATACTCGCGCCGTTTCCCGAGACGCTGTCGAGTTACGCGGAACGGGCGCTCGCTCGGTTGGGCGTGACAGTGATGACCGGCCGCCCGGTCGAGAACATCGATGCAGACGGGGTGACGGCAGCTGGCGAGGTCATTTCCGCCGCCACCGTGATCTGGGGCGCCGGGGTGCAAGCCTCGCCAGCTGGGCGCTGGCTGGGGGTTGAAACAGATCGCGCCGGGCGTGTCCGAGTCGAGCCTGACCTCGCCGTCGAAGGCCTGGCACACGTCTATGTTCTCGGGGACGCCTCGCTCCTCGCCGGCGAGGACCGGCGGCCTCTCCCCGGCTTGGCTCAGGTCGCCCAGCAGCAGGGCGAGTATCTAGGGCGAGCCCTGCGCGGTCAGATCTTGCGAGCGGAGACCCCACCGCCCTTCAAGTTCCGTAACCGGGGCAACCTCGCCGTCATCGGCCGGAAGGCCGCGGTGGTGCAGTGGGATAGCGTCCAGCTAAAGGGATTTCCAGCGTTTGCCTTTTGGGCCGTAGCGCACGTCTACTTGCTCGTCGGCTTTCAGAACCGGCTCATCGTCAGCCTGCGCTGGCTCTGGGCCTATTTAACTAAACGGCGCGGATCGAGAATCATTCCCGAGAGTTCGTCGTGAGAAAGAGCTCTAATTGTCACTTGGCGGTCGCGGTAACATCTCCGCATCACGCCAGCTTTGATGTACGGAGTCACGACTCGGGCGAACAAGCTTATGTGGCCGCGAGGTCTATTGTACTGAGCCTCCTGGTGAAGACAGGCGCACGCCTGAATTTCTCGGACTACGGTGGGCTCGACACTGCATGAACCAGAAGTAACTCGTGCTCCGCCAAGGCCCTAGAAGGCTTGGCACACGCGGGCGCCGGTCGTGTCGGCGCTCTCATATCCATGTTGCTCATTGGAGGATGTGGCTATGAGCTTTGATCTTACTCCGCTCTATCGCTCCACGGTCGGCTTCGACCGGCTGTTCGAGATGCTCGATGATGCCGCTCGCGCCGAGAGCTGGCCGCCCTACAATGTCGCGAAGGCGGGCGAGGACCATTATCGGGTCGCAATGGCTGTTGCCGGCTTCTCGGATTCCGAGATCCAGGTCGTGCAGCAGGGCAACACGCTGGTCGTCTCCGGGCAGAAGCATCCTGAACCCGAAGGTGCCGAAGTCCTGCATCGGGGCATTGCGACCCGCGCCTTCAAGCAGACCTTCAAGCTGGCAGACCATGTCACCGTGACGTCGGCCGTCCTGGGAAACGGGCTTCTCACCATCGAGCTCAAGCGCGAGGTGCCCGAAGCGCTGAAGCCACGCCGCATCGAGATCGCGGCGCCGGGCAGCAAGAGCCCGCTCCAGGACAACACTCAGCAGCCCCTGATTGCCATCGCGAAGGCGGCCTAAGCACCTTGCGAACCGTCCAAACCCGCGGGCTGAAAGCCCGCGGCGAGCGGAGAAACTCGGGCGGTCGTGTCGAACCGCACCCAAAGAACTTCTGAAACGAGGACGTAAACCCTGCCGCGAGCGCTTGACCGCCTGATCAGGACGAACATATCAGCCTACAAAACAGGAAGGAGGCTTTGTTGACCCAGCAAGATCAAGCTTTGCGCGTCGCGCTTCCAAGCATCACAGCCGAAATCGTGGCTTCGTATGTGGCGAACAACGCAGTTCACGTGAGGGATCTTCCGAACGTCATCTCGTCGGTTTACTCGGCCCTGACCAGGCTTGGCCAGCCAATGGCAGGCGGGCCCGAGAAACTGACGCGCCCGGTCTCGATCAAGAAGTCGATTTCGCCGGACTACCTGATCAGCATGGAGGACGGTCGGCGCTACAAGTCACTGAAGCGGCATCTTTCCGGCCGCGGACTCACTCCCGCGCAGTACCGGCTGAAATGGGGTCTGCCATCCGACTATCCGATGGTGGCGCCGTCGTACTCGGAGCACCGGTCGCAACTCGCGAAGGCCCTCGGGCTCGGGCGGAAAGCACAGGAACCGGCTCCCGCTCCGAGGGGAGGCGGACGAAAGAAGGCTGCGGCGTAATGGTGCGCGTGGCGGTGCTAGTGCGCCAGCCACGCGTCTGTTGTGGATGGGAGCGGCAGGATGGAGTGCGCCGACATCACCGGAGGCACAAAGCGCTCGTGACCTGCAAACTGAGGGTTCCCTCCGGAGTGAAGGGGGGCTCGCGACGCGAGCGCCAAGCGGGTGGAGGCCTTCCGCGTTCCTACTTCACCGGTTGCCGAGCCTTGCTTCTGCGGCGTCATCCGCGCCGCGTTCCGGCCCTCGTATCCTCGTCCTCGGTTTGTCTGTCTACAAACTCCTGTCCGGGCCGTCGGGAGCCGGACCCTGGCTCGGCGCCATCCTGGACGGCTTACTCGCGGCGGGCCTGCTCGGCTGGACCGGCCTCACGTTTGCTACGGGGGGAGAAATTCCGCGCTCGTCCACCTCAAGCGCGAGTCCCGCGTACGGTGCCTGCCTCGTCAGCCGCGGGCATGTGTCCGGCGGCTGCATGTGGCGCAGTCCTGCCGGCGCCCCGGAAGCGGCAACGACGTGCTGCATCCCTTGAGTAATCCGGTTCCCGCTACCTGCGCCATTCGAGTTCCTTGATCGAGAGCGCCGCAGCGCCTCTCGCGACTGGAGTTATGGTCCAATCGTTGGCGTCCGGGATCACGCTTCATGGTCGCGGCAACGCGAGTGCCTTTCACACCTTCCTCTCTCGTCTCGCGCCGCTGCTGCGGGCCGGTTCCGTGGTCCGACGGTTCAGGCACCGATAGTTGGCGCGGAGGGAGATGTAGACTGGTCACATAGGTTTAGTTGACACCTGTTGAACAAAAGAAACCAACAATTTCTGTTGCTCGATGTATGTCTTAGTTCCTGTCTCACATGGCACGATACAATACCGGCAGAGCGATTGCAAAAACGCTGAGGCCGGCAAATGAAGACTTGCATCGGTCGACTTTTTTGCTAGCCTCGTAGCGCTAGGTGAACGAAGCGCTCGGCTTCTCGCAAATGCGTCAATTGGGATGAAGCGTCTCCGTCAACGTCTGAATTTTTGTGCCGCCTTGGCCGGCCTGCTGGCGATGCTCGCGATTTTGACCACGTCGTTCGTTGCCGCTCGGGCAGGGATGGGCGTCCTGGAGCCCGGGATCGCGTCGGCATCTGCGCTCGACGATAGCTGCCTTCGCGAGAACGAGGCCCCTCCGAGCCATTGTCACGCACACTTCGAACAACCTCGCCCTTCGCCACAGGAGGGGGGGTGCCGCGACGGCGTACGCGTACTGCTCGCCCTCGTCTCCGACAGCCCGCCGCGGTCATTCGACTGTCGACCGATCCCGGAGCCTCCTCGCGAACGCGCCGTCTGATCACCCGGCCGTGTCCGGGTAGAGCCTGCCCAAACGGCAGCATCGATCACTCAAAGCAGTTCTGACGGTCAGCACGCCAGTCGAAAGGCGGTGCGCCAAAGAACGCGTGCTCACATCCGCCGTCACGCCCCACCGTGCGTGCGTGGACGGCTGCGTGGACGAGAGACATGCATCCAGATCAATGTCGCGCGGCAAGAGCGCTGCTCGATCTTACGCGTCCTGAGCTTGCGAAAATCGCAAGGGTGGGCCTGAACGTCATCGGCAAGTTCGAGAACGGGACGACCCAGCCGACATCGAAGACCCTGTCGAAGCTCCGGGCCGCCTTCTCGGCGTTGGGTATTCGCTTCATCAATGATGAGGACGGGGTTGGCGTTCGGCGCGCCGCCACGCCGGAGGAGGTCTCGGAATCGGCGGACTTTGTCGACCGGATTCGGCCTTTGAAGGTAACGCGGATCGATCCAGTCACTGGCCCCATCGCCCCCGAACAATCCCGGGCTGCGCGCGCCTTCCTTGGGTACTCACAATCTACGGCGGCACGAGAGGCCGGCATCGGCCTGTCGATGTTGGTCGCTTTCGAGACCGGGTTGCGCATTCCGAAGTCCGCCAACATCGAGCGCATCCGCGCGATGTACGAGCGCAAGGGCGTAGTCTTCACCGAGGTCGACGGCCGGCCAGCGGTGCAATTTCTCGGAACGTCTTCCTGCGCCAAGCTCGGGCCGGATCGCTCCGCAACCGAGGAAGGGGCGGACGAGGCTGAACCCGCTCGATGGCGGGAGGGCGACTCACGGCAGGCAAATTCCAATGCGCACTGATGTTCTTTCTTGTTTATTTATTGGGTAGGCCGCTAAACCGGACGACTTTGTTTCAGCATGTGACTGCAACAATAAAATACACTCTTGGTGTCGTATGAACATAAAGACACATTGTTGTGTGGCGTAACTGCAACTAAGTCGCCGGCTGAGGCGTCCAGGCCGCATGAATGCTTGTCGGTCTGGGATTGTGCTGGGCACCATTTGAGTGCGGCGGGGGTGTCTCGGCGCGATCTGGCGAATTTCCGAGCGAGGACAAGGTCTCGCGAGAAGATGGCGACAGATCTTCCATTGGGTGGGGGACGACGCCGCGACTGCCACGGCGTCGGAGGCCGACGCCCGCAATCATCGAAACTGGAGAGCGCAATGAAGCTCGTTAAGAGCCTTCTCCTCGGGTCTGCAGCAGGTTTCTGCGCGGTTGCCGGGGCACAAGCGGCCGACCTTCCCGTGCGGAAGGCGGCCCCGGTCGAGTACGTTCGGGTCTGCACGGCGCACGGTGCGGGCTTCTTCTTCATTCCGGGTACCGACACCTGCCTTCGGGTCGGTGGACGCGCCCGCTTCGAGTACCAGTACACCCAGCAGAACACGCGCAACGCGAGCGTGTCCGGGTTCCGGGGTCTCGGCCGCCTGAACATCGATGCCCGGACATCGACCCCATACGGGACTCTGCGGGCCTTCGTACGCTTCGAGATCGCCTCCCGGACCGGTGGGTATCTGAAATCGGGTACGCAGGAGCGGTTCGCAAACGCTTTCCCCGGCTTCGGTCAGGACACGGTCAGCCAGCTTCAGAAGTACGTCGACGTCGACAAGGCCTTCGTTCAGTTCGCCGGCATCACCGCCGGTCGGGCTCAGTCGTTCTACGATTTCTATGCCGGCGACCTCGAATTCTTCGGAGCTGGCATCTACTCGAACGCCAACACTAACCTCCTCGCCTACACGGCGACGTTCGGCGGCGGCTTCTCGGCCACGATCTCGATGGAAGACCCGGTTTATCGCCGCAATCCGGTCTTCACGCAGGCGAACACCGGGGTGATCGGCCTTGCTGCCGGTCTCGCGCCGAGCGCCCAGAACGGCGTCAACTTCGTGTCGGGTGCCGTGCCTCTCGCCTTCGTCGGCAACGTCTTCAACGCCGCGGGGGTGCCGACGTCAGGCTTAGCCCTGGACGTGGCTCAGCGCAGCAATCTGCCCGACTTCGTGGGAGCGCTGCGCTACGACGGTGCCTGGGGTTCGGCGCAGGTGGCGGCCGCGGTGCACGAGGTTCGCGTTGGCGGCTACGCCGGCCTCCCCACGATCCTTTCCGGCGCGGGAGCGTTCGTTGGGCCGTTCCCGACGGCCGTGGGTGGCGTTGCGGTTCCGGCCAGCGTTGCGGCCCAGCGGGTTCCCGACGCAGCGTACGGGTTCGCCGTCCAGGGCGGCTTGAAAGTCAATCTTCCGCAACTGGCCCCCGGGGACCAGATCTGGATCCAGGGCGCGTACGGGCAGGGCGCAGGAAGCTTCACGGGCGTATTCAACCCGCCCGGTTCGGAGACGAACTTCACGGGCATCACGAACCGCTTCGTGGTCAATCAAAATGACGCCGTCGTGGACGGACGAGGAAACCTGAACCTAACCGAGACTTGGTCCGTCATGGCCGCCCTGCTCCATTACTGGAGCCCCGAGTGGCGCCAGTCGGTCTTCGGGACCTATGGTCAGGCCAACTACGATCCGCGTCTCCGGAACGCCAACTTCGGTCCCGCCGGCATCACCTCGACCTTCACTGCGGGCGTACCGACGGCGACGGGTGCGACGGTGAACCCGTTCAACTCCACCCTGTCGAGCTACGACATATTCTACGGTGGCTCGAACCTCATTTGGTCCCCGGTCCGCGATCTCGATATCGGCGTTGAGGTCATCTACCAGCGGATCTGGCTCCCGCGCGCCGTCGCGGACGCAAATCGCGGCAGCACCGCTCCGGCAAGCGGCACGACTGTTGTGGGGGCGGCGGGGGTGGGTCCGCGCACCACGACGTTCGACGACAACATCATGGCGCGCATCCGCGTTCAGCGCGACTTCTAGCGGCTCAGTGCCCCGGCAGTCCTGCCGGGGCACCTCCTCGTCCGTTCGGAAGGCCGGGCGGTCGCCGAAGCTCTCGGGTGCGCACCGGCCCGATGGGTCTCAGTCGTTTCGGTGCAAGGAGATGCTGAATGCGCATACTTCTACTCGCAGGGGCCACCCTGCTCCTCCAGGTCGCTGCCGCGTCGGCGCAACCGGCTGCCTCGGAACAACGGCGCGCCGTTCGGAGCGGTACGAATGCCGGCGGTCCCTCGATCTGCGCGCCGGGAGAACTCGGTTGCGGCGGCCGCGGGACGACGCCCATGGTCACCCAGTCCCGGCCGCGACGATCCGTGCGGCCGGGCACCTATGCAGGCGGGCCTTCGCGGTGCCGTCCGGGTGAGCTCGCGTGCGGTCGGGCCGGGGCAGCCCCGTATCAAACCCGGTCAGCAACCAAGCCGCGTGCCGTTCGCTCCGGGACAAATGCTGGCGGACCGAGCCGCTGCCGCCCAGGTGAGCTGGACTGCAACCCACGCCGGTACTGATCTCACGAATTTGGCCGACCTGTTCGTAGCCAGGGTGTCGAACCCCGTACCGGCATGAAGCCGGAGACCGGTCGACGATCCAACCGTGACGGCTACCGCAGCCGGGATCTACGGCTTCGCCGGTGCGGTGGCCTGGAGCATGGCCTCGCAGGGTCGTTCGTGCCGGAGCTGGGCGGGGCTGTCCTGCCTGCAAGGTCAGCTCTCTTGGCTAGATCCAACGTCGAACGCGTTGCTTGTATCGCAGGTAGGAGGCCCCGTGCTCCTCTTCGAGCATGTCTTCTTCGACGTGAACTTGTATCCGCGTAGCAAGGACGAGAACGAAAGAAAGGACGAGCTGCACGACATTCGGCAACAGGGGCAGCAGGCCGACATAGGACGCGAAATGTCCAAGGAAGACGGGGTTGCGCGACCTTGCGAACAAGCCGCGTCCCAGCAGGGGGGCCAAGCTCGCCGGCAGCGGCTCCGATCCGCCATGACCGACCCATCTTCCAGTGCGCATAGGTCGCAAGTCCTGTACCGGCGGCCATGAGCGAAGTCCCCGCGACTTCCAGGCCGGGCAAGGTCGGGGCGGCCGCGTCTGGCACAATCGGAGGGCGTTCGAGCATCAGCGCGGTGAGGACGTGGACGGTCGTACCCGCGAAACCCACACCAAAGAGAAGAGCCGTGATGCGCTGCTCCTCCCGCGCACCGTGGAGCAACGAGGGTGACCGCCCCTCGCGCCGAGCGAGGATGATGGTGTGCGCAGCGAAGTTGGCGAGATAGGCGAGCCAGAGCGACAACCCAAGCACACCGACGACGGAGAACGGTGGCATCCTAGGGTTCTTCATCCTCGTCCGTGTGCCGGTCGTGCTCGTCGACAAGGCATCTTGTCGGCATGCAGACCAGCGTGACCACTCTTTCCCCGCGATCTCGACAGCTCGCCTGGTAAACGAGTGTGTCTCCCTGCTTTGACACCTGTCGAAGCTGCTCTGGGATGCAGCGGGCAAGCTGAAGCGCTCGCTTTACTTGATGATGGTCGGCTAGCGCCTCGCCGACCAGGAGCAGGGAAAGGACGGAAGCCGAAGCGGCCGCCAAAAGGTTTCGGATCATCATGTCAGACCGGCAAAGCCGCCTCTCTCTCCGAGGACCCCTCCTCCTCGATCTGTATCGTCACGTGGGCGATCTCGAACTCGACGGCCGCGACCTGCCGCGCCTCTGCCAGCACCCGCCCGCTATCCGACAGATCGGAGATCACCAGGTGCCCGCTCATCGCGTCCAGGCCGGACGTGATGGTCCAGACGTGAAGATGGTGGGTTCCGACAACGGCCGGGATCGAGCGGAGCCGCTCGTCGAGGAGCCGCAGATCGATGCGCGCCGGGGTAGCTTCGAGCAGCACGTGCGTCGCTTCCTTAAGGAGGTTCCACGTTCTCGGGACGATGAAGAGGCCGATGCCGGCCCCGACGATGGGGTCAGCGAGTCGCCAGCCAGTGAAGGTCACGATCACGGCCGCGACGATGACGCCCAGCGAGCCCAGCATATCGGACAGGACCTCGAAGTAGGCTCCCCGAACGTTCAGGCTGTCGCTCGATCCGCCGGCGAGGAGCCGCATGCTGACGAGGTTCACCCCGAGCCCGAGAGCGGCGACCACGAGCATGGGCGCGCCGAGCACCTCCGGTGGGTTCTTGAAGCGCTCGTAGGCCTCGTAGAGGATATACACCGTGAGCAGCAGGAGAATGACCGCGTTACCCAGCGCAGTCAGGATCTCAGCCCGAAGGAGACCGTAGCTGCGTTCCGGCGTCGCTGGGCGTTCCCCGAGGCGGATGGCCAGGAGCGCGAAGGCGAGACCGCCGGCATCCGTCAGCATGTGCGCGGCATCAGCGAGCAATGCCAGGCTTCCGGTCATCAAGCCTCCAACAACCTCGGCGACCATGAAGGACGAGGTGAGCAGAAGGGCCAACGTCATGGCGCGCTTGTTCTGCGAGGCAGCTGATCCCGTCAGCGCTCCATGTGAGTGGTTGCCGCTCATGCCGCCTGGGCTTTCTCGGGTGCTTTGGTGTTCACGGAACAGTCCCCAGCGGCGACCGGGGACAGGCAGACGAGATCCGGAACGCCGGCCTCGTCGCTTCGTCGGAGTAAGGGCTCTGCAACGAGGCCGTTCGTGCTGCTCGGCGCAAGAAGCGTGGCAAACCGGGCGGAGCTCACGATGTCGAGGTTCTCAAGCTTGGCCCGCCTCTCGATCCGTGCGAGCGCGTTCATCGCTGGTCCCAGGACCGTCATCTCGGCGCGAAATCCGTCGTCGAGAATGCCTGCGAGGACCGTCCCGGCGTGCAGGGCCGCGACGAGCCTGATCTCCGGCAAGCCTTGCTCGCGCCGGAACAGGTTCATCTCCGCGGCCCGCGCTCGGATCTCCCGGACGGACGCCATCGCAGCCTCGGCCTGCTCCGGCGGTGAACCGGCCGAGAAATGGGCGAGCACGCCATCCCCGACGTACTTGTCCACGCTTCCGCCCGCGGCGCCTACGGCCGCGTTCACCAGCGCGCGAACTTGTAGAAGCCACGTCATGACGTCGTGAGCGGGATGCTTCCTGCTCAGGTCCGAGAACCCGCGAATGTCGATGGCGAGGAGAGCCACGTGACGACGGGCGACATTTTCCCCAGGTCTGGTATCGGAAGGTACAAAACGGGAAAGGAAGGCCCGCTCGCGCTCGGCGCGAAGGGACGTGCGAACGGCGGCATTGAGACGGGCCGTTCCATGCAGGACGAAGCCGCTGGCAGCGACGAAGCTCAAGAGGCCGAACAGATGCTGGCCGATGACGGCGTAGGATGCGGCATGCAGCGCCCAAGCCAGGCCAAGCGAGCCGGTCCAGGCGACGACTACGAGGGCGGCGAATGTGGCCGTGCGCACTGGGGCGAGCGTCAGGCCGCTCGCGAGCAGCAGCAGGAACGCAGGTACCAAGGTGGCCGTATGTGCCGCCGAGCGGGTCGCGTCGGTCGCGACGAAGACGTGCTCTCCCAGAACGTAGCCGGCGAACAGACCGTCGAGCACGGTGACCGTCCACGCGCCGAGCGAGGTTCTCTGAAGGAAGACGAGCGCGGTTCCGAGCGCGTAAGCGCCGACGATGAGCCAATGCGAGATGCCATGTCGCAGTCCGCCATCGAGGGTGGCCGAAGCAAGTAGGATGACGAGTACGACGAGGCGGGGAACAAGGGTCGGCGTCGTCGAGATCGCGTCCGGTTCCCGGCCGTCGTCGGGCGTAGTTCTGGCGCCCATCATCGTCCGTCCGGCGTCGTCAGGCCCCAGGGAAGGTCCCTCACCGCCTCGTAGTGTGCACCCGGCCGATATGTCGGGACGCGGAGCGCCAGCGACGCAGCGTTCAAACGGCCGACCGCCTGAGCGACGGAGAACGCACCGACGACCCGATCCCGCTGCGCCACGATCAGGTTGACTCGCGCAATCAGCAGTTCCTGCTGCTGATTGAGGACGTCGAGGGTGGTGCGCTGGCCCGCGCGTGCTTCCTCTCTCACGCCCGTCAAGGCCACTTCGCTCGCTGCGACCTGTGCCTGCGCGGAGATGACGTTCGCCTTGGCCGATTCGAGCGCACCCCACGCCGAGAACAGGGCCGAGCGGACGGCGTCCCGGGTCGCCTCGGCCTCGATGCGGCGCTGACCTGCGACTTCCTTCGCCTGCCGCACCCGGGCGTAGGTCTCGCCGCCCTCGTAGAGCGGAACGGTGAGCTGCGCGCCGAACGCTGCCGTGACGCTACGGTCGCCTGGAACGCTCGTGTCATAACCGCCGCCGACGCTGCCAACGAGATTAAGGCTCGGGGCGAGCTCGCCCTCCACGACCTTGACCTGGAGCTCCGCCGCGTCGACCGCGTGCAATGCCGAGAGAATTGCCGGGTGCTCGGCGAGAGCGATGCGGACGGCTTGCGCGAGCGAGGACGGGATGAGCTGGTCAGGCGGTTTGCCGGCGGCGAGTTGTCGCGGCTCGACGCCGATGATCCTGCGGAAGGTCGCTATGGACGACTGGAGGTTTGCCTGCGCCAAGCTGACCTGGGAACGTGAGGCTTCGAGGCGAGCCTCGGCCTGCGCGATGTCGGTTCGGGTGACCTCGCCGGCAGTGTACCGCTCACGAGTCTGCCTCAACTGCTCTTCGAGCACCTCGACGTTGTTTCGGTGCAAATCGAGGGTCGCGGTGTCGCGCAGGACGTCCATGTAGGCCTGCGCGGCCGAGAAGAGGGTGTCGCCCTCCGTCTGCCGCAACGTCTCACGTGCCCCGAGAACCCCGCTTTCTGCCTCCCGAACGGAGTTGGCCGTGCGAAACCCGTTGAAGAGGTTCTGCGTCACCTGGAGCGCGGCCTGCCTCGGGAAGAGCGCGTCGCGCGTATTCGCGAGCACGCCCGAGCTTCCGGTGCGTCCCGTTTCGTATGTCGCCCCGGCGCTCGCAGTGGCTGCGACGCTGGGCCGGTAACCGGAGAGCGCGCGCGGCACGTTCTCGTCGATCGCGCGAAGAGAGGCGCGTCCAGCGTTCAGGTCTGGGTTGTTCATGTATGCCCGGGCGAGAGCCGAAGGCAGCGTCTCGGCCGTGGCTGTACCCGCAAGGACAACACTCAGGGCCGCGGTTCGCAAAACGTCGCCGATGGTCATCGTCCTTGCTCCGGGCGCGAGGTCGGACCGTCGACCGTTTCTGACGCGGGACCAGAGCAGTGCACGAACGCGTCCTCGTGCGCCTCGCGATGGCGGTCCGACATCGCCGGTGCACCCGGGAGTCTGGCGGTCCGTCCAGGCTCGTGTGGGCCAGGAATGCACGTTCCGCGTTCCGTCCGGACGGGCGGGCGCTCCGCGGCGGCCAGGGTGGACGAGAGCACAGGCAAGCACGCCAGAAGGAGAGCCCTTCGAGAGATCATCGGTCGCTCCTCACTCGGCTGCCATCCGGAGGGGGCGGAACTCGGGTTCAGCCTCGCTCGCCTTCTCCGCCTGGCCTGTCCCGAACAGGGCGTAGAGGGCAGGGAGCACGAGGAGCGTGAGCAAGGTTGCCGTAATCAGGCCGCCGATGACGACGGTCGCGAGCGGCTTCTGCACCTCGGCACCGGTGCCGGTCGCGAGAGCCATCGGGACGAAGCCGAGTGAGGCCACCAGCGCCGTCATGGCCACGGGCCGGAGCCGGGTCATCGCGCCTTCGAGGATCGCGTCGAGCTTGGGCCGGCCCTCATCGATCAGCTGCCGGACGAAGGTCAGCATGACGAGGCCGTTCAGGACCGCGACGCCGGACAACGCGATGAAGCCAACGGCGGCCGAGACCGAGAACGGCATGCCACGCAGCCACAGGGCAGCGATACCGCCTGTCAGCGCGAGTGGAACGGCGCTGAAGACGAGCAACGCGTCCTTGGGCGAGCCGAGCGCCTGGTAGAGCAGCAGGAAGATCAGGAAGAAGCAGCCCGGGACCACGATCATGAGGCGTTGGCGCGCCGCCGCGAGGTTCTCGAACTGCCCACCCCAGGTGATCCAGGCGCCTGGAGGCAGAGTCACGGAGGACGAGACCTTCCCTTGCGCCTCGGCGACCACGGACGCGATGTCCCGTCCGCGGACGTTCGCCGTCACGACGATGCGACGCTTGCCGTTCTCGCGGCTGATCTGGTTCGGGCCCTCGGAGAACGAGAAGCTCGCCACCTGCTTCAGCGGCACGGAGGCGGCCTTGCCGGACGCTCCGGCCGGCAGCGGCACGGGCAGGTTCTTCAGAGCCTCCAGGTCGTCGCGAACGGCATCGGGCAACCGGACGACGATCTCGAAGCGCCGGTCGCCCTCGAAGAGCACGCCCGCCTCACGCCCGCCGATGGCGGCCCCGACCACGTCCTGCACGGCGAAGTGGCTGAGCCCGAGCCGCGCGATCTCCGCCTTGTCGATGCCGATTTCCAGGAACGGCAGGCCGGTGACCTGCTCCACCCGGACATCCTGCGCGCCCTGAACGGACCGGAGGGCCGTCGCGACCTGGTTCGCGGCCGGCAGCATGGTCGAGAACTCCTCGCCGAAGACCTTGACGGCGAGGTCGCCGCGCGTCCCCGCGAGGAGCTCGTTGAAACGCATCTGGATCGGCTGCGTGAACTCGTAGTTGTTGCCCGCGAGCTTGCCGACCTTCGCCTGGATCTCGGCGATAAGCGCGTCCTTGGACAGCGACGGGTCTGGCCATTCTTCCTGCGGCTTGAGGATGATGAAGGTGTCCGACACGTTCACCGGCATCGGATCCGCCGCGACTTCGGCCGTGCCGGTCTTGGCGAACACGAACGCGACCTGCGGGAACGAGCTCACGGCCTTCTCGACCGCGAGCTGCATCTCCTGCGACTGCGTCAGGGACGTCGACGGAATGCGCATCGCGTGCATGGCGATGTTCTTCTCGTCGAGCTGCGGGATGAACTCCTGGCCGAGGCGCATGAACAGCAAACCGCTCGCGAGGAACAGCAGCACGGCGCCGGTGACGACTACGGTAGGGTGCCGCACGGCGCCATGAAGCGCCGGCCGGTAGGCGGCCTTGAGCCAGCGGACGAGGAAGACATCCTTCTCCTGCACCTTGCCCGTGATCACGATGGCGATCAGCGCGGGCACGAAGGTGAGGGAGAGGACGAAGGCAGCCGCGAGCGCGATGATCACGGTCAGCGCCATGGGGGCAAACATCTTGCCCTCGACGCCCGTGAAGGTGAGGAGCGGCACGTAGACGAGGATGATGATGGCCTGCCCGTAGACGGAGGGCTTCACCATTTCCTCTGCCGAGCGCCGCACAGTCGCGAGTCGCTCCTCCAGGCTCAGCTTGCGGCCGAGCTCGTGCTGCTTCTCGGCGAGATGGCGGAGCGAGTTCTCGGCGATGATCACCGCCCCGTCGACGATGAGCCCGAAATCGAGCGCGCCGAGCGACATCAGGTTCGCGCTGATCCGGCCCTGCACCATCCCGGTCATGGTCATGAGCATGGCGACCGGGATGACGAGGGCGGTGATCACGGCCGCCCGGATATTGCCGAGCAGCAGGAAGAGGACAGCGATGACGAGGAGCGCGCCCTCGGCCAGGTTCTTCGCCACCGTTCGCACCGTCGCCTCGACCAGCTGGGTGCGGTTCAGCACCGTCTTGGCCTCCACGCTCGGCGGTAGCGAGCGCGCGATCTCCTTCATCCGGGCGTCGACGGCCGCCGCGACTTCGCGGCTGTTGCCGCCGATCAGCATCAGGGCGGTCCCGACCACGGCTTCCTTGCCGTTCTCCGAGGCGGAGCCGGTGCGGAGCTCGCGCCCGATGGACACGCTCGCGACGTCCTTGACCCGGACCGGCACGCCCCCTCGCGTCGCGACGACGACGTTGCCGATCTCGTCGACGCTCTCCAGGCGTCCGGCCGAGCGCACGACATAGCCTTCGCCGTTCCGCTCCAGATATCCGGCGCCGCGGTTCTGGTTGTTGGTCTCGACCGCCTCGGCGACGTCCTTGAACGAGAGCCCGAGCCCAATGAGCTTCGCCGGATCGGGCTGGACGTGGTACTGCTTCTTATAGCCGCCGATCACGTCGACGCCGGCGATGCCCGGCACCGTCCGCAGCTGCGGGCCGATGATCCAGTCCTGCACGGTCCGAAGGTAGGCCGCTCGCTCGAAGTCCGAACGGAGCCATTGGCCTTCCGGCGTGAGATAGCTGCCGTCCGATTGCCAACCGGGTTGGCCGTCCTTCACGGGACGGCCGTCGCCGGGCTCTTTGAAGTGGACCGTCCACATGTAGATCTCGCCGAGCCCGGTCGAGATCGGCCCCATATGGACCTCAGCGCCGGGCGGGAGGCTCGCCTTGGCCTCGGACAGGCGCTCGTTAACCTGCTGGCGCGCGAAGTAGAGGTCCGTCTTCTCGGAGAAGACGGCGGTCACCTGAGCGAACCCGTTGCGGGAGAGCGAGCGGGTGTATTCGAGCCCCGGGATGCCGGCGAGCGCCGTCTCCATCGGATAGGTCACCTGCTTCTCGACGTCGTAGGGCGACAGCGAGGGCACGACGGCGTTGATCTGGACCTGGTTGTTCGTGATGTCCGGGACGGCGTCGATGGGGAGCTTCGTCAGCGACCATACGCCGACGGCGCAGGCGACGAGCGACACGAGGAGCACCAGCCAACGCTGGCGCACCGAGAAGTCGAGGATGCGGCTGATCACTGTCCCGCTCCTCAGTGCACGTGCTCGGCCTCGGCTTTGCCGAGTTCCGCCTTGAGGACGAAGGAGTTCGTGGCCGCGATCTTCTCGCCGGGATCCAGGCCGAAGACGACCTCGACGGAGGTGTCGTCCGCCTTGCCGAGCACGACCTCGCGCTTTTCGAATCCCTTCTCGTTGCGGACGAACACGACCTGCTCGCCGCCGATGGCCTGCAAGGCGGTCCGCGGCACCTTTATGTCGACCGGCTCTTCCGAGACGAGGACCTGCGCCGTCACGTAGGACCCAGGCCGCCAGGTCATGTCCTTGTTGTCGACCGCCGCGATTACGCGCGCCGAGCGGGTCTCCTGGTTCAGGATCGGGCTGACGAAGACGATTCGGCCCTTCGACGGCTCCGACCCGTTTCCGGCCGAGATCGAAACATCCTGCCCTTCCCGGATCGCGAGAAGGTCACCGCTCGGGACGGCGAGGTCGATCCAGACTGACGAGAGGTCGGCCACGACGTAGAGCTCCTTAGCCTCGCTCTCGCCGCCGACGGGCGATCCGAGATCGACCAGCCGCTCGATCACCCGGCCCGCGATTGGCGAGCGGATCTCATACTTCTGCAGGTTGGACATCGTCCGTGCGACTGGCGCGCCTGAGCCGGCCGCCGCCGTTCGAACGGGGGCGTAGCGGGTCGCAAGCTGCTCGATGTCAGCCTCTGAGAACCCGAGCGCCTGCAGCTTCTGCGAGGCGAGCTCGACCCGAAGCTGCGCCTCTGTGAAGGTCTGCCTGGCGCGCAGGAACTGCTGCTCGGCAGAGATGCGCTTGTCCCAAAGGGCCTGTTCGCGTTCGAACAGCGTCTGCTGCAGGTCGAGATTCGTCCGCGCGGCGAAGAACTCGCTCCGCGCCTCGGCCACCTCCCGGCTGTCGAGCACGGCGACGACCTCGCCCTTGGCGACCGTCTCCCCCAGACGCTTACGCATCTCGGCAACTGTGCCGACGACCTTGCCGGCGATCCGTGCCACGCGGTCCGCATCCGTCGTCACCGTTCCTGGTACGGTGAGCTTGCGGGCGAGCGCTCCACCAGCGGCCTCGGCGACGCCGATCTTTGCCGCCTCGATCTGCTCGGCCGTCATAACGACGTGGCCTTCGGGACCTTCCTTCTCACCCTCGGCGTGGCCACCGGCACCGTGGCCGTGTCCATCATCGCTTTTGGAGGGAGGCGGCAGGGCGAAGCCGGCGACCTGGCGGATGGAATTCGAGACGCTGGGCACGAATGTGCCCACGAGCAGCCCCAGCCCGATGAGGGCGAGGCACAACAATAGCTTCTTCATGGAACGTCCTGACCTGAATGCGCGGCAAAAGCCGGCGCAAGCCGCAAGGCGGCTTGCGTCGCGCAAGGGGCCGGCTCAGCCGGCCCGGGTCAGGTTCGAGGCGGACGTGGGGGTGGACTGGTCGGCCAGGACGGCCTGGCGGCCGCGACGACGACAATCGGGGCCGGGCTCACGACGGCGCTGGGACCGACGGCCGTAAAGGTCATGGTTGCCGGCTGATGATGGCAGGGGCAGCAATGACCGCGGGGCTCACCCGCGGACTCTCCGAACGGATCTGGCGGCGCGTCCGACAGGGCGGTGATGCCGGCGCGGTCCGCAGACGCGGGTGCGCTCGCGAATGCCGGATGGATGGCCGCGAGCAGGAACCCGGCGCACAGCAACAAGGCGAGCGCACGCCGCCAGGAGGCGGCTGCCTCCTGGAGCGACGTGCTCCACCAATGTTGTCCGAACCGGCTCATGCTCGCGGCTTATATGACTACTTTGTATCGAGATTGTAGCGGGCCTTGCCGATTTCGGCCGGACCCTTCTTCAGCGTGAGCGAGGCGCGGAACTTGCCGTCGACGGGAAAGTCGATCTTTGCGGCGAGCTTATTATCGCCGGCCGGCTTGAGCTCGACCGTCTTCTGCTGGTTGCCTTTCGCCAGCACGCTGGCGGTTGCGGCGTAGGGCGAAGCCTCGACCTTCTGCTCCTTCTCATCGACGAGGAAGAGCATCACGTCCGAGCCCTTCACCAAGAGCTCGCCTTCCAGAGAGCCGATCTGCTGAATCTGCCCTCCATTCGGGGCGGAATGAGCGTGACCGTCCTTTGCTGTGCCGGCGGCGGGCGCGCCGGCGAGGGCGAGACAGAGGAGGGCGCCGGCCAAGCCGGCCCGTGACGAGGACACCATGAAAGGACTTCTACGACCTCTAGCGGCTAGAGGTGCAAGCGGCTTTTTCGCAGTTGAGTTCGAGAGTGTCAGAATGGTGAACATAGTCGTACCTTGATGCTGGCGCGTGCGACTACGGCGACGCGCAAAGACACTGAGACGAAACGGGGGACGGGTCCGACGGCTCTCAGGCTTGCGGCGGCTTCAAGGGCGGTGATGAGGTCCGACCGACGAGGTCCGGGGCGTGGCTCAAGCGGTAGCTCACCTCCTCCGGAGACAGCGCTGGGACGGTAATTAGTGCCAGCATCTGTCGCTCGTGCGAGCAAGAGCAGTGCCCGTGCAACGCTTGCGGTTCTCCGCTGTGATCCCGGTCCGAGCTGGCGGAGGCAAACTGCAAGTCGCCCGCCGTAGCTGCGTGCCCGGCTGTGCCGGGTCCTAGCGACAGGCAGGCAACCAGAAGCAGGAGCAGGACGCGGATCGCCAAGAGGCGAGGCTGCCCGGCAGAGGACGGGGTGCGCACCGGAATCATGCGGTCCCGATGCTAAAGCTGATCGGAGAGCACGGCAATGGGTCAGCCCGCAAATGGTGCGAGGGTCAAGGTAAAGGCGTCAGGCCGAAGAAGATGATTCGAGCGGAGCGTCGCGCATGCGGGAGAACATCCCAGCGGGGATAGTGACGGATGCCTCTCCATCAAGGAAAGCATCGCCGGAGTGCCGAAACGCCTTCCTCTCCGTGTCAAACGGGCTCAATGTCGGTCGTGAGCACATTGATCGTGGTCGGCGAGGACTTGAATAACGCGGCACTCCGCCACACGCCCGTGCCCGCATTCCGAGATCATGCGGGTGAGCTCTCCCCGAAGAGCCTCCAACTTAGCGATCCTTCGATCCACCTCGTCGAGGTGCCGTCGCGCAATCCGGTCGGCTTCCTCGCACGATGTGTCCGGCTGGCCAGACATGTCCAACAGCTCACGGATGGCCTCAACTTCGAAGCCGAGTTCGCGTGCGTGCCTGATGAAGTTAAGGCGCGCCACATGTGTCGCGTCGTAACGACGCTGCTTTCCCTCGGTGCGCGAGGTCTCCGGCATCAGCCCGATGCCCTCATAGTAGCGAATGGTCGGAACCTTGACTCCGGCGCGGCGAGAAAGCTCGCCGATGGAGATGTCCATCAGGGTCGTGCCTCCAGCACCTGGAGGTTCTAGTCCGGGTTTGTAGTTAGCGAAAGTGCGTCGCTGGCCCCAAACGAGCTCATGAGCGGGCGCGCATGGGATCCAGCCTACGGCCGAACTCGCGGCCCGCTTCCTTCGATCCTCGCCCGCGCACGGTCGAGCCAATTCCGATCAAGCTTGAGAGAGCAGACCATACTCTTTGCAGGGGTGATCCTGTAGACCGTCAGCCTTGAGAAATGCTCTTCCTTGAACGAGAGGGCAGCTGTTCTACGCCCCGCTTCGCGCTTCTGTTGAAGGGCCAGCAACATCGCGTCGGGCAGGGTAAAGTACAACTTGCAACGCTCAATGCCAGGAGACGAAAGCGTAACCCGCCAGTTGGAAGCCGCATCCGCTTCGGCATCGAAGTGAAAGGCAGCTTGTGGGTCCTGGGGCGCGAGCATGTGTTGGTTCATCAGCTCGGGACTGTCAGCCTTTAGCAGCAGAACAAAACCCGTAGCCGAGACTCCTACAAACAGCTCACCGATGTCTTGCGCAGCGCTGATAGCAGGCCGAAGCAGCGGAACGAACTGTGGATCGTGATGCGGGAAGTGCCCTCCCCATAGCTCCTGCCGCAACGTGTCTCGAACTCTCGCTACCATCTTCCGTCGGGTACCCGGCTCGCGGTCATCGCGCCCGGCATGAAGCCCCTGCAGGTACCTTTGTACCTGATCCCCGGCCCCATCGACGCCGAGCCGAAGGTCCTCGTACTCACCGTGGGACAGATCGAAAAGAGCGATCTGGTGAGCAAGCGCGTAAGCCTGCGCACCAGCGCTGAACCCCGAAGTTGAACAAAGAGCGTAACGATAAGTGTAACAGAACCCGCGTCCAACTGCTCTTACGTCGTCGCCGTCGTCTTCTGGGGCTTCCTCCGTTCGCCGCGCTCGGACCGTGACCAGAGCATGGTTTATATCCTCTAGGATCCCGACCGCGTGCCTGACTTCGGGAATTCCGACCCGAGATCGGCTCTCTCCCCGCCACTTAGCCTCGATAAATAGCCGGATGGGGTTGCCGAACGCCGGGGCCCAGGAAAGTTCTCCGAGAACGTCGGCTTGGTGAAATCCTCCGCGCCCACGCACCTGCAGGCCATTGCCCATGCGATCCAAATCGACGGGATCGTCCTCTGGGTCTACGAGCAGGCGATATCCAGCCTTGCTGATCAGGAATGCGACGACTTCCTCAAGCAGGTAGCCCTTCAGGGCACCGGGGGCCACTATCGCTCGCTGTTGTCTAGCCATTCGAATTCATACCCGGTCGGGCGCCAGTAAGGATGTACGAACGGCTGGGGAGTGCCGGCGCATTCATCGTTGATGGCATGCAAGCGGTCGAACGCCCCCTCAAGCTTGTTTTCGAAAGCGGATGCGGCGTCCTGCCGACCCCGCTATTCGCGATCTAACGTGAGGTGTTGAAGCGGTCGAGCGCTGCCTTGAGCTGCGTCGTGAAGTGAGCCTGGACGGCGACGGCGTTAGGTCCGCGCAACGTCCCCGGATCGTGTGATGAGAATGTCAAAGTCAGCTCGTGGGTTCTTGTCCTGTTCGTCGAAAGGAATGGGGACCCATCACCGGAGATCGCTACCAGCTTCCAAGTGGGCGTCACATTTCCTGTGGTCTCTACGACGAACTTCGTATTGTACACGAAGTACCCCCTCTTGAATTCGCCCTTGGCGGGCGCTTCCGAAGAACGATAGAGGGTCGAGGAACGAGTCGCGCCGATCAGGAAGTCCCGTATCCCAAGCTCTGACTGAAGCAGCAGTGACGAGCCAGCATGTCGACCCTGTTCGTTGCAGATAGCCGCTGGGTCGTTCAACGCTATTCGATCCAAGTCATAATATTCGTAGACAGTACGTAGGGCCGTCGCGGCAGATCTGGCCTTTCCTCCGAGGGACATGGAAAATGACTGCCCGACGGGGTTATCGTAGACGAGCCCATGCAAAAAAGTTCGGGTATACGTCAGCCCGGGGTTAAGCTCGGTCGACTCGTCCGTAGTCAGATCAAGTTGAAACTGAACCCCATAGTTCCCAAGGATAGGGCCGGTCTTTTGCAGATTGAAAGTTCGACCGTTTACATACTGAACTGCAGTAACGAGCTCACAAAGAATATTCTTTTTGATAGCCGTGATAAGGTTGAGGCCGATCTCTCGGCTCTCCCAGGGCTCTTCGAGCTTTGGGACCTGCACACCACAGCCGGCAATCGTTAGGCACGAAGCGGAAAAGGCGGCAATTATTGCGCCTCGGAGCATGACGCTAAGTCCAACGCGGGCTGCTACTCGCCACTCTGTGATTTCGCTCTTTGCTCAAGGAGTTGCCGCACCGCTTCCTTGTCTTCGCCAGAGAGGCCATTGAGTATAAGAGCGCCATCAAGCGCCTTTTCGTCCCGGAACGACACGAACGGTACGCAAACTAGTTCGCCGTTCTCGTCGATATAGCAGTTGAGTGATTCTTTCTCGGAAAACTCGCCTAATCCCGCCATTTCCCGTCCCCTCCTCAGCCACCGCCCCTCTAAGCACGTACCGTGCGGCATCTCATGTCAACTCCCACCAGATCGTGCGCACCGCGAGCGGAACTCTTGTTGCGGAAATGCATCTGTGGATTACAAGTCGGATACTCCGATTGGGCTGCGCTTGACGGAAGATTCGGCCATGGCAGGTTGTCTAAATTGAGAATAGCGACAGCTTGAGCTGAATTGAGATTGAATGCCGAATTCGTAGTCGGACTGGTGCCGTCTGAACAGGAGGGTTCAGAATGATAAAATTCGTCGTCGCGGTCGTAGGTGTAATCGTGTACCTATTGTCTGCTTACTATCTCTTTGGCAAGGCCACCGATCCGACGACAACGGAGGTAATTTGGGGAAGGCTAGTGATCATCTTCAATGGACTTGCATCTGTCGGTCTCGCTTGTGTCGGCGCGCTCGTGGGGGTGACAGTGCAGCAGGCCAAGGTTACCGAAGCGAAGGCCGATGCGAGCAGGAAGTCTGATGCTGTAAAGAGTGCTCTTGACGTTCTCACGCTGCCTGCTCGCCCCCCGATCTCTCAAGACGATGCGCACGCGTTCGCTATCACGAAGCACTTCGACGAACACGCGTCCCGCGTGATCACCGCGCGAAAGATCCTTGAGCAGAGTTTGAACTAGAACGCTTCTCGAAGGCAAACTGTCGATGGCAATGGCGACAGGTCGTTAGCTCGGCGGCTGCGGCTGGGGTCCTCAGAGGAGAATCGCAGGGTGAAGCGGTCAGGAATGGTGGTCTAGCGCCATCGGAAGTTGGGGAGGGGCCGGCTCAATCCCGTCCGTGGATTCAGGTTGAGGTGGATTTTGTTGTTTGCTGGAGATCATTGAGGCCCTTCGTGGCTTCGGCGAGGGTGGGAGAGGCGAGCCGGAGTAGGATCCTCGATGCCGCCGGTCATCGCGTTCCAGTGATGAAAGTTGGCCTGCTGCCGGTTTCATGGACACCGGGTTTGGGTGTGATGATGGAACCGGAGGTGCAGGATGCAGCGTCGCAAGTTCGGACGTGAGTTCAAGATTGAGGCGGTTCGGCTGATCAAGGACCGAGGCGTCTCGGCTGCCCAGGCTGCCCGCGATCTGGATGTCTACGAGAATGTCCTGCGCAAATGGGTGAAGGAGTTCTCGTCCGATCCCGGCCAGGCGTTTCCTGGTCCTGGCCAGATGAAGCCGGAGCAGGCTGAGATTGACCGGCTTCGGAAGGAGGTCGTCCGGCTGCGGGCGGAGCGTGACATCTTAAAAAAGGCCACCGCCTTCTTCGCGCGGGACGCGCTGTGAGGTTCGCGTTCATTGCCAAGCATCGAACCGTCTGGCCGGTCGCCTGGATGTGCTCGGTCCTGAACGTTTCTCGCTCGGGCTTCCATGCTTGGCTCACTCGGTTGCCCAGCGGGCGCTCGCGTGATGATGACGCCATCCTGACGAAGGTGCGCACCAGCTTCGTCGGCAGCGACCGCACCTACGGTGCGCGGCGAGTCTGGCACGACGTGCTGGCCGAAGGCGTCATGTGCGGTCTGCATCGCATCGAGCGGATCATGCGCGAGAATGCCATGCGGGCGCGTCCGCGACGGCGACGTGGGCTACCGAAGGACGAGGGTGTGCGGGCGGCCGCTGCCGCCAACCTGCTGGAGCGGCAGTTCGAAGCTGACGGTCCGAACCGGAAGTGGATCGCCGACTTCACCTACATCTGGACGGCAGAAGGCTGGCTCTACGTGGCTGCCGTGATCGACCTGTTCTCGCGGCGCGTCGTGGGCTGGTCGATGCAGGCGAGCATGACGGCCCAGCTCGTGGCGGATGCGCTCGTCATGGCGGTCTGGCGCAGGGGCAAGCCCGATGCGTTGCTGCACCACTCCGACCAGGGCAGCCAATACACCAGCGAGCCGTTCCAACGGCTGATGGTCGAGCACGGCATCGTGTGCTCGATGAGCCGGTCGGGCAACGTGTGGGACAACGCGGCGATGGAGAGCTTCTTCTCGTCGCTGAAGACCGAGCGCACGGCCCGGCGAACCTATCGCACGCGGGACGAGGCGCGGGCGGATGTGTTCGACTACACCGAGCGCTTCTACAATGCTGCCAGACGGCACTCGACGCTCGGCTACCTCAGCCCTGTCGAGTTCGAGAACAGAGCCAAATTAGCTTAGGATGGTGCCCACCAAACCGGCAGCAGGCCAAGTCGATAGTCCCGATCTCCGCAGCCCGACTAACCATTGAGGCTCCCCACTCACCGCTTAGTGCCCTTCGCTGCCCTACGGATCGCAATCTTGAAGATGTTGAAGGCGGCCGGAACAGGAGGGAGCGGTCCTGGTGGCAGAAACGTCGTTTCCTTGACGTGCGAGACGAGCTTGAGCGCGGTCGGGATTGTCAGGATTTTCGTGTGCGAACGGCGGGTTGAACATCAGGCCGCCATGGCCCTTGTGAAGCGCTGGCCGAAGAGCACGGCAAACTGCGCCTTGGCCATGCACCATTCACGGGGCGGCATTTTCCAGTCCTTCTCGGCTCGATTCAAGACCAGGAAGAGCAGCTTCATGGCTGCGTCGTCGGTTGGGAAGTGGCCCCTGGCCCGGACGGCGCGGCGCAGCTTGGCGTTCAGGGCCTCGATTGCGTTTGTGGTGTAGAGGATGCGGCGCACGTCCGCGTGGAAGGCATAGAACGGCACGACCTCGTTCCAGGCGCGCCGCCAGCTCTGGCCGATGGCCGGGTAGCGCCGGCCCCAGAGGCCCTCCTCGAATGCTGCGAGCGCGGCCCGGCCGGCTTCGGCGTCGAGCGCCCGGTAGATGCCCTTCAGGGCGGCCGCGACGGGCTTCCTGTCCTTGTAGGAGACGAAGTCCAGGCTGTGGCGCAGGAGATGGACGATGCAGGTCTGCACCGCCGTCTCGGGGAACACGGCCGTGATCGCATCCGGGAAGCCCTTCAGACCGTCGACGACGGCGAGCAGGATATCCTCGACGCCGCGGTTCCTGAGCTCGTTCATGACGCGGAGCCAGAACTTGGCGCCTTCGCTCTGTTCGAGCCAGAGGCCCAGGATCTCTTTGGCCCCGTCGGCCCGGACGCCGAGCGCGATGTGGACCGCCTTGTTGCGGACGATGCCCTCGTCCCGCACCTTGACCCTGAGGGCGTCGAAGAAGACGAGCGGGTAGACCGGCTCCAGGGGCCGCGCCTGCCAGGCGGCGATCTCGTCGAGCACCGCATCCGTGACCGCGCTGACGAGATCGGGCGAGACGTCGATGCCGTAGAGCTCGCGCAGGTGCCCGACGATCTCGCGGGCGCTCATGCCGCGGGCGTACATCGACACGATCTTGTCGTCGAAGCCCGGGAAGCGGCGCTGGTACTTGGCGATGAGCTGCGGGTCGAACGTGGCCTGCCGGTCACGCGGGATCGCCAGGTCGATCCGGCCGGTCTCGGTCGTCACCGTCTTGCGACCATAGCCGTTGCGGCTGTTGCCGGTCTCGTCCTCCGCCAAGTGGTGGTCCATCTCGGCGTTCAGAGCTCGTTCGGCCAAGGCCTTCTTCAGATCGTCGAGAAGCCCGTTCGCATCGAAGGCCGTCTTCGGATCGGCGCCCGCCAGCAACTGGTCGAGAAGGGCGTCAGGGATGCGCGGAGCTTTGCGTCGAGCCATGGGGAACCTCCAGGTCCACTATGGCCGCCCGCACACGAAAATCCTGACAGTCCCCGCGCGGTCCGATCTTTCCGGAGGGGCAGCTCTCGAACGGGCGTCACTGATGGACCCACTCGACGGCCCGGGTCCCTGTCACTGGATAGCGCGTGTAGTCGAGTCTGGCCCAATGGTTGCCATCGTAGCGCGTGCTCGAAAACCCGCGCATCAGCGACCCGCGGGTCAGATCCCGACCCGCCTTGGCGAGGGCTGTTGTGAGGACCGAAGCGGCTACGGACATTCCCCGGTCACCCGCGCTTGAAGCATTGAGATCGCGGAGGCATGCGGCCCTGGTCACGCTGACGCTTGCGCCCTTGAGCGCGAGGTGGCTCTGAAATGGACAGGCCTCGTGCCCCAGTCCGTAGAAGCGGCTCTGAGCGCGGCCATGAAGCGCGGCCATGCGCCAAGCGTCCGATCCAAGGACGATGGCAACAGGCATCAACTCCACCAGCTGCTCGGGCCCGCGAAACTCCCGGCCACCGAGCAGCTGCGCGCTACCCAAGGTCGCCCGATCTGACGGTGCCGCTACGACAGGGGCCGAACGCGGGGCCTCGGCAGCAACCGCCCGGAGCTGATCTTCGAAAGGGGGCACGAGGGCGCGCACCTCGTCTGCTCGCTCCGTCCCCGCGACCGGAGACAATGGAAACAATGACGGCGGGCTCTCGGGCGAAATCCAGTCGTTGTCCCGGGAGAACAGCACGGCCACGATCCCGGGCCATGTGCTCTTATCGTGCGGGTCGACTCGTGCGAGCACGATCCGGCGACCGTGTACAGTCCCGCCACTTAGAGCGAGGGCTCGTTCGAGCTCATAGACGCGGTCTGCATCGAAGTTCTCGGCGACACCGACCGTCACCGTGTTAGACCGGACCCCGGAGCGCTCAACCAGTTCCAACCTGTCCAGGTATGTCCACATCTCCGCAGCGGTGGCCTCGTCGACTCCGTAGCGCGGCATCTGTCGCGCGAGCGGCCGCCCCGACGGTGAGACGCCTGATCGAAGTGCCGCCGCGAAGGTGGTCGCATCGTATGCGGGACGGTCGGCGAGCGGGAGCGCCAAGGTCTTTCGCGAGATGTCCGGCGCGACCATCCCTCCCTCACGGCCACCCTTGCCATCCCTCCCGTGACAATTTCGGCAAGGTACGACCGAGGCCGGAATATGAGTCCCCTGCGATCCCACGAAAGCGCTGACTGGGCTCCGAGCGTTACCGACGAAGAGTGCTGAAGCTGTCTCGCCACCCGGCGTGGCGGAGGAGGCAGCAAGGAGAACCATCGAGGTCAGCGCGGCCGCAATTGCTAACGGTTCCGTCGTGTTCACAGCGGGCGGTAAGCTTAGGGCCGGTCTGCCGCGAGAACGGCGTCAAGCAGCAACTCGGGTGACGCTGTGGCCTCGCTGATCCGGCGAACCATCCTGCCGCTCCGGTCGAATATGAGAAAGAAAAGGGGGTGGTCGTCCGTGGTTCCCGCCGGCATTCCGAGGCTGTCCAGAAGCGGCACGAGCTCCAGGATTTCACCCGTGAGAAAGACTCGGTTCGTGCCCGGGGCGAACTGGTCGACATGTCGCCTCAGCTCCTCCGAGCGATCATCGGGGTTGATGGTCAATGTGACCAGCCGTGCCTCTCGTCCGCTTGACCGGAGAAGGTCTTCAACGAGGTTCATGTAATGGTCGGAAACGGGGCATAGCTTCACGCAACCCACAAGGGTGAAGGAAACCAGGGTAGCGGTGCCGCCCAGGGCATTGCGCCTGAACTCCCACGTCCGCCCGTGGATGTCTCTCAACTTCGCGTCGACCGGAGCCGGTGCCGCACCAAATGTACGGCTGAACAACGGACCGGCTGCGACGGGCTGCGACGGCAGTCCGGAGAAGACCGCAGCGGTCACATGAAGCGCAGCCGCGAAAGCTCGGCTTACCCATGCTGATGTCATTTCGGTGTTCCCGCCCTGGATTCTCGCGCTGCGCTGAAATCGAGAACGGCCGGCCGGGGCGCGATAACGGCCCCCACCAAGCTGAAACTGTATGTCGTCGGCTGAGCTCGAATGGGAGGCGTTCGAAAGCTCCCATCTTCGGCTTCAGTCAGCTCAACGTCGAAGACGTCGCTTCCATCCAGCGCTGCTGCGCGCACCGCGATTGATCTTGGCCGCTCCCCCCAAGGCCAGTCGCGCAAGTGCAGCGAGACGACCGTTCCCGAGGGCAAGCGGTCTGCAATGGACCCCACCAGAGCCGGAGCGGGCGGGCGAACTAGGCTAGGCGCAACTGGCAGAGGTATGCACGCCGTCGTGCCTCCGATCCCGGTGGTCGCAACGAGCTCCCACCGCCCGCCTTGAGGAATGCGGGCGGTGCTTCCATAAGTGCCGGCCGAAGTTTCCACGAGGCTGCGCGGGTACGCAGCAATCATCGTTGGGATGCTGCCCTTCAACTGGATACCCGGAGCAGCCGTCACGCCCCCGCCGGCTACTACGGTGTGAAGCGTGCGCCCTCCCGGACGAACAACGGCCACGGCGGCCAACGGCGAGAGCGACACCAGGAGGGGACCAGACCTCTGTGCGAGGTCACGACTTATCTCGGCAAGCCTAACGTCCCGGACCGCTGCGTCCCCGCTCCGCAGGGACCGGAGATCCACCACGGTGACGACGGGCCTCGTGCGCCACGTGAGAAAGGCGGTATCACCGACGACGAGGGCTTCGTCAAATGGCTCGGGAGCCGAGGAACCGTAGACTCGGCGCCCGAAGGTGAGGTCAACGACGCTGAGTTCGTGCGCGCCAGAGGTCGCTCGGGAGGACACGACCGCCCAGCGTCCATTCCCATCGACTGACAGTGAGACAGGTGTCCCGGGCACATCGAGATCGGATGAGTTCAGCGGGTCGTCGTAATAGCGCCGGGCAAGTGAACCGTTGACAGTCGTCAACACTGCATCTGGAGTGGCCGCGGTGGGACCGGACAGACTTCCGGCGGAATATCGCGCCAGGTGTGCTCCGGTCGCGCGATCCAGGACCAACGCGCTACCGTCAGGGGCGGCCGCGACGATGCGGGTCGGACCTCCTTCCAGCAACGTCAGATCGCCTGCAGCAAGACTTGCTTCCGTGATGGTCACGCCAGCCCTGTCTAGTAGAACTGCGCGGTGGCTATTCCCGGCCACAATCCAAGTGCGGCCGTTCGGAGCGGTAACGACGGCCCCGACCCGCCCAAGTTGGCGAGCGCGCACTGTCGGCCGTCCCCAAGGAAGGGGAATGGCGAGAAGATCCCCGTGTGCCGCTCGCGAGATCAGGAGCTCTCCAAGCCCGGGGTGAACGGTCCATCCGGCGGGCGCCTCCCCCACCGAGACGATGTTGGACACGATGCGGGAGCTTGCGGGACGGTGAGGGTCGACCACGGCTACACGGTAGTCCGCGTCGAACGACACGACTGACAAACCCGAGAGCGGCACGTCATCGGGGGCAAATCGCCCGGTTACCCTAAGCGACCGCGCCGCGTTGGCGCATGAGGCGTCTTGATTGCGAACGGGCCTCAGCCATGCCACTGGGTTGAGCCCCTTCGGCAGGGCGCCGCCGTCGGTAGGCTCGAACCCAATCTCAACCCGAAACGGCAGGCCGACCGGCACTTGGTCCAGCTCCTTTCCGTCGAGATCTGAGAGCTTGGCGGTGACGGACAGTCCTGCGGTGTCGAAAGCAGCAACTTCGCTATCTTCAGCACCGCTTCCGCTACTCCACGCGATGCAGACACATGCGATGCAGGAGAGCGCTAGGGAGCGCATAGCGCCGCCTCGGCGGAACCGGCCCGAACGCGCATTTGTCCAACGACTCCGCCCGCAACGATGTGCTGGGGCCCATCCCGGTAAAGGAAGTCGGCGGGGAGCCTAGGGGCGCACAGGAAAGCTGTTATTGCCTTTCCCGGTGCAACGAGAGCCGCGTGGTTCGATCCGAACCCAGGCAGCATATCCGCATAGGAAGTCCCCAGCGTGACGAAGACTCTCTGGCGAGCCCTTCCCGACGGGTGAGCCACCCGTATGACCACCTCTTCGGCGGGGCGGGCTTCCAGTGTCGGCGTCGCGAACGGTTTGAACGCTGCAGAGAAGAAATTTCGTGGGAACTCGTAAGCGTTCAAGTTGGTCCGATCCTTTGCATAGTGTCCTAGCCCAAGACCCAGAGGAGCGCTGCGGTACCCGGCCAACCTGCGCGCCAGCGCGGCGGAACGGTAGCTGACGGCCTTCTCGCCCTGATCGTACGAGTCGTCGCAGGGCGCGGGACAATCCCCAAGAGGATGCCCCAGGAAGCCTTGTGGTCCGGGCGGCTTGGAGCGGTCCCAAGGCTTGTCCTTACCCTCGTCATAGCTCCACTCGACAGGTCTTCCCCTCTGGCCGTGCCGCCTCCAATACCTGCTCCAGAGATTCACCCCGTCTTGGTAAACGAGCGAGTGCTCGCGTAGGCGCGTCGCTCTGACCAGAGGAGCGCACGGACTCTCGCCAGGACAGGCCGCCGGGATGGCCGGTATGTCCACGATCTCACCGGACCGGCTCGCCGTCGTCGCCGAGACTTGGAACGGCCCCTCGCCATTGTTGCCCAAGCCTCGCACTGGACGGCCCGGGTAGGTCGCATGCTCCGCTTCGACAACGAGGCTCCCTAGGAGACCGTGAGCGGCATGACCGAGAATGTCCCCGGCAACCCGGATGGGGAGGTTGCCGGCGGCGTAGGGCTTAGCGATCAGGAATGATGGTTGCCGCGGTCTCAGATAATCCGCAAGGCGCCTCGCTACCTCATCGGCGTTCTGGGCGGCCTCGCCATCGGCATCGTCGGCGAAGTCGAGCGGGGTGGCTCCGTGAACGGCACAGAAAAGAACCGTCAGGATCGCGAACTCCCGGTCGGTGCCACAACCGCCAGCACCACGATTGCGCACGGAAACGCCGGAGAGCGGTGCCGGAAGTGGTTGAGCCTGCGGCCAGGACGGCTCGAACATCTTCTTCAGTTCGTCCGCATCCACCGAAAGCGCTCCCGCAAAGAACGTTTGCGTCACCCACGAGTGTCTGGGCAGACATCCGGCTGTGCCCGGACGCGAGCACCGGTCCCAATCTCCTCGCGGAGCGGTTGCCTCCGGAAACAAGGAGGGCGCTTGGTTGACGCCGAATGGAAACGGGACGCCGTTTCGCGGGGTGGTGAGAGAAGCCGGGAGGGTGAATGTCACTCTGCTGGACGACCAAGCGCCCCGGCCGGGCGAGCCTGTCTGCAGCGGGTCCGTATTAAGCGGCACGATGTTCGGCAGAAGCGCGTCCCCTGGGATGTTGCGGACGCCGTCCCCCCTCTCTCGCGAGGAGGGACGCAGCGCATTGATCATGAGGACGTTGACGCAGTCTCCGGCATTCACCTTGAGCACGTACGGCTCCGGCCGGGTCACGCCACGATACTTTTCGCGAAGAAGGTCGAGGATCGTCCTTCGGTCCGGGAGGCGCTGCTGATCTATGATGTCGAAGTAGGACGCTGCCGTAGGGAGGCCGACCGCCCTCCGCAGGCGGTCGAAGGGGAGCGACACGATCAGCAAGCCGTCCGGATCGTAGATCCCGGTCGAGCTGTCGTAAGGCATGCCCGGTGTCCGGATAACGCCGGGAACGCCGCCCCGGTCATGATCGAGGATCTCTCCCGCACGCGCGGCCACCATTATGGTTTCCACTTGCGGCGCAGAAGCGGGACAGACCAGCGGCTGAGAGGTAGCTGTGAGCGGGGCCGCGGCAAGCGGCACGGCGGTCACCGCGGCTGCGCCCGGCGCCGCCGAGTCGCCGCTGGAGCTCGCCCCGCCCACATTCTTCGCGAGTGGCCTCAGACGCTCCTGTACGCTTGAGAAACGGTTCTGCGCGCAGAGATCGATCCGGCTCGGATCCGCGAGGCACGACCCCAGATCTGCCGACGTCGGGCGGTCATAAATCCGGAGTAGGCCCCACGCTCCGTTCCATTTCGCGTCGTGTGAGCCGAAGCTCCAGAGGTAATCCAATGCCTGCCGGAGATCCGTCTCGTCGACCCGGCGCTGCTTGCGGATGGTGTCCCGTGTGAGCGAAGGTCCGGTGTTGGTCTGATTCCGTAAAACGTCCTGCACCCAGGGACGACCCTCTCGGCTACGCTGCGTCGTCGAGGGCTGCAGCACCCGCTCGGGGTTCACGAAGCGGCCGGAGCTCTCGACGAAGTTCGCGGTGCGATCCGTTCCGTAGTCGGACGAGCCCGGGCTGGAGGCGCTGAAGCGCCCACCGACTTCGAAGTGCTCGGAAATCCCGATCTCTTGGGCCGACGTGTAGCCCACCAGATTGTCGCACCGGCTCGCGAGCGCCTCGAAATTCGCCCAGAACGTAGCATTCGGACCGGCCGTCGTCCTGGCTCCAACGAGATCGCGCGGGCGGCCATCGCGAGCGTCTCTGTGCTCGTGACACCTTTCAAAATGTGAGCGTGGCGCCGTTGCGAGACGAGCCAGGTGATTCCGGGCTGTCGGAAAGGTTTGATCGATATTGCGCCGGAAGGAAACGCCCTCGATGTGGAAGGTGTGTTGGACCTCCTGCGCCCCTTGCACCATCCGGAGGAGGACGCGCTCGCGGGCGAATGCCTCGATCAGCGGCGTGCACGGGTCTCCATGCCCTTCGGATCGCGCGCCGGTCCAAAAGCTTCGGAAAGCATTGGACATCTCCCCGAACTCGTCTGAGCGCTGATGACGGACGTTCCCGTGATCGTCCTGAGAGGCTCGGCGAAGCTCGTCGTCCGGGAGCGCTCCGTCAGGAGATGATGTTCTCGAATAGGAGCAGGGATTGTTCGCATAGGGCAGAGGTGAGGTCCCGTTCGGATCTCTCGTTCCGATCCGCAAAGGCAGCGGCTCGTTCCGATAGTTCACGAGATACGGGTCGTGGTGCTTCTGGCTAAATGCTTCCGGGCGTGTCGGACGGGCGACCGGACGCCCGTGCCGTCGCCTCCATTCGAACGTGTGCTCACGAAGGTCTTCGACCTTGTCGGCGAGCTTCGGGTCGGGAGCTAGCTTCTGGAGGGCGGTCATCTTGGACGCGGCGGCCGCCGCGCCGCTCGGGCGATCACAAAGCTTTCCTTCGCGAGCGGGCACACGCTCGTTTGTCTCGCGGTCGGAGCCCGTTGGGGGCGGCGTGTCCCTGTCCGTCCAGCATTCCGCTTCCGAGAGGAGCCGAGCCAATCCCTTCGGGTCCGAACCGCTCCCTTCACGAGACGGAAGTTCCCTTCCTAACTCTTCCCGGCTCTGTCCCCGGCCGTCGTACAAGAGCGCGAAGTCGGCGATGGCGAGCGCGAACTCCCGACTGTTCGGGTGAACAGCTTCAGGTAGAGCACTTTCGCCCGGCTTCGGCCGGCTCAGCGCCTCCACGACGGCGCGCACGCCCACAAGCCTTCCATCACCTCGGACGAGGACTGGGCTGAGAGGCTCTCCGAGTTTCGGGGAAGCGGGAGGATCGACCTTGCCAGGCACCTCGGCGCTGGCCTGCTCCGGACCCGCGAAGCGCTGGACGGAATGGCCACTCGGCTCGATCAGGAGGGCTGCGTAGTAGCCGTGCTGCTGGATGTTGCTGGGGCCGAAGTGGTCGTGCGTGAAAACGGTCCGGAGCGTGCGGTCCGCGGAGCGGCCATCCCCCGTGTTCGACAAAATAGGATCGGCAAACCACCGCTGAACGGTCGTTTGGAAGTAGTTCGACCGGTCGGACCCTTTCCGCCACCAGAGCTGTGCCCCGCGAACACGCTTGCGCGCCGCGGCGATCTTAGACGAGTCGCCCGAGGTCAGAGCGGTTGCGAGTTCCTCCTTCGCCCGTTTGAACTCCCCGCATTCGGCGGAGCGCTCCGCCACCCGTGCCTCGGAACCGGCCGCGTCGATGCCACCGTCATCCGCGCGCGCCGCGCAGATCCTGGCGAGAATCTCGTCAGGCGCGAACGTTCCGTCCTCGTAGTTGAACCCATTGCCCGATCCGTCAGCAGAGGTGACGTCGAATTTAACCAGGTGAATGTGCTGTCCTATGGTATCGGTGGGGACGCGGAGCTGAAAGTCGTCGAGCTCAAGATCTTTCGGTAGCTCGTTCGTATGTCGAAGCTCGATACACTCGCCAGAAAAGCCGCGGAAGAAGAAGGGCTCGGCCCGCGCGCTTCGCCCGTCTTTCCACGCGTCTGCTTGCGACGTAAGCACCGCGATCCGAGCCTGCGGATCGTGCCAGCCGGCGCGGTTCACGGTCATGTCGAATTGCACGGCCGACACGTCGTATCGCCTGAAACCTATCAGGCCCGGGTCCGGCACGTATTCCATGTCCTTGCGGTAGTCGCCTCGCCCCGGATGATCGGTGAGCGCGGGATCGGGGACCTTGGTCAGGTTCGCTTCCTCAAAGGTGTCCCGCAGCTCGGACGTGTTCTCTGTGGCTGCTCGGTAGGTGACGAACCGACGAAAGGGAGTACCCGCTAGCGTACTCGGCGCGCCGCACGGGTCAGCGTACGGCGCTCCGGGCGCCGGAGGAGCGCCGTTCACGCCGAAGCGCGGCGCTTCCGGCTTTGGAGCTCCCGTCAGGGGTGGCATCCAGACCGATGGATACGAGCCGAAGGTTTGCGCCCCGACGTCGTGGCCGAGAGCCGTTTTCAAGGGAAGCGGGCCGAAGGTCCCTCCGGGTCTCAAGCCGTCGTGATGGAACCCCATGGCGTTGCGTTCGAGGCGCGTACCCGCGTGCGGCAACAGCCGTAGTTTCAGATGCTCGTATTCGGAGGTCATGTCGCCGAGCGCGAGCATGCGGGGCACGAGTACCGGCCTCAGAGCTTCCAATCCGGAAGGATCCGTCTTGATCGCCTCCTTCTCCGCCGCGGTCAGCACGCTCGGAAGCGACAGTCCGTCGGTCACTACGTGACGAGGCAGCCCCCCGTCCAGGACACCACCGTCGTCGGAACGCGCCATGTCCAGCGGCGGCTGTGGAGCGCGATGTCCGGCCAATCCTGCGACGTAGAACGGATAGCCGGGCATGCCATCCGCGTTTTCCGGGGTTACCGGCTCGGTCGAATAGGTTGGCAGAAGCGGGGCGGCTTCGCCCGGGACAGGGATCAACCCCGGAACGGGTGTCCCATGCGCCATCCCCGCTCCACTCCAGCGTCCGTCCGGGTCCACGGACCCGAGACGACGTTCTTTGGGCTTCGGGTTCGGCGAGATGGACTGAAGAGGCTCCTTCTGACCGTCCGGGAGCACCCGGGTTCCGTCCTCAAGCACATCGTGCACGCGCCAAAGCGCCCACATGCCTTGTGCGAAATGCGGGTAAAGATGACAGTGAAAGATGGCGTCGCCCGGCGTGCGATTGCGATTGCCGGAGCCCTTTCCATCTTCCCACCAGCTTCGCGCGCCCTGCGGAGCCGCTTCGGTGCCGTGCCTGTCGTGACCGCCATGGTAGATTCGATAGGTAAAGCCCTGTTGTGGAGCTATCGTCTGGCTGTCGAGGTAAGCGCCCCGGTTCTCGTCGTTGCCGGCAAACCATTGATGCGTATGCAGGTGGAAAACGTGGGTTTCCTTTCCTGCGTGAAGGTTCCGGAAAACGACCTTGTCGTTCAAGTAGCTGTGGTGAACGTTCGAGGGGTCGTCCGGATAATGCTCCAGCAGAGCGGGGTCGCCGTTTGCCCAGCTTTCCAAGAAGAACTCTTCATAGAGACATTCCGGACACCCTGCTGCCGGGCCGATCCCCTTGCGGTTCGCGAGCACAATCGCGCCGGCGCCGGACGATCCGTAGTTGATCGCGAAACCGTCCCTGCTTGCAGAAAGCTGGTCGTACTCGTCGAGTTCTTTGAAGGGGTCCGCGTAAAAGGTCTTCAGCTCGTCATGGAAGACAACCGTAAACTCCCTGAACGGGGATCGCGCCTCTTTGTCGAGCCTTGCCGCGGTCCTGAGGTCTTCCCCCTTCAGCGACGCGGGAATGGGGGGAAGCTCGCGGCCGGGATCGGGAACGATGATCGCGTTGAGGTCGCCGTGGACAAGTTCTGCGACCTCGTAGGTCGTCCCGCCTATGTTCTCGGTTCTCCCGCAGGGACGTGCCATCAGCAGGATCGGCATGGCTTTCGCCGCGCAGGGAAATGCACCGGCCCGGTGGTCGAACGCCGCGGGCGCCGTGCTCGCTATGTCATAGACGGCGTTCTCTCGCCGGGAATGGCGAACCGCGCCTTCATCGGTCCGACGCTTCCAGACAGCATCAAACGCGGTGCTGCTGACCTGGCTGCGAAGGGCAAGCGCTCCCTCTCCCTCGACGATGATCGAGCCGAACAGCCCGTGCATAAGCGAGCCGCCGTCGCCCTGGCCGCCCGCTGGCGCGGCCAGGCTGGAGAATAAATGCGTTCCTTCCTGGTCCAGCCGGAATCGGCAGGTTTGGCTGCCACCCGGCTCGATTGCGGAGAGTCCGATGCATGCGGGCGGAATCGAACCTCCTGCCGACGCGATGGGTTCTAAGCCAGGTATCGTCAGCGACACGCGCCTCGTGGCCGGCCAGTTTGCGTCTCCCTCCTTGCGCTCCTCCTGGCTAAGGCCAGCCTCGTCCTCCTGTGGTGCCCGACATTGCTCGGCGAAAGCAGCGCGCTCGTCAGCCCGGGTTGGGTGAGTTCCAGCATCCGGCTGCGGGGACGAACACCAGCTTCGTGTTAGATCCGGTTGGTTATCTCGAAGCAGGTTGGTTAGCGTGATTTCGAGAATATCGCCGACGTTTCCTCTCAGGACGAGCGGGCGAGCCCGCTTGCAATCCTTCAGCCGAACGTGCCCTGGCTTTAGGGCTCCGATGCCAGCCTCGGTTCCGGTCGTGCGGGCGCACTCGTCCGCATTCCTCGCCCCTTTTGTAGAGAGGTCCGACACGTCGCGCCTCAGCGCGAAAATCATGCCGTAGGGATTGAACGATCCGAACCGGTTATAGACCAGGAGTTGGTCGAGTGCGACCACGTGCGCATGCACGATGCGGCGGGACGGCGGCTGCATTGCCGCCGCGCTCGGGGATGACAGCGCGATGAGGGAGCATACTCCAGCGAAGCCGGCGACCACGTTCAGCGATGCAGCTGAAAACCGACACCCCGGGAACTTGAGCGGCCCTGTGCAGGACGACATGTTCCTTGAGCGCTCAGGCCAGAAACACCGCATCTCGTTCCCCCCGCACGAGCCAGAGATCGCCAGCTTCTAACGCCTTACTCCGCCTGACAAGTACGAAATTGCAGCCGAGTTGAATTGTTGAAGGGTCGGAGACCGCAGGGTTCGCAAATCTAAGCAAATTAGTGCTGCATCCTCCGATGCAGTTTACAAGAAGAACCGGCTCCCGTCATTGGCTGAAATTTACGAAACTGGCACGCCCAAGCAGACGAACTCGGTGGATTAAGAGATGATGACGGCACTCAGATTGGTCGCGGTAAGCTGCAGCGGAGCGATGTGGCAGAAGCGTTCGAGTGCTCGCATTCCGGCTACTGGAACGAGCTTTTTCTCTCTGGGCTCGATGAAGCTATCATCATCATCGTCCGGTTTGGCCTCGCAGATTTGAATCCGGTCACGCCGGCACCACAGCGCGAGGCCAGCCATAGATGGTCTGCGACCTAACCCTGCCACGACGCCGGTGGAGGGGCTGGTCGGCCGCCGTCCGTTAACGTCGAGCAGCGTCGTCCAACCCACGCTCGCATGGAGCGTCACCTGGTCGGAAACGACGTTGCTAAGCGAAGTTCGTGTTGAAGCCGTGCGAACCCTCGCCCAGGCCCTTGAACGAGTTGCCGGTTGGCGGGAGGAGGCTGAGCCGCGGTGCAATGGCGGGCAGAACGTCGGTCTCGTACTGCGCCTGATAGCGGTAGTTGACCTGAAGGTCGCCAAAGCCGCTCGGCCGCCGCCCGTTCGGGCGGAGGAACGAGTAGGGCAGCGTGTATGAGAACTGGCGTTCCTGACTTCCGAGGGGCACCTCCTGCGTGAACGACAGGAGCCAGTATCGGCCCTGCTTCTGTGCGTCTGTGATGTGCTGCACCACCCCTGGCTCCTGGTTGTAGGCCTCCTCCGGGAGAAAGGAATTGTCCTGGATGCCCTTCGCCAAGGGCTTGTCGTCGTTATCCTGCGCAGAGGCCGCGCCAAGACAGGCCAGAAGGAGCGCTGCCCCGAGCGCTGCCAATCTCGTCGCCGTGCATCCCATCCACCCGCTCCGGCACCGCCCGTGCGACTCGGCCGGGACGGTACGAAGGCTCGCGCACGATACCAGCATCGAGCAGCGTGCGGTCGTGAGATCGCCCGCCATGCCGGCCACGCAATTTTGGGGCTTGCCTCTCTAGCCGCTAGAGGTCGTAGGGCGAGCGTCACCTGAATTTCGAGGTGCCGCCAGTGACCGAACCCGAGTTGCCCCAGGCCGAGAGCTCACGTCGTTCCCGTTACCGTATCGCAGGCATGGATTGCGCCTCCTGCGCGACAAAAATCGAAAATGCGGTGCGGCGGATTTCCGGCGTAACGACGGTCTCGGTTTCCGCGACAGCGGGGACGCTGACAGTCACACAGGACGGCTCGGTCGCAGATGCAGAGATCGTCAGCGCCGTACAGGCGGCCGGCTACAAGGTGACCGGTCAAGAAGGGGCTGCTTCCACTCACGTTCAACGGCAGGATCACCGGGGCGGTGACCACGACGATGCCGGCGAAGCCGGGCTGCACGGCCATGACCACGACGACTTCGCCGGGCCGTGGTGGCGCAGCCCCAAGGTGCAGCTGACCGCCGCTTGCGGCTTCGCCTTCGCCATCGCCTACCTCCTGGGGCGTGCCTATCCGTCCGTCGACCGTTGGGCCTTCCTGGTCGCGCTCGGCATCGGCCTGGTTCCGGTGGCCCGGCGTGCATTTGTAGCGCTCCGGCTCGGCATCCCGTTCTCCATCGAGATGCTTATGACGGTCGCAGCGGTTGGTGCCGTCGTCATCGGCGCAACGGAAGAGGCGGCGGCCGTCGTGTTTCTGTTCCTCGTCGGCGAGCTTCTGGAGGGCGTTGCGGCTGGACGCGCTCGCGCCTCCATACAGGCCCTGACGAAACTGGTCCCAAAGACGGCACTCGTCGAACGCGGCGGGCGGACCGAGGAGATCCCGGCCGAGACGCTCGTTGTCAGCCAAACCGTGCTGGTTCGGCCAGGCGACCGCATCCCCGCGGACGGCATGGTCGTCGATGGGGAGAGCGGGGTCGACGAGGCACCGGTGACCGGCGAGAGCGTGCCGAAGCGCAAGGGCGTCGACGACCCGGTCTTCGCCGGCACAATCAACGGCGACGGCGCGCTTCGTGTCCGCGTCACGGCCGCCGCCAAGGACAACACCATCGCACGTGTCATCCGGCTCGTTGAGGAGGCTCAGGAAGCAAAGGCCCCGACCGAACGCTTCATCGACCGCTTCTCGCGCTACTACACGCCCGCGGTAGTGATCGTAGCAGCGCTGGTGGCCGTTCTGCCGCCCATGCTCGGTGGGGCGCCCTGGGGCGAGTGGATCTACAAGGGGCTTGCGATCCTGCTCATCGGTTGCCCCTGCGCGCTCGTCATCTCCACGCCGGCTGCCATCGCGGCCGGGTTGTCCGCGGGAGCCCGCCGGGGATTGCTGATGAAGGGTGGCGCGGTCCTGGAGAGCCTCAGCGGGATTACGGTGGCCGCATTAGACAAGACCGGGACGCTCACCGAGGGCCGGCCGAAGGTGACCGACGTCATCGCGTTCGGGAGCTCCGACCGCGAGGTGCTGTCCGTCGCGGCAGCCCTGGAGGCGGGCTCGTCCCATCCGCTCGCGAAGGCGATCCTCGACAAGGCGGCGGAGGCCGGGGTGCCAGTGCCGCCAGTGAGCGAGGCTTACGCATCGGGCGGCAAGGGAGTGGCTGCAAAGGTCGGCGGCGCGTCCGTGTTCCTCGGTTCGGTTGGCGCGGCGTCCGAACGGTCGAGCCTCGACGCTGGGCAGAAAATCCGCATCGAGGAGCTGCGGGGCGAAGGCAGGACGGTTTCCGTGCTGGTCATAGATGGTCGGATCGATGGACTGATCGCGATGCGGGACGAGCCGCGGCCGGATGCGAAAGCCGGTCTGGAGCGCCTGCGCGAACTCGGCATTCGTTCAATCATGGTCACGGGTGACAACGCGCGAACGGCGGCCGCGATTGCGGCGACCCTCGACATCGAGCCGCGTGCGGATCTCCTTCCGGAGGACAAGCAAAAGATTGTGCGCGCCCTGCAGCTCGCGGGAGAAAAGGTTGCGAAGGTTGGCGACGGCATCAACGACGCTCCCGCGCTCGCCGCCGCGAATGTCGGCATCGCGATGGGCGGTGGCACGGATGTCGCGCTGGAGACGGCTGGCGCCGCGGTGCTGCACGGCCGTGTCGCGGACATCGCCCGCATGATCGATCTGTCCCGCCGCACCATGGCGAACATCAGAACGAACATCGGCCTGTCGCTCGGTCTTAAGGCCGTGTTCCTGGTCACGACGATCCTCGGGGTGACCGGGCTCTGGCCGGCGATCCTCGCCGACACAGGCGCGACGGTGCTCGTCACCGCGAACGCGCTCCGGCTCTTGAGCGCGAGGATATGAACGGATGACCCGCTACGCTCTCCTGATCGCCGTAGGCCTCCTGACGCCTGCGTCCGTGTTCGCGCAATCCGTCAAGATCGTCGGCATCGGCGCGGCGCCGTGCACCACGTTCCTGCTACAGGCGTCGTCTGACCCGCGCGCCGGCCGCGAGTACATGGCCTGGGCGCAGGGCTACCTGAGCGGTCTGCTCATCAGGGCGCCCGAGGGAAAGGACGAGAACCTCGATCTCGCCCCGCGGTCATTCCCGGTTCGCAAACAGGCGGAGTTCCTCCGCGTGTACTGCGAAGGGAACCGCGCAGCCGACTTCAGCGACGCGGTCGAGACACTCTACAAGACGTTGCGGGCGCCTCCCGGCTGATCCGGGTTCTCACGGCGAACGCCGTGGAAGCGCCAACGATAATGGCGTGAGCGTGCATCTTGAACCGAATCCGAATGTACAGAGAACATACCTGCGGACCAGGTCAACGATGCCGGGTCGGGTTGGGGCGAGAGTGCTGCGCGCGCAACATGGGCCTCTCGCGAGGGAGCAGAAGCCGCTGAGACAGAGTGCGCGGGCGCATGACAGTCCAAGGTAGCATCGACGTCCGCGGTATCTCGCGGTAGCATGGATCATCTTCAGGAGATTCGGTGTCGCGCACTGCCCGGGGGAGCACGGGTGGGAGAGCGCGCCTTGCGTTGTCGGGTCGGGGGCGGTCCGCATGTCAGCTGGTTTGCGTGTCGTTGGTCAGGAACTCGGGGACGCTCCGCGCGAGGCCGAGGTCTCGCCCCTGTCGCTCGAACTCGTCATCGGTTTGGTCGGCTATGCCGGAGCGGGTTGCTCGACGGCGGCGGGTCGTCTGGAGATCCTGCTGGAAGAGGCAGGTTATCAGGTCGAACGTATCAAGCTGAGCGAGCTCATCGCGCGGCACTCGGGACGGACACCCGGGCCGGTGGTGGATCATGGCTTGAGGGCAGGGCCGGGACGTTTTCAGCGTGCCTGTGAACTTCAGGATCTCGGGGACGGGCTCAGGGAGACCCATGGTCACCGCGCCGTGGCGGCCCTGGCTGTCGCTGAGATCATGGGGCGCCGAGGCTCAGTGGCGCCGGGCGAGCGTAAGCTCGCCTTCATTCTCGACTCTCTTAAGCACTCGGCCGAGGTGGAGCTCCTGCGTAAGGTCTACGACCAATCGTTCCGGCTCGTAGCTGTTCATTGCGAGCGGCCTGCGCGGGAGCGTCGGTTGATCGGCGCTGGGAGGTCGGCTGCGAAGTATGCAGGGGTCAGCGAGCGAGAGGTGCTCGGCTATATGGAGAGGGATGAGAAGGACCAGGGCCGGAAGCATGGCCAGCAGGTTCGGGACGCCTTCTACCTGGCTGACTTCTTCATCGACAACAACGCAACCTCCCACAGCGGCGAGCACCTAAACGCCGACTTGGGGCGCTTCGTCGACCTGCTTCTCGGCTCTGGGTTGGTCCGCCCCACCAAGGGTGAGAGAGCGATGTACCATGCCCATGCCGCAGCCCTACAATCCTCCTGCCTGTCTAGGCAGGTCGGCGCCGCCCTGGTAGCTGCGGACGGAACGGTCGTTTCGACGGGAACGAACGACGTCCCGAAGTTCGGCGGCGGCGTCTACGACGAGGACAGTTCGCCGGATCATCGTTGCTTCGCTTGGGAGTGGACCGACGGCCAAATTCAGTTCACCGGCTGCCACAATCAGCGCCGGAAGCGCCGCCTCCGAGAAGACATCGGCAGTTGGCTCGCCGAGCGGCTTGCCAGCGGGCTCGCGCTCGCCGCTCACCCGATACCGGGCAGCGGATCCGATACCGCAGGTCGGGCTCGTGCCGAGGCTGAGGTGCGCATCCGTGCCTTCTTCGCCGACAACGCGGAGATCATGGAGGAACTGCCCGGCGTGAAGGACATCGTCGAATATTCGCGTTCCATCCACGCGGAGATGAACACGGTGTTCTCGGCGGCGCGGAACGGCATCTCGCCGCTTGGAACGACCCTCTATTGCACCACGTACCCCTGCCACAATTGCGCCCGACATCTCGTCACTGCCGGTGTCGAGCGCGTCTACTACATCGAGCCTTATGTAAAGAGTCTAGCGACGGAGCTCCATTCTGACGCGATCTCGACCGAGGTCAGTTCGGCTGGACTGGGGGCACGACCGACCCACATGGTGGTGGTCCCGTTCACGGGCGTCGGTCCTCGTATGTACGAGGACTTCTTCACCAAGCGTACGGAGGTGAAGAGGCAGGACGGAAGCTACGAAGCACCCTCGCGTGGCTTGCCTGCCCAGGCTGTAAGAATGCGGGAATTGAGAGCGGTCGAGGAACGGGCGGCGGCCTTGGTTCCGGAGGTGCAACATGCGTGACGGCAAGGTACTCGCCTTTCCGGCGGTGGCACGTTCGGTTGAGATCCCCCGCCCAGGCGTGAATAGCGGCTACGAACCGACGCTGTTCGCGTCAGCGCCGGAGGGCAAGGGCAAGATCGTTTTCGTCGACGTCGAATGGTTGGCGGAAGAGACGCTCCTTACGGCCATCGCTCGGAACGGTGTCACAGCGATCCTGGACGTGAGGCCGCGACCTATATTTCCGCGGCCGAAGTTCCGGCACAAGAACGTCGTCCTCTATTTCTTCCAGCGAAAGGTCAGGTACCTCGAATACGCCATGCTACCTCGGGCCACCCGGAGCGGGTTCGAACAGCGAGCGCTGCCATGTAAGGAAGCGGCGGATACGCTCATCGTCGAGGTCCTCAGCCGTGGCCTGACGATGTGCCTCTATGATGAGCAGGCGCGAAAGATGGGCTGGCTCGACGATATCCGGCATCTGGTTCGGAGAGCCGCCGGGTATACGGCCGAGTTGCATCCGCGGTCGTTGTCGGGGTTCCAATACTCCCATTCCTCGCCGAAGGCTGGGTTCGAGACGAGGGAGGAGGCATAGGGCATCGTCGGCGGGCTCCCTGGCTTGTCGATCTCACGACTGCGGTGAGAACACGTTCTTCGAGGTAAGGGGATCGGACCCACCGCGACGTTTGGCTGGCAAATGACGGAATCAGCGACTGGGAAACGGGGCGAGCACTGAGACAGATGTTGCCGACGGCGTCGAACCACGGCTGTTTCGGAGGATAGTAGTGAACAGCCACCCGGCCCGACAGCGCCGCCGAAGGCGCC
>NZ_JABEPP010000005.1:175000-473121 GCF_013044135.1 Enterovirga aerilata
TGCGAGCTTCGGGAACGAGCCCCCGCTCGACCCGGCCGTCCCGGCTGCCGCCTCGGGCGGCCGTCACGCCGTGAGCTTCCGCTGGCTCGGCGCCTGCGTCCTCATCGGCCTCATGGGCGGGCTTCTTCTCGGCTCCGCGATCTACGTTTCCTCCGAGGGAGAGACGACCTTCGCTGACCTTCCCCAGCGAGCCCCTACTCTGGCCTCGCGCGGCGATGGCGCCGGAGCCGCCCGAAAAGCCGACAAGCTCGTCCGCACGGAAATGGTGGCGTCGGCCAAGCAGAGCTTCCGCACGCCGATGACGCTGCGCGCCGGCGACCGCGAGGTGATCAAGGTGCGCAACTTCGTGCGCATCGCCACGAACCTCTCCCTGACGAGCGGGGTCTACGCCTCGGACATCCCACCCTTCAATCCGCTGCGCTTCTTCGCTGACACTCCCGGCGAGCGCGGCTTCGAACCGCCGCCGGAGACTTCCGACGCGGAGGTGTCGGTGGTGAAGAGCGAACTCTCGACGCTCGCGGTCGAGTTCGGGCAGCATGGCCTGAGCGACGAGCAGGTGGTGCTCCAGCTCGAAGACGAGGCGCGGCTGCGCGCGGAGGCCGGCCGGCGCGCCAATGCCCCGCTGCCCTCGACCGCGATGCTGTCGCGGATGCTCGGCCGCATGCCAGCCGCCGCGGCCGTGCCCGTGCTTCCCGGCGGTGATGCCGCCCTGCAGGCCCCCTTCCGCTCGATCGAGGTCCGGGTCGTTCCGGAGAACGTCACCGAGGCACCGAAATCCGGCCCGAAATCCGCGGAGGTCGATTTCGAGGAGCGGGTGGTTCCCATCCGGCGGGGAGAGACGCTCGAGAGCGTCCTTCGCGCCAACGGCGCAAGCCCGGACGATGTCCGCGCGATCCTCGCCACGCTCGTCGGACGCGACCGTCAGCTCGGGCCGGTGGACGGGATGCAGCTGCGTCTCCTCCTCGCGCCGCCGCCTCGCCCCGGCGAGGCTCGCCGCCTCGTGCGCGCGATCCTCTTCGGCGAGCGCGGAATCGAGGCGATCTCGGCCATGAACGACCGCGGCGCCTTCGTGTCGGTCACGCCGCCGCAGACGCAAAGCGCGGCCCGCGCCCAGGGCCGGGCCGGAGGCGAGGAAGAGGAGGAGGACGAGCAGGAGGGAAGCGGCGTCACCCTCTACAACAGCCTCTACGAGACCGCGCTCAAGCAGGAGCTGCCCCGGCAGACGGTCGAGGAGCTGGTCCGCATTTTCGGCTACGACGTCGATTTCCAGCGCCGGGTCGCGCCGGGAGACAGCTTCGAGATCTTCTACGCGACCGACGACGAGGGCGGAGATCGTCTGGAGATCCTGTCCGCTACGATCACGCTCGGGAACGACACCCACCGGGTCTACCGCTACCAGGGCGAGGACGGCTCGGTGGACTATTTCGACGACGCGGGCCGCTCGCTGAAGAAGTTCCTGATCCGCAAGCCGGTCGTCGAGGCGCGGCTGAGCTCGGGCTTCGGCACGCGCTACCATCCGATCCTCGGCTACGCGAAGATGCATACCGGCGTCGACTGGGCCGCCCGGGTCGGGACGCCGATCTTCGCGGCCGGCAACGGCACCGTGATCAAGGCGGCGTGGGACTCTGGCTATGGCCGCAGGACCGAGATCCAGCACGCCAACGGCTACGTCACGGCCTATAACCACCAATCCTCCTTCGCGCGCGGCATCGCGCCCGGCGCGCGGGTGCGGCAGGGACAGGTGATCGGCTATGTCGGCTCCACGGGTCTCTCGACGGGCGCGCATCTCCACTACGAGGTGATCGTGAACGGCCATTTCGTGGATCCGATGAAGATCCGAGTCCCGCGCGGACGGGAGCTCGACGGGCGGGCGCTCGTGGAGTTCGGCCGCCAGCGCGACCAGATCGACCAGCTCATGCAGAAGGCCTCGCCCAACCGGCTGGCGCAGCGCGGCTGAGCTCAACCGAAGCCGAGGCGGCGCCGTATGTCCTCCGGGGACTCGCCGGCGGCGCGGAGGGCCGCCAGGGAGACCGAGCTGCGGCTCTTCGAGAGCTTCCGGCCGCCCTCGTCCGTCAGGAGCGCGTGGTGGTGGTAGAGCGGGCGGGGCAGGTCGAAGAGCCGTCCGAGCAGCGCGTGGATGTCGGTCGCCGCTTCGAGATCGACGCCGCGCACCACATGCGTGACGCCCTGCGCGGCGTCGTCGAGCACGACGGACAGATTGTAGCTCGTCGGCGTCTCCTTCCGAACGAGGACCAGGTCGCCCCAGCGCTCCGGCCGCGCCGCGACGGACCAGTCGCGGCCGTCCGGATCGAAGCCGCGCCAGGAGACGGGGCCGGCCGCGGCGCTCGCGGCCGCCATGTCGATGCGCCAGGCGACGCGTCCTCCCGCAGCAAGGAGGCTTTCGCGCCCGGCCCGAGGCAGGTTCCGGCAGGTACCCGGGTAGAGGGGCGTCCCGTCAGGGTCGCGCGGCCATCTCCCGCCCGTCTTGCTCTCCCACGCCGCTACCGTCGCGGCGATCTCGCTCCGGCTGCACCCGCACGGATAGAGGAGGCCGGCTCGGCGCAGCCTCTCGGCACCGGCCAGATACTCCGCCATGTGTCCGGATTGCCTGCGGACGGGCTGCGGCCAGCTGAGGCCGAGCCAGGCGAGATCCTCCTCGATTCCCGCGATGTTCTCCGGCGTCGCACGGACCAGGTCGATATCCTCGATGCGCAGGAGCCAGATGCCCCCAAGCCGGTGCGCGACGGCGTCGTTGAGGAGGGCGGAATAGGCATGGCCGAGATGGAGCCGCCCGTTCGGGCTCGGCGCGAAGCGCAGGATCGGGCTCATCGGCGCGGCCTCGCCGCATGAGCGGGCGCCTCGATTCGGAGGAAGCCATGGCGACCGGGCTGGCGGAGCTCTGCCGGCTCGATCCGGACCTGGCGCGCCTTGTCGCAGCGGGAATGCGGCCGCCCCTGCGCAGGCGCGAGCCCGGGCTTGCCGGCCTGCTCTCGATCGTCGTCGGCCAGCAGGTCTCGACCGCGAGCGCACGGGCCATTCTCGCCCGCCTTGCGGCCGCGTTCCCGGACCTCTCCGCTGCCCGGATCGCGGCCGCGTCGGATGCCGAACTCCTGGGCGCGGGCCTCTCGCGGCCGAAGCTCAGGACCCTGCGGGCGATCTCCGCCTCCATCCTGGCGGGCAGGCTCGACCTCTCGAGCCTCGCCGGCATGCCGGCGGCCGAGGCGCATGCCGCGCTGACCGCCGTCCCGGGGATCGGGCCATGGACGGCCGACATCTACCTCCTGTTCTGCCTCGGCCATCCGGACGTCTTCCCGGCCGGCGACCTTGCGCTTCAGGAAGCCGTCCGCGCGCTGCTCGGCCTGCCCGCCCGGCCGAACGCGAAGGCGCTCGCCGCGATCGCCGAGCGCTGGCGTCCATGGCGCGGCGTCGCGGCGGGGCTGCTCTGGGCGCATTACCGGCGGATCAAGAGCCGCGAAGGTGTGCTCGCGCTTTGAGGTCACCCCCGCCCGAACCAGGCCGGCGCCTCCTTCATCCAGCCGAGCCCGTCTTCCGTCCGGCCCAGCGGACGGTACTCGGCGGCGGCAGCACCGTCGTAATGGACGGCGCGAAGCGCGCCGAATGCAGCCTTGAAGTCGAGCTCGCCCGTGCCCGGCTCGTGCCGGCCGGGATTGTCGGCGAATTGCACATGGCCGATGAGCTCGCCCGCACGCCGGATCGCCGCAACCAGATCGGGCTCGGTCCGGGCCATGTGGTAGAGGTCGAATTGCAGGCGGATCCGCGGGTCGCCCTGCCCGGCATAGAAGCGGAGGAACTTGTCGAGGCTGTCGAGCCAGAAGCCCGGCACGTCGAAGGGGTTGATCACCTCCAGCATCAGCTCGGCCCCCGCGCGCTCGAAACGCCTGGCGGCGAGCGCCACGTTGTCCGAGAAGACGCGGGCGGTCGTCCTGTCGTCCTGCCCGATGGGTGGAGGACCGGCCAGCAGGTTGACCTTGCTGACGCCGAGCTCCTCGGCATAGCGCACGGCCTGCTCCACTCCCTGCGCGAAGGCGTCGCGCGCGCCTGCATCCGTTGCCCGGCCGTTGCCACCGCGGCCGTCGGAGGCCGGGAGGTTGATCAGTACGATGGGCAGGTCGCCGGCGGCCCGGCGGATTTCCTCGGTGCTCCACTCGTAGGGGAACTGGACCTCCGCGCCCGCGAAGCCCGCCCGCGCGGCCGCGGCGAAGCGATCGAGAAACGGCACCTCCGTGAACATCAGGGTGAGATTCGCGACGAGCTGCATCGACCCCCGGCCCGCTTGCGGCGACTTGCCTCACATCCGATAACGCCGCCCTTTCCGAGGAACAAGGAATCCGATGCGCCTGAGGTCTGACGTCACGCGGCACGGCATCGAACGCACGCCGCACCGCGCCTTCATGCGCGCGATGGGCCTGGACGATGCGGCCATCGCCCGGCCGATGGTCGGGGTCGTGTCGATGAAGGGCGAGGTCACGCCCTGCAACATGACGCACGGGCCGCAGGCCGACGCCGCGAAGGAGGGCGTGACCCGGGCCGGCGGCACGCCCCGCGAGTTCACGACGATCTCCATCTCGGACGGGATCGGCATGAACCACGAGGGCATGAAATTCTCTCTCGTGTCGCGGGAGCTGATCGCCGATTCGATCGAGGCCGTCGTGCACGGGCATGCCTATGACGGGCTGATCGCTTTCGGAGGCTGCGACAAGACCCTGCCAGGCGCCATGATGGGTCTCGTGCGCTGCAACGTGCCGGGCGTCTTCCTGTATGGTGGCTCCGCCCTCCCCGGCCGCCATGCGGGCCGGAACGTGACCGTGCTGGACGCCTACGAGGCGGTCGGCACCGTGATGACCGGAGCGCTCGACGAGAGCGTGCTCGATGAGATGGAGCGGGTCTGCAAGCCGACCTTCGGTGCCTGCGCCGGGCAGTTCACGGCCAATACCATGGCCATGGTGTCCGAAGCGCTCGGGCTGACCGTGCCCAATTCCTCCATGGCGCCGGGCGTCTATTCCGAGCGGCTGGAGATCGCAAAGCGCGCCGGCGCGATCGTCATGGAGAACATCGTACGCGGCGGCCCGCTGCCGCGCGACCTGATCACCCGCGCCTCGCTGGAGAACGCGGCCGCCATCGTCGCCGCGACCGGCGGCTCGACCAATGCCGCGCTCCACATCCCGGCCATCGCGCACGAGGCCGGGATCCGGTTCACGGTCGACGACGTGGCGGAGGTCTTCGCCCGGACCCCGCTGATCGGCGACCTGCGCCCGGGCGGGCGCTTCCTGGCCAAGGATGTCTACGACCTCGGCGGGGTGTCGATCATCATCCGCGAGCTGATCTCCGGCGGCTTCATCGACGGCTCGACCCTGACCGTGACGGGCCAGACTCTGGAGGAGGAGCACGGGGCGGCGCCCCGGCCGGACGGGACGGTGATCCGCCCCGTCGCGGAGGCCATCCGGCCGGATGGCGGGCTCGTCGTCCTGAAGGGCAATCTCGCCCCGAACGGCGCTCTCCTGAAGGTCGCCGGGCTGAAATCGACGCTGTTCGAGGGCACCGCCCGCGTGTTCGATTCGGAGGAGGATTGCGCGCTCGCGGTCCGGGCTCGCGCCTACGCGGCCGGCGACGTGCTAATCATCCGCTACGAGGGGCCGAGCGGCGGGCCCGGCATGCGCGAGATGCTGGGCGTCACGGCGCTGATCTACGGCCAGCAGATGGGCGAGAAGGTCGCGCTGCTCACGGACGGCCGCTTCTCCGGGGCGACCCGCGGCATGTGCATCGGGCATATCGCGCCGGAGGCGGCAATCGGCGGGCCGCTTGCGCTCGTCCAGACCGGCGACCGCATCCGCATCGACGGGGCGGCGCGGACATTGGACCTCCTGGTCGATGACGCCGAGATCGCCCGGCGCCGCGCCGCCTGGACGCCGAAGCCGACCCGCCATCCGGCCGGGCTGCTCGCAAAGTACGCCCGCCTCGTCGGCGGCGCGGAAAACGGGGCGGTGACGCATGCGGGAAGGGCGGTTTGGACGAACCCGGCCGGTGAGGCGGGGCTGTGAGCCTCGTTCACAACGAGCGGGTCAAGCTCACGGCGACGTATCTCAATGGCCTCGCGATCGCGGTTTTCGCCGTGGGCGGACTAGCGCCGGTCGCGGCACTCGTGAGCGGCGCGGCTCAGGCGGGCGCGGCGGCGCCGATCGGGATCCTGACGTGCGTTTGCGTTTGCCTCAGCGCAGGCCTACATCTTGGAGCAAGGCGCGTCTTAAGGAAGCTGGAGCCATGACCTGGGCGCAGATTGCCTCGCTCTACATCGCTCCCGTCGGAGCCGTGATCATTGCGGTCGCGCTCTATTTCTTTGCAGACCGACCCGTTGAGCGGCGGAAAGGGCATTCTTCGCGTTGACGGCCGGCCTATCGTAACCCCAGCTTCTTGGCCGCACGACTGCACCTCCACATGGCGGACCCGACTCCCCTCGGCTTCATCGGCCTCGGTCTGATGGGCGGGCCGATGACCCGGCGTCTGCTCGCCGCCGGGCGCACCGTCACCGTCTGGAACCGTTCGCCTGACAAGCTGGAAGCCGCCGTGGCGGTGGGCGCGAAGCGCGCGGGGAACCCGGCCGAGGTCGCCGAAGCCGCCGAGATCGTCTTTCTCAACCTCACCGACAGCGCGGCCGTCGAGGCGGTGGTGTTCGGGCCTGAGGGCCTGAGCGCCGCCCCGGGCCGAGGCAAGCTCGTCGTCGACTTCTCGTCGATCCGGCCCGATGCCACCGTCGAGATTGCCCGCCGCCTGGAAGCGGCGAACGGCATGCGCTGGGTCGATGCGCCTGTGTCCGGGGGGACGAAAGGCGCCGAGGAAGGCTCGCTCGCCATCATGGCCGGCGGCGAGGCGGCCGATATCGAGCGCACGCGGCCTCACATCATGACGATGGCGGCGCGGCTCACCCATATGGGCCCGCTCGGCTCCGGCCAGACCACGAAGCTCTGCAACCAGATCGTCGTCGGATGCACGATGGCGGTGCTCGCCGAGGCGACGCGGCTCGCAGCGAATGCCGGCATCGATCCGTGCCGGCTGCCCGAAGCCCTCGCCGGGGGCTTCGCGGATTCGAAGCCGCTGCAACTGTTCGTGCCGCGCATGGCGGCCGGCATCCACGACCCGCCGCTCGGCCACGCCTATACGATGCTGAAGGATCTGGATTCGGCGCTCGACGCCGCGCGCGAGACCGGAACGCCGGCACCCATGGCGGCGCTCGCAGCCCAGCTCTTCCGCCTCCTCGCCGCAACGCGGGGCGAGAAGGCGGATGCGCTCGAGCTCTACAAGCTCGGGGAAGCGGCGGCGCAACGCTGAGGGACGCCAGATCGCGGCCTTCACTCCGCGCCGTTGCGCAAGGCCGGGATTGCACGGGCGCAAAGGCCGGAGCTTGACCGTAATCCCGGTTCCCCCGATCACAAGCGGACCGAAACCGGGAACAGTCACGTGATCGATTCTACCTACGGGGCCGCCTGGGCGCCGCGCGTGCTCAGCGTCGTGCGCATCGTAGCGGCGCTCATCTTCCTGCTGCACGGAACCCAGAAGCTGTTCGGCTTCCCGGCTCCGCCTCCGAACGGCTTTCCCGCAGTCTTCTCCCTGCTTTGGATCGGCGCGATCCTGGAACTCGTCGGAGGCCTTCTGCTCATGGCAGGGCTCTTCACGCGCCCTGTCGCCTTCATCCTGTCGGGCGAGATGGCCGTCGCATACTGGATGTTCCACGCGCCGCGAAACCTCTACCCGACGCTGAACGGCGGCGATGCCGCGATCCTCTACTGCTTCATCTTCCTGTATTTCGTCTTTGCCGGCCCCGGCCCCTGGAGCCTCGACGCGAAGCTCCGCCGCGACGGCAAGCTGCCCGCCTGGGCCTAGGCGCTTCGAGCGCTCAATCCGTCGCGACATCCTCGCGAGGATCGTGAGCGCCCGGGACGATCGCCCTGAAAGTCTCCTCCAGGTTGCGGCGGCTGGCGGGATCGACAACCGCGGCCGGAACGGAAACGGCGGCGGTCGCCGCCGCCCCGAGCGAGCGCGCCGCACCGCCCACCACGAGCCCGATCCCCTCACCCAGGCTCTCGTCCTGGCCGACCGTCTGGCCGGCCACCAGCCGCGCACCGATCGAGCGCACGACCTCCGGCGATTCGGCGAAGGTCGCGTGGTGGAGCGGATCGCCGGAGCGCATGCGGGTGAGATCGACCGCGGTGATGTTCGCCTTGGCGAGCGAGCTTCGGTAAGGCTCCACCTCGGGGTCGATGGCGCCGAGCTGGACGTTGCTGCCCCAAAACAGGCGCGAGAAGGCGAGCGCCCTGTCGTCCTGCGCCACGAACAGCGTGATCTTGGGACGGTTCGGCCCGAGATCCTGGACCTGCGTGCGGGCGACATCAAGGTCGATGTCCGGGGCCGCGAGCATGACGTTGCGGATCTTCGCCGGCACGCGGCCCTTGCGGATCGCCTGCTGGCGCAGCGCTTCCAAGGTAACCCAATTCCCCATCGAATGGGCCAGCACGTCGATATCCGTGATCGCGGGCTCCGCCGAGAGCTCGGTCAGCAGGCGCTCGAGCGCGGTCCGCGAATAGGTCGCGCTCTCGCGATCGTAGGGATAGGCGAGGAGCCGGCCGCGGGACGGCCAGGTGAAGAGCACGGCCACGCCGGGCGCTCTGCTGTCGTGCTTGATCTGCGCGAAGCGGAAGACGGCGTCGTCGAACTGGTTGTTGTAGCCGTGCACGAAGACAAGGACGCGGCGCTGGCCCGAGCGGCGGACCATCTCCCGGACGGAGCTGTGCAAGCCCGCATCATTCAGCGGGTCGGACCGCAGGGTCACGAAATGGCGGGCAGGATCGCCGGGAGAGCTGTCCGGCCACTCGACCTCGCCAACCCGGTGGGCCGGCGGAATGGAGACGTCGATCCGGCGGTAGGACACGTGATGGGACCGCTCGCCTCCGAAGAGGAGCCCGGGCTCGCCGGGAAGAGCCTTCCGGGTGGTCGCGACCAGAATCGGAACACGCGTCGCCCCGACCGCCTGGGCGGAGACGGGCAGAAGGGCATCGGGGGCGCGCGTCCCGCAGCCGGCCAGCGATCCGGCCAAGGCCGCGGCGAGAAACGCCCGCTTCATCGAGTTCCCCATCGCGCAACAGGATAGCGCCCCCGGCCGAGCTTGTCGCGCGGCGCGGTCCGCACCTCAGGGCGGCGCGGGTTCGGGCTCCTCCGGCGGCACGTCGGGCGGAGGTGGCGCGAGCGCACGCGTCAGCTGCGGTGCATTGAGCGTCTCGATAGGCCGGAAGCTCGAACCGTCCACCTGCCCCGGCACGCGGATGCAGCCGACGCAGATGAAGCGGAAGCGATCCCGCCGCGCGAGCTTCTGATCCAGCGTCTCCTCTCCCCGGTTGCCGGATTCGGCCCCCGACGGCCCGACCGTGAACCGGAGCGGCTGCTCCTCATCCGCCCGGAGCGCGCCAGCGCCCAGCCCAGGCAGGAGGGCCAGAGCGGCCGCGAATGATCTGATCGGTCGAGGCAGAATCGACGTCCCTTCGCGTCGGTAAAGTAACCCCGAAGAGCCGCTCGGCCAAACGACCTCCGCTCAGCTGCGGTTGAGGACGGGCCCCGTCTCCACCGGACGGTCCGGGTCCGCGGTCCATTCGGACATCGAGCCGTCGTAGAGCTTCACGTCCCGCCGGCCGAGCACCTCGGCCAGGACGAACCAGTCGGTCGAGGCGGCTTGGCCCGTGTTGCAGAAGGTGACGACGGGGCCCGGCCCTGCCGGCGCAAACAGGCCTTCCAGCTCCGCCCTCTCCTTCAATCCATGACGTGCGCTGTCATAGGCCTGCGCTCCTTCGATGTTGATGGAGCCGGGAAGCCGTCCAGGCCGCGCGGCCTGCGGCGATTTCTCCTCGCCGGTGAAGGACTTCGGGCCGCGCGCATCGACGAGGAGCGCACCTCCCTCCCTGACCGCGCGCTCCACTTCGGCGAGCGTCGCCCTCACGGAGGGGTGGATCGTGACCGGATAGGTGGTCGGCTGCGGCTCCGTCGGCTCGATCGAGACAGGCTTGCCCGAACTCGCCCAGCCCTCCCAGCCGCCATCCAGCATCGAGAGGCGGCGATGGCCGGCGGCCCGGAAGGTCCAGAAGATGCGTGCCGCCACCGAGAAGTCGCCGGACGACATGCCGGCCGGCACGATCACGACATGGCTGTCCGGCTTGATGCCGAGCCTGCCGAACAGGGCCGACAGGCGTTCCGGATCGGGCAGCAGGCCGGCGGCCGCGCCTTTCTGCTGCCGCCATCCGTCCGCCACGTAATCGGAGTGGATCGCGCCCGGGATGTGCCCGGCATCGAAAGCCTGCCGGCCCCCACCATAGCCGGCCGAGCGGATATCGAGCACGACGAGGCCCGGCACGCCGAGCCGCTCGGCGAGTTCGTCGGGGGAGATCAGGGCCGGGGCGGTCTCGGTCGGCATCGGGCGTTCCTCGTTCTGCCCGCAGCCATGCCGCACCCGCCGCGCTCCGGCAACGGCCCTCGCACGACGCGCCCTGGTTGCCGAGCCGGCACGCGCGCCTTAACGCCTCCCGCAAGCTTTTCCGGGAGTACGCCTTGGACACAAGCTGGATGCGCTCGCGCCGCGGCGCGATGCGGCTGTTCGGAGCCGTCGCGCTCCTCGGGCTGGCGGGCAGCAGCGGCACGGCCCTGTCCTAGGCGGAGCGGAAGCTGCTCGCCTGGCGCTAGAAACCGTACAGCGACGGAACAGTCCCTCGCATCCTGCCGTTGCGCAACATATTTCATTGTGCGGCGCAGCATGACAGCTGTGCAGGAGATTCGAACGATGCGCGGACTAGCCTCGAACCTGTCCCGGCTCGCCCAAGGCCGGAACCTCATGGAGGACCTTCTGCGCAGGGTGGATACGTCCCCTACGCCTGGCCCGGCCCAACCGCGAACGGCTTTGACGAGGGTGGCCTCGTTCGGGACCAATCCAGGCAATCTCGGCATGCTCACCTACGTGCCGGACCAGCTCGCGCCGTCGCCGGCGCTCGTCGTCGTCCTCCACGGGTGCACGCAGAGTCCGGCCGCCTATAACGACGGAGCGGGCTGGTCGGACCTCGCGGACCGGCACGGCTTCGTCCTGCTCTTCCCGGAACAGACGAAGGCAAACAACCCGAAGGCTTGTTTCAGCTGGTTCCTGCCGCACGACACGGCGCGGGGCTCGGGTGAGGCGGAATCGATCCGTCAGATGATCGAGGCAGCCGCCGCCGAGCACGGCATCGACCGCTCACGCATCTTCGTCACGGGGCTTTCCGCGGGCGGCGCGATGGCCGCCGCGATGCTCGCCACGCATCCCGAGCTGTTTTCCGCCGGCGCGATCATCGCGGGTCTGCCTTACGGCGCAGCCGGCAATGTCCAGGAAGCGTTGAACGCGATGTTCCAGGGCCAGAACCGGCCGGCCTCCGAATGGGGTGACCTCGTCCGCTCGGCCTCCCCGCATCGGGGGGCCTGGCCTCGAATTTCGATCTGGCACGGAGCGGCCGACCAGGTGGTCAAGCCCGGCAACGCGGCGGAACTCGTGAAGCAATGGACGAACGTTCACGGACTGCCCATCACGCCGGACGAGCGCAGCTTCTTCGCAGGGAATTCGCGCGAGGTCTGGCACGACGCGTCCGGGGCGGAGGTGATCGAGTCCTTCGACATTGCCGGCATGGGGCATGGCACCCCGCTCGCAGTCGGCGAAGGCGACATGGAGGGAGGCGCGGCCGGCGCCTTCATGCTGGATGTCGGCATTTCGTCCACCCATCACATCGCCGGCTTCTTCGGCCTGACCGAGGAGGCCGCCGGCCACACGGCGATCCGGAGCAAGCCCACGATCCGGGCACAGGTCGCATCGTCGGGCCGGGAGGCTCTGGACGGCGAAATCCTGCCGCCTCGCCGAGAGACGAGGCAGGAGGGAGGCCACTTCGACCCCGAGACGTTCGGCGTGCCTGCCTCGCTTCCGCCTCAGGTGCTGCGGGTCATTCAGAACGCCTTCCAAGCCGCCGGGCTCGTGAAGCGCTGAGCGGCGCGCCGCCATCGCGATAGCGGTGCCGGCCTCCCTGCCAGTCCTCGACCAGGATGGCGTCGTCCTCCTCGGCAAGGTAGTTCGGGCCGAGGGGCGACTTCCCGAACCCTCCCGGAATGTCGAGCACATAGGTCGGCTGCGCGAGGCCCGAGACCCGGCCGCGCATCGCGCGCATCAGCTCCTGGCCCTCCGCAATGCCCGTACGCAGATGCGACGTGCCCGGCGCGAGGTCGCCGTGATGCAGGTAATAGGGCTTGATCCGGGCCTCGACGAACGCGCGCAGGAGCGCCTCGAGCGAGGCCGGATCGTCGTTGACGCCGCGCAGCAGCACCGACTGGCTCAGCATCGGGATACCGGCATCGACGATCCGGGCGCAGGCCGCGCGGGCCGTTGGTGTCAGCTCGCGCGCGTGATTGGCGTGCAGCACGAGCCAGGTCGCCTTGCCGGCCGCCTTCAGCGCCCCGACCAGCCCAGGCGTGATCCGGCCGGGATCGGCGACCGGCAGCCGGGTGTGGATGCGCAAGACCCGCACGTGCTCGATCCCGGCGAGCGCCGCGACAAGCTCGCCGAGCCGCCGCGGCGACAGGACGAGCGGATCGCCGCCGGACATGACCACCTCCCAGATCGTCGGCCGCCCCCGGATGTAGTCCAGCGCGCGCTCCAGGTCTTCCGGCGAGAGCGCCTCGGCCTTGCCCGGCCCGACCATCTCGCGCCGGAAGCAGAAGCGGCAATACACGGCGCAGACATGGACCGGTTTCAGCAGGACCCGGTCCGGATAGCGGTGGACGATTCCCTCCACCGGCGAATGCGCCTCGTCCCCGATCGGATCCGCGAGCTCCTCCGGGCGGGAAGCGAGTTCCTCGGCCGAGGGCACGAACTGCCGCGCGATCGGATCGGCGGGATCGGAAGGCTCGATCAGCTCGGCCAGCGCGGGCGTGATCTGGACGGCGTAGCGCGCCGCGACGGCCTCGAGCCGGGCGAGGTCTTCCGGTGCGGCGAGTCCCGCCTCGACGAGGTCGCCCGGCCGGCGGAGGGTACGGTTCATCGTGGCCCGATGTCAGCTTCTGCGACCGGCGTCCAGATCACGTCCTCGATCCGCTCCGCTCCGGTCGCCAGCACGACGAGACGGTCGAGCCCGAGCGCCACGCCGGAGGCCGGCGGCATCTCGGCGAGTGCGGCGAGGAAGTCCCCGTCCACCGGGTAGCGTTCGCCATAGATGCGTGCCTTCTCGTCCATCTCGGCCGCGAAGCGGCGGCGCTGCTCGGCGGGATCGGTCAGTTCGCCGAACCCGTTCGCGAGTTCGACCCCGCAGGCATAGAGCTCGAAGCGCTCCGCCACGCGGGGATCGTCTGCGGCCGGCCGAGCCAGCGCGGCTTCGGCGACGGGATAGCGGTCGAGCAAGGTTGGCCTCCCCTCGCCGAGCCGCGGCTCGACCTTCTCGACGAGGACGCGGCTGAACATGTCGGACCAGGTATCGTCCTCCGCGATGCGTATCCCGGCAGCCCGGCAGGCGCCTGCCAAAGCGTCGCGGTCCGTCTCCCGCGCCCCGACCGTCGCCAGGAGGTCGATCCCGGCAAGGTCGCGGAACGCGTCCGCGACGCTCACCCGTTCGGGCCAGACCGTCAGGTCGCAGCTACGGCCGCGGAACACCGCAACGGCTCGGCCGGTCGTCTCGGCCCCGAGCCGCACGAGCTCGGCCGCATCCTGCATGACGAGATCGTAGGCCTCGTTTGTCCGATACCATTCGAGCATCGTGAACTCGGGGTGGTGCAGCGCGCCGCGCTCGCGGTTCCGGAAGACATGGCCGAGCGAGACGATCCGCTCCTCGCCGGCCGCGAGCAGCTTCTTCATCGCAAATTCGGGTGACGTGTGGAGATACAGAGGGTGTCGCTCGCCCGCCGTGCTCGCCGCCTCGGTGGCGAAGGCATGAAGATGCGCCTCGTTGCCCGGCGAAACCTGCAGGGCGGCCGCATCCACCTCCACGAAGCCCCGCGCCGCGAACCAGCGCCGGACCGCGGCGACGATGCGGTTCCGCGCGATAAGGAAGGGGCGGCGGCGCAGATGCCGGTCCCGCGCCCACCAGGCGCCCCGGCCCGTTGCGGCTTCCCTCATGCCGGCCCGGTCACTGGCGAAGGCGGGAGATATCGGCTAACGGGCGCCCAACCGTTCTCCGCAAGCCCGTCCGGCCGCGCCGCTCACACAGCAAGGATCAGTCCCGTGAAGGTCATCGCCTCGTCCCTCCGGAAGGGCAACGTCGTCGAGGTCGACGGCAAGCTCTACGTCATCGTGACGGCCGAGAACATCCACCCCGGCAAAGGCACCCCCGTCACCCAGCTCGACATGCGCCGCATCTCGGACGGCGTGAAGGTCTCCGAGCGCTACCGCACCACCGAGCAGGTCGAGCGCGCCTTCGTTGAGGACCGCGAACATACCTTCCTCTACCATGATGCCGAGGGCTACCACTTCATGAATCCGGAGACCTACGACCAGGTCGCGGTTCCGGAGGACATCGTCGGCGACCAGGCTCCCTACCTGCAGGAGGGGATGGCCGTGATGCTCTCCCTCCATAACGGAACGCCGATTGCAATCGAGCTGCCGCAGCGCGTGACGCTCGAGATCGTGGAGACCGAGCCGACCGTGAAGGGGCAGACGGCATCCTCCTCCTACAAGCCGGCCCTGCTCTCGAACGGCGTGCGCACCATGGTCCCGCCGCATATCTCGGCGGGGACGCGGGTCGTCATCATGACGGCGGACGGCTCCTACGTCGAACGCGCCAAGGACTGAGCCGAACCGGGCGCGAGGCGTGGTTCCGCTCAACCCGCTGGTTGCAGGCGTCGCGCCGCCGCCCATCCCGGAAGCTCGCGCCTGGGCCGCTCGGTATGACGGCCGGCACGGGCCGCTGATCGATCTGACCCAGGCGGTGCCCGGCTATCCGGCCCATCCGGATCTCGTGCGGAAGCTGGCCGAAGCCGCCGGGCAGCCGGAGAGCTTCGGCTATGGCGAGATCACCGGGGACCTCGCGCTGCGCGAGGCCTACGCGGCCGACCTGAGCGGACTGTATGGCGGCGACGTCCGCCCCGAAGAGGTCGCGATCACGACCGGAGCCAATATGGGCTCCTTTGCGGCGACCATGCTGCTCGCGAAGCCCGGCGAGGCCGTGATGCTGCCCGTCCCCTGGTACTTCAACCACCAGATGAACGCCGCGATGCTCGGCATCGAGGTCGTGCCCCTGCCCTGCCAGGCGGAGGACGGCTTCGTGCCCGACCCGGATGCGGCGGAGAAGCTGCTGACCGATCGCGTGAAGGCGGTCCTGCTCGTCACGCCGAACAACCCGACCGGAGCGGTCTATCCGCCCGAGACGATCGCCCGCTTCGCCGGGCTCTGTCGCGAGCGGGGCATCACCCTCGTGCTCGACGAGACCTATCGCGACTTCCGGCCAGGCGATCTCGACCGCCCGCACGCGCTTTTCGCCGATCCTTCCTGGCGCGATCACCTGGTCCAGCTCTATTCCTTCTCGAAGAGCTATTGCGTGCCGGGCTACCGGCTCGGCGCGGTCGTGGCCTCGAGCGCCATGCTGGGCCAGCTCACCAAGATCCTCGATTGCGTGCAGATCTGCGCCGCGCGGGCGGGCCAGGCGGGGCTCGCCTGGGCGATTCCGGCGCTGCGGGAGTGGCGCGAGGGCAACCGCACCCTGATGAACGAGCGCGGCGCTGCGGCGCAGGCGGCCTTCGCGGCGCTCCCGGACTGGGAGATGTCGAGCCGCGGCGCCTATTTCGCCTATGTGCGGCACCCGTATCGGGGCCGGTCCGCCATGGCCGTCGCCGAGGCGCTTGCGACGGAGCGGGGAGTCATCGCCCTGCCCGGCTCCGCCTTCGGGCCGGGCCAGGACGCCTATCTTCGCCTCGCCTTCGCCAATGTGGAGGCGGAGCGGATCGCCGAGGTGGCAGGCCGGCTGAGAGATCCGCTCGCATTGTGAGAAGGCGCCGGACGGAAGTCCGGCGCTCTCCCGCCCTACCAGCTCACGTTGCAGCCGCTTTCGGCGAGGCTCGCAAAAGCCTGGTCGCCTTTGATCGTGGCGAGGTGCTTGTAATAGTCCCAGGGCCCCTTGGACTCGGCCGGCGACTTCACCTGGAACAGGTACATGTCGTGCACCATGCGGCCGTTCGGCAGCACCTTGCCGCCCTTGGCGAAGAAGTCGTCGACCGGCAACTCGCGCAGCTTCTTGGCGACGGCGTCCGTATCGTCCGTTCCCGCCGCCTTGATCGCCTTGAGGTACTGCAGGACGCTCGAATAGGTGCCGGCATGGACCATGTTGGGCATACGGCCGGTCCTCGCCATGAAGCGCTTGGCGAACTCGCGGTTCTGGTCGTCCAGATCCCAGTAGAAGCCTTCGGTAAGGACGAGGCCCTGCGCCGCCTGGAGGCCGAGACCGTGCACCTCGGCCAGCGTGAAGAGCAACGCCGCAAGTCGCTGGCCGCCCTGAACGATGCCGAACTCCGCCGCCGCCTTGATGGAGTTGTTGGTGTCCAGGCCGGCATTGGCGAGGCCGACGATCTTCGCCTTCGAGGCCTGGGCCTGGAGAAGGAAGGAGGAGAAGTCGTTGGTGGAGAGCGGGTGGCGCACGGCGCCGAGCACCTTTCCGCCCTTCGACTGCACGTATTTGGATACGTCCGCCTCGAGCGCATGGCCGAAGGCGTAGTCCGCGGTCAGGAAGAACCAGGTGTCGCCGCCGGTCTCGACGAGCGAACCGCCGGTGCCGACCGCAAGAGAGCGCGTGTCGTAGGCCCAATGGAATCCATAGGGCGTGCAGGCCTTGCCCGTCAGGTCCGACGTCGCGGCCCCGTTCGTCATGGTGATTTTCTTCTTGTCCCTCGACAGCTGCTGCACGGCAAGCGCGACCGAAGAGGCGGTCAGCTCCATGATCGCGTCGACCTTGTCGTTGTCGTACCAGCCGCGCGCGATGGTGGAGGCGACGTCCGGCTTGTTCTGGTGGTCGGCGGAGACGATCTCGATGGGCTTGTCGAGCACCTTGCCGCCGAAATCCTCGACCGCCATGCGGGCGGCCTCGACGGACCACTTGCCGCCGAAATCCGCATAGACGCCGGACTGGTCGTTCAGGATGCCGATGCGGACGGCGTTGTCGGAGACCTGGCCCTGCTGAGCCTGGGCGAGTGCAGGCGCTACGGCCAGCGCGGCGCCGGCGAGAATCCTGGCGAAGTGTTTCACGAGCGTTCCTCTTCCGTTGCTTGTGCGTCGGGACAGACGCTCGCCCGCCCCGCAAGTCAAGGAGTGGGGAGCGGGTGCTCGACGAAGGTCTTAAGCGCCTGGTCGTCCCTATGGCAGGACCTCGAACTCGCCCACGACCGGCGCGTCGGAGGCGGTTCCGAGGAAAACTTGGTAGCGGCCGGGCTCGACCACATAGGTGCCGTCATCGAGATGGAAACCGAGCTCGGCGACCGGAACCTGCAGGGTCAGCCGCTCTGCGCTGCCCGGTGCAAGGGCGATCTTCCGGAAGGCCTTGAGCTGACGGGCGGGGCGGGACCGGCTGCCATGCAGCTGACGGACATAGAGCTGGACCACCTGCCGCCCGTGCCGCCGCCCGGTGTTGCGCAGCGTGGCAGCCACTTCGAGCCGGTCCACCTTGGACAGGTGGCGCCTGGGCAGATCGACTTCCCCGAGATGCCATTCCGTGTAGCTCTTTCCGAAGCCGAACGGGAACAGCGGCGTGATCTCCTCGTCCACATAGCGGTAGGTGTAGTGGTTCGTCGGATCGTGCGGCCGGCCGGTGGACGGCAGATCGTAGGGGATCGGAACCTGTCCGACGGTGCGCGGCCAGGAGACCGGCAGCTTCCCGGCCGGATCGACCTCCCCGAAGAGAAGGTCGGCGATGGCGTTGCCACCCTCCGTCCCCGGGAACCAGGCCATCAGCACCGCGTCGAGCCGATCGATCACGGGTCCGAGCTCGATGGGCCGCCCCGCGATGATGACAAGCACCACGGGCTTGCCCATGGCGACGAGCCGTCCCAGCAGCTCGCCCTGGCGGCCGGGAAGGGTGAGGCGGGCGCGGGAGGCCGCCTCACCGCTCATCTCGTTGGCCTCCCCGAGCACGGCGAGCACGACGTCCGCCTCCCGGGCGGCCCGTTCCGCCTCGGCGAAGCCGGCGTCGGTCTCGCATGCGATGTCGCAGCCCTGCGCGAAGGAGACCGCTACATCGCCACGGCCGCGCAGACCATCCAGCACGGAGACCCCGTCCTCCCAGCGCACCATGGCGGCATGGGGGCCGACGAGGTGGCGCTGCGTCCGGCCAAGCTCGCCGATGACCGCGATGCGCCGCCCCGCCGCCAGCGGGAGAACGCCCTCGTTGCGCAGGAGCACCGCCGAATCCCGCGCCGCCCGGCGCGCAAGCGCGCGGGCCTCCGGGCTCGGCGGGGCTGGCTCCACCCGCGAGGTATCCGGGTCCGGACGCTCGAAGAGGCCCATGGCGAGCTTCGAACGCAGCACGCGCCGGGCGGCCTCGGTCACCGCGGCTTCGGGAATCCGCCCCGCCATCACCTCGTCCTGCAGATGGGCGGCGTAGAGCCCTGAATACATGTCCATGTCGACGCCGGCGAGCAGCGCCTTCCTGGCCGCCTCCGCCCCATCCCGGGCCACCCCGTGCTCCATCAGCTCACCGATGGAGTTCCAGTCGGACACGACGAAGCCGCGGTAGCCCCAGCTCTCCCGGAGGATGCCGGTCAGCATCGCGCGGCTCGCCGACACCGGCACGCCGTTGAGGGACAGGAAGGCGCTCATCACGCTTTCCGACCCGGCCTCGATCCCGGCCCGGAACGGCGGAAGATAGCTGTCGTGAAGGTCGCCGGGCGCGATCGCGCCCATGTCGTAATCGCGCCCGCCCGTCGCCGAGCCGTAGCCGGCGAAGTGCTTCAGAGTCGTCGCAATGCCTGCCTCGCGGAAACCCTCCACCCGGGCCCGGGTGAAGAGCCGGCCGAGGAGCGGATCCTCCCCGAACCCCTCGTTCATGCGGCCCCAGCGCGGGTCGCGCGCGAGGTCGGCCATCGGCGCGAAGGTCCAGTTGATGCCGATGGCCGCGGCCTCCAGCCCCGCCTGCCGGGCCGTCTCCCTCGCCAGCTCGGGATCGAAGCTCGCCACCTCAGCCATCGGCACCGGGAAGATGGTGCGCAGGCCGTGCAGCACGTCCAGGCCGACGAGAACCGGGATCCCGTGCCGGGAGCGGCGCGCCGCGGCCTGCACGTCCGCGATCTCATGCGGTTTGGTCACCGCGAGAACGGCGCCGATCCGGCCCCTTTCGAGGTCGCCGCGATCGAAGGTCGGGCTGAAGGGGACTAGGTTCAGCTGGCCGATCTTCTCCTCCAGCGTCATGCGGGAGAGCAGCGCCTCCAGCCGGCTTTCGCGCTCGGCAGCGGCGTCGGCGACTGCTTCCGGGGAGGCTGCGCAACAGGCGAGAAACGCGGCCGCGAGGAGGGCTTGGGTGCGATTCATCCGGGTCGACGTCGATCCTGTGCCGGGAAGAGGCAGGCGGCATGTAGCGGTGCGCCCGGGCTCCCGCGAGCCCCGCGCAGGCCCGCATTCCGGACGGTCAGCCTCCTCGTCCGCGGCGGCCGTCCCACGCCTCGCCGGCAGGCATCCGGAGATTGCCCGGCTGATCAGAGAACAGCAGCGCGCTCCGTCGCAAGCTGCTCGGCGCGCTTTCGGTCCTGCTCCGGCATGTCCTTCAGCACGCCGTCGAGCCAGGAATCCGGCAGCCCCTGGCCGGAGGCGAGGAGGTGCCAGGCCGCCGCCTCGATCAGGTTGCGCGGCACGCCGCGGCCGGTCGCATAGATGCGCGCAAGGCGGTTCTGCGCGATGGCGTTGCCGCGGATCGCCGCGCGCCGGAACAGCCGCGCCGCCTGCGCCTCGTTCTTCGCGATGCCCTCGCCGTTGAAGAGCGCGATCGCGAGTTCCACCTCGCCCGCGATCGAGCCGTTCTTGGCCGCCCGGATATAGAGCTTGGCCGCTTCCTCCGGGTTCTTCGGGACGCCCTTTCCGCGAGCATAGAGGACGCCGAGATCGTGCTGGGCGTCGCCGAGTTCCGCCTCGGCCGCGACGCGAAGGAGCCGGGCCGCCGCCGCGATATCCGCCTCGGCCCCGCCGGCAAGGAGCAGCAGGGCGAGGTTGTAGGCGGCCGTGGCCTCGCCGAGACCTGCCGCCTTCTCGAACCAGGCCCGGGCCGCGGCGGGATCCTTCTTCACCCCCCGCCCGTCGGCCGACATCAGCCCGAGCGAGGCCATCGCATGCGGATCGCCGCGTTCGGCCGCGAGCCGGTACCAGCGGGCCGCCTCGACCGGGTCCTGCCGGACCCCGAGCCCCTGGTTATAGAGTTCGCCGAGCAGCGTCATGGCGGCCGCATCCGAGCCGTCGGCCTCGATGCGCTTGGTCGCCTCGTTGAACGCGACGAGGTACAGGCCCCGCTGATAGGCCCCGAAGGCCAGGTCGACCCTGGCGGGATCGGCCGGCTTCTCCGAAGGCGGCTTCGTGGGAGCTTCGCGGGTCGGCTTCGCCGGATTCGACTGGGCCAGGACAGCCGGCGCGGCAGCCTGGACGGCCATAAGAAGCGCAGCCGCAACGCTCGTCTTCGTCAGGTTCAACGGGCCGCCTCCGGAGCGCCTTGGCGGAGCGCCTCCGCCGCGATCCGGAGCGCCTCCCCGGGCCCCGCCGGGTGCGACCACACGGCATCCCCGAGGGCGACGAACTCGGCCCCGGTGCGGGCGAGGTCGCGCACGGCTTCCAGCGTCGGCGCATAGGCCACGCAGGGCGTCTCGAAGATCTCGGCCCACCATTCGGCGCGCTCGACGGTCTGATCGAGCGGCGGCACGTAGCCGTCCGGCCGCGGCTCGCCGAACATCACATAGTCGACGCCCGCCTCTCCGGCCGTCATCGCGTCGTGCTTGGTGCGGAGCTGTCCGGCGCCGAGCATGCGCCCGTCGCGCAGGCGCTGGCGCAAGCCCGTCAGATCCGCCCCGGCACCGCCATGGACGCCATCCGCGCCGCCGCGCGCCGCCACGAGAGCCGCGTCGTGCTCGCCCAGAACCTCGACCAGCACGGCCGCGCCCGCATCCTGGGCGGCCGGAGCCGCCGCCTTGATCATCTTCACGAGCGTCCGCTCATCCGCCGGCGCGAGCCGCAGCAGGACGGCCGCGGTCTCCGCAGCCCCGCACGCCTCGGCGAGCCGGTCCCGGAACGGTTCGGGGCCGGCGAGAAGCGGCGAGACGAGGTAGAGACGCGGCTGGAACTCGGTCATCTGGCATGTCGTGGGCGGCACGAAAACGGGGCCCGCAGGCCCCGTCCCATGCTGAGGAATTGCGGCGAAACGCCGACTCCTTCGGCCTACTCGGCGGCCTGCCGGGTCACCGATCCGATCTTCGGGTCGAGCTCGCCCTTGGCGTAGCGCTGGGCCATTTCGGCGAGCGTCAGCACGCGCTTGATCTTGGAGGCTTGGCCGGCGGTGTTGAACTCCTCCAGCCGCTGCTTGCACAGTTTCGTCATCGCCTCCATGGCGGGCTTCAGGTACTTGCGCGGATCGAACTCGGACGGGTTCTCGGACAGGACCTTCCGGATCTGGCCGGTCATCGCCATGCGGTTATCCGTGTCGATGTTGATCTTGCGCACGCCGTTCTTGATCCCGCGCTGGATCTCCTCCACCGGCACGCCCCAGGTCGGCTTCATCTGGCCGCCATACTTGTTGATGATGTCCTGCAGCTCCTGCGGGACCGAGGACGACCCGTGCATCACGAGATGCGTGTCGGGGAGCTTGCGGTGGATCTCCTCGATGACATGCATCGCGAGCACCGCCCCGTCGGGCTTGCGGGTGAACTTGTAGGCGCCGTGGCTGGTGCCCATCGCGATCGCCAAGGCGTCGACCTTGGTCTCGGCCACGAACTTCACGGCCTCGTCCGGATTGGTGAGGAGCTGGTCGTGCGAGAGCTTGCCCTCGGCGCCATGGCCGTCCTCCGCCTCGCCGGTGCCGCTCTCGAGCGAGCCCAGGACCCCGAGCTCGCCTTCGACCGAGATGCCGCCGAGATGCGCCATGTCGACCACGGTCTTGGTCACGCGGACATTGTAGTCCCAATCGGCCGGCGTCTTGCCGTCGGCCTTGAGCGAGCCGTCCATCATGACGGAGGTGAAGCCGGCCTGGATGGCCGTCATGCAGGTCGCGGGCTCGTTGCCGTGATCGAGATGCACGCAGACCGGGATATGCGGATAGATCTCGGTCACGGCATCCATCATGTGCTTGAGCATGACGTCGTTGGCGTATTGGCGCGCGCCGCGCGAGGCCTGGATGATGACCGGCGCGTCGACGGCATTCGCTGCCGCCATGATGGCGAGCGCCTGCTCCATGTTGTTGATGTTGAAGGCCGGCACGCCGTAGTCGTGCTCGGCGGCGTGATCGAGCAGCTGCCTGAGAGTGATGCGGGCCATAGATCGTTCCCCGGCGTTTGGTGAATGGACGTGCCCGCGTCTTAGCCGGAGGACGGTCGAGGCGAAAGCCTCAGCCGCGCCTGCGGCTCAGCACGGCGAGCGCCGCCTCGATCGCGTCGTCCGTCACCTCGTCCACGGGCGTTCCGAGCTTGACCGCCTGGGTCGGCTCGCCCCGTCGCATCAGCAGGATGATGGTCTCCACGTCGGCGCAGCCGGGGTCGCGGCAGGCGATCTCGCTGACCGTGACCGCGTCCGCGTCCGTCAGCCCGGCGATCCGGGACACGCGCTCCTTGAAGGCGGATCGGCGGGCTTCGTCGGCAGACTTGTCGCGCCGGTTCCGGAAGGAGAACAGCATCAGGCAGCCTGCAGATCCCAGGCCGGGAAGGGATCCGCCAGGCCCGCCTGGGGCCGGCCGTCGAACCGGGCGGTCGTGACTGAGCCGACAAGGCACATGTCGAGCGCGGCCCGGAGCCGCGCCTCGTCGAGCCCGGTGCCGATGAAGACGAGCTCCTGCCGCCGGTCGCCCCAGGTCGGGCTCCAGTGCCGGTTCATCATGCTGCGCCAGTCCGGGTGGTCCGGCCAGCGCGCTTTCGGGATCGCGGCCCACCACCGTCCCATCGGTCCGACCCGGCAGATCGATCCCGCGAGCGACAGCTCGCCCACCCAGTCGGGCCGGGTCGCCAGCCAGAAATGCCCCTTGGCCCGGATCAGGCCCGGCCAGGTCCGGTGGATCACCTCGTGGAAGCGCGCCGGATCGAACGGGCGGCGGGCGCGGTAGACGAAGCTCGAGATGCCGTATTCCTCGGTCTCCGGCACATGCTCATGGGCGCCGTAGAGCTCCTTGTACCAGAGCGGGTGAGCCTGCGCCTTCTCCTCGTCGAACAGCTCCGTATCGAGCACGGCCGCGAGCGGGACCCGGCCGAAATCGGCCTCGACGATCTGCGCGTCGGCATTCAGGCCCCGCACGACATCGCGGCAGAGCCGCAGCCGGGCCGGATCGACGTCGCCCGCCTTGTTGATCACCACCACGTCCGCGAACTCGATCTGCTCGACCAGGAGGTCGACCAACGTCCTGTCGTCTCCCTCGCCGGCCTTCTCGCCTCGCTCCCGGAGGAAGTCCCGCGATCCGAAATCCTTCAGAAGATTGACCGCGTCCACGACCGTCACCATCGTGTCGAGCCGCGCCACGTCCGACAGCGAACGGCCGTCCTCGTCCCGGAAGGAGAAGGTGCTCGCGACGGGCAGCGGCTCCGCAATGCCGGTGCCCTCGATCAGGAGGTAGTCGTAGCGTCCCTCCCGGGCGAGCTTCGAGACCTCCGACAGGAGATCGTCCCGCAGGCTGCAGCAGATGCAGCCGTTGGTCATCTCGACCAGGGCCTCATCCGTCCGGGACAGGTTTCCGCCTCCCTCGCGGATGAGATCGGCGTCGATGTTGACCTCGCTCATGTCGTTCACGATCACGGCGACCCGACGGCCCTCGCGGTTGTTGAGGATGTGGTTGAGCAGCGTCGTCTTTCCTGCTCCCAGGAAGCCCGACAGCACGGTTACGGGAAGGCGGTTCATTCGGGCACTCGATCTCCATGGCATAGAATGTTACATTATAACATAACATTTATGCTGGAAAGAGAAGGGCGCTGTGAGAGCGCCCCTTCCGTTCGGCTTTGCCGGATCAGGCCGAGCGAAGGGCCTCGACGCCGGGCAGCTTCTTGCCCTCGAGCCACTCCAGGAAGGCGCCGCCCGCGGTGGAGACGTAGGTGAAATCCTGCGCCACGCCCGCATGGTTCAGGGCCGCCACCGTATCGCCGCCGCCGGCCACGGAAACGAGCTTGCCCGCCTTGGTGCGCGCCGCCGCGTGCCGCGCCGCCGCAACCGTGCCCTGGTCGAAGGGCGCGATCTCGAAGGCGCCGAGCGGGCCGTTCCAGACCAGCGTGCGGGCATCGTCGATCGCCGCCTTGATCCGGTCGATCGATTGCGAGCCGACGTCCAGGATCATGCCGTCCGACGGGATCGCGTCGATGCCGTAGGTGTGGTGCGGAGCCCCGGCCTTGAACTCGGCCGCCACGACGGCGTCGACCGGAAGGAGGATCGCGCAGCCCGTCTCCTTGGCGCGATCCAGGATCCGCTGCGCCGTCGGCGCGAGATCCTTCTCGCACAGCGACTTCCCGACCCCGATGTCGATCGCGTGCAGGAAGGTGTTGGCCATGCCGCCGCCGATCACCAGCGCATCGACCTTGGAGACGAGGTTCTCCAGGAGATCGATCTTGGTCGAGACCTTGGCGCCTCCGACCACCGCGACGACGGGGTGCTGCGGCTTCTCCAGCCCTTTCGCGAGCGCCTGGAGCTCCGCCTCCATGGTGCGGCCGGCATAGGCCGGGAGCAGGCGGGCAAGGCCTTCCGTCGAGGCATGCGCCCGATGCGCGGCCGAGAACGCGTCGTTCACGTAGATGTCGCCCAGCGCGGCGAGCTGCTGCGCGAAGCCCGGGTCGTTCTTCTCCTCCTCCGGGTGGAAGCGGGTGTTCTCGAGCAGCAGGATGTCGCCCTCTCTGAGGGCCGCGACCGCCCGTTCCGCCGGCTCGCCCACGCAGTCCTCCGCGAAGGCGACCGGGCGGCCGAGCTCCTCGGCCACGGCGGCCGCGATCGGGCGGAGCGAATCCTTCTCGCTGCGACCGCCTTTGGGCCGGCCGAAATGCGCGAGCAGGATCACGCGCCCGCCGGCATCCGCGATCTCCTGGATCGTCGGCAGCACGCGCTGGATCCGGGTCCGATCCGTCACTCGTCCGTTGTCGGTCGGCACGTTCAGGTCCACCCGGACGAGGACCCGCCTGCCCCTGACCTCGGCGTCGTCGAGGGTCTTGACGCCGATCATCGTGCGAGGGCTCCCGGGAAGTAGCGGAGAAGAAGGATGACGACGACCGCGGTCAGGATCGCGGTCAAGACGGAGGAGCCGACGAGCGCGGTCCAGCCGGGCACCTTCCGCACGCGCCGGGCGATGAACGAGACCTCGCCGTGCATGGCGGTGAGCTCGGCCCGGGTGGCGACCTCGTTCATCCGGTTCGTGGCCAGCTCGAAACGGCCGACGACGCGCTGGAGCGCGTCCTCGGACCGGGCCAGCTTCTCCTCGATGCGCGAGGTCTTGTCCTCGATCCGGGCCAGAGGCTCCGCCGGGACCGGGGCGGCCGTCGGAACGGCCGCGCCGGCGGCAGGCGATCCGTTCTGCGACGGGGCACTGGTCGGGGTCGGAGCCGGGACGATGATCTCGGGCTCGGTCGGGCGCGGAGGCGCGCCTGGCACGTCGGAACGGGCAGTCAAACTGTCGGACATAACGCTCTCGTGAAGGCGGCTGCGCAGAAAAAGCTACGCCAAGCTTGGCGGTTCCGCATCCCCGCCCAGGCGAAGCTCAGATCAGCTTCGCCATCGCGACCGCGGTGTCGGCCATGCGGTTCGAGAAGCCCCATTCGTTGTCGTACCAGGACATCACGCGCACCAGGGTGCCGTCCATGACCTTGGTCTGGTCCATGTGGAACGTGGACGAGTGGGGGTCGTGGTTGAAGTCGATCGAGACGTTCGGCTGCGTCGTGTAGCCGAGAACGCCCTTGAGCTGCTGCTCGGCGGCCCGCTTCACCGCCTCGTTGATCTCGTCCTTCGAGGTCGCCTTCCTGGCCACGAACTTGAAGTCGATCACGGAGACGTTCGGGGTCGGCACGCGGATCGAGACCCCGTCGAGCTTGCCGTTGAGTTCCGGCAGCACGAGACCGACCGCCTTCGCGGCGCCCGTGGAGGTCGGGATCATGGACAGGGCCGCCGCGCGGGCGCGGTACAGGTCCTTGTGCATCTGGTCGAGCGAGGGCTGGTCGTTCGTGTAGGAGTGGATCGTCGTCATGAAGCCCTTCTCGATGCCGACGGCATCGTTGAGGACCTTGGCGACCGGCGCGAGGCAGTTCGTCGTGCAGGAGGCGTTCGACACGACGAGGTGGTCCTTCGTCAGCTTGTCGTGGTTCACGCCGTAGACGACCGTCAGGTCCGCGCCGTCGGACGGGGCCGAGACGAGGACGCGTTTCGCGCCGGCATCCAGGTGAGCCTTCGCCTTATCCTTCGAGGTGAAGATGCCCGTGCATTCGAACGCGATATCGATGCCGAGTTCCTTGTGCGGCAGTTCGGCCGGGTTCTTGATCGCCGTGACCTTGATCTTCTTGCCGTCGACCACGATCGAATCCCCGTCCACCTCGACCTTGCCGGGATAGCGGCCGTGGACCGAATCGAAACGGAGCAGGTGGGCATTCGTCTCCACCGGCCCGAGATCGTTGATCGCGACGACCTCCACATCCGTCCGGCCTGCCTCATGGATGGCGCGCAGCACGTTGCGGCCGATGCGGCCGAACCCGTTGATGGCGACCCTGACGCTCATGTGATCGAACTCCCTCCCGCCCTGCCGACGACCTCGCCGCGGGGAATGATGTGGATTCTACAGATTATGGGTGCGCAGCACCCGCTTCGCCACGCCCTCGGCCGTGATTCCGAAATGTCGGTAAAGGTCCTTGTAGGGAGCGCTTGCTCCGAAACCGCTCATCCCGACGAAGATGCCGTCCGGGCCGATGACGGCGTCCCAGCCGAACCGGACGGCAGCCTCGACTGCGACCTTCACGGGCGCGGCCCCGATGAGGTGCCGCTTCCGGTCCTCGGGCTGCGCAAGGAAGAGCTCCAGGGACGGGACCGAAACGACGCGTGCGGCCACCCCCTTCCCGCTCAGGATCTCGCGCGCCTCGAGCGCGACCGAGACCTCGGAGCCGGACGCGAAGATGGTGGCGTGCGCCTCGCCCGCGGCGGGCGCCAGTTCGTAGGCGCCCTGTGAGCAGAGATTCGCCCCCGATGCCGCACGCCGGACGGGGGGGACGTTCTGCCGGGTCAGCGCGAGCAGCGTCGGCCCGTCCGTCCGCTCCAGCGCGAGCTGCCAGCATTCCGCCGTCTCGACCGCGTCCGCCGGGCGGAACACCCGCAGGTTCGGCATGGCGCGGAGCGCCGCCAGATGTTCCACCGGCTGGTGGGTCGGGCCGTCCTCGCCGAGCCCGATCGAATCGTGCGTGAAGACGTAGACCGCCGGGATGCCGCCGAGAGCGGCGATCCGGATCGCCGGCCGGGCATAGTCGGAGAAGACCAGGAAGGTCGCGCCCGCCGGCCGGTAGCCGCCATGGATCGCCATGCCGTTCATCGCGGCCGCCATCGCGTGTTCGCGGATGCCGTAATGGATGTAGCGGCCGGCGAAGCTCCCCGGCGCGAGCGCGGTCGGGTTGTTGACCCGCGTGTTGTTCGACGGCGTGAGGTCGGCGGAGCCGAGGATCAGCTCCGGCATGACCTTTGTGATGGCACCGAGCGCGATCTCGCTCGCCTTGCGGGTCGCGATCTCCTGCGGGGCGGCGACGAGGCCGTCCTTCAGCTCCGCGACGGCCTGCGCGAGGCCGTCCGGCAGCCTGCGGTGCATGCGCCGGGCGAACTCGGCCTTGCTGGCGGGGTCGAGCGCCTCCACACGGTCCGTCCAGGCCTTGCGCTCCGCCGCGCCGCGGCGGCCCGCCTCGCGCCAGGCGGACAGGACATGCTCCGGCACCTCGAAGGGCGCGGCATTCCAGCCGATCGCGGCCTTGGCGCCGGCAAGCTCCTCGGCCCCGAGCGGCTCGCCATGAGCCTTCGAGGTGCCCGCCTTCTTGGGCGCCCCGAACCCGATTGTGGTCCTGCACGCGATGAGGCTCGGCCTGTCCGAGGCCTGCGCCCGCTCGATGGCGGCCGCGATCGCGGCCGGGTCGTGGCCGTCGATACGCTCGGCGCGCCAGCCCGCCGCCTCGAAGCGCTTCGGCTGGTCGACGGAATCGGCCAGCGCGAGCGGGCCGTCGATCGAGATGCCGTTGTCGTCGAAGAGGACGACGAGGCGGTTGAGCTTCAGGTGCCCGGCGAGCGCGATCGCCTCCTGGCTGATCCCCTCCATGAGGTCGCCGTCCGAGGCGAGCACGTAGGTGAAATGGCTGGAGATGCCGTCGCCGTACTCGGCCGCGAGCATGCGCTCGGCCATCGCCATGCCGACCGCGGTCGCGAGCCCCTGCCCGAGCGGGCCGGTCGTGGTTTCGACACCGGGCGTCATGAAGTGCTCGGGATGGCCCGGCGTCCTCGAGTCGAGCTGGCGGAACCGCTTCAGCTCGTCGACGGTCATGCCCTCGAGGCCGGACAGGTACAGGAGCGCGTAGAGCAGCATCGAGCCGTGGCCTGCGGACAGCACGAAGCGGTCGCGGTCGGGCCAGAACGGATCGGCGGCGTCGTATTTCAGGAACTTCGTGAAAAGGACGGTCGCGACATCCGCCGCCCCCATGGGCAGCCCGGGATGGCCGGACTTGGCCGCCTCGACCGCATCCATGGCGAGCGCCCGCACGGCTCCCGCAAGCTCGGTATGGGAGACGCGTTCGGACGTGGCTGAATCGGACAAGATATTTTCCAGGATGCGCCGGGCGCGTGGAAGATGGGCGGGGCCGCTCGCGGGCGCGGTCTAGCCACGGGCGCCCCGCGAGTCCAGTGCGCCACCCGCGCCGCCGCATTGCGGGACGGTCACCCCAGGCCTAGTTTCGCGGCGGCCGATTCCTGGAGAACGCGATGTCCCCCGAGCTCGAGGCCGCCATCCGGCGGCTCAACGCGGCCGTGGCGCAGCTCGAGAGCGCCGCGGCGGCGCGGCCGGCGCTCGCCACCTCGCGCGGCGATCTCGAGACCGAGCTGCAGCTGATGCAGGACGACCGGGCGCGGCTCTCGGTCGAGCTCGAAGGGGCCACCGTGCGGCTCAACGAGGTCGAGGCCGCCTCCGAGCATGTGGGACGCCGGCTCCAGGCGGCGATCGGGCATGTAAGCGAGGTGCTCGCCCGGGCCGGAGCGTCCGGCGAGGCGGCGCAGAGCTAGGCGATGGCCCATGTCCAGGTCACGATCGCGGGCCGCTCCTACCGCATGGCGTGCGGGGACGGCGAGGAGGGGCATCTCCTGGAGCTGGCGGCCGCCTTCGACGGCAAGATCCAGGAGCTGCGCGCGGCATTCGGCGAGATCGGCGACATGCGTCTCCACGTCATGGCCGCGCTGACCATGGCCGACGACCTGATCGAAACCAGGAAGCGGATCTCCACGCTGGAATCGGAGATATCGGCGCTCCGCTCCATGGTCTCCGCCCAAGCCTCCCGGTCGGAAGCCGCAGAGCGGCAGCTCGCGGAGGCGCTGAACCGGACTGCCGACCGCATCGAGCGCGTCACGGACGCGCTCGCCGAGCCGAGGGGCGGCCAGGATTTCGGCTGAGCTTCCCGGCGGCGCGGCGGCCGAGGCGGAGCTCGAGGCCGTCGCCAGGCTCCCCCGGGCGCGCGAGCGCATCGGGGCGGCGCAGGCGCGCCGGATCGCACTCGCGGCCTGCGGCTTCGGCGAGAGGCGGGCCGAGCAGCCGGGGTTCCGGCGCGTCTCGCGCGTCACCGAGCGGCTCGGCCTCGTCCAGATTGATTCGGTCAACGTGCTCGCGCGGGCGCATCTCGTGCCCTTCTTCTCGCGGCTCGGCCCCTACGACACGGCCCATCTCGACCGCCTCGCCTATGGCGGGAAGAGGCGCCGACTCTTCGAATACTGGGGCCACGAGGCCTCGCTGATCCGGGTGGAGCTGCAGCCGCATCTGCGCTGGCGCATGGAGCGGGCGCGGGCCGGCCAGGGCATCTATCGCGGCCTCGCCAAGCTGCGCGCCGAGCAGCCGGCCTTCATCGACGCCGTCCTGGACGAGGTCCGCCGTGCCGGCCCCCTCGCCGCGCGCGACCTCGCCGATGGCGGGCGTGGCAGGGGCTCCTGGTGGGGCTGGAGCGAGGGCAAGCGCGCCCTCGAATGGCTGTTCTGGGCCGGCCTACTGACCACCAGGACCCGCCGGCCCGGCTTCGACCGCGTCTACGACCTGCCCGAGCGCGTCCTGCCGCCCGAGATCGTGGCCGCACCGACGCCGGAGCCCGCAGAGGCACAGCGCGAGCTCCTTCGGACGGCCGCCCGGGCACTCGGCATCGCCACCGAACGCGACCTCCGCGACTATTTCCGCCTGACGCCGGAGGACGGGCGCACGGCGCTGGCCGGTCTGGTCGAGGCCGGCGAGCTGATGCCCGTCGAGGTCGCGGGCTGGTCGAATCCGGCCTATCTCGACCCAAATGCCCGTTTTCCGCGCCGCATCAAGGCGGCCGCGCTCGTCTCCCCCTTCGATCCCCTCATGTGGGAACGCTCGCGCGCGGAACGGCTCTTCGGCTTCCGCTACCGGATCGAGATCTACACGACCGCGCACAAGCGCGAGCACGGCTATTACGTGCTCCCGTTCCTGCTCGGGGACCGCATCGCCGCCCGGCTCGATCTGAAAGCCGACCGCCAGGCAAGCCGGCTCCTCGTCCTATCCCAGCATCTCGAACCGGGTACCGACCCGGCGGAGATCCGCCCGCCACTCGAACGGGAGCTCGGCGATATGGCGCGCTGGCTCGGGCTGGCGGGGACCGACTGGCCCAAGCCCGCGCTTACGCGCCCTGCTCTCGCAAGCCCTGCTCAGGAGTTATAACGTTGCTTCAACGGCGCCTTATTCGATGCGGAGCGCGTCCGGGAGATGGCGAACTTCACGCTCAAGGATAAGGACGGGCTGATCCTGCTCGATCAGATCCGGACTCTCCAACGTACAAGGCTGCTCAAGCGGCTTGGAAAAGCTCCGGTGCCCGTCGTCGAGGAGACGCTCGCACGGCCGCGCGAGCTATTCGAACGGTAGCGACGCGCCTCTTCCATGGCGCCCAGCTCGATCGCCATACGGGAGACCCGGCCGTAGCCGGGCCTCCGGGAGCGAGCCCGTTCAGGGCTGGCCGCGCAAGGAGTCCTTGATGCCGCCGACCGTGTTCTGCACGGTGCCGGCCGCCTTCTGGGCCTTGCCCTCGGCCTCGAGCTTGGTGTCGCCGGTGACCTTCCCGGCCACCTCCTTCAGGGTGCCCTTGGCCTTCTCGACGGCGCCCTGAACGCGATCCTTGTCCATGTGAACCTCCTTAACTTCGGAGGACTAACGACCCGCGAGCCCGTTGGTTTCGCCCGTGGGTCGGATTCCGGACCGAGATCACTGCGACCGGTCGTCCTCCCCGGCCGCGGCTTCGATCCGCTCCATGTCCTCGTCCGAGAGGCCGAAATGGTGGCCGATCTCGTGCACCAGCACATGCGTGACGAGGTGGCCGAGCGTCTCGTCGTGCTCGGCCCAGTAATCGAGGAGCGGGCGCCGGAAGAGCCAGACCATGTTGGGCATCTGCCCGGTTTGAAGAAGGGCCGGATCGCCACCCTGGGCGAGCCCGACGCCCCGGAACAGGCCGAGCAGATCGAACTCGCTTTCGAGCCCGAGCTCATCCAGCATCTCGTCGTCCGGGAAGTCGGCGACCTGGATCGCCACGCCCGCACAGCGCTGCCGGAAGAGCTCCGGCAGGCGCGCGAAGGCCTCGTGCGCGAGCTGCTCGAACTCGACGAGTCCCGGGGCGCGCAGCCCGGACCAGTCCACCTCGCCGCTCATCCGCTCACCACCAGCGCAGTTGCAGGCCCAGCCACCAGACGAGCGCTGCCGCCACGACCACCGAGAGCGCCCTCCCGATCCGGCGGCCCCATAGCTCGACCGGATCCGTGCCGCCACCTTCCGCAGCCCCGATCGCGTCCCTCCCGGAAAAATGATCGGCCGCCCGCTGCCCGACACGCGCCAGCGAGGACGAGCCGACCGTCTCGCTGTCCCGCCTGACGCGTTCCAGCGCCTCCCGGCTTTCCCGTTCCCGGTCCTCCGTCACGTCCCGCTCACGCCGCCGCGGCCTCGAGCCGCCGCGCCAGGACCTTGTCCACGCGGCGGCCGTCGAGGTCCATGACCTCGAAGCGCCAGCCGAGCGTCTCGACGACCTCGCCCGTCGTCGGAAGGTGCTGCAGCTCGCCGATCACCAGCCCGGCGACGGTCTCGTAGGAGCGCCGCTCGGGCAGCGTGATGCCGAGCATGTCGGCCATCTCGTCGACCGGCATCCAGCCGGCCAGGAGCCACGATCCGTCCTCGCGGCGGACCGCCTCCGGCTCGGCGCCGCCCTCGTCCGACCGGAATGCGCCGGCGATCGCGTCGAGAATGTCGGCCGGCGTCGCGAGCCCTTCGAAATGGCCGTACTCGTCGTGCACCAGCGCGACCGGCACCTCGGCCTCGCGCAGCACGTTGAGCGCATCCAGCGCGTCGAGCGTATCCGGCACGACGGGCGCGGTGCGCATATGCGAGCGGATGTCGATCGGCCCGCCATAGAGCAGCGGCGCGAGCACCTCGCGAACCTGGATGACGCCCAGCATGTTGTCCGGGCTCCCCTCGCCGACCGGCAGGCGCGAATGGGTCGTCTCGGCGAGCCGCTGGCGCAGCTTCGCCTCGTCGTCGTCGAGGTCGATCCACTCGACCTCGGTCCGGGGCGTCATGACCGACCGGACGGCCCGATCGCCGAGTCGCATCACGCCCGAGATCATCTTGCGCTCGTCCACCTCCAGTATGCCGGCCGTCTCGGCCTCCGCCATGACCGTCCTGATCTCCTCCTCGGTGACGGCGTTATCCGACCCGGTCGGCTGGCCGAAGATGTGGAAGATGAGCCGGGTGGAGGCGTCCAGCAGCCAGACCACAGGTCCCGCGATCCGGGAGATGACGGACATCAGGGGCGCGACCGCGCAGGCGATCGCCTCCGGGTTTCTCAGCGCGAGATTCTTGGGGACGAGCTCGCCGACCACCACCGACAGATAGGTGATGATCCCGATCACGATGACGTAGCCGAGGGGCCCGGCGGCGCGGGGCGGAACGCCCTGAACCTGGAGGATCCCGGTGAGCTGCTCTCCGAGCGAGGCGCCGGAGACCACGCCCGCCAGGATGCCGACGAGCGTGATGCCGATCTGGACGGTGGAGAGAAAGCGGCCCGGGTTCTCGGCCAGCGCGAGCGCGGTCGCCGCGCCGCGACGGCCCGATTCCGCCATCCCCTTCAGCCGCGCCTTGCGGGCGGACACGACTGCGAGTTCCGACAGGGCGAAGACCCCGTTCAGGAGGATCAAAAAGACCGCGACCGCGAATTCGAGCAATGACCCGAAGGGCCGGCCCCGAACGGTCCGGTCCTCTCCTTGTAGTGGAAGGTCAGCAAAGAATGATCAGCGCAGGCCCTCCGGTCAAGACGACGCAGGTGCGGCCTCTGCAACGCTCCTCCGGGAACGCAGTGTCGCGGCGGAACTCTGCTCCCCGTCAGCGCGGGGACGTAGCCGCTGCGGCACATAGGCCCCTGTGCTGTCGAATGTCCCAATCACGTAGCCAAAGGCAGAGGGGGTAATCGCCTCACGAGCGAGGCCTGCTCTGGACAGCTCGGCCGCAGCTTGATCCGTCTTCGGCATTACGAAGAGCTTCCCGCCCACCCGGATTCCTGCAAACTCGCTCTGTGGACGAAGGCCGGAAGCCGCGACCATCGTAGCTGGGTCCGTATCGCGAGCGGCGAGGCGCGCATCAATGCCGTCGACTCGCCTCCCGATCATGTCGGCTTTGCCATCGAGACTGTCGAAGCGCTTGTCCACCGCATCGAAGCGCTTCTCGAATGTCTCGACGCGAGCCTTGATCGTTCCGATATCTGACGCCATCGTCCACATGGCCGGGACGGTGAAGCCCATGATCACGGTCGCGACGGCAAGCACGACCGTTAGGCCGGCCAGCACGTATGAGGGCATCCGCTCCATCGCTTGAACATAACCCTATACGAACCTCCTCGCCACCACGGCGAAGGTCGGCTTTTCCATCTGGTCCCGGCTACCCGCCGATATTGAACCCGGCGAGCGCGGCCATGCGGACGAGATCCGTGTCCGTCGCCCCGAGCGAGACGATCTGGACCGGCTTGTCGAGCCCGACGATGAGCGGCCCGACGACGGTCGAGCCGCCCAGCTCCTGCAGCATGCGGGTGGAGATCGAGGCCGAGTGGAAGGCCGGCATGACGAGGACGTTGGCCGGGCCGGAGAGGCGGCAGAACGGATAGGCCGCCATGTGATCGCGGTTCAGCGCCACGTCGGCCGCCATGTCGCCGTCGTATTCGAAGTCCACCCGCATGCCGTCCAGCACCTTCACGGCCTCGCGCACGTGCCGCGAGCGCTCGCCTTCGGGATGCCCGAAGGTCGAGAAGGCGAGGAGCGCGACGCGCGGCTCCATCCCGAGGCGGCGCGCGACTCCGGCCGCCTCGATCGCGATCTCGGCGAGCGCATGCGCGTCCGGCATCTCGGTGACGGCGGTGTCCGCGACGAGGACGGTTCCGGCCCGCGTCAGGCACAGCGAGACGCCGATTACGCGATGGCCGGGCTTGTCGTCGATGACGCGGCGGACATCCTCCAGCGCCACGGAGAAGTTGCGGGTCACGCCCGTGACGACGGCGTCGGCATCGCCGAGCGCCACCATGGCGGCCGCGAAATGGTTCCGGTCCTGGTTGATCAGGCGCTGGCAGTCGCGGAACAGATAGCCCTTCCGCTGCAGCCGCTCGTAGAGATATTGCGCATAGGCGGCGTTCCGGTGGGAGAGCCGGGCGTTGTGGATCTCGACGAGGCGGCCGTCGATCTCAAGCCCTGCATGCTCGGCCGCCACACGGACCCGATCCTCGCGCCCGACCAGGATCGCGGTACCGAGCCCCTGGTTGGCGAACGAGAGGGCGGCGCGGATCACCTGCTCCTCCTCGCCTTCCGCGAAGACGACCCGCTTCGGATATTTACGCACCCGCTCGAAGACGCGCGACAGGATGCCGGCCGTGGGATCGCGCCGGGCCTGCAGCTCGGTCCTGTAGGCGCGGAAATCCGTGATGCTTTTCCGCGCCACGCCCGTATCCATGGCGGCCTTGGCGACCGCCGGCGGCACGGTCGAGATGAGGCGCGGATCGAACGGAACCGGAATGATGTAGTCGCGCCCGAAGCGGGGCCGCGAGCCCTGATAGGCGGCCGCGACCTCGTCCGGGACATCCTCGCGGGCGAGCTCGGCGAGCGCCTGCGCTGCCGCGATCTTCATCTCCATGTTGATCGTGGTCGCCCGCACGTCGAGCGCGCCGCGAAAGATGTAGGGGAAGCCGAGCACGTTGTTGATCTGGTTCGGGTAGTCGGACCTTCCCGTCGCCATGATGGCGTCGTCCCGGATCGCCGCGACCTCCTCGACGGTGATCTCGGGGTCGGGATTGGCCATCGCGAATATGATCGGGTTCGGGGCCATGGAGCGGATCATCTCGTCCGTGAAGGCGCCCTTGACCGAGAGGCCGAAGACCGCGTCGGCCCCGTCCATGGCGTCGGCGAGCGTGCGCTTGCTCGTCTCCACGGCATGGGCGGACTTCCACTGGTTCATGCCGTCGGTGCGGCCCGCATAGACCACGCCCTTGGTGTCGCAGAGCAGGACGTTCTCGGGCCGGAGCCCCAGCGCCTTGAGAAGGTCGAGGCAGGCGATCCCGGCAGCGCCGGCGCCGTTCACGACGAGCTTCGTCTCGCGGATGTCGCGGCCGGTCAGGTGGAGCGCATTGATGAGGCCGGCCGCCGCGATGATCGCCGTGCCATGCTGGTCGTCATGGAACACGGGGACGTCCATGAGCTCGCGCAGGCGCTCCTCGATGATGAAGCACTCGGGCGCCTTGATGTCCTCCAGGTTGATGCCCCCGAAGGTCGGCGCGAGGTAGCGCACGCAGTTGATGACCGCATCGGCATCCTCCGTGCCGACCTCGAGGTCGAAGGCGTCGATATCCGCGAACCGCTTGAAGAGGACGGCCTTTCCCTCCATCACGGGCTTGGAGGCCATGGCGCCGCGGTTGCCGAGCCCGAGGATGGCGGTGCCGTTCGAGACCACGCCGACGAGATTGCCTTTGGCCGTGTAGTCGAAGGCGAGCGCCGGATCCTCCGCGATGGCGAGAACCGGCACGGCGACGCCGGGCGAATAGGCGAGCGACAGGTCGCGCTGCGTCGCCATGGGCTTGGTCGCCATGATCTCGAGCTTGCCCGGCCGGCCCGTCGCGTGGAAATGCAACGCCTCCTGGTCCGTGAAGGTCGGCCGCCTGCGGCGGGTCGGGGTCTGATCGCTCATCACTCTCTCGGCGTTTCCTCGACCCGGACCCTTAAGGGAGGTCGGCGCACCGGCTCAAGGAGAAAGAGGCGGAGGGTTCGTGCGGGGGTCAGACGGCGCCCGGCCAGCTTATATGGTCCGGGCATGGCACAGCACAGCGTGGCGAAAGCCGACCTGACCTTGCGCACCCAGATGCGTTGAACCTCGTAGCGGCGCTCCGACTCAAAGCGACCCTCGCCACCTTCGATTACGGCCTGGCCGATGCCGCCAAGGCGCTCGGGGTCCCTGCGCTCTCTTAGCCGGGGACGACTCGCCCTGCCCCGGTGAAAGCCGGCCCCCGCCCTGCTACCGTCGCACCCATGCCGATGGACGTCGCCTACCCGATCGCCGGCGATGAACCCGCCGCCCTGCCGGAGGAGCTCGCCCGTCCCGCCGGGCCGGATGCGCGCGTCACGCCCATGATGGCGCAGTATATCGAGATCAAGGCCGCCAATCCCGGCTGCCTCCTGTTCTACCGCATGGGCGACTTCTTCGAGCTGTTCTTCGAGGATGCGGAAATCGCCTCGCGCGCGCTCGGCATCGCGCTGACGAAACGCGGCAAGCACCAGGGGCTCGACATCGCGATGTGCGGGGTGCCGGTCGACCGCGCGGACGACTACCTTCACCGCCTCATCGCGCTCGGCCACCGCGTCGCGGTCTGCGAGCAGACGGAGGACCCGGCCGAGGCCAGGAAGCGCGGCGGCAAGTCCGTCGTCCAGCGCGCCGTAGTCCGGCTCGTCACGCCCGGCACGCTGACCGAGGAGCGCCTGCTCGAGCCGGCGCGCGCGAACCTCCTCCTCGCGGTGGCGCGCCGGCGCGTCTCGGAGACGGCCTTCTGCTACGGCCTTGCCTCCGTCGATATCTCGACGGGCCGCTTCTCCGTGTCGGAGACCGATGCCGCCGGGCTCGCGGCCGAGATCGCGCGTCTCGACCCGCGCGAGATCGTGCTGCCGGACACGATCCACGACGATCCCGACCTGAAGCCTCTCTGGCGCGACCAGCGGGCCGCGCTCACGCCCATCCCGCGCGACGGGCTGGACGCGGCCTCGGCCGAACGGCGGCTGAAGGAGTTCTACGGGGTCGCGACGCTCGATGCCTTCGGCACCTTCAGCCGGGCCGAGATCGCGGCCGCGGGCGCAGCCTTATCCTATGTCGAGCGGACGCAGTTCGGCAGCCGGCCTGCCTTGCAGCCGCCCGCCAGGCTCGACGGGGGCGCGACGCTCCTGATCGATCCGGCGACACGGGCCAATCTCGAGCTCACCCGCACGCTCGGCGGCGAGCGGTCCGGCAGCCTCCTTGCCGCCATCGACCGCACGCTGACCGCCGCGGGCGGCCGGCTCCTGGCCGAGCGCCTCGCCGGACCTTTGACGGATCTTGCCGCCATTACCCGCCGGCAGGATGCGCTGGCCTTCCTGCTCGCCGAGCGGGAGTTGCGCGATGCCCTTCGCGAACGCCTCGCCCGCGCGCCCGATGCGTCGCGCGCGCTGTCCCGCCTCTCGCTCGGCCGCGGCGGGCCGCGCGACCTCGCCTGCCTGCGCGACGGCCTCCTGGCGGCACGGAAGATCGCGGCGCGGCTCGACGGCATCGACGACCTGCCCGACGAACTCGCGGAGGCCCGCGACATGGCGCGCGGCGTCCCGCCGGAGCTCGGCGCCGAGCTGTCGCGCGCCCTCGCCGACGAGCTGCCGCTGCTCCGCCGCGACGGCGGCTTCATCCGCCCGGGCTACGACCCCGCCCTCGACGAGGCGCGTGAGCTCGCGCAGGATTCCCGCCGCGTCATCGCGGCCCTTCAGGCCCGCTATGCGGCCGAGACCGGCTGCCGCACGCTGCGGGTCAAGCACAACAACGTCATCGGCTATTTCGTGGAGGTGCCGCAGGCAGCGGGCGAGGAGCTGGCGCGGGCCGACAACGCCTTCATCCACCGCCAGACCATGGCGGGCGCGATGCGCTTCACCACGACCGAGCTCGGCGAGCTGGAGCAGAAGATCGCGTCGGCCTCCGATCGCGCGCTCCGCATCGAGCTCGGCCATTTCGACGCCCTGGCGGCCGCGATCAACGGCGCCGCCCCGGCGATCGCGGCGGCCGCGGAGGCCTTGGCCGTCCTCGACGTCACGGCGGCGCTCGCCGATCTCGCCGACGACCTCGCCTGGACGCGCCCTAAGCTCGACGACAGCCTCGCCTTCCATATCGGGGGCGGGCGCCACCCGGTCGTCGAGGCGGCGCTCAAGCGCGACGGCGAGCCCTTCATCCCGAACTCGACCGAGATCGGGGGCGAGCGCGACGGCAAGATCCTGCTCGTGACCGGCCCGAACATGGGCGGCAAGTCCACCTATCTGCGCCAGAACGCGGTCATCGCCGTGCTCGCCCAGACGGGAGCCTTCGTGCCGGCGAACTCGGCGCATCTCGGCATCATCGACCGGCTCTTCTCGCGGGTCGGCGCTGCGGACGACCTAGCGCGGGGCCGCTCGACCTTCATGGTCGAGATGGTCGAGACCGCCGCGATCCTGAACCAGGCGACGCGCCGCTCGCTCGTGATCCTGGACGAGATCGGCCGCGGGACGGCGACCTTCGACGGCCTCTCCATCGCCTGGGCGGCGATCGAGCACCTGCACGAGGAGAACCGCTGCCGCGCGCTCTTCGCCACGCATTTCCACGAGCTGACCGCGCTCGCCGAGCGGCTGCCGCGCCTCTCCAACGCGACGCTGCGCATGACGGAGTGGAACGGCGACGTCGTGTTCCTGCACGAGGTGGTGCCCGGCGCGGCCGACCGCTCCTACGGGCTGCAGGTCGCGCGCCTTGCGGGGCTCCCGGCCACTGTCGTCGAGCGCGCCAAGGTGATCCTGTCGGAGCTGGAGAAGCAGGACCGCGAGCGCCCGAAGGCGGCGCTGATCGACGACCTCCCCCTCTTCGCCGCCGCCAGGCCGGCGACGCCGCCCGCAAGGCTGGCCGAGCCCGACCCGCTCCGCACCGCGCTCGCCGCCATCGATCCGGACGAACTCAGTCCGCGCGAGGCGCTGGAGGCGATGTATCGGCTGAAGGCGCTGGCGGGAGAGCCGGCCTAAGTCGGGGCGTCCCGTCCGACGGGCCGGGCGCATAGAACCGTCCGCTTCCGATCTGTCCCGCCTGACGAGCGAGCCTTGCGGCAGAGCGCCGCGGCCGGCGGTCGACGACTGAACCCCCGCCGGGACGGTAGCGCTCTGACGGAGATCAGCGCCTCGCGGGCCGCGATATGACATGAATTCCCGCACGACCCGCGCCCGGCTGCACGTAGACGCTCGCAATTCTGCTGCCCACGATCTCATCGTGAGTAAAATAGCGCAATTCACCACTGAAGCCCAAGTCATAACAGGAGCGACGACGGATTTAAATCGGCTTTACTGCCAAACCATTTATCAACATGTCTGCCCAACAACTTGGATCATGCACGTCGTCTCAACGGCCCGATGTTTCGCATGCTCGTCCAAGGCGAACGCCGCCGTAGAATTCGCCATGGTAGCGCCGCTGCTGATGGCGCTTCTACTCGGCACGGTCCTGTACGGCTATGTGCTCCTCGTCCATCACGGAGTGCAGCAACTCGCGGCCGAGGCGGCGCGCTCGGCCGTGGCCGGCCTCTCCGATGCCGAACGGGACGCCCTGGCGCGCAACTTCGTCCGGGACAACGCGGCCGCCTACGGGATCCTCGATCCGAGCCAGCTTCAGGTCTCGTCCGAGATCGGCCCCCCGCCCTCGGCCGTCATCCGGATATCCCTCAGCTATGACATGACCCGATCGGCGGTCTACCGCTTGTCCAGCCTGATCCCGCTTCCAAGTCCCATCGTCCGGCGGAGCGCGGCGGTGCAGCGTGGCGGGTACTGAACCGGTGCCGAGGATCCGCTCCCCCCGGGATTGCTCGGGATCGGTCGCGCCGCTTGCGGCAGTGTCCCTCGCCGTTCTCGCATTTGCGTCGGCAGGCGTGCTGGATGTCGGCTTCTGGTTCGTGTCCAAGCGGCAGCAGCAGGCCGTGACGGATCTTGCGGCGATCGCAGCCGCAAGCGATCTCGCCAATCCGCGGAGTGCCGCGACGGCCACCTTGGCCCAGAACGGGTTCCGGGCCTCCGAGCTGGACGGGCTGGAACTGGGGCACTACCAGGCCAGTCCCGCGACCCCGCTCGGCAACCGCTTCGTTCCCGGAGCGACGCCGTTCAACGCCGCGCGTGTGTCCGTGCGGCGGCCCCTGGCAAGCCTGATCGGGTCCGTAATGGCCAATCCGGCCGCCAGCCTCCCCCGGAACCAGGCGGTGCGGACGGAGGCGATCGCGGCTCAGGCCCGCTTCGCCGGTTTCGGCATCGGCTCCGGGCTGGCGCGGCTCGATGCCGGCCTTCTGAATGCGATGCTCGGATCTCTCCTGGGCAGCGAGCTGCGTCTGTCGCTGCTCGATTACGAGTCGCTGCTCTCCGCGAAGATCGACCTGTTCCGCTTCCTCGATCTTCTGGCCGTGCGGGTCGATCTCAAGGAGGCGACCTACGCCGATCTCCTCAGCCGGCGCTGGCGGATCGGCGACCTCCTTCGCTCCGTTTCCGACGCGGCGCAGGCGGCCGCGTCGGATGCGCGTGCCCTGGCCGCCCTGTCCCAGATCGCGCTCGCGAAGGCGGGCTCCACGGAGAACATCTCCCTCGAGCAATTGTTCTCGGTGGGCCCTTTCGGCTCGCGCAGGACAGGCAGCGCGGATCTCGCCGGAAACGTCGTCGGTGCGCTCGATCTCGTGACCCAGGCTCTCCAGATCGCGCAAGGGGGCCGCGAGGTGCGGTGGTCCTTGCCGCTCAAGATCCCCGGCCTCGTATCGGCGGATATCCGGCTGGCCGTCGGTGAGCAGCCTGCGGGGCGGAGCAGCTTGGCGGTCGGAGCGACCGGCACGAGCGTCCACACCGCCCAGACCCGCCTCCTGGTGGATCTGCAGCTTCTCGGGATGGGATCCCTCGCAACCGTCCGCCTGCCGATCTATGTCGAACTCGCTCCTGCCCAGGCCGAGCTCACGGAGATGTCCTGCTCGGCCACCGACCCGCAAAGGGACGAGATCAGGTTGAAGGTAACGCCCGGCCTCACGGATGCCTGGATCGGCGAGGTCGGAACGGCCGAGTTCGGCAACGCCGCCATCAAGCCGAGTCCCGGCCCCGCAACCCTGGTCGGGATACCGCTCCTCCGCATCAAGGGCCAGGCTCATGCCCGGATCGGCGATCTCTCGCCGCAGACCGTCGTCTTCTCCCGCGTCGATGTCGAGCGCGGCACGCGCAAGACGACGGGCACCGGGGATCTCGCGGCCGCGCTGGTGAAATCGCTGCTGGGCGACCTGCGGCTCAAGACGGAGGTGCTGGGGCTCGGACTGCCGCTCGGGATCGAGGGCCTCGTCGTCGACATCCTGGCCGCCCGGACGGGCGTCATCGACCAAGCGCTTTCCAGCGCTCTCAGCCTCGTCGGCCTCAAGATCGGCGTGGCCGATACCTGGGCCACCACCATCCGCTGCTCGAGCGCCGTCCTCGTTCGTTAGCAGGCTCGGGCGGGCGGCGCCGGACCTGCCTTTCGGCCGTCTCGCCCCTCTCCTTCGGAGATTGCCGCTAATCCCTTTGCGGCGGCCGCGGCGTCTCGTCGGAGACCAGACGGACCTGTAGTCTTGGCTGTCTCGACCCGGGAGGGCGCGGGCATGGACGAGCCGGAGGGCGGGACGGCACGGGAGCTCGAGGCGCAGGCCGCCTCGATCCGGGATTTCGACGCGTGGTTCCGCTACGCCGAAGAAATCGGGCAGGATCGGCTCGGCAGCTTCCTGTTCACCGTGTCGATCCTCCTGGCCGCCTTCGCGACCCTCTATGCCGAGGGCGTCTTCGCCATCTCGCTCGTGCTGTCCCTGTCCGGCGTGCTGTTCTCCTTCGTCTGGCTGGTCATCGGCACGCGCCAGGGCAAGTTCCACGACATGCTGGAATGCGAGATCGACCGGCGCCTCAGGGAATGGATCGAGCTCGGCGGGACGGGCGGGCCCGCGCTTTTCCCGATCTCGCATGTGCGCGGCATGAAGGTCGCGGCCGCCCGGGACGAGGCGACGAGACCGGAAAAGCCCGGGACGCTTCGCGCGACGGCCGCCTACTTCCGCATGGTCGTAGCCTATCTCCGCATGGTCGTGCAGGACCACATGCGGGCCCGCGACCCCGGGGGGATGGCCGCTCCGCTCGACCATGTCGAGAACGTCTTCGCGACCCGGAAGCTGCTCTGGATCGTTCCGCTCTGCTTCCTCGGTCTCTATCTCGTCTGCTCGAGTTTCGCGCTGTTCGCGCTGGTGCGGCGGGCGATCGGCGCGGGCTAGGTTGTCCGGATTCCTCTCGGGCTGCGCGTCCGCCGGGAATGACGAAGTCCTCGGGCATCACGGCCGCGATCGCCCGGAGCCGCTCGGGCGCCGACTTCCCCGAAGCTGCGGAGGGAAGGAATGGAGCGCGGCGCGGCGGGGCGCCGGGAGGAAGCCCGGCAAATCCCCCCAGAACCATCCGGGCCGGTGAACCGGCGCCGCGCTCCCTCGCCCGTGCAACGAAGAGGGACAAATACCACGCCCTGACGCCTTCTCTTGCCTGACAAAACGTAACATAATAACGTTTCTTTAACTCCGGAGCCCTCGAACCCGCATGCTTGGACGCCTGACCCTTTGCATCCCCCTCCTTCTCCTCCTCGTCTCCGGGCCGGCGCTCGCGGACGGGAAGGTACAGGTCGTCGCCTCCTTCTCCATCCTGGCCGATTTCGTCCGGGAGGTGGGGGGCGAGCGGGTGGCGGTCGCGAGCCTCGTCGGGCCAGATGCGGATGCGCATTCGTTCCAGCCCTCGCCGGCCGATGCGCGCCGCATCAGGGATGCGAAGGTCGTCGTCGTGAACGGGCTCGGCTTCGACAGCTGGACCGACCGGCTCCTGCGCGCCGCCGGCACCAGGGCCGCGATCGTGGTCGCCTCCGCCGGGGTCAAGCCGCTGCGCGAGGAGGCGAGCCACGGTCATGGGCACGACCACCACGCCGACCATGACACCGATCCGCATGCCTGGCAGGACGTCGCGAACGCGAAGCTCTACGTGGCCAATATCCGCGACGGCCTCGCCAAGGCCGATCCCGAGGGCCGGGCCGCCTACGAGGCGAACGCGGCACGCTATCTCGAGCGGCTCGAGGAACTGGACCGCGGGATTCGGGCCGGGATCGGAGCGATCCCGCCGGGACGCCGCGAGGTGATCACGACGCACGACGCGTTCGGCTATTTCGGGAAGGCGTATGGCCTCACCTTCACGGCCCCGCAGGGCGTCTCGACGGGCGGAGAAGCCAAGGCGGCCGACATCGCCCGCATCATCCGGCAGGTGAAGGCCCGCAGGATTCCGGCCGTGTTCCTGGAGAACGTCTCCGATCCGCGGCTCGCGGACCGCATCGCGGCCGAGAGCGGGGCGAAGATCGGCGGCCGCCTTCACTCGGACGCGCTGTCCGCCCCCGGCGGCCCGGCGCCGACCTATCTCGACATGATGCGGGCGAACCTCGCGGCCCTCCGGGCGGCGCTCGCCGAATAGACCGGCATGGCGGCTGCAGCGGAACCGGGCGTGCACTCCGGAGTGTTCCGCTTTGGTCCGCCGTACCGAGAATCTGTCCCATCGCGGTCCCGTCATCCGCGACCTCACCGTCCCGGAGCGGGAGCTTGAGCTGAGGCCGGCCCGTCTCAGGCCGCCGCGGCGCCCCCGCCGCCACCTCCTCGCCCGGCTGTACGGCACCGCCCTGCTCGCCTGGACGCTCGGCCTCGGGGCGGCGACGACGGGGCTCCTTCTGCAGAACGGCGGCGCGCGCTCGGACGCGGCAGCCCCGCAGGTCCCCGGCACGGCCTTGGCCGAGCTCCTCGTGCCCCTGCCCGAGCCGGCGGCGCTCGTCTGGACGGAGCGCTTCGCCGAGCCCGGGCCGCCATAGGGCGGGTGCCGCGTTCGCACGCTGGGCCACAGGACCCGCACCCGCCGAGCGCGAGCCCGCGCCGCGGCGGCGTCTCAGGTGACTTCGCCCCTGCGAGGCCGTAAGGCCGGCACATGGCGTCGAGCCCGAAGAAGACCATCACGAGCCCGGAGCCCCGGGGCGACGATCCGGACGTCTCCCTCCGCCCGCTCGCGCTCGCCGAGTTCATCGGCCAGCGGGCGGCGCGCAAGAACCTGCAGGTCTTCATCGAGGCCGCGAAGGGCCGCGGCGAGGCGCTCGATCACGTGCTCTTCGTCGGGCCGCCGGGCCTCGGCAAGACGACGCTGGCGCAGATCGTGGCGCGGGAGCTCGGCGTGAACTTCCGCTCGACCTCCGGACCGGTGATCGCCAAGGCAGGCGACCTCGCCGCGCAGCTCACCAATCTCGACGAGCGCGACGTGCTGTTCATCGACGAGATTCACCGGCTCAACCCGGCCGTGGAGGAGATCCTCTATCCGGCCATGGAGGATTATCAGCTCGACCTCATGATCGGTGAGGGACCGGCGGCGCGGTCCGTGAAGATCGACCTGCCGCGATTCACCCTGGTCGGCGCCACGACCCGCGCCGGGCTGCTCACCACGCCCCTGCGCGACCGCTTCGGCATCCCGATCAGGCTCGAATTCTACGACACGGACGAGCTCGAGCTGATCGTGACCCGGGGCGCGCGCGTGCTCGGCATCGGCATCGCGCCGGACGGCGCGCGCGAGATCGCGGCGCGCTCGCGCGGCACCCCGCGCATCGCCGGGCGGCTGCTGCGGCGCGTGCGCGACTTCGCGCTGGTGGAGGGTGCAGACAGAATCACGCGCGAGATCGCGGACGTCTCGCTGCGGCTCCTCGACGTCGACGCAGCCGGCCTCGACCAGATGGACCGCAAGTACCTGACCATGATCGCCACCAACTATGGCGGCGGGCCGGTCGGCGTGGAGACCATCGCGGCCGCGCTCTCCGAGCCCCGCGACGCGATCGAGGAGATCATCGAGCCGTTCCTGATCCAGCGCGGCTTCGTGCAGCGGACGCCGCGCGGGCGTCTGCTCACCGCGCATGCCTTCCGGCATCTCGGATTTCCGGAGCCGAAGCGCGACCCGGCCGCGCAGTTCGGCCTCTTCGCCGAGGAGGAATGAGGTGGAACCGGGCGTGGCGGTGACCGCGTTCAGGGGTGCACCGCACCTCATCGGAGCCATCGCCATGCGCCGCCTTCTTGCGCTCGCCCTCTGCGTCATGCCGCTCGGTGCCACGGCGGAAGAGCTGTCGCGGCTGGAATGCGCGACCTACCGGGCGGCGCTCACCGCCTCCGGGGAGAGCGTCAAGGCGCTGGCGAGAGGCGCGCGCGAGATCGAGCTCTCTTCGCTGCGCGGCAAGGTCGACGAGGATACCAGGCGCGCGATCGCGCGCCTGGAGGACGCGAACGCGAACCTGCAGCCCGTCATGGAGGAATGGGCCAGGGCGGCGGAAGCATTGGCCGAGCGCATCAAGGTGCTCTGCTCCCGCTGATGGATCCCGCGCCGCACCGCCTTCCCGTCCGGGTCTATTACGAGGACACCGACTTCTCGGGCGTGGTCTATCATGCCAACTACCTGCGCTTCCTGGAGCGCGGGCGGACCGAGCTCCTGAGATCGGCCGGCGTGGACCAGTCCATCCTCCACGCGGAACCGGGGGGCATCATCTTCGCCGTGCGGCGCATGAACATCGAATACCTCCGGCCCGCCCGCATGGACGATCTGCTGACGATCGAGACCGAAACGACGGAGATCCGGGGCGCTTCGCTCCGCATGAGCCAGCGCATCCTGCGGGCCGATGCCGTCCTGCTCACGGCCGGGGTGCATGTCGCCGTGCTGGCGGGCGGCAGGCCGGCGCGTCTCCCGGACGAGATCAGGCGGCTGCTGCAGCGGAGGGCACCGTGAAACGGGCCCTGCTCTGTCTGGCCGTCGCGTTCCTGGTCGCAGGGCCGATCGGGCCCGGCCTGCCCGCCTGGGCCGCCGAACCGGTCTGCCGGCGCGTGTCGCACGAGGGCCAGGGCTATTCCGTCTGCACGGCCGACCTGCGCCGGCATGCGGTGCGGCTGTTCTGGAAAGCGGCCGATGGCGACCCGTATGGCGGCTTCCGCCGCCTCGTCCCGGAGGCCGGCCCGAACCTTCTGGCGGCCATGAATGCCGGCATGTACGATCCGGCGCTCGCCCCCGTCGGTCTCTATGTCGAGAGCGGGCGCGAGCTGAAGCCCGTCAACACCGCCGGCGGCGAAGGAAATTTCCATCTCAAGCCGAACGGCATCTTCTTCGTCGAGAAGGGCCGCGCGGGCGTGGCGGAGACCGGCGCCTATCTGCGCCGAAGGCCTCGCCCGGACTTCGCCACGCAGTCCGGGCCCATGCTCGTCATCGGCGGCCGCATCCACCCGAAGATCTCCCAGGACGGTCCGTCGAAGAAGCTTCGCAACGGGGTCGGGGTGCGCGACCCGCGGACGATCGTCTTCGCGATCTCCGACGGGCCCGTCAGCTTCGGTGCCTTCGCGCGCCTGTTCCGGGACGCGCTCGGCTGCCGCGACGCGCTCTATCTCGACGGCTCGGTATCGAGCCTCTACGCCCCGGAACTCGGGCGCCGCGACGGGCTCCTGCCGCTCGGCCCGCTCGTCGCGATCATGAACCGGCCGGACCAGGCCGCCGTAACCCGCCCTTAACCCTGACAATGTGTTAAGTGGAAGCGCGAGCACCGGGAGCGAACACGCTCTTACTTTCGACAGATTTACGGCACACCGAGAGACGCTCTGCCCGAGATCTTTCGACGAACCAAGGTGACCCGCACAGGTTCGCCGCCTATGAGGACGTGTCGAGAATGAACCCGGCTGACGCCCTTCCCGTCGCCCACGACCTGTCGCTCTGGGGCCTCTTCATGAGCGCCTCGCCGGTCGTGAAACTCGTGATGATCGGCCTGCTCGCCGCCTCCGTGTGGTGCTGGGCCATCATCATCGACAAGACGCTGCTCCTCCGCCGCACCCGCGCCGAGATGGACCGCTTCGAGGACGTGTTCTGGTCCGGGCAGTCGCTGGACGAGCTCTACCGTTCGCTGAAGGACAAGCCGGCCGCCGGCCTTCCGGCGATCTTCGTGGCGGCCATGCGCGAATGGAAGCGGAGCTTCGAGGGATCCGGGCGGCAGGTCGCGAGCCTCGCCCAGCGCATCGACAAGGTCCTCGACGTGACGATCCAGCGCGAGGTGGAGCGGCTCGATTCCAAGCTCGTCTTCCTCGCTTCGATCGGCTCGGCAGGGCCCTATATCGGGCTCTTCGGCACGGTCTGGGGCATCATGACGGCCTTCACGTCGATCGCCGCCTCCAAGAACACGAGCCTTGCGGTCGTGGCACCGGGCATCGCGGAGGCGCTGTTCGCCACCGCCATCGGCCTCTTCGCGGCGATCCCGGCCGTGCTCGCCTACAACAAGCTGCAGGCGCAGGTCGGAAAGGCGCAGGCCCGCCTGGAGGGCTTCGCGGACGAGTTCTCGGCGATCCTGTCGCGGCAGATCGACGAGCGCATGGCGCTCGCGGCCTGAGGTCGGACGAATGGGTGCGATGATCGGGACGGCCGGGGGCGGCGGGCGCCGCAGGCGGCGCGGGCGGCGGGCCGGCGTCATCAACGAGATCAACATGACGCCCTTCATCGACGTCATGCTGGTGCTGCTCATCATCTTCATGGTGGCCGCGCCGCTCATGACGGTCGGCGTGCCGCTCGACCTGCCGCAGACCAAGGCCGCGCAGCTCAACGTGGATCAGAAGCCGATCACCCTGTCGATCCGGCAGACGGGCCAGGTCTTCCTGGCCGAGAACGAGCTGAAGGACGACGAGATCGTGCCGCGCCTCGGCCAGGTCGCCAAGAACGGCCATGACGAGCGCGTCTTCGTGCGCGGGGACAAGAAGGTCGATTACGGCCGCGTCGCCCAGGTGATGGCGATCGTGACCTCGGCCGGCTACAAGCGCGTCGCGCTCGTCACCGAGCCCGAGCGCAGATAGCGGCAGGGGCGCGTCCGGTGCGTATCCCCTTCGACAGGTCGGAGCCCGGCGCCTGGATCTCCGGCGCGGCGCATGGCGCGATCCTGCTCGCGGCCGTGTTCGGACTGTCGACCAGCAAGCTGCCCGATGCCGAGGAGGGCATCCCGGTCGAGGTGGTGACCGACAACCAGTTCTCGGAAATGACCAAGGGCGAGCGCGAGGCCGCCAAGCCCCTGCCCGAGCCGAAGCCGCGCGCCGACCGGGTCGCGGAGACGCGGGTCGAGCGCGATCCCGGCGAGGAGAAGGTCGATGCGCCGGCGCCGCCGAAGCGCCCGGCCGAGGTGAAGGTCGCCGAAGAGGAGGCCGAGGCGGCGCCCCCGCCGCCGCCCGCTCCGAAGCGCGTCGCGGAAGCGGCGAATCCCCAGCCTGCACCCGCCCCGCCCTCCCGTCCCGAGCCGCCCAAGCCCGACCCCAAGGTCGAGGCCCAGAAGGCCGCCGAGGCGAAGGCCAAGGCCGAGGCGGCCGCGAAAGCCGTCGAGGCGCAGAAGCTCGCCGAAAGGCAGGAGGCGGAGGCTCTGGAGAAGGCCCGGGTCGAGGCCGCCAAGGCGAAGGCGCTCGCCGAGGCCAAGGCGAAAGCGGAGGCCGAAGCGAAGGCCAGGGCCGTGGCCGAAGCCAAGGCGAAGGCCGAGCTCGAGGCGAAGCTGAAGGCGCTGGCCGAGGCGGAGGCCCGCGAAAAGGCCGAGGCGGAGGCCAAGGCGAAGGCGCTCGCCCAGGCGAAGGCCAAGGCGGAAGCCGAAGCCAGGGCCCGCAGGCAGGCAGAGGCCGCCGACAAGTTCAGCCCCGGCGACATCCGGCAGCTCCTCGCGTCGAAGGAGCCCTCCCGCTCGAGCGGAGCCACCGGGCGCGAGGTCCAGCGCACCGCCTCCCTCGGCACGGCCACCGGCAGTTCCCAGCGGCTGAATCCGAGCCAGCGCGACCAGCTCATCGGCCTCCTGTCCGAGCAGCTTCACCGCTGCTGGCAGGTGCCGGTCGCCGCGCAATCCGTCGACAAGCCTCCCGTGCCGACCGTCCGCGTGAAGCTGAACCAGGACGGATCGCTGGCCGCCGAGCCCGTGGTGATGAATTCCTCGGGCGACCCGCTCTTCCGCTCGATCGCCGACAGCGCCACGCGTGCGACCCGCCGTTGCGCCCCTCTCAAGATCCCGGCCCAGTTCGCGCCCTTCTACAACGATTGGCGCGATCTCGTGGTGAATTTCGACCCGCGCCAGGTGGGATAGCCCCCGCCTCGACCGCGCGGCCCCAACCCGCCGAGCGCCATGACCTCAATCAGCCGCCGTTCCTTCAACGCTTTCGCTGCCGCCCTGGCGGCCGGAGCCGCCGCACCCGGCCTCGTCCGTCCGGCGAGGGCGGAACTCGTCATCGATGTCCGGCGCGGCAATTTCCAGCCGATCCCGATCGCGATCGCCGACTTCTCGGGCGAGGGCGATCTCGGGCAGCGGGTCTCCGGCATCATCGCCAACAACCTGACCCGCTCCGGCTATTTCCAGGTGCTCGACAAGGGGCGCTTCCCCGAGCGGCCGAGCTTCGATGCGGCACCGCAATTCGCGGCCTGGAAGGCGTCGGGCGCGCAGGGCCTCGTCACCGGCCGGGTTGCGCGCGACGCGTCCGGGCGCCTCAAGGCCGAGTTCCGGCTGTGGGACCTGGTTGCCGGCCAGCAGGTCCAGGGCCAGCAATACACGACCGACGCCGCAAGCTGGCGCCGGGTCAGCCACATCATCTCGGACGCGGTGTATACGAAGATCACGGGAGTCGGCGGGTTCTTCGACACGCGCATCGCCTTCGTGGACGAATCCGGGCCGAAGGAGAACCGTCGCAAGCGACTCGCCGTGATGGACCAGGACGGCGGAAACGTCCGCTATCTCACGCAGGGCGACTCGCTCGCCGTCGCCCCGCGCTATTCGCCCGTGACGCAGGACATCGCCTTCATGTCCCAGAGCTCGGGTCAGCAGCCCCGGGTGCAGGTGATCAACCTCGAGACCGGCTCCCGCCAGGTCGTCGGCAACTTCGCCGAGATGAGCGCGAGCCCGCGCTTCTCGCCCGATGGCCGCCGGCTCCTGATCAGCCTGCAGGACGGCGCAAACTCCAACATCTATGCCTACGACCTCGCCACGCGGCAGACGAGCCGGCTGACGAACACGAACGCGATCGACACCTCGGCCTCCTATTCCCCCGACGGCTCCCAGATCGTGTTCGAGTCGGACCGCGGCGGAAAGCAGCAGATCTACGTCATGGCTCCGGACGGCTCGAACCCGCGCCGCATCTCCTTCGGCCAGGGCGCCTATTCGCAGCCGGCCTGGTCGCCGCGCGGGGATCTGATCGCCTTCACCAAGCAGAGCGCGGCCGGGTTCGCCATCGGGGTCATGAAGCCGGACGGGTCGGGCGAGCGCATCCTGACCGAGGGCTTCCACAACGAGGGGCCGTCCTGGGCGCCGAACGGGCAGTACCTCGTCATCTTCCGCGATCCGGGCGGGCAGTCCGGCGGCAAGCTCTACATGATCGACATCACCGGCAAGGTCGAAGTGCCGATCCCGACCCCGTCCTACGCCTCCGACCCGACCTGGTCGCCGCTGCTCGGCGAGGGGCGTTGATGCGCGTCCACGTGCGCCGGCACACGGCTCCGCCCCATTTCAGACAGCATTAACGCTGACGAGACCTTCCGGATTCGCTGCCGGCGGCACTGCATGCCGGCAAGACTTCGTCAAGGTTGACGGAACCTGCCCTTAACGTCTCGCGGCTAGCTCTGGTGCATCCAGGGTCGCGTGAAGGAGTTCTCAGATGCTGTCGTCCCTCGCTCGGGGCGCAACCGCCCTCAGGCTCGCCGCCGTTTTCGCGGCCGCTCTGTCGATCGCCGCCTGCTCGTCCACGCCCGATCAACTGGCCGACGCTTCCGGCGCGGGCGGGGCCGGAGGCCGCGGCTTCGGCGCGGGCGGGGCGGCGACGCCCGGCTCCGCCCAGGACTTCGTCGTCAATGTCGGCGACCGCGTGTTCTTCGAGTCCGACTCGTCGGATCTCACCCCGACGGCGACCGCGACTCTCGACCGGCAGGCGGAGTGGCTGCAGCGCTATCCCCGCCACAGCTTCCTGATCGAAGGGCATGCGGACGAGCGGGGAACCCGCGAATACAACTTCTCGCTCGGGGCGCGCCGGGCGCAGACCGTGCGCGACTACCTCGCCTCGCGCGGCATCCCGTCCTCCCGCATGCGCACCGTGTCCTACGGCAAGGAGCGGCCGGTGGCGGTCTGCAACGACATCTCCTGCTGGTCGCAGAACCGCCGCGCCGTCACGGTCATCGGCGGCGCCGGCGAGTCCTGATCGCGGGTGGCGCGGCCTCGGGCCGCGCCGCCTTTGGCACGCGGTTCGGGCGTGCTACTCGGGGCCCCGTAGGAGAGTGCTCATGGCCCGTTTCGCCGCGCTGGCGCTCAGCGCCGCGCTGTCCACCACCCCGCTCGCTCCCGCCTTCGCGCAGGACGCGGCCGAGCTCCTCGTCCGGCTGAACCGCCTCGAGGGCCAGGTCCGCCAGATGTCGGGGCAGATCGAGCAGCTCCAGTTCGAGAACCGGCAGCAGAAGGAGCAGCTCCGGAAGTTCCAGGAGGACGTCGAGTTCCGGCTCCAGGAGCGCTCGGGCGGCGGCCGTTCCGCCGCGCCCGCAACGACGCAGCCCTCCTCCGCGCCGCAGACGCCCGCTTCGACGCCCCGGCCCAGCCGCCGCAGCGATGCGTTCGATCCGGACGCCGAGCCCGGTGCCCCGGGAGCGCCACGCCCGCTCGGGACCACCGCCGCCTCGCCGCCGCTGGCGGACCCCGCTCCCGGACGCCGGCGCGGCGGAGAGGACACGGCGTTCTCCGAGGGCGCGCCGCTCGACCTCGGCGCGGCGGCGCGCGGGCCGGTGGCAGGCATGAACCCGGCCGTCGCGGGCACCAACCCGGCCGCTTCCACTCCGCGCGCCACGGCGAGCCTGCCCGCCGGCGGCGGAGAGGCGCGCGCGGATTACGATGCGGCCTACGCCTATGTGCTCCAGAAGCAATGGGACCAGGCCGAGAGCGCGCTGCGCCGCTTCCTCGCCCAGCATGGCCGCGACCGGCTCGCGGCGGATGCGACCTATTGGCTCGGCGAGAGCTACCTCCAGCGCAGCAGGCACCGGGATGCGGCCGAGCAGTTCTTGAAGGTCTCGACCGAGCACACGCGCTCGTCGAAGGCTCCCGACGCGCTGCTCAAGCTCGGAATCTCGCTCTCGGCTCTCGGCGCCAAGGACCAGGCCTGCGCCACCTTCGCCGAGGTTGAGCGGAAGTATCCGCAGGCCTCCGCGAGCCTGAAACAGGCAGTCGACCGCGAGCAGAAGAAGGCTCGCTGCCCGACGTGATCCGCCGGCCCGCGGACGAGGCGCGGCCAGGCCAGGCCGAATTCGCAGCCGCCTTCGCCGGGCTCGAAGCCGCTCCCCGCGTTCTCGCTGCCGTATCCGGCGGACCGGACTCGGTCGCTCTCATGGGTGCCCTGGCGGAATGGGCCCGCGCTCCGGGGCGCCCTCCGGTATCCGTGGCGACCGTCGATCATGGCCTGCGCCCCGGGGCCCGCGCCGAAGCCGAGGCCGTCGCGGAGCTCGCGGCGAAGCTCGGGCTGCCGCACGCCATCCTGACCTGGGCCGGCCCGAAGCGGCGGCCGGTCTCGCAGGCGGCGGCCCGGCAGGCCCGCTACCGCCTGCTTCTCGAGCACGCGCGGGAGATCGGCGCCAGCCACCTTGTTACGGCGCATACGCTCGACGATCAGGCCGAGACCGTGTTGCTGCGGCTGGCGGCCGGGTCCGGACTTTCGGGCTTGGCGGCGATGCGGCCTCGGGTCGCGCGAGGCGGGCTGCAGCACGTCCGGCCCTTCCTCAGGATCCCGAAGGCCGGCCTCGTCGCGGCCTGCCTGGCGCGCGACTGGCCTTTCAGCGAGGATCCCTCGAATGCCGACCCTCGCTTCGCCCGGGTACGCTGGCGGCGCGCGATCATGCCTCTCCTCGCGGCGGAGGGTCTCGACGCGGAGCGGCTCGCCCGGCTTGCCGCCCGGCTCGCCCGGGCGGATGAGGGGCTCGATCATGCGGCGGAGACCGCGCTCGCCCGGCTCGCCCTGCAGCCGGGCCCAGGGGCGCGGGTCGAGATGGCCGCACTCGCGGCCGAACCCGCCGAAATCGCGCTGCGCGTCCTCAAGCGCCTGCTCGAGCAGCCTCGTTCCGCGGCCGAGGACGAGGCCGGCGGGCCGCATCTCCGGCTGGAGCGGCTGGAGGAATGTCTCGAGGCGCTTCTGCAGGCCCATGCGGCGGGCCTGCCCGTACGGCGGACGCTCGCCGGCCGCCTGCTCCAGCTCGACAGGACCGGCGTGCTCGCGATCGTCCCGGAGCCGGTGCGGCGTCGGGGGCGACGGGACGCGGTAACCCCGATCGAGGTCCCGAACCCCGCTTCACTTGGCACGGCCCCCCGGGGCGCCTAGATTACGGCTCGGGGACGAGCATGCGCGCTCGCGGCGCGTCCCGGGGATCGCCCGCTGAGATGAATCCGAATTTTCGCAATTTCGCCCTCTGGGTGATCATCTTCCTTCTGGTTCTGGCGCTCGTCACGCTGTTCCAGAATCCGGGGCAGCGCGGCGGCGGAGGCGACATCGCCTATAGCCAGCTCCTCACGGATGCCGATAACGGCCGCATCTCCAACGTGGTCATCTCCGGCCAGGAGATCACGGGCACCTATACGGACGGGCGCACCTTCACGACCTATGCTCCCTACGACCCGCTCCTCGTGCAGAAGCTGTCGCAGAAGGGCGTCCAGATCACGGCCCGGCCGGCCGGCGATTCCACGCCCTGGTTCATCGCGCTTCTGGTGAACTGGCTGCCGATCCTCGTCTTCATCGGCGCCTGGATCTTCCTGTCGCGCCAGATGCAGTCCGGGGCGGGCCGCGCCATGGGCTTCGGCAAGTCCAAGGCGAAGCTCCTGACGGAGGCGCATGGCCGCGTCACCTTCGAGGACGTGGCCGGCGTCGACGAGGCAAAGGACGACCTGCAGGAGATCGTCGAGTTCCTGCGCGACCCGCAGAAGTTTCAGCGCCTCGGCGGGCGCATCCCGCGCGGCTGCCTCCTGGTCGGCCCGCCCGGCACCGGCAAGACGCTGATCGCCCGTGCCGTCGCGGGCGAGGCGAACGTGCCCTTCTTCACCATCTCGGGCTCCGACTTCGTGGAGATGTTCGTCGGCGTGGGCGCCTCCCGCGTTCGCGACATGTTCGACCAGGCGAAGAAGAACGCGCCCTGCATCATCTTCATCGACGAGATCGACGCTGTCGGCCGTCACCGCGGCGCGGGCCTCGGCGGCGGCAACGACGAGCGCGAGCAGACGCTCAACCAGCTCCTCGTCGAGATGGACGGGTTCGAGGCGAACGAGGGCATCATCATCATCGCGGCCACCAACCGGCCCGACGTGCTGGACCCGGCGCTGTTGCGTCCCGGCCGCTTCGACCGCCAGATCGTCGTGCCCAATCCGGATATCGTGGGACGGGAAAAAATCCTGCGCGTCCATGTCCGCAAGGTGCCGCTCGCGCCCGACGTCGACCTCAAGACGATCGCGCGCGGCACCCCCGGCTTCTCGGGCGCCGACCTCATGAACCTCGTCAACGAGGCGGCGCTGCTCGCGGCCCGTCGCGGCAAGCGCATCGTCACGATGCACGAGTTCGAGGATGCCAAGGACAAGGTCATGATGGGCGCCGAGCGGCGCACCCTCGTGATGACGGACGACGAGAAGCGGCTGACCGCCTATCACGAGGCCGGCCATGCCATCGTCGCACTGAACGTCCCGGCGACCGACCCGGTGCACAAGGCGACGATCATCCCGCGCGGCCGCGCGCTCGGCATGGTCATGCAGCTCCCCGAGCGGGACAAGCTCTCGATGTCCTTCGAGCAGATGACTTCGCGCCTCGCCATCATGATGGGCGGCCGCATCGCCGAGGAGATGATCTTCGGGCCCGAGAAGGTCACGTCCGGCGCGCAGTCCGACATCGACCAGGCGACCCGGCTCGCCCGGATGATGGTGACCCGCTGGGGCTTCTCGCCCGAGCTCGGCACCGTCGCCTATGGCGAGAACAACGACGAGGTCTTCCTCGGCATGCAGGTCAACCGGCAGCAGAACGTGTCGGAGGCGACCGCCCAGAAGATCGACTCGGAGGTCCGCCGCCTCGTCGAGACGGGCCTGGAGGATGCCCGCCGCATCCTGACCGAGAAGCGGGAGGACCTGGAGACGCTCGCCCGCGGGCTCCTCGAATACGAGACGCTCTCCGGCGAGGAGATCCGCGACCTGCTCGACGGCAAGCCGCCCGTGCGCGATCTCGGCGAGCCGCCGGCGCCGTCCCGCGGCTCTCCCGTCCCGCAGGCCGGCCGGAACCGGCCGCGCGGCGAGCCCGGTGGACTCGAGCCGCAGCCGCAGGCCTGACCGCCGCCTCCCGGCTCCCCCGCACCAGACCGATCGGGCCGCATCCTCCCGGATGCGGCCTTTTTCGCGGGCGGGCTCCGCAGGCGCCGGCGCTTCCGGGTGGCGGGCCGTCCCGCATGGCGGCAGAATGGTCCCTGCGGCGGATCGGGGCGGGACGGGCATGATCAGGGTCGGGATCGGCGGCTGGACCTTCGCGCCCTGGTGCGGGACCTTCTATCCCAAGGGGCTGCCGCATGCCCGCGAGCTCGAACATGCAAGCCGGCACGTCACGGCGATCGAGATCAACGGCACGTTCTACCGCACCCAGTCGCCCGAGAGCTTCCGCAAATGGGCGGCCGAGACGCCCGAGAACTTCGTCTTCTCGGTCAAGGGCCACCGCTTCGTGACGAACCGCAAGCGGCTTGCCGAGGCGGGCGATGCGGTCGAGACCTTCATCGCCTCCGGGGTCCTGGAACTCGGCGACAAGCTCGGACCGCTTCTCTGGCAGCTCGCGCCGACAAAGCGCTTCGAGCCGGAGGACATCGACGCATTCCTGAGGCTCCTGCCGAAGGAGCGCGGCGGCCGCCCGCTGCGTCACGCGCTGGAGGTCAGGCACGAGACGTTCCTGGTGCCCGAGCTGATCGAGGTGCTGCGCCGCCACCAGGTTCCCGCGGTCTTTGCGGAATCGGACGAGTACCCGGCCATCGCCGATCCGGTCGGCGATTTCGTCTATGCGCGGCTCCAGCGCTGCCGCGAGGCGGAGCAGGAAGGCTACCCGCCCGCGGAGCTCGACCTCTGGGCCGGGCGGGCCAGGGCCTGGAAGCGCGGCGAAACGCCCGAGGGGCTGCCCTGCCTGGCGACGACGCGCCCCGAGAAGCGGCCCCGCGACGTCTTCGTGTTCTTCATCGCAGGCGACAAGGTCCGTGCGCCCATGGCGGCCCAAGCCATGTTGCGACGGCTGTGAGCGAGCCCGGCCGGCTGCCGCCGTTCACCCGATGGCGCTCGACAGACGCTTCCGCGAGGGAGCAACCGCGGCGTGGTCGCCTTCAGCCTCCTGCCCCTAGCCGCCGAGGCGCCAGGTTCACGGAACGGCGCGGGCATGAAAAAGCCCCGGAGGGGCGCTCCGGGGCCGAAAGGGATGGGCCGATGGTTTACGCGGCCTGCTTGGCCTCGATGGTCTGCGGGCCGCGGGTATTGATCGCGATCTGCCGGGGCTTCTTGGTCTCCGGGATCTCGCGGACGAGATCGACATGGAGCAGGCCGTTCTCGAGCGACGCGCCGGTCACCTGGACATAGTCCGCGAGCTGGAAGCGGCGCTCGAAGCTGCGGGCCGCGATGCCCTGGTAGAGCACATCGGACTTGCGCTCGGGGGTGCCCTTCTTCTCGCCGCGGATCGTGAGCGCGTTCTCCTTCACCTCGATGGAGAGGTCATCCTCGGAGAAGCCGGCAACCGCGACCGAGATGCGGTAGGCGTTCTCGCCGGTGCGCTCGATATTGTAGGGCGGGTAGGAAGGAGCCGCCTCGCTGCCCCCGAACTGATCGAGCATCGAGAACAGACGGTCGAAGCCGACCGTGTTGCGGTACAGGGGTGCAAGATCGAACTGTCGCATGGCATATCCTCCGTGAAGCGACATGCATCTGGGGGGTCCGCCCTGGGGCCGGACCGGCGCGCCGCCAACCTTGGCCGGCACGCGAATGAGGTGGACATGGCACCGGCTGCCTTCAAGGCCCCCGTCGCAAAAAATCGCAGGCGGACCGCGTCGTGAGGCTCGTCGAAACGCCCGACAACCCGGCGCCTCCGGGCGGGGTGGCGGTTCCCGTGAAGACCGAGGACGGTGTGACCTTGCGGGCGGCCTATTGGCCGGCCAGGGTCGCCCATCCGCGCGGGACGGTGCTGATCCTCCACGGCCGGGCCGAGTTCATCGAGAAATATTTCGAGGTGACCGGCGAGCTCTTGGACAGAGGCTTCGCGGTCGCGACCTTCGACTGGCGCGGCCAGGGCTCGTCGGGCCGCAGCGTACGGGACGGGCGCAAGGGGCACGTGGCGCATTTCGACCACTTCCGGCGCGACGTGGAAGCTGTTTCGCGCGAGATCGTCGACCCGCTGCTACCGAAACCGGCCTTCGGCCTCGCGCATTCGATGGGGGGCTGCATCGCGCTGATCGGGGCGGCGGAAGGCTGGCTCCCCGTCCAGCGGCTCGTCACGACGACGCCGATGATCGCGCTGAGCTTGGTCAAGCATGCGCGGCTCGTGCGCGGGCTCGTTCGCATCCTGGCGCGGCTCGGGCTCGCCGGCCGCTTCGTGCCGGGCGGGCGGGCGCACTCCATCTCGACGGAGCCCTTCGAAGGCAACCGCCTCTCCGGCGATCCCATCCGGTACGCCCGCAACGCCGCCATAGCGCGCGAGCTCGGCCAGGGCGCCGTCGGATCTCCCACCATCGGCTGGCTCGTCGCCGCCTTCGAAGCCATGGAGCGGCTCCAGGCGCAGGACTGCCCGGGCCGCATCCGGATCCCGACCCTGGTGGTCGGAGCGGGGGACGATCCGGTCTGCCTGACGCCCGCGATCGCGCGCTTCGCCCGCGCGCTCGGCCCGGGCTCGACCTATCTCGAAATCCCGGGCTCCCGCCACGAGATCATGATGGAATCGGCTCCCATCCGGGAGGTCTTCTGGAAGGCCTTCGACGCCTTCATCCCGGGATCACAGGATACCCCGGAACGGCTCGTCTCAGCCGCGCAGCCGCTCGATGACGCTATCGTGCAGCCGCTTGTCCCCGCAGGCGACGATGGATCCGCCCTGCGTGGCGGGTCCGCCATCCCATGACGTGACGATCCCGCCCGCGCCCTCGATGATCGGAATGAGCGGGACGATGTCGTAGGGCTTGAGCCCCGACTCGATCACCAGGTCGAGATGGCCGGCCGCGAGCATGCAGTACGCGTAGCAGTCATAACCGAAGCGGGTGAGCTTCACGGCCGATTCGATCCGTTCGTAGCCCGCCATGAGGTCCGTCTCGAACAGCCGCGGGCTCGTCGTGGACAGGACGGCGTCGGCGAGCGAGCGGCAGCGGCGCGTGGCGAGCTTGCGCTCGCCATGCGGGCCGACATAGCCGGCGCTCCCGCCGTCGCCGAAGAAGCGCTCGCCGATGAAGGGCTGGTGCATCAGCCCGTAGGCCGGCGCGCCGTTGCGGGTCAGCCCGATCAGCGTGCCCCAGAGCGGCAGACCGGCCATGAAGGCGCGCGTGCCGTCGATCGGATCGAGCACCCAGACGAACTCGGCATCCGGCCTCTCCGCACCGAATTCCTCGCCGATGATGCCATGCGACGGGAACATGGTCCCGATCATGCGACGCATCGCGATCTCGCCCGCGCGATCCGCCTCCGTGACCGGGTCGAAGACGCCGCCGCGCGACTTGTCCTCCGCCGACAGCATGGTGCGGAAGAACGGGAGGATCGCCTGGCCCGACTTAGTGGCCAGGTCATTAACGAAACTCGAGAAATCAACAGGCTTCATTCAGCGGTCCGACTGTTTGCGCTACTCGGCGGCGCCGGCCACCATAGGACGGCGGGCATGCGGCGAGAAATCCCGTCGGGGCACTTGATTTTTGTGCGGCGCGAAGTAGATTGTGCATCGCAGCGCCTGGCGCTGCTGCCCTCCTTGGGCGTTTCCTCCCTAGACTTGGGCCGCACCGCGTGTGCGGCCTTTTTTCTTGGGCGGCTCTGTCGCGACCTATTCGGCCGCGATGCGGGTCGGCTCGAGGCCGCCCCCAACCTCCATCATCACGTCGGCGAAGCAGTCCGTCAGATCCTCGGTCAAGCGCCCGAAGCCCGCACCCGGCTGCAAGGTGCGCTCGTCCATGTAGAGCGCGCGGTTGATCTCGATCTGGAGCGAGTGGCGGCCGAGCGCCGGGGCGCCGTAATGCTCGGTGATGAAGCCGCCCGCATAGGGCTTGTTGCGGACGACCGCGTAGCCCCGCTCGCGCAGGGCGGCATCGACCAGGTCGGTAAGCAGCCCGGCGCAGCTCGTGCCGTAGCGGTCACCGAGCACGACGTCGGCCCGGACGAGATCCTCGCGATTCAGGCTCGTCGATGGCATGGAATGGCAGTCGATCAGGACCACCTGACCAAAGAGTTCGACCGTGCGGGCGAGCCGAGTGCGCAGCAGGCGATGGTACGGCTTGTAGAGAAGCTCGATCCGTCGGAGCGCCTCCGCAACCGGCAGGCGGCCGCGATAGATGTCGTGCCCGTCCGCGACAATGCGCGGGATCGTGCCGAGCCCGCCAGCGACCCGCATGGAGCGCGTATTGGCGTAGGGCGGCAGCTTGCCGTCGAACATGCGCGGGTCGAGCTCGTAGGGCTCGCGGTTCACGTCCAGATAGGCGCGCGGGAAGCGGGCGCTGATCAGCGGCGCCCCGAGCCGGACCACGGGCGCGAAGAGCCTGTCCACGAAGGCGTCCTCGGAGCGGCGGAGCGCGACGGCGTCGAGGTGCGATCCGGACAGGAAGGAGGCCGGATAGACACTGCCCGCATGCGGCGCATTGAAGACGAATGGGAAGCGCTGCCGATCCGGTTCCGCGCAGAGGAAGGGCGGGTGGAACTCGACGGAAGGGTCGGTTTCGTTCAAGGAAGGGCCTGACGTCGGAACGCGGGGGGCTGGACCTTGCGGCCCAATGTGGCGGGCCTGTGTCTCCGAGTCCACAGGCGGGGCGCGCGTGACCGGGGAACCGGTGCGGACGGGCAAGGATCCGGCGCGACCCGGCGCTCCTTCATGCGAAATTTACCATGTGTGGCGTTTAAGGACGTTGTAGAAACCTCTCCGAGTTCAACGAGTTCGCCGGCCATGAAGATCCTGCTTGCGGAAGACGATCATGACATGCGCCGCTTCCTGGCCAAGGCGCTGGAGAATGCGGGTTTCAAGGTCTCGTCCTACGACAACGGCCAATCTGCCTATGACCGGCTGCGCGAGGAGCCTTTCGAGCTGCTCCTGACCGACATCGTCATGCCCGAGATGGACGGGATCGAGCTGGCCCGCCGGGCGACGGAGCTCGATCCGGACATCAAGGTGATGTTCATCACGGGCTTCGCGGCCGTCGCGCTCAACCCCGACAACAAGGCGCCGCGCGACGCCAAGATCCTGTCGAAACCCTTCCATCTCCGCGAGCTCGTGAACGAGGTCGAGAAGATGCTCGCGGCGGCTTAACGGGCATCGTTGTGGAGGGTCTCCTGGCCGGCCCACATCCTCTCCTGACCAGGACTTGACGAGCGTTCCGGTCGGGCGCGCATGGGCATCCTCATCGGCTGCATCGCGGACGACTTCACCGGCGCGACCGATCTCGCGGGCATGCTGGTGAAGGCGGGCTTCAGGACGGTCCAGACCGTCGGGGCCCCTGAGGGCCCGCTGCCGGCCGGTTTCGATGCGGTGGTCGTGGCGCTGAAATCGCGGACCTGCCCGGCTGAGATGGCCGTGCGGGATTCGCTCGCCGCCCTGCAGGCGCTCCGGGCGTCCGGCGCGGAGCAGGTCTACTTCAAGTACTGCTCGACCTTCGATTCGACGCCGGCGGGCAATATCGGGCCGGTCGCGGATGCGCTGCTCGACGCGCTCGAGGCCGCCTTCACGGTGGTCTGCCCGGCCTTCCCGGCTAACGGACGCACGATCTACAAGGGCCATCTCTTCGTCGGCGACGTGCCGCTCGACGAGAGCGGCATGCGCGATCATCCGCTCACACCGATGCGGGATTCGAGCCTCGTGCGGCTGATGCAGGCGCAGACGGACCGAAAGGTCGGGCTCGTCGCCTACGAGACGGTCCGGGGCGGCCCTCGGGCGATCCGCAACAGCTTCGCGGCGTTGCGGGCCGATGGCGTGACCTATGCCGTCACGGACGCGCTTACGGACGAGGACCTGGCGGCGCTCGGGGCGGCCTGCGACGGCCTTCCGCTGGTGACCGCCGGATCGGGCCTGGCTCTCGGCCTCGGCCCGAATTTCCGCGACCGCCTGCCCCCCGGGGCCACGGCGGACCGGCTGCCCCGCACGAGCGGCCGCAGGGCCGTCATCTCGGGGAGCTGCTCGGTCGCGACGCGGGCGCAGGTGGCGCGGATGCGAGAGCGGCATCCGGCCTTCCGCGTCCTCGTCTCCGACATCGCCCGCGGCGAGGACGTGGTCGGGCGCGCGCTCGCCTGGGCCGCGGAACGGGCGGACGGTCCCGTTCTCGTCTACGCGACCGCCGAGCCGGAGGAGGTCCGGGAGGCCCAGGCCGCGTATGGGGCCGACGCCGCGGGCGGAATGGTGGAGAAGACCCTCGCGGCGATCGCCCGGAGCCTCGTCGCGGCGGGCGTGGGGCAGCTCATCGTCGCGGGCGGCGAGACCTCCGGGGCCGTCGTGCAGACGCTCGGCGTCACCGCACTCGCCATCGGACCGGAGATCGATCCCGGCGTCCCCTGGACGGCGACCATCGATAGGGGCCGCACACCCCTGGCGCTGGCGCTGAAATCCGGGAATTTCGGGACGGAGGATTTCTTCCTGAAGGCCTGGGACCGCCTCCCGGAATGAGGCACGGCGGGCTCAGTGCGTCCAGGGCTGCGTCCGGTTGAACTTGAAATTGTCGGCGTAGGACATGGTGCGGCGCCGGCTTTCCGTCGGCTCCTCGACCCGGTACGGGATGCCCTCCCGCTCGGCATAGGCGATCGCCTCTTCCTTCGTGTCGAACCGGAGGCGGAGCTGCTGGCGGGTGTCGCCGGAGGAGGTCCAGCCCATCAGCGGCTCGATCTCGCGCGGACTCTCCTGCTCGAACTCGAGAAGCCACAGCTTCGTCCTGGCGAGCCCCGATTGCGTGGCGCTCTTGGCCGGCTTGTAGATTCGGGCGGGCATGCGGTCCGTCTGTCCTCACACGGGCGGCGATGGTCGGGGCGGCCGGATTCGAACCAGCGACCCTCTGCTCCCAAAGCAGATGCGCTACCAGACTGCGCTACGCCCCGACTGCCGTCCCTCTCCTGGGCTCAAGGGCCTGGAAGGTCAAGGGTTCCAGCAGGCGTGAGCCGTCACGGTTCCCAGCCGCAGCGCCGGGCTGCCTCGTTGAAGCTCCTGCCGGCGGCCTCGCGCTCCGCCGGCGTCATGGTTCTCCAGGCCTCGCGGCTCGGCCCGAAGGTGGCCGCGTTGTGCCGGCGGCAGAACGGATCGGTCTGGCAGGCGGCCAGGCACATGACGAAGGCGACGACGAGAACCGGCTTCATAGGCAGGTGAACGCCAGCCGGCCAGCCCGGTTGCGGGCCTAGCGCTGCCTGAACATCGAATGCTCCACCCGGTCGCCGGGCCGGATGCCGAGACGCCTCGCGCTCCCGCCCACCAGCTCGAGGACGCCGAGCACGGGCTCGCCCGACTCGATCGTACGCGTCGACAGCGGCTCCGTGTTCTCGGCGATGCGGGCGATCGTGCCGTCGGGGCGGATGAACAGCATGTCGAGCGGGATGTAGGTGTTCTGCATCCACATGGCGACGGGCTCGACCCGGGCGAAGTCGAACAGCATGCCGCGATCGGCGGCCATGCTGCGCCGGTACATGAGGCCCTGCGCGCGGTCCGCATCCGTGCGCGCCACTTCGACCTGGAAGGCGTGCCGCTGGCCCGACTGCGTGACGATCGTCAGCGGCTCGAAGGCCTGCGCCCAGGCCAGAAGGGGCGCGACAAGGAGGGCGAGGACGAACGCGGCCCAAGGGGACCGCGCTGCAAGACCGGCTCGCATCAGTCAGTGCGAGGCGGGAAGCGCGCTCTGCGCAAGCCGCACCTCGGCGGCCATCTGGCCCTTCGAGCCGTCGCCGTAGCGCACGAAGACCCGCTCGCCCGGCTTCAGCTCCGCGATGCCGTAGCGGCGCAGCGTCTCCATGTGGACGAAGATGTCCGGCGTGCCATCGCCGCGCGTCAGGAAACCGAACCCACGCAGCCGGTTGAACCACTTCACCGTGGCGGGCTCCAGCCCGCTCGTCGGGACCACGACCTCGTGGGTGCGCGGCATCGGCAGTTCGGAGGGGTGGATCGCGGTCGAATCGTCAAGCGAGACGACCTTCAGCGCCTGCAATCCGCGCGGTCGCCTAGCCGCCTCGACGACGATGCGGGCGCCTTCATGCGCGGCCTGATAGCCGTCGCGCCTAAGGCAGGTCACATGAAGGAGGACGTCCGGCAGTCCATCGTCCGGAACGATGAAGCCGAACCCCTTGGCGACGTCGAACCACTTGATCCGCCCGGCGACCTGGATGACCTCGATCTCGGGAGCCTGGGCGTCGGCCTCGGGCCGTGCGCCGCGGCTTTCGAATCCATCGACCCCGCCTGCCCGAAAAGGGGGCAAACCGTACTCGTCCGCCATTGCGCACCGCCCGAATCACGCCGCTGATTCGCTTGGTGAACATAACATCAAGGGGACTCGCGCAAAGGCGGCTTTCCCGCCATCCACCGGCAGTTACGGGCGAGTCAATGCGTCGCGGCGAGCGGGCCCAGAACCTCGCCGATCTCGCCCGCGATGACGAGATCGGCCATCCCGTCAAGCTCCGTCGGCTCGCGGTTGACGATCACGAGCCGTGCGCCCTTGCGCTTGGCCAGCACGGGGAAGCCCGCGGCCGGATAGACGACGAGCGATGAGCCGATCGCCAGGAACAGATCGCAGCCGAGCGTCAGCTCGCGCGCCCGTTCCATGGCGAGCTCCGGCATGGCTTGGCCGAAGGAGATCGTGGCCGACTTCACCATCCCGCCGCAGGCGGTGCAGACCGGCGCCCGCCCGGTGGACTCGAACTCGCGCCGGACATCGGCAAGCTCGTGCCGGAGGCCGCAGGAGAGGCAGGCCGCATAGGTGCCGTTGCCGTGAAGCTCGATCACGTTCTCGTCCGGAATGCCCGCGGCCTGGTGCAGCCCGTCGATGTTCTGCGTGATGACGCCCGGCGACTTGCCCTCCGCCACGAGCCTCGCCAGCGCGCGGTGGCCGGCGCTCGGCTTTGCGCCGGCATAGATGTCGTCCATGGCGAACTTGCGCCGCCATGCCTCTCGTCGCGCCTCCTCGGACGCGACAAAGTCCTGGAAATCGATCGGCCTATTCTTCAGCCAGGGCGAACCCGGCGAGCGGAAATCCGGCACGCCGCTCTCCGTCGAGATGCCGGCGCCCGTGAAGGCGACGACGCTCTTCGCGCGGGCGATCATGGCGGCGAGTTCGCGCGTCAGCCCGGCCAGGCTCTCGTGGTCGTTCCGCATGGAAGGCGATATAGGGCCGCCTCAATCCGCAGGCGAGGACCTCATCCGGTTCTCGCCCAACCTGATCGGCGCGCTTGGTCTCTCTCAGCAACGCGGCCCTGAAAGGCGGGGCGAGCCCGGCGCGGGGCCGCATAGGAGCCATCGACATCGCCCGCGGCGTCGCGGTCGCCGCCATGGTCGTCTACCACTTCGCCTGGGACCTCTCGGAACTCCGCCTGATCGCGACGGAGGTCACGGCCGAGCCGGGCTGGCGCTTTTTCGCCCGGGCGATCGCGGCGAGCTTTCTCCTTCTCGCCGGGCTCGGGCTCGCGCTCGCCCATCCCGGCCGGATCCGGTGGCGGGCCTTCGCGCTCCGCCTCGCCACCGTCGCCGGAGCTGCGCTCATCATCACCGGAGCGACCTTCCTGGCGTTCCCCGACAGCTACATCTTCTTCGGCATCCTGCACGCGATCGCGCTGTCGAGCCTGCTCGCCGTCCCGTTCACGCAGGCGCCCGCCTGGGTGGCAGCGGCGCTCGCCGTCCTGATCGGCGCCGCGCCGCTCGTTCTCCGGGGCGGGGTGTTCGAGCATCCCGCGCTCGCCTTTCTCGGGCTCGCAAGCCGGCCGCCCATCACCAACGATTGGGTCCCGCTCCTTCCATGGGCGGCCTTCGTGTTCGCGGGCGTGGCGCTCGGCAAGCTGCTGGAGGGGTGGCTGAAGGCCCAGACTGGCCGGCTACGGTCGCGCGCCGGCCGTGCGTTCGCCTGGGCGGGCCGGCACAGCCTTGTCATCTACCTCCTGCATCAGCCGCTGCTCTTCGGCGCCCTGTACGGCCTCGTCCAGGTCACCGGGCCCAACCTCGCGGCGGTCGCGAAGCGGGTGGAGCGCGGCTGCCCGGCGAGCTATCTGGCCGCCGGCTTCGCGGAGCCCGTCGCCCGCGCAACCTGTTCCTGCACGGTGGACAAGCTGAGAAGGGCCGGGATCTGGTCGGATTTCCTGCGCGAGCGGCTTTCCGAGGGCCAGCGGGCGGAACTCGCGGGTATCGCCAGGGCCTGCCTCGCCCGCTCCCGTCCAGCCGGCTGAGGGATCAATCCCCCTCGTCCGGGATGTTGAGCACCGTTCCGCAGGCCTTGCAGTGCACTGCGTCTGGGTCGTGCCGCTGCAGCCCGCAGGTCGGGCAGGGAAAGCGCACCTTGTTCGGCCGGAACAGGACCTGCGCCAGCCGGAGGAAGAGCGTCACCCCGAAGATCATGATGAGGACGGAGATCAGCCGGCCAGCCGTGTCCTTCAGCACGATATCGCCGTATCCGGTCGTGGTGAGCGAGGTGACGGTGAAGTAGAGCGCGTCGACGAAGTTGTGGATGTTCGGGTTCGTCCGGTGCTGGGTGGCGTAGACGATCCCGGTCATCACGAAGATGAAGACGAAGAGGTTCGTGACCGCGAGGATCACCTCCTCGTTGCGGCGGAAGAAGGGACTGTCCTGCCGGAGCCGGGTCAGGATGCGGTAGTTGCGCAGGAGCCGGAGCGTGCGCAGGATGCGCAGAAAGCCTGCGCCCTCGCCGATGAGGGGCGCCACCAGGAACGAGACCAGCGCCACGATATCCGCCCAGGTGGCCGGATGGGCGAGCTCGCGCCAGGGGCTCCGGCTGCTGTAGAGGCGGGCCGAGAAGTCGGCCAGAACCGCGAGCCCGATGACAATGTCGAGCACCTTCACGCCCGGCCAGTCCGGCGCGAAGGAGGTCGCGATGATGAAGACGACCGTCGCGACGTCGAAGGCGAGAAGGCCGTATCGGAACCGATGCGCCCGCTCCGTGTCTCCCTCGTAGAGCTCGCGGAGCAGGCTCCGCAAATCCTTCAGCGGGTCAGGCCCGGAGAGTGCGTGCGAAGGCGACGATGTCACGGGCAAGCGCCTCGGGCTGTTCCAGAGCGGCGAAGTGGCCGCCTCTCTCCATAACCGTCCAGCGCTGAATGTTCCTGAACGTCTTCTCGGCAAGCGAACGCGGCGGCCTGACGATCTCGCGTGGGAAGGCCGCATAGCCGGTCGGAATGTCGACCGTCCCGCCCTCCGGGATCGGCCAGGGCGAGTGCATCCGGGCGTAATAGGGCCAGAAGGACGAGCCGATCGCACCCGTGAACCAGTAGAGCGACAGGTTGGTCAGGACGGCGTCGCGGGATAAAGCCGACCACACATCGCCGTCATTGTCGCTCCAGGCGCAGAACTTCTCCCCGATCCAGGCCGCGAGGCCGGCGGGCGAATCCGTCAGGGCAAAAGCCAGCGTTTGCGGCCGGGTGCCCTGGATCCACTGATAGCCCGTCTCCTCCTTGAGCCAGTGCTTCAGCTCCTCGAGGAAACGCGCCTCGTCCGGGGTCGGATTCTTCACCATTTCCGGGTCGCGCCGGACCGGCAGCATGTTCAGGTGGATGCCGATCATCCGGTCCGGACGGGCATAGCCGAGATAGGCGGTGACGAAGGATCCCCAGTCGCCGCCCTGCGCCATGAAACGATCGTAGCCGAGCGCGCTCATCAGCTCGGCGAAGAGATCAGCGATCTCGGTCACCGAGAATCGCCTCTGACCCGGCGCGAAGGAGAGCCCGTATCCGGGCAGCGAGGGCGCCACGACCGTGAAGGCATCAGCGGGGTCTCGGCCGAACGCGGCCGGGTCGGTCAGGCGCGGGATGATGTCGAGGAACTCGACGACAGAGCCCGGCCAGCCATGCGACAGGAGAAGCGGCTTCGGATCCGGCCCCTTCCCGGGCACGTGCATGAAATGCAAGTCGATCCCGCCGAGCGGCATCGTGTAGTTCGGAAAGGCGTTGATGCGCGCCTCCGCTTCCCGCCAGTCGAAGCGCTCGCGCCAATAGGCGACGAGGTCCTTCAGCCAGTCCACGTCCGTTCCGTAGGCCCAGGACTGGCCCGGCGCCTGGTCCGGGAAGCGCGTACGGGCGAGCCGCTCGCGGAGATCCGCGATGGCCTCGTCCGCCACGTGGAGGGCATAGGGCGTCATGGCCACGACTCCGCTCACGCCGGCCTGCGCCGGCATCCGATGCCGGACGGCCCTGGACCTCGGCATCCGCCGGGATGGGCGGAACGGAGCGGAACGCTCACTCCGCAGCCTCCGCCCGCGACCGGCGCTCCGGCCAGGTCTCGGCCGCAATGTCGATGTCGCGGAGGCTGGGCAGGCTCGCCTCGTTGCCGAGGTGCTGGATCGCATGCGCGGAGGCCGCGCGGGCGAAGACGAAATGGTCGATCCAGGGCAGGTCGTGGCGCGCCATCGCGGAATACATGTAGGCGCCGTGGAAGATGTCGCCCGCGCCGTTGGTATCCACGACGCGGTGCGGCGGCACCGCGAGCGAGGGGAGGTGACGGCGCTCGCCCGTCTCGTCGTACCAGACCATGCCGTCCGCGCCCTGCGTCACGCCGCCGATCTTGCAGCCGCGGCTCTGCAGATAGTCGAGCATCCCGGCCACATCGAGGTTCATCTGCTCGCAGAGCCGCTCGGCGACGACAGCGACGTCGATGAAGCCCAGGAGCTCGTGCGTGTTCGCCCTGAGGCCCCCGCCGTCGAGCGAGGTCAGGACGCCGCCCTCGCGGAAGATCTTGGCATAGTGGATCGCGGCGTCCGGCTGGTGGCCGTCGAGATGGAGGCCGCGCGCCCCGTCGAGGTTCAGCGGCGGCACGGGATGGAGGTACTCGTCGTCGCGGCAGCGCACGATGGCGCGCTTGCCGCCTTGCGGCATGATGAAGGAGAGGGACGATTCCCGCACCTTCCGGTGGTGGACGGAGATGCCGTATTTCGCGGCCATGTCGATGAACATGCGGCCGAGCCAGTCGTCGGCGACGGACGCGAGCAGATCCGGCGCGATGCCGAGCTTGGCGCAGCAGAAGGCGGCCGTGACCGCGTTGCCGCCGAACGAGATCGCGTAGTCTTCCGCGACCGTCTTGTCGTCGCCGGTCGGGATGTGGTCCGTGATGAACGTGACGTCGATATAGGCTTGGCCGATGAACAGCGCTTTCATGAATCGCCTCCGTGGTCGAGTTAAGCGCGGCAGGGCCAAAGCGCCAAACCCGGCCGGTCTTCATGCCGGCCGGTGCGTATCCAGCGCCGCCCAGCCGAACCGGAGCAGCGGTTCGGCATCCTGGGCGAAGGCGACGAGCTGTCGGGCGAGGTCGGGCGAGTGGATTGCCGTGGGGGCGATGGGGCGGCGCACGAGGAGATTCCGCATCTTCACCGCGGCGGCCAGATCCTCCTCGGCGCAATCCTCGAAACCTTTCGGCGGGCGCGAAAGCGGGTCGCCGAGGACGAGATTGGACTTTCCCAGCTTCGCGACGGTCGCCCGGAACGCGTCAGGCTTGCCGACAATTCCGCGTCGCAACGCGAGCACCTCCTCGGGCTCCGGCCGCCAGAATCCCGCGGCGGCGAAGCAGCCCTCCGGGTCGATGTGGATGTACAGAAGGCCCTGCGACCGCTTCGTGCCGTCGCGGCTCAGCACGGCCCCGGCATTCGTCTTGTAGGGCCGCTTGTCCTTGGAGAAGCGGGTGTCCCGGTGCAGCCGGAAGATCGACCGCCCGTCCCCGCGCAGCGGCAGGCCGATTCTCTCGAACTCGCCCGTGAGCGATTCGACCAGCGCCTGCAGGGGCGTCTTGAGCTCGCTCTCGTAGAGGCCGCGGTTCTCCTCGAACCAGGTCTTGTCCTGGTGGAAGGCCAGTGCCTTCAGGAAGCCGAGCGCCCGCGGCCCGAAGCCGGGGAAGGCTGCTGACCGAGGCGGGAGAGTGCTTTTCGACATGGCGTGATCTCGTGATCAGCCATCGTGTCACGGCCGGGCTTGTCCCGGCCATCCCGATCCGATCGGCAATCGCGGCCGCAGAGCTTTCTCGATCTCCTGCTCTGCGTCGAGAGGGCCGGGACAAGTCCGGCCATGACAGGCGCGTGCCCGGCGTCAGGCGATCTTGCCCCCGCCCTGCTTCGTGACGAGCACGACGGAGGGGCGCGGCGGCACGCCGTCCTTGAAGTCCGGCCAGCGCGTGTTCGGGTACTCGTAGCTGGCCGGCTGCCCCTCCTCCGCCTCGCCCGGATGCTGCACGGCGAGGAACAGCGTCTCGTCGTCCGGCGTGAAGAAGGGCCCGCAGAGCTCCGCCCCCGCCGGCACGCGGAAGAAGTGCCGCGACGTGCCCCGCAGTTCCCCCTCCGTCTCGAGCGCCCACAGCCCGTCAGCCCGGCCCGTCGCCTTTTGGTTGTTGCCGTCCGTGGCGATCCAGAGCCGGCCCTTCTGGTCGATGGCGCAGTTGTCCGGCATGCCGAACCACCCGTTCTTCGTCGTCTCCGACGAGAAGGTCGCCCCCACCTCCTTGATCGACGGGTCGCCGCAGCGCACCAGCACCTCCCAGCGGAAGGTCGCGGCCGCGTGGTCGCCGCCATCCGGCACCATCTCGATGATGTGGCCGAAGGCGTTCTTCGCGCGGGGATTGGCGGGGTCGACCTGCGCGTCGGAACGCCGCGTGTTGTTGGTGAGCATGACGTAGACGCGGCCCGTCTTCGGGCTCGCCTCGATGTCCTCCGGGCGGTCCATCTTGGTCGCGCCGAGGAGGTCGGCCGCGCGCCGCGTCTCGATCAGGACGTCGGCCTGGCTCGCAAAGCCGTTCTGCCCGGTGAGCGGCCCCTGACCCTGCACCAGCGGCAGCCAGGTGCCGCTGCCGTCTGGATTGTATTTCGCGACCGAGAGCGTGCCCTCGTCGAGAAGGCCGAGATTGGCGGCGCGGTTCTGCGGATCGACTTGGCCCGCGGTCACGAACCGGTAGACGTAGTCGAAGCGCTCGTCGTCGCCGAGATAGATGACGTAGCGGCCGTCCGCGTTGACGATCCCGGCCGCGCCCTCGTGCTTCGTGCGGCCGAGCGCCGTGCGCTTCTTCGGCACGAAGTCCGGGTCGAAGGGATCGATCTCGACCACCCAGCCGAAACGGTTCGCCTCGTTCGGCTCCTTGGCCAGGTCGAAGCGGTCGTGGAACTTGCCCCACGCATAGGCGGGCGTGCCGATGCCGTAGCGCTTGTAGTTGACGGCCTCCCGGTGCCCTTCGGGCAGCTTGCCCCAGAAATAGCCGTTGAAGTTCTCCTCGCAAGAAAGCCAGGTGCCCCAGGGCGTCACGCCGCCCGCGCAGTTGTTGATCATGCCGCGGACCTGCCGACCCGTCGGATCGGCCGCCGTTCTCATGCGGTCGTGCCCGGCTGCGGGGCCGGTGATCTCCATCGGGGTCTCGGCCGTGATGCGGCGGTTGTACCTGGATTCCCGCATGACGGCCCAGCGCCCGCTCTGGCGCCGGATCTCGACGACCGCGCCGCCATGTGCGGCCATCTCTATGTCGACGAGGTCCTTCGTCATCTTGGAAAAGCCGGCATCCTTGGCGTCCTGGATGCCCACGCCCGGGAACATCAGCTCTTCGTTCGTGTATTCGTGGTTCACCACCAGGAGGCCGTGCTGGCTCGAGCCGCCGATCGGGATGTAGCCGACGAAATCGGAATTGTAGCCGAACTGCCGCGCCTGCCTGGCCGCGCTCTGGGCGTTGGGATCGAAGTCGGAGGCGTCCGGGAAGATCGGGTCGCCCCAGCGCAGCAGGATCTGGGCGTCGTAGCCTTCGGCGACATGGTGGGTCTGGTCCACGCCAGCCTCGATCTCCTTGAAGTCGAAGGAGGCCGCCGCGGTCTTCTTCGCCGGCTGCTCGTTCGCGGCCAGCGCCCTCGTGCCGATCGTGGCCGAGATCGCGGTCACGGCCATCGCGCCCCGGAACAGGTCGCGGCGGTTGAACCGCGCCGCGATCATGTCGCCCATGGTCGGATTCGCGGTCGGGTTGATGCCGAGGTCTCCCGAATCCTCGAGATCCGCGGACCGCATCCGCCCGGTATTGTCGCTCATGGTCCTGCCCCGCTCGTATCGGCCCGCGGCTTAGAACTGTTCCATGTCAGTTCTGTAACATGGGACCCGCTGGCCGCATTCGCTGACGCCGCATTGTCACGGCCGGGCGCTAGGAGGCGCGCGGAGACGGACGGAGCGACGTGACCAAGACCACCAGAGACATCCTCGACGACGTGCTCGCGCTGCGCGAACGCGTCTCGACCTGGGGCGCCGCCACGTTCCGGCACTGGCGCCCCCGGATCCGGCGGCCGGAGTTTGCAGCCGGCGCCCTGAACCTCGCCCATTACCTAGCTTTCCGGAAGCACGACCTGCGCCCGCTGCAGCGCGCGCTCATGCCGCTCGGCATCTCGTCGCTCGGCCGCGCGGAAGGCCGCGTCCTCGCCTCGATCGACGCGGTCGCCTGCGCACTGTCGAAGCTGGTCGGGCGTGCGCCCGGCGCACCCCTCCGGCCGCCCTCCGCGCGGCAGTTCTATCGCGGCGAGCGGCAACTCGGGCTTGCCGCGGAGGCGCTGTTCGGGCCGGGTGTCCCGGGACGGCATGGCCGAATCCTCGTCACGCTCGGGTCCGACGCCGCGCGCGACCCCGGCCTCCTGCGGCGCCTTGCCGAAGGCGGCGCTGACGCGGTCCGCATCAACTGCGCCCATGACGACCCGGACCGCTGGATGCGGATGATCGAGCATCTGCGCACGGCCGAGCGCGCGACCGGTCGGAGGCTCAAGCTGCTCATGGACCTCGGCGGCCCGAAGGTGCGCACGGCCGATGTCGCGACCCCGTCCGACCGGCAGCGCATGGTGGCGGGAGACGAGCTCCTGATCTGCCGGGCGGGGGCGCTCCGCGATCCGGGCTACGCCTTCCAGACCGGCTGCACGCTGCCGGTCGTGCTGGAGCGGATCAAGATCGGCGACCCCGTCGCGATCGACGACGGGAAGCTGCGCGGGCGCGTGGTCCGCGAGGAGGCAGGAAACCTCGTCGCCGTGATCGAGCAGGCCCCAGTCAAGGGAGCGAAGCTCAGGCCCGAGAAGGGCCTGAACTTTCCCGGCGTGAAGCTCGGGCTGGACCCGCTCACCGCGAAGGACCTCGCCGATCTGGACATCGTTGCGCGCGAGGCGGACATGGTCGGCTATTCCTTCGTCGAGACCGCACAGCACCTCGCCTGCCTGCAGGAGGAGCTTGCCCGCCGCCGCTCCGACTGGCGCCGGCTCGCTGTCGTGCCCAAGATCGAGACCGGAGGGGCGGTCGCGAATCTGCCGGAGATCATCGTGCAGGCGGCCGGCTGCCAGCCGCTCGCCGTGATGATCGCGCGCGGTGATCTCGCGGTGGAGATCGGGTTCGAGCGCGTCGCCGAGATGCAGGAAGAGATCCTGTGGCTCTGCGAGGCGGCGCATGTGCCGGTGATCTGGGCCACCGAGGTGCTGGACGGCCTTGTCCGGAAGGGAACGCCGTCGCGCGGCGAGATGACCGATGCCGCTATGGCGGCGCGCGCCGAATGCATCATGCTGAACAAGGGTCCCAACCAGCTCGCCGGAGTCGAAGCGCTGGACAACGTCCTGCGGCGGATGGGCGAGCACCAGGCCAAGAAGACGCCGCTGCTGCGAGAACTGCGCAGCTGGGCGTCCTAGCGTCGCGCGGATCGGGAGGCTGGGCTATCGTCGGGCATCGGAAGGGAGGCGGCGAGCGATGGCGCGAGCGAAGACGAGACGGGGGGACGAGAAGAGGGCGAGCGGCAGGCGCGATGCCGGGGAGCGGCCTGCGCGGCAATCCGACGAGCGCGCGATGGCGCTGGATCTGCCGCGGGGCGAGCTCTCGCCCGAGATGCGGGCCTATTTCGCGAAATGCGACGAGAAGATCGGCTTCGTGCCGAATGTCCTTGTGGCCTACGCGCATGACAACGCGAAGCTGGAAGCCTTCGCGGCCATGTACAATGACCTGATGCTCGCGCCGTCCGGCTTGTCGAAGCTGGAGCGCGAGATGATCGCGGTCGCAGTCTCCAGCCAGAACCGCTGCTATTACTGCCTGACCGCGCACGGCGCCGCGGTCAGGCAGCTCTCGGGGGACCCCGTTCTCGGCGAGCTCCTGGTCATGAACTACCGCGCGGCGGATCTGCCTGCCAGGCATCGGGCCATGCTCGACTTTGCGGTGAAGCTCACCGATGCGCCCTGGACGGTCGAGGAGCAGGATCGCGCGGCGCTGCGGCATGTCGGGTTCGGCGAGCGCGATATATGGGACATCGCCGCGGTCGCGGCCTTCTTCAACATGTCGAACCGGATGGCGTCCGCGGTCGATATGCGGCCGAACCCCGAGTACCACGGCCAAGCGCGCTAGCCTGCAATAACTACGTAATAATTCCGGTATTTTATTTTTCGCCCGGCATCCCTATGTAGATTTTGATCTCCCGGGGGCTTTCCATGTTCAGGATGCTTATCGCAGCGGCGGCTGGCGCCGTTCTCGCCGTATCGGCCGCTGCCGCGCAACCCGTGACGGCGCGCGTCGGCGTGATCCCGATCATCGGCGCGGCGCCGATTTTCGTCACCGACGGGAAGGGCTGGGCCAAGGAGGCGGGGCTCGACCTGAAGTTCACGACGTTCGAATCCGGCCCGAACATGATCCAGGCGCTCGCCTCGGGCACGATCGACATCTACGTGGCCGGCGTGATGCCGCTCGCGGTCGCGCGGGCGAAGGGCATCGAATCGAAGGTCGTGACCGCGACGGCGGTCGAGGAGATGGTCTTCGTCGCCGGCCCGAAGCTCGCGCCCTATTTCAGGGAAGGCGTCCCCCCCGCACAGGCCCTGAAGGACTTCCGGGCCAAGGAAGGCAAGCCAGCCCGGCTCGCCGCGCAGCCGCCCGGCTCGGTGCCCAACACGACCCTTCAGCACTGGCTTTGGCAGGTCGCCAAGGCCGACAAGGCGGATGCCGAGATCGTCTCCATGGGAATCGACGCGACGCAGCAGGCGGTGCTCGTCGGCGCCGTGGAAGGCGCGGCCATCCGCGAGCCCGCCCTGACGATCGTCCAGGGCCGAAACCCGAACATCAAGCTGGTCGCGACCGGCGGGCAGATGTTCCCGTCACAGCCGGGCACTGTCGTCGCCGTCACGCCTGCCTTCGCCAAGGCGCATCCTGAGAAGGTCCAGGGTCTCGTCGACGCCCTGGTCAAGGCCGACAAGCTCTTGAAGGAGCGGCCGGACGAGGCGGCGCCCCTCGTCGAGGCGGCGCTTGGGAAGGGTATCGTCGATCTCGCCACGATCAGGAAGGCGCTGACCTCGCCGGCCTCGCGTTTCGTGGCCGACCCGCGCGCCATCGTCGAGGCCACCGCGAAGATGCAGGATTTCCAGGTCTCGATCGGCACGCTCGACAAGGCGGCGCCCCTCGACGGCCTGTTCGATCCGAGCTTCTACGAGAAGGCCGCGGGAAAGCCGTAGGATTGTCCCTTCCCGAACAGAAGCACCACGCTCCATCCCTCCCGCTTGCGGGGAGGGCGGACTCGGCGAAGCCGAGCCGGGTGGGGCTCGGCCCGCATAGAGCGTGCTTCGGCACCACCCCCACCCCGGTCGTTCGCTTCGCTCCGGCTCGGCCCTCCCCGCAAGGGGGAGGGAAGGCGCGTCGCGTCCGATGAGCCGCCTGGCCCGCACGGCGCTGGCCGCGGCGGGGCTGCTCGTCTTCCTGGGAATCTGGGAAGCGCTGCCCCGCCTGGGCCTGCTCAACCAGGTCCTGGTGCCGCCCCCTTCGGCCATCCTGGCCGCCCTCGCGCGCGAGGTCACGTCCGGGGTCTGGCTCCAGGCGGTGGCGTCCAGCCTCAGCCATTACGCGATCGGGCTCGCGGTCGGGGCAGGACTCGGCGTCCTGCTGGGCATATGGGCCGGCATGTCGGTCGCCTTCGAGAGCGCGACAGCCTGGATCGTGCGGATCGTCAGGCCGATCCCGGGTCTCGCCTGGGTGCCCTTCGCCATCATCTGGTTCGGCGTGCAGCCTGCGGCCGCAGTCTTCATCATCGCCATCGGCGTGTTCTGGATCGTGTTCTTCGCGACCCAGGGCGCCATCCGGGGAGTCGATCGCGACCTCGTCGAGGTTGCGCGCGCCTTCGGGTTCAGGTCCGCCTTCGCGCGGCTGGTGAAGATCATGCTGCCGGCCGCTACACCGGGGATCATGGTCGGGCTGCGCACGGCGCTCGGCCAGGCCTGGATGGCCGTTGTCGCGGCTGAGATCTTCGGGGTGCCGGGCGTCGGCCAGCGCATGATGCAGGCGTCCAGCCTGCTCGCGACCGACATCGTGCTCGTCTACATGCTGACCATGGCTGCCCTGTACGGCCTCATCGACACGGTTTTCGTGGCCGCCCAGAACTGGCTGCTGAGATGGCGGGCATGAGCGGCTCGCCCGACCTCCCGGTCATTGAGATCCGCGGACTCGGCCTCGCCTACGAGCGCGACGGGCGCACGACGCCGGTCCTCTCCGGCCTCGACCTCGCGATACGGCGCGGCGAGTTCGTCGCGATCGTGGGCGAGTCGGGGGTCGGCAAGTCGACGCTCCTGCGCGTGCTGATCGGGCTGGCCAGGCCGAGCGCCGGAAGCGTCACCCTGAACCCGGGCACCCGCGCGCCGGCGCAGACGCGCCTCCCGCCGATGGCTCTCGTCTTCCAGGATTCGCGTCTCCTGCCCTGGCGGCGCGTCCTCTCGAACGTGACGTTCGGACTGGAATGGAGCGGGGTGAGCCGGGCCGAACGCCCGCGCCGCGCGATCGCGATGCTCGACCTCGTCGGCCTCGGCGAGCTTGCCCGTCGCTGGCCGCACCAACTCTCCGGCGGCCAGCGCCAGCGCGTCTCGCTCGCCCGGGCGCTCGCGGTGGAACCGGACGTGCTGCTGATGGACGAGCCATTCTCGGCGCTCGATTCCTTCACCCGTGAATCGCTGCAGGACGAGCTCCTGCGCATCCGTGCCGCGACGAGCCGAACGATCCTGTTCGTCACGCACGATATCGACGAGGCGGTCTATCTCGCCGACCGGGTGGTCGTGCTGACGGGCCGACCGGCCGGGATCGGGGCGGAGATCAGCCTCGACGCTCCGCAACCCCGCCGCCGCCGCGACCCGGCGCTAGCGGAGGCCGCGCGGCAGCTCCGCCTGGAATTGTCCCAGAGGTCGGCGGAGCTGTAACGCGACGGCTGTCGAGCGACGGAGCCGCGGTTCAGCGGAGAAGGTCGTCGACCTGGTTTGTTCGCCACGGCTCGGGCAGCGCCGATTGCGCGCAATAATGCGCCGTGACCGCAGATCCCCGAGGGGCGATCCGGCGATAGGCGCGCTCGCCGAGCATCTCGTAGGTCGCACGCTCGGCATGCGCTGCTCCCGACACCAGGTCCAAGCAACGTTCCACGATATCGAACCGCGTCGGACCAACCTTCTCGATCGACCTGAACTCGCAGAGGGTACGCGCCACGCCGATCGCGTTCCTCCGAAGCAGCGAAAGCGTCGCGTGGAGATGCCCACCGGCCGATCCAGGGCTGGGGCTCGGCGGCGGCGGAACCCGTGCCAGCCGCGCTGAAGGCAGCCAGGGCGGCCAGAAGACATCCTTGGGTCCGTGTCCGCCCGAACATGCTTCAGCCCCTGGAGCTTCGCCAGGATAGATTACCGATCCGGTCGGCCCGCCCTCGTGTTCTTCCGGGCTAACGCAGCCACCACGTCGGAGTAGGCAGGCGACGTCTCCGCCGCCGGACGAACCCCGGAAGACGCGGAGCCGGACTCATGAGCCCGCAGGGGATCCGGCTCCCGCCGCTGCGCGCTGCGGAACCGCGTCGCGCAGGATCTCGACCCATGCCTCGCTCGGTTGGGCTCCGGAGACCGCCTGCCCGCCTTCGAGGATGAAGAAAGGCACCCCGCCGATCCCCATCTCGGCCGCGCGCCGCTCAAGGCCGAGGACCCGGGCGCGCAGGTCCTCGCTGTCCAGCGCGGCGCGGGCTTCTTCCGGCGGGAAACCCACGGCCGCCGCGACCTCGACAAGGATCCCGGGGTTGCCGATGTCCCGTGCCTGTTCGAAATAGGCCCGGAACAGAGCCTCGACGATCGCGTCGCCTTGCCCGCGCTCCGCCGCATGGGCGATGAGCATGTGAGCGCGCCGGGTGCTCGGGGTGCGGGTCATGCGGTCGAATGCGAAGCGGACCCCCTCGGCCTCGCCCAGCGCCGCCATGCGCGCGTCGAGTTCGGCGCTCCGCTCGAGCCCGAACTTGCGGGCCCGATACTCGGCACGCGGCATGCCCTCGGCAGGCATGTCCGGGTTGAGCTCGAACGGGAGCCAATGGACGCCGACCCTGCCCGCTAGGCCGAGCTGGTCGAGAGCGCGTTCCAGCCGGCGCTTGCCGAGATAGCACCAGGGGCAGACCACGTCGGAGAACACGTAGATCGTCGGGCTCATGCGACCGCTCCAGCCCGCCCCTTGTGCGCCAGCGCACCCTTCCGCTGCCGGAGCCAGAGTAGAGCCGGCGCGACGTGCTCTCAAGCGCAGGAACCGCCGGCCGCGGCAAAGGTTCGCCTGGACAGCCCGACACAGATATGCTGCACTGCACAAAAGCCGTCCGGGCCGGACGGCTCAAGGACAAGCACATGCGCCCGAACCGCAAACCTCTTCCGCCGCCGCGCGTGCGGCGCGAGCCGCCGACCATCGAGGAGGCCATCGTGGCCGCCCAGGGCCTGACGGACGACGTCCAGGCTCAGATCGAGATCGCGGCGGGGTTCATGGGCGTCAGCGAGGACGAGGTCCGCCCCCTTGTGGCGCGCATGAACCGCCTCCGGGGAGCCTCGCCGATCGCACCCGCGGCCGTGATCGCCGGCAAGCGTACGGTCGTCGTCGAGCGCAAGCCGAGCCGGACGCCGGGCGCCCGGCCGCTGATCACGCTCTCTCCCCGGACGAGCCGCGCAGGCTGACCTCCGGCTCAGCCCGCGATCGCGAGCTTCAGGCCGCCCTCTGCGGTCGGAATCTCGATATCCACCTCGAGAGTCGAGATCGAGGCGCCGCGATCCATCTTCACGCGGACCTTGTCGCTGTCGACCCGGACGTGCCTGCCGATAACCGCGAGGATTTCCTCGCGCAGGATCGCGACGAGATCGCGCTGGCCGAGCACGGCGCGCTCATGCGCGAGAAGAACCTGCAGCCGATCGCGCGCGATCGGTGCGGATCCCCGCCGCCGCTGGAAGAAGCTCAGCAAATTCATGCGGCCCTCCGGAACAGCTTGGACAACAGGCCGGCGCGACGCTCGGTCGGGACGGTCATGGCGACGACCTCGCCCCTGAGGCGCTTGGCGGCGTCCAGATAGGCGCGGGCCGGGGCGCTCAGAGGCGCGTTCAGGGTGACGGGCGAGCCGACATTCGAGGCGCGCAGCACCTCCTCGCTCTCCGGAATGATGCCGAGCAGCGGGATGGACAGGATCTCGAGCACGTCCTCCGTCTTCAGCATCTCGCCGCGCATCTCCCGCGCCGGATCGAAGCGCGTGATGAGGAGGTGCTTCTCCATGCGCTCGCCCTTCTCGGCGCGCTCCGTCTTCGAATCGAGGAGGCCGATGATCCGGTCCGAATCGCGCACGGAGGAGACCTCCGGATTCGTGACCACGACCGCGACATCGGCGAAGCGCATGGCGAGGGCGGAGCCGCGCTCGATGCCGGCCGGGCTGTCGCAGATCACCCAGTCGAACTTCTCGCGCAGCTCCGCGATGATCCGGCCGACGCCCTCTTCGCTCAGCGCGTCCTTGTCGCGGGTCTGCGAGGCGGCGAGCAGCGAGAGCGTCTCGACGCGCTTGTCCCGGATGAGGGCCTGCGAGAGCTTCGCCTCGCCCTGGACGACGTTGATGAGGTCGTAGACGACCCGCCGCTCCGCCCCCAGCACGAGGTCGAGGTTGCGCAGGCCGACGTCGAAATCGATCACGACGACGCTCTGGCCGCCCTGCGCCAGGGCGGCGCCCAATGCGGCGGTCGTGGTGGTCTTGCCGACCCCGCCCTTCCCCGAGGTGACGACGAGAACCTTCGCCATGTGCCCTTTCCCTTTCCTGGGTCTGTCCGGCCGGAGCGCCCGGCATCAGTCGCTGGTCAATCGAGGCTCGCGATCGCGATCGCGCCATTGTCGAGCCAAGCCTGGACCGGCCGGCCGCGCAGGTCCGGCTGGACCTCGTCGTCGGTGCGGAACGAGCCGTCGATCATGAGGAGCTCGGCTTCGAGCTTGCGGCAGTAGATGCGGGCCTTCGGGTCGCCGCCGGAACCGGCGACGGCGCGGCCGCGCAGCGTTCCGTAGACGTGGATGGAGCCGCCCGCGATCACCTCGGCGCCCGACGAGACGGAGCCCACGATGGTGACGTCACCGTCCGGGAAGCAGATCGACTGGCCCGAGCGGACCGGCTTGTCGACGAGGAGCGAGGCGGGCCGCCGCGTCCCGTTCCCGTTGGCCTGGCCCTTGATCCTGTCGGTCGGGATGTCGAGCTGGCCCGTCGGGTTGCCCCCGGACAGGACGGGCGGCAGGTCCGGGCCGAGAATCGCCTCCTCGGTCCCCTCCAGGCCCATGACCCGGATGCCACGGGCGAAGAGGTCGCCGACGAGCGCCCGCAGCGAATCCTTGTCGTGCGGCAGGTGCGACATGTCGAGGATCACCGGCCGGCTCGCGAAGAAGCCCGGCGAGCGTTGGGCCAGCGCGTCGAGATGGGCGAGCCAGTCCGGGACCGGCTCCTCGGGCACCACGACGAGCGCGATGAGGGAGTGGCCGCGGAAGCGAATCGAGGGGCGGGCTGCGCTGGTCACGGCGGTTACGAAAGGGTTGCGTGAGCGCACTTGGCGCCCGACACGGTTACCCGATCGTTAACGGGACCCGCCGAGAGCGCTGCCGAGCGTCCGCGCGGCAGAGATGCAACGCCCGGCGGCCGTGCGGCTCAATGCATATGCGGGCAGATCCGCACCGGCACCGCGCCCGGGGCACGGGCTGCCACGGGCCCGCGGCGGTGCAGGATCATGGGCAGGCTCTCCCCGGGCCGGAGGGTGAGCCGGCAGACCGGCTCGACCCGGTGCCCGGGCCTCAGCCGCAGCGAGAAGCGCTGGGCGAGGGTGGCGAGCGACAGGATCGCCTCCGTCTGGCCGAAGGAGAGCCCAGCGCAGATGCGCGGCCCGATCGCGAAGGGGACGTAGGAGAATTTCGACTTCGCGCCCGGCCCGCCTGGCATGAAGCGCTCCGGCCAGAAATGGTCCGGCTTCTCCCAGAGGAGCTTGTGGCGGTGGATGAGCCACGGCACCACCATCACCAGCGAGCCCTTCGGGACGGGCCGGTTGCGGATCGATTCGTCCTCCAGCGCCTCCCTGGCCAGGATCGGCACCGGCGGGTAGAGCCGCAGCGTCTCGTCGATCACGGCGCGCGTGTAGCGCAGGCGCGGCACGTCCGCGAGGCTCGGCGCCGCTCCGCCCAGGACCTCGTCGAGTTCGCCGTGGAGTTTCTCCTCCACCTCGGGCGCCTGCGAGAGCAGGTACCAGGCCCAGGCCAGCGTGTTGGCGGTCGTCTCGTGTCCGGCCATGAAGATGACGGCCGCCTCGTTGCGGATCGCCTCGTCGTCGAGGGGATGGCCGGTCTCCTCGTCGACCGCATCGAGCAGGCGGCCGATGACGGAGCCTTCGGCGGTGTCGCCGCGGCGGCGGTAGTCGGCGATGATGCCATCGAGGACCCGGTGGATGCGGTCCTTCGACTTGCGGAGGCCCGGGCGATGGAAGCGCGGCAGCCAGTCCGGCAGGCCGAGGAGCGAGATCGCGTCCGTCTGCCCGACGAGGCGCTGGTAGTCGGAAAATCCCTCCACGACCTCGCGGGCGTGCTCGCCCCCGAGCTGCCGGCCGAAGATGGTGCGGCAGATGATCTCGGCCGTCAGCTCCGCCATCTCGGCGAGCGCGTCGATCTCCGCGCCCTCCCCGGCCGCTTCCCAGCGATCCCGCGCCTCGAGGATCGTATCGACCATCACGGGCGCGAACTCGCCGAGGCGAGACACGTGGATGATGGGCGCCACGACCTTGCGGCGGCGACGCCAGATCTCGCCATCCGAGATGAAGAGCCCGTCGCCGAGCAGCGGCTCCAGCGCGTGGCGCATCTGCGGCGACTTGCGCTCGAAGCTCGCATTGTGCGTGCTGAACGCATACTGGACCGTATCCGGGAAGTTGCAGATGAAGACCTTGCGGGCGAGAAGCTGGGTCTGCATGAACTGCGCCAGAAAGGCCTTCTCGGTCCAGATCTCCAGGAAGTTGCGGCGGGCACGCCGGATCAGATCGAGCGCCGGATAAGGCTTCTCGGGCCGGGGCGGATGCGGGGGGATGAAGTCGCTCAAAGCCGAGCCTCAGCCTCGAGGCGCGCGCGGCGCCGATCCCCTGCATTACGAGGCGTGCCGCGGACCGGCAACAAGGCTGCGCCCGGTGCCACAGGCCGGAACGGAGGCCGAAGCGTCCGAGTTTAGGCCGGGCATCGAATGAAGGTGGAAGGCGCATGTTGAGGATGGTCGCCATTGCGGCGCTCGGGATGGCGCTCGTGTCGGGCAGCGCATCCGCGCAGGACCGGGCGGTCAATACGGGGCTCGGCGCGGTTGCGGGTGCGATCGTGGGCGGCCCTGTCGGCGCGGTCGCAGGCGGCGCGATCGGCTACGGCGCCGGCCATCGGATCTCGCGCGGGCTCGGCCTGAGCGGCAGCAAGTCGCACCGGCCCCGCCGGGCCGGTCACCGCGGCCAGCACGACCGGCGCGCGGGCCGCTGAGCGCTGGGCCGGCACGCCCCGAGACTTCGGAGAGGTTCTGTAGGCCTCCTTCGCCTGCTCGTCGCCGAAAGCGAGAGCCCGGGGCAGCGGGACGCGCGGCGCGGCAGCGTCGGACGAAGCTCCGGGGAAACCTATCTGAAGACCCTCGGCGAACTCGCGCCGGGCGCCACCTTCGACCGGGCGAAACCGTCCGACATCTCGGGCAATATTCCTAACCGCCCCGATCTCTCGGACTATGACGCGGTTATCCTGACCGGCTCGCCGCTCCATCTCTACGAGGAGACGCCCGAGACGCGCCGGCAGATCGCGTTCATGCGGGCAGTCTTCGCCGCCGGGACGCCGGCCTTCGGCTCCTGCGCCGGGCTCCAGGTCGCGACGGTCGCGGCCGGCGGCACCGTCCGGCCGAAGAGGCGTGGCGCCGAGGCGCCCTTCGCCCGCGACATCGCGCCCACCGAGGCCGGAGCAGTGCATCCGCTGCTGCGCGGCCGGGGTTGAGGCCGAGCCGGCCCGGCTCGTAGTGGCCGGGGGTCGGGGTCTTGGCGTCGGTCGGCATAGCATTCGTCGGAGCGCTGAACCTGGACAGCGAAGTCGCCGAAGCGATCCTGTTCGTCCTCTCCCTGCTGCTCTTCGTTGGGCGCTCTATCTGTGCGCGCAGGAGGCGCTGCTCGGGATGGGCGAGTTCCGGCGCTACTTCCGTACCGGATCTGCACTCCCACCGGTCTCGGCCAGAAGCCAGGCCAGCGTTTCGGCACCGGCTCCGGACGGAGACAAGAAGAGGATGACAGGCGTCTCGTAGGGATGGTGCGCCTTGAGCGAGGCCGCAGCCGCTTCCCGCAATCCCTCGCGCGTCTTGACGATGCCGACCACCTCGGCGCCGCGCTCGACCGCGCCCTTCCAGGCATAGACCGAGCGCATCCCGGGGATCACGTTCACGCAGGCGGCAAGACCCTCGCGGACGAGGCCTTCCCCGATGGTGAGCCCGGTCTCCTCGTCCGGAAAGGTCGTGTAGATCAGGAGAGCCGCGTCCACATCCGCCCCGCATGATGGGCGGCCGGCAATCGCGGCCGCCCGCGCCCCGGTCAGCGCGAAGCCTTGTAGAGCCTCGTCGCGATCTCGAACATCTCCTCGGGCGCGTAGTCCGGCGTGAAGGCGGACGGAACGCCTGTGAGCTGCTGGATCTTGCCGCCCTCCGGCATGCCGTCCACGACGATGAGCTCCCCGGGCGGATCATCCGGCAGCGCCTGCTCGCCATTGCCCCAGATGCCCGACATCTCGCGATAATCGCTCGGGCTGAACGTGTAGAGTCGGCGGTGCGAGCCCTCCTCCAGGTATTTCTGGCACTCGGGAATGTTGCCGAGCGGGATGTTCGGGACGGGAAGCATCCGCTCGATATCGACGCCCGTGATCTTCTTGAGCGCCAGCGCATAGGCATGGGCGTGGACGGAGCCGCGCACGAGGAGGTAGCCGCAGACTTCGCGTCCCGTGGGGTCGGACAGGGTCTCGTAGACGCGCAGCTTGTGCAGCCGCGCCCCGCATTCGAGGTGGAAATTGTGCAGCAGGTCGAGCACCACGTTGCCGGTCGTGGTGATCATGTCGTTGTTCCAGGTATGCCCGTTGCTGTTGACGGGCATCGCGCCGCCGCCGCCCGACAGGAAGGCGGCCGCGAGCCGGATGTCCTTCATGTCGGCGAAGGGCGCGTCCGAGATGTCGCCGCCGTCGCCTGCATCCTCCGCGCCCGTATCGGGCCCGTTGTTCAGCATCGCGACGCCGTTCGAGACGAGCTCGACATGGCCGAGCTCCTCGGCCGTGATGGCGGCGACGAGGCTGTAGAAGGGACGAAGCTTGTGCTTCGAGCGGAAGTTGAAGCTCTGGAACATGTAGTTCCCGAGCGTCGACATCTCACCGTACTTGCCGCCGAGCAGCTCCTGCAGCGCAGCGGCCGCGTTCGGGTCCTGCTTCTTGGGAGGAGGCAGCTCGATCTGCAGCTTGTCGACGCGAAGGAACATGGGCCGGCTCCGTACTTGATGGATACGAGCGCAAACCGGTGGCGTCCGAGCGGGTTCCTCCGCCTGGCGAGGCCGTGAACCCCCGCCTTAGGCAGGGACCGGACGACGGTCCAATGCCGTACGGTAGGAGATCGCCTCGGCGAGGTGGATCCGGCGCACTCGCGCCTCTCCGTCCAGATCGGCGAGGGTGCGCGCCACCTTCAGGATACGGTGGAAGCCGCGCGCTGAGAGGCGCATCGCATCCGCCGCCTCCCGGATCAGGCGGAGGCCGTCCTCGTCGGGCTTGGCCACCTCCTCCAGGACGGAGCCCGGGCAGGCCGCATTCGTGGCGACGCCTTCGAGCCCGAGCGCAGCATAACGTCGAGCGGAGAGATCGCGCGCCCGCGCTACGCGGGCCGCCACCTCGGCCGAGCCCTCCGACGCGGGCGGCAGGATGAGGTCGGCCGCGGTCACGGCCGGCACCTCGATCGCGAGATCGATGCGGTCGAGCAGCGGGCCGGAGATGCGGGCCGAGTATTGCGCCATGCAGCGGTCATTCGGCTGCCGGCGGCAGGCATAGCCGGGGTCGGTCGCGTGCCCGCAGCGGCAGGGATTCATGGCGGCCACGAGCTGCACCCGCGCCGGATAGGTGGTCCGGTGGTTCGCCCGCGCGATCATCACCTCGCCGGTCTCGAGCGGCTGGCGCAGCGCGTCGAGCACGGCCGGCTGGAACTCCGGCAGCTCGTCCAGGAACAGCACGCCGTGATGCGCGAGCGAGATCTCGCCCGGCCGCGCATTGATGCCGCCGCCGACCAGCGCCGCCATGGAGGCGGAGTGGTGCGGCGCGCGGAAGGGCCGCCGGCTCGACAGGGCGCCGTTCTGCAGCTGCCCCGCGACCGACTGGATCATCGAGATCTCGAGCAGCTCGCGCGGCGAGAGCGGCGGCAGGATGGACGGGAGCCGCTGCGCCAGCATCGACTTGCCCGCCCCGGGAGGACCGCTCATCAGGAGGTTGTGCCCGCCCGCAGCCGCGATCTCGAGCACGCGCTTGGCGCTTTCCTGGCCGCGGATGTCGCGCAGGTCAGGCAAGGGGCCGGAGGATGGCGCGACGGCCGGCTCCGGCCGCGCCATCACCTGGTCGCCCTTGAAGTGGTTTGCCAGCTGGATCAGCGAGCGCGGCGCGAGGATGTCGGCATCCTGCGAGGCCCAGGCGGCCTCGGGCCCGCAGGCGAAAGGGCAGATCAGCCCGTGGCCACGGGCATTCGCCGCGATGGCGGCCGGAAGCACGCCCGCAACCGGCGTGATCGAGCCGTCGAGCGCGAGTTCGCCGAGCACCGTGTATCCCGCGAGCGCATCTGCCGGGATGGCTCCGATCGCGGCCATGATGCCGAGCGCAATCGGCAGGTCGTAATGCGAGCCCTCCTTGGGCAGGTCGGCCGGCGCGAGGTTGACGATGATGCGCTTGGCCGGGAGCGCAAGCCCGGAGGCGATAAGCGCCGAGCGGACGCGCTCGCGGCTCTCCGCCACGGCCTTGTCGGGCAGGCCCACCACGTTGAAGGCGACGTTGCCGGCCGAGATCTGCACCTGGACGTCGACCGCGCGCCCCTCGATGCCCTCGAACGCGACGGTCGAGACGCGCGCAACCATGCCTAAACCTGCCCCGAGCCGCCCGAAGAGGATCGTAGCTTCCGGGCGGGAACCGTCAAGAACAGCGAGTGAACATCCCGAGTAGTGGCGCAATCAAGCGTCCGGTCCCGCCGGCGCACGCTGGTCGGCTGTTCCGGCCGGCTCCGGGGTGCACCCGAGGTGGGCAACCGCTCCTACCGCGCCGCTCCGGGACGAATTCCCCTCGCCCCATCCATTGCGGCCCGACCGGCCGGCGCCTGAGCGACCGGACGTGAGTGCAACTCTTCGCCGCGCCGGGGTGAACGGGGCGGGCGGGTGCCAAGACGATCTCTCCGGAGGCTTCGTCCTCCTCAGATCCGCTGCAACAGGTCCTTCGCCGCCTCTTCCGGGGGGCGCTCCAGGTTGAAAGCGCCGATGAACCGCCCGTCCTTGCCCATGAGGTACACGAGGGAGGTGTGCTCCATCGTGTAGTCGCCGTCCTTGGTCGGCACCTTCTTGGCATAGGCGCGGAAGTCGCGGGTGACCTTGTCGATAGCCGCCGGGTCGCCGGTCAGGCCGATGATGCGCGGATCGAAGCTGGACACGTAGCTCTTCATGATCTCGGGCGTGTCCCGCTCGGGATCGACCGTGATGAAAAGGGCGCGGACATCCCTGCCTCTGTCGCCCATGGCCCGGAACACTTCCGAGAGCTGGAACAGCTTGGTCGGGCAGACATCCGGGCAATGGGTGAAGCCGAAGAAGACGAGATATGGGGCGCCGCGCAGATCGCGGTCCGTGACGGTCTTTCCATCGCCCGCGACGAGGGCGAAGGGGCCGCCGATCGAGACCGTCGAGCCGCCGCGAGGCAGGAGCGTGACGTAGATGGCCGTCCCGAGGGCGACGAAGCCGATGACGAGAGCAAGGACGGGAAGCGCCAGCCGGCGCGCACGCGGAGACATGGACGGACACCTTCGATCCCGGCCGTCAGCTAGAGGGCGGACGGGCGCTTGCCAAGGCGGCCAACCGCCGCCGGACCTTCACGTCACCCAGCGCAGCCAGCGCCCATGCGGGTCGGCATGAGCGAGGAGGCGGTCCCGCCCGCCCGGCCAGAGCCGGAGGCGCAAGCTCGGCGACCCGGTCGTTCCCTCCACCTCGTAGCGCAGCCAGCCGATCGGGGCGTTGGCCGTGGCAGCCGAGCCGACGGTCTCGATATGCCTGACAATTCGCTCCTGCGTCTCGCGCGGGAAGTACTGGAAGGCGATCGAGTGCAGGATCACCCGGGCAATGCCCGGCTCCGCGCGCCCGCCGAGGTTTTCCTCGAGCCACAGGGCGGCATCTCCGGGAGCCACCCGGGGTGGATCGGCCGCCGCGAGCGCGAGCGCCGCCTCCAGCCGGGCCAGTCGATCGGGCTGGTCCGGCCAGACATAGGCGAGGAGGCGGCTGCGGGCGCGCTCGTCCGCGATGTCGATCGGACGGATATCGACGCCCTGACGGCGCGCGAGCCGTAGCTTGGCCGAGGGCGGGTCGTCGCCCTGCCAGTCCGGCGCGAGCTTTACGGGAGACGCCGGATCGCCGTAGCGCCGCGTTCCGAGCCGGATGTCGTAGCGGTCGGGCAGCATGTTGAGGCCGGCGCTGGCGCCCAGTTCGTGGAGCGAGAGCGGCAGGCCCGCTTCGGCAGAGATGACGGCGAGGCCGGCCGTCAGCACGGCCGAGCGGGCGACCTCGTTGGTCTGCGGCGGCAGGTCGAGCCAGGGAAGCAGCTCGGCCTCGGCCTCCCGCATGGCCTGCAGCAGAGCCGTCCAGAGCCGCTCCGGGGCGGGAACCGCGTTGGGCGGGTAGAGTGCGGCGAGGTCCGGCGCGCTGCCTGCCCGCACCAGGCCGTGCAGAGCGGCGCAAAGCCGGAGCGGAACCGAATCGTGCAGCGCGTCGGGCCGGCCGGGCCAGCCGAGCACGCGACGTCCGATCGCGGTGCCCTGGTCGAGCCTGCGGCCGAGCAGGCCGCACAGGAGGCTCGTGAACGGCGAGCCGAGCGCGGCGCACCACTCGGCCTGCCGGGCGAAGGCGGCCCGGACCTCGCCTTCGCGATCCGCGGCGCCCTCCGTCACGGCTCAGCCCGCCTGCTCGCCGGCGACCTCCGCCTCGACCTCGGCCGGGTCCAGATCGTAGACCCGCGAACAGAACTCGCAGGTGACCCCGATGCGCCCGTCGTCGCCGACCATGTGACGCCGGTCGTCCGCGGAGAAGTTGCGCATCATCCGAATGATGCGCTCGCGCGAGCAGTGGCACTCCTCGCGTACCGCCTGGCTCTCGAAGACCCGTACGCCGCGCTCGTGAAAGAGCCGATACAGGAGCCGCTCGCTCGAGACGCCCGGATCGACGAGCTCGTGGTCCTCTACGGTATCGACGAACGCCTTCGCCTCGACCCAGGCGTCGTCCTCGTCGAGGCTATGCGCCTCGCGGCCTTCCGGCAGGTCGCCGGGATGGAGGTCCGCCTGCCGGGCGCGCTCGGGGGAGGACGGCAGGAACTGCACGAGGATGCCGCCTGCCCGATACGAGCGCCCGCCTTCGTGGAATTCCTCGGCCACCGCGAGCCGGACGCGCGTCGGGATCTGCTCGGACTGCCGGAAGTACTGGTGTGCGGCTTCCTCGAAGCCCTGCCCCTCGAGAGAGACGACGCCCTGGTAGCGGCTGAAATCGGCGCCCTGGTCGATCGTCATGGCCAGGATGCCTTGGCCCAGGAGCTCGCCAGTCCGGGGGTTCGCTGAGGCTTCGGCCAGCCGTTCCGGATCGAACCGGGCATAGGCCCGGATCCGGTCCGGCGCGTCGAAATCGACGACCAGCATGTCGATGGGGCCATCGGACTTCGTCTGGAGCTGGAACCGGCCCTCGAACTTGAGCGAGGAGCCGAGCAGGACGGTCAGGGCGCAGGCTTCGCCGACCACCCGCGCCACCGCGTCCGGGTAGGCGTGGCGCGCGAGAAGCTGGTCGAGCGAGGGGCCGAGCCGGACGGCCCGACCGCGCACGTCCAGCCCTTCGACCGCGAAGGGGAGAACGACGTCGTCGGCACCTTCGAGCCGGCCCTCGCTCATCAGGCGGACGCCCCCAGGCACCAGGCCAAGATGCCCTTCTGAGCATGGAGCCGGTTCTCGGCCTCGTCGAAGACGACCGAGCGCGGCCCGTCGATGACCTCGTCCGTCACCTCCTCGCCGCGATGGGCAGGGAGGCAATGCATGAAGATCGGATCGCGCTTCGCCGCGCCGAGGAGCCTGCCGTTGACCTGATAGGGAGCGAGCAGGTTGTGGCGGTTCGTCTCGTTCTCGTCGCCCATCGAGACCCAGCAATCGGTCACGATGGCGTCGGCATCGCGGACCGCCGCGAAGGGGTCGCCCGTGAGCTCGATCTCCGCGCCGGTCTTCGCGGCCCAGGCCCTCAGGTCGTGCCGCGCCAGGAGCTCGCCGGGTGCCGCGACGTTGATCTTGAACTCGAGCCGGCCGGCGGCGTGGATCCAGGAGGCGAGGACGTTGTTCACGTCCCCGGACCAGGCGATCGTCCGGCCGCGGATCGGACCCTTGTGCTCCTCGAAGGTGAGCACGTCGGCCATGATCTGGCACGGATGCGAGCTTTTCGTGAGACCGTTGATGACGGGCACGGTCGCGTTCGCGGCAAGCTCGAGCAGCGTGCCGTGCTCCAGGATGCGGATCATGATGCCGTCGACGTAGCGCGACAGGACCCGCGCCGTATCGGCGATCGACTCGCCGCGCCCGAGCTGCATCTCCTGCCCGGTGAGCACGATCGCCTCGCCGCCGAGCTCGCGCATGGCGACGTCGAAGGACACCCGCGTCCGGGTCGAAGGCTTGTCGAAGATCATCGCCAGGACCTTGCCGGCGAGCGGTCGATCGGCGGGCGGTTCGCCCTTGCGGCGGCGGCGCTTCATGGCCGCGCTGCGGTCGAGGAGTTCACGCAGCTCGCCGCCCGAGAAATCGGTGAGATCGAGGAAATGCCTCGGATGGCCGCTCGTCATTCCGCGGCTCCCTTCAGCGGCTGCCGCATCTCGTCCTCGAGCTTCTGGCAGGCGCGATCGATGCGCCCGACGGCCTCCGCGACCTCGGCCTCGCCGATGATGAGCGGCGGAAGGAGGCGCACCACGTTGTCGCCCGCCGTGATGAGGAGCAGGTCCTCGTTCTCGGCCGCCTTGGCGAGGTCGGTGTTCGGGATATGCGTCCTGATCCCGACCATCAGAGCCTGGCCGCGAATCTCGGCGATCACCGCCGGATGCCGGTCCTTCAGCTCGGCGAGACGCTGCTTCAGGAGCAGTCCCATCTGCTGGACGTGCTCCAGGAAGCCGGGGGCGAGCACCACGTCCAGCACGGCGTTGCCGACCGCCATGGCAAGCGGATTGCCGCCGAAGGTGGTGCCGTGCGTGCCCGCCGTCATGCCCTTGGCTGCCTCGGCTGTCGCAAGGCAGGCGCCCATCGGGAACCCGCCGCCGATGCCCTTCGCGACGGCCATGATGTCGGGCGAGATGCCGGCCCATTCATGCGCGAAGAGCTTGCCGGTGCGGCCGACGCCGGTCTGCACCTCGTCGAAGACGAGGAGGAGGCCGCGATCGTCGCAGAGCTGGCGCAGCGCGCGGAGCCGCTCCGTCGGAACCGGCCGGATGCCGCCTTCGCCCTGGACGGGCTCGATCAGGATGGCGCCCGTCTCCGGGCCGATCGCCGCCTTCAGGGCCGCGTCGTCCCCGAACGGAACCTGGTCGAAGCCCTCGACCTTGGGGCCGAAGCCATCCAGGTACTTCTTCTGGCCGCCGGCTGCGATCGTCGCGAGCGTTCTGCCGTGGAACGCGCCCTCGAAGGTGATGATGCGGTAGCGCTCCGGCTGCCCGTTCGCCGAGTGGTACTTCCGGGCCATCTTGATCGAGGCCTCGAGCGCCTCCGCGCCCGAGTTCGAGAAGAAGACGAGGTCGGCGAAGGTCGCGTCGGTCAGGCGCTTCGCCAGCCGCTCGCCTTCCGGATTCTGGTAGAGGTTGGAGATGTGCCAGACCTTCTGGGCCTGACTCGTCAGCGCTTCCACGAGATGCGGATGGGCATGGCCCAAGGCATTCACGGCGATTCCGGCGCCGAAATCGAGCACGCGTCGCCCGTCCCCGGTGATCAGCCAGGCGCCCTCGCCTCGCTCGAACACCAGGTTCGAACGGGCGTAGGTCGGCAGGATCGACGAGGGCTGAGGCGAGGACACGTGGGCCTCCGTGGGTGGTTGCGCAAACCGGAAAACAAAGAAGCCGCCCAGCCGGGCGGCTCGCACGTGAATCTATTGTGGTTGCGGGCGGTGTCAAATGCGAGTGGCTGATCCTCGGCATCTCGCCGCGAGACCATCGCCGGGTAAGGACGGGGCGGAGCCGGCTCCCGCCCTACCCGGAACAAAGCTCCGCGAGCTTACGCATGAAACGCTCGCCCTCCGCGAGTTCATCGAGCGTGATGTACTCGTCCGGCTGGTGGGCGCGGTCGATCGAGCCCGGGCCGCAGACCACGGTCGGGATACCCGCCTCCTGGAAACGGCCAGCCTCCGTCCCATAGGCAGCGGTCACGGTGCCGTTCCGGCCGGTCAGGCGCTTGGCGAGGGTCTCGGCCGGCGAACCGGGGTCCGGGGCAAGACCGGGCACGAGCACCTCGCGCACGGTCTCGATGCGGCCGAACTCGCCGAAGCGGTTCAGCCGGGGAAGCGCCGCCGCGGTGGCGAACCGCTCGAGGCGTGTCGGGATCTCCGCCGGATCGAGATCCGGCAGGCCGCGGAACTCCCAGTTGAAGCAGCAGAGCTTGGGCAGGATGTTGCGCGCGGTGCCGCCCATGATCCGACCGACATGGACGGTCGTGTAGGGCGGGTCGAAGCGGCCGCTCGGGTCGCCACGCTCCATCATCTCGTCCGCCAGGCGGTTTAGCTCGGCGAGAAGCTCGCCCGCGACCATCACGGCATTGGCGCCGAGATAGGGCTTGGCCGAATGCGCCTCGAAGCCATGTACGGTCGTCACGAAGGTCGCGACGCTCTTGTGTGCGTCGACCACATCAAGGCTCGTGGGTTCGCCCACGATCACGGCTGTCGGCCGCGGCAGGTCGCAGCCGAACCGAGCGATGGCATCGGCCACTCCGAGGCAGGTCGTCTCCTCGTCATAGGATAGGAGGATGTGGATAGGGGTCTTCAGCTCAACGTCCAGGAAATCCGGTACCGCAGCGAGCGCGAGCGCATCGAAGCCCTTCATGTCCACGGCGCCGCGGCCATGCGCCCGGCCGCTTTCGACCCGGAGCCGGAACGGATCGGCGGTCCAATCCTGGCCCTCCACCGAGACGCAGTCCGTATGCCCGGACAGGAGGATGCCACCACGATCGGCCGGACCGACCGTCGCGAAGATCGCCTGCTTGTCGCCTGCGGCGTTCGGTACGCGCCAGAAGGGCACGCCCCAGCCGGCGAGGTACTCGGCCACGAAATCGATCAGCGGAATGTTGGACCTGGAGCTTTCGGTGTCGAACCCGACGAGCCGCTCGAGCATCTCCAGCGTCGTGTAGCGCCGCCCCGCAGCGGCGCCGGTCAAGGCGCGTTCCTCAATGGATCGCCCGCTTCACGAAGGGACTGTCGAGCGAGAAGGCAGGGATCTCGGCCCGGAAGGTCTCCCCGGTATCGGCGAGCATCGTGTAGGAGCCCTGCATCGTGCCGTCCGGCGTCGTGAGCGGACAGCCGCTGGTATAGGTGAAGGTCTCGCCGGGCCCGAGCGTAGGCTGCTCGCCGACGACGCCGGCGCCGCGCACCTCGTGGATGTTGCCGTCCCCGTCGATGATGCGCCAATGCCGGGAACGGAGCTGTACCCGCTTGGTCGACATGTTCGTGATCTCGACCCTGTAGGCGAAGAAGAACTTGCGCTTCTCCGGCTGGGATTCCTCTTCGACGAAGCGTGGCTCCACGCAGACCCGGATGCCCTGCGTCGTGGCCTTGTACATGGTGAAGCCCTCAGGCGGACGAACTTACCCGTAGCTAAGGCCCCCCTTGGGTCAAGGTCAACGCGCCCCGCCGGCGCAGGCCCCGTTGCGTCCAGATTGTAAGACAGTAAGCTGATCGTACAATCAGAGTTGGGAGGACGCCTTGAGGCGATTGCTGGCGGTCACTTGTGCGATCCTGCTGTGGGCATCTCCAGCCCTGGCGGACACGTTTCCCTCACGTCCCATCACGATGGTTGTGCCATTTGCGGCCGGCGGCCCGGGGGACGTCATCGGCCGCATCCTCGGTTCCGCTATGGGCCAGAATCTCGGCCAGACGGTCGTGATCGAGAACGTCGGCGGCGCCGGCGGAACGATCGGCACGGGGAAGGTCGCGAACGCTCCTCCGGACGGATACACCGTTCTCCTGATGCATGTGGGGCAGGCGACGAGCGTCACGCTGTTCCGCAAGCTGAACTACGACCCGGTGGGCGATTTCGAGCCGATCGGACTCGTCACCGACGTCCCCATGATCCTCGTCGGGAACAACGACTTTCCGCCCCGGGACCTGCGCGAGCTCGCAGCCTACATCAGGGAGCACAGGGAGAAGGTCCTGCTCGGCAATGCCGGGATCGGCTCCGCATCGCATCTGTGCGGGCTGCTCCTGATGAGCACGCTCGATACCCAGATGACCACTGTCCAGTATCGCGGCGGAGGCCCGGCTCTGATCGACATCATGGGCGGGCGGATCAATCTCTGGTGCGACCCGGCCACGGGCCCGACCCCTTATGTCCGCGAGGGCAAGATGCGGGCCTATGCTGTCACGACCAAATCGCGCCTGCCGACGCTGCCTGACCTGCCCACCGCGGACGAGGCGGGCCTGCCGGGCTTCGAGGTCTCCACATGGTACGGCCTTTACGCCCCGAAGGGCACGCCGAAGCCGGTCGTCGAACGCCTGGTCGTGGCCCTTCAGGCCGCACTGAAGGACCCGACAGTGGCGCAGCGTTTCGGGGAGCTCAGCATGCAGCCGGTCCCGGCCGACAAGGCGAACCCGCCCGCGCTCGCATCTCACCTTCGGGCCGAGGTCGACAAGTGGGCGCCCATCATCCGCAAGGCCGGAATCCACGCCGACTGACCGCGGTGGCTCAGCCGAGCTCCTCGCGCAGGATCTCGAGCTCCAGCCACTCCGTCTCGGCAGCCTCCAGCTCCGCCGCCTTCTGCGTCACGGCGGCTGAAGCCTTGTCGAAGGCGGCGCGATCTCGCGCGTAGAGCTCCGGGTCGGCGAGCTTGGCCTGCAGGGCAGCGATCTCCCGGGTGAGCGTCTCGATGCGGGACGGCAGCGTCTTCAGCGCATGCTGCTGGTGGAAACTGAGGCGTCTTTTCGCGGTCGGCGCGGCGGATGTCTGGACGGGAGCCTCACCGCGCGGTCTCGGCTGGGGCCGCGCCGCCGCCGGGCGGGCGAGGAGATCGGCGCCGCGTTGCGCCAGCATGTCCGTGTAGCCGCCGGCATATTCGAGCCAGCGACCGTTGCCCTCGGGCACGATGACCGAGGTGGCGATCCGGTCGAGAAAGTCCCGGTCGTGGCTGATGAGAAGGATCGTGCCCGCGTATTCCCCGAGCATCTCCTCCAGCACGTCGAGCGTCTCCAGATCGAGATCGTTGGTCGGTTCGTCGAGGACGAGGAGGTTCGAGGGCCTGGCCAGGGCGCGGGCGAGCATGATGCGACCGCGCTCGCCTCCCGAGAGGACGCGAACGGGCGTGCGGGCCTGCTCCGGCGAGAACAGGAAGTCCTTGAGATAGCCGATGACGTGCCGCGTCTCGGTCCCGACCGTGATCATGTCGCCGCGGCCCTCGGTCATGGCCTCGGCGAGGGTGTCGTTCGGGTCGAGGTTCTCGCGACGCTGGTCGAGCGCGACCATCTCCAGGGCCGCACCGAGCCGGACGGAGCCGGTATCGGGCTCCAGCATGCCCGTGAGCAGCTTCACCAGCGTCGTCTTGCCCGCCCCGTTCGGGCCGACGATGCCGACGCGGTCGCCGCGCAGGATCCGGGTCGAGAAGTCAGCCACGATGGGCCGCCCGCCGAAGCTTTTCGCAAGGTTCTTCGCCTCGATCACGAGCGTGCCCGATTGCTCGGCCTCCGCTGCGGCCATTCTCACCGCGCCGGCAGCTCGCCGCTCGGTGCGGCGCGTCTGGCGCAGCGCGGCGAGCGCCGCCATCCGGCGCACGTTCCGCTTGCGCCGGGCGGTCACGCCGTAGCGCACCCAATGCTCCTCGGCCGCGATCTTGCGGTCGAGCCTGTGGCGCTCCGCCTCCTCCTCGGCCAGGACGCTGTCGCGCCAGGCCTCGAACTCGCCGAAGCCGCGCTCGATCCGGCGGGTGCGGCCGCGGTCGAGCCAGACCGTCGCCTGGGACAGATTCGTGAGGAAGCGCCGGTCGTGGCTGATCAGGACAAGCGCCCCACGCCGGCTTCTCAGCTCCGCTTCGAGCCACTCGATCGTGGTCAGGTCGAGATGGTTCGTCGGCTCGTCCAGGAGCAGGATGTCCGGCTCCGGAGCGAGGGTCCTGGCGAGGGCCGCGCGCCGGGCCTCGCCGCCGGAGAGCGCGGCCGGGTCTTCCTCGCCGCTCAGTCCCAGTTCGCCCAGGAGGTACTGCGCCCGATACGGGTCGTCGCCCGGACCAAGCCCGGCTTCGACATAGGCGAGCACGGTCCCGTACCCACCCATATCGGGCTCCTGCGGCAGATAACGGATCGTGGCGCCCGGCTGGCGAAAGACTTCCCCGCGATCCGCCTCGACCAGCCCTGCGGCGATCCGCAGCAGGGTGGACTTGCCCGATCCGTTCCGGCCGACGAGGCAGACCCGGTCGCCCGCCCCGACCGAAAGATCGGCGCTCTCCAGGAGCGGCGTGCCGCCAAAGGTGAGCGCCACGCCTTGAAGCGAGAGAAGAGGAGGGGCCATCGGATCGTGGTGAAGGAGAAGCGGGCCGACGCGGCTGCGGCGCGCCTCCTATCACGAAGCCGCGCGTTGAGGTCAGCCCGGCGGAATTTCCCGGACGCCCAGCCGTCTACCCTGATCTTGGACGATCCGGTTCTGCGCTGGTTCACATTCGAGTTGGAAAAATTAAAAAACTGTAAGTTGTACGGCGGCGATGCGTTCAGTCGTTCGCCGACGAATCCTGCGGTGGGCCTCTTCGGCGAGCGGCCGCCGCAACTCCGCGATCGCGGTCTGGCCGCCATGGCCGGCATAGGATGAGGGCTCTTGGGCATTATGAGGCAAGGCGGGCTGCGGCCCGGCATAGAACCGGCCGGACCGGCTCTCTGCAGAGGCGGGCTGGCCCGGTGAAGTACGAAGTCTCCGAGGGGCGGCTCTATCTCCGGCGCGAACCGGAGGAGAAGCAGCCGATCCTGTCCCGGCTCGCCCGCATCGAGGGTCAGGTGCGCGGCCTGAGGCAGATGGTCGAGAACGACCGCTATTGCGGCGAGGAGCTGCAGCAGGCTACCGCCATCATGGCGGCCCTGCGCGAGGTGTCGCTGCTCGTCCTCCAGGACCACCTGAGTGCCGGGATCGACCATGCCGCGACGCTGCTCAAGGAGGAGAGCGGGAGCGACGAGGGCGTGAAGACCGCCGTGACCGAGATCACGACGCTGCTCCGGGCCGTGCTGAAGCAATAGCCCCCGCGCCTCAGCCGCGGCCCTGGACGAAGCGGCGGAACCGCTCGGAAGCCGGGTTGCCGAACATGGCTGCGGGCGTGCCCTCCGCCTCGATGCGGCCGTCCTCCAGGAACAGAACGCGGCTCGAGACGTCGCGGGCGAAGCCCATCTCGTGCGTCACCACAAGCATCGTGCGGCCCTCTTCCGCGAGCTGGCGCATGACGCGCAGCACCTCGCCCACGAGTTCCGGATCGAGCGCCGAGGTCGGCTCGTCGAAGAGCATGACGTCCGGCCTCATGGCGAGCGCCCGGGCGATCGCGGCGCGCTGCTGCTGACCGCCGGAGAGATGCGCCGGGTAGTGGTTGCGCTTGTCGGCGATGCCGACCTTGGCGAGAAGCGCCTCCGCCTCGGCCAGACATTCCGCCCTGGGCCGGCGCTGCACATGGACCGGCGCCTCGATCACGTTCTCGATCACGGTCATGTGGCTCCAGAGGTTGAAGCTCTGGAACACCATGGCGACGCGCTGGCGCAGCCGCTCGACCTGGCGGCGGTCGGCGGGCTCGCGGCCGTGCCGGCCCTGTCTCAGCGCAATGCTCTCTCCGGCGACCCGTATCTCCCCCTCGTCCGGCACCTCCAGCAGGTTGAGGCAGCGCAGCAGGGTCGACTTGCCCGAGCCCGAGGCGCCGAGGATCGAGATCACGTCGCCCGGCTCGGCCCCGAGCGAGACGCCCTTCAGCACCTCGAGCCGGCCGAAGCGCTTGCGGAGGCCCGTCGCGCTCACGATCGGCTCAGGCATGGGCGGCCTCGGATGCGGGCGGCTCCCTCGGGGCGGCGCGCAGATGCGGGGAGAGCCAGTATTCCAGGCCCAGGATGGCGCGGGTCACGGCGATGTTGATGAGGAGATAGATCGAGCCCGCGCAGATGAAGATCTCGACCGCCCGGAAGGTCTGCGCGATCAGCTTCTGGGCGATGAAGGTCACCTCGGCCAGCGTGATGATGGAGGCGAGCGAGGTCGCCTTCACCATCGAGACGATCTCGTTGGAATAGGCGGGCAGCGCCTGCCGCAGCGCGATCGGGCCGACGATCCGACGCGCCAGCGTGAGGCGCCCCATGCCGCAGGCGCGGCCCGCCTCGATCTGTCCGTAGGGCACGGACAGGATGGCGCCGCGGATGATCTCGGCCGCATAGGCGGCGGTGTTCAGGGAGAGCGCCGTGAGCGCGCACCAATAGGCCTCGCGGAAGAACCACCACACGCCCCAGGCCTGGAGCGTCGGGCGGAACTGGCCGAGCCCGTAATAGATGAGGAAGACCTGGACGAGGAGCGGCGTGCCGCGGAACACGAAGACGAAGGCCCGGGCCGGCCAGACGAGGGCGGGGTGGCGCGAGAGGCTCATCAGGGCGAGGACGAGCGCCAGAACCCCGCCGCAGAGCACGGACCAGCCTGCGAGCCTGAGCGTGAGCGGCAGGCCGGCGAGCAGCGCCAGCCAGGTCTCGGCCATGAAGGCGAGATCCATCAGGCCCGCCTCACGCCACGCATGGACCGGGTCTCCAGCCAGCCGAAGCCGTAGGTCGAGACGGTGGTGATGGCGAGGTAGAGCGCGGCCGCCGTCAGGTAGAAGGGGAAGGGCTCGCGCGTCGAGCCCGACCCGATCTGGGACTGGCGCAGGAGCTCGACGAGCCCGGTCACCGAGATGAGGGCGGATTCCTTCAGCACGAGCTGCCACACGTTGCCGAGGCCCGGAATGGCGTAGCGCAGCACCTGCGGGGCGACGATCCGCCGGAACATGAGGGCGGGAGGCATGCCCACGGCCCGCGCCGCTTCGAGCTCGCCCCTGGCGAGCGCCAGAAAGGCGCCGCGATAGACTTCCGCCTGGTAGGCCCCGGAAATGGCCCCGAGCGCGAGCGCCCCGGTCAGGAGCGCCGGGACGCCGACGAAGCCCTGGCCGCCGAGCATGCGGGCGACCGCCGAGAGCGCGGCCGAGCCGCCGAAATAGAAGAGGTAGATGACGAGGAGATCCGGCACGCCCCGCAGCAGGGTCGTGTAGCCGTCCGCGAGCCAGCGCAGGGGCCGGACGCGCGACAGCTTCGCCCAGGCGGCGAGCGAGCCGAAGACGGCGCCGGCCAGGAAGCCGAGCACGGCGACCACGACCGTCATGCCGGCAGCCCGCAGCATCGCCGGGCCCCAGCCGGTCGGCCCGAAGCCCATCAGCTCGAGATAGGTCATGCGGGTCTCTTGACGCTCCTCCTGGAGGGGGATGTCGCGCGGCAGGGCATTCGCCGGACGGAGCGTGCCCGACCCGTCCGGCGCTTCGCGCCGGCCACCCTCCCCTCGAGGGGAGGGTTCATCGCGGTCCGCACGTCAGCTCTTGATGGTGATGTCGGACTTGAACCACTTCATCGAGAGCGCCTTCAGGGAGCCGTCGGCGTTCATGGAGGCGATCGCCTCGTCGAACAGCTTCTTCAAGGCCGGCTCGCCCTTGCGCAGCCCGACCGCGACCCCGCGCCCGAACACGTCGCCGGAGAAGCGGGCGCCCGCGAGCGTGTAGTCCTTGAAGTCCGGCTTGTCGAAGGTGCCGCGGATCGCCGAGGCGGAGGCGAAGATCGCGTCGATCCGGCCCGAGAGCAGGTCGAGATCGTGCTGCTCGGTCGTCTTGTACTCGCGGATCTCGACCGTGCCCTTCAGGTACTTGTCGAGGAAGGTCGAGTGGATGGTGGAGACCTGGACGCCGACCGTCTTGCCCTTGAGCATCGGCTTCATGGCCTCCAGCGCCTTCACGGCGCCCGCATTGTCCTTGTCGAAGTTGAAGACCTGGCCGTCGCCCGGGAGCTTGGCGAGCGGGCCGTCCTTGGCGACCCCGAAGCTGCCGGCCTCCTGGACATACGGAATCGAGAAGTCGATCACGGCCTCGCGCTTCTCGGTGATGTTCATGCCGGCCATGATGGCGTCGTACTTGCCGGCCTGAAGCGCCGGGATGATGCCGTCCCAGTCCTGCTGCACGATCTCGCAGGTGACCTTGGCCCGTTTGCAGAGCTCGGCCGCGAGCTCGATCTCGAACCCGTCGAGCTTTCCGCCGGGCGCCGTGAAGTTGTAGGGCGCATAGGCGCCCTCCGTCGCGATCCTGACCGTCCTGCCCTGCGCGAGGGCCCCTGTTGCGGCGGCGACTGCGATCAGCGCCGCTCCGAGCGTCGTGACGATGCGCATCGTTGCTGTCCTTGTCAGATCCTCGCCCAATAACGTGCAAGCACGGTGCCGGCGCAAGGGCTCCTGGCGTACGGGTGCGAAGCCCGGCTTGCGCGCGCCCGTCACCCGCCCACGCGCCGTCCGTCCCCGGGGCGGGGTCGGTCAGGACGGGCGACTTCAAAGAGCTGAATTGGTCGAGGGGCGTGGGACGCCGAAACGCTCGATCAATTTTTTAGAGGAGCCTTTCGGCGTCCCCGCGATGCCCGCCCCGTCATCCCCGGCGGGCGCGGAGCGCCCGGGAAGGGGATCCAGACGACAAGCACCGCGTCCGGGTTTCCCCGGCACGGGCGGCGATTTTGGACCGGACCTGCCGCTCTTCCGCCCGCTCATCCGTTGCCGGACGAGAGAACACTAGCCATGCTGCACTGGCGCCCGGGCCGTATTACCCGGAGGGCGGCGCTGGTCCGGCTCCCCGAGTGCGGGTTCGCGAAACCCGCCCGCAGGCGCCGCGTCAGCCGGCTCGGGCTGTCGCCCATTCCGGCCCATTCAAGCTCTTCCGCTCTGTTGACGCCTCGCGAGAGCGCCCCTCGGCGAAGAGGACGAAGCCGATCTAGACTATATTCCTAATAATGTCAAGCCGCCTGTCATCCCCGGCGCTCGGGCAGCAGGCGGGAAGGGCGGCTCCACCGTCATCCCCGGCGCCTGCGCAGCAGGCGGGAAGGGGATCCAGACAACCTCGCCGGTGCGCGGCGCCCTTGGATTCCCTTCCCCTCCGGCGGCTCCGCCGCCTCCGGCCGGGAATGACAGTGAGCCTCGCCTGATCGGCAGCGGTCGAGACCGCCTCCCGCCGGCTAGCCGCCGACCGCTTTCCGAAGCGCCGCCCGCGCGAGGAGCCGCGTCGAATCGAGCACCGGCAGGGGCGAGTTGTCGTCGTTCACGACGAGCGGGATCTCGGTGCAGCCGAGGATCACCGCCTCGCACCCCTCCCCTTTCATGCGCCCGATGATCCGCCGGAAGGCGGCGGCCGCCTCCGGCCGGAACACCCCGTAGACGAGCTCGTCCATGATGATCCGGTTGATCTCCTCCCGTTCCTCCGGCTCCGGCCGGATGCAGGCGAGCCCGCGTGCCCCGAGCGCCGCCGGATAGACCTCGCTCTCGACGAGCCATTGCGTCCCGGTCAGCGCGAGCCGGCGGAAACCGCGCGCCCGCGCCTCGTCCGCGACCACCTCGGCGATATGGAGCCAGGGAAGCGGGGAGCGAGGCGCGACGAGGTGCATCGCCTGATGGATCGTGTTGTCCGGGCAGATGAGGAATTCGGCTCCGATCCGGGCGAGCTTCTCGGCCGAGGCCAGCATGAGCGCCCCGACGGCCTCCCAGTCGCCGCGATAGATCGGCTCCATGTACTCGGCCAGGGATGGCGTGTGCATCGAGATTTCGGGATGCGCGTGCGGCCCGAGACGTTCGGCGCCCTCCGCGCAGATGGTCCGGTAGCAGAGCGCCGCGCCTTCGGCGGAGCAGGCTACGATGCCGATGTGAAGAGGCATGGATCGTTCCGTCCGGCCGATTGGCCGGTCGGCGGAATGATCGGCGAACCGCGCCGTCTTTGCCAGGGTGGTGACTCCGCATTCGATGACACCGGCACGCCTTCGGTGTAGCTCAAGCCGATGAGCGCCGGGGCGAGATCGCGTGTCGTGTGGGGCGCCGTTCGGCGCCGCATCACGGTCCGCAACGTCCGGCTCGCCAGCGGGCTCGTCCTCCTGGCCTATGTGACGAGCCACTTCCTCAACCATGCGCTCGGCAACCTGTCGCTCGCCGCCATGGAGGCCGGACTCGACTGGGTGGCCTGGTTCTGGGGCCTGCCTGGGCTCGGCACGCTGCTCTACGGCGCGCTGGCGATCCATGCGGGGCTCGCCCTGTGGTCGATCTATGCCCGCCCGCGCCACAGCTGGACGACGCTCGAGGTGCTGCAGCTCGGCATCGGCCTGTCGCTGCCCTTCCTGCTCGCCGGGCATGTCGTCACGGCGCGGCTCGGCTACGAGCTCTACGGCGACGGCAAGACCTACAGCCAGCTGCTCCATCTCTATTTCGTCGCCGCGCCGAGCACGGGGCTGCGGCAGGGAGCCAGCCTCCTGCTCGCCTGGACCCATGCCGCGATCGGGCTCTTCTTCTGGCTGCGGCTGAAGCCGGGCTTCCCGGCCATCGCGCCGGTCCTGCTCTGCGCGGCCGTTCTCGTGCCGCTGCTCGCGCTGCTCGGCATCGTCCAGGGCGGCCGGGAGGTGGTGGCGCTTGCGGCCGACGAGGGCTGGCGGGCCGCGAACGGCATCCCGTCCGGCCCGCTCCCGGACGAGGCCGCGGCACGGATCGAGGTCCTCGAGCGCTGGCAGGACGCGATCGCCTACGGGTTTCTCGCCGCCCTCGCGGGCGCCTTCGCGGCCCGCGGGCTCCGGCACGTGGCCCAGCGCCGGCGCGGGCTCGTGCGCGTCACCTACGCGGATGGCCGGGCCGTCGAGGTGCCGCGCGGGACGAGCGTCCTGGAGGCGAGCCGGATCGGCCGCATCCCGCATGCGAGCGTCTGCGGCGGTCGCGGCCGCTGCTCCACCTGCCGCGTGCGGGTCTTCGGCGCGGGCGCGACCGAGCTGCCGCCGCCGAGCCCGGCCGAAGCGGGCGTGCTGGAGCGGATCGAGGCCGGGCCGCAGGTCCGCCTCGCCTGCCAGCTCCGCCCCGGACGGGACGTCCAGGTCGCGCCCCTGATCGCGCCCTGGGCCGGGCCGCTGGAGGCGCGGCGGATCGTGAGCGCCTTCGGCGAGGAGCGCTTCGTCGTGGCCATGTTCGTCGACATGCGCGGCTCGACGCGCTTCGCCGAGACCCATCTGCCCTTCGACACCGTCTTCCTGATCAACCGCTTCCTCGACGCGGTCTCGCGCGCCGTCCTGGCGGCGGGCGGCGTGCCCAACCAGTTCCTTGGGGACGGATTGCTGGCGCTGTTCGGCCTCGCCACGGACCCGCGGAGTGCGGCGCGCGAGGCGCTGGCCGCGGCCGCCGGGGTCGGCCGGGAGATCGCGACCCTGAACGGTCTGATGGCCGCGGATGCGGGCGGGCCGATCCGCTTCGGGATCGGCGTCCATTGCGGCACCGCCATCCTCGGCGAGATCGGCGGGCGGGCGAGCGGCCGGCCCGTCTTCACGGCGATCGGGGACCCCGTGAACGTCGCCGCCCGGCTCCAGAGCGCGACGAAGCGGCTCGGCGTCGAGGCGGCCATCTCCGAGGCCGTGTACCGGACGGCCGGCTACCGCCCCGATGCCGAGCTCCGCGAGCTGCAGCTCGACGGGCGCGAGGGTACGATCGCGGTGCGGGCCGTGGCGCGGGCCGTCGACGCTCCAGGCGCGAGCGACCAGGCCGAGATTCGGCGTGTAGACGAGAGCGCTTGATCTCTGCCGATTGTTGCCGTCAAGCAACATACATTCTGGCACGACTATGCACATCATGCAGAACTCGGATCAGCCGAGTTGAGCTGCCGCCATGAAACTGGACCGGCTTATGCGCCTGGGCTGCATCGGCGCTCTAGCCGTTCAAACGGCGGGCTGCACCATCCGTCCACTTCCGGAAAATGTTACGCGGATCGACACTTTTGCCATCGTTCATAAGGTTAGATGCGAGGCTAGATCCGCCATAATGCACGTCATTTATGACTACATCAGGTACACCAATTTCTCTCCGCAACTTACTGAGTATCTCAGAAATAATTTAGAGAGAATAGGCGATAAAAAATTCGATCGACTTGCGAAGGGCGGCAGCTTCAGTCATATCGATAAATATTCTAACGCGTCAATCGCGCTGGACTTCAAGCTCAGGGGGAACGAAAACAACGACCTATCCGGCGCATCTTCCTTGGCGCGAGCATTTGCGACGGGGGCCGACGTAATCGGCATAAACCTGACTACGACCCGCATAAGAGACGATTCCCGCACCTTCCGGATCGTAGACAATTGGTGGGATCTAATCGTCAATAACAGAGAGAGATGTCTCCGAGATTTTCGGAATTTCGGTGAAAATCATGTCTACCCGATAACAGGATCTCTCAATCTATTAGAGATAATCGACACGTTTTGGCGGCTCAACGAGAGCACCAACCTGGCCGTATTCAAGGACACTGGCGAGAGCGCTTTCATCGACACCCTGACCTTCACGACGACTGTGTCGGGATCTTTCGGCCCGAGCTTCAGCATAGCGAGTCCGAGCCAGCGCGCGTTCCTGATTAAGGACGCCTCGGGCACATTTGGCGCCGGGCGTACGGACGAGCATCAACTCATCGTCTCCGTATACATTCCAGACAGCGCGACATCGCGGGAAAAGAGCAAGGAGATCGCCAGCAAGGCAATCGACGTTCAGCAGGCCAGAGGCGTGCTCCAAGGCCTGGAGCGGCTGACCTTCCCTCTCTCGGCGGTCCCTCGGTGATGCTCAGCCGCTTGGCTCGATGCCGGCGGCCGCAAGGGTCGCGCCCACGTCCCGCCCGCCCGGCACGGCGGCGAGCAGCGCCTTCGTGTAGGCGTGCTGCGGGTTCTCGAAGAGCTTGGCGGTCGGCTGCAGCTCGACGATCTTGCCCTTCTGCATCACGGCGATGCGGTCGCACATCTGCGCCGCGACGCGCAGGTCGTGCGTGACGAACAGGATCGCGAGGCCGAGCCGCTTCTGCAGGTCCTGCATGAGCGCGAGGATCTGCGCCTGGACCGAGACGTCGAGCGCCGAGACCGGCTCGTCCGCGACCAGCACCTCGGGCTCCAGCGCGAGCGCGCGCGCGATGCCGACGCGCTGGCGCTGGCCGCCGGAGAATTCGTGCGGGTAGCGGTCGGCCGCATTGGCGCTGAGCCCGACGAGGTCGAGGAGCCGCCTCGCCTTCTCCAGAGCCTCCCGCTTCGGCACGCCCTGCGCGATCGGGCCCTCCGCGATGATGCGGCCGACCGTGCGGCGCGGGTTGAGCGACGCGAAGGGATCCTGGAACACCATCTGGATGCGCTTGCGCTGCGGGCGGAACTGCGCCTGCGTCAGCTCGCGGATGGAGAGATCGCCGATGCGGATCTGGCCCTCGTCCGGCTCGATGAGCCGCATCACGCAGCGCCCGACCGTCGATTTGCCGGAGCCGGATTCGCCGACGAGGCCCAGCGTCTCGCCGCGCCCGATCTCGAACGAGACGTGGTCGGCCGCCTTCACCTCGCGCCCGCGCCGGAAGAACCCGCGGCCCCTGTAGGTCTTGCTGAGGTCCTTGACCTGGAACGCCTTCGGGGCGCCGGACAGGTCCTTGGGCGGCGGCGGGACGAGCGACGGCACGGCCGCGAGCAGGCGCTTGGTATAGTCGTGCTGGGGCATGTGCAGCACGGCCGCGGCCGGCCCCTCCTCGACCATGATGCCGTGCTGGAGGACGGCGACGCGGTCGGCGATCTCGGCGACGACGCCGAAATCGTGCGTGATGAACATCACGGCCGTGCCGTGCTTCTTCCGCAGCGCGTCGATGAGCTTCAGGATCTGCGCCTGGGTCGTCACGTCGAGCGCGGTCGTCGGCTCGTCCGCGATGATGAGCTTCGGCTCCATGGCGAGCGCCATGGCGATCATGACGCGCTGGCGCTGGCCGCCGGAGAGCTCGTGCGGATAGGCCCTGGCGATGGCGGGCGGGTCCGGCAGCCCGACCTCGGCGATGAGCTCGAGCGTGCGCTCGCGGCGCCCCCTGCGGTCCAGGGCGCCATGCGCCTCGAAGGTCTCCGAGATCTGGTCCGCCACCCGCATCACCGGGTTCAGCGAGGTCATCGGCTCCTGGAAGATCATGCCGATCTCGCGCCCGCGGATGTCCTGCATCTCGCGCTCGGAGAGAGGGAGGAGGTCGCGGCCGGCGAGCCGGATGGCGCCGCCCGCCGGCTTCACGGCCCGCGGCAGGAGCCCGATCGTCGCGAGCGCGGTCAACGACTTGCCCGAGCCGGATTCGCCGACGACGCAGAGCGTCTCGCCCGGCGCGATCGAGAGCGACAGGTTCTGGATCGCCAAGGGCCGGTCGGCCATCGCCGGAAGGGCGAGCGTGAGATTCTCGATCTCGAGGACGGGAGCTGTCATCGGGCCTCTCGGGCAAGGCGGGGATTGAGCGCGTCGCTCAGGCCCTCGCCGACGAGGTTGAGGGCGAGCACCGCGAGGAAGATCGCGAGCCCGGGGAAGAAGGAGATCCACCACGCCTCGATGAGGCGCGTGCGGCCGGCCCCGACCATGTAGCCCCAGGTCATGAGGTTGGGGTCGCCGAGGCCGAGGAAGGAGAGCGAGGATTCGAGCAGGATCGCGGAGGCGATCATCAGGGACGCCATCACGATGATGGGCGCCACCGTGTTCGGCAGCACCTGGCCGAAGATGATGCGGGGGGTGCGCTGCCCGACCGTGATCGCCGCCTGGACGTAGTCGCGCGAGCGCAGCGACAGCACCTCGCCGCGCACCAGCCGGGTCACGGGCGGCCAGGAGACGAGCGCGATCGCGAGCACGATCGAGGTGATGGAGGGCTGCAGGATGGCGACGATGACGATGGCGAGCGCGAAGCTCGGCACCGTCTGGAACAGCTCGGTGAAGCGCATGCAGAGGTCGTCGACGATGCCCCCGAAATAGCCGGCCACCGCGCCGAGCGGCACCCCGATCAGGAGGGCGACGAGGGTCGAGACGAAGCCGATCAGGAGCGAGACGCGGGCGCCGTGCATCAGGCCCGCCGCGACGTCGCGGCCGAGCGCGTCGGTCCCGAGCGGGAAGCGTTCGAGCGCGAAGGGCGCCATGAAGGGCCGCGAGACCATGCGCCAGGGCGAGGTGGGATAGAGCACCGGCGCGGCGACCGCGGCCGCGACGATCAGCGCGAGCACGAGCAGTCCGATCAGCGCGCCGCGATTGCGGGCGAAGCGGCGGAGGAAGGTCATGTCTCCCCTCCCCTTCGTGGGGAGGGTAGGCGATCGACGGATCGCAAGATGCCCATCACCCGCCCACCTGGATGCGCGGATCGACCGCCCGGTAGACGAGATCGGTGACCAGGTTGAACAGCACGACCATCGCGGAGGAGACGAAGAACACGCCGAGCAGCACCTGGTAGTCGCGTTGCGCCAGCGCCTCGAACATCAGCCGGCCGATGCCCGGCCAGGCGAAGACGGTCTCGGTGAGGATCGCGCCGCCGACGATCTGCCCGGCCTGCAGACCGGCGAGCGTCACCACGGGCAGGATGGCGTTGCGGGCGACGTGCCGGCGCGTGACGACGCTCGGGCTCACGCCCTTGGCGCGGGCCGTGCGGACATAGTCGGACCCGGCGGTCTCCAGCATCGAGGCCCGCATCATCCTGGCGTAGAGCGCGGTGAAGAAGAGCCCGAGCGTCAGGGCGGGCAGGATCAGGTGGTGCAGGATGTCGAGGACGCGCGCGAGGCCCGTATAGCCCGCCCCGATCGTCTCGTAGCCGACATTCGGCACGAGCCCGAGCTTCAGCGAGAACAGGATCTGGCTCATCAGCGCGATCCAGAACAGCGGCGTCGCATAGAAGAGGAGCGCCGCGGTCGTGATCGCGGTATCGGCCCATGTGCCGGCGCGCCGGGCCGCCAGCGCCCCGAGCGCGGTGCCCAGCAGGAGCGAGATCGCGAAGGCGGAGCCGGTGAGGAGCAGCGTCGCCGGCAGGCGCTCGCCGACCAGCGAGGCGACCGACCTCCCCTGCCGGTAGCTGAAGCCGAGATCGAGCGTGAGGATGCCCTTCAGGTAGATTCCGAGCTGCTCGACCATCGGCCGGTCGAGCCCGAAGCGCTCCCGGAGCTGCTGGACGAAGACCTCGTCCGCCGCCCCCGCCTCCCCGGCCATCACGGTCGCCGGATCGCCGGGTGCCGCGCGGATCAAGGCGAAGTTCAGCACCGCGATCGCCAGGAGGACGACCACGCCCTTTGCGAGGCGGGAGGCGAGGAAGCGGAGCATCAGGGCGAGGGCGTCATTCCGGGGCGCCGCAGGCGAGCCCGGAACCCATAAACGCTACCGATTGAGAACAAGATACAGATCTTCCCACTCCGGGTTCATTTCCTCGATCAGCCGCAACTTCCAGTCTCGCCGCCACTTCTTCAGGGCCTTCTCTCGCGCGATCGCCTCATCGATACGGTCATAAGCCTCGTACCAGACCAGCCGGTCGACTCCGTACTTGGCCGAGAAACCCAGGATCATCTTCGTCTTATGTTCCCAGACCCGGCGCGCGAGGTTGTTGGTCACGCCGAGATAGAGAGTCCCGTGCCGGCGACTGGCAAGCATGTACACGTGGTAGGGCATGCCCAGCGTCGCCGTTTATGGGTTCCGGGCTCTCGCTTCGCGAGCCCCGGAATGACGGTGAACTACTCCTTCCAGACGTTCTTCGCCGAATCGTTGATGCCGATCGCGGTCGTCACGAGGTCCTTCACGTTGCAGCGGTAGACGGTCGGGAAGTCGAGCTCGAGCAGCCAGAGCACGGGCAGTTCCTCGGCAAGGATCTGCTGCACCTTCGTGTAGAGAGCCTGGCGGGCCTCGGCCGGAGCGATCGCGGCCTCGGCGAAGAGCTTGTCCACCTCCGGATTCGAATAGCTCCCCACATTCCCGAACGGGTTGCCCTTCACGATGTTCGTCGAGACGTAGGAGCGGGCGACGCCCGTCGCCGGGTCGCCGAGCTGGTAGAGGAAATTGAAGGTCAGGTCGAAATCGAAGTTCGAGGTGCGCTGCGTCCAGCCGGGCACGTCCGTGGACACGATGTCCATGTTGATCCCGACATCGGCGAAGTTCTGCTTGATCGCCTCGGCCCAGCGCTGCCAGGTCTCGCCATAGGGCAGGCCGAGGAACTGCAGCTTCTCGCCCTTGTAACCCGATTCTTTGACGAGCTTCTTCGCCATCTCGGGATCGTACTTGTAGATCTTGACGCCTTCGGCCGAATAGAACTTCGTCTTCGACGAGATCGGCCCGGTCGGGATCTTGCCGTAGCCCGACCAGATGACGTCGCGACCGAAATCGCGGTCGATCGCGTACATCATGGCCTGGCGGAAGGTCTTGTTGCCGAGGATGCCGCGCGTCGTGTTCGGCGTGATCCAGGCATGGGGGGCGAACATTTCCCAGCCCTTGGTGGTCACGCACGAATTCGGCAGCTTGGCGAGCCGGGCGACGTCGAAGATCTCGACCGCGCCGCCCGTGAGAACGTCCACCTTGCCGGTCTCGTAGGCGACCGCGCGCGCCGCCGCGTCCGGGATGAACTGGAAATACATCTCGTCGAAATGGGGCCTGTCCTTGTCCCAATAGGCCTCGTTGCGGACGAGCTTGACGAAGGAGCCCTTGCGCCACTCGCCGAACTTCATCGGCCCCGTGCCGATCGGCGTATTGTTGGCTGGATTCGCCCGGAAATCCGTCCCCTCGTAGACGTGCTTCGGGATCATGGGCGCGGAGGCGACCTCCTGCGACAGCATGAAGGGCCCGAAGGGCTGCTTCAGCGACACGCGGACCGTGAGATCGTCGACCTTCTCGATCGCCTTCACCTGGGCGTTCACGATCGGACGCCAGCGCGGATGCACCTCGCGCAGGAACTTGTCGAGGGTGAAGACGACGTCGTCGGCCGTGAAGGGCTTGCCGTCGTGCCAGGTCACGCCCTCCTGGAGCTTGAACGTATAGACGGTCTGGTCGGGCGAGATCTCCCAGCTCTTGGCGAGCGAGGGCATCGGGTTCAGCTTCTCGTCGTAGCGGAGCAGCGACTCGTAGATGTTGCCCGCGATCATGTTGGTCGGGCCGTTCTGGTTCAGGCCCTGCATGAGCATGGGCGGCTCGGGCGTGACGACGACCTGGAGAGCTCCGCCCTTCTTGGGGCTGCCAGAGGCGGCCTGCTGCGCGCCGGCCGCGCCCGCGCAGGCGAGAAGAGCGGCGATGGACGCCGCGCCGAGGATGCTACGCTTCACGTCTGATGCCCCTGCTGAGACGGTCCGGCCCGCCCTGCAAGGATTAGACCGGGGCGGCGCCCGGGCGTCAATCAGCCGGCGCCGGGACCGCTCGGGCGACGATCAGGCGGAGCGCACGCGGTCGAAGAGCACAGACATCGCGCCGTCCAGCGCGCCCGTGCGCTCGGCGATGCTGCGCGAGGTGGCCAGCACCGTCTCGGCCGCCTCGGCCGTGCGCTCGATCGCGTTCTCGACGGTCGAGACGGCGCGCCGGGCGGTCGCGATGTGATCCGCCGTGAACTGGGCGTTTTCCGCGATCGCATTCGTCGCGGCGTTCTGCTGGTGGATCGCGGCCGCCACCGTGGTCGCGCTGCCGCGCATGTCGAACACCGCCTCGCGGATGCCCGCGATCTCGCCGACCGAGCGGCGCGTCGCCTCCATGATGAGCTCGATCTGCCGGCCGATCTCCTCGGTGGCCTTGGCGGTCTGGCCGGCGAGGCTCTTCACCTCCTGCGCGACCACCGAGAAGCCGCGGCCGGCCTCCCCGGCGCGAGCGGCCTCGATGGTGGCGTTGAGCGCCAGCAGGTTCGTCTGGGCGGCGATCTCGGCGATCAGGTCCACCACCGAGCCGATCCTCTCGACCGCGCTCATCAGCGTGTTGATGCCGACATCCGTGCGCTCCGCGTCGAGGGCGGCCCGTCCGGCGAGCTCGGCCGTCCGCCGGACATGGGCGTCGATCTCGGCGATCGAGGCCGAGAGCTCCTGCGTGGAGGTGGCCGTCATGCCCGCATTGGCCGATGCGTCACCGCTCGCGGCCAGCGCCGCCGCGGCGTCCCGGCCCGCATCCTGGGCGAGGGCGGAAAGCCGGCCGGAGGTGCCCATGAGCGCAGCCGCGAGCTCGTTCAGGCTCGAGCGGACGCCGGAGGCGGCGCCCTCGAAATCGGAGATGGCCTGGTCGAGACGCTCGGCGCGCTCGTCCGCCTTCCGGGTGAGCTCGTGCGAATGGAAGATGACCGAGCAGGCGACCTCCAGCAGCAGCGCGCGCCCGAGCGCGTCGCAGAGCCGCACGGCTTTGGCCCCGTTGAAGCGGCATCTGCGCCCGATCGCCTTGTAGGCGGCCTCCTGGATGAAGCGGCTCACGCCCGTGCGATGCCGGGCGTCGAGCCCCATGGCGAGCTCGGCGGCGGCGAGCGAGAGGCAGTCCCGGGCCCAGGCGGCGTCGAACCGGCCGAGGAGCAGCTTCGGCAGGTGGTCCCTGGACAGCTGCGCGATCTCCGGCCCGCGGGACGCCATGAGCGGCCCGATCGGGGGCGGCAGCTTCGCCGCCTCGCGCACGTTCTCGTCGATGGCGGCCAGCATCTCGGGGCCGGCGAGCCGCCAGACTTCCCGGAGGAGGGCCTGCGTCGCCTCATCCATCCCGTAATGGATGCGCCGGAGTTCGAACTGGTCGTGCAGCGCCAAGATGGACCCACAGGATCGCGATCCCGCGACAATCCTGCAGGATGTCTTTCCGCCCCCTTAACCACGGGCAGGTCCGGGGCCGGCGGACGGCCCTCAATCCGCAAGGCGCTCCAGGGCGGGCGTGCAGGTCTCGACGACGCGGTCGCGCTGGCGGTGGAGGATGCGGGCCGCGAGCCCTTCCCGGGCCGCGAGCGCCAGGCCCGCTTCGGGCCCGAGCACGGCCAGCGCCGTCGCCCAGCCGTCCGCCTCCATGCAGCTCCCGTGGACGACGCTGGCCGACAGCACGCCCGCGGCGCTCGGCGCGCCGGTCGCGGGGTCGAGCGTGTGCGACAGGCGGGTCCCGCCGACATCCCGAAAACGGCGGTACTCGCCCGAGGTCGCGACCGACAGGCCGTGCAGCGCAACGAGCGTCGTCGGTAGCCCCGCCGCGCCCGGAGGCGTTTCGAGCGCCACCCACCAGGGCGAGAGGTCGGGCTTCACGCCCTCCCCGCGCAGCTCTCCGCCGATCTCGACCAGGAAGCTCGCGAGCCCCAGCTGCCGGAGCTCCGCCGCGACGAGGTCGACCGCAAATCCCTTCGCGATGCCGGAGAGGTCGAGCGCGAGGCCGCCCGGCTGGAGCAGCCGCGACCCGTCGAGCCGGAGCCGCCGCCAGCCCGCCTCGTGCCGCGACTGCGCCAGCGCCTCGGGATCGGGAAGGCCGGGGCGGGGCCCGGGGGGGCCGAAACCCCAGAGACCGACGAGCGCGCCGAGCGTGGGATCGAAGGCGCCCTCCGAGACCTCCGCGATGCGCAGCGCCGTCCGGAGGACGAGCAGGAACTCCTCGGGCAGATCGTGCCAGGTACCGGGCGGGGCGGCGTTGTAGCGGGACAGGTCCGAGCCGGCCTCCCAGCCGCTCATCTGCGCGATCACCCGGTCGAGCGCGCGCTGGACGGTCCCCCGGATCAGGCCGTCGGACAGATCGGGCCGGCCGGCGAGCTTCACGGACCAGCCCGTGCCCATGGCGGCCCCGGCGAGGGTCCGGACCGGCCCGGGTGCCGGCCGCAGGAGCGGGCCGGCGACGGGCGGGACGAGGACGCGGCGCGCCGGAGCGGCCGCCCGGGCGGCCATTATTGCGGCATGACCTCGAGCGTCGCGGTGTAGGAGGCGCGCCGGCGGGCGTTCTTGATCGTCGCCTTGTCGTCCTGGACGGAGGCCGACAGCCAGTACATGCCGGCCTCGGGCCACTTGATGGTGAACTTGCCGTCCTTGTCCGTCTTCACCTTGAAGTCGTTGAGCTTGGACCGGTAGCGGTTGCCGCCCGGCACCACCTCGACCTCGACATCGGCCGCGGGCTGGCCGTCGAGCACGAGCGCGAACTTCGCCTCCTCGCCTGCCGCGAGGTTGTTCGGATGCGTCTCGGCGACGAGCTCCAGGCCCTTGCCGGTCGGCTTCAGGACGGTCTCGGTCGGCTTGCCCGAGGTGACGAAGATCTCCAGCCGGCCCTGCGCCTGCGAGAGGCGGATATCCGTCGCGGTCTCGGGAATCTCGGGCAGCTTCCCGCCCATGGCGCGGAAGCGCTTCTGCTCGCCGCCCAGCTTGTAGCTGCCGAAGACGGCGTCGTTGGTGACCGCCATCTTGTAGGTGCCGGGCTGGGTGAGATGGACGTCGAAGGTCGAGCGGTACTTGCCCGTCGAGACGTTCTCGGGCTTCGCGGGCGAGCCGTCCGGCGCCGTGATCGTCAGGTTGTCCAGGCGAAGCGGGACGTGCTCGAAATAGAAGAGGTCGTTCGACACAGCGGCATCGACCGTGACCCACTGGTCGCCGCCCGACAGCACGGTCGCGGAGGGCAGCATCCACATCCGGTGGGCCGCCGCAGGGGTGGCGAGGGCGGTCGCGGCCGCGAGGGCCAGGGCGGCGAGTTTCAGGGCGGAGCGCATCGGGTCCTCCTCGGGATCAGGGTTTCAGTTCGACGGCGATGGCGGCGAGCTCGGACTCGCCCTTCTGCTCGGCCTTGACCGGGGCCGCGGGGGGCCACTGGAACGGAACGCGGAGCAGCTCGCGCCCGCCCACCTCGCGCGCGGCCTCCACGACCAGCGTATACTCGCCCGGCGCGAGCTCCGCGACGGGCGCCCTGTCGCCCGCAAAGGCGATCTGGTGCCTGCCGGGCGGGCGGGTCGCGCCGCTGATCCCGTCGACCGGCATGGCGAGCTCGCGGCCGGAGCGGCGCCACCAGGTGCGCATGTCCTTGAGCCATTTCGCGCCCTCGCCGTTCTTCATCTCGAGGTCGTACCAGACGGCGAGATTGGTCACCTTCTGGCCCGCGCCTTCGAGCCACACGGCGACATAGGGCCGGTGGTACTCGGACACGTTCAGGCGCGGGATCTCGACCGAGACCAGGAGCTCGGCCGCCGCGAGCGGGGTGGCCGCGATTCCGCCGGCGGCGGCGTAGACGAGAAGGCGCATCGGTCAGCGTCTCAGTGCATGAAGAGGAGGATGAGCAGGACGGGGGCCAGGAGCCCGAGGCCGACGAGCGGCCAGGTGCTCGGCCGGTTGTGCGAATGGAGCTGCAGCAGCACGAGGCCGGTGATCGCGAAGACGAGGCAGGCGACCGCGAAGACGTCGATGAACCAGCGCCAGCCGGCGCCGGTGTTCCGGCCCTTGTGCAGGTCGTTCAGGAAGGAGATCCAGCCGCGATCGGTGCGCTCGTAGGTGACCTCGCCCGTGTCGCGCGCCACCGTCAGCCAGGCGTCGCCGCCGGCTCTCGGCAGCGAGACATAGGCCTCGCCCGCCGACCATTCGGCCTGCCGGCCGGAGAGGTCGAGGCCGAGCTCCCGGCCGAGCCAGGCCGCGATCTCGGGCGGGAGCGGGGCCTTGCCCTTCTGCGGCCCGGCCGAGAGTCCGCCCGCGAGGCTGTCCGGAAGCCGCGCCTCGCGCGTGGTCACATGCGGCTTCCCCTCGATCTCGGCCGCGTGGTTCAGCGTGATGCCGGTGACCGTGAAGAGCAGGAGGCCGATCAGGCAGATCGCCGACGAGACCCAGTGCCAGAGATGGAGCTGCTTGAGCCAGTAGGACCGGCGCTTCTTCTTGCTTGCGGTCGTCACGCAGGCTCACAGCTCGGCCCAGCGGCGCAGCAGGTTGTGGTAGCAATTGGTGAGCGCCACCACGGCCCGGCTGTCGTCGGGCAGGTTCCTGCGGGTCTCGATGATGGCGAGGTCGAGGTCATAGAGAAGGGTGCGCTTGCCGTCGTCCTTCACCATGGATTGCGTCCAGAAGAAGGAGGACCAGCGGGAGCCGCGCGTGATCGGCTCGACCCGGTGCAGGCTCGTGGTCGGGTAGACGACCATGTCGCCGGCCGGCAGCTTCACCGAATGGCTCCCGTAGGAATCCTCGATGACGAGCTCGCCCCCGTCGTAATCGGCGGGATCGGTCAGGAACAGCGTCGTCGATACGTCGGCCCGCATACGCATCCCCGCCCCGGGGATCGCCCGCACGGCCCCGTCCACATGCGCCCCGAACGACATGCCCTCGTCGTAGCGGTTGAACATCGGCGGCAGCACGCGGAGCGGCAGCGCGGCCGAGTTGAAGACCGGGTTGCGGCCAAGCGCCTTCAGGATGATGTCGCCGAGCGTCCGCGCCTCGGGCGAATTCTCCGGCACCTGGAGATTACGCTTGGCCCTGGCGGCGACCTCGCCGGCCGTGGCCTTCCCGTCGATCCAGGACGAGCTCTCGAGAATGCCGCGGCACTGCGCGACCTCCTCGGCGGTGAGCACATTGCGAACCTGAACAAGCACGGTGGTCTCACTCAAACGCGGGAGGCGGCCCGGGAAGGGCCGGGCCGCCTCCGATGATCAGAACCGGACGCCGAAGCTGCCCACGAAGGTCCGCCCGGAAGCCGGCGTCACACGGCCGTTGAAGGCGGCGCCGTAGTTCAGCTCGTCCGTGAGGTTGTAGCCGTTCAGCGCGATGCGGATGTTGTTGACCTCGTAGGAGATCAGGGAATCCACCGACAGCGAGGCCGGGACCCGCGTGACGTTGCCGCTGTCCGCGAAGTACTCCGACTGGTAGAATACCCCCCCGCCGACCAGGAGCTTGCCCGGAATGGCGAGGTGCGGCGCGATGTTGTAGGTCGTGAAGACCGAGAAGTTGTCGTCCGCCACATAGGGCGCGACGTTGCCGACATTCGTGCCCGTATTGGTGCGCACGACGCGGCCATCGAGCCGGGCATAGGCGAGCTGGACGTTCCATTCCTCCGTGATGTTGCCGGAGGCGCCGATCTCGACCCCGTGGACGCGACGGCTCTCGCCCGCATCGAGCGGGCCCGCCACCGCGACCCCGGTCACCGGGTCGACATCGAAGGAGCCGTCCTTGTTAACCCGGAAGATGGAGCCGAACAGGCCGAGCTTGCCGTCGAGCACGTTGATCTTGGCGCCGACCTCGTAGAGCTCGCTGCGCTCCGGCGGCAGGAAGGTCGAGGGCAACTCGATGCCGGTGGCGCTCGCCGCGTACTGGCCCGTGGGCGAAGTCGCCTGCGCATAGGTCATGTAGAAGGTCTGATCCTTGGTGGGCTCGAGGATCACGCTGACCTTGGGGCTGACGAACTCGTTGTTGTTGCTCGTCGTCGGGCCGAGCAGCCCCGCCGCGTTGCTGGTCCGGAGCGTGCTCGAGAAGCTGTCCCATCGGATGCCGCCCAGGATCGAGAGCTGGTCGACGATCCAGACGCGGTCCTGCGCGAACAGGCCGATATCCTCGCTGTCGGAGAGCCGGCGGCCGGCAGGATTGCGGATAAAGGTGCTCGCGTTGGCGAAGGCCGGCGTCCGGATGTTCTGCGGCAGGCGTCCGCCGACCGCGGTCAAGGATTGCCTTTCGCTGTCCTGGTAGAAGTAGTTGACGCCGAACACCGCCTCATGCCGGAACGGGCCGGTGGTGAACTTGGCCGTGCCGGCCGTGACGTTCTCGACGCCCCAGTCGTTCTGCAGGAAACTCATGCCGCCGCCGGCCCCGTAGCCGATCACGGGATTGCCGCCCGCCAGGAAGTTGGTGGCGCAGGCCGCGGTGCAGCCGGCGGGATTTGTCTGCGAGAAGTTGCGGTCGTAGAAGGCCAGGCGGGTGTCGCTCGTGACCGTCAGCCAGTCGTTGACCTGCCACTTCATCAGCGAGGTCAGGAGATCGGTACTCGACTTGTCGCGGTCGGTGGAGCGGACATAGGAGGTCTGCCGCGGCAGACCGAACTCGGTCGCCGGAATCGCATAGCGCCATCCCGGCGCCTGGATCGTCGGCACGCCCATGTCCGGCGTCCGGTCCGTGTACTGGTGGAAGTAGTTCAGGTGCCACTGCGTATCGGTGCCGAGCCCGAAGCCGAGCGAGGCCGCGATGCCCCAGCGGTCGGACTTCACGTTGTTGCGGTCGGCGATGTCCTGCTGGTTGACCATGCCGTTGAGGCGGATCGCCGTCGTGGCGTCGATCTGACGGTTCACGTCGAAGGTGCCGCGGCCGAGGAAGCCGGTGCCGAAGGAACCGTCGATGTTGATGACGTTGCCGAGGAACGAGCGCTTGGAGACCTGATTGATCGCCCCGCCGACGGTGCCGACGCCGAAGGCCTCCGAGGACGGCCCCTTCAGGACCTGCACGCTCTCGGTATTGAAGCTGTCGCGCTGGTAGACGCCGAAATCGCGCAGGCCGTCGACGAAGAGGTCGTTCTTGGCCTGGAAGCCGCGGACGCGGAACTGGTCGCCGTTGAGCCCCCCGTTGCCCTCGCCGACCGAGACCGTCACGCCCGGCACGTTCCGGAGCGCCTGCTCGAGCGTGGTGACGTTCTGCTGCTCCAGGATCTCGCGCGGCACGACGTTGATGGTCTGCGGCGTGTCCTGGACCGTGCCGGGCAGGCGCGAGGTGCCGATCGGCGTCAGGTTCGTGTTCGCAGGGGAGCCGCCGGCCGATTCAACGCTGATCTGCGGCAGCGTGGTCGGGCCCGCCTCCTGCGCCCAGGCGTCGGCCGGGAGGAACGTACCCAGTGTCGCGGCCAGGCTGGCGCCCAGCGCCGCATGTCCGCCATGATCGCGCAACGAAAACGACTCGTTCATTTGCTTCGCCCCAGAAACCTCCCTCGCTTCTATGATCATCATTCACATCACGCAAGGATTTTATCCTAGAACCGCAACAAACTGGAGCTTAATGCAGTTTGAAGCTGTTCCAAATCAAAGAAACTGCCAGTCGATCTCTTGTTTGTATCTTTTCTAATCTATAATCTTCCGGCAATTAGCCTTGACCTAGGGCGGCCATGCTCTAAAGGTCGGCGCCCGCTCCGTCCCGGCTGCGGCTTGCGCGCGGCGCAGACGGCCAACGCGCGGCACAGGGCACAAGAAGCGCATCGGAGTGTCATGTCGGCGGCGAGCCTGACCTCGGACGACATCGTTTCGGCATTCGAGCTGCGCCGTATGAGCGCAGCCGACTGGGCGGCGGTGATGCGCTCCGAGCCGCGCGACGTCGCGCGCTACATCCGCTCGGCGGCCGAGCACGGGTTCAAGGCGGCGCAGGTCGTCTGGGCGCAGATGCTGCTGGACGGCCGCGGCGTCGCGCAGGACCGTGCGGCCGCCTACCGCTGGTTCCATCGGGCCGCGGAGCTCGGAAGCGTCGACGGTATCAACATGGTCGGCCGCTGCCACGAGCTCGGCTGGGGCGTCCCCGTGGACCATGCGGAGGCGGCACGTTGGTTCCGCCGCGCCGCCGAGAAGGGCTCCGACTGGGGAGCCTACAATCTCGCCTGCATGCTGCTCTACGGCGATGGCGTCCCGCACGACCCTGCGGCTGCGCTCGCCTGGTTCCTGACGAGCGCCGAGCGCGGGAACGCCAAGGCGATGGGCTTCGTGGGGCGCTGCCACGAGGAGGGCTGGGGCACCAAGCCGGATCCCGACGCCGCGCTGGACTGGTACCGACGGGCGGCCGAGGCCGGCGATTGCTGGGCGCAGTACAACCTCGCGACCCACGCCATCGAGACGGGCCGGGTCGGGGAAGCGCTCGCCTGGCTCCGCCGCTCGCTCGAGACGGGGACGCCGAATTTTCTGCAGGAGGCGGGACGCGCGCTGTCCGGCCTCGACGATCCGGATCTGGCGGAGATCGGGCGCGCCGCCCTCGCACGCGCCGCTGTCGCCGGGGCCCCTGGCCAGCCCGGTCAGGACGCCGCGCGCGGCCCGCGCCGGTTTCTCCGCCGGCTCACGGGTACGGGCGTCGCCCGCGACACCGGACCCGCCGCTGCCCCACCCCTCGACCGCGACGCGAGCCGCCGCTCCCACGCCGCACAGTGACGATCACCCCTTCCCGAGCCGGCCCGATGAACTCCTTCCGATTCCTGCGCGTCCTCGCCGCCTCCGCGGCGCTGAGCCTCCCGGCGCTGGGCGCCTCGGCGCAGGACCAGAATCCCGCCGCGGTCCAGTCCGGCCCCGCGCCGGCCGCGCAATCCTCGGCCACGTCGAATCCAACACCTGCGATTGCCCCAGCGGTCCCGACCGGGGCTCCCGCAAGTCCCGCCGCAGCGCCGGCGCCCGCACCGGCGGCCCCCACCGCGCCGCCGGCGGCTCCGGCCGTGGCACCAGTCGGGCCGGGCGGCCCGGCTGCGGACGCGCAGCAGCCCGGAGGAGGAGCGGAGGCCGCCTCCCAGAGCCCCGCTGCCCCACCGGCAACGGCCCCGCAAGCCGCACGGGGTCCGGCCGCTCCCGCGACGCTGCCGCACAACCTGTCCCCCTGGGGCATGTTCATGGGCGCCGACATCGTCGTGAAGGCCGTCATGGTCGGCCTCGCCTTCGCGTCCGTCGTGACCTGGACCGTCTGGCTCGCCAAGAGCCTGGAGCTTCTCGCGGCGCGACGCACGGCGCGCCGACTGCTCGGCCGCATCGCCTCGGCCCGCTCGCTCGGCCAGGCGGCCGAGGCAGCCGGCAACTCGCGCTCGCCGATCGGCAGGATGCTCGCGGCAGCCCTGGAGGAGGCCGAGCTGTCGGCCGGACTGGACAAGGACGGCCTGAAGGAGCGTGTCGCCTCCCGGCTCGAGCGCATCGAGGCGGGCGCCGCCCGGCGCATGACGCGCGGCACCGGCCTCCTGGCCACCATCGGGTCCACAGCGCCCTTCGTCGGCCTGTTCGGCACCGTCTGGGGCATCATGAACTCCTTCATCGGCATCGCGAAGTCGCAGACCACGAACCTCGCCGTGGTGGCGCCCGGCATCGCCGAGGCGCTGCTCGCGACCGCGATCGGCCTCGTCGCGGCCATCCCGGCGGTCGTGATCTACAACCTCTTCTCACGCTGGATCTCCGGCTACCGGGCGCTCCTGTCGGATGCCTCGGCGGAGGTGATGCGGCATCTCAGCCGCGACCTCGACCGGGCGCGCCGGCCGCACCTGCGGGCCGCCGCGGAGTAGAGCCATGGGCGCGAAGCTTGGCGACAGCGGCGGCGACGATCTCGAGCTCAATCACGAGATCAACGTCACGCCCTTCATCGACGTGATCCTGGTGCTGCTGATCATCTTCATGGTGGCGGCGCCGCTCGCCACGGTGGACGTGCCGGTCGATCTTCCGACCTCGACGGCGCAGCCGCAGCCGCGGCCGGACAAGCCCGTCTTCCTGACCGTGAAATCCGACCTCTCGCTCGATCTCGGCGAGACGCCGGTTCCGCGCGAGGGCCTCACGGGCGCGCTCGAATCCGTCACGGGCGGGGACCGAGAGCAGCGCATCTTCCTGCGCGCCGACAAGGCGGTAAGCTACGGCGACCTGATGGAGGTGATGAACACCCTGCGCAACGCCGGCTTCCTGAAGGTCGCGCTGGTCGGGCTCGAGGGTGCGCCGGCCGCGAACGGAGCGCTGCCGAAGTGAGCGCCATCGCCCTGTCCGGGCCGGGAGATTTCGACGGCGGCGAGGTCTCGCGCTGGGCCGTGAGCTTCGCGGTCGTGCTGGGATTGCACGCGGCCGCGTTCACGGCGATCGTCGCCTACCGGAGCGCCACGATCGAGCCCGGCGAAGCCCTGCCCGCCGTGATGATCGACATGGCGCCGCCGCCCGCCGCCCCGACGCTCGCGCCGAGCGAGGCGCCCCCCCAGGAGGCCGTGCCCGAAGCGGCCATGCCGGAGCCCGTCCTCGACGCCCCGCCCGACGTCCCGGAGCCGGATGTCGCGCCGCCCGAACCCGTCCTCACGGCCGAGGTGCCGCCGCTGGAGCCGCTGCCGGAGGTGCCGCCGGTCGAGGAGCTCATTCCCCCGACCCCAATCGTGAGAGAGACGGCGGCCGTGGCGCTGCCGCCGCCCCCCAAGGCGGCGCCGAAGCCGAAGAAGGTGGTCGAGAAGAAGCCCGAGGCGAAGAAGCCGCCGAAGCCCGTCCAGGCCAGGCGGGCCGAGCAGCGGCAGGAGGCGCGGCGGCCGCCGCAGCAGCAATCGGGCGCGCAGACCACCGCCTCCATCGCGTCGAATTCGAGCGGCTCCTCGGCCGCGAGCCGCGCTTCCTGGCAGGGCGCGCTCGTCTCCCATCTCCGCCGGCATCTGCGGCCGCAGCCGGGGCAGACGGGCGCGGCCTCCGTGCGCTTCTCGGTCGATCGCGGCGGGCGCGTGCTCTCGACGAGCCTCGTCGGCAGCGCCGGCTCGCCGGCGCTGGACGCGGAGGCGATCGCCGTCTTCCGCCGCGCGCAGCCGCTCCCGGCCCCGCCCGCGGAGGTGCCGGGCGCGAGCTTCACCTTCACGGTCCCGATCCGGTTCACCGTGCGGTGAACCGGAAAGGCGGGCGATGCTCTAGCGGAAGGTCCGCACGTCGACGAAGCGGCCTGCGATCGCGGCGGCCGCGGCCATCGCGGGCGAGACGAGATGGGTGCGGCCCTTGTGGCCCTGTCGGCCCTCGAAATTGCGGTTAGATGTCGAGGCGCAGCGCTCTTCCGGCGCGAGCCGGTCGGCGTTCATGGCCAGGCACATGGAGCAGCCGGGCTCGCGCCACTCGAACCCCGCCGCCCTGAAGATGCGGTCGAGCCCCTCGGCCTCCGCCTGCATCTTCACCACGCCCGAACCCGGCACGATCCAGGCTTGCACGGAGGGATGCACCTTCAGGCCCTCCACCACCCGCGCTGCCTCGCGCAGATCCTCGATGCGGCTGTTCGTGCAGGAGCCGATGAACACGCGGTCGATCGCGATGTCGGTGACCTTCGTGCCGGGCTTCAGGCCCATATATTCGAGCGCCCGCTTCTTCGAGAGGCGGGTGTTCTCGTCCGCGATGAGATCGGGATCGGGGACGACGCCGCCGATCGCGACGACATCCTCCGGGCTCGTCCCCCAGGTGACGAGCGGCGGCAGGTTCGAGGCGTCGAGCCGGACCTCGCGGTCGAAATGCGCCCCCTCGTCGGAGGGGAGCGTCCGCCAGAAGCGCACCGCCTCGTCCCAGGCATGCCCCTTCGGGGCCTTCGGGCGGCCCTTGATATAGGCGAAGGTCGTCTCGTCCGGGGCCACCATGCCGGCCCGGGCGCCTCCCTCGATCGACATGTTGCAGAGGGTCATGCGGCCCTCCATCGAGAGGGCGCGGATCGCCTCGCCGGCATATTCGATCACGTGGCCGGTGCCGCCGGCGGTGCCGATCTCGCCGATGATGGCAAGCGCGATGTCCTTCGCCGTGACGCCGGGGGGCGCGCGGCCGTCGACCGTGACGCGCATGTTCTTCATCTTCTTCTGGATCAGCGTCTGGGTGGCGAGGACATGCTCGACCTCCGAGGTGCCGATGCCATGCGCCAGCGCCCCGAAGGCCCCGTGCGTCGAGGTGTGGCTGTCGCCGCAGACGATCGTCTGGCCCGGGAGGGTGAAGCCCTGTTCCGGCCCGATGACGTGGACGATGCCCTGCCGGACATCGAGCTCGTCGTAGTACTCGATGCCGAATTCCTTCACGTTCTCGGCGAGCGCCGCGATCTGCTGGGCGGATTCCGGATCGTCGATGCCTTTGTGCCGGTCGCCCGTCGTGACGTTGTGGTCGACGACCGCGAGCGTCTTCTCCGGCGCGTGGACGCGGCGGCCGGCGACGCGCAGGCCCTCGAAAGCCTGCGGCGAGGTCACCTCGTGGACCAGGTGGCGGTCGATATAGAGGAGGCAGGTCCCGTCCGGCTGGCGGTCGATGACGTGATCGTCCCAGATCTTGTCGTAGAGCGTGCGGGGGGCGGCGGTGGCGGACATGGCGTAACCTCGTGGCAGATGAGCGGCGCTTGCGGCACGCTCGGAAAGAGCACAGTCGCGCAGGACGCGCGGGTCAGACTGAGCGTCTAAGGTCCGCCAGGATCGCCGCCGTGAAGCGGCCGAAGAACCGCGACGGCAGGCGCGCGTGGTCGTGGAGCACCACGAGCCCCGGTGCGATGCGCGCGACCGTCCTTGAAGCCATTCCAGATATGTAGTGCGATCGCGGGCGCGCGGCAATGCCACGGCCGCCAACGAAAAAGCCGCCTCGCGGCGGCTTTGTCGGCCCTCTGGGGCAGCCCGTCCTATTCGGCCGCGGCCGGGGTCTCGCTCTTGGTGTGCTGGTCGCCCACGCGGCGATCCGCGCGCTCGGCGATGCGGGCCGACTTACCGCGCCGGTCGCGCAGGTAGTAGAGCTTGGCGCGGCGCACCTTGCCACGGCGCACGACCTTGATGGAATCGATCAGCGGCGAATGGACCGGGAAGACGCGCTCGACGCCCTCGCCATAGGAGATCTTGCGGACCGTGAAGGACTCATTCAGCCCGCCGCCGGAGCGCGCGATGCACACGCCCTCATAGGCCTGGACGCGGGTGCGGTCGCCCTCGCGGACCTTCACGTTAACGATGACGGTGTCGCCGGGCTCGAAATCGGGGATCGTCTTGCCCAGAGCCGCAATCTGCTCGCGCTCGAGCTCTTCGATGATGTTCATGGTCAAAACCTTCGCTGGACGGGAGACGAAGTCGCCCGCGGGATTTCAGCATTCCTGTTGTGAATTGGGCGCTGCCATACCGGAACTCCCACGCGCTGTCGAGACCCTGCTCGACTTGCCGAGACCGGCCTCCGTCTTCCGCCGTGCTTGCCGCGACCGCTTTGCCGCAGCGGCACGGGGCTGGACCGATTCCCCGGAGCCGTTCTAAGTTCTGGCCCCAGGCTTGCACCCTACGGTTGGCGAGAGCCTCGGAGACCCCATCGCATGAAGTTTCGCAGCGTAATCCTGGCGCTTGCTGCGGTCGGCGCCATGACGGCGGCCCTTCCCGCCTCGGCCGTGACCGTCCGCTACGCCAACCAGGGCGACCTCAAGGCGCTCGACCCCTATACGCTGAACGAGACGACCACCATCGCGCATCTCGGCCACGTCTATGAGGGGCTGACGAAGCGCGGCAAGGACCTCGCCATCCAGCCCGCCCTGGCGGAAAGCTGGGAAACCCCCGAGCCGACCCGCTGGCGCTTCCATCTGCGCAAGGGCGTGAAGTTCTCCGACGGCACCCCGTTCACGGCCGACGACGTCGTGTTCTCGGCCGAGCGCGTGCGCGCCCCGGGCTCCAACTTCGCGACGCGGCTGCCGCCGGACGCCAAGGTGATCAAGGTCGACGACCACACGGTCGACATCGTCACCGACAAGCCGAACCCGATCCTCCACTACCAGTTCGACGGCTGGTACATCATGTCGAAGGCCTGGGCGGAGAAGAACGGCGCGGTGGCGCCGACGCCCGCGGCCGCGACCACCCCGAGCTTCGCCTCGCTCAATGCGATGGGCACCGGGCCCTTCACGATCGAGAGTCACCAGCCCGGCGTCCGCACCGTCTTCAAGAAGAACCCCAATTACTGGGGCAAGATGGAGGGCAATGTCGACGAGATCATCTTCACGCCGATCGCCAACGACTCGACCCGCGTCTCGGCGCTGCTCTCCGGCGAGGTCGACATCATCGAGCCGGTGCCGCTGCAGGACATCAACCGCGTGAACGGCTCGCCGAACGCGCAGGTTCTCACCGGCCCCGAGACCCGGACCATCTTCCTCGGCATGGACCAGGCCCGCGACGAGCTGGTGAACTCGAACGTGAAGGGCAAGAACCCCTTCAAGGACGTCCGGGTGCGCGAGGCCTTCTACAAGGCGATCGACGTGGACGCCATCAAGTCGCGCGTGATGCGCAATCTGTCGACGCCCTCCGCCCTGATGATCGCGCCCGAGTATTTCAGGCTCGCGAAGGAGTTCACGCGGCCGAAGGCCGATCCGGAGCGCGCGAAGAAGCTCCTCGCCGAGGCCGGCTATCCGGACGGGTTCGAGGTCGGGATGAACTGCCCGTCCGACCGCTACGTCAATGACGGCGACATCTGCCGCGCCGTCATCGGCATGCTCGCCCGGGTGGGCGTGAAGGTGAACCCGATCATCGAGCCCAAGGCGCAGTATTTCGCCAAGGTGCTGAAGACGGGCGGGTTCAACACCTCCTTCTACCTGCTGGGCTGGACGCCGAGCACGGGCGACAGCCACAACGTGCTCTACGAGATCATGGGCTGCCGCGGCCGGAACGGCGCCTCGCGCGGCGACACCAATCTCGGCGGCTACTGCAACCCGAAGCTTGACGAACTGACCGACCAGATCCTGGTCGAGACCGACCAGGCCAAGCGCGACCAGCTGATCAAGCAGGCCTACGAGATCGGCAACGCCGATTACGCCTACATCCCGCTGCACCAGCAGTCGCTCGCCTGGGGCGTGTCGAAGAAGCTGAAGGTCGCCCAGCGCGGCGACAACCAGGTGCGCTTCGAATGGGTGGTGAAGGGCGAGTAGCTGCGCGTTCCGCCGCGGCACTCTTTTCACATCGAGACGCCCGATCGGCCGGAGAGCATTTTCGAGTGAAGTGGAAACCGGTTCACGTGAAGAAAATGCTCTCCTTCAAACGGCTAGAGCAAATTCCGAGCGGAAAGCCGGCACCCACTTTTCCTGGATCTGCTCTAGGCCGGCCGGGATCTGAGTTTCCTTGATGATCGCATTCCTGGTCCGGCGCGTGCTCCAGGCCGTCGGCGTCTTCCTGGCCGTCGGCGTGATCGCCTTCACGATGTTCCGGTTCGTGGGCGATCCCGTGAACCAGATCGTCTCCATCGACACGCCCTACGAGGAGCGGGTGAAGATCCGCGCCTCGCTCGGTCTCGACGACCCGATCCCGGTGCAGATCCTGCGCTATCTCGGGCGCGCCGCGACCGGCGATTTCGGCATCTCCTACCAGTTCCGCCAGCCGGTCTCGGCGCTCTTCGCCGAACGCCTCCCGGCGACGCTTGAACTCGCGTTCTGCGCCACGATCTTCGCCCTCGGGCTCGGGGTCGTGCTCGGCGTCGTGTCCGCCCTGAAGCGTGGGACTGCGCTCGCTGCGGCGCTCGAGACCGTCTCGCTGGTCGGGATCTCGCTGCCGACCTTTCTGATCGGCATCTTGCTGATCTACGTCTTCTCCGAGGGCCTACGCTGGCTCCCCTCATTCGGGCGCGGCGACGTCGTGAATGTCGGCGGCTGGACGACGGGCTTTCTCACCACCTCCGGCCTCCTTGCGCTGGTCCTGCCCTCGATCACGCTGGGGCTCTTCCAGATGACGCTGGTGATGCGGCTCGTCCGCGCCGAGATGCTGGAGGTGCTGCGCACCGACTACATCCGCTTCGCCCGTGCTCGCGGCCTCAAGACCCGCTCCATCCATTTCGGCCACGCGCTCAAGAACACGCTGATCCCGGTCATCACCATCGCGGGACTGCAGCTCGGGTCCGTGATCGCGTTCGCGATCATCACCGAGACGGTGTTCCAGTGGCCGGGGATGGGCTTTCTGTTTCTCCAGGCGGTGCAGAACGTCGACATCCCGATCATGGCGGCCTACCTCCTGCTTGTCGCCTTCATTTTCGTGACCATCAATCTCGTCGTCGACCTCCTCTACACGGTGGTCGATCCGCGCATCACGATCTCCGGGCGGCCCGCCTGATGGCCGCCTCCGCCACCTCCGCACCGGTCACCGCCGCAAAGCCGCCGGGCCTTTTCGCGCGCATCTTCGACGGCGACGTCTGGGCCTCGTTCCGCCGGTCCAAGCTGGCGATGGTCGCGGCCATCGCGACGCTGATCTTCTTTCTGGCCGCCCTCCTGGCCAATCTCGGTCCGCAGGATCCATTCGATCCGGCGCAGCTCGAGCTGATCAATAGCCGCATTCCGCCGCTCTGGACGGCGGATGGCCAGCCGCCCTTCCTCCTCGGGACGGACGATCAGGGCCGCGACATCCTCTCGGCGATCCTCCATGGACTGCGCATCTCGCTCATCGTCGGCGCGCTCGGCGTTCTGCTCTCCGCGACGATCGGCATCGCGCTCGGGCTCGTCGCCGGCTATGTCGGGGGCGCGGTCGATGCGCTCATCATGCGGGTGGCCGACGTCCAGCTCACCTTTCCGGCCATCCTCATCGCGCTTCTCGTCGACGGCGTCGCGAAGGCCGTCTCCGGCGGCCAGATGTCGACGCCCGCCATTCTGGGCGTTCTCGTCCTCTCGATCGGGCTCTCCTTCTGGGTCCAGTATGCCCGGACGGTGCGTTCCTCCGTGATGGTCGAGAAGAACCGCGACTACGTCCAGGCCGCGCGGCTGATCGGCCTCTCGTCGCCGGTGATCATGGTGCGGCACGTGCTGCCGAACACGATCGGGCCGGTCTTCGCCATCGCGACCATCAACTTTGCGCTCGCGATCATCACCGAGGCGACGCTCTCGTTCCTTGGCTCCGGCATGCCGGACACGCAACCCTCGCTCGGGACGCTGATCCGCATCGGCAACCGCTACCTCTTCTCCGGCGAGTGGTGGATCGCCGCATTCCCGGGCCTCACGCTGGCGCTGCTCGTGCTCGCCGTGAACCTGCTCGGCGACTGGCTGCGCGATGCGCTCAACCCGAAGCTGCGGTGAGCTGCCGCGTACTATATTCAGGCGTTGACGCAGCGACGGAGGAGGAGATGGGACGGGCTCTCGTGGTCAAATCCGACAAGAAGACCACTGTCGTCATGCCCGACGAGATCACTCTGCCGGAGGGTCAAGTCGACGTACGTGTCGTGGGTAACGACGTCGTACTCAGTCCAACGCCCGAGAAGCTCGACATCGACCGCTTTATTCAGCTGCTGCAGGAGCTTCCGGACGACATGTTCGAGGGGATCAAGGACGAGCGCCCGCCAGAGACGCGGGAGGAGTTCTGAGCTTGGCCGGGTTCATGCTCGATACGGATACGCTCATCCGCCTGCGACGGCGGCAACCTGCAGCACTGATGAAGCGCTTGGCCGGCCTGAACCGCGCGGACGCGGTGGTATCTGTGGTCAGCTATGGCGAACTGCGGGTTGGCGCCGAGAAGAGCAATCGGCGCGCCGACGCACTCGCGACACTGGAAACCTTGATGACTCTGGTCACCCTCGCGCCGGTACCGACAGTTGCGGCGATCGATTATGGCGAGATCCGCTCTCATCGCGAACGGCACGGCCAGCTGATCGGGCCAAACGACCTCTGGATCGCCGCGCATGCCCGCTCCGCCGGGTTGACCCTCGTTACCGACAACGAACGCGAATTCCGACGCGTGCCGGGCCTCGCCGTCGAGAACTGGGCGGCCGCAGCGTGACCCCTCCCCTCCTCCAGGTCCGCGACCTCACGGTCGAGTTCGCCACGCGCCGTGGCGTGCTGCGCGCGCTCGACCGGGTCTCCTTCGATATCGGCCGGGGCGAGGTGCTGGGCGTGGTGGGCGAATCCGGCGCCGGCAAGTCGGTGACCGGCTCGGCCGTGATCGGCCTGATCGACCGGCCGGGCCGGATCGCCGGGGGCGAGATCCTGCTCGACGGGCGCCGCATCGACAACCTGCCGCCGGAGGAGATGCGCAAGGTGCGCGGCAAGCGCATCGGCATGATCTTCCAGGACCCGCTGACCAGCCTGAACCCGCTCTACCGCATCGGCGACCAGCTCGTGGAGACGATCCGCACCCACACGGATCTCTCGGCAAGCGCGGCGCGCAGGCGCGCCATCGATCTGCTGGCCGAGGTCGGCATTCCCGCGCCCGAGAAGCGCATCGACGGCTACCCGCACCAGTTCTCGGGCGGCATGCGCCAGCGCGTCGTCATCGCTCTCGCGCTCTCGGCCGAGCCGGAGCTCATCATCGCCGACGAGCCGACGACGGCGCTCGACGTCTCCGTCCAGGCGCAGATCATCACGGTTCTGAAGCGGCTGTGCCGCGACCACGGCACCGCCGTGATGCTGGTCACCCACGACATGGGCGTGATCGCCGAGACCGCCGACCGCGTGGCGGTGATGTATGCCGGCCGGGTGATCGAGATCGGCAACGTGGCGGATGTGGTCCAGAATCCGCTCCACCCCTATGCTAAGGGTCTGATGGGCGCGATCCCGACCCTCACGGGCCAGGAGCGCCGGCTGGCGCAGATACCGGGCTCGATGCCCCGCCTTTCGGCCATCCCGCCGGGCTGCCCCTTCAATCCGCGCTGTCCGCACGCCTACGCGCCATGTCCGACCATACGGCCGGACCTCACGAACTACGACCGCCATCCGGTAGCCTGCCATCTCTATGATCCGGCCTATGCGCCGGAGGGAGTGGCCGCATGACCCCGCCGCTGGTCGAGGTCCGCCATCTCAGGCGGGTCTTCGACGTCTCGCCGCCGTTTCTCAACCGCCTGATCGAGCGCGCCCCGAAGCAGTTCCTGAAGGCGGTCGACGACGTCTCGTTCGATATCGCGCGCGGCGAGACCTTCGCGCTGGTCGGCGAATCCGGCTCGGGGAAATCGACGGTGGCCAGGATGGTGGTCGGCCTTCTGGAGCCCACGGCCGGCGAGGTCACCATCGACGGCGTGAAGATGACCGGACGCGCCCCGGCGGAGGATCGCAGGCGCGTCCGCCGGCGCATGCAGATGATCTTCCAGGACCCCTATGCCAGCCTCAATCCGCGCTGGCGGGTGGACAGGATCGTCGCCGAGCCGATCCGCGCCTTCGGGCTGATCCAGGGCGAGGCCGCGATCCGCGAGCGGGTCGGCGAGCTGCTCGGGCTGGTGGGCCTGCATCCCGACGACGGCGTCAAGTATCCGCACGAATTCTCTGGCGGGCAGCGCCAGCGCATCGCCATCGCGCGCGCGCTCGCGTCGGATGCCGAATTCATCGTCTGCGACGAGCCGACCTCCGCGCTGGACGTCTCGGTCCAGGCGCAGATCCTGAACCTGATGCGCGACCTGCAGGATCGGCTCGGGCTCACCTACCTGTTCATCTCGCACAACTTGGCGGTGGTCCGGCACATGGCGAGCCGGATCGGGGTCATGTATCTCGGCCGCGTGGTCGAGATCGGGGAGGGCCGCGGGCTGTTCACCGGGCCGAAGCATCCCTACACGCGCATGCTGCTCGACGCCGTGCCCGACCTCGCCCATATCGGGCGGCGGCGCGAGCCGGTGCGCGGCGAGATCCCGAACCCGATCAATCCGCCTTCTGGCTGCACCTTCAACCCGCGCTGTCCCTATGCGAACGACCGCTGCCGGGCCGAGATTCCGCCCTTCCTCGAGAGCGTCGCCTGCCACGGCTACCACGAGCGACGCATCCCGACCGGCCCCGTCGAGTTGCTCGTGCCCGACGGCATGGCGGCGCTGCCGGCCTGAGCCTGTCCTCGCCGGAAGAAGGGTCGGATGCGTGGGCCGAGCCCGCCCCCACGCGCAGAGCGTGCCGAAATTCTGCAATCCAACTGAGGCGGAACGGGACGGCGGCGAAGCCTTGCGGACCAGAGATTTGGAAGCGGCCTGGTGGTCCCGACAGGATTCGAACCTGTGACCTTCGGTTTAGGAAACCGCTGCTCTATCCTGCTGAGCTACGGGACCGCGCGGCGAGCGCTCTAGCATAGGATGCGGTTCCGACCAACGGCCCGGACCCGCATGAACGCTCGGCTTGCCGCCTCCCTGCTTCTCCTGTCGCTCGCGGCGGGCTCGGCGGAAGCAGAGGACCGTCCCGCCTTCACGTGCTCGGAGACGGTCTCGGCGCAGATCCTCGACAGGGTGAGCGACGGCGAGTTCCGCCTCGCGGGCGGCGGATCGGCGCGTCTCGCCGACATCCGGCTCGCGCCGGACGGCGAGGCCGCCCGCCGCGCGGCAGCCTGGCTCGGAACGCTCGGCGGCTCCCGGATTCAGATGCGCGAACTGGCGCCACCGGACCGCTGGGGACGCGCGGCCGCCCATCTGGCGCTCGCGGGCACGCCGCCGATCGATATCGGCGAGCTTCTCGTCTCCGAGGGGCTGGCGGTGGTCGATCCCGGCCAGCGCGACCTCCTCTGCCGCCGCGAGCTGCTGCGGGCGGAGGAGCGGGCGCGACGCAGCCGGATCGGCCTGTGGCGGGACGGGCCCTGGCCGATAGCCGCCTCCGCGCTCGACGACCTCGCCCGGGCCGCCGGCAGCTTCGTGGTGGTTGAAGGCCGGATCGCGTCGGTCGGCGAGCGGCGCGAGCGCACCTACCTGAATTTCGGCCGCGACTGGGCGCGCGATTTCAACGTGACGATCCCGCGGCGGAGCTGGGAGGCCCTCAAAGCCAAGGGGATCACGGCCGCCTCGCTCACCGGAGCGGTCGTGCGGGTGCGCGGACTTCTGGAGGTGCGGCGCGCGCCGACGCTGGACCTCGCCGTCCCGGACGTGCTGGAGATCATCTCAGCACGGACAGGACGATCGGGCGGAGGATGACGGGAGACGGCGCGCTCACCTTCAGGGCGGCAGGGCCGGCGGACTGGGAGGCCGTCGCCGGACTTCAGATCGCGAGCTGGCGCTCGGCCTACCGGGGCATGCTGCGGGACGATTATCTGGACGCAGGCATCCATGCAGAGCGCCGCACGCTGTGGCGGTCGCGCTTCACGGGCGAGCCGGGGCCGGACCAGGTGGTCGCCGTCGCCGAGGATGGAACCGGGCTGGTCGCGCTCGCCTGCATCCTGGCTGGCCACGACCCGATATGGGGCTCGCTCATCGACAACCTGCATGTCCGGCCGGACCGGAAGCGGACGGGTATCGGCCGGCTGGTGCTGGCAGACGCGGCGGCCCGCATCCCAGCGGTTCACGCGGGGACGCCGCTGCATCTCACGGTTCTGGACGCGAACCTGCCGGCCCGCGCGGCCTACGAGGCCTGGGGCGGCGAGTTCTGCGAATATCTCGACGCCGAATTGCCCGACGGGCAGAGCCTCCCGGTCCGGCGCTATCGCTGGGCCGATCCGGACGCTCTGATCCGAAGCCTTCTGCGCAGGTAAAAAAGCCCGGCGGAGCCGGGCTCTTTCGGGATCTGAGGGCTGCCTCAGGCCGCCTCGTCCTGCAGGTCCGGGCCTTCGGAATCGGCCGCCTTGGCGCGCTTGGGCGCCTTGGCAAGCGCCGCCTCGATGAGCTTGGCGGCCTCGGTCTCGGTGATCTTGTTCACATGCGTGAGCTCGCGCGTGACGCGGTCGAGCGCAGCCTCGTAGAGCTGCCGCTCGCTATAGGACTGCTCCGGCTGCGCCTCCGACCGATGGAGGTCGCGCACCACCTCGGCGACCGCGATGAGGTCGCCCGAATTGATCTTCGCCTCGTATTCCTGCGCGCGGCGCGACCACATGGTCCGCTTGATCCGGGCGCGGCCGGTCAGGACGTCGAGCGCCTTCTGCATCTCGGCCGGCTCGGCCAGCTTGCGCATGCCGACGCTGGCCGCCTTCGCGGTCGGGACGCGCAGCACCATCTTGTCCTTCTCGAACGACACGACGAAGAGCTCGAGCTTGAACCCGGCGATCTCCTGCTCCTCGATCGCCGTGATACGGCCGACGCCATGGGCCGGGTACACGACCGCTTCACCGGTCTTGAAGCCCTGACGCGTGGCGGTCTTCTTCGGGGTCGTCATGCGGGACAAGCCTCCTGTTGCGCCCGGTTCGGCGCCAGGCGATATGGTGATCCGCTCATGGAGCGAAGATGTCGGCGCGAAGACGGCTCAGCGATGTCTCCGCGCGTCAGGCACACAACATCCACCGTAAAGCTGGCCAAAGAAGTGCGGGCCGAAAAGCCGGCCAGTCCTCCGATGGATGCTGATCTGAGACACCGCCGACCTCACCGGCGGCACGTCTCCTGAATACCACAGTTCGGCCGAAAATCAAAGGGAATCGGCCACCGGCGGATGCGCGAGCCGCGCAACCCACAGCCGGGATCGGGGTCTCCTCGGCGGGTGCAAGCCGCCGCGCCTTCCGGTATGACGGCCGAGACGGGCCGCCCGGCGGCAGCACAGCACGACGAGGAGACGCAGATGAGCCAGGCTCTGAAGAACGACGCACCGGCGGCGGCGAAGAGCGCCTCGTCCGGCTTCCAGTGGGACGACCCCTTCCTGCTCGACGACCAACTCACCGACGACGAGCGCCTGATCCGCGACACCGCGCGGCAATTCGCGCAGGAGCGTCTCCTGCCCGGCATCGTGGAGGCATACCAGAACGAGGTCACCGACCGCTCGATCTTCAACGCCATGGGCGAGCTCGGCCTCCTCGGCGTGACCCTCCCGGAAGAGTATGGCTGCGCCGGCGCGAGCTACGTCGCCTACGGCCTCGTCGCGCGCGAGGTCGAGCGGGTGGATAGCGGCTACCGCTCGATGATGAGCGTCCAGTCCTCGCTCGTCATGTACCCGATCTACGCCTATGGCGACGAGAACCAGCGCAGGAAGTACCTGCCGAAGCTCGCCTCCGGCGAGTTCGTCGGCTGCTTCGGGCTGACGGAGCCGGATGCGGGCTCCGACCCAGCCGGCATGAAGACCCGCGCCGTCAAGACGGCGAACGGCTACAAGATCTCCGGCGCCAAGACCTGGATCTCGAACGCCCCGATCGCCGACGTGTTCGTGGTGTGGGCGAAGTCGGCCGCGCATGGCGACCAGATCCGCGGCTTCGTGCTCGAGAAGGGCATGAAAGGCCTGTCCGCCCCAAAGATCCAGGGCAAGCTCTCCCTTCGTGCATCCGTCACGGGCGAGATCGTGATGGACGAGGTCGAGGTCGGCGAGGAAGCGCTGCTGCCGAACGTCTCGGGCCTGAAAGGCCCGTTCGGCTGCCTCAACCGCGCCCGCTACGGCATCTCCTGGGGCGCGATGGGCGCGGCCGAGGATTGCTGGCACCGGGCGCGCCAGTACACGCTCGACCGCAAGCAGTTCGGCCGGCCACTGGCGCAGACCCAGCTCGTGCAGAAGAAGCTCGCCGACATGCAGACCGAGATCGCGCTCGGTCTGCAGGGCTCGCTGCGCGTCGGTCGCCTGTTCGACGAGGGCAGGATGGCGCCGGAGATGATCTCCATCGTGAAGCGCAACAACTGCGGCAAGGCGCTCGAAATCGCCCGCATCGCCCGCGACATGCATGGCGGCAACGGCATCATGGGCGAGTACCACGTGATGCGGCACGCCCAGAACCTCGAGACGGTGAACACCTACGAGGGCACGCATGACGTCCACGCGCTGATCCTCGGCCGCGCGCAGACGGGCCTGCAGGCGTTTTTCTGAGAGGAGGCTCCCTCCGTGGTCGGCTCGCGCCTTTCCCTCCCCGCAGGGGAGGGTGGTCGAGCGAAGCTCGACCGGGTGGGGCAGGCGGCAGCAAACGCAACGCTGCCCGATCCGCAGGATGCAGAGATGGTGGGCCGCCCGCCATCTCATCTTCCGCGCCACCTTGCTCGTGGCCTCCGCAGGCGCCTAACGCCGCATGAGGCGAAGCTCTGGGTGGCCTTGCGTGCCCTCCGTCCGGCCGGCTTTCACTTTCGCCGGCAGGTTCCAATTCGTGGCTTCGTCGTGGATTTCGCCTGCCTCAAGCGCCGTCTGGTCGTGGAAGTCGACGGATCGCAGCATGCCGACGACGCTCATACGGCAGCTGACCGCGACTGCGGTGCCGCTCTCTCGCGGGAAGGTTTCGTGGTCCAGCGCTTCTGGAATGACGAGGTGGCCCGCAATCTCCGTGCCGTGATGGACACCATCATGGCACGGCTGCAGGAGAACGGCCCCACCCGGCCGGGCTGCGCCCGGCCACCCTCCCCTGCGGGGAGGGAGAACCCGCGCTATTCCTTCCCGCCTTCGGCGACACCCTTCCCTGCAGGGGAGGGATCAGGCGTCGCGCTCCCCGCGCCAAACTCGAATCCAGCCTAGACATGACCTCTCCCAAACCCCTCACCGGCATCCGCGTGCTGGAGCTCGCCCGCATCCTGGCGGGTCCCTGGGCGGGGCAGCTTCTCGCCGATCTCGGGGCGGATGTGGTGAAGGTCGAGCGGCCGGGCGCGGGTGACGACACCCGTACCTGGGGCCCGCCCTGGGTGGATCGGCCCGACGGGAGCCATCTCGCGGCCGGCTATTTCAACGCCACCAACCGCGGCAAGCGCTCGATCGAGGTCGACCTGGAGAGCCCGGACGGCCAGACGACGATCCGCAAGCTCGCCGCCCACGCGGATGTGGTGATCGAGAATTTCAAGGTCGGCGGGCTGAAGAAATACGGGCTTGATTACGCGAGCCTCTCGGCCGTGAACCCGCGGCTGATCTATTGCTCGGTGACGGGTTTCGGGCAGGACGGGCCCTATGCGCACCGGCCGGGCTACGACTTCATGATCCAGGGGATGAGCGGGATCATGTCGCTGACGGGAGAGCCGGATGGCGAGCCGCTGAAGACCGCGGTCGCCTATGCGGACGTGTTTACCGGCCTCTACTCGTCAAACGCGATCCTGGCGGCGCTCCAGGGACGCACGCTGACCGGCCGCGGCTGCCATATCGACATGGCGCTCCTCGACACGCAGGTCGCGGTGATCGGCAACCAGGCGATGGTCTATCTCCTGACCGGCCGCCCGCCGCCGCGGACCGGCAACGCGCATACCTCCATCGTCCCCTACCAGGTGTTTCCCACCGCCGACGGCCACATCATCATCGCCTGCGGCAACGACAGCCAGTTCCGGAAGCTGTGCGGACTCCTCGGGACGGACTGGGCGGACGATCCGGCCTACGCGACCAATCCGGCCCGCGTCGCGAACCGTGAGGTGCTCGTGCCGCTTCTCGCGGACGTGACCCGCACCTGGACCAAGGCCGATCTGCTTGCCGGGTTCGAGCGCGTCGGCGTGCCGGCCGGGCCGATCAACACGCTGGACGAAGTCTTCGCCGACCCTCAGATCATCCATCGCGGCATGGTGCTGGACCTGCCCGAGCCGGAGGCGAGAGGCGGCAAGGTGCCCATGCTGCGCACCCCGATCGTCATCGACGGCGAGGCGCAGGTCGCCCCGACCGCCCCGCCGCGCCTCGGACAGCACAGCTCTGAGGTGCTCTCCGACCCCGCCTGGGGTTTTCGGGAGAGCTGAACGAGCTCAATCCGTCAGCGGGCGCGCTTCCTCCGGCAGCATGATGGGGATGCCGTCGCGGATCGGATAGGCGAGCCGCGCGCCACGGCTGATCAGCTCCTGCGCCTCGGCATCGTATTCGAGCCGGCACTTGGTTAGGGGACAGACCAGAAGCTCGAGCAGCCGCGGGTCGATGTGGGTCGGCTCGATCCCGCCTGTCTCCTCGGCCATGGGGGCATCCTATTGAAGGGTGGACTGCGTTGCGCCGCCGGTCTTGGCGAGCTCGATCTCGGTGAGCGCCACCAGCATCTCGGCCCGGCTCTTCAGGTCCGGCGCCTCCAGCAGCGCCTGCTTCTCGCGCCCCCCGAAGGGCGCCAGCATGGAGAGCGCGTTCACCAGCGCCTCGTTCGGCGCCTGCTCGACGCCGTCCCAGTCCATGCGCAGCCCCGTCCGTTCCGTGTAGGAGCGCAGAGCCGCGAGCACGGCCGCGCGGTCTACCGCTTCCTCCCCGACCCGCGGCCGGAAGTCGGAGGCGAAGCGGCCGAACGAGACGCGGCATTGCCGGAACGGCGCGAATCCGCCGACCTCCTCCACGATGTCGAACCGGGCGATGCCGGTGAGCGAGATGAGGTAGCGCCCATCGCCCGTCTCGGCGAATTGCACGATCCGGCCCACGCAGCCGACATCGTAGAGCTCGGGCGTCGCGCCCGCCTCTTCTGGATCACGCGGCTGCACCATGCCGATCAGCCGCGGTCCGGCAAGCGCGGCATCCACCATCGCCAGGTAGCGCGGCTCGAAGATGTTGAGCGGCATCTGCCCGCGCGGCAGCAGCAGCGCGCCGGCGAGCGGAAAGACCGGAATCGTGTCCGGCAGGTCCTGCGGGCCCTCGTAGATGACGTTCATGGAGCCCCCGAGACCGATCAGGAGAAGAGCAGCGACGACAGCTTACGCCGGCCAGACAACGTCGCCGGGTCCGTCGGACCCCAAGCTTCGAAGAACTGGACGAGCTGCTTGCGGGCCGCGTCGTCGTTCCAGCTCCGGTCGCGCTTGAAGATCGCAAGGAGCTGGTCCACCGCGGCGTCCCGCCGGTTGCGCGCGTTCAGCCCGAGGGCCAGCTCGAAACGCGCCTGATGGTCGTCCGGATTCGCGGCGATGCGCTGCTCCAGTTCGCCGAGATCTCCCAGCGAGGCCGCCTGCTCGGCCAGCTCGAGCGCCGCTCGCGCGGCCGCGACATCGGCGTGACCGGCCTTGTTCGCAGGAACCATGTCGAGGAAGCGGCGCGCGCCCTCGAAATCCTTCAAGTCGACGTGGAGCCGCGCCAGAGCCGCCATGGCGGTGACGTTCTCCGGATCCTCGGCCAGCACACCGGCATAGAGCTCCGCAGCCCCCGCGACGTCGCCCTCCTTGGCGCGCTCGGCGGCTTCGGCCAGAAGCTCGTCCGTGCCTGAGCCGCCCGCGCCGACCAGGCGCTCGATGAAAGCCTTTACCTGACTCTCGGGAAGCGCGCCCATGAACCCGTCGACCGGCTGGCCGCGATCGAAGGCGTAGACGGCCGGAATGGACTGGATGCCGAGCTGGCCCGCGATCTGGGGATGCTCGTCGATGTTCATCTTGACGAGCTTCACCTTGCCGCCAGCCGCCTTGACGGCCTTCTCGATGACGGGCGTGAGCTGCTTGCACGGCCCGCACCAGGGCGCCCAGAAATCGACGAGCACGGGCTGCTTCATCGATTCCGCGATCACGTCCTGGCGGAAAGCGGACGTGGTCGTGTCCTTGATGAGATTGTCCGCAGATTTCGGAGCTTCGGCGAGCATGGATGCCTCGGGACGTTATGCGTGAGAAGATGGGAGCGCCGCTCCGGCGGTGCAAACCTTGGCCGGGGCAGGAAGACGGCAGATCCGGGGCTCATGTCCGCAGGCGCGGAGAAAGGCGAGGAGCTCGGCGGGCGTCAGCCCCGTCGTCATGGTGTTGACGAGCGGATGAAAATTGACCCGTTCCGCACGGACGAGCGCCTCGTCGAGGATCACCGTCACGCGGTTCTCCCGGTCGTTGGCAGCCGCGAAGGGCGTCACGGAGCCCGGCTCGACGCCGAGGGTGTCGCGCAGGAGATCGGCGGACCCGAAAGAGAGCCGGCCGGAGGCGCCGATCGTCTCGTGCAGGCGTTTGAGGTCGATCTCGGTCTCGTGCTCAGCCACGACCAGGAACAGCCGCCCTTTCCGGTCCTTTAGGAACAGGTTCTTCGAATGCGCGCCTGGGATGGCCTGCTTCACAGACCGGGATTCAGCGACCCTGAACACGGCCTCGTGCTCGTGCGTCTCGGCCGCGATGCCGAGGTGGCGAAGCCGGTCGAGAAGCTCGCTCGGGGTCAGTTGCATGGGTCCGAGGATCGGGAGGGGCCAAGCTCGAGGACGCCCGGCGGACCGTTTACCGGCCGCCGAACGCGCACTCACGCCAGGACTTGCCCTACCCTATATAGAGAGCAGTTCTCAACGGGACCATTATGGCAGGAATCTCCGTCACGCTCGAAGGCGACAACATCCAGCTCGCATTCGAGAAGAACGACAACACGACGGCCGTCGTCATGGATGCCGGCACCGCGCAATCGCTCATCCTGGCTCTCGGGCAGATGCTCCTGCGCATCGATCCGGATGACGACGGCGATGCGTTCGGCGAAGACGACTTCCTCGAGCTCGACAGCCCGACGGTCGATGTCGGGACGGACGAGCGCGGCGAGCCGGTGGTGGCCCTGCAGTCCGGGCCGCTGCCGCCCTTCATCCTGCGGCTTTCCGACGAGGAGGCCCGCCATATCGCTAACTCGCTCCTCGAGATACTGAACTCGCCCCGGGACGTGCGCTCGTCCCAGGGCGATCACTGAGCGGCGCTCAGACCTGCATAGGGCTCGTCGGCTTGCCCGGCAGGTAGTCCGGCTCGGATCCCGGGCCGACGGGATCGCCGATCCCGGGATCGTTCACCGGATAGGGCGAGCGGGGCCCCGTCGGTCCGATATCCGGCATCTCGTCCGGCTCGGTCGGCGGCACCTCGGTCGGAATGTTGCCGCCGGGGATAGGCTCGTGCGCCGGATTGTGCGGCCGCGGCGCAGGGTGGCCCGTGGCCGGGACATGCGGAACGACCTGCATCGTCGTCCTCCTCTCGGGTTTGTCTTGTGAGGAGGCAACCGGGGGCCGGCGATGCGGTTCCGGAGGGCGGCCGGTCGTAGCCTTCCGGTGACGCCTTCCGCCGCCGAGCGTGCCACGATTTGAGGCAGATTCGACGCGGCGAAGCCCTTGCAACGTCAGGGAGGCTGACCTATCTTGTGCATCGCAACAGAGCGGCAGCGCCGCGATGTTGCTGCCCTCCTTGGGCGTTTCCTCCCTAGACTTGGGCCGCTCGAAAGAGCGGCCTTTTTCTTGTCCGCTGCAGGGGCAGGAAGACCGGCGCGGACGGCGCCGGTCGCGACGGATGTCAGGCCGTCTGCTGGATGGCGGATAGGAGCCACTTCCCGCCGTTGTCGCGGCGGAACGTCCACAGCTCGGTCGCCTCCTGCGGCACCCGCGGATCACCCGAGACGATGCGCCCGGTCTGGCGGTCCACCATCGTGTCGAGGAGCGAGAACCGCATCGCAACCGTCGCATACTCCGTCGTGCCCTCGCGCCATGCCTGCGCCAGGTCGCCCTGGAGGAGCTTCGGGTCGCGCAGGTCGTTGCGGAGGCCCTGCGAGCGATTCTCCTCAAGATCGGCGCCGAAATACCGGACCATCTCGGGTGTCGCCATGTAGGTCAGGGCCTGCATGTCCTCGCGGCTATAGGCCCCCTGGATGTCATGCAGCGCCCGCTCGAAGGCCTCGTAATCGGCCGGACCGATCTGCACGGGGGCGCCGGCAACTCGCGCGCTGCCTCCGCCCATGCCCACTCCACCCGGAACTGCGCCGCCGAGCGCCGAGCGCTGGTACGGCGCGCCCGCGCCGGCCATGGCCGGCTCGCTGCGCCGCCGGAAGAAGCGTAGCGCGAGCCAGACCAGGCCCGCGATCAGCGCCACCTGGAGCAGCAGCCCGAACAACGAGGCCAATCCGGAGAGGCCGCCGAAGAGACCGCCGCCGAACAGCATGCCGAGAAGGCCCGCCCCGAGGAGGCCGGCCATCAGGCCCGTCCCGAAACCGCCGAAACGGCCGGCCTGGCCTGCGGTGGCGGCGCCCGGCATGCCGGGGCGCTGCTGCGCGCCGAGGTTCGGCGTCTCGGTGCGCTGCATCGGCTGCGCCGTGCGGGGCGCCGTGGCCGTGGATGGCGGCGCGCTCCAGGTCTGGCCGCCGCGCGACCCCGAGCTCCTGCCGCCGCCGACCCGCGCTTCCGTGGCCGGCGCGGCGAGCGCGATCCCGAGCGCGGCCAGAGCCGCAACGCGGGCGATGAAAGAAAGCCCCTTGGTCATCCTGAAACCCTGCCGTGCGGACACGCCGCACGGACCAGATATGGTGTGAGTTCAGAGCTGACTCAAGCCTCCTGCATAGCTCGACCTCGAAATGCTGAACGGCAGTCCGTCAGCGACCCACCTCGTCCTTGAGCTGATCGATGCGCTTGGATGCCTCCGCCTTGTCGAGATCCGGCTCGTAGGCGTGAGGGTCATGCGCCTGTTCCGACAGGGTCTTCAGGTAGGAGGCCTGGGCGCCCGTCATCGGCTCGTGGCCGGTCACCCAGTCGTCCGGATCCTTGATGCGGTTGGAAGTACTACCCTCCACGGGCGCGGTCTTCGGGTTCTCGACCTCGGGCGGGTCGGGATGGCGGTCCGTCTTTCGGGAGGTCTGGCTCACGCGGGCTCTCCGTTCATGGATTGTTCTTGCCCAAGAACGCGCGGTAGCAACCCCCGTTCCCTTCTCATGATGAGGCCGCCCGGCGTCAGGACGGGCGGCCGCTTCTGCCGGTCAGGCGGCCGCCCTGGCGCGCGGCTGCACCTCCGCCGCGTAGTCCTCGACGAGGGTGCGGGAGATGTTGCCCGGCCGGAACGTGTAGGGCCCGATCTCGGAGACCGGCGTCACCTCGGCGCCCGTACCGCAGATGAAGCACTCGTTGAAGGTCGGAAGCTCGTCCGGCATGATCCGGCGCTCGACCACTTCCCAGCCGCGGCGCTGGGCGAGATCGATCACGGTCCGCCGCGTGATACCGTCCAGGAAGCAGTCGGCGATCGGGGTGTGGAGCGCGCCGTCCCGCGTGAAGAAGATGTTCGCGCCCGTGCATTCGGCCACACGGCCCTGCCAGTCGAGCATCATCGCGTCGGCATAGCCCTTCCGCTCGGCCGCGTGTTTGGAGATCGTGCAGATCATGTAGAGGCCCGCCGCCTTGGAGGCCGCGGGCGCCGTCTGCGGATCGGGCCGGCGGTACTCGGCGATGTCGAGGCGGATGCCCTTCATCTTCTCGTTGATGTCGAACATGCTGGGCCAGGGCCAGACCGCGATGGCGACATGCACCTTCGCGTGCTGGGCGGCCACCGCCATCATCTCCGAGCCGCGCCAGGCGACCGGGCGCACATAGACATCCGGGTTCCCGTTCTTCTCGACGACGAGCGCCTTGGCCGCGTCGAGTTCCTCGACGGAATACGGGATCTCGAAATCGAGGATCTGCGCCGAGCGGCGGAACCGCTCCGAATGCTCGCGCGACTTGAAGATCACGCCGCCATAGGCGCGCTCGCCCTCGAAGACGGAGGAGGCGTAGTGCAGGCCATGCGACAATACGTGGAGCTTGGCCTCCTTCCAGGGCACGAGCTGGCCGTTGAACCAGATCCAACCGTCGCGCTGATCGAAGGGCAAACTCATCCTCTCCTCCTCGGGAATACGCGTTCGCGCGTTCTTCTTAAGGCGAGTTGACGGCTAATCCTGCCCCTGGGATATGTCAACAAACCTGACGTATTCGAGGATATCTCTTGTCCGAGGCGGTCAGCGCACTGGCCCTTGCGGCCCGAACCGGCCAGGCGGGCGAGGAGCCGGCCTACGATCTGATCGAGCTCTTCTTCTTCGCCTATCGCGATTTCGTCAGCGATCCGGACCGGATCCTGGCCGAATACGGCTTCGGGCGCGCCCATCACCGCATCCTGCATTTCGTGGCGCGCCGGCCCGGCATGACCATCGCCGAGCTCCTGGACATCCTGAAGATCACCAAGCAGAGCCTCAACCGCGTGCTCAAGGAGCTCATCGACAAGGGCTATGTCGAGCAGCGGCCGGGCCAGTCGGACAGGCGGCAGCGCCTCCTGTGGCCGACGAACCAAGGCCGCGAGCTCGCGCTGAGGATGGCACGGCTGCAGACCCGGCGCATCGCCCGAGCCCTCGCCGGCGACGACGGCGAGGAGGCGATCAGGCGCTTCCTGATCGGCATGATCGACCCCGTCGAGCGCGCGAAGGTGCGAAACCGGCTCTCGGGCGCTAAACTGGGCGCATGAGCGCCCCGCGCACCGAGCCGCCGGACCACGCCCCGCATATCCTGGTCGTCGACGACGACCGACGCCTCAGGGACCTGCTGTCGCGCTTCCTGGGCGAGAACGGATATCGGGTGACGACGGCAGCGAGCGCGGCGGAAGCGCGCGCGAAGTCGGGCAGCGTCGTGTTCGACGCGATGGTGCTCGACGTGATGATGCCCGGCGAGACGGGCTTCGAGTTCCTCCGCCGAGTCCGGACCAGCTCGGCCATTCCCACCCTGATGCTCACGGCCCGTGCGGAAAGCCACGACCGCGTCCAGGGTCTGGAGATCGGAGCCGACGACTACCTCGCCAAGCCTTTCGACCCGCGGGAGCTTCTGCTCCGGCTCGGGAACATCCTGCGCCGGGCGGCCCCGATCGAGGAGCCGCAGCCGGCGGCACCGGACCTGGTCCGCTTCGGACCGTTCACGTTTCGGCTGGACCGGGGCGAGTTGCGCCGCGACGGCGAGCCGATCCGGATTACCGAACGCGAGCGCGAGATCCTGACGATCCTGGGCCACCGCCTCGGGGGGGAGGTGTCGCGCGACGAGCTGGCGGGAAGCAGCGGCGGCGCGAACGACCGCGCGGTGGACGTGCAGATGAACAGGTTGCGGCGCAAGATCGAGGTGGACCCCGCCAACCCCGTCTTCCTGCAGACGGTCCGCGGAGTCGGCTACCGGCTCGTGACGGACTGAAGGGCATGGCGGCCTCGGCCCTCCGCCAGCCTCGCGCCTTCGCCCGGGATGCCTCGCGGCGGCTGCTGCGGCCGCTCGCGGCGCGGCTGCCCAAGGGCCTCTACGCCCGCTCGCTCATCATCATCATCACGCCCTTCGTGCTGCTCCAGTCGGTCGTGGCCTATGTGTTCATGGAGCGGCATTGGCAGCTCGTCACGCAGCGCCTCTCGGCGGCGGTCACGGCGGACATCGCCGCGCTGATCGACGTCCACGAGACCTTTCCGCGCAAGGACACGGCGGACACGCTCTCCCGGATCGCGGCCGAGCGGCTGAACCTGAACGTCGAGATCCTGGAGGGCGTGGGCCTTCCCCCTCCCCTGCCGACGCCGTTCTTCTCGCTCCTCGACGAGGCGCTGTCCGACGAAATCCGGCGCCAGATCGGACGGCCATTCTGGATCGACACGGTCGGCCGCTCCTCGTTCATCGAGATCCGCGTGCTCCTGAAGGAGGGCACGGTGATGCGGGTCTTCGCCCGGCGCAGCGCCGCCTATGCGTCGAACTCGCATATCTTTCTCGTCTGGATGGTCGGAACCTCGCTGATCCTGCTCGGGGTCGCGATCCTGTTCCTGCGCAACCAGATCCGCCCCATCCAGAAGCTTGCGATGGCGGCCGAGGATTTCGGCCGAGGGCGCGAGATCGAGTTCCGCCCCCGCGGCGCGCGCGAGGTGCGCCAGGCCGGCCATGCCTTCCTGGAGATGAAGCGCCGGATCGAGCGGGCCATGGAGCAGCGCACGACGATGCTGAACGGCGTGAGCCACGACCTGCGCACGATCCTGACGCGGTTTCGCCTCTCCCTCGCCCTGCTCGATCAGACGCCGGAGGTGGAGGACCTTCGCCGCGACGTCGACGAGATGAGCCGGATGCTGGAGGGCTATCTCGCCTTCGCGCGCGGCGATTACGGCGAGCAGGCGGTCACGGCCGACCTGACCGCGCTCCTGAACGAGCTGAAGAGCGACGCGGAGCGCTCCGGCCACGAAACGAGCCTGGAGATCATCGGCGATCCCATGGTGACGCTGCGCGTGGACGCCTTCAAGCGGCTGCTCTTCAACCTCCTCTCCAATGCAGCGAGACACGGCGACCACATCGCCATCTCCGCCCAGCACGAGGGGCGCTGGCTGACCGTCCATGTGGACGACGACGGCCCGGGCATCCCGCCCCAGGCGCGGGAAGAGGTGTTCAAGCCCTTCGTCCGGCTCGACGAGGCGCGCAATCAGGACGAGAGCGGGTCGGGGCTCGGCCTTGCCATCGCCCGCGACATTGCCCGCTCCCATGGCGGCGAGGTGACGCTCGCCGATTCGCCCCTTGGCGGCCTGCGGGCCTCCGTGAGGATTCCCGCCTGAGCAATATCAGAACAGGCGGCCGCCGAGCGGAACCTCCTGGTCCGGCCCGATGAGAATGACGTCGCCATCGAGGCCGGGAACGCCGAGCGTGAGCACCTCGGACCGCATCGGGCCGATCTGGCGCGGCGGGAAGTTGACGACGCACAGAACCTGCCGCCCGACAAGGTCGTCGGGCCGGTAATGGCGCGTGATCTGGGCGGAGGACTTCTTCTCCCCGATCTCCGGACCGAGATCGATCAGGAGCTTGAGCGCGGGCTTGCGTGCCTCCGGGAAGGGCTCTGCCTTCACGATCCTCCCGACCCGGATGTCGACCTTGAGGAAATCGTCGAACCCGATCGGGCCGGGACGCTCGGTGCCAGCCATGCCCGATCAGATCGCGGCCGCGGGATCGCGGGCCTCCCCCTCGATCTCGCCGTCTCGCCGGTCGCGCTCGCCCCGGCGGCGCATCCGCCGACCGCCGTCGAACAGCGCCTGGCCGATCGCCCGCAGCGGCGCCGTGAGCCGGCGGACGTCGTCGGCGCGTTCGAGTAGGCGCTCTCCTCGCGTGAGTTCGCGGTCGAGCCGCGCCATGGTCCGCGCCTGCGCGACATCGTCGTCGTCGAACCACGTCTCCATGACGTTGGCGAGCGCGATCACGCTCCCCTGCAGCTTCACGAAGCCGAGCGGTCCTTCCGTCGGTACGCCGGCAGCCGCCAGCATGTAGCGCATCGAGTTCAGAGCCGAGCGGTTCAGCGCCGCCATCGAGAGCGGGTCCGAGCGCATCGCGTAGGCGATCCGGCGGAGCGCCCGCTTGTAGGGCGCCATGGCATCGAGGCGGCGCATGAAGACGTCGAAGACGCGCTCGCGCGCAGGCTCGCCCGCCAGGTCCTCGGTGGTCCCGTCGATGACCTTCTTGTCGATCATCCGGGTGAAGCCCTCCAGGATCGCGCCCTTCGACGGGAAGAGGTCGCGCATCTCGGACAGCGAAAGGCCGGCCTCCCGGGCGATGTCGACCAGCTCGATGTCATCCCAGGGCTGCTCGGCCGCGAGCCGCATCAGCGCCTCGACGACCTGCTCGCGCTTGTTCCCGCCCTGTGGCTGGACCGGTGGCGAGGCACTGGCGGCCGCTGCGGCGGTCGCGAAAGCGGAACCGGTGGCGTTGGGCTGCATCGGGTCGGACATGTCGATCTGCTCCCTCGCAATCGGCTCAGTGTACCAAAGCCGGTCTGCCTAGCTTAACCCGCGGGTCAGCCCGACAGCTCGGCCGCGCGGCGCTTGGCCGCTTCGACGGCCCGCCGCATGAGCGCGCCAAGCCCATCTTCCGCCATCAGTATGTCAAGGGCGGCCGCGGTGGTTCCGCCTGGAGAGGTGACGTTCCGGCGCAGCACGGCGGGATCGAGCCCCGAGCCGGCAAGTAGCTCGGCCGCGCCGATCACGGTTTGGCGCGCGAGCCGCTCGGCGACCTCGGGGTCGAGCCCGACCTCGCGCCCAGCCGAGGACAGGCATTCGACGAGGTGGAACACGTAAGCCGGACCGGAGCCCGACAGCGCCGTGACGGCATCGATGAGCTCTTCGCGCTCGATCCACTCGACCGTGCCTACGGCCGAGAGGAGGGCCTGAGTCAGCTCCCGCTGCCGCGGCGTGGCTGCCGGGCTGGCATAGGCGCCGGTCGCCCCGCTGCCGATCGAGGCCGGCAGATTCGGCATGGCGCGGACGATCGCACCCGCCTGCGGCAAGGCGCGCGACAGGTCCCCGACCGTCTTGCCCGCCAGGATGGAGATGACCAGCGTCTCGGGCCCGGCGAAGGGCGCGATATCGGGCGCGGCTTCGGCGAGCGCCTGGGGCTTGATGCCGAGCACCAGCACTTCGGGCGGCGCGAGGCCGGCCTTGTCCGGATTGAGCCGGAGCCCGGCGGTTCCCGCGAAGTCGAGCAGCGCCGGCGAAGGGTTCGGATCCAGGACCGTCACTCTGGCCGGGTCCAGACCCTTGGCCAGCCAGCCCTCGAGCATGGCCCCGCCCATCTTGCCCGCGCCGACGAGCAGGAGGGAATGGGGAAGATCGGCCTGGCGATCCGTTCCGGAGCTCATGCGCTCCGGTTCGCATCAAGCGCCGAGCGGATCAAGCAGGACTTGCGGCGAAGCTCAGGCTTCCCCTTCGGTTACGAAGAGCACGCCCTCGATCGCCTCCTTGGCGCTCTTGCCGGCCCAGAGCACGAACTGGAAGGCTTGGTAGTAGCGCTCGCAGGCGTCGACGGCGGCCTTCAGCAGGATCTCGCACTGACCGTGGGTCGGCTCGGCGCCGCCGGCGAGCAGCAGCGCGTGGCGGAACATCACCACGTTCTCGGAGGTCCAGAGATCGAAATGGCCGACCCAGAGCTGCTCGTTCGCCATGGAGATGAGCTGCAGCACCTCGCCGCGGCGCCGGTCTGGGACCTTCAGGTCGAACGCACAGGCGACGTGCAGCGCCTCCACGTTCTCGATCCAGGTATAGGCGACGTGATACTCGGCCCAGCGGCCCGAGACGGAGACGGACATCTCGTCCATCTCGGCGCGGTCGAAGCTCCACTCCTTGATCGAGGCCAGCCGCTCGACAACGTCGAGCGGATGTTCGGAGCGCGCAGGATCGTAAAGTAAATTAGGCATATGGTCCGAGTTCCGGGCGCATGACGGCCGAGATCATCGAGCCCGAAGCTCGCTTGGCGGCGCGAATCACCCTGGGACGACTATAGACCGGGCGAGTCCGGCGGTTCAAAGCGGGACCTCCATCGTCCACAGACCCGTTCCGAGAAGGCTAACGCGATGGTGAGGAACTCGCGGCTAACGTCTCGGGGTGACAGGCGCGGCGAACCTCATCGCGGACGTGGAAGGAACGATCGCGCAACGGTCGGGGCCCGCGCGCGAGCGCACGCTCGCGAAAATCACCGACCTTCTCGCGCGCGACGCCGACAGGCTCGACGGCGAGCAGATAGCGCTGTTCGACCATGTTCTCGGCTGCTTCACCCCCCAGGTGCCCGCAGCCGCAAGGGCCGACCTCGCCGAGCGTCTCGCCGACCTCGTCAACGCGCCGCCGAACGTGACACGCACGCTCGCCTTCGACGAGGACATCGTCGTCGCCCAGCCGATCCTGTCGCGCTCCTCGCAGCTCAGCGATCAGGATCTGGTCGAGATCGCCGTCACACGCGGCAGCCAGCACATGACGGCCATCTGCGAACGACGGCACGTCTCGGAACTCGTAACCGACATCCTCATCACTCATGGGGACGACAAGGTCTGGCGCGCGATTGCCGCGAATGCCGGCGCCCGCTTTTCGCCGCTCGGCAAGTCCGAGCTCCTCGACCGCTCGCGCGGAGACGAGGCCTTGCAGGACATCCTCGGATCCCGCGACGATCTCACGGACCAGGACATGCAGCGCCTCGTGGCCATCGCCCGGGAGGCGGCGAAGGCCCGGCTGGCGATAAGCCTCGAGCCCCCGAAGACGCGACCGGCCGCGCCGTGTCCGGCGCCGGCTCCCGCGGGGCTCGATTACGCCCGTGCGCAGAAGGCGCTTCGAGCCATGAGCGAGAAGCGCCCGGTCTCGGAGGCCGACATCGTGGCCTTCGCGCGCAAGGATCAGGCTGCGGAGGCGATCGCCGTCATTTCATTGCTCGCCGTTCTTCCGATCCCCACGGTCGAGCGCGTGTTCCGCGAGCGTGACGACGAGATGCTGCTCGTGATCGGCAAGGCGAACAACTGGTCGTGGAGAACCGTCCGGGCACTCGTCGGGATGCGCGATCCGCTCCTGCCGGAGCCTTCGGCACGCCCGCTCGAGCCCACTTTCGACGCCATCTCGGCGTCGGCGGCGCGGCGCGCGCTCCAGGCCCTCGCCCATGCGGATCACGGCGCGGGGCTCCGGGCCGTGCGGAACGCGCTCAGACCCGACGGAACGTGAGATAGCTGGAGATGCGCCCCTCGCGCCGGGCCTTCTCTTCGTAGCGGGTCCCAGGCCAGTCAGGCCATGGCAGGCGCCAATCCTGCGGCCGCTCGGCCGTCCAGACGAAGTCCGGCGAGCGGAAAACCCGTGCCAGCGCCCAGCCGGCATAATCATCGATGTCGGTCGCGAAGCGGAGCTCCGCGCCCGGCTTCATCACCCGGGCGAGAAGCGCCAGGTTCTCATCGGAGACGAAGCGCCGTTTGCGCTGCCGCCGCTTCGGCCACGGGTCCGGGTACAGGATATAGACCCGGTCGACCGAACAGGGGAGCAGGGCCGGAAGAAGCTGCGTCGCGTCCTCATCCCAGACGCGGATATTTGTAAGGCCCTCCGCAGCGACCACGCCGAGGAGCTTGGCGACGCCGTTCACGAACGGCTCGACCCCGATGAAGCCCACCTCGGGGTTACAGCGGGCCTGGTGCGCGAGGTGCTCGCCGCCGCCGAAGCCGCTCTCGAGCCATATCTCCGCGGGCTGGGCCGGGAAGAGCTCGCGCGGGTCGAGCGATCCGGGCTCCAACCCCACCGGGACCCGCAGCTGAGGCAGGAGCCGCGCGATCCGGTCCGCCTGGCCGGGGCGGAGCGCCTTCCCTTTCCGGCGCCCGAAGAAGGAGCCGGGCGCCTCCGGCCCGGCCGTCATCGCCTAGCCGGGATCAGGACAGCGCCGAGCGCAGTTCGGCCGCGAGGTCCGTGCGCTCCCAGGAGAACCCGCCCTCCTCGTCCGGCGAGCGGCCGAAATGACCGTAAGCCGAGGTGCGCGCGTAGATCGGCTTGTTCAGGTCGAGATGCGAGCGGATGCCGCGCGGCGAGAGATCCATGATCTCCATGAGCGTGTTCTCGAGCTTCGCCGGATCGACCTGCCCGCCGGTCAGGTCGGCATAGATCGACAGCGGCTTCGCCACCCCGATCGCGTAGGAAAGCTGGATGGTGCAGCGATCGGCAAGGCCCGCCTCGACGACGTTCTTTGCCAGATAGCGGGCGGCGTAAGCCGCAGAGCGGTCGACCTTGGTGGGATCCTTGCCCGAGAAGGCGCCCCCGCCATGCGGAGCCGCTCCCCCATAGGTGTCGACGATGATCTTGCGGCCCGTGAGCCCGCAATCGCCGTCGGGGCCGCCGATCACGAACTTGCCCGTCGGGTTCACGTGCCAGACGGTCTCCTTCGAGATCCACCCTTCCGGCAACGCGTTGCGGATGAACGGCTCGACGATCTCGCGCACGTCCTCTGAGGAGAGGTTCGGGTCGAGATGCTGGGTCGAGAGCACGATCTGCGTGACGCCGACCGGCTTTCCGCCCTCGTATTTCACCGTGACCTGGCTCTTCGCGTCCGGTCCGAGCGCGGCCGCGGGCCCCTGGCCGGACTTGCGGGCCGTCGAGAGATCCCGAAGGATCTTATGCGCGTAGAAGATCGGCGCCGGCATCAGCTCGGGAGTCTCGCGACAGGCATAGCCGAACATGATGCCCTGGTCGCCCGCGCCCTCGTCCTTGTTGCCGGCGGCATCCACGCCCTGGGCGATGTCGGCCGACTGGCCATGCAGCAGGACCTCGACTTGGGCATTCTCCCAGTGGAAGCCGTCCTGCTCGTAGCCGATATCCCTGATCGCCTTGCGGGTCAGGTCGGTGATCACCGCCTCGTCGACGCTGGCCGGGCCGCGGTACTCCCCCGCGATGACGACGCGATTCGTCGTGGCCAGGGTCTCGCAGGCGGCGCGGATGCCCCAGGGATCGAGACCTTCGGCAGCTCCTGCGCGGAAGAACGCGTCCACCACCTCGTCCGAGATGCGGTCGCAGACCTTGTCCGGATGGCCTTCCGAGACGGACTCGCTGGTGAAGAGATAATTGGCGCGTGTCACGCTTGTCGCCCCCGGGCGCATGTCGTTGGGAGCCAGACGGATATCGCCGGCTTAAGCCCGGGCTTCTCGCATTCCAGGCCGGGAACGGTCAAGCGAACGCGTTCTTTATGCCGAACACCGCGGCGTCTCGTCTGACACAAGAGATGACTGCGGCCTAATCCGCCTCTTCGCGGCCACGCTCCGCCAGGGCCTGTGCCAGTTCGACCAGACGGCGCCGCACTTTCCTGTCCTTGATCTCCCGATAGGCACGCAGGAGCTTCAGGCTGTCGGAGGTGAGGAGCTCGGCATCGTAGCCCGTCGCCCCGTCCTCGGCGAAACCCGAAGCCTGCGCCTCGGTCTTGCCGGCCTCGCCATACAGGAAGTCGATCGACACGCCCAGCACCTGCGCGATCTGCTGCAGCCGGCTCGCGCTGATGCGATTCGTGCCCTTTTCGTATTTCTGGACCTGCTGGAAGGTAAGACCGAGCGCATCGCCCAGTTTTTCTTGACTCATTCCAATGAGCATCCGGCGCATGCGGACCCGGCTGCCGACCTGCCTGTCAACGTCGTTCGGCGCTTTGACCATCCCCGACAGCACCCTTTACTCGCGGTTGCGCTCGCAGATCGGTCGCGCGTGGCCGCCTCTAGCGTGAGCGGCGGCGCGGGCCGGCGACGGCGACCAGGAACAACGTGAAACACAGTCCGAGAAGGACTGTGTTTCCGACATCGTCGAAAACCGTGACGTTTGCAACGCCCGGAAGCGCCGTATCGATGACGCCCTCGCGTCCGACCGGCAGCGAGGCAAGGATGCGGCCGTAGGGATCGACCACCGCCGAGATGCCGGTATTGGCCGCGCGGACCAAGGGGATACCCCGTTCGACCGCGCGGAGACGTGCCTGGGCGAAATGCTGCCGCGGGCCTGGCGTGTCGCCGAACCAGCCGTCGTTGGTGACGTTCAGGATGAGTCCCGGGCGGGGCCCTGGCGGCATGGTCTCGCCGGGGAAGATCGCCTCGTAGCAGACGCTGCCCGCGACGGGCGGCAGACCCGGAACCGCGAAGGCGGTATGACGCTCGCCCGCCGTGAAGCCGCCCGGGATGGCGACGAATTCGCGGATTCCGATCGCCCGCAGCGAGTGCTCCAGAAAGTCCGGCACGTATTCGCCAAAGGGGACCAGGTGGACCTTGTCGTAGCTTGCGAGGACCGCTCCCGTGTCGCCGACGGCCTGGATGGAATTGTAGTAGCGCGTTTCCTGCCCTTCCCCGGTGCTGCGCGCCGCGCCGGTGACGAGCACGCCCCCGCGCGGCAGGGAATCCGCGATCATGGCGAGCGCGGCGGGCTCGCGGTGGAGCAGGAACGGGAAGGCCGATTCAGGCCAGATGATGTGGGTGGCATCCGCAAGACCGGTCGTCTCGGGCGAGGTCGCGCGGTCGCTGAGTTCCAGATACCTGCGCAGGATCGCGGGCCCGTTGCCGGCGTGGAACTTGGCGTCCTGCGCCAGATTCGGCTGCACGATCCGAAGCTTCACGCCTGCGACCGGGGCGGGAGCCGGACCCGAGAGGCGCCAGGCGCCGTATCCTGCCATCGACGCCAGGGCCAGGGCGGCCGCGAGAACCGGAGCGAGGCGGCCGGCCCGGCCCTCGCCGGTCCCGAGCAGCGCCGGGGTCGACAGGAGGACCACCGCAATCGCAGTCAGGCCGTAGAGCCCGACGAGCGAGGCGCTCTGCATCAGCCAGAGGTTCTGGCCCAAAGCCATTCCGAGCGTGTTCCAGGGAAAGCCCGTGAAGGCGTGTCCGCGCAGCCATTCGGCGACCGTCACGCCGAACGCGAAGGCGAACAGACGCCAGCCCGTCGGCGACCAGAGAAGCCGGGCTATCCCGAAACCGACGGCGGGAAAAACCGCCAGCAGCGCCGGCAGGCCGAGCACGCCGAAGGGCATCAGCCAGGCGAAGACGTCGGCCTGGACCAGGAAGGCCGCCCCGATCCACCACAGGCCCGCGAGGAAGTAGCCGAAGCCCCACACCCACCCGATCGCGGCCGCGCGCCGGAGCGAGGCCCAGCGGCTCGCGGCTCCCGAGCCATCTATCAGCCACACGGCGATGGAGAGGGAGACGGCGAGCGCAGGCCACAAGCCGAAGGGCGGCATCGCGAGCGCGCCCAGCGCGCCGGCTGCGAACGCGATCCCGCCGCGGCCCCAGCCTTCCGCAAGGACCATCCGGTCGGCAATCGCCCGCATCAGCCGTGACTGCGGCGCAGGCCCGCCGTCCAGCGATCCGCCTCGATGTCATCCGGAGAAGCCGGACGGCGGATGCGGATTCGCTTCAGTCGCCGCGGATCCGCGTCCAGGACCTCGAAGGAGAAGCCGTCCGGACCCTCGATCACCTCGCCCCGCCTTGGGACGCGGCCGGCACGGGTGACCACCAGGCCGCCAAGCGTATGGACGTCGTCGACGTCGTCCGCGGCCGAGAGGTTCTGGCCTATCGCCTCCGAGACCTCGTCGAGCGTCGCGCGGGCATCCGCCACGATGTCGCCCCGCTCTTCCCGAACGATCATGTCGGTTGCGACGTCGTGCTCGTCCTCGATGTCGCCGACCACGGTCTCGAGCAGGTCCTCGATCGTGACGAGCCCGTCCGTCCCGCCATATTCGTCGATGACAAGCGCCATGTGGGTGCGGGAAGCCTGCATACGGGCGAGGAGGTCGAGCGCCGGCATGGAGCCCGGCACGAAGAGCACGTCCCGCTTCAGCTTCGCCTGGTCGATGGTGAGCGAGAGATCGACGCCGGCAAGGCTCGCGACCTTCGGCGGCTGGTCCGGCTCGCTCGGCTCCGTCGCGCCATGGGCGGCGATGAAATCAAGAAGGTCGCGGATGTGGACCATGCCGAGCGGCTCATCGAGGGACGAGCCGTAGACCGGCAAACGCGAATGGCCGGCTGCCCGGAAGAGGGCCATGAGCTCGCCGAGCGTCGCGCTGTAGGCCGCCGCCAGGATATCGGCGCGGGGCACCATGACATCGCTGACCCGCACCTTGTGGAAGGCGAGCGCATTCGTGAGCAGGATGCGCTCCTGCGGCGTGAGCTCGGCCTCTTCCGTCGCCTCGGCAAGGACCTCCTCCAGCTCCTCCCGGACGGATTCGCGCGGCCGGAGATTGAAGCGCTGCATCAGGCGCTCGAGCCAGCTCTCGCGCGGCTCGCTCTCGGGACTCCACCGCTCGTCCCTACGTTCGTCGCTCATCGTCTCGTCAGGTCTGCTCGGCCGGAGGGCTCGCGATAGGGATCCGGAATCCCGAGCGCCTCCAGCGCGAGCACCTCCGCGCGCTCCATGCGCTCGGCCTCCGGATCCGTCTCGTGGTCATGCCCGAGGAGGTGAAGAAGGCCGTGAACCACCAGATGGGCCATGTGATTCGGGAGGGGCTTGCCCTCCGCCTCCGCCTCGCGCGCCACGGTCTCGTAGGCGAGCGCGATGTCGCCAAGATGGCGGGGCTCCCCGGGAGGGGAGGCCATCTCGGCCGGAAAGGACAGCACATTGGTCGGCTTATCCTGCCCGCGCCATTGCCGGTTCAGCTCGCGGACGGAGGCATCGTCGGTGAGAAGCAGCGTCGCCTCGAGATCCTCGTCCTCCCCGAGACGTGCGGCCGCAAGCGCGGCCTGCGCGGCCCGGGTCGCGAGCCATTCCACTCCCGTGATCGCGGACCAGGCCTCCGCTTCGATCTCGACGTCGAGCGCGATCACCTGGTGCGCTCCTCGCGGGCTTGGCTTTGCGCGAAGGCAGCCTCGTAGGCGGCCACGATCCGCCGCACGAGGTCGTGCCGGACCACGTCGCCTTCCCTGAAGGTGACGCGCGCGATCCCCTCCACGCCCTCGAGGATGCGCACCGCGTCGATCAGGCCCGAGCGCTGGCCCGGCGGCAAATCGATCTGCGACGGGTCGCCGTTGATGATCATGCGCGAGCCCTCACCGAGGCGCGTCAGGAACATCTTCATCTGCATGGTGGTCGTGTTCTGCGCCTCGTCGAGTAGCACGACTGAATTCGTCAGCGTGCGCCCGCGCATGAAGGCGAGCGGGGCAATCTCGATGATGCCGGTCTGCAGCGCCCGCTCGACATGGCGCGTTTCCATGAAGTCGTAGAGCGCGTCGTAGATGGGCCTGAGATAGGGATCGACCTTGTCGCGCATGTCGCCCGGCAGAAAGCCAAGCCGCTCCCCGGCCTCGACGGCGGGACGCGAGAGCACGAGCTTGTCCGCCTTGCCGCTCTCCAGAAGCGAGACGGCGTAGCCCACGGCGAGCCAGGTCTTCCCCGTCCCGGCCGGCCCTTCCGCGAAGACGAGCTCGTTCTGGCGCAGTGCCCGCAGATAGGCGTCCTGCGCGGCGTTGCGGGCCCGCACGGGCCCGCGCTTGCGGGTGGCGATCTGCTCGAAGGCGGGATGACCGCCCGAGGCGCTGTCCACCGCGGGAAACAGGCTGCCCTGAAGCGCGCTCTCCTGGATCAGGCCGTCGACGTCGCCCAGCGTCAGCGCACCCTCCCGGCGGACCCGGTCGTAGAGGCGCTCCAGCACGACGCGGGCGCGGCCGGCGGAATCGGGCGGCCCTTTCACCACGACGCGGTTGCCGAGGGCGTTCAGCACAACCCCGAGCCGCCGCTCCATATGCGCCAGGTTCTGGTCGTAATGGCCGAAGACGAGCCCCGCGAGGCGGTTGTCGTCGAAGGTGAGCGCGATCTCCGCGTCCTCCGTCACGCCGGGGAACGGATCCATGGTCGGCTCGATGCGCTCCAAGCTCTCTCCCCTGCCCTGGTGCCGGAGGGCCGGCGCGGACTTCTCGACGGGCTGCCTCACGCGGCCGCAACCAGCGGGGCGCCCGTCCGGCCCGGGTCCACCGGTTCGGCGAAGAGGCTGTTGGTCGCCGTCCCGGTGATCCTGACGGCGACCATGTCGCCCGGCGCGGCCTCGCAGCCGTTCACCTGAACCTGCTGGAGATATGGGGTCTTGCCGGTCATCTGTCCCGGATGGCGGCCTGCCTTCTCGATCAGCACGTCCAGCACGCGCCCGATTGTGGCGCGGTTGAAGGCCTGCCGGTCCGCCTCGAGCTGCGCCTGGAGGCGGACCAGGCGCGCGTCCTTGACCTCGTCCGGAAGTTGGGCGGCGATCTCGGCCGCGGGGGTTCCCGGCCGCGGGCTGTACTTGAACGAGAACGAGGATGCGAAGCCGATCTCGGCTGCGAGCCGGACCGTCTCCTCGAACTCGGCCTCCGTCTCGCCCGGGAAGCCGACGATGAAGTCGGACGAGAGGGCGATGTCCGGCCGCGCCGCCCGGATGCGGTCGACCAGCCGCCGGTACTCGTCGGCGCCATGGCGACGGTTCATGGCCTTCAAGATGCGGTCGGAACCCGCCTGAACGGGAAGATGCAGGTACGGCATGAGCGCCGGGACCTCGGCATGCGCCGCGAGGAGATCCTCGGCCATGTCGCGGGGATGGCTCGTCGTGTAGCGGATGCGGCGGATGCCGGGCATCTCGGCGACGGCCCGGATCAGGCGGGCGAGCGACCAGGCGGCGCCGTCCGGCCCTTCGCCGTGATAGGCGTTCACGTTCTGCCCGATAAGCGTGATCTCGCGGATTCCGCCCTCGATCAGAGCGCGCGTCTCGTCGAGAATCGCCGCGACGGGCCGGGAGAGTTCCGCTCCGCGCGTATAGGGCACGACGCAGAAGGAGCAGAACTTGTCGCAGCCCTCCTGAACCGTCACGAAGGCGGAGATCCCGCGGCCACGGATCCGGGCCGCATCCGGCTTCGGCAGGAGGGCGAATTTCTCGACCTGGTCAAACTCGGCGTCGACGCCCTTCTGCCGCGCCTGCGCGTTCCGGATCAGGTCCGGCAGCCGGTGGTAGCTGCCGGGACCGACGACGGCGTCCACGACCGGCGCCCGCCGGATGATCTCGCGGCCTTCCGCCTGGGCGACGCAGCCGGCCACCACGATGGTCGTATCCTGCCCCGCCTCCGCCCGCTCGCGCTTCAGGGCGCGCAGGCGGCCGAGCTCGGAATAGACCTTCTCGGCCGCCTTCTCGCGGATGTGGCAGGTATTGAGGATGACGAGATCGGCGTCCTCGGCGGTCCCGGTCTCGGCATAGCCATGTTGGGCCACGACATCGGCCATGCGGCCCGAATCGTAGACGTTCATCTGGCAGCCGTAAGACTTGATGAAGGCCTTCTTCACTGGCGGGAGCGTTCCTGCAGCCTGGGGACAACGCTTAATAGGGCTTCCCGGCCGGCAAGAGAATAGCGTCCCGCGAACGCCCTAGCGGGGCCGGACGACCATGCCGATCAGAACGAGGCCGATTCCGACCGAGGTGAGACCAAGCGCGACCGGGGCCATGGCCCGTGCGGCCGGCGGGTAGAACACGAGAGCTACCGCCAGGAAGGCGAGCGCAGGCAGGATCAGCGCCATGCCTGACAGGACGAGTTCGACCGTCCACGAGGAGCGTCCGAGCTCCATCTTGCCATCCCGGTTTTCCGCCTGGCGGGGAAAGCCGTCGGGTCCCGTACCCGGCCGTAACTCGTTCATCCCGAATTCCTCCGGGATCAGCTCTAGGATGGTACGGTCTCGTCTTGAGTGCGCACGAGCACATTCGGCACGCGCCAGCTTCGGGCGGCCGCCGCCCTGAGCGCCTGCCGGACCTCGGCTTCGGCGAGCGCCGTCGCGCGCTTTCGGTCCGTTTCGCGACCGAACGGGATCGGTTTGCCCCAGGACACGACCACGTCCAGCGGACCGCCCCTGGCATAGGCGAGAAAATGCGGCGGCAACTCCATGTCGCCGTACCAGGCGATCTCCGGCATCTCGCGCCGCGTCACGGGCAGGCCGTTGCGCCTGAGATACGAGATGGCGAGCGGCTGCAGCCGAATCTCCTCGTGAGCGGATTCGGCGAGCGCCGCGCGCGCTGCCCCGACGAGGGAGGAGCGGAACGGCAGGAGCCGGTTGCCGTCGCCCGTCGTGCCCTCCGGGAAAAGCACGATGGCGTCTCCCCCGGCGAGGCGCTCGGCGACCTCGGCGTTCACCTCGGCAGTGGCGGCCTTGCGGGTGCGGTCGAGGAAGATGCAGCGCTGCAGACGAGCGCAGAAGCCGAAGACCGGCCAGTCCGCGATCTCCTGCTTGGCGATGAAGGAGAGCGGCAGCAGGCTCGCCATCACCGGGATGTCGAGCCAGGAAACGTGGTTGGCCAGAACGAGCGTCGGATGACCGTGCTCCGGCGGCGCGCCCTCGACCGTGACCCGGATGTCGAACAGCCGCAGGAAGAGCCGGTGAAAGTGGACAGGCAGGCGGTGCGCGATGCGCGCGCCGCGCCGCCCGGCCACGATCTGCACCGGTGCAAGCAGGGCGAACACAGCGGCCAGGATGCTGACCCGGGCCGCGATCCCGACGCGGGTCATGGGACGGAGCCGGCCTCCTCGGGGGCGAGCCGAAGGGTCATGGAGAGCGCGGAGGCGCGGGTGCCGTCCGGCCGCGCATAATAGCCGGGCCGGTGCCCGGTCTGCACGAAGCCAAGGCGGCGATAGAGCGCGAGGGCGGGGTCGTTCCCCTCCTCGACCTCGAGATGGACGTCCCGAACCCCCGCATGGGCGAGAGCCTGCAGGTGATGCAGCAGGAGTCGCCGGGCCTCGCCGCGGCCGCGCGCCCAGCGAGCAAGCGCCACGCTCAGGATCTCCGCCTCGTCGAGAGTCATGCGCGACAGGACGAAACCCGCCGGCTGCGGATCGCGGCCGAGGAACAGCCCGTCGATCCGGACGGAGCGGTCGAGCAGGAAGCCGTCGAACTCCTCCGCGGTCCAGGGCCTCGCGAAGGCGGCCGCGTGGATCTCGGCAAGCCGGAGCGCATGCCGGGGTCCGAGCGGCCCCACCCTGGCCGTCGAACGGGCGAGGCCGAAACGGTCGAGGAGGCTCACTGGTGCGGGAGGCGCGCCCCGTCCTGCGGTCGCGCGTCGGGCGGAGCCAGATAGAGGGGCTTCGGCAGGGCGTGCTCCGGACGGGCGACCGCGCCCAGCCGCGCCACCCAGGCGATCTCGGGCACCGGCGGCGCGTCGTGGACCCGGACGTCGAGCCCGACGGCCCAGGCCTCGGCGGCGATCGCGGAGGCCCCGGAGCCCACGAGGAGAACCCCGCTCGAGCCGAGGGAGCGCACGATCTCGCGCACCGTCAGGATGGAGGGCGGGATGATCGTTCGGCCGTTCGGCGCGATCGCCTGGGCGTAGACGCGCCCGCCGCGCGCATCGATCGCGGCGACGACGAGCCGCTGGCGCGGATAGGCGATGAGCGGCGCCATCAGGGCCGACAGGGTCGTCACCCCCACGACCGGGATCCCAGCCGCGAGCCCGACCGCGCGCGCGGCCGAGATGCCGATCCGCAGGCCCGTGAAGCTACCCGGCCCGACCGTGACCGCGACCTTGCTCAGGGACGCGAAGCGGCCCTCGACGCGCGAGATCACCCGGTCGAGCATCGGCAGGAGCGCCTCGGCATGGCCGCGCTCCATGGCGATCGTCTCGGAGGCGAGCGGCGCGACGGCGCCCCTGTCCAGGACACCCACCGCACATTGGCCGAGCGCCGTATCGATGGCGAGGATGCGCACCCCTGGGCGTCAGGCCTGGACCGCTTCGACCTCCCGCACCTCCGGGAGGAAATGGCGCAGCAGGTTCTGGATGCCATGCTTGAGCGTGGCCGTCGAAGATGGGCAGCCCGAGCAGGCGCCGCGCATGTTGAGATAGACGACGCCGTCCTTGAAGCCCCGGAAGGTGATGTCGCCGCCGTCGCCGGCCACCGCCGGACGGACGCGCGTCTCGATCAACTCCTTGATGTTCTCCACGGTCTCCGCATCGGCGGGATCGAAGAACTCCTCGTCGGAATTGCCCGAGATGACGGCACCCGCATGCACGACCGGAGCGCCGGAGACGAAGTGCTCCATGATGGCGCCCAGGATGGCGGGCTTGAGGTGCTGCCACTCGCCCTCGCGCTTGGTGACGCTGATGAAGTCGTGGCCGAGATAGACCCCGGACACCTCCGGCATCGCAAGCAACCGGGAGGCGAGGGGCGAGGCGGCCGCGGAAGCCTCGTCCTGAGCGTCGAAGGTGCCCTCCGGCATCACCACCCTGCCGGGCAGGAACTTCAGGGTCGCCGGGTTCGGCGTGGCTTCGGTCTGGATGAACATCGTCGCCTCGAATTCGCGCGTTGCCGCGGCTCTAGCACATCGCTTGCCGGGATGTGGATCGTCCGAGGCGGGGCCGCAATGCCGCGCGGTCATCCGGCCAGGGCGTCGATCGCCTCGTCCGCAAGGTCGCCCGGCACGATGACGATGGGAACCGGGAACGTTCCGGACATCCGCCCGGCGATGCTGGAGACGAGCGGTCCGGGGCCGGAACTGCCAACCCCGGAGGCGAGGACCAGGAACGAAATGTCCTGATCCTCCTCGATCAGGTGCAGGATGGACTCGTCCTTCTCGCCGACCCTGATCAGCCGCTCGGGCTCGAGCCCCGGCGAGGCGGCCGTCGCGAGCGACGCCGCCTCTTCCAGCCGCCCGGCGGCCTCCTCCTCCGCCTCGGCCCGCAGCGCCTCCCCCACCCCGAGCCACTCGAAATTGTCCGGAGGGTCGACGATGGCGAGCATCACGAGATTGGCGCCGGTCCGGGCGCAGCGGCGGGCCGCGAACCGGATGGCGCGGCTGCATTCGGGCGTATCGTCGACGATGACGAGGAACTTGGGCCGGTGGCCCGCCTCGAAGGACCGCCTGGTCGCGCCGATCATGCTTTGAGGTCAGCTCCGCCGCGGGGAGAGGATGCCGGAGCGCGTCGAAACCGGCAAGCTTGGCAGCTTCCGGCTCAGCTCCGGACGAAGCCGACGATGTCCTTGACCTCGGCCATCGTCCGGTCGGCGATAGCGCGGGCGCGCCCCGAGCCCTCATCGAGCACGGAATCGATATAGGCCGCATCCGCCTTCAGCCGCTTCATCTCCGCCCCGATCGGGCCGAGCTTCTCGACCGAGAGGTCGACGAGCGCGGCCTTGAAGGCGGAGAACTGGGCATTGCCGAAATCGCGGAGCACCTCCGCCTTCGTCCGGTCGGACAAGGCGGCGTAGATGCCGACGAGGTTCTCGGCCTCCGGCCGGCCCGCGAGCCCGGCCTCCTCGGAAGGAAGCGGCTCCGGATCGGTCTTCGCCTTGCGGATCTTCTGCGCGATCGCGTCGGCGTCGTCCGTCAGGTTGATGCGGGAGAAGTCGGACGGGTCCGACTTCGACATCTTCTTCGACCCGTCGCGCAGCGACATCACGCGCGCCGCGGGACCGCCGATCAGCGGCTCGGTGAGCGGGAAGAAGCCGTCCTCGTGGCCCCGCTCGGCGATCGGAGCCGCGAAGTCGTTGTTGAACTTCTGCGCGACGTCGCGCGTGAGTTCCAGATGCTGCTTCTGGTCCTCGCCGACCGGGACGTGCGTCGCGCGGTAGAGCAGAATGTCCGCCGCCATCAGGGTCGGGTAGGCGTAAAGTCCGAGCGAGGCGTTCTCGCGATCCTTGCCGGCCTTCTCCTTGAACTGCGTCATACGGTTCATCCAGCCGATCCGCGCGACGCAGTTGAAGATCCAGGCGAGCTCCGCATGGCCGGAGACCTGGCTCTGGTTGAAGATGATCTGCTTCTTCGGGTCAATGCCGGCCGCGATGAAGGCCGCCGTGACCTCCCGGATCTGGTTCTTGAGGTCGGGCTGGTAGAGCTCGGCCGTGATCGCATGCATGTCCACGACGCAATAGATGCAGTCGTACGTCTCCTGCAGCGCCACGAAGCGCCGGATCGCCCCGAGATAGTTGCCGAGATGCAGGTTTCCGGTCGGCTGCACGCCGGAAAAGACCAGTTCCTTGAAAGCCGACATCCCGAACCCGCTCCGCCGAGCCCTCGCCCGGAAGTGGCGCACTACGGAACGACCATCGTGATGGCAAGGGATCGGCGCGATCAGAACCCTCTAGCCCATTCCGGCATTGTCGCGGCATTCTCACCCGGTACCACCGGAGCTCTCGCATGCAGCCGACCCGTCGGGCCGCCCTCATCGGTGCCGCATTCCTAACCTCCAGCCGGGCCCTGGCCCAAGCCGGTGGCGCCGCGACACCGGCGCCGGCGGCCGAACCGCCGCCGCCGGCATTCCGACGCGTCCTGGTGGGCGATGTCGAGGTCACCTGCCTCTTCGATGGCGGCATGACGATCACCAACGACCGCATCCAGGGCTTCTTTCCGGACGGCAGGCCGGACGAGCTCGCGAGCCTCCGGGAGCGAGCCTTCGAGTCGCCCGACGGGCTCAAGCACCCGGTCGGCTGCTATCTCCTGCGCACCTCCCGCAACGTCGCACTGGTCGATTGCGGTGGTCACCCGGCCTTTCTGCCCACCGTCGGACGATCGCTCGATTCGCTACGGGCTGCGGGCGTGAGGCCGGAGGAGGTCGACACTGTCCTCCTGACGCATATCCATCCGGAGCACGCCCTCGGTCTCTCGTATGACGGCCAGACCCGGAACTTCCCGAACGCCGAGATCGTGGTCACCGATGTCGACCATCGATACTGGACCGACCCCGGCATGGAGAGCCGGGTCCCACAGGGACGGCGCTTCATCGACTTCGCCCGCCAGGCGATTGCGCCCTACCGCGACCGGATCCGGCTCATCGCAGCCGATCGCTCGGTCGAGGCGATCCCGGGCGTGTTCACGGACCCCGCGCCCGGCCATACGCCGGGGCACGTCTCCTACCGCTTTTCCTCCGCCGGACAGGAGATGCTGATCTGGGGCGACATCGCCCACCAGAACTACATCCAGCTCGCGAGGCCGCGCTGGCGGGTCGGTGTCGACTACGACCCGAGCCAGGGGGTCGAGAGCCGCCTCCGCACCCTCGACATGCTGGCCGGCTCCCGCGCCCTGGTCGGCGGCTGCCATACGCCGTGGCCGGGCTTCGGGCGCGTCGTGCGGGCGGGCGACGGCTACGAATGGGTGCCGCGGCCCTGGCAGATATGAGCTCGCTCAGACCTCCGTCGCGCCGGCCGCCTCCTGGGCCTTCAGCACGTCGGGCCGCGGCATGGAGATGATGTTGTAGCCCGAATCCACGTAATGGATCTCGCCTGTGACCCCGCCGGACAGGGGTGACAGGAGATAGAGCGCCGAGCCGCCGATCTCCTCGATCGTCACCGTCCGGCGCAGCGGCGCGTTGGCGCGCTGGAAATTGTACATGAAGCGGGCATCCGCCACGCCCGCGCCGGCGAGCGTCCTGACCGGGCCGGCCGAGATCGCGTTCACGCGAATGCCTTGCGGGCCGAAATCGCCCGCCAGATAGCGCACCGACGCCTCCAGCGCCGCCTTGGCGACGCCCATCACGTTGTAATTGGGCATGACCCGCATCGAGCCGCCATAGGTGAGCGTCACCATGGCGCCGCCGGCCTGCATGCGCTCGGCCGCCCGCTTCGCGATCTCCGTGAAGGAGAAGCAGGAGATCAGCAGCGTGCGGGAGAAATTCTCGCGGGTCGTGTCGGCGTAGCGGCCCTTCAGCTCGTTCTTGTCCGAGAAGGCGATGGCGTGGACCAGGAAGTCCAGGCTCCCGCCCCAGGCCTCGTCCAGGGCCGCGAAGACGGCGTCCACCGAGGCCAGGTCCTCCACGTCGCAGGGCAGCACGAGATCGGACCCGACCGACCTGGCGAGCGGCACCACGCGCTTGCCGAGAGCCTCGCCCTGGTAGGTGAAGGCGAGTTCGGCGCCGTGCTGCGCGAGCGTCTTGGCGATGCCCCACGCGATCGAGTGGTCGTTCGCGACCCCCATGACGAGGCCGCGTCGGCCGGAGAGCAGCTTGTCCATTCAGTCCCCGGCGGGCGTGGCGGGCAGGAGGGGCGCGGCAGGCGCAGGGTCGGCCTCGCGCATGATCACGCGTCGACGTGCTTCATGACGATCGTCGCATTGGTGCCGCCGAAGCCGAAGGAATTCGACATGACGCAGCCGAGCCGCGCGTCGTCGATGCGCTTGCGCACGATCGGCATGTCCGCGAAGGCCGGGTCGATCTCGTCGATATGGGCGCTCTCCGCGATGAAGCCGTTGTTCATCATGAGGAGCGAGTAGATCGCCTCCTGCACGCCCGTCGCGCCGAGGGAATGGCCCGTGAGGGACTTCGTGGCCGAGATCGGCGGGCACTTGTCGCCGCCGCCGAAGACCTCGCGGATCGCCTCGATCTCCTTCTCGTCGCCGACGGGCGTCGAGGTGGCGTGCGGATTGATGTAGTCGACCCGCGGCCCGACGCCCTGGAGCGCCATGCGCATGCAGCGCACCGCGCCCTCGCCGGACGGGGCCACCATGTCGTGCCCGTCCGAGGTCGCGCCGTAGCCCGCGATCTCGCCGTAGATCCGGGCGCCGCGGGCCCTGGCATGCTCGTATTCCTCCAGCACCAGGACGCCGGCCCCGCCCGCGATCACGAAGCCGTCGCGGTTCCGGTCATAGGCGCGGGAGGCGCGCTCGGGGCTGTCGTTGTACTTGGTCGACATCGCGCCCATGGCGTCGAAGAGGACGGAGAGCGTCCAGTCGAGCTCCTCGCAGCCGCCGGCGAAGATGATGTCCTGCTTGCCGAGCTGGATGGTCTCGTAGGCGTTGCCGATGCAGTGGTTCGAGGTCGCGCAGGCCGACGAGATGGAATAGTTCACGCCCTTGATCTTGAACCACGTCGCGAGCGTGGCGGAGGACGTGGAGGACATGGCCTTCGGAACCGCGAAGGGACCGATGCGCTTCGGCCCCTTCTGGCGGGCGATGTCCGCGGCTTCCACGACCGTGCGGGTCGATGGTCCGCCCGACCCCATGACGATGCCTGTGCGCTCGTTGGAGACGTCCCGCTCCTCGAGCCCGGCGTCGCGGATCGCCTGCTCCATGGCGACGTGGTTCCAGGCGGTGCCGCCGCCGTGGAAGCGCATCGCGCGCCGGTCCACCACCTCGTCCGCCTTCATGGTCGGGGCGCCGTGGACCTGGCAGCGGAAGCCGAGCTGCCCGTATTCCTCCGCCCGGGAGATGCCCGAGCGGGCCTCCCGCAGCGAGGCCAGGACTTCCTGCGTGTTGTTGCCGATGGACGAGACGATGCCCATCCCGGTGACGACGACGCGCCGCATTGCGCACTCCTCAGGCCCGACTCGGCCGGCCGCTCAGGTAAGGCTACGAGCCTCTCTTCTCAACCGCCGTCAGCCGCCGGCGGGCGCCACATCCGGCTTGAACAGGCCGACCCGCAGGTCCTTCGCCTCGTAGATGCGCCGGCCGTCGGCCTCCAGCCAGCCATCCGCGATGCCGAGAACGAGCTTGGACCTGAAGACGCGCTTCAGGTCCACCCCGTAGACCACCGTCTTGACGCTCGGCAGCACCTGGTCGGAGAACTTCACCTCGCCGACGCCGAGCGCCCGGCCGCGTCCGGGAAGCTCCAGCCAGCCCAGGAAGAACCCGACGAGCTGCCAGAGCGCGTCGAGGCCGAGGCAGCCCGGCATCACCGGATCGCCCTTGAAGTGGCAGGGAAAGAACCAGAGGTCGGGCCGCACGTCGAGCTCGGCACGCACGAAGCCCTTGCCGTTGGCGCCCCCGGTCTCCGTGATCTCCGGGATGCGGTCGAACATCAGCATCGGGGGCAGCGGAAGCTGGGCGTTTCCGGGCCCGAACAGCTCGCCCCGCCCGCAGGCCAGAAGCTCCTCGTAGCTGTAGCTCGACTGACCCGCCATCCCGTCCGCGCGCTCCCGAACCGGCGCCATCGGGGCGCCGTCGCGCGGGTGGTTAGCACATGGCCCGGTGGCATCAAAGGCGTCCGGGCGCTCCGACCCGGGGCTAAGAGCCCGCCAATGTTGCGATAACGGCCGGGCGCCTATATAGGTCGAGGCACCTGCCGATATCGTTCCGAGACCCATGATCGAGCTTCGCCCGAACGCGCCCCGCGACACCGCGGCTCAAGTCGCGGCCCACGAGACGCTGGCGCGGCGCGGCTGCCCGGTCTCGGACCTGAAGGACAAGCTGCGCAATGTCGGCCTGCGCCCGACGCGGCAGCGCATCTCGCTCGGCTGGCTCCTCTTCGCCAAGGGCGACCGGCACATCACGGCCGAGATGCTGTACGAGGAGGCGATGCGGGCGCGCGTGCCGGTGTCGCTGGCCACGGTCTACAACACGCTCCATCAGTTCACGGAAGCCGGCCTCCTCCGCCAGCTCGCCGTGGACGGCTCGAAATCCTATTTCGACACCAACACGACCGAGCATCACCATTTCTTCGTCGAGGGCGACGAGCAGCTGATCGACGTTCTGGCCGAGATCGCGGTCGGCGACCTGCCCGAGGCGCCCGACGGGATGGAGATCGCCCGGGTGGACGTCATCGTCCGCCTCCGCCGCAAGGGCCGCTGAGCGCCGCGGCGCCCCTCATCCGGGCACGCGCCGTCCTTCCCCGGCGCGGGGTCGGGCGGGGTCGGTCAGAACGGGCGACTTCAAAGAGCGGGTGAATTGGTCGAGGGGCGTGGGACGCCGAAACGCTCGATCAATTTTTAGAGGAGCCTTTCGGCGTCCCCGCGATGCCCGCCTGTCATCCCCGGCGGGCGCGGAGCGCCCGGGAAGGGGATCCAGACGACAAGCACCGCGTCCGGGTTTCCCCGGCACGGGCGGCGATTTTGGACCGGACCTGCCGCTCTTCCGCCCCCTCGCCCGTTGCCGGACGAGAGAACACTAGCCATGCTGCACTGGCGCCCGGGCCGTATTACCCGGAGGGCGGCGCTGGTCCGGCTCCCCGAGTGCGGGTTCGCGAAACCCGCCCGCAGGCGCCGCGTCAGCCGGCCTGGGCTCTCGCCCATTCCGGCCCAGTCAAGCTCTTCCGCTCTGTTGACGCCTCGCGAGAGCGCCCCTCGGCGAAGAGGACGAAGCCGGTCTAGACTATATTCCTAGAAATGTCAAGCCGCCTGTCATCCCCGGCGGCCCGCAGGGCCGGGAAGGGGATCCAGCACACCTCCCACACGGACAACGTCCCTGGATTCCCTTCCCCTCCGGCGGCTCCGCCGCCTCCGGCCGGGAATGACAGTGGCGCGTGTCATCCCCGGCGGCCCGAAGGGCCGGGAAGGGGATCCAGCACACCTCCCACACGGACAACGTCCCTGGATTCCCTTCCCCTCCGGCGGCTCCGCCGCCTCCGGCCGGGAATGACAGTGAGCTCCATCCTCGGCCTTGAGCCGCGGATCCGGACTGGATGGTCGGGGCAAGCCTGACCATGACGGGGCGGCATACTTGACCGCCGCGTTTCCTTCCCCCTCACCCGGCCCTGCTCCGCAGGGCCACCTTCTCCCGCAAGGGGAGAGGGTCACGCGCTCCACCGTCATCCCCGGCGGCCCGAAGGGCCGGGAAGGGGATCCAGACACCCTAGCCAAAGCGCGGCGCCCTTGGATTCCCTTCCCCTCCGGCGGCTCTGCCGCCTCCGGCCGGGAATGACAGTGAGCCTCGCGGTCCCCGCAGCCGGTTCGTCATCGCGGGTGCAGCGAAGCGATCCAGAACGTCGCGCGGCGATCGGGGGCTGGATTGCCGCGTCGCCTTCGGCTCCTCGCAATGACGGCGATGCCGTCGTCCCGGCGCGCCCGGGCATGGTACGGGCGAGGAGCGATGCGCCCGGCTCGCCGCCGGGCGGCCCTCGACACTCTTCCCGGCCGCGCTTAAAGACGGGCGCGCTTCATCGAAGCGCCATCCCGGAGGAGAACCGCATGCAAGCGCACCCGTTCAGGGTCGGCGTCGCCGGCCTCGGCACGGTCGGCGCCGCGGCCCTCAAGATCATCGCGCGTCAGGACAATGCGCTGACCGAGCGTGCCGGCCGCGCCATCCGGGTGACCGCCGTCTCGGCCCGCGACAGGAGCCGCGACCGGGGCCACGATCTGTCCCGCTACCGCTGGTTCGACGATCCGGTCGCGCTCGCGCGCTCCGACGAGGTCGATTGCGTGGTCGAGCTCATGGGCGGCGCGGACGGGCCGGCCAAGGCCGTGGTCGAGACGGCGATCGAGCACGGCAAGCACGTCGTGACCGCCAACAAGGCGCTGCTTGCCCGCCACGGGCTCGATCTCGCGCGCCGGGCCGAGGAGAGAGGCGTCGCGCTCGCCTTCGAGGCCTCCGCGGCCGGCGGGATCCCCGTGGTCAAGACGCTGCGCGAGGCGCTCGCCGGCAACCGGATCACCCGGATCTACGGAATCTTGAACGGCACCTGCAACTACATCCTGTCCCGGATGGAGAGCGACGGGCTCGACTTCGCGACCTGCCTCGCGGCGGCGCAGAAGCTCGGCTATGCCGAGGCCGATCCGACCTTCGACATCGGCGGCTTCGATACGGCCCACAAGCTGGCGCTCCTGACCTCGCTCGCCTTCGGGACGGAGATCGACGCCCAGTCGATCTACGTGGAGGGAATCGAGAAGATCACGCCGCTCGACCTGAAGATGGCGGACGAGCTCGGCTTCCGGATCAAGCTGCTCGGGGTCGCCGAGCGGAGCGAGGCCGGGATCGAGCAGCGCGTCCATCCGACCATGGTGCCGAAGAGCTCCGCGATCGCGCAGGTGATGGGCGTGACCAACGCGGTCACGATCGACGCCGATGCCGTGCGCGAGCTGACCCTGATCGGCCCGGGCGCGGGCGGCGACGCGACCGCCTCGGCGGTCGTCTCGGACATCGCCGATGTCGCTTCCGGCACCGTCTCGCCGCCCTTCGGCCGCCCGACGGCGCGGCTCGACAAGGCCGAGCGCGCCCCGATGCAGCGGCACGAGGGCGGCTACTACATCCGCCTCACGGTCCATGACCGGCTCGGCGTGGCGGCCGGCGTCGCGAGCCGCATGGCCGAGGCCCGGATCTCGATCGAATCGATCGTGCAGAAGCGGCCGGCCGGCAGCCTACCCCCCTCCGACAAGCATGGCCGCTCGGGCGATCCGGTGCCGCTCGTGCTCATCACCTATGCGGCGACCGAAGCCGCGATCCGGGAGGCGCTCGAGAAGATCGCCGGCGACGGCCTCGTCTCGGAGGAACCGCAGGTCATCCGGATCGAGCGGGAATGAGCCGCGCCGCCGGAGCGTCCCGATGATCCTGCGCATCTGGCGGGCGCGCAGCATCGGCGCGGGTGTCGAGCGTTACGGCCGGCATTTCCAGGACCGGGTCGTGCCGGACCTGCGGGGACGCCCCGGATTCCTCGGCGCGACCCTCTCGCGCCGCTCGGTCGGGGATGCGACCGAGCTGATGGTCGAGACCCGCTGGGCCTCCCTCGACGCCATCCGCGCCTTCGCGGGCGAGGCGGCCGAGGCGGCGGTCGTCGAGCCCGAGGCGCGCGAGGTTCTCATCGACTACGACGAGCGCGTGGCGCATTACGAGATCGTGACCGAGGCGGACGCCGCCCCTCGGGCCGAATAGAGCCGGAACGGATCCCGAGCACCATGGCAGACGCAAAGCCCGAAAAGAGCATCCTCATCGAGCGCATCCTGACGCTGGAGCTGGTCCGCGTCACGGAGCGGGCGGCGGTCGCGGCGGCGCGCCTGCGCGGCCGCGGCCAGGAGAAGGCGGCCGACCAGGCGGCGGTGGACGCGATGCGGCGCGAGCTGAACACGCTGCCGATCGACGGCACGGTCGTGATCGGCGAGGGCGAGCGCGACGAGGCCCCGATGCTCTTCATCGGCGAGCGCGTCGGCAACGGCACGGGCCCGAAGGTCGATATCGCGGTCGACCCGCTGGAGGGCACGACTCTCTGCGCCAAGGACATGCCGGGCTCCATCGCCGTGATGGCCATGGCCGAGGGCGGATCGCTGCTCGCCGCCCCCGACGTCTACATGAACAAGATCGCGATCGGGCCTGGCTACCCGAAGGGCACGGTCGACCTCGACCGCACGCCGGAAGAGAACATCCGCTCGCTCGCTAAGGCCAAGGGTGTCGAGCCGAAGGACATCACGGCGCTGATCCTGGACCGCCCGCGGCACGAGGAGCTGATCCGGCGCGTGCGTGCGCTCGGCTGCTCCATCCGGCTCATCACGGACGGCGACATCATGGGAGTGATCTTCACCTCCATGCCGAGACGGACGGGCGTCGACATCTATCTCGGCGTCGGGGCGGCGCCGGAAGGCGTGATCGCGGCGGGCGCGCTGCGCTGCATCGGCGGCCAGATGCAGGGCCGCCTCATCCTCGACACGGAGGAGAAGCGCGAGCGCGCGAAGAAGATGGGCGTGACCGACCCGGAGAAGAAGTACAATGTCGACGAGCTCGCGCGCGGCGACGTCGTGGTCGCGGCGACCGGCGTCACCGACGGCGCGCTGCTGAACGGCGTGAAGTTCGGCCCCGACATCATCGAGACGGACACGCTGGTCTACCGCTCCGCGACCGGGACGGTGCGGCGCATCCAGGCCGAGCACCGCAACCGGGCCAAGTTCCACCTGGAATCCTGACCGGCGGGGCGCCCGCGAACCCGCTTCGCCCTCCTTCGTTGATCCCGCGCACGGGAGAGGACGAATGCGCTTCGAGATCTACAAGGGTCATAACGGCGAATGGCGCTGGCGCCTTCGCGTCCAGAACGGAAACGTCATCGCGGATTCGGCCGAGGGCTACGAGCGCCGAAGCGATTGCGAGCGCGGCATCGAGCTGGTCAAGACCTCCGCGGCGGCTCCGGTCGTGGACATGTCGGCCAAGATCGCCGGCGGCCAGCACCGCGCCGGCTAGGACATCCTTCGCGATGCAGCGCGGCCTGCTGGCATTCCCGGCCGCGGCGCTGCTGCTCGTCTGCGCCGAGCCGGTGCGCGCCGCCGCGCCCGCCTGCGATGCGCGCACACGCGCCGCGCTGCTCGAGCCGGCGCTCGGCCCGGACGATGTCGCCAGGCTGACCTGCAGCCTGCGCCTCGGGCCGGACGAGGTCGTGACGAAGCGCCTCCTCCTGGAGGGCCGGGCGGCGAGCGGCGTGGAGATCGACTGCCGCGGCGGCCGCATCGGCCGGCCCGAGGCCGAACCGCCCTTCCCCAGGTTCACGGTCGAGATCCGCTCGCGCCCGCCCGAGGGCGGCCGGACGGAGTGGGACCGGCCGGAGGGCGTGGCGATCCGCAACTGCACGATCGCCGGCCCGATCCGCATCTGGGGGATGGCCATCAACGGCCAGGGCGAGGTGCTGAAGCTCTCCTCGCGAGCGTCCGGCCATACGGAGCGGGCCCAGGCTGCGGCGCCGACCGGGATCGCAATCGAGAGCTCGACCCTGCAGGCCTCCGGCGCGATCCCGCTCTATCTCGGGCCCGGCGTGACGGGAGTCTCCCTGACGAACTCGCGCGTCGTCGGCCGGTCCGCCTCGGTCGCCGTCTATCTCGATGCCGAAAGCGCGGGAAACACGATCGCGGGCAACAACTTCGACATCGAGACCGGGCGCGAGGCGATCGCGGTGGACGGCTCGGCCCGGAACCGCATCGCCGACAACCGCTTCCGCATCGCCTGGCGCGGCGGCATCTTCCTCTACCGCAATTGCGGCGAGGGCGGCACGATCCGCCACCAGACCCCGTCCTTCAACACGATCTCGGGCAACCGCTTCTCCTACGCCCTTCCGCTGCACCTGCCGGCGATCAGCGTCGGCTCGCGCGAGGGCTGGCGCCTCTATTGCGGCGAGGATGCGGGCTATCCCTTCGGCAGTTCGGCCGATAATGGGGACCACGCGACCGGCAACGTGGTCGAGAACAACGTCGTCGAGTAGCGCAGGAGGCACGCCCGTGTCGGAGTTCACGCCCCGCATCGACCGACGCAGCTTCCGTCGCCTCGCGGCACCCGTCGCCGACGCGCTGGCGGCGATCGACAGTGCGGCGGTCGCGGCCGGGCTCGAGGCCGACCTCCTGGAGCTCGTGAAGCTCCGCGCCTCGCAGATGAACGGCTGCGCGTTCTGCGTGCAGTACCACCTCAACGTGGCACGGGCGCAGCAGGTCGCGCGCGAGAAGCTGGACCTGCTCGTCGCCTGGCGCGAGGTCGACGTCTATACGGATCGCGAGCGCGCGGCGCTCGCCTGGACTGAGGTGCTGACGGAGGTCGAGCTCGGCGTCGCCGACGACGACTTCGACGAGGCGCGCGAGGTCTTCTCCGAGAACGAGCTCGCGCATCTCTCGGCCGCGATCGGCGCCATCAACGCCTGGAACCGGATCAGCGTCGGGTTCCGCTTCGCGCCCGAGCTGCCCGGCCCGCGCAAGCTGGAGACCGTCTGATGGCCGCCCTGGCCGTCCGCCCGCTCGGGCCGGCCGACCGAGCCGCCTGGGAGCCGCTCTGGGCCGGCTACCTGGCCTTCTACAAGACGAGCGTCCCGCCCGAGGTGACCGAGACGACCTGGTCGCGCCTGATGGATCCGGCCGAGCCGATGCACGCTTTCGGCTGCGTCGAAGGCGAGGCGCTCGTCGGCATCGTCCACTTCATCTTCCACCGCTCGACCTGGACGATCGGCGATTACTGCTACCTGCAGGACCTGTTCACGGCCGAGGCCGCCCGCGGCAGGGGCGCGGGCCGCAAGCTGATCGAGGCCGTCTGCGAGCGCGCGCGAGCCGAGGGCGCGAGCCGCGTCTACTGGCTCACGCACGAGACGAACGCGGCCGCGCGGGCGCTCTACGACACCCTGGCGGACCGGCCGGGCTTCATCCAGTACCGCCGCATCCTGGCCTAGCCCCTACCCCGCCCGTGCCATCGGCACGACGTTGTGCAGGGTGCGGTCGGCGGTGTCGAAGAACTTGCGGACGGAGCGCGCCGCCTGGCGGATGCGCTGCTCGTTCTCGACCAGCGCGATGCGGACGTAATCGTCCCCGTGCTCGCCGAAGCCGATGCCTGGCGCGACCGCGACATCCGCCTTCTCGACGAGCAGCTTGGAGAATTCGAGGCTGCCGAGCGGTCGGAACTTCTCCGGGATCGGCACCCAGGCGAACATGGACGCGGAGGGGGACGGGATCTCCCACCCGGCCTTGCCGAAGCTCTCCACCAGCACGTCGCGGCGCCGCCTGTAGATCGCCCGCATCTCGCGGATGCAGTCGTCGGGCCCGTTCAGCGCCGCGGTCGCCGCGACCTGGACCGGCGTGAAGGCGCCGTAATCGAGATAGGACTTCACCCGCGCGAGCGCCGCGAGCAGCCGCTCGTTCCCGACCGCGAAGCCGATGCGCCAGCCGGCCATCGAAAAGGTCTTCGACATGGAGGTGAACTCGACCGCGACGTCCATGGCCCCCGGCACCTGCAGCATGGAGGGCGGCGGCTCGCGGTCGTCGAAATAGACCTCCGCATAGGCGAGGTCGGAGAGGAGGAAGATGTCATGCTTCTTCGCGAAGGCGACGAGGTCGCGGTAGAAGTCGAGCGAGGCGACCTGCGCGGTCGGGTTGGACGGGTAGCAGGTGACGAGCGCGAGCGGCTTCGGGATCGAGTGCAGCACCGCGCGTTCGAGCGCCGGGAACACGGCGGGGCTCGGCTCGGCCGGCACGGAGCGGATGACGCCGCCCGCCATCAGGAAGCCGAAGGCGTGGATGGGATAGGACGGGTTCGGCACGAGCACCACGTCGCCCGGCGCCGTGATGGCCTGCGCCATGTTGGCGAAGCCCTCCTTCGAGCCGAGCGTCGCCACGACCTGCGTGTCGGGATTGAGCTTCACGCCGAAGCGGCGGGCATAGTAGCCGGCCTGGGCGCGGCGGAGCCCGGCGATGCCCTTGGAGGCGGAGTAGCGGTCGGTCCGCGGCTTGCCGGCCGTCTCGCAGAGCTTGGCGACGACATGCGGCGGCGCCGCAAGGTCGGGATTTCCCATCCCCAGGTCGACGATGTCCGCCCCGGCGGCCCGCGCCTTGGCCTTGAACCGGTTCACTTCCTCGAACACGTAGGGCGGCAGCCGCTTGATGCGGTGAAAATCGGTCATGTCGAGCGGATCCTCGGCTCGCCGGGCGAAGTCGCCGCGAACCACCTTGTCGTCTTCTAGCATCGCTCCCCTTCCCTGGGCAGCCCGGATGCCGCCTACTGCGAGCCGGCCGCCCGGCGCGCCGCTGCGGCCCTCGCGGCGTTCGCCCGGCTCAGCCGGTCCATCTGCGCTTCCGCATTCTCGACCTCGTCCTTCGTCTTGGCACGGTACCTGCGGGGCGGGGCGGACACGCCGACCGGGAGGTACTCGACCTGGGCGGGGCGGGTCCGGGCGACGAAGTCGGGGGCGGGTTTCGGCTCGCCGCCCGTCACGCCGGCGGCGACCGCCGCGTCGCGCACGGGGTTCGCGTCCCCGGCGCAGCCGCCGAGCGCGGCGCCGATGAGAAGGAGCAACGAGGCGGGAAGGATGGGACGCATGCGCGAAGTCTCGGACCTCCGGATCACGGCTGGCTGAGCGGCGTTGTCTGCGGGATCGAAGATTGCCGCCGGTTGAGTTAACATGGCGGAAACAATGCCTGCCGGACAAGCGGGGCGGGCCGGAGGAAGCGATGTCTGAGAGCGAAGGGCCACGCCTGCCCGAGCCCCAGCTGCCCGATTTCGGCGCGCTGTCGGAGAACATGACGCGCTTCGTCGAGCAGGCGAGCCGGGCGACCGCAGCCTATCTGAAGCCGGTGGAGGAGGGCGCGGCGAGGCCCGGGCTCGCGGACGGCGTCGGCGAGGTGGTCAAGACGCTGGGAGAGGTCGCCGAGAAGTGGATGGTGGACCCGCAGAAGGCCGTGGAGGCGCAGGCGCGGCTCGGCACCCAGTTCCTCGATCTCTGGTCGACCACGCTGAAGCGGATGCAGGGCGAGGAAGCGGCGCCCGTGATCGCGCCCGCCCCCCAGGACAAGCGCTTCCAGGATCCCGAATGGTCGAAGAACGCCGTCTTCGACTTCATCAAGCAGGCCTATCTCGTCACCTCGCAATGGGCCGAGGCGATGGTCGACGAGGCCGACGGGCTGGACGAGCATACCCGCGCCAAGGCGCGCTTCTACGTCAAGCAGCTCTCCTCGGCGCTCTCGCCCTCCAACTTCATCGCCACCAATCCCGAGCTCATCCGCGAGACCCTCAAGGAGAGCGGGGCGAACCTCGTGCGCGGCATGCAGATGCTGGCGGAGGATGTCGAGGCCGGCGGCGGCGAGCTGAAGCTGCGGCAATCCGACCCGACGAAGTTCAAGGTCGGCGTGAACCTCGCGGTCACGCCCGGCAAGGTGATCTACCGCAACGACCTGATCGAGCTCATCCAGTACGCGCCCACCACGGACACGGTGCTGCGGCGCCCGCTCCTGATCGTCCCGCCCTGGATCAACAAATACTACATCCTGGACCTGAACCCGGAGAAGAGCTTCATCCGGTGGGCGGTGGACCAGGGGCTCACGGTCTTCTGCATCTCCTGGGTCAATCCCGACGAGCGCCAGGCCGACAAGGGCTTCGGCGACTACATGCGGGAGGGGGTGTTCGCGGCTTTGGACGCCATCGAGCAGGCGACGGGCGAGCGGAACGTCACGGCGATCGGCTATTGCGTCGGCGGAACCCTGCTGGCCGTCGCGCTCGCCTATATGGCCGCGACCGGCGACAGGCGGATCGAGAGCGCGACCTTCTTCACCACGCAGATCGACTTCACCCATGCGGGCGACCTGAAGGTCTTCGTCGACGAAGGGCAGATCCAGGCCGTCGAGGCGATGATGAAGGCGCGCGGCTATCTCGAAGGCTCGCGAATGGCGACCGCCTTCAACATGCTGCGGCCGAACGACCTGATCTGGCCCTACGTGGTCAATGTCTACCTGAAGGGAAAGGCGCCCTTCCCCTTCGACCTGCTCTACTGGAACTCCGACTCGACCCGGATGCCGGCCGCGAACCACTCGTTCTACCTGCGCAACTGCTATCTCGAGAACAAGCTCGCCAAGGGCGAGATGATCATCGACAACGTCCGCCTCGACCTGAAGAAGGTGAAGATCCCGATCTTCAACCTGGCGACGCGCGAGGACCATATCGCGCCGGCGGTGTCGGTCTTCCTGGGCTCCAAGGCGTTCGGCGGCCCGGTCGAGTTCGTGGTCGCCGGCTCCGGCCACATCGCGGGGGTCGTGAACCCGCCGGCCAAGCCGAAATACGGCTACTGGACGGGCCCGATCGAAGGGAAGAAGGCCTATGAGGATTGGCTCGGCGCCGCCGAGAAGCACGAGGGCTCCTGGTGGCCCTACTGGTTCCAGTGGGTGGAGCGGCAGGCGCCCGAGCGCGTGCCCCCGCACCAGCCCGGGGAAGGCCATCTGCCGGCGCTCTGCGACGCCCCCGGCACCTATGTCCTCATGAAGGCCTGAGCCGACAGGGCGGGACAGGTCTGCCCGCAGCCGGGTCGCGCAGGCGCTCCGCCTCTGCTACCCCGTCCCGAACAAGACGGTTCGGGAGGAAGCATGGCGGGGTCTCAGGCGCCGGCGGCTGCGGTCGAGCGCGGGCCGGACGGGCGTGCCTCCTGGCTGCGCCTCCTCGTCGCCCTGACGCTCTCCACGCTCGGCGGGGTGGGGCTGTGGTCGGTCGTGGTGGCGCTGCCCGCCGTCCAGGCCGAGTTCGGCACGGCGCGCGGGGCCGCCTCCCTGCCCTACGTGCTGGCGATGATCGGCTTCGGCTTCGGCGCGATCGCGATGGGCCGGCTGGCGGACCGGGCCGGTATCGTCGTTCCGCTCGCGATCGGGTGGGTCCTCCTATGCGCCGGCTACCTGGCGGCCGGGCTCGCCCCGAACCTCCTCGCCTACGCGCTGGCTCATGCCCTGATCGGGGTCGGCTCGTCGGCGAGTTTCGCGCCCCTTCTTGCCGACATCTCCCTGTGGTTCGTGCGGCGCCGCGGCATCGCGGTCGCGATCTGCGCATCCGGCAACTACCTGGCCGGCGCGATCTGGCCGCCGCTCGTCCAGTTGGGCGTCGCGGAGTTCGGCTGGCGGCCGGCACATTTGGCCGTGGGGGCGATCTGCCTCGTCACGATGCCCGCGCTCATCCTGGCGCTCCGGCCGAAGCCCCGCTTCTCGGCCGCCGCGACGGCGGCCGCCCGGCCCGGCTTCGTGCCGACCCGGCTTCCCATCGGACCGGGAACCCTGCAGCTCCTTCTCATCGTGGCAGGCATCGCCTGCTGCGTGGCGATGGCGATGCCGCAGGTGCATATCGTGGCCTATTGCGGCGACCTCGGCTACGGACCCGCCCGCGGTGCCGAGATGCTGACCCTGATGCTCGGCTTCGGGATCGTGTCGCGGGTGGCCTCCGGCTTCGTGGCCGACCGGCTCGGCGGGCTTGCGACCCTGCTCGTGGGCTCGACGCTCCAGGCGCTGGCGCTTCTGCTCTATGCCTTCTTCGACGGGCTGGCGTCGCTCTACGTGATCTCGATCCTGTTCGGCCTCTTCCAGGGCGGGATCGTTCCGAGCTACGCGATCATCGTGCGGGAATACTTCCCGGCCAACGAAGCCGCGTCCCGGGTCGCGATCTGCATCACGGCCACGATCGTCGGAATGGCCCTCGGCGGCTGGCTGTCCGGCGTGATCTTCGACCTGACGGGATCGTATCACGCCGCCTTCCTGCACGGGCTCGCCTGGAACCTCCTCAATGTGGGGATCGCGGCCTATCTGCTGGCCAGCCGGAGCCGCCGCGAACCCTCCGCGACGGCGCCCGTTCCCGCCTGAGCCTACCGGACCCGCTCGAGGATCGAGACGTAGTTCGCGACCGCGGCGCCGCCCATGTTGAAGATCCCGGCGAGCTTCGCGTCCGGCACCTGGATGCCCTCGGCCTCGCCGCAGAGCTGCATGGCCGAAAGCGCGTGCATGGACACCCCCGTCGCGCCGATCGGGTGACCCTTGGCCTTCAGGCCGCCGGACGGGTTCACGGGCAGCCTGCCGTCCTTCTCGGTCCAGCCCTCCTTGACCGCCCGGGCGCCCTGCCCCTCCGGCGTCAGGCCCATCGCCTCGTATTCGATGAGCTCGGCGATGGTGAAGCAGTCATGCGTCTCGACGAAGGAGAGGTCGTCCAGCGCGATGCCGCCGGCGGCGAGCGCCCGCTTCCAGGCCTCCGCGCAGCCCTCGAACTTCAGGATGTCCCGCTTGGACATGGGGAGGAAGTCCTGCGCATGCGCCGTGGCCCGGAACGCCACCGCACGCCGCATCGACTCGGCCGTCTCCCCATCCGCGATGACGAGCGCCGCCGCCCCGTCGGAGACGAGCGAGCAGTCGGTCCGCTTCAGCGGGCCGGCCACGAAGGGATTCTTGTCCGACTCGGCCCGGCAGAACTCGAAGCCGAGATCCTTGCGCATCTGCGCATAGGGATTCTGGACGCCGTTGCGGTGGTTCTTCGCCGCGATCAGCGCAAGCGCGTCCGACTGGTCGCCGTGGCGCTGGAAATAGGAGGCCGCGATCTTCCCGAACACGCCGGCGAAGCCGGCCGGAGTGTCGCCGTCCTCGGCGAGGTAGGACGCGCGCAGGAGGTTCTTCCCGATCTCGGCCGGCGGGGTGCGGGTCATCTGCTCGACGCCGACCACGAGCACGACGCGGGCGCGCTTCGCCTCGATCGTCTTCAGCGCCTGGTGAACCGCGGCCGAGCCGGTCGCGCAGGCGTTCTCCACGCGGGTCGCCGGCTTGAAGCGGAACGCGTCCGAGGCCTGGAAGACGAGCGAGGCGGTGAAATCCTGCGGGGAGAAGCCGGCGTTGAAATGGCCGAGGAAGACCTCGTCCACATCCTCGGGGCCGATCCCGGCATGGTCGAGCGCCTCGTTCGTCACGCGGACGACCAGGCTTTCGACCGTCTCGGCATCGTGCTTCCCGAACGGGGTATGGGCCCAACCGACGATCGCGGGCTGCATGGTCTCTCCTCCGGCTAGTTAGGCGCATATGCGCCCATTCGGGCTTCCGTTCAAGCGTCAATGGGCGGTCAGCAGGATCCCTAGCACGCCGAGCACGATGAGCCCCATCCCGGCGAACTCCCGCGGGGTCGCGCTCTGGGCGAAGACGCGCCGCGACACCGCCTGCGCCATGAGCACCTCGACGAGCGCGAGGGTGCGGACATTGGCCGCCGCGGTCAGGGCGAAGCCGATGAACCAGAACTGCGACGCCGCGGCACCGACGAAGCCCGCCCCGACCGACGAGCGCCACTCGCGCAAGCTGCCGAGAAGCGCGGGCCGATCGAACAGGAGGAGCCAGAGAGCCAGAATCGCGGTCTGGAGGAAGAGGCTCCAGGCCAGGGCCGTCGTGGCGCGGAGGAAGGCCGAACCGGATTCGAGGTTCAGGATCGCGCCCCGAAAGCCGACGGCCGAGAGGGCGAAGAGCGCGCCGGCCGCGACGCCGAGCGCGACGGGCAGGATGCCGCCCGTCCTGATGTCGCCCGCGGTGCGGGGCGACCAGGTGACCAGGATGACGCCCGCGGTGGCGAGCACGATCGCCGCGATGGCGACGGGCGGGAGCCGGTCGCCGAGAAAGACGAGACCGAAGACCGCGATCTGGACCGCCTCCGTCTTGATGAGCGCCGTCACCACCGAGAACGAGCGCTGCCGCATCGCGGCGAGCATCAGGCCGGTCGCCAGGATCTGCGCGAGGGCGCCGAGCAGGATGAAGGCCGCGAAGCCGGGCCCGGGACGGGGCAGGGGCTCGCCCGTGAAGCCCAGCATGAGGAGGAGGAAGAGGAGCGAGAAGGGGAAGCCGTAGAGGAAACGGACCTGCGTCGCGCCGACCGTGCCGATCTTCTCGGTCAGCCGGCGCTGCATCGTGTTGCGGGCGACCTGGCCGGCCGAGGCGATCAGGGTCGCCGGAACCCAGAGGAGGGACATGTCCATGCGGGGGAGCCCGAGGGTTGCGTACAGGCGCTACGATGCCTTGCTGTCGCCACCTATGCGGCCATAAGGTTCGCGTTCCAAGCGAACCCGCCCCGCCCGCCCGGGCCGGGCACCCATCGGACAGACGCCCTTCAAAAATGCCGGGCCAGACCCCGCACGGAGACAACCGTATGGCGCGCCGAGCCGTCCTCCTCCTCGCCGCAGCGCTCGCCCTGTTCGGCGCGAGCGCGGCCGAGGCGGGCACTCCCGCCCTGGTCGTGGACGCTGCCTCGGGCAGGGTCCTCTATGCCGACCGGGCGACCGATCCCTGGTACCCGGCCTCGGTGACCAAGCTGATGACGGCCTATGTCGCACTCGATCTCGTGCGCCAGGGCAAATTCTCGATGAACTCGCTCCTCACGATGTCGCCCGAGGCGACGAGGGAGCCGCCCTCCAAGATGGGCTTCAAGCCGGGAACGCAGCTCACGCTGGAGAACGCGCTCAGGATCATCATGGTGAAGTCGGCCAACGACGTCTCGATGATGATCGGCGAGAACCTCGCCGGCTCGGTCGAGAACTATGCCGCCCTCATGAACGAGGCCTCCCGCCGGCTCGGCATGCGCGAGAGCCGCTGGTACAACCAGAACGGCCTCCCGGACGAGCGGCAGCAGACCTCGGCGCGCGACATGGCGATCCTGGCCCGCGCGCTGATCCACGAATTCCCGGAGCACGAGGACCTGTTCCGGATCGGCGCGCTCAAGCTCGGACGCAAGATCATCCGCAACCACAACGGCATGCTCGGCCGCTATCCCGGCGCCGACGGGATGAAGACCGGCTTCATCTGCATGGGCGGCTTCAACATCGTGGCCACCGCGACCCAGAACGGGCGCCGCCTGATCGCGGTCGTGATGGGCTATCCGTCCGCGCGCGAGCGCGACCTGCGCGCCGCGGATCTCTTCGATCACGGCTTCGCGTCCTCGGGCTGGGCGATGCAGACGGTCGATCAGCTTCCGCCCTCGCCTCTGATGTCCCCGCCGAACATGCGGTCCGTGATCTGCGGTCCGAACAAGCGCCAGCCGCAGGAGGATGACGAGACCGCCGTCGTCGCGGCGGCCCCGGGCGGCAATGCCGACAACCCGATCGCCTCGCTGTTCTCGCCGAGCACCTTCTCTGTCGCCTCCGCGGGTGCGGCGAGGTCCCTGGGCGGGCGCACCTCGCTCGGCCCGCGCGTCGAGTTCGAGCCCGTGCCGATCTGGCTCGGCGCCACGCCGGGCACCGTCGCGGACGAGGACGGAAAGACCAAGGCCAAGCCCGTCGCGATCGCCGCAAAGCCCGTGCAGTCGAAGCGTGTGCGCGGCCGCAACCTCGAGCCGGTCGCGGCCGCCGCCTCGCTGACGCCGCCGGTCGCCGGAACCAATCCGGGCGAAGGCGCCGCGGTCACCACCCTCCGCAGCGGCCCGAGTCCGGCATCCCGCTCGGCGCTCTCGGGCAACCTGCAGGCCAAGCCCGCAGCGGACGCGAAGCCGAAGCTCGGGGCGGTCGGGGCCGGGGCGAAGGCCAAGCCCGGCCACGGCCAGATCAGGGCCAAGCCGGCCCTGCCGGCCGCCGCGCTCGACGGCGTCGAGCTCAGGAGGGACGCGAAGGCCAAGCCTCGGCCGGTGGCGAAGCCCGCCCGCCGGCCGGAAACGGCCGCGAGCGCATCGGAGAAGCGGGCTGCCGCGCAATAGCGCGATGGCCTGACGCGGCCGGCCGTCCTAGATAGGGGGCATGCAGCCCGAAGCGCGCCCGGCCCCCATCCCGCTCACGGTGCTCACCGGCTATCTCGGGGCCGGCAAGACCACCCTGCTCAACCGCCTGCTCCGCGACCCGGCGCTCGCGGACACGGTGGTGATCGTCAACGAGTTCGGGGAGGTCGGGCTCGACCACCTGCTCGTGGAGAAGGTGGAGGACGGGCTGGTCCTCCTCTCCGCCGGATGCCTATGCTGCACCGTCCGCGGCGACCTCGTCCAGACGCTCGAGGACCTCCTGCGCAAGCGCGACAACGGCCGCATCGCCCCGTTCCGCCGCGTGGTCATCGAGACGACGGGCCTCGCCGATCCGGCACCCGTGCTCGGGGCGGTGCTCTACCACCCCTATCTGTCGCGGCGCTACGCGCTTGGCGCCGTGGTGACGGTCGTGGATGCGCTGCTCGGAGACGGCACGCTCGCCGCGCGGCCCGAGGCGCTCCGCCAGGCCGCGGTGGCGGACCGGATCGTGCTGACGAAGACGGACCTGGTCCAGGATCGGGCACAGCTCGACGGCTTGCGGGCGCGGCTGCGCGCCCTGAACCCCGCGGCCGAGATCGTGACCGCGGTTCACGGCGAGGCGGATGCCCGGACGGTGATCGGCGACGGCGTCTTCGACCCGGAAGGGAAGATCGCCGACGTCCGCAGCTGGCTGCGAGCGGAAGAGGTCGAGGCCGGACGTCCCGGCAACCACCATCATCACCATCACGGACACGGTCACCACCACCACGACCACCATGGCGACGCGAGCCGGCACGACGAGCATATCCGCTCCTTCGTGCTCACGGCCGAGAAGCCGGTCGGGCAGAGCGCCCTCGACATGTTCCTCGACCTCGTCCGGTCGAGCTTCGGGCCGCGCATCCTGCGGCTGAAGGGGCTGGTGGACGTCGCCGAGAGCCCCGGCAAGCCCATCCTCATCCAGGGCGTTCAGCACGTCCTGCACGTGGCCGGCCTGCTGCCCGCCTGGCCGGACGGGGACCGGCGCACCCGCCTCGTCCTGATCGTGGACGACGTGCCGGAGCACGCCATCCGGCGCCTGTGGGACGCCTTCACCGGACAGCCTGCTGTCGACGCGCCCGACGCGGCCGCCATCGCCGACAACCCGCTCGCGCCGGCGACGATGCGGCGGATCGGCTGAAGCTGCCCGCCCGCCGCAGCCCTCACATATGGATCGGGCGCTTGTCGACCGCGAGCGCCGCTTCCTTCACGGCCTCGTTCAGGGTCGGGTGGGCGTGGCAGGTCCGGGCGATGTCTTCCGACGAGGCGCCGAACTCCATCGCGACCGCAGCCTCCGCGATCATGGTCCCGGCATCCGCCCCGAGGATATGAACCCCGAGCACGCGATCCGTTCCGGCATCCGCCAGGATCTTCACGAATCCGTCGGTGGTGCGGTTCACCTTGGCGCGGCCATTGGCCGTGAAGGGAAACTTGCCGACATTGTAGCCGATGCCGGCCGCCTTCAGCTCGGCCTCGGTCTTGCCCACGGAAGCGATCTCCGGGAAGGTGTAGACCACGCTCGGGATCACGTCGTAGTTCACGTGGCCCGCCTTGCCGGCGATGATCTCGGCAACCGCCATGCCCTCGTCCTCGGCCTTGTGGGCGAGCATCGGGCCCGCGATGACGTCCCCGATCGCGTAGATGCCGGTGACGTTGGTCGAGAAATGGGCGTCGACCTCGACCCGGCCCTTCGGGTCGGTCCGGACGCCTGCATGCTCCAGTCCGAGACCTTCGGTGTAGGGTACACGGCCAGTCGCGACGAGGACGATGTCCGCGTCCAGCACCTCGGGCGTGCCCTCGCCCTGCGCCGGCTCGACCGTGACCTTCGCGCCGCCGCCGGAGGTCTCGACCTTCGTCACCTTGGAGGCGAGCCTGAAGGCGAAGCCCTGCTTGCCGAGGATGCGCTGGAACTGCTTGGCGACCTCGTCGTCCATGCCGGGCAGGATGCGGTCGAGGAACTCGACGACGGTCACCTCGGCGCCGAGCCGGCGCCAGACCGAGCCGAGCTCGAGCCCGATCACGCCCGCGCCCACCACGACCAGCCGCTTCGGCACGCTCGCGAGCTCGAGCGCCCCCGTTGACGACACGACGACCTTCTCGTCGATCTCGATCCCGCGCAGCGGCGCCACCTCGGAACCCGTCGCGATGACGATGTTCTTGGTCTCGATGAGCTGGTTCGAGCCGTCCTCGGCCGTGATCTCGACCTGGCCCGGCGCCTTGATGCAGCCCCGGCCGTGGAAGGTGTCGATCTTGTTCTTCTTCAGGAGGAACTCGACGCCCTTCACGTTCCCGGAGACGCCCTCGTCCTTGAAGGCCATCATCTTCGCAAGGTCGAGCTTCGGGGCCGGGACCTCGATCCCGAGATCGGAGAAATGGTCGCGCGCCTCCGCGAAGAGCTCGGAGGCATGCAGCAGCGCCTTCGACGGGATGCAGCCGACATTCAGGCAGGTGCCGCCATGCGTCGCCCGCTTCTCCACCACGGCGGTCTTGAGGCCGAGCTGCGCCGCCCGGATGGCGCACACATACCCGCCGGGGCCGGTGCCGATGACGACGAGATCGTAGGACATCACTTTCCTTGTTCAGCTCATTCGGCCGCGGTGCGCCGAGCCTTGTAGCGCGCGGCTAGTTCCTCAACGAGATCGGTCTCGATCTTTATGCGCGCCGCATCCGGACAGAAGTCGATCTCCTCCCCGAGCACGTCGAGGTTCCAGCCGAATGTGTGGCCATGCGACCCCACAGAGACGGTTCTGAAGAAGGTTTCGTTCTTCAGAGGAGCATAAATTGGCCCTTGAGCAATGGCTTCCGACAGATCGTATTCCCCACTGAGCCCGTCATCGAAGGTGATGCGTAGCACGGGATATCGAACAACCTCGACGGCAGCGATCCGATGCGGCCTCATTCCGAAAACCCTCCCGGATTCCGCTTGGCCCTGATCTCCGCCCACATATAGGCGACCTGCTCACGATTGGCAGCCAACCACTCCTGCACGGCCCTCGTCTTTGCCCGCGGCAGCGAGCCATGCAGGACCTCCCCCGTGGCGATCGAGACCTGTGCCTCCGACCCAGCGAAGACGGCGTGGAGATGAGGGGGCAAATGGTCGTTAAGATGGATCATAATCCGAACGCCGTCGATGACCGCAATCGTCGGCATCAGGCTACCAGAACCTCAGAGATCAGGTGCCAAGCGTCACGACGAGGCGCTTCAAGTCTCGCCACCCCTGGATGCGAGTTGAGGACGTCCCGGCACGGTTCAGCGCCAAGATGTCGTACCCGGGCTGATTGGCTTGTGCACGACAGGCCTGAATGCCGCCAATCAGGAGACGACCGATCACCAGGTGCTCCGCGCCTGCCGCCTCAAGCGCTGTCTCCAGTCGAGCCAAGGGCCGATCAGAGATCGAGGACGAGCCGCGCCGGATCCTCCAGGGCCTCCTTGATGCGCACCAGGAAGGTCACGGCCTCCTTCCCGTCGACGATCCGGTGGTCGTAGGACAGGGCGAGATACATCATCGGCCGGGCCACGATCTGGCCGCCGCGGATGACGGGCCGCTCCTCGATCCGATGCATGCCGAGGATGCCGGATTGCGGGGCGTTCAGGATCGGGGTCGACATGAGCGAGCCGTAAATCCCGCCATTGGTGATCGTGAAGGTGCCGCCCTGCATCTCCTCGATCTTGAGCTGGCCATCGCGCGCCTTCTTGCCGAATCCCGCAATGGCCTTCTCGATCTCGGCAATCGAGAGCTGGTCGGCATCGCGCACCACGGGCACGACGAGGCCCTTGTCCGTCCCGACCGCGATGCCGATGTGGTAGTAGTTCTTGTAGATGATGTCCTGGCCGTCGATCTCGGCATTGACGGCCGGCAATTCCTTCAGAGCCTGCACGACGGCCTTGGTGAAGAAGCCCATGAAGCCGAGCTTCACACCGTGCTTCTTCTCGAACACGTCCTTGTATTGCGAGCGGAGCTTCATCACGGCGCCCATGTCGACGTCGTTGAACGTCGTGAGCATCGCCGCGATGTTCTGGGCGTCCTTCAGCCGGCGCGCGATGGTCTGGCGGAGCTTGGTCATGCGGACGCGCTCCTCGCGGGAGGCATCGTCCGGCGCGGAGGGGGCCCGGAGCTGTACGGGCGCGGGCGCTTGCGCCGCGACCCCGACCGGTCCGCCCTGGAGCGCCGCCAGCATGTCGCCCTTCGTCACCCGGCCGTCCTTGCCGGTGACGGCGACATTCGCCGGATCGAGCCCGGTCTCGGCCGCGATGCGGCCGACGGCCGGGCCGTTCGGCGAGGAGACGGGGGATTTCGCGGGCTGCTGGGCCGGGGCGGAGGCTGGCTTGGGCGCATCCTGCTTCGGCGCCCCCGCCGGCGTCCTGGCCTCCGCGGGCTTTGCGGCCGGTGCGGCGCCCGCGGCTGCCCCGCCCTCGACGATGGAGCCCAGGACCGCGCCCGGCCCCACGGTCTCGCCGTCCTTGGCGACGATGTCGCCGAGCGTGCCGGAGGCCGGCGCGTTCACCTCGAGCGTGACCTTGTCCGTCTCGAGTTCGACCAGGGGCTCATCCGCCTTCACGGGATCGCCTGGCTTCTTGAACCAGCGGCCGATCGTGGCCTCGGTCACGGACTCGCCCAGCGTCGGGACTGTGATGTCGGTTGGCATGTCGTTGCGCCGGAAGCGGCGTCCTTCTCGAGGCGGCCGCGGAGCGGCCGGGTTGGATTGCCCGCAGGACGGACCTGCGTCGGATGGTCGGCCCCGTATCTAGTGCGGGAGCGGCCCGCCGTCACGCGGCTTTCGCATCCGGGCGGAGCAGCCATTCGGGTGAGGAAGAAGTAAGGCGGACGCGCGGTGCGCCCGCCCCGCCCCGCCGGGCTCAGCCCGCGATGGCGTCCTCCAGGAACGCCCGCAATTGCTCCTGGTGCTTGGACATGAGGCCCGTCGCGGTGGCCGCGGAGGGGGCCCGACCGGCATAGCGCGGACGGCTCACCTTCGACTTCGCCTGGGCGAGCACCCATTCGAGATAGGGCTCGATGAAGGTCCAGGACCCCATGTTCTTGGGCTCCTCCTGGCACCAGACGACGTCCGCATTCGGGAAGCGCGAGATCTCGGCCGCCAGCGCTTTCAGCGGCACCGGGTAGAGCTGCTCGACCCGGAGAAGATAGACGTCCTCGACGCCCCGCTTCTCGAGCTCCTCCAGCAGGTCGAAATAGACCTTCCCGGTGCAGATGATCACGCGGCGGATCTTCTCGTCCGCAACGCGGGTCCCGTCGTCCCAGAGGACCCGGTGGAAGCTCGACCCCGTCGCGAGCTCGTCCAGGCGCGACACGCAGCGCTTGTGCCGCAGCAGAGACTTCGGCGTCATCAGGATAAGCGGCTTGCGGAATTCGCGCTTCAGCTGCCGGCGGAGGATGTGGAAGTAGTTCGCCGGCGTGGAGCAATAGGCGACCTGCATGTTGTCCTCGGCGCACATCTGCAGGTAGCGCTCCAGGCGTGCCGAGGAATGCTCCGGCCCCTGCCCCTCGTAGCCGTGCGGCAGGAGCATCACCAGGCCGGACATGCGCAGCCACTTGCGCTCGCCGGACGAGATGAACTGGTCGACCACGACCTGCGCCCCGTTGGCGAAGTCGCCGAACTGCGCCTCCCAGAGGACGAGCGCGTTCGGCTCCGCAAGCGAGTAGCCGTATTCGAAGCCGAGCACCGCCTCCTCCGAGAGCATCGAATTGATGACCTCGTAGCGCGACTGCCCGGTGCGGAGATGGTTGAGCGGCGTGTAGCGGTCCTCGTTCTCCTGATCGATCAGCACCGAATGGCGCTGGGAGAAGGTCCCGCGCTCCACGTCCTGCCCCGAGAGGCGCACCGGATGCCCCTCGACCAGAAGGGAGCCGAAGGCCAGCGCCTCCGCGGTCGCCCAGTCGATCCCCTCGCCCGTCTCGATCATCCTGCGGCGGTTCTCGAGGAAGCGGCCGATGGTGCGGTGGAGGTTGAAGCCCTTCGGCACCTCGCAGAGCTTCGCGCCGATCTCGCGCAGGGTGGCGGCATCGACCGCGGTCTCCCCGCGGCGCGGGTCGTCGTCATGCTCCCGGACCGCCTTGAGGCCTGCCCAGCGGCCGTCGAGCCAGTCGGCCTTGTTGGGCCTGTAGCCCTGGGCGGACTCGAACTCCGCGTCGAGCCTGGCCCGGAAGGAGGCCCGCATGCCCTCGACATCGGCTTCCGAGACGGTGCCCTCGGCCACGAGCTTCTTGGCGTAGATGTCGAGCGTCGTGGGATGCGACCGGATCATCCGGTACATCTTGGGCTGCGTGAAGGCCGGCTCGTCGCCCTCGTTGTGGCCGAAGCGCCGGTAGCAGAACATGTCGATGACGACCGGCTTGTGGAATTTCTGCCGGTACTCGGTCGCGACCTTCGCGGCGAAGACCACGGCCTCCGGGTCGTCGCCGTTCACGTGGAAGATCGGCGCCTCGACCATCTTGGCGACGTCGGACGGATAGGGGGAGGAGCGCGAGAAGCGCGGGTTCGTCGTGAAGCCGATCTGGTTGTTGATGATGAAGTGGATGGAGCCGCCGGTCCGGTGGCCCTTCAGGCCCGAGAGCCCGAGGCACTCCGCGACGACGCCCTGGCCCGCGAAGGCCGCGTCGCCATGGATCAGGAGCGGGATCACGGAGGTGCGGCTCTCCGGAGCGTCGTTGTGCTGGTCCTGCTTGGCCCGCACCTTGCCCAGCACGACCGGGTCGACGATCTCGAGATGGGAGGGATTGGCCGTCAGCGAGAGGTGGACGTTGTTGCCGTCGAAGCTCCGGTCGGAAGAGGCGCCCAGATGGTACTTCACGTCGCCCGAGCCCTCGACCTCCTCGGGAGCGTAGGATCCGCCCTTGAACTCGTGGAAGATCGCCCGGAAGGGCTTCGACATGACGTTGGAGAGGACGTTGAGGCGGCCGCGATGGGCCATGCCGATGACGATCTCCTTGGCGCCGAGCGCGCCGCCGCGCTTAATGATCTGCTCGAGGGCCGGGATCATGGCCTCGGAGCCGTCGAGCCCGAAGCGCTTGGTGCCGGTATATTTGAGGTCGAGGAACTTCTCGAAGCCTTCCGCCTCCACGAGCTTGTTCAGGATCGCGCGCTTGCCCTCGGCCGTGAAGCTGATCTCCTTGTGCGGGCCTTCGATGCGCTCCTGGATCCAGGCCTTCTCGGCCGGGTCGGAGATGTGCATGAACTCGACGCCGAGCGTCTGGCAGTAGGTCCGCTCGAGGATCGCGACGATCTCGCGGATGGTGCCGAATTCGAGCCCGAGCACGTTGTCCAGGAAGATCGGGCGGTCCCAGTCCGCTTCCGTGAAGCCGTAATGCGACGGATGCAGCTCCTCCTCCGGCCCGCGCCGCTCGAGATGGAGCGGGTCGAGGTCGGCCTTGAGGTGCCCGCGCATGCGATAGGCGCGGATCATCATGATGGCCCGGACGGAGTCGCGGGCCGCCTGGAAGACCTCTTCCGACGAGAGCGCCTTGCCCTTGGCCTCGGACCTGGTCCGGATCTTCTCGCCGACGGCGCTCTCCATCTGCGCCCAGTTGCCGTCGAGGGCGGAGACGAGCTCGCCGTTCATCGGCACGGGCCAGTTCGGCTTCTGCCAGGAGGCGCCCCGCGCGTTCTTCTCGACGAGGGCGGCGTCCTCGTTCATGCCCGAGAACAGGGCGGCCCATTCCGGATCGACCGAGCCCGGATCCTTCTCGTAGCGGGCGTAGAGCTCGTCGATATAGGCGGCGTTGCCGCCGTAGAGGAAGGCGGTCTGGAGGAGCTTCTGGTTGATTTCCTGACGAGACATGCTTTCACGCGTCCTGGCGGCCTCGGGGTCGGCCGCCGCTGGCGGGACTCACGCTCGGCGCACAGGCGTGCGGCCCGACGAGATCCCGTGGAGAGATTCCGGTCCGGACCGAGCCTTTAGCAGCACTATCTGAACCCGGCCATAATATCGGGCCGGAAAGCCGGAATTTCAGCCCCTTAGGACCTCCACCAGGGTTTTTCCGAGGCGTGCGGGCGACGGAGAGACGCGGATTCCGGCCGCCTCCATCGCCTCGATCTTGCTTTCGGCGCCCCCCTTGCCGCCCGAGATGATGGCGCCGGCATGGCCCATGCGGCGGCCGGGAGGGGCGGTGCGGCCGGCGATGAACCCGACTATCGGCTTCTTGCGGCCGCGCTTCGCCTCGTCCTTGATGAACTGCGCCGCGTCCTCCTCGGCCGAGCCGCCGATCTCGCCGATCATGACGATCGACTCCGTCTTGGGATCCGCCAGGAACATCTCCAGCATGTCGATGAACTCGGTGCCTTTCACCGGGTCGCCGCCGATGCCGACCGCCGTCGTCTGGCCGAGACCCTCGTTCGAGGTCTGGAACACGGCCTCGTAGGTGAGCGTGCCCGAGCGCGACACGATGCCGACATTGCCCGGCTTGAAGATGTTGGCCGGCATGATGCCGATCTTCGACTGGCCGGCCGTCACGATGCCCGGGCAGTTCGGCCCGATGAGGCGCGATTTCGAGCCGGAGAGCGAGCGCTTCACCTTGACCATGTCGAGGACCGGGATGCCCTCCGTGATGCAGACGATGAGCGGGATCTCGGCGTCGATGGCCTCGCAGATCGCGTCGGCGGCGCCCGGCGGCGGCACATAGACCACCGAGGCGTCGGCGCCGGTCTTCTCGCGCGCCTCCTTGACCGTGTCGAAGACCGGCAGGCCGAGATGGGTCGAGCCGCCCTTGCCCGGGCTCGTGCCGCCCACGACCTTCGTGCCGTAGGCGATCGCCTGCTCGGTGTGGAAGGTGCCGTTCTTGCCGGTGAAGCCCTGCGTGATGACGCGGGTGTTGGAGTCGATCAGGATGGACATCTGCTTTCCCCTCAGGCCGCCTTCTTGACCGCGCCGACGATCTTCTGCGCCGCGTCGTCGAGGTCGTCGGCCGGGATCACGTTCAGCCCGGACTCGCGGATGATCTGCTTGCCGAGCTCGACGTTCGTGCCCTCGAGCCGGACCACGAGCGGCACCTGGAGCCCGACCGCCTTCACGGCCGCGATCACGCCCTTGGCGATCACGTCGCATTTCATGATGCCGCCGAAGATGTTGACCAGGATGCCCTTCACCTGGGGATCGGCCGTGATGATCTTGAAGGCCGCCGTGACCTTCTCCTCGGTCGCGCCGCCGCCGACATCGAGGAAGTTCGCCGGCTCCTCGCCGTAGAGCTTGATGATGTCGAGCGTGGCCATCGCGAGGCCCGCGCCGTTGACCATGCAGCCGATCGTGCCGTCGAGCGCGATATAGGCGAGGTCGTATTTGGAGGCCTCGATCTCCTTCTCGTCCTCCTCGGTCAGGTCGCGGAGCTCGACGATGTCCCTGTGCCGGTAGAGCGCGTTCGAATCGAAGGATATCTTGGCGTCGAGCACCCGGAGGTGGCCGTCCTTCGTCACGATCAGCGGGTTGATCTCCAGCATCGACATGTCCTTGGCCAGGAACGCCGTGTAGAGCCTGGAGATGACGTCCGTCGCCTCCTTGGCGAGGTCGCCCGTGAGGCCGAGCGCCTTGGCCACGACGCGGCCGTGATGCGGCATGACCCCCGTCGCCGGATCGACCGCGAAGGTCAGGATCTTCTCCGGCGCATCGTGCGCGACCTGCTCGATATCCATGCCGCCCTCGGTCGATATGACGAAGGCGACGCGGCCCGTCTCACGGTCGACGAGGAGCGACAGGTAGAACTCGGAGGCGATATCCGAGCCCTCCTCGATATAGAGGCGGTTGACCTGCTTGCCGGCCGGGCCCGTCTGGAGCGTCACGAGGGTGTTGCCGAGCATCTGCCGGGCGAATTCCTTCACCTCCTCGACGGACTTCGCGAGCCGCACGCCGCCCTTCTCGCCGGCCGCCGCCTCCTTGAACTTGCCCTTGCCGCGTCCGCCGGCATGGATCTGGCTCTTCACGACCCAGAGCGGGCCGCCCAGCTCGCGCGCGGCGGCCTCGGCCTCGTCCGGGGAGAAGATCGCCCGCCCCTTGGAGACGGGGAGCCCGAACTCCTTCAGGACCGCCTTGCCCTGGTACTCGTGAATGTTCATCCGCCCTGCCCTCGCCTCAACCTATCCCGAAAGTCAGCCTCGGTTGGCATTATGTATACCAACGCTTGAAGCCGGCGTAAGTAGCTTGGCCGCAGACCGGCATGCGGCCGCGATATCCGCCCCCGTCAGGCCGCGAGCGACCCGTTGATGCCCTTGCAGGCTTCGACGAGACCCTGGACCGAGGCGACGGACTTGGCGAACATCTCGCGCTCCTCCTTCGACATCTCGACCTCGAGGATCCGCTCCATGCCGCCCTCGCCGATCACGACCGGCACGCCGATGAACAGGCCGCGGATGTCGTACTCGCCGTTCAGATAGGCCGCGCAGGGCAGGACGCGCTTCTGGTCCTTCAGGTAGCTCTCCGCCATCGCGATGGCGGAGGCCGCCGGGGCGTAGAAGGCGGAGCCGGTCTTCAGCAGGTTCACGATCTCGCCCCCGCCCTTGCGGGTGCGCTCGACCATGGCAGCGATGCGCTCGTGCGTCGTCCAACCCATCTTGACGAGGTCGGGCAGCGGGATCCCGGCCACGGTCGAGTAGCGCACGAGCGGGACCATGTCGTCGCCATGCCCGCCGAGCACGAAGGCGGTGACATCCTTGACAGAGACCTTGAACTCGTCGGCCAGGAAGTGGCGGAAACGGGCGGAATCCAGCACCCCCGCCATGCCGACGATCTTGTGCGTGGGCAGCCCCGAGAACTTCTGCAGCGCCCAGACCATCGCGTCGAGCGGATTGGTGATGCAGATCACGAAGGCGTTCGGGGCATATTGCTTGATGCCGTTGCCGACGGCTTCCATGACCTTGAGATTGATGCCGAGGAGGTCGTCGCGGCTCATCCCGGGCTTCCGCGGCACGCCGGCCGTGACGATGACGACGTCCGCCCCCTCGATCGCCGCGTAGTCGTTCGCGCCGACATATCGGGCATCGAAGCCGTCGACGGGCGCCGATTCCGCGATGTCCAGACCCTTGCCCTGCGGAATGCCTTCCGCGATGTCGAACAGGACGACATCGCCGAGCTCCTTCAGGCCGACGAGATGGGCGAGCGTGCCGCCGATCTGTCCGGCGCCGATGAGCGCGATCTTCTTACGAGCCATGACGGATTCCTTGGAAGGGGAGCGCGGAGCCGGAGCCCCGGCAGCGGCGCCTCTGTGACTCAGAACCACCGGGTCATCAAGCAAGGAGTGTGGGCGACGGGCGCGGCCCGGTTTCAGACGGTGCGCTCCGGACGACAGCCGGGCGTGCGGTGGATAGAACTCATCTCCGGCCCGAACACGGATCCGGGAGCAACTCAGGATGTATAGATGAAGTAACGGCCAAGCTTGATTTGTCCGGGAACGATTCGAGAGGGCGGAAATTGTCTGCAGCGACGGGCTTCCCGTTCCGGTCTCGACCCTTATCTTCGGAGCAGAGCATGAAACTCAAGATTCTGGCCGCCGCCGTCCTGCTGACCGGCCCGGCCCTGGCGCAGACCACGACCTATCCGCCGGCCACGGCGCCGAACGCCACCGCACCGACCGTCGTCAATCCCGGCGGACCGGGTGCCGTGAATTCCGGCCCCGGCGCCACCGGCAGCGTCCGGACCGAAGGCACCGGTGCCGGCACCATCTCCAACAATCCGGCGGGAGCCGGCAACGCGTCCCAGCCCGCGAAGGCCAGCTCCGTCCCGGCCGGCCAGAACTAGGATCCGTCAGGTTCATCGGCCGCGGCGCACCCCTGCGCCGCGGCCTTCTACGTTTCCACGAGACCCGTCGTGTCGCCCGAGACGGCGTGGCCGCGGCCGCGCGGCAGGGCGAGGTAGTCGCGCGAGCGCATCTCGTGCAGGCGCGAGACGGTGCGGGCGAACTCGAAGGCCTCGGTGCCCTGGTCCGCGCGGTAGAGTTCGTCGGGCTCCGCCTCCGCGGAGGCGAAGAGCTTGACGTGCCTCTCGTAGAGCACGTCGATCAGCGTGATGAAGCGCTTGGCCTCGTTGCGCCGCTCGGGGCCGAGGCGCGGGATGCCGTCGATCACCACCGAGTGGTAGGCCCGCGCGACCGCGATGTAATCCGAGGCCCCGAGCGGCCTGCTGCACAGATCAGCGAAGCTGAAGCGCGCGACGCCCATGGCCTGGGCGGGCACTTCGACCGCGCGGCCCTGCACCGTCAGCGTCGCGGGCTTCGGCCGGACGCCGCCCGTCAGCCGGGCGAAGAGCCTGTCCAGCTCCGATCGCGCCGCCGCATCCGCGGGCGTGAAGTAGGTCGGTGTCTCGCCGATCTTCTCCATCCGGAAATCCGTCCTCGCGGCGAGATGGCGGACCTCCATGCGGTCCTCGATCAGCGCGATGAAGGGCAGGAAGAGCGCGCGGTTCAGTCCGCCCTTGTAGAGATCGTCCGGGGGCACGTTCGAGGTCGCGACCACGACGATGCCAGCCTCGAACATCGCCCTGAACAGGCGCGACAGGATCATGGCATCCGCGATGTCGGTCACCGCGAACTCGTCGAAGCAGAGTACCCACGCCTCCTTGGCGAGGGCCGCCGCGACGGGCTTGATGGGATCGTCGCCCTCGACCTCGCCGCGCTTCAGCTTCTGGCGCCAGTCGTGGATTCGCGCATGCACCTCCGCCATATAGGCGTGGAAGTGGGTGCGCCGCTTCCCCGGCACGGTCAGGCTCTCGTAGAAGAGGTCCATGAGCATCGTCTTGCCGCGGCCGACGCTGCCCCAGAGGTAGAGGCCGCGCGGCAGGGGCTCGGCCTTCTGGCCGAACAGCCATCCGAGGGAGCTGGACTTCCGCGCGAGCCGACGGCTGTTGAGGGTCGCGCTGAGCCGATCGAGCAACCGCACGATCTCCCGCTGTGCGGGATCGCTCTCGATCGTGCCCGATTTTGCCAGGGCGTCGTAGCGGGACGCGACTGCGCCCGGGGCCAAAGGATGTGTCATCTCGCTGCCCGAGCCGATTAGCTCCGGCTCCGCTGCAACGCAAACGGGCGACGGACGCGAGCCTCCCGGCGGACCAGCAAGCGCTGCGTGCGGCAGCGCACATGCAGCGAACGCAGGCCACCCTATCTCACCGCCATCAGTCCGGCGCTGGATGCATGAGGTGCCGGCCAGGGAGACGAAGATGCGTAAGACGATGATCGCGCTCGGGACGGCGCTCCTGCTCGCGCCCGCGGCTGCCTCCGCGCAGAGCGCGGCCGAGAATTTCAGCTACCGGGAGCCTTCCGGCATGTTCGGCGAAGGTCATGCCAAGTGGCAGCTCTACAAGTTCATGCACGAGGACCGCGAGCGGCGCGAGCACCTGCAGCCTGGATTGGCCACCGGCTCCGTCGGCCCGGCCAGCCCCGCCGTGCCGCCGAGGAGCGAGCGCGGCTTCCGGCGCACCCGCTGATCCTCCCGCCCGGCATCGGTCCCGTTTCGGGGCCGACGTCGGGCCTCAGCGCGTCAGCGTGAGCGGCGCGCCTGATTTCGCGAGCACGCCGGAGAGCTCGCCGGCCCCGCCCCGCAGCCGCGCGGCCACCGAGCCGCCCGGCTGATACAGATAGACCTCGCCCTCGCGGTAGTCCCAGGCGGTGATGCGGCCGAGATCCCGGTTCTGGCACCCGGCCGAGGACGCCTTGTAGAGGTCGAGCGACGGCGAGCTCGACAGGCTGATGCGGCAGGTCGAACCGGCCGCGTCCCGTGCCGTATAGGTACCGACGAGGCCGGACCGGGTCGCGCCGGGAGAGGCCGGGGCCGGAGAGGTGCGGGTGCCGGGTTCGGCGGGCACCGCCGGCATGCTCGGCACATCCGCCACGACCGTGCCCGAACCCGAAGCGCCTGCGCCTGGCGGCGGCGCGAGCGGCTCGGAGATGACCGAGCCCGACGGCACGGCCTCGACGGGCGGTGGCTCGTTGGCCTGGACTGGCGGGGACGACGGCCGCGCAGCCGCGCTGCGAGGGCCCGCGCCGCCGAACCGCTCCGACGCGCAGCCCGCGAGACTTGCCCCAGCCGCCAAGAGGAGGACAAAGCGCCCTAGCCGACCGATCATTCTGTGCCGCCCATCTGGCCCGTCCTCGAATCCGTCGGGTCGGAGCCGCGCCGTGAATAGCGGATTTCGCGGATGACGACAGCCGTCGTGCGAGCGGCTAGACCGCGCGGGCGATCATCATCTTCTTGATCTCGGCGATGGCCTTGGCCGGGTTGAGACCCTTCGGGCAGGTATTGGCGCAGTTCATGATGGTATGGCAGCGGTAGAGCCGGAACGGATCGTGCAGGTTGTCCAGCCGCTCGCCCGTCGCCTCGTCGCGCGAATCGGCGAGCCAGCGATAGGATTGCAGCAGCGCGGCCGGGCCGAGGAAGCGATCGCCGTTCCACCAGTAGCTCGGGCAGGAGGTCGTGCAGCAGGCGCACAGGATGCACTCGTAGAGGCCGTCGAGCTTGGAGCGCTCCTCGGGGGTTTGCCGCCACTCGGTCTCGGGCGCCGGCGTCTCGGTGTGCAGCCAGGGCTCGATCGAGGCGTGCTGCGCGAAGAAGCTCGTGAGATCCGGGACGAGGTCCTTGATCACCGGCATGTGCGGCAGCGGATAGATCTTGATCACGTCCGCCTTGCAATCGTCGATGCCGAGCGTGCAGGCGAGCGTGTTCTCGCCCATGATGTTCATGGCGCAGGAGCCGCAGATGCCCTCGCGGCAGGAGCGGCGGAGAGTCAGCGTCGGATCGACCTTGTTCTTGATCCAGAGCAGCGCGTCGAGGACCATCGGCCCGCAATCGTCGCGGTCGACATAATAGGTGTCGATGCGCGGGTTCTGCCCGTCATCCGGATTCCAGCGGTAGATGCGGAACTCCTGGACGCGCTTGGCGCCGTCCGGGCGAGGCCATTTCCTGCCCTCCGTGTATTTGGAGTTCTTGGGAAGCGTGAACTGGGCCATTAATCCTCGTCCTCGTCGTCGAGGGCAGAAAGGAGATCGTTGTTCTCCTCAATTCTCAGCATCCGGATATCTCGGACAGCCGGTTTGAACCAAGGATAACGCTTCGCGAGGCGCTGGACGACGCGCACGCAACGAACGGCATCAACCGTGTCATCGCCAAAATAGGCGCTGCCCTGCTTCCACTCGAACCCGCGCGAAGTGAGGTAATTCCTCACATCGGCGTAAGCGTTATTCCACGACGAGTTCGGATAGAGCTGCTTCAGCGTCTCTGTGTCGAGATCGAAAACGATCGCGTACACGCGCCCCCCTGTCCGGCTGTTGTGTCCGATAGATGGTCTGGAAGCCATAGCCACGGACTAATACACCCTCGCCTTGGGCTCGATATACGAGATGTCGTTGGACATCGTGTAGGTGTGCACCGGGCGGTAGTCGATCTTCACCTCGTGCGTCGTCTCGTCGACCCAGGCCAGGGTGTGCTTCATCCAGTTCTGGTCGTCGCGGTCCGGGAAGTCCTCGCGGGCATGGGCGCCGCGCGATTCCTTGCGGTTGGCGGCGGATTCCATCGTCACGACGGCCTGCAGGATGAGGTTCTCGAATTCGAGCGTCTCGATCAGGTCCGTGTTCCAGACGAGCGAGCGGTCCGTGACGCGGATGTCGGCGGCGCCGCGCCAGACGTCGTGGATGAGACCCCTGCCCTCCTCCAGCACCTCGCCGGTGCGGAAGACGGCGCAGTTGTTCTGCATGGTGCGCTGCATCCTGTCCCGGAGCACCGCCGTCGGCGTGCCGCCGCTGGCGTGGCGCGCCCGATCGAGGCGGGCGAGCGCCTTGTCGGCGGAGTCCTTCGGCAGGTCGGGATGCTTGCCGTTCGCCTCGACGATCTCGGCGCAGCGCAGCCCCGCCGCACGGCCGAACACGACGAGGTCGATCAGCGAGTTCGAGCCGAGCCGGTTCGCGCCGTGCACGGAGACGCAGGCCGCCTCGCCGATCGCCATCAGGCCGGGCACGATGTGGTCGGGGTTGTTGCCCTGAAGCGTGACGACCTCGCCGTGATAATTCGTCTGCACCCCGCCCATGTTGTAGTGGACGGTCGGGATGACCGGGATCGGCTCCTTGGTGACGTCGACCCCAGCGAAGATCTTGGCGCTCTCCGAGATGCCGGGCAGGCGCTCGTGCAGGATCTTCGGGTCGAGATGATCGAGATGCAGGTAGATGTGGTCCTTGTTCTTGCCGACGCCGCGGCCCGCCCTGATCTCCATCGTCATGGAGCGCGAGACGACGTCGCGCGAGGCCAGGTCCTTCGCGGACGGGGCGTAGCGCTCCATGAAGCGCTCGCCCTCCGAATTCGTGAGATAGCCGCCCTCGCCGCGGGAGCCCTCGGTGATCAGGCAGCCCGAGCCGTAGATGCCGGTCGGGTGGAACTGCACGAATTCCATGTCCTCGAGCGGCAGGCCGGCGCGCAGCACCATGGCATTGCCGTCGCCCGTGCAGGTATGGGCGGAGGTCGCCGAGAAATAGGCGCGCCCGTAGCCGCCCGTCGCCAGGATCGTCATCGAGGCCCGGAAGCGGTGGATCTCGCCGGTCGCCATGTTCAGGGCGACGACGCCGCGGCAGCGGCCTTCCTCGTCCATGATCAGGTCGATGGCGAAATATTCGATGAAGAAGTTCGTCTGGCTGCGGACGGCCTGGCCGTACAGCGTGTGCAGGATGGCGTGGCCGGTCCGGTCGGCCGCCGCGCAGGTGCGCTGTGCGATGCCCTTGCCGAACTCGGTCGTCATGCCGCCGAAGGGCCGCTGGTAGATCTTGCCTTCTTCCGTCCGGGAGAACGGCACGCCCCAATGCTCGAGCTCGTAGACGGCCGCGGGCGCGTTGCGGACGAGGTACTCGATCGCGTCCTGGTCGCCGAGCCAGTCCGACCCCTTCACGGTGTCGTACATGTGCCAGCGCCAATCGTCCGGACCCATGTTGCCGAGCGAGGCCGAGATGCCGCCCTGCGCCGCGACCGTATGCGAGCGCGTCGGGAACACCTTCGTAATGCAGGCGGTGCGCAGGCCGGCCTGGGAGCAGCCGACCGTCGCGCGCAGTCCCGCGCCGCCCGCGCCTACCACCACCACGTCGAATGTGTGGTCGATGATCGGGTAGGCGTCGCCGTTGATCTTCGGGGCGGCGGCCCCGTTGCCGTTCGTGGCTGAGCCGTTGGTGGCCATCTCAGTGCTCCTTCGTCATTGCGAGGAGGCGAAGCCGACGAAGCAATCCATCCGAAGCGCCGGCGCCTCTGGATTGCTTCGCTTCGCTCGCAATGACGGCATGGGTCTCAGGTCGGTCGTTTAGGGCAGCGGGACGCGGCCGAAGCTGATCTTCAGGATGGAGAACAGGCAGGCCGCGGCGATCACCGCCGCGAAGAAGTTGTTCGCGATCACCGAGACGATCTTCCAGCCACGGTCGTGAACGTAATCCTCGATGATGATCTGCATGCCGAGGCGCATGTGGTTCGTCACCGAGACGACGCAGAGGACGAGGAGCAGCGCGACGAAGGGATTGGAGACGATCCGGATCACCTCCGGATAGGGCTGCCCGGCAAGGTTCGCCACGATGATCACGAAGGCCACGATCAGCGGGATGTTGGATATCGCGGTGACGCGATGCAGCCACCAATGCTCGACCCCGTGGTGGGCGGCACCCAGCCCTTTCACCCGCGAGAGCGGGGTGCGCATGTCGACGCGCGTATCGGCCCTGTTGTCTGCCATATGTCTCGTCCTCAGCGCGTCAGAAGCGCCACGACCCAGATCAGGACCGTGAGCGTCACCGAGCCGATCAGGGTGAACCGCGCCATCTGCATGCGCGTGCCCGGCTCCATGCCGTGGCCGAAATCCCAGACGAGGTGGCGCACCCCGCCGAGCAGGTGATGCATCAGCGCCCAGGTATAGCCGAACATGACCAGCAGCCCGATCGGCGTGCCGAAGAACCACGACACCCGGTCGTAGGCCGCGGGCCCCGAGGCCATCGCAAGCAGCCAGACCGCGACGAGGACGGTGCCGATATAGAGGGCGCTGCCCGTCGCGCGGTGGAAGATCGACATCGCCATCGTCCAGGTCCAGCGGTAGATCTGGAGATGCGGCGAGAGCGGCCTCGGCACATCGCGCGCAGCCTGGGCTTTCGCGTCGGCCATCAGGGACTCCGGAACTTAGAGTGAGAACGGGTCGAGTTTGGAAGCGTTCCTAACGGAGCCCCGGAGGTGCTGCAACGCGGCAAGTGCCTGGTCGACCACATGCCAGTTATGCTGCCGGGTGCTGCGCCGCAGCTCATGGCAGGGCTCCGATCACCCGCCACCAGCCATAGGCGAGCGGGGCCACGAGGACGAGCGAGGTCGCCCCGAAGGCGAGCGTCAGACGGGCCGCCTGGGCCATCGGCACGCCGCCCAGCTCCGAGGCGACGACGATAGGCGGCGCCTGGTAGGGGAGAAAGACGGTCGAGAAGCCGACTACCTGGATCATCAGCACCGTCAGGAGGGGAAGCTCGGTCGCGCCCGCAAGGTCGCCGGCGAGGGCCGTATAGAGCGCCGGTGCTCCGTTCGCCGTGACCGCCAGCGTCAGCGCGGTCGAGATGCCGACGAGCGCCGCGAAGTTCTGCGCGACCGCGCCCGGCGCAAGCGGCGCGACGGACAGGAGCGCGCGGCCGATCACGCCGGCAAGCCCCGATTCGGTGACCACTGCGATCAGCCCGATCACACCCGCAATATAGAAGCAGATGCGCAGGTTCACTTGGCTGAAGGCTTCCGCCGGCAGCACGCCGATGCGCGGCAGGATGCAGACGACCGCGGCCGCAAGACCGATCCAGGCCGGCTGGATGCCATGCAGGCTGTCGGTCACCCACAGGAGCAGGGTCGCCGCGAGCACGAGTGCCAGCCGCCGCTCCTCCGCCGACCAGGGCCGGGAGCTCCCATCGCCCGCATGGCGCGTCACGCGGTCCGGAAAGAGCCGGCAGATCAGACCGACGAGCAGCGCGCCCTTCACGAGCGCCAGGACCGGAGCATGCAGGACGAGGTAGGGCAGGTATCGCAGCACGACGCCGTGCAGCGTCTCGGCCGCGCCCGCCATCACGAGGTTCGGCACGTTCGCGGGCAGGATCGCGGCGGAGAGGATGGGGGTCGCGACGCCCACAGCGAGGACCGCCCCCGACCGGCCGGGACTGCCGGGGGCGAGCCCGAGCTCGTCGGAGAGCGCCAGCACGATCGGGACGAGAAGGGCGACGCGGCCGAGGTTGGACGGCATCACGAAGGCGAGCGCGAAGGCGAGCGCCACGAGGCCGCCGATGAAGATCGGGTAGGATCCGGAGAGCGGCCGCGCGAGACCGCGCGCCATCCTCGCGCCGAGGCCGGTCCGGGTCATCGCGGCCCCGACCACGAGGCCGGAGAGCACGAGCCAGAAGGCGGAGGAGGCGAAGCCGGAAAAGATTGTCGCGGGCGGCGCGAGCTTCGCGAGCGTCGCGGCCGCAAAGAAGCCGAGCGTCGCCACGATCTCCGGCACCAGCGCGCTCGCCCAGAGGAAGAGCGTGGCGGCCGCGATCACGCCCGCGACCATCATTGAAACAATTCTACCTTCGTCATGCACGAAGCCATTGAACCGCTTCTGGCAGGCGTGCAATCCTGAATCACCGAAAATAGCCTTCGCGAACGGCGAAGCCCATGTTTCATTTCGACCTGAAGGACCTGAACCTGTTCCGCCACGTGGTGGAGGCCGGCTCGATCACGGCAGGGGCGGAGCGCGCGCATCTCGCGCTCGCCGCGGCCTCGGCCCGGATCCGCGCCATGGAGGGGCATCTCGGGGCGGCCCTCCTCCTGCGCGGCCGCAGCGGCGTCACGCCGACGGCGGCAGGCCGCATCCTGCTCCAGCACGCCCGCACCATGCTGACCCAGGCTGAGCGTATGCGCGAGGATCTGGGCGCCTTCGCGGGCGGCAGCGCGGGCGAGATCCGGCTCCTGTCGAACACCAACGCGATCCTCGAATTCCTCCCCGACGCGCTCGGCGCCTTCCTGTCCGCCCATCCGCGCATCTCGGTGGTGCTGGAGGAGCGGCTTTCGGACGAGATCGTCGGGCTCGTGGCCGAGGGGGTCGCGGATATCGGGATCGTGGCCGGGACGGTGCAGACGGGCGCCCTCGAGACCTTTCCGTTCCGATCCGATCGCTTCGTGGTCGTGACCGGCCCCTCGCATCCCCTCGCGGAGCGGGACGGCGTCGACTTCGCCGAGGTGCTCGATCACGACCTCGTCGGCCTCGACCGGTCCAGCGCCCTGCAGCGCTTCCTGTCCGCCAAGGCGGCCGCGCTCGGCCGCACGATCCGGCTGCGAGTCCAGCTCAGGAGCTTCGACGGCGTCTGCCGGCTCGTGGAGGCGGGCGTCGGCCTCGGCATCATCCCGGAGACGACCGCCCGACGCGCCCAGAAATCCGCCGCGATCCGCATCGTGGCGCTCGCGGATCCCTGGGCCGCGCGCGACCTCACGATCTGCCTGCGCGGCTACGCCTCGCTGTCGCCCTCGACGAAGATGCTGGTCGACCATCTCCGGGCACCGGACGGCAGCAGGTGACCGGAGAGGCACGGCGGTCCGGACGAAGCGCCGGATACTTGCGTCGGTCCAGGCTCCATCATTCCGCATACCGCTTCTTAGATGTTTGCTGAAAGGCTCGGGCCGCAATCGTGAGCGGATCTGGTCCTTGTTCGAGCAGCTTCGTGCGTCCTTGACACGCTTCGGCGATCAAAGCGGCGGCGTTCTCCTCCTTGTCGGACTGGGCGCCCCCATGATGTTCGGCTTCGTCGGCGTGGCCGTCGACTATGCGACCTGGACGAACCAGGCGGCCAAGCTGCAGCAGGCGGCGGACGGCGCCGCCTTGGCGGCCACGCGGGAGCTGCAGCTCGGAAAGCCCGACGACGCACGGCTCCACGCGATCGTGTCGGGCTATGTCGAGAGCAAGATCCACCGCGGGCGCGGGGACGGACCGGTCTCGGTCGTGACCAAGCGGCTCGGTGCGCAGCCGACCGGCACCAGCCCCTCGGCGGGCGCCGCATCGGCGAGGCGCGGCGTGCAGGTGACGCTGAGCCAGCGCAAGAACGCGATCATGAGCCGGCTCGTCACGCCCGCTCTCACCGACATCGTCGTCGACAGCGTCGCTCTCGTCAGCAACGGAACGCAAATCTGCGTCATCGGCCTGGACGAGAGCGCGGCCGACACGATCAGGCTTGCCGACCGGGCGAAGCTCGCAGCGCCGAACTGCTCCGTCTATGCGAACTCGGTCAACCCGGTGGCGGTCAGGTCGGAAAACAACGCGCAGCTGACCTCGAAGCTCACCTGCTCGGCGGGCGGATACCGGCAGTCGAGTTCGTTGAACTTCCAGCCCTCCGCGCCGATGACGGACTGCCCGAAGGTACCCGACCCGCTCGTGGAGCGTCCGCCGCCGCCGGTCGGGTCCTGCCTGTTCACGTCTCTGCTGCGCCTGGAAAGACTGACCAGGACGCTTCTGCCGGGGACCTATTGCGGCGGCCTCGTCATCGACAAGGGCGCCCAGGTGACTATGCTGCCGGGAATCTACGTCATCAAGGACGGGCCTCTCATCGTCGGGCCGGGCGGCTTGGCCAGGGGCGGCGGTGACGACGACGACGATGATGATGATGATGACGACGAGGGAGGTGGCGGAGCCGCCAACAAGGGCTTTCTCCGCGGCAACAACGTCGGAATCTACTTCACGGGGACCGTGAAGCCGGAAGCCGACGGAAAGACCCGCGTGCTCAAGTTCATGAAGGATTCGGTGGTCGAGCTCACCGCTCCCAGGGACGGACCGATGGCCGGCCTGCTGATCCACGAGGACCGCAACGCCCCGCCGGACCGCCGCTTCGAGGTCTTGTCGGACATGGCGCGCCGGCTCGTCGGAACGATCTACATCCCGAAGGGGATTTTCAGCATCAGCGCGAACCAGTCCGTCGCCGACCAGTCGGAATACACCGCCATCGTGACCAAGCGCCTCGAACTCCTGCAGGGACCCAACCTCGTCCTGAACACGCGCTACGGCGATACCGACGTGCCGGTCCCGGAGGGTATCGGCCCGAACGGAGCGGTCCGGCTGGAGAGGTAAGCCCCGAGGGCCAAAGCGCGGCGGCGCTTCGACCGGCGCGTCACGCGCACCGGCCCCGGAGAGCGCCGAACGCAGCGGACCGCGAGCTAGCCTGCGGAGGTACAAGGACGCTATGATGCCGGCCGTGATGTACGATTTCTCGTCCTCGGACATTCGTCTCGGAGTCGAGGCGCAGAACAAGCACGATCTCCTGGACCTGCTGGCGGGGGAGGCGGCAAGCCGCCTCCAGCTGCCGGAGAGCGAGATCCTGGACGCCTTGGCGACGCGGGAGGAGCTCGGCTCCACCGCGCTCGGGAAGGGGGTGGCCCTTCCGCACGCGCAGCTTCAGGAGGCGGAGCGGCCGGTCGTTCTCTTCGCTCGCCTGCGGCGCGCGATCGAGTTCGACGCGCGCGACGGCGAGCCGGTCGATCTGGTCGTCCTGTTCCTCTGGCCCAAGACCGCGACCAAGGCCCTGCTCGGCACCATGGCGGAAATGTGCCGCGTCCTGCGCGAGCCGACCCTTCTCCGCAAGCTGCGCCGAGCCGAGCGACCGGACGAGATCGCCAAGCTGCTCAACGAGCAGCTCGCGGCCACCGCTCTCCGGCATGAGCCGGATGAGGATTTCCCGGTCTGACCCTGTTCGGGGCTGCGCGGGCGCACCAGGCTCTCGGCAGTATTCTCGAAGGGGTATCGCGGAACGGGGCACTCCGCTTAGACAGGAGCTGTCGCCCGCGCCGAACCCGATCCGCAGGAGGTTATGTCCGCTTCGCTTCTCCTTCTCCTGGTCCTGCCGTTTGCCGGCGCGATCGCTGCCGGGCTCCTGCCAACCTATGCCCGCAACGCGGCCTCCTGGCTCGCCGGAGCCGTCGCGCTCGGCTGCCTGGCCGTGGTCTGGGGAACGTTCCCGACGGTGCTGTCCGGCAGCACGGTCCGATACGAGGCGGAGTGGATGCCCTCGGTCGGGCTCAGCTTCGTTCTCCGGATGGACGGCCTGGCGTGGCTCTTCAGCGGGCTTGTCACGGGCATCGGCGCGCTCGTGGTGCTCTATGCCCGCTACTACATGTCCGACGAGGACCCGGTCCCACGCTTCTTCGCGTTCCTCCTGGCCTTCATGGGCTCGATGACCGGGGTGGTGATCTCGGGGAACCTGATCCAGATCGCGTTCTTCTGGGAGCTGACCAGCCTCTTCTCGTTCCTGCTCATCGGCTATTGGCATCAGTCCGCCGCAGCCCGGGACGGCGCACGCATCGCGCTGACGGTTACCGCGACGGGAGGGCTGGCGCTCTTCGCTGGCATTCTCGTTCTCGGGCACATCGCCGGCAGCTACGACCTTGATGCCGTCCTGGCCGCCGGCGAGCGGATCCGCTCGCACCCGCTTCACCTCCCGGCGCTGATCCTGATCCTGCTCGGCGCTCTGACCAAGAGCGCCCAGTTCCCGTTCCATTTCTGGCTGCCGCACGCCATGGCGGCTCCGACCCCGGTCTCCGCCTACCTCCATTCCGCGACGCTGGTGAAGGCCGGCGTCTTCCTGCTCGCCCGGCTCTGGCCGGTTTTCGCGGGGACCGACGGGTGGTTCTGGATCGTGGGCACGGCGGGGCTCGTGACCCTGGTGCTCGGCGCCTATATCGCGATCTTCCAGCACGACCTGAAGGGGCTTCTGGCCTATTCGACGATCAGCCATCTCGGCCTGATCACGCTGCTCCTCGGGCTCGGCACCGAGCTCGGGCTGGTCGCCGCCGTGTTCCACATGATGAATCACGCGACCTTCAAGGCCTCGCTCTTCATGGCGGCCGGCATCGTCGATCACGAGACGGGGACGCGCGACATCCGCAGGCTGTCCGGGCTGAGCCGTTCGATGCCCTTCACGTCGCGCCTGGCGATGGTCGCGGCGGCCGCGATGGCGGGCGTTCCGCTCCTCAACGGCTTCCTGTCGAAGGAGATGTTCTTCGCCGAGGCGCTCTCCGCGCCGGCTCCCGTTCCCCTGCTCCTCGATGTCCTGCCGCTCGTCGCCGTCATTGCGAGCGCGTTCAGCGTGACCTACTCGCTGCGCTTCATCCATGGAGCGTTCTTCGGGCCCGACCCCGTCGACCTGCCGCGCCAGCCGCACGAGCCTCCGGCCTGGATGCGCTTCCCGGTCGAGATCCTCGTCCTGACCTGCGTCCTGGTGGGGGTCGTTCCCGGCGCGACGGTCGGACCCTTTCTCCACACGGCGGTGCAATCGGTCCTGGGCGCGGCCACGCCCGAGTACAGCCTCGCGGTCTGGCACGGTTTCAACCTGCCGCTCCTCATGAGCGGGATCGCGCTGGTGGGCGGCATCCTGCTCTACATGGCCCTTCAGCCTCATCTCTGGAAAGGCATAGACGGACCGCCGCTCCTGCGCGCCTTCGAGGGCCGCCGGATGTTCGAGCGCACGATGGTGTTCCTGTCCTGGCGCCTCGCACGCTCGGCGGAGCGGGTATTCGGAACGCGCCGTCTGCAGCCGCAGCTGCGGCTCATCCTGTGCGTGACGCTGCTCGCCGGGGTCTCGGCCGTGCTCCTGCGCGGGGCCGGCCCGGGGAACCTGACCCCGTCGCATGTGGATCCGGTTCTGGCCTGCGCCTGGGCGGTGGGCGGCGCCTGCGCGCTCGGGGCGGCCTGGAAGGCCAAGTATCACCGGCTCGCTGCGCTCCTGCTGGTCGGCGGGGCCGGGCTTGTCACCTGCCTCACCTTCATCTGGTTCTCCGCCCCGGACCTCGCGCTGACCCAGCTCCTGGTCGAGGTGGTGACCACCGTTCTCCTTCTTCTCGGGCTGCGCTGGCTGCCGAAGCGCTTCCAGCTTCCGGGCCGGGCCGGGCCGGAGGTGATACCTCGGACGCGGCGCCTCGCCGATCTGAGCATCGCGGTCGCGGCGGGCCTCGGGATGGCCGCGCTCGCTTTCGGCGTAATGACGCGAATGCCTCCGGACCTGCTGGCGCGGCACTTCATCGAGCGGGCTTACACGGAGGGCGGCGGGACGAACGTCGTCAACGTGATCCTCGTCGATTTCCGCGGCTTCGACACGCTCGGAGAAATCACGGTCCTCGCTGCCGTCGCGCTGACCGTCTACGCGCTCCTCCGGCGCTTCCGCCCGGCGGCCGACAGCGTCGACGTGCCGGAGCAACAGACCGCCCAGAGCGCATATGATCGGGAGCGGCCGGATCGGCAGGAAGGCGACACCGTCGCCGACTGGCTGCTCGTACCCTCGGTGATCGCGCGGCTGCTGTTCCCCATCATCGCGCTTGTGGCGCTCTACCTGCTGGTCCGCGGGCACGACCTGCCGGGCGGCGGCTTCGCGGCGGGCCTCACCGCCTCGATCGGGCTGCTCCTCCAGTACATGACGAGCGGGACGCAGATCACCGAAGCGCGCGTCCAGGTCCATCCGCTGCGCTGGATGGGGCTCGGCCTGCTGCTGGGGGCCGGGACGGGCCTCGGCGCCTGGCTCGTCGCGCGCCCCTTCATGACTACGTATTTCGGCTATGCCGAACTGCCGCTGGTCGGGAAGGTCCCCGTCGCGAGCGCGCTTCTCTTCGACATCGGCGTGTTCATGCTCGTCGTCGGTGCGACGGTGCTGATGCTCATCGCGCTGGCCCACCAATCGCTGCGCGGCCACCGGGCGGCGCCGCGCCGTCCACAGATGCGGGAACCCGATCTGGCCGAGGCACCGGCCGTCGGACGCGCGAGGGAGGATTGATGGAGGCGATCGTCTCAATTGCGATCGGCATCCTGACCGGTTCGGGCGTGTGGCTCCTGCTCAGGCCGCGGACGTTCCAGGTCATCATCGGGCTGTCGCTGCTGTCCTATGCCGTGAACCTCTTCATCTTCTCCACGGGCGGCCTGCGCATCGGGGCCCCGCCCATCCTCCAGCGAGGAGAGGCGGGAACTCTGGCTCAGTATGCCGACCCGCTTCCGCAGGCGCTCGTCCTCACGGCGATCGTGATCAGCTTCGCGACGACGGCGCTCTTTCTGGTCCTCCTCCTTGCGGCACGAGGCCTGACGGGGACGGACCATGTCGACGGGCGGGAGCCCGAGCGGTGATGTCCTGGAGCGACCACCTGACGATCGCGCCGATCGTCATTCCGCTTCTCGCCGGCATCCTGGCGATCCTCCTCGGCGAGCGGCGCCGGGCGCTGGTCACTGCGATCGGGCTCGCCTCCGTCCTGGCGCTCGTCGTCCTCAGCATCGGGCTCGTCCGCATCGCGGGCGGCGACGAGGCGGGGGTCGTGCGCGTCTATCGGCTCGGCAACTGGCCCGCCCTGTTCGCGATCGTCCTGGTGCTCGACCGCCTCTCGGCCCTGATGGTGCTGCTCACGAGCCTTCTCGGGCTCGCCGCCCTGGTCTTCTCGCTCGCCCGCTGGCACCGGGCGGGGGCGCATTTCCACCCGCTGTTCCAGTTCCAGCTGATGGGGATCAACGGCGCCTTCCTGACCGGCGACCTCTTCAACCTCTTCGTCTTCTTCGAGGTGATGCTGGCTGCCTCCTACGGGCTCGCCCTGCATGGCTCGGGCACGGCCCGCATCAGGGCCGGCCTGCACTACATCGTCGTGAATCTCACCGCGTCGCTGCTGTTCCTCATCGGGGTCAGCATGATCTACGGGGTGAGCGGCACGCTCAACATGGCCGACCTCGCCGTCCGCGTCCCGGCGGTGGCGGCCGAGGACCGCGCGCTGGTCGAGACCGGCGCGGCGATCCTCGGCATCGCCTTTCTGGTGAAGGCGGCCATGTGGCCCATGGGCTTCTGGCTGCCCGCGACCTACTCGGCCGCGAGCCCGCCGGCCGCGGCGATCCTGTCCATCCTAAGCAAGGTCGGGATCTACGCGATCCTGCGCCTCTGGCTCATGCTGTTCGGGGACGGCGCCGGCGCCTCCGCCGGGTTTGGCGGCACCTGGCTGTTCGCGGGCGGGCTCCTCACCATCGCGTTCGGCTCCATCGCGGTGCTCGCGACGCAGACCATGGCCCGCCTCGCCGGGGCGGTCGTGCTCGTCTCGTCCGGGACCCTGCTCGCCGCCATCGGAGCCGGCCAGGTCGCGGTCACGGGTGGCGCGCTGTTCTATATGGCGAGCGCGGTGCCGGCGATCGCGGCCTTCTTCCTCCTCATCGAGCTGGTCGAACGTGGGCGGGAGGCCGGCGCGGACGTGCTCGCGGTGACCCGTGAGGCATTCGGCACCGGGGAGGACGAGGATGCCGAGGAGGAGGTCGGGGTCGCCATCCCGGCTACCGCGGCGATCCTGGGCATCAGCTTCATCGGCTGCGCGCTTGTGATCGCCGGCCTGCCGCCGCTGTCCGGCTTCCTGGCCAAATTGGCGATCCTGATGCCGCTCGTCTCCGGAGCCGGCGGGATCGCGGTCGGGACATGGTCGCTCTTGGCGGCGCTCGTCCTGTCGGGGCTCGCCACCGTCATCGCCATGACTCGCGTGGGCATCGACGCATTCTGGGCGGCGCCGGCCGCCTCCATCCCGCGGGTGCGCATCGTCGAAATCGGCCCGGTGCTGCTCCTGCTTGCCGGCTGCGCGGCGCTCACGGTACGGCCTGCCCCCGTGATGGCCTACATGGACGCGACGGCCCGCGCCCTGCATTCGCCCCAGGCCTATGTCCGGACCATCTTCCCCGATGCGCGCCTGCCGACGCCCGGAGCCGCCCGGTGAGAAGACCGTTCTCATACCCGCTCATCCTGGCCGGCCTCTTCGGGACCTGGCTGATCCTGAACGAGAGCGCCGCGCCGGGAACCATCATCCTGGGGGCAGCGGCCGCCGTGCTGGCAGGCTCGGCACTCGCGGCCCTGCCGCCGCCGCGGACGAAGCTCCGGCGGATCGGCGTCGCGCTCAGCCTGATGCGGGACGTGTTCGTCGAGATCGTACGCTCCAACAACGCCGTCGCGCAGATCATCCTGGCTCCCGGCGCGGGTGAACGGTCCTCGGGCTTCGTCCGGATCCCGCTCGACACGCGCAACCCCGCGGCGCTGACCGCGCTGGCCTGCATCGTGACGGCCACGCCCGGAACGATCTGGGTCGAGTACGATTCCGCCGAGAGCACGATGCTCCTGCACGTCCTCGATCTGGTGGACGAGGAGGAATGGGTCAGGATCATCAAGGACCGGTACGAGACGCGCTTGATGGAGATCTTCTCATGACGGCCGCCATTCTCGACTGGGCCGTCTTCGCGGCGCAGATACTTCTCACGGCGGCAATGGCCTGCGCGGCGTTCCGCATCCTGCGTGGGCCGCGCGCACAGGACCGCGTGCTGGGCATGGACACGCTCTACGTCAATGCCACGATGCTGATCCTGACCTTCGGCATCCGGACCGGCAGCCAGTTCTACTTCGAGGCCGCGCTCATCATCGCGATGCTCGGCTTCGTCTCCACGGCGGCATCGGCGAAGTTCCTCATGCGGGGCGAGGTCATCGAGTGAACCACGCGGCCGCCCTTCCCGTCTGGGCCCAGCTCGCCGTCGCGTTCCTGTTGGTCGCCGGGGCCGGCCTCGCTCTGATCGGGTCCCTCGGCCTGCTCAGGCTGCGTACCTTCTACCAGCGGGTACACGCGCCGACTCTGGGCACGACGATGGGCATCATGCTCGTGCTCGCCTCCTCGATGATCTTCTTCACGGTGCTGGAGAGCCGCCTCGTGATGCACGAGGTGCTGATCGGCTTCTTCATGGTCGTGACGACGCCGATCACCCTGATGCTCCTGACCCGGGCGGCGCTGTACCGGGATCGCTCCGAACAGAGCGAGGAGGTGCCTCCCGCGGCTCCGAGCTACACCCCGGCGAGCGAAGGCTCTGGCGCTCAGGGTACCGCTTCCGGCCCGGCTGCGCCCTCGGGGCCGTCAGGGTAGCTCGGTGGATACCGGGAGAGTTCCTGGGGCTGCGGACACCGGGACGAGATCGGCCGATCCGATGCGGCGAAAGCCCGGGGCAGCCTTGCATCGCGCCCCCTTCGGGCGGCCGCTCGGGAAGCCGGGTTTTCGGAAGGCGGGTCTGGTAATCTACCGGATCGGGCCGGAACGTGCCGCGTCGGACCCGTCTTTCATGGCGGCCGTGACGTTGGTGCGATCACGCGCAGCTGCGAGGCAAGGTCGGGGAAGCGAATTGAACATCGACGGCCGCCCCACACGGACGATCTGGCTCGCCGATGACGGCGCGACCGTCGAGGTCATCGACCAGACCCGCCTGCCGCACCGGGTCTCGACCAAGCGGCTGGCGAGCCTGGCGGATGCGGCTGACGCGATCCGGACCATGGTGGTGCGCGGCGCGCCGCTGATCGGGGTCACCGCGGCCTATGGGCTTGCGCTCGCGATGCGCGAGGACGCCTCCGACGAGGGCATCTCGCGGGCGGTCGAGACGCTCGCTGCAACCCGTCCTACGGCCGTCAACCTGCGCTGGGCGCTGGACCGCATGGCGGCCGCCCTGACGCGTCCGGAGGTGAACGACCGCGTCGCGGCCGCTTACCGGCTCGCGGCCGAGATGGCGGACGAGGACGTCGCGACCTGCCGGGCGATCGGGGAGCATGGCGCGACGCTGATCCGGGACGCGCATGACCGGACCGGCCGCACCGTCAACGTGCTGACCCACTGCAATGCCGGCTGGCTCGCGGCGGTCGATTGGGGCACGGCGCTGGCGCCGGTCTATGTCGCGCACGATGCCGGCGTGCCGGTCCATGTCTGGGTCGACGAGACGCGGCCCCGCAACCAGGGCGCCGCGCTCACGGCCTTCGAGCTCGGCCAGCACGGCGTGCCGCACACGATCCTGGCCGACAATGCCGGCGGGCACATCATGCAGCACGGCCGGGTCGATCTCTGCATCGTCGGCTCGGACCGGACCACCGCGTCGGGCGACGTCGCGAACAAGATCGGCACCTATCTCAAGGCGCTCGCCGCCCGCGACAACGGCGTGCCGTTCTACGCCGCCCTCCCCGCCTCCACGATCGACTGGAGGCTCGACGACGGGGTCGCGGAGATACCGATCGAGGAGCGCGGCCCGCGCGAGGTGACCCACATGACGGGCCGGACCGAGACCGGCGATATCGTCACGGTCGAGATCGCCTCGCCCGGCTCGCCGGCCGCGAACCCGGCCTTCGACGTCACCCCGGCACGGCTCGTCACCGGCATCATCACCGAGCGGGGCATCGCTGCCGCAAGCCGCGAGGGACTTGCGAGCCTGTTTCCGGAACATGCGCCGAGGCCGCGATGAGCCATGCCGGCCCCGGCCCGGGGCTCGAGGCCGCGCTCCCGGCCATAAGGGACTGGATCATCCTCGAAGGCCTCGAGGGCACGAGCCTCGCCGCCCTGCTCGAAGGCTTCGCGAGGCGTGTGGTCGCGGCCGGACTGCACCTCTCGCGGGCATATCTCGCCTCGCCCGCCGTCCATCCCGAGATCCGGGCCGTCAACCTGACCTGGCGGCCGGCGACGGGCGTCATCCGCGAGGGGGTGGGGCACGAACGCTTTCCGAACGCCTTCGACACGAGCCCGATCGCGTTCATGCTGGCGAACAACATCGTCCGGCATCGCTGGCGGCTCGACAGCGCCGCCGGCCGGCAAGGCTACGCGCTGCTGGACGAGCTGCACGCCGAAGGCGATGTCGACTACGCGGCGCATATCGTGAAGTTCGGCGGCAGCGCCACGACGGCGATGCAGGGCGTCGCACTCACGGTCTCGACCGATCGGGCCGAAGGCTTCGCCCGGGAAGAGCTTGCCTTCCTGAACGCGCTCGTCCCGCCGCTCGCGCTCGCCGTGTACCGGGTCGCATTGTTCGACATGATGACGGCCATCCTCGACGCCTATATCGGCCACAACGCCGGGCGGCGCATCCTGGGCGGCGAGATCCGGCGCGGGCACGGCCACCGGCTCCCGGCCGCGATCCTGATCGCGGACCTGCGCGGCTTTACGGCCGCATCCGAGGGCGGCGGCGAGGAGCTGATCGCCAGGCTGGGAGAGCATCTCGGCGCCGTTGCCGAGCCGATCGAGGCCGCGGGGGGCGAGGTGCTTAAGTTCCTCGGCGACGGGCTGCTTGCCGGCTTCCCGATCGATGGCGAGCTCGGTCCAGGGGCGGCCTGCGCGGCCGCGATATCGGCCGCGATCGAGGCGATCTCCCGAAACGACGGGGTGAACGCCCGCCATGCCGCAGGGCCGGCGCTTCCGCTGGACATCGCCCTCCACCTGGGCGAGGTCTTCTACGGGAATGTCGGCGGCGGGGGCCGGCTCGATTTCACCGTCATCGGCCCGGCCGTGAACGAGGCAAGCCGGATCGAGGCCCTGTGCGGGATCCTCGACCGCTCGCTTCTCATGTCAGCCGATTTCGCCCGATCCTGCGGGCGGCCGACTGTCAGCCTCGGCCACCATCGGCTCCGCGGCGTGAGCGAGCCGCGCGAGATCTTCGCCCTGGCGGGCTGATCCGGCCGTCTCGGCCGGCACGTTGCGGCCGATGAATCCGCTCCCGTCGAAGGCGAAGACCTTCTCGCCCTCCTGGTTCCAGCCGGTGTTGTGGCTGAACGAGATGCCCCAGCCCGGGCGTGACGAGGAAATCCGCTTGCCGACGAGCGTCGTCGCGAACCGGATCGTGTCGCCGGCATAGACCGGCTTCAGCCAGCGCAGGTTCTTGAAGCCCGGCGACGGCCCGAAACGCGGCGGCTCACGACCGGCCGAATGGGCTTCCTCCAGGGCGGCCTGCCTGGCCTTCACCAGAAGCCGCATCCAGATCGCGGCGGTATGCCACCCCGATGCGGCGAGCCGGCCGAAATGGCTCTTCCTCGCCTCCTCCTCGCTCAGGTGGAACGGCTGCGGGTCGAACTGGCCCGCGAAGGCGACGATCTCCTCAGGCTCGAAGGTGTGCTCGCCAAGAAAGTCGGTTGCACCAATTTCCAGCGCGTCGAAGCCCCGCGCCATCTGCGACCCGCCATGCGACGGGGGCCGGAGCGCATCGAACACCTCCGCCGGCTTCTCCGGCCGCGCATCGTCATTCCGGCCTCGGGCCATGGGCTCCCCGGGGCTCCGGCGCTCGAACATGATGGGATTGGTCTGAGACATGACGACCTCGCCCGCGCCGTTCAGCGTCTCGAACCGGAACTGGACGACTCCCATCGCCGGGCGACTGCGCGAGGTCTTCGCCTCGAGGATCGTCTGCCGGACCGAGAGCAGGTCGCCGGGTAGAACCGGCCGCAGCCACTGCACCTCGTCGATCCCGGGGCTGCCCATGCTGGCTGCGCGAAGGAGCCACGCATCGCAGAGCATGCGCATCTGCATGGCGATGGTATGCCAGCCGGACGCGATCAGACGGCCGACGAAGGTGTCACGCGCGCTGTCCTCGCCGAGATGGAACGGCTGTGCGTCATAGGCGCGGGCGAAGGCGATGATCTCCCCGGCGGAAACGCTCTTGCCGCCGAAGGTGGTCACCGTGCCGGGAACCAGGTCCTCGAAATAGATCTCCGGCATGCCGCCCCCGCTCAGGTGTTGAAGCGGAAATGCAGCACGTCGCCGTCGGCGACAACGTATTCCTTGCCCTCAAGCCTCAGCTTGCCGGCGTCGCGCGCGCCCGCCTCGCCCTTGAGTGCGACGTAGTCGGGATAGGCGATGGTCTCCGCCCGGATGAAGCCCTTCTCGAAATCGGTGTGGATCACGCCGGCGGCTTGCGGCGCCCGCGTGCCCTTCGTGATCGTCCAGGCGCGCGCCTCCTTGGGGCCGACCGTGAAATAGGTAAGCAGGCCGAGCAGCTCGTAGCCGGCCCGGATGACGCGGTTCAGGCCGGGCTCGTCCAGGCCGACCGCCTCCAGATACTCCTTCTGCTCCTCCGGGGGCAGGACGGCGATCTCGCTCTCGATCTTGGCGGAGACCACCACGGCCTTGGCGCCTTCCTCCTTCGCCCGCTCGAAGACGCGGGCCGAAAAGGCGTTTCCGTCATGCGCGGAAGCTTCCTCGACGTTGCAGACGTAGAGAACGGGCTTGGAGCTGAGGAGGCCGAGGGAGGAGAAGAGCTTCTCCTCCTCGGGTCTGCGCTCCACGAGGCGCGCCGGCCTCCCCTCGCGCAGGAGAACCAGGGCGCGGTTGACGAGGTCGAGCGTCTCCTTCGCCTCCTTGTCGCCGCCGCGCGCCCTCTTCTCGAGGCTGATCACCCGACGCTCGAGGCTCTCCAGGTCCGCGAGCATGAGCTCGGTCTCGATCGTCTCGATATCGGCGATCGGATCGATCGCGCCCTCGACATGGGTGACGTCCGGATCCTCGAAGCAGCGCACCACATGGGCGATCGCGTCGCATTCGCGGATATTGGCCAGGAACTGGTTGCCGAGCCCCTCGCCCTTGGACGCGCCGCGCACGAGCCCGGCAATGTCCACGAAGGTCAGGCGGGTCGGAATGATCTCCTTCGAGCCCGCGATGGCCGCGAGCGTGTCGAGCCGCGGATCCGGGACCGCGACGTCGCCGACATTCGGCTCGATGGTGCAGAACGGATAATTCGCCGCCTGCGCGGCGGCGGTCTGCGTCAGCGCATTGAACAGCGTCGACTTGCCGACATTCGGCAGGCCGACGATGCCGCATTTGAAACCCATGGTCAGCTCAATGATGGGGCAGCACGTCCGACGGCGCCGCGTTGAAAGGATCTATGAGGGTCACGCCGCCGAAGCGAGCGCCGCTCGACATGCCTCGGGCAGGAAGCAGCGACGGCCACCCATTTCGGCCGGCCACAAGGAGGTAATCGGACCAGTCGAACCGGAAACGCGCGCGGGATCCGCCAAGCGACCTCGTGTCTCCCTGGAGTTAATGGCGCGTGCAGCGGCGAGCAAGGTTGATGCTCAGGCCTGCGCGCCGGACTCGGTCGCCAGATGGACCTTGTTCTGGAAGCTCGCATCGTCGCCCTTGGCGAGAAGTGCGGCATTCTCCGCGCAGGCGCGGACCACGTCCTCGACCCAGCCCCGCTCGGCCTTCGGGAAGTCGCTGAGCACGTAGCCGTGCACGAGGTCCTTGTGACCCGGATGGCCGATGCCCAGCCGGACGCGTTTGTAGTCGTTGCCGCAGAGCGCCGTGATGGACCGCAGGCCGTTATGGCCGGCATTGCCGCCGCCCACCTTCACGCGCACCTTGCCCGGAGCGAGGTCCAGCTCGTCATGGAAGACGACGAGATCGGAGAGGCCGAGCTTGAAGAAGCGCAGAGCCTCCGCCACGGAGCGGCCGGACTCGTTCATGTAGGTCTCGGGCTTCAGCAGCAGGACCTTCTCGCCGCCGAGCACCGCGTCCGCGGCCTGGCCCTGGAAGCGCCGTCGCCATGGCTGGGCCGCGTGGACGCGCGCCATCTCGTCCACGACCATGAAGCCGATATTGTGCCGGTTGCCCGCGTAGCAGGGGCCTGGATTGCCGAGCCCGACGAAGAGGCGCATCCCGCTCTCCCCGACCAGCTAGACAGAGAAGGATCGGGTGCCCGCGCGGGGCGCCCGGATCAGCTCGCCGCCGGAGCCGCTTCGGTCGCTTCCGGAGCCTCTTCCTTGAAGCCTGCCGGAACCGCGATCGTGGCGAGCGTGAAGTCGCGCTCGATCACGGGACGCGCACCGGCCGGCAGCGTGACGGCGGAGATGTGGAGCGAATCGTTGATGTCGAGCCCCTCGAGGCTCGCCTCGATCGCGTCCGGGATCTGGTCGCTCGGGACGATCAGCTCGACCGTATGACGCACGACGTTGAGCGTGCCGCCGCGCTTCAGGCCCCGGCAGTTCTCCTGGCCCACGAAATGGACCGGAACTTCAACCGTTATCGTCTGCCCTTCCGCCAGCCGCATGAAGTCGACATGGAGAGGAAGGTCCTTCACGGGGTCGAGCTGGTAGTCGCGCGGAATGACGCGGGTACGGTTGCCGCCCACGTCGAGCTCGAAGATCGTCGTCAGGAAGTGGCCCGCGAAGATCAGCTGGCGCATCTCGTTGCCGTCGAGCGCGATCGAGACCGCATCGGCGCCGCCGCCATAGATCACAGCCGGCACACGGCCCTGGCGCCGCTCCGCCCGGGCGCCGCCCTTGCCCGAACGCTCACGGGCAACGGCCTTCAGCTCTCTCACCGCACTCATCGCTTCTCTCCGAAACGTCGAAGGCCGCCATCACAAGGCGGCCTCTCCTCAGCGGGATCCGAACCGGCCGGATTCGCCGCGAGCGCAAGCGGGGCTATTCAAGGCCCCGACGCAGAGCCGCCATATAGCGGCAGGGTTTCGGGAGCGCAACCGCAAAGGATCCCGAAAATGCAGACGGCGCGGGCCGGAGCCCGCGCCGCTCAGCGTGCGAACCCGCTCAGTACTTGCGGATGAGGGGGGGATGCTCGTAGGCCGGGGCGTCCGCGAAGAGATAGCGGAAGCCGACCTTGAAGTCGTGCGAATCGATGTCGTGGAACCGGGTCGGCGGCGTGGTGGTCCCGTCGTAGCCGACGATGATCCCGGAACGGGCGTCGCCCAGATTCAGGTAGCGATAGGCGAACTCGATCGAGAAGTTCGGGGACACCGCATAGGCCACGCCGGCATGGACGGCCCAGGCGAAGTTGGTCTCGGCATGGTCGCGTGCCGTTGCCAGCCCGAGCCCGACCGGCGCGCCGGGCGGAACGGTGGGGACGAAGCTGACGCCGACATCCCGATAGTCGTGCAGCGTGTTGTGCGCGAAGCCGACGCCGGCGCCGATGAACGGCGTGAAGCCGTACCAGGTACCGAGATCGAAGTAGACGTTGGCGAGCCCGACCCATTCGGACTTGCTGGTGGTCGTCTGGTTCGTGCCGAAGAAGATGCCGGGCGTCGAGACGCTGTCGTAGCCGTGATAGTTCGAGCGGCCGCGATACTCTCCGGTCACGTCGAAGCGCAGCCAGTCGTTGAACTTGTAGCCGACGCCCACGCCCCCGAACGGGGCGGCGTCGAAGCCCTTCTGGGTGGTGGTGAGCGTCGTTCCGGGGGCGATCACCGGATTGGAGATCCGGTCGACGCTCTGGTTGCTGAAGCCGATATCGCCGCGCAGGTACCAGCCGCCCGCGAAGGGCGCAGGAGCCTCGAACGGCTCGGGCATCGGAGGAGGCGGAAGAAGATCGGCCGCTTGCGCCGTCATGGATGACGCCGCAACCGCCAGAAATCCCGCCACGGAGGCGTAGAGTTTCAAGCTGCCCATGACAGGGTCCCTTCGTTCTTGGCGGCCATTGGAGGGACCGCGCGAGGTGAACGGGGCCAACTTGTCAGGGACGAGTTAAAGCCGACTTAACCTTAAAAGTTTGCCTTGCTGCTTCGTTACCGGCCGTGCGTGCGGGGAAAATCTTCGATCGCGCGTACCCGCCGCCTAGGATCGAACGCTGTCTCGCGACGGCCAAGTTCAAACAGGCGTCATCCCGCTCGGCTTACCTACCCGGACGTGGGTGAGGTTCCGATGTCCATAGAACCGAACGATGCTCCGCTGCGCCCGGACGAGATGCCGGAAGGCGGATCGAGGCTGAGCCGGCTGATGATCGTGTCTGCGGTCGTCACCGGAACCTTCCTGGTCTACATGGTGATAAGCGCGGTGATCTGACACGGAGCGCCCGAACCACCGCGCTCCCGGCACGTTGCAAGACCACGCTTGCGCCGACGGCATGAGTCCGGATCCGCACGACACGGTCGAAGACAGTGCCGGCAGACGGAGCAGGCTGCGCAGCAGACCGAAGCTGCGGCTCGGCAGACGAAGGACAGCGCCGACAGGCGGACAGAACTGGCGGCGGACCGGACCGTCTTCGCCGCGGAGCGCACCTATGCGGCCTGGGTCAGGACCGGACTTGCGGCCCTTGCGAGCGGCATCGGCGCCAAGAAAGTGCTGGGCGGCGTCGTTCCCGAGCCGGTGATCCTCGCCACCGGATCCGTCCTCGTCCTGTTCAGCGCGTTCTGCTTCGTGGCCGGCGTATGGCGGCAGCTCTTCACCGGCGCGCCGCCGCCCAACCCCGACGTCAGCCGCCTGCCGCCCGCGATCCTGGTCGCCGTAAACGGCTTCCTGGCGCTGGTCGCGCTCGCGGCGCCGCTCGGCGTCTGGTTCGGCCGTACCGGAGGCTGATCAAGCCGCCCGGGAGAGCGCGTCCACGACCTCGTCCACGACCTCCGTCACGAGGGCGCGATCGTCTCCCTCCCCCATGACGCGGATGACCGGCTCGGTCCCCGACGGGCGGATCACGAGGCGGCCCGTTCCCCCGAGCCGCTGCTTGGCCGCCTCGATGACGGTGGTGACGGCCTCGCTCTTGAGCGGCTGGCCGCCCTTCGTCCGAACGTTCTTGAGGATCTGCGGCAGCGGCTCGAAGCAGTGGCAGACCTCGGATACGGGCTTGTCCAGCCGCGTGACCACGGAGAGGAGCTGAAGCGCCGCGATCAGGCCGTCGCCCGTCGTCATGTAGTCCGACAGGATGATGTGGCCCGACTGCTCGCCGCCCAGGTTGTAGCCGTGCTCGCGCATCTGCTCGAGGACGTAGCGGTCGCCGACGGCCGTCCGGACGAGGCTGAGCCCGAGCCCTTCCAGATAGCGCTCGAGGCCCAGGTTGGACATGATCGTCGCCACGACGCCGGGCTTCGCGAGCCGGCCGTCCTCGCGCCAGCTCTTGGCGATCACGGCCATGAGCTGGTCACCGTCGACGATCTGTCCCTTCTCGTCGATGACGAGCACGCGGTCGGCATCGCCGTCGAGTGCGATCCCGACATCCGCCCTGAGCTCCCGCACCTTCCGGACCAGCGCGTCCGGGGCGGTCGAGCCGACATCCCGGTTGATGTTGAAGCCGTCCGGCTCGACCCCGATGGCGATGACCTCCGCGCCGAGCTCCCAGAGGGTCTCCGGCGCGACCTTGTAGGCTGCGCCGTTGGCGCAATCGACCACCACCCTCAGGCCCTCCAGATCGAGCTGGCGCGGGAGCGTGCGCTTGGCGAACTCGATATAGCGCGCATGCACGCCCTCGATGCGCTTGGCGCGTCCGAGCCGGTCCGATTTCGCCAGGCGGGCGGAGAGGTTGGAATCCATCAGGGCCTCGATCTCGCTCTCCACCTCGTCGGAGAGCTTGAAGCCGTCCGGCCCGAAGATCTTGATGCCGTTGTCCTCGTAGGGATTGTGCGACGCGGAGATCATCACGCCGAGATCGCAGCGCATCGACCGGGTGAGCATCGCGACCGCGGGCGTCGGCATGGGGCCGAGCAGGAGCACGTCGATGCCGACGGAGGTGAATCCGGCCTGGAGGGCCGATTCGATCATGTAGCCGGACAGACGCGTGTCCTTGCCGATCACGACGCGGTGCCGGTAGTCGCCGCGCCGGAACATCAGCCCGGCCGCCTGCCCGACCTTGAGGGCCAGCTCGGGCGTGATCACGCCGTTCGCGCGCCCCCGCACGCCGTCGGTCCCGAAATACTTGCGCAAGATCCGCTCCCCCGTCGGAAAGCCCCTCGCCCGCCGGAATGGCGACAATCGGGCAGCCTCGCCGAGGCTAGCCGGGAGGGATTGAGGGATCGTGAGTCCGAGTAGAAGGAGCGGCGCCCCCGCAGGTGACATCCGGCCGAGCGATGCATAGGTGTGCGGCGCACAATGAGGAGGTGATCATGGCGCTCAAGGGCAAGTCGGCCGTCATCACGGGCTCGACGAGCGGAATCGGGCTCGCCTATGCGCGCGCCTTCGCCAGAGAGGGAGCCGACGTTCTCCTCAACGGCTTCGGCGAGGCTGATGCGATCGAGAGGGAGCGGTCGGGGATCGAGCGGGATTTCGGCGTGAAGGCCGTGTACTCGCCCGCTGACATGACGCGGCCGGCCGAGATCGAGGCCATGATCCGGCAGGCGGAGGCGGAGCTCGGCGGGGTCGACATCCTGGTCAACAATGCCGGGATCCAGCACGTCTCCCCGATCGAGGAATTCCCCATCGAGAAGTGGGACCAGATCATCGCGATCAACCTCTCCTCGGCCTTCCACACGATCCGGGCGGCGGTGCCGGGCATGAAGCGGCGCGGCTGGGGCCGCATCATCCAGACGGCCTCCGCCCATTCCCTCGTCGCGTCTCCCTTCAAGTCGGCCTATGTCAGCGCGAAGCACGCGATCGCGGGGCTGACGAAGACGGTCGCGCTGGAGCTCGCGACCCACAAGATCACCGTGAACTGCATCTCGCCGGGCTATGTCTGGACGCCGCTCGTCGAGAAGCAGATCCCGGACACCATGAAGGCGCGCGCGATGACCAAGGAGCAGGTCATCAACGACGTGATCCTGAGCGCCCAGCCCACCAAGCAGTTCGTCACCGCCGAGCAGGTCGCGGCGCTCGCGGTGTTCCTCTGCTCGGAGGAGGCGGCGCAGATCACGGGCGCCAACCTCTCCATCGACGGCGGCTGGACGGCGGCATGACGGGCCGGCCCGGGCCGTCCGGCCCCATCCTCGGCCTTGCCGGACCGCGGGCCGAGAAGACGGTCTCCCTCGCGCTGCAGGGCGGCGGCGCCCACGGCGCCTTCACCTGGGGCGTGCTCGACCGGCTGATCGAGGACGGGCGCCTCGCCTTCGAGGCCATCACGGGTGCGTCCGCCGGCTCGATGAACGCCGTCGTCATGGCCGACGGCTGGCAGGATGGCGGGCCGGACGGAGCCCGCACGAAGCTCGAGACCTTCTGGCGCAAGGTCAGCCTCGACGGCAACCTGGAGGATCCGCAGCGGCGGATCTTCGACCGGGTGATCGCCTTCTGGTCGATTGCCGGCGGCGTCCAGAACCCCTGGCTCAACCTCTGGAACGGCGCGATCTCGCCCTACCTGGCCAATCCGCTCGACATCAATCCGCTCCGCAAGGTGCTCGAGGAACTGGTCGATTTCGAGCGCCTGAGATCGGCCGAGGTGAAGCTCTTCGTGGCCGCGACCTCGGTCTGGACCGGCAAGATCCGGGTCTTCGAAACCCCGGAGCTCGCGGCCGACCACGTCATGGCGTCGGCCTGCCTGCCCACCCTCTTCCGGGCGGTCGAGATCGACGGCGAGCCGTTCTGGGACGGGGGCTATTCCGGAAATCCGCCGCTCTTCCCCATCTTTTACGCCGCCCATTGCGACGACCTGCTCCTGGTCCAGATCAACCCGATCGAGCGCCGCCAGACGCCTCAGACCGCGGCCGAGATCCAGAACCGGCTGACGGAGATCAACTTCAATGCGGGGCTGCTGCGCGAGCTTCGCGTGATCGACTTCGTCACCCGGCTGATCGACGAGGGCAAGCTCTCCCAGAACGAGTACAAGCGGGTGCTGATGCACCGTATCGACGGAGACGGCTTCCTCGACTGGTTCGCGGCGTCGAGCCGGCTGAATCCGGACTGGGACATGTTCCTGCGCCTGCGCGATCTCGGCCGGGAGGCGGCGTCCGGCTGGCTGGAGCGGGGCTATGAATCAATCGGGCGCGAAAGCACGCTCGACCTGAGGGCGGCCTACTCCTGAGCCTCGCGCCGGCGATAGCCGAGGTGGACCGGGCCCTCGCTCAGGCGCCAGAGGTCCGGATGATCCGGGTCCGAGCGGAGCGTTACGGTAAGCTCGTGCTCCCGGACCACGCAGGCATGGCACGCATAGCCGTAATGCTCCCGGTCATCCCGGGTCATGGGCAGCGAGCAGGTCAGGCAGAGGAGACGGCGGGTCCGGGGCTTCGGCATGGCGGCACCCTAACCGGGCCTCCCGACCGGAGAAGGATCCCCCGGAGATGTCCCCAGCCGATCGGGCGCGGCAGACGGCCGCGCGTGATACAAGGCGCGATGGCGACGCAACCGGCGGTCTCTAAACGGCGACGCGGAGCAGATGCGAAGCGAAGGCCCGCGCGCTTCGGATGGCTGCATGCCACATTCGCGCTCACGATGCTCACCGGCATCGCCCCGGCGCGTGCCGCACCGCTTCCGCCGGACCGTCCCGCCGAGTTCGGCCGCGGCGGCGCGACGCCCCCATCCCCGCCCTCGCCTCCGGTGCCCGGCCGCCCCGCCCCGCCCGCCCCTACGGTCACGCCGGCCCCCATCCCGGCCGATCCCGGCTGCCTCGACGCGCTCCGGGCAGGCGGCGGGATTGCGGAGCCCGCGCCACAGCCGGACGGGAGCGATCCGGCCTGCCAGGTGGAGCTGCCGGTCAGGCTGAGCGGCGTCGTTCCCGCCAGCGGCGGCGAGCCCGTCTCCCTCCCGGACGGGCCTGTCCTCGCCTGCGGCTTCGCCCGGCCGCTCGCCGAGTGGATTTCCCGGGTCGCGGCCCCGCTGCTCGGGACGGCGCGGGGGCGCCGGCTCAAGGCCGTGCGGACGGGTCCGGGCTTTCAGTGCCGGCCGCGCAACCGCCAGGCGGGAGAGAAGCCCAGCGCGCATGGACGCGGGCTCGCCATCGACATCGCCGCCTTCGCCTTTGCCGAAGGCCCTGATCTCCCGGTCGCGCCGGCAGGCCAGAGCCGGACCGATGCGGAGGCGCTCGCCACGATCCGGCAGGCCGCTTGCGGCTGGTTCACGACGATCCTCGGGCCGGGCTCCGACCCCTTCCACGCCGACCACCTGCATCTCGACACGCAGCTTCACGGATCGAGCGACCGCTACCGGATCTGCCAGTAAGCCCGCATTTTCCGCTGCCGCTGCTCACAATGTGCGCAGGCACACACGACGGGCGCTTGAAGCAATGTGCGCCGCAGCATAGATTTCACCTACGCAATGCAGCGCCTGTGCGCGGCATTGCTGCCCTCCTTGGGCGTTTCCTCCCTAGACTTGGGCCGCGCTCGACGCGGCCCTTTTTCTTTGCGTCATCTTCGGGCGAGCGAGAGCGGCGCTGCGACATCCTCCAGCGCGCGGCGCTCGGCTGCAACGCCCCAGCGCCATTGCACCAGCGCGGCGAACGCCATCAGGGCCGAGCCGAAGAGATAGCCGCCGAAGACGGCATCCCGCGACCCCGTTTCGACGAGCGCGCCGAAGATGACCGGCCCGAGCGCGCCGCCGAGGCCGGTCCCGAGCGCATAGAAGGCGGCGATCGCAAGGGCCCTGATCTCGAGCGGGAAGGTCTCGCCCACCGTCAGATAGGCCGAGCTCGCCGCGGCCGAGGCGAAGAAGAACACGGCCATCCAGGCGAGCGTCTGCCCCGTCGCCGTGAGCATGCCCTGCTGGAACATCCAGCCCGTCACGGCGAGCAGCAATCCCGAGATCAGGTAGGTGCCCGCGATCATCGGGCGGCGGCCGACCGTGTCGAACAGGTGCCCCAGGACGACCGGACCCAGGAAGTTGCCGGCCGCGAAGGGCAGGATGTAGAGCCCGACCTTGTCGGCAGCGATGCCGTAGAAGTCGGTCAGCACCAGTGCATAGGTGAAGAATACCGCGTTGTAGAAGAAGGCCTGCGCGCTCATCAGGGTGAGGCCCACGAGCGCCCGCAGCCGGTGCAGGTGGAAGAGGGTGTGGAACACCTCGCGCAGAGGCGTGTGCGTGCGCGCATGGAGGGCGACCTTGGGGCCCGCATGCGGGGCGAGCCCCTCGGGCGCATGCGTCTCGATATGGCGCACGATGGCCTCTCCTTCGGCCGCACGGCCGTGGGTGACGAGCCAGCGCGGGCTCTCCGGGATGAAGGTGCGCAGGAGGAGGATCGCGAGGCCGAGCAGGGCGCCGATCCCGAAGCAGATCCGCCAGCCGAGATCGGGTGCGAAATGGGTCGGATCGAGCAGCACGATCGAGCCCAGCGCGCCGAGCGCCGCTCCGACCCAGAACGACCCGTTCACGATCAGGTCCGTGCGCCCCCGGTACTTGGCGGGGATGAATTCCTGGATGGTGGAATTGATGGCCGTGTACTCGCCGCCGATCCCCGCCCCCGTCAGGAAGCGGAACAGGCAGAAGCTCCAGAGATTCCAGGAGAAGGCGGTCAGGCCCGTCGCCGCCAGATAGACCGCGAGCGTGATGAAGAAGAGCTTCTTGCGGCCGAGCCGGTCCGTGAGCCACCCGAAGAACAGCGCGCCGAGGACCGCGCCGACCAGATAGGCCGTGCCGGCGATGCCGATATCGGTGTTGCTGAAGCGGAGGGTCGGGCTTTCCTTCAGGGCCCCCGACACCGCGCCAGCCAGCGTCACCTCCAGGCCGTCCAGCACCCAGGTGATGCCGAGCGCGACGATGATGAGCGTGTGGAAGCGGTTCCAGGAAAGCCGGTCGAGCCGCGCGGGGATATCGGTTTCGACCAGCCTAGTGTTCATTCAACATGCCTGCACGCGGACGTGGCCTTCTAGACCATAGGCGAGCAGCAAACGGTCCCGGGTCACCAGGGTTGCATTGAACTCACGCGCTGCCGCCGCGATGATCCTATCCGCGGGATCGTTGGGCGGCCTGCCGGGAAGAACGTGCGAGGCGACGAGAACTCGGGGCTCCAGAGGGGCGACCCGGATCCCGGGCGCCGCAATCAGCCGCTCGAACCAGGTCTGAGGCGGGATATCCAACCGCGGCCGGCCACGGGAGACGAGCAAGGCGACCTCCCAGGCCGTGATGGGTGACACAAGAACCGGCCCGCCCCGATCGACCGTAGCCTCGATTAGGCCAGCGGCCTCCGCCCGCAATCCCGCACCGGCCGCAAGCCAGATCGCCGCGCAGGTGTCGAGCAGAACCGGCGGCATGCGATCAAAGCGTCTTCCTGTCCGCGATCCTTGCCCAATCCGGGTCCGCAGGCTCTGTCAGATCGACACCTTCGACAAGGTGCGTCACCCCTTCCAAACACCCGAAGAGGGGGTGCCGACCCGCGCCGGCAGCCTCAGCGGGAGAACCTGCCGGGAACGCATGAGTCTCTGCCTCGGTGGCGCGCCGGAACAGGAGACGGCGTTCCTCGATATCCACGAGATCGGGAGTAAAGCCGGCTGCGCTCCAGCCCTGGGCGATCTCATTGAATGAGGGACCGTGCCGCCACCAACTCCGCTCGGTCGAAGCCTGCACCGGCAGTTTCTCGCCGATCACACGCTCGAGATCGGCGAAGGACATCACGATCTCGGACGCGTGCTGTGCCGCAAGGAACTCAGCAAGGCGCGTGTACTTGCCCATCTCTTCGGCTCGGCATCCCCTGCCAGGATCGGGAGGCGCCGCCGGAGTGTCAAGGACCATGGCCGGGTCTTCAGCCACCCCCGCGGAACTCCGGATAGAGCGCCATGCCGCCGTCGACGAAGAGGCTGGCCCCCGTGACGTAGTCCGAGTGGTCGGAGGCGAGCCAGACGGCGGCGTTGGCGATGTCCTCCACCTCGCCGATCCGGCCGTAGGGGATCAGGCGGAGCAGGTCTGCCAGCGCCTCCGGCGTCTCCCAGGCCTTCCTGTTGATCGGCGTCCTGATCGCGCCGGGGGCGATGGAATTGATGCGGATCTTCTTCTCCGCATATTCCTGGGCGAGGCTCTGCATCATCAGCATCACGCCGCCCTTGGAGGCCGCGTAGTTCACGTGCCCGGCCCACATGATCCTCTCGTGGACGGAAGACATGCAGACGATCTTGCCCGTCGCCTTGCTGATCTCCGGCTGCGGCCCCCGCCGGAGGAACTCTCGGATCGCGGCCCGGCAGCAGAGAAACTGCCCGGTGAGGTTCACGTCGATGACCTTGCGCCAGTCGTCGAGGGACATTTCGTGCGAGGGCGCATCCCGCTGCAGCCCCGCATTGGCGACCAGGATGTGCAGGGTGCCGAAGCGCTCCCGGGTCCGGCGAAAAAGCTCCTCGACTTCCGCTTCGTCCGACACGTCGGCACGGAGGATGAGCGCCTCCGACCCGGCCCGGCGGACGGCCTCGGCCGTCGCCTCGGCCCCTTCCTCTTCGCCGCGGTAGTTCACGACGACCTTCGCGCCAGCCTCGGCGAGCCCGATCGCGACCGCCTGGCCGATCCCGGACGACGCCCCTGTCACGACGGCGACCTGGCCGGACAGGTCGAGGATCGGCCGTCCCATGCTCAGGCCGCGCGCTCCAGGATCAGCGTCGCGAGCGGCGGCAGCGTGAGGCTCAGGCAATAGGCGTGGCCATGAGCCTCGCATGCTTCCGCCCTGACGCCCCCCTGATTGCCCACGTTGGAGCCGCCGTAGATTGCGGCGTCGGTGTTCACGGCCTCACGGTAGAAGCCCGGATGGGGCACGCCGATCCGGTAGCCCTCGCGGGCGACGGGCGTGAAGTTCGAGACGACCACCGCGACCTTCTCCGGATCCTGCCCGCGGCGGAGCCAGGCGATGACGGAGTTCTCCGCGTCGTCCGCGACGAGCCACTGGAAGCCGCCGGCCTCCGTATCCCGCTCGTGCAGGGCCGGGATGGTCCGGAAGGCGCGGTTGAGGTCGCCGATCAGGTTCTTCACGCCGCGATGATAGCCGTCCTCGAGCAGGTGCCAGTCGAGCGAGGTGTCGTGGTTCCACTCGCGCTCCTGCCCGAACTCGCTCCCCATGAAGAGCAGCTTCTTGCCCGGATGGCCCCACATGAAGCCGTAATAGGCCCGCAGATTCGCGAATTTCTGCCAGCGGTCGCCCGGCATCTTGCCGAGGATCGAGCCTTTGCCGTGCACCACCTCGTCGTGCGAGAGCGGCAGCACGAAGTTCTCGGAGAAGGCGTAGAGCAGGCCGAAGGTCAGGTTGTGGTGGTGGTAGCGCCGGTGCACCGGCTCCTTCGACATGAACAGGAGCGTGTCGTGCATCCAGCCCATGTTCCACTTGAAGCCGAAGCCGAGCCCGCCCGTATAGGTGGGATGCGACACGCCCGGCCATGAGGTGGATTCCTCGGCGATCGTCATGCAGCCCGGATCGGCCGAATAGACCGTCTCGTTCATCCGCCGCAGGAAATCGATCGCGTCCAGGTTCTCGTTGCCGCCGTACTTGTTGGGCACCCATTCGCCGTGCTTGCGCGAATAGTCGAGGTAGAGCATCGACGCGACCGCATCGACCCGCAGGCCGTCGAGGTGGTAGCGCTCGAGCCAGAACCGGGCATTGGCCACCAGGAAGGCCTGCACCTCCTGACGGCCGTAATTGTAGATGTAGGTCCCCCAGTCCTGGTGGTAGCCCTGGCGCGGGTCGGCATGCTCGTAGAGATGCGTGCCGTCGAACAGCCCGAGCCCGTGCGCGTCGTTCGGGAAATGTCCCGGCACCCAGTCGAGGATGATGCCGATCCCGGCCGCGTGCGCGGCCTCCACGAAGGCGACGAAATCCTCCGGCGTGCCGAAACGGCTCGTCGGCGCGAAGAGGGAGACCGGCTGGTAGCCCCAGGAGCCGTCGAACGGGAACTCGGTGATCGGCAGGAGCTCGATATGCGTGAAGCCGAGCTCCTTCACGTAGGGGATCAGCCGCTCGGCCAGCTCCCGGTAGGTCAGGAAGCGGTTTCCCTCCTCCGGCACCCGGGCCCAGGAGCCGAGATGGCACTCGTAGATGCTGATCGGCTTGTGTCGGGGATCGCCCTGGCGCCGCGAGGCCATCCAGTCCGCGTCGCGCCATTCGAAATCCGGCAGTCGCGCCAAGCGCGAGGCCGTGGCGGGCGGCTGCTCGGCCATGAAGGCCACCGGGTCAGCCTTCTCCAGCCGCGAGCCATCGGCGCCGAGGATCTCGAACTTGTAGCGCTCGCCGCCTCCGAGATCCGGGATGAAGAGCTCCCAGACGCCGGCATCATGGCGCAGGCGCATCGGGTGGCGGCGGCCGTCCCACGAGTTGAAGTCGCCCACCACGCTGACCCGGCGGGCATTCGGCGCCCAGACCGCGAAGTGGTAGCCCGGCTGGTCGCCGATCCGGGTCGGATGCGCGCCGAGGAGCCGCGGGACGCACTCCGTGCCGACATCGCGGATGCGCCACATGTCCTCGAAGCCGGGAGTGGGGCCGTAGCTATAGGGGTCGCGTGCCTCCTGCACGGCACCCGGCCACTGGATGCGGAGCTTGTACCAGGGCCGCTCGCGCATCTTGAGCCGGGCGACGAAGAAGCCTGCCGGATCGATCCGGGTCATCGGGACGGGCTCCGGCCGGCCGTCCACCAGGACGGCGACCTCCTGCGCGCCGGGCAGCATGGCGCGGATCTCGTAGCCGTCCCGCACCGGATGGGGCCCGAGCACCGCGAAGGGATTGCCGTGACGCGCCTCGATGATCGCCGCGAGATCGCCCGGGGCGATCCCGAACCCCGCCACCGAGCCCCGCCCGGCGGATGCGGGCCCGGTTCCTGCCGGACCCGCCCCGTTCTCCACGCCGTCTCGCGCCTGCATCTCGGCCATCACGCCGCTCCCTGATCCAGGATGGACAGAACGCCCCGCACGGGCGTCTCGATCCAGTCCGGCCGGTTGTTCGCCTCGTAATTGATCTCGTAGAGCGCCTTCGACAGCAGATAGAGGCGCAGCAGGCGCTTGCGCGACGCCTCGTCCGCGACCCAGACCGCGCTGTCGCCCGCCGCCCGCTCATAGGCCGCCAGATACTCGGTCTCGGTGAGGCGCAGCCATTCGGCCGCGACCTCGGCGATGCGCGAGCTGGCCTCCGGCAGCCGCGCCGCGACGTCGCGCGCAGCCGTGTCCGCCGCATAGGCGAAGGACCGCAGCATGCCGGCCACGTCGCGCAGCGGCGAGGATTTCTGCCGCCGCTCGTCGGCGGGCCGCGCCGGCTCGCCTTCGAAATCGACGATCATCACGTCGTTCTGGACGATGAGCACCTGCCCGAGATGGTAGTCGCCGTGGATGCGGGTCTTTACCGCGCCCTCGGGCTCGACGGCCAGTTCGCGTATGAGGTCGAGGCATTCCTGCTCGCGGGCCCTGAGCGCGGCGACCGCCTCGCCCGACACGGAGCCGCGGGCGAGCGCCGCAAAGGCCCGCTCGGCCTGGGAACGCGCATCCTGGGCCGCGACATCGATATCGGAACGCCGCATCGGCTCGACCGCGAAGGCCGGATCCTCGGTCGGGGTGGCGAGCGCGAGGTGCAGTTCGCCCGTCCTGCGCCCGAGGATCTCGGCATAGCGCAGGTAGGGCGCGAAAATCTCCGCCAGGGGATGCTCGTCGTCCAGGGGCGCGAGCGCCAGGGTGTCGAGCTCGCGGGTGAGCGATTCGAGCGTCATCCGCCAGGCGTCGCCCTGGTTGCGCACGAAGCTCTGCAGGATGCAGAGCGCGGTGGTCTCGCCGTCGGGACCGACATGCTCGACGGAGCCGAGCGTCGGCGGCGTGTTCGCGAAATGCGCGACATCGGTGAGGAAGCGCCCCACTTCCAGCTCGGGATGGATGCCAGGCTGGAGGCGGCGGTAGATCTTCAGCACCATCGCCTCACCGAGCTGGATGGAGGTATTGGACTGCTCGGCCGAGAGCCGCTTCACCTCGCCCGGCGCGATGTCGACACCCTCGGGCATGCGGGAGGTCGCCGAGAAGCGGATCCGCGCGCCCGAGCTCGTCTCGATCTCGTCGCCGCGCCGCATCGCCTCCACGGTCGCGATCGCGAATTCGGGCGAGGACCCCGCCCCATAGGCGAGCCCGACATGCCGGCCGCGCCGGACGCGCGCCACGGCATAGGGCAGGAGCGATTCGTCGTCGGTCCGCTCGTCGACCGCGACGGGGAAGAAGTAGGTCTGCTTCTCTCCGCCACGGAGATGGACCGCGAAGCGCGGCAGGATGAACTCCTCGCGCCCCGCGCGCCCGTTCATCAGCGCGTAGTCGAGCACCTCCGTCCGCTCGATCCGCTGGCCCTTCGCCGCGAACCAGCGCTGGGTGCCGATCATCCGCGGGATGATCGTCCGTTCGATCGCCTCCCGCTCCCGGCCTTGCAGCAGCGAGCTCAGTCCTTCGGTCAGGACGAGGGTGAACAGTTCCGGCTGCGTGGTCGGCCCGTAGCGCGTCTCCTGCCCGGCGGCTGCGGCCTGGAGCTGGAACCAGTAGAAGCCGTAGGCCGGGAGCGTGAGGAGATAGGGCAGCTCGCCGATGCGGGGGAAATCCGTCCCGCCCGTCATCTCGACCGGCGTCGCGCCGTTGAACTCGGACAGGTCGAGCTCGACCGCCTGCGGCGCGCGCGAGACGTTCACCACGCAGAGGATGCGCTCGTCGTCGTGTTCTCGGAGATAGGCGAGGACCTTGCGGTTGGCCGGGTAGAGGAAGCGGAGCGCGCCGCGGCCGAAGGCCTTCGTGGCGCGGCGGATCGCGATCATCCGGCGCGTCCAGTTGTAGAGGCTCGCTGGCGCGCGCGACTGCGCTTCCACGTTCACCGCATCGAAGCCGTAGATCGGGTCCTGGATCGTCGGAAGGTACAATCGGGCCGGATCGCAGCGCGAGAACCCGCCGTTGCGGTCCGGCGACCATTGCATGGGGGTGCGGACGCCGTCCCGGTCGCCGAGATAGATGTTGTCGCCCATCCCGATCTCGTCGCCGTAATACATGACGGGCGTGCCCGGCATCGAGAACAGGAGCGAGTTCAGCAGCTCGATCTTCCTGCGGTCGTTCTCCAGAAGCGGCGCGAGGCGGCGCCGGATGCCGAGATTGATGCGGGCGCGCCGGTCGGCGGCGTAGAAGGTCCAGAGGTAGTCGCGCTCCTTGTCGGTCACCATCTCGAGCGTGAGCTCGTCATGGTTGCGCAGGAAGATCGCCCATTGGCAGCCTTCCGGTATCTCCGGCGTCTGCCGCATGATGTCGGTGATCGGGTGCCGGTCCTCCTGCGCGACCGCCATGTACATGCGCGGCATCAGGGGGAAGTGGAACGAGACGTGGCATTCGTCACCGTTCCCGAAATAGGGCGCGGTCTCCTCCGGCCACTGGTTCGCCTCGGCGAGCAGCATCCGATCGGGATAGCGCTCGTCGAGCGCGCGCCGGATCGCCTTGATGACGGCGTGCGTCTCGGGAAGGTTCTCGCAATTGGTGCCTTCCCGCTCGACCAGATAGGGGATCGCGTCGAGCCTCAGTCCGTCGACCCCCATGTCGAGCCAGTAGCGCATCACGTCGAGCACGGCTTCGAGCACGGCCGGGTTGTCGAAGTTGAGATCCGGCTGGTGCGAGTAGAAGCGGTGCCAGAAATACTGCTTGGCGACCGGATCCCAGGTCCAGTTCGAGGGCTCGGTATCGAGGAAGATGATGCGCGTCCCGGCGTATTTCTGGTCGGTGTCCGACCAGACGTAGAAGTTCCGCTCCGGCGAGCCCGGAGGCGCGCGGCGTGCCGCCTGGAACCATGGATGCTGGTCCGAGGTGTGATTGATGACGAGCTCGGTGATGACCCGGATGCCGCGGGCATGCGCCTCCTGCACGAATTCCTGGAAGTCCTCCATCGTGCCGTAGGACGGGTTGATCCCCCGGTAGTCCTGGATGTCGTAGCCGTCGTCCCGCAGCGGCGAGGGATAGAACGGCATCAGCCAGATCGCCGTGACCCCGAGATCGCGGATGTAGTCGAGCTTGGCGGTCACTCCCCGGAAGTCGCCGATCCCGTCGTCGTTGGAGTCGAAGAAGGACTTGACGTGCACCTGATAGATCAGGGCGTCGCGGTACCATTGCGTGTCGGAGCGGTCGATCATGTCGTTTCAGGCGCGTGGGGAATGGTGAATGGCGAGTCGAGGCGTGTGCGGCATCCATCCGCCATTCGCTACTCCCCGCTCGTCCGGGACGGCGGGACGAGGCGCCAGATCACGACCGGATTCTGGAGCGGGTCGAGGGCGATCCGGTGCGTCTTGCCGTGCAGCCGGAACGTGCCGCCCTTGAGAAGATCCTCCACCGCGATCGAACCGTGGTCGGGGATGCCGAACTCCCAGAGCGGTGCCTCGTAGGTGCATTCCTGCCGGTTCTTCGGGTCGAGGTTGACGATGACCATCACGGCATTGTCCTTCGCCGGCGTCATCTTGAGGTAGGCGAGCACGTTGTCGTTCCAGGCGTTCAGGAAGGTGATGTTCCGGAAATCCCAGAGCGCCGGGTTGCTGCGCCTGATCTGGTTCAGCTTGGTGATGTGGGCACGGATGTTGCCGGGCCGGTCGAAATCCCAGGCCCTGATCTCGTATTTCTCGGAGTTGAGATATTCCTCCTTGCCCGGGATCGGCGTGCCCTCGGCGAGCTCGAAGCCGTTATAGATGCCATAGACGGAGGAGAGCGTCGCCGCGAGCGTCCCGCGGATCACGAAGCCGGGCGGTCCGCTCGTCTGCAGCGGGATCGGGTTGATATCGGGCGTGTTGGCGAAGAAGTTCGGCCGGTAGTATTCGACCATGTCGGTCGTGGCCAGCTCGGTCATGTACTCGATGAGCTCGGCCTTGGTGTTCCGCCAGGTGAAATACGTATAGCTCTGCTGGAAGCCGATCTTGGCCAGCGCCTTCATCATCTTCGGGCGCGTGAAGGCCTCCGCCAGGAAGATGGCGTCTGGATAGGCCGCATTCACCTCGGCGATGAGCCACTTCCAGAAGGGGAGCGGCTTCGTGTGCGGATTGTCGACCCGGAAGATGCGCACCTTCTCCCGGCACCAGAACAGCACCACGTCGCGCAGGGCGTACCAGAGGGAGGGCAGCGACGCGCCATAGAAATGGACGTTGTAGATGTCTTCGTATTTCTTGGGCGGGTTCTCCGCATATTTCATCGTCCCGTCGGGACGATACTCGAACCATTCCGGATGCTGCTTGATCCAGGGATGGTCCGGCGAGCACTGGACGGCGAAGTCGAGCGCGATCTCGAGGCCGTGGGCATGCGCGGCCTCGACCATGCGGCGGAAGGCATGGATGTCGCCGAGATCCGGGTGGATGGCGTCGTGCCCCCCGGCCTCGGATCCGATCGCATAGACCGAGCCGACATCGCCGGGCTCCGCCTTGAGCGAGTTGTTCTTGCCCTTCCGGTTCTTGAACCCGATCGGGTGGATGGGCGGGAAATACAGGACGTCGAAACCCATCTCCTTCACGTAGGGGAGATGGCGGATGACGTCGTCGAACGTCCCGTGCCGGTTCGGATCGTGGCTCATCGAGCGCGGGAAGAGCTCGTACCAGGCCGAGAACCGCGCCGCGAGCCGGTCCGCGATAACGGTGAGCTCGCGGTCGTAGCGCGACAGGTTCACCCGCTCGGCATGGCGGGCGATCAGCGCGGCGTTATGCTCGTCGAGCAGGATCGCGAGCCGGGAAGCGGGGTCGCCGTTTGCGGCGGCGAGCCGGTCGATGATGGCCCACATGGCCGGCCCGTCCGGCCCGCCATCGGCGTTGCGCGCGGCCGTCTCGGCGATCTCCACGCCCTCGATCGTCTCGAGCGTGACGTCCACGCCGGCCTTACGCTTGGCCTGGATCTCGTGCAGCCAGGACGCGAAGGGATCGCGCCAGCCCTCGACCGTGAACATGTAGCGCGTGTTGCGGTCGATCGCGAAGGAGCCGGCCCAGCGGTCGTTGTCCACGAAGCGCATGGGAGCGCGGCGCCATTCGGACTCGTCGGCCGGCCGATAGAGGATCTCCGCCGCGATCTTGTCGTGCCCGTCCGAGAAGATGTCCGCCCAGACCTCCACTGCCTCGCCCACCACGCGCTTCACGGGCGTGCGGCCCCCGTCGAGTTCCGGCCAGACCGTCTCGATGATGACGCGGCCCTCGCCCTTCGGCGCGTGGCCGGGCGCGGCCGCGGGCCGCGCGACCCGCTCCGCGACCAGGATCCGCACCTCGCGCGGCCCGAGCAGCAGAGGGCGGCAGGGATCGACGACGGCCGGCACGGCGTCGGGCGTGCGGTCGACGAAGGGGCCAAGCACACCGCCCGTGCGGGCGAGCACGGTCCCGGTATCGACGCTGACGATGGCCGGCCCGGGATTGGCGAGGATCAGGACCGCCTCGTCCGCGGCGAGCACGTGGCCCGCATCGATGCGCAGGAGGGCCAGATAGGGAGCGTCGGCCGCCGAGAGCTTGTATTCCGCACCTTCGAGATTGGCCGCCGGGATCTCCGCCTTGAGCCGGTTGATGGCGGCGATCCGGTCCGAGATGTCGATCGAGGTCTCGCGCTCGCGGTGCTCGGGCACGGTCTCGACGACATGCACCTTGCGGCGGGCGCCCACCTCGTAGCCGATCGGCATGAGGACGCCTGCCGAGAAGAAGGCCGCGAGCGCGTAGCGCATGACGAGTTCGCGCTCGATCTCGTCCTGGCTGGCCTCCTCGGGAATCGCGGCCGCGACCCGGTCGGTGTCGTGGTTCTCGGGAAAGGCGATGGTCGGGGCGAGGAGACGCGTCTTCCCCTGCGCCTCCATGGCCCAGGGCTTCCGGAAGTCCCACCAGGCAAAGGAGTTGAACAGGTAGTCGAACCCGGCCTTGGCGGTCGCGACCGCCTCGTCGAAGGTGCAGCCGAGCGTCTCGGCCGCGAACAGGCAGCCGGGATCGCGGGCCTTGGCGTTGCGGATGAGCGGCGTCCAGACCTCCGGCGGCACCTTGTAGGCGGCGTCGCAGCGGAAGCCCGCGATGCCGAGCTCCTGCATGCGGGCGATGTAGGCGTCCCAGTAGCCGAGGAGGAACTCGCGCGAAGCCGGAGTGGCATAGTCGAGCTCCGCCAGATCGCCCCAGACGGTGCGCTTGGTCGGATCGTCCGGATCGACCGCATAGGGGCTCTCGAGCTCGCCCCACATGTTGCGGACGAACACTTCCGGGTGCTCGTCGGCGAGCACCGCGTCCTTCGACAGGTGGTTGATGACGAGGTCGGCCATCACGTTCAGGCCGTGCCTGCGCGCCTCGTCCACGAAGGAGCGGATCTGGTCGTCGTCGCTCCCCCCGCCCTCGTCCCGGAACCGCGCGTCGAGCTTCGTGACGTCCTTGATCGCGTAGAGGCTGCCGGAAAAGCCCGCCTGGTGAAACGGGTTCACATAGACCCAGTCGAAATTCATCGCCGCGATGCGCGGCAGTTCCGCCTTCCAGGCCGAAACGGTCCCGACCAGAAGCGGGAAAAGATTGTAGATGCGGGGCCCAGGCTTCACCTGCCGGGCCCGCTCCGCCGCGGCCTGCGGCCCGACGGGGGTCGCGTGATGATCCGTTGTGGCGGCGTCCAGCATGGGCCCCTTGCCCTTGCCCTCGATGCGTGCGCTCATTCGGCCCTCCTCAGGACCGAAACGGGCAGCGCGGCGAAAAGCTCCCGCGCGGCGACACCGTCCTGGCCGGCATGGATCTCGCGATCGTCGAGGATGCTCCGCCAGCGCCCGACGGGCACGGGAGCGGTCAGATCCCCCCAGGCTTCGCCGAGCGGCAGCCCATCTCCATCGGGAAGCCGGCTCGCCCCGCGCGGCACGACCGCGATCAGTTCCTCCGTCCCGCTCCGCCGGCGGAAGGCTACGATCCGCGCGCCCGTATCCGACGTCCCGAGCGGCTCGTATGATCCGTCGGCATAGAGATCGGGGCGGGCGGCGCGATCGTTGAGAAGCCGCGCGAGCACGTGCTGCTTGACGCGGCCGTCCTGCCAGGAGCGTGCGAGCTCGGCCGGCGGAGCCTCCGCGTCGAGCGCGCGGGCGCGGCTCGCGTAATCGACCGGCCGGCGGTTGTCGGGATCGACGAGGGAGAAGTCCCAGAAGCCGCAGCCCTGGTAGGTGTCGGGCACGCCAGGCAGCGTGCATTTGAGCACCGTGCGGGCGAGCCCGTTGACCGCACCCGCCCGCGCGAGGCGGGCCGCGAGCGGGCGGAAGCGGGACAGGAAGGCCGAACCCGGCGCAAGGCAGGCGTCGACGAGCCTCCTGGCCGCGCTCTCGTAGGCCTCGTTCGGGTCCACCCAGCTCGAATGGCGCTTCGCCTCGCGCAAGGCCTTCTCGACATAGCCGTGGAAGCGCGTGCGGAAACGCTCCAGCTCGTCCGCGCCGTCCGCTTGGAGGATCTCAAGCGGCAGCGCGCCGAGCAGGGCCTGGAGCAGCATGTAATGGTCGTTCGGATCGGGTGCGACGGCGCCCTCGACTCGGCCGAGATGCGGGGCGGCGACCTCCTGCCAAGCCGCGAGCGCCTCGCGCCAAGCTTCCGGCATCTCCGAGAGCGCGTTGAGCCGGGCGCGCGCATCCTCGCCGCGCTTGGTGTCGTGCGTGGCGGTCGCGATCATGGCGTTGGGCCAGGACCGCGCCCGCTCCTCATTCGCCTTGTGGAAGGCGGCGAGCGGCACGCCGAAATGGCCGGGATCGCCGCCGACCTCGTTGAGCGAGATCAGCCGCGCATAGCGATAGAAGAGGGTGTCCTCCAGGCTCTTCGCCATGACCGGGCCGGTGAGCTGCTGGAAGCGCCGGCGGAAGCGGGCGACATGGTCGGGCGCGGGGCGGCCGGGCCCTTCGGTCTCGACCCGGCCGAGCAGCGCGGAGGCCGCGAAATCGTGGACGGAGCGGTCCGGCAGGGCGCTGCGGCGCTTCGCGGCCGCGACGGTGGATTCGATGAGCTCGACGTCCTCCGGCGAAGGCTCCTCGGTGATGTAGCTGCGATAGACCGGGAAACGGGCGATGATCTCGATCAGCGCGACCCGGATGGCGTAGACCGTGTAGTCGCGCGTGCGCCGGTCGCCGTCGGCGATGCGCTTCAGGTCCGAGACGAGCACCTCGAGCTCGCTCGCGAAGCTCGACACCAGGATTTCGATCTTGGCGGCGCGGAGCTGCTCCTCGTAGGAGCCCTCCAGGCCCGTGAAGTCGCGGTAGATCCGCTCGAACTCCCCGGCCGCGGCCGTATCGACGAAGATGCCGTCGATGAGGTTCAGGACATCGTAGCCGGTCGTGCCGGCGATCGGCCAGGGCCGCAGCGGCTCGCCCGGCTCCAGGATCTTCTCCACCACGATATAGAAGCCCGGCCCGAGCGCGCTCTGCAGCTTCTGGACGTAGCCCTCCGGATCGGCGAGCCCATCGATGTGGTCGATGCGCAGGCCGTGGACCCGGCCCTCGCGTACGAGCCGGAAGACGAGCGCATGCGCCGCCTCGAAGATCTCGGGAAGCTCCACCCGGATGCCGCCGAGCCCGTTGATGTCGAAGAAGCGGCGGTAGTTGATGTCGCTCGCCGCGACGCGCCAATGCGCGGGCCGGTAGGCCTGCATCTCCAGGATGCGGTGGAGCGTTCCGAAACTCTCGGGCAGGCCGGGGACGCCGTTCACGACCGCGATCGCCCGTTCCAGGGCGGCGCGCAGCGCGTCCGAGCTCGTGACGGCGGCGGCGAGGCGGCGCTTCAGGAGCTCCGCCTCCTCGGGAAAGGCGGCCCGCCGCTCCGGCGAGGTCTCCTCCACCATGGTCCGCAGCCGGTCGGAAACGGCGATCACCTCCGCATGGCCCTCCAGCTCGTCGAGTACCGCAAGCGCGCGGTCGAGGACGAGCGGATAGGAGAGCGGCGTGATCGGCAGCCGGTGCTCGTGGTGCCAGACGCTGAAGGACCCCTCGGCCTCGTCGAAGGCGAGTCTGAGGTCGCCGTTCTCCAGCGCGTCGCCGTAGCGCTCGCCGAGTACCGGAATGATCAGCTTGCCGTTGGCGCCGAGCCGCTCCCAGTCGATGTCGAAGGCGCGGGCATGGGGCGAGAGCTGGCCCCATTCGAGGGTGGAAAGCCACCAGGGATTGTCCGCGCCGCCGACGCCGAGATGGTTCGGCACGACGTCGAGGATCAGGCAGAGCCCGTGCTCCTTCAGGGCGTCGGAGAGGCGGCGGAACCCCTCCTCCCCGCCCAGCTCCGGATTGATCGCGGAGGGGTCGACGATGTCGTAGCCATGCGTCGAGCCCGGCCGCGCCTTGGCGATCGGCGAGGAATAGACATGGCTGATGCCGAGCTTCTTCAGGTAGGGCAGCGCCTCGATCGCGTGGTCGAAGGTGAAGTCCTTGTGGAACTGGAAGCGGTAGGTCGCGCGCGGCGGCGGCGAGGAGAGCGGGCTCGTGGTCGCCCGCGTGCCCCGGCCCTCGGCCGAGACGGCGGCCGCGATCTTGGCCAGCGGCCCGCCCGGCGCGCCGATGGTCGCGATGTCGAGGTCGAGCTTGCGCCGCCAGTTCGGGTGGCCTTCCGTCGTGCCGGGCATGTTGGGCTGGCTGCGCGAGCCGAGCACGTCCTCGTACTGGATGGCGTTCAGGGCCGAGGGCGTGCGCGCCAGATAGCGCATCACGGCTTCCGTCGGCGGTTCGTCCGGCGGCTCGGGCGAGGGCAGGAGCCGTTCTGCGTGCAGCGCCTGGGCGAGCTTCTCGCGCTCGACCACCCGCTCCCGGCGCTCCTTCTCGGCACGTTCCGGATCGTAGATCCCGAGGCTCTGGCGAAGGTCGGTGTCGAGGCCGCGCCACCAGCCCACGAAGGTGGGCAGGTCGTGGGTCGTGACGACGGTCAGCGCGTCCGCCGGGTATTCGGCCGGCGGCTTGAAGCCGCCATCCCCGCTCCGCTCGAAGGAGAGGACGCGATAGCTGAGGATGCCGGACCGCATGATCGCGTCCGAGAAGCCCTCCGGACCCGTGCCGAGATCCTCCGCGATGACGAGCGACTTCTGGCGGTGGCTCTCCAGCCGCAGCACGGCGAGCATTGCCTCGAAGGGGTAGCTGACATAGGCGCCGGCCGCGCCGCTCTCGCCGACGGGAATCAGGTAGAGCCGCTCGAGCTGGAACGCATGATCGATCCGGATCGCGCCGGCATGCCGCATATTGGCCTGGACGAGATCCCGGAAGGCCGCCAGCCCCTGTTCCTCCAGCACGAGGGGGTCGAGCGGCGGGAGGCCCCAATCCTGCCCCTGCGGCGCGAGCAGGTCGGGCGGTGCGCCGATGGACAGCGTGTTTCCGAACCGCTCCGGATGCGACCAGATCTCCGATCCGCCGCGGTCGGAGCCGACCGCCAGGTCGCGGTAGAGGCCGAGCGACATGCCCGCCCGCTTCGCCGCCTGCGAGGCGGCCGCGAGCTGGCGGTCGGCGAGGTATTGCAGCCAGGCATGGTACTCGACGCGGTCGTGCTTCTCGGCTGCGAAGCGCCGGACGGCCTCCGAGCCGTTCCGCCGGTACTCCTCCGGCCAGTCGCCGAGCCACCACCGGCCTTCGGCCCGGAAATGCTCGTGCAGGGCCTCGAAGGTGGCGTGAGACAGGAGCTTCTCGCCATGCTCGCGGCGGAAAGCGGCAAAGCCGTCCTCGTCCGCCCTGCCGCGCTCCTGCCAGAGCGCCTCCAGCACCGGCGAGAGCTCGGTCCATATCCCGGCATGGTCGACGAGCGCCGCATCGCGCAGGGCCGCGATCCGGGCGGCACGGCCCTCCTCCTCGAGCATCCCGGCCGCCCGGCTCCCCGCGAAGCCCGGCACGGCTTTGGGGTCGATATGGATCGTCTCCAGGAACAGCCTGGAGGACGGGGAATAGGGCGAGATCTTGGTGCGGTCCGCCGAGAAGAGCGCGTGGACCGGGCTGAGGCCGAGGAAGGACGCGCCGAGCGGACCCGCGCCAGAGGCCGCTTCCCCGATATCGGCATAGCTGCCGATCCCGAGGTTCGAGCCGGAGCGGAAGGAATAGACCTGCGCCGCGAGGCCCCAGGCCCGTCCGCCGCGACGCATCCAGCCCGGCTGCCAGCAGCGCTCCGGCGCGACGATCAGCGTCGAGCGCGCTCGCTCCCCGCCCGCCTCGACATCGAGTTCGTAGTAGCCCTCGGGCAGGACCGGCAGGTGCAGCATGCGCCCCTGCGCGGACCGTCCCTCGCGGACATGTCCCGCCTCGTCTGTCAGGCGCCAGGAGACCCGCTCGCCGGCATTCGGCCGCAGCCGGATGTCGGCCGGCCGGCGCGGCGCGAGGGTCACGAGCTTCGGGACGATCGCGTTCCGGAACGCCTCGATCCGCGCGAGGCTGTCCTGCGCCTCCCGGTCCGTGCCGGCCGGAAAGCCCAGATGGCCGAGGATGCCTCGCCGGCGCTCCGGTTCGATCTCGACTGGCTGTCCGTGGGCGTCGGTATAGCGGCTCGGAATGCCGACCAGCTCCGAAAGCCGGCCGATCAGGCTGTCCTCACCGCTCATCCGCAGCTCCGGTCATGAAGAACCCGGCCCAGGCCGGGAGAAGCGGGCCGGGTCCGGTCGTGTCGAGGCCGGGGCTCGCCCAGATCAAACGACCGGAATACCCGCCCGGGAGTTCCATCGCCTCGGACCCGAGATTCGCGACGAAACGCAGCGTGCCGCCGTCGAACCGCCAGGTGACATCGATCGAGCGCGGGGTCGGCATCCGGCCCTCGGCCCCCCTATACCGGGTCTTCGTCAGCGGGATGACGTGCTCGCGCCTGAGCGCGATGAGCCGGCGCGTGTCGGCGAGCACGGAGGCATGCGGCTCCCGCTCCGCCTCGCTCCAGTCGAGGGTGGAGCGCTGGAAGGTCGCCTCGGCCGTCGGGTCCGGGATGGTCTCGGCCGCGGCGGGATCGCTGAAGGCGGCGAAATGCTGGAACTCGCGCCTGCGCCCCTCGCGCACGGCGCGCGACAGATCCTCGTCCGGCGCGAAATCGACGAAGAACTGATACGGCGCGGAAGCCGACCATTCCTCCCCCATGAACAGCATCGGGATCTGGGGGGAGAGAAGCAGGCCCGCCCGCGCCAGCGCCAGCCGGTTCGGGTCCGCAAGGGCGGACAGGCGGTCGCCGAAGGCCCGATTCCCGATCTGGTCGTGGTTCTGGAGGAAGGCCACGAAGGCCGAGGGCGGAAGATGACCCGAGGGCTCGCCGCGCAGCTTGCCGCCGGCATGCCGGGAGGGATCGCCCTGGTAGCCGAAACCTTCCGTCAGGCAGCGCAGGAGGCGCTCGACCGGCTTGTCCGAGAAGTCCTGGTAATAGGCCTCGCTCTCGCCGGTCAGCAGGACGTGCCAGCAATGGTGGACGTCATCGTTCCACTGCGCCGTGTGCAGGAGAGGCCTGCCGGCCTCGTCCCGCTCCAGCCAGCGCGCCTGGTTCTTCTCGTTCTCCAGCACCAGGTGGACATGCCTGCCGGGCGAGGCTGCGCGCGCCCGCTCGGCGATCTCGGCGAGGATGTTGTGCTCGCTGTCGTCGAGGATCGCGTGAACCGCGTCGAAGCGAAGGCCGTCGACGTTGAACTCTTCGATCCAGTAGAGCGCGTTGTGAATGAAGAAGTCGCGGACGGGGCGACCTTCCCGGCCGTCGAAGTTCAGGCCGGGCCCCCAGGGGGTCTGATGGCGCTCGGTGAAGAACTGCTCGGCATACTGGCCGAGATAGTTCCCGGCGGGACCGAAGTGGTTATAGACCACGTCGATCAGCACCATGATCCCGAGGGAATGCGCGCGATCGATGAAGCGCTTCAGGTCCTCCGGGCGGCCGTAGATCGAATCCGGCGCATAGGGCAGCACGCCGTCATAGCCCCAGTTGCGGCTCCCGGCGAAGTCGGCGAGCGGCAGCAGCTCGACGGCCGTGACGCCCAGATCGGCGAGCGCGGGCAGCCGCTCGGCGAAGGCCGCATAGGTCCCCTCCGGCGTCGCGGTGCCGACATGGGCCTCATAGATGACCGCCTCTTCCCAGGGCCGGCCGGCCCAGCCCCGATCCTGCCAGTCGTAGGAGCGCGGATCGACGACCTCGCTGAGCCCCGATACGTCGTCCGGCTGAAAGCGCGAGGCCGGATCCGGAACGACGGTGTCGCCGTCGATGCGGAAGCCGTAGCGGCTGCCGTCGCGCGCCTCAGGCAGGACGAGCCGCCGCCAGCCACCGCCCGCATCGGGCATGTCGTGCTCGGCCCCGTCCACAACGAGCGCAACGCTCCCCGCGCTCGGGGCCCAGAGCGCGAACCGCACTCCGCGATCCATGACCTCGGCCCCGAACGGCATGGCATGCCGTCGCCGCATGTCCCTATCCTGTCTGCTTGATGCCCCTGAAGAGTATCACGGAACGGGGCTCGACAATGAAGGTTCCGCCGGCCTGACACGTCCGTTCGGGAGCGTCCGGACGGCCCGTGGGAATGCCCGTATCGAGGAGGGGCGCCCAGCCGGCGGCGCCCAGTCCGGGCACCGCGAACCGGATCGCGGCGTCACCCGAATTGAGGAGCGCGAACAGCATCCGGCCATCCGGCGCATCGCTTCCCAGCACCATCCCGAGCGCCCTGCGATGCTCGTCCTGCCACTCGCCGGCCGCGATCTCGCCGCCGTCCGGCTTGAGCCAATGGACGTCCTTGAGCCCGGTTCCGGGATCGGGGATCCCGTACAGGAACCCGGTGCGCCGGAGCGCCGCGTGGGAGCGGCGGATGTCGGCCAGATAGGCAACGAAGTCGGGGAGGGCCGGATCCTCCTCCGCGCCGCGCTCCCAGTCCAGCCAGGCAGTCGGGTTATCCTGGCAATAGGCGTTGTTGTTGCCGCCCTGGCTGCGCGAGAGCTCGTCCCCCATGAGCAGCATCGGCACGCCCTGGGCCAGCATCGCGGTCGCGAGCAGGTTCCGCTTCTGCCGGGCGCGGAGCGCGCGGACGGCCGGATCGTCGGTCGGGCCCTCCACGCCGCAATTCCAGGAATGGTTGTGGCCGTGGCCGTCCCGGTTCTCCTCCCCGTTCGCCCAGTTGTGGCGCCGTTCGTAGGCGACGAGATCGGCGAGCGTGTAGCCGTCATGCGAGGCCACGTAGTTCACGCTCGCGCAGGGGCCGCGCCCGCTCGGCTCGAAGATCTCGCGCGATCCGGCGATGGCCCGCACGAGGCCCGGGACCTGCCCCTCCTCGCCGCGCCAGAAGCGCCGGACAGGATCCCGGAACAGGTCGTTCCACTCTCCCCAGCCGGGAGGAAACCCGCCCAGCCGATAGCCGCCCTCGCCGATATCCCAGGGCTCCGCGATCAGCTTGACGCGGCCGAGCACCGGGTCGGCCGCGAGCTGGGCGAAGAACGGGCACTCGGGATCGAAGTCGTAGGGATTGCGGGCGAGCGTCGAGGCCAGATCGAACCGGAACCCGTCGACGTGGTATTCCTCGACCCAGAGCCGGAGCGAGTCGAGCACATGGCGGACGACCGCCGGCCGGCTCAGATCCAGGGAGTTGCCGCAGCCGGTGCAGTTGAAGGTGCGGCGCGGATCGCCGGGCGCGGGCTTGTAGTAGACCGCGTTGTCGATGCCCCGGAAGGAGAGGGTCGGACCCGTCTCCTCCAGCTCCGCCGTGTGATTGTAGACGACGTCGAGGATCACCTCGATCCCGGCGCGGTGCAGGACGCGGACCGCCTCCTTGAGGCCGGGCAATCCGGCCGGACCGAGATAGCGCGCCTCGGGCGCGAAGAAGCCGAGGGAGGAGTAGCCCCAGTAGTTCGTCAGCCCCCGCTGCACCAGAAAGCGGTCATCCGCGAAGGCGTGGATCGGCAGGAGTTCGATCGCCGTGACCCCGAGCCGCTGCAGATGCGCGACGATCGCCGGATGGCCGAGCGCCTCATAGGTGCCCCGCAGCTCGGGCGGGATGCCCGGGTGCAGCCGCGTCAGGCCTCTCACATGGGCTTCGTAGATCAGGGTCTCGGACCAGGGCCGGCGCGGCGGCGCATCGCCCCGCCAGTCGAAGGCTGGATCGACCACGACGCAGCGCGGCATGAAGGGCGCGCTGTCGCTCTCGCTGAAGCTGAGATCCGCCTCCTCCGCGTCCGGCAGGAACCCGTAGGTGGCGTCGTCCCACCGGATCGCGCCGCTCAGTAGGCGGGCATGCGGGTCGAGCAGGAGCTTGTTGGGATTGAAGCGGTGGCCGGCGAGCGGCTCGTACGGGCCGTGCACCCGGTAGCCGTAGAGCTGGCCGGGGCCGACGCCTTCCAGCCTGGCATGCCAGGTGTCCCCCGTCCGCTCGAGCGGAACCCGCGCGCGCTCCGCCGGCGCGTCCTCGTCGAACAGGCAGAGCTCGACCGCCTCGGCATGAGCGGAGAAGAGCGCGAACTCGACGCCCGTGCCGGTCCAGTTCGCTCCAAGGGCGGCTGGAACGGCCCCGGCGGGCACGGGGCCGGTCACGGGAGGGAGCCCGGCCGGACCCCTCGCGCAGGCGATCCGGTCAGGCGGTCGCGCCGGCCATGCCGCGCGCGTGCTCGGACGGTGAGCCGTCCCCTCGCGCCAGAGTGTCCAGGAAGCTGCGCCACCAGTCGTTCACCGTATGCGTCTCGAGGTGCCGCATCATGGCGCTCCAGCGCTCGCGTCGCTCGGCGAGAGACATCGCGAAGGCCCGTGCGATTCCCGAGGCGGTCCCCGCCGCATCGTAGGGATTGACGATGACCGCTCCGTCAAGCTCGAACGCGGCGCCCGCATAGCGCGAGAGCACGAGCACGCCCGGGTTATCCGGCGATTGCGAGGCGACGTATTCCTTGGCGACGAGGTTCATGCCGTCCCGCAGGGGCGTGACCAGCCCGACCTGCGCGGACCGGTAGAGCCCCGTGAGGGTCACGTGCGGGATATTCTGGTTGAGATAGCGGATGGGCGTCCAGTCCACGGTGCCGTAGGCGCCGTTCGCCTCGCCCACGCGGCCGGCCACCTCCTGCTGGATCTGCTTGTATTCCGGGACGTCCGAGCGCGATTTCGGCGTGACCTGGAGGTAGGTCACCCGGCCGCGCTCCTCGGGATGGGCGTCGAGATAGGCGCAGAACGACTTGATGCGCTCGTCGATCCCCTTCGAGTAGTCCAGCCGGTCGACACCGATCATGAGCTTCTGCTGGCCGAGGGTCGAGACGAACCGCTTCACGGCCGGCAGATTCTCGGCCTTGGCCGCGGCTTGCCGGAAGGCATCCGTGTCGATGCCGATCGGGAAGGCGCCGACCTGGACGCGCCGGCCCTGCGCTTCATACCATCCCACCCCGAGGTGCTTCGCGAGGCCCTCCTCGGCGAGGCAGCGTCCGAAATTCTCCGCGTCCCGCGGGGTCTGGAAGCCGATCACGTCATAGGCGGTGAGATCGGCGAGGAGCCGCCGGTATTCCGGCAGCGCGCTCGCGATCTCCGGGCAGGGCCAGGGGATGTGCAGGAAGAAGCCGAGGCGTCCGCCGAAGCCGCGGGCGCGCAGCTCCGATCCCATCGGGATCATGTGATAGTCGTGCACCCAGACGAGATCGCCCGGCTCGAGCAGCCGCACGAGCTTTCGCGCGAGGAAGCCGTTCACCCGGAAATAGGCCGCGGTGTCCCGCTCGGAGAAATGCGCGAGGTCGAGCCGGTAGTGGCAGACCGGCCAGAGCGCCCGGTTCGAGAAGCCGAGATAGTATTCCTCGACGTCCCGCTTGGTCAGGTCCGTGACCGCGAAGTTGATGCGACCGACCTGATGCTCGTCCAGCGCGTCGGCATCGATCGCCGGACGCGCGTCGCCCGACCAGCCGAACCAGACGCCGCCATGCTCCTTGAGCGCAGCTTCCAGGGCCACCGCGAGGCCGCCGGCACCGCCGGCGCCACGCCGGCCCGGCACGGGCACCCGGTTCGAGACGACGACGAGCCTGCTCTCCCTAGAGCGGCCCCGTCGCCGCGGCAGTTCGGAGGGGCTCTCGGTGGAAGAGTCCGCCTGGCCTGCCGGCCTCAGGACCGCCGACGTGAACTCCGTCCGCCCCTTCATCTCCGGACGACTTCCCCCCGCCTCGGTCTGCCCGACCTGGATGCCGTATGATTTTATCATCGTTGACGCCGACCCGAACCCCTCGTTCCAAGAACCCGCTCGGCTGGGAATGGGTTCCCGGTGGGGGTATCAGGCCGGCTGCAGGTCTTCCCACGAGAGCCGGCCCGCGAGCCAGCCGGACATGGCCTCCCGGAGCTCCGCAGGGGTTGCCAGCCGATAGCGGGCGAGCGTCTCTCCCGGCCCGATCTTCACGGTGACGCCGCCCATCCGGTTCACCGCGTCGAAGCCGTGCTCGTCCGTCCTGTCGTCGCCGATGAAGACGGGGCGGCGCCCGCCGTAAGGCGCCATCTGCATCAGGGCCCGGATGCCCTCGCCCTTGCCGGCCTGGGCGGGAACGATTTCCCGGACGGCCTTGCCCTCCTGGATCTTGTAGGCAGGGCCCAGCTCGGCCGCGAGCGCGTCGATCGCCGCCCTGGCCTCCGCCTCGGCTTCGGGCGCCATGCGCCAATGGACCGCGACGCCGATCCTCTTGTCCTCAACGATCAGGCCCGGATGGGGCGAAAGCCTCGCCCGCAGCTCGGCGATGCGCGGCCGCAGGTCGGCAAGGCCCTCCGGAAAGGCCACCTGCCCCCCGACCCGGCGCTCCAGCCCGTGCATGCCGCAGGCGTCGAGCCCAAGGCCGGGCAGGAAGTGGTCGATCCCAGCGATCGATCGCCCGGTGACGATCGCGAGCGCGCCACCGAGGCGGTCGCGGAGCGCGGCGAGCAGCAGGGGCAGTTCGGGCGCCACCACGACCGAGTCCGGCGTAGGTGCGATCTCGACAAGGGTCCCGTCGAAATCGAGGAAGAGCGCGAAGCCGGGGCCCCTCTCGCCCTCGGCCTGGGCTGAATCCATCGTGTCCCGGTCAGGCCTTCTTCTTCGCCTTCGAGCCCCCGGCCGCCGTCTTCGCGGAGGCCTTCGGCGCAGGCTCTTCCTTCTTCGTGGAGGCGGCGGTCTTGGCGCTCTTCGGCGCCGGCTTCTTCGCCGCGTCCTCGCCGGACGGTGCCGTCGCGCCCTTCGCCTTCGATTTCGGGGCGGAATCGGCCGTCTTGCCTGCCTTGCCGCGCTTTGCGCCCGAATCCTTGCTCTCGGCGTCGATTTCGGCGCAGGCCTGCGCCCAATGCTCGTCCGCCTTCCCTTCCGGCCGCCCGCTCTCTTCCCACAGCTTGTGAGCGCGCTCCCGAACCCTGCGGTCTCTCTCAGACTCCATGGTGCACCCCGTTCGGCCGCCGCGCGACCACATCAGCCCGGCAGCAAGTGACAGGCGATTCGCCGTTAGTCTTCAAGCGCAGCCGCGTCATGCCGCCCGCGCGCGAAAGTACGGTCCCGGACGGCAGAACGGATGAAGTGTCGGAATGATCCGTATCGACGATGCCGAAGATGCTCGGATCGCGCATTACCGGGCGGTGCGCGACCGGGACCTCGCCGGGCGCGGCGGCCGCTTCGTGGCCGAGGGCGAGGTGGTGATAATGGCGCTGCTGAGCGGGCGCTCGCGGTTCCGTCCGGAATCGCTGCTGCTCTCCGAGACGCGCGCCGAGGCGCTCGCGCCGGTGCTGAGCCAGCTCCCGCGCGACCTTCCGGTCTTTGTGGCCGGCCAGCGCGTGATGGACGCGATCGTCGGTTTTCACATTCACCGGGGTGCGCTCGCCATCGGGCGCCGGGGCGAGACGGCCGATCCCACTTCGCTCCTGTCCGGGCTCCCGCAGCCGGCCCTCGTGCTCGGGCTCGTCGGGCTGTCGAACCACGACAATGTCGGAGGCGCCTTCCGCAATGCGGCAGCCTTCGGGGCGGATGCGGTGCTGCTCGACCGCTCGTCCTGCGACCCGCTCTACCGGAAGGCGGTCCGTGTCTCGGTCGGGGCGTCGCTCCTCGTCCCGTTCGCCTGGACGGAAACGGCCGACGACATGGTCCGGGCGCTGGAAGATTCCGGCTTCGCGGTCGTCGCGCTGAGCCCGCAGGGGTCGGAACTCCTGGATCGGGAGACCTGGCCGGAGCGAACGGCTCTCCTGGTCGGAGCCGAAGGACCCGGGCTTCCGCCCGCGTTGATCGACAGGCTGCGCTCGGTCCGGATCAGCATGGCGCCGGGCTTCGATTCGCTCAACGTCGCCACTGCGGCCGGCATCGCCCTCCACGCCGTCTGGACATCGCGCCGACGCCATTGCGCCGATTGACGGCCGCGACGGGCGGACCCACCTTGAGGGCGGCGTTTCAGGAGGCGCCAGGGAGGCGACATGGCGGCGATCAGGGTGTCCGGAAAGAACCTCGATATCGGCGAGGCACTGCGCTCCCAGGTGGAATCGCGTCTCGGAGCCGCGATCGGGAAGTATTTCGATGGGGCGGGCTCCGGGCATGTGATCGTTTCCCGCGACGGGGCGGGCTTCCGGACCGACTGCATGGTGAAGCTCGGCTCGGGCGCGATGCTCGAATCGTCGGGCGTGGCGCCGGATGCCTACGCCAGTTTCGATCAGTCGGCTTTGCGGATCGAGAAGCGGCTCCGGCGCTACAAGCGCCGAATCAAGAGCCGAATCGGCGAGGGCATGGCCGAGCCTCCGCCGGCCGAGGCCGAAAGCGCCTACGCGATCATCGAGGCTCCCGTGGAGGAGCAGCTCGAAGGCGACGAGGGCGAGTTCCATCCGGTGGTGATCGCCGAGACCACGCGGCGTCTTGACCGCCTCTCGGTCGGAGATGCGGTGATCGAGCTCGATCTGACCGGAGCCCCCGTTCTCGTGTTCCGGCACGCTGGCAATGGCCGGGTGAACGTCGTATATCGCCGCAACGACGGCACGATCGGCTGGATCGACCCGCCGCTCGACGATGCAGACGACACTGGCCGAAAGCTTGCTTCGCGGTAGGCGGCCCGGCCTCGCCAGTCCCATTCGAGTCCTGAAACAAATGCCTTTGCTCGACTTTCTGAGCCCCGAGGCGGTCGCGCCTTCCCTGAAGGTCAACTCCAAGAAGCAAGCGCTCCAGGATCTCGCGACGCAGGCGTCCCGGCTGCTCGGCCGGGACGAGCGCGAGATCTTCGACACGCTTCTGCAGCGCGAGCGGCTCGGCTCGACGGGCATCGGCGAGGGTATCGCGATCCCTCACGGCAAGCTGCCCAGGCTCGGCAGCCTGTTCGGGCTCTTCGCCCGCCTCGAGAAGCCGATCGATTTCGAAGCGCTCGACGGCGAGCCGGTCGACATGCTCTTCCTGCTGCTGGCTCCCGAAGGCGCCGGCGCCGACCATCTCAAGGCGCTGGCCCGTGTCGCCCGCGTGCTGCGCGAGCCCGGGATCCATGACCGGATCCGGGCCGCGCGCGACGCCAGCGCGCTCTACGCCGTGCTGACCCAGGAACCGACGCCGCACGCTGCCTAGGAAGTTCGGCTTAGGCCGTCGGCTGCGGCAGGGGCGCCATGCTCCGGGTCCCGACGGGCGGGCGGACATTCATCAGCATCTGGGCGAAGCCGGCGATGAGTCCGATCAGCACGGCCGCCTTCCAGGCCGCATCGTAGCTGCCGAGCGTATCGTAGATGAGGCCGCCGCCCCAGGCGCCCAGGAAGGAGCCGACCTGGTGGCTGAAGAAGGCGATGCCGACGAGCGTCGTCATGAACCGGATGCCGAAGAGCTCGACGACGAGCCCGTTCACGAGGGGCACCACTCCCAGCCAGAGCGCGCCCATCGCCGCCCCGAACACGATCGTCGTCGCCGGGGTCGGCGGAACCAGGAAATAGGCCGCGACGACGAGCGAGCGCAGCACATAGACGCCCCCCAGGAGGTACTGCTTCGGATAGCGCCCGCCCAGCCAACCGAAGAGATAGGAGCCGAGCACGTTGAAGAACCCGATCGCCGCAAGCGCGGCCGCTCCCACCGAGGGGTCCATGCCGCAATCGGCCAGATAGGTCGGCAGGTGCGTGGTGATGAAGACGAGCTGAAGCCCGCAGACGAAGAACGCGAGGGCCATCACCACGTAGCCCGAATGCCCGAAGGCCGAGCGGAGCACCTCGGCGAGGGACTGATCGAGGTGATGGCTCGGCGCGGCCTCCATCCGGTCGACCTGTCCGGCCCCGAGCGCGGCCGGGATCATGACGCAGACCAGGCCCAGGAACCCGATCAGCGCGACCTGCCAGCCCGCGGTCGAGATCAGCGTCTGGGCCATGGGGGAGGCGAGCACCAGCCCGAGGGAACCGAGGGCGGAGACCATGCCCATGGTGACGCTGCGCCGGGCCGGCGTGACCGCACGCGAGGCGACGCTCATGGCGACGCTGGAGGCCGTGCAGGAGAGTGCGAGGCCGATGCAGATTCCCGAACCCAGGACGAGGTGCAGCGCGGAGCTGGCGGTGATCATCAGGCCGAGCCCGGCGGCATAGATCACGACCCCGGCGAGGGTCACCCATCGGAACCCGTACCGGTCGGCCATCACCCCGACGAAGGGCTGGGTGATGCCCCAGACGATGTTCTGGATCGCCATCGCGAGCGAGAAATCGGCCGTGGTCACGCCGATGTCGCGCACCATGTGCGGCTGGAACAGGCCGAAGCTCTGCCGCATGCCCATGGCGAGGCTCAGCATGATCGCGGCCCCGCCCAGGATGGACCAGCGCTGGACGGAATTGAGGCTCGCCGGGGTCATGCTTCCTCCGATTTGCTCTCCTTATGCCACAAAATGCCTCGCACCGGCTTGCGCGCGCAGGGCTGCCGCACCTTGCGCGGCGCGCAGAGCTGGGCCGGATTTACGCGGGCCGTGGCGGCGGGCTAAGTGACCGGTAGAGAGAGGAACGGAGGGAGCGCACGAGATGGACCGGCGAGCTTTGTTGAAGGGCGGCAGCGTCGCCGCGGGAGCGGCGGCGCTCGCGACTCCGGCGATCGCGCAGAGCCAGCCGGAGGTGCGCTGGCGCATGGCGTCGAGCTATCCCAAGAGCCTCGACACGCTCTTCGGAGCGGGCGCCCAGATCGCCAAGCGCGTCGCGGCGGCGACGGACAACAAGTTCCAGATCCAGGTCTTCGCCGCCGGCGAGATCGTCGGCGGCCTGCAGGTCCTGGACGCGGTCCAGAACGGAACCGTGGAGTGCGGCTACACGCTGTCCAGCTTCTATATCGGCAAGGACCCGACCTTCATGTTCGAGGCCTCCGTGCCGCTCGGCATGAACACCCGCCATCACAATGCCTGGATGATCCATGCCGGCGGGCTTCAACTCGTCCGCGAGTTCCTGGCCGACTACAACATCGTCAACTTCCCGGCGGGGAATACCGGCGCGCAGATGGGCGGCTGGTTCCGCAAGGAGATCAACTCGGTCGACGACCTGAAGGGCCTCAAGTTCCGCATCGCCGGGATGGGCGGGCAGATCCTGTCGCGGCTCGGGGCCGTGCCGCAGGTCCTGGCGGGCGGCGACATCTACCCCGCGCTCGAGCGCGGAACGCTCGACGCGGTGGAATGGGCCGGTCCCTACGACGACGAGAAGCTCGGCTTCGTGAAGGTCGCCAAGTACTACTACTATCCGGGTTTCTGGGAGGGCACGGCCCAGACATCGCTCTATGCGAACAAGGACAAGCTTGCCGCGTTGCCGGAGGCCTACAGGAACGTCCTGGAGGCTGCCTGCGCGGAGGCGAACCTCTGGTGCCTGTCGAAATACGACGCCGAGAACCCGGACGCCCTGCGCCGCGTGATCAGCCAGGGCGCGCAGCTGCGCGCGTTCCCGCGCGACGTGCTGGAGGCCGGCCACAAGCACGCCTTCCAGCTCTACGGCGAGATCGCGGCTCAGAACCCGAAGTTCAAGAAGATCTACGAGCACTGGTCGGCCTTCCGCGAGAAGGAGCTCACCTGGTTCCGGATCGGCGAGTTCCCGTTCGACTACTTCGTCTATTCGCAGCGCGGCTGAGCCAGACTGCGATGGACTTCCTGAGGCGAGCGGCCGGGTGAGCGTGCTCCGGCCAGTGGAGCACAGGCGGGTCGTCCAGCTCTACCGTCACCTGACGCTCCGCCTCGGCCTGACCGAGGCGGGACCCCTCCTGACCCTGGCCCTGGTCGGCCTGTTCGGCTGGGGCTTCGTCAGCCTTGCGGGCGAAGTGATCGAGGGCGAGACGCTCGCCTTCGACCGGACTCTGCTTCTCTCGCTGCGCAATCCCGCCAATCTGGCGGACCCGATCGGCCCGACCTGGCTGGAGGAGAGCGCACGCGACTTCACCGGCCTCGGAGGGCACGCGATCCTCGGCTTCGTGACGCTCTCGACGCTCGGCTATCTCCTGATGACGCGCCGCCGCGGCGCGGCGATCCTCGTGGTCGCGGCCGTGGTCGGCGGGATGGTCGCGAGCGCGCTGCTGAAGATGGGATTCGAGCGGCCCCGGCCCGATCTCGTCCCGCACGAGGTCCGGGTCTACACGGCGAGCTTCCCGTCGGGCCACGCGATGCTGTCGGCCGTGACCTATCTGACGCTCGGCGCCTTGCTCGCCCGGGTGCATAAGCCGCGGCGGGTGAAGCTGTTCTTCCTGCTGCTCGCGATCGTCCTCACGGTCCTGATCGGCGCGTCCCGCGTCTATCTGGGCGTGCATTGGCCGTCGGACGTCCTCGCCGGCTGGTGCGTGGGCGCGGCCTGGGCAGGAATGTGCTGGTACGCCGCGCTGGTCCTGCAGCGCCGAGGCCAGGTCGAGACCGAGGCGCCGCCGCCTCCCCCGGACCACGGGACGAGCGCGACGCGCCCCTGAGCCGAAATTGCGCTTCGCGCCTGTCGACAAACGCTCCGGAACGGCCCAAGTGGACGGGTTCCGCAAGCCAGGAGGGTGCGATGTCGGTCAGGAAGGCGCGAGCTGTATGGCAGGGCACGGGCAAGGACGGCACCGGCCAGCTCACGAGCGACTCGGGCGTGCTCAGCTCCACGCCCTACTCCTTCAAGACCCGGTTCGAGAATGAGAAGGGCACCAATCCCGAGGAGCTGATCGCGGCCGCGCATGCGGGCTGCTTCACCATGGCCCTCGCGTTCCAGCTCCAGGGCGCCGGCTTCACGCCGACCGAGCTCGCGACGGAAGCCGCCGTCACGCTCGAGAAGGACGGGCCGGGCTTCAAGATCGCGAAATCGGCGCTGACGCTCCGGGCGCAGGTGCCCGGGATCGACCGCACGAGGTTCGACGAGCTGGCCAAGGCGGCGAAGGAAGGCTGCCCCGTCTCCAAGCTCTTCAACGCCGAGATCACGCTCGACGCGACCCTCGGCTGACGGGCGCCGTCCCCCTCGGGGCCTCCGGTCGCCCGCTCTCGGCGGCCTCGCGCCGCTCCCTGCATTCTGGACCTTCGATGATCCGATCTCCCCTGATGACCGTCATGACCGACGCCGTGATGAAGGCGGCGCGGTCCCTCAAGCGCGATTTCGGCGAGGTCGAGAACCTTCAGGTCTCGCGCAAGGGGCCGGGCAACTTCGTCTCCGCGGCGGACCATCGGGCGGAGGAGATCCTGCGCGGCGCGCTCGAGAAGGCGCGCCCCGGCTACGGCCTCGTGCTGGAGGAGACGGGCGTCGTCGAGGGCACCGACGCGACCCACCGCTGGCACGTCGATCCGCTCGACGGGACGACGAACTTCCTGCACGGGATCCCGCATTTCTGCATCTCGGTCGGGCTCGAGCGCGAAGGGCAGATGGTGGCCGGCGTCATCTACGATCCGATCAAGGACGAGATGTTCGTCGCCGAGCGCGGCAAGGGCGCCTATCTCAACAATCGCCGCCTGCGCGTGGCGGCCCGCCGCGACATGGCCGATTCGGTCGTCTATTGCGGCCTGCCGCATCTCGGGCGGCCGGCGCATCCGCGCTTCCTGCACGAGATGGCGGCCGTGATGGCTGTGTCCGGCGGGCTGCGCCGGATGGGATCGGCGGCGCTCGACATGGCCTATGTGGCGGCCGGGCGCGCCGATCTCTACTGGGAACGCGACCTCCAGACCTGGGACATCGCGGCCGGGCTCGTGATCGTGCGGGAGGCGGGCGGCTTCGTCACCGATTGCGAGGGCGGTCTGAACCCGATGTCGACGCTCTCGGTATGTTGCGGCAACGAAGTCCTGCATCGCGAGCTGCTCGGACTTCTGAAAAAGCCTTTGGCTCGCTAAGCTCCGGCCGGCCCGCTCGGCGGGGCCGCCGCACCATGAGCTGACGATGCTGCACCCGACACCGCTCCAGCACGAGGCGCGCCCGCTCTCCTCGCCCCGCATCTACCTGGTGCGGATGGCCGTGTTCCTGATCCTGGTGGGCTTTCTCGGCCTTATCCTGTTCGAGCCGCTGAAGAAGGCGTTCTTCGGCAATCCCGGGCTCAACGCGCTGATCGGCGGCATCCTGCTCGTCGGGATCGTACTGGCGGGGCGGCAGGTCATCCGGCTCTTCCGCGAGATCCGCTGGGTGAACCATGTCAGCGGCGCCGACGGGCGCACGCTGGCGCGCCCGCCCGTGCTGCTCGCCCCGATGGCGGCCCTGATCGGCGATCCGACCAGCCGCGCCTCGCTTTCCATCGCGACCGCGCGCTCGCTCCTCGACTCGATCTCGGCGCGGCTCGACGAGAGCCGGGAGCTCGTCCGCTACCTCGCGGGGCTGCTCGTCTTCCTCGGCCTGCTGGGCACCTTCTGGGGCCTGATCGAGACCGTGAATTCGGTCGGCCGTATCATCGGCTCGCTCCGGACCGGCTCGGATGCGGCGGTTCTCTTCGACGAGCTGAAGACGAGCCTCTCCGCACCGCTCGCCGGGATGGGCATCTCCTTCTCGGCCTCGCTCTTCGGCCTCGCCGGCTCGCTCATCCTCGGCTTCCTCGATCTCCAGGCCGGCCAGGCGCAGAGCCGGTTCTACACCGAGCTGGAGGACTGGCTCGCGACCACCACGGCGACGAGCGAGGCCGCCCTGTCAGACCCGGCCGTCGCGACGCAGGCGATGGCCAATCTGGCGGAGGGGATCGAAGGCCTCGTGCAGAGCATGCGCGCGGAGCAGAAGCTCCTGCGCGAGTGGATGGAGGCGCAGGCCGCGCGCGACCGCGACCTTCGCGCCGCACTCGAGCGGCTCGTGCGCGAGCGGGCCCACTGATGCCGGTCGCCGCGGGGCGCGCCTCGCGCCGAGGTTCGCTGAACTACTGGCCCGGCTTCGTCGACGCGCTCACGACGCTGCTCCTCTCCATCATCTTCCTTCTGTCCATCTTCATGCTCGGGCAGTTCTTCCTGGCCCGGGAGATCTCCGGGCGCGACACGGTGCTCGACCGGCTCAACCGGCAGATCGCGGAGCTCACCGATCTTCTCGCGCTCGAGCGCTCGGGCAGGCGCGATCTCGAGACCCAGGTGACCGGCCTGCAATCGACCCTGCAGGCGAGCCTTGCCGAACGCGGGCGGCTCCAGGCGATGATCGATGCCGGCACATCGGCGGAGGCGCGCGCGGGCGCAGCGAGCGCGGCTTTGGACGCCGAGAAGGCGCTCACCGCGCGCGCCATGTCGACCGTCGACCTCCTGAACCAGCAGATCGCGGCCATGCGCCGGCAGCTCGCCGCGCTGGAAGAGGCGCTCGCCGCCTCGGAGAACCGCGACCGGGAATCCCAGGCCCGCATCGCCGATCTCGGCAGCCGGCTCAACGTCGCGCTCGCCCAGCGGGTCCAGGAGCTCGCGCGCTACCGCTCCGACTTCTTCGGCCGGTTGCGCCAGATCCTCGGCCAGCGGCCGGACGTTCGCATCGTCGGCGACCGTTTCGTGTTCCAGTCCGAGGTGCTGTTCGCGGCCGGCCAGGCGACGCTCAAGCCGGAGGCAGCCCCCGAGCTCGACCGGATCGCCTCCGTCATCCTCGACCTCTCCAGGGAGATACCGCCCGACATCCCGTGGGTGCTGCGCGTCGACGGCCACACGGATGCGCGCCCGATCGCTTCGGCGCAGTTCCCGTCGAACTGGGCGCTCTCGGCGGCCCGTGCCATCTCGGTCGTGCAGGCGCTCGCGGCGCGAGGAATTCCGCCGCAGCGGCTCGTTGCGGCCGGTTTCGGCGAGTTCCAGCCGCTCGATCTCGGCACGACGGACGAAGCCTATAGCCGCAACCGCCGCATCGAGCTGAAGCTCACCGAGCGGTGATCGTCACCAGAAGAACACGAAGGTCACCAGAACGAACAGCGGCAGCAGGATCCCACCGGACCAGAGCATGTAGCCGAAGAAACTCGGCATCCTGACCCCGCCTCCCCGGGCGATGGCATAGACCATGAAGTTCGGGGCGTTCCCGATATAGCTGTTCGCCCCCATGAACACGGCCCCGGTCGAGATGGCCGCCAGCGTCCCGGCGAGCGGGCCCATGAGCCGGACGGGATCGCCGCCTGCGAGCTCGAAGAAGACGAGATAGGTCGGGGCATTGTCCAGGAACGACGAGAGCAGGCCCGTGAGCCAGAAATAGGCGGCCTCGTTCGGCGATCCGTCGGCACGCGAGACGAGCGACAGGAGCGGCGCGAAGGCGCCGTCGCGCCCCGCCCCGAGCGCAGCCGCGACGGGCACGAGGCATACGAAGATGCCGGCGAAGATCTTCGCGACCTCGATGATCGGGCGCCAGTTGAAGTCGTTCGCCGCGCGGTTCCTCCGGCTCGTCAGCAGGAGCGATAGCCCGGCGAGCACGACCATCGCTCCGTCCCTGACGAGATTCTGCAGCTGCAGCTCGACCGACAGCACGCGCAGCGCAACGCCCGGCTTCCAGACGCCGCTGAGGATGATGACGCCGACCAGCGCGGCCAGAAGCAGCAGATTCACGCCGCCCCGGATGCGGAACTTGTCGTCGTCGGCCGTGGGGTCCGGCTGGACCACGCCCTCGCGCCGATACCAGTAGCGGTCCACCGCATAGAAGATCGCCAGGAGGATCCCGGCCGTGAACAGGGTCTCGGCCGCGAGCGCGCGGGTGGTCCAGAAGAAGTCGACCCCGCGCAGGAAGCCGAGGAACAGCGGCGGATCGCCGAGCGGCGTCAGCGCGCCGCCGATGTTGGAGACGAGGAAGATGAAGAAGACGACCACGTGCACGTTGTGCCGCCGGTTGTCGTTCGCCCGGAGCAGCGGCCGGATCAGGACCATGGAGGCGCCGGTCGTGCCGACGAAGCTCGCCAGCACGGTCCCGAAGGCGAGAAGCCCGGTATTGAGCCGGGGCGAGCCGTGCAGGTTGCCGACGACGACCAGCCCCCCTGCGATCGTATAGAGGGCGAACAGAAGCAGGATGAACGGCAGGTATTCGGTCAGGAGGACATGCGCGACCACGTCGAGCGTCGGCATGAAGCCTCGCGTGAGGGCGAGCGGAGCGAGGACGAGCAGCGCCCAGAAGGCCGAGAGCGCGCCCATGTGGCGGTCCCAGAACCGGTGCGCGAGCTGGGGCAGGATCGCGATCGAGAGCAGGATGCCGGCGAAGGGCACGGCCCAGACGAGGCCCAGCGTCCGGCCGTCTATCGCCTCCGCGGCCTCCGCCGGCCCGGCCGACAAGGCGGCAGCCGCAACCGCCGCCGCCCAAAGCTTCGCCCCCATGCGCCGACCCCTCGCTCGCTCGTCCCGCCGTGGCGCTTAGGGCCCATCCGGCGCTCGTTCAACACGGCTTTCGGCGGGCTCGCGCTTCCCGGCCGGGCTCGCTACGGTCGCACAAAGCCGAGGGAGGATGCATGAACCAGATCGACCTCAACGGTCATGTCGCCGTGGTGACCGGAGGAGCCCAGGGCATCGGGCAGGCCATCGTGGAGCGCTTCGCCGCGAGCGGCGCCACCGTCGAGATCTGGGATCTCGACTTCGACCTGGCCCAGGAGACGGCGGAAGGGACGGGCGGCAAGGTGATCGCCCGGGCCGTGGACGTGACGGACCCCGAGAACGTGATGGAGGCGGCGCGGGCGGCCGAGGCGGCGCACGGTCCGATCGACATCCTGGTGACTTCGGCCGGGATCGCGGGACCCAACGTCAAGACCTGGGAATACCCGCTCGCCGAGTGGTCGCGCATCTTCCGGATCAACGTCGACGGCACCTTCCATTGCTGCCGGGCCGTCGTGCCCTCGATGCTGGCGCAGGGCTACGGGCGCATCGTGACGATCGCGTCCGTGGCCGGAAAGGAGGGCAATCCCAACGCTTCGGCCTATTCGGCCTCCAAGGCGGCCGTGATCGCCCTGACGAAGTCGCTCGGCAAGGAGCTGGCGGCGCACGACATCGCCGTGAACTGCATCACGCCCGCGGCCGCCCGCACCCGCATCTTCGACCAGATGACGCAGGAGCATATCGACTTCATGCTGTCCAAGATCCCGCGCGGGCGCTTCGTCGAGACGCGCGAGATCGCCGGCATGGTCGCCTGGCTCGCCTCGGCCGAGAACTCCTTCACCACGGGCGCGGTCTTCGACCTCTCGGGCGGCCGGGCGACATACTGACGCCCATGACGAGCCGGACGGGACGGATCTTCATCGCGGGCTTGTGGGCCGTCGGCCTCGTCACCGGGATCGTGCTGGCGCGGGCGCCGGATGCCATCCCGCTGCCGACTCCCGCGATCCTCGTGCCGCTTGCGGTCGGGCTTCTCGCCGACCTCGCCATGCGGCCGGCGGCCGAGAGCGGACGCATCCAGCCGCTCACGATGAACGAGCGCGCGATCGGGGTGATCGGCGGCGCCCTCATCGCCATTGCGGCAGGCGCGTTCGATCCGGGCGGCTGAGGGGGGGCTGCTCGGCCCGTTGCCTGAGCATGGTTCCTGCATGACACTGGCCCGGAACCGACCAAGGGGCACCGCGACATGAGCAGCAAGAACCTCCTCCACCGCAGGGCTGTTCTGCAGGGCACCGCCGCCATCGGAGCGCTGTCCATCTTCGGCGGCGCCTTCGCCCAGGGCGCGGGCAGGCAGATCAAGGTCGCGGCGATCTACACCGTGCCGGTCGAGCAGCAATGGGTGTCGCGCATCCACAAGGCGCTGAACGGCGCCCGGGACCGCGGCGAGGTCAGCTACAAGTTCTCGGAGAACGTCGCCAACAACGACTACGAGCGCGTCATGCGCCAATACGCCGAGGAAGGTTCCGACCTCGTCGTGGGCGAGATCTTCGGCGTCGAGCGGCAGGCGCGGCGCGTGGCCGCGGCCTACCCGAAAGTGGCCTTCCTGATGGGCTCCTCCTTCGGCCCGTCCAAGCCGAACCTCGCCGTCTTCGACAACTTCATCCAGGAGCCCTCGTATCTGACCGGGATGGTGGCCGGTAAGACCACGAAGTCGAACCTGATCGGCATGGTCGGCGGCTATGCCATCCCCGAGGTGAACCGCCTCATGCACGCCTTCATGGACGGGGCGCGCTCGGTGAACCCGAACGTCAAGTTCCTCGTGACCTTCATCAACTCCTGGTACGACCCGCCGAAAGCCAAGGAAGCCGCCTTCGCCATGATCGATAAGGGCGCCGACATCCTCTACGCTGAGCGTTTCGGCGTCTCCGATGCCGCCAAGGAGAAAGGCGTCAAGGTGATCGGCAACGTGATCGACACCTCGTCCCAGTATCCGGGCACGGTGCTCGCCAGCGCGCTATGGCACATGGAGCCCACGATCGAGCGCGCCGTGACGGCCGTGAAGGAGGGCCGCTTCGAGGCCGCCGATTACGGCCAGTTCAGCCACATGCAGTATGGCGGCGCGAGCCTTGCCGTGGACGAGAAGCTCGTCCCCGCCGACGTCGTGAGGCTCGTCCGCGAGAAGGAAAAGGAGATCACGGACGGGCTGTTCCGGGTGAACGTGAACGACGCGGAGCCGAAGGCGGGGTGAGCCTGCCTGCCCTCCGCATCCGCGGCGTCACGAAGCGCTTCGGCCCGCTCGTGGCGAACGAGGCCGTCGATCTCGACCTAGCGCGCGGGGAGATCCTGGCGCTGCTCGGCGAGAACGGCGCCGGCAAGACGACGCTGATGAACATCCTGTTCGGCCACTACGTGGCGGACGAGGGCACAATCGAGGTCGCGGACGAGGCCGGCGCGCTCCGGCCGCTTCCGGCCGGCTCGCCCGGTGCGGCGCTCGCGGCCGGGATCGGCATGGTCCACCAGCATTTCGCCCTGGCCGAAAGCCTGTCCGTCATCGAGAACGTCGTGCTCGGGACGCGCCCCCTCCTCGCGCCCGGCCTCGGCCTGAGAGCGGCCCGCCGCCGGCTCGATACGCTCATGCGGGATAGCGGTCTCCGGGTGGATCCGAACAGACGCGTCGGCGCGCTCGGGGTCGGCGAGAAGCAGCGGGTCGAGATCCTGAAGGTGCTCCATCGCGGGGCGCGGATTCTGGTGCTCGACGAGCCGACCGCCGTGCTTGCGCCGCAGGAGGCGGAGCAGCTGTTCGGCATCCTGCGGCGGCTGCGCGGGCAGGGGCTGTCGGTCATCTTCATCTCGCACAAGCTCGGCGAGGTGGCGGCGCTCGCCGATCGCGTCGCCGTGCTCCGGGCCGGCCGGAAGGTCGCGGACCAGCCCGTCGCGGGTGCGGACAAGACGGCGCTCGCAGCCCTGATGGTGGGGCGCGAGGTGGTTCCGAGCCGCCGCGTCCCGCAGGCCCCCGGCCCGGCGCTTCTCGTCCTCGACCGGGTCAGCGTGCCGGGCGAGCGCGGCCGGCCCGGCCTGGTCGAGGCATCGCTGACGATCCATGGGGGCGAGATCCTGGGCATAGCCGGGGTGTCCGGCAACGGGCAGGCGGAGCTCGCCGGCCTCCTCGCCGGCATGAAGACGTCGTCCGTCGGGACGGTCCGCCTGGCCGGGCAGGCGATCCCGCCCGGGCCGGCCGGCGCGGTCGCGTCCGGCATCGGCAGGATCCCGGAGGATCGCCACCGCGACGGCGCCGTGGGCAGCCTCGGTGTGGCCGAGAACCTCGCGCTCGAGACGCTGTCCTCCCCCGACGTGCAGCGCTGGGGCTTCCTGCGCTTCGGCCGGATGCGCGAGACGGCGTCCCGTGCCATTTCGGCCTACGACATACGCTGTCCCGGGCCGGAGGCGCCGGTCCGGCTCCTCTCGGGCGGGAACATGCAGAAGGTGATCCTCGCCCGTGCCTTCGAGAGCCATCCCCGCCTCGTTCTCGCGGACCAGCCGACGCGCGGGCTCGACGTGGGAGCGGCCGGCGAGGTGCACCGCCGCCTCCTGGAGGCGCGCAACCGCGGGGCCGGGATCCTGCTGATATCGGAGGACCTCGACGAGCTCCTCGCCATTTCCGACCGCATCGCCGTCATGGCCGGGGGACGCCTCTCCGAGCCGCAAGCGGTGGAGAACGTCACGCTCGCCGAGCTCGGCCTCAAGATGGCTGCGTCCGGGACCGGGCAGGATCGCGCGGCGGCATGATCCGCTTCGAGCCGCGGACCGGGATCTCGCCAGCCCGGTCCATGGGATTGCGCCTGCTGGCCGTGGCGGCTGCCCTGGCGCTCGCGGCCATTCCGCTCGGCGTGGCCGGCGCGCCGATCCTCCCGGCCTATGCTGCCATGCTCCAGGGCGCGGCCGGCTCCGTCTTCGCCCTCACCGAGACGCTCGCGCGCGCGACGCCACTGATCTTCACGGGGCTTTCCGCCGCGATCGCCTTCCGGGCCCGCCTGTACAACATCGGGGCGGAAGGCCAGCTCTATCTCGGGGCGCTGGCCGCGGTCGCGGTCGGGTCCGGCGCCGTTGCGGGCCCGCCCGCGCTGCTCGTTCCGCTCGTGCTCCTCGCGGCCGCGGCTGCGGGGGCCGCGCTCATGCTCGGTCCGACCTTCCTGAAGGGGCGCTTCGGCGTGGACGAGGTCGTCACGACCCTCCTCCTGAATTTCGTCGTGCTCCTCTTCATCCAGATGATGCTGGAAGGGCCGTTCAAGGACCCGATGGGCGGCGGCTGGCCGCAATCGGAGCCGATCCTCCCCGAGGCCGCACTCCCGCCCCTGGTCGAGCGCATGCGCCTCCATGCCGGTCTGCCCATCGGGATCGTCCTGTGCCTGCTCGCGCATGTCCTGATCTCCCGGACGGTGCTCGGCCTGCGGATCCGGGCCGTGGGCGAGAACCCGGCCGCCTCCGCCTATGCAGGCATCCCGGTGCTGCGCACGCTCCTGACCGTCGGGGCCGTGTCCGGCGCCCTTGCGGGCCTCGCAGGCGCCTCCGAGGTCGCGGGCCTGAAGGGAAACCTGACGGCCGACCTGTCGCGCGGCTTCGGCTATGCCGGAATCGTGGTGGCGATGATCGCCGGTCTCCAGCCGCTCGCGGTTGTTCCGGCCGCGCTCCTTGTCGCGGGAGTCTTCGTCGGCGCCGACACGATGAGCCGCAGCCATGGGGTGTCGAGCTACATCGCGGATCTGATCGTCGCCCTCGCGCTCCTCTGCGTGCTGGTGGCGGGCCTCTTCGTCCGTTTCAAGGTCAGGTGGGAGCGGGCGTGAGCGCCATCCTCGATATTCTCGCCTCCGCGAGCTTCTGGGCGGCGGCGCTCCGAATCGCCACCCCGCTGATGTTCGGCGTTCTCGGCGCGCTGATCTGCGAGCGCTCCGGCGTGCTCAATCTCGGCATCGAGGGCATCTTCACGGCCGGCGCGATGGCAGGTTGGCTCGCCGTCCATCTCGGAGCGGATCTCTGGACGGGCGTGCTGGCCGCAGCCCTCACCGGCGCCGTGTTCGGGCTGCTGCTCGCGCTGCTGACGGTCCCGCTCGGGCTCTCGCAACACGTGGCAGGGATCGGAGTGACGCTGCTCGCCACGAGCCTCGCCTATTTCACGTACCGCGTCGTGCTGCCGACAGCGTCCACGCCGCCGCGCATAGAGCCCTTCGGACCGGTGCGGCTTCCGGTGCTGTCCGACCTGCCCTTCCTCGGCCCGGCCTTGTTCAGCCAGACGCCGCTGACCTTCCTGGCGCTCACCCTGTTCGGGCTCGTGGCCTTCGTACTCTACCGCACTCCGCTCGGGCTCGCGATCCGGGCTGCCGGCGAGAACCCGGCCGCGGTCGAAGCGCAGGGGCTCGACGTTCACCTCGTCCGCATCGGCGCCGTCGTTACAGGCTCGGCCGTCATGGCGCTGGGCGGCGCCTTCCTGACGATGTCCGCCTTCAACGCCTTCTTCTTCGAGATGACGGGCGGCCGCGGCTGGATCTGCATCGCGCTCACCGTCTTCGCCTCGTGGCGCCCGGGCAAGGCGCTGCTCGGCGCCATTCTCTTCGGCGCCTTCGACGCATTCCAGCTCCGGCTCCAGCACGAGGTGGCGGGCGCCGTCCCGAGCCAGGTCTTCCTGATGCTGCCCTATCTCCTCTCGATAGCGGCGCTCTGCCTGGTGGCCCGCCGTGCCGACTACCCCAAGGCGCTCATGATTCCCTATGTGAAGGGGCAACGGTGAGGCTTGCTTCGCTTACACTCCGGCGCAACATGACCATTGTAGTAACGGAGGCAGCAATGCGAGGATCCAGCTCAGGGAAGCAAAGGCGACGCTCTCTTCCGTGATCGACGAGGCGAAGCGCGGAGAGCCTTCGATCATCACACGCCACGGCAAGCCCGAAGCGGTCGTGGTCGGCTTTGAAGAGTGGGAACGCATGGGTCGGCTCCAATCCTTTGGGAAGTTCCTGATGTCCGCACCCTTCGAGGAGGGAGACATCCCCGAGCGCGATCGAACCTGGCGTGACGTGGATCTGTGACGGACTACCTGCTCGATACCGACATCGTTTCGGCCAGTTCGCCTACGAAGGCGGCCTACGAACGTCACTTCGTCGGCTGGGTCGAGGAGCGCTCGGTGAGACTTTATCTGTCTGCGGTGACGATAGCGGAGATCACGACGGGAACAGCCAAGCTGAAAAGAGAGCACCCTGGGCGACGGGCTAAAGCTCTCGCCGAATGGCTGGAATCCGTAGTCGTGACCTATGGCAATCGAGTCTTGCCGGTGGATGTCGAGATTGCACTCGGGGCCGGGAAACGCGTGGATCTATTACGGAGTCGCGGCCATCAGCCTGGGCTGCCGGATGCCGCCATCGCAGCCACTGCAATCCGGCACGGTCTGACCGTGGTGACCCGAAACACTCGTCATTTCCGCGTCTTCGACGTTCCGCTTCTGGATCCGTTCGACGAAGCCTTTCGCACATGACTCTCGACCTCCTCGTCCGCAACGCCGTCCTGCCCGACGGCCGCACAGGCCAGGACATCGCCGTCCGGGGCGGGCGCATCGCGGAGATGCGGCCAGGCATCGAAGCGGAGGCGACGCGGGTGATCGACGCCGCCGGGCATCTCGTCTCGCCGCCCTTCGTCGACATCCATTTCCACATGGACGCGACGCTCTCGCTCGGGCTGCCGCGGCTCAACCAGTCCGGGACGCTCCTCGAAGGCATCGCGCTCTGGGGCGAGCTGAAGCCGCTCCTCACGCACGAGGCGATCGTCGAGCGCGCCCTGCACTATTGCGACATGGCCGTCGCACAGGGCCTGCTTGCGATCCGCTCTCACGTCGACGTCTGCGACGACCGGCTTCTCGCGGTCGATGCGCTGCTCGACGTCAAGAGGCGCGTTCAGCCCTATCTCGACCTGCAGCTCGTGGCCTTCCCGCAGGACGGCTATTACCGCTCGCCCGGCGCGGTCGAGAACCTGAAGCGGGCACTCGACAAGGGTGTCGAGGTCGTCGGCGGCATCCCGCATTTCGAGCGGACAATGGCCGACGGGGCGGCGTCGGTCCGCGCCCTCTGCGAGCTCGCGGCGGAGCGGGGCCTGCGGGTCGACATGCATTGCGACGAGACGGACGATCCGCTCTCGCGCCATATCGAGACCCTGGCCTACGAGACCCAGCGGCTCGGGCTCCGCGGCCGGGTGGCCGGCTCGCACCTGACCTCCATGCACTCGATGGACAACTACTACGTCTCGAAGCTCCTGCCCCTGATGGCGGAGGCGGGGGTCGCCGCGATCGCGAACCCGCTCATCAACATCGTCATCCAGGGTCGGCACGACACCTATCCGAAGCGGCGCGGCATGACCCGCATTCCGGAGATGCGCGCGCAGGGCATCCTCTGCGCCCTCGGGCACGATTGCGTGATGGATCCCTGGTACTCGCTGGGCTCCGGGGACATGCTGGAGGTGGCGCATATGGCCGTGCATGTCGGCCATATGACCAGCCGCGAGGCCATGGGCTTCTGCTTCGACGCGGTGACCAAAAACCCGGCTTCCATCATGGGCCTGGACGGCTACGGGCTCGCGCCCGGCTGCAACGCCGACTTCGTGCTGCTCCAGGCCCGCGATCCCATCGACGCGATCCGGCTCAAGGCGACGCGGCTGGCCGTCGTCCGGCGCGGACGCGTGATCGCCGAGACTCCGGCCCGGATCCCCGCGCTGGCGCTCGAGGGCAGGCCCGCCACCCTCGACGTCACCCTCGCAAGCTAAGTCACGTTCCCGCCCGCCAGGAGTCCTGGCCGCCCGCAGCACGCGGACGAGCCGCGCCGCATCACGCCGCAAAGCCAGCGCTCCGGGGCCGTCCCCGATTCCACGCCGGTGAAAACCGGCGCCGTCCCCGGTGTTCCGCCGGTCGCGACGGCACCGCCCGTTTGCGGAGTAAGGGTTTCGTAAAGAGGCGTGGTTAGCCTTTCCTGAAGTGCAGTTGCGGAAAGCGCCATGATTCCAGCGACCTGGTTCCGAAAAGCCAAGACGCCCGAGGCCATTCCGGCGAGGGACAACACGACGGCAGCGGCCCCCGTGCCGGCCGCCGCGGCCGCGGCCGCGCTGCATGAGGAGATCGCGAAGGCCGAAGCCGTCGCGGCCCCAGAGAAGGAGACCGCCGCGGCCGGCGCGACGCTCCGGGCCTCGCGCCTCGTCGAGGCGGGGCGTAGGAGCTCGACGGATCTGCGGTCCCGCCTGAGCTCTCTGTTCGCCCAGGCCGAGCCCTGGGCCCGGCCCGCGGGCGCCGCCGCCGCGATCATGGTCGCGGGTGCGCTCGGCTATGCTGGCGGCTACGCCTCGGCCGGCAGGGCGCCGGCGGACGATCCGGTCCTCGCCCGCTGGACCGAGGCCGCGGCCGGCATCCGGGAGAACCGCGAGGACGTCGCGCGGCTCGCCTCCGAGATGAAGTCCGTCCGCACCGCGCTCGACGGCATCAGGAGCGAGCGCCGCGGGGGCGACCTCTCCGCCCGGCAGGCCCAGCTCTCGGACAAGGTCGAGCGCTCCGCCGCGGATACGGCCGCGAAGCTCGCCAAGCTCGCCGAGCAGGTGGACCGCATCGAGAAGACGCAGCGCGATCCGGCCCGCGTCGGCGCGCTGGTGGAGCGCCTCGACCGGATCGAGAAGCAGATGCAGACCGCCGCGGCGGCTCAGGCGCCCGCCCCGAAGCCCGTCGCTGCGGCACCGCAGCCTTCGGGCGACGTCACCCAAACCGGAAGCCTGCCGCCGGTGGATGCTCGGCCGCCCGCGCGTCCGGTCGAGACCGTCGATCCCCGCAGGCTCCAGGCGGAGGGCTACACGGTCCGCGACGTCGAGGACGGCTTCGCGCTCGTCGAGAGCCGGAACGGCCGCTTCTTCGAGGTGGCACCCGGGATGAGCCTGCCCGGACTGGGCCGTGTCGAGTCGATCGAGCGGCGCGGCCGGCAATGGGTGGTGGTGACCCCGAAGGGCTTCGTCGCCGAGCGGTGACCTGTCGCGCTCACGACCAGTTCGCGACGATGGTCGAGGCGGACGCGACCTCGACCTGCTGCCCGTAGCGGCGCCGGTAGAGCGTGATCGAGGCGTCGTGCGCCGTGTCGGAGGACGAGCAGAGGCAGTCCTTGCCGACGATCACGCGGTAGCCCCGGTCCACCGCCCCGAGCACGGCAGCGAGCACGCAGACATCGGTCTCGCCGCCGGTGACGACGAGGGTGTCCGTCCCCCGGCGCTCGAGCTCCTGCGTGAGCGCCGGCTCGAACCAGGGCGAGTAGACCTTCTTGTCGATCACCTTCGCGGGCGGCACGAAGCGCGCGAGCTCGGGCACGAGCTCGATCATGTCCGGAGGGAGACGCTCGAGCGTCAGATCGGCCCATTTCTCGTAATAGTGCTTCCAGGTGCCCCTGCCTTCGCCCGGCCGTGCGGCCGGGATGAAGCGCGTGAAGACGGTTCTGTCGGGATGGGCCTCCACCACCCGCACCACCTCAGGCAGCACCCGCTCCATCCAGGGCGTGTGCCACGGCGTGTCCCGCGCGAAGATGTTCTGCATGTCGACGCAGAGATGGACGGCGTTCTCGGGAATCGGCCCGCGCGTCAGTTCCTCGTCGGTCTTGGCCAAGCGTCGCTCCCCGGTCCGGCCCTGACAATGCTCAGGCGCGGGGAACGTTGCGCTCCAGCTCCGCCAGCCAGACGGCGGCGTTGCCGTCGGACGGCGCCCGCCAGTCGCCGCGCGGCGAGAGCGAGCCGCCATGGGAGACCTTCGGGCCGTTCGGAAGGGCCGAGCGCTTGAACTGCGCGAAGGCGAAGAAGCGGCGCAGGAACACCTCGAGCCAGCGCCGGATCGTTTCGAGGTCGTAGGCGCGCCGTCGCTCGGCGGGGAAGCCGGGCGGCCAGTCGCCCCTGGCCGCATCACCCCAGGCGTGGAGCGCCAGGAACGCGATCTTGGACGGCCGGAAGCCGTAGCGGAGCGTGTAGAAGAGGTTGAAGTCCTGCAGCTCGTAGGGCCCGACCTTCGCCTCCGTCGATTGCGGCGTCTCGCCGGCTTCGACGGGCACGAGCTCGGGCGAGATCTCGGTGTCGAGGATCGCGAGCAGGGTCTTGTTGATGCCCGCTCCGGATTCGAACTGGCCCGAGGAGACCACCCACCGGATCAGGTGCTGGATCAGCGTCTTCGGCACCCCGGCATTGACGTTGTAGTGCGACATCTGGTCTCCGACGCCGTAGGTGCACCAGCCGAGCGCGAGCTCCGACAGGTCGCCCGTCCCGACCACGATCGCACCCTGCTGATTGGCCAGCCGGAACAGGAAGTCGGTCCGCAGCCCCGCCTGCACGTTCTCGAAGGTCACGTCGTAGACGGGCTCGCCGCGCCCGAACGGATGGCCGAGATCAGACAGCATCTGACGTGCGGCCGGTTTGATGTCGAGCTCGTGCCATGTCACGCCGAGCGCTTCCATGAGCGCGATCGCGTTCGCCTTGGTCTCGCCGGAGGTCGCAAATCCCGGCATCGTGTAGCCGAGGATGTCGGTGCGCGGCCAGCCGAGCCGGTCGAAGGCCTTGGCGGCCACGATCAGGGCATGGGTCGAATCGAGCCCGCCCGAGACGCCGATCACCACCCGCTTCGTCCCGATCGCGGAGAGACGCTGCGCGAGGCCGGCGACCTGGATGTTGTAGCCCTCGTAGCAGTCCTGGGCGAGGCGCACCGGATCGTCCGGCACGAAGGGGAAGCGATCGACCCGGCGCTCGAGCCCGACATCGTCGAGCGGGGGGTCGAGCCGGAACGGGACCGAGCGATAGGCCAGCCGCCCGCCCTGGGCCCGCCGGTTGTCGTCGAAGGTCCCCATGAAGTTCCGCTCCTGGCGGAGGAGGTCGAGATCGACATCCGCCACCGTGATCTGATCGGCGGTCGCGAAGCGCTCCCCCTCGGCCAGCAGCACCGCATTCTCGTAGATCGAGGTCTGGCCGTCCCAGGAGAGGTCCGTGGTCGATTCCCCCGCCCCGCCGGCGGCATAGACATAGGCGCAGAGGCAGCGGGCCGAGGTGGATTGGCAGTACAGCGCGCGGCTCGAGGCCCGGCCGATGGTGATCGGGCTGCCCGAGAGGTTCGCCAGCACGGTGGCGCCGGCGAGCGCGGCCTCGGCGCCGGGCTGGAGCGGAATCCACATGTCCTCGCAGATCTCCACTCCGAGGGTCAGGCCGGGCAGGTCGGCCGCCGGGAAGATCAGGTCCGTGCCGAAGGGCGCCTCGATCGCTCCGATCCGGATCGTCTCGCCCCGTATGCCTTCGCCGGACGCGAAGTGGCGCGCCTCGTAGAACTCGCGATAGGTCGGCAGATAGGTCTTCGGGACGACTCCGAGCAGCCGCCCGCGGTGGATGACGAGCGCGGCGTTGTAGATCCGCGCGCCGAACCGGAGCGGCGCGCCGACCACCAGCACCGGCAGGAGCCCGGCCGAGGCCTCCACGAGAACCGCGACCGCCTCCTCGACCGCGTCGAGGAGCACGTCCTGCATCAGGAGGTCCTCGATCGAATAGCCGGAGAGGAAGAGCTCCGGATAGACCGCGACCGCCACCGCCCGGTCGTGACAGCGCCGCGCGACGTCCAGCACCGCCGCCGCATTCCGCTCCGGATCGGCCAGATGGCATCGCGGCACCACGGCCGCGACGCGTGCGAAGCCTCGGGCGTAGATCGAGCGGAAGGTCATGCGCGTCCCGGCATTCTGCGGCCCTGCACCCGGCCGGGCTCAAGGTCCCGCCTCTATACTACTCTCCCGCCGATCCGGATCCCTCCTGTGCCGGCCAGCTTGTTTTCCGTAGCTACGGGAATTACATGGCGATCACGTTCGATCCGGCCAAGCGGGACTGGACCATGGCCAACCGCGGCCTCAACTTCGAGGACGCGCCGATCGTATTCGGCGGGCCGCGATACGACCAAGTCGATGCCCGGCGCGACTACGGAGAGACACGGGTCATCACCGTCGGCTTTCTCGCGGGCAGAATGGTGATCGTGGGCTGGACGCCTCGCGGCGACAACCAGCACATCTTTTCGATGAGGAAGGCCAATGCCCGAGAACAGAGACGCTACGAAAAGCTCCTCGCCTGAGATCAAGTCGGACCTGGCCAAGGTCGACGCCTACGTCCTCACGCAGGCCGATTACGACGAGATTCCCGAGCTCACGGACGAGTGGTTCGAGGCCGCCGACTTCAAGATCGGCGACAAGCTGATCCGGCGGGGGCGGCCGAAAAGCGACAAACCCAAGAAGCAGGTGACGCTGCGGCTCGATGCCGACCTGCTGGACGGCTTGCGCGCCACCGGCCCGGGCTGGCAGACCCGGATCAACGAGGTCCTGCGGGACTGGCTGGAGAAGCGCTGAGATGGGCGACCACCACCATCACGACCACGACCGTTCGCACCACCACGGCGAGCCGCGCTGGAAGCATGACGGCGTGCGCGTCATCAAGGGCGACCAGCTCGATCCGAACACGGCCCAGACGCCGGGCATGTTCCGGCAGGCCGCGATCAATGCCGCCCGCGTCGGGGCGCAGAAGATCTGGGCCGGCACCGTCGCGATCCAGCCGAACGCCAAGACCGGGGTGCATCACCACGGCGAGCTCGAGAGCGTGATCTACGTGGTGCGCGGCCATGCCCGCATGCGCTGGGGCGACCGGCTCGAATACGTAGCGGAGGCGGGCCCGGGCGACTTCATCTTCGTGCCGCCCTTCGTGCCGCACCAGGAGATCAACGCCTCCACGGACGAGCCGCTCGAATGCGTGCTGGTGCGCTCCGACAACGAGGCGGTGGTGGTGAACATCACCGATGTCGAGCCGGTCGAGAAGCCGGAGGAGGTCTACTGGGTCGACCCGATCCACAAGCATCCGTAAGGATGAAGCCCGCCGGCCGCTTGTTAACCGTTTGGAGTTGGAATTGACCCGTTTTCGTGGACAGTGACGGGCTTGGGTCTTAGCTCTCGGATGTCATCTTCATCTCGTAGGCAATCGGGGAGAGATAGCCCAGGGCCGAGAGCCGTCGACCCGGGTTGTACCAGCCCCCATATAGCTGAAGAGCGCCATCCGGGCTTCCGCCTGGGAGGGCGAAGCGGCGGCGGGCGAGGAGTTCGCATTCGAGGGTGGCAAAGAAGCTCTCGCACATGGCGCTGTCGTAAGCGTCGGCGACCGATCCCATACAGGAAGCCAGCAAGTGTCGGCACGAAGGTGATGTCTGCCACCCAGAGCCGGTTTGCCACCCAGAGCCGGTTCGGGGCGTCGGCCGTAAAGTTGCGGTCGAGCCAGACGTAATAGCCGACCCTCGTCGCCGCGCCCGCCACCATCCCGATCGGCCTGGGCACCCAGTTCCAGATCGCCTGCCCCGATGGCTCAAACTCGCGACAGCTCTTCCGGCGCGCGGCCCGACCGCACCAAGTCGATTAGATGTACGGTACCGTACATCTAGGCGGCCGCGCGCCGGCTGGGCTGCTTTGTCGGCGCGGTGTTCTCGATGAGCTTCGCGGCGCCGCTCGCGGGAACGGGCGGGCCGAACAGAAAGCCCTGCCCATAGGTGCAGCCGCGCGCCGCCAGCCATTCCGAGTTGGTCGTGCTCTCGATCCCTTCCGCCGTGGTCAGGATGCCGAGGCTCTGTCCGAGCCCGATGATGGCGCTGATGATCTTGGCGCTCTCCTGGTTCTCGAGCGACTGCACGAAGGAGCGGTCGATCTTGATCTTGTCGAACTTCAGCTCGCGCAGGTGATAGAGGCTGGAATAGCCGGTGCCAAAATCGTCGAGCGCGATCGAGACGCCGGCGCTCTGCAGCACTCCGAGCGTGGCGCGTGCGACCTCGATGTCGTTGGTCAGCGCCGATTCGGTGATCTCGATTTCCAGCCTGCGCGCGTCAAAGCCGGTCTCGCGGAGGATGGACAGGATGCGCGCGGCGAGCAGCCTGTCCTTGAACTGGTACGGCGAGATGTTGATGGACAGGCCGAGATCGCCCGGCCAGGACCGCGCGTCGGCGCAGGCTTGGCGCAGGAGGCCGTAGCAGAGCTCGGTGATCATCCCGCTGTCCTCGGCCAGCGGGATGAAAATATCGGGCGAGATGATGCCGCGCTGCGGATGGTACCAGCGCGCCAGGACCTCGAAACCGAGAAGCTTGTGGCTGGGGAGCGCGACGAGCGGCTGGTAATGCGGCCTGATCTCGCCCGACTGGATCGCGTGCCGGAGCGCGATCTCGAGGGTGACGCGCTCCTTCAGCTCCTCGTCCATCTTCTGCTCGAAGAACCGGAAGGTGCCCCGGCCCTCGCGCTTGCCCCGGTACATGGCTATGTCGGCGGCGCGAAGCAGCGCCTCCGCGTCCTGTCCGTCCGTCGGGAAGAGCGCGATGCCGACCGTCGCGCCGATATCGATCTTGGCGTGCTCCCAGAGGATGGGGTCGGAGAGCCGCGTGATGATCTGCTGCGCGAGCCGGATCAGGTCGGCGCTGTTCGCGTCGTTCGGGAGGAAGACGGAGAACTCGTCCCCCCCGAGCCGGGCGGCGATCGCGTCTTTGGGCAGCAGCTCGTTCAGCCGCTCGGCGACCTCGCAGAGGACGGCATCCCCGGCCGGATGGCCGTAGACGTCGTTCACCGGCTTGAAGCGGTCGAGGTCGATCAGGAAGGCTGCCGAGGGCGTGCGCAGCGGGTTGGCGGCCGTTGCGGCCTCGATCGTCTCGATCAGCATGCGGCGGTTGGGGAGCGCGGTCAGCGCGTCGCGCCGGGCGATCGACATCGCGTTCTCCTCGGCGATCTCGCGCGCCCGCATCTCCCGCCTGAGCCGCACCGACTTCAACGCAGAGGCGGCCGCGAACGCGAAGCTCATAAGGAAACCGAGAAAGACGACGCTGGACAGCCCGTTCTGCAGTACGGCGAGCTGCATCGCGGTGAAGATTCCAAGCGTTTCGCCGATGAGCCAGAGACAGGAAGCGATCGCGAGCAGGCAGGCAAGCTCGTACATTTCCCCCTTGTTGAGGGACGTCTGCTTCGCCTCTTCCATGAACGGAGCTCCGTCAGCCGAAGTCCGACCATGCACGACGAAGCCTTGTGTGAATGTGAATCCGCGCGCCGATATTTTTGCCATCGTTAACCCGCGCCGTCTGGCGGATTCCTCCCGAACAGGCTCTCCGCTGCGAAATCGGGAGAAGAACTTGCGGACGACCCGGAGATCGCCAGGCAGCCGGCCCCGACGCGGGAGCGACTTCTCAGACCTGATCCAGGGCGGCGCGGAAATCAGCGACCAGGTCGTCCGGGTGTTCGAGCCCGACCGAGATCCGCACCAGCCCGTCACTTATGCCCATGGCGACCCGCGTCTCGGGCTTCAGGCGCTGATGGGTGGACGTACCAGGGTGCGTGACGAGGGTCTTGGCATCGCCCAGATTGTTCGAGATCCGGGCGATGCGGAGCGCGTTCATGAAGCGGAAGGCACCGGCCTTGCCGCCCGCAACCTCCAGAGCGATCAGGGTCGAGCCGCCCCGCATCTGTCGCCGCACGATGTCGGCCTGGGGATGGTCCGGCCGGCCCGGATACGTGGCCCGCAGCGCGTTGCGGTGGCCGGACAGCGCGTCTGCCAGCAGGCCTGCCGACCGGGTCTGGCGCTCGACCCGGAGCGACAGCGTCTCGAGCGACTTCAGCATGACCCAGGCATTGAAGGGCGACATGGCCGGCCCCGTCTGCCGGAGGAAGTTGTGGATGTGGCTTGCGATGAACTCGGCCGATGCGAGGACCACGCCGCCCAGACATCGGCCCTGGCCGTCCACATGCTTGGTCGTGGAGTAGACGACGCAGTCCGCGCCGAGTTCGAGCGGCTTTTGCCAGAGCGGGGTCGAGAAGACGTTGTCGACCACGAGGGTGGCGCCGGCTCCGTGCGCGATCTCGGCGACGGCCGCGATGTCGATGATCTCGAGCGTGGGGTTGGCCGGGCTCTCCAGGAAAAACGTGCGGGTCTCGGGGCGCACGGCCGCGCGCCACTGGTCGAGATCGGTCCCGTCCACGAGCGTGGAGGCGACCCCGAAGCGGGGAAGAAGCTCCTCGATGATGTAGAGGCAGGATCCGAAGAGCGCCTTGGAGGCGACGACGTGATCGCCGGCCTTGAGCTGCCCGACCAGGGAGGCGGTCACGGCGGCCATCCCGCTCGCGGTCGCGCGCGCGGCTTCGGCTCCTTCCAGCGCTGCCATCCGGGCCTCGAACATCGCGACCGTCGGGTTCGAGAAGCGTGCGTAGAGGAAGCCGGGCTCGTCTCCCGAGAAGCGCCGCTCGCATTCCTCCGCGGAGGCGTAGACGTGGCCCTGCGTCAGAAAGAGCGCCTCGGAGGTCTCGTTGAATTCCGACCGGAGCGTCCCGGCATGGACTAGGAGCGTGTCAGGGTGCCAACCGCCGGCACGATCTGGATGCGACATGAGGACGTTCTCGTTCGGGCCAGCTTTGCCCCGCGCCGCTGTCTCCACGCAAGCAGCGCGGTGCAGCACCTGATAAGCGCATGCCCGGCGGGCATGCATCCGGTTAATAACTCACCGCGTCATGCGTACAACGCATGGTGAGCTTGCGTCAGACCCTCTTACGTGCGCTGCACCACGATTTATGTTGCAATGCAACAGAAGGAAACGCCCGCGGCTTAACGGAGATTTGTCATGCCCGCGGTATCTGCACAGCTCAACGACTTCATCATGCCGTCCGCCCCCCGCGCGGCTGCCAAGCCGGGCCCCTCGCGGCCCTGGTTCGCCCGTCTGGCCAATGCGCTGGTCGAAGCCCGCGCCCGTCAAGCAGAACGCGAGGTGGCGCGCTACATCGAGCAGCATGGCGGCCGCTTCACGGACGACCTCGAGCGCCAGATCGAGCGCTACTTCGTCTGACACCAATTCGGCGAACGCCCCGGCGCTCGAACGCACGGAAATCCGATCAGCCCGGCGGTTGCGCCGGGCCTCCGCTTCGATCAAATCGCCGCGCCCCGAGGCTTGGCCTCCGAGCGGAGCCGGCGATGATAAAGTTCTACTTCAACACCTCCCCGAACCCCATGAAGGTCGCGCTCTGTCTGGAAGAGATGGCGCTACCCTATGAACCTGTCGTGATCGACACCCGCAAAGGTGACCAGTTCGCCCCCGGCTTCGCGGCGCTCAACCCGAATGCCAAGGTGCCCGTGATCGTGGATGGCGACGTGACGGTGTTCGATTCGAACGCGATCCTCCTCTACCTGAGCGAGAAGACCGGGCTGTTCGGCCCGGGGCTGGGTGCCAAGGAGCGCAGCGAGTTCCTGTCCTGGCTCATGTTCGTGGCAACGGGGGTCGGGCCGTTCTCCGGCCAGGCTGTCCATTTCAAGCATTTCGCGCCCGAGCAGGTGCCCTACGCGAACACGCGCTACCAGTATGAGGCAGATCGGCACTACACGGTCGCCGATCGCCGGCTGGCCGACCGGCCCTATCTGGCGGGCGGCTCCTATACGGTGGCCGACATGGCGCTCTGGGGCTGGGCCCGCATGGTGCCCTTCATCCTGGGCGACGAGGCCTGGGCGAGATACCCGAACCTGAAGCGGCTCTTCGACGAGATCTCATCGCGGCCCGCGGCCAAGCGCGCGGAGGAGTTCCGGGCGAAGCACGCCTCGGCCTTCAAGGCCGAGATGGACGACGAGGCGCGCGCGGTGATGTTCAAGCATCTGAAGTCCGCCTGACCCTCACCGGGACCGCTTCGCGCGAGCGCCGGGCCGGGTCGCGATCGGCCGGGCCCGGACGGCTAGGGCCCGGACGGCTAGGGCCCGGTCCGAACCGCCCCCTGAACCTGCGCCAGTGCCGCTCCGACCATCTGGCGCTTCGTTCAAGATGCGGCTTCAGGCCGGGCACGTCCTCGGCCAGGAGGGCGAGCCCGAGGGGGAGCATCCAGATCCCGAGAACCGGCAGGATGGAGAAGATTCCGCCCAGCACCAGCAGGATGCCCGCCCCGAACCGCACGAGGTGCCGGGAGGGCTTCCGCAGCCAAGCCACGGCCGATCCGATCCGGGGCGGTAGCCGCCCCAGGAGCGCTTCGATCCGCGCGTCCCAGGCGATTGCGAGCTCGTCCATCCTATCCAGTCCACCTGCCGGCGACGGCGCCGGACAGGGGACCAGATGGGCGGCTCGATACCGGAATGGAAGGTCAGCGTGCCCCGAGGAGTTCGACGTCGAAGATGAGCGTCGCGCCGGGCGGGATCACGCCGCCCGCGCCTCTCGCTCCGTAGCCCAGCTCCGCCGGTATGATGAGCGTGCGCCGGCCGCCCACCTTCATGGTCGCGACGCCTTCGTCCCAGCCGCGGATCACCCGGCCCTGGCCGAGCGGAAACGAGAAGGGCTGGCCGCGGTCGCGGGAGGAATCGAACTTCCGGCCCGGCTTGCCGCCCTCGTCCAGCCAGCCCGTGTAGTGGACGCTGACCGACTGGCCGTTCTTGGGGGCCGGGCCGGTGCCGACCACCTCATCCCGGTACTTGAGGCCGGAGGGAGTCGTAACCGTCTCGGCAGAGGATGCGGCGGTGGTCATGGCGAGGAGGGCTCCAAGAACGGGAAGAACGCGCGGCATACGTGGCTCCGGATTTCGTCCTCGCCCTAGCACGCGAAGGTGGCGTGGAGGAAATGCGGCGATCCTCCGCGCCGCGATCACGAAAGCGAGGGGCCCGGCGCAGCAGGGCTGGCGGCGGCGGCGCCGCACGCCATCTGAGGGTTCCCGCAGGAGGCTCTCGGATGCTTCATCGGCGTGCGCTGCTCGGCGGTCTCGGGGTAGTCTGGTTGGGCACCGCCCAGGGCAGAAGCCAGCCGAAGGCGCCGGCGCTCGGCCTGCTTCGGGAGGGCGGGTGCGTGATGCTCGTCCGGCATGCGCGCGCCCCGGGGACCGGAGACCCTCCGGGATTCCGGATCGGTGATTGCGCTACGCAGCGCAATCTCTCCGCGGAAGGGCGCGAGCAGGCGGCAGCGCTGGGCCGGAGCCTGCGTGAGGCCGGCATACGGATCGAAGCCGTCCGCTCGAGCCGCTGGTGCCGTGCGCTCGACACGGCCCGCCTCGCCTTCCCGGACATCCCGGTCGAGCCCGACCCGGCACTGGACAGCTTCTTCGGCGACGGATCGAGCCGGGACCGGCAGACGGAGGCCGCGCGGGCGCTCGTGGCCGGCTGGCGCGGCCGCTCGGGCGTACTCGCGCTCGTCACCCATCAGGTCAACGTCACGGCCCTGACGCGCCTGTTTCCGGCCGAGGGCGAGATCGTCGCGCTCCGTCCGACGGTCGCCGGATTCGACACCCTGGGCCAGATCCGCCTCTGAGCGGGGCGTCCTGGTCCGCAGCTCAGTGCGCCGCGTCCCAGTTGCTGCCCGCTCGGGCCTCGACGGCGAGCGGCACCTTCAGCTGCACGGCCGGCAGGGGCGCCTCTTCCATGATGCGCGTCACCACCGGGAGGGTCGCATCGACCTCCTCCTCCGGCACCTCGAAGACGAGTTCGTCATGCACCTGGAGGAGCATCTTGGCCGAGAGCTTCGCATCCCGGAGGGCGGCGTCCATGCGGATCATGGCGCGGCGGATGATGTCCGCCGCCGAGCCCTGGATGGGCGCGTTGATCGCCTGCCGTTCGACCGCGGCCCGGATGGAGGCGTTGCCGGCCGAGATGTCGGGATAGTGGCAGGCGCGGCCGAACAGGGTCGTGACGTAGCCTTGCTCCCTGACGGCGCGCTTCGTCTTGTCCATGTAATCCCGGATGCCGGGGAAGCGCTCGAAATAGGTCCGGATGTACTGCCCGGCCTCCTCCCGCGGAATGCCGAGCTGGTTCGCCAGGCCGAAGGCGGAGATGCCGTAGACGATGCCGAAATTGATCGCCTTCGCGCGCCGACGCACCTCCGGCGGCATTCCCTCGACCGGGACGCCGAACATCTCCGAGGCGGTCGTGGCGTGGATGTCGATGCCGTCGGCGAACGCCTTCTTGAGCTGGGGGATGTCGGCGATGTCGGCCAGAAGCCGAAGCTCGATCTGGGAATAGTCTGCCGAGATCAGCTTGTGGCCGGGCTCCGGCACGAAGGCCGTGCGGATCTTGCGGCCCTCCTCGGTCCGGATCGGGATGTTCTGCAGGTTGGGATCGGCTGAGGAGAGCCGGCCCGTCGTGGTCGCGGCGAGCGCGTACGAGGTATGCACGCGGCCGGTCTCCGGATTCACGTAGGTCGGCAGCGCATCGGTGTAGCTCTTCAGCTTCGTCAGCTGGCGCCATTCGAGGATCTTGCGCGGGAGCGGATGATCGGATGTCTCCGCGAGATCCTCCAGCAGGCGGGCGCCCGTGGACCATTGGCCGGTGGCCGTCTTGCGCGCGCCCGGCAGGCCGAACTTCCCGAAGAGGATGTCCGCAAGCTGCTTCGGCGAGCCGATCGTGAAGCGCTCGCCCGCGATGTCGTAGACCTCGTCCTCGACCCGGGCGATGGTCTGCGCGAAGTCGCCCGACATGCGCGAGAGTATGTTGCGGTCGATGCGGATGCCGCGCTCCTCCATGCGGGCGAGCGTCGCGATCATCGGCCGCTCGAGCGTCTCGTAGACCGTGGTCTTGCGCTCGGGCGCGAGACGCGGCTTCAGCACTCGCCAGAGGCGGAGCGCGAGGTCCGGACCCTCGGCCGCGTATTCGCGCGCCTGGTCCGGGTCGATTGCCTCGAAGGCGACCGCCTTCTTGCCCTTGCCGGTCAGGTCCTCGAGCGAGAAGCAGCTGTGCTGGAGGTAGACGCGGGCGAGCTGCTCCAGCGAGTGCCCGGAGAGGTTCGGCTTGCCCACGTCGAGCGCGTAGGAGAGCAGCATCGTGTCGTCGAGCGAGCGCATCTCGATCCCGTGCCGCTTCAGCACGAGCCAGTCGTGCTTGACGTTCTGACCGATCTTGAGGACCGCCGGATCCTCCAGAAGAGGCTTCAGACGGAACAGCGCGTCGTCGAACGGGATCTGGCCGGCCACGAGCCCGTTCTCGAACAGGCTCTCGCCACCGTCCTGGCCGCCGGCACGGTGGCGGAGCGGGAGATAGGCCGACATGCCCGGCTCGAGCCCGAGCGAGATGCCGACGATCTCCGATCGCATGGGGTCTGGCGTCGAGGTTTCGACATCGATCGCCAGAAGGCCCGTTTCGCCTGCCGCCGCGATCCAGCGATCCAGTTCCTCGGCCGTGCGCAGGGTCAGGAACTTCGTCCGGTCGCACGGGGAGGCCGCCGCCTCGGCGCGGCGGGCCGCGACCAAGGCCTCAGGGGTCATGAGGCCGTTGGGGGCGGCCGCGCCCCCTCTCCCCGGCAGGGACGGGGCTGAAACGAGGGCAGGCGGGCCGTCGGCGGACGATGCACCCTCGCCCTGGTCAGCTTCCCCCTGCAGGGAGGGAACGTCTCCCTCGCTTTCGTGGAACCACCGGCCGCTCGTCGGGTCCCACGGCCGGGACAGATCCGGGTCCGGATCGACCTGCGCTGGATCCACGTCGTAGAGTTCGGCGATCCTCTTGGTGATCGTGCTGAAGTGCAGCGCCTTGGTGAAGGCGAGGAGGCGCTTTGCGTCGAGTTCGCCGAGCCGGGTCGCCCCGATCGGTACGGAAACCGGCGTCGAGCAGTCCAGCGTCACGAGCCGCTTGGAGATCCGGGCCTTCTCGGCATTCTCGATGAGCGCCTCGCGCCGTTTCGGCTGCCTGATCTCGCCGACCCGGTCGAGCAGGTTCTCGAGGCTGCCATACTCGCAGATGAGCTGCGCGGCGGTCTTGATTCCGATCCCGGGCACGCCCGGCACGTTGTCGGTCGGATCCCCGATGAGCGCCTGCACGTCCGGCACCTGCTCGGGCGGTACCCCGAATTTCTCGATCACGCCCTCGCGATCGAGCCGCCGCTCGGGGCGGTAGCCCGGCTTTCCCGGGATGCCGCTCTCGAAATCGTAGAAGGTCACGCCCGGCCGCACGACCTGCATCAGGTCCTTGTCGGAGGACACGATGAGGACTTCGGCCCCCGCCGCGGAGGCCTGGCAGGCATAGGTCGCGATGATGTCGTCCGCCTCGTAGCGATCCTGCTCGATCGGGATCAGGCCGAGCGCTCTCACGGCGTCGCGCATCAGCTTGAACTGCGGCACGAGGTCGGAGGGCGGATCAGGCCGGTGAGCCTTGTAGTCGGCGAATATCTCCTTCCGGAACGATTGCTCCGTCTTGTCGAAGACGATCGCGAGATGTGTCGGCCTGATGCCGCAGGCGCCGTCGCGGATGAACTGGATCAGCTTCGTGGTGAACAGACGGACCGCTCCCGTCGGCAGGCCGTCGCCGGGCCGGGTGTTGTATTTCCGGTCCTGGTTCATGGACTGGAAATAGGCGCGGAACACGAAGGAGGAGCCGTCGACCAGAAAGACCTGGTCGCCGGGGCCGACGGAAGGGGAGGCGCTCATGCCTCCGAGATAGCGCCTCCGGGGCCGGCCCGCCATCGGCGGCGGCGAGAACAGGCGGACGCGCCGTGTGCGCCGGCGCACCGTGAAGCGTCGCCGCGCCGTGGATTGTCCCTCCAACGACAACAGGGTCGCAGGAGAGGCGCGATGTTCCGGATGGTCAGGCTTGCAGGCGTGAGCGCGGTTCTGGCGGCCGCTTTCGTGCTGGCCACGACGGAGTACCCGGTAGGATCACGAGCCGACCTCCTTCCGCGCCTCACCATCGTGTTCGAAGAGGCCCCATGACTGTGAGCGGCGCGATCGCGTCCCGCCCTGACACGTCGAGCGACATCGTCCTGAAATGATCCGTGAACGAAAAGCGCTCGTCGGAGTTGTCTCGACAGTCGTGTCGCGTTCTCCATCTCGACCGCCAGGAGGCCTGCGATGCCCGTTCTTAACGCCGAAGCGCTGAACGCCGACCCGCAAGGGCTCGAGTTCCTGCGCGACGTGCTCGGCACGCGAGCGGAGACGTCCTCGCCCGAACGCCGCTTCCCGCTCGAGGCCTGGACCCCGAAGGTGTCTATGGCCGAGACAGTCGTGCCGTCCCCCGAGATAGAGCCTCGGTTGATCGAAGCCGCTCTCTGAGCCGGGGCTCAATGTGAGATGCGGGCCGCTTTGAGCTCGATGCGTCTGCTCCAGCGCGACAAGCCGAAACAGGCCAGCCAATAGATAAAACCTGCGAAGGCATAGGCTTCCCAGGTCTTGCCGACCCAGGCCGGATCCGCGAGCGCCGCCTGGGCGATCCCCAGCAGATCGAAAATCGAGACGATCAGCACGAGCGAGGTGTTCTTCACGAGCGCGATGAACTCGTTCGTGAGAGCGGGCAGGGAGATGCGGAGCGCCTGCGGCAGCACGATCAGCCCCGTCGTGCGCCAGTATCCGAGTCCCAGCGCGGAAGCCGCTTCCGCCTGGCCGGGCGGGATGGCCTGCAGCCCGCCGCGCACCGCCTCCGCCATATAGGCCGCGATGCAGAGGCCGAGCCCTATGACGGCGCGGGCGAGGCGGTCGATCCCGGCGCCGTTCGGCAGGATCAGCGGAAGGAGAAGCGAGGCGAGGAAGATCACCGCGATGATCGGCACGCCGCGCCAGAACTCGATGAACACCGTCGAGATCAGCCGGATGACCGGGAGGCGGGAGGCGCGGCCGAGCGCGAGCAGGATCCCGAGCGGGACCGCGATGATGGCCGCGTAGATCGACAGGAAGGCGGTCAGCATGAGCCCGCCCCATTCCCGGGTCTCGACGATCCGTAGCCCGAGGCCGCCATAGAGGAGCCAGGTCCCGAGCGGGGGCAGGACGACGAGCGCGAGCAGCGCGGCGAGGCGGCGGCGCGGCAGCCCGGGCCAGGCGATAAGCCCCGAGGCCACCAGGAGGATCACGCCCGCCAGATCGACGCGCCAGCGCTCGCCCGCCGGATAGAAGCCGTACATGAACTGGCCGAACCGAGCCCGGATGAAGACCCAGCAGGCTCCCGTGCCCGTGCAGTCGTTCCGTGTCGTCCCAGTGAAGGTGGCGTCGAGGATCGTCCAGCGCAGGAGCGGGACCGCGGCCCAGGCAAGGAGGGCCGCGCAGACGAGCGTGATCGCCGCGTCCGAAGGCGTGCCGAAGAGGCGTTTCGCAAGCGCGTGGGGCTGACGGAGGCGCCGGGCCAGCCCGCCGTCGCGGGCATCGGGCAGGATCGTGAGCCGCCCGTCGGAAGCGATCTCCGCCGTTGCGCCGCCGATCGGAACGAGGCCCTGGCTCAGCTCGCGGCTCATCGCGTCACCAGCGCGATGCGGGCATTGTACCAGTTCATGAAGGCCGAGACGGCGAGGCTGATGGCGAGGTACAGTGCAAGCGTAATGGCGATGATCTCGATGGCCTGGCCGGTATTGTTCAGCGCCGAACCCATGAAGAGGCTGACGACGTCCGGATAGGCGATCGCGGCCCCGAAGGACGAGTTCTTGACGACGTTCAGGTACTGGCTGGTCATCGGCGGGACCATGACGCGCAGCGCCTGCGGGATGGTGACGAGGCGAAGCGTCTGGCTCGGCGAGAGGCCGACGGCCTTCGCGGCCTCGATCTGCCCCTTGGGCACGGCCAGGATGCCGGCCCGGACGATCTCGGCGATGAAGGCCGCCGTGTAGGTCGTGAGCGCGGCGAACAGCGCCACGAATTCCGGCACGAGGACGAACCCGCCGCGGTAGTTGAAGCCGCGCAGTGCGGGCACGTCCCAGGCCGTGGCGAGCGCCGCGTGGATGAAGGCGAGCGCCGGAATCCCGAGCACCAGGAGGAGGCCGCTCCGCCAGACCGGGAAGGCCTTCCCGGTCCTCTCCTGCCGCCGCCTCGCCCAGGCGACGACCGCGAGCTGGAGCGCTATCCCGGCCGCGAGCGCGAGGAGGGCGTGGCCGAAGGGAGCCGCCTCGTTCGGCAGCGGAATGGTGAGCCCGCGATTGTTGAGGAAGGCGATCCCGAACAGGCCGATCGAGGCGCGCGGCGCGGGCAGGGACGCGACGACGCCAAAATACCAGATCAGCACGAAGAAGAGCAGGGGGATGTTCCGGGCGAACTCGACATAGGCGCCGGCGATCCCGGAGAGCAGCGGGTTCCGGGACAGCCTGGCGACGCCGATCGCGAAGCCGAGCGCCGTCGCCGCCGCGATCGAGACCGCCGAGATCAGGAGCGTGTTGACGATCCCGGCCCAGAGCAGGCCGAGATTGGACGAGGCCGACGTGTAGCCGGTGAGCTGGAACTGGACGTCGATGCCGGCCTGCCGCCACAGGAAGTCGAAGCCGGACGCGATACCGGCCTTGAGCATGTTCTCCGAGGCGTTGCGGACGAAATAGACGAGCAGCGCCAGGAGGCCGATCGCGACGGCGGCCTGCGCGAGGACGTCCCGGACCTTGCGGTCGCGAAGGGTGGCGGCAAGGGTCATGGCTGGCGCGCCAGCCCACCCTTCCCTCCAGGGACGGGTGGGCGCGAGTCCGCCATCTCCGGCGGGTCTACTGGAACGGCGGCGTGAAGAGCAGACCGCCCTTGGTCCAGAGCTCGTTCTTGCCGCGGGCGAGCTTCAGCGGCGAGCCCATGCCGACGGTGCGCTCGTAGCTCTCGCCGTAATTCCCCACCTGCTTGATAGCGTTGTACATCCAGTCGTTGGAGAGCCCCATCATGGCCCCGAAGCCGCCCTCCACCCCGAGCAGGCGGCGCACCTCGGCGTTCTGCGACTTGGCCTTCATTTCGTCGACGTTCTTGGACGTCACGCCGAGCGCCTCGGCCGCGATCATGCCGTTCAGGACCCAGCGCACCACGAGCTGGTAGCGCTCGTCGCCCCAGCGCGTGGTCGGCCCCTGCGGGTCGTTCGAGATCGTCTCGGTCATGACGATGTTGTTGTCCGGGTCCTTCAGCTTGATGCGCTGGCCGGCCAGCGCGCCGATGCCGGCCGTGTAGGCGTCGCAGCGTCCGGAATCGTAGGCCGCGATGGCGTCGTCGTTCTTCTGGAAGTTGATGATCGAGATCTTGATCCCGTTCTCCTTCGCCCAGTCGGCCGCGTTCTTCTCCTCCGTCGAGCCCGCCGCCACGCAGACGGAGGCGCCGTCGAGATCCTTCGGCACGGTCGCGGTGCCCTTCCGCACCACGAAGGTCTGGCCTTCGTAGAAATTGATGCCCTGGAAATTCACGCCGAGCGTCGCGTTGCGGCTGAACGTGATGGTCGTGTTCCGCGACAGGAGATCGACCTGCCCCGATTGCAGCACCGGCCAGCGCTGCTGCACCGAGGTCGGCGTGAACTTCACCTTCGTGGCGTCGCCGAGGATGGCGGCCGCGAGCGCGCGGCAATAGTCGACGTCGATGCCGGACCACTCGCCCCTGTCGTTGGCGAAGGAGAAGCCGGGAAGCCCGAGATGCACGCCGCATTCGAGATGGCCGCGGGCCTTGATCGCGTCGAGCGTCGGCGAGGGCGCGAGCTGCTGCGCGCCGGCTGAGGTGGCGGCCAGCGCAAGGGCGGCCGCCGCGAGCGGAAGGCGGATGGATGGCATGACGAGCGAAGCACTCCGAGGGGCGCGGGACGCCGCGCGCTAGCACGTTCGGGCAAGCCTCGTGCCGCGTCAACTTGGCTGCAGCTGAAGAGCAACCGCGTCCAACGGCCCGCCGGATCGAACCGGTCAGCGGCGGCCGCGGCCCTGCGCCTTCACGGCGTTCTCCACCTTGTCGAGCTTGTCCTCGATCTTGTCGAGCTTCGCCAGGATCTGCTGGAGGATGTCCGGCACAACCCGGCCATACTCGACGGATTCGCGGCTCGCCTTCGCGGTGGCTCGCGCCGCATCCAAAAGCTCGCGCATCTCGCCCGGGCTCATCCCTCCGGTGCCGGCCTGGGCCGGCGGCGCCGGCGGCACGACGGCGGGAGGCGCGACCGGCGCGCGCGTCCCGGGCGATGCATCGCCCGGGGTCGATCCGGCCCCGATGGCCGGAGCCGTCTCCGTCGGCTTGGTCGGGCTCGTCACGGCCTCCGTCGCGGCCGCGCCCGGATTGGGCCCCGGCGTCGCGGGCGTCGGCAGATTAGGGGAGGGCGTCTGCGCCCATCCGGGTGCCACGAGAGAGACCAGGACCACCCCAACGAATGCCGCCCGCATAGCCGTTCCCCTGATTCGCGGCCGGAAGCGTCGGGGAAGAGCAGGCCGGGGGCAAGGTGGAAGCCATCCTGTTCCGGCCATGCGCCAGCCGTCACGCCTCGCCGCGGGCGTATCTGGCCGTTCGACGGATGGCCTCGTCGAGCGGCGTCCAGCTGTCGAGGGCGAGTTCCGTACGCGCTCGTTCGATGGACGGCACGTAGCGGTTCCGAGTTGCTGCCGGATCGGGCTCACCGCGGATCACGATCTCGCCGCTGCCGGGTATGACCGAGCCGACCAGGCGAGCCAGCTCCGCTATGCGGATCTCGCGGTCCGATCCGACATTGTAGGCCCGTCCCGGACGGCCTTTCGCAAGGAGCGTCGGAAGCCAGGCGGCAAGATCGCCAGCGTAGAGGTAGGAGCGGACAGGGGTGCCGTCACCCCCGACGGATATCTCCTTTCCGGCCAGGGCATCCCGGATGAAGTTGCCGATTGCGAAATGCCCGTCGAGCGGCAGGCCTGGGCCGACAAACGCGAAGGCGCGAGCGATGACCGTCTCGATGCCGGTTCGATCCGCGGCGAGGGCGCATAGATGTTCGGCGAGCCGCTTAGCCTGTCCGTATGACGATCGGGGATCGAGCGGATCTGGCGCGCCCGAATATTCTTCCGCAAGGGCGGCCATCCCGGGAGGCTGGGGGCCGTAGACGGCGCCTGAACTCACATAGAGAAGACGGCGGGCTTCGCAGCGGGCCGCAAGCTCCAGGACCCGCCGGGTTCCGTCGACGACGGAGCCGATCAGGTCGGCGGGATCCCTGCCCGCGGCGGCGCTCGTGTCGGTCGCTGCGTGGATGATGTGGCTGAATTTCCTGGACGGGAAGGAGAAGGAGCGGACATCGCCGGCAACGAGGCGCAGGAAACCGAGGCTCGCCAGGTGCGGGTGAGCTTCGGCGAAGGCCTCCGGCCGGCGGGACAGCAGCGTGACCTGGAGGCGTAACCCCAAGCGCATCCGCGCGTGATCGAGGACGGCCAGGAGCCAGCGGCCGAAGAACCCTGTCCCTCCGGTCAGGAACAGGGACGATCCGTCGAGGTCCCGCAAAGCCCCGGAGGCATGCCCGACGGCTTCCTCGAGATCGCCGATGCAGAAACCCGCAGCGCCGGCATTCATGCCGGCTCGTGCCGCCGCCGCGGCATCAGATGCTCGGGTATGTTCTCCGAGGCCGGGTCCAGCGGGACGATCATGTTGGAGCGAAACTCGTCGCGCGGCAGCAGCGGCGACATGTCCTCCAGTGGCATCGACAGCATCGACCCGTCGGCCTGCGGCAGGGCTGCCGATTTCGGGAAGAGGGCCTCGTCGGGGATGACCTGGACGTCCACCAGCAGCGGGCCGGCGTGACACAGCGCCTGCCGGATGCCGCCGCGCAGATCGGCGCAATCCTCGATCCGGAATGCGTCCCAGCCGAATGTCCGGGCGAGCGCGACCAGGTCCGGGATGTCGAGTCCGGAACCCGGGCCGCTGCCGACATAGCGCCCGTCGAAGTAGTTGCGTTGCGTGTTGCGGATGGACGCGTAGCCGTTGTTGTTGATCACGAACATCCGGAGCGGCAGGCGAAGGCTCGCGATCGTCTGCATCTCCTGCAGGTTCATCATCAGCGAGCCGTCGCTCTCCAGGCCGATGAAGGGGCGCCGGTCGGACGCCATGTAGGCGCCGATCATGGCCGGCAGGCCGTAGCCCATCGCCCCCAGTCCCGAGGTCAGGAACACGCGCTGCCCTGCCTTGTTCTGGAACCCTGTATAGAAGAACTCGATGCCGAGCCCGGAGCTGCCGGTCACGATCAGGCTGTTCTCAGGCAGCTCCTCGGACAGGATCTGTGTCAGGTGGAAATGGCCGATGGGTCCCTGCTCGGGGAACGGCAGGCCGTCGTTGATGGGGTAGCGCCGCTTCCAGTCCTCGCAGCGGGCGAGCCAGCCCGACCGATCCCGGCGGGGAAGATCCGCAGCTCGCGCGAGCAGAGCGGAAACGAAGTCACGCGCATCCGCCTGGATTCTCAGCGCGATGCCGGCATTGCCGCCGAACTTGTCGAGCTCGGCCCGATCGACGTCGACCACGATCTTCTGCGCATGGCGCCCGAATTTCGCCGGGCTGTAGGCCGTCACGACGTTGTCGAGCCGGGCCCCGATGGCGAGGATCAGGTCCGCATTCTGGACTGCGAAATTCGGCGCCCGCAGGGCCACCGTGCCGGGCTTTCCGACGCTCAAGGGATGCGCAGCCGGGATCAGGTCCATGGCGTTCCAGGTGGTCACGACCGGAATCTGCAGGGCTTCGTAGAGAGACCGGAAACCGGATGCCGCCTCGGCCAGGCGGATGCCGTGGCCGGCAAGGATGAGCGGCCGTTCGGATCGCCCGATCAGCTCGATCACCCGGTCGAGCTGATCCGTGAGGCCCTGCTCCGCAGCGCCGGTCGGCGCAGGCACGAAGCCCGGGAGCTCTTCGACCTCGATCCGTGCGTTCTGCACATCCAACGGAATGTCGAGCCAGACCGGGCCGCGGCGGCCGGTCGTCGCGAGGTGCACGGCTTCTTCGAGGTGGCGGCGTATCTCCGTCGGCTCCATCACGCGCGCGGCGTATTTGGTGATGGGCCGCACCATGGAAACGATGTCCACCTCCTGCGGGCCCATCTGCCGGACGCCGCTCGTCCCCATGAGGTCGGCGCGTTTCACCTGGCCCGAGATGATGAGCAGCGGCACGGATTCGATCCACGCGCCCGCGCATCCCGTGATCGCGTTCGTGGCTCCGGGGCCGGTCGTCACCAGCGCGCAGCCCAGGCGTCCGTTGACGCGGGAATAGGCCTCGGCCGCGATCGCGGAGGCCTGTTCGTGGTGGTTGGACACGTAGCTCAGGTCCGGGCACCTGCCGAACGCGTCGACGAGATACATCGCGCCGCCGCCCGGCACGAGGAACACGCAGCCGACGCCCTGGCCCGCCACGAAGCTTGCGACGTAGTCGGCCAAGCGTTGGGTTGTGAGCGCCATCCGGACGGTCTCCGTGAGGTTTCGGGTCAGGAGACCCAGTAGCGCAGAAAGGTCTTGCGGTTCGGCGTACGTGCGATCGCCGGATCGGTGTAGAAAGAATCGTCAACGAAATGCGTCGAGGAGATCTCCTCGAACACGGCCCCGGTGTCGCTCTCGAAAGCGTGGCGTGTGCCCGGCGCGATCGTCACGACGGTTCCCGGCTGGCAGACCCGTATCTCTCCGTCGAGCTCGAGCTTGAGGTCCCCGTGGAGGACGTGGAAGGTCTCCTCCTTGCGCTCGTGGTACTGCTCAGGATGGCGCTGGCCCGGCAGGACCACGATCAGCTTCTTGCAGTAATTGCGATTCACCACCGTCACCATGGTGATGCCGAACCTGTCGAATTGGTCGAGCCCGTAATGGTGCGAGATCTCGAGCTCGGCCTCTCCGGGCACCACCCCGCGGCTCTCCGCTAGCAACGCCTTGACCCGCGTCACGACGTCCAGGACCTTGTCCCTTACGTTCTCGTATCGGGTGTCGGTCGAGAGCACCGGGGCAGAGGCCGGAATGTCCCGCGTCGCGGTGAAGAGTGCGTATTTCGACCAGTCGTTCGCCGTGATCTGCCCAGGCTGGCATGGAATGGCGAAGAACACGTCCTCGGTCCTGACCGGCTCCCCTCTCCTGATCGGGCGCCGGGCGAAGACGCCGCGGCGCAGGTCCTTGAGGGCGTCGAGCTCTGCCTTGGTCGGCTCCACGCGGATGTCGCTGAGGCCCGCGACGGCGAAGGCCTTTGCGGCGGCGTCGAGCCATGCGCGGGCTTGGGCGGGATTCGCCGAATAGGCGTTCAGCGGGTAGGCGTCCGTAGCGATCCCGACATGCTTCTCGAAAATGCATGCGCCCTTCGCGACCGCCATGGCGACGGGCAGCGTCTCGTCCGGGCTCTCATGCGTGGAATAGCCGATGCGTAGATGCGGGTAGCGCGCCTTCAGAACGTCGATTTGGTTGAGCTGGAGCGCATCCGCGGGCGTCGGGTATTGCGCAACGCAGGTCATCAGCGCGAAGTCCTTGTCGCGATGGCGCATGAACGCGACGACATTGTCGATGTCGGATATCTCGATGCCGGCCGTGGATCCGATGATCGGCAGGTCGGTGGTCGCGATCCTCTCCAGCAGCGGCCAGTCGGTGAAGGAGCAGCTTGCGATTTTCAGGATGTCGAAACCGTCCTCCACGACCCGGTCGACCGAAGCTTCGTCGAAGGGCGTGCACATCGCGATCAGGCCCTTCGACTTGATCGCCTCGACGAGCCGGCGCGTCTGGTCCCGGGTCAGGCGCGTCTCGGTGAACCGCTTGATGTACTTGATGTCCGTGCGACCCTGGAAATCCGGATGGATGAAGGTGTCGAGCTCCCGGAACTGCAGCTTGATCGCGAAGGCGAAGTCGTAATCCTCGGCGACTGCGGCGAATTCCTCCACAATGCGCAGGCCGTGGCCGACATCGCCCATATGATTGTTGGCCATCTCGAAGATGAACAGGGGCCCCGGACGGCCCGTATCGGGGCGTGCTGTCGGCTTCATGCGCATCTCGCGGGCTGACGGGTCGGGCGATGCGGCCGGCATCACGGTCGGGGCGTCGGGGTGGAGGGTTGGTGGTCGGCTCTGCGCTTCGCCACGACGGAGAAGACATGGCTGTCCTTCCCGCCTGCCGAGACCTGGTGGGAGACCCTGGTGATCTGCTCGAGGCCCGCCCTCGCCAGCATGGCATCGATGGCGGGTTCCGTGAAGAAGTTGACGTGCTCGTGCCAGTGGCGCTTCGCTCGGATCCGGTCTGCCTCGCACGGTACGAGACGCACCACATCCTCGTGCGGAACCTCGATGTAGAGCACGGTCTCGGGTCCCATGACGGAGACGATCTCCTCAAGGGCATCGCCCGGGGCAGGGACATGCTCCAGGACGTTGGACGACACGACGAGATCGTATTCCGCGCTCAGAATGCCTTCGCGGTCCACGATCTCTGCGCCGTCGACTGGCGGCTTGTTGGAAATGTCGTAGACGTGGTGGAGGCTTGCCCGGCCCCGGAACGGCGTGTTGATCCCGGTGTCGCCGCCCCAGTCCAGCACGCGCGGCGTGGAGCTGAGATAGGGCGCGAGAAGCTCTTCCACCGTTTCGATATAGCGGGACCCCTCGTTGAGGATCGCGTTGCGCCATTCGTAGCCGGGCTCGAACCGACCGCGGGTCGCGGCGTAATCGTCGCCGCGGTAATCCGCGTACAGGGCGCTCATCTCCTCCGGATCGAACCGCATGTCCAGGAAGAGGAGACCGCAGGAGGTGCAGGCGAGCGTGTTGCACATCGCCTGTGTGCGGCCGAGCGGAAGATCGCGCATGTTCCAGTCGGGTGTGATCTCGACGCTTTCCCAGCCGAAGACACGATACGCCAGGAAAGGCATCAGCACCGCGGGCGAGCGTTGCAGGGCGCCGCCACCGCAGCAAACGCAGGACCTGGCGATCTTCATCCGATAACCTTCGGCCAAGCGGCCCGGCTGTTGTCGAGCGCTGGACGCATCCCTGGTGCTCACGCGAGAGGCCGCGCCGAGCCACGCGGATCGGACCAGCGGTCGCGCCCGAGGCTAGGTCGCCAGGGTTAACGAAACGTGATTTCCGCCCCTCCGGAGGGCGGACGGTGGGGCATTGAGGATGCGTCAACTACCCGCCCCCTAAGCTCCCCTCGGACCCAACTCGAGACGAGCCGCGCGGCTTCGGCGCCGCCCGGAGCGGGTCGGACAAGGCTCGGCGGGCGCCGCGCCGATCGGAGCGCGCCGTGAGAAGGCTGAGCATCGTTACGCCCTGCTTCAACGAGGAAGGGGGCATCGCGGCCTGCCATGCAGCCGTGCGCGAGGTGATGGCGAGAGAGCTGCCGGGCTACGATTACGAGCACATCTTCATCGACAACGCCTCGACCGATCGCACCGTGGCGCTTCTGCGGGAGATCGCCGCGTCGGATCCGCGCGTGAAGGTAATCGTCAACGCCCGGAACTTCGGGCCGGCGCGCTCACCCTACCACGCGATGCTGCAGGCGTCCGGGGACGCCGTCATCCCGGTCCTCGCGGACCTGCAGACCCCGCCCGAGATCATCCCCGAGATGGTCGCGGCCTGGGAGCGCGGCAGCAAGGTCGTCGTCGCGGTTCGACGCGGCACCGCGGAGGCAGGCTTCACGAAATGGGCCCGGGATCGCTTCTACCGCCTGATGCGCGCTCTCTCGAAGATCGAGCAGATCCCTAACTTCATCGGGTACGGGCTGTACGACCGCGTCTTCATGGAGGCGCTGCGCGGCCTCAACGAGCCCGACCCCTATTTCCGCGGCCTCGTGGCCGAGATCGGGTTCGAGCGGGCCACCATCGAATATGATCAGCCTCCGCGCCGGCACGGACGCTCGAGCTACAGATTCTTCGACTATGTCGACTACGCCTTCCTCGGGCTGTTCAGCTATTCACGCGCACCGCTCCGGCTGATGACGCTGGCCGGAATCTGCGTGGCGAGCCTGAGCTTCCTGATCGGGCTCGTCTACCTGATCGCCAAGCTTCTGTTCTGGTACAGCATCCCGGCCGGCACGGCGCCGATCCTCATCGCCGTGTTCTTCCTGGGGGCCGTGCAGATCCTCGCGATCGGGGTCGTCGGCGAATATGTCGGGCTCCTCCTCACCTACAGCCGCAGGTTCCCGCTCGTCATCGAGAAGGAGCGGATCAACTATGACTGACCTCGGGCTTCCGGCCGGCCTCGAGGGAAGCACCGATCTTCGCGGCATTCTGGAATCGAGCTGCCCTCCCCCGCTTCGCGAGCCGCCGCGCGGGCGCTGGATCTACGGCGCGGGAGGTTTCGGTCGGCAGCTCGCCCGCGAGCTGGTCCGGCTCAACCTCCCTGTTCTCGGCTTCATCGACCGGAAGGGCCGGGAGAGCGCCGACGTGGACGGGATGCTCTGCCGCCATCCCGACGATCTCCCGGACGGCGATGCCCGGGGCACGCATCTCGTGTACGGGATCCTCAACCATGCGGTCGCACCGCATGAGATCCTCAGCTGGGCAGAGAGCCGCCCGTTCGACCAACTCGTGTTCCCGACGAGTTTCTACGAGATCGAGGGCTTCGCGCTCGACAGCTACTGGCTCGGTCCGCCGCGCGAGACCCTTGCTCATCTGAGCGATCTCATGACCTTCTACGATCGTCTCGCAGACGAGGAGAGCCGCACCACCTTCCTTCAACTCCTTCAGTACCGTCTCTCGTCGGATCCCCGGCGGCATCCCGCGGTTCGCGAGAAGGAGGTCTATGTCGAGAGATTCCTTCCGATCTTCGACGAGCCGATCATCTTCGTCGACGCCGGCGCCTTCACGGGAGACAGCCTGGAGGCTTTACTCGATGCCGGCGTGAAAATTGCGGAATGGCTGGCCTTCGAGCCTGATCCGGAGAATCTGCGTGGCCTTCGCCGGACGGCGAAGAGACGCGCGGACGCGCTTGCGCGCTACACCCTCGTACCGGCCGGGCTGGCGGACACGAACGGGCGGCTTTTATTCGCGTCGTCTGGAAGCATGTCCTCGCGCCTGGCCGGCCCGGACGACACCGGTAACACGCTCCAGGTCGAGGTGCTTCGCTTCGATGATGCCTTCAGGCGCTCGGGGCGGATCTATGTGAAGATGGACATCGAGGGAGCGGAGCGGGAGGCGCTGCGGGGAATGCGCAACCTCCTGGCGCAACAACGGCCGATCCTCGCGATCAGCGCCTATCATCGCACCGCCGATCTCTGGGAGATCCCGAAGCTGGTCTGCGACCTGTACCCCCAGCCGAGACTCCGGCTGCGGCAGCACGGCCATCACGGCTTCGAGAGTGTCCTGTACGTCTCGCCGGGCTGAGAAGCGTCCCGCTCCTCAGAGCGCCCGATCAGGGCGTCGGAGATCCGGCCAGCACTGGATCTCGCGCGGCGGTGGAAGGCGCTTCGCGGGTGGGGCCATGAGCCAGCCGGGCATCTGCTCGACACGGGCCATGTAGTTCGCGGGCGCGCCGACATCCCCGAGATTGCGGGAGGCCTCGACCAGGCTGCAGTCGCTGATGGCGAAGCGGGGAACGATCAGCGCGCGGCTGATCTCCACGATGGCAGGGGTGGTTCCGAGCAGCGCGACGGCGATACCCACAAAGGCGTCGGAGGCGCGGTCGCGGATGGCGTCGATCAGGACGGCGCCGAAGACGAAGCCTATTACGAGGAGCGCCGGGATCGAAGCCCGCATCACGAGGTCGTTGTTCGGCCCGAAGCTGAAGAGGGGCAGCACGACCAGAAGCGCCACCGAGCCGGCGAAGAGGCCCCTCAGAGCCGGCTCGATCCGATGCCGGTGGAGCAGCACGAAGATCGCGGGCGCAAGCTGGAGCACGATGAAGATGAAGTACCGCCCGGTGAACTCCCCGTCCGCGACCGGGGAGCCGTGATCGATGGTACCGGCCGCCGCCGCCACATAGGCGGCCGCCGGCAGGAAGCCGCAGGAAACGGCCGCCCCGATCCAGGTCCGGGCCGAGCCCACCACCTCGCGGAAGCGTGTCGCCGCGACCCACAGCAATGCGGGCGCAGCCGGCAGAATCGCGAGGGGGGACCACAGGACGAGAGTCGCCACGGTGAGGCCCACCGTCGCGACATCGACCTGGCGCCGCGCAAGGAGGATCAGCAGCGTGCCAAGCCACCAGCCGGGCAGGGCATGGTTCGGGACCCAGAAGAACTGCGTGATGCTGGACGAGTACTGGAACATACCGTTCCACTCGTCGAGCGGGCGGGCATAGAAGAAGATGAAGGACGGGTCCCCCAGGGTCATCGCTTGGCTCGGCCGCCACAGGATCCCGAGACCGCCGAAGCCGACCAGGATCGCGAGCTGGAGCGGGGAGCGGGCGCTTCCGAGCAGCAGATAGAAGATCGCGCCGAGAAGGAGCGCGTTCTGCGCCAGCATCGCGGCATGCGCAGCGGAGAGGCCCGCCAGCCGGCCGGCGAGGGCGGGGACGAGATACATGCCGAGCGGGGCCCGCAGGTGGTAGCTGACGCCGGAGATGTCGTAGCCGAGCGGGAAGCCGTGCCGCGACAGGTCGGCCAGGACGGCATCCCGGATGAGCCAGTCGGGATTGGCATAGACGAGGTGGAGCGCGCCCCCGAGGACGAGGATCAGGACGGCCAGGGCAAGGCAGCCCGCGAGCTCCGTGGGCCGGAACTGGCGGTCCAGCGGACCGCTCTGGCTCGGCGCGCGGAGCAGCAGAGCGACGGCAGCGACGCTGGCTGCGGCCAGGACGGCGCCGGGGACCGGCTGCAGCCCCGCCGCGAGGACCAGGTTCGGCAGGCAGAAGAGCACCGAGACGCCGCCCAGGACCCAGCGATCGGTCACCCTTCTGGAGGCCGGGCGCACGGCATCCGCGGACAGAGCGGCGCTCACCGTGCGCTCCCGAAGGCGAAACGGCTGTTAAGCCCGTAGGAGATGAGCACCGCCACGGGCAGCAGAAGGAGCCCGCCGATCTGCGGCCGGATGCCGGCGCCTTCCAAAGCTGCGAGGCCTAGCGCGTTGAACAAGAAGACCAGCGCGTAGGTCAGCAGGAAGCGCCAGAGAAACCTGATGCGCAGGTTCCGGAAGACGTAGAGGCCCTGCGAGACGAAGTTGAACAGGATCGCGACGATCGTGGATGCAACGAGCGCCGAGAAGGTCGTCGGGCAGAGCGCCAGCGCCACCAGGAAGGCGGCATAGCCGAAGCCCGTGTTGACGAGCCCGGCGAGGACGAAGCGGACGAATTGCGGGCTGGGACCGCGAGCGAGCATCCGTCCGAGCCCGCCCGAGCCCGACGCGGCCGGCATGGCTTATCCCGCAAGCCGGCGCGGCGCGCGGACGAGCGCGCCGACCGTGTCGAGGACGTGGCCGATCTCGTCGCTGCCCAGCCCGGGATAGACCCCGATCCACAGCGTCCGGTCCACCACGATGTCCGCGTTCGCGAGGGAGCCGGAGACCCGATAGCTCCGGCCCTTCATATAGGGCTGTCGTACGAGGTTGCCGCCGAACAGGAGCCGGGTCCCGATCCCGTGCCGGTTGAGGTGGATGGCGAGCTCATCGCGCGTGAAGGGAGCGCCGGGCCGCAGCGTCAGCGGGAAGCCGAACCAGGAGGGCTCCGTCCCGGGCGTCGCCTCGGGGAGGACGAAGATGTCGGCATGCTCGGCGAAGCCGGCGCGCAGCCGCTCGAAGTTCCTGCGCCTGGCCGCGATGAACTCGTCGAGGTGGTCGAGCTGCGCCAGCCCGACGGCGGCCTGCATGTCGGTGATCTTCAGGTTGTAGCCGAGATGCGAGTAGATGTATTTGTGGTCGTAGCCCTTCGGCAGATCGCCGAGCTGCCAGCCGAACCGCTTGTTGCAGGTATTGTCGCAGCCGGGATCGCAATAGCAGTCGCGACCCCAGTCCCGGAACGACTCCATGATCTTCTGGAGGTGGTTGCCGTTGGTGAAGACGGCGCCGCCCTCGCCCATGGTGATGTGGTGCGCGGGGTAGAAGCTGAGCGTGCCGACATCCCCGAAGGTCCCGACATGCCGCCCGCCGACCGTGGCACCGAGGGCGTCGCAGCAATCCTCGATCAGAAAGAGGCCGTACCGGTCGCAGATCTCCCGGATGGCGAGGACGTCGAAGGGGTTGCCCAGCGTATGCGCCACCATGATGGCCCGCGTCCGCGGCGAGACGGCAGCCTCGATCGCGGCCACGTCGATGTTGTAGGTCGGCAGGTGGACGTCCACGAAGACCGGCACCATGCCGGCCTGGAGCACGGGGTTCACGGTGGTCGGGAACCCGGTCGCGCAGGTGATCACCTCGTCGCCCGGCCGGAGCTGGCGCGCCTTGAGCCGCGGCGAGGTCAGGGCCGAGAAGGCGACGAGGTTGGCCGAGGAGCCGGAATTGACCGTCATGGCGTGCCGCACGCCGAGGCGTTCGGCGAGCCGCTTCTCGAAGGCGGAATTGAAGCGGCCCGTGGTGAGCCAGAAGTCGAGCGCCGACTCGACCAGCATCTGCATGTCTGGCGCGCCGTAGACCCGTCCGGAGACGGGGACGGACGGGCGGAGCGGGTCGAAGCGCGGGCGCTTGTGCGCGACCGCATGGTACTTCGCCACGAGTTCCAGGATTTCGGCGCGGAGCGCTTCAGGATCGTGCGGCACGGCGCCCCCCTGCCCGCATGGTGGCGGGCCGCGCCTCCCGGAACGGCGGAACGAGCCGCACGCACTGGCCGAGATAGCGGTCGGCCTGCTCGCGCGTGAACGCGGCCATGTCGCGGCGCTCCGCGAAGGCGCGGTACCACTCGGCCGTCCAGAGCACGGCCTCCCCGAAGGGAAGGAGCGGATGCCAGCCGAGCTCCTCGCGGGCGCGGGTCGTGTCGAGCCGCAGGAGCCTCGTCTCCTTCGGCTGCGGGCTCCGGTCGTGGCGCCAGGCCGCCTTGCCGCCCCAGCCGGCCGCGAGGTGCCCGAGCAGGGCCGCGACATCGTGCTCGCCCTCGGGACCCGGGCCGAAATTGTAGGCGTCGCTGACCGGTGCGCCGGACAAGGCCCGCTCCGCCAGCAGCAGGTAGCCGCGCAGCGGCTCCAGCACGTGCTGCCACGGCCGCACGGCATCCGGGTTGCGGACACCGAGGACGTCGCCAGACGCGAAGGCCCGGAACGCGTCGGGGATGATCCGGTCGACCGCGAAGTCGCCGCCGCCGATCACGTTCCCGGCCCGCACGGTCACGACCCTCGTGCCCGCCTCGGCCAGGAAGCTCTCGCGGAAGCTCGCCGAGACGAGCTCGGCGCAGGCCTTGCTGGCCGAATAGGGATCGGCGCCGCCGAGCCGGTCGCCTTCCGCGTATCCCGTCTCGGCTTCGCGGTTCTCGTAGCACTTGTCCGTCGTGACCACGACGACCAGCCGGACGCTCTGCACCCGGCGCACGCAGTCGAGCAGGTTCGCGGTCCCGAGGACGTTCGTCCGGAAGGTGTCCGGCGGGTCGGCATATCCTCGCCGGACCAGCGACTGCGCCGCGAGGTGGAACACGATCTCGGGCTCGGCCGCACCGAGCGCGGCGTCGAGTGCGGCGAGGTCGCAGATGTCGCCGCGCCCGTCCGAGAGGGCGTCCCGCACACCGAGGAGATCGAAGGCGCTGGGCGTCGTCGGCGGGTCGAGCGCATAGCCCGTGACGGCCGCGTTCAGCCGGTCGAGCATCAGGGCGAGCCAGGCGCCCTTGAAGCCGGTATGCCCGGTGAGGAAGACGCGGCGGCCGAGCCAGAAGTCGGACGAGATCACCACGTCTTCCACCTCGCCCGGCCCGAGGCCCACTCGTCCTCGAGGAAGAGCTTGTCCCGCAGCGTGTCCATGGGGTGCCAGAAGCCCTCGTGGATGAAGGCCTGCAGCTCCCCGTTCTCGGCGAGCCAGTTCATCGGCTCGCGCTCCCAGGAGGTCTCGTCTCCCTCGATCAGGTCGATCACCTTGGGTGAGAGGAGGAAGAAGCCGCCGCTGATCCAGCCCGTCTCCGCCTCGGGCTTCTCCCGGAAGGAGAAGACCTGGCTGCCTTCGAGCGCGATCTCGCCGAAGCGCCGCGGCGGCCGGACCGTGGTGACGGTCGCGAGCTTTCCATGCGCCTTGTGGAAGGCCATCTGAGCCGCGAGGTCGACGTTCCCGACGCCGTCGCCATAGGTCATGGCCATCACGTCGTCCTCGGCGACGAAGTCGCGGATGCGCTTGATGCGGCCGCCGGTCATCGTCTTCTCGCCCGTGTCGACGAGCGTGACGCGCCAGGGCTCGGCGCTCTGGCGATGCACCTCCATCGTGTTGGCCGCCATGTCGAAGGTGACGTCGGACAGATGGAGGAAGTAGTTCGCGAAGAACTCCTTGATGTAGTAGCCCTTGTAGCCCAGGCACAGCACGAAGTCGTTGAAGCCGTGCGACGAATAGATCTTCATGATGTGCCAGAGGATCGGCCGCCCGCCGATCTCGACCATGGGCTTGGGTCGAACCGAGGTCTCCTCGACGAGGCGCGTTCCGACCCCGCCGGTCAGAATGACCACCTTCATGCGGCCTCATCCCGAGACGGCCAGGGCCGCCGGCAAATCGACGGGCCGCCCGCCCGCCACCGCATCGGTACAGTCGGATTGGTTAACGAAGCGTAGGGAGGCCCGGCGGTCCGACCCGCCCGGGAGCCGTCACTTCCGCAGCAGCGGGCACTCCGATTCGCTCTCCGGCCGGTAGGCGTCGTCCGCCTTCACGGTGCGGACGATCTCCAGGTAGTCCCAGGGCTCCTTCGCCTCCGCCGGCGCCTTCACCCGGGCGAGATACATGTCGCGCATCACGCGCCCGTCGGCGCGAAGACGGGCGCTCTTGATGAAGGCATCCTCGATCGGCAGCTCGCGCATCTTGGCCATGACGGCCTTCGCCTCGTCCGTGCCCGCCGCCTTCACGGCCTTCAGGTAGTGCAGCACCGCCCCGTAGGCGCCGACCTGGTTCATGGTCGGCATGAAGCCCATCTTCTCGAAGAACCTCTTCGACCAGGCGCGCGTCCCCTCGTTCATGTTCCAGTACGAGGCGGTCGTGAGATAGGTCCCCTGCGCGTTCGCGAGCCCGACGGCGTGGATGTCGGTCTCGTACATGAGGAGGCCGGCGAGCTTCTGGCCGCCCTTCACGAGGCCGAACTCGCCCGCCTGCTTCAGGCCGTTCTGCGTATCCGCGCCGGCATTGGCGAAGACCACGACATCCGCCTTGGCGGCTTGCGCCTGCAGGACGAAAGACGAGAAGTCCGACGTGCCGGTCGGGTGCTTGATGCCGCCCTTTATCTCCCCGCCCGCCTCCCGGATGAACCGGGCCGCATCGGCTTCCAGCCCGTGCCCGAAGGCATAGTCGGCCGTCACGAAGTACCAGCTCTTCGCGCCCTCGGCGGCAAGCGCCTGGGTCGTGACCTTGGCGAGCGAGTAGGTGTCGTAGGTGAAGTGGACCGTGTTGGGGCTGCAGAGCTTGTCCGTCAGGGCGCTCGCGCCCGGCGCCGAGAGGAGCGCGACGCGGTTCTTGTCGCGGGCGAGATTGTGGACCGCGATGGCGATCGCGGAGTTCGTCACGTCGGCGATGGCGTCGACCTTGCCCTCGTCGAACCAGGCCCGGGCGATCTGCGCCCCGATATCGGTCTTCATCTGGTGATCGGCGATGACGAGCTCGACCTTCTTGCCGAGCACCTGGCCGCCCATCTCCTCGATCGCCATGCGGGCGCCCTCGGCCGAGCCCGGACCGGCATTGTCCTTGCCCCAGCTCGACATGTCGGACAGCACGCCGATGCGGACCACATCGTCCGATAGCTGGGCCTGCGCGGTCCCGATGGAGACCGCAAGCAGCATTGCGGCGACAAGATATGTCCTCATGAGCGTCCTCCGGCATTTTGCCGGTTCGTTACCGGAAGCGTGGCCGCGAGGCGACTCGTCGTTCGTCCGCCCACGCGCCGTCCTTCCCCGGCGCGGGGTCGGTCATGACGGGCGACTTCAAAGAGCGGGTGAATTGGTCGAGGGGCGTGGGACGCCGAAACGCTCGATCAATTTTATAGAGGAGCCTTTCGGCGTCCCCGCGATCCGGAACCCTCTCCGCGTCATGGCC
>NZ_JABEPP010000006.1 GCF_013044135.1 Enterovirga aerilata
GACCCGACCGAACCAGATCGACCAGCTGCCTGCGAAACTCCGCCGGATATGGCGGCCGATGTCTCGGCATGTGAACACCTCCTGCTCAAGGGAAAAGGTGTCCACGTAAGCGGGTCAACTCCAGCACCTCGATCCAAAATTCAGCCTCGGGAGACTGGGCCGTCGTTGCCGATCGCAATCATACATGCGGCGGAGGCGCGTATCCTCACCCACGCAGTCGCGCGGGTCCGCAGAGACACATTTGCGGCGCTCGGGTTCAGCCGGCCGGCAGACGAGGGCAGAAGCTCGATAGGACGGGTGGTCCGCTCGCTTTTGGGACGCTGATGTGCGAAGTGGGATCGAGCCGCTGCGTAGGGAGAAATGCTCCTTCTCTCGTGTCGTTCACGTGGGCGTGTCCCCATCTAGACGTAAACTTTTTGAAGTTTAGCTTTGCGGCAACCAGGGTGAATGCCCTCGCCGCGACGTGCGGCCACGAAAACCCTCACATGAGAACAATCTACCGATCGGGGGACACGCGAGAGCTTAGGTCTCGGCTTCTCCGGCTTGAATTCGCACAAAGCTTCCGCGGGCAGCCGATTCGACCGATGCTCCGAATGTATCCTGCGACACGTCCCGCGCAGGAGCACATCCTGCCGTCTCCCGTGCTCGGCAGAGCGCGTTGGATCGGCTTCGCGCCCAGAGACCTCGAAGCACTGGAGATCCTAGCTCCACGAGGCAGCGTCGGGGAAATCCGGATTGACTCGATAGCGCCATTATCGGCACTGCAACTTGCTGGCACGCTTCTGCGCCAACCAACAGCGATGGCCCGTTTCATCTATAGCCGGTTCGCAGGCGTGCACGCGACGACTGTGTTTCTGCGATCTCTCCTCGACCTGGCTCCGCTTACGAACTTTGCCGATTTCCGGAGGACGCGAACCCGGGCTTTTGAGCCGGCGGGCCTCGACGCGGCAGTTACTTCAGAGGCTCGTATCGGGCCCGTTCCCTGTTTTGTGGTCGTAGTGGGATCAGAGGATGTTTCTCCCCTGGTTCAGACCTTAGCTTCGCTGGGACAGCAAGTTGATGCAGGTTTCCGGGTCCTAGTTGGGCTACATCCCGGCGCGCATCACCGGCAGAGCGTTGAGCACATCCATCGGTCCGGTCTCGCCGACCGGGCCGAGATCGTCCAACTGACCGATCTCGATTCACCTGCCCGGGTCGCTCTCTCGCTCGCCTGTGCGAGTTCTGCCGAATGGGTGGGGTGGCTGAAGCCTGGCGATCGCCTGTCGCCGGAGGCCACTCTTATTTTACGCGATTTCCTTGCGGGCGAGCCTAGCATGAGAGCGGTGTATGCCGACAGTGTCGCATCGCCGGCTGACAGCTCTACTGCATTACCCGAACTTAAGCCCGACTGGAGCCCGACATACCTGGACCAAATCGACTATGTTGGCCGACCTTGCTTGTTCAGGAGGCACCTGCTCGAGGCTGCGGTGCACGAGATCGATGATGCCGATCCCGACCCGTGGTGGACCGCACTCAGGCTGGTTGGGAGAGGTCGGAGCCGTGGCGAGATGGCTCATCTGAAAAGGCTTCTGCTCGAACATGCGCCAGTCACGGCTCCCAAGCCGAGGGCGCTTCCATCCTCGCCCTATTCTCTCAGTTCTGCGCGGAAGGCCACCATCGTCATCCCGACGCGTGACCGGCTCGATCTGCTGCAGCGTGCTGTCTCAAGTATCCTTAAGCATTCTGGCCAGTGCGACAATTGCGAGATCCTGATCGTCGACAATGAGTCTGTTGAGGCTGATACGCTAACCTACTTATCCGCCATTGATGATAGCGAACGGGTCAGGGTGTTGCGCCGTCCCGGCCCATTCAACTTCCCCGACTTGATCAATGCCGGAGCTGAGGCGGCGGAAGGCGATCTGCTCGTTCTTCTCAACAACGACTGCGAGGCGCGCGATGGGACATGGATCGCCGCGATGGCTAGCCTCGCCTTGCAGCCGGACGTCGGCGCTGTTGGGGCAAAGCTCCTCTACGAGGATGGGCGTTTGCAGCATGCCGGAGTCGCGCTCGGGTTAGGAGGGGAAGCGGGTCACCGGGATCGGAAGCTGCCAGCTGATCACCCAGGCAATTTGAATCGGCTGAAGGTCGTGCATGAGGTGTCCGCGGTCACGGCGGCGTGCCTCGCGGTCGAGCGTCGGAAGTTCGAGGAGATCGGTGGCTTCGACCGAGCCTTTGCAGTTGCCTTCAACGACATCGATTTCTGCCTGAGGCTCCAGGTGCGCGGCTACCGCAACCTGTTGAGCCCTCACGCGGTCCTCACCCACGCCGAGTCAGCGTCGCGTGGACGAGACTCAGGCCCGAAACGAGCTCGTTTCGAGGCTGAGGCCGCCCTGTTTCGTGAGCGGTGGCTGCCGCTCATTCACGATGATCCGTTCTTCCACCCGCTTTTCTCCACCACGCGCTTCGCTGATCATCTCGGGTGAGAGATTTCAGCCGAGGCGGTGATCCTCGACCGAGAGCCAGATCAGGGCAGCGATGCTCCATAGGACGAAGAGAGCCGTCGCGATCGCGATCGAGTACTCGAAGCGCTTCGGGTAGGTGTATTCCTGCGGTAGCCCCGGCGGCACGAAGACCGACAGGTAGACGGACTGCGCCTCGGCCTGCCGCCTCGCGCGGTCGAGACCGGCCTCCGCCAGCGCATAAAGTGTCTCGGCCATCTTCTGCTTGATCGCGACCTCCTCGAACCGCGCGAGCGAGGCTGCCACGTTCCGCGCCTCCTCGCGATTCCCGGCGAGCTGGGTGCGCAGGTCCGCCGCCTGCTGCCTGAGCGCCTCTATCCGGCTCGTCAGCCGGCGGACCGCAGGCGAATCGGGAGCGAGGGACCGGCTGGCGACGAAGAGTTCACCTTCGGCCGTGATCTGGTCGGCCAGCACCTTCGTCAGAAGTTTGCCAGTCTCTGTCGCGGTCTGGATCGGATCGATCAGCCCTTCGGCGTTCCGATACCGTTCCGTATCGCGGATCGCCTCGTACATGAGAGTCTGCGCGCGCTGAACCTCCTCGGTGGCGCGCCGGAGGGCATCCTGCCGGGCACGGCGGGAGATGTCGTTGACGAGCTTCTCGCTCAGCTCGCCAATGGTCCGCACCAGGAGGACGGCATCGTCCGGACGGAAGGCGCGGACTTCCACAGTCACGATCCCCGACATGGAATCGATATAGGTGCTGACCATCCCCCGCCAGTATTCGACCAGCTCCTCGATCGAGGCGTTCGCCTTCAGACGGGCATAGAAGTCGGCTTCCGGCCGGGTGAAGATCGTACGGAGATCGACGGTTTTCTGGATGTCGTCAACGATCGCCCGGCTCTGGATGTAGCTCGTCACGACATGGGCGTCCTCGGTCGCGCTGGTCCCGCCGGATCCGGAGCCGCCTCCCTTCACGGCCGAGAGCACGGAGGCGAGCCCCTCCTTTGCAGAGCCGTCCTGCGGTCCGAGGCGGACCACGAAGCGGGCCTCCGCGACGAACTGGTCGGACGCGATGAAGGCGAAATACAGCGACACCGCGAGGGCGGGGATCAGCACACACGCGACAAAGCTGAGCTTCCCCCACGGGAAATTCGAGGTTGCGGGCTCCGGGTCGAAGACGTCGACCGGAACGGCCTGCCGCGCCAGTCGTCCGCCCGAGGCGCGACTCAGCGCCCGCTGGTAGAAGCGGGTGAGGGGTCTGAAATGCTGCTTGGGACTGAGAGGCCCGACGGTTTGCACCGTCCCATCCAGAACGGTGCTGGCCGCCGCCCTGCGACCGGCGGGGATCTGCTCTGACATCACCCTCGGCTCAGACTCGCCTCGCTCCGCCCGCCGGGCGGGCACGTCCCCATCTAGCTCTCGATTAGTGACTTTTCAAAGGCTTCCGACAGGAAGTGAAAGACGGCAATGTCATGTTCGAGGAGCCTCTCGACGCTCGGCATCTCTCGCAGCCGAGCCCCCAGCTCGCGTGCTGCCGGAATCGGCTCTACCACCGGCACCTCACCCGTATGCAGCGAGAGCGCGTCCACGAGTGCGTCCGCGAAAAGCTCGGCTCGGTGCCGCACCCCGACGATCCGGAAGCCGGACAGGACGCTGAGCGCCTGGCCTATGGACGAGGGTTTCAGGACCTCGTCCGGCAGGCGGGTGGTGAGCTGCCGTGTAACCGGGTCGGTCAGCATATTGGCGACCTCAGGGTCCATGTCGCGGAAGGCCCGGCTGAGCGCCCTGTCCGAATCGAGCGGCAGGCCTGATGCGAAGCTTTTCACGGTCTCGAAGGTGACGCTGTCCCGCAGCCCGAGGATCCCCGCCCGGTTCTCGCCGATGAGCCGCAGGAGGAGGACCCGCTCTGCGAGTTCTTCGAACGGCTCCTGGACCATCGCGACCGAGGTGTAGCCCTGATCGAGATAGTACTCGACGCTCCGATAGGAGACCCGCCCGCTGGCATAGACGGAATCCGTATTGTTCATCAGGAACATCTGGTGCGTGGTCTCAAGGCCGAAACGGTCGATGCTCGGGAAATAGAACTGAAAGCGTGGTTGCACAGCCCGATCGATGCGGCTCAAGGGTAGAAGATGCGTTTCCAAGCGGAAGATCTTCTGCCGTACGATCGCCTCCGGATTGTAGCGGCGATAGATGATGACATCGCTCTCGGCATCCCGGATCTCGAGATCCGTGATCTCGGCGAGACCCGGAATCTCGCCGTCGTCGATCGTAAAGCCGCAGAGCCCCGTTTCGTGCCGGCCAGCATGGACGAGCGATTCGCGCAGGCTGTCGGTCTGTTTCGTGAGGAGCTCGTCGCCCCTTCGCGTGACACGGATCGTCGCTCGCCCCGTGAAGCCGTCCGGCACAAGGTAGCCGATGATCTCTCGGCCGAGATCGTGCTCGATGTTGAACAGCATGGATCGGTTCGGGGTCGCCCGGCCCGTCAGGCCTGGCTTCTGCGAGCAAGCACGCTGAAGGACGGTCCGTTCGGATGGTCGGCCTGCTCGTGTGCGATCTGGAGCGTGTCGAAGCCAAGCGCCCGCAGGACGGCCAGCAAGTCGTCTCGCTCGATCCAGCGATGGTCGTCGTAGAGGCCGCCGCAGAAGGAGGCGTTCTCCTCCGCCCGATGATAGCTGCGCGGATACAGGCGCACGTTGACGCCGTGGAATGAGCGGCGCTCCACCCCGTCACGGAAGACGCCCCGCCGGATGTCGGTGGGCGGCATGGCGGTCTCGCTCATGTAGTGCGTCCAGAGAAAGAGCGCGTCGGTCGCAGCCGCCGCACGTTCGAGGAACCCGAGCGGATCCCGAAGGTGATAAAGGACGCCGGAGGCCACGATCAGGTCGTAATGGAGGTCCGGCTGCCCGAGCCAGGTGATGAAATTGCCGAGATGGAAGCGGGCCCGCTGAAGCGCGACGAGTTCCTTGAACACGAGACAACGAAGGTAGGCGAGCTTGTTGGCCTCCACCGCATCGATGCGAGCCGCTCCCGCGCGTTCGATCATGTAGGTGTGGCTGCCCTCGAGCGGCCCAAGCTCTAGCACGCTGCGCCCCTCGAGCGTCCCGTACTGCTCCAGCATCCAGCCGATCCGGTCATCGGCGTAGAGCGGCAACGGCCCGGCTTTGACCGGCATCTCGGGCGGAAAGGCGCAGGTCCATCCAGGAACCGAGTCAACCGCGTTCTGGGGCGAGGGCATCGTGTCGACATATTGCTCGAAGAGCGAGGACACGGACTTCTTGCTGGCGACCATCTCGAACTCCGGGATGCGGCCAAGCGCCGGCAAGCGGCTGTCGAGACCCATCCCTGTTTAGATTGGGCGCTTAGCGAGGATGAGGAAGCTCGTCGAGAGCCCGGAGGCCGGGCACGGAGCCGCGCGTGTCGTGCCAGGGATTATACGCCGGGTCGTCGAACAGGTGGGTCGCATGGCGCTCCCGCAGGTTCTTCTGCTCGCGTCGGAAGCGTTCGACCTTGTCAGGCGCCTCGTCGCTGCCGCGGCTGGCCGATTCGTGGTGGATGAGCGTTGCGAACGGGGTCCAAACGACACGGAACCCCTTGTCCCGGGCTCGCAGGCAGAAATCGATGTCGTTGTATGCGATGGCGAAGCGCTCTTCGTCGAACGGTCCTGCCGTCTCGAAACAGGCCCGGGATACGAGCATCGCCGCGCCGGTGACGGCCGATAACGACTGGCGCACCGCCAGACGGCCCATCGGGCCCCAGAACCGGTCCGACTTGCCTCCGAACCAATGGCCGGCGAGGCCGCCGAGGCCGACGATGACGCCGGCATGCTGGACGGTGCGATCGGGATAGAGGAGCCGCGCTCCGACGATCCCCGTCCCCTCGTAGCGGAAGCAGGACACCATCTCCTTCAGCCAGCCGGCGTCCTCGATCTCGATGTCGTTGTTGAGGAGGAGCAGGAACTCGCCCGAGGCGCGCGCCACACCGCAATTGATGGAGCGCGAGAAGTTGAACGGGCCCGGCACGGGCTCGACGACGAACGGAACCGGCCCTTCCCGATGGTGCTCGTAAAGGACCAAGGTTGCGGCATCCTGCGTGTCGTTATCCGCGACCACGATTTCGAGGTCGGGGTAGTCGGTGCCGCGAAGACCCGCGAGGACGGTCGCCATCAGGTCAGGGCTGTCGCGGTTCGGGATGATCACCGAGACCTTTGGCCACCGTTCGATCGTGAGGTCGAAGCGTAAGCGATGGAGTTCGGGCAGGAGGGCATCGTCCACGGGGACGGGTCGGCCCGGCGCGCCATAGCGCTCGGTGAGGGTGCGCCTCGCGCTTTCGACCGCGACCGGCTTGAATTCCGTCGAGAAGCTCGCTTGGTGCCGACGCCACAGATAGGCGGGGTAGGGGAGATGCAGCACCCTCGCGGGATCGATCCCGTCGAGGTACCGGAGCAGCAGGTCGTAATCCTGCGACCCTTGGAAGCCCTCCCGGAATCCGCCAATCGCGGCGAGTCGGTCGCGCCGGTAGACCGAGAGGTGGTTGATGTAGTTCACACCGGACAGGAGAACGGGATCGTAGGCGGGCTTGAGCATGTAGCTCGTGGGCTTCATGCGCCCGTCCGTGACGACCTCGTCTGTGTAGATGAACTCGGCGTCCGGCCGCGCCCTGATCGTCCGGGCGATTTCAACGACGGCTCCGGGCGAGAGCGCGTCGTCATGGTCGGCCAGACCGATCCAGGGAGTAGTAGCGTGTCGCAGCGCTCGGTTCGTCGCAGTGGCGATGCCCTGGTTCCGCTCTCCGGACACGACCCTCACCCCTGCCACCCGGGCATGGGCATTCAGCCATTCCAGCGTGCGAGGCGATTTGGAGCCGTCGTCGCTAAATATCAGCTCGGCCAGGCCTGGCGGCTGAGCGAGGAAGGAATTGAGCAGGGTGTCGAGATGTCCGGGATCCGTCTCGTAGGTGGGGACGAGAAACGACAGGAGAGGCGTCTCGCCCGCGTCAAGCTCCAGGGGAGGACGCGCTGCCGCCATGGCCAGAACCTCGGTATAGTGCTCGGCGGTGCTACGATAACGGCGCGTGTCCCGGCCCGAACCGAGGCCCTCTAGCTCGATCCGAGAACTTGAGAGGCGCTGCACCCGCGTCGGTCCGTGCCCATAGCGGTCGCGGTCGAGCCAGCGGACGAGCCGTCGCGCAAGGAAGCGACTGGGTGTGGTAAGAGCAGCGACCGTAACCCTGCCCGGCTCGGAAGACGGGTCGAACCGGACGCGCCGCACCTCGGGCATCCGGTCGAGCTCGAGCCAGCAGATCGCTCTCCCGCACGGTCTAAACGCTACGCTCTGCGCATCGGTGAACCCATGACCCGTATCCAGGAAGAGGGCCGGCTCGATCCGTACGGACACAGCGTCCGCGACCAGGATCAGGTTCCGTGGGCGTAACGGGCCTGCCACCCGGTAGATGAGCTGCGGGTCGTGGTCGAGCGCAGTCCACTGCAGGATACCGACGCGCTTAAGCCCGATGGCCTTGCGCGCCATCGCTGGGAAGATCATAGAATGCCGTGCTTCAGCCGGTCTCGAAAGGCGGCTTGGGTGGTGGGCTCTGTCGCGGCGCTTGCCACGCTTCCGGTCGCCAGGATAGCTTAACGAGATGGCAGCGCGAAAGCCTCGGCCGACGCTTTCGCGCTCGATCGACCGATGGATGCGCGGCCGCGAGCCGACCAATATAGACTTACGCCATGAATCCGCCACGGGCTGGTGACATGGGGGTAGGCCATAGCAATCCCCCGTACGCAACAGCACGCGAGCTGCCGCCACGCGACACGACAAGCCTGTCGGCGCGCCCTTTTAGGGCGTGTCGGAGAGCTTCACGAACGATGATCCAGCTCTCCAACGTCTATAAATACTACAAGACCGAAGCGCACCGGAAGGTGATCCTGGACCACGTGTCCACCGTCTTCGAGCAGGGTTGGTCTTACGGGCTTCTCGGAGTGAACGGTGCGGGCAAGTCGACGACCATGCGGCTCATCGCCGGGACGGAGCTGCCGAATTCTGGCAAGGTCCGCCGTTCGACACGCGTGTCCTGGCCGCTGGGCTTTTCGGGCGGGTTCGATCCCCTGATGAGCGGGCGCGAGAACGTGCATTTCGTAGCCCGGATCTACGGTGAGGACCCACGCAAGGTCTCGCGCTTCGTCGAGGACTTCGCCGAAATCGGCGACTACATCAACGAGCCGGTGAAGACCTACTCCTCGGGTATGATGGCGCGGCTCGCATTTGGGCTCTCTATGGCCATCGAGTTCGAATGCTACCTGATCGACGAGGTGACCGCCGTAGGTGACGCGCGGTTTCAGGCCCGTTGCGAGGAGGTGTTCCGCCGACGGCGCGAGAACACCGACCTGATCGTCATCTCGCACTCGATGGCGACCATCAAGTCCTTCTGCAGCCGCGGCGCTGTGCTCGTTGACGGTCGTTTGATGATGTTCCAGGACGTCGACCAGGCGATCGAGATGTACAATCGGCTGAATCGATAGTGTCCGACCTGACTGCCATATTCGGGCGCCTGGCTGGCCGCCCCGGAGGGGCCGGCTCATGAGCGTCGAGCCGATCACCTCGCCGGTCCGCGTCCCGGCCGCGCAGCGCGCCCAGAAGGTCTCCGAATCCCTATCGGAGGCGGCGCGCCGCCTGCGCTTCGCGACGGGCGGGCGCAGCCCCGTGCCGACCACCCATCGGGCGCGCCGGAATCGGCAGATCGCGCGCCTGGTGACCTGGCTGGGCTTCCTCGCCTTTGTCGCGGTACCCACGCTTGCGTCGACGCTCTATTTCGGCCTGATCGCGTCCGATCAGTATGTCGCAGAGGCGCGGTTTGCGGTCCGCAGCGGTGCGATGGCGGGCCTCGACGCGCTCTCCTCCCTCACCGGCATCCCGTCGATCCAGGTGATCCAGGACACCCAGGTCGTCACGAACTACATCGAGAGCCGTGCGCTGGTGGAGTTGCTGGCCGAGAAGGCCGACCTGAGGGGACGCTATAGTGTGCCGGAGGCGGATTTCTACGCGCGCCTGAACCCGGACAAGCCGATCGAGCGGATCGTCAAGTATTGGAATTCGATGAGCCATGTGGCGATCGAGATGCCGGGCGGCATCGTTGTCCTGACGGTCCGCGCCTTCCGTCCCGACGACGCGGTCGCACTCGCGAATGCTGTCGTCGACGCAAGCGAGCAACTCGTGAACGACATGAACGACCGGGCAAGGCGCGACGCCGTCGCGGATGCCGAGAGGGAACTGCAGCTTGCGGCGGGGCGTCTCTCGCAGGCGCGCGCGGCGCTGGAAGTCGCGCGAAACCAGGAAGGCATAATCGACGCACCGACCGAGGCGAAGAAGACGGATGCGCTGATCTCGGCTTTGAGGGCGCAGCAGCTTGAGTTCGAGCAGCAATATGCCGTCGCGCGCAAATCGGTGAGCGACGACGCGCCGCAGATGAGGAACCTACGCGCACGGATCGACGCGACCGCGCGGCAGGTGGAGAAACTGCAGGCCGAGCTGACGACCCGCCCGAGAGGCGATACCGCGGGCCCCGTGCTTACGAGCTCGATGACGCGGCTCTCGGCCCTCGAGCTTGAACGTCAGATCGCGCAGACGCAATACACGAATGCAGCGGCCGCCCTCGAGCGGGCGCGGCTGGCGAGCCTGTCGAAGCAGATCTACCTCACCTCCTTCGTCCGGCCCGCGGCTGCCGAGGAGGCGCGCTATCCGCGGCGGGCACTGAACATCTCGGTGACCCTCGGGGCGGGGCTCCTCGCATGGGTTTCGTTCCTCGGACTGGCGAATGTCGCTCGTGCCCGGATCGGGCGATAGACCCCGCCGTTCAATTCGACATGGTCCAGCTTCTCCGACGAAGCAGTTGAAAAGTCCTGGATCGCATTCCCGGCTTGCGATTCGCCCGCCGGACGTGCTCTAGCCTCCGGCCTTGCGCTGGGCTCGGCTTCGGGCCGGAGATGTTGGGCACGATGGTTGAAAAAGGTATCATCCTGGCGGGCGGGCAAGGGACGCGCCTCTATCCCACCACCCGTGCCGTCTCGAAGCAGCTTTTGCCCATCTTCGACAAGCCGCTCATCTATTACCCGCTCACCACCCTGATGCTGGCCGGGATTCGGGACGTCCTGGTGATCTCGACCCCTGCGCACCTGCCGCTCTTCGAGGAACTGCTCGGCTCCGGTTCGCAGTGGGGGCTGAACATTTCCTATGCGCCCCAGCCGGAGCCGCGGGGCCTCGCCGAGGCTTTCCTTATCGGAGAGCGCTTCGTGAGTGGCCATTCCTGCGCGCTGGCGCTCGGGGACAATGTGTTCCACGGTGCCGGCCTGACGGCGCAACTCGTACGCGCCGCATCGCTCGAAAGCGGCGCGGTCATCTTCGCCTATCCGGTTGCGGATGCCCGAGCTTTCGGGGTCGTCGAGGTCGACAGGACGGGGAAGGCGCTCTCCATCGAGGAAAAGCCGGCCGAGCCGAAGAGCGATCTGGCCGTGACGGGGCTCTATTTCTACGATTCCGATGTGGTCGAGGTTGCGCGGGATGTGCGGCCCTCGGCACGAGGAGAGCTCGAGATCACCTCGGTCAATGCGCATTACCTGGAGCGGGGGAAGCTGACGGTCGAGATTCTTCCGCGCGGTACAGCATGGCTCGACACGGGAACGGTCGAGGCCATGCACGAGGCCTCGGCCTTCGTGCGCGCGGTCGAGCATCGTCAGGGCTTCAAGATCGCCTGCCCGGAGGAGGTGGCCTGGCGACAGGGCTTCATCTCGACCGATGAGCTTCTTGCGATCGCCGGCACCCTGCGGAACGAGTACGGCGCCTATCTAAGGCGCATTGTGGCATCGCCGCGTCACTGATCGGATCTGGTTATGGCTACCGTGCAACTCGTGAAGCCGCGCCGCTTCGGCGACGCCCGCGGTTGGTTCTCGGAAACCTATAGCCGACGCGCCTATGAAGCTCTTGGGATCGGGCCGGAATTCGTCCAGGACAACCACTCCATGTCGGCGGCTATCGGCACGCTGCGGGGGTTGCACTTCCAGGTCCCGCCGCACGGGCAGGGCAAGCTGGTGCGCTGCACGGCCGGCGCCATCATGGATTACGCACTCGACATACGCCACGGATCGCCCACTTACGGACGGTGGCTCTCGGCGGAGCTGACGGCCGAGAACGGCTACCAGCTCTGGGTCCCGGTCGGGTTCGCGCATGCCTTCGTGACGCTGGCTCCGAACACCGAAGTCATCTACAAGGTAACCGACTACTACGCGCCCGAATGCGATAGCGGCGTCCGCTGGGATAGCGTCGGAATCGAGTGGCCGCTCCCCTTGGGTGGACCGGTTCTGTCGGACAAGGACCGCGCGCTGCCCACCCTGGCCGAGCTCGAGAGTCCTTTTCCTTATGACGGCGAGCCCCTACCGGAACGTCTGGCGTGACAACCGGAGCCTTTCGGTGACCAAACGCGTTCTCGTGACGGGCGGGGCCGGCTTCATCGGGTCGGCGGTCGTGCGCCATCTTATCGCGGAAAGCGACTACGAGGTCCTGACGCTCGACAAGCTGACCTATGCCGGGACGCTCACCTCGCTCGGGCCGGTGAGCGAAGATCCGCGGCATGCCTTCCTCCAGGCCGACATCTGCGATGCGGAGGCGGTTGCCGGTGCGTTCGCGCGTTTCGATCCCGACATCGTCCTCCATCTCGCGGCCGAGAGCCACGTCGACCGCTCGATCGACGGGCCGGCCGTTTTCGTCGAGACGAACGTCGTCGGCACGTTCCGCATGCTGGCCGAGGCGACCCGGCATTGGCAGGGCCTCGCTCCAGGCCGGAAGGAACGCTTCCGGTTCCATCACATCTCGACGGACGAGGTGTTCGGCTCGCTTGGGCCGGACGGCTTCTTCGTCGAGGAGACCCCCTACGATCCGCGCTCGCCCTATTCGGCCTCGAAGGCCGGGTCGGACCATCTCGTGCGTGCCTGGCATCACACCTATGGCTTGCCGACGCTGGTCACGAACTGCTCCAACAATTACGGGCCGTATCACTTCCCGGAGAAGCTGATCCCGCTCATGATCGTGAAGGCCCTCGCGGGTGAGCCGCTTCCGGTCTACGGACGGGGCGAGAATGTCCGCGACTGGCTGTTCGTCGAGGATCACGCCCGTGCGCTGCGCCGGGTCTTCGAGGCCGGAACGCCTGGCGAGACCTACAATATCGGCGGAAACTCGGAGCGGCGGAACATAGAGGTGGTCCAGGAGGTCTGCCGCCTCCTCGACACCATGCGCCCGCGCCCCGATGGCCGCTCCTATGCCGAGCAGATCGCCTTTGTGGCCGATCGCCCTGGCCACGACCAGCGCTATGCCATCGACGCCTCGAAGATCAGGCGCGAGCTCGGCTGGTTCCCCCTTGAGACCTTCGAAAGCGGCCTCGAGAAGACCGTCCGCTGGTATCTGGAGAACGAGGCGTGGTGGCGTGCCATCCAGACAGGTCAATACCGCGGCGAGCGGCTGGGGCTGAGGTCGGGTGAGCATCACATGTGTACGGCTCGAACGGACGTGCGGCCTTGAGAGGAAAGATGACGCGCTCGGGTGTCTGCCCCTGAGAAGTGGTCCTCCCTGAGGTATGGCTTCGAGCCATGTTGGTCCTGCCCCTGTTTGTGGTCCAGGGTCTATGCAAGTCGCCGGACTTCGATAGCTTGGTTGGCGAAGGCGCTCGGGGTCAACGCCGCCGAGGCCCGTGAGAGATCGGTTTCCGTTGTAGTCGGTCCTCCATTCCTCAAACCGATCGCGGGCATCGGCCATCGACAGGAACCATGACGCATTGAGGCATTCCGCCCGAAGACAGCTGTTGAAGGCCTCGATATAGGCATTGTCCGTGGGCTTTCCCGGCCGGGAGAAGTCGATCTCGACACCGTTTAGGTACGCCGGCCGCGCTCCTTGGAGAGCCGATCGAGGATCTCGGTGACCTGGTAGGCGCGGAAGTTCACTCTTGGGACGAGCGCAAGCGCCTCTCGCATGTGGCAGTCCACGATCGTCAGGATCCGGAAGGGACGTCCGTCGAACAGCCGATCGAATGCTCTAGGCTGGATGAGATTGGAAGTGTGGCGCCCGTCGTTCTGGGGAATGGCCGCGGGTGATGGAAGCAGAGCGTCGGCATCCTGGTCGCCCCAACAACGCCGTAATCGCTATATCTGAAGAGTGGGGAGGCTCCTTTCTTGTTCTTATTTCCTTCTTCAGCCACTTCATTCCGAGGGCCGTTCGTAGCGCAGGCTCGCGTTATCAAGGCGCTTATATTGCGCGATATTCGGACCCGCTTTTTCGGGCACGGACTGGGCTATCTCATAGCGATCGCCTGGCCTCTTGCTCACATCGTAGTTCTGATCGGAATTTGGAGCTTCATGGGGCGCGCAACTCCCTACGGCTCGAGTTTGGCCCTCTGGTTCGCTACCGGCCTCGTTCCTGTGATGTCGTTCATTTACGCGTCCCGTTGGATTATGCTTTCGGTGGTGGTCAATAAATCGCTTATGGCATTCCCCGCTGTGAAACTGGTCGATATCCTTGTGGCACGTGCAATTCTGGAGTCAGGTGCAGCGTGTTGCATGGCGCTAGCGCTCTTCGGGTTGTTTTTTGCCTTTGGAATTGATCCATTTCCAGCATCCGCCGTGGATGCAATGAAAGCTGTTGGTGCAGGTATACTGCTTGGCATTGGTTTTGGTTTTATCAATGGCGTAATCGCTGCGATCTACCAGTTATGGGTTACGGTCTATACTCTTGCGACGATCGTCCTATATATCTTGTCAGGCGTCTTATTCGTACCGGATCATATGCCAGAAGCCGCGAGAGAGGCTCTCTCGTGGAATCCTCTTGTGCACGCTGTAGAATGGATGAGACTCGCGTATTACGGAGCGTATAGCAGCAGGACATTCGACCCAATTTACCTGATAAGTTGGGGGTTGGTGACTATATTTATTGCTCTTTTGGTTGCCAGATTTGGGCGTCGTTTTGTGAGCAATGCCTGAAATATTCTAGTGGTTTCGACTGTGTCGGGCGCTGCGCGAACCTGGAGCGTTCAGGGTCGGAGTCGTGGCGACATCGCCAAGAGGCCCGCCGAAGGTGGTCAGCTCCGTGACCTCGAGCGGGTCGCCGCCCGACTTGCGAGCACCGGAGAGCGCTCCCTGGTGCATTCTCGGCTGCGCGGGTTTTCCCCTCGGGAGGGCGTTGAGGGTTGGAGCCGGGAAGCGGCGCCATTATGGTGCCGGCATGGGCCTGAGCTCATCCGTCTCGGCCCTGGGAGTTCATGAATGAAGAAGGTCTATCCTGACGCCCACGCGGCGCTTGCGGGCGTGATCAGCGACGGCATGACGATTATGGCCGGAGGCTTCGGTCTGTGCGGCATTCCCGACCTCCTGATCGAGGCCATCCGCGATTCCGGCGCGAAGAACCTGACGATCGTCTCCAACAATGCCGGGATCGACGGCGTCGGGCTCGGGGTGCTCCTCGAGACCAGACAGGTCAAGAAGATGATCTCGTCCTATGTCGGCGAGAACAAGACCTTCGCGCAGCAATATCTGGCGGGCGAGCTGGAGATCGAGTTCAACCCGCAGGGCACCCTGGCCGAGCGTATCCGCGCGGGCGGCGCCGGCATCCCGGCCTTCTACACCAAGACCGGCTACGGCACCCTGATCGCGGAAGGCAAGGAGACCCGCGAGTTCGACGGCGAGATGTACGTCATGGAGCGCGGCCTCTTCGCCGACCTCGCGGTCGTCCACGCCTGGAAGGGCGACACGGAAGGCAATCTCGTCTACCGGAAGACGGCGCGGAACTTCAATCCGATGATGGCGACCGCCGCCAGGGTCACGGTCGCCCAGGTCGAGCACCTCGTCCAGCCCGGCGAGATCGATCCCGACCACATCATCACGCCCGGCATTTTCGTGAGCCGCATCGTGCACGCTCCCAATGCCGCCAAGCGCATCGAGCAGCGCACGGTCCGCAAGGCCGCCTGAGGAGGACAGAGCAACATGGCTTGGACACGCGACCAGATGGCCCAGCGCGCCGCCCAGGAGCTGCGCGACGGCTACTACGTCAATCTCGGGATCGGCATCCCGACGCTCGTCTCGAACTACATCCCGGAGGGGATGACCGTTCAGCTCCAGAGCGAGAACGGCATGCTCGGGATGGGGCCGTTTCCGCTCGAGGGCGAGGAGGATCCGGACCTCATCAACGCCGGCAAGCAGACCATCACGGAGCTCCCGACCACGAGCTATTTCTCCTCGGCCGATTCCTTCGCGATGATCCGCGGCGGGCATATCAACCTGTCCATCCTCGGCGCGATGCAGGTCGCCGAGAACGGCGACCTCGCCAACTGGATGATCCCCGGCAAGATGGTGAAGGGCATGGGAGGCGCCATGGACCTCGTCGCCGGGGTCAAGAAGGTCGTCGTCGTGATGGAGCATTCGGCGAAGGGCAAGGACGGCTCGATGGAGCCGAAGCTGCTCCACCGCTGCACCCTGCCGCTCACCGGCACGCGTGTCGTCGACATGGTGATCACCGATCTCGGCGTGTTCACGATCGACAAGCACGGAAACGGCGGCATGAAGCTCGTCGAACTCGCGCCGGGCGTCACCGTCGAGGACGTCAAGGCGCAGACGGAGGCAAGCTTCACCGTCGCGCTCGGCGAGGCCGCTCAGAAAGCCGCCTGATCGGGCAGGGGCGCGCGGGCTCCACCCCGCGGGGTCCGCTCCATAGCCTGCGTGAGCCAGGCGATCGGGCCGAGCCCCGCCAGCACGATGACGAGGGCGGCGAGCGCGCCGTCCTCGAAGGAGCCCCTCGATGCGGCCCCGTAGACGACGGTTGCGAGCGTTTCGAGGTTCAGCGGCCGCAGCAGGAGTGTCGCAGGCAGCTCCTTGATGCAGTCCACGAAGACGAGCAGCGCCGCGCCGCCCAGGGCGGGCCGCAGGAGCGGCAGTTGCACGTGCCAGGCGAGCGCCGCCGGCCGGGCGCCGAGCACGCGCGCCACCTGGTCGATCTCCGGCGGGGTCTGGGCGAGCTGCGCGGAGAGAGCCACGATCCCGACCCGCATGAAGCGGATCACGTAGGCGATCACGAGCGTCGCGCCCGAGCCCATGAGGATCAGCCTGGCCTTCTCGCCGGTCGCGAGTTCCCAGGCCCGGCTCAGGGCCGTGTCGAGCCCGACGAGCGGCCCGAACAGGCCGAGGACCAGGATCGTGCCGGGGACGGCGTAGCCGAGTCCTGCCACGAACCCGATCCGGCGTGCGAGCCGGGTCGGACGGATCCGCGCCGCCAGCACGATCGCGATCGACCAGAGGATTACCACGGCCGTCGCTGCGAGCGCCAGGAACACGGTCGTCCAGAGATGGCCGATCAGGGCGGGCCCGGCGGCCTCGAGGAGCTCGCGCCGGACCACCTCCAGCGCCAGGAACCCGGCCGGCACGACGAAGCCGATTATCACGGGCAGGGCGCAGAGGAGGAGGGCGATGCCGGCGCGTATCCCGCGAAGCTCGACCGGCTCGCCCCGGGCGGTCGTGTTCGCGGAGCCGTGATACTGGCTCCGGTCGCGCTGAAGCTCCTCGACGACGAGGAGGAGGGCCACGACGAGGAGCGCGATCGAGGCGATCTGCGCCGCCCCCGCGAGATCGCTCTGGTTCAGCCACGCCGTATAGGCCGAGACCGTGAGGGTCCTGACGCCCAGATACTCCGTCGCCCCGATGTCGTTCAGGCTCTCCAGCAGGACAAGCGTCGCGCCGACCGCGATGGCCGGGCGGGCGAGCGGAAGCGCCACGCGCAGGAACAGATGGACCGGGCGGCTGCCCAGGGTGCGTGCGGCCGCCATGATCGAAGGGTCCCGGGCGAGAAAGGCGGCCCGCGCCGCGACGAAGACGTAGGGGAAGAGGACGAAGGCGAAGAGGACGATGCAGGCCGGAAGGGACCGCACCTCGGGGAACCAGGCATCGGCGATCCCGCGGCCGAACGCATTGCGCAGCCCGGACCGCACCGGGCCGGCCGCATCGAGAATCTCCACATAGACGAGCGCCGTGACATAGGTCGGCACGGCGAGCGGCAGCGGCAGCAGCCAGGCGAGCACCCGCGAGCCCGGAAACCGGAAGGCCGTCACGAGCCAGGCGGCGCCCGAGCCGATTGCCGTCGCCAGGATGCCGACTCCGCCAAGGAGAAGCGCCGTCTCCGCAAGGGCGACCGGCAGGACGGTGGCGGCGAGCCGCGAGAGCGCGCCCGCCCCGCCGAGCAGGGCCGTGATCGCCAGCGAAAACAGCGGAGCCGCAACGAGCGCGGCTCCGAGGAGCGGCAGCGCGAGGATCAGCGGGGGGCGAGCGCTGCGGCGCGGCAGCCAGCGCCGCCCAGGCTCGTCGGCAAGCCGCCCCGGAACGGCCTCGGCGACGATCAGCGGTCGAACCCGACCTCGTCCACGAGCTCGCTCGCCCGCTTACGCGCCTTCGCCACGTCGGCGAGGCTCATCGGGTCGGGCTTGAGCGCGCCGAAGGAGGCGACGAACGCATTCACCGGCACGCCCGCGCGGATCGGGTACTCGTAGTTGACGTCCGCGAAGACTTGCTGGGCGTCGGGGGACGTCATGTACTCGATGAGCTTGATCGCGTTGTCGCGGTTCGGGGCATGCTTGGTGACCACCGCGCCCGAGACGTTCACGTGGGTCGCGCCGCCTTCGAAAGTGGGCAGGACGGGCCGGATCGCGGCCGCCCACTTCTTCTGCTCCTCGTTCTTTCCGTTGGCCATCAGACCCACATAGTAGGAATTGCCGAGGCCGAGATCGCAGACGCCGGCCGCGATGTCCTTGGCGACGTCGCGGTCGCCGCCCGACGGCTTCTTCGCAAGGTTCGCCTTCACGCCTTCGAGCCAGGCCTTGGTCTTCTCCTCGCCCTTCTTCACGATCATCGCGGCCGTCAGAGCGACGTTGTAGGGGTGCTGGAAGGAGCGGGTGCAGACCTTCCCCTTCCACTTCGGATCGGCGAGGCTCTCGTAGGTGAGGGCGGTGTCCTGGACGCGCTCCTTGGAGACGTAGATCGTGCGAGCGCGCATGGAGAGCGCGGTCCAGCGGCCTTCCGGATCGCGCAGGTTCGCCGGTACCGCCGAGGCGACCACCTCGGATCGGATCGGGGCGGCAACGCCGAGGTCGAGCGCCTGCTGGAGGCGGCCGATATCGACCGTGATCAGGACGTCGGCCGGGCTCTTCTCGCCCTCGGCCGCGATCCGCTCGGCGAGGCCCTGCTCGGAGAAGATGGCATTCACCTTGATGCCGGTGGCCTTGGTGAATTCATCGAGCGTGGCGGAATACAGTCCCGGCTCGCGGTTCGTATAGACGTTCACCTCGCCGGCAAGCACGCCCGAGGTCCCGACCAGGAGAGCCGCCCCGAGCGAGGCGAGACGAAGCCCTTCGCGATAGGTGCGCACCTTTTCCTCCTGCTCTCGCCCAAGCGCATGGCTGGCTAAGAGCACGACCGGGTGCTCTCGCGCAAGGAAAAGCTGTGATTCGTCAGTACCTTAGATTAAGTCTAAATCGTATCTGCAGAGCTGCGGCGGGTGAGGCGGCCAGCGTCTTGCGCAAGCGCGGGAGAGTTTCGTCTCCCGGAACCTCCGATCGCGACCGCCAGGGCGCCACGCGACGGAGCTCGCAGCTCCGAGATCGCCAGAATGGCGCCTCAGGTCCGCCATCGCCGGGACAGGAGGCGCTGCCAGGCTCGCCTCTGGTCTGCCGTCCGGGCGCCGATATTCGACCTTTTCTATACGCCACCGGGGCTGAAAGGGTCCTGCAGGTGCGAAAACTCACAGAGGAATGCCCCTTGAGCGTTGACGGCGAGCGCCCCTCTGCTCAAGGGTCCGGCGCTGCGGTTGATTCCGCGACTAGAGGAGATGGCGGGAATGGCCAAGGAAACCAAGACGGCGAAAGGCGACGCGAAGCCGAAGGCGGCCGCGAAGGGCGGCGAGGGCGGCGGCCGCAAGGTCAATCCGGCTCTGATGAAGCCGATGACGCCTTCGAAGGAACTCGGCGCCGTGGTCGGCACCAAGCCGCTGCCGCGCACGGAGGTCGTCTCCAAGGTTTGGGAATACATCAAGTCGAACAAGCTCCAGAACCCAAAGAACGGCCGCGAGATCCTGGCCGACGACAAGCTGAAGAAGGTGTTCGGGACCGACAAGGTCACCATGTTCGAGATGAACAAGCACCTGTCGAAGCATCTGAGCTGAGCGCACCGGGCGTCCGGCCGATCTCCGCCCGCGATCTCCGCCCCGCCGCGCCGCGAGCGCTGCGGGGCTGCCCGGCTCGGCCGGTGCGATACCGGTCAAGGGGGGCTGCCGTGCGGCAGCCCCCCCTTGCTTGGAACGCGCCGTCAGCGCGCCACGATCGATCGGGCGCTGCTCCCTCCGGGGTGAAGGCTCCGGCGACGCGCGGCATCGGGCTGGCGCATCAGGGTGAGGGAGGCGGAAATCGCCCGCTCAAGCCAGGCGTGAGATGACAGAAGTCGAGGTCGCCATCGTCGGAGGCGGCATCGCCGGAGCTTCCGCGGCGGCCCATCTCGCGCCTCACCACAAGGTCGTCCTGCTCGAGCGGGAGGACCAGCCGGGCTATCACGCGTCCGGCCGCTCGGCGGCGCTGTTCACGGAAACCTACGGCAACGCCGTGGTCCGGGGCCTGACGGTCGCGAGCCGGCCGTTCCTCGCCTCCCCGCCGCCGGGTTTCGCCGAGCATCCGCTCCTCACGCCGCGCGGCGTCCTGCATGTCGGGGGCGAGGACGATCTCGACCGTCTCTCCGCCCTTCACGCGGAGACGAGCGCGCTCGTGCCGGACGTGCGCTTCCTCGGCGGCGCCGAGGCGCGCCGCCTCGTCCCGGCGCTGAAAGAGGGCTGGGTTCGCGGCGGGGTCCTGGAGCCGGATGCCCGGGACATCGACACCCATGGCTGTCTGCAGGGCTTTCTGCGCGTCGCCCGCGCATATGGTGCGGAGATCCTGACCCGCGCCGAGGTGGTCGGGATCGAGCGGCGGGGCGGCCGCTGGCGCCTTCGCCTGCCGGCGGCGGAGGTCTCGGCCGACATCCTCGTGAACGCCGCCGGCGCCTGGGCCGACCGGGTCGCCGCGCTCGCCGGCGTGCCGCGGCGCGGCCTGCAGCCGATGCGCCGGACGGCCTTCCTGTTCGGGCCGCCGGACGGCGTCTCGGCCCGCGACTGGCCGATGGTCGTCGGCCCGGGCGAGGCGTTCTACTTCAAGCCGGATGCGGGCCTGCTCCTCGCCTCGCCGGCGGACGAGGCGCCGAGCGAGCCGACGGACGCCCAGCCGGAGGAGATCGACGTCGCGGTCGCGGCCGACCGCATCCAGGAGATCGCCGAGCTGCCGATCCGCCGGATCCTGCGGCGCTGGGCGGGGCTGCGCACTTTCGCGCCGGACAGGACGCCGGTCGTCGGCTTCGATCCGGCTGCGGAGAGCTTCTTCTGGCTCGCCGGCCAGGGCGGCTACGGCTTCCACACCGCGCCGGCGCTGGCGGCCATCGCGGCGGGGCTGATCACCCGCAATGCCGTTCCGGAACCCGTCGCCGATCTCGGGATCGCGGCCGACCATCTCGCGCCGGGGCGTCTGCCGCCTCGCTGAGCGGAACGGCACCATCCATCACGGACGCTCATCGCAAGCCTGACGCGATTTTGTTGGCGTCGCCGGCCCGCCTTCGGACAGAAAGCGAAGCCCTGCCGGAGACAGCCATGCCGACGCTCGTCATCGCCAACAAGTGCTATTCATCCTGGTCGCTCAGGCCGTGGCTGCTGCTGAGGCAGCTCGGCATCGCCTTCGACGAGGTTCTGATCCCGCTCGGGCAGCCTGACACCGCCGCGCGCATCCGGGAGCACTCGCCGGCGGGGCGCGTGCCGATCCTGAAGGACGGCGACGTTACGGTTTGGGATTCGCTGGCCATCATGGAATACGCCGCCGAGCGCTGGCCCGAGGCGCAGGTCTGGCCTGCGGAGCGGAGGGCGCGGGCGCTCGCGCGTTCCGTGTCGGCCGAGATGCATTCCGGCTTTCAGGCGCTGCGGAGCGGCTGCCCGATGAATCTCGGAAAGAGATTCGGAGCCAGGGATCGGGGGGAGGCGGTCTCCCGCGACGTCGCCCGGATCGACGCGATGTGGCAGGACATGCGCGTGCGCTTCGGCCAGGGCGGGCCCTTCCTGTTCGGCGCCTTCTCGGCCGCGGACGCCATGTACGCGCCGGTCGTAACGCGGTTCGACACCTATTCGGTCGAGGTTTCCGGCGTGTCGAAGGCCTATATGGAGGCGATCCTCGGGTTGCCGGCCTTCGGCGAATGGCGCGCGGCGGCGCTCGCCGAGCCCTGGTTCTACAAGGAGGACGAGGTCGACGAGGAGCCGTTGGCCAACTTCCGCCCGGTCCGCTAGACGTCGGGCGACCTGGAGCGCTCCGATGAACGCGATGAACACGCATTATCCCGACCCGACCCTGGTCGAGTCGGTGAACCGGCACACGCTGGCCGTGGTGGTGGATAACGAACCGGGCGTGCTGGCGCGGATCGCCGGCCTCTTCTCGGGACGCGGCTACAACATCGAGAGCCTCACCGTGTCCGAGACGGAGCACGAGAAACATCTCTCCCGCATCACCATCGTCACCGCGGGAACCAACGCCATCCTGGAGCAGATCAAGAGCCAGCTGGAGCGGCTCGTCCCGGTGCACCGGGTGGTCGACCTCACCGTCCAGGGCGGCGCGATCGAGCGCGAGCTCGCGCTGGTCAAGGTGCAGGGAAAGGGCGAGAGCCGGGTGGAGGCGATGCGCCTCGCCTCGGCCTTCGGGGCCAAGACGGTGGATGCGACACTCTCGTCCTTCGTGTTCGAGCTCACCGGCACCACGGACGAGGTCGAGCGCTTCATCAACCTCATGGTGGCGGTCGGGCTCGTGGAAGTCTCCCGCACGGGCGTCGCCGCCATGGGGCGCGGTGCCGACCCGATGTAAGCCAGATGTACATCGTAGATTTCTGAACCGGCTCGAGGCTTCGGAACGCGAATGAAGCTCGTCGCGACCTTGCTGCCGAAGGCGATCTACGGACCAGGCGCAGGGTTTCTGGCCTGACCACGCCCCCGGGAAAGAGAAAACGAGACGGAAGGCGCATGATCTACGAGGAGCGCGACTACCGCATCAGGCCGGGCAAGCTCGCCCAGTTCGTCGCCACCTATGGCCGGTATGGCCTGCCCTTGCAGAAGAAGCATCTCGGCACGTTCGTAGCCTATTTCACGACCGAGATCGGCGAGCTCAATCACGTCGTGGCGCTCTGGGCATACGAGAGCCTCGGCGACCGCGAGGCTCGGCGGAAGGCGATGCTCGCCGATCCGGAGTGGCAGGCCTATCTCGACCGGGTCACCGACCTGATCGACATCCAGACCACCCGCATCCTGAACCCGGTCTCCTATTCGCCGCTCCAGTGAGCGGCCCGCGCACAGCAGCGCGTGGGCCTCGGGGCTGCCGAATCGGACCGACTTGACCCGAGAACGCACCCGCCGGCACTGACATACCTGTAAGTCAGGACGGCTTCGGCGTTCGCCGGCTGGACGACGGACGGAAGGGCCAGGAATTGGGCATGTACGGTCTGGAAGGACGCCGCGCGATCGTCACCGGTGCCGCCTACGGCATCGGCAAGGGTATCGCGTCGCGGCTTGCGGCCGAGGGCTGCGATGTCGGCCTGTTCGATCTCGACCTCGCCGCAGCTGAGCGCGTCGCGGTTGAGCTTTCGGGCTCCGGCCGGCGGGTCGCCGTCGCGGCGGGCGACGTCTCGTCCAAGACGGATGTCGAGGCGGGGATCGGCAGGTTGCTGGCGGAGCTCGGCGGTGGCGCCGACATCCTGGTCAACAATGCCGGCATCTGCCGCATCGGCAAGCTGCTCGAGATGAGCGAGAGCGACTGGCGTGCAACCTTCGGCATCAATGTGGACGGCCTGTTCTATGCCTCGCGCATGGTCGTGCCGGGCATGGTCGAGCGCCGCTCGGGGGCGGTGATCAACCTGGCCTCCTGGATGGGGAAGTCCGGCGCGGAGGCGTATGGTGCATACTGCGCCTCGAAGTTCGCGGTCGTCGCCCTGACGCAGACGCTGGCGCTCGAAGTCGGGGAGCATGGCGTGCGCGTGAACGCTGTCGCGCCCGGCCTCGTCGTGCAGACCAAAATGCGGGACGAATCGGAGGAGAGGCGCCGCCGCGAGGGGCTGCCGCTCGCGGAGGAGCGCGCCAAGGCCATCCCGCTGCGGCGCGCCGCCGTGCCGGAGGACATCGCAAAGGCGGTGGCGTTCCTGGCCTCCGACGAGGCGGCCTATATCACGGGGGAGACGCTGAGCGTCACCGGCGGCGTCTGGAACGACTGACCCCAACCGAGACGAGGGACATGCCGCGCCCGACGCTGTCGAGCCGGACTCGCGTCGTCGAGAGATGTGCGTCGATCACAAGAGCTGGACCGTCGAGAAGTGCTGCTCGATGGCCGATAGCAGCGAGCGGCTGACGATCCAGGACGTCTTCGGGTTGTCGGGCGAAGGACGGTTCACGACCGAGAGCTCCAGGCTGCCGAGCTCGCTCGCGACCGCGATGCCGTGCGTGTTGCCGCGCGCCTCCGGGTCGACCACCACGGAGACCTCCGTCCTGTCGAAGCCGATCCCGGCAAGCGCCAGCGTCGCGGCGACGTTCAGGTTGGCGGGATACCGCGCGGCCGCCTCGCGCGCGCTGCCCTCGAGCAGCGTGACGGGACGGGCCGGGCGCTCCACATGGCCGAGCCGCCGGAGCTCGTCGGCCCAGGCTGCAGGCGGTTTGCGCGACTCGTAGCGGATGCGCAGGTCGCCGGCGGCGCGGGCCGCCAGCACGTAGTCCAGCCCCGCCAGGGCGCCCGAGGGCAGGTACAGGCGCGTTCCGGCGGCTTCCGCCGCTTCGACGAGGGCCGCGCGCAGTCCGTCGTCGTGCAGCGCACCGACGGATGACAGGAGGAGCGGGACGCCGAGCCCGAGGGAAGCGGGTCCCCATTCGCGGACCGCTTGCGCGCCGGCCGCCTCCACCACGATCGCAGGCCGGAAGGCGGCCAGGGCCGCGGGATCATGAACTGTGACGCAGTCCGGACCGACCTGCCCGGCGCGCGACGAGCCGGGCCGGAGCACGACCGCGACGGCGTACCCGCCGCGCCGGAGCAGGGCGGTCGCGAGTTCGCGGCCGATCGCGCCATGGCCGATGATCGCGACGCGCCGCATCACGCAAGGCCCCGGGCGAAGACCGCGACGTCGCGGGCGAACTGGTCCGCGCGGGTCACGGGGAAGAAGTGGCCGCCGTCCGGATACGTGATCGCCTGCGGGCGCCCCGGCAGGGCCGCCGCGAGTTCCTCCTGCAGGAAGGCGGGGACGATGACGTCGTCCGCGGCTCCGAGGACCAGCGCCGGGCAGGCCAGGGACGAGATCCAGGCGGAGCCGTCGAAGGCCAGCAGCGCGTCGATCCGCTCGCTCACGATGCGCCGGGCCGCGTCCGACGCAGGCGGCCTGGCGATTGCCGCCTCGTACACGTCCCAGTTCGCTTCGAGCCAGGCCGGCGCATAGCCCAGCACCGCCCCGGTCGCGGCATAGATGCGCGGGTCGAGCTCGAGGATGCGGCGCCGCGCGGCGAACAGCGCACCCATGTAGCGCGAGGGCCTGAGCCAGGTCGCGCTGAGAACGAGGCCGCGCAGGCGTCCTGGCGCGATATGTGCGAGCGTCTGCCCGATGGCGCCGCCAGTCGAGTGGCCGACCAGAACCGCATCGGCGATCCCGGCCGCGTCCATGACGGTGAGGCAGTCGCGCGCGAGCTGGTCGATGCTGCAGGCCGCCGTGCCCCGGCTGCTCGCTCCGATGCCGCGCTGGTCGAAGCGGGTGACGCGGAAGCTCGGCGCCAGCCCGGGGAGGACGGGCGACCAGAAAGCCGCCGTGCCGCCGAGGCCGGACACCAGGAGGATGTCGGGGCCATGGCCTTCCGTCGTTATGGCGAGCCGGGCACCGTCAGCCGTCTCCGCATGAGGCATCACGGCCCTCCATCAAGTCCGATCCATCACACCGAGCCGGGGGTCCCTCCCGGGCAGGAATACCGGCCGACCAACCGATGCCTCTCGCCTGGATTGGATATGATATTCGATCGCCTGATCCGTCGTCGCTTGGCAATGCTCCTCAATTCGCTACCGCGGCGCGATCTCCTCTGCCGACGCTTGCACATTTTCGACGTGGATGAATATCGTTTCTAGTGATGCCGATTGGCCGCCAGTCTCTGACGGACGTGGCGTTCATGAGAAAAGTTCCCGTGCGACCGGCGGGTGAGTGCCGGGCTGCCCCACCTTCCCGGCGGCTGCCGCCGCGAGCTGTCGCGAGGCGCGCGGTCGAGGACATCTGCGACGGCGAGGCCAGTGCGGCCAGATCGAGTTTCCAAACCGAACGCACAGGAGCAGCGACATGGATGTGCTGGACCACGGGAAGCAGGAGATCGAGGTCTGGCGGGACGGCGTGAATACGCGCATGCGCGTGTCGGCGCTCACCAACTCGCATCAGCTCCTGATCTTCGAGCAGTTCTGCGATCCCGGGCACGGCGCGCCGATGCACATCCATGCGGTCGAGGAGGTTCTCGAGGTGGTGGAAGGCGTTGCCGAGATATCTCTGGGCGACAGCAGCCGTGTCGTGTCTCCCGATCAGTCGGTCGTCGTCCCCGCCGGCATGCGCCACGGCTTCAAGAACATCGGAGACGGAATCTTGAAGGTCAGGGCCACGATGGCAGCGCCCATCTTCGAGGCGAGCTACGACGTAAGAGGCGAGATCGCTCGCCGGTACAGCCCCTCTTGAAGCGTCTTGCGGGCGAGCGCCGTCACGGTACGGCCGTGCGCCCATAGAAGGACGGCTCCCGCAGCCAAGTTTTCGTCGGGTCCCAGTCGGTGCTCGGCGATCGCAGGCGCATCTCCTGGGCTGCGCGACGCAACGGAACCAGGAAGCCCTCCTTTGCGTCCGTCTCGCGCTCAGGCTTCCCGAGATGGTGTCGACGCTGATCGAAGCCAGGAGCCGGCCCTTGCCGTCGCGGACCGATACGGCCAGTCCGCAGGTCGAGCTCGCCATCCACCCAGGCGAAGCCGGATTGCGCGACCTTGGCGAGTTCCGCACGCAGGAAGAGCGTCCAGGTTCCGCTCCAATAGGGGCGGACGGCTCAAGGAGCGCCGACGTGATCAGCCGGGTTCTGGTGCGGTGCGGCGCGCATTCATCGTGAGCAGATCGTAGCGGGCGACGGTTTCGCCGTTCTGGTTGAACACCTCCGCGTCCCAGCGCACCTCGCCGTAATCGGGCTGGCGGGCGGCGTTCTTCGACTTCACCGTGAGCCGGACGCGGATCGCGTCGCCCGGCGAGACCGGCTTCAGGAAGCGCAGGCCGTCGAGGCCGTAATTCGCCAGCACCGGCCCGGGCGGCGGGTCGACGAAGAGCCCGGCCGCGAAGGATAGGATCAGGTAGCCATGCGCGACGCGGCCGGGGAAGAACGGGTTCGCCCTGGCGGCCGCCTCGTCCATATGGGCGTAGAAGGTGTCGCCCGTGAAATGGGCGAAGTGCTCGATGTCCTCGAGCGTGATCGTCCGGCTCGCCGTCTCGATCGTGTCGCCGATCCTGAGCTCGTCGAAATCGAGGCGGAACGGGTGCCGCGCGCTGGCGGGCGCCGGCGCGCCCCTGATCCAGGAGCGGGTGAGGGCGGAGAGCTGCTTCGGCGAGCCCTGGATGGCGGTGCGCTGCATATAGTGGAACACGCCGCGGAGGCCCCCGAGCTCCTCGCCGCCGCCGGCCCGGCCCGGCCCGCCATGGACGAGGCCGGGAAGGGGCGCACCGTGCCCGGTCTGCTCGCGCCCGCAATCGCGGTCCACGATCAGCAGCCGGCCATGGAATGCCGCGATTCCGAACGTCACCGTCGCGGCCACCTCCGGGTCATAGGTGTAGAGCGAGGCGACGAGGCTTCCCTCGCCCCGAGCGACGAGCTCGACAGCCTCCTCCAGACTGTCATAAGGCATCACGGTCGCGACCGGCCCGAAGGCCTCGACCGTGTGGATGGCCCGCGCCTCGGCCGGCCGCTCGCAGCGGAGCAGGACCGGCGGCATGAAGGCCCCGCCGTCCAGCCCGGCCGGTTCGGCGGCGGGATTGCCCAGGACGATCTCGGCCTCCCGCGCCAGCTCGCCGACGGCGTTTCGTACCGCCTCCCGCTGCGCCCGGCTGACGAGCGCCCCCATCCGGGCATCCTCGGCCGAAGCTGGGCCGAGCCTGACCTCCGCAAGCGCCGCCCTCAGGGCTACGACGGCTGCGTCGGCGGCCTCCCGCGGCACCAGCGCGCGGCGGATAGCCGTGCATTTCTGGCCCGCCTTCACGGTCATCTCGCGCACGACCTCCCGGACGAAGAGGTCGAATTCGGGCGTGCCGGGCCCCGCATCCGGCCCCAGGATGGCGGCGTTCAGCGAGTCCCGCTCCGCGATGTAGCGTACGGCGTTGCGGCCGATGCCGGGATGGATGCGGAGCTTCTCGGACGTCTCGATCGATCCCGTGAAGGACACCACGTCCTGGCCCGTGAGATGGTCGAGGAGATCCCCCACCGAGCCGCAGACGAGCTGCAGCGCGCCGGGGGGCAGGATGCCCGATTCCACGATCAGCCGCACCAGCGCCTCCGTCACGTAGGCGGTCGCGGTCGCGGGCTTGGTGATCACCGGCATCCCGGCCAGGAAGGCGGGCGCGAACTTCTCCAGCGGCCCCCAGCACGGGAAATTGAAGGCGTTGATATGGACCGCGACGCCGTGCAGCGGCGTCAGGATATGCGTGCCGACGAAGCCGCCGGACTTCGACAGCGTTTCCACCCCGCCCTCGACCACGAATCGCTCGGAGGGCAGCTCGCGCCGGCCGCGCGACGCATAGGCGAAGAGGGTGCCGATGCCGCCATCGACGTCGAAGGCGTTGTCGGCCTTCGTCGCTCCGGTATCGGCGGAGAGGCGGTAGAGCACCTCCTTGCGCTCGTTCAGGTAGCCGGCCAGCGCGCGCAGCCTGTCGGCGCGCTCGTGGAAGGTCATGGCCCGGAGCGCCGGCCCGCCGATGCCGCGGGCGTGGCGGACCATGGCGCCGAAATCGAGCCCTTCGCTGGAACAGGTCGCGACGATGCGGCCGTCGATCGCGCTCGGGATCTCGATGAGCTGGCCTGCAGGTGCGACCCATCTGTCCTGAGCGTAGCTTTCGAGCGCGACCGCCATCACGTCCTCCCGGAGCCCTCCCGGCTGTTGCGCCGGCTGAGCCGGGCTTCTGGCACCTGCGCGCATGCGGCGCCAGGGGGAGGGAAGGCGAAAGGACGGCCCCGCCGCCGCGGGCGGGCGCCTGCTCCCGCGCCTCTCCCGAAGCGGCCCCGCCGGCGGGCGCGGAACTTGTCACCGCCGAGCCGGTCCCCCATAGCACGTCAGAACGGTTTCAAGCTGCGGGCGCGCCCGCGCGGGGAAGGGACATGGAACTGCCCGAACGGGAATCGATGGAGTACGATGTCGTGATCGCGGGCGGCGGGCCGGCCGGGCTCGCGACCGCGATCCGGCTGAAGCAGCTCGCCGCGGAATCAGGCTCCGACATCTCCGTCGTCCTGGTCGAGAAGGGCTCCGAGATCGGCGCGCATATCCTGTCGGGCGCCGTGATCGACCCGATCGGGCTCGACCGGCTCCTGCCCGAATGGCGCGAGGCGTCGGACCGGCCGCTGACGACGGAGGTGACCAAGGACGAGTTCCTGTTCCTCGGCCCGGGCGGCGGCGTGAAGATCCCGACGATCGGCCTGCCGCGGCTGATGGACAATCACGGCAACTTCATCGGCTCGCTCGGCAACGTGGTGCGCTGGCTCGGACAGCAGGCGGAGGCCCTCGGGGTCGAGATCTATCCCGGCTTCCCGGCGGCCGAGGTGCTGATCGAGGACGGGAAGGTCGTCGGCATCGCGACGGGCGACATGGGGATCGGCCGCGATGGGAAGCCCAAGAGCGACTACACCCGCGGCATGGAGCTGCGCGGCAAGTACACGATCCTTGCCGAGGGCGCCCGCGGCAGCCTGACGAAGGGCATCATCCAGCGGTTCGAGCTGAACAAGAACTCCGACCACCAGAAATACGGCATCGGCATCAAGGAGCTTTGGCAGGTCCAGCCCGACAGGTTCCAGAAGGGCCTCGTCCAGCACTCGATGGGCTGGCCGCTGCCGAACAAGGCCGGCGGCGGGTCCTGGCTCTACCATTTCGACGACAACCTCGTGTCGGTCGGCTTCGTCGTGCATCTCAATTACGAGAACCCCACCCTGTCGCCCTTCGACGAGTTCCAGCGCCTCAAGACGCACCCGATGATCCGCGACACCTTCGAGGGCGGCAAGCGGATCGGCTACGGCGCGCGCGCCATCATGGAGGGCGGCTGGCAATCGGTGCCGAAGCTGGTCTTCCCGGGCGGATGCCTGGTCGGCGATTCGGCTGGCTTCGTGAATGTTCCCAGGATCAAGGGATCCCACAATGCGATCCTGTCGGGCATGCTCTGCGCCGAGCATGTCGCGGCCGCGATCGCCGAAGGCCGCCAGCACGATGAGATATCGGCGTACGAGAATGCCTGGCGCGGCTCGGAGATCGGCTACGATCTTTTCCGCGTCCGTAACGTGAAGCCGCTCTGGTCGCGCTTCGGCACAATCGTCGGCATCGGGCTCGGCGGGATCGACATGTGGGCGAGCGAGCTCCTGGGGACCTCGCTCTTCGGCACGCTCTCGCACGGCAAGCCGGATCACGCGACGCTGAAGCCGGTCGCGGAGGTGAAGCGGATCACCTATCCCAAGCCGGATGGCGTGCTCACCTTCGACCGCCTCTCCTCCGTCTACCTGTCCAACACGAATCACGAGGAGGACCAGCCGGTCCATCTCCAGGTGAAGGACATGGACTTGCAGCGCCGTTCCGAGCACGACGTCTATGACGGCCCCTCCGCCCGCTACTGCCCGGCCGGCGTCTACGAATGGGTGGAGGAGGGCGGCGCCCCGCGCTACGTCATCAACGCGCAGAATTGCGTGCACTGCAAGACGTGCGACATCAAGGATCCGAACCAGAACATCAACTGGGTGACGCCCGAAGGCGGCGGCGGGCCGAACTATACGGGGATGTAGGTTCGGAACCGGACCCGCCTCTCCGGGCTTCTTGGGGTTTGGAATTCCAAGGAGGCGACGATGAGTCTGTTCAGCTTTATCAAGGAGGCCGGCCAGAAGCTGTTCGGCGGCGGCGCACAGGCGGCGACCGCCGACGATCTCAAGAAGGAGGTCCAGGGGCACGGATTCGACGCCACGAAGCTGCGGATCGATGTCGAGGGGGACAAGGTGAGAGTCTCGGGCCAGGCGAAGACGCAGGAAGAGGCGGAGAAGCTCATCCTCTCGCTCGGCAACACGATCGGCGTAGCGCAGGTAGACACCAGCGATCTCAAGGTGGATCAGCCGGCGTCCGAGGCGAAATTCTACACGGTCAAGAAGGGCGACACGCTCTGGAAGATCGCCGAGGAGCATTACGGCAAGGGGAACGGGGCGAAATACACCGAGATCGTCAAGGCGAACTCGCCGCCGGTGAAGAACCCCGACCTGATCCAGCCCGGCTGGGTCTTGCGCATTCCGCCGCTCGCGGCGTAACTCGGCCCGCACATGCGCCGGCGCCGCCTCGGACAGCGCGGCGTCGTTGCGCCTTGCCCGCCCTGGGCGAACCCGCCATGGTGACCCGGCGCAACGCAGCAGCGGCGGCGCCTGGTTCTTCTGCGGCGGAGAAGCGGAGCCGAGATGGTGGCCTGGTTGAGGAAGCGTTCCCTCGCGGGATCGGTCGGGGCGGCGCTTGGCCTCGCGCTCGGCCTCGGGATCCTGCCGGCGCTGGCCAAACGCGGCCCCGCGGCTCCGGGTGTCGAATCGAAGCTTGGCTACGGACCCGCCGCGAGCCTCGAGGGAAATTATCTGGCGGCCTACATCGCCGGGAACGCCCGCGACACCGCGGCTGCGGCGATGTTCTATCGCGAAGCGCTCAAGGAAGACCCGCGCAATCCCGAGCTGCTGGAGCGCGCCTTCATTTCGCTCCTGGCCGATGGCGACGTGAACGGCGCCGCGAAGGCTGCGGAGCGGATCGTGCAGCGCGATCCGCAGAACGGCCTCGCCCAGCTCGCGCTCGGGGTCCGCGCCATCAGCGCGAAGCGATATGCAACCGCCCGCTCGCTTCTGGTCCGCAGCGGCCGGGGCAGGGCGGCGGACGTCACGGCCGCGCTGCTCACGGCCTGGTCCTTCGCGGGATCGAGGGAGAGCAAGCGCGCGATCGAGGCCGTCGACCAGCTCCGCGGGGAGCGCGGCGTGGCCGCCTTCCGCGACTACCATGCCGGGCTCATCGCCGGCCTACTCGGCAACGAGCCCGAGGCGGAGAGGCGGCTGAAAGCGGCCTATGACGCCGAGAAGACGACGCTCCGCATCGTCGACGCCTATGGCCGGCTGCTCGCACGACGCGGCAACACTGAGGCGGCGCTCGCGGCCTATCGCGGCTTCGAGGCGCTGTCTCCCCGGCACCCGATGGTGAAATGGGCCATCGACCAGCTCACGGCGGGCAAGCGCCTCGGACCGCTCGTCGCCAGCGCCCAGGAGGGTGCCGCCGAGGTTCTCTACGGGCTCGGCTCGGCCGGCAGTCAGCAGGGCGACGAGCTCGCCTCCATCGTCTATCTCCGGCTTGCGCTGCAACTCCAGCCGGATCACGATCTGGCGCTCCTCACGCTCGCCGAAGTCTATGAGCGCCTGAAGCGAACCGAGCAGGCGATGGAGATCCTGAAGGCGATGCCCGCGGCGTCGCCGCTGCGTCCGAGCGCAGACGTGCAGATCGGGATCAGCCTGGAGCAGCTCGGCCGCGGCGAGGAGGCCGTCCAGCACCTGGAGCGCCTGGGCAGGCAGCGGCCGGACGACAACGACGTGCTCGTCGCACTCGGCAACGTCTACCGCTCGCGCAAGCAATACGCCCAGGCAGCCGAGATCTACGGGAAGGCGATCGAGCGCACGCCGCCCGGCGACCCGGGGCTTTGGCCGCTCTACTACTATCGCGGCACGGCCTATGAGCGGGCGAAGGACTGGCCCAAGGCGGAGGCCGACCTCAAGAAGGCGCTGGAGCTGGTTCCGGACACCCAGCCGCTCGGGAAGAGCCAGGTCCTGAACTATCTCGGCTATTCCTGGGTCGATCAGAACATCAACCTGGACGAAGCCTTCAAGATGCTGCGCCGCGCCGTCGAGCTGAACCCGCGCGACGGCATGATCATCGACAGCCTCGGCTGGGCTTATTACCGGTTCGGGCAGTACGAGGACGCGGTCCGGGAGCTGGAGAAGGCGGCCGAGCTGAAATCGGGCGATCCGGTCATCAACGACCATCTCGGGGACGCCTATTGGCGCGTCGGGCGGAAGCTCGAGGCGAAATTCCAGTGGCAGCACGCCAAGGATGCGGGTCCCGAGCCGGAGGACCTGAAGAAGATCGAGGAGAAGCTGAGGAACGGCCTGCCGGACGAGCCGAAGCCGGCCGAGGTTCAGACCAGCGTGCCGCCCGGCGAGGCGAAGAGCGGCGGTTGATGCCCTCCGGCGTGCTTGCGACGCGCGCCCCCGCCAAGGTCAACCTCACGCTCCACGTTCTCGGCCGCCGTCCGGACGGCTACCACGAGCTGGAGAGCCTGGTCGTCTTCGCGGGTGCGGCCGACCGGCTGGAACTGGAGCCGGGGGATGGGCTGTCGCTCCGGATCGAGGGCCCGACCGCGGCCGCGGCCGGCCCGGCCGACGACAATCTGGTGCTGCGGGCCGCGCGCCATCTCGCCGAGCGAGTGGCCTTCCTGCGCATGGGCACTTTCCGCCTGACGAAGAACCTTCCGGCTGCGGCCGGGATCGGCGGCGGCTCGTCCGACGCCGCGGCCGCCCTGCGGCTCCTCGCCTCTCTGAACGGCCTGCCGGCGGACGATCCCCGCCTCTTCGACGCTGCCCGCCGCACAGGCGCCGACGTGCCTGTCTGCCTCGACCCGCGGGCCCGAATGATGCGCGGGGTCGGCGAGCGGATCGGGCCGCCGCTCGACCTGCCGCCGCTGTTCGCCGTGATGGTGAACCCGCGCGTCTCCGTCCCGACCCCGGAGGTGTTCCGACGCCTCGGCCGCGTTCCGGGCGATCTCGGGCCGCCGGACCATCCCGCCGTCCCCGGCCGGATCTCGGCTGGGGATCTCGTCTCCCTGCTGGTGGCCGGCGGCCGGAACGATCTCGAGCCGCCGGCCATCGCGGCCGAGCCCGTGATCGGGACGGCGCTGTCGCGCCTGCGGGCGCTCGATGGCTGCCGCCTGGCCCGCATGTCGGGCTCGGGCGCGACGGTGTTCGGCCTGTTCGACGACTGCCGCGCCGCCTCCCGCGCAGCCCGGGCGCTCAGGGTGGCGGAGCCTTCCTGGTGGGTGAAGGCGACTGTCTTCCGGTAGCCTCAGCTCACCCGCGCGATGCAGAAATCCACCGCCCGGAGCAGTGCCGTCTTCATCTGGCTCTTGGGGAAGAGGGCGAGCGCATCGCGCGCGATCGCCCCGTAGTGGCGGGCGCGCTCGATCGTGTCCTCCAGCGCCCGGTGCCGGCGCATGATCTGGTGGGCGCGCTCGAGATCGCCCTCCTGGACGTCGGCCCGCTCGAGGGTGCGTCGCCAGAAGGCGCGCTCCTCCTCGTCGCCCCGTCGGAAGGAGAGCACGACGGGGAGGGTGACCTTCCCCTCGCGGAAATCGTCGCCGACATTCTTCCCGAGCGCCGAGGACGTGCCGCCGTAATCGAGCGCATCGTCGACGAGCTGAAAGGCGATGCCGAGATTCATGCCGTAGGAGCGGCAGGCCGCCTGCTCCGCCTTCGAGCGCTCGGCGATGACCGCGCCGACCTCGCAGGCCGCCGCGAAGAGCTCGGCCGTCTTGCCGCGGATGACCGCGAGGTACTCGTCTTCGTTGGTCTCGGTATTCTTGGCTGCCGAGAGTTGGAGGACCTCGCCTTCGGCGATGACCGCGGCCGCTGAGGACAGGATCCCGAGTGCCGGAAGAGAGCCCACCTCGACCATCATCTTGAAGGCCTGGCCGAGCAGGTAATCCCCTACCAGCACGCTCGCTTCGTTGCCCCACTTCATCCGGGCCGCGATCTTGCCGCGCCGCATGGTGGAGGAATCGACCACGTCGTCATGGAGCAGCGTCGCCGTGTGCATGAACTCGACGGCGGCCGCCAGATTGATGTGGCCGGTCCCGCGATAGCCGGCGAGCGCGGCGGTCGCGAGCGTCAGCATCGGGCGCAGGCGCTTTCCGCCGGACGAGATCAGATGGTTGGCGACTTCCGGGATCATCGTCACCCGGGAGCCCGTGCGCGAGATGATCAGCCGGTTCACGCGCTCCATGTCGTCCCGGACGAGCGCAAGGAGGTCATCGAGGTCCGGCGGGGTGCCGGGCGCTCTTTCCTCGAATGACAGCACGACGCCCACGGGCTACTCCCAACAGCCGAACGTGCCGGCCGGACGGCGCGGACGCTCGCACGACCCGGCACCTGCCGCAACGGGCGGGGTTGACGCAAGAGGGATGCAGGGAACGGCATGATCGAACTCGTGCGGACCAACGACCTCGTGCTGATCGACTTTCTCGAAAGCCTGCTTCATGCGGACGGAATTCCCGTCCTGGTCGCCGACGGCCATATGGGCGCGCTGGAAGGCTCCATAGGCGCTTTCCAGCGGCGCCTCCTCGTGCCGGAAGACTGGGCGCGGCGCGCCCGCCAGGTCGTAACCGAGGCAGGACTGGCAGCCGAGCTCAGGGATGAGTGACCCGCTGGCGGAAGTCACGGAGGACCGGCTCCTTGGCGGGGCCGTCAGGCTGCTCCAGCTGCGCCGCGGCCACCGCGCCGGCACGGATGCGGTTCTTCTCGCCGGCCTGGTGGAAGCGACGCCCGGCGACATCGTAGCCGATCTCGGCGCGGCAACTGGGGCGGTCGGGCTGATGGTCGCCGCGCGTCAGCCGGATGTCCGAATCCTGCTCGTCGAGCGCGAGCCCGTGCTCGCGGCGATCGCGGACCGGAACGTCGTGCTGAACGGCCTCGGAGAGCGGGCGAGGGTGATCCTGGCCGATCTGTTCGCGCCGAAATCGGCCAGACGGGAGGCTGGCCTTGAGGCCGGGATGGTCGATCTCGTTCTGACGAACCCACCCTTCTTCGAGGGCGTGACCCGTCCTTCGCCGGAGCCCGGCAGGCGCTCGGCCCATGTGATGGAAGGCGGGAAGCTGGCGGAGTGGCTCGCCGCGGCCGCGAACCTGCTTCGCCATCGCGGCCGGCTCGCCCTGATCTACCGCGCAGATGGCCTCGCACGCTGTCTCGCCGCCCTGGGGCGGCATTTCGGCTCGGTGCTGTTGACCCCCATCTACCCGCGGGAGGGGGAGCCGGCCACGCGCATCGTGGTCCAGGCCGTGAAAGGCGGACGAGCCCCGCTGCGCATCGCGCCCGCCCTGATCCTGCATGCGCCCGGCGGCGGCTTCACGGCGGCCGCGGAACGGCTTCACGGGCCGCCGGCGTGAAAGAGGGGCGCCGAAGCGCCCCATCAGAACCTACCAGCGTCCAGAACCTACCAGCGTCGCCAGCAGACCCGCCGGGGTCCCCATGGCGTCGGCCGGAACCGGCACACTACGCGAGGTCCGTAGTAGCGACGAGGTCCGTAGTAGCCGTAGCCTGGGCCCCAGTGCCGACGCGGGCCCCAATACCGGCGCGGACCGTAATAGCCCCAGCCGGGCCCGTAGCCCCACTGCACCGTCTCGGCCGCGGTCGGAACCGCGATCCCGCCGCCGGCCGGAACCGGGGCGGCCGAGGCCGAGCTGGCGATCGCGATGCCGCCAGCCAGGACGGCCGCCGCGAGGATCATGGACCGAATCCACCCATCGTGCTCTCCTCCGGATTGCGCCCGCCCGCACGGATCGATCCGCCTCCACAGGCTGGACGAGCGAAGCTGAACGGAACCCGACGGCGCAGGTGTCCCCCGGTTCACTTCGAGGCGGACTTCGCGGCCGCACCGGCGCAGGCTGCCCGGTCGGCCTCGCCATAGCCGGCATAGACGACCTTGACCTTGCGGGTGCAGGGAGAGGCCGGCTCGGGCACCGCGACCGGCGTGGTCACGGCGACCGAAGCCGGTACGGAGGTGGAGGCCGGAGCGGCGGCGGCAAGGGTCGCTTCGCCCGCCGCCGGCTTCGCCATGGCGGAACCTGCAATGGCGACGCTGCCCAGAAGAACGGTCGCAGCAACAAGACGGATTGCGATGTGAGGCGTGACCATGTCCCGATGTCTCCCGCCGGCTCTGTCCTGCTCTACTTGGCGGACCGGCCGGCCTTTAGCTGTGCGGCGTCACACATGAAGCGTGGCGTCCTAAGTCGGGTGAAGAATGCGGGGCCGAGCTTGAATGTTCCCCGCCAAGCTGCGGATACGGTTACGACTTGCCGACTGCGTTCGGTGAGCGGACCGTTACTTTCCCGGCCAGCTTGACAGGAGGGGGCTCGCCCTTATCGGTGCCCGCATGACCACCACCACAACCGGCCAGGGCGCCGCGACGGCATCGTCAGCCCCGGCCGCCCTTCCGCATATGCGCCCGGAACGCTCGTTCCAGGGCCTCATCCTGGCGCTCCAGACCTTCTGGGCCGAGCAGGGCTGCGCTGTCCTTCAACCCTACGACATGGAGGTCGGCGCCGGGACCTTCCACCCGGCGACGACGCTCCGTGCGCTCGGTCCGCGGCCCTGGCGCGCCGCCTATGTCCAGCCGTCCCGGCGGCCGAAGGACGGCCGCTACGGCGAGAACCCGAACCGGCTGCAGCACTACTACCAGTTCCAGGTGATCCTGAAGCCGAACCCGCCGAATCTGCAGGACCTCTACCTCGCCTCGCTCGCGGCGATCGGTGTCGACGCCTCGCTGCACGACATCCGCTTCGTCGAGGACGACTGGGAGAGCCCCACGCTCGGCGCCTGGGGCCTCGGCTGGGAATGCTGGTGCGACGGAATGGAGGTTTCCCAGTTCACCTATTTTCAGCAGGTGGCGGGCTTCGAATGCGCTCCGGTCTCGGGCGAGCTCACCTACGGGCTCGAGCGCCTCGCCATGTACGTCCAGGGCGTCGAGAACGTCTACGACCTGAACTTCAACGGGCGCGACGGGGACGAGAGGGTCACCTACGGCGACGTCTTCCTCCAGGCCGAGCGGGAATATTCGAAGCACAATTTCGAGGTCGCTGACACGGAGATGCTGTTCCGCCACTTCCGCGACGCCGAGAAGGCGTGCCGCGACTACCTGGAGGCGGGCTGGAACGCGGACCGGACGGCGCACGCTATGGCGCTGCCGGCCTACGACCAATGCATCAAGGCCTCGCACATCTTCAACCTGCTCGATGCGCGCGGCGTGATCTCGGTGACGGAGCGGCAGAGCTACATCCTGCGCGTGCGTGAGCTCGCTAAGGCCTGTGGGGCGGCCTGGCTCGCGACGGAAGGCGGGAGGCTGGCGGCGTGAAGCCCGGATCCTCGCGCAACATCCATATCTCGATCACGCGGGTCGCCTACGACCTCGTTCTGACGGCCACGAACGACACGGGCGTGGCCAAGCTCACCGGTGTCGGCGCAACGGCAGAGACGGGCGAGGAGATCGGCGACGTCGACATCACCATCTGGGGCTCGACGCCGGCCCAGCTGAAGATGCGCGCCCGCTCCTGGCCGGATCGCTTCGACCGCGTCGAGGACGATTATTTCGGCGTATCGAGCGCAGGCGAACAGCGCTTCGACATCTTCCTGTCGGGCGAGCGCTTCTTCCGCCTGCTCGATCTCGCCCATGGTTCCCGCCGCGCTATCATCCGGCTGCGCTGCGACGTGTCCGAAGACGGCCAGTACGACCTCGTGCGCGAGGTGGAGATATCGGCGGGGCGGGGGTGACGATGTCGGGCTGCCGTCATGGTACGGGGTGACAGGCTAGGACCGTCAGATTATACATTTTGGCCGTTTGATATAATCTGATCCGGCTCGATGATACCTGATGAAAAAGGCCGATTTCGAGGGTTCGCCCAGCGGGAGGCTCGTTCCGACCGAGCGGGGGCAATGGGCCTTCGTTCCGAACGATCTCCCGCCGCCGGCCTTGGACCTCGGCTCGCTCGCTACGCCCTTGGGCGAGGCGTACCAGGCGCTCGGTGAGCTGAACGGGATGGGTCGCATCCTGGGCGACCCATATCTTCTGATCAGGCCTCTTCAGAACCGAGAGGCCCTGGCCTCGTCGAGCATGGAAGGGACCTACACGACGATCGACGATCTCCTCCTGGCAGATGCAGGGTCGGGCGAGGCAGGCCAGACTTCCGATACGCGAGAGGTGCTGAACTATCGGATTGCCCTCGCACAGGCGCTCGAAAGCATGGAGAGCCTGCCTCTCTCGCTTCGTACGTTACGGGATGCGCATCGCGTTCTCCTCCGCAGCGTCGCCCGTCATCGCGGGAGCCGCGCCCTGCCGGGAGAGCTCAAGCAACACCAGAACTTCATCGGCGCCTTCACCATCGAGGACGCCCGGTTCGTACCCCCGCCTCCAGCCGATGCGCTCCGGTGCCTAGACGCCCTGGAGCGGTTCATTCACCGCGAGGACCGGCTCGGAATACCGGATCTCGTCGATGCGGCATGCATCCACTACCAGTTCGAGACGATCCACCCTTTTGCGGACGGAAATGGTCGTGTCGGGCGAATGCTGATCCTCCTCCACCTCGTGATGCGCGGAGTGATCCGACAGCCGACGCTCTATCTCAGCCCGGTGCTCGAGACCCGTAAGGACGAGTACATCGACCTGATGTTCGAGGTCTCGCGCCGAGGCGCCTGGCTGCCCTGGATCAGGTTCTTTCTCGAGGTCGTGAAGGTCGCCGCAAACGAAGCTGTCTCAACGGCGGAGGCTCTGCTCGCGCTGCAGACCGACTACCGGATCCGGCTTCAGCGAGCGGGACGATCGGCAAATCTCCTGGCGATCGTCGATCTGCTGTTCAAGCGGCCGGTCGTGACGATTCCGCAAATTGCCGAGCACCTGGGCGTGACCTATCGCTCGGCCCAGCTTAACACCGAGACGCTCGTCGCTGCCGGGATCCTGTCGGAGCGCCCAGGGACCAGCAATCCTCGTTTCTTCGCGGCGCGCGACGTGCTGACGATAATCTCCGGATCCCACTGACCGTGCCCGACCTTCTGCTCGAACTCCTGTCCGAAGAGATCCCGGCGCGCATGCAGGCGCGGGCTGCGGACGACCTCAAGAAGCTCGTCACCGACGCTCTCGTCGAGCGCGGCTTCCTGTACGAGGGTGCGGTCGCCTTCGCCACGCCGCGCCGGCTCGCGCTGCACATCGCCGGCCTACCCGCCAAGGGGAAGGACGTGCGCGAGGAGCGCAAGGGTCCTCGCGTGGGCGCCCCGGACGCGGCGCTGGCCGGCTTCCTGAAAAGCGCAGGCCTGTCCTCCAAGGAGGAACTGAGCGTCCAGTCCGACCCGAAGAAGGGCGACTTCTACGTCGCGCTGATCGAGCGGCCCGGCCGGCCGACGCCGGAGGTGCTGGCGGAGATCATTCCCGATGTGATCCGCTCCCTCCCCTGGCCGAAATCCATGCGCTGGGGCGCGGCCTCCGCCGAGCCGGGCTCCCTGCGCTGGGTCCGTCCGCTGCAATCGATCCTGTGCGTCTTCGGGGCGGAAACGGAGACGCCGGAGGTCGTGCCCTTCTCGGTCGGGAGCATCGCGGCAGGCGACATGACGCGGGGCCACCGCTTCCTTGCGCCGGCGGAGTTCCGGGCCCGGCGTTTCGACGAGTACGTGGCGGGGCTGGAGCGCGCGAAGGTGGTGCTCGATCCTGCCCGCCGCCGCGACATGATCCGCCACGACGCTCGCGACCTCGCCTTCGCGCAGGGGCTCGAAGTGATCGAGGACGAGGGCCTGCTGGAGGAGGTTGCGGGCCTCGTCGAGTGGCCGGTCGTGCTGATGGGGAGCTTCGACGAGAGCTTCCTCGACGTCCCGCCCGAGGTGATCCGCGCGACGATCCGGGCGAACCAGAAGTGCTTCGTGCTGCGCAAGCCCCACCTCTCCCCGGCGGGGAGAGGTCGGACCGAAGGTCCGGGTGAGGGGGCTGCGAGTTCTCCGGAAAGTGCGGTTCCCCCTCACCCCAACCCTCTCCCCGGCGGGGAGAGGGAGCGCGGCGGTGCTTCCCTCGCCAACCGCTTCATCCTCGTCTCGAATATCGAGGCGCGGGACGGCGGGGCGGCGATCATCGCCGGCAACGAGCGCGTGGTGCGTGCCCGGCTGTCGGACGCGAAGTTCTTCTGGGACACGGACCGCAGGACGCCGCTAGAAGCCCGGCTCGATAAGCTCAGGAGCATCGTCTTCCACGAGAAGCTCGGCACGCAGTTCGAGCGCGTGGAGCGCATCGCCGCCCTTGCGTGCGAACTCGCGCCCGTGACAGGCGCCGATCCGGACCTCGCCGAGCGCGCCGCCAAGCTGGCGAAGGCCGATCTCGTGACCGAGATGGTCGGTGAATTCCCCGAGTTGCAGGGTCTCATGGGCCGCTACTATGCGACCGCCCAGGGCGAGAATCACTCCGTCGCGGCCGCAATCGAGGAGCATTACAAGCCGCTCGGCCCCTCGGACCGCGTGCCCACCGACCCGGTCTCGGTCGCGGTGGCCCTCGCCGACAAGCTCGACACCTTGGTCGGCTTCTGGGCCATCGACGAGAAGCCGACGGGCTCGAAGGACCCCTACGCCTTGCGGCGCGCAGCCTTGGGGGTGATCCGGCTGGTGCTGGAGAACGGGCTGAGGGTGCCGTTGCACGCCGTCATGGCCGGGCTTGACCCGGCCATCCAGAAGAGAAGGACCGGAGCTGCCGGACTGGATCCTCGGGTCAAGCCCGAGGACGACGGTGCCTGGGCGTCCGACCTCCTCTCCTTCTTCCACGATCGCCTCAAGGTCTATCTTCGCGATCGCGGGGCGCGGAACGACCTCATCGACGCCGTGCTGAGCGCTGGCCCTGTCATCCCCGGCGAGCGCGGCGAAGCCGGCGCGAGGGAAGGGGATCCAGGGGCTCGCGAGACGGCTGGACCCCCTTCTCCGTCCGCTCCTTCGGAGCGTCCAGCCGGGGATGACAGGGCGTCCAACGACGACCTCCTAACCATCGTCCGCCGGGTCGAGGCGCTCGGGCGCTTCCTCGACACGGAGGATGGCGAGAACCTGCTCGCCGGCACGAAGCGCGCCGCGAACATCCTGCGCATCGAGGAGAAGAAGGACGGCCGCGCCTATGACGGCGCGCCGGATCCCTCCGCCTACGTCCTGCCGGAGGAAAAGGCCCTCGCGGCCGATCTCGACACCGCGTCCGCAGAGGCCGCCGGCGCGATCGAGCGGGAGGATTTCGAGAGCGCCATGACCGCGCTCGCGCAGCTGCGCCCCTCGGTCGATGCCTTCTTCGACAAGGTCACGGTCAACGACCCCGACCCGCGCCTGCGCGAAAACCGCCTGAAGCTCCTGGCCGGCCTTCGCGCGGCGACGCGGGCGGTCGCCGATTTCTCGAAGATCGAAGGGTAGGTTTTCGGCCGCCGGGAGCGTGACGCCTCCGGTCGCCAGCCGTATATTGAGACGCGGGAGAACCCCATGGCGTCTTTGACCATTTCCGTTCCCGCCGCGCTCCACGAGCGGGTCGAGTCGCGTGTCGAAGCCGGCACCTATGCGGATGCGGGCGACTGTATCCGTGACCTGATCCGCCGAGACCTAACGGCGACGGGCGACGATGAAGCGCTGGCGGCCTGCCTGGCCGAAGGCGAGGTGAGCGGCGTCAGCGAGCGACAGGCGCCTGACATCCTTGCCGCCCTCCGGCAGGAGCTTCGCGGCACCGCCGCTTGAGCTACTATCGGCTATCCCGGCGCGCCGATCGCGACATCGAAGGCATTGTTCGCTTCACCGTCGGACGCTGGGGCTGGTCTCAGGCCGAAGCCTTTATCGGCGTCTTCACCAAGCCTTCGAAACAGTCGCTCGGTTTCCAGAGATCGGCCGCCGGATCGACCAAATCCGGCCCGGCTATTTCCGGTTCGAGCACGCGAGCCACTCCATCTTCTACCGGATCGTGCCGGACGGCGTACTCATCGTCCGTGTGCTCCACGCCAGAATGATGCCTCAGGGACGTCTTTGACGGTCATCAATTGGGGCTATTGAGCCCCGACCCGCGCCAGATCCGCCAGGATCGGGCAGTCGGGCCGGTCGTCGCCCGCGCAGCAGCGGGAGAGCTCGCGCAAGGTGTCGGCCATCGCCTGCATCTCGGCGATGCGCGCCTCGAGATCCTGGATGTGGCGCTCGGCGATGGCCTTCACCTCCCGGCTCGGGCGCTGTCGGTCGCGCCACAGCGAGAGCAGGCGCGCGATCTCCTTGACGGAGAAGCCGAGCGAGCGCGCCCGCTTGACGAAGCGGAGCTCGTTCACGTCGCGCGCATCGAAGGAGCGGTAGTTGTTCTGCGCCGAGCGGTCCGCTCGGCCGATCAACCCGATCTCTTCGTAGTAGCGGATCATCTTCGCCGAGACGCCGGACGCCCGCGCGGCTTCGCCGATATTCATGCCGGGCTCCGTTGCGGCTGGAAGCGCCGGAGGCGCAGCGCATTCGCCACCACGCTGACGCTCGAGAGCGCCATCGCGGCGGCAGCCAGCATCGGCGAGAGCGTCCAGCCGAGGACGGGCGTCAGCACGCCGGCCGCAGGCGGGATGAGCAGGACGTTGTAGCCGAAGGCCCAGCCGAGATTTTCGCCGATGTTGCGCAAAGTCGCGCGGCTCAGGCGGACGGCATCCGCGACGGCCCGCAGGTCGCTCGACATCAGCACCACCTCGGCGCTCTCGATCGCGACATCCGTCCCCGTGCCGATCGCGATGCCGACATCGGCGGCCGCGAGCGCCGGCGCGTCGTTGATGCCGTCGCCCACGAAGGCGACGCGGCCATGCCGGGCGGCGAGCTCCTTCAGGGCCGCGACCTTGCCCTCGGGCAGGACCTCGGCCACGACCTCGTCGATCCCGAGCTCCGCCGCGATGGCCTCCCCCGTCCGGCGATTGTCGCCGGTGATCATCGCGACCTTCAGGCCGAGACCGCGCAGGCTCCGGATGGCCTCGGCCGTGGTCGGGCGCAGCGGGTCGGCGACCGCCAGGATCGCAGCGGGCCGGCCGTCGATCGCGGCATAGAGCGGCGTCCTCGCCGCTTCGGCGAGCCGGGTGCGGGCGGCGTCGAGAGCCGAGACATCGATGCCGAGCTTCGCCATGAAGCGGTCGGCTCCGACGGCGACGCGCCGGCCCTTCACCTCGGCCGAAGCTCCGAACCCGGCCACCGCCTCGAAGCGCTCGGCCTGCGGGATGGCGAGGCCGCGGGCTTCCGCCGCCCCGACCAGGGCGCGGGCGATCGGATGCTCCGACGAGCGCTCGACAGACGCCACGAGCGACAGGACCTCCGCCTCGTCGAAGCCGGGCGCGACCTCGATGTCGGTCAGCGCGGGATGGCCGAGCGTCAGGGTGCCGGTCTTGTCGAGCGCGACGAGCTTCACATCGCGGAGCGCGTGCAGCGCGTCGCCCTGGCGGAACAGGATGCCGAGCTCGGCCGCCCGCCCGGTCGCGACCATGATCGAGGTCGGCGTCGCGAGCCCCATCGCGCAGGGGCAGGCGATGATTAGCACCGCGACCGCGTGGACGAGCGCCGGCCCGATGGCGGGAGCCGGCCCGAAGGCGAGCCACCCGACGAAGGTGGCGGCCGCGACCGCCATCACGGCCGGCACGAACCACATCGTCACCCGGTCGACGAGGGCCTGGATCGGCAGCTTCGACCCCTGCGCCTCCTCGACCATGCGGACGATGCGGGCGAGGACGGAATCCGCCCCGACGCTCGTCGCGCGGTAGGTGAAGGCGCCCGTCGTGTTCAGCGTCCCGCCGACGAGGCGGGCGCCGGCCGCCTTCTCCACCGGGGCCGGCTCTCCGGTGATCATCGATTCGTCCACGAAGGAGGAACCGGACACCACCTCGCCGTCGGTCGGCAGCCGCTCGCCCGGCCGCATCGCGATCATGTCGCCGCTCTGCACCGCTTCGATCGGCGTCTCGACCTCGCTTCCGTCCCGGACCACGCGCGCGGTCTTCGCCTGGAGCTTGACGAGACGCCGGATCGCCTGGCTTGTGCGACCGCGCGCGCGAGCCTCGAACCAGCGGCCGAGGAGGATCAGCGTGACGATGACCGCGGCCGCTTCGAAATACACCTCGTCGGCGCCGGCCGGCATCAGGCCGGGAGCGAGCGTCGCGACCCCCGAGTAGGCCCAGGCCGCACTCGCACCGAGCACCACCAGCGAGTTCATGTCCGGTGCGAGGCGGAGCAGGTTTGGCACGCCGATGCGGTAGAAGCGCAGGCCCGGGCCGAACAGGACGAACGTCGCGAGGACCAGGCTGACCATGCGCCAGGCCCGGTCGCCGATGGTCGTCCCGACCCAGTGGTGCAGGCCGGGAAAGATGTGCCCGCCCATCTCCAGCAGGAACAGCGGAGCGGTTGCGACCGCGGCGAGCAGGACCGAGCGGCCGAGCGCCGCCGTCTCGGCTTCGCGCGCGGCCTGTTCCCGATCCGGGCGGGTCGTATCCGACGCGGTGACCGGCGCCGCCTTGTAACCGGCCGCCGCGACAGCGGCGGCGAGCGCGGCCGCATCGACCGCGCCCGCGACGATCTCCACCTCGGCACGGCCGGTCGCGAGATTGACGCTCGCGCTCGTGACGCCAGGAACCGCCTGCAAGGCACGTTCGACCCGCCCGACGCAGCCGGCGCAGGTCATGCCGGTCACCTCGAGGGTCAGCTTCCGGATCGCCGGAGCGTAGCCTGCCTGCCGGATGGCGGCCGCGACCGCCGCCGGCTCGCCGCCTTCCACATGCGCCCTCTCGGTCGCGAGATTGACGTTCGCCGTGGTGACACCGGGAACGGCCTTAAGGGCGCGCTCGACCCGGCCCGCGCAGCCGGCGCAGGTCATCCCCGTGATCGGGATGTCGAGGATGGATTGGGCGGGGTGGGCCATGACGGGTCGCGGGAGAGAGGCTTGCACCCGGCTCATGTAAGGCTTCCCATGATGGGAGGGTCAAGGGGCCAAAGCGAGACTTCCGCGCTTGCATGTCCGGGTTCCGTCGGTTTGCATATACGCAAATGCCTCACAATCGGTCAGAAAAACACCAATAATTCCAGCTGTATGACCGCTTATTGTGGAGCGATCGAAAGTCATCGATGACAATCTGAAAGTTCGTCAGGGTAGGATGCCGCCTACCAAGGATTGCCGGAGACTCGTCTGATTCCGATATTGGCGATATGGATATTTAAGGGAATGGCTCTTATTCCGGGCCGGGGCAAGGCCGTCAGAGCGCAGCCAACGCATGAACGAGTCCGATCGCAGCATGCCCGCGCCGGGCGCGGTGAAGCTGTCCGAAATCCTGAGCGCGTTCAGCTTCGCTCTCGACATGACAGAAGGTCAGCCGGACGGGCATTGCGTGCGCTGCTGCTGGATCGGCATGCATATCGGCCGCGAGCTTGCGCTGTCGCACGCTCAACTCTGGGAACTCTACTACGCGCTTCTGCTGAAAGATCTCGGAGGATCGAGCAACGCAGCGCGGATTTGCGAGCTGTTCCTGACAGACGATCTCCGCTTCAAGCGCGACTTCAAGCGGGTCGGGGATGGCCTGTCGGAGGTTGTGCGGTTCATCCTGTCCCACACGGGCCAGAAGACGAATCTGTCCGCACGGTTCCGCGCGATCCTCAACGTGGTGCGCAACAGCTCGAAGATCGCGCGCGAGTTGACCGCGACCCGCTGCCAGAGGGGAGCGGAGATCGCCCGCCGGCTCCGCTTTTCCGACAGGGTCGCCGAGGGCATAGCGTGCCTCGACGAGCACTGGGCCGGCAGTGGCAGACCGCGCGGACTCGCGGGCGAGGCGCTGCCGATCTATTCCCGAATCGCCCTGCTTGCGCAGGTGGTGGACGTCTTCCAGATGGCAGGCGGGCGGGAGGCGGCGCGGGCGGAAGTGGCCGCCCGGGCGGGCACCTGGTTCGATCCGACCGTGGTCGCGGCTTTCGAGCAGGTGGCCGCCGGTCGCGCCTTCTGGTCCGGCCTTGCCTCGCCCGATCTCGCCCGCGCCATCTTCGAGCTGGAGCCCGCCCAGCACAGCCGCCCCGTGGAGGAAGATTACCTCGACGACATCGCGGAGGCCTTCGCCCAGGTTGTGGACACGAAGAGCCCCTTCACGAGCGGGCATTCGACCCGCGTCGCGTTCTTCGTCGATCTCACCGCCGCGGAGCTTGGCTTCGCCCCAGAACGGCGGCGCTGGCTACGGCGTGGCGCCCTCCTGCACGATCTCGGCAAGCTGGGCGTCTCGAACTCGATCCTCGACAAGCCGGGGCGTCTCGACGAGGCCGAATGGGAGATCATGCGTCAGCATCCGGCACAGACGGCGCGCATCCTGTCGCGTATCGAGGCCTTCCGCGATCTCGCCCGGATGGCCGGCGCCCATCACGAGCGCCTCGACGGCAAAGGCTATCCGGACGGGCTTACGGCGGACCGGATTCCGCTCGACACGCGCGTCATCACGGTCGCCGACGTCTTCGACGCGCTGACGTCCGACCGTCCCCATCGGTCCGGGATGACGCCCGGCGAGGCGTTCCGCGTTCTCGACAGCGAGGTCGGAACGACGGTCGACGGCGAGTGCCTGGCCGGGCTGAAGAAAGCCCTGGACGGGCTCGGACGGGCGATTCCGCAGGCGCAGGCTGCGGCCTAGGACCGGGCGGGATCGCGGGCGAGCGCGGCGAGCGCCGTAGTCCCTTCGACGCGTATGCCCGGCGGCCAGACCCACCAATCGGCGCGGCCGGTCACCGCGGCCTCGAGACGGCGCTTGTAGTCTCGCCGCGGGATCTCGATCGCGCCGAGCGTGGCGAGATGGTCCGTTCGGAACTGCGCATCGAGGAGCGTGAAGCCGCCCACCCGGAGCCGCGCAGCGAGGTGGACGAAGGCGACCTTCGAGGCGTCCCGCTCGCGGTGGAACATCGATTCCCCGAAGAACGCCGCCCCGAGGCTCACGCCGTAGAGGCCGCCCACGAGACGTCCGCCGCGCCAGGCCTCGACCGTATGGCAATGGCCGAGATCGAAGAGCTCGCCGTAGAGCCTGCGGATGCGGGCATTGATCCAGGTCCGCTCGCGGTCGTCGCCCGGTGCCGCACATCCCGCGATCACGCCTTCGAAATCCGTGTCGACCCTGATCTCGAAGAGATCCTGGCGGACGGTGCGGGCGAGGCGGCGGGGGATGTGCACGGCGTCGAGCGGGATGATGCCGCGCGCCCGCGGCTCCACCCAGAACAGGCTCGGATCCTCGGCATCCTCCGCCATCGGGAATATGCCGGCCGCATAGGCCCGCAGCAGGATCTCGGGCGTAATCTCGACGCGGGGAGAGCCGGCCATGGCTCGGATTCGTCTGAAGGAAAGCTCAGGAGCGATCGCTGCCGACGGCGTCAGGCAGCCAAGGCCCGAGCACGTCGCTGTTTGAAAACCGCGTCTCGCCGAAGCGCCGGCTCGCGGCGGGCGACCATTCCCCATGTCGGGGCAGGCTGACCTCCGCAAGCTTTCGCGCCTTGCGCTCCGCCCTATCGAGGCTGTCGGGCAGAGAGGCGCGAAGGCTGGGGCTCTCATCGAGCAAGGACTCCACCTCGATGCGCTCGCGCATGACCGTTTCGACCCAGCCGCCGCGTGGGTCGGCGGCTGTCGAGACCCCGAGCTTCAGGAGGTGCTCGATGATGGTCGCGAGCCGGTTCCGCAACTCAGACCGAAGCGACCGTCCCAAGCCGTCGATCTTCTCGGCGAGGTTGTCCCAATCCAAAGGCAGGTTCGTGCCAGAAATCCCCGCAGCCCGCAGAGCATGCGCCTGCTCCTCAGACCAGCGGACGAAATCCTGCTCATAGAGCGACAGCCCGTCGGCCATGACACCGCCTCCTGGCAAGCTCGGTTCGGCCATCCCCGAAAAGCTAGCCAGCGCACCGCGGGACAACAAGGGCTTCAGGCGGGTGCGGTTTCGGCCGCGAGATGTTTCTCCAACCAGTGAATATCATACAGACCGTTCTGGATATCGGCGTTGCGCACGAGCTTGCGGTAGAGCGGCAGGGTCGTCTCGACGCCGTCGACCACGAACTCGTCGAGCGCCCGGCGCAGCCGCATCAGGCATTCGTTCCGGGTGCGGCCGTGGACGATGAGCTTGCCGATCAGCGAGTCGTAATGGGGCGGGATGCGGTATCCCTGGTACGCCGCCGAATCGACCCGCACGCCCAGGCCGCCCGGCGGGTGGAAATAGGTGATGAGTCCGGGCGAGGGCCGGAAGGTCGAGGGATGCTCCGCATTGATGCGGCACTCGATCGCGTGGCCGTTGAAGCGGACCTCCTCCTGCGCCACCGAGAGAGGCGATCCGGCTGCGACCTTGATCTGCTCGTTCACGATGTCGATGCCCGTGATCATCTCGGTCACGGGATGCTCGACCTGCACCCGGGTGTTCATCTCGATGAAGTAGAACTCGCCGTCCTCGTAGAGGAACTCGATCGTGCCGGCGCCGGAATAGCCGAGCTTCTTCATCGCGTCCGCGACCGTCGCTCCGATGCGGCTTCGCTCCTCCTCGTTGAGGGCCGGGGAGGGCGCCTCCTCCCAGACCTTCTGGTGCCGGCGCTGCAGCGAGCAGTCGCGTTCGCCGAGATGGATCGCGTCGCCCTGGCCGTCGCCGAGCACCTGGATCTCGATATGGCGCGGCTTCTCGAGGTACTTCTCCAGATAGACGGAATCGTCCCCGAACGCGGCTTTCGCCTCGACCCTCGCGGTGGCGAGCGCGTCCGAGAGCTCCTCCTCCGTGCGGGCGACCTTCATGCCGCGACCGCCGCCGCCGGAGGCGGCCTTCACGAGCACCGGATAGCCGATCTCGGCCGCGACGCGCTTCGCCTCGGCATCCTCCGTGATGCCGCCATCCGAGCCGGGCACGCAGGGAATGCCGAGCCGGCGCGCGGTGCGCTTGGCCTCGATCTTGTCGCCCATCACGCGGATATGCTCCGCCTTCGGGCCAATGAACGTGATGCCGTGATGCTCCAGCACCTCGGCGAAGCGGGCGTTCTCCGACAGGAAGCCGTAACCCGGGTGGATGGCGTCCGCGCCCGTGATCTCGCAGGCCGCGATCAGGGCCGGTATGTTCAGGTAGCTTTCGCGGGCGGGCGGCGGGCCGATGCATACGCTCTCGTCCGCAAGCCGCACATGCATCGCGTCGGAATCGGCGGTCGAGTGCACGGCCACGGTGGCGATGCCGAGCTCCTTGCAGGCGCGAAGCACGCGCAAGGCGATCTCGCCCCGGTTCGCGATGAGGATCTTGTCGAACATGCGGGGCTGGCCGCTACTCGATCACGATCAGCGGCTCGCCGTATTCGACCGGCTGGCCGTCCTCGACGAAGATCGCCTTCACGGTGCCTGCGCGCGGGGCGATGATGTCGTTGAAGGTCTTCATGGCCTCGATGAGGAGAAGCTTGTCGCCGGCCGCGACCGTCGAGCCCACTTCGACGAAGGGCTTGGCGCCGGGAGACGGCCGGCGATACGCGGTCCCGACCATCGGCGAGGTCAGCGCGTCCGGATGATGGCGCGGATCGAGGGGGTCCGCCGCTGCCGCGGGGGCGAGGGCATGGACCGGCACGGCCGGCGTCGCGTGAACGGGCGCGATCGAGGTCTGCGCAACCGTGACGCTGCGCGCCACGCGGATGCGCAGGTCGCCCTTCTCCACCTCGATCTCGGTCAGGTCGGTCTCGGATAGGAGCGAGGCGAGCTCGCGCACGAGCGCGGGGTCGAACGGGTGCGGATCGGACATCTGATGTGGGTGCCTGCTGGCGGGTGCCTGTGGAACGTATTGGGTCTCAGCAGACCGCGTGGCCGCATTGGCGCATGCCGGCGATCGCCTGCCGGAGCGGACCGGCGCCGACCGCGCCCGGAATGACCTCCTCGCCGATGATGAAGGCGGGGGTCCCGTTGATGGCGAGCCGCTCGGCCAGGCGCCGGTTCTCGTCCAGCGCGGCAGCCACTTCCGGACCGGCCGCGTCCTTCTGCAGCCGCGCCACGTCGAGCCCCATCTCGCGCGCCAGCCCGAGGGCGCGCTCGGCGCCTACGCGTCCGCGGGTCGCGAGGAGGCGGGTATGGTATTCGAAGAGCTTCTCGCCGCTGAGCTGCGCCTTGGCGGCGAGCGCGATCCTGCTCGCATCCAGGGACTCCTGGCCCAGCACCGGGAGGTCCCTCAGGACGACGCGGAGCTTCGGATCGGCCTTGATCAGCCCCTGGATGTCGCCGACGGCATGTTTGCAGTAGCCGCAATTGTAATCGAAGAACTCGACCAGCGTGACGTCGCCTGCCGGGTTGCCGACGATGTTCCCGTGCCTGGAGGCGAGGAGCTCGTTCCGCGTCTCCCGGATCGCGACCGTCTGGGCCGTCTTCTGCGCTTCGGTCTGACGCCGCTCGAGCTCGACGATCGCCTCCTGGATCACCTCGGGATTCTGGATGAGGTACTCCCGGACGATCCGACCGATCTCCTCCTTCTGCGCTCCGCCGAATGTCTGGGCGCCGGCCGGCAGGGCGGCCGAGACGGCGGCGAGCGCCATCGCGGCGAGGCCGAAGCGTTTGAGCGGGCGAGAGAGCATGCGGGCCATCCATGCGGCCCGGGTCTCCGTCTTGCGGAGCCGGGCCGGAAGCGTGCGGTGATATCGCCGGGCGGGCAGGCCCGGTCAACCTGCGGCTTGAGCCGCAGGCCTGGAGGGTTTAGCGAGCCCGGCTCTTTGGACGCTCAGCATCGATGAACGGCATCAGGAACCGGGCGCTCGGAACGGCGACGCGGCTTCAGCGCGTCGAGCCGTTTCTCGCCATGGATGTATTGGCGGCAGCCGCGGCGAAAGAAAGGCGCGGCGACACGGTCGTGCATATGGAGGTCGGGCAGCCATCCGCGCCCGTGCCGCGCCTGGTCAGGGAGGCGGCCGCTCGCGCCCTGGAGGAGGGCCGCATCGGCTACACGGAGGCGCTCGGGATCGCGCCGCTCCGGGACCGGATCGCCCGGCACTACAGCGACAGCTACGGCCTGGAGATCGCGCCGGAGCGGGTCGTGGTCACTACCGGCTCCTCTGCGGGGTTCGTGCTCGCCTTCCTGGCGCTGTTCGAGAAGGGCGCGAGGGTCGCGATCTCGGCTCCGGGCTATCCAGCCTATCGGAACATCCTGGCGGCGCTCGATCTGGAGCCCGTTCCGGTGCCGCTGCGCGCTGCCGACTGCTGGCGGATGACCGCCGCCGGCATCGAGGCCGCTCAGGCACAGGGCGACCTCGCGGGCGCGCTCGCGATGAGCCCGGCCAATCCGTCCGGCACCATGATCCCGCGCGAGGGCCTCGCCGAGATCGCCGCGACCTGCCGGCGACACGGCCTCTGGCTTATCTCCGACGAGATCTATCACGGGCTGACCTACGGCGCGCCGGCCGAGACGGCGCTTTCGGTCGAGCCGGACGCCGTCGTCATCAACTCGTTCTCGAAATATTATTGTATGACCGGCTGGCGGATCGGCTGGCTCGTCGTGCCGGAGAGGCTGGTGCGGCCGATGGAGCGGCTCGCGCAGAACCTCTACATCTCCGCCCCTTACCTCTCGCAGGTGGCGGCGCTGGCGGCATTCGAGGCGACCGAGGAACTCGAGGCCGTGAAGGCCGGCTATGCGCGAGCCCGCGAACTGCTCCTCAACGAGCTGCCGCGGCTCGGGATAACCGAGTTCCATCCGGCGGACGGCGCCTTCTACATCTATGCGAATATCGCGCGGTTCACGAACGATTCGATCGGCTTCTGCCGCCGCATGCTGGAGGAGGCGGGCGTGGCCGCGACCCCCGGGATCGATTTCGATCACGAGAACGGCGGGCATCATCTCCGCCTCTCCTTCGCGGGGGGCGAGGATGTCTGCCGCGAGGCGATCGCCCGCCTCGAGCCCTGGCTTCGCTGAATCGGGAACGGGGTGGAGTTGGTCGGCCAGGCGGGGCGGGCGCTGGAGCGGATCGTCGGCCAGATCGGCGCGATCAATGCGGTCGTGACCGAGATCGCAACCTCGGCCAAGGAGCAGGCCACGGGCCTCGCCGAGGTGAGCACGGCCGTCAATCAGATGTACCAGGTCACGCAGCAGAATGCCGCCATGGTCGAGCAGTCGACCGCCGCGAGCCACCCGCTCGCGCAGGAGGCCGAGGAGCTGGGCCGGCTTCTGGCCCGGTTCGACTTGGGATAGCGGTCAGCCGTCGCGATCGCCGCGCCTAAGCGGCCCGGACCTGTGCAGCGCGGCGTGACGGCACTGAAGAGCGTCGGCGGCCGCGGCGTCTCGGCTCTGCGCAAGCCGGCGCACGAGAGTTGGGAAGAGTTCTAGGGCGAGCCGCTCTCGTCGGCGCGGGGCCAGCGCAAACAAAAGGCCGCGGAGCGATCCGCGGCCTCTCTTCTGTGCGGCTATGCTGCCGATGCCGGTTCAGGACCCGCCGAGCGCAGCCTTGGCCTTGGACCACCAGCCGCCGCGCTTCGGGCGGTTCGGATCGGGCGGCGTGAGCACGATGGCGACCGGCTCCGGCTCGGGCTCGGCAGCGGCCTGGGGCTGCGCTGGCTCTTCGGCGACCTCCCCGACCGTGCTCCGGTGCGCGCCGGGCGAGGTCTCGATGTGGATTGCATCCGGTTGCGATTGCGGCCGGTCGGGCGCGTACTCCGGATGGGCCGAGGAGCCGGTGGCGGGCTGGTCTTCGTAGCGGGGCAGGGTCGCGACGACCTCGTCATCGTCCTCCTCCCTGCGGGACGAGACTTCCTCGGCAGCCGAAGCGGCGCGGAGATCGGTCCCGCTCGCCTCGTCCTCCTCGTCGCCTTCCTCTTCGTCCTCCTCGCCCGAGCTCTCGCCCTGTCCCTGCGCGGCCTCGAACTCGCGCGGCCCGCGCCCGCGCCGCCGGCGCCGACGACGGCGACGGCGGCCGTTCTCGCCGGCGCCCGCCTCCTCGGACGCGGCCGAGGCGGGCTCGGAGGCGTCGGCCTCGGCCTCCTCCTCTTCCTCGCGCTCGTATTCGAGCGTGGGCTCGATCTCGATCGGCTCGTCGACGGGCGTCACGGTCTCCATCCGGACGCCGGTCGAGCTCGGCCGACGTTCGGCCGGCGTCGCGGGCTCGCCGCGGTCGATGGCGAAGGTGACGCTGCCGGAAAGAGAATCGTCGGCCACGACCGTGACCGTGATCCCGAACCGGGTCTCGATGTCCCGCAGGTGACCGCGCTTCTGGTTGAGAATGTAGAAGGCGGCCTCGGCCCGCGTGCGGACGATGAGGTTGTGGGTCGCGCTCCGCAGGAGCGACTCCTCGATCGAGCGGAGGATCTGCAGCGCCACGGACGGCGTGGAGCGGACGAAGCCCGACCCGCCGCAATGCTGGCATACCACGGAGGAGGATTCGAGCACGCCCGTGCGGATGCGTTGGCGCGACATCTCCAGGAGACCGAAGGGCGAGATGCGGCCGACCTGGATGCGCGCCCGGTCGTTCTTCAGGCACTCCTTCAGCTTCTTCTCGACCGCGCGGTTGTTCCGCTTCTCCTCCATGTCGATGAAGTCGATGACGATCAGGCCGGCGAGGTCGCGCAGCCTGAGCTGTCGGGCGATCTCCTCCGCGGCCTCCAGATTCGTCCGCAGCGCGGTGTCCTCGATGTTGTGCTCGCGCGTGGAGCGGCCCGAGTTCACGTCGATGGAGACGAGCGCCTCGGTCGGGTTGATGACGAGATAGCCGCCCGATTTCAGCGTCACATGGTTGGAGAACATCGCGTCGAGCTGAGCCTCGACGCCGTACTGGGCGAAAAGGGGCTGCGGCTCGCGGTACAGCCTGACCGCCTTCGTTTGCGAAGGCATGATCATGCGCATGAAGTCCTTGGCCTCGCGGTAGGCCTCCTCGCCCGCGACCACGACCTCGTCGATGTCCTTGTTGTAGAGGTCCCGGATGGCCCGCTTTACGAGCGAGCCCTCCTCGTAGACGAGGGCCGGGGCGGAGGAGGAGAGCGTCAGCTCACGCACGCTCTCCCAGAGTCGCATCAGGTACTCGAAGTCGCGCTTGATCTCCTGCTTGGTCCGGTTGGCCCCGGCGGTCCGCAGGATGATCCCCATTCCGTCCGGCACCTCCAGGTCCTGCACGACCTCCTTCAGGCGCTTGCGGTCCTCGGCATTGGTGATCTTGCGCGAGATGCCGCCGCCCTTGCCGGTATTCGGCATGAGCACGGCGTAGCGGCCGGCGAGCGAGAGATACGTCGTGAGCGCGGCACCCTTGTTGCCGCGCTCCTCCTTCACGACCTGGACGAGCAGGATCTGGCGGCGCTTGATGACCTCCTGGATCTTGTAGTGGCGGCGCTGGATGCGCGGGCGCTCGGGCACCTCCTCGAGGGCGTCGCCGCCGCCGACCTGCTCGACGATCTCATGCTCCTCGAGCTCGTCGTCGTCGTCGTCATCGTCGTCATTCTCCTCGCCATCCTCGTCTTCCTCCTCGTCCTCTTCCTCGTCGTCATCTGACGTGGCGCGAGCGGTGTCGGCCTCGAAGGGCGCGGAGGCGTCCGCAAGGGTTTCCACGTCGCCGGAAGCCGGCTCCCCGGCGGCCGGGTTCGGCGCGGCCGCGCCGTCTGCAGGCTCGCCGGACGTGGGCGCCTGCTCCGTCTCGGCAGCCGCGACCGGCGCCCCCGCATCCGCAGGCTCGACCGGCCTCACCTCGATGTCGGACGGCACGGACCCCGTATCGGCTTCGGCCGCTCCGGGCTGCTCGCTCGCGACCGCTCCGGCAGGCTCGGCTTCTCCGGTGGGCTGGACCTGAGCCTCGCCATTCCCCGACCCGAGCTCATCCTCGGACCCGGCATCGCCGCCTCCTGCGAAGGCCGCGGCCTCGTCAGCGGGACGGGTCTCGCCCTCGCTCTCCTGGCCGAACTCCTCCGGCCGTGCCGAAACCGTGGCGTCGCGCTCGTGGCGGCGGCGCGAAGCGCCTCGCCGGCGGCGTCCGCGCGGGCGCTCGGCCTCCCGCTCCGCCTCGCGCTCGGCACGCTCCTCCTCCTCCAGGAGGGCCTGCCGGTCCGCGACCGGGATCTGGTAATAGTCCGGGTGGATCTCGCTGAAGGCCAGGAAGCCGTGGCGGTTCCCGCCATAATCGACAAAGGCGGCCTGCAGCGAGGGTTCGACCCGGGTGACCTTGGCGAGATAGATGTTGCCGCGCAGCTGGCGGCGGCTCGCCGATTCGAAATCGAATTCCTCGACCTTGTTGCCGCGAGTTACGACAACGCGCGTCTCCTCCGGGTGGGAGGAGTCGATGAGCATCTTGTTGGCCATGTTCGACTCTCGGAAGGGCGTGCGACGGGCCGGTCTCCGGGGAGGCCGCGCACGATGCAGGCGGTGTCGGTCGCGGCTCCGGGCTGTGCGGAGGCGGGACCGGCAGGCTGCCGGCACGCCATGGCGCGCCGAGATGCGGCGCGCCGGGGTTGCATGATCGTGGGATGTCCGTCGCCGGATTGGGACGACGGGCGGGTGTCTCGGGTGATCACGGCTCGGGCGTCAGCACGGGTGGACAGCAACGCTGATCCCGCTCCTCTGCCCATGCCTCGTATCCTTCGACGGCGGCGTGCAGGAAGCTGCGCGCCGAAAGCGGCTTTGGATCGCCGCGAAACGACTTCGTCTCGGCTTGACCGAAAGAGGGGAGGGCGAAGCAGCTCCGGCAGACGGCGCTCCGCGACCGCGGCCACCAGCCGGACGAAGTCACGTCCATTACATATGTCGGACGCGCTTTGACAAGTGCAATGCCGCCGATGCTGCACAAGTTAGGCGACCATCCCGCGGGCCGGTCCCTGGGCGCAGCCGGCGCCGACAAGCGGCCGTTAACCAAAGCCGTTCAAACCGGCCAAGACGCCGCCGGAGACCTCCCACATGCTCGACGCGTCCGCCGGACGCAGGACCGCGAAGGCCGTTGGGCTCGCGCTGGCGCTCGGCGCGGCCCTGTTCGGCCGGCCCTGCGCGGCGACGCAGCCCGGCCCGGCAGACCGCGCGGTGGCGATCGCGGCCGAAGTCGCGGCCGAGGGGTCAAGGACCCTGCTGACCCTCACGCTGTCCAGGCCCGTCTCAGCCACGGCGTTCCTGATGGAACGGCCGGACCGAGCCGTCCTGGAACTACCCGAAGTGAACTTCCAGCTCGGCGGCGAGGGAACGAAGCGGCGAGCCGGGGTGGTGTCCTCCTTTCGCTGCGGGCTGTTCGCTCCGGGCCGCTCGCGCATCGTGATGGACCTCTCTGCGCCGGCGCTGGTCACGCGCGTGGAGAGCCGGGAGGCCGGCCCCGCCGGGGCGAGTCTGCTCACCGTCGAGCTGACCCGCACCGACCGCGAGACCTTCCGCCGGACCGCGGCCGCGGACCAGGCCGACCTGACGCTCACGACAGGATCGCTGCCCGCGCCCCAACCCGGCGAGGACCGGCGGCCGCTCGTCGCCATCGATGCGGGTCATGGCGGCGTCGATCCCGGCGCCACCGCCCCGAACGGAACGCTCGAGAAGGATGTCACCTTCGCCTTCGCGTCCGTGCTGCGCGACCGCCTCGCGGGCGATGGGCGCTACCGCGTCCTGATGATCCGCGATCACGACGTCTTCGTGCCGCTGGAGGAGCGCGTCCGGCGCGCCCGCGAGGCCGGGGCCGACCTCTTCCTGTCCATCCACGCCGATTTCATCGGCAGCCCGCAGGTCAGCGGGGCGACGATCTACACGGGCAGCGACCGGGCCACCGACCACGAGGCGGCGAGCGTCGCCGAACGGGAGAACGCGGCCGACCAGGCGGGCGGCCTCGTCCGGGCGAGTGCGCCGGGCGAGGTGGTCGACATCCTCCAGGAGCTGACGCTGCGGGAGACGCGCGCCTTCTCGCACCGCTTCTCCGGCCTGCTCCTGCGGGATCTCGCGCCCGTGATGCGCTTCAGCGCGCAGCCGCAGCGCGAGGCGGGCTTCAAGGTCCTGCGCACGCCCGACCTGCCTTCCGTGCTCATCGAGCTGGGCTACCTGTCGAATGCGCGCGACCTCGAGCACCTGCTCTCGCCCGAGTGGCGTGAGCGGACATCCGCCGCGATGGCGACCGCGATCGACCGCTTCTTCTCCGCGCGGGTCGGCGCCCGTGCCCCAATGTCACCATAGAAACGGTGTCGAAGGAGGGTTCGCTGACTGCGCCGCATTGACAGGGCCCACGATCGGGGGCCACGTCCGAGCACGGCGAAGCGACACCGGGCACCGCCCTTGCGGGGCCATGGCGGATTGGAGCGGATGCGGTTCATCCTTCGATTCTTCGGCTTTCTGTTCTCGGTCGGAGCGATCGCCTTCCTGATCGCCGCGGCTGTGGCCGGGTATTTCTACTGGACGTATAGCCAGGACCTGCCCGATCACGCCGCGCTCGCCAATTACGAGCCACCGGTGACGACGCGCGTCCACGCGGCCGACGGTTCGCTCCTTGCCGAATATGCGCGCGAGCGCCGGTTGTACCTGCCCATCCAGGCCGTGCCGAAGCTCGTGGTCGGCGCCTTCCTGTCGGCCGAGGACAAGAACTTCTACAAGCATAGCGGCATCGACCCCGAGGGCATCGTCCGTGCCGCGCTCAACAACTTCCGTTCGGGCAGGCGCCAGGGTGCCTCGACGATCACCCAGCAGGTGGCGAAGAACTTCCTGCTGAGCAACGAGCAGACGATGGAGCGCAAGATCAAGGAGGCGCTGATCGCGCTCCGGATCGAGGCGACCTACTCCAAGGACAAGATCCTCGAACTCTACCTCAACGAAATCTTCCTCGGCACGATCATCCCGGGCCGGAACGTGCACGGCGTGGCCGCTGCCGCACTGGAGTACTTCTCCAAGTCCGTGCACGAGCTGACGCCGGCCGAGGCGGCATATCTCGCGGCTCTGCCCAAGGGCCCGAACAACTACCACCCGTTCCGCCGGACGCAGGAGGCGCTCGCACGTCGGAACGACATCCTCGATCTGATGGCGGCGAACGGCTACATCACGCGCGACGAGGCGGTCCGCTCCAAGGCCTTGCCGCTCGGCATCAACGTGCGGAGCATCTCGCCCAACAGTTCCGCCTCGGGCTTCTTCGCCGAGGAGGTCCGCCGCGAGCTGTCCGACCGCTACGGCGAGAAGGCGCTGTATGAAGGCGGCCTGTCCGTGCGGGCGACGCTCGATCCGAAGCTCCAGGCTTTCGCCCGGGCGGCGCTCATCAACGGGCTGATCCGGTTCGATGAGTCCCAGGGTTGGCGCGGCGCACAGCTGAACATCCCGCTCGCGGGCCGCGAATGGGGGATGGCGCTTGCCGAGGTGCCTGCGCTTGCCGACGTGCAGCCGTGGCGGCTGGCCGTCGTTCTCGACACATCCGGCGGCCAGGCCCGCATCGGCCTCCAGCCCAGGAAGGAGCCGAACGGCCAGGTCGTGCGCGAGCGCGAGCTCGGCGTCATCCCGGCCGAGGGCCTGCGCTGGACCCGTCGCACCGCCGCTCAGGCCTTCCAGGTCGGCGACGTCGTCTATGTCTCGCCCATGGCGGACAAGCCCGGGCAGTTCCGCCTGCAGCAGATCCCGGAGGTCTCCGGCGGCCTTGTGGCCATGGATCCGAACACGGGCCGCGTGCATGCCATGGTCGGCGGGTTCTCGTTCGATCAGAGCGAGTTCAACCGTGCCACCCAGGCGCTCCGGCAGCCTGGCTCCGCCTTCAAGCCCTTCGTCTATGCGACGGCGCTCGACAACGGCTACACGCCATCCTCGATCGTTCTCGACGAGCCGATCACGATTGAGGGTGGTCCCGGCCAGGAGGCCTGGTCGCCGCAGAATTTCGAGGGGAAGGCGACCGGCCCGCATACGCTCCGCTACGGCATCGAGAAGTCCAAGAACCTGATGACCGTGCGGCTCGCGCGCGAGGTCGGCATGCCGCTGATCGCCGAATATTCGCGGCGTTTCGGCATCTACGACGATCTCGCCCCGCTCCTGCCGATGTCGCTCGGCGCGGGCGAGACGACGGTGCTGCGCATGACCGCCGCCTATTCGATGCTGGCCAATGGCGGCAAGCGCATCAAGCCGACGCTGATCGACCGCATCCAGAACCGGACCGGCCAGACCATCTACAAGCATGACGAGCGCGAATGCATCGGCTGCAGCGCCGAGAGCTGGGCGAACCAGGACGAGCCGAAGCTCGTCGACAAGCGTGAGCAGGTGCTCGATCCGCTGACCGCCTATCAGATGGTCTCCATCCTCGAAGGCGTCGTCCTGCGCGGGACCGCGGCGCGGCAGAAGGCCATTATCGGCAAGCCGGTGGCGGGCAAGACCGGGACGACGAACGACGCCAAGGACCTCTGGTTCGTCGGCTTCTCGCCCGACCTCGCCTGCGGGGTCTATATCGGCTACGACAAGCCGCGCTCGATGGGCGACAGCGCTCAGGCCTCGCAATATGCGGCCCCGATCTTCGGCGAGTTCATGAAGCACGCGCTCGCCGACAAGCCGCCGACGCCCTTCCGCGTTCCGCCGGGCATAAAGCTCATCCGCGTCAGCCTCGCCACGGGGCAGCGCGCGAGCGGCGGCGAGAGCGCCGGCACCATCCTGGAGGCCTTCAAGCCGGGCACCGGTCCCACCGAGAGCTACGCGACCGTCAGCTATGGCGGCGGGGGCGGAGCGGGCCCGGACAATGAGCCGGCCGTGAGCACCGGGACGGGCGGGCTCTACTGAGCGACCTTCCCGGCGCTTCCGCCGGGATCGGTGCTGCGACGGTTTACAGCTGCCGCCGCGGTGCCTATCTGTCCTCCGTTCCCCGACAGGATTGCGCGGACCACAACGCAGATCTCATGCGCGCCGAAATCGTTTCGCTCCTCGAAGCCGCCAAGCAGTCGATCGGGCTGCTGAGGAGGCATCTTTGACTGGGATTCCGTCGACCGCCGCCTCGGCGAGCTGAACGCTCGCTCTGAGGATCCCGACCTCTGGAACGACCCGGAAGAGGCCCAGAAGGTTATGCGCGAGCGCAACGCGCTCGACGAGCAGGTGACCGCGATCCGCAGGCTCGAATCCGAGCTCGAGGACGGGGTTGGCTACATCGAGCTCGGCGAGGCCGAGGGCGACGAAGCCACGATCGCCGAGGGCGAGGAGATGATCCGCCGCGTCCAGGCCGAGGCCGCGCGCCGCCAGGTCGAGACGCTGCTCTCGGGCGAGGCGGATGCGAACGACACCTATCTCGAGGTCCATTCCGGAGCCGGCGGCACGGAGAGCCAGGACTGGGCGCAGATGCTCGCCCGCATGTATGCCCGGTGGGGCGAGAAGCATGGCTACAGGGTCGAGCTGCTCGAGCAGCAGGACGGCGAGGAGGCCGGCATCAAGAGCGCGACGCTCCTGCTGAAGGGCCACAACGCCTATGGCTGGCTCAAGACCGAATCGGGCGTGCACCGGCTCGTGCGCATCTCGCCCTTCGACTCGAACGCGCGCCGGCACACGAGCTTCGCATCCGTCTGGGTCTATCCCGTCGTCGACGACCGCATCCAGATCGACATCAAGGAATCCGACTGCCGGATCGACACCTACCGGTCGTCGGGCGCTGGCGGGCAGCACGTCAACACGACCGACTCGGCGGTGCGCATCACGCATATCCCGTCCGGGATCGTGGTCGCGTGCCAGCAGGAGCGCTCGCAGCACAAGAACCGGGCGACCGCCTGGAACATGCTTCGTGCCCGCCTCTACGAGGCCGAGCTGAAGAAGCGCGAGGAGAAGGCGAATGCCGAGGCGGCCTCCAAGACCGATATCGGCTGGGGCCACCAGATTCGCTCCTATGTCCTCCAGCCCTACCAGCTCGTGAAGGATCTCCGGACCGGCGTCACCTCCGGCGTTCCTTCCGACGTGCTCGACGGCGACCTCGACCGCTTCATGGAGGCCGCGCTCGCGCAGCGTGTCTATGGCGGTGCGGCCGAGGTTCAGGACATCGACTGAAGCCCGCCATGCGGTGGGCGGGGTGGGCAGCGCGCCCTAGCCTCGCAGGTCACGCCGGCTTCGGGTGGGGTCACCCACCCTCCTCGAGCGCGATGGCGTCGCGCTTGCGCCTGAGGGTCGGCAGGGTGGCGGAGACAAGGAGCGCCGCCGCAAGTAGGAGGCAGGCCGCCGAGATCGGCCGCGTCAGGAACCCCGAAAGCTCACCCTGCGACAGGATCAGCGCCTTACGCAGATTGTTCTCCAGCATCGGCCCGAGCACGAAGCCGAGTACCATCGGGGCCGGCTCGTAGCCGAACTTGCGGCAGAGATAGCCGAACAGCCCGAAGCCGATCATCACATAGATGTCGAAGACGTTGTTCTGGCTCGCATAGACGCCGACGATCGAGAACAGAAGGATGAGCGGGAAGAGGAGGTTGTAGGGAAGGCGGAGAAGCTGCACCCACATACCGATGAGGGGCAGGTTCAGCACGAGCAGCATGACGTTGCCGACATACATGCTGGCCACGATGCCCCAGAACAGGCCCGCATTCTGGGTCATCATCAGCGGCCCGGGCTGCAGCCCGTGCACCACGAAGGCGCCGAGCAGCAGCGCCATCACGACGTTCGGCGGGATGCCCAGCGTCATCAGCGGGATGAAGGCGCCACCCGCCGCCGCGTTGTTCGCGGCCTCCGGCGCGGCCACCCCCTCGATGGCGCCGCGGCCGAAGCGCCCGGGATCGCGCGAGAAGCGCCGCTCCAGCGCATAGGCCGCGAAGGAGGCGATCACGGCGCCGCCGCCCGGCAGGATGCCGAGCAGGAAGCCGAGCACGGTACCGCGCCCGATCGGGGCCGCGCTGGCCCGCCAGTCGTCCCGTGTCGGCAGCAGGCTGCCGATGCGGGCGGCGATGACGTCCCGGCTGAGCCTGCGCTCGATATTGGTCAGGACTTCCGCGACTCCGAAGAGTCCCATGACCAGCGGCACGAGCCCGATTCCGTCGAAGAGCTCCAGCCGGTCGAAGGTGAGGCGCGGTTGCGCCGTGATGCTGTCTAGGCCGATGAGCCCGATCACGCCTCCCGCCGTCGCCATGATGAGCGACTTCAGGATCGCGCCCTGGGTGAGAAAGGCGAGCAGCGTCAGCCCCAGCACCATCAGGCTGAAATATTCGGCCGGCCCGAAGGCAATGGCGACCCGCGACAGGGCCGGCGCCACGAACATCAGCGCGATGATGGCGAGCGTGCCGGCGATGAAGGAGGAGAGCGCCGCCATCCCCAGCGCCGGGCCGGCGCGGCCCTGGCGTGCCATCTGGTGGCCGTCGAGGCAGGTGACAACGGAGGCGGCCTCGCCCGGGATGTTGACCAGGATGGAGGTGGTCGAGCCGCCATACATCGAGCCGTAATAGATGCCGGCCATCATGATGATGCCGGCCTCCGGCGTGCCCGAGAGCGTGACGGGCAGAAGGAGGGACATGGCGGAGATCGGCCCGATCCCCGGCAGCACCCCGACCAGCGTGCCGATGAAGACGCCGATGAAGCAGGCCAGGAGGTTCAACGGCTGGAGCGCGACCCCGAACCCCTGTCCGACGCTCGCGAGGATCTCGGGCATCGCGCCGCCTCAGCCCAGGGGTCCGGCCGGAAGCTGGATGGCCAGGAGTCGCGCCAGAACCCACCAGACGACCAGGGTCGCGCCGAGCGCGATCGGAACCGCTTGCCGCCAGGGGACCGGGTCGACCACCCGCAGGAGGACCAGCATGAGCGGCGGCGTCGCGAGCAGGAACCCGAGGGTGGTCAGGGAGACGGCATAGGCCGCGAGCGCGGCCGACACGATCAGGACGCGATCCGCTCGCGCTCCCTTCCAGAGCGAGGCGAGGCTTTCGGGCGCGCCGCGCACGCTCTCGACCGCCATTCCGGCCGCAAAGAGCGCGATCAGCACGCCGCCCCAGAAGACCAGGAAGCCGCTGCCCGGCTCGCTCGCGCTCCCGATCCCGAGATCGCGTCCGGCCACGATCAGGAAGGCGGCGAGGCTCAGCCAGAATGCGGCCGCGACAGCCTGGGCGTTGATCCGCAAGGCCGGCCTGCGTTCGTCTATGTGGAGCCGCTAATTGCTCGCCCGCGCCAGGCCGAGCTGCTCGATGATCTGCCGCTCGGCCGCGATGTTCTCGTCGATCGCCTTCGCGTAATCCGCCGAGTTCTTGTAGTTCACGACCATGTCGTATTTCGTCAGGGTCGCCTGGACGCCCGGATCGTCCAGCGCCTTCTTGAAGGCGTCGTGGATCTTGGCGACGATCTTCGGATCCATGCCCTTGGGCCCCGCGATCCCGAAAGGCGAGTCGAAGACATAGGGCATCCCGAGGTCGCGCAAAGTCGGGACGTCCGGGAAGTCCTTCAGCCGGTCGGCGGTCCAGACCGCCAGGAGGCGGAGCTGCCCGGCCTGGACGAGCGGCTTCCAGCCGGAGGAATCGGCCGCCACCATCGTGTGGCCGCCGAGCACGGCGGCGTTGGTCTCGGCATTACCCTTGAACGGAACGTGAGTGAACTTCACGCCCTGCCGGGCCGCGATCGTCTCCATGCCGATATGGAGCGAGGTGCCGGCGCCCGGCGTGCCGTAGGTGACCTTGCCCGGGTTCGCCTTCGCGAAGGCGATCATGTCGCCGAAGGTCTTGAAGGGCCCATCCCCCTTGGCGATGATCCCGAACGTATAGCCCGTGAGGTGGATGATGTAGGTGAAGTCCTTCTGGGCATCCCAGGAGGTCTTCTGCATGAGCGGCAACCGGAACACGGTCACGGGGATCTGCGAGAGCGTGTAGCCGTCGGGCTTCGCGGTTGCGGCCATGGTGGCCGGCCCGACCGTGCCTCCGCCGCCGGCCCGGTTGTCGATGACGATCGGCTGGCCCAGATGCTTGGCCGCCACCTCGGCCATGGCCCGCATGGTGATGTCGGTCGAGCCGCCCGCGGTCCAGGGCACGATGAGGGTGATCGGCTTGGTGGGATAATCCTGCGCCGCCACCGCCGTGGCTCCGGGGCACGCCGCTCCCAATATCCACGCGGCCAGCACCGCCCGGCGGCTCACCATCGGCATTCCCTCCCGTTGCGCGCAGGGACGCTGCCCTGTCTTGCGGCAATCCCACCATGTCTCGGGGCGACGGTCAAACGCTTGGCCGCACGTTCCGGGAAGGCCGGCGGGTGGCCTCCCCTGCTGCGCCGCGAGCCGACTACCCGCCTGCCATTGTCCCGGGCGGTAACCATATCCCGCGCTGGTGCGCGGGAGCCCAATTATCCGGCTTTCCATTCAGAACAAAACATGAACATACTAGGGCCGTAAACGACGGAGGAGCTGATGTTCGGGATGCGGCAGAGCCGGAGCTGTGAGGCGGCGGGTATCGGTCTGCCGGTCTGGGCGGGTCGCCGGCTGGATCAGGTCGAGACCGACGAGCTGCTCGGGCGCATCGGGTCGCTCCGCGAGGAGATCGCGCGGGTTCGCGGCCAGCTCACCCGCGAATCGATCCCGGAGGCGACGCTCGGCGCGCTCGCTTCCGCGCTCGACCATACCGCGCGGCTGATCACGGGCGGCGAGGGCTGCGCCGGGCGGGGGCGCGGCGCCTCTGCCGTGCTGGCGCGCCGTCTCGGCTGACGCTCAAGGCACTTGTGCGAGCAGCGCCTCGAGCGCGAGCTCGTAGGAGAGGGGGCCGAAGCCCGCGATCACGCCCCGGCACACGGCCGAGATGTAGGACCGGTGCCGGAACGGCTCGCGGGCATGCGTATTCGAGAGATGAACCTCGATCGTGTCCGCCTTCGCCCCGGAGATGGCGTCGCGCAGGGCGACCGACGTGTGCGTATAGGCGCCGGCGTTCAGGATGACGCCCGCGCCTTCCTGGCCGGCCTCCTGGATCCAGGTGACGAGCTCGCCCTCGTGATTCGACTGCCGGAAAACGATCTCGGCTCGGTCACCGGCGCGTGCGCGCAGCCGCGCCTCGACATCGGTGAGCGTCAGCGTCCCGTAGATGCCGGGTTCGCGCGTGCCGAGCAGATTCAGGTTGGGTCCGTTCAGGACGAAGATGCGGGCCATCGGGAGGTCTCGTCGGACGGATCGGGCTGTCCATCGTCGGATAGCGGCTTCCCGGGGCGGGTGCCACCCTCGGGGTCGTGCTTCGGTTCCGTCCGCGCGCTATAGCGTCGGGGAGGGAGGACGCCGGGCCAGGCCCGGCGAGAACGGCCGGATGCAAGATTTCGGAACTTACGACTACGTCGTGGTCGGGGCGGGCTCGGCCGGCTGCGTGCTGGCGAACCGGCTGTCGGCCGACCCAGGAAACAAGGTCCTAGTGCTCGAGGCCGGCGGCCGCGACCGCTGGATCTGGTTCCACATCCCGGTTGGCTATCTTTTCGCGATCGGCAATCCGCGCGCCGACTGGATGTTCATGACGGCGCCGGAGACCGGGCTCGGCGGGCGGACGATCGCCTATCCGCGCGGCAAGGTGGTCGGCGGCTCCTCGGCCATCAACGCGATGATCTACATGCGCGGCCAGGCGGCCGATTACGACGGCTGGCGCCAGCTCGGGCTCGCGGGCTGGGGCTGGGACGACGTGCTGCCCTACTTCCTCAAGCACGAGGACCATATCGACCCGCCGAACGAGTTCCATGCCTCCGGGGGCGAGTGGCGGGTCGAGCATCCGCGCCTGCGCTGGGACCTGCTCGATGCGATCCGTGACGCGGCCGCGCAGGCCGGCCTCCCCAAGATCCCGGACTTCAACACCGGCGACAACGAGGGCTCGTCCTATTTCCAGGTCAACCAGAAGCGCGGCCGGCGCTGGAGCGCCTTCCGGGGCTTCCTCAAGCCGGTCCTGAACCGCGCCAATCTCCGGCTCGAAACCGGCGTCCATGTCGAGAAGGTCGAGCTTACGGGCGGGCGCGCCACGGCCGTGATCTTCTCGCGCGGCGGCGAGATCTACCGGGCTGCGGTCGCGGGCGAGGCGATCCTCTCCGCGGGTGCGGTCGGCTCGCCGGTCCTGCTCGAATCGTCAGGGATCGGCGACGGCGAGCGGCTGTCCGGCCATGGCATCGACACCGTCCGGCACCTGCCCGGGGTCGGCGAGAACCTGCAGGACCATCTGCAGATCCGCCCCGTCTACAAGGTGACGGGCGTGCGCTCCCTCAACACCGATTATGCCAATCTCCTGCGCCGCGCCTGGATGGGTGTCGAATACGCCCTCTTCCGCACCGGGCCCCTCACCATGGCGCCGTCCCAGGTCGGGGCCTTCGCGAAATCGTCGCCGGACTACGCGACGGCCAATCTCGAGTTCCACTTCCAGCCCCTCTCGCTCGACAAGTGGGGCGAGGGCCTGCATCCCTTCGCGGCCTTCACGGCCAGCGTCTGCAATCTTCGGCCTTCGAGCCGCGGCAGCGTCCATCGCGGGCCTGAGGGCAAGCCGCTGATCCAGCCGAACTACCTGACCACCGACGAGGACCGCCGCGTCGCGGTCGACTCGTTGAAGCTCGCGCGCAAGATCGTGAGCCAGCCGGCGCTCGCCCGCTACGGCCCGGTCGAGCACCTGCCGGGGCCGGGCGTCGAGACGGACGAGGACATGCTCGTCGCCGCGGGGCGGCTCGGCACCACGATCTTCCACCCGGCCGGCACGGCCGCCATGGGCCCGGACAACAACCCGATGGCCGTCCTGGACGAGCGCCTGCGCGTGCGCGGCGTCGGCGGGCTGCGGGTAATCGATGCCTCGGCCATGCCGCGCATCACGTCCGGCAATACCAACTCGCCGACCATCATGATCGCCGAGAAGGGCGCCGCCATGATCCTCGAAGACGCGAAGGCGGCGCGGCGCTGATCAGGCGCCGCGGAAAGCGGGCTTGCGCTTGTCCAGGAAGGCGCGGCGTCCCTCGTCGAAATCGGCCGACGTGAACAGAAGCGCCTGGGCGTCCGCCTCGGCGCGCAGCATCTCCTCCAGATCGCGCGGCATCCGCGCAAGCAGCGCCTTGGTGTAGCCGTTGGAGAGCGGCGAGACGGCCGCGAGCTCTTGCCCGATCGCAACCGCCTCTGCGAGCGCCCTTCCGGGCTCGCACAGAACCTCCGCCAGGCCCCAGCGCTCGGCCTCCTCGGCCCCGAAAGCCTGGCCGCGCAGCATGATGTGCTTGGCGCGGCCAAGGCCCATCCGGAGCGGCAGCGTCCAGGCCGCGCCGAGATCCGGCATGAGGCCGATGCGGTTGAACGAGCAGGCGAATCGGGCGTCGCGGGCGGCCACGACGATGTCGCAGGCTGCCGCCAGCGAGAGTCCCGCCCCGTAGGCGTAGCCCTCCACGGCCGCGATCACGGGCTTCTCGCCCGCGACCAGCAGGCGGATCAGACGATGCACGTTGCTGAGGCGCTCGCGCCCGCCCACGCCCGTCACCCCCTCCATGCTGGAGATGTCGCCGCCGGAAGAGAAGTTTCCCTCAGCACCCGCGAGCACGATCGCGCGGATATCGCGGTCAGTCATGGCGGCCCCGAGCGCCTCGGCCAGCGCCGCCCGCAAGGGGAGGGACAATGCGTTCCGCCGTTCCGGGTAGTTCATGGTCAGGATCAGGACGGCTCCGTCCCGCTCCTGCCGGAGGATGCTGCTCGACTCGGTCGTCATGTGGATGCCCTTACGGTCTTCTGCTCAGGGCACATGCGTGAAAATCCCGCTCGCGCGCAAACCGTCGAGGACGAACTGCATCGCAAGCGCGGCGAGGAGGATACCGGATACCCGCGCGACCACGTTGACGCCCGTGATTCCGAGGAGCTGGACGAGCCGCGGCGCAAGCAGGAGCGTCAGCGCCGTCGCGATCATCACGACCAGGAGCAGGCCGAGCACGAGGCTCATCTCCGCCGTGCCGGAGGCGCGCTGCATGAGGAGGATTACGGCCGTCATCGCGCCGGGGCCGGCGATGAGAGGAATCGCGAGCGGGAAGACCGCGATGTCGTGCGTGGCGGCGGCCTCCCTGGTCTCGTCCGTCGTGATCGAGGAAAGCCCCGTCCGATGTGCGAAGATCAGGTCGATCGAGGCGAGGAGCAGAAGCAGCCCGCCTGCGATCTGGAAGGCCGCGGTGGAGATCTGGAGGAGTTCGAGGAGCTGGGCGCCGCCGAGCGCGAAGACCAGGAGCACGGCCGTCGCGATCGCGACGGCGCGGAGCGCGATCGCGCGCCGCTCGTCCATGCCCATGCCCGGCGTGAGGCCGAGGAACAGGAGGGCGGTCCCGAGCGGCTCCACCGTCACGACCAGCGTGACGAGAACGGACAGCGCGAAGTTGCTCATCGCCCGGCGCGGCCCCGATCGCGCGAGGCTCGGCGCTACCCGACCCTTCCGCTCTGCACGCGGCCGCCCGGCAGCCTGCACAGGCAGCGGGCACCGCGCGGGGCCGAGGCCGGGCAGGTCACGCGCGGCGTAGCGCAGATGCCTGCGCCCCTCCGGCCTACGGGAGGCTGCGGGACCGCGAGGCGCCGCCCGGCCGGAGGTCCGCCGTAATCCGGTCCGCCGCCCACCGCGCCGAAGCCGCCATAGCCGCCGCCCCTCGCCGTATTCTGGGCTTGGGCGGGCAGCGAGAAGGCTGCCGCGAGAAGGAGGGCGGCAAGGGCGATGCGCTGCATGGCGGCCTCCCGGCGCGTCCCGCGCCGACGATCCCTTGTAGCGGAGCGGGAGCGGGGCGAACAGCAGCACCGCAGGTTGCGGCGAAAGGGGGGCGTAGCTATCTCGCGCTCAAACTTGCCAAGAAGAACGGTGGTCCCGCCATGGAGCCCCTCAAGCTCGCCGCCTTCGACGCCGACGATCTCGCCGTACTGTCCGCCCATCTGCAGGACGCGGTCGTCCGCGTCGCCGACCTGACCTACCTGCCCGGGCAGCGACGCTTCGCGCTCGTGGGCAGGCGCTTCGACTGGGAGGCTGGCGAGCGCGAGGCGCGCCGCCGCCTGACCGGTTGCCATTTCGAGCGCGTCCTGTCGGTCAAAACGCGCGGCATCGACCGGAGCCATCCGGAAGCGATCCTCAACCTCCTCGCGATCACGTTCGAGCCGGGCGAGCCGCCGTCCGGCGCCGCCATCTTGCATTTCGCGGGCGGGGCCTGCATCCGCCTGAATGTGGAATGCATCGAGGCGCTGATGAAGGACATGGGCCCGATCTGGGCGGCAAGGCAGCGCCCGGCGCACGACGTGGAGCGCGCCTGATGCCGCAGCGGCTGGACGCCGCGCGGCCCGATTTCGAGCAGGCGTTCGCGGCCCTCCTGGCGGCCAAGCGGGAGGTGTCGGAGGACGTCGATCGCGCCGTCGCCGCCATTGTCGCCGACGTGGTGGCGCGGGGTGACGAGGCCCTGGTCGAGCTGACGCGGAAGTTCGACCGGTTCGAGATCGCGCCCGAGACGTTGCGCGTCAGCGATGGGGAGATCGAGACGGCGTTCCGGGCGTCCGACCCGGAGGCGCTCGAAGCCCTGCGGCTCGCGGCCGGGCGGATCGAAACCTACCATGCCCGGCAGATCCCGCCCGATCACGACGGGACCGACGAGGCGGGCGTCCGGCTCGGCTGGCGGTGGACGCCGATCCAGGCCGCGGGCCTCTACGTGCCCGGCGGGACGGCGAGCTATCCGTCCTCCGTCCTGATGAACGCGATCCCGGCCAAGGTGGCCGGCGTGGAGCGCGTGGTCATGGTCGTCCCGACGCCGGACGGCGTTCTCAACCCCCTGGTGCTGGCGGCGGCCCGCATCGCCGGGGTGGACGAAGTCTACCGGATCGGCGGCGCGCAGGCCGTCGCCGCGCTTGCCTACGGCACGAGAACCATCGCCCCTGTGGCGAAGATCGTGGGGCCGGGCAACGCCTATGTGGCGGCCGCAAAGCGCCGCGTCTTCGGCCAGGTCGGGATCGACATGATCGCGGGCCCTTCCGAGGTGCTGATCCTGGCGGACGGGCAGGCGAATCCCGAATGGGTCGCGGCCGATCTCCTCGCCCAGGCGGAGCACGACGCGGCCGCCCAATCGATCCTGGTGACGGACTCAGCCGAACTCGCCGATGCCGTCGAGCAGGCTGTCGAACGCCAGCTCGCGACGCTGCCGCGGGCGGAGATCGCGGGCGCGAGCTGGCGAGATTTCGGCGCGGTCATCCTCGTGCCTGATCTGGAGAGCGCGCTGCCCCTCGTGGACCGGGTGGCGCCGGAGCATCTCGAGATCGAGGCCGAAGCCGCGGATCTGCTCGCCGCCAGGGTCCGCAATGCCGGCTCCATCTTCCTCGGCTCCTGGACGCCGGAGGCGATGGGGGATTACGTGGCCGGGCCTAACCACGTCCTGCCAACGGCACGCTCGGCCAGGTTCTCGTCCGGGCTCGGCGTGATCGACTTCATGAAGCGCACCTCCTTCCTCCGCTGTGACCGGCGCTCGCTCGCGACGCTCGGGCCGGCCGCCATCGCGCTCGGCCGCGCCGAGGGTCTGGAGGCGCATGCGCGCTCGATCGCGATCCGGCTCGGGCGTTGACCGGATGAGCGACAAGGCGCCGCCCGAGAAGAGGAACCGGCTCGTCGCCGTGACGCTCGACGAGACCTCGATCGGCCGCGGCAATCCGGACCAGGAGCACGAGCGGGCGATCGCGATCTACGACATCGTCGAGGAGAATTCCTTCGGGGTCCCCGAACACGACAGCGGCCCCTACACGCTCCATCTTGCCATCGTCGACAAGAAGCTCGCCTTCGAGGTCAAGGCCGCCGACGGCTCGGGCTGCGTCACGCATTACCTCTCGCTCACGCCCTTCAAGCGCGTCATCAAGGACTACGAGCTCATCTGCGATAGCTACTACAAGGCCATCCGCTCCGCCTCGCCAGCCCAGATCGAGGCCATCGACATGGGGCGGCGCGGCCTCCACAACGAGGCCTCCGAGCTCCTCGTCCAGCGGCTCGAGGGCAAGGTCGATATCGACTTCGACACGGCGCGCCGCCTCTTCACGCTGATCTACGCGCTCCACTGGAAAGGCTGAGGGTTGGCCGACCCGTCGCCGCTGCCGCCGGGTGATGCGCCCCGCCGCAAGGTGCAATCGGTCCTGTTCGTCTGCGCGCACAATTCCGTGCGCTCGCCCATGGCCGAGGCGCTGGCCCGCCACTATTTCGGCAAGTCCATCTACGTGCAGTCGGCCGGCGTGCGGGCGGGCGAGCGGGACCCCTTCGCGGTCGCGGCGCTCGACGAGCTCGGAATCGACGGCTCGAAGCACAAGCCCCGCACGCTGGCTGAACTGGAGGAATGGGAGGGGCTTAATTTCGACCTGATCGTCTCGCTCTCGCCGGAGGCGCACCATGCCGCGCTCGAGCTCACCCGCACGCTCGCCTGTGACGTCGAATACTGGCCGACCGCGGACCCGACCATCGTCCAGGGCTCGCGCGACCAGATCATGGACGCCTACCGCAACACGCGCGACGGGCTCTCCTACCGCATCCGGCTTCGGCTCAGATCGGAAGGAGGAGCCTGATCCCGGCCGCCACGCCGAGCCCGGCGGCGAGCGCCAGCACCTCGTTGCGGACGAGCGCCATGGTCAGGACGCCGGCCACGATCCCGGCGATCGCATCCGGCCCGGACCGGGCCGCGATGGGCAGTACGGTCGCGGCCACGATGGAGCCGGGCAGCGCCGCGAGCGCCCGTTGCACGGCGGGCGTCAGGCGCACGCGGCTCATCAGGACCACGCCCGACACGCGGCACAGATAGGTCGCGGCCGCCATGGCCAGGATGGCGAGCGCCGGCCCGTACCCGCCCAGATCACCCGCGGTCACGGACGAGCGCTCCCGTGAAAGCGCCGGCGAGCGCGCCGGCCACGATGAAGAGGTAGCCGGGCACGAGCGCCTGCACGGCGAGCCCGACGAGGCCCGCGACGGCCCAGGGCAGGGCCGAGGCACGGAGACCGCGCCAGAGCGGCACGGCCATCGCGGCGAAGAAGACCGGCATCACGAGGTCGAGGGCAAAGCGGCGCGGCTCGGCGACGAGCGAGCCCGCGAGGTAGCCCGGGATGGTGCCGGAAACCCAGACTACCCAGCTCAGCATTCCCGATCCGAACAGGACGCCGAGGTCGCGCCCGCCCTCCTCGCGATAGCGTGTGGCCAGGATCCAGCTCGCATCGACCAGGAAGAATAGGCCGAGCGCGCTGCGCACCGGTGGGCCGCCCCGGAGCCAGGGCTGGATGGAGGCTCCCATGAGGGCGAAGCGCGCATTGACGGTCGCCGTGACGAGCGCGACCGTGAGCAGGCTCGCGGCGGTCCAGGTGGATTGCCAGAGCTCGAGCGACACCATCTGCGCCGCCCCGGCATAGACGATGGCGCTCATGGCCGTGGCTTCGGCAAGGGTCAGCCCGCGATTGGCCGAAGCCGCCCCGAAGGCGAGCGAATACACGACCAGGCCGGGCAGCACCGGCACCAGCATCCGGGCGCCGAGGAGGCAGCCCTGCAGGGTCAGGGTGGGGCGGGACGACGGCAGCGACACGATGCGAGCTCCGGCCGGGCTTCGCCGACTCGGGCATGGGCGTCAACGGCGCGAGCCGCGAAACGGGGCTCGTCCTCTCGCGAGGCCGACCGCAACCGGCTATGCCAAGGCCATGCGGCCGATCTCGCGTCCCGAGCACTGGGCGGGCGAATGGCCCGCGGTCGTCGTCGCGGCGGCGGGTCGGGACGAGCGCCGGACGCTGCTGCGCGCGCTCGCCGCCCGCATGCTCGATCTGTCCCCGAACGAGGTCTCGATCTCGCACGGGGAGGGGCGGGCGCCTCGCCTGACCAGGCCCGCCGGAACCCGCCTTTACCTGTCCTGCGCGGGCCGCGCAGGCCTCGCGGCGATGGCGGTCGGCCGTGCGCCTATCGGCGTGGACGTCGAAGCGGTCGAGCCGGAAGCCGAGCCGGCCTGGAACGTGCTGCACGCCGAAGAGCAGGCCTTCCTGTGCCGGCTCGCCCCCGGGGAGCGCGGGGGGGCCTTCGCCCGGCTTTGGGCGTGCAAGGAGGCCTACCTGAAGGCGCTCGGAACCGGCCTTGCGCGCGAGCCCTCGAGCTTTGCGGTCCTGCCCGGGCCGGACGGATCGGTCTGCGTCCGCGACGCCCACGCGCCGGCCGCGGGCATCGCGCTCTCGGCGGCCTGGGTCGCCTTCGAGGGGCGGGATTTCGCGGTCGCGCTTGCAGAATTGGGCGCCGCGAGCCGCAGGACGGGATCACGGGATGCAGGGATGCCGTGATCCTTGCCGCGGTCGCTGCCATCCTTGCTCCGGCGCATCTCAGGTTCGCCGGATCATGGCGGACCAGGAACCAGGATCATGCGGGAATCGCTTCCCGCGGGGACCCCGGAGCGACCCTGCTTTGAAGGGCGCGTACCCCTGTTGACTCTCTTCAGTTCCAGAACAAAATAGGAACATCGAAATCCAGGGCGGTTGACCATGGCCGAGCTTCGATGCGGGAACGTCACCCATGCGGCGGAGGGACCGCGCGAATCCGACCGGGAGGTCGCGGCCGCCATCGACGCCTATCTGAAGCTCGCCAACGGCGATCTCAGGCTCGCGCTCGCGGTCTCGGTGGCCGACGGCATCGCCGTATCGAAGCTTGTCTCGACCGGCTTCGCCCGCTGGCGCCAGCCGAGATCGCGCAGGGGGGCCTGAGGTCCGCGCCGAAGGTGCCCGTCACAGGCCGCGGCTGAGCAGCCAACCCACCGCGGAGAGCGGGGCGACGATGCCGAGCAGGGTCGGCAGGATGTGCCGGGCCATGGGGGCCTCCTTGTCGGCGAGCTTTTCGCGGGACCGCGTTGCGGCCGGATGTCTCGAAACGGGACGTTGTTCCGGGGCGGTTGCGCCCCCCGTTCGACGGCCGCCTGCCCGGATGTTAGGCAGCGGGCGACTCGCCGGACCGGGCGAGCCTCCGGTCGCGGTCGTGTTCCTCGCTCTTCTCTTCCCCTACCTGCTCAGCCAGTTCTATCGCGCCTTCCTGGCCGTGGTGGCGGGCGACGTCTCGCGCGACCTGGGCCTGGACGCGGCGGGGCTCGCGAGCCTTCAGGCCGCCTTCCTCCTCGCCTTCGCGCTGTGCCAGATCCCGGTCGGCGTGGCGCTCGACCGATTCGGGCCGCGCCGGACGCTGGCCTGCGGCATGTGCTCGGCCGTGATCGGCGGCGTGCTCTTCGCCTTCGCCGGCAGCCTGTCGCAGGCCCTGGCTGCCATGGCGCTCACCGGCGGCGGCTGCGCGCCCGTGCTGATGACCGGCTTCTACCTGATCGCCCGCACCTATCCGGCCGCGCGCTTCGCGACGCTGTCCTCCCTGCTCCTCGGCCTCGGCTCCCTCGGCGATCCCCTGAGCGGGACGCCGCTGGCGCTCGCCGTCTCGGCATTCGGCTGGCGCCCGACCATGCTTGGGATCGCGGGGATCGCGGCCCTGAGCCTCGTCTGCGTCTCGCTCGTGCTGCGCGACCCGCCGCGCGCCGATGCGCCGGGCGGCGCCGTTTCGCCGCTCGCCGGCGCGCGGCAGATCCTCGCCATGCGGGCGCTCTGGCCGATCTTCCCCATCGCGCTCGTCAGCTATGCCTGCGTCATCGCCACCCGCGGCCTCTGGATCGCCCCGTATCTGGATACGGTGCACGGCTTCTCGCCCGAGCTGCGCAGCCTCGGCGCGACGGCCATGGGCTTCGCCATCGCGGCCGGAGCGCTCCTCTACGCGCCGCTGAACCGGCTCTTCGGCAATGCCAAGTACACGGCGGCCGCGGGCGTCGGGATCTCGGTCGCGGCCTGGCTCGTCCTCGGGCTCTTCGGCGAGCGGTCGGGCGCACTCGCGGTGACGCTCCTCCTGCTCGTCGCCTGCCTGGGAGCGCCCTTCGCCATCATCATGGCGCATGCGCGCTCCTTCATGCCGACCCACCTGCTCGGGCAGGGCGTCACGATCATGAACCTCGCCTTCATGGGCGGGGCCGGGCTCGGGCAGTGGTTCTCGGGCCGCTATGTACGGGCGGCGGAGCTCGCCGGCACCGCGCCGTCCGACCTCTACGGGCGGCTCTTCACGGCTTTCGGGCTGGTGCTCGGCGCGACGCTCGCCATCTATCTCCTGGCCCCGCGCGAGCGGCGCTGATCCTATTCGCCAGGCGCCCGCGCCCGGATCGCCAGCGCGTGGAGCCCGTTCGGCCCGAACGCGTCCGCCAGCGCGGCATTCACCATGCGGTGGCGCTCCACCCGGCTCTTGCCCGCGAAGGCTTCCGACACGACATCGATCCTGAAATGCGTTTCACCGCCTTCCCGCCAGCCGGCATGGCCGGCATGCAGATGCGATTCGTCCTCGATCGTGAGCTCCAGCGGGCGAAGCTCCCGGGTCACGATTTCGACCATCCGATCCCTTAAGCTCACTTCGTTCCTCCATGTGCGAGGCGGCGTTCCCTCGGCTTGCCGCTTCGTCCCGCGCCATCGATAATCGGTTCGTCATGGGTCTCAATTCGCCGCTGTTCGACAAGGTCCGCATCAAGCCGCGCTGCGAGGAGCCGCGGCGGGACGCGCCGACCTGCGAGCGCGCGGGCTGCACGCAAGCGGGGCTCCACCGCGCCCCCAAGGGGCGGGGGCGGGAGGGCCAGTACTGGAACTTCTGCCTGTCGCACGTGCGGGAGTACAACGCCGCCTACAACTACTTCGCCGGCATGTCGGACGAGGACGTCCAGGCCTACCAGAAGGAGGCCGTGGTCGGGCATCGGCCGACCTGGAACATGTCGGTCAATGGCGGCCACCGCCGCCGGGACGGGGCGGCGAACCCGGACGAGTTCGATTATCTCGATCCGCTCGGGATCATGCGCTCGGCCGGATTCGAGCGGGCAAGGGCCACGCCCGAGCCGGCCCGGCCGCGCCGTCCGGGGCCGGTCATGCAGGCACTCGAGACGCTCGGCCTCGACGAGAGCGCCGGCGCGGTCGAGATCAAGGCGCAGTACAAGACGCTCGTGAAACGCTTCCATCCGGACGCCCATGGCGGCGACCGCTCCTACGAGCCGCGCCTGCGCGACATCATCCGCGCGCATGACACGCTCAAGGCCGCGGGCCTGTGCTGAGCGGTACGCAACGGACCCCGGCGCCCGGGCAAATTGCGCCCGGGGCAGGGCGCCGCTAAGGACAGGACGTATCCCAGGTCACCCCACCAGGATCGCCGCATAGAGCGCGGCAGGGCTCTTGCAGAGCCGCCGCCGAAGAGGCTTCTCGATGCTCGCCACTGACAGTTCCGTTCCTGGCATGCCGGACATGAAGGTGTCCGTCCGGCAGGTCTTCGGGATCAATTCCGACCTGGAGGTTCCGGCCTATTCGCAGACGGACCCGCATGTCCCGGACGTCGATCCGGACTACCTCTTCGATCCGCCGACGACGCTGGCGATCCTGGCGGGCTTCGCCCGCAACCGCCGCGTCATCGTCACCGGCTATCACGGCACCGGCAAGTCGACCCATATCGAGCAGGTGGCCGCGCGGCTGAACTGGCCCTGCGTGCGCATCAACCTCGACAGCCACGTCTCTCGCATCGATCTGGTAGGGAAGGACGCGATCGTCCTGCGCGACGGCAAGCAGGTGACCGAGTTCAGGGACGGCATCCTGCCCTGGGCGTACCAGAACAATGTCGCACTCGTCTTCGACGAATACGATGCCGGCCGGCCGGACGTGATGTTCGTGATCCAGCGGGTGCTCGAATCGTCGGGGCGCCTGACGCTCCTCGACCAGAGCCGCGTCATCCGCCCGCATCCCGCCTTCCGGCTCTTCGCCACCGCCAACACGATCGGGCTCGGGGATACGACAGGCCTCTATCACGGCACGCAGCAGATCAACCAGGCGCAGATGGACCGCTGGTCCATCGTGACCACCCTGAACTACCTGCCGCATGACGAGGAGGTCGAGATCGTCCTGTCCAAGGCGCACCACTACCGCACGCCGGAGGGCCGCGACATCGTAGGCAAGATGGTGCGCGTGGCCGATCTCACCCGCAACGCCTTCATCAGCGGCGACCTTTCGACCGTGATGTCGCCCCGCACCGTGATCACCTGGGCGGAGAACGCGGAGATCTTCGGCGATATCGGTTTCGCGTTTCGGGTGACGTTCCTGAACAAGTGCGACGAGCTCGAGCGGACGCTCGTCGCCGAGTTCTACCAGCGCTGCTTCGGCAAGGAGCTGCCCGAGAGCGCGGTCAACGTCGCCCTGAGCTGAGGAACGCCGCCGCGGGAGCGCCTCGATCTCTGCTATCATCGGGCTCGGCAAGGGAGGCTTTCATGAGCCACTCCGCGATCAAGAACAGGCCCGATTCACCCGCCCGGGCCGCCACGCGACACGACGAGGATCTCTACACCTGGGTGCAGGAGCAGGTTGCCCTGCTCCGCGCCGGACGCCTCGACGCGGAGAACATCGCCGAGGAACTGAGCGACGTGGGCAAGAGCGAGTTCTCCAAGCTGCAGAGCGCGCTCGAGATCATCCTCGCCCTCATGCTGAAATGGAATCATCAGCCCGAGCGGAGAAGCCGGAGCTGGGCCAACGCGATCGCTGCGCAGCGCGGCGAATTCTCCGACGTCCTGACCGACAATTCGGGACTGAAGTCCCGCCGCTCTGAGGCGTTGCGGCGAGCCTATAGGACGACGCGCCTAGCCGCGTCGTCCGAGACGAACCTTCCGAGTGAGAGCTTTCCAGACGAGTGCCCTTATGGTTGGGAAGAGATACTTGACCGTCCGTTCATCTACGAACCGCTTGCCTCCTCGGGTGGGAAGCACCGCTGATGTCCATCTCCAACCGTAAGCCGGGCGAGCGCAAGGAAGCCCCGAACGAGCCGCTGAAACGGGCGATCGCGGGCGCCATGCGGGCGCTCGCGCGCCAGCCCGATCTCGAGGTCACCTACGCGTCCGACCGCCCGTTGCTCACGAGCGGCAAGGCGCGGCTCCCGGAGCCGCCCCGCAAGCTGTCGGCCGAGGACGTTGCGATCGTGCGCGGCCACGCCGACTCGATGGCGCTCCGCCTCGCCTGCCACGACGCCGCCTTGCATCGCCGCCATGCGCCTCAGGGCCAGGCGGCCCGGGCCATGTTCGACGCGGTCGAGCAGGCGCGGGTGGAGGCCATCGGCTCCCGTCGCATGGAGGGCGTCGCCGGCAACATCTCGGCCATGATCGAGGACCGCTATCATCGCGGCGGCAAGTACGAGGACATCACCGACCGGGCGGACGCTCCGCTCGAGGACGCCGTCGCCCTCCTGGTGCGGGAGCGTCTGACCGGCTTGAAGCCGCCCGAGGCCGCCGCGAAGATCGTCGACCTGTGGCGCGACCACATCGAGCAGAAGGCCGGACACGACCTCGACGGCCTCCTGAAGAACATCGAGAACCAGCGCAGCTTCGCCCGTTCGGTCCGCGATCTCCTCGCCTCGCTCGACATGTCGGACGAGAGCGCGCTCGAGCGCGACGAGCAGGAGGACGAGGACGAGAATCAGACCGAGAGCGAGGAGCAGGGCGGCGAGGGCGAGGCGGAGGAGCAGCGTCAGGGCGAGCGGGCGGAGGTCGATCTCCAGGAGGAGGCTGCCGACGAGCTCGAGGACGGCGCGATGGAGGCGGCGGACGCGCCGTCCGGCGAACTGCCGGAGGAGGCCGACGACACCGATTCCGAGGCCGCATCCGAATCCTGGCGGCCGCCTGCGAACCGCGGCAACGAGCCGCGCGGGCCGGAATACAAGGCGTTCTCGACGAAGTTCGACGAGGTGGTTGAGGCTGACGAGCTGTGCGACCCCGACGAGCTCGCGCGCCTGCGCGCCTATCTCGACAAGCAGCTCTCGCACCTGCAGGGCGTGGTCGGGCGCCTCGCCAACCGGCTGCAGCGGCGGCTTCTCGCACAGCAGAACCGCTCCTGGGACTTCGACCTCGAGGAGGGGATCCTCGATCCGGCGCGGCTCGTCCGGGTCATCATCGATCCGCACCAGCCGCTCTCCTTCAAGCAGGAGAAGGACACGCAATTCCGCGACACGGTCGTCACGCTGCTGATCGACAATTCCGGCTCGATGCGGGGCAGGCCTATCACGGTTGCGGCCACCTGCGCCGACATCCTGGCCCGCACTCTCGAGCGCTGCGGCGTGAAGGTCGAGATCCTCGGCTTCACGACGCGCGCCTGGAAGGGCGGGCAGTCGCGCGAGGCCTGGCTTCAGGCCGGCAAGCCGCCGAATCCCGGCCGGCTGAACGACCTCCGCCACATCATCTACAAGCCTGCCGACGCGCCCTGGCGCCGGGCCCGCAAGAATCTCGGCCTGATGATGCGCGAGGGATTGCTGAAGGAGAACATCGACGGCGAGGCCCTCGACTGGGCCCATAAGCGCCTGCTCGCCCGGCCCGAGCAGCGCCGCATCCTGATGGTGATCTCCGACGGCGCGCCGGTTGACGACTCGACGCTCTCCGTGAACCCAGGCAACTACCTGGAGCGGCATCTCCGCTTCGTCATCGAGGAAATCGAGACGCGCTCGCCTGTCGAGCTGATCGCGATCGGCATCGGCCACGACGTGACGCGCTACTACCGCCGCGCCGTGACCATCGTGGATGCCGAGGAACTCGGCGGAGCCATGACGGAGAAGCTCGCCGAGCTGTTCGACGAGACGGCGCCGCCTGCCATCGGCTACCCGCGCCCGCGGTACGCCGCTTGAGGCTCAGCCGCCGGGCGGCGCTTGCGTTCGCAGGCGCCGCTGCCCTTGCTCCTGTCGGCCTGCACTTCGCCAGGGCGAGGGGGCCGGGCGAAAGCGATGGGCCGCGTCCCTCCCTCCTCCATGCCAGACCGATCCTGGCGCTTCTGCCCAGAGAGGCCGAGCGACGCCGGTTCGGCGCGCTGACCTTCAGAGCCGGGCTCGAGCTCTGGTCGGATGATCCGGACTTCGGCGGCTGGTCGGGCCTGTGGCGCTCGCCCGACGGGCGCCGCCTCGTCGCGGTTTCGGACCGGGCGCATTGGCTGACAGCCATCCCGCACTATGAGGAGGGGCGGCTGGCAGGGCTCGACGAGGCCGTTGTCGCGCCCATTCTGGGCAGCGACGGGCGGCCGCTTCGGGGCGGGCGCGCCTTCGATGTCGAGGCGCTCGCGATCGCCGACGGCGCGGCCTTCGTCGCGATCGAGCGGGTTCATGAGGTGAGGCGCTTCGACTGGGACCGTGACGGCATCAGGGCGAGGGGAATCCCCGTCCCGCTGCCCTCGGAGGCGGATCGCCTCCCCTTCAACGAGGGGCTCGAGGCGCTGGGCGTCGCACCGCCGCGCCATCCCCTCGCGGGCTGCCTCGTGGCCATAGCGGAACGGGCTGCGGCAGGGGACGAGGCGCCCACCCGCGGCTGGGTCGTGACCGGGCCGAACCGGTTCGCCTTCACTGTCAGGCGCTCCCTCGGCTTCGACGTCACCGACATCGTCTTCCTCCCGTCAGGCGAGGCGCTGCTGCTCGAGAGACGGTTCAGCATTCTGAGCGGGGTGGCATGCCGCATCCGGCGCCTCGCGCGGGACGCCTTTCGACCCGACGGGGAACTCGACGGCGAGGTCGTTTTCGAGGCCGACCGCGGATACGAGATCGACAACATGGAGGGAATCACGGCCCACCGCGATCCGGCCACCGGCGAAACGGTCGTGACCCTCATCTCGGACGACAATTTCTCCTTCCTGCAGCGGACGGTGCTGCTGGAATTCTCGCTCGCTCCCTGAGCTCAGCCGCCGAAGCGGAACGCCTTATCGAGCCGCCACGGCCCGCCGAGATAGCGCCACAGGTTCAGGCCCTCGGCGCGGGCGGTGAATGGGCGGAAGCTGCCTTCCAGCTCGCGCAGGGTGACGCGGGCGACATCTGCGCCCGCCTTGTTCTGGATCGTCACGTGCGGGGCGATCTTCGCCGTATCCTGGGGCGTGAGCCAGTCGCGCCACTCGCGGGCCAAGGTTTGGCGGAGCTGAACGAGCTCGGGGGACGCGAAGGAGATCGCGACGCCGTAGCCCAGGAAACGCAGGCCCGTCGCCTGGAGAGCGAAGGGCTTGTGCCGTCGGCAGATCCCGGCGAGCTCGCGCCGAACCCGCGCAGCCTCTTCGCCGGGCAGTGCGTGGAACAGCGTCAGGTGGGCGGGAACCTGGTTGCGCTCGGGCGGGTAGTGCCGGCGCCGCAGCGCGTCCAGGTAAGCGAAGGCCGCGCCGTCCAGGGCGAGGGTGAGAATGAGCGGCCGTTCCCGGTCGCTCATCGGGGCCCGGCCCGGTGCGGAGCCGCCCCGGTCTACAGCTTCAGCGTCTCGCGGGCTTCCTCGAGCTGCCCGATCGTCTCGTCATAGGCGCGGCGGGCGAAGTCGTCGTCGGTGCCGTCGCGGCGGGTCTGGAGCTCGGTGATCTCGCGGTCGATCCTCTCGGGCGTCAGCTCCTCGACGGGGGTCGCCCGCTCGGCGAGCACGATGACGCCCGCGGCATTGATCTCGGCGAAGCCGCCGCGGACGAGGACGCGCTCGCCGTGGTTCTTCGAATCGGTCGCGACCACGAACCCGGCCTTCAGCGTCGTGATCGCGGGAGCATGGCCCGGCATCACGGTCATGTCGCCTTCCGTGGCGGGCAGGAGAACCGCATCCACCTCGCCAGAGAACAGGATGCGCTCGGGCGAGACGAGCTCGAAATGCATGGTTGCCACGTTCGGAATTCCGTAATCAGCGGCGCCGGCGGTCGAGAGCGAAGCCGGCCAGAAGGCCGATCATCGCCCCGCCGATCGCGAAAGCGCCGACATGCTGCCACTGGCCGGTCGTCATGGCGCCCCGGTCGCGAGGCGAGGCGGCTCGGTCGGACTGAACCTCGATCGAGACCGGGCCGAGATTGAGCTGCGCCGCCTCGGGCCGGGTTAAGTACCCGACCAAGCCGCCGAGCAGAAGACCGGCGACGAGAAGAACCAGCTTGAGGTTCATCGGGTCAGGCGCTGGCCGCGAGGCGCTGCGCCTTCTCGACCGCCTCCTCGATCGTGCCGACCATGTAGAAGGCGGCCTCCGGGAGATGGTCGTACTTGCCCTCGACCAGGCCCTTGAAGCCCTTGATCGTGTCTTCGAGCGCGACGAGTTTGCCCGGCGAGCCGGTGAAGACCTCGGCGACGAAGAAGGGCTGCGACAGGAAGCGCTCGATCTTGCGGGCACGGGCGACGGTCAGCTTGTCCTCTTCCGACAGCTCGTCCATGCCCAGGATCGCGATGATGTCCTGGAGCGACTTGTAGCGCTGCAGCGTCTGCTGCACCTGGCGGGCGACGTTGTAGTGCTCCTCGCCGAGGATCTGGGCCGACAGCATGCGCGAGGTCGAGTCGAGCGGATCGACGGCCGGGTAGATGCCCTTCTCGGCGATCGAGCGCGACAGCACGGTCGTGGCGTCCAGGTGGGCGAAGGAGGTTGCCGGCGCGGGGTCCGTCAGGTCGTCCGCGGGAACGTAGATCGCCTGCACGGAGGTGATCGACCCCTTCGTGGTCGTGGTGATGCGCTCCTGCAGCGCGCCCATGTCGGTCGCGAGCGTCGGCTGGTAGCCGACCGCCGACGGAATGCGGCCGAGGAGCGCCGAGACCTCCGAGCCCGCCTGCGTGAAGCGGAAGATGTTGTCGACGAAGAAGAGCACGTCCTGGCCCTGGTCGCGGAAATGCTCGGCGACGGTGAGGCCGGTCAGGGCGACGCGGGCGCGGGCGCCCGGCGGCTCGTTCATCTGGCCGTAGACCAGGGCGCACTTGGAACCCTCGGTGGAGCCGTGCTCCTTCGGGTTCTTGTTCACCCCCGACTCGATCATCTCGTGATAGAGATCGTTGCCCTCGCGGGTCCGCTCGCCGACGCCGGCGAAGACGGAATAGCCGCCATGGGCCTTGGCGATGTTGTTGATCAGCTCCATGATCAGCACGGTCTTGCCGACGCCGGCGCCGCCGAAGAGCCCGATCTTGCCGCCCTTCGCGTAGGGGGCGAGGAGGTCGACGACCTTGATGCCCGTGACCAGGATCTCGGCCTCGGTCGCCTGCTCGGCATAGCTCGGGGCCGGCTGGTGGATGGCGCGGTAATCCTCCGCCGGGACCGGGCCCGCTTCGTCCACCGGCTCGCCGATGACGTTCATGATGCGGCCGAGCGTGCCGTTGCCGACCGGCACGCGGATCGGGGCGCCCGTATCGCGCACTTCCTGGCCGCGGACGAGACCCTCGGACGTGTCCATGGCGATGCAGCGCACGGTGCTCTCGCCGAGCTGCTGGGCGACCTCGAGGACGAGCCGGTTGCCGCCGTTCGTGGTCTCGAGCGCGTTCAGGATCTCCGGCAGGTGCCCGTTGAACTTCACGTCGACGACGGCGCCGATCACCTGGGTAATGTGGCCGGTCGTAGTGGCCGGCGGCATGGCCAAAGCGGCTGACATGATGCTTCCCTCGTATCCTGCTTACTTGGCTCAGAGCGCCTCGGCGCCCGAGATGATCTCGATGAGCTCCTTGGTGATCATCGCCTGGCGCGTCCTGTTGTAGGTCAGCGTCTGGCGCTTGATCATGTCGCCCGCGTTGCGGGTGGCGTTGTCCATGGCGCTCATCCGGGCGCCCTGCTCGGAGGCGGCGTTCTCCAGCAGCGCCCGGAAGATCTGCACGGCGATGTTGCGCGGCAGAATGCTCGCCAGGATCTCGCCCTCGTCCGGCTCGTATTCGTAGACCGCATCGGTCGCGGTCGCGGAACCGGCCTCGAACTGTGCCGGAATGATCTGCTGCGCGGTCGGGATTTGCTGGATCACCGAGCGGAAGCGCGAGTAGAACAGCGTGGCAACGTCGAACTGCCCTTCGTCGAACAGGCGCAGCACCTTGCCGGCGATCATTTCGGCCTGCTCGTAGCCGACCTGCTTCACCGAGCGCAGGTCGACGAGTTCGATGATCTGCTTCTCGAACTGCCGCCGCAGCAGGTCGAAGCCCTTCTTGCCGACGCAGAGGATCTTGACCGTCTTGCCCTCGTTCATGAGGCGGACGGCGTGGTCGCGCGCGAGGCGGGCGATCGAGGAATTGAATGCGCCGCACAGGCCGCGCTCGGCGGTGCAGACCACGAGCAGATGGGTCTGCTCGGAGCCCGTCCCGGCGAGAAGGCGAGGGGTGTCGGGCCCGATCGTGATGCCGCCCGCGAGGTTCGCCATCACGGCCGTCATCCGCTCGGCGAAGGGGCGCGCCGCCTCCGCGGCCTGCTGCGCGCGGCGCAGCTTGGCGGCCGCGACCATCTGCATGGCCTTGGTGATCTTCTGCGTCGCCTTGACCGAGGCGATGCGGTTCCGAAGGTCTTTTAGCGAAGGCATGGCCTTTTCTGCACCCCTGACCCGTCATGCCCGGGCTTGGCCCGGGCATCTACGCAAGGTTGCGTCGAGCCAGGCAACGTGGATGGCCGGGTCAAGCCCGGCCATGACGGCGTGAGACTACGTGAACGATTTCGCGAAGGCCTCGACCACGCTCTTCAGCTTGGCCTCGGTTTCGGAGGTCAGATCCTTGGAGGTCCGGATCGAATCCAAGATCTCGGCATGTTTCCCCCGCAGCGTGGCGAGCAGGCCGTCCTCGAAGGCGCGCACCCGGTTCACGGGCAGGCTGTCGAGATAGCCGTTCACGCCCGCATAGATCACCGCGACCTGCTCCTCCATCTTCAGCGGCGAGAATTGCGGCTGCTTCAGGAGCTCCGTCAGCCGCGAGCCGCGGTTGAGGAGGCGCTGGGTCGTGGCGTCGAGGTCGGAGCCGAACTGCGCGAAGGCCGCCATCTCGCGATACTGCGCGAGCTCGCCCTTGATCTTGCCGGCCACCTTCTTCATCGCCTTGGTCTGCGCGGCGGAGCCGACGCGCGACACCGAGAGACCCACGTTCACCGCCGGGCGGATGCCCTGGTAGAAGAGGTCCGTCTCCAGGAAGATCTGCCCGTCCGTGATCGAGATGACGTTGGTCGGGATATAGGCGGAGACGTCGTTCGCCTGCGTCTCGATGATCGGCAGCGCCGTCAGCGAGCCCGCGCCCATCGCGTCCGACATCTTGGCGGCGCGCTCCAGCAGGCGGGAATGGAGGTAGAACACGTCGCCCGGATAGGCCTCGCGGCCCGGCGGGCGGCGGAGCAGGAGCGACATCTGGCGATAGGCGACCGCCTGCTTGGACAGGTCGTCATAGGTGATCACGGCATGCATGCCGTTGTCGCGGAAGAACTCGCCCATGGCGCAGCCCGAGAAGGGCGCCAGGAACTGCATCGGAGCCGGGTCGGAAGCGGTCGCCGCGACGACGATCGAATATTCGAGCGCGCCGTTCTCCTCGAGCGTCTTCACGAACTGGGCGACGGTCGAGCGCTTCTGGCCCACCGCGACATAGACGCAATAGAGCTTCTGGCTCTCCGGCGCGCCTTCGACGTTCAGCGGCTTCTGGTTGAGGATGGTGTCGAGCACGATCGCCGACTTGCCGGTCTGGCGGTCGCCGATGATGAGCTCGCGCTGGCCGCGGCCGATCGGGATGAGCGCATCGACCGCCTTGAGGCCGGTCGCCATCGGCTCGTGCACGGATTTGCGCGGGATGATGCCCGGCGCCTTCACGTCGACGCGGCGGCGCTCGGTCGCCTGGATCGGACCCTTGCCGTCGATCGGGTTGCCGAGCGCGTCGACGACGCGGCCAAGCAGGCCCTTGCCGACCGGCACCTCGACGATGGCGCCCGTGCGCTTCACCGTCTGGCCTTCCGCGATCTCGCGGTCGGAGCCGAACACGACGACGCCGACATTGTCGACCTCGAGGTTCAGCGCCATGCCGCGCACGCCCGACTCGAACTCGACCATCTCGCCCGCCTGGACGTTGTCGAGCCCGTAGCATCGCGCGATGCCGTCGCCGACGGACAGGACCTGGCCGACCTCGGAGACCTCGGCTTCCGTGCCGAAGTTCTTGATCTGGTCCTTGAGGATCGCCGAGATCTCGGCGGCGCGGATATCCATTACCGGGCCTCTTTCATCGCAATTCGCATGGAGTTCAGCTTGGTCCGAAGCGACGCATCGACCATGCGCGAGCCGATCTTCACGACCAGCCCGCCGATCAGCGCCGGATCGACCTTCACGTCGACATCGACCTCGGAGCCCGCCATCTCGCGGAGCGCCGTCTTGATCTCGTTCAGAATCCGCGGCGAGGGCTCCTCGGCCACCGTGACGCTGGCCGGCACGATGCCACGCGACTTGGCGACGAGCGCACGATAGGCGCGGATCATGTCCGGAAGAACGAAGAGGCGGCGCTTGGACGCCGCCAGCCGGATCAGGTTGCCGGCGAGCCCGCGGATGCCGGCCCGGTCGAGGATCGTGCCGACCGCCCTAGATTGCTCCTCGGCCGTAAAGATGGGGCTCTTCACGAGCCGGAGAAGGTCGGGGCTCTCGGCCAGCATGCGGTCGAAGCTGTCGAGGTCGCGGGCGACCTGGTCGATCGCATTCTCTTCGCGCGCGAGCTCGAACAGGGCGGAGGCGTAGCGGCCGGCGACGCCCGATACGCCATGAGCTTCAGCTTTGCCTTTGTCCGCCACCTGTCACTCGTCGCTGTTCGCCCGAACCCGCTGCTTCGCCCTGGAGCAGCGCGCCCAGCCTGGCACGTCTGGAAGTTGGACGCCCGGATCCGCCCGCCCGAGAGGGGGCGCTCGCAAGGCACGGCGGTGCCCTAGCATGCACGTCCGGGTGGGGCAAGAAGGAGGGAGTCCCCCCAGACCAATGGCGGGACCGCACCCGGCATGAATTGCTTCCGGACCCTGTTCCAGTGCGGACAGGGTCGGAAAGCCGTCCGCGTATCGGCCCTACTCGCAGCGGATCATCGATAGCGGGCTTGCGGCGCCCTCCTCGACCGGCTCGAAGCGTCGGGTCTCCGGATTGCGCACCAGGAGGCGCCCGGTCGCGACCCCGAAATAGGCCCCGTGCAGATGCAGCTTGCCGCGCTCGACGAGGATGCGCACGCAGGGAAACGTCATCAGGTTCCTGAGGCTGAGCTCGACGCAGGCGAATTCGAGCCGCGTCAGGTATTCCGCCCGACCCTCGCCCTCCGGGGCGGGGCCGAGGCTCTCGGCCGCGGGCGCGATCTGCGACATCCAGCGCCCGATGAAATCGCCGGGCGAGAGAGGTTCCTGCTCGTCCGCGAAGGCCCGGATGCCGCCGCAGAGCGCGTGGCCCAGAACCACGATGTGCTTCACCCGCAGCGCCTGGACGCCGAATTCGAGCGCGGCGCTCGTTCCGTGCTGGGTGGTAGAATCCGGCTCGTAGGGCGGGACGATGTTGGCGACGTTGCGCACCACCAGGAGCTCGCCCGGCGCGGCGTCGAAGATCACCTCCGGCGAGACGCGGGAATCGACGCAGCCGACCACCATGATCTCGGGCCGCTGCCCCTGCTCGGCCAGCGTCTGGTAGCGCGAACGCTCGCTCGCGAAGCGCCGCTCCAGGAAACCGCGATAGCCCTGCCGCAATCGTTCGGGAAACATGGGACGTCCATGACCGATCCGCGGCCGGCACGCAATGCCGGGAGAGGGTCCGGAGCCCGTCACAGCTCCTTGAAGAACAGCACCGTCGTGCAGGGACGGCCGTCAGGGAGAAGCGCGTAATTCGGAATCGTGCCCACGCGCATCCAGCCGGAGCGCTCGTACAGCCTCTCCGCCTCGGGGCTCGCGGTATCGAGCACGAGCAGCGTCTTGCCGGCGTGGCGGGCTTCCTTCTCGACGGCCGCCATGAGCGCGGCGCCGATCCCGCGGCGCCGGGCGGCGGAGCGGACCAGCATCTTGGAAACATCCGCCCGATGCGGCTGGTTCTCCGGCTGCGCCGTCACGAGCTGCACCGTGCCCAGGACCTCGCCGGTCCCGGGCTCCTCGGCTACGAGCAGCACCCGCTCGCCCGCCCCGACGCTTGCCGCGACGCCGTCCCAGAAGTCGCGCGCCTTGTCGAGCCCGAGGGGCGACATGAAGCTCACCGACGCCCCGCCTTCGACGCAATCGACCAGAACCTCCGCGAGCGCCCCGGAGAGGGTTCGGGCCTCCGGGCCGGCGAGCCGGCGGATCCGGATCCCGTGACCAGGCATGGCCGCATCCCACGGAACCGTCCCCGCGGCGTGCCTCGCTTCCACCCCTCTCCTCCCTCGGCCGAACGGATGCGGGGTTTGCATAACCCATGCCCAAACGAGGAGAGAACCGGCTGCCGCACCGACCCGCCGCGACCGAAAATCCGGCCCGCTCCGCTTGCCCTCCCGGATCGCGGCGGCTATAGGCTCCCCCGCTCAGTCGGAGTGTAGCGCAGTCTGGTAGCGCACCACGTTCGGGACGTGGGGGTCGCAGGTTCAAATCCTGCCACTCCGACCAAAAATCCCGTGAGCGCTAGGACTTTCTCGAAGACCTCGCCGGCATGGCGTTGGTAGGGCATGATGCCCGGGAACGGATCGCTCGCCGGCGGGCGCCGGCCCGCAGCATCCGGCTTGGTTCCCCCAACCGTCTTCGCAAGTCGGCTGCGGCCGACGTCCACCGATCCTCGACATCCGCGAAGGGCGCCCGGTTTGCCGAGCCGCTGCGGAGGGACGGGGCGCCTGCAATTCTTCCCGCATGTTCGGGGCCGGCACGAATGGCAGGTGGCGAACCTCCGCGGCAGGCTCAAGGCTGGGAATCTCGGGCCTGCTTTCCATCTACTTGGACCAGCTCGCGCCATTCCCGGCGCAGACCGAAGAGGAGACAGAGATGCCGAGCGAAGACCCGCTCGTGGTGCTTGAGGTCGGCGAGCTCAAACAGAATACGCTCGTCCCGAACGAGGTCAGGAAGATCGCCATCCGGGCGAGCTCCATCCTGCGCATCGAGGCACGCACGGATAGCGCCGGTACGCCCTATTGCGAGGTGCTGCTCAAGTCCGAGGAGCTACCTGTTCTGGCCGTCTATGACGAGATCGGGCTGCTCGTCGCATCGATCAACGCCTTGACCGCGAGCTAGCCGCAGCAGGCCAGCCACTGGGCCGGCGCCGAGTCCTTGCCGCCTCGTCGCGTCGCGCGGTCCAACTCTCTCTCTCTCTTTCCGCCGTGCGATCCGCGAGCTGATCGCGCCCGTCGGAGAGGAGGGGGCTGGGCTGTGCGGGCGCGAGACGGTCCGTGTCGGACGAGACCGCGGGTTATGCTGGATAGTTACGGGGATAGATCAACGGGTTAGGCCGAGATCGTCACGCCGATAGAGAGCCGCCGCTTTGAAGCCCGGGACCGCAGGCGTCGCGACTCGGAACGGCCGCTGGTTGTCACCGCGTGGCGGCAACTGCCTTGTCGAAGCCCTTGAAGGGGAGGGTGAATTTCACGCCTTGCCCGGCGATGCTGAACATCGTCGCCTCCACACTGTCGGAAGCCGATGCGTCGCGGATAAAGGCATCGTCCATCTCGAGGCTCGCTTCGCAGCGGGTCGTGTCGCAATTCACGAAGGCCGCCTTGCGCGGGGTCCCGCGCGCGAGCTTCACCTCGACGCCGGGCGCGAGCGTCACGCCGGTCGGCGTCTGCAGCACGCTGATCAGCTTGCCCTCGTTGTTCTTGCCCAGCACCCACGTGAAGAGCACCTGGTTGTTGCCCTGCTGGACGACCTGGAGGACCGCCGAGCAGCTGCGCCGCCTGTCGGCGAAATCGCGGCAGGTCACGGTCCAGTTCTCGTGCGGGACGATCTCGGTGCGCACGGGCTGGGCCTGGGCGGGAGCCTGCCCCTGCGGCGCCGGCTGAGCAGGAGCCTGGGCCTGACCTTGGGCCGGCTGCGCGGGCCTCTGCCCCTGCGGGTTGGCCGGACGCTGCTGCGCCAGCGCCGCCCCGGAGGCCAGCGCGAGGCAGGTCGAGATGGCGAGGGCTCGCGTCGCGGAGGCCATGAGATTTCCCGAACCGCTGCAGTCGCGGCAAGACAACGCGCCCGCTTAACCTAGCCGCGACGCAACATTCAATATGACGGGCCCTCCTGCTATAAGCCGACGACCTTGGCCGGACGGCGTGGCGATCGTCACGCTTCGGGCCAGCGGCCTGCGCTAGACGGTCGGTATGGGGATGTCGCGGCAAGGGAGCCTTCGCGGCACGGATGCGCAGCCGGCGGCCGGCACCGCCGCGAGGATGCGCGCCCATGAGCTCGGCAGGCGCCCCGTCCGCGCCCCCGCCAGGCGTCAGGGGATGGGGCTCGCCCTCAAGCTGATCCTGGCCGTGCTGGTCGCCTGGGCTGCGGCCGCGACCTGGTTCGCCTGGTCCGGCCGAGCCCGCATCGCGCTGCTCCAGGAGGAGCAACTGGAGATGCGTCTGGCGCACGACGAGAAGGAGAAGGCGCTCGTGCGGCGGCTCGTCGGCGTCGCGAGCCACGGCATTCTGGAGCAGGAGGGCCTCTCGGGCCGACTCGCCGACATCATCTCCCGCCAGGTCGAGCTCGAGAACCGGCAATGGACCTTGATGCAGATGAGCGACCGCGTGGCCGGCGGGCTCGCAGCGCCGTCCGGGGCTCCGGGCAGTACGGTCTCTCCCGCGGCCTCGGGGCGGAGCGAGGACGGGGTGCCTGCGGCGAGCCGCCCCCGCGGCATCGGGCAGGAGCCCTCGGCACGGGCGGCGGAGCCTCCGAAGCTCCGCCTCGGAGCGCCTAGGCCCGGCGAGCCTGCTCCCGCGGCACCCGGCCCGCGCTCGTCGCTGGACCTGCCGGGCGTCGCCAGCCAGGCCCCCCGCGCCTCGCGCCTCCTCGACGGGGTGCAGAGCCTGCCGCTGCGCGAGCAGTTCGGGGCGCTCGAAGCTTCGATGAGCCGGCTGGAGGGTGCCCAGATCCGCTATCTCGGCGCGCTCGCGAGCGGCGCGCAGAACGGCGTCGCGCTGATCCGCGCCTCGCTCGCGACCCTCGGACTCTCGGTCGAGCCCGCGGCCGTGCCGGAGCGCCAGCCTGCCCGCAGCCTCCGCCTGTCCACGCGCGCCGCTGCCCTCAACCCGTTCGAGGCGAAGCTCGCGAGCCTGGAGACGGAACTTGTGCGGCTCGATCGCTGGCGCGGGCTCGTGGACGCGGTGCCGGTGCGGCGGCCGGTCGAAGGCGAGGCGGGCCTGACGAGCAATTTCGGCCTGCGGAAGGATCCTTTCACGGGCGCCGCGGCCATGCATGCGGGTATCGATTTCCGCGGTCCCTTGGGGACGCCGATCCGGGCCGCCGCAGCCGGCCGGGTGGTCTCCGCGGAGGTGTCGGGCGGCTACGGCAACCTCGTTGAGCTCGAGCACGGGAACGGTCTCGTGACGCGCTACGCGCATCTCTCGGCGCTCAACGTCTCGGCGGGGCAGAGCATCGGCCCCGGCACCGTCGTCGGCCTGCTCGGCTCGACGGGCCGCTCGACCGGGCCGCACCTGCATTACGAGACGCGGCTCAATGGGAGCGCGGTGGATCCTATGCGGTTCCTGCTCGCCGGGGCACAGCTCTTCAACCATCCGGCCCCTGTCGAGATGACCTCCGGGCCCGACGACGACACGGCCTTCGACTGACGCCCGAATTTGCCTCGCCAGGAGGTCGGAGCTAGGATCATTAGTGGAATCCAGCCTCCGCCCGGTGCATGCGCGCCCTCCTGACGCTGATCGTCGGCGTTATCCTTGTTCTCGCCGCGGAGCCCGCCTGGGCCGCCTCGGACCGGAGAATCGCGCTCGTCGTCGGCAACTCGGCCTATCGCAAGTTCCCGTCGCTTCCGAACCCGAGGAACGACGCTGAGGACGTCAGTGCGGTTCTGAAGCGCGTCGGCTTCACGGTGCTCGGCGGCACGGACATGACGCGCGAGCAGATGCGGGACAGCCTGCGGCAATTCGCCCGCGCCGCCCAGGACGCAGAGGCTGCCCTTGTCTTCTACGCCGGGCATGGCCTGCAGTACCGGGGCCGCAACTACCTCGTTCCCGTCGACGCCAAACTCGAGGACGAGTTCGATCTCGAATACGAGACGGTCCGGGTCGACGACGTGGTCGAGGAGCTGAACCGGGCCGACGGGCCGCGGATCTTGGTGCTCGACGCCTGCCGCAACCTGCCGCTTTCGACCCGCAGCCGCGACCCCTTCTCCTCGACAGGTCTCGCGAAGCTCAGCGGGCGCGGCCTCATCGTCGCCTATGCGACGCAGGCGAACCAGGTCGCCTATGACGGCACCGGCCGGAACAGCATCTTCACGGGCGCCTTCATCAAGGCCCTGCCGGAGCCGGGGCTCGACGTCGCGCAGGTCTTCCAGCGCGTCAGCATGAACGTGGATCGGGTCACCGGCGGGCGGCAGACGCCGGAACTCTCGCTCTCCTATCCGGGCCAGTTCTACTTCAACAAGGGCGAGACCGAGCGCGAGGCGTGGCCACGGGCGCGGGCGAGCAACGACCCGCAGGTTCTGCGCGATTTCATCGCCAAATACCCCAACAGCTTCCTGGTGGACGATGCCAGGGACCTGATCCAGCGCCTCGAGGCCCGAGCCCCTGCCAGGGCCGACGGCCCGGTCATCGCGCAGGCGGAGCGCAGCGTCACGGCCCAGGCCGAGCGCGGCGGCGCGCCGCAGCCGGAAAGGGCACCGACCCTCCAGCTCGCGCGTCGCCCGGAGGACCTCGCTTCCGCTCGCGCGCGGGAGGAGGCCGAGCGCCTCGCCTGGCAGCGCCTGCAGGAGGAGCAGGAGCGTCGCGCCGAGGCGCGCAGGCAGGCCGAGCGCGAGAGGCTGCTGGCGGAGGAGCAGGAGCGGCAGCGGCTTGCCCAGGAGGAGGAGCGGCGGCGTCAGGAGGCGCGTCGGGCCGAGCAGGAGCGGCAGGCCGAGGAGGCGCGGCAGAGGAAGCTCGCGGAGGAGCGGGCCGCGGCCGAGGCGCGTGAGCGCCAGCGCCTGGAGCGCGAGGCGCGGCTGGAGGAGGAGCGGCGGCGTCAGGAGGCGCGCCGGGCCGAGCAGGAACGGCAGGCCGAGGAGGCGCGGCAGAGGAAGCTGGCGGAGGAGCGGGCCGCGGCCGAAGCGCGCGAGCGCCAGCGCCTGGAGCGGGAGGCGCGGCTCGAGGAGGAGCGGCGGCAGGCGGAGGCGCGCAGGCTGGAGCAGGAGCGGCTGGCCGAGGAGGCTCGGCAGAGGAAGCTCTCGGAAGAGCGGGCCGCTGTGGAGGCGCGCGAGCGCCAGCGGCTGGAGCGGGAGGCGCGGCTCGAGGAGGAGCGTCGGCAGGTCGAGGCGCGCAGGCTCGAGCAGGAGCGGCAGGCGGAGGAGGCTCGGCAGAGGAAGCTCGCCGAAGAGCGGGCCGCGGCCGAGGCGCGCGAGCGCCAGCGTCTGGAGCGGGAAGCACGGGTGGAGGAAGAACGGCGGCAGGCCGAGGCGCGCAGGCTGGAACAGGAGCGGCTGGCCGAGGAGGCGCGGCAGCGCAGGGTGGCGGAGGAGCGGGCCGCAGCAGAGGCGCGCGAGCGCCAGCGGCTGGCGGAGGAAGCCGCTCGCCGCGAAGACGAGCAACGGCGGGTCGAGGCCGCCCGGGCCGAGCAGGAGCGCCTGCGCCTTGCGGCGGCCGAGCAGGAGCGGATAAGGCTCGCGGCGGCCGAGCAGGCCGAGCGCGAGAGGCTCGCCTGGCAGCAATTGGAAGAGCAGCAGCGCCGCCGCGCGGCTGCCGCTCAGGCCGAGGCCAGCGCGCCGGTTGCGGCCGCCCCGGCGGTGCAGACGGCTGTGGCCGCGCCGGCAGACGGATCGGTCCAGACGACGCTCGACGCCCTGAAGGCCCCTCGCGCCGCTCCCTCGGCGGCTCTGGTGCCGAGCGCCGAAACAGGCGCGCCTCCGGGCGGGCAGAATCCGGCTCAGCTGCGGCTTGCATTGAACGACCCGACGCAGCCTCTCGCTGCCAGTCCGGCCCAGCCGAGCGCCTTTCCGAAGGCGGTCCTCGACCAGGACAGGCTCGTGCGCGAGACCAAGGCCGAGCTCGAACGCATCGGCTGCTACGACGACGAGCCGGACGGGACATGGGACAGGGATGCCCGCGACGCCCTGCGGCGGTTCGGCCGGCAGGTGAAGCTCTCCCCGATACCAACGGATCCGAGCCCGGAACTCCTCGAGGATCTCAAAGGACGTCCGGCGAATCTGTGCCCGCTGGAATGCGGGGCCGGCGAGCGCGTGCAAGGTGACCGCTGCGTCGCAATTGCCCGGCCCGAGACCAAGCCGGTGCGGCGCCGCGAGCCGAAGCCGCGCGCCGTCGCCCAGGAGCGGCGCACCCCCGCTCCGGAGCCGCGCGCCGTGCGGCCGCGTCTGGCGCCGGCCCAGGCGCCCGTCTCCACCGCGAGCGCGCCGAAACCGGCCGCTCCGCGGGCGATTATGGGCGTCGGGTTCTGAGCCCGGCCCGGCGGACGGACCCGATGTCTTCCGACATCGTCCGGGAAGCGGCCTGCCTTCGGCCGAGCGTGGGGCCGCCCGATCGGCTGGTTCCGAGCGGATATCCTCAGTAGTCGAACCGCGTTCCGCCGCGCGCCGTGACCTTCAGGAGGTCGCCGCAATTTCCGATCGGCGCGCCGGATGCTCCCGTGCAGGCGAGCACGTCGTTGACGAGGACCCGGCCGATCTCCGGGCAGGCCGCCCCGTTGAGATCGAAAGGCACGACCTTGGTCCGTTCAGGGCGGATATCCGGGAAGGTGAGGCCGATGCGGCGCGTGATCTGGCCGCCCCCATCGAAGATGAAGGTATCCAGGCGGAGCTCCTTTACCCCCTCCTGCGTGCGGTTCTCGACCACGAAATAGGCCCGGCAGCCGCCGCTCCCCGGCTCGAGCTTGTTCAGCTCGAGCGTGATCGAGGGAGCGGCACGCTTCGGGTCGGGGGCGCCCTGAGCGAGCGCGGGGCCAGCCGAATGAGCGGCGAGAGCGAGCACGGCGATAAGGCGGGCGGTCAAGGCGAGGCTCTCCGGACAGAGACGGGAGGCTGGAAGAACGGCGTGCTTCCTATCACGCGATATCTCGCGGCAGAACGCTGCGAGAGCAGAATCTGGGCGGGCACTCAGCGCTGCCCGGCTTCGGGCTCGTCCTCGTAGCGGTAAAGCTGGCCCCACTCGGCCTGCCAGAGGTTGTCCGGGTCCATGACCACCATCGGAACCTTGAACTCGTTGGCGAGACGGACCGCTGACCGGAAAGCCTCCTTGAGCGGCAACTCGCCGCTGGAGAAATCCTTCGGCAGCCGCCCCTGAGACGCCGAGCGCGGGCATTCGATGATCCCGTATTGCTTCTCGCCCTCCCGCCCCAGCACCAGGGTCATGGCGTCCTCGGCCCGCTCGTCCACCTGCTCGAAACGATTGCTGGTCATGGTCCCGCCTTTCGGTACCTCACCCTGTGCGGGCGAGCTCGCTTCAGCCGCCTCTTGGTCCTCGACAGCGCCTTGCCCGCCGGAGAGAGACAGGGCCTTCGCCTCGGCCGAGACGATTGCCGGCCCGTTCTCTTCCACTGGATCGCTTCTGGCACGGATGGAAACGCTGCCATAGCCGTAGATCCCCGCGCCGCGGCGGCGAACGCGCCTGGCTCAGCGGCTCTGCCACTCGCTGCCGAGATCCGCGATCGATTCCCAGGTGTCCATGGCGGCGAAAACAACCGGCAGGCCCTTGGTGGCGACCCGCGCCGCCGGCGCCGCCGTGGCGCGCAGCCCGGTGCTCGCCATCCGGGCCTGGTTTTGAGCGATCCTCCGCTCCAGCGATTTCCGGTATTTTGAGCGCGTCGCCTTCTCCAGGCTGGCGGAGAGGCTGCGCACCTTGCCGACGGCTTCCTGGAAGAGCTGCTCCTGGACCGTCAGCGCTGCGGCCGCCTTCTCGGCGCCGCGGTTCGCGCCCTCCTTTGCAAGCTCTTTGCCCTCGTCCCAGGCGACAACCCCGACATCCTTGCCCTCGGCGACGTTCTTGGCCGCGGACTTGGTCAGGCTGAACACAAGCGAAATCCCGCCGGCGGTCGCCGCGAGCGTCACCCCGCCTACGGCCGCCGCGCCGATTGGCGCCCAGGCGAGGAAAAGGCAGCTCCCTGCCTTCACGGCTGCCAGCGTGTTGATGGAGAAGCGCAGGCGGTTGTCGATGGCCGTGTTGATGGTGCGCGCGGCGGTGAAGTAGTTCTGCACCTCGGCCAGCGCTCGCGCCTTCTCCTTCTCGAGCACCTCGAGACAGCCGGCTACCTGGGCCGGGCCCTTGCCCGACTGCTCCAGGATGTCGGCGACGTATTTCCGTGCGAAGCGGTCTCGCTGGCTCTCGATCGCACGCATGTCCTGCTCGACGCTGGCGAAGCCCCCTTCGCCCGTGCAGGCCATGATCAGCGCGTTCATGATCCCGTTATCGGAGAAGCGCCCGAGCTTCACGCTCGTGCCGAGCGCGGCCGCTTTCGCGTAAGCTACGCTGTTCGCGAATCCGACCATTCGCCTGAGATCGTAGGCGGCGACGTTGTGCCTTTTTCCCCCGCTCTGCGCCATTTCAGTCCCCAGTTCGATGGTTGATGCGGTTCGCGGATCAGGCGGGGCTGGGCGCGTCCGGCCGAGGCTCGTCGACCGGGAAGGCCGGTAGGTCTTTGCCGAGAGGGCCCGCAATGGCAGCACCGTCCGGCAGCTCTCCCGTTCTGTCGGAGTCGTCATTCCCTGGAGCGGGCTCCGAAGACGAGGAGATCGGCTCCGGATCCGTCGACGATCGCCACGAATAGGCGAAGTGGCCGTCCCTGACGGTGACGCGCGCTTCCGTCAGCTCCTCCTTGGCGAGCGAACGATTCAGGAATTCGCGCGACAGTGCGGGCAGCAGCGTGTTCGTGATGATGTTGTCGATCATCCGGCCGCCGGAATCCGGGTCGTTGCAGAGCGACACGATGTGATCGACGACCGCATCGTCGTAGACGAAGTCGGCATCGTGGTTCTCGCGGATGCGGCGCCGGATGCGGTCGAGCTGCAACCGGACGATGCCGCCGAGCATCGAGGGCGAGAGCGGGAAATAGGGTATCGTCACGATGCGCCCGAGGAGCGCGGCCGGGAAGACCTTGAGGAGGTCGGGCCGGAGGGCTTGCGCCAGGGCGTCGGGGTCGTTGCGGTAGCTCGGGTCTCGCGACAGGTGCATGATCAGATCGGTCCCGACATTGGAGGTCAGGATGATCAGGGTGTTCTTGAAATCGATCCGCCGCCCGGTCCCATCCTCCATCACGCCCTTGTCGAAGACCTGGAAGAAGATCTCGTGGACGTCCGGATGCGCCTTCTCGACCTCGTCGAGCAGGATCACGCTGTAGGGCTTCCGCCGCACCGCCTCCGTGAGCCGTCCGCCCTCGCCGTAGCCGACATAGCCCGGAGGCGCGCCCTTGAGCGTCGAGACGGTATGCGCCTCCTGGAACTCGCTCATGTTGATGGTGATCATGTTCTGCTCGCCGCCATAGAGCGCTTCGGCGAGGGCGAGCGCGGTCTCCGTCTTGCCGACGCCCGAGGGCCCGACCAGCATGAAGACGCCGATGGGCTTGTTCGGATTGTCGAGCTTGGCGCGGTTCGTCTCGATACGCTTAGCGATCATCGACAGCCCGTGCGACTGGCCGACGACGCGCCGGTTCAGGGTCTCCGGCAGGCGCAGGACGTTCTCGATTTCGTCCTTGACCATCCGGCCGACCGGAATCCCCGTCCAGTCGGAGACCACGGAGGCGATCGCCTGCTCGTCCACATGGGCGTAGATCATCCGCCGCTCGGGATCGATCTCCTCCAGCGCGGTCGACCGCTCCTTCAGGGCCGCGCGCACGTCCTCGGCCCCGTTCGGGACTGCCGCATCGGGCTGGCCCGAGCCATTCGGCTGCCCGGCCGCCTTGGCGATCGCCTCCCGCAGCGAGCGGATCTCGTCGACGATCGCGGTCTCGGCCTGCCACTCCGTCTCGAGCTTGGCGAGCTTCGCTTCGAGATTGGCGATCTCGCCTTCGAGCTCGGCGATGCGCTCCTCGTCTCCGACGCCGAGATCGCGGTCCTTGATGAGCGCCTCCCGCTCGCCCTGGCGGGACGAGATCGCGACGCGCGTGTCCTCGATCGCGGCCGGGATTGCCGTCTGGCTGATCGCGACGCGGGCGCAGGCCGTATCCAGCAGGCTCACCGCCTTGTCCGGTAGCTGGCGCGCGGGGATGTAGCGGGAGGAAAGCGTCACAGCGGCCACGATCGCCGCATCCGAGATGCGGACCTTGTGATGCTTCTCCATTTGGCCGGTCAGCCCGCGGAGCATGTCGCAGGCGGTCTCGATCGAGGGCTCGTCGACCTGGATGGGTTGGAAACGCCGCGCGAGCGCCGGGTCCTTCTCGAAATAGAGCCGGTACTCGGCCCAGGTCGTGGCGGCGATCGTCTTCAGGGTGCCGCGGGCAAGCGCCGGCTTCAGGAGATTGGCCGCGTCGCCCGTCCCGGCCTGGCCGCCGGCTCCGATGAGCGTATGCGCCTCGTCGATGAAGAGGATGATGGGGATCGGCGAGGACTGGACCTCGTCGATCACCGAACGGAGCCGCTGCTCGAACTCGCCCTTCATGGAGGCGCCGGCCTGCATAAGCCCGATATCGAGGGCGCAAAGGCGCACCCCCTTGAGGGCCTGCGGGACGTTCCCGGCCGCGATGCGCTGCGCGAAGCCTTCCACGACGGCCGTCTTGCCGACGCCGGCTTCGCCCGTCAGGATCGGGTTGTTCTGCCGCCGCCGCATCAGCACGTCGATGAGCTGGCGGATTTCCTCGTCGCGGCCGCGAATGGGATCCATGTCCCCCGAGGCGGCTCGGGCGGTCAGGTCCTGCGAGAAGCGGTCGAGCGCCGTCTGTCCTTTCTGGCCGGCGGCCTCCGCGCCGGGCGTGCCGGCCGCGATCGCGCCGGACCCGTCCATGGGGCGCAGGTTCTCCTCGTCCGACTTCGACCAGATCCCGCGATGCTCGGTCGCGAGTGCATCGACTGGGATCTTCGAGAATTCCTGGCTGGTATTGACCAGCGCGCGCTTCAGCTCGTTCGATTTCAGGATGGCGACCAGGATGTGGCCCGACCTGATCTGCGTCTCGCCGAAGAAGAGCGTGGCGTAATGCCAACCTCGGTCGAGCATATCGACGACGGTGTTCGAGATGCCGGGCATCTCGGTCTCGTTCTTGCGGAAACCGTCCACCACCCGAGCGATGTCGGAGAGGAGCTTGCCGCGATCGAGCTTGAACCGGTCCGCCGTCAGGGACAGGTCGGCGTCGTTCTTCTGCAGAAGATGGAAGAGCCAGTGCGCGAGTTCGACGTTGCGGTTGCCGGCGCTCTTCGCATGCCGGAGCGCCTGGATGAAGGCTTCGTAGCCGATCCGGTTCAGCTTCCCCGTGACCGTCTCGAGACTGATATCGGCCATCGCCACCCCCTGTTGTCGGCTCAGGCTCGCGCCCGGCGTGCCTCGGCGATCCGTTCGGCAGGGCTGAAGCGCGCGTCGCGCCGGAAGCCTTCGCCGGGAGCGCTCTCCTTCTGAAGCCAGGTCGTGTAGCCCAGCCTGCCGAAGCTCCCCAGGCAGACTGACTTCACCTCCCGGGACGGCAGCGCGAGCTCGAGATCCCAATCGAGCTCGTGGCCGAGATAGAAGAATACGAGATCGGCGACGGGTTCGCACCTGTCTCCACTCGGCAGGAAGCGCTCGTAATCTGCCATGTTCTTGGTCACGATGCGCAGCCGGATCTTGTCCTCGACGCTGAAGACGCTCGCCCCGACCAGGAGATCGATGCCGAGGCGCGCATGTTTCTGGCCGAGGCGGGTGCGGTCGGCCGGGTCGAAGGGCAGGTAGGCGCCGACGAATTCCTCGATCTCGACATCGACCCTGAAGAGGCCTGCGATCGCGTTCTGGAGCCGGGTGGCGGATTTCGCCTTCGGGGCAAGCAGGCCCGCATAGGCGAGCTTCGCCGCGTCCGGCACCGAGTCCAGGTCGCGATAGACGGCCGAGCCGAGCCCGACCGCGCTGCCGACATAGGCCGAGAAGCGATCGAGATCCGGCCGGTCGTGCTGGGCGATGGGGCGGGAATCCGCCCAGGCGCGGAAGAAGAGCTGCAGGAAGCGGTTGTTGAAGAGGTCGAGGAAGCGCGGAAAGGCGTCGTCGCGTGCGAGCCACCAGCCATAGGCCTCGCTCGTGGTGGCGAGCGGGAGTGGTCCCTGCGGCCCGAGCAGCCCCAGGAACTTGACGAAGAGCCGGATGCGGCCCTCGCGATCCTGGTCGACGCGGCTGATATTGGACGGGGGAAAATCGAGGAACGGATCCTCCCCGAGCGCCACGTATTCGTCGCGGATCGAGGCGCTGTCGCCGATCCGCGGCCGCCCGGGGAAGCTGCGCTCGATCGCGCGCAGGGTCGCGAATAGGTCGTGGGCCCAGGGCTCGCGCTCGAGATCGACGCGCAGCGTCACGGCCGCACCTCTGCGCGGGCGGAGACTGAAATCGCGGTCACAGGAGCCGCCTCGATCCGGCGCGCGGCGGCCAGCGGATGATCTCCCCTCGCTCGACGGTGCGGATGACGGTCTGGGTGAAGTGGTTGAGCGATGCGTATTCCGCGAAGAAGCGATCGAGGATCGCACCGAGCAGGAAAGGGCCGGTTCCCTCGAAGGCCTTCTCGTCGAGCGTCACGATGATCTCCGTGCCGCGCGCCGTGCCGGTGCCCGCCCGCTGGCGCAGCCGGCGCACGACCGCGCGGCTGTCAACGCTGCGGATGCCGCGGATGCGCCGCTCGGTTGCGGAATCCGTCAGGTCGGCGAACAGCGTCAGCATCTCGCGGAGCGCCCGCGCGCCGGCTCCCGCCCCGCGCTGGACGATCCCGAGGTGGTTCAGGCTCAGCATGTTGATGAGCCGCCACGTGACCGCGCCCGTATGCACCGTCTCCGTCCGGCTGCGGATCTGGGCGACGATGGGCTCGCGCGGCAGCGTCGGCCCGGAGACGCACATCACGTCGAGCGTCGCGTCGTCCGCGAGCCGGAAGTCCGCGCCGCCCTCGCCGACCGGCAGCTGCTCGGGCAGGTGGCGATTGGAGCAGAGCGCGCGGATGCTGAGCTCGGCGACGCGCGGATCGGTATCGATCCCGGCTGGCTCCAGCAGGGACAGGAACATGTCGGTGCCGGTGTAATCCGAGGTCACGCCATAGGTCCGCTCGCGCGTGGAGCGTCGGCGGGGAAGGCGGCGGATCGTGTAGAAGAGCCCGGCCTGGCCGTTGCCGTTGCCCGAAGCCGAGTAGAGCGGCTGGACCGGCACCTTCTCCGGCCGGCCGGCATAATGGGCATGGACGTCGAGAACTCGGTGCAGCTCGAAGTCGAGATAGCGGCTGCGGTCGGGGATCAGGTGGTATTCGTGCTGCCGCGCCCTGACGGGCACGCGGTCGAGCTGCATCTCGAAGAGGTTCACGGCCGGCGCGGCATAGAGCGCGAAGGCGGGAGTCTGTACCGCCGAGAGAAGCCGGCCGTTCACCTCGTTGAACGTGAAGAGGACGTCGATGCTCTTCGCCTTCGCCTGCGCGATCAGAGGTGCAAGGCCCGTGAGGCGGAAGGCGAGGAACTTGCGCGGGAACATGAAGTATTCGCGCAGCAGGTCGAAGCCCTCGAAGATGCGCCCGTCATTGGGGATGAGCGCCTCCTCGCGCGCGAACCCGACAGGTTGCACGCAATCGGCCGGCGCCTCCAGCACCACCGGGTCGCCGAACTCGTCGAGGAAGCGCAGATGAACGCCGACCCGGTCGGCGAAGATCTGCTCGCAGATCGCGACCGCGTCGGATTCGGGCGCGAGGACGTGGACAGGCAGCTCGCGCAGCCCGCAGCCGGCGAACCGTGTCGCCGGGTCCTTCGCGGCCTCGTTGTCCGTGGGCTCGTCTTCGGGGCGTGAAGCGGCACGGTGCGTGAGCGAGAGCCGCAGCCCGGAGGCGACCTCCGGGCCGGTCGAGAGGCCGAGCGCCTGCAGCGGTCCTGGACTTCCCAGGTACTCCGCCGCCGTGATGTCGAATGGCCAGAGCGTGATGTCCGTGGCGAGCCTGTAGCGGCAGGCGACCCGGCGCTCGCGCTCGCGGTAGGTTGCATCGAGATAGGCACCGCGCGGAATGCGCCGTCCCTCCCGCAGCCCGGGATCGCCGTAGGGCGGCTGCACCCTTGCGAGCAGGGCCGAGGGTGTCGGGGCCAGGTAGTTGGGGACGAGCTGTTCGAGGAGGTTGCTCGTGAATTCCGGGAATTCGTGCTTGAGCTTCAGCTGAACGCGGGCGGCCAGGAACGCCGCGCCTTCCAGCAGGCCCGCGATCATCGGGTCGGAGCGGTCCTCGACCAGCCCTCCGAGCCGCTCGGCGATGCCGGGATATTCCTCCGCGAACTCGCGCGCCTGCTCCTGGAGGAGCTTCAGCTCGCGGTTGTAGAGATCGAGGAACTCCCGGTTCATGTGGCCGAGATCGGCCTGCGCCGTTCAACCATGCCATGCCGGCGGAGCCCTGCCCGGATCATCTCGCGTTCGCCCTGCGGATCGGAGCGGCGGGTGTCACCACCTCGGTTCACCGGCGCTTGATGGTGATCTTGCCCGTGTCCCGCTCCAGGTCGGCGACGAACTCGACGGGGAGGTTCAGCGGGTCACAGTTGAGGTCGGCACGCACAATGAACCTGATCTTGAGCTCGTCCGCGGTCACGCTCCGGTCGCGGAGGACCTGGATCGATCCGGGTAGGAGGCGCGGCTCGTAGGTCCTGAGCGCCGTCTGGATCTCCTCGCCGATATCGTTGACGCCGATCTCGTCGATCGTCCGATGCACGACGTCCGCGAAGCCGTAATTCAGGATCGAGCGTCTCACCGCCTCGTGCTCGTCGAGCTTGATCGTGGCATCGAGATTGATCGTGTTCATGAGGTTTTCGAGATCCTCCCCGACCGCGCGCTGGAGCGCCGCTTCCGACATCGTCGCCCGGCCGGTCGCACGACGTCCGGCGACGACGCGCTCGCCGGCCTCGTCGCGCTCGTCGATGCGCTGCTTGGCATCGCGCTCCTCGAAGGCCTGCCGGAACGCCGCCATGAAAGGCGTCCGCATCCGGGTGGACTTGCCTGGACCAGCCATCGCAGCTTCACCCTCTCGCCCGACATCACGCGGCTCCAGAGGAGATGCCCCGAGCCCGCGACCCGTAAAACGAAAGCGCCGCTGCTGAGCGGCGCCTGGTCAGCCCGCCTCCTGCGGAGAGCGGGCCACGAATGAAGCAGCGAGCGAGCGCCCGCCGCCGCTCGTCACGCCGAGGTGTTCTTCTGGATGTCCCCACTTGGCCTCGATCTCGGGGCCGGCGGAACCGTCCTTGGCCTATTGCTTCGCTGCCGGGAGGCGGGACACCAAGCTCATCCCGATGTCCATGCCCTCAAGCTGATAATGCGGCCGGAGATAGAACTTGGCCGTGTAGTAGCCCGGGTTTTCCTCGTCCTCGAAGATGTCCACACGGGCATCGGCCAACGGCTTGCGCGCTTTGGTCTGCTCGGTGGAGTTGGCGGGATCGCCGTCGACGTATTGGTTGATCCACTCCTGCAGCCACTTGGTGAGCTGCGCCTTCTCCTTCGTCGAGCCGATCTTATCGCGCACCATGCATTTGAGGTAATGGGCGAAGCGCGACACCGCGAACATGTAGGGGAGGCGCGAGGACAGATTGTCGGAAGCGGTCGCCTCCACGCCCTTCTCCCCGAAATAGGCCTTCGGCTTGTAGAGCGACTGCGCGCCGATGAAGGCAGCCTTGTCGGAGTTCTTGCGGTGGATGAGCGGGATCAGGCCGGACTTGGCGAGCTCGGCCTCACGCCGATCACTGATCGCGATCTCGGTCGGGCATTTCATGTCCACCCCGCCGTCATCGGTCGGAAAGGTGTGGGTGGGCAGGTTGATCACCTCGCCGCCCGATTCCACGCCCCGGATGCGGACGGTCCAGCCGCATTCCTTGTAGGCGCGGTTGATGTTCACTGCCATCGCATAGGCCGCGTTCATCCAGGCGTATTTCTCGCCCGAGTGACCGTCTGTCTCCTCCTCGAACGCGAACTCCTCCACCGGCTCGGTCTTGGCCCCATAGGGCAGGCGGGACAGGACGCGCGGCATGCACAGGCCGACGTAGCGGGAATCGGGATTGTCGCGCAGCGACTTCCAGGCGGCGTATTCCGGCGTGTCGAAGATCTTGCCCAGGTCGCGCGGGTTGGTGAGCTCGGTGAAGCTGTCCATCCCGAGCAGCGTCGGGTCTGCGCCCGCGAAGAAGGGCGCATGCGCCGCGCCCGCCACCTTGGAGATGTCGCGCAGGAGCTGCACGTCCTGCGGCAGGTGGCTGAAATAATAGTCGGCTACGAGACAGCCGAACGGCTCGCCGCCGAGCTGGCCGAACTCCGCCTCGTAGATCTTCTTGAAGATCGGACTCTGGTCCCACCGTGCGCCAGGGAAGAGCTTGAGGTTGCGGGCGAGCTCGTTCTTGGAGACGTTCATCACCCTAATCTTCAGAGTGGAATCCGTCTCCGAGTTCATTACGAGGTAGTTCAGCCCGCGCCAGGCGCTCTCGACCTTCTGGAACTCCTCCGCGTGGAGGATCTCGTTCACCTGAACGGTAAGCTTCTCGTCGATACGCGCGATCATTTCCTCGATCGTGTCGAGGACATCGTCCTTGATCAGGCTCGTGTCCGAGAGCGCCTGCCGGACCAGCGTGCCGACGGCGTTCTCTACCTCGGTCGCCGCACGTTCCGTGCGCGGCTTGAAGCTCTGCTTCAGAAGATTTGCGAACTCGTCGGCTTCCGCCGTCTCGACGACTGCGCCCTGGCGTTCGGCATCGGCAAGTTGTGAAGACATGTTCGCCTCGTCAGATTCCGTCTAGCCTGGGCGGCGGCGCGTCGGCGCGGTCCGCTCCCCGACACGCCTCGGCGGCGCCTCAGGCGTCCTTCTCGGCGCCGTCTTCGCCTCTCTTCTCGGCCATGCGGGACTCGATCGCCTTCATCAGGTCGGGGTCCTTCAGCAGCGCCTTGAGCTGGTCGGATGCGGCGACCTTGCCGTCCATGTAGCGGAGGAGGTTCGAGAGCTGTTCGCGCGCCTCCAGGAGTTTCGCGAGAGACGGGACCTGCCGGGCGACGGAGGCGGGACTGAAATCCTCCATCTTGTTGAAGCGCAAGGCGACCGAGAGCTGTTCCTTCGAGTCCGGATCGAGCTTGTTCTCGACGCGGAACTTCACGCCAGGTTGGATGGCGGCCATCCTCTGGTCGAAATTGTCCATGTCGAATTCAGTGAATTTCCGGTCGGCGATATCCGCCTTCTCGACACCGGGATCGTTGCCGGAAAGATCGGCCATGACGCCCATCACGAAGGGCAGCTCGATCTTCTTCTCTGCGTCGTAGGGATCCTCGTACGTGATATGCACGCGCGGCGGGCGGTTGCGCTTGATGAACTTCTGACCCGTGTCGGCCATGGTCCTGCCCCCGCTGTCCCGCCGTGGTTACGACCCGGCGGCCTTGTTTCGTGCCGTTCTGTTTCCGGATTGTGTCGCGGTCCCAGAAAAAGTCGCCCGACCTTGATCCGGAACTCCCGTCTCGGGGATTGAAGGCGAAAACCACCCCCGCGTCAACGCGATATCAACCTTCATTCCGACCTGGGCACGAGGTCGGGCAAGACGTCCTTAAGAATCGTCATGAAATCGCGATCGATCATCCCGCGCGCCCGCTCGGTCAGGAGCGGGATAGGGCTGGATGGTTCGGCCGAACGGTAGAAACTGCTGACCTGATCGAGAAGAGACGCGGCATCGGCCCGGCTCTTAACCTCGATGAGCGGCCGCGCGGGCGTATCCTCGCTCTCCGCCTGTTCTGTCCCGGCATTCTCCGTTTCGTCCCTCCCGCCGGCTCCCTCGCTCTCGTCCGACGACCAGGAGGACCAGCCGCCGTCGTCAGAGTTCTTGGCGGGCTCCTCCGCGGCCCAGGCTTCCTGCGGGTCGGGGAATTGCTCGAAGCTAAGGCCGAACAGCCTCTCGGCTCCGAGCTGGATCCGCGCCTGGTCAGCGTAGGCCGGCACGAGAATGCGGACGACCTCCGGGAAGGATTTCCCCATCAGCCTCTGCGCCTGCTGAACCAGGATCGCGGCGGGGTTCGACGGCTCGAACTGCCGAAAATAGCCGTTGAGCGCAGCGAGGGCGTCGCGGACGTCGGCCAGGCTCGTCACACGGCCGCTGGCTATTGCGGGGGAGGGGGCCGGCCCGGCCCCGGCTGCGGCGGGGAGGGCGCCTCCGGACGTCCCGGATGCGGGCTGGGCGCCGCTCGGGTCGCGTGCGGCGAGCGCTCCTTCCACCGCCTCCAGCATCTTCTTGGCGAGGGGCGGCAGCTTCTCGAGGATGGCGGCCTGCTCGTAGCCCGCCCGTTCGATGGTGATCGCCTGGATCGCTTTGGCCCCGTCCACGATCCTGCGCAGATCGGCCGCCGTGGCCTGCAGGAGCTCGAGCTCGGCCTCGCCGAAGGCGCGCTCGACCGTTCCGCGATCCACCGCCGTCTCGTCGTCGCGCGGCTTCATTTCGCCGTTCGCGACCATGATGGACCGATAGCTGATAGGGCCCGCGCGCCGGCTCACCACGAGGGGGATGTGCTGCAGCGGCAGGACGACGCTCGGGTTGTCGTCGAGCGCCTGCAGGACCGCAACCCTCAGGCTGTAGTCGCCGTCCTCGCCCTTCGGGTGCACCTCGGCCCAGCGCTCGCGCAGGAGCGCCGCCACGGCCTCCATGCAAGACGCGAAGCCCGCCAGGTCGCGGTTCAGCGCGAGCAGGCGACCATAGATCGTGAGCAGGCGAAGGTCCCGCGTCTCTCCGAGCAGCCGGTCGAGCGTCTTGAATTCCGACCCGAAGTCGATGGTCGACCTGTCGAAGGGCTGGAGGCGGCCCTCGTCGTCCCGGGTGAAGAAGGAGGCCGGAAAAAGGCCCTCGGCGCGCGCTACGAAATTCGCGAAATCGGGATCGCCCTCAAGGTCGAGGTCCGGCCCGCAAGGATCGGTGGCCGAAAGCGGCTCCGTCAGGACCGCTAAGCTATGGGTCGCCATCCGAGGCGGGCTCCGGCACGCCCTGCCGTAAGCGGCGGACGCTGCTCGCTCGAACCTCTACTCGGTGCGAAGCCGCGTCTCCACCCGGCGGTTCGTCGAAGCCAGCGGATTGCCGCCGATCGGTTTCTGCTTGCCGTAGCCCTTTGCCTCCAGCCGGGCGGTGTCGACGCCTTGGGCCGTCAGGTACTCCACCACGGCATTGGCGCGCCGTGTGGACAGATCGAGATTGAACTCGTCGCTCCCCTTGCCGTCCGTATGCCCCTCGACCAGGAAGGCGGCGGAGCCGAGGCGCGGGTCCTTCAGGGCCTTGGCGAACTCGTCGAGATTGCTTTTCGCCGCCTTGGTCAGCGTCGCTGAATTGTACTCGAAATTGACCACGAGATCGAAATTGCCGGCCGGTTTCGGCTTCGGAGCGATCGCCTTGGCGCATTCGCTCTCGGTCCCGATGCAGAGCGCGCGCGGCGGGCCGAGATCCGGCTGCGGAGCGAAGTGCGAGACGATGTCGGACGCCTTGTAGGCCGGTCTCGGGTTTGCCTGGGCAAAGGCGCTTTGTCCCAGGCCAGCCGCCGCAAGGGCTGCCAGCGGGAACAAAATCTTACTGCACATCGCGAGTTGCCCGAAAACAGCACCTCGAATATGGCTGAGGCATTCCGCCGCGTCAAGCGAGCCGGTTCAGTCGAGAGCGACTCATGCCCGTCCAAATCGACAGCTCCGCGACCCAGGCCAAGAGGATCGCAAAGCTCACGACGCCGCTCGGTCAGGATCGACTTCTTCTGCATCGCTTCGAGGGTGTGGAGGGACTGAGCGAACTCTTCGAATATCGGGCCGAAGCTCTCAGCGACGACATGGATATCGATTTCACCGGCGGGATCGGAAAGAATTGCTCGGTCTCGTTCGAGTCCTACAATGGTGGCCAGCGGCAGTTCAGCGGCGTCCTGACGGAGGCGCAGTGGATCGGCGCGCGCCAGGAGCGCTACGCCTACCGCCTCACGCTGCGGCCCTGGTTCTGGCTCACCGGGCGGATCGCCAAGAGCCGCATCTTCAAGCGCAAGACCCTGGAGCAGATCTTCAACATCGTCTTCACGGATAACGGCTTCCGCTCCAAAGTCATCATGAAGATCCGCGAGGCCACGCAGGAGCTCGAATACGTCACCCAGTATCGCGAGACCGACCTCGCCTTTGTGGCGCGGCTCGCCGAGGAATACGGGATCTACTGGTATTTCGAGCACAAGCAGGACGATCACGTCCTTCATCTCATCGACTCGCTGTCGGATCTGCCCTCGGCCCAGTTCGGCGGAGGCGGATCGGTCCTGCCCTACAACCCGCTGGCCGGGCAGGACCGGCGCGATCGCGAACACATCTACGAGTGGCGCGCCGAACGGCGGTTCCGGACCGGTCGGGTGGAACTGCGCGACTACGACTATATGCAGGCCGCCAAGCGGACGCTCGTCGCCGACAAGGATGGAACCGAGGGCTACGAGCATTCGCGGCTCGAAGCCTATGACTCTCCCGGCCGCTTCACGACCGAGGCGCAGGGGAAGCACCTCGCCCGGGTACGGCTCGAGGCCGAGCAGTCGCTCGATCACCGCAAGTTCGCCTCGGGCGACGCCGTCAGCCTCTATCCGGGCGCGACATTCTCGCTCATCGGGCATAGGGCGGATTCGGGCGAATACTTCGTCGTTCGGGCAAATCACGCCTTCGTGGCCGAGGATTACCGCTCCGGTCCGGGCGGGGACGCGGAAGAGGTCTATCGGGGACAGTACGAGTTCCAGGACAAGGCGCGCCCGTTCCGGGCGCCGCAGCTCACGCCGAGGCCGCGCGTCTATGGTCCCCAGACGGCCTTCGTGGTCACCGAGTCGAAGGGCTCCAAGGAGGAGATCGACGTCGACAAGGAGGGCCGCATCTTCGTGAATTTCCACTGGAATCGCGAGGACAAGAACGATTCCTGCTCGCGTGCGGTTCGGGTGGCGCAGATGTGGGCCGGCAAGCAGTGGGGATGGCAGGTCATCCCCCGCGTCGGCATGGAGGTCGTGGTCGAGTTCCTCGAAGGCGACCCGGACCAGCCGCTCGTCACCGGCGCGGTCTACAACAGCGACTTCCCGTATCCCTACACGCCGCTGCCGGACAAGAAGAACATCTCAGGCGTGAAGACGGACTCCACGCTGGGTCATGGCGGCTACAACGAGTTCATCTTCGACGACTCGAAGGACAAGGAAAAGGTCCAGTTCAGGGCCGAGAAGGACCTCGATTCCAACATCCGGAACACGGAGAAGCGGCGGATCGCCGAGAACTTCAAGGGCGGGAGCAGCGACCCGTCGCGCTCGACGGAGCTCGTTCACGGGACCGACAAGCTCAAGATCAGCGACGGCGACTGGGACGTCAACGTCTCCGACAGCATCAAGATCGAGGCGAAGAAGAGGATCGAGGTAATCTGCGGGACGAGCAAGATCACTATAACTCCTTCGGAGATCAAGGTCGAGGCCGGGCAGATCAAGCTCGAAGGCACGGCCGAGATCACCCAGAACGCTCCGATGATCAAGCTGAATTGAGGCCGAGGAATGTCGCGCCTGCGTTTCCTGACCGCCCGGGAGGTCTTCGAGTCGTTCCCCGGCCTGGCGGACGACATCAGGAGCGCGGCGACCGCGGACGCGCCGACGGCGTTCGTGCGCAATCTTGCGGCGGGGGACACGCCGGAGGATGCGCTCACCTTCTGCGCCTATGCGCTGGCGCGGCGCGAGGCGGTCTGGTGGGGCTGCCAATGCGTGCGCGCGGTCGCGGAGATCAGGCCGGGCGAGGAGGACCCCTCGCTCCTTGCAGCGGAAGCCTGGGTGCGGGAGCCTGACGACGAGCATCGGATCGCGGCGCTTACCCTCGGCAACGAGAGCGACCGGCGCGGGCCGACGCCCTGGCTCGCGCTGGGGGCGGGCTGGTCGGGAGGCAACATCTCGCTGCTCGGCGGAGCCTCGGTGCCGAGCAAGCCCGACATGACGCCCAAGGCGGTCCGCACCGCGATCCTGGTGGCCCTCGCCCGGGTCGGCGCGAAGGAGCGGGCACCGCGGTTGAACTTCTGCGTCGAGGGCGGGCTCAGGCTGATGCAGCACGAGGCGCAAGGCGCCTGACGTCTCAGGCCACACTTTGACGCAGCACTTCGTCGGGCGCGATCGTCGCGCGCCACCCCCGACCGCCTCGTGCTATAAACGGAGCCGGCATGGAGCGTGGTTCTGCGTCGGCTGACCCGTCACGCCATGCGGTGCGGCCGGGATGGGGTTCGGCAAGATGGCGGTTCACCTCACGATCGAGAACGAGACGAGCCTGCCGGACGGGGGTCCGCTGAGCTACACGATTACGGGCAAGCGGGGCATCGATATCGGCCGCGACGCCTATCTCGACTGGTGCCTGCCCGATCCCACCCGCACCGTCTCGGGCAAGCATTGCGAGATCCGCTATCGGGATGGCGGCTACTGGTTGCACGACGTGTCCCGCAACGGCACCTTCCTGAACCGCAGCGCGTCCCGGATGCAGGAGGCGCACAGGCTTCGGGACGGCGACCGTATCGAGATCGGCCGCTACATGATCCTGGTCAGGATCGATGGCGAGGAGGCTGCCGCCGAGCCGTCCGGTAGCGGTGCGGTCACGCCGGCAGCTCCGGCCGACTACTGGAACGCCGCCTTCGATGCGGCTCCGCCCATCTCGCCCAGGGAATTGCGGCCCGCGCGCGAGTCCCGCCCGGTCCAGGCGGATTTCCGGGAATGGGCGATCGACGTTCCCCCGCCATCGCCGGGCGGCTTCGCCCATGAGGCGCCTTCGTACCCCGTACCGCCGCCGCCTTCCTTCGAGGACATGGCTTGGGCGAAAGGGCCATCCGCGCCGCCTCCGCCGGCCGCCCCCGCCGTTCCGATGCCGAGCCCCCGCCGGCCGGTTGCGCCGCCCCCCGGGACCAGCCCGTGGGACGCTCCAGAGACGCCGGTAGCTCCCGCGAGTTGGACGGCGCCGGCCTTCGACCCGCCTCCTCCCGCACCGGCTCCCGACGCTTGGCCGGCGCCTCCTCCTCCGACCTCTGCGGCCGAATGGGCCGCCCCGCCGCTTCAGCCCGTCGCCCCCCCTGCGAGCGACAATCCCTGGGGGCGGCCCTCGCTCGGCCCGGATCGCGCACGCGCCCCGGGCCCGGTGTCACCGGTTCTCGCGCCCGACGCCGAGTCCTTCCCTACGACTTCTCGGCCGGCCCCCGGCTCTCCGTCCGCTGCGGCGGAGTTCGTGGCCCGTTTCGCCAAAGGCGCGGGCGTGCCGGCCGACATCCTCGACTGGCGGGATCCCGGCGACATGGCGGAGGAACTCGGCGTCCTCACGAGGCTTGCGGCCGAGAATCTGAAGCAACTCCTCTCGGCCCGGGCGGAATCGAAGCGCGCCGCCAGGACCGGCAGCCACACTATGATCCAGGCGCTCGACAACAATCCGCTGAAGTTCTCGCCGACGATCGACGACGCGCTGAAGATCATGCTGGGCCGGCCGTCCAGCGGCTATCTCGATGCGAGGCGGGCGCTCGAGCAGAGTTTCAAGGACCTCAAGGTCCACCAGGTGAAGACTTACTCCGCCATGCAGCACGCCTTGCGCCTGCTCATGGAGGACCTCGACCCCGCCGCCATCGAGGAATCGATCGGGGGCGACCGCGGCATCGGCGGCCTGCTCGGATCGAAGAAGGCGAAGCTGTGGGACCTCTATGTCACCCGCTGGGATACGCTGACCTCGCCGCATGAGGATGGCATGGTGGACGCCTTCATGATGTTCTTCGCCGAATGCTACGACCGGGGCGGGGGAAAGACCGGAGGCGGGAGCTAAGCTGCTTGGCGACGTCTTGGGCCGCGGTGTGATCGAAACGACAGCACGCAATGAATTTGCAACCGTGACAGGGCAAAGCTTCGCGGCAAGGTTCCGTTCGGGATGACAGCAGGACCGAACTCCGCTACTCCTTGACGCTCACAGGAGACGAACCATGTCGCGCAGGTCCCATGCGCTGGCGCTGGCGCTGGCGCTGGCGCTCGGCGCCGGCCTGGCCGGTCTCCTCGCCACCGCCGCCCTGGCGCAGGCTCCCGCGCCGAACACCACCGCGGAAGCCCGGCTCGCCTGGGCCAAGCGCCATGTCGAGCTGGTCTGCCAGCCGCTCGAGGCGCAGAAGATGTTCGACAAGGCGACCCGCTGCTACAACGACGTGGCGCGTCTGATGGGTCTGGCCTCGCGCGAGACGACGGTCACGGCAGAGCGTGCGGCTCCGGGCCCGGCCCCGTCCGCCGAGAGCGCCCCCGCTGCCACGAACCACGCAACGCCGAAGGCTCGCCCCGCCATCCGTCCGGCCCCTGTCCGGACCGCCTTAGCGAGGCCGGCTCCGGTCAGGATCGCGGCGGCTCCCGCGCGTCCGCGGCCGGCGGTCGCTGCGCAGACCGATGCCCCGGCGGCCTCCCGCTCGAGCCGCTGCTCCGGCATGAGCTGCATGCGCTACACGCTGCTCGGCGTCGGCTTTTGACCGGCTGAGCCGTCCGGGCCGGCCGAGCGCGCCCGGGCATTCCGTCCGGTAGGGACTACTGGCGGGTCCGCCTGGTCGCGTCCTGCTCTCCGCGCCTCCGGTTCTTGTCGCCCGCGGCGACGCCATGGACGTTCCGGTAGCGATCGAGCCTGAGCGAGATCATCGTCTCGAATTTGTCCTTCACCTCCGAGACGGAGAGCTTCTTGGCACCGCCATCCGGCGCGCTCGTGTAGAAGATCGTCTTGTTCGCCTCCGCCGGCTTCGGCAGGAGTTCCGCCGCCGCCAGGGTCGGTGCGTTCGCCACCCGGTCTATGAGGCGTTCGGCTCCGTCCGGCCCTAGGAAATGGACGAGGTAGACCTCGCCGCCGGTGAGCGGGCGCCCGATGCGCCTCTGGATGCGCAGAGAATCCCGTTTCAGCATCTCGGCCGCGAAGATCGCGGAGAGATAGGCGTCGCGCCGGAGATCCAGGATGCGGGTGCGCTCGGCGGGCGCCAGGGGCCCGCTCTGGACGAGCCTCGCCTCCCTATCGAGGCCGTAGGCCGTGCCGAAATCGCGCACGACGCCGAGCCAGGTGCGCTCGATGAACTGGAACAGGCCCGTCGCCGAGGAGGTCTGGGCCTGGATCTCCGTTGCGAAGCTCGATTCCTTGTCCGCGATCGCCATGAGCAGAACGGGGTCCACCTGCGTCAGGCGCGAGGCGCGGATGATCTTCTCGACGAGATGCCGCCTGATCTTCATGGGACCGAAGGCCAGGAGCTCGTCGGGGTTGCGCGGTCCCTTGGCTTCGAGCTCGAGGGCGAGCGCATTGTAGGCTGCGAGCTCGGGCCGCTGCCGGCCGCCCTTGTCCTTCACGGCCGAGAGGTCGCCCTTGAGCAACGACTGCCCGATCGAGGGGGCGAGCTTCACGGACGGAGCCGACAGGGGCTTCGCCTCGGCGAGGCTCGCGGCCTTGCTATCGCCGACGGAGGGGGCGAGTCGGATCGACGGCATGACGGAGCTCGAGGAATCCGCCTCGATATCCTCCACCTCGTAGAGCTGCTCGGCGACCTCGGCCGAGACGATGAGGACGGGCCGGTCGGAGGCGAGCGACAGGATCGCGGTCGCCTGGACGAGTTCCTGATCCTCCTCGGGGACCTCCGGCACGAGCAGCCAGCCGATCCCGGCAGCGAGCGCCGCGAGGCCGGCGATCCCGCCGATCGCAACATATTGCCAGCGCTCCGCCAGAGCGGCCAGGAGTCCGTTCCTTCGCTGCGCCAGCGTCTCGGCGGTTCGCAGCACTTCCGGCTGGGCGGCGAGGTTCTCGGTGAAGTCGCGCACACCGTCGAACCAGTCGACCTGGTTCATCCCGGCCTCGCTCTCGGCCTTGAGCTGCTCCGCTCCCGAATGGAGGAACTCCGCCGTCTGGACCGGCACGCCCAGCTCGCGACGGAGGTCGCGGGCGGTCATGCGGTCCTGCCCGGCGACGATGTAGATCGCCAGGAACCAATGCCTGAGCGTGGGCTCCGGCCGCGCGAAGGGGCTTCCCACGGTCGGGAAGCTCATAAGCCCGCAGGCCCTGCAGGCCAGCGCTCGGCGCTTCGGCACGAAGGCATAGCCCGCCCGGGTGTCGCAGGCCTTGCACGGCCCATCCCCGTGCTGAAGGCGCAGCAGCGCCTGGAGGCAGGCCTCCTCGGTCAGCTGCGCGTCGAGCGCCTTCGCGTTCCGCAAGGGACGATCCTGAGCGGTGCCCGCCCCGCGATCGAGGCTGGCCTCTCCGTCGGCAGTCTAGCCGATCGGCCGCGCCTCTTCGACCCGGGGATCAGCCTCCGAGCTTGAAGTAGCGCGTCGCCACGCCGGAGACCTGCCCCCGCGAGGTCTCGTCCTGAAGCTGCCGGAAGAACCTGTCGGCATTCGCCGGGCCGGAGAGCTTCAGGCTTGGGAGCGGCCGCGGCGAGGCGATCGCGATCACGAGCTGCGGCTTCTCGCCGGCGGAGCTCGCTTCGAGCCGCAGGCTGAAATTGATCGCGTCCCCGCTCCGCTTTGCGAAGGGGCCGAGACTGTGGACGAGCCCGTCATCCGCGACCAGCAGGAGCTCGACATTGGCATCGGCCTTACCGTCGACGGAGCCGCGCAGTTCCTGGCCGCTGCGCAGACGGTCGGACTGGATGGTGAGGCGCGGCGCGCGGCTGCCGCGCTGCGTCGCCTTCCGGGCAAGGAACTCCACCGCAGGGCATTGGGCGCTGGTCACCTGCCGCAGGCCGATCTCCGGCTCGAAACCCAGGTTGCGCTGAAAGGCGGTGTCGAATTCGACGAAGGGCGTCGGGCTTGCCCCGAAGGCCTCGATGCGCGCCTCACGGGCGGCGATCGCGATCGGCGCGACGAAGAAGCAGTCGCCGCCCGTGTAGTCGCGAAGGAAGCTCGCCACCTGGTCCGGGCTCGCTGGGCCAGCCGCCCGCGGCATCTCGGGCGGGGGCGGAGCGGGAGCCGCTGCCGGCGGCAGGTTCGCGATCTCGGCCGGCGGCTCGGGCTGCGGCTCGGTCCGAGGCGGCGGCGCTTGCGGCAGCAGCGCCTCGCCCCCATCCGGTGGGGGGGCCGGCTCGGCGCTCCGGCCGGGACTCGCGTCCGAGGCGCTCGGCAGCCCCGCCATCCGCTCGCCGGGACCCGACATGGCCGCCGGGGCGCCGCCGCCACCGGGGACGAGCTGCCGCAGCTGCGGAGCGAGGAGATATCCCGCTCCGCCGAGGCCGCCGAGCAGGAGCAGCACGCCCGCCGCGATGGCGAGGCCCTTCATGCCCCGCGCCCCGCGCCGCCCGCCGCTCGGCGCCCATTCGACCACTTCCGACATACTGGCCGGCCGGTCCTTGGGATTGGGCTGCAGCATCCGTTGCAGGAGCGGCCGGAAGCGCGGATCGACGCCGGTGAGGTCGGGCACGCGGCGTCGCTTCTCGATCACGTCGACATGGCTGTGCCCCATGTCGATCGCCTTGCCGAGCGCGGCTTCCGCGAGGACCAGCCCAAGGCTGTAGATGTCGGACTGCGCGGTGACGTTGCCGCCGAAGAGCCCAAGCTGCTCCGGGGAGACGTAGCTGAACTTGCCGGCGAAGCCGCTGCCGATCACCGTCCCCTCGCCCTGGCCGGAGCGGGCGATGCCGAAATCGATGATCTTGGCTCTGGCGAGGTTCTCGCCGGGGAGGATGATGTTGTCGGGCGAGACGTCGCGGTGGATGATGCCGAGCTCGTGTGCGGCCTGCAGGCCCGAGGCGAGCCGCTTCTGCAGAACCCGGAGCTGCTCGAGGTTCAGAGGGCCCTTCTGCAGGAACTCGGAGAGCGACTTCCCCTCCACGAATTCCATCGCCAGGTAGGGCAGGCCCCGGTCGATGGAGAAGACGAAATAGCGGACGATCGCCTCGTGGTAGAGGTTGCGGAGAGCGGAGGCCTCTCGCTTGAAGAGCGCGAGTGCGGCCGCGTTCTGGGCGAATTCGGGCCGGATCGTTTTGATCGCGACCTCGTCCCCCGTCTCGATGGCATGGCCGCGATAGACCTCGCCCATCCCGCCGGTCGCAAGCAGACTGTCGATCTCGTAGATCTCGTTCAGCCTGTAGCCCGGTGTGATCCGGCTGAACGGTCCGGGCGCGATGACCGTCTCGTCGGTCATTGCATGGTCTCCGCCCGGGCATTCGAGCGCTGCCTCGTTCCACCTATCACGACCGTATCCGACGCATCCGGTGCCGGCCGCTTGGCCGCGACGCCTTCAAACCGCACGACCACCACCGTCACGTTGTCGGTGGCGCCGCGCTCGAGCGTGAGCTCGACGAGCGCGTCTGTCGCCTGCTGGGCGCCCCCTCGTCCGACGCAGGCCAGGATCTCGTGATCCTCGACATGCCCGGTCAGGCCGTCCGAGCAGATCACGAAGACATCCCCCGGGACGAGGGATCCGTGCTCGAGCTCGAGCTCCGGCTCGGCTCGCACGCCGATCGCGCGCGTGATCACGTTCCGGCGGGGCCAGACCTTGGCCTCCTCCGGCGTCAGGAGTCCCCGTTCCAGCAGGTCGCGGACCTCCGTATGGTCGCGCGAGAGCTGCAGGATCGCGCCGTCGCGGGCGCGGTAGATCCGGCTGTCGCCGGACCAGACGCAGGCGAAGTGATCCTCGAAGGTGAGCAGGATCGCGACGGTGGAGCCGACGATCTTGCCCCTCTGCGTCGCGATCTCGTGCAGCGCCATGTTGGCGCGCAGGATCCGGTCCTCGAGCCGGGCCAGCAGATCCGCGGCCGAGACGGCGGTTCCGATCGTTTCCAGCGACTGCACGACCGTAGCACTTGCGAGCGCGCCGGCCTCGTGCCCGCCCATCCCGTCAGCCACGGCGAAAATTCCGTTCGCCGGCGCGACGAGATAGCTGTCCTCATTGACCTGGCGCACGCGACCGGGGTGGCTGGTCGCACCCACGTCGAAGGCGGCCGCATATTCGGCGGGGTCGTTGAGGCCCACCTGATGGTGCTCGGACGCCATGGCGGTCGTCATCCGGTTGTCGGCCGAAGCCGGGTCGTGAGCCCGCCGATCATAGCGTCTCGTCGAAGCGGCCCGTCAACATGCCCGTGTATAGGTACGGGTCGGGCATCCTGCGCCCGACGATCACCTGCGGCGCGAAGCCTTCGCCGCCGAGCGTCCACCAGAAGGTCGCGCTGCCGTAGAGACGGGCGTGATCGAGCCGGCGCAGATCGGCCAGGATCGTACCGAACTGCGCCGATGAGGCGTTCGCGACGACGGTGCCGTCCCGCGTCCGGACCAGGCCCTCGGTGGCAAGTGGCGGGGCAGGTCCCGGTTGCGGGGCGGCGAAGCGTTCGAAGGCGGTGCTGAGGGCTTCGAAGCTCGTCTCCTCGTTCAGCGCCGAAAGCAGGAGGTTCTCGGCCTGTTCGAGCCAGAGCTCGTAGGCCTCCATCTCGGGCGGGGGCAACTCGTCGCCGGGCTCCGCTCGGGCGAAGATCGTTAGGGGGAAGTAGCGGCCAACGCCGTCCACCGAAGGCATGATCGCGCCGAGGACCGCGCCGCCGCAGATCTCCCCGCCGAGCCAGAAGCGCCAGATCGGCGCGCGCAGGAAGGCGTCCTGCCAGGCGGACCCAAGCTTCATGCGGCTTGCCGAGATGCCGCCCTGGAGCCAGGGTTCCCAGGCCGAAAGGAACTCCTTGGGCGTCGTGATGGCGATGAAGTCCCGCTTGGACGGGAGCTTGCCGTAGAGGCCGCAGCGCAAGGTCAGATTCCGGTCGGGCAGCGGAACTCGCGGAGCGCGGGCAGCACGAGCGGGTTCAGGATCGAGCTCACGTTGAAACGGTAGGAGAGCTCGCGCCCGCCGGCCACGAAGGTCGCGACCACGCTGTCGCCTTGCCGCAGCACCGAGCCGGAATCGAGCATGCGGAACAGCGACCATGTCCCGGTCCGCTCCGCGAGGAGCTGCGGCGGGGTCGTCTGCCCCCCGCCGAAGAAGCCGCCGCCGAGCGTCTGGCCCTCCAGGATGATCGCCGTCCGTCCAAGCCCGGTGGGGCCGGGCCATTGCACGGTCGACGGCGCATTGATGCCCTGCTGCGTGACCACGGCCGTTCCATTGATATCCAGCTTAGCGCGCGCGGCGTCGCCCGTCAGCGTGAGCGGCGTCACGGCCATGGTGATCGAGGGCATGTTGCCGCCGGTGCCGAAGAACGCGTCGCGGATTTCCGCCGCGCGCTGGAACTCGCGCAGCGTCGCGGCCGAGAGCGAGCGCGCGATCTGATCGTCCTGCCGCCAAGTCCATTGCGCGCGGGAACGGTCGGCGCGCGGCGCGAGATTCGTCTGGAAGAATTTGTCGATGATCCCGTTCGGAGCGAAGAGGCGCGCGAAATCGGCGATCGGCACCTCGCGCTCGCTCCCGCGCGTGAAGGGGTAGCGGTTCGTCACGATCTGCTGGCAGTCGCGCGTGACCTGATCGGCCAGCATCTGGGCGAGCTGCGAGACGGCGGCGCCGGTCGCGCTGCCCTCGAATTCGTTCGCGATGCCGCGGATCATGGGCTCGAAGGGCGGCGGGAAGCGCGAGGCCAGCGAGCGCAGGTTCCGGGTCTGGGTGACGAGGTTGGTGTTCGCCGCCTGCGCCGTCGACGGGTTGGTCGCCTCCAGGGCCGCGTTCTTGAGCTCGTTCAGGTTCTGGATCAGTACGTCGACCGTGCGCCGCCCGGCATCGCCCTCAAGGAGCAGGTGGAACTGCCGGAAGCCCGCCTCGATATTGGCACCTGGCGCCTCGTTGGTGGGAATCGTGAAGCGGTCCGGCTGCACGCCCGCGCCGCCGCCCCCGCCGCTGCGGCCGCTCAGGGTGTTCTCCAGGGCGAGGCGCCCAAGTGCGGAGGCGGTGTTCGCCACGCTCGATGGCAGGACGTTCTGCATCTGCGTTTCGACCTGCCGGACGCCCGCCTCGGCGAGGATCGCCTTGGCACGGCCGGTGCGCGGGTCGGCCGCAGCCTGGGTTCCCCCCTGGCCGGCCCGGGCGCCTGGCCGCGCGGTCGGACGTTCGCGCGTGAGGCGTGTCTCGTCCCGCAGCGACTCGATCACCTGCTTCAGGGGAGAGGTCGGGGCCGAGATCGCCTGCAGGGCCGTGTAGCGCGGCTTGTCCTGGGCGAGAGGGCGCAGCTTCAACCGGTTGAGTGCGGTGGTCCAGGCGGGCGTGAACTCGCGCGCGTAGATCTTCAGGAGGTCGGTGAAGAGCGAACCGTATTGCGCTGTATAGGCCTGCTGGCGCCCGGCTTCGCCGAGGACCCAGCGGTCCCGGTCGGCGACCTCGGCCACGTCCCCGAAGCGGTCGATGAAGGCCTCGAAGAACCCGTCATAGGTGAAGAAGAACGGCACCCTGACCGACTCGAGATCGCCGCCCCCCACCACTTCGAACACGATGCCGGCGTCCGGACCGCCTGCCCTGAGCACGGTCCAGTCGCGCTGGGTCGCGGTTCGGGCCTGGGACTTCAGGAGCTCGTAGGTGCGCTCGGCGACGCTCAGCCGCGCGAGCGTGCGCTGGCAGTCCTCGACGAGCGACTGGTTGACGGTCACGAGCGGTGGCGAGCCGTCCTCGAGATCGAGCATCGCGACCAGATGCTGCTCCAGCAGCTCCCGCCCCTTGGCGAAGCCGGCGCCCGGATAGAGCGTCTCCGCCCAGTCGCGCCGCATCCAGTTGACGATGAGCTCGCGATCCGGGGGCGCCTCCGGCCGCCCGCCGAGCATGAGATAGACCTTGAGCGCCTCGTAGATGAAGCTCGGATTGTTGCGGTTCGCCTCGAGCAGCTCCTCCATCCGGAAGATGAGGCGCGAGCGGAACATGCGCTCGAGCCCTGTGTGATAGGTCGTCTCGGAGGCGGATTGCAGCCGCTCGCGCTGGCTGAGCCCCATGGTCGCCAGCACTGGCGTGCCGTCCTCACGCATCGCGTAGCCGGTCGGCAGGTAGCGCAGCGTGTTGAGAAGCGGCAGCACCTTGGCGAAGTTGCGGTCCGCCACGACGGTCTCCCGCAGGATGTCCGTCGCCTCGCCCCGATATTTCGTCAGCTGGGTGTTGGATTGCTGGATGAGCTGGTTGTTGCGCAGATAGCTCGTCCACCAGAGGCCCACGAGTGTCGCCGACACGAGCGCGATGGAGGCATAGCCGGCGACCCGCAGGATCGTCGCGCGGCGCACGGCGGCGCGGTTCGTCGAGACCCAGCCGGCCTCCCCGATCACCACCTTCTTGAGGAGATCCGTCAGAAAGTAGCTCTTGCCCAGCCCCGAATAGCTCGCCGCTCCGAAATCCTCCGAGCCGAAGGAGCGCGACAGCGCGCCGATGAGCTGGTCGATCGGCGTGCCCTGCTGCGTGCCGGAGGTGAAGTAGAAGCCGCGCAGGGTCGCGTTGGCGTGATAGCGGCTCGGCTCGAACACCTTGTTCAGGAAATCCACGACGTGCTTCTTGGTCGCGGCCATCTGGCTGGGGAAGCCAAAGAGGACGACCCGCGCCGTCGGCGTCGGTTCTTCCTGCAGCCGGTCGGGCAGCCATTCGTTCATGCGCTCGACCAGCGCGTCGAACTCGGCCGGTACTTCGCCGATCATGTTCCGGGTCTTGTCGGCTGTCTGGAAGGTATGACCCCAGACCATCCGGCGGTCGGGCTCGGAGAGGTGGCCGAAGAACTCGTTGAAGCCGGCCACGAGGTCGGCCTTCGTGAAGAGCGCATAGACCGGGAAGTCGACCCCCAGCCGCTCGTGAAGCTCGAGAAGGCGCTTGCGGATGGCGTTGGCATGCGCCTCGACCTCCGTCTCGTTCGCGCTGAGGAGATCGTCGAGGCTGATCGCGATCAGGACGCCGTTGATCGGCTGTTTCGGCCGGTTCCTCTTGAGGAGATCGAGGAAGGCGAGCCAGCTCGCGCGGTCGGCCTTCGTGTCCGAATCCTGCGTCGTATAGCGGCCGGCGGTGTCGATCAGCACCGCCTCTTCCGTGAACCACCAGTCGCAATAGCGGGTGCCCCCGATCCCGGCGACCGCTTCGGGCGTCTTGCCGCTGTTCAGCGGGAACTTCAGCCCCGAATTGACGAGCGCCGTCGTCTTGCCCGAGCCGGGCGGGCCGATGATGATGTACCAGGGCAGCTCGTAGAGATAATCGCCCTTGCCGCGCGCCTTCTTCAGCGTCGCGAGCGCGTCCCGCATCGCCTCGCTCAGGATGGCGCCGTCGCTGGTGTTCTCCTCGGAAGCGGCGAGCGCCTCCTCGATCGCCCGGGCTGCACGATATCGCTTCCAGATGTCCCAGCCGATGAACCCGAAGGCGGTCAGGATCACCGCCGCGCAGAGGGCGAGGGGGAGCCAGAAGCCTTCGAGCGGACGCATATCCCGGATCGCAATCAGTGGGCCCGCCCACCAGATCAGCGCGGCCAGCGCCAATGCGCCGATCAGCGTGAATGCGTATCTGAGCCAGGTCTTCCAGTTCATCGGGCCTGCCTCTCGGCGCTGACGGTGCTCATGCGAGCGCCGTCACGCGCTCCGGGGAATGAGGATCTCGACGCGCCGATTCTTCGCGCGCCCCTCCACGGTGTCGTTCGGGGCGATCGGCACGTCGGCGCCCTTGCCTTCCACCTCGATCCGCTCGGGCCGGGTCAGCTTCGCCTTCATCAGGCCCGCCACCGCCTTTGCTCGCTCCTGCGAGAGGTGGAAGTTGGACGGGAAGCGGACGTTCTTGATCGGCTGCGAATCCGTGTGGCCGACGACCTTGAGCGCGCCTGGCTCCTTGTCGAGGAGTGCGGTCAGGCGATGGATGAGTGCGGCGAATTCCGGCTTCACATCCGCCTGGCCGGGAGCGAAGAGGGCGGCCGCAATGCGGATGACGACCTGATTGCCGGTCTCCGCGACGGAGATGTTGCCGCTCGCGACCTCCGCCTGGAGCACGCCGCGGAAGCGCGCCACTTGGCTCTGCGGTGGAGGGGGAGGCGGCGGTGGCGGCGGCGTGTAGATGCGCCGCTGGATGCCGACCTCGCCGATCGGGTGGACGGTCACCATCGCGGTTGCGGCGGCCTCCGCCCCGCCGGCGAGCAGCATGCGGAGGATGAAGAAGAGCCCGAGCAGCAGGACGCCGACCACGGATGCCACCGCCCAGACCGGCACCTGGAAGCGCGATATCGCGGCCGCGATCGCCTGGCCCTGCCAGCGCGGCGAGATCTCCCTGTTCGGTTGCCGCGTACGGCGGAGCAGCTCGTAGAGGTTGCGCTGGATCGTCTGCAGCGCCGCCGGGCCGCCGGCCGAGGTGCCGTGGATGCCGCGGAAGCCCAGCGCGAGGCAGGCATGCATCAGCTCGAGCAGGTAGTAGTTGCCGACCGGGTCGACCTTCGCCCGCTCGAGCTCCTCGAAGAACCTGACCCCGCCGATGCGCTCGCCGAAGAAGCGCGACAGCATCGAATACTGCGTCCAGACGTGCCGGTCGTCCGTCGGGATGTTCTGGACGATGTCGTCGGCGGTGGCGCAGACGATGTATTTCGCGACCCGGGTCTGCTCGGCCGAGATGCCGGCCGTGCGGGTGTCGCGCTCGAAATCCTCGATGGTCGCCGCGACCTGCTCCATCAGGTTCGCGAAGGAGGCGCGCGAGAGCTGCACGCGCAGCCGCCCGAGCAGGAGCAGGAGCGGTCCTCCGGCGCGCAGGAATGGGTTCTCGTTCGGCGCGACGACCACGTCCCGCTTCAGGACGAGCGCACGCTGGCGCTCTGCGGCTGTAAGGGGAGGTGGCGGTGCGGCGGGCTGCGGGAAGGCCCAGGCATCCTCTCCGGTCGAAGGCGCACCAGGCACTGCACCGTAGGAGGCGGGCGCGAAGGCGGGCTGGGAGCTCGGGGCGACGGGAGCCGCGCGCTGCGGCGGGGGCGGAGGAGGCGGCGGAAAATGCGACGGCGGGGGAGGGGCGCCGGGGCCCGGGGCCTGCGGCGGGCTGGGCTGAGGGGCCGGTTCCGCCCGGCGCCCGCCCGGGTTCGGCATGATGATGGTGCGATCGCTCCTGCCGAACGGATCGAAGGGCTTGCTCATGGGCCGCCTCCCCGCAGGTGAGCCGTCTGGCCGGCCGGTAGCCTCGCCCGGACGGAGGTCATCGCCGCCCCTCCAGCACTGCCCAGAGCTCCAGTTCGAGCTCCGGCCAGTCGCCCGAGAAATGCATGCCGATCGAGCTCGCGACCGAGAATTCCGGCCAGAGCGGCGATTGCCGGTCGAGCAGGAAGTAGACGTGGTCGGTGATCGCGCGGATCTGCGGCGGTGGCGTCGGCAGATGGACGAGGCCGACGCCCGGAAGGTGGGCGTGGACGATCTCGTTCATCTTCGTGTTGGGACCGACCTTGAAGAGATGCGGAAACTGGCTCTGGATCTCGGTGAGCGGGCGGCGGGCCGCGACCTCGAGAACAAGGGCTGCGTTCCGGAACAGGTTGCGGTCGCGGATCGTGGACACGAAGGCGTTCGGCGCACGCTCGATGATCTCCAGCCGGATCGCCCGGCGCCCGAGCTGGGCCGACAGGAAGTCCTGGATGTCCCGGACGATCGGCGTGAACACCTCCTCCAGATTGTCGTGATCGTAAGCCGGGTAGGTGCGGGCGCGCCGCTCGGCGGTCGCGAAGGTCGCAAGCTCCCCTGCGATCCGCAGGAATTCCTCGTAGAGCCGCTCGGGGTGGATGTACCGGGACTGCCTGAAGTGCTTCAGCACCGGGATGTGGCGGTTGAGGAGCTGGAGAACGAAGTAGTCCGCGCTTTGCAGCCCACCGCCCGCCGTCGGATCGGCGGCGTAGCGGGCAAGCTCCTCCAGCTTGTTGTCGATCCAGCCGATGACGCGGTCGATCCAGCCGTCCACGACCGGATGCGCCGCGCAGCTCAGGACGGGCGGAGCGAATTTTTCGTCGAATACGATCGTCCGGTCGCGCACCTCCAGTACGCGCGCGATCGGCAGGCTGACATAGCCGGGCTTGCCGGTCCGCCTCAGCTCGAAGGCGAGACGCGGATGGGCTACGTCGATTTCCTCCTCCACCCGCATGGGAGAGGCCGCGTCGATCAGGACCTCCGTCGCGGGATAATAGCGCGCGGCGCTCTCGGCCTCGGCGTCCTCGACCTCGCGCGTGTTCGCGGCCGCGAGCGGTAGCGACAGCCAGAGAAGCTGCTTCCCGGCGGTCTCCGGGACGTCGATGGGCGGAGGCAGCGGCGAGGAACCCGGGACGTCGAACGGCGTTCCGTCCGGCATGATGCCTGTGGCGCGGCGCACCGAGAACTTGCTCTGCTGGGCGAGGTCCCGGTCGATCTCGATCGTGGAGAAGCCCCAGGGATAGGGCGTGATGTGGCGGACCCGGCTTTCGAGCAGGGCCTCCATGTAGCGGTCGCTCTGCTGAAGGTGATGCGGCCGAAGGAACAGCCCTTCGGACCACACGACCTTGCTCGTCCAGGACATCCGCGTTCCCTGTTCTGCCTTGCAGGTATAAAGCCACGGGCCGCGCGGCAGCAAGCAAACGCGACCTTCCGCTTCAGACCTGTGCAGACTTCCATTGCGGAGATGTTTCGCCGTGCCGTTGCGCACGCCGCAGGGACGCTACGACGCCCGGGCGAGTTCCCGCTGCTCCTTCCGCGAGGGTCCGTCGGGCCGGAGGCGATAGATCGGCACCGGCTCCAGGAATCCGTCGAGGGGATGGCGGCCGATCATCTCCGGATCGGCCCCGAGGTGGTCTGCGAACGCCTTCGAGAGGAGGAGCGGCTCGCCGAGCACCTTGTTCATCTCCGCGATGCGGCTCGCTAGGTTCACATCCGGGCCAATCACCGTGAAATCGAGCCGCGCGCCGGACCCGACATTGCCGTAGGCCGCTTCGCCATGATGAAGCGCGATCCCGGCCTCGACCTGCGCCGGAAAGCGCCCGGCCCGATTGGCCTCATCCAGCTTCACCAGCGCGGCGGTCGCGGCCGAAAGCGCCGCCTGGGCACTGCCGCCGGTGTCGTCGCCGTTATCGGGGAAAATCGCGAGCAGGCCGTCGCCGAGATATTTCAGCACCTCGCCGCCTTGCGCTTCTATCGGAGGGACCAGGCAGTCGAAGAAGGTGTTGAGCAGCTCGACCGCGCGCTCCGGCTCGAGACCGGACGATATGCGCGTATAGCCCCGCATGTCGGCAAACAGGATCGCGGAGCGGATGCGGCTCACCTGCCCGCGCTGGATCGTGCCCGACAGGATGGCCTTGTGCGGCTCGTTGCCGACATAGATGCGCAGGACATTGTCCAGGCGCTGGTTGACCGAGCGCGTCTCGAGGACGGCAGCGAGCGTCGGCATCACGAAGCGCAGGACGGAAAGCGCCCGCCGGTCGAAACCGTGCTCCGCCCGGGTCGCAAAGGTGACGCCGTTCCGCGTGCCGTTCGTGAAACAGAGGGGCACGCAGATGTAGAACACGTAGCCTTCGGCCTTCAGCTCGGGGATGATGTCGAAGGCGTCGTCCGGCGTCCTACGGAGGTCCAGGACCAGCCAGCGCCCCGTCCGGTGCGCCTCGGCGAAGGGGCTGCGCTCGTAGGCGCGTTCGGACGCCTCGCCGTGCGGGAAGAGCTGGGAGGTATAGCCGCCCTCCCGCGTCCATCTCCGCCCGACCCCGGCATATTCCGAATGGAGCGCGTCGATCGCGGTCGTCATCCGATCCACCGGGACGCCCAGCGCGTTCAGCCGCTCGGCGAGGCCCGCCAGCAGGCCCGCCCAATCCTGAAGCCGGGTGCCTTCCGCGAGAAGCCAGTCACGCAGGGCGAGTCCCGGTCTGAACAGCGCCTGATCGAGATCGCCGATCTCCTCGCCCTCCGTGTCGGCGCTCGGCCAGGAGCAGGCGCGCGGAGCCGTGGGTTCGGAATCGAGCATCGGCTGCAAGGTGGTTGCACCTTCGGTGAAGCGCAAGCCAAGCTTCGGAAACGTGGCGGGAACGAGTCCATCGAGGAGCCGTTGACTCGGCCGAGTCGAGTTGCCCCGAGTGCTCGTAGCGTACGGAGTTCGCCGATGGCCCCCCGGTCCAACTGGAAGGGATATCTCAAGCTCTCGCTTGTGTCCTGTCCCGTCCAGCTCTTCCCGGCGACGACCACGAAGGAGCGGGTGTCCTTTCACCTTCTCCACCGGGACACGGGAAACCGGCTGCGGCGCAAGCTCGTCGATCCGGAAACGGACGAGGAGGTCGCCTCGGACGAGCAGGTCCGCGGCTATCAGGTCGCTAAGAACGAGTACGTGATCCTCGAAGAGGAGGAGATCGACTCCGTCGCCATCGAGTCGACGCATACCATCGACATCGAGACCTTTGTTCCGCGCGACGAGATCGACGAGACCTTCCTCGACACCCCCTACTATCTCACCCCGGATGGCAAGCTCGCAGAGGAAGCCTTCGCGGTCATCCGGGAGGCCATGCGCCAGAAGAACGTGGTCGGCCTCGGCCGCGTGGTCCTCTACCGGCGGGAGCGGCCTATCATGCTGGAGCCGCGGGGCAAGGGCCTGGTCGCGACGACCCTCCGCTATGCCTACGAGGTGCGGGAGGACGAGGATTACTTCGAGAATATCGGCGAGCCTGAGGTCTCGGAAGAAATGCTCGACCTTGCGACCCACATCATCGGCCGCAAGATGTCGCATTTCGATCCGAAACGCTTCGAGGATCGCTATCAGAACGCGCTGCTGGACCTGATCAAGGCGAAACAGACGCACCAGCCCATAAAGGTCAACGTGCCCGCAAAGCCCTCGAACGTCGTCAGCCTGATGGACGCGCTGCGCCGGTCCATCTCGGCCGAGCAGGACAACGGGAAGGCGGAGAAGGCGGACAAGGCCCCCGCTCGGGCCAAGGCGGCCAAACCGGCCGCCGAAGCCAAGCCGGCCAAGCCTGCCGCCGATCCGAAGCCGAAGGCCCCTGTGGCCGCCGCCCGGCGCGCCGGCGCGAAACCTTCGCCCAAGTTGAAGAAGGCGAGCTGAGGGCTACCTCGGCTCAGTCCATGATCGCGGCATAGACGAGTTGGCGCATCATGCGGCGGTAATGCTCGCGCCGGCCGGGCGCCTGCACCATGATCAGGCCGTAGAGCTCCTCGCGCGGATCGACCCAGAAGCTCGTGCCGCCAAGCCCCTCCCAATAGAAGTCGCCGGCCGAGCCCGGGAAGCTGGAAATCCCGTCCTGCCTTCGCACGGCAAAGCCGAGGCCGAAGCCGTAACCCTCGGGCAGGATGTCTGGCATGATCCGGATCTCGGGCCCGAGATGGTCGGCGGTCATATAGGCGAGCGTCCGGGGCGACAGGAAGCGCACACCGTCCAGCTGCCCCCCCGAGACCAGCATGTGCAAGAAGCGGGCATAATCAGAGGTCGTGGAGGCGAGACCACCACCGCCATTCTCCATCGCGACCTCGGCTGAGATATCCAGGAGGTGCTGGGCCTCGCCAGTCTCCGGATCGGTCGGGAAGGGCTGCGCGATCCGAGCCTGGTAGTTCGGCGGCACGACGAAGCCGGTCTCCATCATGCCAAGCGGCTCGAAGAGCCGAGACCGCAGCGCCACGCCGAGGGACAGGCCGGTGACGACCTCGATCACCCGCCCGAGAAGATCCGTCGAGCGGCTATAGTTCCACTCCGTCCCGGGATGCGCCAGGAGCGGCAGCGTGGCGAGCAGCGCCGCCTGCTCGGCATTGCTTCGGCTGCGGCGTCCCGCCTCCGCTTCCGCATAGGCCGTCTGGACCGGGCCGTCGTCCATCCATTCATAGGTCAGGCCCGAACTGTGCCGCAGGAGATCGTGGATCGTGATGGGCCGGGCGGGGGGCACGAGGTCGAACCCGCCCTCGCGCTCGACCCGCACCTTCGCCTCGGCGAATTCAGGCACGAAGGCGCTGAGCGGATCCGACAGAAGGAGGCGGCCCTCCTCGACCAGCATCATGAGGGCGACCGAGACGAGCGGCTTGGTCATCGAGTAGATGCGGAAGATCGCATCCCGCTCCATCGGCTCGTCCCGGGCGGGATCGCGCCGGCCATAGGCCTTGAAATGGACGATGCGTCCGCGCCGGGCGACGACCGTCACGGCGCCCGGTACGAGGCCCTTCTCGATGTCGGCCGTGATCACGTCGCCGATGCGTGCCAGGCGCTCGCGCGACATCCCGACATCCTCGGGCTTCGCCCAGGCGATCGTGTCCGACATGCGCTCTCTCCCTAGCCCGGCCAGGCCTCCCTGCCGAGGCAGCACTTCTTGAACTTGCGCCCGGAGCCGCACGGGCAGGGATCGTTGCGGCCGACATGCCGGAAGCGGTTCCGGAGCGGCTCCTCGCCAGGGTCGTCGGGCTCGGGACGGGCCGAGAGGAAGTGGTCCAGCGCCGCCAGGGCGTCGTCCAGATAGCCGTACTGGACCGGATCGAAGCGCGACCTGTCCGCCGGCCGTAGCCGCGCTGCATCCAGCATCTCGTCGAACGAAGCGGCCTCGGTGAGATCCTCGAGCAGCCTGCCCTCGTTCCGCGCGGCGGTCACGCGCCCGGCGAGGTCGTCGAACCCGAGCAGCGCGACGGCCTCCTCCCAGCCGGCCCAGCCGGCTTCGCCTGCCCGAATGGGCCGTTCGTCGTCGAAGCGCCGCAGGAAGGCGTGCGTCCGCTCGCGCGGGATGCGCTGCTCGAACGTCAGGAACGCGAGCGCCTGAAACAGGCTCCAGCGGGCGAATTCGTCGACCTCCGGGTTCGCGAGAGCCGCTTCCAGCGCCTCCGCGTCTCCGTCGAAGACGCTCACCGCGATCTTGGGCAGCGTCATCGTGAGCGTGTCGCCGAGAAGCTCCTCGAGCTGGTCCGATGATCTGGCGAGCAATCGCAGCAAAGGCCGGAAGAGGCGCATGTCGCGGGCCTGCCCCAGCACATGGATGCCCCAGAAGAGCAGGTTCTGCTCACGGCTCGTCAGCGTCTCGCCGGATGCAGCGCGCTCGACGGCCTGGAGCACGGGCTCGGCCACCGTTTGGGGGCGGCGGACCGCCTCCTTCAGCGCCTCCGCCGGCAGATGCTGCGCGACGGAAAGCGCCTCGACGAGATTGATCCGCCCGGCCGGGATGAGGTCGCCGCCCCAGCCCTCGCTCACGACCGCAGCACCGCGCCGGTCTTCTTCGCGACCGCGGCCACGATCTTGGCCGAGACCGCCTCCAGCTCCGCATCGGTCAGCGTGCGCTCCGTCGGCTGGAGCGTCACCTCCAGGCCCAGCGACTTTTTGTCCGCGGGGATGCCCTGACCTTCGTAGACGTCGAACAGGTTGACGCCGGCGATGAGGCCGCGCTCGGCGTTCTCGGCCGCGCGGAGGACCTCGCCCGCCGCAACCTCCCGGCCGACCACGAAGGCGAAGTCGCGCCGCACCGGCTGCAGGTCGGAGAGCGCGAGCTTCGGCTTCATCTTCGTCGGCCGGTACTTCGGCAGCGGGAGGGCATCGAGCGCGATCTCGAAGGCAACGAGCGGGCCTTTGACATCCAGCGCCTTGAGGATGCGGGGGTGCAGCTCGCCGAAGGAGCCGACCACGTTACGCGGCCCGAACTGGAGCGTCCCCGATCGGCCCGGATGGAGCCAGTCCGGTCCGCCGGGGACCACCTGAAGGCCTCCCGTGGATACGCCGAGGGCACCGAGCAGCGCCATGGCGTCCGCCTTGGCGTCGAACGCGTCGACCGTCCCGGCACTGCCATCCCAGTGGCGACCGGCCCCGGCAACTTGGGCCGTTCCGCGGCGGATCGCGGCGGCGTGGATCGACTGGCCCTCGGGCTCATCATTGGCGAAGCACTGGCCGACCTCGAAGAGGGCCACGTCGCCGTAGCCGCGGTCCGCGTTCCGCTGGGTCGCCTTGAGGAGACCCGGCAAGAGGCTCGGCCGCATGTCCGAGAGATCGGCGGCGATCGGGTTCGCGAGCTGGAGCGCTCGCGCGCCGCCGCCGAAGAGCTTCGCCTCGTCGTGCGAGATGAAGGACCAGGTGACGGCCTCGACAAGCCCGCGGGCGGCGAGCTCGCGCCTGGCGAGCCGGGTCCGCTTCTGCAGCGGCGTGAGGATCGGCTTGGCCACTCCCGGCTGGATGCGCGGCAGCGGCTGGGAGGTGACCCGGTCGAGCCCAGCGATGCGCACCACCTCCTCGACGAGATCGGCCCTTCCCTCGATGTCCGGCCGCCAGGAGGGCGGGAGCACCTTGACCCTCTCGTTCGCGGCCCCGCCCGCGACCGTGAAGCCGAGTTCAGAGAGGATGACCTTCGCTTCCGCCCGCGGGAGGTCCAGGCCGGTGAGGCGCTTCACCTCGCTCCAGGGAAAGTCGATCGCGCGCTCGCGCTCCGGGATCTCGCCCGCGAGCAGGATCTGCGACGGCTCGCCGCCGCACAGATCGAGAACGAGCTTCGTCGCAAGCTCCAGCCCCGGCACCGTGAAAGCCGGATCGACGCCGCGCTCAAAACGGTAGCGGGCGTCCGTGTTGATGCCGAGCCGCCGCCCGGTCCTGGCGATGTTGAGCGGATCCCAAAGGGCGGACTCGATCAGCACGTCCGTGGTGTCCTCATCGCAGCCGGAATGCTCGCCGCCCATGACGCCGGCGATCGATTCCGGGCCGTTCTCGTCGGCGATGACGACGATCTCTTCGTCCAGCGCATAGGTCCGCCCGTCCAGCGCGACGATCTCCTCGCCGGACCTCGCCCGCCGCACCGTCAGATTGCCGGCCACCTTCGTGGCGTCGAAGACGTGGAGCGGCCGGCCGCGGTCGAAGGTGACGAAATTGGTGATGTCGACGAGCGCGTTGATCGGCCGAAGCCCGATCGAGACGAGGCGTCGCTGCAGCCATTCGGGCGAGGGCCCGTTCCTAACCCCACGCACCAGCCTGAGGGCGAAAGCGGGGCAGAGCTTGCGGTCGTCCTCTTCGAGATCGAGCCGGACCTGGATGGGGCAGGGGAAGGAGCCCGGGACGGGCTCGACCTTCGGGGTCCTGGACGAGCCGATGCCCGCTGCGACGAGGTCGCGCGCGATTCCGGCCACGGAGGTGCAGTCCGGCCGGTTCGGTGTGAGATTGATCTCGATGAGTGGGTCGTCCAGGCCGGCATAGGCCGGATAGGACTGCCCGACCGGTGCATCGGCCGGCAGGTCGATGATGCCGTCATGATCGTCGGAGATCCCGAGCTCGGCGGCCGAGCAGAGCATGCCGCGGCTCTCCACCCCGCGGACGTTCGCCACAACGAGCGTGAGGTCCTTGCCGGGCACATAGGTCCCGGGCGGCGCGAAGACCGACTTCATGCCGGCGCGGGCATTCGGTGCGCCGCAGACGACCTGGACCGGCTCGCCGGAGCCGGTATCGACCATGCAGACGCGGAGCCGGTCGGCATTCGGGTGCTGCTCGGCCGAGACGACCGATGCGATCACGTAGGGCCGCAGGGCCGCCGCCCTGTCCTCGACGGCTTCGACCTCGAGCCCGATGCGGGTGAGCGTCTCGGTGATAGCCTCGAGCGAGGCGGCCGTGTCGAGATGCTCTTTGAGCCAGGAGAGGGTGAATTTCATGACGTCAGCCCGCCCACCAGGCTCGGCATGTCGAGAGGCCGGAAGCCGTAATGGTCGAGCCAGCGGATATCCGCGTCGAAGAACGCGCGCAGGTCCGGCATTCCGTATTTCAGCATGGCGATGCGGTCGATGCCCATGCCCCACGCGAAGCCCTGCACGACGTCCGGATCAAGCCCGCAATTGCGCAGCACGTTCGGATGCACCATCCCGCAGCCGAGGATCTCCAGCCAGTCGTCCCCCTCGCCGAAGCGGATCTCGTCGCCGCGGCGGGAGCACTGGATGTCGACCTCCATCGAGGGCTCGGTGAAGGGGAAGAAGGATGGCCGGAACCGCATCTTCACTTCCTCCACCTCGAAGAAGGCCTTGCAGAACTCTTCGAGGATCCATTTGAGGTTGGCGAGATTCGCCTCGCGGTCGATCACCAGTCCCTCGACCTGATGGAACATCGGCGTGTGGGTCTGGTCAGAATCATGCCGGTAGGTCCGGCCCGGGATGATGACCCGGATCGGCGGCTCCTGCGCCTTCATCGTGCGGATCTGCACGGGCGAGGTATGGGTGCGCAGCAGCTTCCGCTCGCCCTTGTGGTCGGGCTGGAGGAAGAAGGTGTCGTGCATCTCCCGGGCCGGGTGCCCGACCGGGAAGTTGAGCGCCGTGAAGTTGAGATAATCGGTCTCGATGTCCGGGCCTTCCGCTACCCGGAAGCCCATATCGGCGAAGATCGCCGTGAGCTCGTCCACCACCTGGCTGATCGGATGGATGCGCCCGCGCGTCTCCGGCGCATCGCGGACGGGCAAGGTGACGTCCACGCGCTCGGCGGCGAGCCGGGACTCGAGGGCCGCGTCGGCCAGCTTCTCGCGCCGGGACAGGATCGCGTTCTGAACCTTGTCCCGAAGCCCGTTGATCAGCGGGCCCTTCTCCTTGCGCTCTTCGGGCGTCATGCGGCCGAGCGTCTTCAGGAGCTCCGAGACGGAGCCCTTCTTTCCAAGGGCGGAGACGCGCAAGGCCTCGAGCGCCGCCTCGTCGGGTGCGGCCTCGACTTGGGCGAGCAGATCGCGTTCGAATGTCTGGAGGTCGGTCATGGGCGGGCGATCTGCTTCGAACGCGTCATCGCCGGGCTTATCCCGGCGACCCCGATCGGAGAACCGCAGCGCCTCAACCTATCGGGGATGGCCGGGTCCCCCCATCAAGTCCGAGGGCAGGTCCGGCCATGACAGCAACGTGAGTGGTCAGGCTGCCTTGACAAACTCGGCCGGCAACGCCGCCTTCGCCTGTGCGACGATGGCTGCGAAGGCTTCGGGCTCGCGGATGGCGATGTCGGACAGGACCTTGCGGTCGACCTCGATCCCGGCCTTGGCGAGGCCGTCGATCAGGCGCGAATAGGTCAGGCCGTGCTCGCGGGCAGCCGCGTTGAGACGCTGGATCCAGAGGGCGCGGAACGAACGCTTCCGGTTCTTGCGATCCCGGTAGGCGTATTGCATCGACTTCTCGACCGCCTGCTTGGCGATCCGGATCGTGTTCTTGCGGCGGCCGTAGAAGCCCTTCGCCTGTTCCAGAACCTTCTTGTGCTTGGCGTGGCTCGTCACGCCGCGTTTCACGCGGGCCATGGGTGATCTCCTGGGAAGCTAAATCGGTGTCTGCGGATGCGTGCGGTTCTTCAGCCGTTCTGCCGAATGTCAGCCATTCGGCAGGAAGAACTTCTTCACGTTGTCGGCGTCGCCCTTGAACAGGGTGGTCGTGCCGCGCAGGTTGCGGATCTGCTTGTTGGTCCGCTTGATCATGCCGTGCCGCTTGCCGGCCTGGGCCCTGATCACTTTCCCCGTACCGGAGATCTTGAAGCGCTTCTTTGCGCCCGACTTCGTCTTGAGCTTGGGCATTTGGCTCTCCTGAACGCGCCGCGCCCGGGCGGACCCGGGCGGCGCATCGATTGCTGCTTGGAGCAGGGATGAACCGCCACGGCAGCCCTACCGGCCGGGCGATCCAGAGGCGCGGCTTATGGCAGACTATCGCGGGAGGGGCAAGACGCTGCGGGAGGGGAGGCTACGGCCGGGCGCGGCATTGAAATGAGCATCAAACGATGCTGAAACCCGTGCTGCGCTGCCGGAACATCTCCATGCGAACGACGATCGTTCTCGATGACGACCTTCTCCGGACGGCTCAGGAACATACCGGCGCGACGGAGAAGTTCGCCCTCGTCCGCGAGGGGCTGAAGGCGCTCGGCGAGCGGGAAGCTGCACGACGATTGATCAAGCTCGGCGGAGCCCAGCGGGACGTCAAGGCTCCGCCCCGACGGCGCCCGCCGCTGGCGTGATCCTTTCGTGATGGGAGAGCTGGCGTTGGGCAATCTGCGCGATCGGAAGGTCCTTCGCGCGTTCGAGAGACTCCCACGGGCAAACATCGCGTTCCATGCCGAAGTGCTGGATTTCATCGACCGGCACGGGCTGGCCGGGAGCGGAATCGGCTACGTCGACGCGCATCTGCTTGTCTCGACCCGGTTGACGCCGGATGCGAGATCTGGACCGGTGACCGGAGACTCCGTTCCCTTGCAGCAAGGCTCGGCGTGGCCGCCGAGGGGGCTTGAATGACGGCGCTGCCGCCTATCGAAGTGAAGCTTCTCGACCCGCGTCTCCCCGCCTGGGGCTTTCCCCACTGGGGATCGGAGATGGCAGCGGGGCTCGACCTCTTCGCATGCCTGGACGAGCCGGTGACATTGCCGCCGGGCGACCCGCCGGTGCTGGTCTCGTCCGGGATCGCCATCCGGATCGGGGATCCGGGCTGGTGCGCCGTGATCGCGCCGCGTTCCGGATTCGGCCATCGCGGCCTCGTGCTCGGCAACACGGTCGGGATCATCGATGCCGATTACGAGGGGACATGCCTCGTTTCGGCCTGGAACCGGAATCCGCCGGGCTCGGGCGAGGGCATCACGATTGCGCCCGGCGACCGGCTTGCGCAGATGCTGTTCGTCGCCGTCGCCCGCCCGGAATTCAGGGTCGTGAACGAGTTCTCGAACCCTAGCGCGCGCGGCGCGGCCGGCTTCGGGTCGACCGGTCTCGGACTCCGCCCCTGCTGAGAAGAAGCCGATGAATCTCCTGTCCCGCCGCAGCCTGTTCGCGATCGCGGCGGTTGTCGACGTGGCGCTTCATGCCCGGCCCGTGCCGGTGACCGCCAAGGCTCTCGCAGCGCGTCACAACCTGCCGCCGCGGCACCTCGAGACGGTGCTCCAGGCGCTCGTCCGGAATGGTATTCTGAAAGGCCTGAGAGGGCCGCGCGGCGGGTACGAACTCGCTCGCGAGCGCCGCCGCGTCACGGTCGGCGACATCGTGCGTGCGGCTCAGGGCGGACCCGAGATGCGCGACGAGGAGGGTGCGCCGGAACCCCGTTCGCCGCTCGTCGAGGAGGTCGTGGCGCCGGCCGTCGCGGCGGCCGGGGAGGTCTTCCTGCGCGAGCTCGACGGGATTACCGTCGAGGATCTGTGCCGCAGGGTCGACAAGACCGGCGGCAGCGACCATCCGGTCGATTTCACGATTTGAAACAGTGATAATTGAAGAACATCGACAGCGGAATGGAAATAAGCTAGGCAGGCGGATATCTCAGGAGAGCGTCATGGCCCAGTCAGCGTTGAGGCAACCCGTCAACGAGCCCCTCACCCGGGGACGCGGCAGGGTCTACGGATCCATCACGGAGACGATCGGGGATACCCCGCTCGTCCGGCTCGACAGGCTGGCCAAGCAGAAGGGCGTCGGGGCCGAGATCCTCCTCAAGCTGGAGTTCTTCAACCCGATCGCGAGCGTGAAGGACCGCATCGGCGTCAACATGATCGACGCGCTGGAAGCGTCGGGGCAGCTGAAGCCGGGAGGCACGCTCGTCGAGCCGACCTCCGGCAATACCGGGATAGCGCTCGCCTTCGTGGCGGCCGCGCGCGGCTACCGGCTCATCCTCGTGATGCCGGAGACGATGTCGCTCGAGCGGCGCAAGATGCTGGCCTTCCTGGGTGCCGAGCTCGTGCTCACCCCCGGTCCCCAGGGGATGAAGGGGGCGGTCGCCAAGGCGGAGGAGATCATCCGCGAGACGCCCGGCGCGGTGATGCCGCAGCAGTTCAAGAACCCGGCAAATCCCGAGATTCACCGCGAGACGACGGCCGAGGAGATCTGGAACGACACCGCCGGGAAGCTGGACGTCTTCGTCGCGGCTGTCGGCACCGGCGGGACCATCACGGGGGTCGGCGAGGTGCTGAAGCCGCGGCTGCCGAACCTCAAGGTGGTCGCGGTCGAGCCGGAGGATTCGCCGGTCCTCTCCGGCGGCCAGCCCGGCCCGCACAAGATCCAGGGCATCGGCGCGGGCTTCGTGCCCGACGTGCTCGACCGTGGCGTGATCGACGAGGTGCTCACGGTGTCCAACCAGACGGCGTTCGAGACGTCCCGCCTGCTGGCGAAGGTCGAGGGCATCCCTGGCGGCATCTCGACGGGCGCGAATGTCGCGGCGGCGCTCGAGATCGCAGCCCGGCCCGGCATGGAAGGCAAGCGCATCGTCACGATCGCGCCCTCCTTCGCCGAGCGTTACATCTCGAGCGCCCTCTTCGAGGGGATCGGTTAGGCACTCCTACCCGGCGGCAGGCCGGATCGGGGCGGCTCCGGCCGCCCTTTTTCGTGCGGGCGGCAACCGCCCGGTGCGCCGCGGGTTCTCCTGCCGACGGACCAGGAGAACCCAATGGCCGACCAGGGCAAGACGGACAACCTCAAGAGCTTCGACGCCTATCGCGACGAGAACGGCCAGTTCATGGGCCAGGACGCGCCGACGGACCTCGCGCGGCCGGGCGAGCTGCAGCGCCGCTTGAACAGCGATCCGGGCTGGGAGGCCGAGACGGCGCGGGTCGCCTCCGGACGGCCGCGGCTCGACTCGGTCGAGGGCGGCAGCATCGAGACCTCGGACCAGACCGCCGCCGAGACGCCGCCCGAGAACATCGCCCGGATCAGCGATGCGGCGGGCGACGCCGGCGGCCCCAAGCTCGCGGGCGAGAGCCCCGCCGCCAAGGAGGCGATCGAGCGGGCGACCTCCGGCCTCGGGAAGGCGTGAGAGCGGAGGAGGAGAGGCGGGCGGCCCGGCCGTCGCCGCCGGGGCCGCGCGCCTCTCAGACGATCCCCCGCCGGCGCAGATCCGCGACCTCCTCGGCCGAGTAGCCGGCCTCCGCGAGGACCTGGTCGGTGTGCTCGCCGAGTTTCGGCCCGAGCCAGCGCATGGAGCCGGGCGTGCGCGACAGCTTCGGCACGATGCCGGGCACGGGCATCGGCGTCCCGTCGGGCAGCCTCGTCTCGATGATCATCTCGCGCGCCCGGTAGTGAGGATCGCCCATGATGTCGGCCGCGTTGTAGATGCGGCCCGCCGGCACTGAGGCCTCGTTCATCACGGCGAGCGCCTCCTCGGCCGTCCGCTCCTTCGTCCAGGCCTCGATCGCGGCGTCGATGAGATCGGCCTCCGCGGCGCGACCCGCATTGTCCGCAAATCGCGGATCCTGGCCGATATCGTCGCGCCCGATCGCCTTCATGAGCCTGCGGAATATCGAATCGCCGTTCCCGGCGATCAGCACGTAGCCGTCCCTCGCTTCGTAGGCGTTGGTCGGCGCGATGCCGGGGAGGGCTCCGCCCGAGCGCTCCCGGATCTCGCCGAGCACGCCGTATTCGGGGATGAGGCTCTCCATGATGTTGAACACGCTCTCGTAGAGCGACACGTCGACGACCTGCCCCGTCCCGCCATTGCGGGCGATGTCGACGATGGCCATCAGCGTGCCGATCACCGCATGCAGCGCCGCAAGCGAATCGCCGATCGAGACGCCGACGCGCGAGGGCGGCCGGTCGGGCGATCCGGTCGTGTAGCGGATGCCGCCTATGGCCTCGCCGATGACGCCGAAGCCCGGCCGTTCGCGATAGGGACCCGTCTGGCCGTAGCCGGAGAGCCGGACCAGGACGATCCGCGGGTTGAGCTTCGCGAGTTCCTCGAAGCCGAGACCCCATTTCTCCAGGGTGCCCGGCCGGAAATTCTCCACCACCACGTCCGCCTCGGACGCGAGCCGGCGCACGATATCCTGGCCTTCCGGCGCCTTCAGGTCGATCGTGACCGAGTGCTTGTTCCGGCTCTGCACATAGGACCAGAGCGAGGTGCCGTCATGCGTCTTGCGCCACTTGCGCAGCGGATCCCCGGTGCCGGGCGGCTCGACCTTGATCACGGTCGCGCCGAACTCGGCCAGGAGCCGCGTGGCGAAGGGCGCCGCGATGAGCTGCCCGAGCTCGATGACCTTCAGACCGGTAAGCGGGCCGGACATGTTCCTCTCGCGCGATGCGGCGCCTCACACTGCAGGGTCCTCTTAGCCGTCAGGGCGGCGGCCTGCCACCTCAGCTGCCGGCTGGAACCAGCAGGCAGAAGGTCCGGCTCACCGGGTTCGACGGGTCGTAGAGGCAGCGGTGGAAGCCCGCATCGAAGCTCGGCCGCACCTGCCAGCGCGCGAAGATCTCGCCCGTCGGCACGACGAGATAGCGGCCGTCGGGCATGATCTCGATCTCGCCGGGCCGGGCGGTCCGGCAGTCCTGGCCGCTGCAGCAATCGGCCGGATAGCCGCCATGGGCGAGCGCCGCGGCGCGGAGCGGCAGGCAGGCGAGGAGGGCTGCGCGAAGGAGGCCGTGCATCCGGCACCGCTGCTCCGGTTCTCGCTCACCAGATTGCCGCCGGAACCCGGCCTTCCGCAATCTCCAGGAGGCGCCGGCATGTGCCGGGGGTCGTGTCCGGCGGGAGCGCATCGGGCGCGAAGAAGCGGCATTCGGCGATCTCGAGGTCGGGCCGCTTCTCGCCCAGCCGCTCGAACTGCCGGACGACGAAGAGGAGCACGTGATCCCGGCGCGAGGCATGGGCGTTGAGGAAGACGCCGTGGAGGACCGGCGTGCCCGTGAGCTCGATCGCAGCCTCCTCGCGGAGCTCCCGCGCGAGCGCCCGGAGGGCATCCTCGCCGAGTTCGATGCCGCCGCCCGGGAGGTGCCAGCCCGGCGCATAGGTGTGGCGGATGAGGCAGATGCGGCCGGCCTCGTCGATGACCGCGCCCCGGACCCCGAGCGTCATGCCCCGCGAGAGCAGGAACCAGGCATGCGTGCCCCGCCGGAGCACCCGCTGCGCAGCCGACGAGGAGACGATGCGTTGCCAAACCATTACAAGCTCCATGCTTGTTCCACATAGCTGGATGGCTCGCTACCCCTTTGCTCTGCGCAGCGTGCGGGGATAGGTAATAGCCGACCCAGGGTTCCGGCCATGATCCTCTCCTATCTTCTTGCCATCCTGGCGCGGAAGCCGGGCTTCGCCTGGTCGCCGGCGCTCGATCTCAGCGACAACGGCGTCCGTTCCGCGCTCATGCCCGGCGCCCAGTACTGATCCGGCCGGCAGGGTCCGTCCGGACGGCCGTGCTTGACGGGGCCGGAACTCCGCCCGAGTTTCGGCCGGCATGTTCCGCATCGCGCACCTCACCGATCCCCATGTGGGGCCGCTGCCCCGGCCGGCGATCCGGCATCTCCTCGGCAAGCGCATCACGGGCTACGTGAACTGGCGCCGCGGGCGGCGCGAGGCGCACGACATGGACGTGCTCGCCGCCCTGGTCGCCGATCTGCGCGAGCAGGCGCCGGACCACATCGCCTGCACGGGGGACATCTGCAATCTCGGGCTCGCGAGCGAGTGGCCGAGTTCGCGCCTCTTCCTCGACGGGCTCGGCAGCCCCGAGACGGTCACCTTCGTGCCGGGCAACCACGATGCCTATGTGCAGAAGTCGCTGGCAGGGCTCCTGAAGGCGGTCGATCCCTTCGCCTGCGGGGACGAGCCCCGGTCGCACCGCTTCCCCTTCCTGCGCAGGCGCGGCCCGGTCGCCATCGTCGGGCTCTCCTCGGCCGTCCCCACGGCACCCTTCGTGGCTTCCGGCAAGATGGGCCGCACGCAGCGCAGGTACGCCGAGGAACTCCTCGCGGGGCTGGCGAAGGAGCCGCTCTTCCGGCTCGTCCTCATCCACCATCCTCCCCATGTCGGCGGGGCGCCGGCCGGGCGAAACCTCACGGATGCGGAGAAGTTCGAGGCCATGATCCGCAAGGTCGGGGCCGACCTGATCATCCACGGCCACAACCATGTCGGTTCCGTCGCCCATATCGAGGGTCCGCAGGGCTGGATCCCGGTGATCGGAGCACCCAGCGCCTCGGCGAGGGGCGGCGCGCTGACGCATCGGGCCGGCTACCATCTCTACACGATCTCCGGCGAGCCCGGCGCCTTCAGGGTGGAGGCGGAGCTGCGCGGCATGGACCAGCACGGCCGCTTCTGCGGCCTCGGCCCGATCACGATGGGGCGCGACCCGATTACCTTCGGACAGGTCATGGGGCTGCGGCGGTGAGCCGTCCCCTCCCTTCCGCCTCCGAGCGGGTGCGCGAGACGGCGGCCGGGCATGGTCTCGCGCTCGAGATCCGCGAGCATGCGGCCCCGACGCGGACTGCCGAGGAGGCGGCCGCCGCCTGCGGCTGCGAGGTGGGTGCCATCGTGAAGTCGCTCGTCTTCGCGGGCCGGACGAGCGGCGAGCCGTTTCTCCTGCTCGTCTCCGGCTCGAACCGCGTCGACGAGGAGCTCGCAGCGGCCGAGACCGGCGAGCCGATCGTCCGGCCGGACGGCAAGGCCGTGCGGGCCTGGACCGGGTTCGCCATCGGCGGCATCCCGCCCTTCGGCCATGCGCGTCCGCTCAGGACCTTCATGGACGAGCATCTTCTCCGGTACGGACAGGTATGGGCGGCGGCGGGCACGCCGAACACCGTGTTTCCCATCGATCCCCGCGACCTGATGCGCGTGACCGGCGCGAGGCTGTGCCGGCTGTCGCGCTAGATCCTGGGGATGGGGCCGCGCGTGCGCAGGATCGCTTCGCGGCAGCATCCGCCGGCCTCCTACGTGCCCCGCGGCTTCGCCCTCCGGGTCGGCTCGGCATTGGCCGGATCCTCCGGCCAGGGATGTCTCGGGTAGCGGCCGCGCATCTCGGATCGCACCTCCGCCCACGAGCCGCGCCAGAAGGAAGGCAGGTCGCGCGTCACCTGGATCGGCCGGTGCGCCGGCGAAAGCAGGTGGAGGACCAGCGGCACGCGCCCGCTGCCGATGGCCGGGTGCTTCGACAGGCCGAACAGTTCCTGCACCCGTACCGACACGGCCGGTCCGCCTTCGGCCGCGTAATCCACCGGGACCGACGAGCCGGTCGGGACGGTGATGTGGGTCGGCGCCTCCTCGTCGAGCCGCCGGCGCTTGTCCCAGGGGATCATGGCTTCGATCGCCTCCCGCACTTCGCCGGGGGAGAGATCGGCGAGGCCGCGCTTGCCGACGAGATGCGGCGCGAGCCAATCCTCCACCGTTCCGGCCAGCGCCGCATCGGACAGGTCCGGCCATTCCGGGCCCTCGGCACCGCGCAGAAAGGCGACGCGGTCCCGCAGCTGGCGGGTTGCCTCGGACCATGGGAGCTGCGCTATGCCGAGGCCCGCAAGGCCGCGGGCGAGGATGCGGGCCGCTTCCTCCGTCGCCGGCACCGGCAGGTTCTTCTCGCCCAGCAGGACCGCCCCGAGCCGGCGCAGGGAGCGGGCGCGGAGCGCCTTGGCGGCGGGATCGAAGAGGATCTCCTCGCGAGCCTCGATTCGGGCAGCCGCCACATGCTCGATCTCGTCCGGCGCGATGGCGGCGGCGGCCAGGATGCGGGCCGAGGCTGCGCCGCCCGCGATCTCGGCGACCGCCAGGAACGGCTCGCGCGCCAGCGCAAGATGCGACTCGAGCGCCGCCCCGCGGCCGTTCGCCAGGACATATTCGCCGGGCTTCCCGCGGGCACGGGCGATGCGGTCCGGATAGGCGCGCGCGACCAGCATCCCGGTGGACGCCTCCTCGCTGCGCCCAGCGGCAAGGGGCGGTTCGGCGGAGCCGCGCCGGGTGGTAGCTCCGCCGGAGGCGGCGAGGGCCGCTTCCCCGTCCTCCAGCCCCGACATCTCCCCGCCGGCGAACGGGGAGGGCGCGGGCGATGTACCTCCGCCATCGCGCTCCGCCAGCCTGACCCAGCCCGCCGCCATCCGGCGCAGATCGACGGCGCGGCCGGAACGGTCGCGGCGGAAGCGGTCGAGACGCTCGTCGAGATCGACCGCATCGCCCCCGACGCCCCGCTCCGACAGGAGCGCGGCGAGCTCGGCCGCCTCCTTGGCCCGGCCCTGCTCGGCGCCGGCAAGGACCATGCGGGCGAGCCGCGCAGGCAGCGGCAGGGCGCGCATGCGCTTCCCGAGCGGCGTGATCCGGCCGTCGCGGCCGAGCGCGCCGAGCTCGGCGAGCTGCGCGCGGGCCTCGGCGAGGGCCGGCGCCGGCGGCGGGTCGAGAAAGGGGAGGGTGGTCGGATCCAGGGCGCCCCATTCCGCGCAGTCGAGCAGCAGGCCGGACAGATCCGCCGCCAGGATCTCCGGCCGGCCGAAGAGCTCGAGCGCGCCCGTCGCGGCCTCCTCCCAGAGCCGGTAGCACACGCCCGGCTCGGTGCGGCCGGCGCGGCCGCGGCGCTGGTCGGCCGAGGCGCGGGAGACGCGGCGGGTCTCGAGCCGCGTCAGGCCGATCCCGGGCTCGTAGACGGGCACGCGGGCGAGGCCGGAATCCACCACGATGCGGACGCCCTCGATCGTGAGCGAAGTCTCGGCGATGGAGGTCGCGAGCACGACCTTGCGGCGCCCGGGCGGGGCAGGCTGGATCGCGGCATCCTGCTCGCCGCGGTCGAGCGCGCCGTAGAGCGGCACGACGTCGATGTCGGAACCGCCGAGCTTCTCCCCGAGCCCTGCCTCGACCCGCCGGATCTCCCCCGCCCCGGGCAGGAAGACGAGGGCGGAGCCGGGCTCCGCCCGGAGCGCCCGGAGCGTCGCCTCGACCACCTGCTCCTCGATGCGGCGGCCCGGGTCGCGTCCGAGATAGCGGGTCTCGACCGGATGGGCGCGGCCTTCCGACCGGATCACCGGCGCCCCGCCCAGGAGCCCGGCGACGCGGGCGCCGTCGAGCGTCGCGGACATGACCAGGATGCGGAGATCCTCGCGGAGCGCCGCCTGCGCCTCGATGGCGAGGGCGAGCCCGAGATCGGCGTCCAGCGAGCGCTCGTGGAACTCGTCGAACAGCACCGCGGCGACGCCGTCGAGCGCCGGATCCGCGACGATGCGGCGCGTGAAAACCCCCTCCGTCACGACCTCGATGCGGGTGCTCGGCCCGACGCGGCTCTCCAGGCGGACCCTGAGCCCGACCGTCTCGCCGACGCGCTCGCCGAGCGTCCTCGCCATGCGGTCCGCGGCGGCGCGGGCTGCAAGCCGTCGCGGCTCGAGCAGGATGATGCGGCCGCCCGCCGCCCAGCCCTCCTCGATCAGCGCGAGCGGGACGCGCGTGGTCTTGCCGGCGCCGGGCGGGGCCACGAGCACGGCGTTCGGGCCCTGCCGGAGCGCCGCCGTGAGCCCGGGCAGGGCCGCTTCGATAGGCAGCCCGGGGAATCCCTCTGTCATGCCGGCGTGATGGGGTGCGGGCCGAAGACGCGCAAGGCGCCGCTCGACATCGCTGCCGGGATGCGCGAGCCTCGCGGCGGGAGGAGGCCATGGCGAGCGATCCGGACGCCGTACTCGGGACCATCGTCGAGCTCGCGATGGACATCGCCCGGCAATGTCCCGACTGCGCCGATTCCGCCTCCCGCATCGCCGCGCTCGCGGGCGAGCTGCGGGCCGGCCCGGTCGACCGCGGCGCCGTGCAGGACGTGCTCGAGGCCGAGATGGACGAGGGGGACCTGTCGGATATGCGGGTGAGATCGACGGCCGCTTCGGTGGTGAAGGCGGCCCGGGACGAGCCCTAGAAGCCTATGCCGCGAGCGCCGGCGGCCCCGGCGAGCAGACGACCCTGTTGCGGCCGGCATGCTTGGCCTCGTAGAGCGCCCGGTCGGCGCTGGACATCAGCCCCTGGAGCTCGCGGCCGCAGGCCGCCGTCGTCGCGAGCCCGACGCTCACGGTCACCCTGAGGCGGTCGCTATCCGCTCCGAGCGGCCGCAGCGCGAGCGCGTTCCGGAGGTATTCCGCCGCGTAGTAGCCGTCGACGAGCGATGTCCGGGGAAGCAGGCAGCCGAATTCCTCGCCGCCCAGCCGGGCGAAGAGCGCGCCGGCCGGGAGCCGCTCGCAGGCGAGCCGGCAGAAGCTCCGCAGCACGTCGTCGCCGACGGCGTGGCCGTGGCTGTCGTTGATCCGCTTGAAATGGTCGATGTCGAGGAGAAGCAGCACCGCCTCCGAGCCCGGCGGTGCGGCGGTGACCCGGCGCTCCGCCTGTTCCAGGAAGGCGCGACGGTTCAGGACCCCCGTCAGCGGATCGCGAGAAGCCATGATCCTGAGTTCCCCTTCCACCTTCTCCTTGGAGAGCGCGAGGAACAGGAAGGCCGACAGGATGGTGAAGACCAGGGTCTCGAAGGCGTGCAGGGTCAGCCACGGGAAGCTGAAGAGCGTCGCCTCGCGCTGCGCGTCGAAGAGCCAGAGGAGCAGCGGCCGGGACAGCATTGCGCCCGCATGCAGGACCAGGACGCAGACGAGCGGGCCGCGCGAGGCGAGGCGCTCCCCCGCGAGATCCCACATCTCGCGGATGCAGGCCAGGATGTAGACGGATATGAGCGCCGATGAGAGCGCAACGCGCGCCGTGAAGGATTCGTAGAAGGGCGGGAACGCGCAGGCGGCCACCCAGGCAACCGCGCCGGCGAGCATCGCGAGCGTCCGGGCCGTCCGTCCGGCGAACCGGCGGCAGCCGGTCCACATGAAGCCGTAGGACACGAACAGAACGGCATTGGCGGCGACGATCGACAGGATGTCGGGGATCACGGTGCGCCCGACCAGCAGGGCCCCGCCCACGGCTCCGAGGAGGAGCGCCGCGCCCCACCAGCAGAGCGCCTCGATGCGGCGGTTCTGCCGCCACGAGAACAGGAGCAGCACCCCGAGCACCGCCGTGACCAGGATCGTGACGAATATGAGAGTCCACAGATCCAGGAGCATGCCGGCACCGGAAGCCGGCCTCGCGCCCGCCTCGTCGCGGGCAAGCTATCCGGCGATGGTTCCCAGGGGGTTGACGGCCGGCGCTCCCGTCAGCGCGGGCAGCGATAGGCGGTGCCCTCGACCCAGGACCAGTCGCGCTTGACGCGGCGGACGAGGAGGAGGTCGGTGGCGCCGCGCTGCAGCGCCTCGTCGCGGAGCGGCTCGATCCGCACCGCGAAATTGTCCGCGCTCTGCAGCACGCCCCAGCCGCCGGGCGGCGCCACGGCCTCCGGGCTCGAAGCCCGGACCGGCCGGGTGAGGGCGCCATAGACATAGGGGCCGCGTCCGTCCGTCCGGACCGGGCCGCCGACCGGGCCGAGCGAGCGGCAGGCCGCGACGTCCGCCGGCGAATCGACGAGCCGGATCGGGTCCGGATCGACGGGAAAATAGCCGCAGCCCGCGAGAAGCGTTCCGCCGATGAGCGCCGCAGCGACAGGCTTCAGCATGGCATCCGTCCGGCTCGAGGGCGCCCGCGCCCATCCAACGATTCCGCTCCTAGCCGCTCGCCCTGCGCGGCACAATCCGCCCTTCGCCTTGTACACCGCCGATCAGCGCGGCGGCGGCCGGCGCAGGTCGAGCGTGAGGGGGAACTCGAGGCTGACCTCATCCGGCGGTACGGCGATGGGCCCGGGCGTGTGGCCGTGGTCCTGGAAGCGGGCCAGGCGTCGGCCCTCCGCCTCCAGGCCGTTGACCGGGAATGTGTCATGCACCCGGCCGCTCGGATCGGCGACATGGTACATGCAGCCACCGAGCGAGCGCCCGCTCCAGCCGTCGATCACGTCGAACGTGAGCGGCGCATGGACCGGGATGGTAGGATGGAGCCCGGAGGAAAGCGGCGAGGCCTTGAACCGGATGCCGGCGACCGCCTCGCCCGAGAGCCCGGTCGAGGTCATGGGCAGGCGCCGGCCGTTGCAGGCGATGACATGCCGCCCCGGCACGAAGCCGGTCGCCCGCACCTGCAGGCGCTCGACCGAGCTGTCGACGTAGCGGACGGTTCCGCCTCCCCCGCTCTCCTCGCCGAGCACGTGCCAGGGCTCCAGCGCCTGGCGCAGCTCGATGCGCACGCCGCCATGCTCGACCGCGCCGAAGAGCGGGAAGCGGAACTCGCGTTGAGCCTCGTACCAGGCGGGGTCGAACCGGTAGCCGGCCCCGGCGAGGTCGCGCAGAACGTCGAGGAAGTCGGCCCAGAGGAAGTGGGGCAGCATGAAGCGGTCGTGCAGCGCCGTCCCCCAGCGCACGAAGCAGCCCTCCTGCGGCTCGCGCCAGAGCCAGGCCACGATCGCCCGCAAGAGAAGCTGCTGCGCGAGGCTCATCCGGGGATCGGGCGGCATCTCGAAGGAGCGGAACTCGAGAAGGCCGAGCCGCCCGGTCGGACTGTCGGGGGAATAGAGCTTGTCGACGCAGATCTCGGCACGGTGCGTGTTGCCCGTGACGTCGACGAGCACGTTGCGGAAGACGCGGTCCACCAGCCAGAGCGGCGGCGGCGGCGCGTCGGGCCCGGGAATCTGCGCCAGCGCGATCTCGAGCTCGTACAGCCCCTCGTGCCGGGCTTCGTCCGAGCGCGGCGCCTGGCTCGTCGGCCCGACATAGAGGCCCGAGAAGAGGTAGGAGAGCGAGGGATGCCGCTGCCAGTAGAGCACGATGCTCTTGAGCAGGTCCGGCCGGCGCAGGAAGGGTGAATCGGCCGGCGTGGGCCCGCCCATCACGACATGGTTGCCGCCGCCCGTCCCCGTGTGGCGGCCGTCCATCATGAACTTCTCGGCCGCGAGCCCGAGCGCGCGGGCATCCTCGTAGACGCCCGTCGTGATCGAAACCGTCTCGCGCCAGCTCTTCGCAGGGTGGACGTTGACCTCGATCACGCCGGGGTCGGGCGTGACCTTGATGTTGTCGATCCGGGGATCGAAGGGAGGGGGGTAGCCTTCGATGTGGATCGGCTGTCCGAGCTCGGCGGCGGATTCCTCCAGGACCGCCACGAGGGCCAGGTAGTCCTCGACCCGCTCCAGCGGCGGCATGAACACGCATAGCGTGCCCCCGCGCGCCTCGGCCGCCATGGCGGTGCGGACCGCGACCCTCCGGGCAGGCTTCCGGCGGGACGCCCCGGCCAGGTCTTCGGGCAACTCGCCCCGTTCCTCCAGCGGGTCGGGCGGCGAGTAGTAGGGGTAGTGCTCCGGCGGGAGATGCGGGAGCGAGCCGAGGGGCAGGCGGAAACCCAGGGGCGCATCGCCCGGCAGGACGAACATGCGCCCGCGGCGGAACTCCCAAAACTCCGACGTCCAGCTTCGGCCCTCCTCCGTTTCGAGGCTCATGAGCGGGAGGGCGTAGCCGACCGGCTCCCGGAGCCCCCTGTCGAAGGTGCGGACCATCCGGGCACGCGCCTCCGGGTCGGCGAGGCGCGGGTCCTCGGGCGAGAGATTTGCGGGAAGCTTCGCTTCCTCCCCCATCCAGTGCACCGGGTCCTCGTAGGCCGCGATCACGTGGCCGGCGAGGCCGAGCTTCGTGGCGAGCGCCTCCAGAAGTCGCTTCGCATGCTCCGGACCGGCGCCGGACGGCGCGTCCTCCCGCGCGATGAGGTCGGGATTTCGCCAGATCGGCCGGCCGTCGCGCCGCCAGTAGAGGCCGAAGGCCCAGCGCGGCAGGCTCTCGCCCGGATACCATTTGCCCTGGCCGTAATGGAGGAGCCCGCCCGGCGCGAAGCGCTCGCGAAGACGGCGGACGAGCCGGTCCGCGAAGTCGCGCTTGGTCGGTCCGAGAGCGGCGGCGTTCCATTCCGGCGCGCCGAGATCGGCGAGGTTCACGAAGGTCGGCTCGCCGCCGATGGTGAGGCGGACGTCCTGCGCCTCGAGATCCGCGTCGACCGCCTCGCCGAGCCGGTCGAGCGCCTGCCACGCTTCGTCCGAGAAGGGCTTGGTGACCCGCGGCGCCTCCGCGATCCGGGTGACGCTCATCTCGAAACGGAAATCCACGTCCGACGGCTCGTTCGAGCCGGACAGCGCGGCGGCGGAGCGGTAATGCGGCGCGGCGGCGAGCGGGATATGGCCTTCGCCGCAGAGGAGGCCCGAGGTGGCGTCGAACCCGAGCCAGCCTGCGCCCGGCAGATAGGCCTCGGCCCAGGCGTGGAGATCCGTGAGATCTCGCTCCGGACCCGGCGGCCCTTCGACGGCGCCTCCGTCCGGCACCAGCTGGATCAGATAGCCGGACACGAACCGGGCCGCGAGGCCGAGCCGGCGCAGCGCCTGGACAAGAAGCCAGGCGCTGTCACGGCATGAGCCCGTTCCCAGGCGCAGCGTCTCCTCCGGGCTCTGCACGCCGGGTTCGAGCCTCGTGCCGTAGGTGATCTCGCGCGCCACGAGGCTGTTCAGTCGGGTGAGGAGCTGGACCGTGTTCGTCTCGCTCCGCACCGGCGCGAGGAACTCCTCCAGCCGCTCGCCTCCCTCCCCCTCGCCGAGATAGGGGGCGAGCTCGGCCCCGAGATCGTCGGCATAGGCGAAGGGCCAGGCCGTGGCGTAATCCTCGACGAAGAAGTCGAAGGGATTGCGGGCCGAGAGCTCGGCCGTCAGGTCGACTTCGATCCGAAGCTGGTCGGTCTTTTCCGGGAAGACGAGCCGCGCGTTCCAGTTCCCGTTCGGGTCGAGGTGCCAGTTCAGGAAGTGCTTCGCCGGCGTGACCTTGAGCGAGTAGCTCGGGATCGGGGTGCGGCCATACGGGGCGGGCCGCAGCCGCATCGTCTGCGGCCCGAGCTGGACAGGGCGGTCGTAGCTGTAGGTCGTGACGTGGTGGAGGGCGACGAGGATCGGCACGCAGGGTCCAGCATAATGGGTGCCCGGGTGGAAGCGTCCCGGGTCGGCAAGTGTTGCATCGCGGCGCGTCGCCGGCCAGTCCCGTGCAAGAGCCGGACCGGCCCGGAGAGCGCCGCTCGGCGGTCCGCCCGTCAACGCCCGATCCGGCTTGCCGATCCGTCCGGGCGCGGGCCATAGGGGATCGTGAGTTCCGCCTCTCGGTCAGGTAGGTTGATGCGCTGGATGGGCGTGGGCGCGCGGCGCCGCCAGGTTGCCGGAGCGCTCGGCGCGAGCGCCCTGATCCTGGCCGTCCTGGCGCTGCGCGGCGAGGCGAGCTGGGCGGCGCTCCTCGCCGGGCTGGCCGCCGTCGCGGCCGCCTGGGCCTGGCCCGGCCGGACGGCCGCTCCCAGCTCGGGCGAGGCGCCCCGTCCGGCGCTCGGCTCGCTTCTCCCGTCGGCGGCCGTCTTTCCGGACCCGGTGATCCTGGTCGATCCGCGTCTCGTGGTGGTCGAGGCGAACGCCATCGCGCGGAGCGTCCTGCCCGCCCTCAAGGAACGCCAGCCGCTCGCCTTCGCGATGCGCTCGCCCGAGGTTCTGGACGCCATCCCGGCGGTGATCTCCACCGGCGAGCCCGCCCGCGTCGAGGTCGCGGGCCGGACCGGGAACGAGCCGACCTGGGAGGTGCGCATCCGGCGGCTCGCCGCCCGCAGCGAGGCCGGGCTCGGCCAGCCGGCAGCCGCACTCTTCTTCCGCGACCTGTCCGACCAGCGCCGTCTGGAGACCATGCGGGTCGACTTCATCGCCAATGTCAGCCACGAGCTCAGGACCCCGCTCGCGTCCCTGTCGGGCTTCATCGATACGCTGAAGGGGCCGGCCAGGGACGACGCGCAGGCGCGGGAGCGCTTCCTCGACATCATGCAGGCGCAGGCCCAGCGCATGACGCGGCTGATCGACGACCTGCTCCAGCTCTCGCGCGTCGAGCTGAAGGAGCACGTGCCCCCGTCGACTCCCGTCGATCTGGGCGCGACGGTCGCGCACATGGTCGAGATCATGGCGCCGCTCGCGCGCGAACGCGGGGTCGGCCTGGCGCTGGAGGTCCCCCAGGAACCGGTCCGCATTCTCGGAGACCGGGATGAATTGCTGCGGCTGGTCGAAAACCTCGTCGAGAACGCGATCAAGTACGGCGGCAGCGGCAAGAGCGTGGAGATCGCGGTCCGCCGCCAGGGCCCCGGGGGAACGCAGGGCGAGCGGGTCGAGCTGTCCGTTCGCGATCACGGGCCCGGCATCCCGCCCGAGCACCTGCCGCGGCTCACCGAGCGGTTCTACCGCGTGGACGTTGCGGAAAGCCGGATCCAGGGCGGTACCGGGCTCGGCCTCGCCATCGTCAAGCACATCGTCGGGCGCCACCGAGGCCGGCTCGCCATCGAAAGCGAGCCGGGGCAGGGCGCGACCTTCCGGGCGCTCTTTCCCGCCGCGCCGTGAAATCCAGCCGGCCGGGAGAACCGGAGCCGGGCGCTGTCATTGAAGTGTCATGTGCGCGTCATACGACTGCGGCCGTCGGGTTCCTACAGAGCAGGCGCCGAGCCCGCCTGGCCCGGCGGAATGATCGGCCGACCCCCGGCACCCGCTGTGGCGCTGCGCGGCCGATCGGTGGAGACGAACATGAAACCTCGCTTTTTCGCGGCCGCCCTCGGCGCTGCCGTCATGCTGTCCGGCACGGCCTCCGCGCAGGAGATCACCGGGGCCGGCGCGAGCTTCCCGTTCCCGGTCTATGCCAAATGGGCGGAGGCCTATAAGGCCGCGACCGGCGTGACCGTGAACTACCAGTCCATCGGCTCCGGCGGCGGCATCCGCCAGATCAAGGCGCGCACGGTCGATTTCGGCGCGACCGACGCCCCGCTGAAGGGTGCCGATCTCGACAAGGACGGGTTGATCCAGTTCCCGACCGTGCTCGGCGGCGTGGTGCCGGTCGTGAACATCCAGGGGATCGAGCCGGGCCAGATCAAGCTGACGGGCGAACTCCTCGCGGACATCTATCGCGGCCAGGTGAAGAAGTGGAGCGATCCGAAGATCGCGGAGCATAATGCCGGCCTGAAGCTGCCCGATGCCAATATCACGCCGGTCTACCGCTCGGATGCCTCCGGCACGACCTCGATCTTCACGACGTATCTCTCCGAGGCCTCCGCTCAGTTCAAGAGCGAGCTCGGCGCGAACACCACCGTGAACTGGCCGATCGGCCAGGGCGGCAAGGGAAACGAGGGCGTCGCGGCCGCCGTGAAGCAGATCCCGAACGCGATCGGCTATGTCGAATACGCCTATGCCAAGCAGAACAAGCTGCCGCATGCCCAGCTTCGCAACACGGACGGAAAGTTCGTCAACCCGGATGCCGCGTCCTTCGAAGCGGCCGCCGCCAACGCGAACTGGGCCGCGCAGCCCGGAATGGGCATTTCCCTGACGAGCCAGCCGGGCGAGAAGGCCTGGCCGATCACGGCGCCGACCTTCGTGCTCGTCCCGAAGGAGCCGAAGGATCCCAAGCGCGCCGCCGAGGTGCTGAAGTTCTTCGACTGGGCCTTCAAGAACGGCGGCAAGCTCGCGGCCGAGCTCGACTACGTCGCGCTGCCCGAGAAGGTCGCGACCGAAGTCCGCGCCGAGGCCTTCAAGGCGGTGAAGACGCAGTAGCCGGCTTCCGGTCTGCGTCGACCGCTTTCGATCGAACGGGTAAGGGAGGGCCGCTTGTCCCTGGTCGCGAGCAGCGAGCATATCTTGGCTGCATCTCACGCCGGCTCCCCCCGGCCTTCCCATTCCGGGTTCGACCGGATCTTCAGGGCCGCGGCGTTCGGCTGCGCGGCCCTGGTTCTCCTGGTTCTGGCGGGCATCCTGGCCGCCATGCTCTATGGCGGCTGGCCGGCCTTCCGCGAGTTCGGCTTCTTCGGCTTCGTCACGGGCTCGGTCTGGAATGTCGGCGCCGACCAGTACGGCGCCTGGCCGGCCATCGCCGGGACGCTCTCATCGGCCTTCATCGCCCTTGTCATCGGGGTGCCGATCTCGCTCGGGATCGCGGTCTTCCTGACCCAGCTCTCGCCGCCATGGCTGAAGGCGCCGATCGCGACCGCGGTGGAGCTTCTCGCCGCCGTCCCGTCCATCATCTACGGCATGTGGGGCCTGTTCGTGTTCGCACCGCTCGTTGCGAACTACATCCAGGTCCCGCTCAACTCGGTCGTGGAAGGGCTGCCGATCGTCGGGACGATCCTCTATTCGCGCGTTCCCTCCGGCACCGGCATCTTCACGGCCGGGATCATCCTGGCCCTGATGATCATCCCCTTCATCGCCTCCGTCACGCGGGACATGCTGGACCAGATCCCGCCCGTGCTGCGCGAGAGCGCCTACGGGATCGGCTGCACGACCTGGGAGGTCGTGCGCCACGTCCTGGTCCCGCAGGCGGGCGTCTCGATCATCGGCGCGATCATGCTGGGCCTCGGACGCGCGCTCGGCGAGACCATGGCGGTCACCTTCGTGATCGGCAACGCGAACCGGCTCGGCGGCTCCATCTTCGATCCCGGCTCGACCATCGCGTCGCGCATCGCCAACGAGTTCAACGAGGCGGCCGACCTCCAGCTGAACGCGCTGATCGCGCTCGGCTGCATCCTGTTCCTGGTCACCTTCGCGGTGCTCATCGCGGCGCGGCTCCTCATCGCCCGCGTTCAGAGGAGCTGAGCCATGGCGGTCTCCACACCCGTTCTGCCCGCCGCAATGGCGGGCGAGCCTGCCGGCGCCCGGCGCCGCGTCCGGCCCGGCCGTCGCGTCGCGGATCGCGCGCTCAAGCTCGTGAGCGCCGTCTTCACCGCGGTCGGCGTGTTCGCCCTGGGCTGGATCCTCCTGATGCTGCTCTGGCGGGGCTTCTCCGCGCTCGGGCCCTCGGTCTTCACGAGCATCACGCCCGGCCCGGGTTCGGCCGGCGGCGGCCTCGCCAACGCCATGGTCGGGTCCCTGGTGCTGACGGTTCTCGGCATCGTGGTCGCGACCCCGATCGGCGTGCTCGCCGGGACCTATCTCGGCGAATATGCGCGGGTGTCGAAGCTTGCCTCGCTGGTCCGCTTCATCAACGACGTGCTGCTCTCGGCGCCGTCGATCCTGATCGGCCTCTTCGTCTACGTGCTCCTCGTGGCCCCTTTCGGCTCCTATTCGGGCTGGGCCGGCGGCGTCGCGCTCGCGATCATCGCGGTGCCGGTGATCGTGCGCACGACGGAGGACATGCTGCGCCTCGTCCCGAACGGCCTGCGCGAAGCCGCGGCCGCGCTCGGCGCGCCGCAATCGAAGGTGATCACGCTCGTCACCTGGCGCGCGGCGCGCTCCGGCATCATGACCGGCATCATCCTGGCGACGGCCCGCATCGCGGGCGAGACCGCGCCGCTCCTCTTCACCGCGCTCAACAATAACTTCTGGTTCAGCCCCTCACTCGTCGGCGGGGTCTCGAACCTCCCCGTGACGATCTACCAGTTCGCGCTCTCGCCCTATCAGAACTGGCAGGAGCTCGCCTGGGCCGGTGCCCTGATCATCACGATGACGATCCTGGGCCTGTCGGTTGTCGCCCGCTTCGTGATCAGGAAGGAAGTCGCCCGATGAACGCCGTGAGCTCCATGGTCCATCTCGATCGGGGCGGCCGGCCCGGCACGAACGAGGGCGCGCCGGCGCGCATCTCCGTGCGGAACCTCGACTTCTACTATGGCGACTTCCACAGCCTGAAGAACATCACGATCGACTTCAAGGACCGGCACGTGACGGCTCTGATCGGCCCGTCCGGTTGCGGGAAGTCGACCCTGCTGCGCTGCTTCAACCGCATCTACAGCCTCTACCCGGACCAGCGGGCGACGGGCGAGATCCTCCTGGACGGCCGCAACATCCTGGCCCCGAACGTCGACGTGAACGAGCTGCGCTCGCGCGTCGGCATGGTGTTCCAGAAGCCGACGCCCTTCCCGATGTCGATCTACGACAACGTCGCCTTCGGGGTCCGCCTCTACGAGAAGCTCCCCAAGGCGGAAGTCGATGCGCGCGTCGAGAGCGCGCTCCGGCGAGCCGCGCTCTGGGACGAGGTCAAGGACAAGCTCAGGCAGCCCGGCCTCGGTCTCTCCGGCGGGCAGCAGCAGCGGCTCTGCATCGCGCGGACCGTCGCGCAGGGGCCCGAGGTCATCCTCTTCGACGAGCCGACCTCGGCGCTGGACCCGATCTCCACGGGAAAGATCGAGGAGCTGATCGAGCACCTGCGCACCGAGTTCACGATCGTCATCGTGACCCACAACATGCAGCAGGCCGCCCGCATCTCGCAGTACACGGGCTTCATGTATCTCGGCGAGCTCGTCGAGTTCGGGGCCACGAACAATCTCTTCATGAACCCCGTGAAGAAGCAGACGCACGACTACGTCACCGGCCGGTTCGGCTGAACCGAGGGCCAGGAGGAAAGCCATGTCGGAGCACATCGTCAGCTCGTTCGACGCGGAGCTGGAGGGGCTGCGCTCGTCCATCGCCGAGATGGGCGGCATCGCCGAGAAGCAGCTTGCCGACGCCGTGACGGCGCTCGTCCGGCGCGACACCTCGCTCGCCCAGGCCGTGATCGCCATGGATCAGCGTCTTGACGCGCTCCAGCGCGACGTGGAGGAGCGGGCGGTGCTCACCATCGCGCGCCGTCAGCCGCTCGCGATCGACCTGCGCGAGGTGATCGCCGCGATCCGCATCTCGGGCGACCTCGAGCGCGTGGGCGACATGTCGAAGAACTGCGCCAAGCGCGTTCTCGCCATCGCGGACGGCTTCCAGGCGCAGAAGATCGTCACCGGCGTCCAGAACATCGCCGATCTCGTGATGGAACAGCTCAAGGACGTGCTCGACGCCTATGCGCAGCACGACCTCGCCCGCGCGCTCGACGTCTGGCAGCGGGACGGCCAGATCGATGCGCTGTACACCTCGCTCTTCCGCGAGCTCCTGACCTACATGATGGAGGATCCGCGCAATATCTCGTTCTGCGCGCATCTTCTCTTCGTCGCCAAGAACGTGGAACGGATCGGCGACCACGCGACGAATATCGCCGAGACGATCAACTATCTCGTCACGGGCCAGAACCTCACGGCGGAGCGGCCGAAGAACGACCGCACCACCGCGCCCGTGGATGTCGCGGCCGAGTAGGCCTGCCGCCATGCTGGCCGCCGCGAAGCCCCGGATCCTGATCGCGGAGGACGAGGAGCCGCTGTCGCTGCTCCTGCGCTACAACCTCGAGGCGGAAGGCTGCGAGGTCGAGGTCGCCGCCCGCGGCGACGAGGCGGAGCTGATGCTCCGTGAGCACACGCCCGATCTCCTGCTGCTCGACTGGATGCTGCCCGGCCTGTCCGGGATCGAGCTGTGCCGGCGCCTCCGGATGCGCCGGGAAACGGAGCGGCTGCCGATCATCATGCTCACAGCGCGCGGGGAGGAGGGCGACCGCGTGCGCGGCCTCGCGACGGGCGCGGACGACTACGTGGTGAAGCCGTTCTCGGTGCCCGAGCTCCTCGCGCGGGTGCGGGCGCTCCTGCGCCGGGCGAAGCCGACCGAGACGGCCGAGCTCCTCGCCTTCGGCGACATCGAGCTCGATCGCTCGCAGCACCGGGTCCGCCGCGCCGGCAAGCCGCTCCGGCTCGGCCCGACCGAGTTCAGGCTGCTGGAGTTCCTGATGAGCAATCCCGGCCGGGTCTTCTCGCGCGAGCAGCTCCTCGACCGGGTCTGGGGGCGCGACGTCTATATCGACGAGCGCACGGTCGACGTGCATGTCGGCCGTCTGCGCAAGGCGCTGGGGGAGAGCGATCCCGATCCGATCCGCACGGTGCGCGGCGCCGGCTATTCGCTGGACGAGACCTATCCGGCGCGCTAGCGAAGCCGCTCGAGAGCGGGAGCCGCGGCCCGGCTGCTGCTGCCGCGGCCCGCATGGAGAGATGATGAGCCTCGGCGGCATCGCCAGTCTCGATTACGTCGTCGTCCTGTGCAGCAAGATGGAAGAGACCCGTGCGTTCTACGAGAACGTCATGGGCTTTCCGGTTGTGGAGGATGTCGAGAACTGGGTGAGCTTCCGCGTCGGGGCCACATTGCTGACGCTGCGCCCTCGGGGAGGGTTCCCGGTCTGCGACGACGGGCCGAGGCCGGCGGGCTCCGCCGCCGTTCAGCTCGCCTTCCGCGTTCCGCTCCAGGCGGTCGACCGCTGCCACGAGGAACTGGTCGCGAAGGGCGTTCCGATCCTTCGGGAGCCGACCGACTTGCCGAAATGGCGGCACCGCACCTTGTTCTTCCGCGACCCGGAGGACAACGTGGTCGAGATCTACGCGGAGTTCTGAAAAACGCGCTCGCAAAAGGCCCGCTCGGGCCGAGCGGGCCTCGGTGGGGACGGGCCGCTCAGGCCCGAAGGCGACGGCGTTCCGCGGCCGGCTGGTAGGCGATCCGGCAATGGTGGGCGCAATAGGGGAGCCCGGTCACGGCCCTGCCGCCGCAGAAGGCGAAGTCGGGCTTGGACGGATCGCCCAGCGGCCAGCGGCAGGTCGTATCGCGCAGCTCCATGATGGAGACCCGCTGCGATACCGGGATTTCGACCTCCTCGACCGGCCAGCGGTCGTCGGCGACGACCGTCGGCCGCATGAGCTGCTCCGGGTCGCGCGGCGGGGTGCGCCCGCCCTCGAGCTGGGGCGGGGTGGGGACCACCGGCCGAGCCTTCGCGGGCCGCATTGCCGCATTCTGGCCCGGCTTCGCGCGGCCGGAAAGGCCGAGCCTGTGCACCTTCCCGATCACCGCGTTGCGTGTCACGCCCCCGCCGAGCGCAGCCGCGATCTGGCTCGCGCTCAGGCCCTCGCCCCACAGCTTCGTCAACAACTCGACGCGGTCGTCAGTCCAGCCTGTGGCCGCATCAATCATTCCTGGTCTCCACCGGACAGCCTCCAGTCCGAATCCCTCACCGTTCGCGGACGAAACTCCGTCCGACCGCGCTGCCGCCAGCTCGCCCAGTGATGAGATTTGTGCGTCGGACGAAGAGAAGCCGTCCGACCGCCGGGACCCTACTCGACCGGTTGACTCGGGCGCAAGAGTCCCCCCGGAGCCCCTCCGTTTATCCCCAGACAATGTCCGGCCGGTGTGGCAAGGTTGCTCGTCGCGGGCCCCTCGTGCCGCCCGGAATAGAGCCGGCACGGCACTCGTCTGATCAGGTATGGGAAGGGAGAGGCACCATGAGAACGACACCGCTCATGCTTGCTCTGGGGCTCGCGTCCGGCGCAGCCCTGGCCCAGTCCGCCGAGCCTGCCAGGGTCGCGGACACCGCGAAGGGGAAGGTTCTCGCCGATGCGCGCGGGATGACGCTCTACACCTTCGACCGGGACGGCGCAGGCGTGTCGAACTGCACCGGGCAATGCGCCCAGAACTGGCCGCCCCTTCTCGCGCCTGCGGATGCGGCGCCTTCCGGCAACTGGATGGTGGTCACGCGCCAGGATGGCGGCAGGCAATGGGCCTACAAGGGCAAGCCTCTTTACGGCTGGGTCCGGGATTCCAAGCCGGGCGACGTGACCGGGGATGGCGTCAACAGCGTCTGGCACGTGGCGACGCCTTGAGGCTCGGCGCCGGGATGGACGAGATCGCCGCCCTCATCGAGCCGCACATCCCGGCGCTCAGGCGTTATGCCTGGGCGCTCCTGCGCGACCACGAGGCCGCCGACGATCTGGTCCAGGACTGCCTGGAGCGGGCGGTCGGCCGCTGGCGGCTGCGCCGACGCGACGGCGACCTCAAGGCCTGGCTCTTCGCCATCCAGCACAATCTCTTCATCGACGGGTTGCGGCGGAAGCGCCGCGAACTCCTGCGCGCCGAGGTGGAGGATCTCTCCGGCATCCCGGAGCCCGGGATCGAGCAGGAATCCCGCGCGGCGATGCGCGACATCCTGGCCTGTCTCGACGCGCTGCCGGCGGACCAGCGGGCCGTGATCCTGCTCGTCGGGGTCGAGGATCTCTCCTACGAGGAGGCCGCGCGGGTCCTCGGCGTGCCGATCGGCACGGTGATGTCGCGTCTGAGCCGCGGGCGCGAGAAGCTGCGCCGCTACCTGGAAAGCGGCGCCCAGCCCATGCTCAGGAGGGTCAAGTGACCGGCTCCGAGCTCCCGGTCGGCGAGGACGATCTCAGCGCGCTGGTCGACGGCCGGCTCACGCCCGAGCGCGCCGCCACCGTCGAGGCCTATCTGGCCGCCCGACCCGAGGAGGCGGCACGTATCCAGGCGGACCGTGCCATCCGCGCGGCTCTGCGCGAGCGGCTGGCGCCGAAAGCCGGCGAACCGGTCCCGGCGCGGCTTCGCGCCGCGGCCGTGATCGCCGAACGGCGGCGGATCAGGCGAGGGCGGCTTCGCCAGGCGCTCGCGGCCTGCCTAGTCCTCCTGGCCGGCGGGACGGGCGGCTGGTTCGCGCGCGACCTGTCCGAGCGGTTCTGGGGCATCCCGGCCCGGCCCGCGCCCCTGCCGCAGGAGGCGCTCGCGGCGCACCGGATCTATACCGTCGAGGTGGTGCATCCGGTGGAGGTCAAGGCCGACCAGGGGGCGCATCTCGCGCAGTGGCTCTCGAAGCGCCTGGGGCGGCGGCTCGCGATCCCGGATCTCGAGGGGGTCGGCTTCCGGCTGATCGGCGGGCGGCTGCTTCCGGCCGGCCGCAGCGACGTCGCCGCACAGCTCATGTACGGCGCCCAGGACGGCTCCCGGCTGACCCTCTATGTCCGTTGCGGCGAGGCGGGCCGCTGGGACCTCCGGGTGACGAAGCAGGGCGAGTTCGCCTCCGCGACCTGGGCCACCGGCGGCTATGGCTACGCGCTCTCCGGCGCGCTCGATCCCGACCGTCTCATGATGGTGGCGCGCGCAGCACTGAGCGAGATGACGGGCGGCGGCTGAGCTGCGCCTCGGTGGTCCGGGTGCCCCGGAGCCGGAACGGGGCGATCGTCGGTCGGGACGGTGGCGGGCGCCGTGCTATTCAGGGCCATGTCCGAATCGCTCGCGAGCGCGGCTCCGGCTTCCCGCCCCGTCCACGGGGTCGTCCGCTCGGTCTGCGGGCGGCCCTGGCTGGAGCGGCTCGATTCCGCCTCATCGCTCATCGCGGCCGCGATCTCGCAGACGCACGGGGTTCCGGACGTCGTCGCGCGGGTGCTCGCGGGTCGGGGCGTGTCCGTCCAGACCGCGCCGGGCTTCCTCGCACCGCGCCTGCGCGACCTCATGCCGGATCCGAGCCGGCTGACGGACATGGACGCGGCCGTGGCCCGTCTTGCGGACGCGGTCCAGCGCGGCGAGCGGGTCGCGATCTTCGGCGACTACGACGTCGACGGCGCCTGCTCGGCGGCGCTTCTCGCCGAATACCTCCGGGATTGCGGGCTCGCTGCCCCGATCCACATCCCCGACCGGATCACGGAAGGCTATGGGCCGAACGTGGAGGCCATGCGGTCGCTCGCCGGGGAGGGCGCCTCTCTCATCGTGACGGTCGATTGCGGGACGGCCGGCCAGGGGCCGCTGGAGGAGGCGGCACGGCTCGGGGTGGATGTCGTGGTGCTCGACCATCACGGTGCGCCCGAGAGGCTGCCGCCCGCCGCCGCGATCGTGAACCCGAACCGGCTCGACGATCTCTCCGGGCTCGGCCATCTCTGCGCGGCGTCAGTCGTGTTCATGACGCTCGTCGCGCTCTCGCGCGAACTGCGCCGGCGCGGCTTCTGGCAGGGGCGGCCGGAGCCGGATCTCCTCGCCGCGCTCGATCTCGTCGCGCTCGCGACCGTCGCGGACGTCGTGCCCCTCATCGGCCTGAACCGCGCCTTCGTGCGGCAGGGGCTCGCCGTGATGCGCAGCCGCCGCCGGCTCGGGCTCGCGGCGCTCATCGACGCCGCCCGCGTCGAGACCGCGCCGGAATGCTGGCATCTCGGCTACTGCCTCGGGCCGCGCATCAATGCCGGCGGGCGGATCGGCGATTCGTCCCTCGGCGCGCGTCTTCTCATCACGCAGGACCCGGGGACCGCCGGCACGATCGCGGCGACGCTCGAGCGCCTGAACGAGGAGCGCCGCGCGATCGAGGCCCGCGCCGTCGAGGAGGCCGAGGCGGAGGCGGCAAAGCGCCTGGACGCCGAGCCGGACGCGCCCGTCCTGGTCCTCGCCTCGCCGGACTGGCATCCGGGCATCGTCGGACTGGTCGCGGCGCGCGTGAAGGAGCGCTTCGGCCGGCCGGTCTTCGCCTTCGCCCGGAAGCCGGACGGGACCGCGACGGGCTCGGGCCGATCTGTCCCCGGTGCCGATCTCGGGCGCGCAGTCCGGCTCGCGGCCGAGGCGGGCGCCGCGATCAAGGGCGGCGGCCACGCGATGGCGGCCGGCGCGACCGTGCTCGCGCGCGACCTCGACCGCTTCCGCGAGGCGATCGCGGCGGCCCTGCCGGCCCGCTCCGCCGGGGAGCCGGCCGATCCGCTGCTCGTCGATGCCGCGCTCTCCGCGGGCGGCGCCTCGGCCGAGACGGTGCGGGCCCTGGAGAGCGCCGGGCCGTTCGGCCAGGGCCAGCCGGAGCCCGTCTTCGCCTTCGGACAGCATCGGGTGGCGGAGGCCCGGCAGGTCGGCCAGAACCACGTCCGCGCCCTGCTGAAATCGGGGGACGGCTCGAGCCTCAGGGCGGTGGCGTTCCGGGCCGCGGACAAGCCGCTCGGCCGGGCGCTTCTGGACGCGGTGGGCCGGCCGATCCATGTCGCGGGCACGCTGTGCATCGACCGCTGGGGCGGGGGCGAGCGCGTCGAGCTGCGGATCCTCGACGCAGCCATTCCAGGCTAGGATCATCGGATCACATGAAGCGCCTCGTTCTGCTCCGCCACGCCAAGGCCGTCGGCAAGGATGCCGCGCGCGACTTCGACCGCGTGCTCGCGCCGCGCGGCCGGGCCCAGATGGAGGTCGTGGCGCGCCACCTCGCCTCCATGCCGCTCGACCTGGCGCTCGTCTCGCCCTCGGCGCGCACGCGGGAGACCTGGGAACTGGCCCGCCGCCCCGAGGTCCCCGTCCGGTTCGACCGGCGGATCTACGAGGCGAGCGAGCCGGAGCTTCTCAAGGTCGCGCAGGAGGCCGAGCCGAGTTCGGAAGCCCTCGTCCTGGTCGGCCACAATCCCGCCTTCGAGGAACTCGCCCGCGACCTCGTCCGCACCGGCGACGAGGCGGGGATGGGGCGCCTGCTGGACGGAATGCCCACCGCCGCGGTCGCCGTGATCGCGTTCGAGATCGACAGCTGGCGGAGGCTTTCGCGGAAGACGGGGCGGCTTCTCTCCTTCGAGACGCCGGCCTCGCTCGGCTTCGAGCGGGACGACTGAAGGCAGCCCTGCTTGCGCGCGCGCCGGCGCGGTCCCAAGTTCCGGGCTGAGATCAGCACCCGCCCGTGGCATCCATCCTCGACATCGCTGGCCGCGCAGGCTCCGCGGCTCAAGCCGCCTTCGAGGCGGGGCAGAACCTGTTCCAGCCGACGCTGCGGCTCGGCGTGACGGGCCTTGCACGCTCGGGGAAGACGGTCTTCACCACCGCGCTGGTGCATCATCTCGTGCGCGGCACGCCGCTTCCGGCCTTCTGGGCCGCCGCCGAGGGGCGCATCCGGCGGGCGCGTCTCGCGCATCAGCCGGACGACGACGTGCCCCGCTTCGCCTACGAGGCCAATCTCGAGGCGATGGTCGCGGAGCGGCGCTGGCCAGCCTCGACGACCCGGATCTCCGAGCTCAGGCTCGACATCGATTTCGAGCGGCGGTCGCGCTGGCGCTCCGGACCGGGGCGGCTCACCCTCGACATCGTCGATTACCCCGGCGAGTGGCTGCTCGATCTCGCGCTGATCGAGACCGACTTCGCCGAGTGGTCCCGGGCGATGACGGCCTCGGCCCGGCGGCCGGACCGCGCAGGCTTGGCCGGCCCGTGGCTGGCGGAACTGGCCGGGCTCGATCCGGCCGGCCCGGCGGACGAAGCCGTCGCGGCACGCGCGGCGGAGCGTTTCCGAACATATCTCGAGGCGCTTCGCGCCGATCCGGAGGCCGTCGCGACCACCCCGCCCGGGCGCTTCCTCATGCCGGGCGACCTCGCGGGCTCGCCGGCCCTGACCTTCGCGCCGCTCGACCTCCCGCCGGGCGTGCCGGCGGGGTCGGACACGCTCGCCGGGCTGATGCGGCGGCGCTTCGAAGCCTACAAGGCGCGCGTCGTCCAGCCCTTCTTCCGCGAGCACTTCCAGCGGGTCGACCGCCAGATCGTGCTCGTCGACGTGCTGGCGGCCGTGGATGCCGGTCCGACCGCGCTGGCCGAGCTGGAGGAGGCGCTCGACCGCGTCCTGCTCGCCTTCAATGCTGGGCGCAACACGCTGCTTTCGCGGCTGTTCGCGCCGCGCGCCGACCGCGTCCTCTTCGCCGCAACCAAGGCGGATCACATCCACCACACCAGCCACGACCGCCTGGAGCGGCTGCTCCGGCACCTGGTGGCCCGGGCGGTCCGGCGCACCGAAGCCGCAGGCGCCCGCGTCGGCTCGGTCGCGCTCGCCTCCGTGCGGGCCACGCGCGAAGCCGCCGTACAGGAGGGTGGCGCGACGCTGAGGACGGTGGTCGGCACGCCCGAGGCGGGCGAGCGCATCGGCGACGAGCTGTTCGACGGGACGGAGGAGGCGGCGATCTATCCGGGCGAGCTTCCGGCCGATCCGGCCGAGGTGCTGGCGGGCGCCGTCCCGCCCGGCTCGCTCCGCTTCCCGCGCTTCCGCCCGCCGCCCGTCGCTGCGGACGCGGCCGGCCGGCCCGGCACCCTGCCGCATATCCGGCTCGATCGCGCCCTGGAGTTCCTGATGGGGGACAGGCTGGCATGACGACTGGCCCGCGCGCCTTCCGGCTGCAGAATCGGTCCGAGCCCGACTTCGAGGCTGCGCGGGTCACGGAGGAGCCGCTCGACGCGATCGAGGCGGCTGATCGCGTCCCCGTTCTCGTCGAACGCCGGCGGCGGGTGCCCTGGCTCGGCATTCTCGCCTCCGCCGTCGCGGGGCTCGCGACGCTTGCGATCGGGCTCGGCGTCGAGCGGCTGATCGCGGATCTCTTCGCGGCCGCGCCCTGGCTCGGCTGGGTGGCGCTCGCGCTCGCGCTTCTCGCCGGGCTCGCGCTTCTGGCGATCCTCACGCGCGAGCTGCGCGGAGTGTGGCAGGAGCGCCGGCTCGAGCGGCTGCGGCAGGCTGCCGCCGAGATACTGACGGTCCGCGACCACGAAGGGGCGAAGAGGCTCGCGCGGGACCTCGCCGGCCTCTACGACGCACGGAGCCCGCGCACCATCGGTCCGCGCGTCCGCGACGTCGAGGACGAGATCATGGACGCCGAGGACCGGCTCGCGCTCGCCGAGCGCACGCTGCTCGCGCCGCTGGACGAGGAGGCGAAGCGCGCCATCGCCGGGGCCGCAAGGCAGGTCTCCGTCGTGACCGCCATCTCGCCCCGCGCGATCGTCGACGTCGCCTTCGTGCTCTACGCCGCCGCGAAGCTCCTGCGCCGCATCGCCCGCATCTACGGCGCCCGGCCCGGCTTCTTCGGCGCGCTCCGGCTTGCGCGCGCAGCCGTCAACCACCTCGCCGTGACGGGCGGGGTCGCGGTCGGCGACAGCCTCGTCCAGCAGGTCCTGGGGTTCGGGCTCGCCGCCCGCATCTCCGCCAAGCTCGGGGAGGGCGTCCTGAACGGGCTCATGACCGCGCGCTTCGGCCTGGCGGCGCTCGAGGTCTGCCGGCCGCTTCCCTTCATCAAGGAAGAGCCGCCGCGGATCGGCGACGTCGCCGGGGAACTGCTCTCGCGTTCCGAGCAGGAAACGGCGCCGCCCTGAACCCGGCAGATTCTGCCTGTCTGGCCCGTCCGGAGGGCCGAAACGGCCGGGTCCCATCCGCTAGGTCTATGTAGAATCAATGTGTTAGCGGTGGCATGCCGGTTGCTGCCCTCCGCCCGTTCTGGCCCGGCGCCGCGCCGGGCGGGGAGGGTAACGAGTCATGGGTATCCTGGGTGCGTTGTCGACGGCCGTGTCGGGCCTGTCCGCCCAATCCTACGCGCTTGAGAACATTTCGGGGAACATCGCCAACTCGCAGACGGTCGGCTTCAAGCGGGTCGATACGAGCTTCGTGGACCTGATCCCGGATTCACCCGTGAAGCGGGCCGCCTCGGGCTCCGTCATGGCCTATTCGTCCCTGACGAACACGCTCCAGGGAACGCTGCGGACGACGAACCTCTCCACCAACATGGCGCTGTCGGGCGACGGCTACTTCGTCGTGGCCAAGAACGAGGGCTCCGAAGCGCTCCCGATCTTCAACAGCATCAACCAGTTCACGCGCCGGGGCGATTTCAAGCTGGACGCCAACGGCCACCTCGTGAACGGCGCCAACCGCTATCTCGTCGGCACCACCTACAACCCGGCGACCGGCGCCGTGACGGGGTCCTCGACAAGCCCGATCCAGATCCCCGACACCTCGATACCCGCCAGGCAGAGCAGGGAGGTTCTCTATTCGGGCAACCTGCCGACGATCCCGAAGCCCGACAAGTATTCGCAGAGCGATCCGGGCTCGGACATGATCCGTCCCGCCGGCTACGCCACCGACCCGGTGACCACCGGGACGGTGGTGGGCGCGGATGTCACGACCTTTCTCGGCGAGTCCATTCCGGGTGGCGAGATCACGCTCTATTCCGGCAACGGAACGGCCGTGACCGCGCAGATGCGCTGGGCCAAGGCGGCCGACAACACCTGGATGATGTTCTACCAGGCGAACTCGACGCCCAGCCAGACCGGCGTCGCCTGGCAGAGCGTCTCCGGCACCACGCCGATCACCTTCGACGCGAACGGCCAGCGGACCTCCGCCCGAAACCTGAGCATAGCCGGGATGACGGTCGACGGCGTGACGGTCGGCGACATCGTGCTCAACTTCGGCGCGGGCGGCCTCACGCAGTTCGGGGACGTGAACGGCCAGGCGACCCCGACCATCACGCAGGACGGATACGCCTACGGGACGCTGGCGGGCATCTCGGTGAATACCGACGGGTCGGTGATGGGCAGCTACACCAACGGTCGCACGGCCAAGCTCGCGCAGGTCTCGGTGGCGCATTTCGCGGCCGACGACGAGCTCAAGCGCGAGGACGGGAGCAGCTTCAGCGCCACTGCGGAATCCGGCCCGCCGGTCTTCGGCATGATGGGCACGGTGATGACCGGGGCCGCGGTCGAGGAATCGAACACCGACATCTCGGACGAATTCTCCAAGATGATCGTCACCCAGCAGGCCTATTCCGCAAATACCCGCGTCATGTCGACGGCCCAGCAGATGCTGCAGGACGTCATCAACATCGTCCGATAGGGCGGGAGCGCGCTGGAGTAGCGGTCCGTGAGCATATCCGGCGCCATCAACTCGGCCCTGACGGGGCTCAAGGCCACGCAGGCCGGAATCGACCTCGTCTCGAACAACGTCGCCAATTCCGGGACTGTCGGCTACACGCGGCGCGTCCTCCTCACGAGGGAGGACGTCGCCGGCGGGCGGACGACGGGCGTCAACGTCCTGGGCGCCCAGCGCATCCTCGACACGCTGCTCCAGAAGCAGATCCGGCTGGAGAATGCGGGGGCCGGCTACACCTCCGTCAAGGCGAGCTATCACTACTCCCTGGACGGGATGTTCGACGCGCCGGGCGCCACGGGCTCGCTCACCGGGCTGATGAGCTCGCTCTCCACGGCGCTTTCGGCGCTCGCGACCAATCCGTCCACCTTTTCCAACCGCACCACCGCGCTCTCGGCCGCCGCCGACCTCGCGGCGTCCCTCAACTCGCTGTCCGGCCAGGTGCAGAGCCTCCGACAGACCGCGGAGGGCGCGCTCGGCGCCGCGGTCTCGCAGGCGAACTCGCTCCTGCAGCAGATCGCGCAGGTGAGCACGCAGATGCGCGCCAACCCGGCCAATGCCGACAGCCCGGGCCTGCAGGACCAGCGCGATCTCCTGATCGACCAGCTCTCGCAGCTGATGGACGTCCAGGTGACGCCCAAGCAGAACGGCGTCGTTTCCATTTCGACGACGGGAGGGCTGCTCCTCTTCGACGGGCAGCAGCCGGTCACGCTCGGCTTCGACGCGCAGTCGCCGATCGGACCGCAATCCTTCTACGATGCCGATCCCGCGAAGCGCCGCGTCGGCACGATCACGGCCACCAATCCGCAAGGTGGACGGACGGACGTCCTCGCCTCCGGGATGATCCGCTCGGGCACGATCGCGGCCTATATCGAACTGCGCGACGAGGTCCTGGTCCAGGCGCAGACGCAGCTCGACGCGGTGGCGGCGGGTCTCGCCTCCGCGATGTCCGATCGCGACCTTGCGGGCGCGGCCGTGACTTCCGGCGGGCAGACCGGGTTCGACCTCGACCTCTCTGCCCTGCAGAACGGCAACCCGGTCACCGTTTCGGTGACGGCCGGGGGCGTGCCCCGCACGGTGACTTTCGTGAGAACCGGGAGCGCCGCGGCCGCGGCGGCGGCCACCGCCTCGGGCAACGGCGTCATCGGGATCGACTTCTCGGGCGGCATGGCCTCGGTCGCCGGCCAGATCGGGACCGTGCTCGGGCCGGGCTTCGCGGTCTCCAGCCCGGCTGGCTCGACGCTGCGCATCCTGGATGACGGCGCAGCCGGTACGACGGATGTCCGCGGGCTGTCCGGCCGCGCCACCGTCACGGCGCTGAATAGCGGCGAGGTCGAGCTGCCGCTCTTCACCGACGGCGCGGGGGTCTATACCGGCTCCTACGAGAATGGGTCGCAGCTCGCGGGCTTCGCTGCGCGGATCACCGTGAACGCGGCCGTGAAGAACGACCCCTCGCTTCTCGTCGCCTACACGCCGTCGACTCCCGCTGCCGACACGGCCCGCCCCGACCACCTGCGCGACGCGCTGAGCACGCGCACGCTCTCCTTCACGGGCGCGGCCGGGATCGGCGGGTCGAGCGCGCCCTGGTCCGGCACGATCTCGGAATTCGCCAACCAGGTCGTGGCCACGCAGGCCACCAACGCGATTTCCGCCGGGAACCTCGATTCCGGCCAGAAGGTGGTGCTGAACGCGCTCCAGAGCCGCTTCTCCGAGCAGTCCGGCGTGAATATCGACGTCGAGATGGCGCAGCTCATCCAGCTTCAGACGGCCTACGGCGCCAATGCCCGCGTGATGACGGCCGCCAAGGAGATGCTCGACATGCTGATGAGCATCGGCGCATGACGATCAGGGCCTACGGCACCGCCGCCTTCAGCTCGCTGCGCTCCACGCAGAGCTTCGAGACCGCGAAGGCGAACCTCGCCGCGCTCCAGAACCAGCTCGCGAGCGGCAAGGCGTCCACGACCTATTCCGGCCTCGGAATCGGCGGCGCGAGCGCGACGCTCGCGCTGCGCACCCGGATGACGACGCTCGACGGCTATGCCGCGAGCATCGCGGACGGCCAGCTCCGGCTTCGGACGATGGAGACGGGGCTCGAGCAGATCGCGAAACTGGCCTCGGGCCTGACCACAAGCCTCGCGGCTTCCGCGAGCGAGACCCCGGTCGGCGCGACGAACGTCGCGGTGTCGGCGCAGAGCGGCTTCCAGACCATCGTCGACATCCTCAACACGAACCTCGCGGGCCGCCATCTCTTCTCCGGCCGGGCAGCGGATACCGAACCCGTGGCATCGGCCTCGCTGATGCTGGACGGCGACGGCACGCGGGCCGGCCTCAGGACACTGATCGCGGAGCGAAGGGCTGCCGATTTCGGCGGAAGCGGGCTCGGGCGGCTGACGCTCGCAACGGCGGGGACGACCGTGACGCTCGCCGAGGAGGCGGCTGGACTCCCGTTCGGCATCAAACTGGCGAGCGCGGAACCCGCGGCGGGCAACGTGACGGCCACGTTGGGGGCGGGACCGCCGCCGGCCGTAGCGGTCTCCGTCGCCGCCCAGCCTGCGGTCGGCGACACCGTGAGCATCGGGGTGACGCTGCCGGACGGGACCGCCAAGACGATCACCCTCGTCGCGGGCGGCAGTACCGCAACCGGAACGACGGCCTTCGCCATCGGCGCGACGACGGCGGATACGGCCGCGAACATCCAGGTGGCCCTGAACACGGCGCTGACCGGGATCGCGGCCGCAGAGCTTCCCGCCTCGTCGGCCATGAAGGCCGCGAACGACTTCTTCGCCGCGACTTCGGGAAGCCCGCCGCCGCGCGTCGCCGGCCCGCCCTTCGACACGGCGACCGCACAGGTCGCGGGCACCGCCGCGGACACCGTCATCTGGTATGCGGGGGACAGCTCGGCCTCGCCCCGCGACACGGCCCCGGTGAGGATCGGGGACGCCCGCACGGTGGGCATCGGCGCCCAGGCGAACGAGCCCGCCTTCCAGGCGGTGCTGGCAAGCTTCGCGGCGCTCGCGGCGGACAGCTTCCCGGCCTCCGACGCGACTGCGCTGAAGCGCTACCAGGCGCTCGGCGCCGCGATCAGCGCGCGGCTGAACATCCCGGGCGCGCAGAAGGTGGCCGACATCGCGGCCGAGCTCTCGGTCGCGGGCGCCACGATGGGAGAGGCTGCGGGCGACCTGAAGATCACGAGAGCCCAGGCGGAGGACGCGCTGGCCGAGATCGAGAATGCGGATCCGACCGAGGCCGCGATGAAGCTGCTCGCCACCCAGACGCGGCTTCAGGCGAGCTACCAGGCGACCTCCGTCCTGCAGCGCCTCTCGCTCGTGAACTACCTGTAGGGCCCTCCAGGCTCTGCCAGGCGGGAAGGCGCCGCCTCTCGGCTTCGGACGACCGTCAGTCCGAGCCGCCGGGCGGCTGTTCCTTGAGGTAGGGCTCGACCTTGCCCTTCAGCTTGATGGTCATGGGATTGCCGGCGCGGTCGCGGGCCTTGCCGGCCGCGACCCGAATCCAGCCCTCGCTGACGCAATATTCGTCGACATTCGTCTTCTCGACGCCGTTGAAGCGGATCCCGATCCCGCGCCCGAGGAGAGCGGCATCGTGATAGGGGCTGTCGGGGTCCGTCGAGAGGCGGTCGGGCAGGATGTCGGTCATCTGAGCTTGGATGCGTCGGTCCGGGCGGTGAGTTACCCGCTCGCCGCCCGGATTCCAACGCCAGTCCGCGTCAGTTCTGGACGGTGCCGCTCGCGTCGACCGGCACGACCTTGCCGCCCTTCACCAGCCCCACGACCAGCACGGCGTTCGAGCCGCCCTTGGCGTCCACGCTGTTGATCGAGGCCGGGTTGCGCTCCGGCGGAAGCTTGCCGAAGGCGTCCGACAGCTTGGCGAAGATGGCCGGCGCATCAGACACGGTGCCCGCGAGCTTCATGGCGTCCGCGACGGCGTTCAACGAGCTGTAGTTCAGCGAGGCTTCGGTGCCGGGATCGCGGTTATACGCCTTGCGGTATTTCGGCACGAAGGATTTCGCGCCCGGACGCTGATCGAAGATCAGCGGCAGCGTACCGATCGCGCCTTCCAGCAGCGACCAGTCACCGCCCAGCACGGCCGCCATCTCGTCGAGCTTGGCCTGGTCCATGACGATGAAGCCGCCCTGGAAGCCGAGTTCCCGCGCCTGTTTGGCGACGAGCGCCGTCGGCTCGGAGGCGCCGCCGATGAACATCACGTCGGGGCTCGCGGCGAGCACCCGGCTCACGCCGGAATAGAAGTCGGTGTCCTTGTTGTAGGACATCGGGTTCTCGGCGACGACCGTGCCGCCGGCCGCCTTCCAGGCCGGCGCGATGAGCGCCGCCCACGCCTTGGCATAATCATGGTCCGCTCCGGCCATGCCGAGCTTCTTCCCGAAGGCGGACATCTCCGCCTTGATGAAGGGGTCGAGATAGCCTGCAAAGGACGGCGGAATCCGGAGCGTCAGCTTGTTTCCGCGCTCCGTCATCTGCGGCACGCTCGTATAGGCGCCGATGATGAAGCCGTCCTGCTCGTTGAATGCCTGCATGGCGAAGTTGCCGCCGGAATGCGGGCAGAAGACGATGGGCGCCTTGTACTGCGAGCGCAGGCGCTTCGCGTTCACGGCGGCCTCCGACGGGGAGTATTTGTCGTCGAGCCCGACCACTTCGAGCTTGTACTTCTTGCCGCCGACCTCGAGCCCGCCGGCCTCGTTGATCTCCTTCGCGGCGAGCTCCAGACCGGAAAGCGTGTTCTTGCCGTAGAGCGCGGCACCGCCCGAGAGCGGACCGGTCCAGCCGATGGTCACCGTTTCCTGGGCCAGCGCGCCGCCCGCCACCGTCCCGAACATGGCGGCGGCCGCCAAGCCCCAGACCACCCGTCTCGTCATCCTCATCGGTCGTCTCCCTGTCTGCGGCCGTCCCGCGCGGGCCGGCTCTCCTTGCGGTGGTTGTAACCCGTTCGGCTCACGCGCCGATATACGCCTTGCGGATACGCTCGTCCCCGAGGAGGGCGTCGGGATCGCCCTCCATCACGATGCGTCCGTTCTCGATGACATAGGCGCGGTGCGCGATCTTGAGCGCCGCATAGGCGTTCTGCTCGGCGAGCAGCACGGTGGTGCCGGCCTCGTTGATGGCCTTCACGGCCGCCAGCACCTGCTTCACGACGAGAGGAGCGAGCCCGAGCGACGGCTCGTCCAGCAGAAGCACCTTCGGGCGGCCCATGAGGGCGCGGCCGATCGCGACCATCTGCTGCTGCCCGCCCGAAAGGGAGCCGGCGTTCTGATGCTGCTTCTCGCGCAGGATCGGGAACATCTCGAAGACCCGCTCCAGGATCGCCTTCGAGCCTTCCGGATCGCGTCGGTGCACATAGGCGCCGAGCATCAGGTTCTTGTGGACGGACATGCCGGGGAAGAGCTTGCGCCCCTCGGGGCAATGGACGAGCCCGTCGGCCACGATCTGCGACGGCTTGCGGCCGGCAAGCTCATGGTCGCCGAGGCGGATCGAGCCCGCCTTGAGCTTGCGCAGGCCGCTGATCGCCAGGAACAGGCTCGACTTGCCGGCGCCGTTGGCGCCCAGCATCACCACCAGCTCGCCCTTGTCGACATGCATCGTGACGCCCGAGAGCGCCCGGTAGCTGCCGTAATCGAGCGTCGCGCCCTCACACCGCAGCATAATCAGCCCCGAGATATGCCTCGATCACCTTGGGATCCCTCGACACCTCGGCGGGGGTACCCTCCGAGATCTTCTCGCCGTGGTCGAGCACCACGATGCGGTCGGCGAGCCCCATGATCATGCCCATCTTGTGCTCGATCAGCCCGACCGTGAGGCCGCTTTCCGCCATCTTGCGGATGAGCCGTGCAAGGCCTTCCGTCTCCTCGGGATTCACGCCCCCCGCCGGTTCGTCGAGGAGAACGATGCGCGGGTCGGTGGCGAGCGCGAGCGCGAAGGCGACGCGCTTCTTCTCCTCCTGGCTGATATCGGCGACGACGCGCTCGGCCGCGTGCTCCAGGCCGACGAAACGCAGCACCTCCTCCGCCTTGGCGCGGCATGCCCGCTCGTCGGCCTGCAGGCGCCTGGTGTTCAGGACGACGTCGAGCAGGTTCGAGCTGGTCCGCAGCTTGTGCCCGACGATGAGGTTGTCGAGCACGCTCGCATCCTCGAACAGGGTCGTGGTCTGGAAGGTGCGCGCGATGCCGCGCCGCGCAATGCGGTCCGGACGCATCCCGGTGACGTCCTCGCCGTCCAGCAGCACGCGGCCCGCGGTCGGCTGATATGTCCCGGCGCAGAGATTGAAGAAGGTGGTCTTGCCGGCCCCGTTCGGGCCGATCACGGCCGTGATGCGGCCGGGCTCGAACTTCGTGGACACGTCCTTCACGGCAGCGAGCCCGCCGAAGCGCTTGGTCAGGTTGTGGACCTCAAGCATGGGCAGGGGTCCTGTCGGCCTCGGCCGCAGCGGCGCTGCGCTGGACCGCGGCCGCGCGCTCGGCCGCAGCCTTCGCGCCGGCCTGCCGGGCCTGGCGAGCCTTGAGCGTTCCGATGATGCCGCGCGGCAGGAACATCACCAGAAGGATCAGGAGCGGTCCGAAGACGAGCAGCCGGTAATCCTGCAGGAACTGCAGCGACTGCGTCGCCCAGGTGAGCGCGACCGCGCCGAGGACGGGCCCGGACAGGGTCCCCAGCCCGCCCACCAGGATGAAGGCGATCATGTCGAAGGCGTTCGCCTCGCTCGCGATCTGCGGACCGATGAAGCGCACGAACCCGGCATAGAGCCCGCCCGCATAGCCGGCATAGGCGGTCGAGATCACGAAAGCCGTCACCTTCGTCCGCATCAGGGGAATGCCGAGCGCCTCGGCCAGGCCTTCGCCGCTCCTGATCGCGATGAAGGCGCGGCCGAGAAGCGAATGGACGATGCGGTCCATGAGAAAGAGCGAAAGCGCGAGCACCGCCAGAACGAGGTAGTAGTTGGCGAGCGGCGTCTCGAAGCGGAGCGGCCCGATCGGGGAGGGCGCCGGGATGCCGATGATGCCCACGACCCCGTGCGTGAGCGCGTCCCACTTCTCGATGACGAGCCAGATGATGAGCCCGACGCAGAGCGTGAAGATCGCGAAGTAATCGGCCTTGAGCCGCAGCGACACGAGGCCCGCCAGGAAGCCGAACGCCGCTGCCACCAGCCCCGAGAGGAAGAAGGCGAGCCAGAACGGCACGCCGTAATCGACGGTCAGGATGCCGAGCGTATAGGCTCCGATCGCCATGAAGCCGGCATGGGCGAGGTTGAGCTGGCCCGTATAGCCGAGGATCAGGTTCAGCCCGATCGTGGCGATCGCGTAGATGAACGCGAGCGCCATCACGTAGATGAAGTAGTCGTTCGGGACGACCAGGGGGTAGACGATCGCGAGGGCGAGCGCCGCAAGCGCAACCGCGCGGCCGGACAGGGCTTTGGCTATCATCGGGACGGTGCCGGGAAGAGGCCCTGGGGCCTGAGCGACAGGATGGCGACGAGCAGCGCGAAGGCGATGATGTCCTTCAGGTCCGTCGAGATGTAGAAGGCCCCGAAGCTCTCCGCGAAGCCGATGATCATGCCGCCGAGGATCGCGCCCGGCACCGAACCCATCCCGCCCAGGATGATGATCACGAAGGCCTTGAGGATCACCAGGTTGCCCATCGAGGGCGAGATCAGGTTGATCGGCGCGAAGAGCACCGCCGCCACTGCCGCGAGCGCGCCCGAGATCGCGAAGGTGATGATGGAGACCCGCGTAAGATCGATTCCGACGAGCGAGGCGCCCTCGCGGTTCTGAGCCATGGCGACGATCGTGGCCCCGGTCGTCGTGCGCTTCAGGAAGAGGTGGAGGGCGATCATGAGCCCGATCGCGCCGCCTATGATCAGGGCGCGCTGGATGGGCAGGACGGTTCCGGCGATCCGCATGATGCCGGGAAAGGGCGGGGCCATGCGGCGGAAGTCCGCGCCCCAGATCGCATGCGCGACCGCTTCGATGAAGAGAAGGAGCCCGATGGCCGCGATCATGTCGTGAAGCGGTGGCGAGTCCCGTAGCCGCGAGAAGACGAGCCGCTCCGACAGCACCGCGATGGCGGCCGTCACGGCCGCAGCTCCGATGAGCGCGACCCAGTAGTTGGCCCCGAGCGACCCGATGAAGAAGAAGGCCGTATAGGCGCCCGCCATGAAGAGGGCGCCGTGCGAGAAGTTCGGGATGTGAAGGATGCCGTAAACGAGGGTCAGGCCGAGGGCGACGAGCGCGTAGACGCTGCCGAGCGTCAGGCCGTTCAGGATCTGCTGGACGAAGAGACTTAGATTCAAACGGCGGGACCTTGCTTGGCCGGCGGGCCGGATGCCGCTCGCGCGGGCGGCGTGTGCCGCCGCGGGACCGCGAGGGAGGACCGGGGACCGGGTCGTTTCCTCAGTTGACCCGGTTCCGGGCCACGGGCGCAGAGGCCCAGGGGCGCGGCTCGCGCGGCCGCATCTCGTTGCCAAAGAAACTGTCTCAAGAGGCGCAAGCGGTCAATCCGGTCGGGGCGTTCGGTCACAGGGGAAGATGGACCAAGGCGGGGACCGCTTCTTCTCTCTCACACCAGATCGGCGCGGCCGAGCTTCGCCAGTTCGACCTTGGCGCGCAGCTCGATCTGAGCGACGAGGTCGTCGAGGATCGGGTCGCCGCTCGGACCGGCGCCCGCGAGTGAACCTGCGATGCGGCCGAGATCGGCGGCCGGGACGGAGCCGGCGAGGAGCGACGCCTTGAGCCGGTCCAGACCGTCGAGGAGCTCGCGCCCGCGCCGGGCGGAGCGCCGCCGGCGCTCGGCCGGGTCCTCTTCCGACTGCAGCTGCAGGATTGCGTCAAGCGTCGCCAGCGGGGCTGCGGCGCCCGCCGCCGAAGTCGTGGCAGCCGCCTTGCCGTCCAGGCTGAACCGCGTCCCGCCGGCCTCCCGCGGCCGCGAAGCCGGCGCATAGGCGGCGGCCGCGAAACGCGGATCGATGCGCATGGTGGAACTGCCCCGGCGAAACCCCGCCGGAGCATCGGGCCGCATGGTTAACGCTTTCTGAAGCGGCGGGCAGCTTTTGCCGGGCAGGCAGGCGCGATCGGCCGGCCCGATCGGCGAGAGTTGTATCATGCGGCAGAGAAATGCAGGTTTACCAATGACTTAGAAGATAGCGGCAGGTGGCACGGCCCTGGCACGGACATGTGCGCAGAACCGGGTCTCCATGCTCTCCGTGCTCAAGCGATCTCTGTCGCTCCTCCTTCTGGCCGGCTCGCTCGCGATTGCCGCGGCCGCGCCGGCTGCTGCGCTCTCGCGCATCAAGGACCTCGCGCAGGTCGAGGGCGTGCGGCAGAACCAGCTCGTCGGCTACGGCCTCGTCGTCGGCCTGAACGGCACGGGCGACACGCTCAACAATGCGCCCTTCACCAAGCAGTCGCTCACCGCGATGCTGGAGCGGCTCGGCGTGAACACGCGCGGCGCGACGCTCCGGACCGCGAATGTCGCGGCCGTGATGGTGACCGCGAACCTGCCGGCCTTCGCGACCCAGGGCACGCGGCTCGACGTCACCGTCTCGGCGCTGGGCGATGCGAAGTCGCTCCAGGGCGGGACGCTGCTCGTGACGCCGCTCCTGGGTGCCGATGGCGAGGTCTATGCCGTCAGCCAGGGCTCGCTCACGATCGCCGGCTTCCAGGCCGAGGGGGATGCGGCGAAGATCACCCGCGGCGTGCCGACCGTCGGCCGGATCGCCAATGGCGCCGTCATCGAGCGCGAGGTCGAGTTCAAGCTGAACGCGCAGCGCACCCTGCGGCTGTCGCTCCGCAACCCCGACTTAACCACGGCCAAGCGCATCGCCGCGTCGATCAACGACTTCCTCGGCGCCGCCACGGCCGAGCCGACCGATCCCGCCACCATCACCCTGAACATCCCGGCGAAATACCGGGGCAACATGATCCAGCTCCTGACCGAGATCGAGCAGCTCCGGGTCGAGCCCGACCAGGCGGCGAGGATCGTGGTCGACGAGCGGTCCGGCATCATCGTCATGGGGCGGGACGTGCGCGTCTCGCAGGTGGCGGTCGCGCAGGGCAACCTGACCGTGACGATCTCGGAGCGGCCGGAGGTGAGCCAGCCCGAGCCCTTTTCCGAAGGCGAGACCGTCGTCGTGCCGCGCACGAGCCTCAAGGTCGAGACCGGCGACAAGAACAAGCTCGCCATCGTGCGCGAGGGCGTGACCCTGCGCGAACTCGTGGATGGCCTCAACGCGCTCGGGGTCGGGCCGCGCGACCTCATCTCCATCCTGCAGGCCATCAAGGCGGCCGGCGCGCTCCAGGCCGATATCGAGGTGATGTGATGGTGGCACCGCTTGCCATGCTCGGGCTCTCGCTCGCAGCCAATCTCGTCAACGGGGTCGTCGGGGCTGCGGCCAAGTCCGCCACCGGCGCGGAGCAGACCCGCAGGACGGCCGAGGACTTCGAGACGATGTTCCTCGAACAGAGCCTCGATCGGCTCACGGAAGGCGCGGGCGAGGAGGGCCCGCTCGGCGAGAACGGCACCGGCGGCGGCGTCTACCGTTCGATGCTGTCCAAGGAATACGCGAGGTCGATCGTGAAGACCGGGGGGCTCGGCATCGCCGACCAGGTCTACCGCCAGATGCTGCAGATGCAGGAAGGGGCGGGGCAGTGATGCGGGACGTCCAGTCGCCCCGCTGCGCGGTCGCGAGCCGGGAGGAGGCCGAAGCCATGCTGGCCGCGCTGACGGGCGCTCTCACAGAGCTGGAGGCCTGTCTGGAGGCCGAGACGGCGCTTATCGGCGCGGGCCGCATCCGCGATGGTCTCGCGGAGGAGGCGCGCAAGTCCGAACTGTCAGGCGCCTATGTGCTGCGGCTGCAAGAGGCGAAGGCGAACGTCGTCGCGCTCGCGCGGCTGGCTCCGCCGGCGCTGGCGGCCTTTCGCAGCCGCCAGGCCGCCTTCGAGCGCGTCATGGAACGCAACCAGACCGTGATCGCCACGGCGCGCGCCGTCTCTGAGGGGCTTATCCGCGGTCTTTCGGAGGCGGTGGAACGGGAGGCGCGCCCCAAACTGTACGGCCTGCCGAGCCGGGGACCAGGGGCGGTCGCGCCCGCCGCCGCCCCGCTCGTCTTCTCAGGACGATTTTAACCTCCCGCATGTTGGATAGCATCCGATGCGCGCCGGACGCGGAAAATTAACCTCGCGTTTAAAGGTCTGATTCAGCCCTCACGATTATGACGGAGGATGCAGCAGAAGGCTGCGTCAACGTGGATGTTCGACCATGGAAGTGGTTTCGAGCGCCAGAATCTCCGTCTTGCCCGGCCTGGGCGAGGCGCCGCGCGTCGTCGCGGCGCCGGCGCCCGATTCCGTCAGGACCGAGCTGCCGGCCCAGGCGACCGTTCAGCAATCGGCCGCGTCCCAGAAGCCCGCGAACGAGACGCGGAATGCTGAGCCCGACCCGCGCACCGACGTGTCGCGCAACGTGACCATCGACGCGAGCACGCAGGCGCTCGTCTTCCAGACGATCAACGAAAGGTCCGGCGAGGTCGTGCGGCAGGTGCCGGACCAGGCGCTGCTCCGCATCCGCGCCTATGCCCGCGAGCTGCGCGATGCCGAGGCCGAGTCCGCCGAAACCGAGCGCCAGGTGACGCGGATCGCCTGAAGGATCCGTTCACCCAAGACTCGGCCCCTCTCGGCTCTTTACCTCTCGTTTGTACCTCGCCCGGCATCATCCGCCGCGTCTTCAGGATGAAGGCGTGCCTCACGGCAAAACCAGAAGGGTTTGAGTTATGGCTGGTACCGTTATCTCGAGCGCGGTGCGCTCGAACCTGCTCGCGCTCCAGAACACCACGGCGCAGCAGGGCATCGTTCAGAACCGCCTCGCGACCGGCAAGAAGGTCAACTCGGCGCTCGACAACCCCACCAATTTCTTCACCGCTTCGTCGCTCAACAATCGCGCCTCGGGCTTGAACGCGCTGCTCGACGGCATGTCGAACGGCATCAAGACGCTGGAAGCCGCCGATAACGGCATGAAGGCGATCACCAAGAGCATCGAGTCGATGCAGGCGAACATCCGCTCCGCGCGCAGCGACAAGTCGTTCAAGGGTGCGTCCTACACGATTTCGGCGGCCGCGACGGGCAGCCTGACGTTCTCGGGGGGCGCCGTCGGCTCCTCTCCGATCAGCGTCGCCATCCCGGCCGCCACTGGCGTCGTCTCCGCGACCTTGACGGGCGCGGGTGGTTTCACGAACCGTGGCGCTGGCGGTGCTGCCGGCGACGTCGGTCAGGCGGGCTCCTTCACGATCCAGGCGGCGGGCCTGAACGGCGGCACCGCCGTGAGCGTGAGCGTGGCAGCCGACGACGACATCGATGAAGTCATCACGAAGATCAACGCCGCGCTGGACGGAGTGGCGACGGGCGACGGGGGCATCACTGCCTCGAAGTCCGGTGGTCAGCTGGTGCTGACGGGAACGAGCGGCAACAACATCACTGTTGCGAGCAGCACGAGCAACCTACTCAGCGATCTCGGTTTCGGAACCGGCAACACCGCGTCCACGAACGGCAACACGGGCCAGGCGGCGATCGACGCGCTGGTGAACACCATCAACACCACCTCGGGCCTGACCGACAAGATCAAGGCGTCGAACGACGGCGGAAAGCTGCGCATCGAGAACCTGTCGACGGACGATCTGACCGTCGTCGGCGCGTCCGCGACCGCCGTCACGGGCGGTACGGGCTCGTCGAATACCACCAAGATCGGCGGGAACGAGGTCCGCAAGAATCTCATCTCGCAGTTCAACGACCTGCGGACGCAGATCGACAAGCTGGCGAACGATGCGAGCTTCAACGGCATCAACCTCCTGAAGGCCGACAAGCTCAAGCTGACCTTCAACGAGGAGGGCACCAACAACATCGAGATCCAGGCGAAGGACGTCAAAGGCAATGTCCGGGCGATCAGCACCGCGACAGGCTCGCTGGAGATCGGCGAGGCGACGGCCGACGAGTTCTCCGACGACACCAAGTTGGACGCCCGCCTCGATGCGCTCAGCAAGTCGCTCACGACCCTGAACACGCAGGCTTCGACCTTCGGCTCGGCCCTGACGACCATCCAGACCCGTCAGGATTTCACCAAGAACATGATCAACACGCTGCAATCCGGCGCGGACGCTCTCGTCAACGCCGACCTGAACGAGGAAAGCGCGACGCTCCTCGCCCTCAACACCCGCCAGCAGCTCTCGCAGACGGCCCTGTCGCTCGCGAGCCAGGCGGATCAGGCCGTGCTGCGCCTGTTCTGATCGACATCGAGCTCAGGCCGGCGGAGCTTCGGCTCCGCCGGCCGAATCCTTGCAATCGAGCAATCGCATAGAGCGCTCTTTAACGCTTCGTTAGCCATAACCGGATCATCAAGGCGGGAGCGGGTCTTCGGAGCCGCGATCCAGGCAGGGTTCCGATGGCCACGAACGGTATCGTCCTCTCCTCGAGCGTGCGCACGAATCTGCTCTCGCTGCAGGACACAACCACCCAGCAGGGCATCGTTCAGAACCGTCTTGCCACGGGCAAGAAGGTCATCTCCGCCCTCGACAATCCGACGAACTTCTTCACCTCCGCCGGCCTGACCCAGCGGGCAAACGACCTCGCGGCGCTGCTCGACGGCATCTCGAACGGTGTGAAGACGCTGGAAGCGGCCTCAAACGGTGCGACCTCCATCACGAAGGTGCTGGAGTCGATGCAGGCGAATGTCCGCCAGGCCCGCCAGGACAAATCCTTCAAGGGCGAGCTGTTCTCGCTGAGCTCCTCCGTCGACACGTCGGCCGTCCGGAACATCACGATTTCCGGCGGCTCCGTCACGGGCGCGGTGAACATACCGCTCAACACCGTCGGCACTCCCGCCACGGCGGCCTCGCGCAGCTTCACGTTCGGCGGCGCGATGAGCTTCGACGACGCCGGAGACCAGCTCAACTTCTCGATCGCGATCGATGGTGGCGCGAGCACGGCCGTCAGCATCACGGCGGCCGATGTCGCAGCCGTCGGCAACAACGACGCCGTTCTCGACGATGCCGCCGAATTGCGGGCGGTTCTCGCTGCGAAGCTCGGCAGCAGCGCCACGATCGGCGGCTCGGGTACCACGGTCTCGATCAGCTCGAACTCCACCGGCGCGGCATCGCGGATCGCCATTACCGGAGTATCCGTCGTGAACGGCGGCGGTGCCGCGCTGACCAATACGTCCGGCCTTGCAGATGGCTCCGCCACGGGCACGGCAACGACCGGACTGAAGACGATCGACGAGATCGCGGACGCGATCAATTCGCACCCGAGCCTGACCGGAAAGGTGCGGGCGTCGAATGACGGCGGCAAGCTCCGGATCGAAAACCTGTCCGTCAAGGACATGACCGTCGCGGGCGTGAACAGCACGACCGGCCAGATCGACGGTTCCGGGGGCACGAAGACGATAGCGCTCAACGAGATCCGGAAGAATCTCGTCGCTCAGTTCAACGACCTTCGCGACCAGCTCGACAAGATCGCGAGCGATGCCGGCTACAACGGAGTGAACCTGCTGCGGGGCGACAAGCTGCGCGTCGTGTTCAACGAGCGCGGCACCAGCAGCATCGATATCGAGGCGAAGAACAAGACGGGCCCGTCGGGCGTCAGCACTGCCGCGAACTCGCTCAACATCCCGCCGGTCACCGAGGACGAGTATTCCAGCGACGATCTTCTGGATGCGCGGTTCAACGCCCTCAAGGACTCGCTGACGACCCTGCAGTCGCAATCCTCGAATCTCGGCGCGAATCTCGGCGTGGTGCAGATCCGGCAGGATTTCACCAAGCAGATGATCACGACCCTGCAGACCGGATCGGACTTCCTGGTGAATGCCGACATGAACGAGGAGGGCGCGAACCTGCTCGCGCTCAACACCCGCCAGCAGCTCTCGCAGACCGCCCTGTCGCTTGCCAGCCAGGCGGACCAGGCGGTGCTCCGCCTATTCGGCTGAGGCCGCTTTCCCCCCAAGGAGAACCAGGATGGCTCTCAAGGTCGAACTGAAGCCCAACGAGCGGATCATCATCGGCACGGCCGTCATCCGCAACGGCGACACCCGCACGCGGCTCTTCATCGAAGGCGACGCGCCGATCCTGCGCGAAAAGGATGTCCTCACCGCGTCCACTGCCGATACTCCGGCCAAGAAGATCTATCTCGCGCTCCAGCTCATGTATCTCCAGGGAGATCTGAGCGCTTCCGAAAAGATTTACTTCCCGCTGGTACGTGAGTTCCTCGCAGCGGCCCCGAGCGCGCTGCCGCTGGTGGACGAGATGAACAGCCTCGTGCTCGACGGCGAGTCTTACAAGGCGCTGAAGGCCGCCAAGGGCCTCGTCGCCTACGAGAAGGAATTGATGTCGAATGCAGCACGCGGCAGCCAACGCCTACGCGCAGGCGGCGAAGTACGCGCAGCCGCCCCGTGAGCTCGAGGCGGCTCTGCTGCTGAAGGCGGCCTACCGGCTGCAGACCCTGGCCGACGATTGGAGCAAGGCGGGTACGGAACTCGCGCCGGCCCTCACCTATAACGGCCGCATCTGGTCGATCCTGGCGACCTCCGCGACGGAGCCCTCGAACCCGCTGCCGAGCGCGATCAAGCAGAACATCGCCCAGCTCGCGGTCGTGATCTTCCAGCGGATCTTCGACATCAGCGAGGAACCCGGCCCCGAGAAGCTCGGCCTCCTCATCCGCATCAACCGCGACGTCGCGGCCGGGCTGCGCGGGCAGGGCTGAGGGAGGACCGGCGGCTCACTCCCCGACCACGGCGAGGGTGAGCCAGAGGGCGGCGAGGGCGGGCTTTTCGCTGCCTTCGATCTCGACCGTGACGTCATAACCGAGCAGGAATTCGTTCGTTCGCCTGGGCTCCAGCCGCGCGAGCGTGAAGCGGCCGCGAACGCGCGCGCCTGTCCTGACCGGCGAGAGGAACCGCACACGCTCGAAGCCGTAGTTCACGCCCATGCGCCTGCCCGAAAGGGGAGGGAGGGCATCGAGCGCGAAGGCCGACAGCAGCGAGAGCGTCAGGAACCCATGCGCGATCGTGCCGCCGAAATCCGTCTCGGCGCGGGCTCGGGCCTCGTGCACATGGATGAACTGGTGGTCGCCCGTGACATGGGCGAAGGCATCGATATCCGCCTGCGTGACCTCGCGCCAAGCCGAAACCCCGAGTTCCTGGCCGAGGCGCCCCTCGAGTTCGCTGATCGTGATCATGAGCTTGGTCGGAACGGAGGCGCTCAGCCGGCCAGCCGGAAGCGCCGCTCCAGGTCGAGCGCCGCCCGGTACTCGCGGACGAGCCGCTCGACCAGCTCAGCAGCCGGCACCACGCCCTTCACGGCCCCGATGCCCTGGCCCGAGCCCCATACGTCGCGCCACGCCTTCACCTGCTTCCCGCTCTCGTCGCGTGCCCCGAAATCCATCTTGACCGCCTCGATCTGGCCGAGGGCGTTCGGATCGAGCCCGGCCGCCACGATGGAGGGGCGAAGATAATTGCCATGCACACCCGTGAACGCCGGCGAGTAGAGGATGTCCTCCGACGCGCTCTCGACGATCATCTGCTTGTAGCACGGCGGCGCATTGGCCTCCTCGGTCGCGATGAAGGCCGAGCCGACATAGCCGAAATCGGCGCCCAGGATCTCGGCGGCCCGGATGGCGCGGCCGGTCGCGATCGCGCCCGAGAGGGCGAGCGGGCCGTCGAACCACTCGCGGATCTCCTGGACGAGCGCGAAGGGCGAGATCGTGCCGGCATGGCCGCCCGCGCCCGCCGCAACTGCGATGAGCCCGTCCGCGCCCTTCTCGATCGCCTTGCGGGCGAAGGTCTGGTTGATGATGTCGTGCAGCGTGATGCCGCCCCAGGCATGGACCGCGTGGTTCACGTCCTCGCGTGCGCCGAGCGACGTGATGACGATCGGCACCCTGTAGCGGGCGCAGACCTCCAGGTCGCGCTCGAGGCGCGTGTTCGAGCGGTGGACGATCTGGTTCACGGCGAAGGGCGCAGCCGGGCGTTCGGGATGGGCGCGGTCATGCGCCGCGAGCTCCTCCGTGATCCGCGCCAGCCATTCGTCGAGCATCGATTCGGGCCGCGCATTGAGGGCCGGGAAGGAGCCGACCACCCCGGCCTTGCACTGCGCGATCACGAGGTCCGGGCTCGACACGATGAACATGGGCGAGGCGATCGCCGGGATCCGGAGCCGCCCGTCGAAGACGCGGCGCCAGTCGGCGGATGCGCGGCCTGCGGCCTCGTTGACTTCGCTTGCCAAGGTGCAATCCTCTCCCGCTGACGGAGGCGGCGCATGCCGACGATGAACATCGACCTGACCGCGGAACTTGCGGAATTCGTAGAACACGAAGTCCGCAGCGGACGCTACACCTCGGCCAGCGAACTCGTGCACGAGAGCCTGATCCTGCTCGAGCGCGAGAGGGAATACGAGGCGGAACGGGAACTGGCTCTGCGCGAGGCCGTGCAGGCCGGGATCGACCAGGCCGAACGCGGTATCTTCAGCGACCGCACGGTCAGCGACATCGCTGCCGAGGTCCTCAGAGAGAAGCAGGCCTAGCTTGCAGGCTCGCCTCACGCCGCTCGCAGACTTGGATGTCGCGGCAGCGTTGAGGAGTACGTTCGATCTGTTCGGGCCCCGGCAGGTCGCAACCTACACGGAGCTGATCGAGGCCGCGATATGCGATCTGGCCGTCGATCCCGAGCGAATCGGGTCCCGCCCAAGGCCGGAACTCGGCCGCGCAATGCGTTCCCTCCATCTGTCCCATGTGGCGGGCCGCCAGCGAGGAGCCCGTCACGAGATCTACTATCGGGTTCAGGCGGCGAAGGGCGGTCAGCCGGAACTCGTGATCATGCGCATCCTCCACGACGCCATGGACCCGGCAGGGCGAGTCAAGGCTGCGCTGCGGGGCGACCTCAGGCGATCGTGACGCCCCCGTCGGCCACGATAACCTGGCCGGTGATGAAGCTCGCCGCATCCGAAGCAAGGAACGCCGCGACCGGCGCGATCTCGTGCGGCTCGCCGATGCGCCGCAGCGGCGTCGCGGCGTTGCGCTCCGCCACGCGCGCCTCGTCCTCCCAGAGCGCCTTCGCAAAATCGGTCTTCACGAGGCCGGGCGCGATGCAGTTCACGCGCACGTTCTTCGGGCCCCATTCGACGGCGAGATTGCGGGCGAGCGCGAAATCCGCGGCCTTCGAGATGCCGTAGCCGCCGATGTTTTCCGTGCCGCGGAGGCCCGCGATCGAGGACACGATCACGATCGATCCGCCGCCGCGTTCGGCCATGCCGGGCAGGACGAGGCCGCAAAGCCAGAGGTTGGACTTCACGTTCGAGCCCATGATCTTGTCGAAGGCCTCGTCGGAGAGCGAGGCCATGGGCCCGTAGGTCGGGTTCACGGCCGCGTTGCAGACGAGGATGTCGACGCGCCCGAAGCGTTCGACCGTTCCCGCGACCAGCGCCTCGACCTCCGGCTTGCGGCCGATGTTGCAGGGAATCACCTGCGCCTCCCCGCCGGCGGCCCTGATCGCCTCGGCGACCGGCCGGCAGGCCTCCTCCTTGCGGCTCGACACCACGACCTTGGCGCCGAGCCGGCCGAAGAGCTCGGCCGTGGCACGCCCGATCCCGCGCGAGGAGCCGGTGATGATCGCGACCTTGCCGGTCAGGGAGAAAGGAGAGGTCATCTGGGCTCCATTGTCATGGCCGGGCTCGTCCCGGCCATACTGGTGCGTGAAGCGACCGGGCTCTTCCAACCGAGGCTGCCGGGACACGCCCGGCGATGACACCGAAGTGCTACCCCCGCGCAATTTCCCAGCCGCGCTCCGCCAGCAGCGTCGCGCGCTCCCCATGCGAGGTCGCGTCGGCCGAGGAGGCGTTGCCCTTCTTGCCGCGCGCGATGACCCCTTCGAGGATCACGGCGATCCGGAACAGCGAGAAGGCGAAATGGAACGGCGTGAGCGCGTCCTTCCGCCCCGTCTTCGCCATGTACCGGCTGACATATTCGTCCTGCGACGGGATGCCGAGCGCCTGGAGATCCAGGCCGCGCATACCGCGGAAGGCCTCGGGCGGGTTGATGTAGGGCAGGCAATTATAGGCGAGATCGGCCAGCGGATGGCCGAGGGTCGAGAGCTCCCAGTCCAGGATGCCGATCACGCGCGGCTCGGTGGCATGGAAGATCATGTTGTCGAGCCGGAAGTCGCCATGGCAGATCGCGGTGTCGTCGCTGTCCGGCACGTGCTCCGGCAGCCATTCGGCGAGCCTGTCGATCGCCGGGTTCTCGCGCGTGCGGGACTGCTCCCACTGCTTGGACCAGCGGCCGATCTGCCGGGCGAAGTAGTTGCCGGGCCGGCCGTAATCGGCGAGGCCGATCGCACGCCAATCCGCCATGTGCAGTCGGGCGAGGGCGTCGACCATGCCTTCGTAGATGCCGGCGCGCGCCTCGCGCGGCAGTTCGGGCAAGGTCGGCTCCCAGAAGATGCGGCCGCGCAGCCGCTCCATCAGGTAGAAGGGCGTGCCGATCACCTCGCGGTCCGGGCAGAACAGCACGGCGCGCGGCACCGGCACGTCCGTCTTCGCCAGGGCCTCGATCACGCGGTACTCGCGGTCGACCGCGTGCGCGGACGGCAGGAGCTCGCCCGGCGGCTGCTTGCGCAGGACGTATTCGCCCCTGTCCGTCACGACCAGGAAGGTCGGATTGGACTGCCCGCCGCGCATCTGGCGCAGCTCGACCAGCCTCTCGCCCAGCCGGTCGCCCAGGAGTTCGGCAAGCCGGGTCGTGTCGAAGCGATGCGCCTCCCGGACGGGGATCGTCTCGGAATCCGCCTCGTTTGCTGCGGGCCCTTCCGTCATGACTGGCCCGAGGACGGCGGGAAGCTCTCGCGAGGGCCGGTATTCGCGCCCTGGTGCTTCTTCAGCTCCATCTTGGCGACGGTTTCGCGATGCACCTCGTCCGGCCCGTCGGCGAAGCGCAGCGTCCGGGAATGGGCATAGGCCGCCGCGAGATGGAAGTCCTGGCTGAGGCCGCCGGCGCCGCAGACCTGCATGGCGCGGTCCACCACCGTGCAGGCGACGTTCGGGGCGACGACCTTGATCATGGCGATCTCGGCCCGGGCCGCCTTGTTGCCGACCGTATCCATCATGTGTGCGGCCTGGAGCGTCAGGAGCCGCGCCTGGTCGATCTGCATGCGCGATTCCGCGATCCAGTGGCGCGTCACGCCCTGGTCGGCGATCGACTTGCCGAAGGGGAAGCGCGACAGCGCGCGACGGCAGAGCGTCTCGAGCGCGCGCTCGGCGACGCCGATCGAGCGCATGCAATGGTGGATGCGCCCCGGGCCGAGCCTTCCTTGAGCGATCTCGAAACCGCGGCCCTCGCCGAGCAGGATGTTGGACTTCGGCACGCGCACGTTTTCGAAGACGATCTCGGCATGGCCGTGCGGCGCGTCGTCGTAGCCGAAGACGGTGAGCGGCCGGACGATGGTGATCCCGGGCGTGTCCATGGGGACGAGCACCATGGATTGCTGCCGGTGCTTCTCGGCATTCGGATCCGTCTTGCCCATCAGGATCGAGATCTTGCAGCGCGGGTCGGGCGCACCGGTGATCCACCACTTGCGGCCGTTGATGACGTAGTGGTCGCCGTCGGACCTGATCTCGGTCTGGATGTTGGTCGCGTCGGAGGAGGCGACCGCGGGTTCCGTCATGGCGAAGCAGGAGCGGATCTCGCCTTCCATCAGCGGCTTCAGCCAGCGCTCCTTCTGCGCCTCGGTGCCGTAGCGGATGATGGTCTCCATGTTGCCCGTGTCGGGCGCCGAACAGTTGAACGGCTCCGCCCCGATCGGCGAGCGGCCCATGATCTCGCAGATCTGGCCGTATTCGACGTTGGTCAGCCCGTCCGGATAGTGCTCCTTCGGCAGGAACAGGTTCCAGAGCCCCGCCGCCTTCGCCTTCCTCTTCAGCTCCTCCATGACCGGCGGGATGGTCCAGCGGTCGGAGGCCTTGTTCACGAAGTCCTCGTATTCGTGCTCGGCCGGATAGACATGCTCCTCCATGAAGGCCGCGACGCGGTCGCGCAGCTCCTCCGCGCGTGCGCTCATGGGGGGGATGGTCACGGTGCTCATGGGGATCAGGCCGCCTTGAAGAGGCCGCCGGCTTCGGCGACGCGAGAGAGGTGGTGGTCGGCATCGCCGAAGGCGGTGTCGATCATGGTCATGCGCTTGAAATAGTGCCCCACGGAATATTCCTGGGTCACGCCGACGCCGCCGTGCAGCTGGATCGCCTGCTGGCCCACGAAGCGGCCCGAGCGTCCGATCTGGACCTTCGCGGCCGACACGGCGTGCGAGCGCTCGGCCGGGTCGTCGGCGGCCGACATCATGGTGGCGTAGAAGGCCATGGAGCGCGCCTGCTCGATCATGACCACCATGTCGGCCGCCCGGTGCTGCAGCACCTGGAAGGAGCCGATCGGCACGCCGAACTGCTTGCGGGTCTTCATGTAGTCGACCGTCAGCTCGCGCATGCGGTCCATCACGCCGATTGCCTCCGCGCAGAGCGCTGCGATCGCCTCGTCGACGACGCGCTCCACCACGGGCAATGCGCCCTCCGGATTCCCGATCACTCCCTCTGGCCCGACCCGGACATTGTCGAAGGTGATCTCGGCTCCCCGCATCCCGTCCTGGGTAGGATAGCCGCGCCGGGAGACGCCGGGCGCCTTCGCGTCGACGAGGAATAGGCCGATACCCTTCCGATCGCGCTGCGAGCCGCCGGTGCGCGCCGTGACGAGAAGCTTGTCGGCCGAGTCGCCGTGCAGGACGACGCCCTTTTCGCCGTTCAGCACGAAACCCTCGCCGTCCTTCTTGGCCGTTGTCGATACGTCATGGAGGTCGTAGCGCGAGCCGCGCTCCACCTGCGCGAAGGCAAGGGTTAGCTCGCCGGCGGCCACCTTGGGCAGGAGCTCCGCCTGCTGCGCCTCGCTCGCGCCATGCCGGAGCAGCCCGCCGCCGAGGATGACCGTCGAGAGATAGGGCTCGACCACGATGCCGCGCCCGAACGCCTCCATGACGATCATGGTCTCGACGGCGCCGCCGCCGATCCCGCCATGTTCTTCGGCGAAAGGCACGGCGAGGAGCCCGAGTTCGGCGAATTGACGCCAGTTCTCGCGGCTATAACCGTCCGGCTCGGCGATGAACCCCTTCCGGCTCTCGAAATCGTAGCGATCGGCAATGAAGCGATCGACCGACTCCTTGAGGAGCCTCTGCTCTTCGGTCAGGTCGAAATCCAACTGCGTGCTCCGTTCAATTCGCGCGGTTGTACGGTGATCGCACATCCGGAGAGGCCGGGTTGCGAGCGCTCCACTCGCCGCGCAAAGCTGCGAGGATCGTGTCCAGGACGACGATCTTGCGTCGGTCGACATCCTGATTGGTGAAGCGGAGCACCTGATAACCCTCGCGCGACAAGAGCCTGTCCCGTTCTCGATCGGCAGCCTCGATAGCCGGATCGCGACCATGCTGCTCTCCGTCGAGCTCCACGATCAGGCGCTGCTTGAGGCAAGCGAAATCGACAACGTATCTCCCGATCGGAACCTGCCGGCGGAAGTGGAACCCCAGCGGTACGAGCACTTCCCGGATCCAGTTCCAGACCTTCACCTCGTGGCGCGTCATGCGGCGGCGCAAAGAACGTGAGACGCCGGCCGGAAGATCGGAGTGCGGGCGGCCCCGTGCCGCAAGAATGCGATCTGTTACGACCTCCGTTGATCCTCCCCCGGAGGGGGAGGTGGCAGGCGCGTCAGCGCCTGACGGAGGGGGACTGCCCACCCGGCGTGCCCCACCCCGGCTCGGCTTCGCCGACTCGGCCCTCCCCTCCGGGGAGGGATCAACGCCGCGTGTGCTCCCGCCGCTCGTCACAGCCCCAAAATCGCCTTGGCGATGATCTGGCGCTGGATCTCGTTCGATCCGCCATAGATCGAGACCTTGCGCCAGTTGAAGTAGGTCGGCGCGACGGAGGCGGCCCAGTCGGGCCCGATCGGCGGCTCGTTGGAGAGAGGCGCGTCCTCACCTTCCGGCTCCGGCACGTAGGGGAGAGCGTAGGGGCCGACGACGTCCAGAAGGAGTTCGGTCGTCATCTGCTGGATCTCCGAGCCCTTGATCTTCAGCACGGAGGAGGCCGGATCGGGCTTGCCCTTCTCGCGCGTGCGCTCGGCGGCGATCACGCGGAGCTGGGTCATCTCGAGCGCCTTGAGCTCGATCTCGGCGGCCGCAAGCTTTTCCCGGAACCGCGGATTGCGGATCATCGGCTCCTCGCCGATGCGCTCGATGGAGGCGAGTTCGCGGATGCGGCGGAGGCGCTCCTTCGAGACGCCGACGCGGGCGATGTTGGTGCGCTCGTTCCCGAGCAGGAACTTGGCGTAATCCCAGCCCTTGTTCTCCTGCCCGACGAGGTTCTCCACCGGCACCTTCACGTCGTCGAAAAACACCTCGTTCACTTCGTGCCCGCCGTCGAGCAGCTCGATCGGCCGCACGGTGATGCCCGGCGTCTTCATGTCGATCAGCAGGAAGGAGATGCCCTCCTGCTTCTTGGCCGTCGGATCGGTGCGGACGAGGCAGAAGATCCAGTCGGCATGCTGGGCGAGCGTCGTCCAGGTCTTCTGGCCGTTCACGACATAGTGGTCGCCGTCCCGCACGGCGCGCGTCTTGAGCGAGGCGAGGTCGGAGCCGGAGCCCGGCTCGGAGAAGCCCTGGCACCACCAATCGTCGAGGTTGGCGATGCGCGGCAGGAAGTGCTTCTTCTGCGCCTCGTTGCCGAAGGTGTAGATGACGGGCCCGACCATGTTGACGCCGAAGGCGAGCGGCGCGGGAGCAGGAAAAGCCTGAAGCTCCTCGAGGAAGATGTACTGGCGTACGGGGTCCCAGCCCGTGCCGCCGTATTCGACAGGCCAGTGCGGCACCCCCCAGCCATGCCTGTTGAGGGTACGGGTCCAGTCCACCAGCTCCTGCTTGGTGAAATGGCGGCCGGCGACGAGCTTTTCCCGCAGCTTCGGATCCAGGTTGTCGCGGAAGAAGGCGCGCACCTCCTCCCGGAACGCGTTTTCCTCCGGCGTGAAGCGCAGATCCATTCCCTCGTCTCCTCCGCGTGAGCCGCGGCCGACTTGAGCCGGCCCCTTCTCGGCCGGCGAACCTCGCGCCGGCTCAATGCCTCATCAGCGCACGCGTTGCCAGAGGCCGCCCGCCGGCTCAAGCATCGCGTCCTTGCCGCCCGTCTTCCGGCCGCCGAGCGTCGTCTCGTAGAAGCGCTCGATGGCGAGCTTCCCCGAGAGCACGCGCGGCGACCTCTCGTCGGGGAAGAAGACGTAGACCTCCTCGTCCGAGTGGGCGGAATACTTCTCCTGGTCGCCGTGCAGCACCATCGGCCGGCCGAAACGCCGGTTCACGTAGTTCTGCACGTCGAAGAGCTCCTTCGAGCGAACATGCTTCTCGCCGAGCCGGGTCTCGGTGACGAAGATCGTGTCGAGCGGGTTGTCGACGTTGACGATCGCATACAGGTCGTAATCGCCGTGTATGTACGTCGCGGCAGTGATGAGAGAGCCGGACGAGAACATCACGCAGCCGAAATGGATATGGTCCGGGTCCATCTGGACGCCGTATTGTCCGCCTTGCGGGTAGAAGGTCTTCGTCGGGCGCCCGTCCGGGCCGTAGATCCCGGCGGCGACCTTCGGAGCGAATTTCCCCCATTCCTCGACCGCCTTGGCGTGCTTGCCGCCCTTGAAGGCGGCGAAGCCAACCATGTTCGGATCGACCACGAGGCCGGCCGTCTTATAGAGGCGGCCGTTGAGGATGACGTCGAGGTCAGCTGTCTTCGCCTTGCAGTCGAGCCGCTTGGCGGAATAGCCCTCCTTGCTCATGTAGGGCAGCGAATGCGGGTTCGTGGCCCGCACCAGGATATAGACCTCGAACCAGCGCGCGGCTTCTGCGAACACCGCAGCATCCTCGTCGCGCATTCCGGCGAGCGCGCTCGGGCAAAGGCTTGAGGTCATGACCGTTCCCCCTCGGATGGTACTCGAGGGAGATGATGCGTTGGCGCGGCGCTGCCTGGCGTGCGCGGGCTCACGAGCCGTCTTCCGCCGGTGCATCCGGGAGGATCAAGCGGCACCCCGCCGCGCGGCGGCATCGGCGGCCTTCTTCCGCTCCTCGTCCCGGAGTTCGAGCTTCGACAGCTTGCCGATGGCGGTCCGCGGCAGGGCGGGCCGGATCTCGAGCGCCTGCGGCATCTCGTGGCGGCCGAGCTTGTCCTTCAGGAAGGCCTGCAACTCCTCGAGGCCGAACGAGGCCGCGCCGGCGCGGAGCTTCACGAAGGCCTTGGCGCTCTCGCCGCGGTACGGATCGGGTATCCCGACCACAAGGCATTCCTCGACGGCCGGGTGCTCGTAGATCGCCTGCTCGATCATCTGCGGGTAGACGTTGAAGCCGCCCGAGATGATCATGTCCTTCTTTCGGTCGACGATGAAGAAGAACCCGTCCTCATCCATGTAGCCGATGTCGCCGGTGAGGAACCAGCCGTCGACGAAAGCCGCCTTCGTCTCCTCCGGACGGTTCCAGTAGCCCTGCGTGACGTTCGGGCCGCGGATCCGGAGCTCGCCGACCTCGCCCGGCGGGAGCGTCTTCGAAGGATCCTGGAGCGAGCAGACGTCCATCTCGACACCTGGGAGCGGCAGGCCGATCGTGCCCGGCTTGGTCGGCCCGGCGGAAAGCCGGTTCGTCCCCGCGGGCGAGGTCTCCGTCATGCCCCACCCACCCACGAGCCTGTGTCCGGTGAGTCGCTCGAACCGGTCCGCCACCTCGACCGGAAGGGGCGCACCGCCCGAGCCGCAATAGGCCAGCGAGGAGAAGTCGCGCGTCTCGATCCCCGGGACGGCCGAGAGCGCGATCCACATGGTCGGCACGCCCGGGAAATGGGTGATGCGGCCGATCTCGATATCCCTGAGCGTCTGCTCCACGTCGAAGCGCGTCCGCAGCGCGATCTCGGCCCCGCGCTTCAATCCGCGAAGAAGAATCGTGGTGAGCGCATAGATGTGGAAAAGCGGCAGGACGCAGAGGATCTTGTCGTGCTCGGTCCGGTCCTGCGGCAGGGCGCCGAACCAGTTCGAATACATGGAGACGGCCGCCGTCAGGTTCGCGTGCGTCAGGATCGCGCCCTTCGGCATGCCCGTCGTGCCGCCCGTGTATTGCAGGAGCGCGATGTCCTCCGGCCTGATCTCGGGCGGGCTTGGGGGCGGGCCGCCCTCGGCCGTGAAGGACGCGAAGGTCGCGACCCGAGGACGCTCGCCGATCGGCGTCGGCGCGACCGGCGAGGGGCCCCAATGCGCGTCGTCGCCGACGACGAGCAGGTCGATCAGCCCGGTTTCGAGCAGCTTCTCGGCGCGCTCGTACATCCCGCCGATATTCGTCGTGACGATGACGCGGGCTCCGGAATCCTTCAGCTTGTGCGCGAGCTCGCGCTCGGCGTCGAGCGGTGACAGATGGACGACCCGCGCCCCGCTCATCGTGCCGCCGAAGAAGGCCAGCGGGTGATAGGGCGTATTGGGAAGATAGAGCGCGACGGAGTGGCCGCGGCCGATCCCGGCGCGCGTAAAGGCGCCGGCCGCGATCTCGGCACCCGCCAGCAGTTCCGCATAGGAGATCGTCCGGCCGCGGAACTCGATGGCGGTCTTCGGCCCGTAGGTGGCGGCTGCCTCGCGGAGCAGCGCCGGGACCGTGGATATCTCCACCGGCGCGTCCCATGAGAGGCCGGGCGGATAGGACTTCTCCCAGGCGAAGGGACGAGTGTTCACGCCCATCCTCTGCGGCAAAACCTGCGCATCGCTTCCTCACGTGACGGTTGCACCCGTTCTGATGCGGGTCTTGAGACAGATCATTATGCCCCGGCCGCCCCAAATCCAAGCGGTCGCGCTGCGACTTTCGCGAGCATGCAAGCGGCGGGTCTCGACCGGGCTTGTGCGGCGCCCGGCCGGGCGCGATATGGGCCGCAAGACGCCGTCCCTTCGACCGGCGGCACCCGGGAGAGAGCCCATGCGCGAAGCCGTCATCGTGTCCACCGCCCGCACGCCGATCGGCAAGGCCTATCGCGGCGCCTTCAACGACACGCAGGCGCAGGCTCTTGGCGGCCATGCGATCCGCGAGGCGGTTTCGCGCGCCGGGATCGAGCCGGGCGAGGTCGAGGACGTGGTCATGGGCGCGGCGCTGCAGCAGGGCTCGACCGGCGGCAATATAGCTCGCCAGGCCGCCCTCCGGGCAGGGCTGCCGACCAGCGTCGCCGGACAGAGCATGGACCGGCAATGCGCCTCGGGCCTGATGGCGATCGCGACCGCTGCCAAGGAGATCGTGGTCGACGGCATGCAGGTCGCGGTCGGCGGCGGGCTCGAATCGATCTCGCTGGTCCAGAACGAGCACCAGAACCGCTGGCGCGCCGCCGACCCCTGGCTGGTGGACCGCGTCCCGCAGCTCTACATGACCATGCTGGAGACCGCCGAGATCGTGGCCGACCGCTACGGCGTCTCGCGCGAGGCGCAGGACGAGTACGCGCTGCAGTCGCAGCGGCGAACGGCCGAGGCGCAGGATGCCGGGCGCTACAGGGACGAGATCGTCCCGGTCACGGCCGCCATGATCGTGACCGACAAGGCGACCGGCGAGACCTCCACGCGCGAGGTCACGCTCGACAAGGACGAGGGCAACCGGCCGCAGACCCGGCTCGAGGATCTCGAGAAGCTGCAGCCCGTCTTCAAGAACGGCCAGCGCGTGAAGGAGGGCCGCTTCATCACGGCCGGCAATGCCTCGCAGCTTTCCGATGGCGCATCGGCCTGCGTCCTGATGGAGGCCAAGGAGGCCGAGCGCCGCGGCCTCACGCCGCTCGGCGCCTACCGGGGCATCGCGGTCGCGGGCTGCGACCCGGACGAGATGGGGATCGGGCCCGTCTTCGCGGTGCCGAAGCTCCTCAAGCAGCATGGGCTGACGGTGGACGACATCGACCTTTGGGAGCTCAACGAGGCCTTCGCCTGCCAGGTTCTCTATTGCCGCGACAAGCTTGGCATCCCGAACGACAAGCTCAATGTCGACGGCGGCGCGATCTCGATCGGCCACCCCTACGGCATGTCAGGCGCCCGGATGACGGGCCACATCCTCATCGAGGGCAAGCGCCGCGGCGCCAGGTATGGCGTGGTCACCATGTGCGTGGGCGGCGGCATGGGCGCGGCGGGGTTGTTCGAGATTTTCTGAGGAGGGCAGTCAACGCAACCATATGGTTGCGATTCATGATTGCTCCTGGTAGGTCATCACGCAACCGACAGGTTGCTGATGACAGACGCCATCCAGAAGACGATCGAGATCAAGGCTCCGGTCGAGCGCGTCTGGGGGGCGCTGACGGATCATGAGGAGTTTGGAGCCTGGTTCAGGGTGAGACTCGACGGGCCGTTCGTGGTGGGCGGGATGTCCCGCGGGCGGATGACCTATCCGGGCTACGAGAACTATCCCTGGGACGCCCGCGTGCTGGTCATGGATGCCCCGCGTCTCTTCGCGTTCGAATGGCCGCATATCGAGGCGCCGGACGAAGATCCGGATCGGGCCGCCTGGACGCGGGTCGAATTCCGACTGGAGCCGACGCCCGCCGGAACGCGGCTCACGGTGACTGAGTCCGGCTTCGACGCCCTGCCGCCCGATCGCCGCGTCGAGTTCATGCGCCGCAACGAGGGCGGCTGGGCCATTCAGCTCGAGAACATCAAGGCGCATGTCGCGGGCTGACCGGCATTGTTCCGCTCCGGACGCGGCTGCGCTGTTCGCGGCACTCGGGGACGAGACGCGGCTGGCCCTGGTGTCGGAGCTGAGCGATGGCCGGGACCACTCCATCGCCAGGCTTTCGGCCGACAAGGCGCTGAGTCGGCAGGCCGTAACAAGGCACCTTCGGGTACTGGAAGCGGCGGGACTGGTCAGCAGCATCCGCATTGGCCGCGAAAGCCGTTTCAGGCTGACGCCCGAGCCTCTCGGGGAGATTCGCTCGTACCTGGACCGTGTCTCGGCCCATTGGGATGAGGCGCTCGGTCGCCTCAAGCTGCTTGTCGAAGGGCCCGCAGGGGAAGGTTGAGCCGCTACGCTCCTCCCTTGCCCCCGCCCCGATCCTCCCGATACACGCCTCCCCAGAACAGCCATTCAATTTGGGAGGCAGCGACGTGGCCGACACTCAATCCGGCGTGACCGATCTCAAGGTCGAGGACGGGATCGCCATCGTCACGGTGAACAACCCGCCGGTGAACGCGCTCGGCGCCGCCGTGCGCGACGGGGTGGCGGCGCGGATGCGAGAAGCGGCAGCGGACCCAGCCACAGAGGCTGTGGTCCTGATCTGCGCCGGCCGCACCTTCTTCGCGGGCGCCGACATCACCGAGTTCGGCAAGCCGCCCAAGGGCATCCCGCTTGGCGAGCTCGTGACCCTGATCGAGGACATGCCGAAGCCGGTCGTCGCGGCCATCCACGGCACTGCCCTCGGCGGCGGGCTCGAGATGGCGCTGGGCTGTCATTACCGTGTTGCGGTCCCATCGGCGCGCGTCGGCCTGCCCGAGGTGAAGCTCGGCATCCTGCCCGGCGCGGGCGGCACGCAGCGGCTCCCGCGCATTGTCGGGGTGGAGCGGGCGCTGGAGATGATCACCTCCGGCGAACATGTCCCGGCGCCGAAGGCCAAGGAGGCCGGGCTCATCGACGAGCTCGCGCCGGAGGAGGGCCTGCGCCAGGCGGCGCTCGATTTCGCCAAGCGCCTCGTCGCCGAAGGAAAGGGGCCCCGGAAGGTCCGCGACCTGTCCGACAAGGTTGAGGCCGCGCGCGGCAAGCCCGAGGTCTTCGCCGATTTCGCCAAGGCGAATGCGCGCAGGTTCCGCGGCTTCGAGGCGCCTGCCGCCTGCATCGAGGCGGTCAAGGCGGCGGTCGAGCTGCCCTTCGAGCAGGGCATCGCGAAGGAGCGCGATCTCTTCCTGAAGCTCGTCGCCGGCACCCAGTCGAAGGCCCAGCGCTACGTGTTTTTCGCCGAGCGCGAGGTGCGCAAGATCCCCGACCTGCCGGACGACACGCCGACCCTCCCCGTCAACTCCGTCGGCATCATCGGCGCGGGCACGATGGGCGGCGGCATCGCCATGAACTTCCTGAATGCCGGCATCCCGGTGACGATCGTCGAGATGAAGCAGGAGGCGCTCGACCGCGGCCTCTCGGTCATCCGCAAGAACTACGAGGCGAGCGCGGCCAAGGGCCGCCTCAAGCCGGAGGATGTCGAAAAGCGCATGTCCCTCATCACGGGCACGCTCGACTTCGAGGCGCTCTCGACGCCCGATCTCGTCATCGAGGCGGTCTACGAGAACATGGACATCAAGAAGGACGTGTTCCGCCGCCTCGACAAGATCGCCAAGCCCGGCGCGATCCTGGCCTCCAACACCTCCTACCTGAACGTCGACGAGATCGCCTCGGTCACCAGCCGGCCGGAGAGCGTCATCGGCATGCACTTCTTCTCGCCGGCGAACGTGATGAAGCTGCTGGAGGTTGTGCGCGCCGAGAAGGCGTCGAAGGAGGTCGTCGCCACCGCCGTCAAGCTCGCGCCGAAGATCGGCAAGATCGGCGTGCTGGTCGGCGTCTGCTACGGCTTCGTGGGCAACCGCATGCTCGCCGAGCGCCAGCGCGAGGCGAACCGGCTCGTCGAGGAGGGCGCGATGCCGTGGGACGTGGACCGCGTCCTCTACGAGTTCGGCCTCCCCATGGGGCCATTCGCGATGAGCGACCTCGCGGGGCTCGACATCGGCTGGTCGCGCGAGACCTCCAAGGGCGAGACGCTGCGCGAGAAGCTCTGCGAGATGGACCGCCGCGGTCAGAAGACCGGGGCGGGCTTCTACGACTACGACGCGAACCGGAAGGCGACGCCCTCGCCGATCGTCGAGCAGATGGTGCTCGACCATTCGAAGCAGAAGGGCATTACGCGTCGGCAGATTTCCGATGCCGAGATCCTGGAACGTCTGATCTATCCGATGATCAACGAGGGCGCGAAGATCCTGGAGGAGGGCAAGGCGATCCGGGCCTCCGACATCGACATGGTCTGGATCAACGGCTACGGCTGGCCCGTCTATCGCGGCGGTCCCATGTTCTATGCCGACACGGTGGGGCTCGAGAACGTGCTCGCCCGCATGGAGCAATGGGAGCGCGAGATCGGCCCCGAGTTCAGGCCGTCGGATCTCCTCCGCCGCAAGGTCGAGGCCGGCGAGACATTTACGGGCGCGGCGTAGCAGGCGGTGTCATGGCCGGGCCTGTCCCGGCCAATGTTCCCGACGTCGGTCATGTTGAGAAAGGCGCGGAGCGCCGTCTCGAAACACGCTCCCTGTCATTCCCGGCCGAAGGCGGCGGAGCCGCCGGAGGGGAAGGGAATCCAGGACGCCGCGGGCTTTCGGGGCTGGATCCCCTTCCCGCCTGCTGCGCAGGCGCCGGGGACGACAAAGTGCAGCGGGGCGGCCCCACGCTTGTCATGGTCGGGCTCGACCCGACCATCCAGGGTGTGGGCCGTTGGAGCCGGTTGTCCGCTCATGCAGCTTCCACCTTCGGCGGCAGCGGAAAGAGCGTCGCGAAGCGCTCGAACAGCGCCCGGTCGCCCTCGATCGCGAGTGCGCCGCTCCCGATCAGCGCGTCCAGCGGCACGCCGCCATAGACCGCGCCGGCAACCGCGGGCGGCGTACCCGTGACGATCGCCTGTGCGCCCGAAACCGTGCCGCGCGCCACCTCGACGCCGTTCTCGGTCACCGTCACGAGGTAGTCCGTCTCGCCGAAGCGGAAGCCGATTCGTGCCGAGAACGCCTGCGCCCGTGACGGATCGAACATCGTCCTGAACGACAGGAAGAGCGAGGTCGCGCTGAGCGGCAGGCTCGGGTCGTGCGTCGGCGAGCGCGCCGCCCAGCGACCGAGCGCCTGGAAGATCGGCTCGCTCTCGTAACCCCAGGGCGTCAGCTCGTAGACCTGCACGGAAGCGGGCGGCGGGAGCTTCCGCCGCACGAGGATCCCGGCCTTCTCCAGTCCCTCGAGCCGCTGCGTCAGGACGTTCGCGCTGATCCCGGGCAGGTCGGCCCTGAGCTCGCCGAAGCGCTTCGGGCCCAGCATCAGCTCGCGCATCACCAGCAGCGCCCAGCGCTCGCCGACGAGGTCGAGCGCATGCGCGGCCCCGCAGGCATCGTCATAGTGCCGCTTCGGGATTACCCTGCTTTCGGTTATTTTTTCTGACTTCATGGTTGCATGATATAACTGAATGGGCTACGGTCAAGCATCAACAGGGGAGAAGGCGCCGATGGCCAAACTGATCTTCGTGAACCTGCCCGTGACCGATCTGAAGCGGTCTGTCGCGTTCTATGAGGCCGTCGGCGCGACGAGGAACCCGCAATTCAGCGACGACACGGCAGCCTGCATGGTCTTCTCCGAAACGATCCACGCCATGCTGCTGACGCACGACAAGTGGCGGCAATTCACGACGAAGCCGATCCCGGACGCGCATGTTACGGCGCAGGTGCTGATCTGCCTCTCGGAGGACACGCGTGACGGCGTCGACGCAACGGTCGGCAAGGCCGGGTCTGCCGGCGGCAGGCTCGATCCGACCCCGACCCAGGATTTCGGCTTCATGTATGGCCGCTCCTTCGAGGATCCGGACGGCCACATCTGGGAGGTGATGTGGATGGATGTCGAGGCCGCCAAGACCGCCATGTGCGGTGACCAGCAGGCCGCCTGAGCGGCCTGGGACAAAGAACGGATCAGGAGGGGCGACGATGCGCGTGATGGTCCTGGTGAAGGCCACGACGGACAGCGAGGCGGGGCTGATGCCCTCGGCCGAGCTGCTGGACGCCATGGGGAAGTACAACGAGGAGCTCGTGAATGCCGGCATCATGCAGAGCGGCGACGGCCTGAAGCCGTCGAGCCACGGCAAGCGGATCGCGTTCGACGGTGCGAGCCGCACCGTCATCGATGGGCCGTTCGCGGCGACGGGCGAGCTCGTGGCCGGGTTCTGGATCTGGAACGTCAGGGACATGGACGAGGCGGTGGCGTGGGCGAAGCGCTGCCCCAACCCCATGCCTGGCCCGAGCGAGCTCGAGATCCGGCCATTCTACGAAATGGAGGATTTCGGAGAGACTCTGACACCGGAGGTCACCGAGTTGCTCGACCGGACGCGAGCAAAGCTGGCCGGGCACTAGGCATCGCAAACAATCGGGAGGAAGCGAGAATGAGCTATGTCGAGGGCTTCGTGCTGGCTGTGCCCGCTGCGAACAAGGAGAGCTTCCGCACAATGGCCGAGACGGCAGGCCAGGTCTTCCTGGACCATGGCGCGACCCGCGTCGTGGAATGCTGGGGCGACGATGTCCCGGACGGCAAGCTGACCGACTTCAAGAGGGCCGTGAAGGCGGAGGACGGCGAGGTCGTCGTGTTCTCCTGGATCGAGTGGCCATCCAAGGAAGCGCGCTACACCGGCCAGAAGAAGGTCATGGAGGATCCGCGCATGAGGATGGGCGGCGACATGCCGTTCGATGGCAAGCGCATGATCTATGGCGGGTTCATGCCGATCGTCTCTTTCGGGAGGTGAGGCAGTGGCCGCCATCACGCCCTGCCTCTGGTTCGACGGCGTCGCCGAGGAGGCGGCCCGGTTCTATGCCGGACTCGTTCCCGACAGCCGCGTCGACCGCGTCAACCGCTCGCCGGCAGATACGCCCTCCGGTCCTGCCGGCTCGGTCCTGACCGTGGAGTTCACCTTGCGGGGCCAGCCGTTCCTCGGCCTGAACGGCGGGCCGCTCTTCAAGTTCAACGAGGCGGTCTCTTTCATCCTCGATTGCGAGGACCAGGCGGAGGTCGACCGATACTGGGATGCGCTCGGAGAGGGTGGCGAGCCGGGCCCGTGCGGCTGGCTCAAGGACCGTTACGGCCTCTCCTGGCAGGTGGTGCCGCGCGAGGCTATCGACATGTTGCGCGATCCCGATCAGGCGCGCGCCGGCCGCGTCATGACCGCGATCATGGGCATGGGGAAGCTCGACCTCGCCGAGCTCCGGCGCGTCTACAAGGGTGGCGCATGAACCTCGCCCTCTACGCGCACCCGTTCTCGTCCTACTGCCGGAAGGTCCTGGTTGCCCTCTGCGAGAATGAGACGCCGTTCACCTATCGGGTGCTCGGACCGGAGGATCCGGGGCTTTCGACAAGATGCGTGAGCTCTGGCCCATCGGCAAGTTTCCCCATCCTCGCCGACGGCGGCCGGACGATGGCCCCGTCCAGCATCATCATCGAGCGTCTCGGGTTTCCGGCTGATCCGGCCCGGCACAGGGAACCGTCCCGTACGACCGTCGTTCAGCTAGGCTCAGGAGGAAGGGACGGAATGAAGAAACTTCTGCTCGCGGCGCTGCTCGGACTCGGTCTGGTTGGCGGGGTAGCGACCGTCGGAACACCCACGCCCGCCATGGCGCAGGGCAAGATCTATTACGGCCCGGGCGGCCCCGGCTACGGCTCCGCCTACCGTCCTTACCGGCCAGGCTATCGCGGGCGCTACGTGGCGCCGCGTCCCTATGGTTATCGCCGGGGCTATTCGGGACCGCGCCGGGGCTATCACGGTCCGCGTCACTACTACCGCCGGTAACCCGCCCGGTGCCCGGCGGCTCGATCGGGGACAGTCCCATCGCCGAGCTGCGTGACAACGAGCCGATCAAGCAGCGCCATCCGGCGGTGTAGCGACAACAGAGCGCCCGACGCCTCTTACCGGCATCCGTCGCGCGCCGCCGGCGCTCGCGTCGCGGCTGGGGGGCGAGGCTCGTCAGCCGATCCCGCCTGCCGATGAGTACCCGCCGAACTCCTCCAGCAGGCTCGCGGCAGCCTGGGCCACCTCGTCCAGAACGGGCGAGGCGAGGCCTCGATCGGCGACGAGGAAGAAGGTCTCGATGCCGAGCGGCACGAACGCGAGGCCGAGCGCGTCCGCCGCCGCGCGGACACCGAGCCCGGCATCCGCGCCTCCGGCCGCCACGGTTGCGGCGACCGCCTGGTGGGTGAATTCCTCGCTCGCATATCCGACGATGGAACGGGGATCGAGGCCTTCCCCCGCCAGCATCCGGTCGAGCCAGGCTCGCGTGCCGGAATCCCGCTGGCGATTGATCAGGCGGGCCCGCTTCCGCACGAGATCGGCCAGCGAGGCGATCCCGAGCGGGTTGCCTCTGCCCAGGATGAGCCCCTGCTCGCGCCGGAAGATCGGCCTCGCGCTCCATCGAGCCGCCAGGGAGGGATCGGGTTCGGCGCCGCCGAAATGGCAGCCTGCGACATCGACATCGCCGGCTGCGAGGCGCCGGAGAGCGGCCTCGCTCCCCGTGACCGCCACATCCACGTCGGTGCGTCCGGACAGCACTCGCGCGAGGAGCGGATCGTGGCTCGTCGCGATCCGAAGAGGCCGAACCCTCGTCTCCGCAAGCGACGCGAGCCCTGCCTCAAGAAGGCTCTGCTCCGCCTCCAGCGCGGCCGCGAGCCGTGCCCGCGATGTCGAGAGCGCCTCCCGCAGTTCCCGGCCGAACGGGGTGAGAGCCGTGCCGTGCCCCTTCGTCTTCACCACGACATTGCGGCCGAGGTTCTTCTCGATCGTGCGCAGCCGATCCCAGGCCGACCGGTAGGAGAGGCCCAGACCTTCGGCTGCCCCGCGCAACGTCCGGCGCTCGGAGATGCCTTCCAACAGCGCAAGGGTCTCCGGGATCGCAAGCTCGCCGCCTGAAACGACAAGCGATCCGGCAAATTCCAGCCGCGCCCGCATATGCAGCATGTCTCATATTGATGATGGTCGACACTCCATAACATATGCCTGTCATGATGGAGAGCCTCGGCCAGGCGGTCCTGCTCGTCGGTACCCTCGATCGAGAGGTCGCGGCGATCGCTCTCCTGTCGCTGCGGGTGAGCCTCACGGCGGTCTTCCTCGGCTGCCTCGTCGGCGTACCGCTCGGCGCGTTCCTCGGCGTCACGCGCTTTCCGGGCCGTGGCGTGGTCGTGGCGGTGCTCAACGCCTTCATGGGCCTGCCGGCCGTGGTCGTCGGCCTCCTCGTCTACCTGCTGCTGTCGCGGTCCGGGCCGCTTGGCGGGCTCGGGCTTCTGTTCACGCCGGGCGCCATGATCGTCGCCCAGACGCTGCTGGTCACGCCGCTGATCGCCGCGCTCGTGCGCCAGATCGTCGAAGATGCCGACCGCGAACTCGGGGAGCAGCTCCGTTCCCTCCGCCTCGGAAGCTGGCGGCGCGCCTTCGTACTCGTCTTCGATACCCGCTTCTCGCTCGTCGTCGCGACGCTGGCCGCCTTCGGGCGGGCCGTCTCGGAGGTCGGCGCCGTGCTCGTGGTCGGCGGCAACATCGCCGGCTTCACCCGCACCATGACGACCGCGATCTCGCTCGAGACTCAAAAAGGCGACCTGCCGCTCGCGCTTGCGCTGGGGCTCGTCCTCATCGGCATCGTACTTGCGGTGAACGGCCTCGCCTCGACGGTCAGGGCCGCCGCCATGCGGGCCTATGGATGATGGCCGTGACGCCGATCGTCATCTCCGGCCTGGTCTTCCGTCGCGGCGGACGGGCCGTGCTCGACGGCCTGACGGCCTCGATCGCCGCGACGGGGATCACCGCCATCGTGGGCCCCAACGGTGCCGGCAAGAGCGTGACGCTCCGCATTCTCGACGGCCTGCTCCAGCCGGATGCCGGCGAGGTCCGGTTCGGCCGCGGGGCGGGGGCGGACGTTCGCCGTGCGCTCGTCTTCCAGCGCCCGGCCCTGATCCGGGCGAGCGTCGAGGCGAATGTCGCCCTCGGTCTCGCCGCCGCAGGCTCCGGACTGGGGCGAGCCGCCCGGCGGGAGCGGATCGCGGCTGCGCTCCACCGCGTCGGCCTCGGGGACCGCGCCCGGGATCCGGCCCGGAAGCTGTCCGGCGGCGAGCAGCAGCGCCTCGCGCTCGCGCGCGCCCTGGTGGGCGGGCCCGACCTGCTTCTTCTGGATGAGCCGACGGCCAATCTCGATCCTGGCGCGACCGAGGCCATCGAGGAGTTGGTCCGCGGCGAGGCGGCGGCCGGCACGAAGGTGATCCTCGTCTCGCACAATCTCGGCCAGGTCGCCCGTCTCGCCGACGACCTGCTGGTCCTCGACAGGGGCCGCGCCGTCGAGCACGGGCCGGCCCAGGCCGTCCTACAAGCCCCGAGAACGGCCGAGGCTCGGGCCTACCTCAAAGGAGAATTGCCATGGACCGCATTCGCCGCAGCTTGATCGCGCTCGCATTGCTGTTCCTCGGGACCGCCGCCGTCCCGGCCCAGGAGCAGCGTTCCATCACGGTCGCGTCGACCACCTCGACCGAGCAGTCCGGCCTCTTCGGCCACCTTCTGCCGCGCTTCACACAGAAGACCGGGATCCAGGTCAAGGTGGTGGCGCTCGGGACGGGCCAGGCTCTCGATGTCGGCCGGCGGGGCGACGCGGACGTGGTCTTCGTTCACGACCGGGCCGCCGAGGAGAAATTCGTCGGCGAGGGCTTCGGCGTGAAGCGGCTCGAGGTCATGTACAACGACTTCGTGCTCGTCGGGCCGAAGGACGACCCGGCCAAGGCGGCCGGCAAGGACGTGCTCGAAGGTCTGCGCCGGATCGCGGCTGCGAAGGCGCCGTTCGTCTCGCGGGGGGACAGGTCGGGGACGCACGCGGCCGAGCTGCGATACTGGAAGGACGCCGGCATCGACATCGCGGCCGCCAGGGGCGAGTGGTACCGGGAGATCGGGCAGGGAATGGGTCCGGCGCTCAACACGGCCTCTGCCCAGAACGCCTATGTGCTGGCCGATCGCGGCACCTGGCTGTCGTTCAAGAACCGCGGCGACCTTGCGATCCTGGTCGAAGGGGATCGCCGCCTCTTCAACCAGTACGGCGTGATGCTCGTGAACCCGGCCAAGCACCCGCATGTCAAAGCCCAGGAGGGACAGGCCTTCATCGATTGGCTCGTCTCGCCGGAAGGGCAGGCGGCCATCGCGGACTACAAGATCGGCGGGGAGCAACTGTTCTTCCCGAACGCCGCGCCGGCAGGGCGGGCGTGAGGGCGTTTCTGCTGGCGGCGGCGGTGCTCGGGGCCGCGCTCGCACCGGCACGCGCCGAGCCCGTGCTGCTCCATGCCGCCGGAAGCCTGCGCGAGGCGATGGGCGAGGCGACCCGCGCCTTCGAGGCCGGTCCGGGCGGCGCGCCCGTGTCCTCGCGGTTCGGACCGTCGGGCCTGCTCCGGGACGAGATCGCGGGCGGAACCAAGGCGGAGGTCTTCGCCTCCGCGAACATGGAACATCCGCTTTCGCTGACGCGGTCCGGCCGAGCCGGGCCGACGGTGCTCTTCGCCCGTAACCGGCTCTGCGCCCTCGTCCGGCCCGGTCTTGCGGTCACGACCGAGACCCTGCTGGACCGCATGCTCGATCCTTCCGTGAAGCTCGGCACCTCGACGCCCGGTGCGGATCCCTCGGGCGACTATGCCTGGCTGGCCTTCCGGCGGGCGGAAGCGGCGCGCCGTGGAAGCCGTGCCGCGCTCGAGGCCAAGGCGCTGCGCCTCACGGGCGGCCCGGACAGCCCGAAGCCCCCGCCGGACCGCTCCCTCTACGGGCTGATCGTGGGGAAGGGGGATGCCGACATATTCCTCACCTACTGCACGAACGCCGCGCTCGCCTTGCGCGAGGTGCCCGGCGCGAGTTCGGTCCAGCTGCCCGAGGAAATCGCGGTCGGGGCCGATTACGGCCTGACCGTGATGCGCGGCGCCTCCGAGGCCGCCTACGGCCTTGCCCTTTTCATCCTCTCCCCCGATGGGCAGGCCATTCTCGCCCGGCACGGATTTACAACCGTCGGAGCCCCGGCCGAGGCAGGCAACTGATCCGAACCCGGCCGGCGGCTCAAAGCTTCGGATACTGCGATTTCCTCTGCGCCGAATCCGGCGTAATCGCGCCGGCGATGCCAAGCGCCAATACCGGCCGTCGTGGGGCGCCGAGCCTCGAAGACAATCATGGTCGCGCCGCCCTGTTCATGGTGGCGGCGGCGGTCACCCTGCCCGCCATCAATGCCTGCGCCAAGCATCTGAGCGACTATTCCGTGCTCCAGGTCGGGTGGGCGCGCTACGCCGGTCACTTCGCATTCATGGTGCTGGCCTTTGCGCCCACGAACGGGCTGTCCATGCTCAGATCCTCGGCCCTGTCTCTGCAGCTGGTGCGGTCCGGCCTGCACTGCGCCTCGGCCCTCCTGATGTTCTCGGCTCTGGGCATGGTCGCCCTCACGACCGCAACGGCCATCAACTTCTCGGCGCCGCTGATCGTGACCGCGCTCGCCCCTCTCATCCTGGGAGAGCGCATCGGCTTGCACAGGGCCATAGCCGTCGCCGTGGGCTTCGTCGGCGCGCTCATCGTGGTGCGCCCGGGCTACACGGACGCGGCTTTCGCGACGGCGCTGCTCCTCGCCAACGCTTTCGTCTCGGCCGCCATCCAGATCCTGTCGCGGAAGCTTGCGGGGCGCGATCGGGCGATCACGTCCAACACCTACATGGTCGTGGTCGGCTTCGCCCTATTGTCGCTGCCGCTCCCTTTCGTATGGCGCATGCCGGCCACCTCGCTCGATCTGCTCGTCTTCCTGACGATCGGGATCTTCGGCGGGCTCGGCCACTATTTCCTGGTGAGCGCGTTCGAGCAGGCGCCGGCCAGCTTCGTCAGTCCATTCAACTACCTGCAGATCATCGGGGCGGCGGCGCTGGGCTACCTCGTCTTCGGCCAGCTGCCGGATGCCTGGACGTGGCTCGGGGCCGCGATCATCGCCGCAAGCGGGATGTATGTCCTCCTCCGCGAGCGCCGGGCCAGGGCGAAGCCGTAGATCCCCGGCGCTTGTGCGACCGTCCGCTAGTCGAAACGGACCAGCAGCGCGATGAGGTCGCCCCGCTCGATCGCGGTGCTTGGCGTTTTGACCAGGATGCCGCGGATCGTTCGTTCGATCTGATCGAGCATCGCCCTCATGCCGATCAGCTCGGGGGCGTGAGCCGCCATGTCGAAGGGAGCATGGACAAGATAGGCCGAGTATCGCTCGTCAAGCCGAGAGGTCCCGAGGACCTCCGGAATCCACGGCTCGCTCATCGCACGCCCCCGATCGGCACGACGCCAGGCGTCTCGGCGGCCATTACAACGGATGAACGTGGCCGATCCGTAAAGGGCCCCGAAGGGAAGGCCCTAAGCCCGATGGAGTTAACCCGAGCGTTGCCCGGCCGGGCGCAACTGAACCGACCGCGCGATCCCTTTCAGGGGGCACGCGCCTAGCCCACCGGAAAGAGGGGCTCTCCCATTGCCGCAGCATAGGTCAGCGGAAGTCCGGCCAGGAAGCCTACCAGCACGCCGCGCCAGAAATGCCAGCCTTCCCTCCGCGATCGGGCTCTCAGATCGGCGAGGGAGACATCGAAGACCGGCTCGCCCGTTTCGGCCGGCTTCCCCGGTCGGGCTCTGCCGCTCCTTGGGAGTGCTGAAGCTCCCGCCGGGGCGGGCATCCCGCCTCGCCTCTCGATCCACTCCTCGATCAGATGCAGACCGTCCGGAGGCGAGCTGGCGGAGCCAACATGTCCCGCAACTGTTCCGCTTTCGGGGCTGCGATGCACTCCGGTCTCCTTGCGCTTTCGACGCGGAAGCCAACGTCGGTGACCGTCCAGGGTTCCAGGCGCGGCCGATCTCCGGCGCGGTACTGCGCTCCTGAGGGAGCGCGGATCGGATTTGGGCCTGCTGGCCCGTTCAGGGCCGCACAGCTTCACGGCTGGACGACTGGGAGAGAGTGGGCGGCTACGTTGCTGATTCCCTCGGCGCTGCACGTGCGACATCGCCCGGGCCGGGTTGCGCCGGTCAGGCCACCGATGCGATATCCACGCGCGTCATTGTCCGGAGCACGCATTGAAACTGTTTCTCCTTGCGACGTTCGCTCTGGGGCTCGCGACCGCCGCGCAGGCCGGGCCCGCCAGCCATACGGACAAGGTCGGCCCGGACGCGGCGACCAAACGCGACAGCTCGATCGGGCGCTATCACCAGCTGCGCCGCCTCCATCGGCAGAGCCACGGCCGACCCGCTTTCCGGCAGGGCGCGAACTGTGTCACGCCGAAGCTCGTCTGCTGGGTGCCGAGAGTCAAAGCTGCGGGGGCTGCCTGTTCCTGCGCGACGCCGCAAAGCGGCAAGGTGGCCGGGATGATCGAGGGTAAGCGGCACTTGCCGGATGGGGGCGTCGAGGGGAAGTGACGCCGGCGTCGGCCAGCGTCGGGCGATGCGGGATGGCTCGAGAGAGGACGTCGCGGCGCTAGGTTCGCCCCCGATCTGCAATCTCCTACAGCGTCGCCCCAGCCAGGAGAGCATCCGCACCTTGTTCCGCGTCGGGCGCGACCTGCAACCGCTGCACTTCAGCTCAGGCTGGTTGCCCTGAGCGTTCCCCGCGAGCAATCTTCGACGCTCGCAGGAGAGAATTTCGAGCTAAGCTATTGATTGCGTTGGTACCGCCGCCCCGGCTCGAACGGGGGACCCCCAGATCCACAAGCGGGGTTAAGACAATGAAATTGTTGGGTTTTCCTTGTAAACGGCCCGACGAGAAATCAATGACTTAGGATGGTCGCCGTAAACGGAAATCAGCCCCGAAACGAGGCCGATATTGCACCCGAAGGCGCCGATACCCATATGACAATCTGACCTCTTAGGCAGACTTCCCGCCCCGGCGCCGCAAGGCGACCGGGGTTCTTTTTAGCGCACCGGCTCGACGGGCTCGGCCCCGTACTCGCGATTGAGCGAGCCGGCGCCGATGGCACCCGCCACCGCCGGGAAGCGGTAGTTGATCGAGCCGCGCAGGATGTCCTCGCCCTTCGTCGCGCCGGCCGCCGCGCGGATCGCATCCCACACCGTCTCGCGCTGCTGAACCGTCTTCACGTTCATCATCAACTTGCGCATGAGGTCATAGTCCTTCACGGCGGCCGAGAGTACGTCGAGCGCCTGCTGCCGGGGCATCTGATCCATGATCTTTTGCCCCATCTTGGCACCCCACGCGGACTGCATGAGCGGGTGCGCGCCGAAAAACCTCGTCAGGTTGATGTTCTGCATGTAGCCGGCGCCGGCCGCCTTCGCGATCAGGAGGGCGAGGGCGTTCGGCTCCAGGATGAAGTCGTTCATCGCAGGCGCGTTCTCGAACGCCTTCTCCATCCGCACGGCCCGCTGCACAATCTGCTGAAGTTGCGCCCGCTCTGTCGTGTTCAGGACGCCACTCGTGCTGAGCGTCTCCATCAGGCTCGGGTTCTTCGGTGACAGAGACGAGTTCAGCACCTCGTCGAGGCTTTGCCAAAAACCCTTCTGTGCTGTCGCCTTACCCATTGCTTGGTTGAGTGCAACATCCCATGCGGCCGAGAACAGGCCACGTGCCGCGTCATCGCCGCCGGCCTTCGCCATCGCCGCGAGTGCCTTCATGTCGGCCGAGGGGTTTGGGCCATTGATGATGGCCTGAACCGCCCTAGTCGGGTCTTCACCGGCCTTCAGTACCTTCGCAAACGCCGATTGCTCCCGCACCACCTTCAGCGTGCGGTTCAGTTGGTCGATATGGTCAAGTTGCGCCCCCGTGACCTCGGCCGCTTCAAGGATCGAGCGACGGAGATCCGGAAAGCGGTTCAACACCGCTTCATTCTGCTGCACGTAGCGGGCCGCCGCACGGGGGTTCACCGCGCCCGTCTGTGGATCAACAATCGCCGAGGCCGCGTGCTGTCGTAGGAACGTCTCCTGCTGCGCGCGCATCTGTGGCGAGAAATCGGGCGTGGCCACACCGCTTGCCGAGGTGAGCGGTGTCGTGGCCTCCTCAAGCTCACGGAGGTTCTGCCCGCGCGCGATGGGGTTGCCTGTCATCGCCCGTTCGAGCGTTTGTGCGGGTGCAAGGCGGTCAGCGCCGGTCGCGGCACTTTGCTGTGACAGACCTGCGAAGGTGCGGGTCCACCGATCATGAAGCGCCCGCGAGAACGCACGGGCCTCCTCGGCGCCGGCCACGGGCGAGAGATCGTCGAGGAGCGCGCCCGCGAGCTTGTTGTAGATCGAGCCGAACGTGAAGTCGGGATTGGAGCCCGCATAGGCCCCCTTGGCGAGATCGAGGAGGCGTGAGCGTGTGTTCTGAAGGGCCTCTGCCGTGAACCGGACGTTATTCGACCGCGCGAGATCGGCGACTGCCTTCAGGGGTTCGGGCAGGCTCTCACCAGGCAGTAGGCGCGTCTCGTCGATCTCGGCGAAGACGCGCTTGAAGTTGGTCGGCGCGATCTCCTGCTTCAGATCGAGCTTCGACCATAGGCTCTTTTCGAGGGTCCGGCCCGCTCTCCATGCCTCGTCGAGCACCTTGCGTGCCTCAATGCTCGCCGCCTCACGCACCGCTGCATCAGGGATCAGATGCGCATTCGTGACTGCGCGCTGAATGGTGTCCTGCGCCGCCGCGATCTCGTCGGCAAGCTTCGCTTCCTCGGCTGAGAGCGCGTTCCGCGCAGCCCGTGAGAGAGCTGTCACGTCACCGCCGGCCGCCGCTTTCCCGGCGTCGTCGGCGAGGGTATTCATCACGGCCGCCGCGCGATCCTGAAGCTGATCCCGAAGCTCGGGGTTCTTCGCGGCAAGCTGCTGCTGCACGGCTATGAGGGTCGGGCTGTCCGCCACCTCGGCCGGCAGGAAGCCGCGCGCCGCCTCGTCGGCGGCCTGTGGCGTACTTAGCCGCGCAAGCACCTCCGCCGGGTCCTCGCCCGTCTTCGCGAAGGCCGGCGCGAGCGCCCGTGCCGCGTTGTCGAGGCGCCGGGCCTCGGCACCCTCGCCGAGGCGGCGGAGGCGCTCCGGGAGCGCCATCTTGGCCCACGACGGCAGGCTGTCGATGTTCGCCGCCACGCTGTCAATCATCGGGTCGATTAGCGGGCTCGCGACGCGCCGCGCCGCGTTCTTCAGCGGATCGAGGACCGGGGCCGTGACGTGCCCGGCGACAGACATGGGCGACATGATCGAGCCGCCGACCTGCCCGAGGACGTTGGCGAGTTCGCTGTCGGGCGCGACCATACCGGCAATGGCACCGCCCTGCGCCGCGCCGACCGTGGCGCCCATCTGCTGCGCCACCCATCGCGGGTCCTGCGCGGCCTGCTTCACCATCGTGGCGCCGACACTATCGGCGGCCGTGATCGGCGCCATGGCGCTCGGCGCGCGAGCGGCCATGCCGAAGCCGAGGAACGCCGGCACGGCCGAGCCCACGGCGTCGCCCATGTTGTAGGCCCACTTGTAGTCGTCGGGCGTGCCTTCGCGGCCCTTGGATAGGCCACCCTTTTTGAGCTTCTCCTGAAGCCATCGCGTACCCATGAAGGCCGTGTTCGGGTCGATCACAAGATCGGGTTTGTCGAGCCCGGCCTGTCCCCACGCAAGCGTCTTCAGGTTCGGGTTCTTCACGAAGGCGCCCACGTCGTTAATGAAGCTCGTGGCGATGTCCACAGGCCACCCCAAGCCGCGCGCGAGCACGCTGTCGTTGAAGCCCGATGCGGCGGCGTCGGCCGCCTCATAGGCGGCGTTCGGCGCGCGTCCGGCGTCCGGTGCTTCCTTGCTCGGCCCACCCGTGATGTTCAAGGATGTGGCGATCTCATCGACCGTGCGCTGCTGATCCTCGGGCGAGAGCTTCAGAAACGCGTCGCCCACCTCGACGCGCCGGCCGCCGATTTCGAGGGTAGCCATTACTGCACGACCCTCCACGGCACGCCCGAGCGGGTCGTGCCTGAGCCGCCCGTACTGCCGCCGCCACCTCGCGAGCCGGGCGTGGTCGTCTCAGGCTTCCAAAAGTTGCGGATAGCGAAATCGTGCATGTCAACGACACGTTCGAGCATCGCCTTGTTCTCAAGCAGGTCCCGGTATCCCTTCTGATCGAGCGTCGCCGGCTGCGACAGGCGTCGGTTCACATCGTTAAGCTGCTGCTGCACGAAGTCGCGTCGGCCCTTCAGTTTACCGAGGGCAGTGGCGTCCGGCGTGCCAATATCCGCGATAGGCACCGAATGCTTCGTCGCAAGCTCCTCGCGGATCATGTTCGTCACACGACCCGGCACCTCCTGCGCGAGTGTGTTCTTCGTCAGCGTGTCGAGATCCTTCATGAACGCCTCGGCGCGCGTCAGGTCGGGCGCCACATCGGCGCCGAACGGCGCGCCGAGAGTGTTTCCGAGCCACTGCGCCGACCGACGTACAGCACCCATGCCGCCCGTGATGTCAGAGATCGCGACGCCGCTAGGGTAGGTCGAGCGATCAAGGATCTTCTGCTGATCGGGAGTGAGCGGGGCGCCGGCCGGCCCGGAGCCACCGGGCGCCGGGCCGCCGCCGGGCGTGATTGGCCCGTTCGGCCCCACAAGCACGCGCTGCTTGCGTTTGCCGCCAATCACGTTCGGGTCGGCCACCTCCACATCAGCGAAGGTGTGCGTGCCCGCCACAAGGCCGTTCGCGAGGGCCGTCGCCTGATCGTCGGGGAAGCCGAGCGACTTCAGAGCCTCGCGGCCGAGCGCGGCCTGCCGTTCGGCGGCCGAGGGCACCTTGCTCTGCGCCTCGGCGTCGATATCCTTCTTCCGCCGGTAGGTTTCGATTTCGCCCGGTGCAAGCGCCCTCTGCTGCGCGAGTGCGTTCTGAAGCTGTATGGAGGCGTTGTCACGCGCGGCGAGAGCGGCGCTCGGGTCGAGGAGCATCCGGGCGCGCGCGATATCATCGCCACCGATGTTCTGAAGGATCTTGAGCGCCTGCGCCCGCCGTGCCCGCTCTTCTTGTTCATCTTTGGCACGCTGCCCGAGGAGCCGGGCTTGCGCCGCCGTCAGCATCGCCTTTTGCGCATCGTTGGACACGCCCGCGAGCTTCGCAAGCACTTCGCCCCGCTGCCCGACAGGACCGGGCTGCGCCGCTGCGAGGAGAATGCTGCCAATCTGCCCGAGCGATGACATCCGCATTGCGGAAAGCTGCTCGGGCGTGATGCCGTATGTTTCTGCAAGCCGTGCGTCAGCATTCGGGTCCGGCCCGAGGAGCCCGCCGATGTTGTCGAACAGTCCGGCCATTAGAGTAGCCCACCCCCGTGTGCGGCCATCGCCATGCGCCAAAGTTCTTGCGTGCTCTTGTCCTCACGCGGCTGCGCTGCCGCGAGAAGTTGCCCGCCGAGCCCCATGAGGCCGCCGAAATTCGGCCCGGCCACCGCCGCAGACGCAGAAGCCGACGCAGCCGGTGCGCTCGGATCGACGAGCGGGAAGGTCGGCGAAATCGGCGCCGTGGCGATGTCCGTATTCGGAACAGGCCCGAGAAGGCCGCCCGGCGTGGTCGGCGCGGCGGCCTGTACCGTGTCGAGGAGCCCATTTGGCCGCGCGGGTGGTGTCATGGGTGTGGCAGTCTGCGACGTGGTCGGTGCCTGCGCGAGGATTGTGTTCGTGCCCGTCCCGGTTCCGTTCAGGTGCGCCATGAGCACATTGCGGATGGGCTCAGGGACCTGCGGAAGGGATGTGCGGGAGCGGTTCGGCCCCCACGCCGCCGGGCTCTGCCGCAAATCCACGTGCATCGAGCCGTTGTTGTAGTAGCCGAGCCCGCCCGCGCCCCGATCACGCCACCACTGAAGCGCCTCGGCCTGACGCTCCAACGGCACATTGCTGCCCCACGAATAGTCGAGGGCGTTGCCGTGCATGTGCTGCGATCCTCGGGCGCCGCCCACGGAAGCATTGTGCTCGGGCGAGCGATATGCCGAAGATACCCGGAACTCAGGGAAGCGTTCCGAAAACTGTTGGTATAGCTGCCGCAGCCGTTGGTTGATATTGTCGAGGCTCGCCATCCCTCACGCCGCCATCTTGTTGAGGAAGTTCCGTTGAACCGCGAGCACCCCCTTCTTCCCGCCGAGGCGTTCGACCTGATCCGGGAACTTCTTCTCGATATCCTGCGCGAGCGGGCCGACAACCTTCGGATAGGTTTTCGGGTCGCCCTTGAACCGGAAGGCGTATAGGTCGAGGCCCGTGTCCGGGTCCTTGCCGACTTTGCGCATGTCCGTCTTCTCGCGCTCGTCCGAGAGTGCGAGAAGGCCGAGGAGGCCGCCAAGCCCGGCGCCTGCGAGGCCGCCATAGCCGCCAAGGGCGCTCGTAAGACCGAGCGTCGAGGCAATCGACGCGCCTGTGGCCGCGCCACCGAGCGCCCCGAGGAGTGGGTTCGAACCTTGCGTCGTCGCCGGACCTGTGGTCGTGGTCGTCTTCCCATAAGGCGTGGCCGACAAAGCCGCGAGGCGGACGTTAAGCTGATTGGTGAGGTGGTCGTTGCCTGTGTTGGCACGTGCCGCCCGCAGGTTCTCCTCCTGTTGCGCCTGCGCCTGCTGCGCGTCGCCGATGCCTTGGTTGACAGCAGCCTGTTGAAGCCACGACTGCATGTTCTGCTGCGCGAGCGCGGCCTGCTGTGTGCCGGCGGCGAGCCGCTGCGTGTTGCCCGCGAGCCCGGCCTGCTGATTGCTCTGCTGAGCCGTGAGATCGGCCGCCTGATTGGTACGGGCCACGTCAAACGCATTCGCCTGATTGGCGAGTTGCGCCTGTAGGAACTGCGCCGCATTCGACTTCGACACGTCGAGCCCTGTCGCCTGATTAGCGAGCGCAGCCTGAAGCTGCGCGCCCTGATTGGCGAGGTCCGCCTGAAGCGCCCGGTTCTGATCTGTGCCGAGGAGCCCGGCCGCCTTATCGAAGGCATTCGAGCGAAGCTGAGCGGAGAGGATGCCGGCGGCACGGGCGCTTTCGGCGTTCGTGACGGCCTCCATTATGCCTTGCCGCGAGCCACCGAAGGCGCCTGCGGCTGCTGCCTGATCGCCCGTCTGCGTCAGGGCGGCCACTCTCGACCTGTCGAGGTCGGACAGCGCATTCGACACGACCTGATCTGTGTAGGGGTTCATGTATTTAGCGAGCGCCTCGGCCGAAAACTGCCCGGCATTCACATCCGTCGCACCGATATTCGAGCCGGTGATCTGCATCGTACCGACGTTCGTGCCGCTGATCTGCTGCGGCGTGACGCTCACCGGGTTGTAGCCGGCCGCCTGCGCGAGTGTCGCCTGCGCGGCGTTAAGCCCCGGCTCGGCCTGCGCATAGCCCTGCCGCGCCATGTCAAACGCGGCCTGCTGATCCCTGTTGAAGCCGACGACGTTCGGAAGCTCATATGGTTTCAGGTTGTTCGCAACATTCGTCGCGAACGCCATGTTCTCCTGACCGGCCTGTTCCACCCATGCGGGCAGCCGGGTTTCGTTAATGACGGTCTGCGTCGAAGGCTGCCGAGGCTTACCCACGATATCCCCCTAGATCGAGCACGTGGATGACACCCGTGCGCTCCCATCCGTGTTGCGGCAGAACCTTGGCCCACCCCTCCCGGCCGCAGGACAGGAGGAACCCGCACCCATTCGCGCGCGCGAACTCGGCCACCTGCGGCTGAAGGGCCATCACGGCATCGAGTTCGCCGCAGAGGAAGATCACGTTCAAGAATTTCTTCCTCGGCGTCACCGCAATCTCGGTCACGACGAACGCGGTGTCATCCTCGTTCGTGAACGCCTGCATCCGCCCGTCCTTGATGGCGTCGCGGATGTCGGCGAGCGTGTAGCAATCCCCGCTTTCCCGGAGAGCGCGCTGCATGAGCTTCAGCATGTCCGGCTTAGGCTTCATCCGTTGACGTGCTCGGTTTGAAGCGTGCCGTCGTCTCGGACGGTCACGCGGAACGTCTTTCCGGCGGGAGAAGATAGGAATATGGCCCCATTTGCCGTCTGCGCACTAAGGCGATCCGCGATGTTCTGTCGCAGGCTTTCGAGGAGCCGCGCCATCCATGCCCGCTCGTAACGGTCAGGCGGGGACGGCAGGTTGATGATGTTCGGGGAGGGCGCCGTCATCGGGCACCTCGCGGGCGCACCTCAAGGCGCGGCGTGCCGACCGACCACTCGCAATCATCCTCGCCCTGAAGGATAAGCTGCGCCTCCCGGCCACCCCACCGCATATCCATGTAGCCGTCAGGGCGGATGAAGTAGGGTCCCTTGCGCGTGGCCGGGCCGTCCGGCGTCGTGCGCACGTCGAAGTTGAAGCTGACGCCGCGCCGGTCGTGGCAGGTGATGTCAGGGAACGCCTGCACCACGTCCATCTGTTGCGAGCCGTCGCCGACCATGAAGGGCGCCGACTTGATCCACACATCCTGCGCCCGGCGAAAGCCGGCGGCAGTCAGGCCGCTCTCATGCTGATAGAGATGCCGGTCGGTCCCGGCCATGAGCGGGAACTTCTCGACGCCGGCCGGCTGCATCGCCGTCCGTTCGAGACGGCCAATCGTCCACCACCCTTCCTCATAGTTCCACACCACATAGCGGTCGCATTCGGTGGCGCCCTTCGACGGGAAGAACCACCAAATCTCAGGGAACGCGCCGTTGGTGCTCGCGTGGGTGCGGAAGATGCCGAACAGCGGGTCCATCGTCTCGTATATGAAGGACCCGACATCGGAGGGCAGCGGCTTCACGAAGCCGCCGTCATAGATGAAGAACCCTTCGCGCCCCATCCACACGGCCCGGCCGCCGAAGTCCGCAACCGCATTCGGCGATAGGATGCTCGTCGTCTCGCCGATCTTCTCGTAGGTGTAGATGAAGGGCGACCCGACGAAGCGGATCAGGAATGCGTCCATCTCCGTGAAGACGAGGTGCCCTTCGCGGACCTTTGTGAGGCCCACGGGCAGGCCGTTCGTCGGCAGGTCGAGGAAGCCGGCCGTGTTCGTGACCGAGAGGAAATCCCAATCGGTGTAGTTCTCGCGCGAGCACCATGCGATCCGGCGCGGGTTGCCGCCCGCCCCGAGAAGCAGCACGTGCCGCTCGTCGGTCACGCTGACGGCCCGGTTCCCGGTCGGCGCCTGCGAGATCACCGCGGCCTTGTCAGTCGGGCTCTGCGGCGTCCACCGATAGAGCTTGCCGTCGAAGCTCGCGAGCGCGAGGAGGTCTTCACCCCACGGTGCGAGCGAGAAGGAATAGGCGCGCGACAGAGCGAACGAGCCCTTGCTGCGCGGGGTGCCGTACTCCTCGCCGCCATGCAGGCCCACACCGTAACCACCGAGCGTCAAAGCATCGTCGGCAGGCACGAAACCGTCCGGCGTGGCGTCGAACACGCTGTCGCCTGTCAGGATCAGGAGATGATTGTCGCAGCCGAGCCCGGTGTGCCGGAGGTCCGCGTTGTCCACCCATGACACGATCCGACGCGGCGTCGAGGGCAGGGGGTTTTGGGTCGCGCGATCCCACCCGCCGACCGGCATCAGTTTGCCGGCACGCCACCTGATGAGGTTGCCGTCATACCAACGGCCGGCGGTTGCCGAGGGCGAGGAGCCCCTGACAATCCCCGGCGGGAAGGAGAGCGCGAGGGGGTTTTTCACCGCTGATGATCCTCACCCCGGCGCTGCGACCGGGGCTTGTCGGTGAGCGGGTCGATGTTGGACCGCGTCTTCAGGATCACGATGTCCTCGCGGATGGCCAAGAGGATCGACATGAGTTCGGTCTGCGCCTTGCGCATGTCGGTGTAACCCTCAGTGAGCATCTTGATCCGCTCATTTTGGATTTGGTCCGAGGCGGCGAGCGCCCCGACGTGCGGGGAGCCGCGCTCGATAATCACGTCAACATCGCGGCGGATCGTGGTGATCCGCTCAGTGATGTGCGAGACGTAAGCGAGGAGGCCCGCCACGATTGTCAGCATCGAGAGCAGGTTCCCGAGGCTGATCGTCCAATCGAACTTCAACTGCTTCAGGGCCTCCGACATCGTCTATTCCTCGCACCACGCCTTTCGGGAGGCATTATTCACCTTGACCTCACGGATCGTCTGATCCGTGTCTTTGGCGGACCACGTGATCGGCCGCCAAACCTTGCACTCAGTCCTGTCGCCGGAACCCGTCGTCGTCACGCAGCCGGCTAGGATCAGAGACATCGCGGCGAGCGCGATCAGCGGCATCGAGCGCATTGTTGAGCCTCGCTTGTTCTTCCTGTCGGATTTCGTTCAGCACCTCCTCGCGCGCCTTCTCCCCGACGTAGTGGGTGTAGGCGGCCCACGCGGCGAGCACCGCGAGGGCGATGAGGATGGAGCGGCCGATCGTGGATCGGATCAGCCACCCGGCGATTGCGGACGCTGTCAGCATGTCAAAGCCCCTTCAGGCACATGCGCCGCTCCTCATTGCGGCGATTGACAAGGCCCTTCAGGGTGATGCCCCCGGCCTTGACGTAGAGAAGGAATGCGTTGCACCCGCCGCGCACGTCACCCGCGTTGGTTAGGCGCGCGATCGAGGACTTGCAGTAGGCCGAGGTGCCGATGTTGTAGGCGAGCGAGACGTGAGCCGCATACCGCTCGACCGGCATGTCCTTCGCCGAGGGCACGCAGCTCTCGACGCCGGCCGCGAACTCGTTTGCGCGCTCGATCAGCGCCTTGTCACACTCGGCCGGGGTGGCCGTCATACCCATGCGGACGTTCTTCGTCTCGCCCATGCAGATGGTCGGGATGCCGACGCTATCCTTGTAGGCGACGTAGCGGACGCCCTCGAACCCGGTCAGGGTCGCAACGACGAGCGCCGCAGCCGCCGTGGACTGCTTCACCCGGCTCTTGAGCTTCGCGCTGACAGCGGGTGCCTTGAACGTGCTCATTGGACCCCCGGAAGGTCGCGCTGCGCCACGAGCCGGGCGATGCCGGCACCCATCGTGACGAGCATGGCGAGGATGGCGAACGTCCCGCGCGGCAGCGGCGGGTTGTCAGCGAGGATGGAAATGAGCACCTCCGCGCCCGACAGAGCGGACGCGAGGATGGTGAGGCGGATGCTCCACGCGCGGGCGAGAACATCCTTCCACTGAGGGATGAGGCGGATGCTCCACGCGCGGGCGAGAACATCCTTCCACTGAGGGATGAGGCGGATGCTCCACGCGCGGGCGAGAACATCCTTCCACTGAGGGGTGAGGCGGGGGTCCGTCATGGTATAACGTCACACGTTGATGGCAGCAGCAGTCACGAACAGGTCGTCGATCTGCGCCTCTGTCAGGCCGAGGGCCGCCCCGAGGTCGCTGACATGGGGGTTCGCGCGATCCCACGCGGTCGCGTACTCGAACCAAATGCCGATCTCGGGATCATCCTCGGCGATCTGCTTCACCTGCCCGAGGAGCCCTGCGCTGTGGAGCGCAATGCGCGCCTGCGCGGGCGACACCGACACGGGCGGCGGCGTGAAGAACGTCAGATCGCCATCCCACTTCAGGAGGTTGTAGGGGGCATCGACGCCCCGGTTCGGCAGGCCCTTGACGCGATAGCAGCGCATCGTGCCGGCCGGGCTCTCCGGGAAGAAGCTGATCCGGCGCGAATAGTCGCCATCCCAAATCCTATCCTCGTCGAGAACCGACGTTCGCACGATGTTGTCAGCCGTGATCCCGATAAAGTGGTCCCCGGTGGGTTCGGGGTTGTTCCACTCGATTACATCCCAGAAGTCTTCGCCATCCTCGTTGCGATGCCAAATCGCATTGAGGGGTGCGTTCTCCGGGTAAGGGTCGGGCCGGTACCGTGAGAACGTCCCGAGGTACTCGACGCTGTCAGCGACAAAGCTCTCCATGTGTCAGCCTTTACGTGCGGGCGATGTTGTAGACGCCGCCGTCGCGATAGCGGCGCTGAAGGATGCACGAGCGGCCGTGCGGGTGTCCGTTGATGTAGCCGGCACCGACCATCACCCACGGGCCGCCGAGGTCGACGATGCCGGGGTTGCCGAAGGCCCAATCGTTGCTCGACGTGAGATAGATGTCCGTGATGCAGCCGTTGACGTAGCCCCAATCGGCGCGGGCTCCGAGGCCGGAGTTCACCCAATTGATGACATCGCCGACTTCACGGATATGGAAGCGATGGTCGGTCGTAACCGCGATCGCCCAATTCCCACCCGATTGGTCATACAGGTGCCACCCGCCGTTGTCCCAGATTTGCATGATCCAATGGCGCACGCCGGACCAATTCAGCTCGAACGCCGGCCACGCCTTCTCGACCCGCTGCGAGTCGTTGAAGGTGTTGAAGCCGTAGCCGGGGCGCGTAGCGGCGTGGGCGGCGGCCCGAGCGTTCACATAGTCGTGCAGCCACCCATAATTAGAGCCGGCCCAAAAGAACCCGTCATTGGTGCCGTAGAAGCCCCAACCGCCATCGGCGCGAAGTATTCCGAAGTTCGGGTTGTTGTAGTGGAGGTAGGCGCGGCTGCCGTCGTTGTCGTAAACCTCGACATAGCCGCCGTCGGTCCTGTTCGTGTTTGCGGTCAGCCGGCCGCCGGCAGAGACGTTGGCGCTCGCCCAAACGCCGGCCGTGTAGAAAACACCGTCTGCGTCGAAGCGGAAATACCTGTAGTTCGGGTTTGCGCCGGAGCGGATGACAGGTGCGTGGCCGTCCGCGAAGATGTAGGCTTCACCCCAGCCAATGCCCATGTCGCTGAAATTGGCGAAGACGCCCTGACGCGCGACCTGATAGCCGCCGACCGTCAGAGTGCCGCCCGGCATATGGTAGTTGCCGGACTGATCGCGGTGCAGGTAGCGCTGACCGTCCGCGCCGAGATAAATCACGCCTTCCGTCGCCGAGCGCGACGTGGTGATGTCGCCCGTAACGCCGAGGTTGCCCGTAAAGCTGACATTGCCGGTCGAGCCCGTGCGTGGCAGGGCGGCGTTGGCAATGTTGCTGACCGCCTTGAGCTGCCCGTCGAGCGTATCGAAGTTCGCGTTGATCTTCGTGCCCCACGTGTCGCGGGACGCGCCGACCTCGGGCTTCGTCAGATTGTAGTTGGCGGTGTAGGTGTCAGCCATTCCGTATCAACCCCTTCGATAGGCCGCCATGCCGTCGCCGAACCGGGCTCTTGGGCCCACACGGCGTCCTGACTGCCTTCCTCCTCCCACTCCTCGTCCACGCCCGGCCGGTCGGCCCACGATGCCGGCACCGCCTCGAACCGCTCCCACCGGAGGCGGCCGGCGAAATCCGCGCCCGACACGGCCGCCGAGGTGACGGCGGCGATGAACCGGGCCGTAGGAATATATAGGGCGCCTGAGACTGCATTCCCAATACGCCCGAAGAGCAAAATGCGCGTCCCGAAGAGCGCAGCGGTCGAATTGTTGACCGACGTGCGATCCCCGGCCGCCGTCCGGTAGCCGGCGAGATCGGCGCCGCTCACCGTCGAGCCGGTACGGAACCCGAGGGACAGGGCCGTGGCCTGCATCGCCGAGGCCGTGACAGCGTTCGACGTGATGTCGCCTGCGAGGAAGAAGCCGCCCCGCATCTCGGACGCCGAGACGGTGATCTCGGCCGTGGCCGTGCCGATCAGCACGCGCAGGCCGGCGAGATCCGTTCCCGACAGGGACGGGCTATCGCGCCCACCCGACTTGATGCCGTGGCCGAAGATCGTGTCGGCGGAGAGAACGGTCGAGAGTGCGCTACCGAGCTTCAGGCGGGTCGCCGAGGCCGTGGTGCCGCTCGTGACGACCGATCCGAGGCCGCCACGCGCATAAAGAGCACCGGCCGCGAAGCTCGCGCTGACGCTATCCGACGCCCGCGAGGCGTCGATGATCGGCGTCAGGCCATATACGCCTGCCCCGTAGTCGCCGAGGCCGTAGGCGTACATGGCTTATTCGAGCGTGACCTTGATCGCGCCGGCCGGGAAGCGGAACACGTCGCCGTTGTCGATGCGCTTGGAAGCGGCAAGCGGCGCGTGGTCGAGCATGTTGCCGCCGGTCGGCGCGTCGAAGATCGCCGCGTGCGTGATGGTGCCCCAATCGGCGGTCGCGACAGGGAACTCGAACGTGGAGGCGTTCACGGCCTGCGTCGGCGCGGTGCCGGAAACCGTCATGGCGCCGATAGGCTGCCGCGCGTAGCCGCCGCCCGAGACTTCCGTGCCGCCGCCGGCCTCGCCCGTCGCGGTCGTGAAGAGGGCCGCATAGAGCGTCGGCTTCGCGTAGGTGCCCGCGCCGAAGACGTGATCAAGCACCTTTTGTTCGAGGTAGTTCGTGAAGCTCACCCGAATGTCCTCCGTCGTGCGTTCAGCGGGCCGCCGGATGTAGCCGAGCGTTCCGCCTGAAGGTTGAGTTCGTTTAGGGCGTTGAGGGCGAGCGTCGCCCACGTCTGCACGCGCGCGTCCTCGGCAAGGAACGGCGCGCTCGCGACGAGAGAGCCGTACAGGTAGAGATCCGGGCTCTTCGTCAGGAGCCAAGTTTTCGCTCCCGGCGTGTTCAGGTCGAGTGCAGGCACCCGCGCGTAATAGAGAAGCTCCACCGACACAGTACCGCCGCCGCGCGGGTAGGGCGCGATCACGAAATGATCGCCTTCGATCCCGAAGAACCGAGGCCGGGTCGCGTCAGGGTAGCGACCGACGTACTCCGTCCGCTCGCCCACAGGCTGATAGCCGAGCGTGATCCCGGCGAGGTGGCCGGGGGCCGCGATGGTCAGGCTCTTCGCTTCAAGGAAGTCGGTCGGAAGCTTCACGCGGGCTCCCTCAGCCTCCGTCCCGACGCGCTTCAGCATCTCAGGCACGCGCAGCGAGCGATTGAACGATGCCTCTGCGAGACGCACGAAACCGGGGATCTCATTGGTGAGATCCTCCCGGTTCAAGAAAGTCGCGATGGCGGAGACGAGGCCGGGGCCGGTGGACAGGTCCATCAGACGCGCTCCTCGCTGACCCGGAAGGCCCGGTTATCCGGGTCGTTCAGCCATTTCCGCCACTTGGCGTCGTCGTAAGCCCAACCCTCGCGAAGGGCTTGCTCGTAAATCGGCACCGGGACGCGAGCGACGAGCCGGAAGCGTTCCTTGCCCGTCTGCATCTCGCGCAGCGCCTTGTTCTCTTCGATCAGGGGCTCGCATTCCTGCTCGGCCACGGCCGTGAACTGCCCATAGAAGCCGTCGAGCGGGTCGTTCACGAGGATGCGTTTCAGTGTGCCTCGCGCCTCATAGACCGTCTGCTGCGTCGCCATTGTTCTTGTCCTGAAGGAAGCGAGGAGGGCGGGGCCGATCTCAGTCCCGCCATTTTCCGGCGTCTCCCCAACCGCAACACTATATCGTTGCGCTACGCGGCCGAAGTCGTCAGGTCCGCGATCTTCGCGTGGGCCGCCTCGTTGCCGACCTCGACGCCCCACTCGGCGAGGAGCATCTTCGTCTCGGCATCGCCGATCTTCGCCATATCGCGGGTACGGAAGTTCCGCAGGAACGCGATCTTGACGTAGTTCGGATCGAGGATCAGCACCGTGCGCTGACGGTGCCACCGGCTCGGGCGCGTGCGGATGCGGCCGAAGTCGGAAGCATAGATGTCAACGGAGTTGACGACCTCGCTCTTACCGACCATGACCTGCGAGTTGTTGCGGCCGGCGAAGCCGGTGAACACCCGCTTATTCCACGACCCGATGAAGGCTTCCGTAGGCTCGGCGCCGTTGTCGTAGGCCATCTGAAGCGTGTCGAGGAACAGGGCCTCCGTAAAGACGCGCTGCGTGCCGTCCACGATGGTGTCGTAGGCGTCGTCCGGCGGGACATAGCCGGCCCCGGCGTTCACGTTGGTCTTGATCCAATGCTCAAGGCCACGGGTCTGCCGGGCGGTGTTGTCGTCCGTCGCGTCGATACGCGGCTGCGGGCCGAGCGCAATGCTCTCCATGTCCCGCTTCAGAGCCTTGCCGGCGAGCGCCATTTGATGCGCCATCTCCGAACCTTTGCCGGCCGCGTCCACCGCCTCCTGCGTGCCCGACACGGTGGCGTCGCGCTCGGAGATCTGCACGGTGTTGGACAGGCGGATGGTCGGCGTGGAGGGCTGCCGGTCGAGCACGAAGCCCTCGACGCGACGGTTCCCAATGTCCACACCCGGCAGCTTCTCAGTCTGCCAATCGAAGATGACGTTTCGGACGTTCCGGCGACCCGCCATCGTGAAAAACGGCGTATCGAATGGGTCGATGTTGTAGATGATGTCGCTCAGATCCTCGCGGTTCGCCTTGGCGTCCCGCGTAGTGTAAGCGTTCTGTACCTTGGGCATACTGTGAAACCCTGCTTCCGACCTCCTCGATTACCCGAGGAGGAACTGCATCGCCTTAGCAGCATCTTGGACGCTGCCGGTTTGAGCGAGACGCTTCATCGCTTTGGACCGTTCGGTGGCGCGCTGCGGGGGTTTGTTCGACGAACCGCTCTTCAGGGGCGCGGGTGCCTTGGCTTGTGCCACCGGCTTGCCCTTTTTCGCCATGAGGCGGTCGTATTTCATCGCTTTGTATAGGGCGACGACGGCTCGACTGTCGGTTGCCTGCGCCAATTCCTCGGCGGTGAACCCGAGCTTCAGCCCGTATTCACGCATCGCGGCCTTGTCGCGCTCCCACACCTGCTTGTCGCGCCATGCCGGCACTGCCTCCAAGAGCCGTTCGCGCTCCTGCGCGACCAACTCGTTGATGGCCTGCACCTGTGCCCTCTGCTCCTCAAGCGCGAGCCGCTGCCTTTCGGCGCGGATCGCGTCCTGCTGCTCCTTATACTGCTCGTAGGCCGCCCACTGAGCCGCATACTCAAGCGGGTCGGTCTGCCGCAGCGACGGATCAGGCGCCTTCACCTCGAACGCCTGAAGGCGCTCGGAGAGGGCGGTCAGGAGCGTCGCGTACTGCGCGCGTTCCGTTCGGACGGCCTGTGCCTCGGCTTGGAACGCCCTGCGCTCCTCGGCAAGCTCGGCCGTCTTTCGCGAGTAATCCGACTGACGCTGATAACCCGCGAGCGCCTCGCTGAGCGGGACCTGCACCTCCTTGCCGTCGATCTTGACGGTGACGGGCGTGTCCGGCTTCAGTTCGGCGGCCTTGGGCTCGCCATCTTGGTCGTCGGCCTCGTCCTCGGAACCTTCGTCGTCCTCGGCGTCGCCGTCGTCGGCCTCGTCGGCCTCGTCGTCGTCTGCCTCGGTCTCGGAAGGCGTCTCGTCCTCGTCCTCGGCCTCAAGCGCCTCCGCCTCGTCGGCGTCGGCTTCGTCGTCCTCCGGGCGCTTCCTTTTCGGCTCGGGTTGGGCGCTACCGCCTCCCAAGAGCCGCTCGAAAGCCGCAACGGTGGCTTCGTGGCCTCCGGTCTCCTGCCCGTGGGCGGAGTTATCGGTGGTCTCGATGGTCATAGGAAAATGTCCTCATGGCAGGTTAGTTTCAAGTCCCCGTGCGGCGATTATTGAAGGCGGCGATCTTGCCGCCGTTCGCGACCGCTTCGAGGTCTGCTTCGAGGTCCGCGAGAGCACGGAGCCTGAAGTAGGCGATCTCGCGCTTCTCCACGTCTTCAGGTGAAGAGGTGGTCCACGCGGCGATGTAGTCTTTATAGAGCCGCTCGAAGGCGGCCCGCAGCGTCGGGTTGTCGATCAGAACCTTGGCTGCGTGCGCCTTTGCTTGCGCCTCGGCGACCTGCTGCTTCACGTCGTCTTGCGAGCGCATCACGCGGCCTCCTGTCGGCTCTGCTGCGCCCGCGCGGCCTCCTCACGGCCGCGCTCACCCTCAAAGAGCTTCAGGGCGCGGTCGCGCTCGCGCTGCTCGGCGTCGAAGGACCGGGCGCGCTCGCCCTCCTCCTCGTCGTAGGCGCGCTGCACGATGATCTCGGTGAGCCGGTTCGTGATCTGCCCGGTGTCGCGCTCGCGCTGAATGGCGGCGTTGATCTCCTGCTCGCGGAGGTTCACCGCGTAGCGGGCCTCAATCTCGGCCATCTTCAGGTAGCGTTCCTGCGCGAGCTTCGCGTTTTCGAGGGCCATGCGGTTCTGCTCCGCCTGCACCTCGCGCTCGTGCTTCATCGCCTCCGCCTGCGCTTGGATCTGAAGCTTCTGCGCCTCAATCTGTGCGAGAATGGCGGTCGGGTCGGGCGGCTGTTGCTGATTTTGGTTGGCGGGTATTGCCGCTGCATCCACTTGCGCGAAATACTTGGTGATGTCTCGCTCACCGCCAATTTCCATGATCTTCGCATAGGTGTTGCGAAGATGGCCGACATTGCATAGAGGATTAGCGGGACCGGCAGCCGCAATGATCTGCTCCTGCTTGGCGGCGATCATCATGTAAAGCTGAAGGCGGTCGCGATCCGTGCCTCGGCCAAGGCCGATATTTACATACACATCCATGTCCGCGTCCCACACGCGGGGATCAACGGACACCCATTTGTTTCGGAGCCGCACCATGCGCGGCTTGTCGGAATGCTGCACCGCGAGCCGCAGGAGCCCGCGCATGAGGCGCCGGATGCCCGTCTCGGCGAAGATCCGGGCAATCATCTCGATCCGCTCCTGTGCGGCCGTGGTGACGGCCTGCACGGCGTCCTGTGTCGAGGATTGGAGGGCATCGGCGTTCACGCCGTTCGGCCCATCCGTCACACCCGTGCGCCGGCTCTTCGTGTCGTCGAGATAGGCGAGGAGGGGGAGCGAATACTGCCCGACGAACGCCTTTTCGAGTTCCTGCACCATGCCCGGCGCGCGAGCGCGGATGATGGCGCCGACCTCGGTGTTCAGGGCATCATCGACATTGACCTGCCCCTCGACGATCACCGTGCGCGGGTGGATGGAGTTCGCGAGGCTGTCGAGCGTGTTGCGCACAACGGCCGTCTTGATCTCCTGAAGGTCCATGACCTGATCGGCGATGGAGAACCCGACGATCTTGTGGGGCTCGGGATCGGGGCAGAGGAGCCCGAACGGCACCTCATCGGACCACAGAACGTCGTCCGGCTCGCCCGTCTCGGGATCGGTGAGGATGTAGGGGTTCGTCGGGTTGATGCCCCGGATGCGGCGCCGCTCGGCGATGCCGTCGCCGTCGCGGTCGATCAGGACGTAGGCTTCAAAGAACGTCACCTCGTCGTGCGCGCTGTCGCCGCCGTTCTCGTTGACCGGATAGTCCGTCTCGGCGCGTGCCGTGCGCAGAGGGGAGAACCGCAGACGGTCCTCGGAACCCATGTTGGCGCGGATCTCCCCCTCGTCGTACCCCATCTCGACGAGTTGGGAGACAGTGAGATCACGGCGGCGGCCGATGATCTTCGCGTCGTCCTCGTCGAGGGCGTCCACGGAGACGAAGAACTCCTCGGGCGGACAGGTCGTCGCCCGGATCAGCTTTTCGGTCGTCTCGCGGCGCACACGGACGCGAAAAAGGGGCTCGGGAGGCGGCAGTTGGCCCGCCGCGAGCATCTCGGGCGGCAGAGGATCGTCAGATGGCACCGTTTCGGTCTGCTGCACCTCGTCGAGTATAGTCACACCCTCTTCCGAGCGCAGAATATCGACCTCCTCGGCCGTCATATCCGAGTAGTCGAGTTCCTCGACGCGGACTTTGTGCTCGATCCACCACATGAGGACGCCGATCTTGCGCACAAGAGCGTCTTTGAAACCGTTGTAGAGGACCCGGAAACCCTGATTTTCGCCGTAGAAGAGGTAGTTGACGGCATCCGTAGCCTGTTCGGCCTGCGGCACCTTCTCTTCCGAGGTCGGAATGAACTCGACGACCCGTTCCGAGCCCGTGAAAATTCGCAGGAGGCTCGGGACCATGGCCTGCACTACGTCCCGAACCTCCGTCATCACGACCTGCGACCGGCCATCCTCCTCGTTGCCGAGTGGGTCGCCCCGGTAGTATTCAGTCGCCTGCTCCATTTCAGGCGTGACGACTTCATCCATGTAGCGGATAGCGTCGTCGGCGAGCTTCCCAAGCGTGGCGAGATACTCGTCGCCGTCCGCAGGCGCACGCTCGGGCGTTGTCGCTCCTACCCTGTCATTGTCGCGTCTCCCTGCCATGTCAGGGGTGCTTCCTCCTCGCCGTGACCGGACGGATATAGGGAGCCATTCCTACACCCGGAAAGGGGCGGGTGGTCAAATCTTCCTAGCGAATAAGGCCGCGATCTTCGGGTTGTCGTAGAACACGGCCTGAAGCTGATTGGCGAGGCGCCGCACGATATGCTCCTCGTTCGGCGTCTCACCGAGGGGCAGCACGTAGCCCGTATAGAAGCAGGCGTGCAGGATCTCGTGCAGAAGGGTGTTCAGGGCCTCGTCACGGCTCACGCCGTCCGTGCAAATGGCGATCTCGTTCGCGTCGTTGTCGCAATAGCCGTAGCTCTTGTCCTCGCGAGCCTCGCGTTCGGACATCCTGCGCAGCCGATACCGCTTGTAGCCGACCTTCACGTGGCGCGGCAGGTCGATCATCACCGAACCCCCTTGATGTTCCGTTTGAGCGGCTGCCCCCGCACCCAATGCGAACCTGTGCCGCCCACACGCGACGCCACCGACGCGAAGGTGAGGCACAAAGCGTCGGCGCGGTCGGGCGAGCGCAGGCCGCGTTTCTTCATTTCGGCCTTGCCCTCGACTTTGAGCTTGCCGTTCGAGGTGAAGCTGTAGGTCGGCGAGACGAGTTCCTGCCGAAGGTCGTCGTCCTGTGGCAGCTTGCACGCTCGCGCGCGCAGCCAATCGCGCACCGCGAGCCACAATTCGTCGCGAAGCTTCGCCGCCTTCGGGTTCATGGCGGTCGCTTCAGACACGTTCACGTCGCGGCAGTTGAAGCCGAGTTCGCGCAGGCGATCCGCGACACCGGCACCGATGCCGATGCTATCGACGAGGATCTCGTAGGGCTTGTCCGAGCGCGCCTGAATGCCGTCCTCAGCAAGCTCGTTCACGACCGCGCCGACGAGCGCCATGGTGTCGAGGTTTCGCCACACCTTCAGGGGCAGCACGACGTTGCCGATCCGCCGGCAGAGCACCGACCTGTCGTCGCCGAACCGCGCGCAGTCGAGACCGTACAGGATCGTGTTCTTCGGGTCGTGCGCGATGTCGCGGACAATCGCCGCGTCCACGAGTTCGGCCGCAATGAGCGTGTCGTCGTCGCGCGTCGGGAACTCGCCGAGAACGCGCACCCGATAGGCATTCGACTCCTCGCCGTAGGTCTCGGCCGTCTGCTTGATGAAGTCCGGGCTGACGAGCCGGTTCTTCAGGGACGACCAATGCAACGTGAACCACGAGCCTTTCAGTTCGTGGTGCGTCCTGAAGAACAGGCCGCTCGTGCGGGTCGGGTTCGAGATCAGGACTGTATGCGCCGAGTGGCCCGACATCGAACCCGAGGCGCTCTCGAACACAGGCTCGGGCACCGCCGACGCCTCGTCCACAATCAGCAGGACGTGCTCGGCGTGGATACCCGCGAGGGCCTCGGGCCTGTCGGCCGACGACGTGCGGGCCGAGATAAACGACCGCTCGGGTGCCGCGAGGAGGACGACACGATCTGAGAACACCTCGAATAGGCCGCGCAGCACGGGTGGCAGGGCCGCGATCCACCGCTTCAACTCGGCGAAGAGGGCGTCGAATAGCTGCCCGGCGGTCGGCGCGGTGCAGACCGTTTTCTGCGGGAACCGCGTCAGCATGAACCAAATCATGCCCCACGAGCACGCGGTCGATTTTCCGACGCCATGGCCCGCGCGAATGCTGATCCGCCGCTCGCCGCGCGCGAGAGCGGTCAGGAACTCCTCCTGATCCTCGGTCGGCTCGGCTTTCAGCACGTTCCTAACGAGGCCGACCGGATCGTTGTAATAGCGCCGCCGAAACGCGATGAAGAACGCGTCCACGACTTCGGGGGATGCGTCAGGCTCGGGATCGGGCGGCAGGGCTTTAGAATTGTCCGCAGACGGCCGTTCGGGCTCGAGCGGGTGTTCGGATACCGGCACCGGCGCCTCGGGCGTCTCCTGCGCGATTTCTGCGATTTTTTCGGCCGCCGGGGTGTCGGGGGAAACCGGGGCCGGGGGGAGGGGGGTGGTCTCGGGTGTCGCGTTTTCGTTGGCGGGGTGTAGCGGATCATCCCCCCGGCTTTCGCAGGCGCGGTCGAGGGACCCGACGAGGGCCGGGGGGCCTCCGGGCCTGCCGGCCCGTCGCCCGCGCTTGCCTGCCTTCGGGGCGCTCACCTTCTGCCTCTTCGCGAGTTCACTTGTCATAAAAGCAAGTTGGCTCGCCTTATCTATCAATGACTTAGGCGGGCTCATGGTCAATCACAGTACCCGAAGATACCCCATTCCCGTCTAGCAGCGCCTTCAGGTGGCTCTCGTGTAGGTTTAAAGTCCTAACGTCTGCCTCGACAGACTGAACCGGCTTCCCGTATCCCCGATCAAGCAGGATGTTCACGGCCTGAAGCCGCACCTTCATTGCGAGCTTGCGGTCGCGGATTGCTTCGAGCACGACCGCGAGAGCTTCATCCGTATGCGCGCGGGCCGCTTCCCGCAGATCCTTCGGCATCGCGGCGCCACGGCCGCGCGGATTGAGCGTCGGCCCGCCTTTCACGAGCTTCCCGTCAGGCCGGCGCATCGGCACGGACGAGTTCCCGCTAGTTTCCACAATCTCAGACTGTGAAATGGTTTCACGCCCCACAACTGTGGAATTGCTCATATGACGCCGGCCTTTACACCATAGAGCGCAACCATTGCGGCCTCGGCCCGCCCGTCATGTCGCGACAGCGGCCAATGCGCATCGGAGCCGCCGAACAACTCCGTTGCCCGAGCACGCGACAGCCGCTTATCGGCAGGCGCCCGCATGGCGCGCTTCCACACTGCGGGCGCCACAAATTCCGGCACGATGCCCGCCGCGATTAGCGCGGCCTCGATGATGCCCGCGCCTCGCCCGAACGAGAAGGCGCCGCTAACACCCATGCCGGGCGCCGCATTGACCGCTTCCACAATTGCGCCCGAGATCGGACGAGCCGCCGCGAGATCCCGGACGAGCCGCACGAGCCCGCCCGCGTCAATCTTCTGTTTGCGCTTGCCTCGCACCTTGGCGCCGACCTTCGGCAGATCCTCGCACCGCTCGACAATAGCCGCGCCGTCATCACCGATGTGCAGCACCGCGAAAGCCCCGCCTAATCCCGGATCGCAACCAATCACATACCGCGTCGTCATAGGACGATATTCAGTGACGACGGCACGCTGCGCAATACCCGAAACGGTCAATTTCTCGCCCCACCCCGCACCGACCCCGGCACGAGCCCCGCGCGGCTTGCCTTAGAAGCCTGCCTTGCTTTGCCTTTTTCCTACCTCCCCGTACAACTCCCCTATATCCCCCCTATACCTCCTCTATTATACCATCCATCCTTATAAGGTAGGGTAGGGTAAGGCATATAAGGCAAGCTCAAAAGAGCGTTATATTTCAACACGTTATGGCGCCTGAGAATCGGGTGATCTCCCGAGGCTGCCTTAAGGCCACGCCCAAATCGGCGCGTGCCGAAATTCGCGCAATTCAATTTCCGCAATTTGCCTCGGGTCGGATCGAGTTTTTCGCCTGCCCTCTTGCCTCCCCTCCCGATACCCGATATACATGGTGTCGCGACGGCGCGAGACAGCGCCGCGACACTGCCAAGAGGTTACAGCGATGTCTCTTCCCGCCTTCTCGGGCCTTTGCACCTATGGCCCGGCCGCGACTTTAGAGCTTCCCGGCGGCTACACTGCGCAGGCGCGCATTCAGTATGACGACAGCATGGGCGAGCCGTGGAAAGAGCACGACGGCCATGGCCCCGTGACCGATTGGCGCCGTGCGAGCTACCGGCACGGGCGCCCGGCGAAATCGCCCGGTGAACGGCTTCTCGTTTCGGATGGTAGCAACGCGCGCTTCTATGACTTCGCCGAGGCCGTGCGCATCGCGTTGCGCGACGGATGGGGATGTGAGGGCGGACGGAAGAAAGGCGAGACGGCGCGCGCCTATGCGGCACGTGCGGCAGAGGCCGATTTCCGGCGCCTTCAGGCATGGTGCAGCGGCGAATGGCATTGGTGCGGCGTTGTCGTGACCGTTTTCAAGGCCGGGATCGAACTCGGCTCGGCCTCCCTTTGGGGGATCGAAAGCGACGCGGGCGACTATCTCGCCGAAGTCGCGAATGAGCTTCTCCCGGAAGCTCTCGACGATGCGAAAGCCCGCGTGGCCGAACTCGCCGAGGAACTCGCGGCATGATCGAAGCCGCAACCTTCCTCGCATGGGCGTGCTTCCTCTGCCTCATGGCAGAGGTTGCACGGCTCGTCTCACACGGTCCCGAGTAGGGTAGGACAAAAAAGCCGTAAATCGGGTATTGTCTTCTCGTGATACCCGAAATACATAGTGTCACAAGACGGGCCGCTAGAGCCCGCCGCAACTGCCAAGAGGTCACACGATGAACACCGACAACCGCACGCTCGAAATCCGCATTGACGAAGCCGCGCGGCGCCTCGTTCAGAACGAGGTGATTGCCTGCCTCTCGTCCCTCGTTTCGACCCTCGCGGAGGGCTACGGCGATACGGGCAACCCTATCTCAGGCCGCCGTTCGGCATTGGCGGAACTGACGGAGGAAGCCCTAGAACTCTGCGCTCCCGTTCAGGATTGGGAGGAGGCCGCGTTGCAAGCCGGCATCGAGATCCGGGAGCGCAATTCCCTCTTCTATGCCGACCTGAAGGGGATGCGCCACGAAGGTTTCGGCACGAAGGAAGCCGCAGCGAAGGCCGCGTGCGAGGCCGAAGGCGTCGAGCCTTATGAGTGGGAGGTGTTCGAGCATTGGGCGGTGTCGGGATGGCTCGCCCGGCGCCTCGAACAAGCGGGCGAGCGCGTCGCCTATGACTTCGCCGGCTTCCCGGCCGTTTGGGCTCGCACGACGACCGGGCAGGCTATCGCGGCTGATGGCGTCATTCGCGAGATCGCTCGCGAGATCGCCGCCTAACAGCACCGCACCACAGCAAATAAAAATCCGGGTATCGTGCAAAAACCGCTTGCGGTGATACCCGATACCCGATACACACGATGACGCCACGGGTCGCGGATCACGACGAACCGGGCAACTGCCAAGAGGTCACACCGATGGATACCGTCTCAATCGAGATCCCGTTTCCCGGCTTCTATCACTCGATCCTGTCGGACGAACTCGACTACGTGGAAGAGCAAGAGATCGAGTATTTCGCCGAGCACAGGCAAGCCGAGGAAGGCGTGCCGGAAGAGCTTAGGCTAGACGCCTTCGAATACGGCGACATCCTCATGCGTCACACCGACTATTCGGTGGCGCACGAACGGGTCGCGAAGGCATGGGTTGACGGGTTCAACCTTGTTGCCGAAGAGATGCTCGGGTTCAATCCCGGCTTCGTCTTTGAGGAGACGACGAGCCCGCGTGAATACAATTTCGAGACGGATCGAGTTTTCGCGCGGTGCCCGGTCGATACGGTTCGCAAACTGCGGGCGATGGTCGATCCTGACCGCCTCGCCGAAGTGATGCGAGAGCGCCACACATCCCGCAGCGGGTTCATTTCCTTCTACTCGCCCGACCTCGCCGATTGGCCGGACGACGTGACCGAATGGGACCACAACCAACTCGGCACGCTCCTGCGGGCCTGCCTGCCTGAAGACGACCGGAGCGAAGAGGGCGTCACGTGGCGCGTGTTCTACGCCATCACGGACGACGGCGGTTTCTATTGGGATTGGAGCGAAGCCGTCGATTGGAAGGCGGTTGAAGCGGCCGTGAACGAGGCCCGCGACGAGAAGCTTGCCGAGATCCGGGCGGATGATCCCGATTACGAGGCGCCCGCGCCCCGGTGTCCGTACACGGGCGACCTGTTCAGGTTCGCGGAAAGCCGCGCGTGATGCCTGACATCTACATTCATGGGGCTGTTTCTGCGGCCCGTCGCGTCCTTCTCGACGCGCAGGCGCATGCCGCCGCAACCGTGATCGTGGCGACGTTTTCGGTCGCCCTCGCCGCCCTCGCGATGATCGGCGCGGCCTTCGCCATCTGCCTGTGAGGCTCCGCCATGAGAGGCCCGACCATACGAAACGCGAAGGCGCGGGACGCCCTAGCCCGGTGCGGCAAGTCTGTCCGCATCGTGGGTGGCAAGCGGCACCTGAAGGTGTTCATCGACGGCCGTTTCGCCGGCATCACCTGCCGAACGCGCGGCACCGAACATCAAGAATTCAATACACGTAACCTTGTGGCTCAGATCAGGAGGGCTAGCCGTGCAGGATAACCGCAGCATGGGCTGTGCGGACGAGCGCACGCCAAAGTTTATCAAAGGTGACAAGGTGGTGAAATTCACGGGAGAGGCGCGATGGTTCGGCGAAGTGCGCGACGTATATTGGACAAAACGCGGCTCTGTTCGCTACGTCGTCGAAGTCGAGCCACAGGGGTTTCAGATGATCGCGGCACCGTCGCAGTTGAGAGCGGCTGAGCAAGGGGAGAGCTACCTGTCTGTTCTGTACACGAACGAATGACGCCACGGCCGGTGGCCGGTGCGCCGGCCCCCCACCGTGGCGCCATTCCGGCGACCACAACAGCCCGAATGGACGGGCGAAGGAAAGGACACGCTGCCATGACTACCGAGTTTCCCACGCCCAAGGGTTTCGCCGCTGTGACGGTCGATAGCCCCGAGGGCGCCTTCCTCGCCGACCTCTGCGATAAGGTTTCGCAGGGCCTCGCCGCCATGATGGACATCGCCTGCCGCGCCGGCATCAATCCCGAGGGCGTGGCGCATCTCATGGCGTCCTGTTTCGGTCAGACGGTCGGACGGATCGCGGCCGGCGAAACCTTCGACCCCGAGATACGCGATGCCGACCGGCCGAAGCTGATCGGGCCGCATTCGCAGGCCGAGTTCGCGGACGCGCTCTGCACGGCGGTGCGGGCGAATATCGACCTCGCCTTCGCGCAGGCACGGGCGTGGTACTCGCCCGAGAACAAGCAGCGGCGCGAGTTCATCTCCGCCCCCGTCATGGGCTCTGCCTGACCGAGACGGCCCCGAAGGACGGGACGGATGTTCTGTTGCTCCTTCGGGGCCGGCATCACGTCATAGCTCATTGGTTTGAGCCTTGGACGTGTTGGCTGATCGGCGACGATCCGAGATACCCCGAAGAAGAAGAGGAGCGGTTTGGGATTGGACAGAACGTTCCGACCCACTGGCGCCCTCTTCCTGCCCCACCTCCCGCCTGACCTCGCAACAGCCGTGCGGAGTGGGTATATATTCCGCACACTCCCTTAACTTGTGAGGACATTCCTATGAACGTGAACATGAACGCCGTGGCGAACTTCATGCGCGCCTACGGCTATTCCGAGGATCTCGTGCGCAAGGGCCTCGACGCCGCGCAGGGCGCGGCGGACGAGAATGAGGCGCTCGAACGGGCGATGTCCGCCATCATGTACGGCCCGGCCGACCTCGCCGCCGGCAAGCGGTTCGTCGTGCCGCCCGGCATTGATTGGGCGCGCGAGTTCCACGAGGACCGGCGCGACTTCGGCGAGGCCGCGAACCCGGATAGCGGGCTCGCCCGGACCTACCGCGAAGGGCAGGAGGTGCCCGACTACGAGGCCGAGGCGGCACCGCACGACGAGCCGGTGCCGCATACGCCCGAGCCGCCCTACGACGAGCGGCCCGAGGCCGAGAGCGTGAACGAGTTCGAGGGCAACGGCGACGACGAGGCGCAGAAGATGTTCTTCGCCGAAGCCGAGGCCCGCGAAGCCGAGAGCGGCGCCGCGTCTCTCGACGAGGTGCCCGACGAGGCGCCGAAGCGCACGCGCCGCAAGCGCGCCGCGTAACCCGAGATCGGGCGCGGCAGGGAGGCCGCGCCCACTCCCCTTTCCTCTCACCGACGATGCGGAAACCGTCACCATGCAAACCGTGAAAGAATGGCCGCCCGAGGTGCGCGCCCGTGCCATCGAAATGTCCCGCCTGCACGGCATGGCGGAGGCGGCGCGGCTGCTGAACGTGCCGCGATCCACGTTGCGAGATTGGGTGTATCGTGCTAACGGCCGCTTCGAGGAAGCGCAGGAGGAGGATCGCGCGCAGTTCATGCGCGACGCCGCCGCCCGACTTGCCGAGCGCGACGCGCGCAACGCACGCCTGCCGAACTTCAATATCGCCTATGACTACCTCGGCGATCCACCGCCCGGCAGGTCTGCGCTAGATCAGAAGCGCGGCCCCCGCCATGTGCTGCACTAGGTTGTGGCCGCCGCGTAGAGTTTCACAGGTCGGATCGGCGCATGGCGCCGATCCCTCACCCCCGCCGATGGGCCGAAAGGCCGCGAGGTTCAGGTCGGCGGTGGGTTTTCCCACTGACCTCATGGCAGAGACTTAGCCCGGCCGCCTCGTGCGCGCCGGGCCTTTTTCGCTTGACACATAGGAATGAAAGACTAAGAGAACGAACCGTGAACAGACCGAATTCCTATGGAACCTCGAAACGATGACGACTTGTCGCAGGACACCACCCCCACCGTTTACAATCACCCATCATCGTTAACCGCTTCAACTTCCACGATTATTCGCGGTATTCGATGAAAGACGATACCCGCATAACAGGGTTTGCGAAAACGCCGCCTTCGGGTATCCAACTCACACGGACGTGAACACTAATGATTTGCGCCGTACTGCCATGAGGCGGGAAAACCCGCCGTCGTTACCGAGTAAACCGAGCCGAGGGTGAACCATGACAACCGTATTCCCGGCATCTCTGCGAAGCATTCCGTGTGGCGCATCCGCGCCGCGCGCGTGAACACCTTTCGCAGCGGGGTACATCCGTCGTGGTCGATCTCCGGCCATATCAGATCGAGGGCGTGGACTTCCTTCGGGACCGATCCGCGATCCTCGCGTGGGAACCCGGCGTCGGAAAGACGTTCGCTTTGATCGGCGCGGGGGCGCGCGTCGGGTTCCCACAACTTTACACCTGCCCGGCCCACCTGCGGTTGCAGGTCCGCAATTCTGCACTCGACTTCGACCCGACGCTCAGGGTGCAGGTGATCGAGGGCCGTGATCCCGAGATCGACGACCGCGCGGACATCGTGATCGCCTCCTACAATGGCATCGCGGGCGACGAGCGCGACGTGCGGCTGTTCCGCTCCGCGTTCAAGCGTCGGTGGCGGTCGCTCGTGCTCGACGAGGGCCACTACCTCAAGAGCCGCGACGCGCGCCGCACGAAGGCGATCTACGGCGCCCGCACGACCTCCAACGGCGCGCTTTTCCGCCGGGCCGACCGTGTGTGGGTTGCGACCGGCTCGCCTGTGGTCGCGCATCCGGCCGACCTGTGGACGCACTATTCGCGTCTCTTCCCCTTCGCCGTCCTGAACGATGCGGACGAGCCGCTGACCTACGACGAGTGGGTGGATCGGTACTGCATCACGAAGCACGACGGGTTCGGCGAGAAGATCGTCGGCGCGAAGAACCTCGACGACCTCCGCGAGAACCTCGCACCATTCATGCAGGTGCTCCGCTCGACGGACGTGCTCGACCTCGCGACGCCGACGATTGACACGATCCCGCTCACGCCGGCCGGCATCAAGCGCGGTTACACGCCCGTGCTCTCGCCCGAGGCGCTCGCGCAGATCGAACGCTGCCTCGACGCGGATGCCGGGCTCGACGAACTTGCGGTGCCGCTCGCGACCGAACGGCGCCTGATCGCCGAGGCGAAGGCGGCGGCCGTGGCGGATGCCATCGCCGACGAACTCGACGGCGGCCGGGACAAGATCGCCGTGTTCGGGCACCACCTTCAGGCGCTCGACATCCTCTACCATCGGCTCTCGCGCTTCGACCCGGTGCTCTACACGGGCGGCATGGCGCCGGCCACCAAAGAGGCGCGCAAGAACCTCTACATCAACGAGCCGCGCTGCCGCGTCTTCATCGGCAATATCGACGCCGCCGGCATCGGGCTCGACGGGCTTCAGACCGTCTGCGCTCGCGCGATCTTCGCCGAGGCGTCGTGGTCCGAGGTGATGAACGATCAATGCGTCCGGCGCCTGTGGCGCTCAGGGCAGACGCGACCCGTCCATGTGAGCTTTGCTTCCCTTGCGGGGAGCATAGACGAGCGCGTGCAGAAAGCACTCGCTCGTAAGGCGAAGATAATCGCCAATATCATGCAGCCATGAGGTGCCCCAAAATGCTTGACCTGAACACCGTTAAATCCGAATGCCTCGCCGGGATGCTTGCCATCGGCAAGGATACGGCGACCGATCCGAAGACGCGGCTCGACGCCTTCATGGCCGTGATGCACGCTGCCTCGTTCATGGGCGATCCGGTCCTGACCGGCGACGAGATCGCGTTCGCGCCCGATCCGGCCGCGCCGACGCCCGAAGATGTGCAGGCTCGCGTCGAGGAAGTCGCGGAGAAGGCCGGGGTCGAGGTGACGGCGCCGAAGCGGCGCGGTCGCAAGCCGAGGGCCGAGGGAACCGAGGCGAAGGCCGAGGGGCCGCAGCCTGAGATCCGCGCCAACCCGGAAGATCGGCGCGAGGACCGTGCCGCGACCGTGACGGAGGCCATCCGGGGCGCCAAGGCCGACGAGGGGCCGAATTGGGACGATCCTATCGAGGACGAGCCCGAGATGCCCGAGGTGCCGGCCGCAACCAAGGCCGATGTCGTGGCGCTCCTGAACCTCTACTCGGCGAAGCATCCCGGCAAGGCGCAGGCCGCGCAGGCGGTGATCCGCAAGTACGGCGACGGGCTCCGCAACGTGCCCGAGGAGAAGTACGGCGAGCTCGCCGCCGAGCTTCGGGCCTACGTGGAGGGCTGAGCCGATGCAGCCCGAGATCAAGGTCCACGTCTATGACCGCACGCTGTTCCGGCTGCCGCACCGCATGGATGACCTGAAGCCGCCGAAGAACGCGGCCGAGATCGAAGAGACGGTGGTGCAGGTTGAGGTTCACCTGATCGCGGGCAAGGGCGAGACGGGCGAGCCGTCGAAGGAACTGCGTACCCTCCTCGTCCGCAAGGCCAACATCCTCGCGGCCGACGCCATGGCGGCGATCCACGCCGCCCGGCGTGAAGCGGAACTCGTGCCGTGATGGTCGAAACCGTCCACCCGAGCGACGTGACGGAAGCTCTCCGCATCGTCGTGAACCGCCTCGTCGGCGCCGGCATCGACCCGAACACCATCGTCCACTCCCTCCTGAAGGTGGCGGACGAGGTGACGGAACGGTGCCGGGAGATCGAGGCCGCGCCGAAGCAGGAGGTGTCGTGATGCCGGCGCAGAAGATCGGCTTCTGCCGTGTGTGGCGGAACTGCGTCGAATACGGCGAGCCCGAGTGGCCGAGCCATTCGTGGATGCTCGTCGAGTTCGACCTGTAGCGCGGGGGTGTAGGGGCCACCCCGCGCGAGGGTGGCGCGGCTTGTTGCGGTCGGCCGCGCCACCCACTTCGCTCCGTGATGTTACAACATAACAAATGACCCTGCCATGAGCACGAACCGCGCTACCCGCGCCGTCATTGCGCGTTTTGGCCGTTTCCTCGGCACCCTGCTTCTCGTCGGGAGCATCGGGACCGGGCTCGGCTACATCGCCGCCAAGCTTCTCGCGAGCCTGTGATGTCCGCCGCGCTCGCCGAACGGCGGGGCATGGGCGGCCACCACTCGCCCGTCCCCGAGACGCATGTGTGGCTCACGCCGCCCGAGATCCTTGAGGCGCTCGGCGGCGCCGAGAGCTTCGACCTCGATCCGGCAGCGTGCTCGGAACCGCGCCCGTGGCCGACCGCGAAACGCCATCTGACCGTCGAGGACGACGGGCTCGCGCACCCGTGGAAGGGCCGCGTGTGGCTCAATCCGCCCTATGGCGGCCCAAACATCATCGGCCCGTGGATGCGTCGCATGGCAATCCACAACCACGGCACGGCCCTGATCTTCGCGCGGACCGAGACGGATGTGTTTCAGGAGACGGTGTTCGGCCGTGCGACCGGCATTTTGTTCTTGCACGGCCGTCTGACCTTCCATCGCCCGGATGGCAGCCGTGCCGAACACAACGGCGGCGCCCCGTCCTGCCTTGTCGCCTACGGCGACGCCGATCTCACGATCCTGCAATGCAGCGGCCTCGACGGCACGCTCGTCACGCGGGGCGAGCTATGGGGGTTTGGTCGATGACCGGCCATTCGCGCTTCAGCGCCTCGGCGTCGCATCGGTGGCTCCGCTGCCCCGGCTCCATCCGCCTGTCAGAAGGCAAGCCGAACCCGGAGACGCCGTGGGCGGCCGAAGGCACCCGCCTGCACGAGGCTGCCGCCTCTGCCCTCTCGGTGTTCCGGCACGACCCGAAGGACCCTATCGCGTGGCCGGACTACGGCCTGACCACCGAACAGATCGAGGTGGTGCAGCAATACGTCCACACGATTGCCGCCGATCTCGAATGGGGTGATGTCCGGTGGGATCGCTTCCGTGTCGAGCAAAAGGTCAGCATCCCCGACCTGCATCCCGAATTCTTCGGCACGGCCGACTGCATCGTGGTCGCGGGCGGCAAGCTCACGGTCTACGACCTGAAATGCGGTGCCGGCGTCGAGGTGTTGGTCGATTACGACGGCGCCCTGAACCCGCAACTCGGCTATTACATGCTCGGCGCCATTGTGGCGCTCGGCGGCAAGGTTACGGTCGGCAACATCGAACTGCCGGCCGGTGTCCACGACCTCGAAACCGTGATCGTGCAGCCCCGGTTCGGCGGCGTGAAGCGCCGGGCCGTCGCCGTGACGGAGCTTCTCGAACTCGCGCACGACCTGTTCAAGCAGGCCATGGTCGCCGAGTTGGACGATGCGCCGCTCGCCGCCGGCAGCCATTGCCGCTTCTGCCTCGCCCGCGCCGAGTGCCCGGCCCTGCGCGAATGGGTGCGCGAGCAGGCCCGCCTTGAGTTCGGCTCGGCCGCCGACATGCCTGATCCCGACCTCTCGGCCGTCCTGCGCCTTGCGGACGTGATCGAGGCGTGGATCGCGGCCGTGCGCGAGGAAGCCCGGCGACGGATCGAGGGCGGCGAGGCGGTGCCCGGCTACGAACTGAAGCGCGGTCGCGAGGGCAACCGCACGTGGCGCAACCCCGAGGCCGCCTACGAGGCACTCGTCGAGTGGGGCATCCCCGCCGATCTCGCGGCGCCGCGCAAGCTCGTGTCGCCGGCCGAGGCCGAGCGGCTCGCCAAGATCCACGTCGGCGAGGAGATCGACCTTGCCGACATGGTGGAGCGCAAACCGGCCCCTGTGTCGGTGGTGCGTACGACTGCGGCCGACGACTTCGCGGCCGTTCCCGAGGAGGTGTGACGTGGAGAAACCCGAGATCAAGTTGGAGGACATCGACCCCGCCAACCCGACGCCCGAGGGGCTCGTGCGCCTCGCGCAGAAGGTGCCCGAGGCCGTCGAGGTGCTCGCCAAATTCGCGCTCGTGCGCGGGCTCGACGTGGGGAACGTCGGCGCGGCCATGAAGGTGCTCGCGGCGCCCATCGCGGCCTTCGCCGAAATGCTGAACGGGCACCCGGCGCAGGTCGCGCTCCGGGCCGTGCCCGGCAACCTCGTTCTGTCGGCGACCGACATCCCGCTTCAGGTCGCCCGGCAGGATCCCATCGTGACGCCTCCGCCACCCGCGAGCGGGCAGCAGGGCACGGTGCAGGAGATGGTCGATCCGGCGGCCGTTCAGCAACAACTCGACAAGGGCCGGTTCCCTGTCGGGTCACGATGATGGAGAGCCACATGATCCTGTTCGGGACGAAGACCCCGCCGAAGGTCGCCGAGATCACGGCGGCGCTTCAGAGCACGGTGGCGCAGCTTGCCGACTGCGCGACCGTTCACATGGACGAGGCCGCGAAAAAGCAGGCCGAGGCCGAACGGCTCCGCGCGGAAGCCGAGGAGCACCGCAACGAGGCCATCCTTGCGGAAAGCATCCGCGAGAAGATCGGGGCACTGCTGACACCCTGATCCCGTATTACCGTCAGCGTCACCAATAAAACAAAGGTACTGCCATGAGTGTTGAAAGGAACGGTGTTATTCTTCTCGGTCCCGGTCGTCTGAGCTACCCGCACCTCCTGAAGCCGCAGGAGACGGAGAATGGCCCGCGCTACAACACGAGCCTGTTGCTGCCGCCGACCTACGACTTCACGCTCCTGAAGGATCGCCTGAAGGCGGCGTGGATCAAGAAGTTCGGCGAGGACAAGGCGAAGTGGCCGAAGGGCGACCTGGTGCGCACGCCCGATAAGGTCATCAAGAAGGCCGAGGAGTGCTATCGCGCGGCGGACGGCTCGCGCCTTTACGGCCCTGAGTTCGACGGGTGGTTCGTCATCTCGGCGAGCACGAGCGGCGACGACGCCGGCCCGGAGATCGTGGACGCGATGAAGCAGCCCGTCACCTCGTCCCGCGAGGTGTATCCCGGCCGGTGGGCGCGGATCTCGGTGCGGCCCTACGGCTACGCCAACAAGACGCGCGGCGTCACGCTCGGGCTCGGCAACGTGCAGCTTCTCCGCCACGACACCCCGCTCGGCGGGCGCACCACGGCCGCGTCGGACTTCGACGAGGTGGCCGAGGAGATGGATGCCGACGACGGCGCTTGGGACTAGGCCCATGGCCTTCGTGTGGTTTCTCGCCGGCTGCATCGTCGGCCCGGTCACGCTCGGCGGCATTCTCCTGTCGCTCGTGGTCCGTGACCTGAACCGCTCGGACCTGCGCCACTACTGAGGCGCTCGCGGATCGGCTTCGGCCGATCCGCCTTCCCGTCTTCCCGTCCGATCAACCCCCGTTACGGAGGGCCTCGGCGTGCATAGACGCCCCGTTTACGAGACTGCCGCCGACCGTGAAAGCGAGAAAGACTTCGCACGGTGGCTCGCGGCCAAGTATTTCCCCTCATGCCATGTCGAGAAGCTGAGCATGGCCTATCGCGTGGACTTCGCGGTTTACAGCACCCACGACGGCGTGCGCCCGCGTTATCTACGCTGCTTTGTCGAATACAAGGACCGCTCGCGGAAATTCGCGTGGGCCGATTTCGAGCGCGAGGGCGTCTACCGCATCTCGCTCAACAAGCTCGCGCACGCGGCGCTCCTCTGCGAGCGCGCCGACGTGCCGTTCTATCTCGCCGTGAAGGTTAAGGACGGCACCTACATCGCTCGGCTCACGCCGGCCCGCATGGCAACGCTCGACGTATGCCATGACGGTCGAAAGGACCGCCGCGTTCGCTGCCCGGACACGGGCGAGATGATCTTCGATCCCGCAGACATGGAGCCGATGATCGAGGTGCCCGTGTCGCTCTTCGAGAAGGCGCGCTGACATGGAACGCAAGGGTGATTGGATGCAGACCTTCTCGGGTCGGCAGTTTTGGCCGCTCGACCCGCAGCCGAAGGACATCAAGCTCGTGGACATCGCGCACGCGCTGTCCATGCAGTGCCGCTACGCCGGCCACGTCAACAAGTTCTATTCGGTCGCCGAGCATTCGGTGCATGTCTCGAACGTGCTGCCGACGATCACGCTTCAGAAATGGGGGCTCCTGCATGACGCGGCCGAAGCCTACCTTGTGGATGTGCCGCGCCCGTTGAAGCCTTATCTCGCCGGCTACAAGGACGCCGAGGAACGGCTGCTTCAGGCCATCGCGGAGCGGTTCCGCCTGCCGTGGCCAATCCCGGACCTCGTGAAGCTCGCCGACAATTCGCTTCTCGCGGACGAGAAGGAACAACTCATGGCGAAAGAGCCGGCGCCGTGGGTGCTGCCGGCCGAGAAGTCGGGCGTGCGCATCAAGGCGCACCCGCCGGATGTCGCCAAGCAACTCTTCCTCATGCGCGCCGACGAACTGAAGGTGGATGGGTGATGGGCCTCACACTCCATTGCGATTTCGAGACGCGCTCGACCGTCGATATTCGGAAGGCCGGGCTCTACGTCTACGGCGCACACCCGACCACCGAAGTGCTCATGGTCGGCTTCGCGGCCAACGATGACGAGCCGGTGTGGTTTCGGCCCGGCGACAAGTCGGCGGCCGAGCGCGAGTTCAAGGATGCGCTCCGTCTCGCCGAGCGCGTCTGCGCGCACAACGCCGGGTTCGAGCGGCGGATGCTCACGGACGTGCTCGGGCCGCGTTTCGGCTATCATGTGCCACCGATCTCGCGCTTCGACTGTACGGCCGCGCGTGCCGCCATTCAGGCCCTCCCGCGATCCCTCGACGGCGCCCTGCGCGCCCTCGGGGCGAAGGTGCGGAAGGACAAGGAAGGGCACGCGCTCATGCTCCGCATGTGCAAGCCGCGCCGCACCTTCTCCCACAACGAGGAGGGCTACCCGGAGGCGCTCGCCCGCGCGCTCGACGGCGATCCGTGCTTCACCATCGACGGGCACCGCGTCATCGAATGGTGGGCGGACGAGCGCCGCATCGAACGCCTCGCGCAATACATGCTCGACGACGTGCGCGGTGAACAGGCGCTCGACAAGGCGCTCGCCCCGATGACGCCCGAGCACCGCGTCACATGGGAACTGATCGAGCACCTGAACGACAACGGCGTGCCGGCCGACGTACAGTTCATCAACGACGCGCGGTGGGCCGCGCATGTCGCCGCCGACGATCTCGACCGGCGGATGCGCAAAGTCACGGCCGGCGCCGTGCCGAAGGCATCGAACGTCGCGGGCCTGAAGCGGTGGTTGCAGGGCAACTATGGCATCGACTGCGGCGTGGCGCTCGACGACGAGCCCGAGGACGCCCCGGAAGAGAGCCTTGCGCCCGACGCGGCCGAGGAGGAGAAGCCGAAGGCCAAGCTCGACAAGAAACGGATCGGCGAGCTTCTGAAGGACCCGTCCGTTCCCGAGGAGGCGAAGGAAGCCCTCCGCATCCGGCAGCAGGCCGGCAAAACGAGCGTGAAGAAGTATCAGGCGCTCCTCGACCGGGTGTGCCCGGATGGGTGGGTGCGCGGCAACCTCGTTTTCCACGGCGCGAGCACGGGCCGCCTCGCCGGGGCCGGCGTGCAGATGCAGAACATGATCCGCGACGTGCGCAAGGATTGGGGCGTCGTTCGTGACGATCTCCTGACCCTCTCGCCCGAGGAGTTCGAGGCGAAGCATGGGCCGATGATGACGGCCCTATCGCAGATGATCCGAGGCTTCCTCGCAATCCCGGCCGATCTCGACGCCGAGTTGTGGTGGGCGGACTACGCGGCCGTGGAGGCGCGCGGCGTCGCGTGGCTCGCCGGGTGCGAGAAGCTCGTCGAACTCTTCGCCTCGGGCGGGAAGATTTACGAGGAGATGGCGCACGCGATCTACCCGCATTTCACCGTCGAGGAGATCACGCGCCGCGACAAGGCCGGCGAGGGCATCGAACGCTTCGTCGGCAAGCAGGTGGTGCTTGGCTGCGGCTACGGCATGGGGCCGCCGAAGTTCATCGTCCATTGCGACAACTTCAACGTCGCGGTGGACATGGCGACGGCGCAACTCGCCGTGCGCACCTACCGCGAGGAGTATCCCGAAATCCCCGCTTTGTGGCGCGGCCTCGAAGACGCGGCGAAGTGCGCGATCAGCAACCCCGGCAAGGTGTTCCGCTATCGCGAGATCGCGTTCAAACGCGACAAGCGGTGGCTGAAGATGCGCCTGCCGAGCGGCCGGCTGCTTTGGTATCGCAACCCGCGCCTCGTCGAGATCGAGACGGATTACGGCACCCGCGTCAACATCGAATACGACGCGGTGAACGCGGTCACGAAGAAATGGGGACCCGAGCGGACGTGGGGCGGCAAGCTCGCCGAGAACGCCGTGCAGGGCCTCTGCTTCGACCTCATTCGGGATGCGAAGCTGCGGCTGCGCGCCGCCGGCTACGACCCGATCCTCTCCGTCCACGACGAGGTGATTTGCCTCGTGTCCGGCGAGCGCATCCGCGCGGGCGCCAACGTGGACGAGATGCTCGCCCTCATGTGCGAGCTACCCGAATGGGCGGCGGGGTTCCCGCTCAAGGCGGAGGCGAAGACCGGCCGCCGATACAGCAAGTAGAGCCATGAGGAAGGGGAAGATGGCGCACTATGACTTCGTGGATACAGGCGGCAATGTCTCTGTCGTGCCGCTGCGGGGCGACAAGCCCGAGCACCTCGGGATGGCGGGCGTGAAATACGACGGCGGCAAGATCCGCTTCGACCTCGTGCCGCCGGACGCGCTCGCGGCCGTGGCGATGGTGCTGACCTTTGGGGCCGCTAAATATGCCGACCGGAATTGGGAGAAGGGGATCGACCTCGCCCGGCTCCGGGCCGCCATGATGCGGCATCTGAACCGGATCGAACTCGGCGAGGACATCGACGGCGAGACGGGCTTGCCCCACATGGCGCACGCGGCGTGCTGCGCGATGATGGCGCTCGCCTTGTGGATGCGGCAACCCACACCGCATGACAGCCGCGCCAAGAACCTGAACACGGTCACGACCGACAAGCTCTTCTCGGCGGTCGGCGGCGCCATTGCGAGGGTGCGGGGCGATGTTGCGGAGTGACGTTATCGAGGTGAAGACGGGTGCGGAGTTCTTCCGCGCCTGTGAAGAGCGGCGGCGCTCGGACGAAACCTCGTTCCGCCGCGTGTCGCGGAAGGCGGGCTACGCCCACAACACCTATCGCGGGTGGATGCGTGGTGAGCACGAGCCGCGCCTGACCACGGCACTCTCCTACGCGCAGGCGCTTGGGTTCAGGGTGCTCTTGGTCCCGGCGTGACAACGGCCTACCTCAAGGCCCTAAGCACGAAAACAGGTCTGCCATGAGCGAGGATAGGAATTTCGGGGCCGCGTCGCGGCCCTTCATCGACTATGCGGGCATCGACGCCCGTGACCTCCTCCCGATTATCCCGCACGACGCCAAGCTCTCCCCACAATCGAAGGTTCTTCCGCACTCCCTCGGCAAGGTGCCGGGCCGGTTCGACCGCGTGTCGGGTACGTGGATGGGTGCGAAGGGCAACGCCCTGTCGATGCCGCTCACGGATCGGCAGGTGGCGTTCATGGGTTCGTGGCCGACCGCGAATGTGGGCCTGCGGACGGAGTTCTACCCGGCCGTGGACATCGACGCGGAAAGCGAGCGCGCCCGCGACATCGTGCAGAAGGCCGTGGAAGACTTCCTCGGCTTCGCGCCGATCCGCGAGCGCGAGGGGTCGCCCCGTGCGCTCATGCTCTACCGCCTGATCGGCGACGAGCCGGTCCGCGTGATGCACCTGAAGTTCACGCTCGACCGGAAGACGCATAAGGTGGACATCCTCGGCAAGGGGCAGCAGTGCGTCATCGCCGGCACCCATCGCGAGGGGCAGAAGATCGGATGGCGCGAGGGCCATGACCTTCTGCAATGGGGCGTCACCGGCATGTCGGGCGTCACGGCCAAGGACATGCGCGATGTCTACGACGTGATCGTGCAAGCCGTGCAGGCGGCCGGCGGCGTGATCGACGAGCGGCAGCGCGTGCGGACGGGTTACGACGAGAGGGGCCGGCTCGGCGTCTATGTCGGCGACATCGAACCTTTCTGCGATCCCGAGCACGTCCTGTCCGTGCTCCGCCACATGCCGAACACCTACGAGACGCTGCCGCTGCACGACGACGTGGTGGCCTTCCTCGCGAGCCTGCGCGCCGCCCTCGGCAAGCGCGGCGACGAGTTCAAGGGTGAGGTCGCCGAATGGGCGGTCGCGAACGGCGCCTGCGATCTCGGTTATTTCGAGAAGACGTGGGCGAGCCTGACCTACGTTCACGCGAGCCCGGACTTCATCTTCCGAGTTGCCCGGCGCCACGGGTGGCGCGGCATGGCCGAGTTCGAGTTCGACGACCTGCCGGCGGAGGATCTCGACGAGGCCGTGGACGAGGCACGGGCGCAACAGGGCGAGAGCGCGGCCGAGCGTGCGGCGCGGCGCCTCGTCTATTGGCCGGCAGAGAAGACGTGGATCGTCGTCGCGAGCGGCATGATGCTGAAGGGCAATGAGGCCCTGAACATGCACCCCATCGGCCTGACGGTGGCACCTGCCGGCAAGACGGGTGAGAAGTCGGCCGCCGCCATCATCCGCAACACAGGGAAGGTGCGAGATGTCGTGGGGATCTCCTACGCGCCGGGCAAGCCGCGCCTGTTCGAGGACGAGCTTGGCGAGGTGCGCGGCCTCTACTTCAATCGGTGGAGCCCGCCGCCCGTGCAGGTGCCGGCTACCGCGACCGAAGAGGACGTGAAGCCGTGGCTCGATCACATGCGCTTCCTCTTCCCCGACGACGACGAGCGGACCACGCTCATTCAGTGGATGGCGTTCATTGCCCGGAACCCCGGCGCGAAGGTGCGGTGGGCGCCCGTCATCGTCGGCCGGCAGGGCGTCGGCAAGGACATTGCATTCCGGCCGCTGCACTACGCCGTGGGCCTGAAGAACGTGCATGAGATCAGCCCGACCGTCCTGAATGACAAATATACGCCGTACATGGAGGCGCAGCTTGTTATCGTGCAGGAAATGATCCGGCACGAAAAGCAGGACACTTACGAGAAATTGAAGGCTCTGATTACCGGAACAGGCACGGATACTGTCGTCATCAACATCAAGAACAAACCGCATTATGTCGTGAAGAACACGGCCTGCTTCATGTTCTTCACGAACCACGCGGACGCCCTGAAGCTGAGCGGACAGGACCGGCGTTATTTCATCGTCGAGGCCGCACCGCAGCGGCCTCGCGACGGCGCCTACTATGCGAAGCTCGGTGAATGGTATGAGCGCGGCGGCTACGGCCGCATCCTCCGCTACCTGCAATCGGTGGACCTGACCGGCTTCGACGCCGCGACGCCGAAATGGACGAACGCGAAGACGACGATGCTCGAAGCCTCGCGGTCCATGCCCGAGCGGTGGATCATCGAAGCATTCGAGCCTGGCGGCATGTTCGAGCACCGCACCATCGTGACCGTGAAGGAAATCGACGACGCGATCACAGGGAACGTCGCACTGCGGTTCTCGCCGCCGAGCCAAGGGATGATCTCGCGCGTGCTGACGGAGGAGTTGAAGTTCGTGAAGCGGCCGTCACAAGCCCGGCTCCATGACGGCACGAAACGGTTTGTGTACCTGCGCAACGAGGCCGATCTGAACGTGCGTGAGAGCGAGATCGCCGCGCGCTACAAACGTGAAACAGGCGCGAATGGCGATTTCACCGTGATCGAAGGCGATAAAGCTGCTTGACTGATACCCACGCCCTAAAATAAACATCCGGGTAGACGGCGGCGATGTTGACAGTTGGAGGGCATGGTGTCCATTCAGAGCACGTTGCCGCAGCAACACCACCCTGACATTGCGATACCCATGCGAGTGACGATCCTTGAGACGCGCCCGAACACGTGGCGCCTGCGGATCGAGACGCCCGGCGAAAACGGGAAGAGAACCTTCTCCTACAGGACGATCAAAGGCACCCGCGAGGACGCGGAATATGAGCGCCTTACGCTTCTGCGTGAGGCCCGTGCCAAAGATCGTGTGACAGAGCCGAAGCGTCTTGTCCGTGGCACCTCGACCGTCACCGTTGGCGAGTACCTGAAGCGGTGGATCGAGATGCGCCGCCATCGCGGCGAGATCGCCGACACGACCGCCGAGTGGTACGGCTTCGTGACGAACTACGTCCTGCCGGCCATTGGCGACAAGCCGCTGCGGTCGATCACGGCGGCCGACATTCAGGCCCTCTACGACGACCTTCTGACGCGCCTTTCGCCACGCACGGTGCGCCATATCCATGCACGCCTTAAGCCGGCGTTCGAGGATGCCTTGATCGAGGGCCTGATCTCCTCAAACCCGTTCAACGGCAAGCGTGTGCGCCCGCCGCGCGCCGACGAGACGAAGATCGAGACGCTCTCGCAGGCGGACATCGGCCGGCTCGTCATGTGCGTGGATCAGAAGCACCCGACCGTAGCGCCGATCATCCGCTTCGCGGTCGCGACCGGCCTCCGCCGGGGCGAAATTTGCGCGCTGCGGTGGGAGGACATCGAGTTCCACCGCGACGCGAGCAACCGCCTGATTGGTGGCGTGGTCCACGTGCGCCGCAACGCCGTGCAGACCGGCAATGAGGTGCAGGTGAAGCGGCCGAAAACGAAATCGAGCGTGCGCACCGTTGCGCTGCCGCCGTCCGTCGCCCACGAACTCGCCGACATGCGCAATAAGGTCGTCGAGAAGCTGAACGCCGACGAGCCGGGCAAAGTGGAAGCCTGCTACGTCTTCCCGGCCTCCCACGGCGGCATCCGCGTGCCGTCCGCGCTCACGCACCAAGTCAACCGGGCAATGGCCGATTGCGGCCTCGAACGGTTCACGCTGCACGACCTGCGGCACGCCCACGCGACCTTCCTCCTCTCGCGGAGGATGCCCGTGAAGGCCGTGTCGCAGCGGCTCGGGCACGCGGATATCACGGTCACGCTGCGCACCTACGCGCACGTGATCCCACAGGACGACGCCGCGCTCGCGGCGCTCACGGAAGACCTCCTGCCACGTGCAGGAGGCTCTCTCCTCGATATGTCGGACGATGAAGACGACGACGAGGATCTTTGACCCTGCCATGAGAAGGAAGATGGGATGTCACAGGAAAGGATCGTTCCGCGCGGCCTGACGAAGGCCGATGCCGCCGCCTATGTCGGTGTGTCGGTGAAGAAATTCACGCTGCTCGTTCAGGCCGGCATCCTGCCGAAGCCGTCCGTGGGTGACGTGTGGGATCGGAAGGCCATCGACGCGGCCTTCGACAAGCTGTCGGGCATGTCCTCCGACAACGACAACGACGCCGACCGCGCTCTCGCCGAATGGGAGGCGCAGCAGCAGGGGAGGGCGGCTTGATGGGTGTCCGTATCCTTTATCGGGGCACCCCACCCGCTGAGAAATTATACAACGGCACCTGCTTGACGTGCGGCACGCGTATCGAGTGCCAACGCGGGGATGGCCGTTTCGAGCCGGGCAGCCAACACAATCTCGGCGAGACTGTCCGGGTCCCATGCCCTGTCTGCACAGGCGTGATCTACGCGAGCCCGAAGCGCGTCACTTTCTCGTTCCCGATCCACGGGAGAGACTGACATGCCGCACCTCTCCAAATTCACCTGCAAGTGCGGCGCGAGTGCCAAGATCGTGCAGACCTATCGTGGCGACGATCACCTGTCGCGGCGGTACGAATGCCCGAACGGGCACCGCTTCAGCACCGTCGAGATCGAAGGCACTGCGCGCGATGTCATCGGCCCCGGCAAGGGCCTCGCCTCGATTGAGGATGAGATCGTGCGCCTCGGTGAGCGCATCCGCTATTGGCGCGCCAAGACGCGGGACCCGGAGGGCACTCGGCTGTCGCGCAAGCGCGCCTATTACCGGCGCTCGGCGCGGATCGAGGCGCGGCGGCATGGCCTCACGATGGAGGAGGTGTTGCGCTCGTGGGGCGTGGCCGAGTTCTGCGGCGTGCCGCCCGCGCAGCCCGTGCAGGAGGCCGCGTGAAAACCGATGCGCGGACCTAGCGGAACCTACCGAGGTGAAGGTGTTAGCGGCGCTTTGGTGTTCATCATCGCCGTGCTCGCGCTCGCGGGTATCAGCACCCTTCTGAACATCTTCGCATGAAGCAGCAGACCCTCCTCCACGGCGTCCACGTCGTCAAACGGCCGCACGCGGACGGATCGGTGGCGGTCCACTACTACCACCGGAAGACGCGGATGAAGCTGCCGGGGATGCCCGGCTCAGCCGAGTTCGCGGCGGCGCTGCGCGCTGCGGAGGAGGCGATGCGGCGACCTGTTACGGTCGCCACCAACGTGTCGGCCCTGATCCGGGGCTATTGCGCCTCGGCGGAGTGGAAACGCCTCGCCGAGAGCACCCGCGCCAACGAGCGCCTCGTCCTAAAGGCCGTCGAGGACAAATGGGGCACCCTGCCCGTAGCCGTCTTCCGGTCGAAGAAGATCCGCGCTCGCGTGATCGAGTGGCGCGATGAGATCGCCGAGAAGCATCCTCGCGCGGCCGACGCTCGCGTGGGCGCTTTCGCACGCGTGCTCGCATGGGCGCTCGACAGGGGCCTCGTGGACGACAACCCGCTCGCCGGGATCAAGAACGTCTACCGCTCGGAACGAGCCGACCTGATTTGGCTGCCCGAGCACGTGGCGGCCATGTCGAAGGTCTGCGGCCCGGAACTGCGCATGGCGCTCGCGCTCGCGCTCCATACCGGGCAGCGGCAGGCCGACATTCTGAAGCTGCGGTGGGATCAATACGACGGCCGCGCGATCCGCCTGAAGCAGGGGAAGACGAAGCGGAATGTCTATGTGCCCTGCACGAAGGCGCTGAAAACCGTGCTTGACGCGGTGCCCGAGGAGAAGCGCACCGGCACGGTCGTGAAGAACTCGCTCGGCGGCGTCTACTTGAAGCGGTCCTTTATCGCCATGTGGTCGCGGGCCTATAAGAAAGCCGGCCTGCCGACCGGCGAGGAGCAACTGCATTTCCACGACCTGCGCGGCACGGCCGTGACCATGCTCTCGCGGGCCGGGTGCCTGCCGCAGGAGATCGCGACCATCACGGGGCACTCCCTCGTGAGCGTCAACCGGATCTTGGAGGTGTACCTGTCCCGCACCGCTGAACTCGCCGAGAGCGCCATCGAGAAGCTCGACGCCTTTCAGGAGACGAACCCGACATGAGCGACGAACGCCCCCACGTGCTCGCCTTCACCCGCGAGGAGATGATCCTGCTGCAATCGGCCGTGGACCTGCTGAAGTTCCAACTGAACGAGCACCACAACGCGGCGCTCCTGTGTGGCGACCCGGACAAGATCGCCCGAGCGGAAGAGCAGATGGAACGGGCCAAGCACGTCGCGTCCCGGCTGCTAGGCTCACATTCCTACCACCGACTGAAGCCCGGCGCGGTCTACGGTTGACCTGTCGGACGGGTGCCGGATGTTCACCAACCTCGGGACCGTGTAAACCGACTTTGTAAACGGTGGTGTAAACGGTCCCGAAAACTTCGCCCGGTTTATCAGGTCTTCAGGACTAAGTATCTGCAATCATTGGTACCGCCGCCCCGGCTCGAACGGGGGACCCCCAGATCCACAATCTGGTGCTCTAACCAACTGAGCTACGGCGGCCCGGGCGCGTCTTGCGAACGCGGGTGGCATGTATCCCTCCCGGCCCCGGAACACAAGCTCCGCATCGGCTTCCCCGGCGCGGGCCCGCGTCCTATGAGCCGGACCGCATGAGCGATTTCGCCCGATCCTATCTCGGCCAGCTGCGCGCCGCCGTGGGCAGCCGGCTGCTGCTCGTCCCCGGCATGCGGATCGTCGTCGAGCGCGAGGACGGGGCCGTGCTGCTCCAGCTCCGCTCAGATTATCGGCTCTGGGGCTTGCCGGGCGGCGTGCCGGACGAGGGGGAGGGGGCGGACGAGACCGTCATCCGCGAGACCTTGGAGGAGACAGGCATTCAGGTGCTGGAACCCAAGCCCTTCGGCTTCGCCTGCGATCCCGCCCACGAGGTCTGGACCTACCCGAACGGCGACCGCTGCCACTACTTCACGCTGCTCTATGCCGCCCGCCGCTTCACGGGCGAGCTCATCGGCGCCAACGACGAGAGCCTGCAGGTCGGCTGGTTCGAGCCCGCCGATCTGCCGCCGCTTCTCCCCGTGATGCGCCGGACGCTCGACGCCTATGCGCGCCATCGCAGGACGGGGGAGTTCCAGATGATCTGAGCCGGGTCGCGAGTTGACCCGCGCCCCCCGATGGCGGAAGCCGGCGGGTACGCAGAGGTCGGAGGAAGCGGATGGGTTCGGGCAAGCGCTACCGCGTCGCGGTGATCCCGGGGGACGGGATCGGCAAGGAGGTCGTGCCGGAGGGCGTGCGCGTGCTGGAAAAGGCGGCCTCGCGCCACGGTTTCGAGCTCCAGCTCGACTGGTTCGACTTCGCCTCCTGGGACTACTACGCCAAGCACGGCCGCATGATGCCGGAGGACTGGAAGGACCAGGTCGGCCGGCACGACGCGATCTTCTTCGGGGCCGTCGGCTGGCCGGAGAAGATCCCCGACCACGTTTCCCTCTGGGGCTCGCTGCTCCTCTTCCGCCGCGACTTCGACCAGTACATCAACCTCCGGCCGGTCCGCCTGATGCCGGGCGTGAAGTGCCCGCTGGCCGGCCGCGAGCCCGGGGACATCGATTTCTGGGTCGTGCGCGAGAACACGGAGGGCGAGTACTCCGCCATCGGCGGCCGCGCCTTCCCGGGGACGGACCGCGAGTTCGTGGTGCAGGAATCGGTCTTCACCCGCACCGGGGTGGACCGGGTCCTCAAATTCGCCTTCGAACTCGCGAGGTCGCGTCCGAAGAAGCACCTGACCGCTGCCACGAAGTCGAACGGCATCTCGATCTCGATGCCGTACTGGGACGAGCGGCTGGAGGCGATGGCGGCCGGCTACCCGGACGTGCGCTGGGACAAGTACCACATCGACATCCTGACCGCGCATTTCGTGCTGAACCCCGACCGGTTCGACGTGGTGGTCGCCTCCAACCTCTTCGGCGACATCCTGTCGGACCTCGGCCCGGCCTGCACGGGCACGATCGGGATCGCGCCGTCGGGCAACATCAATCCGACCCGCGAGCATCCCTCCGTCTTCGAGCCGGTCCATGGTTCGGCGCCGGACATCGCGGGGCAGGGGATCGCCAACCCCATCGGCCAGATCTGGTCCGGCGCCATGATGCTCGAGCATCTCGGCGAGACGGAAGCGGCGGCCGACATCGTGGCCGGGATCGAGCGCGTGCTTGCCGAACGCACGCTCCGCACCCGCGACCTCGGCGGCAATGCCGGGACGGAGGAGTGCGGAAGGGCGGTCGCGGAGGCGATCGGATAGCGTGGCGGCCGGCTCGCGGCATGGAGGAGGGGCCCCCTGCGGGTCCGTCCACGAGGCCGTCCGGCGGCGAGCGAGGCCCCGGCCAGGCGAGTGCGCCGGGGCCCACTTTGCTCGCCCCGATCCTGTCCGATGATCGCCCGGGCTCCCGCGGCCTAAGAGAGAGGCGTCCTACAATGAAGCAGGAATAGGGCAGGCATGACCTCGCTGACCCGGGCCATCGGGCGCCGGCTCTACGCGCAGCCCTACCTGCTTCTGACTCTGACCCCGCTCATGTGGGCGGGCAATGCAGTGGCGGGGCGTGCGCTTGTGGGCGAGGTCTCGCCGATGGTCACGACGCTGCTCCGATGGCTGCTGGTGCTCGTTCTCCTGGCCGTCGTGGCGCGCCGGCAGATCGTCGCCGAACGCCGCCTGCTTGCCCGACATTGGCGCTTCGTCCTGGTGATGGGCGCCGTCGGGTTCACCGGGTTCAACGCGCCGCTCTACCTCGGCGCGACCACCACGACAGCCGTCAACATAGGGATGATCCAGGGGGTCATGCCGGCCCTCGTGCTCGCCGGCAGCTTCCTCGCCTACCGCACCCCGTTCACGCCGCTGCAGGTGGCAGGCCTCCTCGTCGCCATTGCCGGGGTGGCCGTGACGGTGAGCCATGGCGATCTCGCGCTGCTTCGCGCGCTTCAGGTCCGCCCCGGCGACCTCTGGGTGCTCTTCGCCTGCGCGCTCTACGCCGGCTATACGGTCGCGCTGCGGCGGCGGCCGCCGATCTCGGCGCTCGCCTTCTTCGCCGGGTTGTCGCTCGCGGCCTTCGTCAGCACGCTGCCGCTCGTTGCCGCCGAGATGGCGACGGGACTTGCCCGATGGCCCGGCCCGAAGGGCTGGGCCATCCTGGGCTTCCTGGCGGTCGGGCCCTCGTTCGTGAGCCAGATCTTCTACATGCGAGGCGTCGAGCTGATCGGGCCGGGGCGCGCCGGGCTGTTCGTGAACCTTGTGCCGGTCTTCGCGGCGCTGCTTGCGGTGCTCATCCTCGGCGAGACCTTCGCGGCCTACCACGCTGTCGCGCTTGCTCTCGTGCTCGCCGGGATCGCGCTGGCGGAGGTCGGGCGGCCGCACGTCGTCCGCGGCACCGGTTAGAATTTCTTCTCGATTCCGAGTGCTTTCAGGATCTTGTTCGAGAGATGGCGCGACTTGCTTCCGGCGTCCACTGAAACGGTTCGCGCCAGTCTTCGGATTGATCCAGATCTCGTGATCCCCCTTGCCGGGCCGCAAATACTCCCAGCCGTGTTCTCGGAGGACGCGACGAAGCAGCAGGCCGTAATCGACCACGCGGAGATCCAACGGCGGTCAGGCTGCCGCGGGAAGCACCTCGTCCAGCCTGACGCGCAATTCAAGGTGCAAGCGCGTGCCCTGAGGGATCTTATCATCGAGCAGGTCCGAGGCTATAATCGGCACCTTCCGGCGAAGCTCGTCCAAAGTCTCAGCTTCCGTGAAGAGACCGATTTCCGGCGACGCCGCGATCCAGACGCTCGCCTCGCCGTACCATTCGACCTCGACAGAGTTGTCCATCGGCGCGCCTCGAAGCTAGCATCCCGTCCTAAACGCAGTGGGCGCGCAAGGGAAGCGCTCAAAACCTCAAGGGCTTGGCCTGCTTGACGCCCGGGATGGTCTGGATGCGGGCAAGAACCCCGGGGGGCACCTCGCCGTCCACCTCCACCAGCGCGATCGCCGAGCCGCCGGGCCGGTCGCGGCCGAGCGCGAAGGTCGCGATGTTGACGCCCGCATCGCCCAGGGTCGTCGCGAAGCGGCCGATGAAGCCCGGCTTGTCCTCGTTCGACACGTAGATCATCGAGGGCGCGAACTCGCCGTCCACCTTCAGGCCCTTGATGTCGACGATGCGCGGTTTGCCGTCGGCGAAGACGGTGCCCGAAACGGAGCGCTCCTGCTTCTCGGTGACGACCGTCACCGTGACGAGCGAGTCGTAGTCGCCGTCCTGTTCGCGAGTCATCTCCTCCACCACGATGCCGCGTTCCTTGGCGACGGAGGGGGCGGAGACGACGTTCACCTCCGCCAGCATCGGCCGAAGCAGGCCGGCGACGGCCGCGCTCGTGAGCGCCTTGGTCTTCATCCCCGCGACCTCGCCCTGATAGGTCACGCGGACGCTCTTCAGCCCCGTCTCGGTGAGCTGGCCGGCGAAGGAGCCGAGCTTCTCGGCCAGCGCGATGAAGGGCTTCAGCCGCGGCGCCTCCTCGGCCGTGATGGAGGGGAAGTTCACCGCGTTCTGGATCGCGCCCTTGGTCAGGTAGTCCGACATCTGCTCGGCGATCTGAAGCGCCACGTTCTCCTGCGCCTCGGTCGTCGCGGCGCCGAGATGCGGCGTGCAGACCACGTGCGGATGGCCGAAGAGCGGGTTCTCGAGCGCGGGCTCGGTCGAGAACACGTCGAAGGCGGCGCCAGCGACATGGCCGGATTCGAGCGCCGCCCGGAGCGCCACCTCGTCGACGAGGCCGCCGCGCGCGCAGTTGATGATGCGGACGCCCTTCTTCGTCCGGGCGAGCGCCTCGGCCGAGAGGATGTTGCGGGTCTTCTCGGTGAGCGGCGTGTGCAGGGTGATGATGTCGGCCCGGGCGAGAAGCTCGTCCAGCTCGACCTTCTCGACCCCCAGATCGAGCGCCCGCTCGGGCGACAGGAACGGGTCGAAGGCGATCACCCGCATATGCAGGCCCTGGGCGCGGTCGGCCACGATCGCCCCGATATTGCCGCAGCCGATGATCCCGAGCGTCTTGCCGGTAATCTCGACCCCCATGAAGCGGTTCTTCTCCCATTTGCCGGCCTGGGTGGAGGCATCGGCGGCCGGGATCTCGCGCGCGAGCGCGAACATCATGGCGATGGCGTGTTCGGCGGTCGTGATCGAATTGCCGAAGGGCGTGTTCATGACGATCACGCCGCGCGCCGTCGCGGCCGGGATGTCGACATTGTCGACCCCGATCCCGGCCCGGCCGATCACCTTCAATGCGCTCGCGCGCTCCAGGATCTTCGAGGTGACTTTGGTGGCCGACCGGATGGCGAGGCCATCGTACTGGCCGATGATGGCGGCAAGCCGGTCCTTGTCCTTGCCGAGATCGGGCTGGAAATCGACCTCGACGCCGCGCTCCTTGAAGATCTGGACGGCGGCTGGGGACAGGGCGTCGGAGATGAGGACGCGGGGTGCGGGCATGTGAGCTCCAGGCTTGGCTCTACCCTCGTCATGCTGAGGAGCGCCCGGGCATCGGCCCGGGGGCGTCTCGAAGCACGCAGTACCGTTATGCGTCCTTCGAGGCTGCGCTTCGCTCCGCACCTCAGGATGACGAGGTGGTGGATTGCAGATGTTTCAGTGTGCGGTGAGGTCGCCCCGCAGCATCGCCTCGACGTCGCTGCGGAGCAGGAGGACCCCGTAATCGGAGCCCGGATTGAGGACGAACTCGGTGCCCGGATGGCGCAGGAAGATGTTGTGGACCTTGTCGGTCGCGATGAAATGGTTGGCCTGGTAGGCCGCCTGCGCCCGGACGGGAGCCGAGAAGATCGGAAACAGGGTCTTGCCGTCCCGAACGATGGGCTCGAGGTCGAGCCGGACATCGGGTGGGACGACCGCCTGACCGTCCGCCCCGACCGTGATCCGGCCGTTTGCGGGCAGGAGCGCGAGGTAGACCTCGGCCTTCACGAGCTCCCGCAGGAACGCGTCCCGGAAGGCGGGCTCGTGCGCGGCGCGCACGAGCTCGACCTCGAGTTCGTTCTGCGGCGTGAAGCTTTCGGACCCGATCTCGTCCGTCATGGCTCGCCTCAGGCGGCCTGGGCCAGGAGCTTCGCCTTTTCCTGGGCGAAGGCCCAGTCGAGCCAGGGCGTGAGCGCCTCGAGATCGGCCGTCTCGACCGTCGCTCCGCACCAGATGCGAAGACCGGGCGGGGCGTCGCGGTAGGCGCCGATGTCGAACGCGACGCCTTCCTTCTCGAGCGTGGACGCGATGCCTTTCGCGACCGCGGCGACGGTGTCCTTGCCCTTCGCGACCACCTCCGGATCGGCGATGACGAGGCAGACGCTCGTGTTGGAGGCGGTGGCCGGATCCGCGGCGAGGTTCGCGATCCACGGCGTGCGGCCGACCCAGTCGAGGATCACCTTCGCGTTGCGGTCGGAGCGGGCGACGAGGCCGTCGAGGCCCCCCTCGCGCTTCGCCCAGTTCAGCGCGTCGAGGTAGTCCTCCACGCAGAGCATCGACGGCGTATTGATGGTCTCGCCCTCGAAGATGCCCTCGATGAGCTTGCCGCCCTTCGTCATCCGGAAGATCTTGGGCAGCGGCCAGGACGGCGTGTAGCTCTCCAGCCGCTGAACCGCGCGCGGCGAGAGGATGAGCATGCCGTGCGCCGCCTCGCCGCCGAGCGCCTTCTGCCAGGAGAAGGTGACGACATCGAGCTTCGGCCAGTCGAGCCGCTGCGAGAAGGCGGCGGAGGTCGCGTCGCAGATCGTCAGTCCCTCGCGGTCCGCCGCGATCCAATCGGCGTTTGGCACCCGGACGCCGGAGGTCGTGCCGTTCCAGGTGAAGACCACATCGCGGGCCTTCGTGTCGACCTCGGCGAGATTCGGCAACTCGCCATAGCCGGACTTGATCACCCGCGCGTCGGTGAGCTTGAGCTGCTTCACGACGTCCGTGACCCAGCCCTCGCCGAAGCTCTCCCAGGCGAGGAGATCGACGCTGCGGGCTCCGAGCAGGGACCAGAGCGCCATCTCGACCGCGCCGGTATCGGAGGCGGGCACGATGCCGATGCGGTAATCGGCCGGGACCTGCAGCACCTCGCGCGTCAGGTCGATCGCGAGCTTCAGCTTCGCCTTGCCGACCTTGGCGCGGTGCGAGCGGCCGAGAGGCGCATCCTTCAGAACGTCGGAGGTCCAGCCGGGGCGCTTGGCGCAGGGGCCGGAGGAGAAAAACGGCGTGCGCGGGCGCTCCGCGGGACGCGTGACGGGCATCGTGGCCATATGGTCCATCCTTCCAGATGGGCGCCCCTCGGTGGGGAGGGGTCTCCCGCCGGCCGATATCCGCCTCGCGGGGCGGAAGGTCAAGCCGAGACGGTTCCATTCCGTCCTTTAGACCTATGCGGGGCTTTCCTTCTGGTTGCGGCGCAGCATGATAGGCGGGAGGGAGCTACGGATGACCACAGAGACCCGCCGGGACAAGCCCTGGCTCTTCCGCACCTATGCCGGGCATTCCACCGCGGCGGAATCGAACGCGCTCTATCGGCGCAATCTCGCCAAGGGACAGACGGGCCTGTCGATCGCCTTCGATCTGCCGACGCAGACCGGCTACGATCCGGACCACGAACTGGCCCGCGGCGAGGTCGGCAAGGTCGGCGTGTCGATCGCGCATATCGGGGACATGCGCGCGCTGTTCGACGGCATCCCGCTCGCGCAGATGAACACCTCCATGACGATCAACGCGCCGGCCGCCTGGCTGCTCGCGCTCTATCTGGCGGTTGCGGAAGAGCAGGGCGCGCCCGTCGCCGCGCTCCAGGGCACGACGCAGAACGACATCATCAAGGAATATCTCTCGCGCGGCACCTACGTGTTCCCGCCGGCGCCCTCCATGCGGCTGACGAAGGACGTGATCCTCTTCACGACGCGGGAGGTCCCGAAATGGAACCCGATGAACGTCTGCTCCTACCACCTGCAGGAGGCGGGCGCGACGCCGGTCCAGGAACTCGCCTTCGCGCTCGCGACCGCGATCGCGGTGCTGGACACCGTCAAAACGTCCGGCGAGGTGGACGAGGCCGGTTTCGCGGAGGTCGTCGGGCGCATCTCCTTCTTCGTGAATGCGGGCCTGCGCTTCGTGACCGAGATCGCGAAGATGCGCGCCTTCACGGAGCTCTGGGACGAGATCACGCGCGACCGCTACGGCATCGCCGACCCGAAGAAGCGGATGTTCCGCTATGGGGTGCAGGTGAACTCGCTCGGCCTCACCGAGCAGCAGCCTGAGAACAACATCCACCGCATCCTCATCGAGATGCTGGCCGTGACCCTGTCGAGGAAGGCGCGGGCTAGGGCAGTCCAGCTTCCAGCATGGAACGAGGCGCTCGGCCTGCCGCGTCCCTGGGACCAGCAATGGTCGCTCCGCATGCAGCAGATCCTGGCCTACGAGACCGACCTCCTGGAATACGACGACCTGTTCGACGGCTCGCGCGTGATGGAGGAGAAGGTCGAGCGGCTGAAGACAGAGGCGCGCGCCGAGCTCGCGCGCGTCGACGCGATCGGCGGCGCCATCGCGGCGGTGGAGACGGGGCTGCTCAAGCGCGCGCTCGTCGAGTCGAATGCAGCGCGGATCGCGCGGGTCGAGGCCGGCGAACAGGTCGTGGTTGGCGTGAACCGCTTCACGGAAGGCGAGCCTTCGCCCCTGGTGGCCGGGGAGGGGACCTTCCTGGCGGTGCCCGAGACGGTCGAGATGGAGGCTGTGCACAAGATCCGCGCCTGGCGTGCGGCGCGCGACCAGGCGGCCGTCGATGCGGCGGTCGCGGAACTCGAAGCCGCGGCGCGCGAGGGCCGCAACATCGTGCCGCCGTCGATCGCGGCCGCGAAGGCGGGCGTAACTACAGGCGAGTGGGGCGAGGCGCTGCGCGGGATCTTCGGCCAGTACCGTGCGCCGACCGGCGTTACGGTCGAGACCAGGAGCCAGCCCCCCGCCGAGGACGTGAGGCTCGTCATCGCCGAGCTCGGGGAAAAGCTTGGCGAGACGCCGCGCCTCATCGTCGGCAAGCCGGGCCTCGACGGCCATTCCAACGGCGCCGAGCAGATCGCGCTCCGCGCCCGGGACGTCGGGATGGAGGTCGCCTACGACGGCATCCGTCAGACCCCGGCCGAGATCGTGGCGCGCGCGGCCGAGACCGGCGCGCACCTGATCGGCCTCTCAATCCTGTCGGGCTCGCATGTGCCGCTGGTCCGGGAGGTGATGGCCCGGCTCCGGCTCGAGAATCTCGACGACATCCCCGTGGTCGTCGGAGGCATCATCTCGGGTGAGGACGAGCTCGTGCTCCGCAACATGGGAGTCGCGGCGGTCTACACGCCGAAGGACTACGAGCTCGACCGCATCATGATCGACATGGCGCGCGTCGTGGAGCGCTCGCTCGCAAAGCGCGCCGAGGCCCGCCCCGCGGCTGGCCGGCCGAAGCGCGAACGCGGGCGCCGCGCCGTGCGTTGACGAGGAGGGTGGAGGGCCGGCCGAAACCAGCGGCGGCATTCACCTTCCGTTCTTCATGGCGTGATAGCGTTTCGCGATACGCCCCAACGAAGTCGAGTTTCGTCTTGGCCGAGGCCACGTCAGACCGCGCACCCAGGCTCAGGACGCTCCTTATGGCGCGCGCGGAGTTCAACGGGGGCGCCACCACGGTCGACTGCACCGTCCGGGATCTGTCCGAGAGCGGCGCCAGGCTGCAGGTCCCCGGCAGTGCGGTCCTGCCGCCGCGCTTCGTGCTCTTCGTCCCGAAGCACGGGCGGCGTTACGACGCGGAGATACGCTGGCAGCGCGACGGCTTCATCGGGATCGAGTTCGTCCGGGATGAGGCCGAGGCCCAGGGCGGGCACCAAGAGGGGGAGCGCGTGGCCAAGCTCGAGGCGGAGGTCGCGCGCCTGCGCCGCCTCATCGAGGCCATCCGGGCCGATCCGAGCCAGGCCAGGCTGCTCGTCGAGCGCTTCGACCTGACCTCGCACACGACGTAGAGGTCGGGCGCGGCGCGCCCGACCGAAGCGGATTACGGGCAGGGATGGCGCTGGCCGTCGTAGCCGAGATAGGTCCCGCTCGCCGGATCGTAGGACTTGAACCGCTGCATGCAGTAGGCGACGGCGTCGTCGTCCGGCGGCGCGGCATAATAGCCCGGCGCCGGAGCCGCCTGCGACGCGATGGCGCCGCCGATGAGCGCTCCGGCGGCGAGGCCGCCGATCAGCGGCGCCGCCCCGTATCCCCGGCGGTAGTAGCCGCCGCGGTATCCGTAGCGCGGCCCGTGATAGCCGCGGCCGCGCCAGCCGCGGCGATACTGCGTGTACTCAACTTTGACGCCGGCGGCGTCGAGGCGCTCGGCCGTGATCGGCGCCGCCGAGGCCGCGTTGGTCGCTGCGCCGGAGAGGAGCCCGGCCGTGCCGAGTGCGGCTGCGGCGAGCGCGGTCGTAAAGATCTGTCGCATCGTCGTCCCATGTCTGGATCGCCCGGAGGCGGGCTGATGGAGAGCCAACGAAGGGCGACGGGAAGGGTTCATCTCTGCACCGGCCGCAATTCGGCGCAGCGCAGCCCGAGGGACACGAGCCCCAGAGCCGCCGCTCCCGCAAGATGGATCAGGAGCTGCGGCATCGCGCTCCAGCCGGCGACGGAGAGCACGAGCGCGATGTCGCAGGCCGGGATCACCAGGCTTGCGGCAAGCACCAGGCTCAGAGCGCGGCGCGACGCAGCGGCCGCCAGGCCGAAGATGTAGAGCGCGAGGGCGAGGTCGCGGAATCCTATCGCCCTGACATAGGCGAGGGCGGCCGGTTCGGCCGCTTCGATGCCGAAGATGACGGCGCCGAGGCGGGGTGCCGCGACGAAGCAGAGGCCGACGAGCAGGAAGGCGAGCCCGAGCAGGAGCGCAGCCGGAACAGCCGCGCGGGCGAGGGCCCGCGCCAAACGGCTACGCTGCGAGCGCTGCGAGCGCCCGCTCTGCCAGGAGCTTCGGGTCGGACTGCCCACGCTTCGCCTCCTCGATGATGCGCGAGGCGAGCCGGCGGCGCAGCTCGTGTCCAGGCACGTCGAGCCGTAAGGTCTGCTCGTCGATGGACGAGAGCGCCGTATTGTAGGCCTCGGTGAGGTTCGCGATCTCGGCGGGGCCGAAAACGGCGGCGGCCGTGCGGAAGACTTGCGTGGGCATCGTCGGTCCCGAATGTGTGCGCCGGTCCCGGCCTGTCAAGGACCACGGATGGGCCGGGACCGGCTGGGCCGGTCGCCCGGCCCGCAACGCATCGGATCATCGGGCTCGCGGCAGGTCACTAACGGTTGTTAGGCAGGGAAAGCAGGCCGGTGCGCGTTGCGGACGGATAACGCGCCGCAGCCGGACACTCCGCCGGGCGCTTGTGCCCGTCGGGTGCCAGGCGGTACGCCGCTATCGTCAACTCCGAGTGGAGCGCCCCGGCCCGTGTTCCCGTCTCGCCTCGCCGCACTCGCGACCGCCTTGCTCTTCCTTGCCGGCCCGGCCGCAGCAGAATTTCGCGGCCATGGCGGGCCGGTGCGCGCGCTGGCCATCCTGGAGGACGGGGCGGCGGCCGTGTCCGGGAGCTTCGACCAATCCGCCATCCTGTGGGACCTCCGGAGCGGCGAGGCGAGATCGGTGCTGCGCTTCCACGAGGGCGCGGTGAATGCCGTGCTCGCCCTTCCCGGCGGGCGCTTCGCGACGGCGGGGGAGGATGGCCGGATCGCGCTGTGGCAGCCCGGCGGCGGGCAGCCTCTGCAGGTCGAGGAAGCCCATAAGGGTCCGATCGTCGGGCTCGCGCTGTCGCCGGACGGTGGGAGGATCGCCTCGGCATCGTGGGACGGTACGGCCCGGCTCACCCCGCTCTCGGGCGGCCCTGCGAGGGTGTTCGAGGGACACCAGGGCCAGGTGAACGCCGTCGCCTTCATGCCGGACGGGCGTCTCGTCACGGCGGGCTACGATGCAACGCTCAGGATCTGGCCTGCGGGGGAGGGCGCCCCCGCCATCCGGACATTGCCGACGCCGCTCAACGCGCTTGCGGTGGGGCCCGGCGGCGAGATCGTGGCGGGAGGCGCGGACGGGGTGCTGCGCCTCCTCTCGACCGAGGATCAGGCGCTGACGGAGTTGGACTTGCAGACCGGGCCGATCCTGGCGATCTCGGTCGCGCCCGGCGGCGGCCGCGCCGCGGTCGCGCTTCTCAGAGGCGCCGTTGCGCTCGTCGACCTTGGGACAGCGAGCACCGCGGCACGGCTAGTGGGGCCGGGCCTGCCGGTCTGGTCGCTGGCCTTCTCCCAAGACGGGGCGGAAATCCTGACGGGCGGCAGCGACCGCCTCGTCCGGCGCTGGAATGCCCGCACCGGCGAGCATATCGGGCCTGTCGTGATGATGCGGCCGCCCGAGCTGAACGCGGTCGCCGGCAGCGAGCGGGGCGCGGAGGTCTTCAAGGCCTGCGCGGCCTGTCACACGCTGACGCCCGACGGGGGCAATCGTGCCGGGCCGACACTGCACGGCGTCTTCGGCCGCAGGGTCGCCAGCCTCCCGGGCTACAATTTCTCGCCGGCGCTGAAGCAGCTCGACATCGTCTGGAACGCGGAGACGATCTCGAAGCTCTTCGAGATCGGGCCTGCGCGCTACACGCCGGGAACCAAGATGCCCGAGCAGACGGTCACGGCGGAGGACCGGGAGGCGCTGGTGCGGTACCTGGAGAAGGCGACCAGGTAGGCGCCTCAGGCCGTGCCGGGACCTGTCCGCGCGGCGAGGTAGTCGTCGGTGGTGCGCGGCCGACGCGTGTCGTGCTCGTGCGGGTCGAGATTGGCGTTCACCGCCGCCTCGACCCGGCAATCCTCGCACATCGTGAGCACGCGGATGCGTGCCTCGCCCTCGGGCCCGGCGAACATCCAATGGCTGCCGGAGAGCTTCTGGATGACGCGCTCGATCGCGCTGCGCGTCCCGAAGGGCTTTGCGCAGACCGTGCAGTGGAACGGCTCCTCCTCCTTTACGACGCGCTTGCCGGCGCCCCAGGCCGCGAAATCGAGCTGGGGCTTGAGCGCGATCACGTCCTCGGGGCAGGTCGCGGCGCATAGCCCGCATTGGACGCAGAGCGTCTCGTCGAAGGCGAGCATCGGCCGCTCGGGATTGTCCGACAGGGCCGCGGTCGGGCAGGCGCCGACGCAGGAGAGGCACAGCGTGCAATTCTCGACTTCGAAGGAGAGGCCGCCGAAGGGCGCGCCGGCCGCGAGCGGGACCACGTCGACCGGCTCCGGCGCAGCTCGATGGAGCTCACGGAAGGCGAGTTCCAGCACGCCGCGCTTCTCCCCCGCAAGGAGGAAGGAGGCCGGCTTCTCCGACGGGCGCCCGAGCGGTGCCGTGTCGAGAAGGGAGCGCAGCTCGTCGGGGTCATCGGTGGCGACGATCGAGACCGGCGCCGTGCCGTAGCCCAGCGCCGCCAGGACCGTGTTCGCGAGGTCCACGACGCGGAGGGTTGCGGCGAGGTCGTGCTTCGGCCGGTTCCGGACGAGGAGCCTTGCCCCGGCGGCGCCATAGGCGAAGAGCGCGGCGAGGGTCTCGGGGCCGATCTGCGTCACCTCGTTGACGCGCACCGGAAGCACGTTGGCCGGGAGCCCGTCGCCGAACCGCGCGAGCGCATCGATCAGCGGCTCGCCGTGGTCGCCGTCGTGGAACAGAACGACCGGGTCGCGCCCGCCTGCCGCCCGGTAGGCCTGGATGAGCGTGCGGAGCCTGCGCACGAGCGCATCCACCCTCGGCAGGGCATAGGAGGCGGCACCGGTTGGACAGGAGGCGGCGCAGCCGCCGCAGCCCGCGCAGACGAATGGATCGATCGCGACGTGGTCGCCGGCCGGGGCGATCGCCCCGGTCGGGCAGATGTCGAGGCAGCGCGTGCAGCCCGTGATCCGCGAGCGCGAGTGAGCGCAGAGCGCGGCCTTGAAATCGATGAAGCGCGGCTTGTCGAACTCGCCGACGAGGTGGGAGGCCTCCATCACCGCGCGCTCGACCGAGGCGGGGTCGCGCGGGTCGGCCCGGAGATAGCCGCTGCGCACCTCGTGCGCAGGAAAGAGGGGCAGTCCGCCCGAGAGGTCGACGACGAGATCGCAGGCCGAGGTTGCGCCGTCGCGAGGCGGGCCGAAGACGAGCGCGCCCCGCGAGGATGGCGAGGGCAGCGCGTAGTCGTCGATTCGCAGCTCGAAGGCTCCGAGATGGCCCTTTGCGGCCGCGATCGTACCTTTGAGCACGGGGAACTCGGTCGTCCGCGGCGGCGCGACGTCGGCCGGCTTCGTCAGGAGCACGGTTATGTCGAGATGCGGGGCGAGGCGGCGCGCCGCCTCGATCGCAACCTCGTCGCACCCATAGACGAGCGCCACGCCCTGGCTCACGAAGCTGACGGTCGAGATCGCCGGCATCGGCTCGGCGGCAGCCGCGAGGAGCGCGGCCATCTTCGGCCCGGCATCGCGGGCGTCCCTCGACCAGCCGGCGGTCTCGCGAATGTTCGCGAAGCTGATCCGGTCCGCCGCCGCGAACTCGTCCGCGATCTCGGCGAAGAGCGGCGCCTGCTGCGTGCAGGATACCGTGATGGGCGCACCCGTGCTCAGGGCCGACCGGAAGCGGTCGAGCTCCCGGCCGCAGAGCTGGTCGGCCTCCTGGAGCCTGCCGCCGCAGGCCGCGCCGATGGCGCGGGCATCGAGCGGCATCGTCTCCTCGCAGGAGCAGGCAAACACGACGCGTTCGGTGCTGGACAAGTCTTCGGCCCCAGGGCGCGGCGCTCTGCGCCTCGCATTCATTTGGACAAGCTTATACTGGAATGGATCAAAGGTAACCGGACACTTGCCCGCAGCACCAGCCGAAGCCGCATGACCGCCCTTGCCCTCCGCACCGAGCGACCGGCGCCCGACCTGCCGCCGGCCTTCTCCTGGGCCGCGCCTCCGCCGGGCATTCCGGTGCACGACTTTGCCCGGGATGCGGCAGCGCGGCTCGGCGCCGGGAGCCTGACGAGCCGCACCGGCGATCGAGTGCTCGAGTTCGCGGTCGTACTGGAGCCCGAGGAGCGGCTGCGCGACGCGCGCCGGTCAGCTCTCGTCGGCATGGCTGCCCTGGCGGACGCCGTCGGATCCGCGGCTCCGCCGGAGATGCCGGTCGCGATTCGCTATCCGGATGTCATCGAATTCGACGGTGCGCGGCTCGGAGGAGGGCGGCTCGCTTGGCCGGAGAGCTGCGGAGAGGAAGACGTGCCGGACTGGCTCGTGTTCTCGGCAATGCTGATCGCCTCCAAGCGTCATGCCGGCGATCCGGGGCTCACGCCCGATTCCACCGCCCTCGACGAGGAAGGCTTCGGGCCGGGCGCGCCGGATGCGATCGTCGAGGCGTTCGCGCGCTACCTGCTGCTCGGCTTCGACGCCGTCCGGGATCGCGGCTTCGCTGCCTGGTCGGACGCCTATCGCCGGTGGATGCGGGATGCCCGGACCGCGTGGCTCGACGCCGACGGGAACCTGCGGACCGGGACGGGCGAGGTCGTTCGGCTCGCGCAGGCGCTTGCGGACGCTTCCTGGTTCGATCCCGGGACGGGAGCGCCCCGGCTATGACGATCACGAAGCTGCCGCGCACGATCCGGCTCGATCCCTCGGACACCTTCGTCTTCGAGCGTGCGGCCGAGCCCGGCGAGTGGGCCGTCGCGGGCTCCTTCATGTTCCTCGACCTGGATCCCGCGGCGCTGACGGGCAAGGCGCGCGCGGCCTTTCGGTCGGGCTTCGTGGGCGTGTCCTCGCTCGGCTTCTCGACCCTGGTCGTGGTGAGCGAGGCGGGCCCGGACGAGGTCGAGGCGGCGACGACCGCCCTCGCGCGGCGGATCCGCGAACAGCTCGGCGCGCCGGATGACGCCACGGCGCTGGCGGCCGCAGAGGAGGAGATCGCGGCTGCCGCCTCGCTCTGCGGTCCGCCCCCCAACACGATCCTCGCCCTGCATCGAACCTTCCAGGACGGCGAGCTGCGCGAGCAGTTCCGGACCCTTACGGCAAAAGAGCCGGGCCTGCCCGGCGCCGACCGGCTCCATGCCGGCCTGCGCGTCTTCCAGTTCGTGGAGGCGGACGAGGAGCCGGAGGAGCGGATCGACCTTGCGGGCCTGATGGCGGAGAAGCGGGCGTGAGAGAGTTCTGGGTGTCGAGCGGCCACCACCTGACGCACCGGACGGAAGGCGGTGGCCTCGCGGTCACGGACGAGCTCCTGCTCGCCTATCTCGCGCGTCCGGAACTGATCCCTCCAGAAGAAGCCTGCGAGGCCGAGCGCGCGCTTCATGCGAGTCTCGCGGTGGATCCGCGCCGCCCTGTCGAGCCGGCCGAGGTCGCGGCCATCTCGGATGCGGATGCGCGCGAGAACTGGTCCGTGATGCTGGCGCTGCGCCAGGCGCTTCTCGGCGCTCCGACGATCGAGGCGGCCTATCTGCGGCTCGTCCGCGCAAACCCGATCACCACGCCGGTCATCTTCCTGAATCAGCTCGTGCACCTGATCCTGCGCAACGCGCTCGACGGCTGCGAGGACCCGTACGTGCTGCGCGCGGCCGAGCTGTTCTTCAGGCCGCAGCGCGTCTCGGTGAGCGGCGAGACCGTGCTGCTCGCCGATGCCGAGCTGATCGATGCACAGGACCCCGGCGCGCGCGGCTCCCCCCTCGCGGCGATGCTCGGTCGCGAGCCGATCGAGGAGCTCGACATCCTCGACGACGAGAGCGCCTGGACCTACTGGAGCCGTTCTGACGCCTTCTCGATGGCGCTGAACCTGAGCTCCAATCCGAAGTCCCGGGAGGGGCTCGCCCGTGCGGTCGAGGCTTGGCTGCGTCATCTTCTGCACCTCGAGACCCGCGTCGAGCCGATCGCCACCGTGCAGGACCGGGACTGGCGCTGGTTCATCGGCCTGGACGCCGAGGCGACGCGGATCGGCAACGCGGTCTGGCGCGGCGAGAGCCTCTCGTCCGACGAGCTGTCCCGCCTCCTCGCCATGTTCAGCCTGAGCTTCGCCGACCGCTCGCGCATCGACCCCAGGGTCGCGGGTCATCCGGCCTATCTCTTCCTCGCCATGAATCCGGACCGGCGCCTGATCCTGAAGCCGCAGAACCTCATCGTGGGGTTGCCGCTCGCAGCCGGGCAGGTGGCAGCATGAGCCGGGCGGGCGAACCCGAAGCGCGGATCACCGTCGGGGTTGTGGTCGCCCGGCGCAGGCTGTCCAATCCCTGGGCGGACCATGCGTGGCTCCCGACCGCTGTCCTGCCTGCCGCGCCCGAGACGCCGGCCTGGACGCGCCTGTCCGCGACGCAGACCGAGGAGCTGTTCTACGCCGGCCCCTACGAACTCGCGCTCCACCCGAGCGAGACGGCGCATTACCGGGACAACCTCGCCTCCGGCCAGCCCTCGCTGTGGGTAGCGCTGCGTCCGATCGGCGGCGAGGACCATGAGATCGCGGCCGTGACGGCCGACCCCTACGAGGGCGAGGGGCTGGCGGAGGGGATCGGCGAGATCGTCGAAGCGGTGCCGATGCCGACCGAGATCCGGGATCACCTGGCAGCCTATGTGGCCGCATTCCACGTCGAGCGGGCCTTCTTCAAGCGCAGGAACGACCGCCCCGATGCCGAGGCGCTGGCCCGACGCGCCCCCGGCCGGGACCGGACGGGAGGAGAGGGATGAATTGGGGTGATGGCTTCCTCGCCCGCTGGTCGCGCCGCAAGCTCGGCGCCGAGCGGGAGGAGACGCCGGATGCGCCGGAGCCGCGCCCGGACGAGGCCGCCCTTGCAACGGACGAGACCCTTCCAGAGGAGGAACTCGCGCTCCTGCCCCGGATCGAGGATCTGACGCCCGAGTCCGACATCTCCGGGTTCCTGCGCAAGGGCGTGCCGGAGGTGCTGCGCAAGGCCGCGCTGAGGCGGATGTGGTCCCTCGATCCCGCGATCCGCGACTACGTCGGCGACGCCCGCGATTACGCATGGGACTGGAACGTCCCGGGCGGCGTGCCGGGGGGCGGGCCCCTCGGCCTCGCCGACGACATCACGGATCGGCTCGACCGGATGTTCTCCGCCCTATCCGACCACGCGCCGGGCGCGACGCCGGGCCGGGAAACCGGCCGCGGGGGGCCCGAAGCGCCCGAAGCTTCCCCCGAGAGCCGACCGGAGCAGGTCGCCGCCGGTGGCAGCCCTCCGGCGATTCCGCCATCCGGAACGGCGTCCCCCGGCGAGCCGGCCGGTGGCACGGGCACGGCGGTGGCGGTCTCCGCTCGGGAGGAGAATGCGCCCGACCCCGCGCAGCGCCCCTTGCGACGGCATGGCGCGGCCATACCAAAGTTCGATCTTTTCTAACTCTTGTTTATCCTCATAACGTCGTATTATGGCGGTCAAGCGTGGGCGACAGGGACCGCGTGCCGGGAGCGAGATGCGAGCCGAGGGTATCGAGCAGGCCATTCGGGCCGCTGGAAGCATTGGAGCGCTGGCGCGTGCGCTGGGCATTTCGCAGCCGGCTGTCTCGAACTGGCGCCGTATCCCGGCCGATCGTGTCGTGAAGGTGGAGGAGGTCACCGGGATCCCTCGCGCCGTCCTCCGCCCCGATCTCTACCCAACCGAGGACCTCCCGTTGCCCTCAGGCCGAGAGCTTGATGAGGTCGATCTTCTTCGTTCTCAGCACTACCAATTGCTTGCCGTCCTGCTCGGGCAGGCGCCGACCGTGCAGCTCCTCGCGGCTCTCGGCGCGATCGAAGGGGACGCCACGCCGCTCGGCCTAGCCTACCGCAGGCTCGCCGAGGCTGCCCGGGAAGCCGATGCCGACGCGGTCTCGCGCGAATATTTCGACCTCTTCATCGGCGTCGGTCGGAGCGAGCTCCTGCCTTATGCCTCGTATTACCTCACCGGGTTCCTGAACGAGCGGCCGCTCGCCCGGGTGCGTACGGATCTGCAGGCCCTCGGGATCGAGGCGGCCGAGGATCTGCGCGAGCCTGAGGATCATGTCGCGATCCTGTGCGACGTGATGGCGGGACTCGCGGCGGGCCGGTTCGAGGGCGGGGCTGGCGCAGAGCGCCGCTTCTTCGAGCGGCATCTGAAGCCCTTTGCCGAGCGTTTCTTCGGCGATCTGGAGACTGCTCGATCTGCGCGGTTCTACCGTGCGGTCGGGGCGCTCGGGCGCCTGTTCATGGAAATCGAGGCGGAAGCCTTTGCGCTGGAGAACTGATCCGCCGGCCGGCGGATCGGGAGCGGCGTCGAGAGGAGACGGGAGAATGAGCGAGAGCGACCGGAAGGCGGTGGATCGCCGCAAGTTCCTCGGCGCGGTGGGCGGCGCCTCAAGCGCGGCCGTGGTCGTCGCAGTCTCGCCGATCGCCGCGACGGAGGCCCAGGCCTACGACCCCGGGCCCAACGAGACCAAGGCTCGCTACCGCGAGTCCGACCACGTGAAGGCGTTCTATCGTACCAATGGGTACGAGACGCTGAAGAAGTGAGGGCTGCCCCATGCTGACGAAGCGCAAGAGCGGCGAAGCGAGCCGCGGCAAGCTGCAGTCCTTCGCATCCGGCCTCGCCTCCGGCGTGATCGACCGGCGCTCCTTCCTGCGCCAGTCCGGGCTTGCGGTCGGCGGCCTCGCGGCCGCGGGCTCGATCCAGCTCGGGGCGGTCCGCAAGGCGAGGGCGGCCGGCACCGCCGTGAGCGGTCCGCAGGTGCAGATCAAGAAGAACATCTGCACCCATTGCTCGGTCGGCTGCACGGTGACGGCCGAGGTCGTGAACGGCGTATGGGTCGGCCAGGAGCCCTCCTGGGACAGCCCGATCAACCGCGGCACGCATTGCGCTAAGGGCGCGGCGATCCGGGAGCTGGTGCACAGCGAGCGGCGCCTCAAATACCCGGTGAAGCTCGTCGACGGGCAATGGCAGCGGGTCAGCTGGGACCAGGCGATCAACGAGATCGGCGACAAGCTGCTCGACATCCGCCAGAAATACGGCGCTGACTCCGCCTATTGGCTCGGCTCCGCCAAGTACACGAACGAGGCCGCGTATCTGCTTCGCAAATTCGGGGCCTTCTGGGGCACGAACTCGGTCGACCACCAGGCGCGCATCTGCCATTCGACTACCGTCGCCGGCGTCGCCAACACCTGGGGCTACGGTGCCCAGACGAATTCCTACAACGACATCCGCAACGCCAAAACCATGATCATCATGGGCGGCAACCCCGCGGAAGCGCATCCGATCTCCATGCAGCACGTGCTGTCCGGCAAGGAGATCAACCGCGCCAACATGATCGTCATCGATCCGCGCTTCACGCGGACGGCCGCACACGCGACGGAATATGTCCGGCTGCGCTCCGGCACGGACATCCCGCTCGTCTGGGGCATCCTCTGGCACATCTTCCAGAACGGCTGGGAGGACAAGGAATTCATCCGCCAGCGCGTCTACGGCATGGAGGATGTCCGCAAGGAGGTCGCCAAGTGGACGCCCGACGAGGTTGAGCGGGTCACCGGCGTGCCCGGCGAGCAGCTCAAGCGCGTGGCCTATCTGTTCTCGCACGAGAAGCCCGCCACCGTGATCTGGTGCATGGGCGCGACCCAGCACACGGTCGGCACCGCAAACGTGCGGGCGCTCTGCATCCTGGCGCTCGCCACCGGCAATGTCGGCAAGCCAGGAACCGGGGCCAACATCTTTCGCGGCCACACGAACGTGCAGGGCGCGACCGATCTCGGCCTCGATATCTCGACCCTGCCGCTCTATTACGGACTGGTCGAGGGCGCCTGGCGGCATTGGGCGCGCGTCTGGGATGTCAGCTACGACTGGCTCCAGTCCCGCTTCGACGAGGTGCCCGCGAAGGCCGGCCGGCCCGCCCGCACCCGCAAGCAGAACATGGAGGCGCCCGGGATCACCTCGACCCGGTGGTTCGACGGCGTGAACCTGCCGGAGGACCAGGTCGACCAGAAGGCCAACATCAAGGCCATGATGGTGTTCGGCCACGGCGGCAACACGGTGACCCGCATCCCCGAGGCGGTCGAGGGCGTCAACAAGCTCGAGCTGCTCGTGGTGGCCGACCCGCATCCGACGAGCTTCGCCACGATGGGCAACCGGAAGGACGGCGTCTATCTCCTGCCGATTTGCACCTCGCTCGAGATGGACGGCTCGCGCACCGCGTCCAATCGCTCCCTCCAGTGGGGCGAGCAGATCGTGAAGCCGGCATTCGAATCGAAGAACGACTACGAGTTCCTGTACCTGCTGGCGAAGAAGCTCGGCTTCGCGGAGGAGCTGTTCAAGAACATCAAGGTCGAGAACAACGTCCCGGTTCCGGAAGACATCCTGCGCGAGATCAATCGCGGCGGCTGGTCCACCGGCTATTGTGGCCAGTCGCCGGAGCGGCTGAAGGCGCATATGCGCAACCAGCACAAGTTCGACCTCGTGACGCTGCGCGCGCCCAAGGACGATCCGGAGGTGGGCGGCGACTATTACGGCCTGCCGTGGCCCTGCTGGGGCAAGCCTGAGATCCGCCATCCCGGCACGCACATCCTCTACAACACGAACCTGCACGTGAAGGAGGGCGGCGGCGCCTTCCGGGCCCGCTTCGGGGTGGAGCGGAACGGCCAGACGCTGCTTGCGGAGGATTCGTACCCGGTCGGCTCCGAGCTCACGGACGGCTATCCCGAGATCACCTTCGGGATCCTGAAGAAGCTCGGCTGGGACAAGGACCTCACGCCGGACGAACTCGCGACCATCCAGCGGATCGGCGGCAACAACGTGGATGCCGTGAGCTGGGCGATCGACCTGTCGGGCGGCATCCAGCGCGTCTGCCTCGAGCGCGGGGTCATGCACTACGGCAACGGCAAGGCCCGGGCGAATGCCTGGAACCTGCCGGACCCGATCCCGGTCCATCGCGAGCCGATCTATTCGCCCAAGCCCGAGCTCGTGGCGAAATATCCGACGCGGCCCGACGAGCGGCAGTTCCGGATCCCGAACAACGGCTTCACCGTGCAGAAGGCCGCGGTCGACAAGAACATCGCCCGATCCTTCCCGATCATCCTCTCCTCGGGCCGCCTGGTGGAATACGAGGGCGGCGGCGAGGAGACCCGGTCGAATCCGTGGCTGGCCGAGCTGCAGCAGGACATGTTCGTCGAGATCAACCCGGCGGATGCTGCCGAGCGCGGCATCAAGGACGGCGCCTGGGTCTGGGTGCTCGGGCCGGAGAACAACGCCAAGACCAAGGTGAAGGCGCTCGTCACCGAGCGCGTCGGCAAGGGGGTGGCCTGGATGCCGTTCCACTTCGCCGGCTGGTACCAGGGCGAGGACCATCGCTCGAGATATCCGGCCGGGACAGATCCCGTCGTCCTCGGCGAGAGCGTGAACACCGTCACGACCTACGGCTTCGATCCGGTGACCGGCATGCAGGAGACGAAAGTCACCCTCTGCCAGATCCAGGCGGCCTGACGGAGACCCGACAATGGCCCGTATGAAGTTCCTCTGCGACGCCGACCGCTGCATCGAGTGCAACGCCTGCGTCACCGCCTGCAAGAACGAGCACGAGGTGCCGTGGGGCATCAATCGGCGCCGAGTCGTGACGCTCAACGACGGCAAGCCGTCCGAGCGCTCGATCTCGATGGCCTGCATGCACTGCACGGACGCGCCCTGTGCGGCCGTGTGCCCGGTGAACTGCTTCTTCACCACGGCGGATGCCGTCGTCCTCCACTCGAAGGACCTCTGCATCGGCTGCGGCTACTGCTTCTACGCCTGCCCCTTCGGGGCGCCGCAATATCCCCGGGTCGGGAATTTCGGCTCCCGCGGCAAGATGGACAAGTGCACCTACTGTGCCGGCGGTCCCGAGGCCGACCTCACGACCGCGGAATACGAGAAATACGGTTCGAACCGCCTGGCCGAAGGCAAGCTGCCGCTCTGCGCCGAGATGTGTTCCACGAAGGCGCTCCTCGCCGGTGACGGCGAGATCATCGCCCAGATCTACAAGGAGCGCGTCGTCAAGCGCGGTTACGGTTCGGGCGCCTGGGGCTGGAAGACGGCCTACCGCGAGACGGTCGCGATCTGATCGCGGCCCGATCCCCCGACAGCCAGACACGAGGTCAGCGCCGTGATGCACCTTCTCCGGATCGCCCTGGCGGCTCTCATGCTCGGCGGAGGCGCCGCTGTCCTCGCGCAGACCGGGCGGGACGTGCCCCCCGCAGCCTCCACCGCGAACCCGAGCGGGCAGAACCCCACGGCGGCTTCGGTTCGCGAGGACCAGCTCCTGCGCGAGCTGAACAAGCTGCAGGGCCGCGTCTCCATCCCGGACGGCAAGGCGGCGTTGCTCGAGCAGCCGCAGGGCCGCGAGTGGCGCCAGTTCCGCGAGGGCTGGCTGCCCTGGATCGGTGGCATCGCGATCCTCGGCATGCTGCTCGCGCTGTTCGGGTTCTACTTCACGAAGGGGCGCATCCGGCTCGATCAGACCGAGGAATCCGGCGTCAAGATCCTGCGCTTCAACGCCTTCGAGCGCTTCATGCACTGGCTCACGGCCGTCTGCTTCATCGTTCTCGCGCTGACCGGGCTGAACTACATCTTCGGGAAGCGGCTGCTCATGCCGATCATCGGGCCGGACGCCTTCGCAGCGCTCTCCCAATGGGGCAAGTACGCCCACAACTACCTGGCCTGGCCGTTCATGCTGGGCTTGCTGCTCATGCTGATCGTCTGGGTAAAAGACAACATCCCGAACCGTGTCGACGTCGCCTGGATCAGGAAGGGCGGCGGCTTCCTGGGTGATGCGCATCCGAGCGCGTACCGCTTCAATGCCGGCCAGAAGATGATCTTCTGGATCGTGGTGATTGGCGGCTTGCTGATGTCGGCGACGGGCATCCTCATGCTGTTCCCGTTCTCGGCAACGGACATCAACGGGATGCAGCTCACGCAGGCGGTGCATGCCGTCATCGGGGTGCTCTTCATCGCCGCCATCCTGGCCCACATCTATATCGGGTCGCTCGGTATGGAGGGTGCCTACGACGCCATGGGCTCGGGCGAGGTCGACCTCGCCTGGGCACGCCGCCACCACGACCTCTGGGTCGAGGAGCAGCGGGCCAAGACCGCCAGCGGTCCGCAGGTCCATGGCGCGCGGCCCGTCCCGGCCGAATGACCTGAGGACGGGAGTGAGGACATGAAGACGATCATTCTCGCCATCGTCGCGGCTGTCTTGCTCGCCGGCGCGGCGGCGTATCTGCTCTCCGTGAATCAGAAGCCGGCCTACCAGGCCTTTTCGACCACGGGTGCGCGCGTCACCCCGACGGACAATCTCGTCGGACCGAACTGGAGCGGCGATCCGCAGGGGCGCGGTGCGGGCCATCGCGGCTGACCCCGCGGTTCAGCGGCCGAAAGGACAGGATATGACGAGAGCCTCGATCGCGACGAGCCTTCTTGCGCTGGGCCTCGCCTGGAACGGTTCGGCGCTGGCCCAGGCTCCGGCTCCCGGCGAACCCGGCCAGGTGGCCCAGCCCGCTCCGGCGACGCCAGCAGTTCCCGCTCCGGCGGCCGCGGCTCCGGCCGCGCAGGCTCCAACGGAGCCCGCCGCACCCCGCGTTGTGCAGCAGCAGCCCGGCAAGCCTGCCAATATCTGCCAGGAACTCGCCAATTTCGTCCGCCAGCCCGCCGCGGCGCCGGCGGCCTCCGCGCCGTCCCCGCAGCAGGCGACCGCCGTCCAGGCGCCCTCGCCGGGCCAGCCCGCGCCGCAGCCGCACCCTGCGGCCGGTCAGGGGCCGCAAAGCTCCGGGATCAGCGGCCCGGTCCCGCAGGGCGGACCCGGTGCGCCCGGCCCTCAGGGCCAGGCCCAGGCCAATCCGGCCGCGCCCCAAGCGGCGCCCGGCGCTCCCGCGGCTCCGGCTCCCGCCGCGTCGGCCCAGGCCGCCGCCCGTCCGGCGCCCACGCCCGCCCCGGCGGCCGCGCCTGCGCCGACATCCGAGCAGCGCGCGCGCCTCGAGACGGCGTTCCAGGCGGACGACATCAAGTCCTGCCGCGAGGTCGCCCAGCAGATGCGGCGCGCCGGGGTGAAGCTGCCCGATCCGCTGCTCGCGCTCGCAGCGCTGGACCTCAAGTTCCTGGAGACGGCGAAGCAGCCCTGAGGCCTGCTGAGGCGCAGGCCGCGATATCTCGCCGGCTTCGCCCTCCTGCCGACTTGCCAAGCCCCGCCCGGTTCGTGTGGGCGGTCCGTCCGCCGGCGGAGCGCGCATCCTCGCCCGGGGACGGGCGTCAGGCTGGAGCCGGTTCCGGATGCCGCGCGAGCAGGCCGGGCGACACGTCCGTGCGGATGCAGCGCGCCGCATGTCCCGGCCCGATCGGGATCGGGGGCGGCCGGTCGGCGCGGCAGGGCTCGATCGCGAGGGGGCAGCGCGGCGCGAAGGGACAGCCCGGCGGCAGGTGGGCGAGATCCGGCGGCGAGCCCGGGATCGCGTCGAGCCGCGAGCCCTTGGCCAGCGCGCCCTCGGCGCGGCTCTTCAAGAGACCGATCGTATAGGGGTGGCGCGGGTCGCGGATCAGGTCGCGTGCGGAACCCTCCTCGACGATGCGGCCGGCATACATGACCGCAATGCGGTCGGCTACCTCGACCGCCGCACCGAGATCGTGCGTCACGAAGACGATCGAGAGGCCGAACTCGCGCTGGAGTTCGCGCAGCAGCAGCAGGATCTGGATCTGCACGGTCGCGTCGAGCGCGGTGGTCGGCTCGTCCGCCAGCAGGACCTTAGGACGGCAGGCGAGTGCGAGCGCAATCATCGCGCGCTGGCGCATCCCGCCCGACATCTCGTGCGGGTAGGCGTCGAGCCGCCGCTCGGGGCTTGGGATCCGCACCTTCTGGAACAGCTCCAGCGCACGCGCGCGGGCCTCCGCCCGGCTCGCTTTCTCATGCCGGCGGATCACCTCCGCGATCTGCTCGCCGACCGTATAGACCGGATCGAGCGCGAGTAGCGGTTCCTGGAAGATCATCGAGACGGTGGCGCCGCGGTAATCGGCGAGCTGGCGCTCGCTCATGGCGAGCACGTCCCGTCCGGCCACCGTGATCGAGCCTTCGACCCTGCTGCGCCGCGGCGGGTGGAGGCGCATGAGCGAGCGCAGAGTCACGCTCTTCCCCGAACCGGATTCGCCGATCAGGGCGACGACCTCGCCCTGATGAAGCGTCAGGTCGACGCCGTCTACGGCGCGTACCACGCCGCCGAAGGTGACGCGCAGGTCGCGGATCTGGATGGCGGGCTCGGTCACGCCGCCAGCTCCACGCTTGTCGCCGCCGGCGCCAGCGAGTGCCCGGAGCCCGGCTGGACCGCGAGGCAAGCTGCGCGGTGGCTGCCCTCGGTCGCGGCGAGCGGGGGTTCTTTGGCCGAGCAGACGGGCTCGACCAGGGCGCAGCGCGTATGGAAGCGGCAGCCCGGGGGTGGGTCGATGGGGTTCGGCGGGTCGCCGGCCAGCGGCGCGACCTCCGTCCGGTTGTCCGGATCGAGCGAGGGCATGGAGGAGAGGAGGGCGGCGGTATAGGGATGCTGCGCCCGTTCGAACACCTCCTCCGAGCCGCCGATCTCGGCCACCTTGCCGAGATACATTACCATGACCCGGTCCGAGATGAAGCGGACGACGTTCAGATCGTGGCTGATGAAGATGTAGGTGAGCCCGAACTCCTCCTTCAGGTCGAGGAGGAGGTTCAGCACCTGCGCCTCGACCGACTTGTCGAGTGCGGACACGGCCTCGTCGAGGATGACGAGGCGGGGCTGCAGGGCGAGCGCGCGGGCGATGTTCACGCGCTGGCGCTGGCCCCCCGAGAGTTCGTGCGGGTAGCGCTCGGCGAAGCGCCGCGGCTCGAGCCCGACCCGGGCGAGGAGGTCGCGCGCGCGCCCGACCGCCTCCTTTCTCGGGACGCCATGCACCTGTGGTGCGAAGGCGATGGACGCTTCGATGGTGAGGCGCGGGTTCAGGGACGAGTAGCTGTCCTGGAACACCATCTGGCACTGGCGCCGGAATTCCTTCAGGCTGAGCGCGCGCGAGCCGACCCGCTCGCCGTCGAACACGATCTCGCCTGCGGTCGGGTCGATAAGGCTGAGGAGCAGGCGGGCGGTGGTCGACTTGCCGCAGCCGGACTCGCCGACGACCCCGAGCGTCTCGCCCTTCAGCACCTCGAAATCGATGCCGTCGACGGCCCGCACCTTGGCACTCGCGCCGCCGAACAGGCCCTTCTTCACGGGGAAGTGCTTTAGGAGGCCCTTGACCGTGAGGAGCGGCTGGGCCGGCCCGCCGCGATCTTCGGGAATCATCGGCAACCCCTCGTCATTCCGTGCGCGCCGCAGCACGAAGTTATGCGGTGCAGACACGGAACCCACTCGCCCCACCAACCGTGGGTTCCGGGTTCCGCTGCGCGGCCCCGGAATGACAGCTCGGGGTGCAGCGGATGGCCCCCCACCCCGCTCGCGCTCCGCGCGAGTCGGCCCTCCCCACGAGGGGGAGGGGAATGGGTCGCGCACAAATCCCGCTCGTCACTGCTTCACGTCCATGGCCGAGCGGAGGCCGTCGGCCAGCAGGTTGAATGCGATGGAGGTGATGAAGATCATCACGCCGGGTAGGGCCGCGAGCCAGGGCTGGACATAGATCGCGGTACGAAGCGTATTGAGCATGAGGCCCCATTCCGGCTCCGGGGGGCGGACGCCGAGGCCGAGGAAGGAGAGGCCGGAGGCGAGGATCATCGAGACCGAGATGAGGCTCGTCGCATAGACGAAGATCGGCCCGAGTACGTTGCCGAGCACGTGCACGCGCACGATGGTGAAGCCGCCTGCGCCAGAGGCGCGGGCCGCCTCGACATAGTCCCGCGAGCGCACCTGCGTCGTGACTGCCTCCGCGACCCGAGCGATCTGCGGCACGAAGACGACGGTCAGCGAGACGAGCGCGTTGCCGAAGCCGGCCCCGAGGGCGCCGGAGAGCGCGACCGCGAGGAGCACGGACGGAAACGCGTAGAACACGTCGATCGTCCGCATGATCGCGGTGTTGACCCAGCCGCCGACATAGCCGGCGAAGATGCCGATGGCGGAGCCGATCCCGAAGGCGAGTATCACGGGCGTGATGCCCATGAAGAGCGACAGCCGCGCCCCGAAGATGAGGCGGGAGAGCATGTCGCGCCCGAGTTCGTCCGAGCCGAGCGGATAGCCGGCCGTGCCGATCGGGCGGAGGCGCCGCAGAGACGAGGCGCGGTAGGGGTCCGCCGGCGCGATGTAGGGCGCGAAGATCGCCATCAGGATGAGGGCCAGGATGACCAGCCCGGCGAATATCGCGACCGGGTCGCGACGGAGGCGCCGCCAGACTCCGGTCCAATAGCCGGTCGTCTTCGGTTGCGGCGCCTCGACGATGCTCTGCTGTGCCAGCGCGGCCATCGTCAGCTCCGCTGGATGCGCGGGTCGAGCGCGGTCTGCACCACGTCGACGAGCAGGTTCAGGATCACGAAGAACAGCGCCAGCACCAGGATCGTGCCCTGCAGGAGGGGCAGGTCGCGCTGGAAGATCGCGGCGTTGAGGAGGAAGCCCGTGCCCGGCCAGGAGAACACGGTCTCGATCAGGATCGAGCCGCCGAGCAGGTAGCCGAGCTGCAGGCCCATCACGGCGAGGGCCGTCGGGGCCGCGTTCTTCACGACGTGCCTGAACACGCCCCAGTCGGTGAGGCCCTTGGCGCGCAGCCCGATCACGAATTCCTGGGCGAGGATGTCCGCGACGAGGGCCCGGACGGTCCTCGCCACGATCCCCATCGGGATCACCGACATCGTGACCGCCGGCAGGATCATGAAGCGGAGCGAGCCGAAGAAGCCCTCGTTCCCGGACCCGGCGCCGGTCGGCGGCAGCCAGCCGAGGATGGCCGCGAAGACGATCACCAGCACCATGCCGAGCCAGTAATGCGGCACGGAGACGCCGAGGACGGAGAGGGCGGAGGCGGCCTTGTCCACAAGGCTGTCGCGGTAGTAGCCGGCGACGAAACCGAACAGCGAGCCGAAGAAGAAGCCGATCAGCGTCGCGAGGATCGAAAGGCGCAGCGTGTAGCCGACGGCCTTGAACACCTCGTCCGTCACGGGACGGCCGGTCGCGATGGAGGTGCCGAGATCGCCATGCGCGGCACGCCAAAGCCAGCGGCCGAACTGTTCCGGATAGGAGCGGTCGAAGCCGTAGAGGGTGCGGAGCATCGCCTGCAGGTCGGCCGATGCGTCGGGCGGCAGCACGGAAACCAGCGGGTCTCCGGGTGCAATATGGACGAGCGCGAAACAGACCAGCGCGACCCCGAACAGGATCGGGACCGTGTAGGCGACGCGGCGGGCGAGATAGGCGAGCATGAGCCTTTCCGGTTGTCATGGCCGGGCTTGGCCCGGCCATCCCGATCTCAGGGCACGGCCACGGATCGAGATCCCCGGGTCACCCTCGGATCGCGTCCGAGGGCAGGCGCCCGGGGATGACGAGCTGCGCTCGTCACTCCATCGACATCGTGGCGATGTCGATGAACCAGCTCTGCGGCTGCACGACGCCCTTCACCTTGGGCGACATGGCGCGCGGGCCGACATCATGCGCGACCCAGACGAAGGGCGCCTCCTCGACGATCCGCTTGTGCAGCCGCGCCAAAGCTTCGTCCCGTGCCTTGTCGTCGAAAGTGGTGCGGGCGTCGGCGATGAGCTTGTCGAACTCCTCGTTGCCGAAATAGCCCCAATTGTTGGAGACCGGCGGGAAGGTCTTGGTCGAGGTGAAGCGCACCATCCCGAAGAACGGGTCCATCGCCGCGTAGGTCACGTTGATGGCGTTGGCGCCGCGGGCGGAGGGATCCTTGGCGCCTTGGCGCCAGTTCGTGAAGAGCGTGTTCCACTCGATCACGTCGAGCTCGACGTCGAAATAGCACTCCTTCAGCGCCTGCTGCAGATACTCGTTCATCGGGATGGGCATCATCTGGCCCGAACCCGAGGCGGAGGTCTGCACCTTCACCTTCAGCGGCTTCGAGGCCGAGTGGCCGGCCTCGGCCATGAGCTTCTTCGCGGCGGCCGGGTCGTACTTGATCTTGAACGAGGGATTGCCGTTCCAGGGATGGCCTTCCTCGTAGGTGGCATAGGCCTCCGCCATGAGGCCGCTCAGCGCCTCCTTCAGCTCCGTGCGGTTGATGCAGAGATTCGCCGCGTGGCGGACGCGCCTGTCGAGCCAGGGCGAGCCTTCGACGAAGGAGAGCTGCCACGGCCAGACATGCGGCTGCGCGTTCTGGTACATCTTGAAGCCGCGGCTCTTGATCTGCTCGACCGCGTCCGGCGCGGGCGCCTCGATCCAATCGACCTGACCCGACAGAAGGGCGGCAGTGCGGGCATTCGCTTCGGGCAGCGGCAGGAGGATGACCTTCGGGATCTTAGGCCGGCGCTTCTCGTCCCAGTAGGTCGCGTTCGCGGCAAGCTCGAGCCGCTCGCGCGGAACGAAGCGCGTCACCTTGAACGGGCCGGAGCCGGAGGGATCGGCCGCGAAAGCCGCCCAGGCCTGCTTTGCGCGCTCGGCGGGGTCCGTCACGGAAGCGGGGATCGCCTTCAGCTTCGCCTCCCAGTGGGCGGGCGAGGCCATGAACAGGTTGGACAGATTGATCGGGAGGAACGAGTCGGGCTCCGACGTCGTGAGCTCGACCGTCATGTCGTCGACCACGCGGGCGGAGCGCAGCGTCGGCATGCGCGAGGCAGTGACGCCCACCTGGCTTGCATCGAAATGCGGGGCCGACTTGTCCAGGACCTTCTGGACGTTCCAGACCACCGCAGCGGCGTCGAAGGCGGACCCGTCGTGGAATTTCACGCCCGGGCGGAGCTTGAACGTCCACTTCGTCTTGTCGTCCGTGACCTTCCATTCGGTCGCGAGACCCGGGACGAGGACCGAAGGCTCCTTCTCCTTCGAGAGGTCCCAATGGGTCAGGGCGTCGTAGATCGGGATGCCCGTGAAGCGGTTGCCCTCGAAGCCCTGGTCCGGCTGGCCGAGCGTGCGCGGGATGTCCGCCGCCGTCATGGCGATCCGCAGCACCTTCTCCTGGGCCGCCGCCTGCGAGGAGATGAGACCCGCCGCCATGCCGACGGCCAAGAGGCTGCAGCCGAAGCTCAGCGCCCAACGCGAAACCATCCTGTTCCCCTCCCGGTGCGTTCACCGTCCGGCTTCGACGAAGCCGCTGCTTGCGGGCAGCAATGGTCGTGCCAGACTGGCCCCGGAAGCTTACCCGAACGGGCGCCGGCGGGAAGCGAAATCGTCCCCCGTGAGCCACCTCCGCGATGCGTCTCCTCCTCATCAACCCCAACACGACCGAGAGCATCACGGATCTGGTTGCCGCGCGCGCCCGCGCGCTGGCCGGGCCGGATGTCGAGGTCAGGGCCGTGTCCGGCCGCTTCGGCGCGCGCTATATCGCGAGCCGAGCGGCCGCGGCGATCGCCGGCCATGCGGCGCTGGACGCGCTCGCAGCGCATCACGACGGCTGCGACGCGGTGCTCCTGGCCTGTTTCGGCGATCCCGGGCTCATGGCGCTCAAAGAGGTCTCGCCCGTTCCGGTCGTCGGGATGGCGGAGGCCTCGTGCCACCTCGCCTGCCTATTCGGCAGGCAGTTCTCGATCGTCACGGGCGGGGAGCGCTGGGATCCGATGCTGCACGAATTCGTGGCAGGGCTCGGCCTATCCTCTCGGCTGGCGGGCATCCGCACGGTCGCGCCGACCGGTGCCGAGATCGCGGCGGATCCGGAGCGCGCGATGGCGCTCCTCGCGGAAGGCTGCCGGGTTTGCGCGGAGGAGGATGGAGCCGAGGCCGTGATACTGGGCGGTGCGGGCCTCGCCGGGCTCGCCGACAGGATCGGCCCGGACGTGCCCGTCCCGGTGATCTGTTCGCTCGAGGCAGGCTTGCGGGCGACGGTCGCGGCGGCCGGCCTCCAGCGGTCGAAAGCCATGAGCGGCTCCCTCGCCCGCTCCTCGCCCGTAGCGAGCACGGGGCTGTCGGACGAGCTCGCCCGGATGCTCGATCCGAGCTTCTAGACCGCGACCCGGCCTTCCAGCAGCCCTGCCTCGAAATCGCGGAGCTGCCGCTGCACCGGGCCGGAGGCCGCGACCACGCCCTGGTTGGCATAGGCCTCATGATGCGCCTCGATCGTGCCGAGGTCGTAGAGGTAGTTCACCATGAGGCCCGCGCCCTCGCGCATTCCCTTCGGCGAGGTGTCGCCGAGCCAGTTGATCCGCTCCAGCCGCGCGCCATTGCCGAGATGGAAGCGTGCGACGGGGTCGAGAGGCTGGCCCTTCCCGTTCTTCATGCGCAGGAAATAGGCGGCGGCGAGCCCCAGCATGACCGGCTTCAGCTCGGCCGTCCGGACCGGATCGAGATGCCAGTCCGGCTCATCCAGGCCGGCGAGCCTGCCGCGGTCGAAGCCGGGAAATCCGGCCCCCTCCGGGTCTTCGGCGACGCGGCTCAGCCAGCGGCCGAAGCCCGGAATGGGCGAAAGCGTGACGAAGGTCTTCAGCGAGGGGATGTCGCGGCAGAGATCCTCGACGACCTGCTTGATGAGGAAGTTGCCGAAGGAGATGCCCCGCAGGCCGGGCTGACAGTTGCTGATGGAATAGAACACGGCGGTCGTCGCCCGTTCGGGCGCGAGCGGCTCGCGGCCGTCCGCCAGCACCTCCTGGATCGAGTGCGGGATCTCCCGCGTCAGGGCGACCTCGACGAAGATCAGCGGCTCGTCGACGAGCGAAGGATGGAAGAAGGCATAGCAGCGCCGGTCGGGCGGCTGCACGCGGCGGCGCAGCTCGTCCCAGCCGTGGATGGTATGCACCGCCTCGTAGCGGATGATGCGCTCCAGGATGTCCGCGGGCGTCGACCAGGTGATGCGCTGCATCATCAGGAAGCCGCGGTTGAACCAGGAGTGGAAGAGGTGCTCGAGGTCGTCGGCGACGCTGGCGAATTCCTCTTCGCGCCCGACCTCCTCGAGCAGCTTCTCGCGCATGGCGACGAGCGCCCGCGTGCCGCCGGGGGCGAGGTTCAGGCGCCGGAACAGCTCCTGCCGCGGCGGCTCCACCGCCCGGAGCAGCGCCTGGAGATGCGCCGGGCTCGGATCGGCGTCGTATTGCGCCCAGGCGGCGCGCAGCCGCTCGGGGCTCGGCGCGAAGTCCCGGGCCAGCAGGCGGAAGAAGGCCGTGCGCTCCTCAGGCGAGAGTGCGGCATAGAGGTCGAGGACCTGCCGGGCGATGGCCACGCCCGACGCCTCGCCCCGGCCCGAGAGGAGCGCCCTGGAGAGTTCGTCGATGCTCGCGCCCTTGGCCGGGCTGCGCCACCCGACGCGGGAGATCGCCGGCACGACCGCCGAGCGCTCTAGGAGGCTGCGTCCCCGCTCGGCGATCTCGCCGAGCATGTCCTGGAAGAAACTCGTGCTCATGCTCGTCCGTGCCGCGCGGGAGAGGCGGACCTACCCGCCCACGATGACGGGGCTCTGACGATCTCCGTCACGCAGGATTCCGGCCCGTGTCCCGCAGGCCCGGCAGGATGCGTGATCGCCCCCGGGAGCGCAATCGGCGCATTGGAGGCATCCGGCGAGGTACTCAGGCGATCAGGCGCCGCCCACGACCGCGAGGGCCAGCCGAGCCGCCGGAACCGGCTTCGCCTCGCCCGCCATGAACTGCGCGCGCGCCAGCTCGGCAAAGCGCCCGCCACGGGCGACGAGCTCGTCGAAGCTTCCCGATTCGACGATCCGCCCGGCGTCGAAGACGAGGATGCGGTCGGCGTTGCGGATCGTCGCGAGCCGGTGCGCGATGACGAAGGTCGTGCGGCCCTTCATGACCTCCTCCAGCGCCGCCTGGAGCTTCCGCTCCGTGGCCGCGTCGAGTGCGCTCGTAGCCTCGTCCAGGATCAGGACCGGCGGGTTCTTGAGCAGCGCCCGGGCGATCGAGAGGCGCTGGCGCTCGCCCCCGGAGAGAGAGCGGCCACGCTCGCCGATGACCGAGTCGAGGCCGTCGGTCTGACGCTGGATGAACTCGCTCGCCTGCGCCCTCTCCAGCGCCTCCCGCATCTCGGCTTCGGTCGCATCGGGCCGGCCGACGAGGAGGTTCTCACGGATGGAGCGGGCGAACAGCATCGGCTCCTGGAACACGACGCCGATATTGCGCCTGAGCGAGGCGAGGCTGATGTCGCGGATATCCTCGCCGTCGATCCGGATTGCGCCCGATTGCGGGTCGAAGGCGCGGTGCAGGAGCCCGAGCGTGGTCGACTTGCCCGATCCGGTGGCGCCCACCAGCGCCACCGTCTCGCCCGGCTCGACCGAGAAGGACACATCGGCGATCGCCGTCCGCTTGCCGTCATACGAGAAGGAGACGTTGTCGAACTCGACCCGTCCCTTGAAGCGCTCGATGTTCTTGGCATGGGGGCGGTCGTGGACCGCCGGCGCCGTATCGAGGATATCGAAGAACTCCGCCATCTTCGGCGCCTGCAGGAACAGCTGGTTCACGAAGGAGACGACCTGCTCCAGGCGGCCGATCAGCATGGTCGCGATGGACATGAACATGACCACGTCGCCGATGGAGGCGAGGCCGCGCAGGTGCAGCCAGGTGCCGAGCAGGAAGATGGCCGTCACGGTCAGCGTGGCCGAGGCGCGTGTCGCGATGGATGCGAGCGCCCACCAGGACAGCACCGGGGTCTGAGCCGCGAGGAGCTCGCCGATGATGTTCCTGAGCGCTCCCGTCTCGGCCTTGGCGCGGGTGAAGGACTGGATGACAGGAACGTTGCCGAGCGCGTCGGAGGCATGCTCGGCGAGGCTCGAGTGGTACTGCTCGACCCGGCCCTGCAGCGTCTCGGTCTTCCGCAGCACGATTGCCGTGAGCACGGTGAAGAGCGCCACGAGGGCGAGGAGGAGGAGACCTAGCCGCCAGTTCAGGAACAGGGTGAGCGGCAGCAGGATGGTCAGCGCGACGATGGCCGCAAAATGGTCGCGGAAGAAGCCAAGCCAGAGCCAGGCCATCCCGTTGGAGCCCTCCAGCATGACCTTCAGCACGCGGCCGGAATGAGTGGAGGTGTGGAAGGCGAGCGGCAGCTCGAGGACATGCTCAAAATAGGTGGCCATCGTGGCGAGGCGCCGCCGATGCGAGAGGCGGTCCGCATGAAGCGCCACGAGAACGCCGGCCCCGATGGCGAAGAGACCGAACGCGATCCAGGCCGCAAGGAGCGGCAGCAGCGACGAGAAGGTCACGATTGCACCGCCCGACACGCCTTGGGTGAGCCGGTCGATGATCCGCCCGAACAGCACCGGCTCCGCAAACGCCGCGATGGCGAGCCCGATATTCGCGAGCGCCAGGACGGCACCCAGCCGCAGATCGGAGCCGAGCTGGCCGAGAACGCGGATATAGAGACGGATCAGCCACATCGGCAGGCGCACTCCGGCACGGAACCGCCGCTCCCGCGCTTCGACAGGCTGCGCGCGGCGCCTGTCAACGTGGGGGCGGGCGACGGTTCGAGAGCTGGTCCCTACACAAGCGGTCCTGCACGGAGCCTGAATGACAAGCCCTGCCGGCCCGGCTAAGAGCGCGGCCGGGCAGGAGGTCTCGATCCCGCATGGCGCAGCCGCCGCAGAAAGCCTTTCCGGTCTCCTGGGACCAGTTCCACCGCGATGCCCGTGCGCTCGCCTGGCGGCTCGCCGCGGCCGGGCCGTTCAAGGCGATCGTCTGCATCACGCGCGGCGGGCTCGTTCCGGCCGCGATCGTGGCGCGGGAGCTGGATGTGCGGCTGATCGAGACGGTCTGCGTCGCCAGCTACCACGACTACCGGAACCAGGGCGAACTGACCGTCCTCAAGGGCATCGCCGAGAGCGTGACGGGGCTCGGGGCCGAGGGCGAGGGCGTCCTGGTGATCGACGATCTGACCGATACGGGGAAGACGGCCCAGATCGTGCGCAACATGCTGCCGAAGGCGCATTTCGCGGCGATCTACGCCAAGCCGGCGGGCCGGCCGGTGATCGACACCTTCGTCACGGAGGTAAGCCAGGACACCTGGATCTACTTTCCGTGGGACATGGGCCTCGTCTATCAGGAGCCGATCACGGCCGGCGCGAGGGGCTAGCGGCTAGGTCGCGGGCCGAGAATCCGCTACAGCGGCGGCATGGAACGCGCGCGCATCTCCCTCCTGACCGTCTGCGGACTCGAGGAGCTCGACGGCCACTCCGCCCGCCGGGTCACGCACGTGCTGTCCATCCTCGATCCGGACTGGCCCGATCCGGAGAGCTTCGGACGCTGGGATCCCCATCGCCGGCTGACGCTCCGCTTCCACGACATCATCGAGCCGATCCCGGGCCAGATCCTGCCCGAGCGCGCGCATGTCGAGCGTATCATCGCTTTCGCGGACGAGCTCGCGGCCGACGCGCACGAGCGCGACGACGGCCACCTCCTCGTCCACTGTCACATGGGCATCTCGCGCTCCACCGCCGCCATGACGATGCTGCTGGCCCTGGCCTATCCGGACGAGGACGAGGAGAGCCTCATCGCAAGGCTGACCGCCATCCGTCCGCAGGCCTGGCCGAACCTGCGCATGATCGGTTTCGCCGACGAGATCCTCGGCAGGCGCGGGCGGCTCGCCGCAGAGGTGAGCCGCCTGCACGCTCGGCAGATCGCCGCGCGTCCGCAGCTCGCCGATACCTTCCGGCGACTCGGCCGGGCACGGGAGGTCGAGGCCGCCCTCGCGGCCGCGGCCTGATTCCGATGCTCGTCGGCATCGACTGGGGCGGGACAAAGATCGAGGGTATCTGCCTGTCGGGCGATGGCGAGATTCTCGCCCGCAGGCGCGTGGCGACCCCAAGAGGGGATTACGAAGCCTGCATCGCCGCGATCGCCGATCTCGTCGCGGGGCTGGAAGCGGCGGCAGGACTGCGCGGGACGGTGGGAGTCGGCATCCCGGGCGCGATCTCGCCCAGGACCGGCCTCATCATGAATGCGAACTCCACCTGGAACATCGGCCGGCCGCTCGACAGGGACCTTGAGAGGGCGCTCGGGCGCGAGGTGCGGGTCGAGAACGATGCCAACTGCTTTGCGGTATCGGAGGCCGTCGACGGCGCCGGCGCCGGCTGCGCGGTGGTTTGGGGCGTCATCCTCGGCACAGGCGCCGGATCCGGGATCGCGATCGACGGGCGCGCGCTCGGTGGGCACAACCGCATCGCCGGCGAATGGGGTCACAACCCCCTGCCGCGACCGAGGGACGACGAGCGTCCCGGTCCGGCCTGCTATTGCGGGCGGCACGGCTGCAACGAGACCTTCGTGTCGGGCACCGGCTTCGAGCGCGATTTCCGCGAGCGGACCGGCCGCACGCTCCCCGGGCCGGACATCGTGCAGCTGATGCGGTCGGGAAACCGGGCGGCGCGCGATGCATACGAGGCCTATCTCGACCGGCTCGGGCGCGGGCTCGCGAGCGTCGTGAACGTGCTCGACCCCGACATCATCGTCCTCGGCGGGGGCATGTCGAATGTGGAGGAGCTCTATCTGGACCTGCCCTCCCGCATCGCGCCGCATGTCTTCTCCGATTCCTTCACGACGCCCGTCGTGATGCATCGGCACGGCGATTCCTCAGGCGTTCGAGGTGCGGCGTGGCTATGGAAGTGACCGCTCCCGTGCCGCGAGCGGTCCCGACGCAGACGGCGGCGCTGGTTCCGCTGCTCGGGCTTCTCTGGGGCTTCAACTGGGTCGCGGTCCGGATCTGCCTGACGGAGATCCCGCCCTGGACGCTCCGGGCGGCGGGATTCGCGGCCGGGACGCTGGCCCTCTATGCCTATCTCCGGGTGCGCGGGAAGAGTCTCGAGGTGCCTCGCCGGCACTGGCTCCGCCTCGTCGTGGTCGGACTCCTGTCGATCACCTTCTACAACCTGCTGAGCGCCTTCGCGCAGCTCTCCGCGAGCACGACGCGGAGCTCCGTCCTGTCCTACACAATGCCGATCTGGGCCGTGATCTTCGCCCGGATCGTGGTGGGGGAACGGGTCGACCGCCGGCGCGCGCTCGGGCTCGGGCTCGGGATCGCGGGCCTGCTTTCTCTCGGCTGGCCGATCCTGGCGGCGGGCGAGTTCTCGATCGGCCTCGTCTGGGCTATCCTGTCGGGCGTGTCCTGGGCGGCGGGCAGCGTGGTCCTGAAGCGGTATCCCATCGATGCCGGAGCGCTCACGATCGCCTGGTGGCAGCTCATGCTCGCCGTGCCGGTCACGACCGCCGGAATGCTCGTCTTCGAGGGGGTGCCGGAACTGCGCCCGCTCCAGACCGCGACGATCTGGGCCTTCATCTATCACGCCATTCTGGCGCAGGCGGTCGCGACCACGCTCTGGTTCACGATCCTAGAAGCGCTGCCGACCGGCATCGCGTCCATCGGCTCGCTTCTCGTTCCGGCGGTCGGCGTGCTCGGCGCGACGGCGTTCCTCGGCGAGCGCCCGACCACCGGCGACCTCCTGGGTCTCGCCTTCATCGTCGCGGCATCGGCGGTGGTGCTCGTCCGGCTCCCGCCGGAGCGGCGGACCTAACGCTTCGGACACCTGTATCCCCCACCATCCGGGCATGATTCGGCCGGACATCCCCCTGTGAGCGCGTTCCGCGACGAGCGGAACCGGAAGGCGCTCGAGCGCCTCCGGCGAGCGATGCCGGAGGCGGTTCCCGGGCCGGTCCTCCGCCACGCGCTGGCGCGGCCCTTCATTCCCCCGACGCCCCGGCGTGCGGTCGAGAGCTACTGGCGCGCGCATCCGCTGCGTGCCGACCGGCTCGCGCGCGGCCTCGCGGCCCTGAGCGGCACGCCGGATGGCTGGACCTGGCGGCTCGACGGTGCGGCCGGGACGGCCCGGTCGCTGAGTTTCCGGACGCCTCCGGCGCCCTTCCGCGAGGCGCGGTTCAGCCGCGGGCCGGGCCATTGCTGCATCTGCGGCCAGCCGGTCTTCCGGCTCGGCTGGCATGTCGACCTCTGGCGGGAGGGGCGCACGAACCACAATGCCGGCTGGCACGCGGCCTGCGTCGCGGCTTGGCGCTTCTGGTGCGAGCCGAGCGACCACGTCCAGGTGCTGAAGCGCGTGCAGCACAGGCGCTGCGCGGTGAGCGGGGGACGGCTCCTCAGGACGGCCGAGGTGGACCACCGCGTCCCGCTCTTCAGCGTCTGGCGGGAGCGGCGGCACGAGCCCTGGCCGGCGCTTCTCGCCTTCTGGGGCGCGCCGAACCTGCAGGTCGTCAACCGCACGGCTCACGTGGTGAAATGCGCGCTGGAGGCGGGGGCTCGCGCGGGAGGACGGTCCGGCGCATATTCCGCGCCGCCTTGAGGATGGTGCGATGACGGTCTGCGATGTGGTCGTGATCGGGCTCGGCGCGATGGGAAGCGCCGCAGCCCTCCAGCTTGCGCGGCGCGGCGCCAAGGTGGTCGGCATCGACCGCTTCTCGCCGCCGCACGAGCACGGTTCCAGCCATGGCGAGACGCGGATCACCCGCGAGGCGATCGGCGAGGGCGAGGAATACGTTCCGCTCGCCATGCGGGCGCACGAGATCTGGCGCGAGATCGAGGCCGCGACGGGCGAGGAGCTGCTGGTCCGGTGCGGCGGCCTGGTGCTGGCCGCGGCCGGGGCGGTGCATCCCGCCAAGGCCGCCTTCATGGACCGGACGATTGCGGCGGCGGAGCGGTTCGCGATCCCGCACGAAGTGCTCGCTCCCGACGACGTCCGAAGGCGCTTTCCGCAATTCATCCTGCACGTCGACGAGCAGGCCTATTTCGAGCCGGGTGCCGGCTTCGTCTATCCGGAGCGCTGCATCGCGGCCCAGCTCCGGCTGGCCGGCCAGGCCGGCGCGACGCTGCGGACGGGCGAGACCGTGACCTCGATCGCGCCGTCCGGCTCGGGAGTGCGCGTCGAAACGGACCGGGACGTCTACGAGGCGGCCCGCGCCGTCCTCTCGGCCGGTGCCTGGAGCCCCGGGCTCGCCGGAACCCCGCTGGCGCATATGACGCTTCACCGCCAGGTTCTGAACTGGTTCGAGTCCGAGGACCCGACCGTCTATGCGCCCGGGCGCTTCCCCGTCTTCATCTGGCTGCACCGCGGCAGGGACGCGCATTCATACGGGTTCCCGATCCCGCCCGGATCGGAGGGGCTCAAGATCGCCACCGAGAACTTCGAGCGGCGGCTCGATGCGCCGGAAGAGATCGACCGCGACGTGACGGAGGAGGAGATCGAGCAGGTCCATGCAGGTTACGTCGCGGACCGCTTCCGGGGTGTGACCAGCCGCTGCCTCAGGGCGAAGACCTGTTTCTACACGCTCGCGCCGGACAGCCGCTTCGCGATCGACGACCATCCCGAGAACGGGCGCCTGCTCGTCGTCTCTGCGTGTTCGGGCCACGGCTTCAAGCATTCCGCGGCGATCGGGGAGGCGGTCGCCGAGCGCGTCCTCGATGGTCGATCCAGGCTCGACCTGTCCCGCTTCGCCCTGCCGAAGCGGGACCGCGCGGCCTGAAGTGAGGCCGGCGGAATCAGTCGATCCCCGGATTCCTCGGCTTTTTGCTTAAGTTGTCCTTCACGCGCGGCAGCGAAACTACTGCACGGGGCAGCAGTATCGAGTCGACCATGGCCTTCGGACTCCACATCGAGCAGCACGGCGCTTCGGGCCGAATCCGGCCTTCGGGCAATTCCATGGGCCCTCTCGTCGTGATCGCCATCGCCTTCGCGGCTTTCTGTGTCTTCGACTACTCGCCCTACGGCTACGGCTACGTCGCGCAGTTTCTCGGCGACGCCCAGCGCTGGTTCCAGCGCTTCGTGAGGGGCTTTCAGCTGAGGATGTGAGTCGCACCTGCCGGGTTGACATCGCGGCCCGGCGCGGGTCCTTCCGCCGACGCGCGGGAGGGACCGGAATGGCGTCGTTCAAGGCAGTCGTCATCGAGAAGGCGGAGAGCGGGAGCGCTTCTCCGGTCGTCCGGGACTTCCCCGATTCCGAGCTGATGGAGGGCGACGTCACCGTCCGGGTGAGCCATTCCACGGTGAACTACAAGGACGGACTCGCGCTCACCGGCCGGGCGCCGGTCGTCCGCCGCTTCCCGATGATCCCCGGCATCGATTTCGCCGGCACGGTGGAAACCTCGTCGCATCCCGAGTTCAAGCCGGGGGACGCGGTGGTCCTCAACGGCTGGGGCACCGGCGAGACGCATCTCGGCGCCTATGCCGAGCGCTCCCGGGTCAAGGGCGACTGGCTCGTCCGGCTGCCCGACGGGATGTCCCCGGCGGAGGCCATGGCGATCGGAACGGCCGGGTATACGGCCATGCTGTCGCTGATGGCGCTCGAGCGGCACGGTCTGTCGCCGGAACGCGGCCCGGCGGTCGTCTCCGGAGCGGCAGGCGGCGTCGGCTCCGTCGCGATCGCGCTGCTCGCGAAGGCCGGGTGGCACGTCGTCGCCTCGACCGGCCGGACGGGCGAGGCGGATTACCTCGCCGGGCTCGGCGCGGCCGAGATCATCCCGCGCGACGAACTGGCCGGGAAAGGCCGCCCGCTCGGCAAGGAGCGCTGGGCGGCCGGCATCGATACGGTCGGCTCGACCACGCTCGCCAACATGCTGTCCATGACGAGATATGCCGGCGCGGTGGCGGCCTGCGGGCTCGCGGGCGGCATGGATCTCCCCGCCTCGGTCGCGCCCTTCATCCTGCGCGGCGTGTCGCTGCTCGGGATCGATTCGGTGATGGCGCCGAAGCCGCTCCGGCAAGAGGCCTGGAACCGCCTCGCGAAGGAACTCGACCGGGACAAGCTCGCGAGCATGACCCGGACGATCAGGCTCGAAGATGTGATCGAGGCGGGCCGCGACATCCTCGACGGCAAGATCCGGGGCAGGATCGTGGTCGAGATCGGCTGAGCCTATCGCTCCGCGGCCGCGCGGCGGAGGCGATCGTTGATCGCCTCGCCGAGGCCGATATCCGGGATCGGCGCGACCGCGATGGCGTCCGGTCCGGCCGCGTCCAGGCGGCGGAGATGGCCGAACAGGCGCGCGGCCGCTTCCGCGAGGTCGCCCGCGGCGCTGAGATTGAGACGGGCCACCGCCTCGCCCGGGAGATCGGGCCCGAAGGACAGGGCGGCCTCTCCGGGCTGAGACTCGCTCGCCTCCAGCCTGACCCTCGCATGCGGGGCGTAGTGGGAGGCGAGTGCGCCCGGCGCGAGCGGCTTCGAGGCGGACGGATGGCCGTCTTCGAGCGGGTGCCGCAACACGCGCTCGATCGCCTCGCGCGGGAGCCCGCCGGGCCTGAGAAGGCGCGGGCGGCTGCCGAGGCAGGCGACGATCGTCGATTCGACCCCGACCCGGGTCGGCCCGCCATCGACGACCGCATCGATCCGGCCCTGCAGATCGGCGAGAACATGCTCCGCCTCGGTGGGACTGACGCGCCCGCTCCGGTTGGCCGAGGGCGCGACCACCGGAAAGCCGCACGCGGCCAGAAGCGCGCTCGCGACCGGGTGGTACGGCACGCGCAGGGCGACGCTGTCGAGCCCGGCCCGCGCGAGATCGCAGACCGAGCATTCCGTGGAAACCGGCACCACGAGCGTCAGCGGCCCGGGCCAGAAGGCGTCGGCCAGCCGGCGGGCGTCCTCGTCGAAGACGCCTTCCCGCATCGCTGCATCCGCCGTCGGGAGATGCCCGATGAGCGGGTTGAAGCGCGGCCGTTCCTTGGCGGCGTAGAGTGCCGCGACCGCCCGAGCGTTCCGCCCGTCTGCCCCGAGTCCGTAGACCGTCTCCGTCGGGAAAGCGACGAGTCCGCCCTCCGCGAGGATCGCGGCCGCGCGTGCTAGGTCGTCCGCGCCGCTCCCGAGCCGCTCGGTCGCACGCGAAGGTGCGTCCCCCGTCATTGACGCGGTGCCGCTCACGTCACATCAATCCGCCCGCCATTCGGGCGCGCTAGGTGAAGGCGTCCGTCCCGTCAACGTCAGCGGAGAGACCGGCATGAGCTATCGCGCGCCTGTGGCCGAGATGGCCTTCGTCATGCGCCACGTTGCGGGGCTGGAGGCCGCGGTGGCCGAGGGGCTCTACGGCGACCTGACGACCGACCTCGTGGAGAGCGTCCTGGAGGAGGCCGGCCGCTTCGCCAACGATGTGATCGCACCCCTGAACCGGATCGGCGATAGGCACGGGACCCCGTTGAAGGACGGCCAGGTCACGATGCCGCCTGGCTGGAAGGAGGCCTATGCGGCCTGGACCGCGGCGGGCTGGAACGCGCTGCCGGGACCGGAGGAATATGGCGGTCAGGGGCTGCCGACGCTCGTCGCCGCCGCCTGCTCGGAGATGTGGAACGCGGCCGCGATGTCCTTCGGACTCGGCCCGCTGCTCACCATGGGTGCCGTCGAGGCTCTCGACAAGCACGGCTCGCCCGAGCTCAAGGACCGCTATCTCGCCAAGCTCGTCTCGGGCGAGTGGACCGGCACGATGAACCTGACGGAGCCGCAGGCCGGTTCCGATCTCGGCGTCCTGCGCACCCGCGCCGAACGTGCCGGGGACGGCACGTACCGGATCACGGGGACGAAGATCTTCATTACCTATGGCGAACACGACCTGACGGACAACATCGTCCATCTCGTCCTCGCGCGCCTCCCCGACGCGCCTGCGGGCACGCGCGGCATCTCGCTCTTCCTCGTGCCCAAGATCCTGCCGGACGGAACGCGCAACGATCTGCGCTGCGCCGGGGTCGAGCACAAGCTCGGCATCCACGGCTCGCCGACCTGCACGATGGCCTACGGCGACAATGGCGGGGCGATCGGCTGGCTCGTCGGCGAGGAGAATCGCGGCCTCGCCTGCATGTTCACGATGATGAACAACGCCCGGCTGAATGTCGGGCTTCAGGGTGTCGCCATCGCCGAACGCGCATACCAGGCCGCGCTCGCCTATGCGGCGGAGCGGCGGCAGGGCAGGGCCCCCGGCTGGAACGGGGAGGGGATGAGCCCGATCCTGGAGCATGCCGACGTGCAGCGCATGCTCCTGACCATGAAGGCATACACGGCCGCCTCGCGGGCGATCTGCTATCTCACGGCCGCCTCGCTGGACCGCGCCCGGCTCTGCCCCGAGGCCGAGGGACGCCGGCGTGCGGGCGAGCGCGCATCCCTGCTCACGCCGGTGGCCAAGGCCTTCTCGACCGATATCGGGATCGAGGTCGCCTCGCTCGGCATCCAGGTCCATGGCGGGATGGGCTTCATCGAGGAGACGGGAGCGGCTCAGCATCTCCGGGACGCCAGGATCGCCGCCATCTACGAGGGGACGAACGGGATCCAGGCGATCGACCTCGTCAACCGCAAGCTGCCACTCTCCGGCGGTGAGACGGTGCGCGCCGAGATTGCCGGAATGTGGTCCGTGCTCCGCCGCGTGACGCAGAAGGGCGGTCCCGGGTTTGGTCTCACGGCGCCGCGCCTGCGCGGTGCGGTGGAGAGCCTCGATCGCGCCACGAGCTTCCTCCTCGCAGCGCTCGGGGCGGGAGAACAGGACAGGCTTCTTGCCGGCGCCACGCCCTATCTGCGCCTGTTCGGGCTCGCGCGCGGCGGGGTGTCGCTTGCGGAGGAGGCGCTCGCCGCCCAGGCGGCCATCGGCGCCGGGGACAACGATCCCGTCCAGCCCGGCCGCATCGCCCTCTGCCGCTTCTTCGCCGAGAACCTGGCCGTCGCGGCGGGCGGGCTGGAGGAAGCCGTGATGACGGGCGGCGATTTCGGGGCCGACGCGCGCCTCGCGCTCGCGAGCTGAGCCGGGCTCGGCAGGGACGCGCTCCGCATGATCTTCGTCCACCAGCCGCCTGGCCCGAACGCCTGGCCCGGAACCCTGGTCGAGCGGCGGATGCTGGAGCCGGACGAGCCGATTCCGCCGGGCTCGCTCTGGATCGACCTCGTCTCGCCGACGCGCGAGGAGGACGCGAAGGTCGAGCGCTTCCTCGGGATCGAGGTGCCGACCAGGGAGGACCAGGCGGATATCGAGCCCTCCGAGCTGCTCTATGCCGAGCACGGTGCCCGCTATCTCACCGCCCGCATGCTCTGCCGCGCCGACGAGGCCGATCCGATCCTGACGCCCGTCAGCTTCATCGTGAAGGATTCGACGCTCATCACCGTGCGCTACGAGCAGCCGCGCGCCTTTCAGATGTTCGCGCACAAGGTCTCGCGCGTGTCGGGCCTCGGCAAGTCGGGCGAGGAGGTGCTGGCCGGTCTGCTGGAGACCATCCTCGACCGCTCGGCCGATATCCTCCAGCTCGCCGGCGAGCGCGTGGACAGCCTCTCGAACTCCATCTTCGCCACCAACACCGACCCGGGCCGCCGCAACGCCGAGTACCAGTCGCAGCTGCGCGCCCTCGGCAAGACCGGCGACCTCATCTCCAAGCAGCGCGAGAGCCTCGTCTCGATCGAGCGCATGCTGCTCTTCGTGACGGCCGATTACCGCGCGGCCAAGGTCGAGAAGGAGCTGCGCGACAAGATGCGCACGGTCCTGCGCGACCTGCAGTCGCTGGAGGAGCACGCGACCTTCCAGGCCAACAAGATCCAGTTCCTGCTCGACGCGACGCTCGGACTGGTGAACCTGGAGCAGAACAACATCATCAAGCTGTTCTCCGTCATGGCGGTCGTCTTCATGCCGCCGACGCTCATCGCGTCGATCTACGGCATGAACTTCAGGCACATCCCCGAGCTGAACTGGGAGGCGGGCTACCCGCTCGCGCTCCTGCTGATGGTGTTCGCGGCCGTGATGCCGTACTTCTTCTTCCGCTGGAAGCGCTGGCTCTGACCCGCATGGACGCTCGGGCGCCTGCGGGCTAGACTCGCCGCGATCCCTTCCACCACAGGCCCGACATTGCCCGAGCGCCCGAACCAAGGCCGTCGCGTCATGCTGCTCACCGGCGCAAGCCGGGGCATCGGCCACGCCACCGTGAAGCGGTTCCAGGCGGCGGGATGGCGCGTCATCACCTGCTCCCGTCACGCTTTTCCGGAGAACTGCCCCTGGGAGGCCGGCCCGGAGGACCATCTTCAGGTCGACCTCTCGGATCCGGACGATACGCGGCGTGCCATCGCCGAAACGAAGGAGCGGCTGGTCCCGGAGGGCGGGATGCTGCACGCGCTCGTCAACAATGCCGGCATCTCGCCGAAGGGTCCCGGCGGCAAACGCCTGGCGGGCCTCGACACGCCCCATGCCGACTGGCTGCACGTCTTCCAGGTGAACTTCTTCGCACCCATCATGCTGGCCCGCGGGCTGTGCGACGAGCTCGCCCGCGCGAAAGGCTCGATCGTGAACGTCACCTCGATCGCCGGCTCGCGCGTCCATCCCTTCGCGGGCGCGGCCTACGCGACCTCGAAGGCGGCGCTCGCGGCGCTCACCCGCGAGATGGCCTCCGATTTCGGCCCGCTCGGGGTCCGGGTCAACGCGATCTCGCCCGGCGAGATCGACACTTCCATCCTGTCGCCGGGGACGGAGAAGATCGTGGAGACGATCCCGCTCCGCCGCCTCGGCACGACGGACGAGGTCGCAAAGGCCATCTATTTCCTCTGCACCGACGCTTCGTCCTACGTGAACGGGGCCGAACTGCACATCAATGGCGGGCAGCACGTGTGACGGCAGGGAGATTGATCTCCACAGGACGGCCTCCGATATGCCTACCTTGCAGCAGGGCGGACGAAGCGCTTCGCGCCGTCGCCCGCATATCGGAGCAGGCTGGTTGAACTGCAGCAGCATCGCTCAGCGTCTCCCGAGGGCAAGCGCTGCGCTCCTCGGGCTTCTTCCGATCGCCTTCGGAGCCGCGGCTTTCGCCGAGCCGACGGTGTCCGTCGTGCCGCTTCCCTTCGAGGTGCGGGAGTTCCGCGGCCCGTCGTCGCGCGTCGCGGCCATCGCGCCTTCGCTCGCGCCGCTCCGGGCGGAGGCTTCCCTCAGGGACAAGCCGCTCGTCGTGGTCTGGGGCGAGGGCGGCGGGGCCGTGCTGACGCTCGCGGGCCGCGAGGTCCGGACCCTCGATCTGGGTGGGAGCGCGGCCGATCTCGCGACCACGGAGCGGGGGCGGGACGCCATCCCGGCCTCCCGGATCGAGGCGGCGGGCCCGATCACCGCGACCCTGACGGAGCCGACCCGCGAATATGGTCACGAGGCGCTCGGCGCCTCGGTGCATGCGAAGAGCGTGTCGATCGCCGAGAAGCGTCCGGTGCAGATCTCCTCCGGCGCCCAGGCCGTTCCGACCGAGGTGACCCGCGTCGCGGCCGGGCCCGGCGCCGTCTTCGAGGACCGCGAGCCGCGGCTCGCGAAGCTCGACCGCGACGGTCCGCCCGGGATCGTGATCGTGAAGTCCTATGCGGAGCGGGGCTCGGCGCTTGCCGTGATCGGCCGTCGCGACGGGGCCTGGAAGGTCGTCGCCGAAACGCCGCCGGTCGGCGAGGGGCAGCGCTGGCTGAACCCGGCTGCAGTGGCCGATTTCCTCGGGACGGGGCGGCCGCAGATCGCCCTCGTGCGCACGCCTCATGCGGACGGGATCCTGCAGCTCTGGGCGCTCGAAGGCGACCGTCTGGCGCTCAAGGCCGAGAAGGCGGGCTACGCGAACCACGCCTTCGGCCGGGCCGCGCAGGATCTCGCGGCAGCGGTCGACCTCGACGGCGACGGACGGCCGGAACTCGCGCTTCCCACGCTCGACCGGCGCAGCATCGCCCTCCTTTCGGTGAAGGACGGCATCCGCGAGCTCAAGCGCATCCCGCTGCCGGCCGCCGCTGCGACCGGGGTCGCGGCGCTCGGCTCGGGAGCGGATACGCATATCCTGGTCGGCCTCGAGGACGGGCGCGTCGCCGACATCCGGCCGTGACGGCCTCCCGGCTCTATCCCGAGCGGCCGTTTCTCGCCGCCTCCGTCTGCGTCGTTCGCGACGGCAAGGTTCTCCTCGCGGCCCGGGCCCGGCCTCCCATGCAGGGCGTGTTCACGCTGCCGGGCGGCCTCGTCGAGCCGGGCGAGACCCTCGCCGAGGCCGCGATCCGGGAGCTTCGCGAGGAGGTGGGGGTCGAGGCCGAGATCCTGGGCTTCGTCGGGCCGGTCGAGGTGATCGAGCGCGACGCGGCGGGCCGGGCGAGGCGCCATTTCGTCATCTGCGCCCATGCGGCGCGCTGGTTGTCGGGCGACGGCCAAGCCGGAGAGGAGGCGCTGGAGGTGCGCTGGCTCGGGCCGGACGAGCTCGGGTCGGTCCCCACTACGGCAGGTCTGCCGGGCATCGTGGCCGGCGCCGTTGCGCTCGCGTCACAGCATCAAAGTTCCTGAGCAAAGCGACCGCCCGCGTTAACCTCTTCGTAAATGGGGCACTGGCGGGCGGCCCGCCGGCTGATAGAACAGGCTCCAGCACGAGCCGGCAGCCAGATGATCGACACAGACATGACCTCGCCCGACGAGGCCGGATTGGCGAAGCGCGCCGCGCTGGCCTATGTGGCGGAGGCCTTCGCCGAGGCCGAGCTGGACGGCATCGACGGCGATTGCGTCGTGCAGGCCGCCCTCTTTGCCGCCTTCAAGCACCTCGTCGAGGTCTATGGCGAGGAGCAGACCGCGATCTACGCCGAGGGCCTGCCCGCGCGCATTCGGGCCGGCGGCTTCTCCACCGCGCCGCGGCATTGAGCGGCCGCCCTTGAGGGGCGGCGGGCGGGGTCGTACATCCCGGACCCGACACTCCCCTCGGAGCTGGCCGTGCCGGTTGCCCATCTCTCGGACCATGCTGTCCTTAAGGTCTCCGGGCCCGAGGCCCGCACGTTCCTGGACCGCCTCGTCACCTGCGACCTCGACCGGCTGCCGCCCGCGGGCGCCCGCTACGGCGCCCTGCTCACGCCGCAGGGCAAGATCATCGCTGATTTCATCCTGTTCGACGCCTCTGCGCTCGACCCAGGCTCGGTTTTTATCGACGCCCCAGCCGCTTGCGCCGGCGAGCTTGCAAAGCGTCTCAGCATGTACAAGCTCCGGGCGCAGGTTGCGATCGAGGACCTGAGCGCATCGCATGCGGTGCTGGCGGGCTGGGGCGAGACCTCCGAGCCCACCGGCGAGCGCCATCTCGCGGCGCCAGATCCCCGGCTCGCGGCGCTCGGCTGGCGGGCGGTCGTGGAACGGGGCGGCCTCATGGATTCCGGGTCGCCGGCCGACGGAGAGGAGGCCTATCACACCCACCGGATCGGGATCGGCGTGCCGGAGGGCGGGCGCGACTTCGCGTTCAACGATGCGTTTCCGCACGAGGCCTTGATGGACCAGCTCGCCGGGGTCGATTTCGACAAGGGCTGCTATGTCGGCCAGGAGGTCGTCTCCCGCATGCAGCATCGCGGCACCGCGCGGACCCGCATCGTGCGGGCGCTATTCGACGGCGAGCCGCCTTCCCCTGGCCGGGACGTCACGGCGGCGGATCGGGCCGTCGGCCGGATCGGCAGCGTCGCGGGCGAGCGCGCGCTCGCCACCCTCCGGCTCGACCGGGTGGCCGAGGCGCTCGGCGCGGGGCTCCCCATCATGGCCGGCGAGGTGCCGATCCGGCTCGAGAAGCCGGGCTGGGTGCATTTCCCGTATCCCGGCGAGAGCGGCTTCCCCAGCGCATGAGCGACGGCCTGGTCCAGCATCCGGACGGGAAGTCGCGCTGCTGGTGGTGCGGCGCCGACCCGCTCTACATGGCGTATCACGACACCGAATGGGGCGTGCCGGAGCGCGATGGACGGGCTCTCTTCGAGAAGCTGATCCTGGACGGGTTCCAGGCCGGGCTCTCCTGGATCACCATCCTGCGCAAGCGCGACGCCTTCCGCCGCGCCTTCGCGGATTTCGATCCGGCCGAGATCGCCCGCTTCACCGACGCCCATGTCGAGGCGCTGATGCTCGATGCCGGGATCGTGCGGAACCGCGCCAAGATCGAGGGGACGATCCTGTCTGCCCGCGCCTATCTGGCGATGGGCGGGGCGGATGCATTCTCCCGCTTCCTGTGGGACTTCGTGGGCGGGGCGCCGCTCCAGACCCGGCGCGCCAAACGCGGCGACATCCCGCCTGCCGACGAGATGTCGAGGGCGGTCTCGGCCGCGCTGAAGAAGGCGGGATTCAAGTTCTGCGGCCCGACCATCGTCTATGCCTTCATGCAGGCCTGCGGGCTCGTCAACGATCACCTGGTCGGCTGCCACCGGCAGATTGTCTGCGAGGAACTGGCCTGAACGTGAAGGTAACTCCCCGGGCCGCCAGGACGCCTCGCGCCTGGCAACGCATGCTGTCGGGCCGCCGGCTCGACCTGCTCGATCCCTCGCCCCTCGACGTCGAGATCGAGGACATCGCGCATGGGCTCGCCCGGGTGGGGCGGTGGAACGGCCAGACGGCAGGAGGGCACGTCTTCTCGGTCGCGCAGCATTCCCTTTTCGTCGAGGCGATCGCGGCCGAGATGGCGCCGGGGCTCGCCGATCCGGGTCGGCTCGCCGTCCTGCTCCACGACGCGGCCGAATACGTGATCGGCGACATCATCACGCCTCTCAAATCGGTGATCGGCGACGGCTACGCGGCCGTAGAAGCGCGGCTGCGGGCCGCCATCCACCTGCGGGTGGGGTTGGCGGCGACGCCCGCGCGCGACATCGCGCGCCTCATCAAACGGGCGGACAAGGTGGCCGCGTATCTCGAGGCGACCGAGCTCGCGGGTTTCTCCCGCGCCGAGGCGGACGAGATCTTCGGCCGGCCCGAGATGCGGCCGGCGGAACTCGCGGCCTATCTGGCACCCTGGCCGACGGACGAGGCGCAGAGCCGGTTTCTCCGCCGCTTCCGCGAACTCTCCGCTGCGCGATCCTTCTAAGCGGGGTCAGGCTTCATCCCTGAGAATGGCCCTCCGGCCAATCCGCCCGGCGATCCTTGTCAGGCCGGGAGCGCGCGCCCATAAGTCCCGCCATGAGCGAGACCGACGCCCCCGACCCGCATGCCGACGTGGCGGGTCTTCCCTTCGAGACGGCCCTGGCCGAGCTCGAGGATATCGTGCGGCAGCTAGAGGGCGGGCGTGTGCCGTTGGAGGAATCCATTGCCATCTACGAGCGCGGGGAGGTCCTGAAGCGCCACTGCGAGGGGCTGCTGAAGCGCGCCGAGGCGCGGATCGAGCGCATCACGCTCGGACCGGACGGGCGGCCGACCGGTACGGCGCCGCTCGATCCAGCCTGACCTTGGGACGGGGCAGGGCGCCGACGCCCGGCCTGCCCGAGCGGCGGCGAGCCGACATCCACCTCGTCGAGCTCGGGCTGTTCGAGAGCCGCGCCAGGGCGCAGGCCGCGATCGAAGCGGGCCTTGTGACTGCCGACGGGGAGCCCGTCCGCAAGCCCTCCGATACCGTGCTGGTCACGGCCTCCATCCAGGCCGAAGCCCCTCATCCCTGGGTGTCGCGCGGCGGCGTGAAGCTCGCCGCGGCACTCGACCGCTTCGGGATCGATCCCGCAGGCCGGGTCTGCCTCGATGTGGGCGCGTCGACGGGCGGCTTCACGGACGTGCTGCTCGCCCGCGGCGCGGCCCGCATCTACGCGGTCGATGTGGGCCAGGGACAGCTTCACCCGAGGCTCGCCCGCGATCCGCGCGTGGTCAGGCTGGAACAGACCGACATCCGGCGCCTCGGTCGGGACGGGGTGCCGGACGAGGTGGATCTCTGTGTGGTCGATGTAAGCTTCATATCGCTCAGGCTCGTGCTTCCAGAGCTTCCTCGATTCCTCAGGAAACGCGCCTATCTCATTGCTCTCGTTAAGCCGCAATTCGAGGTCGGGCGGTCATCTCTGGGCCGAGGCGGAATCGTGCGCGACGAGGCCGCGCGGCGGGCTGCGCTCGCGGATGTCTCGGGCCACGCTTCCGATCAGGGCGTCGCCGTCCTCGGCACGATGCCGTCGCCGATCGTCGGCGGGGACGGCAACCGCGAGTTCCTCCTGATGGCCCGGCATGGCTGAGCGGGTCACGATCGCCCGACTGGGCGCCAATGGCGATGGTGTCGTGGACCGGCCCGGCGGACCGCTCTACGTCCCGGGTGCGCTGCCCGGGGAGGTGGTGCTCGTCGCAATCGACCGCGACCGCGGACGGGTGCTCGAACGCGAGACCTCGAGCCCCGATCGGGCCGAGCCCTTCTGCCCCTATTTCGGCACCTGCGGCGGCTGCGTCGCCCAGCACGTGGGTCCCGGTCTCTATCCCGAGTGGAAGCGGGGGAAGGTGGCTGGCGCGCTCGCCAAGGCGGGGATAGCGGCTGAGGTCGGGCGGCTGGTGGACGGCCATGGCGAGGGCAGACGGCGAGTGACCTTCCATGCGCGCGAGATCGAGGGCGAGATGCAGGTCGGCTTCATGGAGGCGCGCAGCCACCATCTGGTCCGGATCGCCCGCTGCCCGATCACGGTCGAGGCGCTTGCCGGCGCCCCGCAGGCTGCCTCCGCATTGGCGGCCCGGATGAAGGGCATCGGCAAACCGCTTGATTTGGCAGTGACTGCGACCCTGGCCGGGCTCGATATCGACCTGCGCGGCTCGGGGCGGCTGGAGGAGCGGCGGCGGCAGGCGTTGATCGCGGAGGCTGGTGCGCTCGGCCTGGCGCGGCTGTCGCTCCATGGCGAAACGCTGGTCGAATTCCGCCGGCCCGCCATCCTGATGGGACGCGCGCACGTTGCGCCGCCAGCCGGAGGATTTCTGCAGGCGACCGCAAAAGGTGAGGAGGCGCTTGCCGCGATCGTGCTCGAAGGCTGCCGGGGCGCGAAACGGGTCGCGGACCTGTTCGCCGGCAGCGGGCCCTTCTCCCTGCGGCTCGGGGACGTGGCGGAGGTGCATGCGGTCGAAAGCGACCGGGCGGCCCTCGCCGCCCTCGATCGCGCCGCCCGCGGCACCCCCGGCCTTCGGCGGATCACGACCGAGATCCGGGACCTCTTCCGCCGTCCGCTTCTGGCACCCGAGCTCGACCGGTTCGACGCGGTCGTGCTCGACCCGCCGCGGGCGGGCGCCGAGGCGCAGTGCCGTCAGCTGACCCTGTCATCACCGGATACCGTGGTCATGGTCTCCTGCGATCCCGGCACTTTCGCAAGGGACGCCGCGATCCTCATGTCGGGCGGCTTTTCGCCGGACGCGATCCTGCCGGTCGACCAGTTCGCCTGGAGCGCCCATGTGGAGATCGCGGCGGTCTTCCGGCGCCGGCGGACCGGACGACGCCGGCGCTGAGCCTCAGGGATACAGCCGCGTCCGCCTCCATCCTTCCGCCGTGCGGGTGAAGCGCACGCGGTCGTGCAGCCGGAACGGCCGGTCGTGCCAGAACTCTATCTGCACGGGCACGATGCGGTAGCCGGTCCAGTGCGGCGGGCGCGGTACGGTCCCGATCGCGAACTTGGCCGCATATGCCGCGATCGCCTTCTCGAAGGCGAAGCGGCTCTCGAGCGGTCGCGATTGCTGGCTCGCCCAGGCCCCGATACGGCTGTCGCGTGGGCGGGAGGCGAAATAGGCGTCGGCCTCCTCGTCGGAGACGCGCGTCACGGGGCCCCGCGCCCGCACCTGCCGGCGCAGGCTCTTCCAGTGCAGCACCAGGGCCGCCTTGGGGTTCTGCGTCAGCTCGACGCCCTTGGCGGATTCGGTGTTGGTGTAGAAGACGAACCCGGCCTCGGTCGCCTCCTTCAGGAGCACCATGCGGACGTCCGGCAACCCGTCCTGGTCGACCGTCGCCAGCGCCATCGCATTGGGATCGTTCGGCTCGGAGGCTTCCGCATCCTTCATCCAGGCGGCGAAGAGCCGGAACGGCTCCTCCGCCTCGGTGAAATCACCGCTTTTTAACCGGTCGCCGCTTGTATCCGTCACCACTTGATGAAGCCGTTCGCTACGATTGTCAGGATGTCGGCCCCTTATAGGTTGGTCTCGCTCCCGCGCGAAGCGCGCCGCCTCCTCGTCCGGGTTGCCTGGGTCGCGGCGGCCGCGCCCGCTCTCGCCGGCTGCAGCTTCTCCATCCCGTCCCTCACGGCCAAGCCGGCTCCGGAGGAGACGACCGGCTCCATCTCGCCCGCGCCCACCGTGCTGCGCATGTTCCCCGATCTCGGCCCGGAGGAGGCGCGCCGCGCGCGCGCGGCGCTCGCCGTGGCACTCGATCCGCAGGGCAACGGCCAGCCGGTGAAGTGGGACAATCCGGAGAGCGGGATGCGGGGCGAGATCGTCCCGCACGGACCGCCCTTCGTGGAATCGGACGAGATCTGCCGGCTCTTTGCGGCCTCGCTCGATACCGGCTCGGCTTCCAAACGCGCCGAGGGCAAGGCGTGCAGGGTGTCGGCCGGGGAGTGGGTGTTGCGGAAGCTGCAGGCGAAAAGGCAATCTTGACGGAGTGCCGCAGGAGGGCGTTGCCTTTGCGCAACACCCTTCCCACATGAGGGGCGACACCATCTGCGGGGCGCAAGCCCCAATCAGGCAGAGGTTCGGAGGCCCATGCGTAACCCTTACGACATTCTCGGCGTGTCGAAATCCGCGAGCGACGCGGAGATCAAGAAGGCGTTCCGCAAGCTCGCCAAGCAGTACCATCCAGACCGCAACAAGGACGACCCCAAGGCGAAGGACAAGTTCGCCGAGGTGAACACCGCCTACGAGATCCTCGGCGACGCGGAGAAGCGCGCCCAGTTCGACCGCGGCGAGATCGACGCGGAAGGCAAGCCCCGCTTCCAGGGCTTCGAAGGATTCGGAGCGGGCGGCGCGCGCGAGGGCTTCTCCTTCGGGTTCGGCGGCGGCTCTCCCTTCGGCCGGAGCGGGCGCGGCGCCGGGGCGGAGGACATCTTCTCGCAGCTTTTCGGCGAGGCCATGCGGGGCGGCGGGAGGGCTCGGGCGATGCGGGGCGACGACATCGAGGCGACCCTCACGGTCGAGCTGGAGGACATCGCGACGGCGGCCAAGCAGCGGATCACCCTCCCGGGCGGGCGCGAGGTGGAGGTCACGCTGCCGCCGGGCGTCACCGACGGGCAGACGATCCGGCTCCGTGGGCTCGGCCGGCCGGGACATGGCGGCGGCGAGGCGGGGGATCTCCTGCTGACGCTGAAGATCGCGCCCCAGGACCGCTACACCATCGAGGGCAGCGACCTGCGCCTGCGGCTGCCCATCGACCTCGAGGATGCGGTGCTCGGCGGCAAGGTGCGGGTCCCGACCCCGACCGGCGTGGTCGAGATGAGCGTGCCGCCGATGACGAGCTCCGGCCGGACTTTCCGCCTGCGCGGCAAGGGGTTGCCGGCCAAGAACGGGCACGGCGACCTCCTGGTCACGGTGGAGATCCGGCTGCCGGAGAGGTCGGACGAGGATCTCGCCGAGTATGCGCGCAAGCGCCGCGCGGCACGGGTGAGGTAGCGCTGCCGCGGCCGCCCGTTTACCCGCCGCTAACCGTCCCAGAACAGCCACCGCACCGAGTCGGCTCTCGCTGCGTTCCCGTCCATGACCTGTCGGTCCTCGCGGGAGGGTGGTGCATGGACGAGACGACGCGCAGCGTGGCCTGGGCGATCGCCGAGGCGTGGTGGCGCAAGCGCAACCGGGTTGCGGCCGGCTCCGTCCCGGAGGCGAATTCCTCGACCGAATACGCCGACAATTTCTGGCAGAGCTGGGTGCCCGAAGCGAAATGCGCCATCCAGGCCATGGAAAAGTGCGCGGAAGCGCGTCTCGTCGCCGCCGTACAGCCCGCCGCGGCTCCGATCTCGCCCGTTATCGCCCGGATTTGAGGCAGGCGGCCCGCCCTTTCGCCACTTGAACGCGTCCGCTAGAAGCCGGTCTGGCGATCGAACGAGGCGGACGGGAAATCAATGGCGGACAACGCGGCCGCGGGCCTGCTTTCGGGAAAGCGCGGCCTCATCATGGGCGTCGCGAACAACCGCTCGATCGCCTGGGGTATCGCCAAGTCCGCCCGCCTGCACGGGGCGGAGCTCGCCTTCACCTACCAGGGCGACGCCCTGAAGAAGCGCGTCGAGCCCCTCGCGAGCGAGCTCGGCGGCCATGTCGTCGGCCATTGCGACGTGACGGACGCGGCCAGCCTGGATGCGGTCTTCGCCGAGACCGAGCGACTCTGGGGCGGGCTCGACTTCGTCGTCCACGCGATCGCCTTCTCGGACAAGGACGAGCTCACCGGCCGCTATGTCGACACGAGCGAGGCGAATTTCACCAAGTCGCTCCTCATCTCCTGCTACTCCTTCACGGCCGTCGCCCAGCGGGCCGAGAAGCTGATGGGGAAGGGCGGCTCGCTCCTCACGCTCACCTATTACGGCGCCGAGAAGTGGATGCCGCACTACAACGTGATGGGCGTCGCCAAGGCTGCGCTCGAGGCCTCCGTGCGCTATCTCGCGGCCGATCTCGGCCCGCAGGGCATCCGGGTGAACGCGATCTCGGCCGGCCCCATCAAGACGCTCGCGGCCTCCGGCATCGGCGATTTCCGCTACATCCTGAAGTGGAACGAATACAACTCGCCGCTGCGCAGGACGGTCACGATCGACGAGGTCGGCGAGACCGCCGCCTATCTCGTATCCGACATGTCGCGCGGCATGACCGGCGAGATCCTGCACGTGGATGCCGGCTACCACGTGGTCGGCATGAAGAATCCCGAGGCGCCAGACCTCACGCTCGAGCGCGAGTGACCGGGCCCTGTCGCCGCCCATCTATTTCGTCCGGCACGGCGAGACGGACTGGAACGCCGCGGCGCGGCTGCAGGGTCAGCAGGACATCCCTCTGAACCCGGTCGGAAGGGTCCAGGCCGAGGAGGCGGGCCGGAAGCTCGCGTTGCTGGTGCCCGACCCGGCCGCGCTGGACTATGTGGCGAGCCCGCTCGGCCGCACGCGCGAGACCATGGAGATCCTGCGCCGGACGCTCGGCCTCGACCCGGCCGGCTACCGCATGGACGGGCGCTTCGTCGAGCTGACCTTCGGAAGCTGGGAAGGCCTCACCTGGCGCGAGGTGAGAGGCAGGGAGGCCGCGCTCGCGGCGGCGCGCGAGCGCGACAAGTGGAATTTCGTTCCGCCGGGCGGCGAGAGCTACGCGATGCTCCTCCACCGGCTCCTGCCGGCCGCCCGCGAGCTCAGCCGGCCGACCGTGCTCGTCTCGCATGGCGGGGTCGCCCGCGCGCTGCTCGCCGGGCTCTGCGGAGTTCCGGTGCACGAGGCTCCCCGGGTCGACATCTGGCAGGGACGCATCCTCGTCTTCGAGCACGGACGGCACTGCTGGACCTGAACCGGCCGAACCGGCTGCCGCTGCCAGAGTTCACTCCCGGTTAAGCCTGTTGTTGCGCAGGTTGGGGCGGCCGGTCGCAGGGCCGGCGCGGGACGGGGAACCGGGTGGCTGCTAAGGGAGCGCCCCGCGGCAACCGGACGTGAACCCGGCTCATGCGATGCCGGGGCGGGGTGGGACGGACGTCATGAAGCTTGCGGACGCGACTGCGCTGCGGTTGCCGGAGGACAGCGCGGTCGCCATCCTGAGAGGGCCCGTCCGTGACGATCTGATCCGCGACGAGGTTCTGTCGGAGATCTTCGCGGCCACCGTGGCCGCCCGGCCGGATGCCACCGCAATCGTCTTCGGCGAGCGGCGCTACACCTATGCGGAAGTCGATCGCGATTCCGCGGAGCTGGCGCGCGGCCTCGTCCGGCTCGGCATCGGTCCCGGAGACGTCGTCGGGCTCTGGATGGAGCGCGGCGCGGAGCTCCTGATCGCGCAGATCGCGATCACACGAACCGGGGCGGCATGGCTTCCCTTCGACGCCGATGCGCCGGCCGACCGCATCGCCGTGTGCCTGGAGGATTGCGGCGCGAAGGGTCTGCTGACGAGCGAGGGCCTGTCCGCCCGTGCTCCGCGGACGCGGCCGGTCCTGACCGCGCCGCAGCTTCGCGACCTCTCCGACACCCGCCCGCTCGATCCCCGCGCCGCCGGGCTGACGCCCGGGCATCCGGCCTACATGATCTACACCTCCGGCTCGACAGGCGTGCCGAAGGGCATCGTCATCACGCAGCGGAACATCTGCCACTTCCTTCGATCCGCCAACGAGATCTACGGGTTCCGGGCGGAGGACGTGGTGTTCCAGGGCGCCTCCGTCGCGTTCGACCTGTCGATGGAGGAGATCTGGATCCCGCTGATGGTCGGGGCGACGCTCTTCGTTGCGACCCCCGCCCTCATGGGCGATGTCGAACGCCTTCCGGATCTGCTGGAAGAGGCGGGCGTGACCGTGATCGACACGGTCCCGACGCTTCTCACCATGCTGCCGCGGGACATTTCCGGACTGCGCCTGATCCTCCTCGGCGGCGAGGCTCTTCCCGCGCCGCTCCTCGCGCGCTGGGCGAAGCCGGGGCGCCGCCTCTTCAACACCTATGGACCGACGGAGGCGACGGTCGTCGCCACCGTGGCCGAACTCCGTGCCGGAGATCCGGTCACGATCGGGCGGCCGATCCCGAACTACACCGCCTACGTGGTCGGTGAGGACGGGCGGCTCTGCGGGCCGGGCATGCCGGGCGAGCTTCTCATCGGCGGCCCGGGCATTGCGCAGGGCTATCTCGCCCGCCCGGAGCTGACCGCGGAGAAGTTCATCAAGAATCCCTTCGGCGGGGACGGGCGCGATCCGATCCTCTACCGGTCCGGGGACGCGGTGAGCCTGACGGAGGACGGCGATCTCGCCTTCCACGGCCGCATCGACGACCAGGTCAAGATACGCGGCTTCCGGGTGGAGCTCGGCGAGATCGAGGCGCGGCTGACCGCGATGCCGGGCGTGGCGCAGGCCGCGGTGGTCCTCCGCAGCGACGAGGGAATCGACCGGCTGGTCGCCTTCCTGGTGCCGGAGCGGGACGCCCCGCCCGAGACGCGCGACCTGCGCGACCGTCTCCGCAGGGAGGTCCCGCCCTATATGGTGCCGGACCATTTCGAGACCGCGTCGGAGCTGCCGCGGCTGTCCTCGGGCAAGGTGGACCGCAAGCGCCTGAAGGCCGTTCCGATCGCCTATGGCGATGCGGGCGGCGAGCAGGAGATGCCGGCCAACGAGACGGAGGCGGCGCTGCTGGTCGCCGCAAAGCGCGTGCTCGGGGAGCGGCCGCTCGCGCTGGACGGCGACTTCTTCACCGATCTCGGCGGCCATTCGCTTCTCGCGGCCCGGTTCGTCTCGGCCGTGCGCGAGGATCCGGCGCTCGCCTCGCTGACCATGCAGGACGTCTACAGGCACCGTACGCTGCGGGCATTGGCCGACGTGCTGATCGAGCGCACGGGCGGGGTCGGCTCCGCCCCGGTCCAGCGTGACCTCTCCTTCGAGCACCCATCCCTGACGCGGCGCTTCCTCTGCGGCCTCGCGCAGGCGATCGCGCTGCCCTTCGTGCTCGGCCTCGTCACCCTGCAATGGCTCGGCCTCTTCATGGCCTCCGTGTTCCTCGTCCAGGGGGAGGTCGGCTTCCTCGGCGAGATGGCGATCCTGCTCGGGGTCTACACGGTCATCAATCTCGGCACGAAAGCGCTGATCATCGGCCTGAAATGGCTCATCATCGGCCGCACCCGGCCCGGCCGATACCCGCTCTGGGGCACGTATTATTTCCGCCTCTGGCTCGTTCAGCGCCTCCTGCAGGTCACCACGCTCAAGTTCCTGCAGGGCTCGCCGCTGATGCGCTTCTACCTGCGCGCGCTCGGCGCCAAGGTGGGCCGCGACGCGATCATCTCGGAATTCGAGAGCGGCGCGATCGACCTTCTCACCATCGGCGACGGCGCGAGCGTGGGGACGAAGTGCCGCCTGGCGACCTTCGAGGTCGTTGGAAACGAGGTCATCGTCGGGCCGATCGAGATCGGGCCGGACGCCTATATCGGCAATTCCTGCGTGATCGGGCCGGGCGCGAAGCTGGAGCGGGGCGTCGAGCTGTCCGACCTGACCCACATACCGGCCGGGCGGACGGTCGGCTCATACGAGCACTGGGACGGCTCGCCCGCCCGGAAGGTCGGGATGGTGGATGTCGCGAGCCTGCCGCCGCAATCGGAGGCCGGGCCGCTGCGCCGGGCGGTGCAGGGCGCGCTCTACGCCGTCGCCTACGTCATCATCCTCATGCTGGGGCTCGTCCCGATCTTCCCGGCCTTCTACGTCCTCTACAACCTGAACACCTTCTTCACGGGCGTGAACGACTACAACGTGAGCTGGTCGGCGCTGCCCATGTACACCTGGCCGACCGCCTTCGTACTGGTGGTCGCATCCGTGCTCATCATCATCGCGGTCCGGTGGATCGTGCTTCCACGGGTCCGAGAGGGGACGTTCTCGATCCATAGCTGGTTCTATCTGCGCAAATGGATCGTCGGGCTCGCGACGGAGGTTACCCTCGAGACCCTGAACTCGCTCTATGCGACGATCTACATGCGGTACTGGTACCGCCTGATGGGCGCGAAGATCGGCAAGGGCTCGGAAATCTCGAGCAACCTCGCCGGGCGCTACGATCTCGTCGACATCGGCAAGAACAACTTCCTCGGCGACGAGGTCATCTTCGGCGACGAGGAGGTGCGGCGCGGCTGGATGACCTTGAAGCGGGTCAGGACCGGCGACCGGGTCTTCGTCGGCAACGACGCCGTGATCGCGGGCGGGGCGGATCTAGCCGACGGCACGCTCATCGGCGTGAAGTCGAAGCTGCCGGACAGCCTGAAGACGGGCCCGAACGAGACCTGGTTCGGGACGCCGGCCATCAGCGTGCCGAGCCGGCAGAAGGTCGATATGGGCGCGGTCTGGACCTACGATCCGCCTAAGGTCTACGTTCTGCGGCGGGCGATCTTCGAGGGCCTGCATACCTCGCTTCCGACCGCCGTGTTCATCACGTTCGGCTACATGGCCGCCGACCTGATGGCCGACCCGATCGATACGGGGAACTGGTGGGCCGCCCTCGGCATCTTCCTCGCCGCCGGCGTCGTGATCGCGCTCATCATGGTGGCGATCTCGGCGGCGATCAAATGGGCGCTCATGGGCGCCTACAGGCCCGTGATGAAGCCGATGTGGTCGTGGTGGGCCATGCGGACGGAGGCCGTCGCGGTCCTCTACGGCGGGCTCGTTGGCAAGGCGTCGCTCGAATTCACGCGCGGAACGCCCTTCCTGCCCTGGCTGCTGCGGCTCTACGGGACGAAGATCGGCAAGGGCGTCTATCTCGACTGCACCGACTTCACCGAGTTCGACTGCGTGAGGATCGGCGATTTCTGCGTCTTCAACGACCACGCGGTCCTGCAGACGCATCTCTACGAGGACCGGATCATGAAGGTCGGCCTGATCGAGCTCGGGCGCGGCGTGTCGGTCGGACCGAACACCACCGTCCTCTACGATACGAGGATCGGCGACTACGCCCGGCTCGGGCCGCTGACCATCGTGATGCGGGGCGAGTCGATCCCCGGGCACTCCGAATGGGGCGGCGCGCCGGCGGTGCCGGTCCTGCACGAGCCCGCCCAGCCGCGCCTCGCGGCGTGAGAGCGGCCGTGTCTTTGCATGGAACTCCTCCCCTGCCGATCCTGACGGGGGCGGAAGGCTGGAGGTGACGATGCGCGCGATGATCCTGCTGGTAGCCGCGTCCTGCGCCCTCGGGGCCTGCCTTGCCGAGGGCGCGCTCGCGCAGACGGCGCCTGCGCCCCAGCCGCCCGGCACCGCCCAGCCCGTTCCGAGCGGAGCGGCGCCCGCGGCCGAGCCGGTCACCACCGGCAGCCCCCGGCCGGGCGCGCGGCCTGCCACGGCGCCCTCGCAGCCCGGCGGCATCTATGCGCGGCCCGGCCGCTGCCGCGAGCTCGCGATCAAGCGCAACCTGTACGGCCTCGCGCGGCAGCGCTTCATCAAGCGCTGCCGGATCGCGCGCCGCTCGATGCCGCGGCCGGCTCCGGCCGCGCCGTCGCCGTCGCAGCCGGCGCCCGCGAAGCCGCCGGGCTAGCGGCAAAGCGGCGGCCGGGAGGCTTTCGCGGAGGCATGGCGCCGGGCTAAACCCCTGGCGCCATGTCCCACAACACCTTCGGCCACCTGTTTCGAGTCACGACCTTCGGCGAGAGCCACGGGCCGGCGCTCGGCTGCGTGGTCGACGGCTGCCCGCCGCTGATCCCGCTGGACGCGGCGGACATCCAGGCCGAGCTCGACCGGCGCCGCCCGGGGCAGTCCCGCTTCACGACCCAGCGGCGCGAGCCGGACGAGGTCCGGATCCTGTCGGGCGTGTTCACGGACGAGCGCAGCGGACGCCAGGTCACGACCGGCACCCCGATCGCACTCCTGATCGAGAACGTCGACCAGCGCTCCAAGGATTACGGGGAGATCAGGGAAACCTACCGCCCCGGCCATGCGGATTACACCTACGACGCCAAGTACTGCATCCGCGACTATCGCGGCGGCGGGCGCTCCTCCGCGCGCGAGACGGCGGCGCGCGTCGCGGCCGGCGCCATCGCCCGCAGGATCCTGCCCGGAATCGCCATCCGGGGCGCGGTGGTGAAGATCGGCCCGCATGAGGTGGACCGGTCCCGGTGGGACTGGGACGAGGTGGACCGGAACCCGCTCTTCTGCCCGGACGCGAGAACGGCGGAGCTCTGGGCCGAGTATCTGGACGGCATCCGCAAGGACGGATCCTCGATCGGGGCGGTCGTCGAAGTCGTGGCCGAGGGCGTGCCGGTCGGGCTCGGGGCGCCGGTCTACGGCAAGCTCGATGCGGATCTCGCGGCCGCGCTCATGTCGATCAACGCCGTCAAGGGAGTCGAGATCGGCGACGGCTTCGCCGCGGCCGAGCTGCGTGGGGAGGAGAACGCCGACGAGATGCGGCCGGGCAATTCCGGAGCGCCCGTCTTCCTCTCCAACCACGCCGGCGGCATCCTCGGCGGCATCTCGACGGGGCAGCCGATCGTGGCCCGGTTCGCGGTCAAGCCGACCTCGTCCATCCTGAAGCCGCGCGCCACCATCAACCGCGCCGGCGAGGCCGCGGATATCGTGACCAAGGGCCGGCACGACCCCTGCGTGGGCATCCGGGCGGTGCCGGTCGGCGAGGCGATGCTGGCCTGCGTGCTCGCGGACCATTATCTCCGTCACCGTGGGCAGGTGGGCGAGAGGGCGCCGGGATGAGCCAGGTCGACATCGAAGCGGCGGCCGGGGACCTTCAGGGCCTCGTCGCTCGGGCCCGTTCTGGCGAGGAGGTCGTTCTGATCGAGGGCGGCCGGCCGATGGCAAAGCTCGTGCCAATCATCCAGCACACGGGCGAAGACCTGCCGCCGCGGCAACTCGGCCTTGCTCGCGGGCGGTGGAATGTCCCGGAGGACTTCGATACTCCGCTTCCCGAAGAGGTGGTTGCGCTCTTCTACGAAGGGCCTCTCTTCCCAGAGGATCCCTCGCCTTCGCGGAAGGATAAGCCGTGAGCGGCGCGGCCTGTAGATGAGGCTGTTGTTGGACACTCACGTGTTGATGTGGGCGCTGTCCGAGCCGGAGCGACTGCCGGTGCATTCGAGGGATATCGTATCGGACAGGCGCCACGAGGTCTTCTTCAGCGCGGCGAGCATCTGGGAGTGCGCGATCAAGTACGCCTTGAGGCGACCCGGGTTCCGGCACGATCCCCGCTTCCTGGCTGCCGATGCTCTCCAGACGGGCTTCGTCGAGCTTCCGGTTGCCTCCCGGGCAGCGATCCGCGTTGCCAGCCTTCCTGCACATCACCGTGATCCGTTCGATCGTCTGCTGATTGCACAGGCAATCGACCAAGACGCCTTGCTGCTTACGGCCGACGCCGCGCTCGCTGTATATGGGCCCCCTGTCCTGATGCTCGGCGCAGTTCCGAGCCGAGAAACCTGACATGCCCAACACCGTCACTGAAGCCGTCGAGGCCTTCGCCCGGGGCGAGATCGTGGTCGTCACGGATGACGACGACCGCGAGAACGAGGGGGACCTCGTCGTCGCAGCCTCGCTCTGCACGCCGGAGAAGATGGCCTTCATCATCCGCAATACCTGCGGGATCGTCTGCGCGCCGCTGACCGCGGCGGAGGCGCGCCGGCTGCGCCTCGACCCGATGGTCGCCTCGAACGACGCCCCGCTCGGCACCGCCTTCACGGTGTCCGTCGACGTGAAGCACGGGCTCACCACGGGGATCTCGGCCGAGCAGCGCACGAACACCGTGCGGGCGCTCGCCAACAACAACATGGGGGCGGCCGATTTCGTCCGACCGGGCCACGTCTTCCCGCTGATCGCGCGGGACGGCGGCGTGCTCATGCGGTCGGGGCACACCGAGGCCGCCGTGGACCTCTGCCGGCTCGCGGGGCTGCCGGAGGTGGGCGTGATCTGCGAGCTCGCCAACGACGACGGCACCGTCATGAAGGGCGAGCAGATCGCCGCCTTCGCCGAGCGGCACGGGCTGAAGCGCATCTCGGTCGCCGACCTCATCGCCTATCGGCAGGCGCGCGAGAAGCTCGTCGAGCGGCTCGGGACCTTCCCGGTCAAGACCGAATACGGCCAGCTCACCGGCTACGCCTATGCGACGCCGTTCGACCAGGTGCAGCACTACGCCTTCGTGCTCGGCCGCGTCGGCGACGGACGCAACATCCTGGCGCGCCTGCACCGGGCCAACGTGCTGACGGACGTGCTCGGCGGCGGGCAGACGATCCGGGCCTCGCTGGAGCGCTTCGCCCAGGAGGGCAGGGGAGTCCTGGTCTATCTCCGGGACGGCACCGCCGGGGTGCCGCTCACCTCCTTCTCGGAGGAGGAGGATTCGGACAGCAAGCGCATCCGGCTGTGGCGCGAGATCGGGGTCGGAGCGCAGATCCTGCGGGACCTCGGCGTGACCTCGATCCGCAATCTCGCCACCGGGTCCAGGTCCTATGTCGGCCTGTCCGGCTTCGGGATCGAGATCGTGAGCTCCGAGCCGGTCTGACGAGGCTGGCGCGCGGCCGGCTCACGCCTCCATGAGCGTCCGGACATGGGCGGCGACGGAGTCCGACAGGCCCTGAAGGTCGTACCCGCCCTCCAGCAGCGACACGACCCGCCCGCCGCAGCGGCGCGCGGCGAGGTCCATGAGCCTGCGGGTCGCCCAGGCGAAATCCTCCGCCTCGAGCCGCAGATTGGCCAGCGGATCGCGCCAATGGGCGTCGAAGCCGGCCGAGATGATCACGAGGTCGGGCGCGAAATCCTCCAGCCGCGGCATGATGCGGGTGTCGAATGCCTCGCGGAAGGTCTCGCCGTCCGCGCCCGGCCGCAGCGGCGCGTTCACGATCGTGTCGAAGTCCCCCCGCTCGGAGAGCGCGCCCGTGCCGGGATAGAGCGGCATCTGGTGGGTCGAGGCATAGAGCACCGTCTGGTCCGACCAGAAGATGTCCTGGCTGCCGTTGCCGTGATGGACGTCCCAGTCCACGATCGCGACGCGCTCGGCGCCGTGCTTCGTCTGCGCATGCCGCGCCGCGACCGCCGCGTTGTTGTAGAAGCAGAAGCCCATGGCGCGGGTGCGCTCGGCATGGTGCCCGGGCGGCCGCATGGCCGAGAACGCATTGGCGGCGGCGCCGGTCATCACGGCGTCCACGGCCTGGACGGCCGCCCCGACGCCGCGCTGGATGGCCTCGAGCGTGCCCGGCGACATCACCGTGTCGGAATCGATGCCGACGAGCCCCTCCTCGGGCGCGGCCTTCTCGATCGCCTCGACATAGGCGCGCGGATGCGCGAGCGCGATCGTGTCGATGCCGGCCCGCTCCGCCAGCCGGCGCTCGAGCGTCGAGAACTCCTCCGCGGCCAGCGCCCGTTCCACGGCCCGGATCCGGTCCGGTCGTTCGGGATGGCCCGTGGGAGTCCTGTGCTCGAGCACGGCGGGATGGTGGAGGAGAAGCGTCGTCATCGGGCGTCCGGAGTTCCCGCCGACACTCGCAGCCCCGGCGGGCACTGTCCACGGGTGCCGATTGTGACGCGCCTGCAACACCTGGCGGAGAAGCTTCCCGGTCCGCTCAATGGCGCAAGTCCTGCCCCGATTGCGGATTATCGGCTTAGGTCGTGGTTAACGAAGCCCTGTCAGGCGTGGCGGAGGGCTGGGGGACGATGATGCGGAAATCGGCGCCGGTTCTGGCGATGATGCTTGCCGGAACTCTCGGTCTGGGCGGCTGCTTCTCGGCTGTGCCGGACCCGAAGGTGTCCGAGCTCGACGCCAAGTACATGGCCATGGTGCCGCAGGCGGAGATCGATCCCCATTTCGCGCGCTACCAGATCGACGATCCGACCGGCGAGGCGCCGGGGACGATCGTCGTGGAGACCAAGCAGCGCCAGCTCTACTACGTCCTGCCCGGGAAGAAGGCGATCCGCTACGGCGTTTCGGTCGGCGACGAGGCCTTCGGCTGGACGGGGACGGCCGAGGTCGCCCGGAAGGCGGAGTGGCCGGCCTGGAACCCGCCGGCCGAGATGAAGAAGCGGTGGCCGCATGTCCATGCGGTCGAGGGCGGTCCGAACTCGCCGCTCGGCGCGCGGGCGCTCTACCTGCACCAGAACGGCAAGGACACGCTCTATCGCATCCATGGCACGAACGAGCCCGAGAAGATCGGCCAGGCCGTCTCATCCGGCTGCATCCGGATGCGCAACATGGACGTGGTCGAGCTCTACAACCGCGTCCCGGTCGGCGCGAAGGTGATCGTCCGGTAAATGCCGGCAGCCGCTCCGGCGCCGAGCTCCGGCGGCGCTCTCTAGCCAGAGGCGGCCGCATCGCCCATGCTGCGCACCTCCGAAAGAGGCAGCCATGCGGAAGCTGGTGTGGTCGGTGATCCTCGTCGCGGCCGGCGCGCTGGTCCAGCCCGCGGCCGCGCAGTTCGGCATGTCGACATCCCCCCTGATCGGGCCTGCCCCGAATTCGGCAGAGGCGGCCCCGGCCGGGACCGCCAAGAAGGCCGCGGTCCCGAAGCGGGCGAAGAAGAAGATGCGGCGCCGCTGAGGCGAAATCGGCGTTGATCCTCGGCGCCGCAGCGGGTGCATCGCGGCCGGCGCGCCGGCCTTCGCCCAGGGGAAAGCTGCCCGATGCGGGGGTTGGCCCCACAAGCCGGGGTCAGCCGGGCCTGATCCTGAGGGCAGCCCCGCATTGCCCCGCCGCAGGTTTCGGCGTTAAGCCCTGGCGCGGCGAAGGCGAGGGCAGGGTGACGCAAGCGGTCGATCCGGAAGACGGGCTGCCACTCCCGCAGCGCTACTGGTCGATCATCGTCATCGCGCTCGCCATCACCATGGCGGTGCTGGACGGGGCAGTGGCCAATGTCGCGCTCCCGACGATCGCCCGCGAGTTCCGGGTCGACTCGGCCGACGCGATCTGGATCGTCAACGCGTATCAGCTCGCGGTGGTCGTCTCGCTCCTGCCCTTCGCGGCGCTCGGCGAGATCGTGGGCTATGCCCGAATCTACCTGATCGGGCTCGCCCTCTTCACGCTGGCCTCGCTCGCCTGCGCTCTCTCCTCGACGCTGCTCGAGCTGACCGCAGCCCGCATCCTGCAGGGTTTCGGCGCGGCCGGGATCATGGCGATCAACGCCGCGCTCGTGCGCTTCACCTATCCGGCGCGGCTCCTCGGGCGCGGGATCGGGCTCAACGCCTTCGTCGTCTCCCTGGCCTCCGCGGTCGGGCCGACGGTCGCGGCCGCCATCCTCGCGACCGCCTCCTGGCAATGGCTCTTCGCCATCAACGTCCCGATCGGGATCGTGACCTTCGCGATCGCCGTCAAGGCGCTGCCCCGGACCGTGCGGACGGCGCGGCGGTTCGACTTCGTGAGCGCGCTGCTCAACGCGCTCGCCTTCGGGCTCGTCATCGCGGGGATCGACCTCGTGATGAGGTCGCCGAACCTGCCGCTCGGCCTCGGCACGCTGGCCTGCGGCGTCGCCGCGGCGGCGGCGCTCGCCGTGCGCGAGCTCAACCGCACCCATCCGCTCCTGCCGCTGGACCTCCTGCGCATCCCGGTCTTCGGCCTCTCGGTCGCGACCTCCATCTGCTCCTTCTGCGCGCAGATGCTCGCGCTCGTGTCGCTGCCCTTCCATTTCGAGGGCACCCTCGGCAGGACCGCCGTCGAGACCGGGCTCCTGCTCACGCCCTGGCCCATCGCGATCGGCATCGTCGGCCCGATCGCCGGCCGGCTCTCGGACCGCTACCCGGCAGCGATCCTCGGCGGGACGGGGCTTCTGCTCCTGTCGATAGGCCTTGCCCTGCTCGCCCTCATGCCGGACACCGCCTCCTCGCTGGATATCGGCTGGCGGATGGTGATCTGCGGGATCGGCTTCGGCCTGTTCCAGGCACCGAACAACCGCGCCATGATCTCGGCGGCGCCGCGGACCCGCAGCGGCGCCGCGGGCGGCATGCTGGCGACGGCGCGCCTGACCGGCCAGACGCTCGGGGCGACGCTCGTCGCGATCTTCCTGACGCTGAGCCCGACGGGGGGCGAGACGATCTCGCTCGCGGTCGGAGCTGCGCTCGCGCTCCTGGGCGCCGCCGCCTCGGTATCGCGCCTTCCGGCGGAGCTTCGGGCGCGCGCCTGAACGCCGCCTCGACCGGATCGTGCGCCTTCGGTAGAAGGGGCCATGCTCGATCCTGCCGCTTTCGCCTCGACGCCCGCGCCGGGCCGCGATTGCGGCGCCTGCACGCTCTGCTGCAAGGTCTACGACGTGCCGGCGCTGGACAAGCCCGCCGGAACATGGTGCCGGCACTGCCAGCCGGGCCGGGGCTGCGGCATCCACGAGACGCGCCCGCAGCATTGCCGTTCCTTCCACTGCCTCTGGATGACGGAAACCTGGCTGGGTCCGGAATGGAAACCGGATCGCGCGAAGCTCGTGCTGTCGGTCGATCCCGCGACGCGCTTCCTCCTGGTGCAGGTCGACCCCGGAGCCCCGGGCGCCTGGCGCCGCGAACCCTATTATGCCCAGCTCAAGAGCTGGGCCGCGGCCGGAGCCCAGCAGGCGCGGCACGTCATCGTGTTCCTCAACAAGAATGCCACCGTGGTGCTGCCCGACCGGGACGTGCCGCTCGGCGTGATGGGCCCGAACGATCGGATCGTGGCGCGGCCCCGGAGCACGCCGCAAGGCATGACCCTCGACGTCGAGAAGGTCGCCGCCTGATCTCCTCGCCGCCCACCCCGTCCGGTCCCGGCGCCCTGAAGGCGCTCCTGTTCGACAAGGACGGCACCCTCATCGACTTCGACCGTACCTGGGGGCCGGCGGCCTACGAGGTGATGACGACGCTCGCCGGCGGCGACCGCGCGAGGCTCGAGCGGCTGATGCTGGTGAGCGAATATGTGGAGGAGGAGCGCCGCTTCCTTCCCACCTCGCCGCTGATTGCCGGATCCTCCGCCCATTACGGGCCGCTCTGGGCGGGAGCGCTCGGTCGCGAGCCGGGCGAGGCGCTCTATCGCGAGATGGACGATCTCTTCCGCCTCGGTGGGCTGCGCCATCTCGCGCCGATCGGCGCGCCGGCCGCGATCCTTCGCGAGCTGGCGGGGCGGGGCCTGCATCTCGGGATCGCCACGAACGATGCGGAGGCCTCCGCCCGGGCGCAGGCCGAGGCGCTCGGATTGTGCGATCTCGTCGGCTTCGTGGCCGGCTACGATTCCGGCTTCGGCGGCAAGCCGGATCCCGGCATGGTCACGGCCTTCGTCGAGCGGCACGGACTCGCGCCTTCGGAGGTGGCGCTGATCGGCGATTCGAAGCACGATCTCCTGGCCGCGCGCGCGGCGGGCGTTCGGGCTGTCGCGGTGCTCACCGGTCCGCTGCGCGACGCCGCGCGGCCGGAGATCGAGCCGCATGCGGACCATGTGCTGGGTTCGATCTCGGACCTGCCGGCCTGGCTGGACGGAGAGCTGGATGGCTGACCGGGCTTCACCTCGGGACCATGCCCCCCATGACCATCGCCATGATCACGCGCCTGGCCACGAGCACGGCCATCCGGCCCATGACCATCATCATCATGGCGGGCTCGGCCATGTCCACGCTCCGGCGAGCTTCGGCCGCGCCTTCGCGATCGGCATTTCGCTCAATGTCGGGATCGTCATCCTGCAGGCCGTCTACGGCTATCTGTCGAATTCCGTCGCCCTGATCGCGGATGCCGGGCACAACCTGTCCGACGTGCTCGGTCTCGTGGTCGCCTGGGCTGCGACCGTGCTCGCCGCGCGGCCGCCGAGCTCGCGCTTCACCTATGGCCTGCGCGGCTCCTCGATCCTGGGGGCCATGTTCAACGCGGTGTTCCTGCTCGTCGCGGTCGGCGCCCTGTCCTGGGAGGCCGTCGGCCGCCTCGTCGAGCCCGAGCCCGTGGCCGGGATCACCGTCATCGTGGTCGCGGCTATCGGCATGGTCCTGAACGGCTTCACGGCCTGGCTCTTCGCCGGGGGAGGCAAGAGCGACCTCAACATCCGCGGCGCGTACCTGCACATGGCGGCCGATGCCGCGGTCTCGGCCGGGGTGGTGGTCGCGGGCTTCGTGATCCTGACGACGGGATGGCTCTGGCTGGACCCGGCAGTCAGCCTCGTCATCAACGCCATCATCGTCTGGGGCACCTGGAGCCTGCTCCGCGAGAGCCTGGTCATGTCGCTCGCGGCCGTTCCGGCCGGCATCGACCCGGAGGAGGTTCGCGCCTTTCTGGCGGCGCAGCCGGGCGTGGCCGAGCTTCACGATCTCCATATCTGGCCGATCTCGACGACCGAGACGGCGCTCACCGCGCATCTTGCGATGCCGGGCGGCCATCCCGGCGACGGCTTCCTCATGCGGCTCGCGGCCGAGCTCAATGCGCGGTTCCGCATCGGGCACGTGACGCTCCAGGTCGAGACGGATCCGGCGACGGTCTGCGCGCTCGCGCCGGCGCATGTCGTGTGAGGCTCCGCCGATCGTGATCGCCGCGGAGCGGTGCCGCGGGGACTGAACTGCCCCGCCCGGGCGTTACCGGCAGGGGAAGCCGAACCGGGTACGGACCGCATGGACATCTCCCTCGCACTCTGGCGCGACCGCAAGGGCAACCTCTCCGTCCTGCGCATCGTGACGCTCGCGGTCCTGCTGTGGCCGGCCGTCCTCGCCGTCTTCGATACCGGCCGGGGCGGGCTCGGGCCGCGCCCGCTGAACGAGGTGATCCACCGTTCCGGCTGGTGGGCGCTCGTCTTCCTCATGGCCTCGCTCGCGGTCACGCCGCTGCGTCAGGCGGGCGGCTTCGCTCGGCTCTTCGAGGTGCGGCGGATGATCGGCGTCGCGTCCTTCTGCTACGCGGCCGCGCATCTCGCCCTCTACGTCGTCGACCAGCGGCTCGACCTGGTGAAGGTCGCGACCGAGATCGCCTCCCGCCTCTACCTGACGATCGGCTTCGTCGCGCTGCTCGGGCTGGCCGCGCTCGGCGCCACCTCCAACGACGCCATGCTCAGGCGCCTCGGCGGGCTCAGGTGGCGGCGCCTGCACCGGCTCGCCTACGGTATCGCGCTCCTCGCCCTGGTCCACTTCTTCCAGCAGACCAAGGCGGACATTGCGGAGCCAACGCTCTTCGCCGGGCTCTTCGCCTGGATGATGGGCTACCGGATCCTCGCCCGCGCGGGCGGCAACGCGCTGGCCTGGCCGCGTCTGCTCCTCCTCGCGCTCCTGGCGGGGGGCCTGACCTTCGCGGGCGACGCGCTCGGGCTCTGGCTCACGGCCGGGCGCCCGCCGCCGCTGGACTTCCTGCCGCTCTATGCCGGCGCGGCGCTTGATCCCGACCTCGGCATCCGGCCGGGCTGGCCGGTCCTCGCGGCCGGGATCGCGGTCGCCCTCCTGGAGGCGGCGCGATCGGCGCGGCGCCGCCTTGCCCCGCCCCGCCCGCGCAGGCCGGTCGCCGCCTCCGCGGCGTCCTGACGCGCATCGCACCATCGTCCAGATTGCGGAGTCCTTGCCCTCGCTTATGTTGCGCGCGCAAGCTTGAGCCCGAGCGAGGGTCTGGGAGGAACATCGATGCGCGGCCTGATGCAGGACTGGCCACTGCTCATCCACAAGGTCATCGACTACGCGGCGAACGAGCACCCGAAGCGGCCGGTCGTCTCCCGCTCCGTCGAGGGGCCGATGCATCGCACCAACTATGCCGAGGTGCGCGAGCGCGCGCTCAAGGTTGCCAAGCGCCTGGAGATGGACGGCATCCGGCTCGGCGACCGCGTCGCGACGCTCGCCTGGAACACCTGGCGCCACCTCGAGACCTGGTACGGCATCACGGGCATCGGGGCGATCTACCACACGGTCAATCCGCGGCTCTTCGAGGACCAGATCGTCTTCATCATGAGCCATGCCGAGGACCGGCTCCTGTTCCTCGACCTCACCTTCGTGCCGCTGGTGGAGAAGATCGCCTCCCGCATCCCCTCCGTGGAGCGCTTCGTCGTCCTGACGGACGGCGCGCACATGCCCGAGACCTCGCTCCGCAACGCCGTCGCCTACGAGGACTGGCTCGCCGAGGCGGATTCCGACTTCGCCTGGCTCACCCTGGACGAGACCACCGCGGCCGGCCTCTGCTACACGTCCGGCACGACGGGCGAGCCGAAGGGCGTGCTCTACTCGCATCGCTCGAACGTGCTGCACGCGATGATGACCGTGATGCCGGACGCCTTCGGGCTGTCGACGCGCGACGTCGTCATGCCGGTCGTCCCGCTCTTCCACGCCAATAGCTGGTCGCTCGCCTTTGCGGCGCCGATGGCCGGGTCGAGCCTAGTCATGCCGGGCCCGAAGCTCGACGGCGCCTCGATCTACGAGATCCTGAATGCCGAGAAGGTGACCTTCACGGCCGCGGTGCCGACCATCTGGTTCTCGCTCCTCCAGCATCTCGACGCCCATGCCGGGCAGCTCCCGCACCTCACCCGCGTCGGCATCGGCGGCTCCGCCTGTCCGCGCGCCGTGATCGAGGCCTTCGAGAAGCGGTTCGGCGTGCAGGTGCTCCATGCCTGGGGCATGACGGAGATGAGCCCGGTCGGCTCCATCTGCTCCATCAAGCCGGACATCCAGACCGAGGACTACGACAGGCTCCTGGACGTGAAGGTCACCCAGGGCTACGCGCCCTTCGGCGTGGAGTGGAAGATCACCGACGACAACGGCAGGAAGCTGCCGCATGACGGCAAGACCTTCGGCCGGCTGAAGGTCCGGGGCACCGCCGTGGTGCGCCGCTATTTCCGCCGGGAGGACGAGGAGATCCTCGACGAGGAGGGCTTCTTCGACACGGGCGACGTCGCGACCCTGGACGAGAACGGCTACATGCGGATCACCGACCGCTCGAAGGACGTGATCAAGTCGGGCGGCGAGTGGATCTCCTCGATCGAGCTCGAGAACCTGGCGGTCGGCCATCCGGACGTCGCCGAGGCGGCCGTGATAGGCGTCCACCACCCGAAATGGGACGAGCGCCCGATCCTCATCCTCGTGCCGAAGCCCGGCCGCGAGCCGAAGAAGGAGGACGTGCTGGAGTTCCTGCGGCCGCGCATCGCGAAATGGTGGATGCCGGACGACGTCATTGTCGTGCCGGACATCCCGCACACCGCGACCGGCAAGATCCAGAAGACGGCGCTCCGCGACCGCTTCCGCGACTACCAGCTTCCCACCGTGGCGTAGGCCGGCCTCCGGACCGCGTGGGCAGGATGGGACCCGTCTTCCTCACCCACGCGCCGGAGATGCTCGACAAGTATTACGGCGAGCGCGCTCTCGCCGCCTTGCGCGGCCTCGCCGAGATTCGTCTCAATCCGACCGGGGCGGTCCTCGATGCGGCCGGCCTCGCCGAGCATGCGCGCGGCTGCCCCATCATCGTCTCCGACCGGCAGACGGCCGCTCCGGCCGCCTTTTTCGACAGCGCGCCCGACCTCGTCGCCTTCCTGCGCTGCGCGGTCGACATCCGCAACGTCGACCTGGAGGCCGCCAGCCGGAGCGGCGTGCTCGTCGCGCGCGCGACGCCCGGCTTCATGGCGGCGGTCGCCGAGATGGCGGTGGGCTACATGATCGACCTCGCCCGCGGGATCTCGCGTTCGGTCGGCGAATACCGGGCCGGGCGCGAGGCCGAGGCGCGCATGGGCCGTCAGCTCAAGGGCTCGACGCTGGGCCTGATCGGCTACGGCGCGATCTCGCAGGAGCTGGCCCCCGTCGCGGTCGCGCTCGGAATGAGGGTGCTCGTCAGCGACCCTTACAAGCACGTGGAAGGGCCGGGGCTGGTGCAGGTCGGCATGGAGGATCTGCTGGCGGCCTCCGATTTCGTGGTCTGCCTGGCGGTCGCGACTGCCGAGACCGAAAACCTGATGGACGAGGCCGCCTTCGCACGGATGAAGCGCGGTGCGTTCTTCCTGAACCTCGCGCGCGGCAACCTGGTCGACGAGGCCGCGCTCGAGAAGGCGCTCGAGTCCGGGCAGCTCGCCGGCGCGGCGCTCGATGTCGGCCGCGCGCCAGACCAGAAGCCCTCGCCCCGCCTGGCATGCCGGCCCGACGTGATCGCGACGCCCCATGTCGCCGGGCTGACGCCCGATGCCGTCGAGCACCAGGCCTTCGACACGGTGGAGCAGGTGAGGGCGCTGCTCGCGGGACGGATTCCCGCGGGCGCCGCCAATGCGGAGGCGGCGAGCCGACTCCCGCGCCTGCGGTCAGAAAAGTTCGACATCGGCGCTCCTCCTTAGGCGCCGATTAACCATGCCGTGGCTCAATGGGCGCAGGTGAACGGCAGACCGACCGAGCGGCGCTCACCCGGGCCAGCGTGCGAAGGCGCGTCCGGGGAAGCCGGACAGGGCTCCGCCGGGCACGCGTGCCAGAGTCGCGTCCCATGCTGCGTATTCACGCCTCCACCGTCGAAGCCGGCCAGCTTTCCTCCCATGCGCGCCCGCTCCGGGCCGCAGCTCTGACCACGGCCTTCGCCATTCCGTGCCTGTATGGCGTGACGATCGCGGTCGGCATGCTCTCGGCGCCGCCGGGGCCGAAATACGATCCCGAGACGACCGGCAGCATTCCGAAGCAGGCCTTCGCCGTCGATCCCAGCCTGCTGGATCCCACGCCGATGCTGGGGAAGGGGGCGGCCATGGCCTGGTCGAGCGCTCCGCTTGGCAGCGGATTGCTGCCTCCCCGCCCAGCCGCCGCGCCGGCGCTCGCCGCGCCCGCGAAGGCCGAGCCCGCATCCCGGCCTGCGCCAGCTCCGTCAGCGGCCAGCCCCGAGCCGATGCGCAGCTCGCATGCCGTTCCGTTGCCCGTTCCGCGCCCGGCCGATCTCACGCCGCGCGAGGCGGCCGCCTCCGTGGCTCGCGCGCCGTCCCGCGCCGCACCGCGCCGCATGCGGACCGCCGCCGTCCCGTCGCCGCAGCCTGACGACCGTTCCTGGTTCGAGAAGCTCTTCGATCTCAACGCGCCCGGCGCCCCGGGCGTGTCCTATGCGGCGCTGGATAGCCGGCCGGTCGAGGTCGCGCCCCGGGCCCGGCAGAGCCCGAGCCCGCTGCCGACGCCCGCTGGCGAGCCGGGAGTCGCCGTCTACGACATCTCGGCCCGAACCGTGACCCTTCCGAACGGGGAGCGCCTCGAGGCCCATTCCGGCCTGCGCGAGAAGATGGACGACCCGCGCTTCGTCCATGTCCGCATGAGGGGGGCCACGCCTCCCGGCACCTACGACCTGACCGAGCGCGAGGCGCCGTTCCACGGCGTGCGCGCCATCCGCCTGAACCCGGTCGGCGGCAGCGCGGCGATCTTCGGCCGCGCCGGGCTTCTCGCCCATACCTACCTGCTCGGGCCGAACGGCGATTCCAACGGCTGCGTGTCGCTGAAGGATTACGACCGCTTCCTTCAGGCCTTCCTCCGCGGCGAGATCCGGCGGCTCGTCGTCGTCGCCGGCAACCGTCAGGATTGGACACCGTCGGCGAAGCGCTTCGGCCGCTCCGACCGGGACGACCCGCGAGCGCGGGACGTTTGATCAGATCCTGCCCCTGCGCCGGCTGAAGTACCAGATCGCCGCCGCCACCACGATGACGGCCAGGATCACCCACCAGTAATCCCCGATGCCGGTCGCCGGCGCCGCCGTGCCCGCCGGCCCGGGCGCCGTGGGGGAGGTCGGCGCGGGCGTCGTGGTTTGGGCGAGCGCCTCGCCGGCCGCGAGCAGCGCGAGCACGAGAAACGCAAAGGGACGTGCGAACATCGGGCTATCCTCCGTGGAGGAAAGAACGATCGGGACGCCTTCGGGTTTCTCCCGGTCAGGCGGGACGGAACTCCCCGTCGAGCTGCGGCGGACCCTCGGTCCGAACCTTGCCCTGGCCGACGAGGTCCTCCAGATGCGCGAAGACGGATAGCCTGGCCGCCCCGAACAGGGCCGGGTTGAGCCCCTGATAGATGGCCCGCACGATCTCGGCCGTATTGCGGTCGCCGGCCAGGATGCGGTTCAGGATCGAGGCTTCGCGCTGCCGGCGATGGTGGATGAGCGCGCGGACGAAACGCTGCGGGTCGCGGACGGGCCCGCCATGGCCGGGCCAGTAGGTCGTCTCCGGCCGGGTGCGCAGCTTCTCGAGCGACGCCATGAAGTCCGACATCGAGCCGTCCGGCGGCGCGACGATCGTCGTCGACCAGCCCATGACGTGGTCCCCGGAGAGCAGCGCCTCTTCCTCGGCGAGCCGGAAGACGAGGTGGTTCGCCGTGTGGCCGGGCGTCTCGATCGCCTCCAGGGTCCAGCCCTCGCCTTGGACGATGTCGCCCTCCCGCATCTCGCGGTCCGGCCTGTAGGCGAGGTCGCCTGCGCCCTCCATCGAATCGGTCTCTCCCGCGGCCAGCTCGCGGGATCGCCGATGCGGCCCGCAGCCGAGGATCGGCGCGCCGGTCGCCTCCTGGAGCATCCGGGCTCCCGGCGAATGGTCGCGATGCGTATGCGTCACGGCGATGGCCGAGACCCGCTCGCCGGAGAGGCTCTCGATGATCCGCCCGACATGGCGCTCGTCGGCCGGCCCCGGATCGACCACCGCGACCTCGCCGCGGCCCACCAGATAGGTGCAGGTGCCCTTGAAGGTGAACGGCCCCGGATTGGCGGCCACGATCCGCCGCAGCAATGGGCTCACCTCGACCGCCCGTTCCGGCTCGGGTGCGAAGTCGAGGTCGAAGGAAAGCTCGTCTGCCATGTCCGCCTGGCTCGCAGCCCTCCAACAAGGGTGTTGAGGGGCGGGAGTACGGCCGTATAGATGCCCGAGGTCAGCCGACCAAATCTGCTCTGCCACCGCGAGGTCCAGTCCATGTCGGAGAGCGCCGCTCCCGTCCAAGCTCCTGCAACCAGCGTCGCCGCCCTTCTCTGGCCGAGCCGGTCCGGCCGCATCGGCGCCGTACGGGCCGTGCTGCTCGCCATAGCCGGCGCCTGCCTGCTCACGATCTCGGCCAAGGTGCAGGTGCCCGGGCCCGTCCCGATGACGCTGCAGACGCTGGCCGTGCTTGGCCTCGGCGCGGCTCTCGGGCTGCGCCTCGCGGTCGCGTCCGTCGGGCTCTACCTGCTCCAGGGTGCGCTCGGGCTGCCCGTCTTCGCCAACACCCCGCCGCTCGCGCCCGGTCTCGCCTATTTCGCGGGCCCGACGGGCGGCTTCCTGGCGGGCTTCCTGCTCTCGGCCGCGATCGTGGGCGCCGCGGCCGATCGCGGGCTCATGCGCCGCCCCGGCACCTTCGCCGTGGTGCTCGCGGGTGCGAATGCGGCCCTGCTCGCCTGCGGCTGGGTCTGGCTTGCGCTTGCCGCAACGGTCGGGACCGGTTCGGGCGTCGGTTTCGGGCGCGCTTTCGCGCTGGGCGTCCAGCCCTTCCTCCTCGGCGAGGCGATCAAGGTCGCGCTGGCCGCGCTCGCCTTCCCGCTCGTCTACCGGGCGCTCGCCCACCTCGTGCGTCGCTGACCCTCATCGGCGCCTCCGCTCCGCGTGGAGCCGCACCAGCTCGTCGAGGAGGCGCTGCCGCGCCTCCGCCGAGATGTCGAAGGAGACGAGCCGCCACTTGAGGCGGCTGAACCTGAGCTGGAGCCTTCCCTCCGCGTTCCGGCCGGCTCCCGGCGGAATGCTGAAATAGACATTGCGGAAGCCGCGCCAGCGGGAGCTCCTGACGAGCTCGGCCGCGGTCCTCAGGCCATCCAGGTTCGGGTCCGGCCGCGCGGCGATCCGTACCGGCTCCGTGCGGTCCGGCCCCATGTCGTGGAGGAGCCCGAGGAGGCCCTCGGGGGTGACGATGCGTTCCAGCAGCGGATCGGCCGCGACCGCGACGCTGCCGGCGGCGAGATTCGCGTCCGACGCGCCGAGCGCCTGGGCGAGCGGCCGATACGACATGCCCGCGGCAACGACCTGGCGGGCAAGGGACGCGCGCAATGCGCGGAAGTTCACCCGGTCGGCGATGTCGCCGACGTTGCGAGCCTCGATCGCACGCGCCAGATCGAGCAGCGCCCAGTAGGGCGACGCGACATAGAGCGTCCAGGCAAGGAGAAGCGCGAGCGCGCTTCCGATGAACCAGCGCATGAGCCTCGCGAGTCTCTCGGCCTCCAGGCGGCCGCGCAGGGCGGCGGGGCCTCGTGGGCCGGGGGTGCATCCGTCTTAAACCAGCCCGGCTTCCCGTCTCAACCTCGGCCGGCTTCCCCTTGCGAAGCCTGCGCGCGCCCGGGATAGAGCGGCGGTGGAGCGGAACAGATCCGCCAGGGAGGGCGCAGGATGGGGGACAGCGGCAAGACCGGACGGGCGATCTGCTTCGCGCACCCCGCCTATCGGCTCGCCGAGGCCTATCCGGCTGAGCCCGGCGACCGCGTGATCGTGGCCCGGAACGCAGAGGAGCTAAAGGCGGCCCTGGCCGAAGCCGAGGTGCTCGTCGTCTCGGGCCTTTGGCGGAACGAATACGCCGCCGAGGCGTCGAGGCTTCGCTTCATCCAGTCCGTCAGCGCCGGGACGGACCAGTTCTCGCGCGACGTTCTGAAAGGGCGGGGCATCCGGCTTGCGAGCGCGCAGGGCGCGAACGAGCGGGTCGTGGCCGAGCACGCGATGGCGCTGATCCTCGGCCTCACGCGCCATCTCGGCCTGGCCCGCGACAGCCAGCGTGAGCGGCGCTGGACGGGGATGATCTCGGACCCGCTCGCACGCCAGGACGAGCTCGGCGGCAAGACGCTCGTCATCGTCGGGCTGGGGCGGATCGGGACACGGCTCGCCAGGCTCGCCCGCGCCTTCGACCTCCATGTGATCGGGGTGCGCCGCAGCCCGCGCACGAGGGACGACATCGCCGACGAGGTGATCCCGCCCGACCGGCTGGTCGAGATGCTCCCCCGGGCCGATCTCGTGGCGCTCACCTGCCCGCTCACGCCCGAGACGGAGCGGCTCGTCCGGGCCGAACATTTCGCGGCCATGAAGCCCTCCGCCTACCTGATCAACGTCGCCCGCGGCAGGGTCGTAGACGAGCCGGCGCTGATCGAGGCGCTTGCCGCGGGGCGGATCGCCGGGGCCGGGCTCGACTGCTTCGTCGAGGAGCCTCTGCCGCCGGATTCGCCACTCTGGGGCTTCTCGAACGTCCTGGTCACGCCGCACAGCGCCGGCGAGACGAGCCGGTACGAGGCGAACGTGATCGCGATCCTGACCGAGAATCTCGGCCGGCTCGCACGAGGCGAGGAGTTGCGGAACGCGATCGTGTGAGACCCGCTAACCCGGCCTTAACCATGACGGCGGCAGGTAGGATCGCACGATCCCAGGATCGCCGTCTCCCGAGATCGCAGGAGAACGGGATCACAGGATCCTGTTCCAGCCGAACCCGCCAACGGAGACGGGCGCTCCGGCTCTGCGAGGGTGGAAGTCGCCGGAGGGAGGAGCGGAAGAGGGCGAGAGTGGCGGGACGCGGCCGAACGGCAGCGTCGGATCGCGGCGGACGGGCCAAGATGCTCATCCGATGCATGAGTCAATCACCGCAAGTATCTGACATGCCTATGGGAGGAGCTCTCTCACAGCCTGGATGATCCGGTCCTGGACCTCGTCGTCGAGATAGGGATGCATGGGCAGCGAGATCACCTCGCCCGACACCTTATCCGACACGGGCAAGCCGTTGCCTGCGCATGGATAATGACGATAGGCAGTCTGCCTGTGAAGCGGCTTGGGATAGTAGATCGCGGTCGGGATGCCGCGCTCGCGCAGCGCCGGGCCGAGCGCGTCGCGCCTCTCCGGTGCCACCCGGATCGTGTACTGCGCCCAGGTCGAGACGATTCCGTCCTGCACGACGGGCACGACGGCGACATCGCCCAGCCCCTCGGCATAGCGGGCGGCGATGTCGTTGCGGCTGACGATCTCCTCCTCGAAGATCTTCAGCTTCTCCAGCAGCACGGCCGCCTGGATCGTATCCAGCCGCCCGTTCATGCCGATGCGGACATTGTCATATTTGTCAATACCTTGGCCGTGATTCCGGATCGACCGCAGGATCGCCGCGAGGTCGTCGTCGTCGGTGAAGATGGCTCCGCCGTCGCCGTAGCAGCCGAGCGGTTTGGCCGGAAAGAAGCTGGTGGTGGTCGCAAGTCCGAACGTGCCGAGCTTTCGCCCCTTGTAGCTGCCGCCGAAGCTCTGGGCGGTGTCGCAGAGAACCCAGAGCTTCTCGCGCTCGCAGATCGGCAGGATCGCGTCGTAGTCGATGGCGGCCCCGAAGAGATCGACCGGGATCACGCCGACGGCGTTCAGCTTCAGCTCCCGGGCGGTGCGGATCGCGGCTTCGAGGCTCGCCGGCTCCATGTTGAAGGTGTCCTCGTGGATGTCGACGAAGACCGGCGTGGCGCCGAGCCAGGCGACGACCTCGGCCGTCGCCGCGAAGGTGAAGCTCGGGCAGAGGATCGCGTCGCCCGGCTTCACGCCCTTGGCCATCAGGACCATCGCGAGCGCGTCGGTGCCGTTGCCGCAGGTGATGACGTGGCGCGCGCCGCAGAACGACGAGAGCGCGTCCTCCAGACGGCCGACCTCCGGTCCCATGATGTACTGGCCGTGGTTCACGACGCGCAGGATCGCCTCGTCCACGAGCGGGCCGAGCCGGCGGCGCTGGGCGCCAAGATCGATGAACGGAAGCATGTAAGGCCTTGATCCAGAATGATGTCTCTGCGGGCTCACGCCTTCACGACGGCCGCGCCTGAAAGTCCGAGGCGTCCGAAGACGTTGCGCGTGTCGACGACCAGCCGGGCATGGCCCGCCACCAGCTTGTAATCGACCGCGTCATGGTCCGTCACCACGAGGACGGCGTCCTGGAACCGGACGACATCCGCCGAGAGATCGAGCGAGCGCCGGCCGGTGAGACGCGGGTGGTCGCGGGTCGGCCGGATCTCCGGGATCCAGGGATCATGGTATCCCACGATCACACCCCGGGCCTCGAGCAGCTCGATCAGCCGCAGGCCGGGGCTTTCGCGCTGGTCGTCGACGTTCTTCTTGTAGGCCACGCCGAGGATGAGGATTCTGGCGCCGTTCAGCCCGCGCCCGCGCTGCCGATCGAGCGCCGCCGCGAGGCGCTCGACGACATATCCCGGCATGCTCGCATTCACCTCGCCGGCGAGCTCGATGAAGCGGGTCGAGATCTCGTGCTCGCGCGCCTTCCAGGTGAGATAGAAGGGGTCGATCGGGATGCAGTGCCCGCCGAGCCCCGGGCCGGGATAGAAGGGCATGAAGCCGAAGGGCTTCGACTTCGCGGCCTCGATCACCTCCCAGATGTCGATCCCCATCGCCGCGTAGACGACCTTGAGCTCGTTCATGAGCGCGATGTTGACCGAGCGGAAGATGTTCTCGGTAAGCTTCACGGCCTCCGCCGTCTCGGGCGAGGAGACCGGGACGACCTGCGGCACGATCTCGCCGTAGAGGGCGGCGGCCATGGCGAGCGCCTCCGGCCCGTCCCCGCCGACCACGCGCGGGATCGCGGCGGTGCCGAACTCGGCGTTCCCGGGATCCTCCCGCTCCGGCGAATAGGCCAGGAAGAAGTCCTTCCCGGAGCGCAGTCCCGAACTCTCCAGGATCGGCCGCATCACGTCGCGGGTCGTTCCCGGATAGGTCGTGGATTCGAGCACCACGAGCTGGCCGGCCCGAAGGCGGGGCGCGATCGCCCCCGCGGTCCCCTCGATGAAGGAGAGGTCGGGCTCGCGATGCCTGCCGAGCGGCGTCGGCACGCAGACCAGGATGGCGTCGACCTCGCCCAAGCGGTCGAAATCGGCCGTCGCCGCGAACAGGCCCCGGCCCACGATCGCCGCGATCGCGGCGGGCTCGATCTGCCGGATATAGGAGCCGCCCGCATTGAGCTGGGCGACCTTGGCCGGATCGATGTCGAAGCCGAGCACCCGGAAGCCCGCCTGACAGGCCGCGCGGGCAAGCGGCAGCCCGACATAGCCGAGCCCGATGATGCCGATGCGGGCTTCCTTCGCGCGGGCACGGGCGATGAAGGCCTCGGCTGCCGGCGAGGCCGCGACGGGCTCCCCGGTCATCAGCCGAAGGACTTGGCGAGGTTCTGCAGGACCTCGGTCGTGCCGGCGAGCCCGGCGATCTCTTCGGCCGTGACCCGCGCCGCCTCCTCGATCTGCTCGGGCGTATGTTCGGACGTGATGAAGAAGCGCAGCCGCGCCAGTCGCTCGGGCACCGCCGGGTGCAGGATCGGCATCACGTTGAAGCCGCGCTCCGAGAGGCGGTTCGACAGCATCGCGGCCTTGAGCGACTCGCCCAGGATGACGGGCGCGATGGCGGTACCGGCCGCCGTGCCGGTATCCAGGCCGTGCCGCTTGGCGGTCTCGACGAAGAGCCTGCCGTTGCGGTGCAGCCGCTCGACGCGCTCGGGCTCGCGCAGCATGATCTCGAGCGCCTTGCGGGAGGCGGCCGCCACCGGCGGGGAGAGGCCGACGGAGAACACGAAGGCTCCGACGCTGGTCTTGATGTATTCGACCAGCGCGGCCGAGCCCGCGATGTAGCCGCCGGCCCCGGACAGGGTCTTCGACAGCGTCCCCATCCAGATGTCGACCTCGTTCGGGTCGATGCCGGTCTCCTCCCAGATGCCGAGGCCGCGCTTGCCCAGAACCCCGAGCGAATGCGCCTCGTCCATCATCAGCCAGGCGCCGAACCGCTTCTTCAGGTCGACGAGGCGGGCGAGATCCGGCCAGTCGCCGTCCATGCTGTAGAGGCCCTCGGCGACGATGAGCACGCGATGGTACTGCCGGCGCTGCGCGATCAGGAGCTTCTCCAGCGCGTCGAGGTCGTTGTGGGGGAAGGAGCGCCGCTGCGCGCCCGAGAGCTGCGCCCCGACCACGATCGAGTTGTGGATGAGCTCGTCATGGACGATGAGGTCCTTCGGGCCGACGAGCTGGCCGATGACGCCGACATTCGTCGCGTGGCCGCTGACTAGGACGACGCAGTCCTCGGCCCGGTAGACCTCAGCCAGCGCCCGCTCGAGCTCGCGGTGGATCGGACGCTCGCCGGCGACGAGCCGGCTCGCGGAGGCCGAGGTGCCGTAGCGCTCGATCGCCGCCTTGGCGGCGTCCTGCACCTCGAGATGGCCGTTCAGCCCGAGATAGTCGTAGGACGAGAAGTTCGACAGGACGCGGTTGCCGATCAGCGTCTCGGCGCCGGCCCGACGCTCGTGCACGCGGAAGAACGGGTTCTCGAGCCCGATCATGGACGCGAAGGCGCTCTGGGTCTGAAGCTCCTTGAAGCCCGGCAGGGTCGTGAAGTCGGTCGCGCCTTCCGGGGCGGCGATCGACACGGGTCCGACCCGCGGCGCCGGCGCGCTCGCCCGGCGCCGGCTCACATGGGCGAAGAGGGCCTCCCGGTCCTCCGCCGAGAGGCCGCCACCCTGGTCCTCCGTCACTGCAGCAAGCCTCTCCTAGACTGCGCGTCCGCTTGGACCACCTCCAGCACGGGGGCGACGACGCTAATGTCCACCTCCGCGCCGGCGTGGCGGTCATAGAGCGCCTGCGTGACGCGCGCCTCGTCGTCCGGCGCGCCGGAATGGACGGAGGCGATGATGGTCTCGGCAAGGCCGGGCACCGTCAGCGCCCCGACCGAACCGCTCGGCGGCGAGCTCAGCTCGAACCGGTCCTGCAGGCCGGTCGCGAGCTCGATTGCCATGAGCGAATCGAGGCCGATCTCGGACAGGCGCTTGCCGAGCGCGACATCCTGCCTGGGGACCCGCAGCACGGCCGCGATCTCCTCGACGATGACGTCGATCACCTGCTTTCGGACCTTGTCCGGGTCCTGCGAACCCACGAGCGCGCGCAGGTCGATCGACTGCCGCTCGCTCGACTCGATCGCCCCGCCCTCGCGCACCAGCGCCGCGAAGGTCGGCGAGGCAAGGGCCGGCAGGCGCCGGGCCGCCGACCAGTCCAGCGAGCCGACGGCCATCACGGCCTCGTTCACGTTCCGCGGGTCGCGGGCGAGCGCCTGCGCCATGAGGTCGAGCGCCTCGCGGGCCGGCATCGCCTTCACGCCGACGCGCTTGGCGAGCGACTCGGCGAGCCCCTTCTGGCGCGCGAGCACGCCGACATCCGCAATGGCGCCCCAAGCGAAGGCGGTGGCCGGCAGGCCTTCGCGGCGGCGCCGCCGCGCCACGCCTTCGAGATAGCCGTTCGCGGCCACGTAGGCCGCCTGGCCCGGGTTCCCGACGAAGGTCGTGATGGAAGAGAACAGGACGAAATAGTCGAGCTGGTCCTCGCGCGTGAGGCGGTCGAGGTGCCCGACGCCGGTCACCTTCGGGTTAAGCACGTTTGCGAACTGCTCCTCGGTCATGTTCGCGATGAGGCTGTCCTCCAGCACCATCGCGGCATGCATGACGCCCGCGAGCGGCGGCATGTCGGCCCGGATCTGCTTCAGCAGCGACCGGACGCTCTTCTCGTCGGAGACGTCGCAGGCGACGGGACGCACGTCGACGCCGCGGGCCTGGAGTTCGGCCACGACGGCCTGCGCCTCCGGCGTCGCCGCGCCGTTCCGGCCGGTGAGCACGAGGTGCTTCACCCCGCGATCCGCCAGCCAGCGCGCGGTCTCCAGGCCGAAGCCGCCGAAGCCGCCCGTGAGGAGATGGGTGCGGGCGGGATCGAACCGGAACTCCGTCTCGAGCGGCATCCGGACCGGCTCCGCCGGCGGCCGCAGCACGATCTTTCCGATATGTCCGGATTGCTGCATGAGCCGGAACGCGTCCACCGTCTCGCCCGCGGGATAGACCCGGTAGGGCAGGGGCTTGAAGCTCCCCGCCTCGAAAAGCTCGATGATCTCGCCGAATATCTCCGAGGCCCGGTCGCGGTCGGAGAGGAGCTGGTCCACGTCCACGCCGAAATAGGAGAGGTTGCGGCGGAACGGGCGCAGCCCGATCCGGGTATTGGCGACGTAGTCGCGCTTGCCGAGCTCGATGAAGCGCCCGAAGGGCTTCAGCACGGCGAGGCCGCGTTCCATCGCCTCGCCCGCCAGGCTGTTCAGCACGATGCCGACGCCGTCCGGGCAGATGTCCCGGATCTCGTCGGCGAAGGCGGAGGAGCGGGAGTTGAGCACGTGCTCGACGCCGAGCGACCGGAGAAGCTCCCGCTTCTCGCGCGAGCCGGCGGTGGCGATGATCTTCGCCCCGCGATGCTGCGCGATCTGGACGGCCGCAAGGCCGACGCCGCCGGCCGCGCCGTGGATCAGCACCCACTCGTCCCGGCGCATGCCGGCCAGGGTCACGAGCGCGTAATAGGCCGTGAGGAAGGCCACCGGGATGGTCGCCGCCGCCTCCGTCTCGACCCCCTCCGGGATCTTGGCCACGACGTTCTGCGGCACGGCCGCGACGGTCGCGAAGGCGGAGGGGGCGAACGCGATCACCCGGTCGCCGGCCTTGAAGCGCGTCACGCCTTCGCCGACCCGGATGACCGTGCCCGCGCATTCGAGGCCGAGCGTCGGGCCGGCGAAGCCGTCCTCCAGGATATCGTCCGGCAGGAGCGACATGGCCCACATCACGTCGCGGAAGTTGAGGCCGGTCGCCTCGACGGCGATCTCGACCTCGCCGGGGCCCGCGGAGGGCCGCTCGATCCCGACCCAGGCGAGCCCGGCGAGGCCGCCGGCCTGGCCGCGCTCCAGCCGCGCCGCCCCGGCCTCCGGGCCGGCGCCGCTCTCCGGCAGCGCCTCGACGCGGAGCACCCGCACGCCGTCGGGCTCGACGACGAAGTCGGTCTCGGTCTGCTCTCCCGCCATCAGGCTGCGGACCGCCTCGGCGACGGCATCGGGCGAGACCTCCGAGGATGCCGAGACCCGGCGGACGGCGACGTTCGGCGTCTCGTTGGCCAGCGTGCGCGCAAAGGACTGGAGCGCGACGGTGACCGGATCGGCGAAGGCCACCCCCGGCACCGCCGAGATGGAGAGGACCCAGAGCTCCGCCTTGTCCTGAGCGGCCGCCTCGGCACAGGCCTTCAGCTCCAGGCACAGCTCCTGGACGAGATCGGCCTCCCGGCCGTTCCGCGCCGGATCGGCGACGAAGAGGACCGTATCGGTGTTCGCGGCCGGGGACGCGACCGCGGCGCCCGGCAGGCGCAGATCGACCTTGTGGCCGTCCATCGCGAGGAGCGCGTCGAGCCGCTCCGCCAGGTCGCGGCCGAAGCTCAGGCGCGTCGGCTCGATCCGGATGTTGCGCTCCGGCACGGCCGGGGCCGCATGGGCGCGCGGCGGCTCGGCAAGGAGCAGGATCGCCGTCTCGCGCCCGAGCTCGACCGCCGTGGCGGTCACCTCCGCGAATCCGCTCGCCTGGAGCGTCGAGGTCCAGCCGTCCTCGCTCTGGAGCGGGCTCACCGGGAACTCGGCCGAGAGCTCGGTGTCGAACCAGCCGGGATTCATGCCGAGCGTGAGGTCGCGGAACTGCGACGGCAGCGGCTCGATCGCGGCGAGCAGCCCGCCCGGCGCGATCGCCTCGCGCAGCTTGGCGAGCGCGGCCCCGCTCACGCGGTGCAGCCGCTCGGCGGCGAGCGCGACGTCGAACGCCTCCTGCCCGAGCTCATCGGCGTTCTCGACGAGAGCGAGCGCGTGGCCGCCGCCCAGCGCCAGCCGGGCGCGCTCCAGCCGGCGCGGATCGGGTTCGAAGATCGTCAGCCGGATGCGGTCCTCGTCCGCGAGCCGCTTCAGGGCATGGGAGAGCGGGCCATAGCCGATCTGGAGCACGTTCCGCGCCCGGCCGTCCTGCTCCAGCAGCCTCGCCGCGTCCGCGAGCCTTTCCAGCACCTCGCTCGCGCGCCGCACGGAGGCGCCGCCGAGCTCGAAGCCGTCGATGGTCGCGCCTGCGGGCGAGAGGGAGGCGTCGGGGCCGAGCTCACCCGTCTCGATCGTCGCGCCGATCGCGGCGGCGAGCAGCATCTCCGCGGAGCGGTTCGGGTTCTCGGCGACCAGCGTCCGGAGAACGAGCGCCGGATCGGGGAGCTTGGCGGCTTCCGCCAGCGTCCAGCCGTCTTCGGTCGGGGTCGCGAGCCCGCTGAGCTCGAGCGAGTGGAGGATCGCGGCGAGCCAGGCCGCCGCCTCGGCGGGGTAGGCGGCGAGATTCTCGCGGGTGATCCGGAGTGAGGGGCCGACGCGGCGCGCGATCTCGTAGGAGGCGGAGGTCGCCCAGCCCTCGAGGAGAAGCTGCTCCTGGCTCTCGCCGGCTGCATCGCCCATCGCCAGCCCGAGCTGCGCGGCCGCATCGAGCACAGCCTGGCGCTCCGCGCCCGCACCTTTCCGGCCCAGCACCTTGCTGTCGGCCGGGACCGCGTTCATCAGCAGCGCGCGTTCGGGGAGCATCGCCCCGCGCTGCACGCGCGCCGCCTGGAAGCGGACCTCGCTCAACGCTCCGATCGGCGCGCCCTGGCCGTCGAACAGGGTGAACTCGGAGAGGATCGAGCGCTCGCCGGCGCGCGTGACCTCGATGAGCGCCTTGGCGGGCAGCGCACCCGGCCGGGCCAGGCGGATATGGCCGAAGCGGACCGGCAGATAGGCGGTGCCGCGCCGCTCGGCTCCGAGGCCGGAGAACAGCGCGAAGAGGCCATGGAAGCAGGCGTCGAGCCGGGCCGGGTCGAGGCGGTAGTCCCCATGGGGGGCGGAGGGCTCGAGATCGACGACGATCGCCTTGTCGCCGACGCGGGTGACCGACTTCAGGAGGCGGAATTCGGGCCCGTAATGCAGCCCGACCGCCTCCGCGGCGGCGTAGATCGCATCCGCTCCGATCCTCTCCCCGGTCTCGGCCGGCAGCGACCTGCGGATCGGCTCCTCCTCGCCGCGCGTGATGCGGGCCACGGCATGGAGCTGCCAGCCGGAGCGCGACAGGCGGGCGCGGCTCAGGATCTCGACCGTGTTGGTGTTCGGCGAGAGGCGCGCCTTGACCTCCTTGGCGCGGTCGCGCTCGAGCTGGAGCGGGACGGATATGTCGAGGTCGAGCACGGCGGCGGTGTCGGTCTCGAACCAGTCGCGCGCGACCGAGAGCGCGATCTCGATGAAGGCCGCCGCCGGCAGGATCGCCTGGCCGCCCACGACATGGTCGCCGAGCTCCGGCAGCTGGGCCGTGTCGAGCAGGCCGGTCCATTCGGTGCCGTCATGCGTGACGCGCCCGCCGATCAGCCGGTGCCAGCGCGTGTCGAGCGTGAAGCCGACGGCCTCGGGCGAGGGCTGGACGTGGAAATCCCGGCGCTGCCAGGGATAGAGCGGCAGCTCGACGGCTCCCGCGGGTTCCGGGCCGAAGAGCTTGGTCAGCTCGACGGCGGCCCCCTTCACGAATGCATTGATCGCGGCCGGGCGGATCGGGTCCGCATGCTCCGGCTCGTCCTTCTTCTCCAGGACGCCGAGGGCCGAGAAGGGCAGGGAGGTCGGCTCGAGCGTCTCGTTGATGTTGGAGAGGAGGACGCTGCGCGGCCCGATCTCCATGAAGATGCGGGCGCCGTTGCGCGCCGCGAGCTCGACCGCCGGCGCGAACCGGACCGGCTCGCGCACGTTGCGCCACCAGTATTCCGCGTCGAGCGCGGCGCCGGCGACGATCTCGCCGCCGACCGTCGAGATGAAGGGGATCTTGGCCTCGCGGCCGCGGATGCCCTCCAGGTCGCGCAGCAGCGGCTCGCGCACGCAATCGATCAGCGCGCAGTGGAACGGGTAGTCGAGGTCGAGCTGGCGATAGGCCATGCGCCGCTTGCGGGCGGCCTGGCCGAGCTTCTTGAGGGATTCGGTCGGGCCGGCGAGCGTGAAGGTGCGCGGCGAGTTGTAGGCCGCGATCTCGACGCCCTCGAACTCGGCGGCGATCGCCTCCACCTGCTCCAGGGACCCGACGATGACGCCCATGCGGCCGGTGTCGCGCGCGAGCTCCTGGTGCGCGCTGCGGGCGTGGATGACGCGCACCGCGTCCTTGAGCGAGAGCGCGCCGGCCACCGCCGCCGCCGCGATCTCGCCGACGGAATGGCCGAGCACCACCGACGGCGTGACGCCCTGCGCGGCGAGCGCCCGGGCCGTCGCGATCTGGACGGAGAAGATGAGCGGCTGCGCCACGTGGGTCAGCGGCAGGCGCTGCTCGAGGTCGCTCGCGAAGAGCGCCTCCGTCACCGACCAGCCGAACTGGGCGTCGAAGAGCGAATCGACCTCGTCCAGCCCCTCGCGGAAGTGCCGGTTCGTCGCATAGGCGGCGCGGCCCATGCCGGGCCATTGCCCGCCATTGCCGGAGAACACGAAGGCGACCGGGCCGTCCGCCTCGGTCACGGTGCCCCAGGTCGCGCCGGCGACCTCGTCCTCCTTGTCCGCGATGCGCTCGAGCTTGCGGGCGAGATCGCGCGGGGAGCGCCACTCGACGACCATGCGCTCGCCAAGAAGCTCGCGGCGGTGGACGGCGGCGGCCGCGATCTCCTGCGCCTCGTCGAGCGAGGCCGAGGCGAGGCGGGCCGAGTAGTCGCGCGCGAGGTCGAGAATTGCCGCGCGGCTCGCCCCCGTGATGGCGAAGCGGTCCGTCCCCCCGGTATAGCGCTTCGCGCGGGCCGGGAAGCGCGGCGGGTCGCTGATGATGGCGTGCGCATTGGTGCCGCCGAACCCGAAGGAGTTGATGCCCGCAAAGCGCGGCTCGTCCGTGCGGGCGAGCCGGGTCGGCTCCGTCGCGACCTTGAGGTTCAGCTCGTCGAAGGGGATCTCGGGATTCGGCTCGCTGAAATGGATGGAGGGCGGCAGGAGGTCGTGCTCGAGCGCGAGCATCGCCTTCAGCATGCCGGCGAGGCCCGAGGCCGGCTCGAGATGCCCGATATTCGTCTTGATGGAGCCGACCGGGAGGGGGGCCGGGCGACCCTTGCCCAGAACCTCGCCGATCGTGAAGGCCTCGATCGGGTCGCCGACGCGCGTGCCGGTCCCGTGCGCCTCCACGAAGGCCATCTGCGCCGGCCCGATGCCGGATTCGCCGTAGAGCTGCCGGAGCAGCTTGCCCTGGGAGTAGCGCGACGGCAGCGCGATTCCGTTCGTCCGCCCGTCAGAGTTCACGCCCGAATTGGCGATCCGGGCATACATCCGCGAATCGTCCGCGCGCGCCCGCTCGGCCGTCTGCAGCACGAGCACCACCGCGCCTTCGGCCCGGACATAGCCGTTCGCCTTGGCGTCGAAGGTCTGGCACAGCCCCGTCGGCGAGAGCATCGAGGCCTGGGAGAACACGATGAACCCGAACGGGCTCATGAGCAGGTTGATGCCCCCGACGATCGCCGTGTCGATCCGGCCGCTCTGCAGCGCCTGCATGGCCTCGTGCAGCGCGACGAGCGACGAGGAGCAGGCTGTGTCGACCGTGAAGCTCGGGCCCTGGAAGTCGAAGGCGTGCGAGATGCGGTTGGAGATGATGGAGATCGCCCCGCCGGTCGCCGTATAGGCGTCCCCGCCCGCCATGTCCGTGTTGCGGATGACGGTGTATTCGGGCGACGAGGCGCCCACGAAGACGCCGACGTCGCGTCCGGCGAGCTTCGAGCGGGGGATGCCGGCATCCTCCAGCGCCTCCCAGGTCAGTTCCAGCAGCAGCCGCTGCTGCGGGTCCATCTGCTCGGCCTCGCGCGGCGAGATGCCGAAGACGGCGGGATCGAAGCTCCAGAAATCGTCGAGCACGCCGGCAGCCCAGGTATAGGCCTTGCCCGGCTCCTTCGGCCGCGGGTGGCCGTGCTTCTGCTTCGACCAGCGGTCGTCCGGGATTTCCGTGACGGAGCAGCGGCCTTCCAGCAGATTCGACCAAAGCTGAGCGACAGACGAAGCGCCGGGAAGCCGGCAAGACCTGCCGACGACCACGACGTCCTGGCGCTGCTCTGTCCTTCGCACGAACCGGACTCCGAATATAATTCTTCTGAGACAGAAGATGTGTCTTAGACGGGCCGGGTAGCTGCTTCAACGTCCCGGCCCGTACGGGGCACTCTGAACACGAGAGGTGGCGCGAAAAGCCCACAGCTCGGGGCCCGCCGCTCCGCATCGTCCCGAATGTCCGCGCCGACCGGCAGCGTCGGACCGCCACATCCGACCATGCCGCGCCAAGCCGTGACGTAGAGGGACGGCGTGAGGACGGCGGAATATGCGGGAGGGGGCGGGGTTTACTGCATGCCGGGAAAAAGGCAAGGCGCGTGCCGGACCGTGGCCGGCCCGAGGAGCCGGCCGAGCTGGTTGTGGACAGAGCGGGGACCTCGGCCCGTTCCATCGAGCAGGCATGCCGGCCTCCATCTCGTATACGCCGCCGGATCGTCGCTTCGACGCGGCCGGGCATCGGCCCGTCCGGCGGCGGCACGTCATCTACGTGCCCGGCTACGACCCGGAGGCGGAGACGCGCTACCGCATGCTCTTCGTCCGCGAGCTGATCCGCTACGCGAAGCGCTTCGGGCTGAAGGAACGCACGATCTCCCCCGTGGAGAAGACGGATGCCCCCCGCGGCTTGCGCTGGACGGTGGCGGCTGCGGGGGAAGAATGGCGGACCGAGACGACCTTCGAGGTCCTGCGCTGGGACGACATCGTGCGCCGGGACTTCGCCCGGCCGCTGCCGCTCGCCATCCTCATGCTGTTCGGCGGACTTCTGTACACGATCGCGACCGGCATGATGGTGCGCTTCTGGCGGCTGAACTGGAAGTTCGGCGGCGTCACCCTCTACCCGCCCGTGATGGTGCTGCTCACCCTCGGGCTGGGCCTCGGGCTCGGATGGGGGATCGTGTCGCTGGCGCGGCTCGCCGTCGACATCCCGAGCTGGGCCGGCTGGCTCGTCGCGCTCGCGGCCGCCTATACGTTCTTCCGCCTGACCTACCGGGTCAACGAGCGCTGGTTCGTATGGCACCTCCTGCACGACTGGCTCTTCAACTGGCAGCACGGTGTCGGCCTCCGGCCCGATTACGAGGCGAAGGTCGATCTCTTCGCCGCGCGCCTCGCCGAGGTCGCCCGGCAAGACGATGCGGACGAGATCCTCGTGGTCGGGCATTCGTCGGGCGCCGTGATGGCGGTCGAGGTGGTCGCGCGGGCGCTCGAGCTCACCCCGGGCCTCGGATCGGGGCGGGCCCGGATCGCCCTCCTGACGATGGGGTCGTGCCTGCCGCTGGTGGCCCTCAACCCGCGGGCCCGCCGATGCCGCGAGGGGATCGCCCGGATCGCGGGCGCGGCCGACATCCTCTGGGTCGAGTACCAGGCGCCGCAGGACTGGCTGAACTTCGCCGGCTTCAACCCGGTGCGGGATCTCCGCCTCGAGCCGCGGCCGCCCCTATGCTTCAACCCGGTGATCCGGTCGTCGAAGTTCCGCGAGATCGTCTCGCCCAAGACTTACCGGTCACTCCTCTTCCGGCCGTTCCGGCTGCACTTCCAGTTCCTGATGGCGAACGACAATCCGGGCGAGTTCGACTACATCATGATGGTGACGGGACCCGTGACGCTGGCCGAGCGGGTCGATCGCGGGACCGGGCCGGGCGGGGCCGTCCCGCTCTCGCCTGCGCGCGTGGAAGAATAGGAAGTCTCGCCGGCCCTTATCGCGTCCGGCCAAGCTCAACGGAACTCCACAAAAGCTTGAGTGTTCTTGTGTCATCGCCGCACGGCGGCACTGACAGAGGCATTACCATGATTGGCTGGGCTTTGACCTTCCTGCTCGTCGCGCTGGTTGCGGCGGTGTTCGGCTTCGGCGGGATCGCGGGCACCGCGGTCGAGATCGCCAAGCTCATCTTCTTCGTCGCGATCGTGCTCTTCGCGATCTCGGCCGTGGTCGGCCTGCTCCGCGGCCGCTCACCCACGGTATAGCGGCAGACATGCCGGGCGCGGCCTCGCGCGGCGCTCGGCACCTCGCTCGTCGGCCGCCCTAGCGGCCGCTTCCCTTTCCTGCGCTGAGACGGTCCAGGATGGCGGTCAGCCGGTCGGGCACAGGCTGCTCGACGAGCTCTCCGTACATGGCGCGCAGCTTGTCCCCGATCTGAGCCTGGATGACCCGGTCGAGACCCGGACCCGGATCGTGGCCGTCGGTCGCCCCCTGCTTCGCTGCGGCTCCGGGATTTTTCGCATCCCGCTTGGGCGAGCCCGCCATGCACAAACCTCTTCTACATCAACACGAAAAATCGCAATTCAACGCATCCGGGAGCAACGGGTTCCGGACGGCGCTGGAACTTTTCGCAACCTTGCGGGTTGGCGGGCGATTGTCTACGAGCCGCCCGAACGGCTCGCAAGTTTCTGTTCAGAGGCCACTGGATGTCCGCAGCACAGCTCGTCGTGCAGTTTCTGCCCTATCTGCGCCGCTATGCCCGCGCCCTGACGGGCAGCCAGGCCGCCGGCGACGCCTATGTGGCCGCGACGCTTGAGACCCTCGTCAGCGACCCCGGGATGATCGGAGGCGGCGCGAACGTGAAGGTCGCGCTGTTCACGATCTTCACGCGGATCTGGAACTCGCTCGCGGTGAACGGGGAGAACGAGCAGGTCGCTCGCGACCTGCCGGCCGAGATCCGGCTCGGCCAGATCACCCCGCTCCCCCGTCAAGCCTTCCTGCTGTCGAGCCTGGAAGGGTTCACGGAGGAGGAGGCGGCGACGATCCTCGATACCGACGTCGATCGGGTGCGCCAGCTCGTCGACGAGGCGGGCCGGGAACTCGCCGCGGACATCGCGACCGACATCATGATCATCGAGGACGAGCCTCTGATCGCGATGGATCTCGAGTCTCTCGTCGAGGGGCTCGGCCACAAGGTGACCGGCGTCGCCCGCACGCGGAGCGAGGCCCTGACCCTCGCCGAGAAGAAGCGGCCGGGCCTCATCCTCGCCGACATCCAGCTCGCGGACGGCAGCTCCGGCCTCGATGCCGTGAACGACCTGCTCGAGACCTTCGAGGTGCCGGTGATCTTCATCACCGCCTATCCGGAGAGGTTCCTCACGGGCGAGCGCCCGGAGCCTGCCTTCCTGATCGCCAAGCCTTTCCAGCCTGCGCATGTCTCGGCCGTGATCAGCCAGGCCCTGTTCTTCCAGCAGAGCGCGCGTCGATCGGACCGCGTCACCGCCTGACGCTCTCGTCCCGTCCCGCATCCCGAGGGCGCCGGCATTGCCGGCGCCCTTTTCCGTTCGGGCACTCCAGTATGCCGAGCGAGGATACAGACAGAAGAAAGGCGTGATCACCGGGGTGATCACGCCTGAAAGGTGCCGGCCGATGGGGGCAAAGCGGGGCCGGTTGCTCTCTCAACGTCCTTCGCCGAGGCCGGTTCCGGCCCGAGGCGAAAAAGTCGTCGTACCCTCTCAGACGTGGCGCGAGGACCCGGAAGCCTGCCCGCCCTTCCGTCCGGCCTGCGACGCGAGTCCGCGGTTCTGGGAGAAGGACCGCTTCTCGGCCGGGACGCTGCGGCCGCCTTTGCTTGCGATCTCGCGCTGGCGGTCTTCCGACATCGAGGCGAATCCTCGCCCGGACGCCAAATTCTCCTTTGGCATCTTTGTGCTCCGTGGTTTCGACTTGTCGGGCGATCAACCCGGGCGCGATTTCTTTAGTTCCCGCTCGATCGCGCACTCCCACAGAGCGTCTTGACTTTACCCGGCGGGGGCCCCAGATGCTGTTCAGGCGTCAGCGCCCGCGTTCTTGCGGGCTGCGTGAGAGAGGCTGCGTGACGGCCCGCGAGCAAGCGGCCCGGCCTCCATCTTCATTCGCTTCCACCGCCCAGAGAGCCCCGATCACGCGGGTTCTCCCCGGACCGCCCGCCGCAGGATGCGAGCGGCTGTCCTGACTTGTACTCGAGAGAACCTCCTTGTCGTCATTTTCCGGATTCGGCCTGAAGGCGCCGATCCTCAAGGCCCTCGCCGAAGAGGGCTATAGCCAACCCACCCCCATCCAGGCCCAGTCCATCCCGGACGTGATGGCCGGTCGCGATCTCCTCGGGATTGCGCAGACCGGCACGGGCAAGACGGCGGCCTTCGCGCTGCCGATCCTGCACCGCCTGGCCGAGAACCCGCATACCCTCCAGCGGCGCGGCTGCCGCGCGCTGGTGCTCAGCCCGACCCGGGAGCTCGCGAGCCAGATCGCGGAAAGCTTCCAGGCCTATGGCCGGCACCTGCGGCTCTCGACCACAGTCGTGTTCGGCGGCGTGCCGCTCGGCCGCCAGGAGCGCGCGCTCGCTCAGGGCGTCGACATCCTGGTCGCGACGCCCGGGCGGCTGCTCGACCTGATCGACCGGAGGGCGCTGACCATCTCGGGCGTCGAGATCTTCGTGCTGGACGAAGCCGACCAGATGCTCGACCTGGGCTTCATCCACGCGCTGCGCCGCATCGTGACGATGATCCCGAAGCAGCGGCAGACCCTGTTCTTCTCGGCCACCATGCCGGGCACGATCTCCGGGCTCGCCGACCAGCTCCTCGGCAACCCCGTGAAGGTGTCGGTCACGCCGGTCGCGACCACCGCCGAACGGGTCGAGCAGAGCGTCATCTTCGTCTCCACCGGGGACAAGCAGGTGCTGCTTCGCGCCATGCTCGAGGCGAACGGAGTGGAGCGCGCGCTCGTCTTCACCCGGACCAAGCACGGGGCGGACCGTGTCGTCCGCAATCTCGACCGCGACGGCATCCAGGCGGCCGCGATACACGGCAACAAGAGCCAGGGCCAGCGCGAGCGCGCCCTTGCCGATTTCAAGAGCGGGCGCTCGCGCGTGCTGGTCGCGACCGACATCGCGGCGCGCGGCATCGACATCGACGGCGTCAGCCACGTCATCAATTTCGACCTGCCGAACGTGCCGGAATCCTATGTCCACCGGATCGGCCGGACGGCCCGGGCGGGCGCAGCGGGCGTTGCGGTCTCGTTCTGCAACGGCGAGGAGCGCGCCTATCTCCGCGACATCGAGAGGCTGACGCGGCTCAAGGTGCCGGTCGCGCAACCGCCGGCCGGATTCGAACAGCTCGCCGCGGCGGCTCCGGCGGATGTGCCGCGACCTGCCCCGGCCCAGCCGCACCGGCAGCCGAAGCGCCGCCCCGAGGGCGGCCGTCCGGCCGAGGCGAAGGGCAGTGGCGGCGCCCGGTCGCATCAGGGCGGCCGCGGCCGCAACGGCAACGGCCAGAGCCGGCCTGCCGCCCAGAACGGGCAGGGCCGTCCCGCCCAGGCCCGGACAGGGCACGAACAGGCCCGCGCGCCGCGGCCCGCGCAGGCGCGCCCGGAAGCCCGGGGCGGAAGCCGGGAGGGCGGCCAGCTCGCCTGGCTCGAGCGGGCCCGCCGCTCGCCGGTCTGAGGCAGCTTCGCGGCCGACCCCGGCGCCAAGCCGGGGTCCACGAGGCGGGTCCCGGCTTTCGCCGGGACGAACCGCCGCATTCAGTGATAGGGGTCGGCGGCGTCCCGCAAGCCGTCGCCCATGAAGCTGAAGGCCAGCACGACGACGATCACCGGCGCGATCGGCAGCAGCAGCCAGGGGTGGAGCTGCACGGCGGCGAGGTTCTGCGCCTCGTTCAGCAGCACGCCCCAGCTCGTCACCGGCGGTCGCAACCCGAGCCCCAGGAACGAAAGCGCCGTCTCCCCGAGGATCATCGACGGGATCGACAGGGTCGCCGAGGCGATCAGGTGGCTCATGAAGTTCGGGATGAGGTGGCGCGCGATGATGCGGGTGCGCGAGGCGCCCATGAGCTCGGCGGCGCGGACGAAATCCTCCTCGCGGAGCGCGAGGAGCTTCGAGCGCACCGCGCGCGCGAGGCCCGGCCAGTCGAGCATGCCGAGGATGATGGTGATCCCGAAGAAGACGAGGATCGGGCTCCAGTTCGGCGGCAGCGCGGCCGAGAGCGCCATCCAGAGCGGAAGTTCCGGGAGCGAGCGCAGGATCTCGATCATGCGCTGGACCACGTGGTCCACCCAGCCGCCGAGATAGCCCGCAAGGCCGCCGAAGAAGAGCCCGAGCGCGAACGACACCGCGATTCCGACGAGCCCGATCGTGAGCGAGATGCGGGCCCCGTAGAGGATGCGGGAGAAGAGGTCGCGCCCGAGCCGGTCGGTCCCGAGGAGGAACATCGTCCCGTCCCGGGGCGGGCAGACGATGTGGAACCGCATCGTCCTGAGACCCCAGAACTCGTACTCGTCCCCCTTGCAGAAGAAGCGGATGCGCTGCGGCTGTCCCGCATCCACGACGTAGTCGCGCCGGAAGGTCTCCAGGTTGAAGGTGAAGCGGTAGGGATACACGAAGGGGCCGACGAACCGGCCCTCGTGGAAGAGATGGACGCCCTGCGGCGGCGCGTAGAGGAAGTCGCCGTGCCGCTTCGACTGCGCATAGGGCGCGATCACCTCGACGAAGGGCACCATCAGGTAGAAGGCGAGGAGGACGAAGGCCGCCGCCACCGCCACTCGGTGCCGCCGGAACTTCCACCAGGTGAGCCGCCAGGAGGAGGCGCGGTAGAACGCCTCGCTCTCCGTCCCGCCGGGCTCGCTCGCCCCCGGGTCGAACGGGCGCGTGTCGACATAGTGCCGCGGGCGCAGCATCGCCTCGCCGGTCATCGCGGCAGGCTCCGGCCGGGCGCGGGAGGGGAGGGCGGCGTCATCGCCCGCCGAGCCGGATGCGCGGATCGAGCCACGCCAGGAGAAGGTCGGAGATCAGCATCCCGACCACCGTGAGGGCCGCCACGAACATGAGGATGAAGCCGGCCAGGAACTGGTCCTGGCTCTTCAGCGCCGCGAGCAGGATCGGCCCGACCGTCGGCAGGCTGAGGACGAGCGAGACCAGGACCGAGCCCGAGACGAGATGCGGCAGGAGGTTGCCGATATCGGCGATGAAGGGGTTCAGCGACATCCTGAACGGGTATTTCAGGAGCGCGCGGGTCGGCGGCAGCCCCTTCGCCTTGGCGGTGACGTAGTACTGCTTGCCGAGCTCGTCGAGCAGGTTCGCCCGCATGCGCCGGATCATGGCGGCGGTGCCGCCGAGGCCGATGACGAGCGTCGGCACGACGAGGTGCGACAGGAGCGAGCCGAACTTCTCCCAGGTCCAGGGCTGTCCGGAAAACCGGGCGTCGTATAATCCGCCGATGGACACCCCGAACCAGCGGTTGGTGTAGTAGAGAAGGATGAGCGCGAGCAGGAAGCTCGGCGTCGCAAGCCCGATATAGCCGATGAAGGTCGCGACGTAGTCGCCGAGCGAGTATTGCCGCGTCGCCGAGTAGATCGCGATCGGGATCGACACGACGTGGACGAAGATCACCAAGACGAGGTTGATGAGGAGGGTGAGCCAGAGCGCGTCGCCCACGACCTCGGTGACCGGCCTGTCGAACTCGAAGGACCAGCCCCAATCGCCCTGGAGCAGGCCCGAGAAGCCGTTCGGGCCGGGCCAGAGGCCGATCCAGACCAGATATTGCTGCCAGACCGGCAGGTCGAGCCCGTATTGCTTGATCAGGAATTCGGCCTTGGCGGCCGACGCCGCCTCGCCCTGGGCGCGCAGCTCCGCGATCTGGTTCGTCAGGAAGTCGCCCGGCGGCAGCTTGATGATGAAGAAGACGAGCGCCGAGATGATGGCGAGGGTGACCGCCATCGTGGCGAAACGGCGGATCAGGAAGAGGATCATCGCGCGCCCGCTCTCTCAAAGGCCTGCGCCGTCGAGCCGGTCGCGACGGCTCCGCCGCGCCGCGCCTCCCGCCCTGGGACCCGGTCCCAGTAGAATTCGTCCATGCGGTACACGCCGAGCATGGAGGTCGGCTCCCACGAATAGACGGCGCGCGCCGGGACGTTTCTGAGACCGTTGCGGGCGACGACCGGCTGGAGCGCGCCCGCGACCGTGCCGATGGACCACTGGTTCTCGGCGTGGTTGGTCAGCATCTCGCGCCAGATCCGGGTCTGGGTTTCGGCATCGGACGCCGAGGCCCATTCGGCATAGAGGTCGAGCAGGCGCTTCGCCTCGGGCATGTCGCAGGGCTCGCCTGAGGTGCCCCTGGTCTCCCTGTACTGGCCCCACTTCGCCCAGGAATAATAGTCCTGGCGCAGCGGCGCGAGCTCGGCAGGCGGCATCGCGGCCGTCGCCAGCGCGAGGTCCAGGCCCTGCGCGGCGACCATCGTGGTCAGACCCGCATAGGTCCGGTTGCGGAGCACGGTGCGGTCCTGCGGCTTGACGAACAGCCGGACCCCGATCTCGCGCCAGAACTCGCCGATGAGCGTCAGCCCGTCGACAATGAGCCCGCTCTCGCCATCCGTTTCGACGATGATCTCGAGCTCCCGCCCGTCCGGCAGCAGCCGGATGCCGGCGGCATTGCGCTTCGTGAGTCCGATCTCGTCGAGGAGGCGCGAGGCCTCGGCCGGATCGTAGCCGGCGTTCAGCGTCCGCAGCCGCTCCTCGAAGAGGGGAGATTCGGAGGCGACCGTGTTGTTCCCCTCCCGCCCGAGGCCGAACAGGAGCGAGTTGTTGAGGGTCCGCCGGTCGATCCCGAGCGAGAGCGCGCGGCGGAAGCGGAGGTCTCGGTTCAGCGCCCGCCAGACCGGGTCGGTCACGGTGAGGTTCGGATAGAGCGCGATCTCGCTGCCGCGCGCATAGGGCCACATCAGCGTGCGGAAGCCCTTGGCGCGTTCGCCCTCCTTCAGGATCGGGATGTCGCCCATCGTGAGGCCGCGGAAGAGGAGATCCGCATCGCCGGAATTGGCCTTCGCGGCCATGAGGCCACCTGCCGCGACGTCGAGCACCACGCGGTCGAGATAGGGGAGCTGCTGCCCGGCCTCGTCGACCCGGTGGTAGAAGGGGTTGCGCTCGAAGATGAAGCGGGTGGCCGGGGCGGCGGTCGCGACCTTCCAGGCCTGGAGCGTCGGCAGCTCCGGATTGGAGCTCTCGAACATGTCGTCCATTCTGTTGAACAGACCGGCCCAGGACTTGAGCTTGCCCTTCCGGGCGGCTTCCTCGAGCTTCGCCTGGTCGGCATAGTCGGCGTGGAACCGCTTCAGGTAGTGCGCCGGCCGGTAGATGAAGGGGTCGCGCGGCTGCGCCAATGTCGGCAGGAAGCGAGGGTTCGGCGCGTCCCAGCTGTAGCGCACGGTGCGGGCGTCGATCACCTCGAAGCGAGGGCCGCTGCCGTCCACGACGAGGAAGTCCGGCAGACCGGCCGGGCTCAGCTCGCGGTTGTTCGCGACATCCTCCCAATAGAAGCGGAAGTCCTCGGCCGTGAAGGGCGCGCCGTCCGACCAGCGGTGCCCGTCGCGAAGCCGGAAGGTGAAGATGCGGTTTCCCTCGACCTGCACGTCCTCGAGGAGGTCGGGCGCGAGCTTCAGGTCCTGCGTGTAGCCGATCAGGCGGCCATAGGTGTTGGCCGAGAGATAGCGGATGTCGCGCGCACGGGCGACGAGCGAGACGATCTCGCCTCCGGGCTTCCCGAGCTCACGGCCGCGGGCGGCGATGTCGGCCACGAGCGGCGATTTCGGCAGGCGCTCTGCGACCGGAGGCAGCTCGCCCTGCGCGACCCGCGGCGCGAGGAGCGGCGTCTCGGCGTAGTCGAGCGCGGCTGCCGGCGCGGCGAAGATCGCCGCAGCAGCGAAAGCGGCCGCCGCCAGTCTCATCGTCATGCTGCTGCCTCGAGGGCGGGCGCCATCATCCGCACGTAATGGTCGGGCGACACCGCGACCATGACGCCGGCATCCTCGCCCGCGAGGCGGAATGGCTCGGGCCAGGAAGCAGGCTCCGAGAAGCGGCCCGAGCGTAGCTTGGCGAAGTCGAGCGGATGGTCGAGGTCCGGGTCCGGCACGGCCGCGAGCAGCGCCTTCGTGTAAGGGTGCCGCGGATCGCGGAAGAGCGCGGCGGCCGGCGCCTGCTCCACGATATAGCCCCGGCACATCACCGCGATGGTGTCGGCGACGTAGTCGACCACGGCGAGATTGTGCGAGACAAAGAGGTAGGAGAGGCCGAGCGCGGCCTGGAGATCCTTGAGCAGGTTGAGCACCTGCGCCTGCACCGAGACGTCGAGAGCCGAGACCGGTTCGTCGCAGAGCAGGACCTGTGGCTCGAGGGCGAGCGCACGCGCGATTCCGAGCCGCTGCCGCTGCCCGCCCGAGAAGGAATGGGGGTAGCGGCGCAGGCTCCGGCGATCGAGGCCGACCATGTCGAGCAGCGCCTTCGCGCGCTCGAAGCGCTCGTCCGGGGTGCCGACCTTGTGGATGCGCAGCGGCTCCGTCAGCAACTCGTAGACCGTCATGCGCGGGTTGAGCGACGAGAACGGGTCCTGGAACACGAACTGGACGGACCGCCGGTACGCGGTCAGCGCCTCGCCCCGAAGGCGATGCACCTCCCGCGGACCCGAGCCGCCGTCGAACAGGACGGAGCCCGTGTCGGGATCGAGCGCGCGCGAGATGATCTTGGACAGGGTTGTCTTGCCGCAGCCGGATTCGCCGACCAGGCCCAGCGTCCTGCCGCAGGGCACGGCGAGCGAGACGTCCTTCACCGCATGGACCATGCGGGTGTTGCCGCTGAACCAGCCGGACCGGAGCCTGAAGCTCTTGCTGACGCCGCGCACCTCCAGGACGTTCCGGTTCGGGGGCGGCCCGGCCGGAACCCGCGCCGCGACGGCGGCGCTCTTCACCTCCCGCAGCGGCGTGAGCCGCTCGCCGGGCTTCATGGCGAAACGCGGCACCGCCCGCATCAGCGCCTTGAGATAGGGGTGCTGCGGCCGGCGGAAGATGTCGTCGCGCGCGCCCGTCTCCATCATGCGGCCGCGGTACATGACGACGACCTCGTCGGCCATGTTGGCCACCACGCCGAGATCGTGCGTGATCAGGAGGACGGACATCCCCGTGTCGGCCTGGAGTTCGCGGATGAGATCGAGGATCTGCGCCTGGGTCGTCACATCGAGCGCCGTCGTCGGCTCGTCCGCGATGAGCAGCGCCGGTCGGGTGATCAGCGCCATGGCGATCATGGCGCGCTGGCGCAGGCCCCCCGAGAGCTCGAACGGATAGGTCACGAGCGCCCGCTTCGGATCGGGGAAGCCGACGCGGCCGAACACCTCGATCGCGCGCTCCTTCGCCTCCGCATCCGACACGTCGGCGTGGACCTTGAGCGCTTCGGTCACCTGGTCGCCCACCGTGTGGAGAGGCGACAGCGACGTCATCGGCTCCTGAAAGATCATGGCGATCCGCCCGCCCCGGAGCTGCCGCATGCGCTCGCTCTCGGCCGGGAGGGCGGCGATGTCGAGCGGGGGGTGCCTGTCGGCCGGATCGTCGAACAGGATCGAGCCGCCCGCGATCTTCGCCACCTTCGGCAGGATGCGCATGACCGCCTGCGCGGTGACGGACTTGCCGGAGCCGGATTCGCCGACGACGGCCACCGTCTTCCCGAGCGGAATGTCGAAGGAGACGCCGTCCACGGCCCGAAGGGTGCCGAGATCCGACCGGATCTCCACCGTGAGGTCACGGACTGAAAGGAGCGGCGCCTGCACCCGCGATCGCCTCGGCTCTGCTTCGTCGCCCGAAGGTTAAGTCATCAAAACGGCTGCAGTTCAATGACGCTCTTCGGCGCCCCAGAGCGCGGCGAGATCGGGGAACGTCACCGCCGGGTGGTCGGCGAGGAGTTCCGCGACGGCCTCGGTGAGCCGCCACAGCGCCTCGTCGAACATCAGGTGATGCGTGAGGAGGCCGATCGGGCCGGCATCCTCCCGGGCGAGCGCCCGTTCGAGCGCCCCGGCCAGCCGCTCCGGCGCGAGGGCGCTCCGCGTCCCCCGCCAATCCACCGGATCCAGGTGCGTGTTCACGACTGCGATGCCCGGAAGGCGGTGCCGCGGTCCGAAAGCGGAAAGGCCGGCATAGCCCTGCGCCCCGAGCGCCTCGGCCAGCGCCGGCGCGATGCGGTTCCAGGGCGGCACGAAAACCGGCAGGAGAAGGTCTCCGGCCGCCTTCCTCATCATGCCCAGGGCCAGAGCGGCGTCGGCCGAGAGCGCCTCAACGGGACGGTCGTCGCCGAACTCCGCCGATTTCCGCCCGGGCGCGGCATGGTTCGCGTGGCTGAAGCCGTGGACGAGGAGGCGGCATCCGGGCTCCTGCCTCAGACGCTCGGGCAAGGAAGGCCCGATCCGGGCCGGGATTGCCGCCACTGCGACCGGTGCGCCGAAACGTCGGGCGAGAGCGAGCAGCCGGTCCAGCTCGCCCGTGCCCGCGACCGCGTCGTCGTCGCGCCACCAGAACTCGAGCCGCGCGCCGTCGTCGGCGGCGCGGTCGAGCACGGCCCGGACCGGGGCGAGGTTCACCGCCGCGACCCTGCGAGTTCCGCGAGGATTTCGGCCGTGCGGCGCGCGCCGTCGCGGGAGATCGCCACGGGCTCCGGACGCGGCCGCCGGAGGGCGGCGGCGACCGAGGTGGCGAGGCGCTCGGCCGAAAGCTCCGCCTCGGGCACCACCGCCGCGAGCCCCCGTTCCGCCAGCTTCTCGGCGCGGAGCCGCTGCTCCGTCTCGTGTCCGGCCTCGAAAGGCACGAGCACGGCCCGCGGCCTCGCGGCGAGGAGGTCCACGGCCGTGTTGTAGCCGGCCTGGCCGACGAAGAGCCCGCACCGCGCCATGAGGTCGCGAAAGTCGGGCCGCGCCCGCTCCAGCGTGACGTTGCCCGGGGCTGCGGCGAGAAGGCGGGCGAAGGCCGCCTCGCTCACGCCGCGCCCGACCAGGAGACGCCAAGACCGGCCGGGAACGCGGGAGGCGGCCCCGAGCGCCGCCTCGTAGAGCGGCATCGCGGCATCGCTCGACCCGCCCGAGACGAGGATCTCGCCGAGTTCCGGCCCGGGCTCCGGCTCCGCCTCCGCGTCGATGTAGCCCGTATACCGGATAAGGGCGCCGATGCCGTCCGCCGCGGGCCAGGAGGCTTCCAGGGAAACCAGGGCCGGGTCGCCATGCACGAGCACGGCATCGTAGAGGTCCGCCAGGATGCGGTGCGCGCGCCGGACCTTCTCGGGCTTCTCCGGCGCGACCAGGATGTCGCGGACCGAGGACGCGACCAGGGGCCTCGGCCGGAGCCGGTGCGCCGCTTCGACGAGAGCCGTGAATTCCTCCCCGAGAGAGCGGCGGCCGAACGGAAAGAGTTCCGTCACGAGGACGTCCGGCCGCCGCTCGGCCAGGGTGCCGAGGAGCAGGGCGCGCCGCCGGCCGAGGTAGCCGGGGCCGACCTCCCTGCCGTCCGGGTCCCGCAGCGTCGAGAGGTCGTCCACCCGGCCCTGGACCGGCGGAAGCTGCACGAGCCGGTAGCCGCCGTCCCGGAGGATTGCCGTGGGACGCCCCCCGGAGACGAGCGTCGCCTCGTGGCCGTGCTCCGTGAGCGCGCGGGCGATCGCGGCGGCACGGGTCAGGTGGCCCGCACCGAGAAGGTGCGTCACCGCGATCAGGACCCGCATCCTCAAGCGGCTCCGGGCAGGGCGACGAGCGGCCCGAGCGCCTCGCGCAGGATCGCCGCGGCGCCGGCGAGGCTCCGCTCGCGCCGGACGAAGCGGAGCGCCGCCTCGCCCATTTCGGCGCGGCGGACCGGGTCGCCGACCAGGGCCGCGACCGCCTCCGCGAAAGCGCCCGTCTCGCCGGGAGGCGCGAGACGGCCCGTGACCCCGTCCAGGACCACGTCGGGGACGCCGCCGCAGCGGCCTGCCACGACCGGGCAGCCCTGCGCCTGCGCCTCCAGGAGCGCCATGCCGTAGGCCTCGTTGACGGCCGGCCAGACCAGGAGGTCGGCATGGGCATAGAGGCTCGCGAGCGACGCCTCGTCCCTTGCCCCGAGCAGGGTCACGCGGCTGCCGAATCCGGCGAAGAGCCGCTCCACCTCGGGGCGGGCCATCCCGTCGCCCGCGACGTCCAGAAACCAGGGCAGGTCGGGGATGCGCGCAAGGGCCTCGGCGAGGATGCGGTAGGAGGAGAGCTTGTCGCCCGGCCGCATCATGCCGACGGCGAGGAGCCGGACCGAACCGGAGGATCGGCGCGAGGAGACGGCGAGCGGCGCGGCATCGACGAAGGGCGGCAGGGCGATCAGGCGCTGTCCGGGGCGGAGCGCCCGCTCCAGGCATTCCCGATCCTGCCCGGTCATGACGAACAGCGTGTCCGCAGCCGCGATCGCATCCTCGGCGGCGGCGTTTGCGAAAGCATAGGGCCCGCCGGCGCGCTTCGGCGCCCGCGAGGCCTCGGCGATGACGTAGGGGATGCCGAGCCGCCTCGCGATCTCGGGTCCGAGATGGTCCGGCGCCTTGTAGTAGCAATGGTAGGTGAACCAGAGGCGCGGGCGCGCCTGGGCCGGGCTCCGGGCATAGCCCGCGGCGAGGCGCTCGGCCTCCTCCAGGCTCGCCGCGCGGATCGCCCGCTGCCGGACCTCGTCGCCTCCGGCTTCCCAGGTCCTGATCCGGCTCGCGATCTCGGGCGCGTAGCCAGCGCTCCCCAGCGCGCGCAGCAGCAGGCGCGCCATCGTCCTGTCCCCCGAAGGCTGGGCGTGGTCCGGCGGCTTCATGGGCGCGTAGAAGGCGACCGGCACGGGATTCATGCCGCCGCGTCCGCCGCCCTGGCCGGAGAGCTTCCGGCCTGGCCGAGCCGCGCTGCGAGCCGGTCGAACCCTGCCTCGGCCCTGAACTCGCTCGTGAGCCGCGCATGGGCCGAGCGGCCGAGCGCCAGGCGCCGCTCAGGCTCGCGCGCGAGCCCGTTGAGCGCGTTGGACAGCTCCTCCCACGAGCCCGGCGCGACGAGCACGCCGTCCTCTCCCTCGCGCACGAATTCCGGGATGCCCGCGAAGCGGGTGGAGAGGATCGCGAGCGCCTGGGACGCCGCTTCCAGGAGGACGTTCGGCAGCCCGTCGCGGTCGCCGCTCCGCGTGTCCTTCGCGGCGAGCGCGAAGAGATCCGCCTCGCGCAGGAGCGCGACGATGTCCGGCTGCGCCCGGGGGCCCAGGAAGGCGACCCGGCTCGCGATCCCGAGCTCCCCGGCGAGCCTCTTCAGCGCGGCCAAACCCTCGCCGCCGCCGACATGGGCGAAGCGCCAATGCAGGTCCGGCGGGAGGGCGGCCAGCGCCCGGAGGAGGTCGTCGAAGCCCTTCTTCGCCACCGCCCGGCCGACGGAGACGATGCGGACCGGGTCCGCCGGGTCGGAGCCGTCGCGGCCGGGCCGTGTCTCCGGCGGGGCCGGAAAGCGGGTGAGGTCGAGGCCGTGATAGACGAGCTCGACCCGCGCCGGATCCGGCGCAAGGCCGCGGAGGCGGGCCGCCCCGTCCCGCGTGCAGGTCACGCCCCAGCGCGCCTCCGCGAGCTTGTCGCGCAGCTCCCAGTCCGGGCTCGTCCAGATGTCCTTGGCATGCGCCGAAAAGGTCCAGGGAAGGCCGGTCAGGAGGGCCGAATAGCGGGCGACGGAGGCGGGCGTGTGCAGATAATGCACGTGCAGATGCCGGACCTCGCCGGGCAGCTCGCGCGCGAGCACCAGGGCCTGCCCGAGCCGGCGCATGCGGTTCGGGGTCGGATCGCGCCGGAGGTCGCGCCATCCGGCCCGCAGGAAGGCTCCGAATCCCGGCCGGCGGATCCCGGCGAGCAGCCCGCGCAGGACCCGCACCGGCTCCTGGTAGAGGTATTCCGGAAGGTACCGGACGGGCGCCTCGATCTCCCGATGCACCGGATGGGTGAAGCGCTCCGTCGGATGGCGCAGGGACCAGATCTCGATCGCGAGCCCGCGCTGCTCCAGACCGCGGATCTCCTGCGCGATGAAGGTCTCGGAGAGCCGCGGATAGCCTTTGACGAGGATCGCGACCCGGCTCGGCGCGTCCCCGCCCTCGGGTCCCGTCACTCCGCAGCCTGCAGCCCCGGCGCGGCCTCGAGCACGGCCGAGAACCGTTCCCGGATGACGTCCAGCCCGTCCAGCAGGCGCGGGACGACGATGTCGGACGGCTTGTTCTGGCCGGGCAGGCTCCGCAGCGCCTCCGCCATCAGCCCGGGATCGCGGCCTTCCCCGTTCTCCACGAGCGCGCGCACGAGCCCGAGCCGCTCGGCCTCGATCGCCCGGATGAGCTGCTCGCGCCGCGGCCGGGTGCGCGGCACGATGAGCGACGGCTTGTCGACGGACAGGATCTCGCAAAAGGTGTTGTAGCCGCCCATCGCGACCACGCCCGCCGCCTTGCGCATGAGGAGCTCGAGCTTGGTGTCGAACGAGATGGCGTCGAGCTTCGGATGGCGGCCGATGCGCTCCATGAGGCGGCGGCGGTGATCGCGGCTGATGAAGGGCCCGAACACGATGAGCGCCGGAAGCTCGATGCGCTCCTCCGCCTCGTAGGCGGAGACCACCCAGTCGATCACGTCCTCGCCGTCGCCTCCGCCCCCGGTCGTGACCAGGATGAAGGGCTGCCGGGTGATCTTGGGATGGTAGGTCAGGGACGAGGTGGTCGGCATCTCGCGGCGGAGATAGCCGGTATAGGTGGTGCGGCGCTCGAGCCGGGCCGGCAGATCGAGGCAGTCGAGCGGGCGGTAGACCTCCGGCAGGCCGTAGACCCAGATCTCGTCATAGAACCGGGCCAGGATCTCGGTCGCGCCCTTGCGCTCCCATTCCGGAACCAGGAGCGCCGGCTCGTCGAGCACGTCCCGGACCCCGAGCACGATGCGGCAGCCGCGCGCCCGCAGGTGCTCGAGCGCCGGCACGATCTCGCCCCGGAAGCCGGTCGGCTCCTTGTCGACGATGAAGATGTCCGGCCGGAAGCTCACGGCGGCTTCGAGGATCAGGGCCTCGCGCAGCCGCACCGCCTCCTCGATCGGGACGTTCAGGTTGAGGCTGCGGTAGTCGCCGTCCGGCTGCTTCGTCACGCCGGGGATGCGGACGTAGTCCACGCCCTTCCCGAACTCGAAGCTGCCGATCACCGGGGAGCCCGACAGGATCAGGACCGAGGCGCCCGGCCGCTCGGGGACGAGCGCATTCGCGATCGCCCGGGACCTGCGCAGATGCCCCAGGCCGAACGTGTCGTGGCTGTAGATGAGGACGCGGACCGAACCCGCTGAAGCCTGTGGGTCGGGCATCCCGTGCGGAGACAAGCGATCCTCTTCCCCTCCAAACGCCATGCCTTCTCGTCCGCGCAGAGGGTGGGCCGAATGCGGCGATCGCCGCCAGCCTTCTAGCACAGGACGGCGGCGCCGATCACCCCCATGCCCGATCGGGGCGCGGTCGCTGCGGTTGCGCGCCGGCGCTGCGCCTGCGATGCAGGGCATGCTACCCTCGCCCCGAGATGGACAAGAGCCTCTTCCGCTACATCTGGCGGCACTCCAAGCGCGATCAGCTGATCATCTTCATGGTCGTGATCGCGTCGCTGCCGTTCTACTACATGTCGCTGGACCTGCCGCGGAAGATCGTCAACGAGGCCATCCAGGGCCGCGCCTTCGAGCAGGGCCGCCAGACCGCCAAGTTCCTGGACATCAGCATCTCCCTGCCGGCCTGGCTCGGCGGGCACAGGTTCGACTTCTTCGAAGGATTCGAGGTCGGGCGCCTGCACCTCCTCTTCGGCCTGTCGTTCCTGTTCCTGTTCTTCGTCCTCGTGAACGGCGCCTTCAAGTACTGGATCAACGTCGCGAAGGGGGCGCTGGGCGAGCGCATGATGCGCCGCATGCGCTTCGAGCTGTTCAGCCTGGCCCTGCGCTTCACGCCGGAGACGCTGCGGACGGTGAAGTCCTCGGAGGCCGCCACCATCATCAAGGACGAGGTCGAGCCGATCGGCGGCTTCATCGGCGACGCCTTCGTCCAGCCGGTCTTTCTCGGCACCCAGGCCGCAACCGCGCTTCTCTTCATCCTCATGCAGAGCGTCTGGCTCGGCCTCATCGCGGCGGCGGTGGTCGGGGTTCAGCTCGTCGTGATCCCGCGGATGCGGCGCGAGCTTCTCCGGCTCGGGCGCATGCGCCAGATCGCCTCGCGCCGGCTCGCCGGGCGCATCAGCGAGGTGATCGACGGCATGGAGGCGGTCCATGTCCACCAGACCGCGCGCTGGGAACGCGCCGAGATCGGCCACCGGCTCTACGAGCTCTTCGACATCCGCTTCCGCATCTACAAGCGGAAGTTCATCGTCAAATTCCTGAACAACCTGCTCGCCCAGCTCACGCCTTTCTTCTTCTACGCGTTCGGCGGCTATTTCGCCCTGCAGGGCCGGCTCGACATCGGACAGCTCGTCGCCGTGATCGCGGCCTATCGGGAGCTGCCGCCGCCCTTGAAGGAGCTGATCGACTGGGATCAGCAGCGGCTCGACGTGCAGGTGAAATACGACCAGGTCGTCGCCTATTTCGCCGCCGAGAAGCTGCTCGCCGAGCATGCGGAGGAGGAAGCCGAGGCGCAGGACATGGAGCTCGTCGGTCCGCTCGAGGTGAGGCACCTCACGATTCTCGACGCTCACGGCTCGGCCCTGATCGCCGGGGCGGACCTGGACCTTCGGCTTCCTGCCCGGATCGGCGTTGCGGCCGAGACGGGAAATGCCGCGAGCGTGTTCGCCCGGCTCATCGCGCGCCGGCCCGTCGAATTCTCCGGCGAGGTGCGGATCGCCGGCCACGACCTGACCGAGATACCGGCCTCCGTCGTCGGGCGGCGCATCGCCTATGCGGGGGTCGAGCCGATCCTCTTCCCCGGCAGCATCCGCGACAATATCCTCTACGGCCTGCGGCAGCGTCCCATGACCAGCGCCGAGCAGAGCGAGCTGGATCGGAGATTGCAGGAGGCGAAGCGCACGGGGAACCCGCTCGATACGCCGGAGGCGGACTGGATCGACCTGTCCCGCTCGGGTGCCGCAAGCCGCGAGGAACTCGACGACCGCATCGTCGAGCTCCTCGGCCGTATCGGCCTGCGGGACGATCTCTACCGCTTCGGCCTCGGCGGAACGATCAACCCGGAGCGCCATCCGGAGCTCGCCGAGCGCCTCGTCGAGGCTCGCGAACGGCTCCATCGACGGCTCGAGGAGGAGGGGCTGTCGGAACTCGTCGAGTTCTTCGATCCCGACCGGTACAATCAGCACGCCACCGTGGCCGAAAACCTCCTGTTCGGCGTGCCGACGAGCCAGAGCCTCACGGGACGGGCCCTCGCCGGCGACATCCATTTCCGCGAAGCGCTCGACCGGGCCGAGCTCACGCAGGACCTGGTCGCGATGGGCGCCCGCATCGCCGAGACCATGGTCGACATCTTCAAGGGCCTGCCGCTCGGCCATCCGCTCTTCGACCAGTTCTCCTTCGTTCACGCGGACGAGCTCGGCGAATTCGAGAAGATCCTGAAGCGGCTCGGGATGTCCGGCCGCGGCGGCGCAACCCGCGAGGACAGGGAGCGTCTCCTGGCGCTCACGCTGCCCTATGTCGAACCCCGCCACCGGCTCGGGCTCCTCGACGAGGCCATGATGGAGCGCCTGCTCGCGGGCCGCGCCCAGGTTCGCGAGATCCTGTTCCGGCACGGCCGCAACGACGTCCGGTTCTACGAGCCCGACAGCCTGAACCCGGCTGCCACCGTGCGCGACAACCTCCTGTTCGGCCGCGTGAACGACCGGATCGCCGACGCACGGGAGCGGGTGCGGCTGATCGGGGCGGAGATCATCGAGGAAATGTCCCTCCGCGCGGGGATCGAGCGGGTCGGCCTCGATCACCAGGTCGGGCCGGCGGGACGGCTCCTCACCTCGCCGCAGCGTGCGGCCGTCAACCTGCTGCGCTGCGTGGTGAAGCGGCCCGACATCCTGGTCGTCGACGGCGCGCTCGCCGCGTTCGGGGAGAGCCGGGCGGACGCCGTTCTCGACATGCTGACGGACGAGACCGCCGGGCGCACGCTCCTCGTGGTCCTGTCGAACGAGCGTCGCGCCGACATGTTCGATGTTCTCGTGCGATTCTCCGCCGGCGGCGGCGCGGAGGTGAGGCGGCGGGAGGCGGCGGGATCCGTCCCGCGGGATGAAGCCGCGTCGGCGGCTGCGGAGTAGGTGATGAGGTCGGTTCGATGACGCTGGATTCCGAGGTTCTCTCGCTGCGGCAGGTTCCGATGTTCCGGGACATCGACCCTTCGCGGCTCAAGCTTCTCGCCTTCACGTCGGAGCGGATCCATTTCGCGAAGGGGCAGCGCTTCTTCTCGCAGGGCGACGCGGCGGACGCGGCCTATGTGATCCTGGACGGCTGCGCGGAGGTGGTGCTGGACAATCCGGGCGGGCCCGTGAAGGTCGCCGAACTCGGGCGCAACGACCTCGTGGGCGAGATGGGCATCCTGTCGGATTCGCCGCGCTCCGCCACGGTGATCGCCACCGAGCCGTCCTCGGCACTGCGGATCGACAAGCGGGTCTTCCTTGAGCTTCTGAGCCAGTTCCCGCAGATGTCGATCGCCGTGATGCGGGAGCTCGCGAACCGGCTGGAGCGGACCAATGCCCAGCTGCTCTCGCGCTCGCCGCGGCCGGTCTGAGCGAGTTCGAACGAGGCGGATTCATGGATCTCGGTGCGAGTCTGGCGGGGCGTCACGTCCTGGTCACGGGGGCGTCCAGCGGGCTGGGCGAGCATTTCGCCAAGCTCGTCGCCCGCTGCGGCGCGAGGGTCACGGTCGCGGCGCGGCGGCGGGAGCGCCTCGACGAGCTCTCGGCGACCCTGGCCGAGCTCGGCTCGCCGGAGGTGCGTGCGCTCGAGCTCGACGTCACCGATGCCGGCTCGGTCGAGGCGGCGCTGGCAGCTGCAGGCCGGATCGACGTCCTGGTGAACAATGCGGGGATATCGGACGGCCGCCCGGCGCTCGACATCCCGCTCGATCTCTACGACGCCGTCGTCGATACGAACCTGCGCGGCGTCTGGCTGCTCTCCACCGGGGCCGCCCGCGCCTGGCGCGATTCGGGGCAGGGCGGCGTGATCGTCAACATCGCGTCGATCCTGTCCTTCCGGGTGACCGGGGCCGTTCCCGTCTACGCTGCTTCCAAGGCCGCCGTCCTGCAGCTCACCTCCGCGCTCGCGCTGGAATGGGCCAGGTACGGCATCCGCGTGAACGCGCTCGCGCCGGGCTACATCGCGACCGAGATGAACTCGGAGTTCTTCGAGACGGATGCCGGCAAGGCCATGATCAAGCGCATTCCGATGCGCCGGCTCGGCAACCCGACCGACCTCGACGGCGCCTTCCTCCTGCTTGCGGGCGACGCGTCGGCATGGATGACGGGCACCTGCATCACGGTGGATGGCGGGCACCTGGTTTCCTCGCTCTGACGGGTCCGCCTCCCGGCGGGGCGCGGCAGCGCGCCTCAGAACGCCTTGAAGGTGATGATGGTGCGGGTGTCGGCGATGTCCGGGATCGGATGGACGTTCTCGGCCACGAAATGGCCGATATCGACGTCGTCGTCGACGTGGAACTTGGCCAGGATGTCGTAATTGCCGGCTGTCGAATAGATCTCGGAGGCGATCTCCCGGTCCGCCAGCGCGCTCGCGACCGGATAGGTCTTGCCCAGTTTGCACTTGATCTCGACGAAGAAGGTCTGCATCCGCGCCCTCGCATCCGGCCTGGCCGGCCCCCGGCTTAGCGGAGCCGCGCGGGAGCTTCAACGCGTGCCGCGCCGGCCCTCCCGCAGCATCTCCATCGCGATCTCGGCCAGCGCGACGGCGAGCCGCTCCGGCCAGCGCGCCGTTTGCCGAGGCCCGCTCGTCCGGCGGGGCCGGTCGGGGTCGGGCGTCCTGGGGATGTGGATGAAGAGGACCGGAAGACCGGTCCCGAGAGCCCGGTAATAGGCTGCGTTGCAGAGATAGCGCCCGGCGTCCCGCGACAGGCGGGACGGAAGGTGATGCCGGCGCAGCACGCGCAGCATCTTGTCCGGAGGCAGCGGGCTCTTCCGGATTGTCCGCCTCCCCGAGGCGGTCGGAGTCTCGGCCCGCTCGCCTGCCACATCCGGGAACAGCATGCTGCGCCGGCCGGTCGCCCGCCACTCCACCCTCACGCGCTTCGACCGGCCCGCGACCCCGATCATCAGGACCGCGTCCGGCCTCTCGGAAAGGGCGGGATCGAGCTCGCGCGGAAGCGCGGCATAGGCGGTCGTCAGGATCACGGGCCGAGCCGCGACGCCCCGGAGCCGCCAGCGCGGCGAGCCCGCGACGGCGCGGGCCGCGGCTGCGCTCGGGTTGCGCGGCATGGAGGGGAACGGCCCGAAGCCGGTGACGAGAAGGCGACGCATCGCACTCAGATCCCCAGCAGGGAAGCGATCTCGTCGGCCGCGGCCGCGGGGGAGAGCGTGCCCTCGCCGAGACGGGCCTCGATGGACGGAACGCGCTCGCGCAGCCCGGGGTCGCTGCGCAGCCTGGTGCGGATGCGGTCCTCGACCAGCGCCCACATCCATTTCATGTCCTGGCGCCGCCGCTTGGCCGCGAGCTCGCCCGCGCCTTCCAGGGTCCGGCGGTGCTCCACGACCTTGCCCCACAGCGCGTCCAGGCCCGTGCCCTCCAGCCCGGAGATCAGGAGCACGGGCGGGCGCCAGAGCGCGTCGCCCGGAACCAGGATGTGGAGCGCCGCCCGGTAATCGGCCGCGGCCGCGGCCGCGCGCTCGCCGCCTGGCCCGTCGGCCTTGTTCACCGCGATGATGTCGGCCAGCTCGATCACGCCCTTCTTGATGCCCTGGAGCTCGTCCCCGGCACCGGGAAGCGCCAGGACCAGGAAGGTGTCGGTCAGGTCCGCGACGGCCGTCTCGGACTGTCCGACCCCGACCGTCTCGACGAGCACGACATCGTAGCCGGCTGCCTCGCAGAGGAGCATGGCCTCGCGCGTGCGGCCCGCGACGCCGCCGAGGGTGCCCGACGAAGGGGACGGCCGGACGAAGGCGGCCGGGTCGGTGGCGAGCCGCGCCATCCGGGTCTTGTCGCCCAGGATCGCGCCGCCGGTCCGGGTCGAGCTGGGGTCCACCGCGAGCACCGCGACCCGGTGCCCCGCCTCGATGAGAAAGGCGCCGAGCGCGTCGATTAGGGTGGATTTCCCGACGCCCGGAACCCCCGTGATGCCGACCCGCACGGCCTTGCCGGCATGCGGCATCACGGTCTCGATCAGCCCGTGCGCGGCGGCCCGGTGGTCGGGGCGGGAGGATTCGACGAGGGTTATGGTGCGCGCGAGCTCCGCCCGGTCGCCGGCGAGGAGCTTGTCGATGTCGGGAGAGGAGCGGGGACGCATGCCGGCCTTCTGCCGTTCCGGACGGGCGCCGTCGAGCCTCAAGCCTCCGCGGCCGGCCGGTCGGCGCCGACGAAGGAGACGAGGAGCGCCGCACCCGAGAGAACGAGCCCAGCCAGGAAGACGGATTGGTGCGAGCCCGTGCGCGCGAAGATCGCCGCAAGGGCGAAGCCCGCCCCGGCCTGCGCGACCGCGAAGGCGGCCGTCGCCTTCACCCAGACCGCGCCGGCCCCGGGCCCGGCGAGCTCCCGTGCCCGGGCGAGCGCGATCGTGGTCAGGCCGAGCGTGCTGAAGCCGCCCGCGAAGGCCGAGAGGCTGAGGAGGGTGGCCGAACTCGAGAGCGCCGCGGCGAGCGCTGCGACCTGCAGGGCGAGCCAGAGCCGGAACGCAGGGAGCGCGCCGAGCCGGCCGAGGAGGCTGCCGGCGAGGAGCGTTCCGGCGAGCCCTCCCGCCCCGAAGACGAGCCAGAGCGCGGCCCCGAAAGCCGGGGAGAGGCCGTGCCCGCGTATGGCGAGGTCGGCGAAATAGACCATGTGCGGCACGAGCCCGGCCGCCGAGAGCCCGTAGGCGGTCTGGAGGATGCCGGACCTGGCGCGCGTCCCTGCCGACGGCGGCGGCGGGATGGGGGTGTCGGGCCAGGAGCGATGCACGGCGGCCCAAAGCGCCGCGACGATGCCGGCGAGCAGGAGCCAGGTGGCAGGGATGCCGAGAGCGAGTGCGGCCGGCACGGCTCCGGACGCGGCCATGATCCCGATCGCGACGCCGCCGATCACGATGCCGCCCGCCATCCCGCGCCGGACGGGCTCGACGGCGCCCTGCACGGCCGGGCCGGCCAGTGCCATCAGGATGCCGCCGGCCGCACCGGAGACGAAGCGCCAGGAGGCCAGCCACGTCGCCCCGAGATTCGCCGCGCAGGCCGCGAAGCCGAGGACCGCGAGCGCCATGCCGAGATCGAGAGTCCGCGCCGTCCCGAGGCGCCGCGCGATCATGCGGCCGCCGAGCACGCCGAGAAGATAGCCCGCAAGGTTGAGGGCGCCGAGGACCCCCCCTTCCGCGCCGCTGACCCATCCGGCCGCCACCATGGCCGGAAAGAGCGGCACGTAGGCGAAGCGGCTGAGGCCGATCCCCGAGCAGGTTGCGGCCGCGCCGGCGAAGGCGGGCCGAAGACCGGTCGAGAGACGGGGAGGGGACATCGGGCTGGCGGGCACGGCGCCATTGGCCCGAGCCCGCCCGCCGCGTCCAGCCTCCGTCCGTCGAGGCAGCCTTCGCCGCTTCAGGATTCGGCCGTGAGCGGCAGGCCGATCCGGCCCCAGCCCGGCAGCTTGAAGGCCGGGCGCCGGAGATCGAGCCCGGCGACGAGCCCGAGGAAGTTGACTTCGAGACCCTCGACCCAGCCCACCGCCAGGCCGAGATAGCCGCCGAGCTGCAGCTGGATTCCGGTGCGGCTCGGCGTCAGGCCGGCGAAATCGCCGAACGGGTGGAAGTCCTTTCCGAGCGCAGTCGGTGGCAGCGCGGTCCGCAGGCCCGGCACCCGGGCGACCACATAGGCCACGAAGGTGTTCGAGTTCGGCCCGGGCCAGACGCGGTAGTCGCCGAACCCCGCATAGGGGTATTCAGCCACCGCCCTGCGGATCTCCGGGATGAGGCGCTCGGCCTCCGCACCGTCGATGGCGAGCACGAGCTGCGGGTCGTTGCCGAACCAGCGCGCATCCGCGGCCCAGCCATTCGTCCGCACGGGAGAGCCCCAGCCCACCTTGTCGAAACGGGTGTAGCGGGAGGCGCCCTCCTCCTTCACGACGATCCAGCTGTGATGCGCGACCATTCCCTTCCAGCGGCCGGTCCGGGCCGCGTAGATGCGGATGAGGGCAGGACGGTGCTCGGCCGCAGCGGACAGGATCTTGGCGCTCGTCCAGTCCGCCCGCGACCAGTCGGGTGCGAGATCGTCGCGCGCCGCCCACCAGAGGGCATGCGTCGCCAGCGGGAGGATGAAGAGGACGAGAAGCGCGAGGAGGATGCGGAGAGCGATCGTCGACATCGAGGAGAGACGGGGCGGGGGCGAGGCGGCGCGGGAGGAATATGATCGCCTCGAGGGCCGATCGCCATCCCAGCCCCCCGGAGCGGCGGCGCGGCCGAGGGTCACGCGGCCTGAGCGCGCCCCCTCCGCCCGAGCCGCCGATGCAGCCATACGCCCGCGGGCCAGAGGAGGGCCGCGAAGGTCATGACGGCCAGGATCGCCGAGACCGGCCGCTCGAAGAACGGCAGCAGGCTGCCGTCCGACTTGATGAGCGAGGTCACGAGGCTCTGCTCGACCATGGTCCCCATCACGATCCCGAGCACCAGCGCGGCGACGGGATAGCCGTTCGCCTCCATGACGAACCCGATCACCCCGAAAGCGGCGACGACCGTCACGGCGAAGAGGTTGTTCCCCGTCGCGAAGGCGCCGACGGCGGCGCAGACGAGCACGATCGGCATGATCGCCGCCCGCGGGGCCCGGAGCACGTGGCTCGTCGCCCGGATCATCATGATGCCGAGCGGAATCATGATGATGTTGGCCAGCATGAAGATGATGTAGAGCGCGTACATGCTGGAGGCGCGCTCGGTGAAGAGCGTCGGGCCCGGATTGAGCCCCTTCATGTAGAGCACCCCGATCGCGATCGCCGTGATGGTATCGCCGGGGATCCCGAAGAGGAGCGACGGGACCCAGCCGCTCGCCAGGCTCGCGTTGTTGCTCGCGCCGGCCTCGACCAGGCCCTCGGGATGTCCGGTGCCGAACTTCTCCGGCGTGCGGGAGAACCGCTTGGACATCGCGTAGCTGACCCAGGCCGCCATATCGGCGCCTGCGCCCGGCAGCACGCCGATGATGATCCCGACGATGTTTCCCCGGGTCATCTGGTTCCAGTACTGCTTCGTCAGCCGGATCTGGCCCGCCATGATGCTGCCGAAGCGGCGGTGCGGCATCTTCGGCGGCTCCGGAAGGAGCAGGGCGCGCATCACCTCCGAGACCGCGAAGGCGCCGACGAGCGCCGGCACCACCTCGATGCCGCCGAGGAGGTCCGTCGATCCGAAGGTGAAGCGCGGAATGCCGCCCGGATTCTCCATGCCGATGCAGGAGACGAGAAGCCCGATCAGCATCGCGGCGATCGCCTTGATGGGCGACGAGCGGGCCACGAGGGTCGCGCACATGAGCCCGAGGATGGCGAGCCAGAAATACTCGAAGGTGGAGAAGCTGAAGGCGAGCTCGGCGAGCGTGGGCGCCAGGACGACGAGCGAGATCGTGCCCGCGATCCCGCCGAGCGCGCTGAACCAGAGGCCGATCCCGAGCGCGAGCTCCGGCTGGCCCTTGCGCGTCATCGCATAGGCTTCGTCGACATAGGCCGCCGAGGCCGGCGTTCCCGGAATCCGCAGAAGCGCGCCCGGGATGTCGCCCGAGAAGATCGCCATGGCCGAGGCGGTGATGATCGTCGCTACCGCCGCGATGGGCGAGAGATAGAAGGTGACCGGGACGAGGAGGGCCGTCGCCATCGTGGCCGACAGGCCCGGCATCGACCCGACCACCAGGCCGTAGATCGCGGAGACGAGGATCGCGAGGAGGACGTCGGGAGCGGCGACCATCCCGAGGGCTTCGAGGAAGGTCGTCATGTCACCAGGGCATCGGCACGAGCCCCGGGGGAAGCGGCACCCGTAGGAGCTTGTAGAAGAGGAGGTGGACGAGGATCGGGCCGAGAACGGCCATCGGCAGGGCGACGCGCAGGGAGCCGCGGAAGGCGAGCGCCAGGGCCAGGATCATCACCGCGGCGGTGGGCACGAAGCCGAGCGCATCGACGGCATAGACGTAGAAGAGAAGAAGACCAGGCGGAATCGCAGCGCGCAGCCAGCTCAGGCGGGCGGGCGGAACGTGCTCCAGCCCTTTCGCCTCCTCGCTCGCGGCCACATCGGCCTCGGCCTCGTCCTCGAAGCTGCGCCCGATGCCGAGCGCCACGAGGACGCCGCAGACGACCAACCCCAGGCCGATCACCGTCGGAAACGCGCTCGGCCCGACCTGCTGGCCGGGCACCGGAGGCAGGCGTGATCCGGCATAGGCCGCAGCGGCTCCGAGCGCCGCGATGACGGCGCCCGTGATCCGGTCGGATATGACCATGGGTGAGAGGGATCAGGCGGCCTTGGCGAGCCCGGCAGCCTTCATGTCCTCGCCCATCTTGGCGTTGCCTTCGTCCATGAACTTGGCAAAGCCCGCCGCATCGGCCCATTTCATGCCGAAGCCGCGACTGTTCATGAAGTCCCTGTAGGCCTGCCCGTCATAGACCTTCTTGAGCGCGTCGCCGAGCTTGGCCACGATCTCCGGCGGCAGGTTCCGCGGTCCCGCGATGCCGCGCCACGCGCCGGTCGCGTAGACCGTGCCGAGCTCCTCGCCGATGGTCGGGACGTTCGGGAATTGCGGGTTGCGCTTCTCGGCCATGATGGCGAGGCTCCGGGCCTTGCCGGCCTCGATCATGGCGCGCGCCTCCGGCACCGAGCAGGGGACGATGTCGACGCCTCCCGCCGCGAGGTCCTGCATGCCGGGCGCGGCGCCGTTCGAGGGGACCCAGGTGACGTGGTTGGGCTGGAGACCGAGGCTGCGCAGCCAGCCGACCAGGGCCAGGTGCCAGATGCCGCCCTGGCCGGTGCCGGATGCCTTCATCTTGCCGGGCGGGCTCGCCTTGATGGCGTCCGCGAGCTCCTTCACGTTCTTGTACGGCGCGTCGGCCTTCACCTGGATGCCGGGCGGGTCCTCGTTCACGAGCGCGAGCGGCGTGTAGCTACGGGGGGTGAGGTCGGTCAGGCCCTGCCAGTGCATCATGCTGATCTCGACCGTGAGGATTCCGAGCGTGTAGCCGTCCGGGGGCGCCGCCGCGATCGCCGCATGGCCGACGACACCGCTGCCGCCCGTCCGGTTCACGACGTTCACCGGCTGACCGAGCTCCTTCTCAAGCCCCTGCGCGACGATGCGCGCGCAGGCATCGGTCCCGCCGCCGGCGCCCCAGGGGCAGATCAGGGTGATGGGGCGGCTCGGATAGGCGCCCTGCGCCCAGGCGCTTCCGGTCTGGGCGGCGCCGCCGGCAAGTGCCGCCGCGGACGCGACGAAGCCGCGCCTCGTGAGATGAACCATGGCTGTCCTCCCGCGCTCCGGACTGCGCCGGATCTGCTCCGCACGGACGCTAGCACCGCGCGGCCACGGATCAAGCACGGAGGGCATCCGCCATTCGGGTCAGACGGGGCGAGGATCCTTGCCAGCCCGGCCTTCGGCCGAGTTGCCTTGCGGTAACGTTCCGCTGCCATGATGCGGCCCTCCCCGCGTTCCACCAGATGGGGGAAGGAGGTCGGCGTCTTGCCAGCACGAGGTCTGTCTGCATGCCTGTGCGTCGCTGGGCTGGCCCTCGCAACGAGCTGGCAGCCGGGCCGGGCGGAGGTGTCCGTCCTCCCTCCGGCGCGCCCTGCCGCCTCGCCCGAGCCGGCGAAGGCTGACGCGCAATCGACCGCCGCCCTCGCGAAACCCGCCGCGGCCCTGCCGGATGCCCGCAAGCTCTACCTTCCCATGATCGCCGCCGAAGCCAGGGCGCGCGGGCTGCCGCCGGAGGTCGCCGATGCGGTGGCGCGCGTCGAGAGCGGATACAACCCGGCCGCTATCGGCGGCGACGGGGAGCGCGGGATGATGCAGGTCATGCCGCCCACCGCCGCGATGCTCGGCTTCACCGGCTCGCTCGACCAGCTCGCCGAACCCGCCACCAACATCAAGCTCGGCGTGAGCTATCTGGCCGACGCCTGGAAGCTCGCGAACGGCGATCTCTGCCGCGCGCTCATGAAATACCGGGCGGGGCACAACCAGGAGCGCATGTCCGCGCTGTCCGTCGAGTATTGCCGGCGCGCGAAGAACCACCTCGCGGCCATCGGGTCGCCGCTCGCCGCCTCGCCGCTGCCGAAGCCCGAATTCGGCACCCTTCCGGGCGGGCTCGGGCCCAGCTTCGCGGGCGGGACCAACCCTCAGGTGCGACGGGTCGCCGGACGGCTCGTCAGGGTGGGCCGGGTTCGGACGGCCCGCACCGGCCGCGCCTTCTGGGCGGCCCACACCGCACGCATCCGGGCGATCGAGGCCCGGCTCCCGTGGAAGCGCGGCGGGATCATGGTGGGCAGCTGACCCGCTGGGCCGTCGCCGCTTCCGGTGATAGCGTCCGGCCGAGTGATCCCATCGGGACGGAGCCGGCGTCATGACCGTCCACGTCACACGAGCTCTCGACGGCTTCTCCCGGCGCGCCTTCAGCGTCGCCGAGTTCGAGCGCATGTTCGAGAGGGGCATCCTGGACGACAGCGAAAACCTTGAGCTCATCGAAGGCGAGATCGTCCCGATGGCGGCGAAGAGCCATGTTCACGAGCGGGTCAAGTCGGCCATCCTTCTCGTGCTGGCGAGAGAGCTGCCGCGAAACCTGTGGCTCGGCGTCGAGAGTTCGCTCGAGATGTCGGAGATGACCCTGGTCGAGCCCGATCTCGTCATCTACCCCAAGAGCTTCAGGCTGCGCGAGGTGCGCGGGCCGGACATCCTCCTGGCGGTCGAGGTCGCGGATACGAGCTTCAGGTTCGACCGCGACCACAAGGCGCGGCTCTATGCACGCTACGGCGTGCAGGAGCTCTGGGTCGTCGAGGCGAATAGCCGGACGACCTACATCCATCGGGAGCCTCGCGGTGGCGCCTGGACGAGCATAGCCGAGGTCCCTGCATCCGGGCTGTTGCAGCCTGGCGCGACCGATCTGCAGCACATCGCCTTCAGGCTCGGCGAGCTGGACTGAGGGGTCAGGCGGAGGCTGGGTTCTCCCAGGGCGGCGTGTTCAGCCGCATGCCGTGCGCGCCGCCGTAATCGGCGACCTTCGGCGGGGACCAGCCTTCGAGCACCCCCGGATCCAGGCGATATACCTCCACCCCGATCGGACGGCACACCTCGATCGGATCGCGCGCGCCGGGTCCCCAGAGCGGGACGGAGAGGTCGCCGCCCGGGCAGGTCGACAGCGCGCAGAGCAGGGCGATCTCGGCGAAGAATTCCAAATGATCGCCCGGACGCGCCGGGCAGTCGCGCATGAAGTACTTGTCCTCGGCGTTCAGGCCCGTGACCTGGAAGACGTTCAGCAGGTCGTGGACGTCGAACTCGGTCAGGCCGTAGGGCGCGACCGCCCGGACCAGGTTCGAGTGGCAATGGTGGTCGAAATCCCGGCCCGTGAGGAGCTTGTTCACGTAAGGGTCGCAGCGCGTCCCGAGCAGGTCGTGGACGCGCCCGCCATATTCGTCGGTGCCGTAGCCCGCGAGCGTGTCGCTCGTGATCGTGGCGAGCGGGCGCAGATAGGGCAGGGTGGACCAGAGCCGGTCGAAGGTCGTGACGTGAGCGGCCTGGAGCTGGCGGGTGCGCGAGGCCCAGAAGCGCTCGCGCGGGTTGTGCCGGTTCCAAATGTTCAGGTCCCCGACCTGGGGACCCTCGACCGTGAGCAGCCGGAAGACATGCCCGGCGGGCACCTCCCAGGCGCGACCTGTGCGGATCGGGATGACGAAGCTGTCCACGAGTTCGCGGCCGGACGCCAAGGCGACCCGCTCGTAGAAGGCCCGGTCGACGGATAGGGGCGAGCCGGCCGTGGCCTGATATGCGGCGGGGAAGCTCTTTGACGCCACCGTCGGCCCTCGTCATCCGTTTCGAGGAGATGCTAAGCTCCCGCCGCGCGGGACGGAAGCCGATGAACGCCCACACGCGACACCTCCTCGACGATGCGCCACGCCGGCTGCTGTCGGTCGCCGACCTCGATCGGATGATCCAGGCGGGCATCATCTCCGACGACGAGAACGTCGAGCTGATCGACGGAGAACTGATCGTGATGGCCGCGAAGAAGTTCTCCCACGAATTCGTCAAGTCGGCGCTGGTCCGGCTGTTCAACCGAGCAGGCTCCGACGACATCTTCGTCGGCATCGAGGCGAGCCTCCGGCTCGGCACGCACAATCTCGTCGAGCCGGACATCCTGGTCTGCCGCCGCGACCGGATCGTGATCTCGCCGGAGGGCTACATCGCCGTCCCGCCCCGGGACATCCTCTTGCTCGTGGAGGTGGCGGATTCGACGCTGCGCAAGGACCGGAACCTGAAGGCGCGGCTCTATGCGCGCCACAGCGTGCCGGATTACTGGATCGTCGACACGAATGCCCGCCGCATCTGGCGGCACCGCGCGCCCGAGGCGGGCCGCTACGGGCAGGTGGAGAAGATCGAGGCCGGGGAGGCGATCACGCCCGATTCGGGCGATCTCGCCGGCATCTCCGTCCGCCTCGCCGATCTCTCCTGACCGCCTATTCCGCCGCCTCCCGGGCCGCATAGCCGAGGCGCCGGTTGAGCTCGTGGATGAGGCGCTCGGCCGCTTCCGCGATCACCGTGCCGGGCGGGAAGATGGCGGAGGCGCCGGCGGCGTAGAGCGCGTCGAAGTCGCCGGGCGGGATGACGCCGCCGACCACGATCATGATGTCGTCGCGGCCGTATTCGGCGAGCGCCTTCTTCAGCTCCGGCACGAGCGTGAGGTGGCCGGCGGCGAGCGAGGAGACGCCGATGATGTGCACGTCGTTCTCGATCGCCTGGCGGGCGGCCTCGGCCGGAGTGGCGAAGAGCGGGCCGATATCGACGTCGAAGCCGAGATCCGCGAAGGCAGAGGCGATCACCTTCTGGCCGCGGTCGTGCCCGTCCTGGCCCATCTTCGCCACGAGGATGCGCGGGCGGCGGCCGTCATCGGCCTCGAACATCTCCACCAGCCTGCGGACGCGCTCGACCACTGCCGACATCCTGCCCGCCTCCCGCTTGTAGACGCCCGAGATCGCCTTGATCTCGGCGCGGTGCCGGCCCCAGACGCGCTCCAGCGCCTCCGAGATCTCGCCGACGGTCGCCTTCTGCCGCGCCGCGTCCACGGCGAGCGCCAGCAGGTTGCCGGAGCCGCGCGCCGCCTCCGACAGCCGGGCGAGCGCCGCCTCGACCGCGCCCTGGTCGCGCTCGGCGCGGAGCCGCTTCAGCTTGTCGATCTGGAGCGTGCGGACGGCCGAGTTGTCCACCTTCAGCACGTCGATCTGCCGGTCCTCGTCCGGCTTGAACTTGTTCACCCCGACGACCGTCTGGGCGCCGGAATCGATCCGCGCCTGGGTGCGGGCGGCCGCCTCCTCGATGCGCAGCTTCGGGATGCCGGCCTCGATGGCCTTGGCCATGCCGCCGAGCTTCTCGACCTCACCGATATGCTCCCAGGCCCTGGCGGCGAGGTCGCCCGTGAGGCGCTCGATGAAGAAGGAGCCGCCCCAGGGGTCGATGATCCGCGTCGTGCCGCTTTCCTGCTGCAGGAAGAGCTGCGTGTTGCGGGCGATGCGGGCCGAGAAGTCGGTCGGCAGCGCGAGCGCCTCGTCGAGCGCGTTCGTGTGCAGCGACTGGGTGTGGCCCTGCGTCGCCGCCATGGCCTCGATGCAGGTGCGCGTGACGTTGTTGAACACGTCCTGCGCGGTGAGCGACCAGCCGCTCGTCTGGCAATGGGTGCGCAGCGGCAGCGACTTGTCCGATTTCGGCCCGAAGCCCTTCACCAGCTTCGCCCACAGGAGGCGGGCGGCGCGCATCTTCGCCACCTCCATGTAGAAGTTCATGCCGATCGCCCAGAAGAAGGACAGGCGCGGCGCGAACTGGTCGATCGTGAGCCCGGCGCCGAGCCCGGCGCGGATGTATTCGACGCCGTCGGCGAGCGTATAGGCGAGTTCGAGGTCCTGCGTCGCCCCGGCTTCCTGCATGTGATAGCCGGAGATCGAGATCGAGTTGAACTTGGGCATCTTCTCGGCCGTGAAGGCGAAGATGTCCCCGATGATCCGCATCGACCCGGCCGGCGGGTAGATGTAGGTGTTGCGGACCATGAACTCCTTGAGGATGTCGTTCTGGATCGTGCCCGCGAGCTTCTCCGGCGGCACGCCCTGCTCCTCCGCCGCGACGATGTAGAGCGCGAGGACCGGCAGCACCGCGCCGTTCATCGTCATGGACACGCTCATCTGGTCGAGGGGAATCCCCGCGAACAGCGTGCGCATGTCGTAGATCGAATCGATCGCGACGCCCGCCATGCCGACATCGCCCGCCACGCGCGGATGGTCGGAATCGTAGCCGCGATGGGTCGCGAGATCGAAGGCGACGGAGAGGCCCTTCTGCCCGGCCGCGAGGTTGCGGCGATAGAAGGCATTGGAATCCTCGGCCGTGGAGAAGCCGGCATATTGCCGGACCGTCCAGGGCTGGTTGACGTACATCGTCGGGTACGGGCCGCGCAGATAGGGCGGCAGGCCCGGATAGGTGTCGAGGAAGTCGAGCCCGGCGCGGTCCTGCGGGCCATATTCCGGGCGCACCGGAATTCCCTCGGGCGTGATCCAGGGCTCGCCGGCGATCTGGGCGGCCGGAACGCTCTGGCCGCGGAAGGGCAGGGTGGAGAAATCCGGGATCGCGGTCATGGCAACCTGTCTCTCTCCGAGGTCTTCGTCAGCGTCAACGTAGTCCTGCCGGCTCCGATCCGCCACGCGGTTTTATCCGTCGCCGCGCTGGACGCGATCCGCCTTCGAGCCGCTGCCACGCAGGACGCGTCGCGGCCTTCATCAAGGCACGCGCCGTCCGTCCCCGGCGCGGGGTCGGTCAGGACGGGCGACTTCAAAGAGCGGGTGAATTGGTCGAGGGGCGTGGGACGCCGAAACGCTCGATCAATTTTATAGAGGAGCCTTTCGG
>NZ_JABEPP010000007.1 GCF_013044135.1 Enterovirga aerilata
GAAGAGCGAGGGCATGAAGAGCTCGAGCGAGGAGGCGTCGAAGACGATGTAGGCGATCTGGTCCGGCTGGGCGGCGACGAGCCGGCCCCAGATGGCGTAGCGCTTCGGCCAGATGTCCTCGCCCTCGTCGTAGAAGCGCTGCGCATGCTTGTTCACGACGATGCCGAAGACCACGCAGTCGAGCCGGGTGATGATGCCGCCGTCGTATTTCGGCGCCCGGGCGTCGATGGCGACGGCGTGGCACTGGGTCGGATCGCCGACCTCCTGCACCCCGTTGTCGAGGAGGAGGCGCAGGATGGTGCCCTTGTTGTTGCGCGTGCCGCGGATGAGGAAGTTGTCGGCCGCATCGCCCCAGTAGCGCTTCAGCCACGCGATGTTGGATTCGAAGCCGCCCGCCGCCGCCACCAGCGCGCGCGCGGAAACCCGCTCCGTCCCGCCGATCGTGGCCGAGAGGAACATGCCGTCCTCGATGGCGAGGTCGGTGACCTCGGACAGGTAGCGGATCTCGACCCCGAGCCGCCCGGCCGTGGCGTAGAGCGCGTTCAGCATCGCGCGCCCGCCGCCGAGGAAGAAGGAGTTGGTCCGGCCGAGCGAGAGCGTGCCGCCGAGCGAGGGCTGCCAGCGCACGCCCTGGGCCTCGATCCAGGTCAGCATCTCCTTGGATTCCCGGATCATGTGGCGGGCGAGCTCCTCGTCCGTCTGCCCGCCCGTGACGCGCAGCAGGTCGTCGAAGAACTCCTCCTCCGTGTAGGGCCCGGTCAGGATCTCGGTCGCGGCATCATGCGCGCAGCGCATGTTGCGCGTGTGGCGCGTGTTGCCGCCGCGCCAGAACGCGTCCGCCGCCTCCAGCACCAGAACGCGCGCCCCCTCCCGACGCGCCGAGATCGCCGCGCACAGCGCCGCATTCCCGCCCCCGATCACAAGCACGTCGTAGGGCCGATCCGTCACGCCGCCGGCATCCTGTGATGTCCTGGTCCGCCGCTCATCGGGCCGCGCGGGCTCGCGGCGGCCTGTCGGCGCCGAGGGAGCGGCTGAGATTCTCGGCGGCTTCCAGCAGGAGACCGCGCATCGCGGCCACGGCCTCGTCCGTGAACCGCTCTCCCGGTCCGGAGAGGGACAATGCGCCGGCGAGATCGCCGCCCGGGCCGAAGACCGGGGCGGCAAGTCCGGCGCAGCTGGGATCGCGCTCCCCGCGCGAGAGCGCGTAGCCGGCGCGGCGCAGAGGCTCCTGCTCCGGGCCGCTGTCCGGCGAGAAGGCGACGAGCACGCGTCCCGCGGCACCGCGGCCGAGAGGCAGGATGTCGCCGGCCTCGACCCGGTCGAGCGTCGAATGCCGGGAATTCACGCGGAACAGGCACAATCGGGTGCCGGGCCCGTGGAGAACGTGGAACGAGGCGCTCTCCGTTCCACGCTCCACGAGATCGCTCAACACCGGCACCACATGGAGCCGCAGCGGGTTCTGGCGCTCGTAGGCGAGACCGAGGCGGAAGGCGGACGGCCCCAAGCCGTAGCGGCCGTCGCGCAGGCGCGTGACGTAGCCGGCGGCCTCGACGGACGAGAGGAGCCGCAGGATCGTCGACTTGTAGAACCCGGTCCGGCGCGCGAGCTCGGCGAGGGTGCTCGGCTCCGGATCGTCGGCGAGCGCTCCGAGGATCGCGAAGGCCCGATCGACGGCCGCCACGCCGTCCGGAGGGCCGCCGGGCTGCAGCTTCTCGGTCACGTCAAGCTCCGGGCCCGCCCTCGTTCGGCTTCGGGTCCAGGATCCGACTGACCACGGGCCAATACAGGTCGCCGTACCCGGCCTCGGACGCCTGCCGCAAGAGATCGTCGGCCGTCCTCGCACCGCGCAGGTCCAGGCCGAGATCGCTGCCCAGGCTGAGCGCATAGGACAGGTCCTTGCGGGCGTAGTCGGTCGAGAACGCCCTTTCCGGGAAACGGCCCGGCAGGATCGCCTTCATGCCGTGGTTCCGGAGCGCGAAACTGTCCGCCGATCCCTTCTGCAGGGTCTCGAACAGGACCTGTCCGTCGAGCCCCGCGCGGCGCGCGACCGCGATGGCCTCCGACAGCGCGACCACCGTCTCCACGAGCACCATGTTGTTGAGGATCTTCACGATCTGGCCGGACCCGACCGGCCCGCAATGCGTGATGTCGGTCGCGAGGGTGGCGAGCAGCGGATGGAGTTCGGCGAAGTCGGCGGGCTCCGCCCCGACCATGATGCTGAGCGTCCCGTCCTCGGCGGCCTGCCGCGTCCGCGCAATCGGCGCGTCTGCGTAGCGGGCGCCGCGCTCCCGAAAGTGGTCCGCAAGATCCCGGGTCAGGTCGACCGGCGACGTGCCGAGATCCACCACGAGCGTGCCCGGCCGTATCGCCGCGAGCAGGCCGTCCGGTCCTTCGCAGACCGCCTGCACGTGGCGGCCGCTCGGCAGTGCCATGAAAATCACCCCGCAATCCTGCGCGAGGGCGGCGATGCCCGGTGCCGGCTCGACGCCGTGCTCGTGCAGGCGCCGGAGCGGCTCGGCCGCGCGATCGAAGCCGAGCACCTCCCGTCCGCTCTTTCGGGCGAGGTTCCGGCACATCGGCTCGCCCATGACCCCGAGGCCGACGAATCCGAGCTTGGCTGGGGGGCGGTCGGCCATGGCCGCGCTCAATGCCTGCCCGCCGCGGCGGGCCCGCCGCCCAGGCCGAGATAGATGCTCTTGGCCTGCTGGTAGAGGCGCATGCCGGAAATTCCCTTCTCGCGGCCGATGCCGCTGTCCTTGAACCCGCCGAACGGCGTGGAGATGCTGAGCTGCTTGTAGGTATTGACCCACACGGTCCCGGCCTCGACCGCGCCGGCCACCCGCAGCGCACGCCGGTAATCGGCCGTCCAGATCCCGCAGGCGAGCCCGTAGGCGCTGTCGTTCGCCTGTTCGATCAGGTCGTCCTCGTCGTCGAAGGGCAGAACGCACAGCACGGGACCGAAGATCTCCTCGCGGCAGGCCCGGGCCGAGTTGGACAGGCCCGTGATGACGGTCGGCAGGTAATAGGCCCCGCCATCGAGGGCGCCGCCGTTCGGGCGGCGGCCGCCCACCAGGATCTCGCCTCCCTCGCCGATCGCCGAGGCGACGTAGCCCTCGACCCGCTCACGATGCGGGAACGAGGCGAGAGGCCCCATTTGGCTCGCGGGATCGGTCGGCATCCCGACGCGCAGCGCCGCAGTCCGCTCCTTGAGGAGGCTCAGGACCCGGTCGGCGACCTCGCGCTGCACGAACAGGCGGGAGCCCGCCACGCAGGATTGCCCGCTTCCTTCGAAGATGCCCCCGATCACGCCGTCGACCGCCGCCTCGAGATCCGCGTCGCCGAAGACGATGTTGGGCGACTTGCCGCCGAGCTCGAGCGCGACGGGAATGAGCCGCTCGGCGGCGAGCTTCGCGATCGCGCGGCCGGTCTCCGTGCCGCCTGTGAAGGAGATCATCCGCACGCCCGGATGGCGGACCAGCGGCATGCCCGTGTCGCGGCCGGTGCCCGTCAGCACGTTGAGGAGCCCCGGCGGCAGCCCGGCCTCCAGCGCGATCGCGGCGACCTCGATCGCGGCCGTCGGGGTGACCTCCGAGGGCTTCACGATCACGGCGTTTCCCGCGGCGAGCGCGGGGGCGACCTTCTGCGCCTCCATGGTGAGCGGGGAGTTCCACGGCGTGATCGCCGCCACCACGCCGACCGGCTCGTACATCGTCAGGGACAAGTAGTCGCCGCGGGGAGGGGTCACGTCCGAGCCGAGCGTCTCGCAGACGCCCGCATAGTACCGGAACGTCGCCGCCGCGCTCGCGACCTGGGCCCGGCACTCGGCCATCACCTTCCCGTTCTCGCGCATCTGGATCTCGGCCAGGCGCTCGGCCCGACGCGTCATCCCGTCGGCGATCCCGGCGAGGATGCGCGCCCGCTCGTGCGGGCGCATCCGCCTCCAGGCGGGGGCGCGGGCAGCCTCCTGCGCGGCGGCCACGCAGCGCTCGACGTCCCGGGGCCCGGCGGCGCTCACCTCGTAGTTGAGCGCGCCGGTTGCGGGATTGACCGACGCGAAGGTTCCCGCGTCGCCGCGGACGCGCTCGCCCGCGACCAGGAACGGAACAGGATCCATCGGGGAAGCCGTCACTTCTTGACCAGGGGGCATTCGCTCTCGGACAGCGGCCGGAACGCCTCCTCGCCGGCCACCTTCTGCAGGATCTTGTAGTAATCGTACTGGTACTTGGACTCGCCCGGGTCCTTCACCTGGACGAGGAACATGTCGTGCAGGACGCGGCCGTCGGCCCTGATCTTCACGTCCTTGTTGTACATGTCGCTGACCGGCATCTCGCGCATCTTCGCCGCGACCACCTTGGGGTCGTCGGTGCCGGCCGCCTTCATCGCCGCGAGATAGTGGCGGACGCCGCTATAGACGCCCGCATGGATCATGCTGGGCACGCGGCCGTTATGGGCGGCCATGAAGCGCTTGGTCCAGGCGCGCGTCTCGTCGGTGACGTCCCAGTAGAACGACGTCGTGATCTGGAGCCCGTGCGCCGCCTTCAGCCCGAGCGCATGCACGTCGGTGATGAAGACGAGCAGCCCGGCAAGCTTCTGGCCGCCCTCCACCAGGCCGAACTCGCCTGCCTGCTTGATGGCGGTCTGGACGTCCTTGCCCGAGGTCGCGAGCCCGACGACGTCGGCCTTCGAGGCCTGGGCCTGGAGGAGGAAGGACGAGAAGTCCATCGTGTTCAGCGGGTGCCGGGCCGATCCGACCACCTTGCCGCCCGCGGCCTGGATGAACTTGGCCGCGTCGCGCTCCAGCGCATGCCCGAAGGCGTAATCGGCCGTGACGAAATACCAGTTCTTGCCGCCCGCCTCCGTGATCGCCTTGCCGGTGATCTTCGAGAGCGCATAGGTGTCGTAGTTGAAATGGAAGCTCTGGGGCGAGCAGGCCTTGCCCGTGAAGTCGGACGCGCCCGGCCCGGAAACGATGAAGATCTTCCCCTTCTCGTTCACGACGCCGAGTATCGCAAATCCCGCCGAGGACGCGGCGCCGTCGGCGATGAGATCGACGCCCTGCTGGTCGATCCACTCGCGGGCGACCGTGGAGGCGACGTCCGGCTTGTTCTGGTGATCGGCCGCGATGATCTCGATCCGCTTGCCGAGGATCGTGTTGCCGAAATCCTCCGCGGCCAGGCGAGCGGCCACCACCGATCCGACGCCGCCGTTGTCGGCGAAGACGCCGGACTGATCGTTCAGGACGCCGATCCGGATGACGTCGCCCGCGGCATCGGCCGCGCTCGCGCCGGCGAGGATTGTCGAGGCGAGCACCGCCCCCAAAAGCTTGAGCCTCATCGTTCTCTCCCTCTGGTTATACGGTCTTGATCTTCTCCAGGACCGGCATGATGTAGCTTCGGAACTGCTCGGGATTTTCCGACATCGGAAAATGACCGAGCCGCTCCATCACCTGCACGTCCGCGCCGGGGATGCTTTTGGCCGTGCGGATCGTGTCCTCGGGCGAGCAGGAGAAGTCGTATTCGCCGGTGAGCAGGAAGAGCGGGCAGGCGGAGGTATCGATCTCGCCGGTGCGCGGCCGCAGGTCCCCGTCGACGCGATAGAAATACAGGTCGCCTTTGAAGACGCCGGGCCCGCCCTGCATGTAGTGCCAGAGCGTTTCGCGACGCCGGGCCTCGGGGCCGCCCGGCGCGATCAGGCCGGAGACGAGCGCCGCGCAGACCTCGCCGCCATGCACGTCGGGGCGATGGAGCCAGGAGGTGTCGTACCACGGCTGCTGAAAATCAGCGGCTTCGAGCCCGATCAGGGCGCGGAATTCGCGCGCATGCTCGATCGCGAGATTGAGCACGATACGGCCGCCGATCGAGCAGCCCATCACGACCGGACGGTCGAGGAAAAGGGCGCGGCACACGGCGCGGATCGCCTCGGTGTAGGACCGCGTCGTGAGCCGGTACTCCTCGCCTCGCCAGGTCTCGGGAGGATTGGACTTGCCGTGAAAGGGCAGGTCGAACGCGATGACGCGGAAATCGCGCGTCACCTCCTCATCGTTGAGGAGATGCCGCCACTGCCGCCCGTCGGAGCCCGCCGTGTGGAGGCAGACGAGGGGGATGCCCCGCCCGGCCTCCTCGACATAGACGCGGTGCGGAACGCCCTCGATCTCGCAGCGGAGATACCGCCCGAGGATCGGCTCGAAATCCGGGCTCATGCCGCGCCTCCCGGGCGCTCGGCACGCGGCAGCGCGAGCAGGTCCTTGAAGAACTGCAGGTTGGCCAGGAAGGGGTGCAGGTCTCCTTCGAGGGTCGCGACGCGGCGCTTCGTCATCGCGAGAAGGTCGTGGAAGCCCGCGCGCGGCACGCTCCGCCAATGCTCCTGCCAGGCTTCCGGGGTGGCCCGATAGGCGAAGCGCCAGGAGCGCATCAGGATCGGGCCGGGCTCGGCCGCAACGACCTCGCCGGAGCGGATGGACAGATGCACTCCGGCCCGGAACGTGCCGACGAGGCATTCCACGTCGACGAAACGCCGCATGGGCGTCTCGCGCATGGCCGCGCGGGAGAGCTCCGGCACGTCCAGCAACCGCTCGAGGATGTCCGCTTCGCTCGGCTCCGGCCGCGTCTCGCCAGGCGACATTCCTTCCTCCCGCCAGTGTTGTTCTGAACAGCAGAACATCCGTTCTGTATTGCGAAAACCGCTACATCGCCCGGCGCGGCTTTGCAACAGCCCGAACGGAGATTCTCCGGTCGACAGGATCGACCGCGCGCCCGGCGCGGGCGAGTTCGGCCGCTCGCGCCGCGCGTGACAGCATTTGACAAGCGCTGCGGCCGGGCCGACAGTCGAGCCGTTCCGAGGGGGGTCCCCGCAGGGGGGGCTGAGATACGGGCGTTTCCCGTGACCCTTGAACCTGATCCGGGTCATGCCGGCGAAGGGACTGGAACCGGCGCGCGTCAGTACTCCCCCGAAGCGCCCTCCATCTCCTTCCTCCGTCAGGCCGAGAGGCTGGCAATTGTGCCGGCCGAGGAGGAAACAATGACGGTTCACATCGATCCGAAATCCGCAAAGCTCCCGGTCGGCACGCCCGAGACCGTGACCACCGGGCCGATCCAGGGCTCGCGCAAGGTCTATGCGTCGCCCAAGGGCCGGCCCGACATCCGCGTGCCGTTCCGCGAGATCGCGCTGACCGACCCGAACGAGCCGCCGGTCCGCGTCTACGACGCCTCCGGCCCCTATACGGAGACGGATGCCGGGATCGACCTCGCGGCCGGGCTGAGGCAGACCCGCCGCGCCTGGATCGACGCGCGCGGCTTCGAGGCCGTGCCGGGGAGGGCGGTGAAGCCGGAGGACAACGGCAATGTCGCTCCCGACAAGCTCGTGCCCGAATGCCCCGCCCGACGCACGGTCCTGCGCGGAAAGCCCGGCCAGATGGTCACGCAATACGAATTCGCGAAGGCCGGCATCATCACGGACGAGATGATCTATGTCGCGCACCGCGAGAACCTCGCCCGCGAGGAGGCGCTCGCGAACGCCGCCGAGACCATCGCGGATGGCGAATCGTTCGGCGCCGCGATCCCGGATTTCGTCACGCCGGAATTCGTGCGCAGCGAGGTCGCGCGCGGGCGGGCCATCATCCCGGCCAACATCAACCATCCCGAGCTCGAGCCGATGGCGATCGGCCGCAACTTCCTGGTCAAGATCAACGCCAATATCGGCAATTCCGCGGTGACCTCCGGCGTGGCCGAGGAGGTGGAGAAGATGGTCTGGGCGACCCGCTGGGGCGCCGACACCGTCATGGACCTCTCGACGGGCCGCAACATCCACAACATCCGCGGCTGGATCCTGCGCAACTCGCCCGTGCCGATCGGCACCGTGCCGATCTACCAGGCGCTGGAGAAGGTGGACGGCGATCCGCTCAAGCTCGACTGGGAGGTGTTCAAGGACACCTTGATCGAGCAGGCCGAGCAGGGCGTCGACTATTTCACCATCCATGCGGGCGTGCGCCTCGCGCACGTGCCGCTCACCGCGAACCGCGTCACCGGCATCGTCAGTCGCGGCGGCTCGATCATGGCGCGCTGGTGCCTCGCCGGGCACCGGGAGAGCTTCCTCTACGAGCGCTTCGACGAGATCTGCGACATCATGCGGGCCTACGACGTCTCGTTCTCGCTCGGCGACGGCCTGCGCCCCGGCTCGCGCGCCGACGCGAACGACCGCGCCCAGTTCGCCGAGCTCGAGACGCTGGGCGAGCTGACCAAGATCGCCTGGGAAAAAGGCTGCCAGGTGATGATCGAGGGTCCGGGCCACGTCCCGATGCACAAGATCAAGGTCAACATGGAGAAGCAGCTGCGCGAATGCGGCGAGGCGCCGTTCTACACGCTCGGCCCGCTCACCACCGACATCGCGCCGGGCTACGACCACATCACCTCGGCGATCGGGGCGGCGCAGATCGGCTGGTACGGCACGGCGATGCTCTGCTACGTCACGCCGAAGGAGCATCTCGGCCTGCCGAACCGCGACGACGTCAAGACGGGCGTCATCACCTACAAGATCGCCGCGCATGCGGCGGACCTCGCCAAGGGCCACCCGGCCGCGCTCCTGCGCGACGACGCCCTCTCCCGCGCCCGCTTCGACTTCCGCTGGGAGGACCAGTTCAACCTCTCGCTCGACCCGGACACGGCGCGCGCCTTCCACGACGAGACGCTGCCCAAGGACGCGCACAAGGTCGCCCATTTCTGCTCCATGTGCGGCCCGAAATTCTGCTCGATGAAGATCACGCAGGATCTTCGGGCGGAGGTGCAGGCGATGGGGGACAACGAGCGCCGCGCCCTGGAGGTGGCGAGCGCCGAAGCCGCCCGCGCCGGCATGGCCGCGAAGAGCGCGGAGTTTTTGGCGACCGGCGGCAAGCTCTACGTCGACGCGGCGGAGTGACGAGCGGCAATAGTCGCGAAGGTCATGGCCGGGCTTGTCCCGGCCACCTCGGCCCGCTGCTCAGCGCCCCGCCTCTCTCCCCTTGCGGGAAGAGCCTGCCCTCGGGCCCTACCCGAGGGGCCGCGTCGCCTGCGGCAGCAGGCGACCGGGTGAGGGGGCTGTTCCCTCTCCGGCCGACGCGCCGGATTGGGATAAGATCACCTTCCAAAAGCCGGCTATTATGCCGCGAACTACTAGTCTAAGTGACTATCGGTCTCACGGCTGAATTGCCGGCGCGCGAAGGCCCGATATGCCCTCGAAGTCCGGAGCAATAGGTTTGCCACAAACTCTGCGCTGATGTTCGAACCATCAATCCGAAAGTTTAGGACAGCGTCGCAGGGGCCGCCCTCTTGCGGGGCGGGAGGTTGTGGCACTTACCTCTTCTTCGAGGTTGTTCTGGAGCTTAGAGGCTGAAATCACGACATAATCGTAAACCAGCTCCGTACCGCAAGATTGAGACGCTCCTGCTCTAGCTCTCCTGTCGGATTGCAATGGGCAATCGGCCCGCGAAGCAGATTGAGCTGATTCGAAACGTTGCTGACCGCGCTCTTAGATTGAAACACCGGATCAAAGAGGTCCCAGTTATCGGTGATCAGCTGCGACAGCTCGCCAAATGTGGTGTAGTCGATCAATCGGTCAGAACGTGTGGTGATCCCGCTATCTACCTCCCTTTTTCTCCGTTGCGTGGCAGGCTTTCGGATTCGGTCCTCGTCGACCCTCTTGCTTTCCCACCAGTCTGCGCCCTCCGCGTCGATCAGAATGTCAGCAACGAGTTTGCGGATAGAATTTTCTAAGCAGTAGAAGACTTCGTAGAATTCTGACATCCGAGCCGCTTCAGATCGAAGCGCCGCTTCGAACTGATCGTAATCCGACGACTTTCTTCCTCGCCGATTATCTACCTGAAAAGCTAGATCGATGCTGAACGTTCGCTCAATGTGCGACATGCTAGACGCGATCTGAAGGCCTGACATTCCGAAGGCTCGGACAAAACCGTCTGGTCGCTTAGGCATCGTCTTCTCGCAGAAGGTGAGTCTTCAAACTCTTGAAGATCGCGTCGAAGACAGCGGCGTCCGACGTTGCGGGCAGATTCAGGTTGATCGTGTAGCCGAGTCTGAACTCGAAGTTCCTGTCAGAATGCGCAGCCCTCTGCCGTTGGTTTCCTTGAGGAGCATCGTCCTCCGGAAGGATCACCGTGGGAGCTCGCGCCTCTGTAGGCATGTTGAAATCCGCGAAATTCTTCAGGTGCTTGATGCAGCTCACCGTCAGCTTCACGGGATTGGAGTCATGCGCTTCTCCGGTTTCCTCAACCACGAGCCCAAGAAGTTCGGAGTCGTTCAGCTCATGCATGTACTCGTTTCGTACGTACAGCGGTGCATACGCTCGGCGTATCGCGGCTGCAACTGCTGATCCGGAAGATGCCGGATTTCGGAATTTGCGGTAGGCCTCAGAGGGTGTTCCGTCGCTGTTGGCAAAGCCGAGCTTTTTGAGGAACGCTGTCATTTGATCCCCGGAGCCGCCCGGGATTTTCAGGATAGTTTTCACGAAGTCCTGGCTGACGCGCTCGGGAACAGCTGCGGCCTTGATGCCAAGAAGCGCCTTCTGGATGTTCCCGGGTGAGGTCACATACGGCAAAGATGTCAATTGGTTTGCTCCACGGCGGGAGCAAACGATCACGTTAGTGTCGATCGCGTCAATGGCTGAACGAGCAAGTCAGTCGTCACAAAGCCCGGAGTCCATAGGTCTCGCGGGCCACCTAGGTGTCTGGAAAAGCCGCTCCCGTGACCGCGCCCGCGCCTTCTCGGCCTCGACGGCCCGGTCCCGCGGCGGGGCGCTCGTGTGAAGCGAGGCGAGGAGGTGGCGGGCGGCGTGGGTGATCTTGTCGACGACCCCGTCGAAGGCCTCCGCATTGGCCTTCGACGGGTGCGTCGTGCCGGAGAGCCTTGCGCCGAATTGCAGCGCCGCGGCTCTCTCCACTGTCATTCCCGGCCGGAGGCGGCGGAGCCGCCGGAGGGGAAGGGAATCCCGAGGCGGCTGCGGACTGTGAGGTTGGCTGGATCCCCTTCCGCCTGCTGCGCAGACGCCGGGTTTGACGAGCGGGTCCTCCGCGTGACAACGTATATACGCGGATTGACACATGTCGCCCAGTGCCTACTCTCTCCTGAGAGGAGCCCCCCATGCCCCGTACGCGTGTGTTCAAGTCCGGCAACAGCCAGGCGGTCCGCATACCGGCGGAGCTGGCCTATGAGGATGCTGCGGCGGAGCTGACGATCAGCCGGCATGGCGACGTCATCACGCTCTATCCGGCGCGCACCGGCCTCAAGGACGCAGTGGCGCGGCTGCGCGGTATGCCTAAGCCGCCCGATGTCGAGCGGCGCGAGCCGATCGAGATGCCCGAGCGCGAACAAGTGGGTTGAGCATGATCTCACCGGAAAACCGGTTCCCACTTTTCCGGATCATGCGATGGCCTTTCTCATCGACACCAACATCGCGATCCATGCGCGGGACGGGACCGAGCGCGTGCTCGACGCCTTGGCCGAGCATGACGGTCAGGTGCTGCTCTCTGCGCTGAGCCTCGCCGAACTGCAGCGCGGGCTCCACCGCGATCCGGCCGTAACCGCGCTCCGGAGGGAGCGGCTTGCGATCCTGCTCGAGGCGATCCCCGTAATCCCGTTCGATGCCGCCGCGGCCGAGGCTTATGGGACGATCATCGCTCAATGCGGCTGGGTGCGCGGCCGCGACTACGATCGCATGATCGCAGCGCACGCGATCGCCACAAGCTCGACCCTCGTCACGAACAACGAGGCGGATTTCCGCGACATTCACGGGCTGACGCTTGTGAACTGGACGAGCGGCTGAGCGCTCCACTGTCATTCCCGGCCGGAGCAGTGCGGCAGCACTGCGGAGGGGAAGGGAATCCAGGGACGTCGTCCGCGGTGGGAGGTGTGCTGGATCCCCTTCCCGGCCCTGCGGGCCGCCGGGGATGACAAGGAGCCCTTCCCGGGCGCTGCGCGCCCGCCGGGGATGATAGGCGGCTTGACAATCATAGGAATATAGTCTAGATCGGCTTCGTCCTCTTCGCCGAGGGGCGCTCTCGCGAGGCGTCAACAGAGCGGAAGAGCTTGAATGGGCCGGAATGGGCGAGAGCCCAGGCCGGCTGACGCGGCGCCTGCGGGCGGGTTTCGCGAACCCGCACTCGGGGAGCCGGACCAGCGCCGCCCTCCGGGTAATACGGCCCGGGCGCCAGTGCAGCATGGCTAGTGTTCTCTCGTCCGGCAACGGGCGAGGGGGCGGAAGAGCGGCAGGTCCGGTCCAAAATCGCCGCCCGTGCCGGGGAAACCCGGACGCGGTGCTTGTCGTCTGGATCCTCGGGTCAAGCCCGAGGATGACAGGCGGGCGGGCATCGCGGGGACGCCGCAAGGCTCCTCTATAAAAAATTGATCGAGCGTTTCGGCGTCCCACGCCCCTCGACCAATTCACCCGCTCTTTGAAGTCGCCCGTCCTGACCGACCCCGCGCCGGGGAAGGACGGCGCGTGGGCGCTCACTCCCAGCAGGTCGCCTCGGCGATGCTGGTCGGGCGCACATTCGCGCCCGTTCCCGTCCGGTTGACCGCGACCGCGACGCCGTTGCCGTAGCCGACCGACCTGCAGGCGTTGACGGCGCAGCTCGCCTCGGCCTCGTTGCCGCAGGCGAAGGGCGCGAAGCGCAGCGTCGCGGCCGGGCGCCGGCCGCTGGTCGCCGCGACGAGGCGCTCGAGCCCGGCCCGGATCGCGATGATGTCCGTGCGCAGGCCCTCCATGGCGGGCGGCACGGTGCGGGTCGCGGCCTCCAGCCGCTCCAGGCGGTTGGAGAAGGTCTCCAGGGCCTGGCTGTTCCGCTGCAGCGCGGCCGTGTTCTGGCGCAGGGCCTCGAGCACGGAGCGCGTCAGGACGGTCTGCTCGCTCTCGGGCCCGGGCGGCTGCTGCGCGGCCGCGGGCGGCGCGAGGCAGAGGCCGGCCAGGAGGGGCCAGAGGAGGCGGGCTTGTCGCATCGGGATCCTCGGGTGCGTTGGTCGCGCCGGACCAAAGCACGGCCCGGGCTCCCCGGCCAGGGCGGGCGCGCTTTACGCTGCCTTAAAGCGCCCCGATTTAGGCTCTTTGCGTCCGAGCTTGGCCCGCGGGAAGGCGGGCTCTGCGGGGAACGCGATGCGTCAGGGGCCGGAGCGCCGGCGGGAGAGACGGGAGCCGGTCTTCGACGGCGCCGAGCCCACGGATGTGGGGCTGCGGCTGTCGCGCGGGGACCGTGCCGGGGGAGCGATGGCGAGGCCGGGTCGGGACGAGGAACGCGGCCGGCGCCGCAGGAGGCCGCGCCGGCGCTCGCTCGTCGGCCGGCTGGTCTCCTGGACGCTGGTCGTCGCGATCTGGGGCGCGATCGGCGTCGCGGCGATCCTGGCCTACCATGCGACGCAGCTGCCGCCGATCGACCAGCTCGCCGTGCCGAAGCGGCCGCCCAACGTGGCGATCCTCGCCTCGGACGGCACGCTCCTCGCCAATCGCGGCGAGACGGGCGGGCGCACGGTCTCGCTCCGGGAGCTGCCGCCCTATCTGCCGAATGCCTTCGTGGCGATCGAGGACCGGCGCTTCTACGGCCATTTCGGCATCGACCCGCTCGGCATCGCGCGGGCGGCCTTCCGCAACCTCACCTCGCGCGGGGTCGCCCAGGGCGGCTCGACGCTGACCCAGCAGCTCGCCAAGAACCTGTTCCTGACGCAGGAGCGCACCGCCTCGCGCAAGATCCAGGAGGCGATCCTCGCGCTCTGGCTGGAGCACCGCTACACGAAGGACCAGATCCTCGAGCTCTACCTCAACCGCGTCTATTTCGGCGCCGGCGCCTATGGCGTGGAGGCCGCCGCGCAGCGCTATTACGGCAAGCCCGCCCGGGAGGTCACGGTGGCGGAGGCCGCGACCCTCGCCGGGCTTGTGCAGGCGCCCTCGCGGCTCGCGCCGAACCGCAACCCGGAAGCCGCGCGCGCCCGGGCCGAGCTCGTCCTCGCCGCGATGGCGGACGAGGGCTACATCCGGCCGGAGCAGCACAAGGCGGCGCTGCTGGAGCCGGCGGAGCCGCGCCGCCGCGCCGGCGCGGGCTCGGCGAACTACGCGGCCGACCTCGTCATGGACGTGCTGGACGATTTCGTCGGCACGGTCGAGACGGACATCTCGGTGAAGACCACGATCGATCCGGGCCTTCAGGCCGCGGCCGAGCGGGCGCTCACGGAGGAGCTCGCGCAGAAGGGGACGAAGTTCGGGGTGGGGCAGGGCGCCTTCGTAGCGATGCGGCCGGACGGGGCGCTGCGCGCGCTCGTCGGCGGCCGGAACTACGCGGAGAGCCAGTTCAACCGCGCCACGAGCGCCCGGCGCCAGCCGGGCTCCGCCTTCAAGCCCTTCGTGTATCTCGCGGCTCTGGAGGCGGGGCTCGGGCCGGACACGGTGCGGGAGGACGGCCCGATCTCCGTCCGGGGCTGGAGCCCGGAGAACTATTCGCGCGACTATCGCGGGCCGGTGACGCTGCGCGACGCGCTGGCGCTCTCGCTCAACACCGTCGCGGTGCGGCTCGGGCTCGAGGTCGGGCCGAAGCGGGTGGTGCAGGTGGCGCGCCGGCTCGGCATCGCCTCGCCCCTGCAGCCGAACGCCTCCATCGCGCTCGGCACCTCGGAAGTCTCGCCCATCGAGCTCGTCGGCGCCTATGCGGCCTTCGCCAATGGCGGGTTCGGGGTCGTGCCCTATGTCATCGCCGAGGTCACGGGGCCGGGCGGGAAGGTGATCTACCGGCGCAAGGAGGGCGGGCTCGGCCGCGTGGTCGATTCGGCGGCGGTCGCCGCGATGAACGGCATGATGAGGGAGACGCTGCTCACAGGCACGGCCCGCAGGGCCGAGATCCCGGGTTTCGAGGCGGCGGGCAAGACCGGCACCAGCCAGGATTTCCGGGACGCGTGGTTCATCGGCTACACGGGCAACCTGGTCGCGGGCGTCTGGCTCGGCAACGACGACGGCACGCCGACCAAGAAGGTGTCCGGCGGCAACCTGCCGGTCGAGGTCTGGAGCCGCTTCATGAAGGCGGCGCTGCAGGGCACGCAGCCCGTTCCGCCGCCGAATCTGGGCGCCGCGCGCGTCGCCTCGGCGTCGGGCGCGCGGGGCCGGACGGCGAACGCACAGCCCGATCCGCTGGGCGAGTTCTTCGGCCGGCTGTTCGGGGACTGATCAGACGCGGTGCAGCGCGAAGGCCGCGAGGCTCGCGGCGAAGAGCAGCGTCAGCGCCATCGGCAGCGCGCCCGCGCCGTGGAACACCGCGACCGGGATCGTGTAGAGGGCGCCGAAGCCCATCGCGATGAAGCCGTAGAGGCTCGAGGCCGAGCCCGCCGCGTCGGGATCGACGTTCATCAGGCCGGCGACCGCGTTGGGGCCCATGATGCCGACCCCGATCGCATAGGCGAAGAGCGGCAGGACCAGCGTCCAGATCGTGAAGGGCGCGGCGAGGACGAGGCCGACCAGCACGATCGCGGCCCCGAGGCAGATCAGGTTGCCGCGCTGGGCGGCCACGCGCACCTCGTGCCGCCCGGCGACGGTCCGCACGAGTGCGGAGCCGACCGCCATGCCGACCGTGACGAAAAGGCACCACAGTCCGACCTCCTGCGAGGAGCGGCCGAGCATCTCGCCGATGAGGAACGGCGCGACCGCCAGGAAGGCGTAGAGGCTCGTCCCTCCGCAGGAGGCCGCGACCGTGTAGCGGCGGAACTTCACCGAGCGGGCGAGCCGGGCATAGGCGCCGAAGATGGCCCGGACGCCCGGCAGCGCGACCGGGCGGCGGTTGGTCTCCGGCAGCGTCAGGAGCACGAGCAGCAGCAGCACGGCGACGAGCCCGGCGAGCGCCACGAAGATCGCGCGCCAGCCGAATGTCCCGTCGATCACGCCCCCGATCGCCGGCGCGAGCGCCGGCGTCATCGACATGGCCATGGTCAGCAGCGCGAGCTGGCGTGCGGCGTCCTGGCCGGACGACACGTCGCGGACCATGGCCCGCCCGATGACGAGCGAGCCGCAGCCCCCGAGCGACTGCAGCACGCGCGCGACGATCAGCCCGCCGATCGACGCCGCCGGAATCGCGAGGAGGAATCCTCCGAGGTAGATCAGGAGGCTTGCGATGATCACCGGGCGGCGCCCGAACCGGTCCGAGATCGGGCCGTAGACGAGCTGACCCGCCGCGAGCCCGACGAGGTAGAGCGTGACGGTGAGCTGCATCGCGCCGGGCGAGGCGCCCAGATCCGCGCCGGCCCGCGGCAGCGCCGGCACGAAGATGTGCATCGCAAGCGTACCCGTCATCGTGATCGCGACGAGGAGGGCGATGCTGGCGGAGGAGGGATTGCCGAAAGGCGGCCTGGTCAGAATTGACCGCATGACCCGTCTTACCATCGGGTGCCGGCCGGGCAAGATGCGCGCCAGCGGCTCCGGGCGGCGTCGATCTCGGTTGAGCGGCTTTGCCGGCCGGAAGCCGGGCGCTGCCGCTCAGTGCAGCAGCGACTGGTCGAGCGTCACGAGGACGAGAACCCGGTCGTCCACGGTGAGCAGACCGCGCACGAAGGTCTTGGACGGGTCGTAGGCGACCTCGGGCGCGGGGTGGAGCTCGTCCTCGCTCATCGTCATGATGTCGAGGACGGCATCGACCAGGAAGCCGAGCGTCTGGTCGCCGATCTGGGCCACGATGATGGCATGGCGGGCGCTCGGTTCGGAGACCGGCAGCCCGAGCCGGGCGGCGAGGTCCACCACCGGCAGCGTCGTCCCGCGCAGGTTGATCACGCCGCGCAGGTAATGCGGCGATTGCGGAAGGGGCGTGGTCTGCGTCCAGCCCCGGATCTCGCGCACCGACATGATGTCGATGCAGAACTCCTGGTCGGCGATCCGGAACGCGATCAGCTCCTCGCGCTTGGCCGCCCCCGACTTCGTTGCTGCGAGCATGTCTGTTCCAGGTTCGTACCGCCCTCAGTCAAGCACGACATGGGTTAAAGGGACTTTCCCGACCAGGTCCGGCGCGCCCGTCCGAGGGATCGGTTTACGCGACCTTCCGCGGCACGAGCCGCAGGCCTGAGATCGAGTTCTGGGCGCCCTCGGCCCCCGCTTCGGCGTATTCGGCGTCCTCGTTCACGCTCCACGTGTCGTAGAGGCGCTCGCCGGCCATGATGTTTCGGGCGGCGAGCATCCCGGTCATCATGGCGTGGTCCTGGTTGTTGTACTTGTGCATGCCGTTGCGGCCGACGGGGTGCAGGGTCGGGTAGTTCAGATCGAAGTCGAGCCGGATCGCGTCCACATGCGCCCGGTAGGAATCATCGTAGACCGGGTAGGCCTTCGGCTGCCGCACGACGGCGGCGTCGACGATGTCGGCCGGGTCGATCAGGCCGATGCGGCCGATCTCGTGCGCCGCGAGCGCGACGAGCTCCTCGTCCGGCATGGTCCAGAGCCCGTCGCCCTCGAAGCAGAAATACTCGAGCCCGAGACAGGTGTAGCGCTCGTCCGGCACCATCTCGGGCGACCAGGAGCGGAAGTTCTGCACGCGCCCGACCAGGACGGAAGGATCGTGGATGTAGACCCAGTTGTCCGGGAAGCTCCGGTCGGACCTCGCGATCAGCGCGACCGTGAGGAAGTCGCGGTACTTCAGCAAACGCGCCTGGAAGAAGCTGATCGGCCTCGGGGTGAGCGCCTCGGCGAGTTCGCGCAGGGGGGCCGACGAGACCACGTTCCGCGCCGTGAAGGTCTCGCGCGTGCCGTTCGAGCGGATGGCCGTGACGGTCCAGATGCCGCGCTTGGCGTCGTAGGAGAGGCCGTCGACCTTGCGGTCCATGAGGATATGGCCGCCGAAGGCGCGGATCTTCGCGGCCGCCGCCTCCCACATCATGCCGGGCCCGCGGCGCGGATATCGGAAGGATTCGATGAGCGTCTTGACGACCTCGCCGTCCTTCGCGCGTCCCTTGCCGAGCCCGAGCGACCGCTTCATGCCGTCGAGGATGGCGGTGCGCAGGTCGAGGCCCTTGATGCGCTGGGACGCCCAATCGGCCGAGATCTCGTCGCAATCCATCCCCCAGACCTTCTCGGTATAGGTCTTGAAGAAGATGGAGAAGAGGCGCTCTCCGAACTGGTTGCGCACCCATTCGTGGAAGGTCTTCGGGTTCCGGACGGGCCGCAGCCTCGCGGCCGCATAGGAGAGGACGCAGGCGGCGGATTCGAGGACGCCGAGATTGCGCAGGGCCTCCAGCGCCCGCAGCGGATAGGCGTAGAACCTGCCCTTGTAGTAGATGCGCGAGAGCCGCGGACGCTCGATGAAGTCGTCGGGCAGGATCTCGTTCCAGAGGTCGACCACCTCCTTCTGCTTCGAGAAGAAGCGGTGGCCGCCGATGTCGAACAGGAAGCCGTTATGCTCGACGGTGCGGCTGATCCCGCCGACCTGCCTCGGATCGGCTTCGAGGACCAGAACCTCGAAGCCGGATTTCGCGAGCGTATAGGCGGCCGTGAGCCCGGCCGGGCCCGCCCCGATGACGATCGTATCGGCGTGGCCGCTCATCGTCCGGCTCCGGCCGGCGGAGCCGCCATCGGGGTTGTGCCACGCGGCCGGAAGGTGACGAGCGCCTGTCCGGCGAAGGAGAAGCCGGCCGCCGATCCGGCGCTGGCGGCGAGGGCCGCGACGGGCCAGAGGGCCGGCGCAACCGCCCTCAGCGCGAGGAAGAGGCCGTAATTCAGCGCCTGCGCGCAGAGCGCTACCCCGGCATAGCGCATCGCCTCCGCCTCGCTGCGGCGGCCGCTCGGCCGGAAGGTGAAGCGCCGGTTGAGGCGCCAGGTCACGATCGTCGCGACGGCGAGCGAAACCGCTCGGGCGAGCCAGTCCGCCGCGCCTGCGGCCGCGGCGAGCGAGAAGACGAAGGCGTCGACCGAGAAGCCGATCCCGCCGACTGCGAGGAAGCGCGGCAGCGGGTGCTCGGCCAGCGGTCGGCGCAGAGGAGCGGAGGCGGCTGTTGCGCCCTCCCGAGCGGCGGGGAGCGGCGCTCCGCGGGGTTCGGTCGCTTCGGGGACGGGCGGCACGCAGAGGCTCCTGAGCGGCCGCAAGGTGAAGGGGAATGGTTGACGCGAGGTTTCGATGCCATGCATCCGGCGCCCGTCAACCGGCGGGTAAGCGCCACCGGTGATACTCGGCGGGATCAGAGCCCCTCCATGCAATCGACCGTCATCGAGGCCCGGCCGAGCGGGGCCGCAACCCCGCTTCTCGAGCGCCGCTGGCTCCTCGTCGCGGTCGCGCTCCTCGGCCTTGCGATCTTCCTGCGCGGGCAGAGCGGGATCATGGAGGTCGCGCGCCGCCTGCTCCTGCCGGACAGCGACGACGCGATGCGGCTCGTCGCGGTGCGGGACCTGCTGGCCGGGCAGGGCTGGTTCGACAACGTCCAGCACCGCTACCTGCCGCCCGCCGGCGTCGCCATGCACTGGTCGCGCCTCGTCGACGCCCCGCTCGCCGCGGCGATCCTCGCGCTGACGCCGTTTCTCGGCGCTACGCGGGCCGAGGGGCTGGTCGCGGCGTTCTGGCCGCCGCTTCTGTTCCTGGCCTATCTCGGCCTGATCTTCAGGGGCACCGGGAGGCTATTCGGCTTCCGGGCGGCGTGCTTCGCCATCTTCGTCGCCTGCGAGCTCGCGCTGACCGCCCTCTTCGCCCCCGGCCGCGTCGATCACCACAATATCCAGGCGCTGACGATGACCTTCGTCGTGCTCCAGCTCGCCGGACCAGAGCGTTCCTGGCGGAAGGGCGCTGCGGCCGGGCTCGGCGCCGCCTTCTCCCTCGCGGTGGGGCTCGAGACGCTTCCCTTCGTGGCCGCTCTCGGGGTCGGGCTCGTCCTGCATACGCTTGCCGAGCGCGGTCCGGGACGGGATCTCGCCGCGTTCGGTGCGGCCCTCGCGGCGGGGAGCTGCGCCTTCTTCGCTCTGCAGACGTCGCCTGCGCTCTGGACCTCACCCGAATGCGATTCCCTCTCGCCGCCCTGGCTCCTGCTCGCCGGCGGCGGCGGGATCGGGGCGGTGGCCGTCGCGGCATCGGCGCGCTCGCCCTCCGCCGCGGCGCGGCTCGGCCTGGCGGTTGCGATCGGCGCGGCACTCCTCCTGGCCTTCGCGCGGCTCTTCCCGCACTGTCTCGCGGGGCCGTTCGTCGGCCTGCCGGAGGAGGCTCGCGCCGATTGGCTGGGCGAGGTCCTCGAGGCCGCGAGCCTCGCGCATATCCTTGCGCTCAGCCCCGCCGCGGGCCTCGGGGTCGTGGTGCCGATGGCCGCCGCCTTCGCGGCCGCGCTCGTCGGTCTCCGGCGGGCGGAGCCGCACCTCCGTCCGGCCTTCTTCATCCTGGCCCTGTTCACCGGCACGGGCCTCGCGATCACCGCCTTCCAGCTGCGCGGGTTCTATGTCGGCTCGGCCCTCGTGCCGGTTATCGGCGGGTGGGCCTTCGACCGCGCCATCTCGGCCGTGACGCGGCCCGGGACCGACGGCCGCATCGGAGCGGGGCCGATCGCGATGCTGGCCGCCGCGACCCTGCTCCTCACCCATACGGCCACCGCGACGGCGGACCTCCTGCAGGGGCTGCTCGGCCGGCCCTCCGCGGGCGCGGTGCCGATGGTGCGGGTCGGCGATTGCGCAAAGCCGGAGACGCTGCGCCAGCTCGACGCCGCCCCGCCCGGGCTGGTCCTGGCGCCGGTCGATCTCGGTCCCTCGCTCCTTCTCTTCACCCGCCACTCCGTGATCGCGGCGCCGTACCATCGGCAGGGAGAGGGGATCGTGGCGGGGCTCGCTGTCGCCGGCGGCTCGCAGGTGGACGTGGAGCGCGCGGTTCGGCGGTTCCGGCCGCGCTATCTCCTCGCCTGCGCGGATTGGGCCAAGCCGGGCAGCTTCGCCGAACGCCTCGCCCAGGACGAGGCGCCCTCGCCCGGGCTCCGCCTTGCGGCGCGGATCGGCAGGCTGCGGCTGTGGGAGATCGGGCCAGACGCGTTCCGGGCGGGCCCCTGACGAAGCGCGCCCGCGAGCTGCGCCGGCTCGGGGCCCTGTCCTCAGCCGTATCGCAGCTTTGTGGCCACGATGACCGATACGAGCGCGAGGCTCACGGCATTCGCGGCGATGAGCGGCCAGCTCGCGATCATCAGACCGTAGGTCAGCCAGAGCGCGAGGCCCGTTCCGAAGGCGAGCTGCGCCGGGAGCGAGATCGCGCGGGTATCCCGCAGCCGGATCGTCCGGATCGCCTGCGGGACCCAGCAGAAGGTGGTGAGGATCGCGGCTGCGCCGCCGACCGATTCGGCGATGATGGTGCTCATGCGGCCAGGGTGCAGGTTCGAGCAGCGCGCGCTACCGGTTGGCCGAATGAACCGGCGCACCGGTAGCGGGTTCTTGTCCGGCCACAGGGAGAAGAGGTCGATGGACATCGCGTTGGACAAGGTTTGCGAGCTCATCCTGCGGGCGCGGGCGGTCGACGTGAAGGAAGGCGAGACGGATCCCGACTCGGGCTCGAACGCCGTCGACGACGGGATGGCCGACGTTCTGACCGAAGGCGGCGAGGACCCGAGCGAGGAGGAGATCCGGGAGTTCATCGCCGGGCTCAACGACGACGAGCGGCACGACCTCGTAGCCATCGTCTGGATCGGCCGCGGCGATTTCGAGCCGGAGGAATGGTCGGAGGCGCTTCGCACGGCGCGCGAGCGCGAGCAGGGCGACACGGCCGACTATCTTCTGGGCATCCCGAACCTCGCCGACCTCCTCGACGAGGGGCTCGCGGCGCTCGGCCGCTCCTGCGCCTGAGCGATCAGCTCCCCTGTTCCCCGGGCTGCGATGCGAGCGGGATCGTTCCTTCCGGGGCGTTTTCGCGGAAGAAGGCGGCGAATTGCTCCAGGCTCGCCCGTCTCGGATCGGTGGCGCGCCAGACGAGCGCGATCGGCCGTGCCGGCCCGCCCTCGGGGAAGGGGCGCGAGACGACAAGGCCCGTTCTGTCGGTTCCTTCCGGCGCGGCGAGACGCGGCATGAGGGTGTAGCCCGCTCCCGCCGCAACCATCGAGCGCAGCGTCTCGAGGCTCGTCGCGTGCCGTCCGGCATGCGGGCCGGCAGCGCAGGCGGCGAGCGCCTGGTCGCGCAGGCAGTTCCCTTCCTCCAGAAGGAGCAGTTCGGGACCGCCCAGCGCATCGGCGCGCAGCTCCGGGCTGCGGGCGAGCGGGTGGTCCGCCGGGCAGGACAGGAGAAAGGGCTCGCTGAAGAGCGGCGTCACCGTAAGCCCCATCTCGTCGATCGGCGGCGAGAGCAGGACCGCGTCGAGACGCCCCTCCCGGAGCGCTTCGAGGAGCTCCGCCGTGCGGCCCTCACTGAGCGTAAGGGCGAGGTCGGGGAAAAGCTGCCGCATCTGCCTGAGGACGCGGGGGAAGAGGTAGGGCCCGAGCGTCTGGATAGCCCCGAGCACGAGCCGGCCCGAGAGGGCGTCTCGCCCCTCCTGCGCGATCACGAGCAGCTTCTGCGCCTCGGCGAGCACCGCCCGCGCCTGCCGCGCCACCGCCTCTCCCCGGGCCGTCGGCAACACCTTGCGGCTGGTGCGCTCGAACAGCGTCAGGCCGAGCGCCTCCTCCAGCCGGCGGATCTGGGCGGAGAGCGAAGGCTGGCTCACATTGCAGCGTTCGGCCGCGCGGCCGAAATGGCGCTCCTCGCTGACGGCGACGACGTATTCGAGATCGCGAAGCGAAAGGGCGGCGATATTCATAGGCGGAGCCTATCGAATCCGGAGAAACCTTGCATTTGTCCCGGCGTCGCAGCCGCGCCATAAGGCTCCTGCACATTGGTCCAGCTCGAAGCTGCAGACCTGCGGGCCCGTCGAACCAGAGGAGGCGCCAGATGGCCGAAGACAACAGGATCCTGACCACGCGCCAGGGTCATCCCGTCCGCGACAACCAGGCGATGCGCACGGTCGGCGAGCGCGGCCCGGCGACGCTCGAGAACTACCAGTTCATCGAGAAGATCACCCATTTCGACCGCGAGCGCATTCCGGAGCGCGTCGTCCATGCCCGCGGGGCCGGCGCTCATGGCTGGTTCGAGGCCTACGGCAAGATCGGCAACGAGCCGGCTTCCAAATACACGCGCGCCCGCGTCCTCAACGAGGTCGGGGTCAAGACCCCCGTCTTCGTGCGCTTCTCGACCGTTGCCGGCGCCAAGGAAAGCCCGGAAACCGAGCGCGACCCGCGCGGCTTCGCCGTCAAGCTGAAGACGCTCGACGGCAACTGGGACCTCGTCGGGAACAACCTGAAGATCTTCTTCATCCGCGACGCCATCAAGTTCCCGGACATGATCCACGCCTTCAAGCCCGATCCGGTCACCAACCGGCAGGAGGCTTGGCGCTTCTACGATTTCATCGCCTGCCACCCCGAGTCGCTGCACATGGTGACCTGGCTGAAGTCGCCCTGGGGCATCCCGGCGAACTACCGCGAGATGGAGGGCTCGGGCGTCAACACCTACAAGCTCGTCAATGCCGAGGGCGTCGCGCATCTCTGCAAGTTCCACTGGGTGCCCAAGCAGGGCGTGCGCAACCTGACCTCGAAACAGGCCTCCGAGATCCAGGCGAAGGATGTCGGCCACGCCACGCGCGACCTCTATGACAACATCATGGCCGGCAACTTCCCCGAGTGGGAGTTCTGCGTCCAGATCATGCCGGACGGCCCGAACGATCACCTGACCTTCGATCCGCTCGACGACACGAAGCGCTGGCCCGAGGACCAGTTCCCGCTGCTGCCGGTCGGCCGCATGGTGCTGGACCGCGTGCCGGACAACTTCTTCGCCGAGGTGGAGCAGTCGGCCTTCGGCACGGGCGTGCTGGTCGACGGGATCGACTTCTCGGACGACAAGATGCTGCAGGGCCGGACCCTCAGCTACTCCGACACGCAGCGCTACCGCGTCGGCCCCAACTACCTGCAGCTGCCGATCAACGCGCCGCATCCGGAGGTCCAGGCGCGTACGAACCAGCGCGACGGGCAGATGACCTACTACGTGGATCGCGGCGGCGAGTCGAAGCACGTGAACTACGAGCCGAGCTATCTCGGCCGCGGCCTCAAGGAGGCGCCGAAGCCCGAGAAGGACTACCACCAGTTCGTCGAGGGACATCTCGGCCGCTATCAGCCGACCCGCGTCCAGGACGACTACACGCAGGCCGGCGAACGCTACCGGACCTTCGAGGATTGGGAGCGTGAGGACCTCATCTCCAACATCTCGGGCGACCTGAAGCAGTGCCCGAAGGAGCTTGCGCTCCGCATGGTCTGGCACTTCTGGCATTGCGACGAGGATTACGGCCGCCGTGTCGCGGAGGGTGCGGGCCTGGACCTCCAGGAGGCGCTGAAGCTGCCGCCGCTGCCGGGCAAGCCCGCCCCGGGCAAGAACCGCCAGGGCCCGACCTACACGGACGGCAAGCCCGAGGAAGGCACGCAGCTCCAGGCTGCCGAGTGATTGCCTGGTCCTGTGATCCTGTGACGGCGGCCGGGCGAGAGCCCGGCCGTTTCCGCTTCAAGGGCGCCGGACGACGCGCCACGCCATGAGGTCGCCGGGCCCTGCGAGAATAGGCTCCAGCCATGGCACGCCCGCACCACGGGCGAGGGTGTAGGCGAAGCTGCCCGGATTGCCCTCGGTCCAGGACCTGCAGAGCGCCACGATATCGGCGCCGGTCGAGCGCACGGCGGCGAGCATGGCCTCCTCCGCGCCGGAGAAAGCCGACAGGGAGGCGGCAATCCCCTCGGCTGCCCGGTGATAGGGCGCCGCCACGATCGCATGCGGCGTGAAGAGCAGGATCCCCGTCCCGAGGTCGACAGGCGCGAGCAGCGTGCCTGGGGCGAAGCCGTTCAGCTCCTCCAGCCGCTTCCCCTCGGCACAATCGGATATGTGGCGGCTGACCACGGCGGGCGGGTGCCGGCCGAAGGCGGCCTGCGCAACCGTGAGCGGCAGCGCGGCCGCCTTGCCGAGCATGGCGAGCGCGAGCGCGAGGGAGACCGCCGCCCGGGCGGGCTCGCCGCCACGAAGCAGCCTGTTCAAGGCCCGGTCGAGCGCGGGGCCGGCGACCAGCGGTAGGGCCGCGGATGCGACATAGATCCCGCGCAGCTGAAGCGTCGCGATGGCAACGCCGAGCGCGAGCATGCTCGCCAGCACGAGTTCGCGATATGCCGTCTGGTCGGAGGTTGCGGTCCGGGCGCGGACCAGCGCCACCGCGGCTCCGACTGCGAGCGGCAGGATGCCGCCTACCACCATCTCGGGGCTGAATACCAGGGCGCGCGTCAGCTGCAGCGCTTCCGCCACCATGCCGAGCCAGTCGTGCCGGACGATCTCCGGGAGGCTGCCGAGCGGGTTCAGGACGCAGCCCGAATAGAGGGCCAGGAAGGGCGTCAGCGCCCCGGCTCCCATGAACGCGGCGAGGAGAAGCCGGGGCAGCCCCGGCCGGAAGCGGGCGCCGGCCAGCGCCGCGGCGGCCGCCCCGCCGCCTCCGAGGATCGCGAGCAGCAGCCAGGGCGGGGAGAGCGCGTCGCAGCGTAGCGTGAGCCATTGCACGCGGGCGGTTTCGGCCGCGAACAGGATCGGCGCTGCCAGAGCGAGCGACGCCCCGAACGCGGCAAGGCGCGCCTTTGCGCGCGGCTGACCGAATGCCCAGGTGGCCGTGGCCGCGACACCGGCGGCCGCCACGAAGGGGAGGGACTCGAGCCCGATCGCCAAGGACATCGCGGACAGGATGCCCGCCGCCGAGCCGCGCAGCACCGCGCCCCGCCGCCCGGCCGGCGGATCGCACACGGCGGCGATCAGGCCGAGGATCGCCAGGATCTGCAGGTTGTGATGATCGATCCGGCCCGGCGCGAAAAGGCCGATTGTCGTCATCTGGCTTGCCGCGAGCACGGCGAGCCATGCGGCGCGCGGGCCATGCCAGCGCAGGGCGACGCACCAGAGCGCGACGAGATAGGCGGCGAGCAGAAGGACGGGCCAGCCTGCCGCGACGAGTCCGGCCGCAAGCCGCTCGCCCAGGATGGGCCGAAGCGCCACGATCCCGAACGCGATCGGCGCGTCGACTAGCCGCGACCAGTGCATCGCGGTCCCGGCGGGCGGCATCAGGCGATGCTGGACCTTGTCGAACCAATCCTGGCCGCGAATGAGGTCCAGCACCTGGACAAGGCGCATGGCGTCATCGGTGTCGGGCAGGCTGAGTTCGCGAACGATGCCGGTCAGCGGCGCGGTGACGACCACCATCGCGGCGCTGAACAGCGCGAGCGCCGGCATAACGACATCGAGCGCGAGCGCCCCCGATCGGCCATCGTCGGCCCCGGGGCGGCCTCGGCGCTCCGATGCGGCAGGTGTCATGACGGCTCCGCGGCGAGCGACAGTGCCGGACGGCGCTTAGCGCCGGCTTAAGCCGCGGCCGTCGAAGCGCCGTTCCGTCCCGCCCGCCTTTCGGCTAGACTGGAGCGAGGAGACCCGATGTCGCACCCGGTCCGCCGCTGGAGCGTGGAGGGGCGGACCTTGCCGGCCTTTCACGGGCGATGGCAGCGTCGACACCTATTCCGGCCAGATCAGGCGGCCCGACGTCGGCGTGGATTGCGGACGCTTCGATCCGAGCGGGTTCAAGGCTGCCGAGCCGCGCGTCGTCGCCGAGGTGCCTTCTCCCTCCACGCGGGATTACGACGCGTTCCAGAGGCTGGAGGAGTACAAGGCCGTCCCCAGCATCGCGCATATCCTGCTGGTCGAGCCGAACGAGGCCGAGGTGGCGATGTGGTCGCGCGACGCGGATGGTTCGTGGCAGGCGAGCCGCGTCAGAGGCATGGAGGAGAGCCCGTCCCTGCCGGCGCTCGAAGTGACGCTCTCCCTGGCGGAGATATATGACGGGATCGAGTTTCCGGAGATCCGGCCCAGGCTCGTCCTTGGCGGGCGGCCATAGGTCTCACCGCTTGCCGGTGGCTCGTATGATGAGGCGTGCGAGCGGCGCGCCGGTCAGGACGACGAGCAGCACGCGGATCGCCTGAAGCGCCATCACGAAGCCGACATCCACGTCGGATCCGATCGCGATGATCGCGACCGAGTCGATGCCGCCGGGCGTCGTGGCCAGGAAGGCGGTAAGGGGATCGGTGTGCCGGACCTGGATGAGCAGCCAGGCGGAGACGGCGCCGAGCGCGATCAGCACGAGCGAGCCCCCGATGATTTCGGGCAGGGCGCGCCAGGCGACCGCAAGCGTCGCCTTGGTGAAGCGCAGGCCCACGAACCAGCCGATCGCCGCATAGGCCAGGGTGAGGAGCGGGGCCGGAATCGTCATCTCGACGAGCCCGGTCGCATGAAGCACCGCACCGAGCATCATGGGCCCGAGGATCGCGCCGGCGGGCAGGCGCAGCCACCGGCCGAGAGCGGCGCCGGCGACCGCGACCGCGAGCGTCGCCGCGACCTGGCCCGCATCGTCGAGGAGGCCCGACGGATAGGCCGCGGCCTGCATGCCCGAAGCGGGGGCGGCCGGCAGCATCAGCCGGGCGACGACGGAAGCGACCGCAACCACGCAGACCACCCGGACGTATTGCATGATGGCGACGAGGCGCGGGTCGGCGCCGGCGGCATCGGCCATCGCGACCATGGCCGAGGCGCCGCCCGGCGATGATCCCCAGGCCGCGACCGCGCCCGGCAGCGTGCCGAACCGGCCGAGCAGCCAGCCGACGACTCCGCCGAAGAAAATGGTCGTGGTCACGACGAGCAGCATGGCGGGCCAGTCGCGCACGACCGAGGCGACGATGGCGCCCGTGATCGAGTGGGCGATGAGGCACCCCACGATGCTCTGCGCCGCCGTGAAGGCCGGTCGCGGCATCCGAATACGTGCGCCCGCCGCCCCGAATGCGATTCCCGCGACCATCGGGCCGAGCAGCATGGCCGCGGGCAGCCGCGCCGCCTCGAACAGCCACGATAGCCCGAAGGACGCGGCGACGAGGCCGGCCCATTCCGCTCCCGGACGCAGGCTTGCACCGAAGGCGGGAACCCGGACCGCCGTTTTCCTTTTGCCAACCGATCGGCTATGGCCGCCTGCCTGTCCGGAGCCTCCGTCGCCAGATGTATCCGAAGCCCCGTCCGTCACTGTCGCCGAACACCTACGAATTCGAGTCGTTCCCGCTTGTGAAGCCAACGGGATTTCGCGAATACGACGCTCGCTGGTGGTTCGGCCACCCCGGCTCGGACAAGGCTCCCGAGCTGAACCTGATGGGCGTGCAGGCCCTCGGCATGGGGCTCGGCACCCTGATCGGCCGCATGGGGGTGGCACGCGAGGTCGTGACGGGCCATGATTTCCGCAGCTATTCGTCGGCGATCAAGTACGCCCTCGTGACAGGGCTGATGGCGGCCGGATGCAAGGTGCATGACATCGGGCTCGCCATGTCCCCGATGGCCTATTTCGCGCAATTCGCCCTGGATGTCCCGGCGGTCGCGATGGTCACGGCGTCACACAACGACAATGGCTGGACGGGCGTGAAGATGGGCGCCCAGCGTCCGGTGACCTTCGGGCCCGACGAGATGGGCCAGCTCCGCGACATCGTTCTCGGCGCCGATTTCGACCTCGCGGGTGGCGGCTCCTACCACTTCGTCGAGAATTTTCCGGAACGCTACATCCAGGATCTGACCTCTCGCCCCAAGATCAAGCGTAAGCTCAAGGTAGTGGCGGCCTGTGGCAACGGCACGGCCGGCGCCTTCGCGCCGCGCATCCTCGAGGCGATCGGATGCGAGGTCGTGCCGCTGGACGCGAAGCTCGATTTCACGTTTCCGAACTACAATCCGAACCCCGAGGACATGGAGATGCTCCATGCCATGGCCGCGGCCGTGAAGGAGCACGGGGCGGATGTCGGGCTCGGTTTCGACGGCGACGGGGACCGTTGCGGCGTCGTGGACGAGAACGGCGACGAGATATTCGCCGACAAGATCGGCGCCATGCTGGCGCGCGACCTCGCGCGCGTATACGGGCCGTCGCAATTCGTCGTCGACGTGAAGTCGACTGGCCTCTTCATGACCGATCCGGTGCTGAAGGAGCTCGGCGCCAAGACGGATTACTGGAAGACGGGCCATTCCTACATCAAGCGCCGCGTGAAGGAGCTGAACGCTCTCGCAGGGTTCGAGAAATCGGGCCACTTCTTCTTCAACGCCCCCGTCGGGCGGGGCTACGACGATGGGCTCGTGACGGGGATCGCGATCATCGACATGCTGGACCGCAACCCCGGCAAGACCATGTCGCAGCTCTATGCGGAGCTCCCGAAGACCTGGGGCTCGCCGACCATGTCCCCCCATTGCGCGGACGAGGTGAAATACGATGTCGCCGCGCGCGTCGTGAGACGCTTCGAGGAGATGAAGCAGAAGGGCGAGACGGTTGCGGGCCAGCCCATCCGCGACCTCGTCACGGTCAACGGCGTGCGCGTCGTCGCCGAGGACGGCACCTGGGGCCTTGTCCGTGCCTCCTCGAACAAGCCCGAGCTCGTCGTCGTGGTCGAGAGCCCGGTCTCCGAGGCGCGGCTGCGCGAGATGTTCGCCGCTGTCGACAAGATCCTGCGCGAAAATCCCGAGGTCGGCGCCTACAACCAGACGCTCTGACCGGCTTGCCGCACCGGGCCAGCGCCGGCGCGCTCAGGTAGAACTCGGGCAGCCGCCCGACAGCGTGACCTTCGTGTTGTTGCGGATCGGCCAGGGGGTCGACTCGGCGAGCGTGATCGTGCCCGTGATCGCCTTGCCGAACATCGGCGTATAGGGCAGGGCGACGTCGATGAGCATGTAGTAGCTCTTGTCGGTCTGGAACCCGCTCGGCACCGTCGATTCATAGACGTTCAGCGGCTTGGCGGTCGCCCCGGTCCCGCGGGCGCAGCTCCAGTTCACGGACTGCCGGTATACGGTGCCGGAGACCTGCTCGACATACATCTGGCTCACGACCATGCGCAGGCCCGGGACACTGAAGGGCTGAAGCACGATCGAGGACGCCTTGAAGATGTCGTCGAGCTCGGACGTCGTGATCGTCTGAACCCGGGAGGAGAGGTCCGCGAGGCTGCGCGACAGCAGCGTGAGCTTGCGGTCGACATTCACCGCGAGCGTGACCTCGCTCATGCCGAGCAGCATCGTCACCATCACGGGCAGGACAAGCGCGAACTCGACCGCCGCAACGCCCGCAACGGAGGAGTGGAGGGCCGCCAGACGCGCCGCGAGCGGACCGGCGGCGCGCCTGAGACGCGCAGGCGCGAGCCGCACCGGGAGAGCCGGGAGGCTCATTGATACGGCTCCGTCCGGAACGTCGAGGAGGCCATGATGAGCCGGTTGCCGTTCGCCAGCCCCGTCTTGTACCCGAAGATGTTGACGTAGACGGGGTACTCCATCGCAGCCCGCACGACGCAGATCTCGTTCGGCCCGGGCGGGTTGTAGCCGAAGCCGGACGTGTCGAAGGCGCCGTTCTTCACGGGCACCGTGATCGTGGTCGCCGAGTAGCTCGTGAATTTCTGCACATCGACCCGGACGAGGCTCTTGCAGTTGAACACCGCAGTAACATTGGCGCAGACGAGATCCTTGAACTTCGCGAGCGCGTCGGTCTGGCTCATGCTGACGGCGCCTTGCTGGAAGCTCCCGGTGTAGATCTGCCGTGCAGCGTTCGCGACGGCGGTCTCGAGCACCTGGGTCGACCAGAAGGTCAGCGCGACCTCGAGGATCCCGAAGAGCAGGCCGAAGAAGAAGGGCGCGATCAGCCCGAACTCGACCGCAAGGGCGCCGGATTCCGAGCGCGTGAAGCGGACGAGGAGGCGCGGCCGTCGGGGCCGCCCGGCATCCCGGCCGCGCCAGGCGAGGCTCAGCGACATGGGGTGGCATCTCCACGGGGCGGCCGGAGAGGCGCCCCACAGCCCGGTCTAGCGAAGAATGATTGCGGGATGGTTGAGGGGATCGTCGAGCCGGGGAGCGGTCTGGTCGTGTCCGCCTCGCCCTTGCTCTACCTGGAGCCGACGAAAGCCGAGTGCTGGTCGACCTGCCCCTTGGTCTCGGCGAAATAGCCGCCCGCGTCGCCGAGCGCGACGGAGGGCTGGCAGACCGGCGTGCAGGAATAGGTCTGCCGCTCCAGTCCGCGCTGGACGGTGAGCGTGGCATCGGTCGGCGCTGTCACGCTCACCATGGATTCGCCGATCATCCCCCCGGAGGAGTCGAGCGCGATGAAGTTCGTCACGCCGAAGCTCTTGCCGGTCAGCACGACCACGCCGTTCTTCTGGATGGAGATGTCCGCGACCGCAGGATTGCCGATGATCACGGTCTGCGTCTTCTCGGGGAGCTTGATGACCTTGGCGCGGTCCACGGCCACGGTCAGCTCGCCGCGGTTTGGCTGGGCTGTGCTCCTACCAGGCTCGATGGCGGCGGGCCGCGTGTCGGCAATGTTCCGATTGTCGGCGGGCGCTACGGCTGCAAGCGGGATTGTGCGCACGCCCTCCCGAGCGATCGATCCTGGTGCCGGCAGGGAGAAGGCGAGCGCAACTCCTCCGACGCCGTACAGCAGCCACTTGCTCGTTCTCATCCTGGAGAGCCTGTTCAAGATCGCGGCCGCGAGCTTACGCCCGGAATGGTGAAGATTGGGTTGCGCGGACCTTCCGGATTGACACCGACGTCTCGGGCTTGCTTCCATATTCGGGAACGTATTCATCCGCTTGTCTGTAAGTAGTTTTGCCGGCCTGGATATGAATAGATGGTGCAGCGCCGGTAAGATCGCTCGCGGCCGTAAGCATCTCCTGTTAACCATGTTCGGGTTTGCGCGGGACCCGCTCCGATCCGCCGGTTAAGTTAACCCTGTCGAAACGCGGCGCTTATAAGGTCGCGGCAGTTCCGAGTGGACCTGGACCAGAGGGCCTTCGGACGTGAAGGGCGACCAGGACAGGAGCTTCGCTATGACCACTTTGATGAGCCGCTTCGTCGATGACGAGTCGGGCGCCACCGCGATCGAGTACGGGCTGATCGCCGCGCTCATCGCCGTCGTCATCATCAGCGCGCTGAAGACGATCGGTACCAACCTCAACACGGCGTTCACGAGCATCGGCACCAACCTGGCCACCCGGTAAGCCGGTCGCTGCCCTTCGCACGGGCTCCGGCACGCGCCGGAGCCGTCGGCGTTCGGCCGCGTTCTCCGAGGCAGGATGTTGGGCCCGCTTGAAATCGCGATCCTCGTGGTCTTCCCGATCCTCATGGCCTATGCGGCCGCGAGCGATCTCCTCACGATGACGATCCCGAACCGGCTCTCCTTGGCGCTGGTCGCGGGATTCGTCGCGCTCGCCTGCATAGGCGGGCTGACCGCACAGGCCATTCTCCTTCACGTCCTCGCCGGCGCGTTTGTCCTCGCGGTGACCTTCGCGATGTTCGCGCTCGGCTGGATCGGCGGCGGCGACGCGAAGCTCGCGGCGGCTACCGCACTCTGGCTCGGCTTCGAGTCGCTCCTCGAATATCTCTTCATTGCGGCGCTCTGCGGCGGCGGGCTGACCCTCGCCATTCTGGTTCTGCGACACTTTCCCCTGCCGCGTTTCGCGCTCGGCTGGACCTGGCTGTCGCGCATGCACGACCGGCGCTCCGGCGTTCCCTACGGCATCGCGCTGGCGGCCGCCGCGCTCGCCGTCTATCCGCAATCTCAGATCTGGGCCGTTGCGCTCGGCCACTGAGCCTTTGCACTTCTAGTCGCGGCTCTCGATCGTCGGCATCCCGGCCAATTGTTCCGCCTCCGCGCCAAGACGTGGCAGCGTGAGCGAAGGGTTAATCGCCGCCCTTTCCGACAGGTTCGATTAACCATGTTTTGACGACTCGCCCGCCATATTCGCTTCGACCGATTGTTGCGTCCGGAACGTCAAGACATGAAGCCCGCCCGCCTCATCGTACTCGTCACGGCTCTAGGGGCGGCTGGTCTGGCCGCCGTCATCATGATGCGATCCGGCGAGCCGGCGCAGGTCGTGGTGCAGACCGAGACCGCACCATCCAAGTCGATCGACGTCCTGGTCGCATCCGCCGATCTCCCGATCGGCCAGGTGCTGAAGCCCGGCGACATCCGCTGGCAGCCCTGGCCCGCCGATCTCGCCCCGACGGGCGCGCTGACGCGCGACGCCGCGCCGAATGCCACGGCCGAGCTGGAAGGGTCGCTCGTCCGCGTGCCGTTCGTCGCCGGCGAACCGATGCGGCGCGAGAAGCTCGTCCGCGCCGACGGCGCCGGCTTCATGTCGGCGATCCTGCCTTCCGGCATGCGGGCGCTCGCCATCTCGATCGACACCCGCGGCGCAACCTCGGCGGGCGGCTTCATCCTTCCCGGAGACCGCGTCGACGTGCTGCGGATCTACCGGGACGAGGAGGCGTCGAAGGCAGGCGGCAGCGACGTTCAGGTGGCCGAGACGCTTCTGTCCAATGTCCGCGTCCTGGCGATCGGCCAGAACGTCCAGGAGCGCCAGGGCGAGCGCGTCGTGACGGGTGAGACCGCGACCCTTGAGCTCAACCCGTCGCAGGCCGAACTCCTCGCGCTCGCGCAGAGGCAGGGCCAGCTCTCGCTCGCGCTGCGCAGCCTCGCGGACGCCAAGCAGGTGGCGAGCCGCGACGATCGCTCGGACGGGGCCCTTACCGTGATCCGCGCCGGTGTCGCCCGAGCGGCGCCGAAAGCGCGCTGACCCCGATGCGAATTGCAGAACGGAATCCGATGACGATGACGAGGTCGATCACTGCGTCGCTGCCCGCGGTCGCGCTTGCTGCGGGGCTGCTGGCGGCCTCGGCAGCGCCGGGCCTCGCCGCGGAGCCGGGCTACGGTTCGGGTTCGGCTTCGTCGGGAGCCCTGGAACTGGGCTCCGGCGCAGCGCGCCGGCTCGACCTCTCGATCGGCCGCTCGGTCGTCATCGAGCTGACCCGGGACGCCAAGGAGATCTTCGTCGCCAACCCGGCCGTCGCGAACGCGGTCGTGCGCTCCACGCGCAAGCTCTTCCTGCTCGGCGTCGCCAACGGCTCGACCTCCGTCTTCGTGATGGATGCCGAAGGCCGTCAGATCGCGAGTTTGGAGGTGAATGTCGGGCGCGACCTCAACGTCCTGCGCCAGACGCTCCGCACCACAATCCCGAACGGGCGCATCGACGTGAGGCCCGCGGGCGATTCGATCCTGCTCACCGGAACCGTCAATTCCGCGGGCGACGCGCAGCAGGCCGTCGACATCGCCAAGGCCTTCGTCGGGCAGGGCGCCGGCGGGGCCGCGGCCGGAACCGGCGCGGCGGCGGGCTTTTCGGGTGCGGTGATCAACGCGCTTACCATCGTCGGCCGGGACCAGGTTATGCTGAAGGTGAGCGTCGTCGAGATGGCGCGCTCGGTCGCCAAGCAGCTCGGCATCAACGTCACGGGCAACTGGAACCTCCTGTCCACCGCGACGGGCGCGCTGAATCCCTACGGTCCCGCGATCGGCGCAGCCTCCCAGATCACGACCGGCGTCATCGGCGGGCTGACCGGCTCGGGAGGCACGGTGACGGGCCAGGCCGGCTTCGGAAACGGCAATGCAGGCGTCGGCGGCACGCTCTCGGCCTTCGAGCGGGCCGGCGTCGCGCGCGTCCTCGCCGAGCCGACCCTCGTCGCCGTCTCGGGCGAGTCGGCGACCTTCCTGGTCGGCGGCGAGATCCCGATCACGATCGGCTGCGGCAGCGCCGTCTGCACGCCGACGGTCACCTACAAGCAGTACGGCGTGTCGCTCGCCTTCACGCCGATCGTCCTCTCCGAGGGGCGTATCAGCCTGAAGGTCTTCACGGAGGTCTCGGAGATCGACCGGGAGAATGCGGACACCGTCACGGGCACGCCCGGCTTCCGCACCCGCAAGACCTCGACCTCGATCGAGTTGCCGTCCGGAGGCACGATCATGACCGCCGGGCTGATCAGCGTGCAGTCGAACCAGACCATCTCGGGCGTGCCGGGCCTGATCAACCTGCCCATCCTGGGTACGCTGTTCCGCTCCCGCGACTTCCAGCGCCGCGAAAGCGAGCTCATGATCATGGTGACGCCCTTTATCGCCAAGCCGATGGAAGCCGCGCAGGTGAAGCGGCCGGACGACGGCTTCGTGGATGCCAGCGATCCGCAATCGGTGCTGATGGGCCGCCTGAACAAGCTCTACGGCGCCGCCGGCCCGGGCGCTCCCGTACCGCCGCGCGCCGGGCGCTTCGGCTTCATCACCGACTGATCCGCACCACCGCTCCCCGACAGCCGCACGGAACGCGAGACGCAAGCACATGGCTCAGACAGGCAAGTTCGGCAGGCGGATCGGCGCGCTTGCCGCCTTCGGGGCGATTTCGGCCGCGCTCGCGGGATGCCACACCGCCGGCGAGGTCACGGGCTCGACCTATCCGGTCGACCTGCGCGATCGGCATCCGATCGTGCTGGCGAACGGGCCGCGCGTGCTCGACGTCTTCGTGGACGCCCCGCGCGGCGTCAGCGAGCGCGAGCGTGCCGACCTTGCCGCCTTCCTGGCGGAGTACCGCCGCTACGGCCAGGGCCCGCTTCTCGCGCAGGTGCCCAAGGGCGTGCGGAACGCAGCCGCCACCCGTGCCGCCGTCGAGCGCATCAGAGCTACGGCGGGGGTCCGCATCGCGCTGTCGACCTACGAGCCCGCCGATCCGGCACTGGCGTCGCCGATCCGCCTGAGCTTCACGAGGCTCCAGGCGAAAGTCGGCTCGACCTGCGGGCTCTGGCCGCAGGATCTCGGCGTGGCCGATCCCGAGTTCTCGATGGCGAACCAGCCCTACTGGAATCTCGGCTGCGCCACCCAGTCGAATTTCGCCGCGCAGGTTGCCGACCCGGTCGATCTCGTCCGCGGACGCCAGCCGACGGCACCCGATACCGGGCGCCGGATGTACAACATCGAGAAGCTTCGCCAGGGCCAGGATCCCTCGACGAATTACAGGACGGACGAGCGGACGGTCCGCCAGGGAGTGTCGGAGTGAGCGCGCCCGTCGAGCCCCGCAACCTCCCGGACGTCGTCGAGCCGCAGGGCGAGCGCATCATTGCCCCGCTGCCGCGGATCACGATCCAGGCTTTCTGCGAGACCCCGGGCGTCGTGGAGGCGATCTCCGCCGCCGCCTCCGACCGTCGCATGCAGAAGGCGCATCTCAAGGTGCAGATGGGCGGCGCCCCCGCGGCCGTCGAGGCCTATCGGCACAACCCCACCCCGAACGTGATCGTGCTCGAGTTCCAGGGCGATCGCACCGGGATCCTGTCCTCGCTCGATCAGCTCTCGACCGTCTGCGACGCCGGCACGAAGGTACTCGTGATCGGCCACGTCAACGACGTCGTGCTCTACCGCGAGCTGATGCGGCGCGGCGTCAGCGAGTACCTGATCGCTCCCATCCAGGTGCTGGACTTCATCCAGGCGGCCTCCGAGCTCTTCGCAATGCCCGGCGCCGAGCCGCTCGGCCGCACGATCGCGGTCGCGGGAGCGAAGGGCGGCGTCGGCTCCTCGACGATCGCGCACAACCTCGCCTGGGCCGTCGCGAAGTCCCTCTCGACACAGACGGTGGTCGTCGATCTCGACATCGCCTTCGGGACGGCGGGTCTCGACTTCAACCAGGACCCGCCGCAGGGCGTGTCCGAGGCGGTCTTCGCCCCCGACCGGCTGGACGCGAACCTCGTCGACCGGCTCCTGTCGCGCTGCAGCGACAACCTGAGCCTGCTCGCCGCCCCCGCCATGCTCGACCGCACGACCGATCTCAGCGAGACGGCGGTCGACGGACTCGTCGACATCCTGCGCAACTCGATCCCGACGATCGTGCTCGACATACCCCACACCTGGAACGCCTGGGCGCGGCGGCTGCTCGTCTCGTCCGACGAGATCGTGCTGGTGGCGACGCCGGACCTCGCCTCGCTCCGCAACGTCAAGAACCTCTACGACCTGCTCAAGTCCGCACGGCCGAACGACCAGAAGCCGCGCGTGATCCTGAACCAGGTCGGGCTGCCCAAACGGCCGGAGATCGGCGCGGCCGATTTCGCCAAGGCGATCGGGGCGGACCTCGCGGCCATCCTGCCCTTCGACGCCGCGCTGTTCGGCACGGCGTCGAATAACGGGCAGATGATCGCGGAGGTGCAGCCCTCCAGCAAGACCGCCGAAATCTTCACGAGCCTTGCGGCCGCGGTCACCGGCCGCATGGAGCCGAGGCGGCCGCGGGGTGGCCTCCTCGACCCGTTCATCTCGAAGCTTGCGCGCCGCAAGGTCTCCTGAGGCCCGTGCGGAAGTAGGAGTAGCGTATGTTCGGCAAGCGATCCGCGCCAACCAGCCCCGTCGCGGTTCCGGCCGCCCGGCCGGGTTCGCGCGACCTTGCGCCGTCACCGTCCATTCCGCCGGTCCTGGCGGAGCCCGAAATCCCGCAGCGCCCTGTGGAGATCCACGTCCCGACGATCTCGGAGACGCGGAAGTCGGACGAGTACTACCAGACGAAGAGCATGATCTTCGGGGCGCTGATCGAGGCCATCGATCTCGCTCAGCTCTCCCGTCTCGATCAGGATTCCGCGCGGGACGAGATCCGCGACATCGTCAACGAGATCATCGCGCTCAAGAACGTCGTGATGTCCATCGCCGAGCAGGAGGAGCTGCTCGACGACATCTGCAACGACGTGCTCGGCTACGGCCCGCTCGAGCCGCTTCTCGCGCGCGACGACATCGCCGACATCATGGTGAACGGCGCCGACAAGTGCTACATAGAGGTCGGCGGCAAGATCCAGCTGACGAATGTCCGCTTCCGCGACAACCAGCAGCTGATGAACATCTGCCAGCGGATCGTGAGCCAGGTCGGCCGCCGGGTCGACGAGAGCTCGCCGATCTGCGACGCGCGCCTGCCGGACGGCTCGCGCGTCAACGTCATCGGGCCGCCGCTCGCGATCGACGGGCCGTCGCTCACCATCCGCAAGTTCAAGAAGGACAAGCTGACGCTCGACCAGCTCGTGCGCTTCGGGGCGATCTCGCCGGAAGGCGCGCGCATCCTGGAGATCATCGGCCGGGTGCGCTGCAACGTCGTGATCTCCGGCGGCACGGGTTCCGGCAAGACGACGCTGCTCAACTGCCTGACGCGCTACATCGACGCCGATGAGCGGGTCATCACCTGCGAGGACGCGGCGGAGCTGCAGCTCCAGCAGCCGCATGTGGTGCGGCTCGAGACGCGGCCCCCGAACCTGGAAGGGCAGGGGCAGGTCACGATGCGCGACCTCGTCCGCAACTGCCTGCGCATGCGGCCCGAGCGCATCATCGTGGGCGAGGTGCGCGGACCGGAAGCCTTCGACCTGCTCCAGGCCATGAATACGGGCCACGACGGCTCGATGGGCACGATCCACGCGAACTCGCCGCGCGAATGCCTGTCGCGCGTCGAATCGCTCATCACCATGGGCGGCTTCTCGCTGCCCTCGCGGACGATCAAGGAGATGATCGCGACCTCGATCGACGTCATCATCCAGGCCGCCCGCCTGCGCGACGGCTCGCGCCGCATCACCCACATCACCGAGGTGGTGGGGATGGAGGGCGACGTCATCACCACCCAGGACATCGTCGTTTACGACATCCTCGGCGAGGACGCGACGGGCCGACTCTCGGGCCGCCACCGCTCGACCGGGATCGGGCGGCCCAAATTCTGGGAGCGCGCGCGCTACTTCGGGGAGGAGGGGAACCTCGCCGCGGCGCTCGACGCCATGGAAGCCCGGGAAGAGGCAGCGTGACGACCGCCTCGCTGGCGCCCCGAGCGGAGGCTTCGGCATGGATATGAGCATCGTCGCGGCGATCGTGCTTGCGGCCGCGGCCGCGGGCGGGCTCGCCTATGTCTTCGTCTACCCGCTGCTGTCGGGCGAGGCACGGGCCGAGAAGCGCCAGCGCGCGCTCGTCGGCGAGGGCGAGCGGCGCCCCGAGCGGGCCGGCCGCGGGGCGGACCGGCGGGAGCAGATCGCCCAGAGTCTGAAGGAGCTCGAGGAACGCGAGAAGAACCGGCACAAGATCAGCCTCGAGCAGCGCATCGCCCATGCGGGCCTGAACTGGACGCGCAGCCGCTTCTACCTCATCAGCGCCGGGGTCGGGTTTACGGTCGCGCTGGTGCTTTTCTCGATGACCGGCAATCTCGTCCTGGCGGCCGTCGGCGCCTTCGCAGGCGGGCTGGGAGCGCCGCGCTGGTTCCTCGGCTTCATGAAGAAGCGGCGGCTCAACCGCTACCTGGAAGAGCTGCCGAACGCGATCGACGTGATCGTCCGCGGCATCCGGTCCGGCCTGCCGCTCGGCGACTGCCTGCGCATCATCGCGAGCGAGGCGCAGGAGCCGGTGAGGTCCGAGTTCCGCTATCTCGTCGAGCAGCAGACGCTCGGGCTGTCCGTCGGCGAGGCCGTAGCCAAGCTCTACGAGCGCGTCCCGGTGGCGGAATCGAACTTCTTCGCCATCGTGATCGGCATCCAGCAGAAATCCGGCGGCAATCTCGCCGAGACGCTCGGCAACCTGTCCCGGGTCCTGCGCGAGCGCCGCAAGATGAAGCAGAAGATCATCGCGATGAGCATGGAGGCCAAGGCCTCGGCCGGCATCATCGCGGCACTGCCCTTCGTGGTCGCCCTCCTCACCTACATCACGAGCCCGACCTATATCGAGCTCCTCTGGATCACCTTCATGGGCAAGATCATGCTTGCCGTGTCGGCGATCTGGATGACCTTCGGCATCCTGGTGATGCGGAAGATGATCAACTTCGACTTCTGAGGAGGAGCAGCCATGTTCTCCTTCCTCCTCGCCAAGCTTGCCGAGCCGCAGGCGATCGCGGCCCTGCTTGCGGCCTTCGCGGCCGGCGCCACCGTCATCACGCTCGCCCTGCCGCTCGTGGAGGGCAACACGCTCAACAGGCGCATGAAGGCCGTCGCCTATGAGCGCGAGCGCATCCGGGCGCGCGAGCGCGAGCGGATGCTGAAAGGCCAGCAGAAGGTCTCGCTCCGCCAGGAGCCGAAGGCCTACATGAAACAGATCGTTGACCGCTTCAAGCTCGGCGACTGGCTCGGAACCGAAACTGCCAAGGAAAAACTCGTCAAGGCGGGTTTCCGCGGCCAGCAGGCTGAGATCACCTTCCTGTTCTTCAGGCTTGTTGCGCCGATCGGCTTTCTGATCGTATCGCTCTTCTACTTGTTCGTCGTGAACGATTTCGGACTGCCGGTGTTGATCCGGCTCGGGATCGCGATAGGCGCCACATTCATCGGCATCAAAAGCCCGGAAATCTTCCTCTCCAACGCCACGACCAAGCGCCAGCAATCGATCCGGCGCGCCTGGCCCGACGCGCTCGACCTCCTGCTGATCTGCGTCGAGGCGGGCATGTCGATCGAGCAGGCCTTCCGGCGGGTCAGCCAGGAGGTCGGGACGCAATCGGTCGCGCTTGCCGAAGAGCTGACGCTGACTACGGCCGAGCTCTCCTATCTACAGGAGCGGCGCGCCGCCTACGAGAACCTCGCCAACCGCACCGGGCTCGACAGCGTGAAGGCCGTGACCACGGCGCTCATCCAGGCGGAGCGCTACGGCACCCCGCTCGGCACAGCGCTGCGCGTCCTCGCGCAGGAAAGCCGCGACATGCGCATGGCCGATGCCGAGAAGAAGGCTGCGGCACTGCCGCCGAAGCTCACCGTACCGATGATCCTGTTCTTCCTCCCGGTGCTCTTCGTCGTCATCATGACGCCGGCCCTCATCCAGGTCTTCGGCTGGCAGTAGGCGACGGGGAGGCGATTGCCGCTGCCGCGCCGGCGGGCTCGCGCTTCTTCGCCTCGGCGGAGAGGTTCCACAGGATGCCGCCGATGATGAGTGCCGCGCCCAGGAACACCAGCGGGTCGAGCCCCTCGCCGTAGAAGTACCAGCCGACCACCGCGATCATTGGGATGCGCAGGAAATCGAGCGGCATCACCACGAGCGCGTCGCCGTGCCGGTATGCCTGCGTCAGGCAGAGATGCGAGGCGAGGCCGGTGACCGACAGCATCAGGGCGCCAACGATCTGCGGTGTCTCCATGCGGGCCGGGAAGCCGGGATCGGATGCTGCAAAACTGAGCGGGAGCTGCAGCAGGTTCATCCAGAACAGGATCGTGAAGGTCGAGACCCTGCGGGTCAACGCCTTCGTGGTCACCCCCGTGAGCGCGAAGAAGAAGGCCGAGGCGAGCAGCACGAGCGCTGCCGGCTGCAGCGCCTCCTGGCCGGGCCGCAGGATCACGAGAACGCCGACAAGCCCGAGCACGATCGCGCCGGCCCGGCTCCAGGTCATGCGTTCGCCCAGGATCGGGACGGCGAGCGCCGCAAGCCAGACGGGCGCCGTGAACTCGAGCGCGAACACGGTCGCGAGCGGCAGGATCGCGACGGCGTAGTTCCAGCCGAACTGCCCGGCATAGTGCGAGGCGTTGCGCAGGAGCTGGAGGGGGAGAGGACCTGGATGGAGCCGGCTCCTGAGATCGCGCCTCGCGGCGAGCAGCGCGAGCAGGATCAGAAGCCCGCCGCCGTTCCGGATCGTCAGGATCTCGAAGCCGCTCAGACGCGGAGCGAGGAGCCGCACCGCGATCGCCGTCGCCGAGAAGCAGAAGACCGCCCCGGCCATCCAGGCCAGGACGAGCGCGATGTTGCGCCGGCTCACGAAGCGGCGGCGCCGTTGCCGCCGGCGAGGAAGAGCCGGTAGGCGGGGTTGTCCGTCTCGTCGGTATAGGGATAGCCGAGCTCGTCGAGCGCCTTGGCGAAGTCCGGCCTCTGGGTGTGGGGAATCTGGATGCCGGCGAGCACGCGGCCGAAATCGGCACCGTGATTGCGGTAGTGGAACAGGGTGATGTTCCAGTCCGGGCGCAGGCTTTCCAGGAAGCGCAGCAGCGCGCCGGGGCGCTCGGGGAACTGGAAGCGGTACAGCACCTCGTCGGGCAGGCCCTCCACCCGACCGCCGACCATGTAGCGCACATGGAGCTTCGCCATCTCGTTGTCGGACATGTCGACGACGGGGAAGCCTTCGGCCTGCAGGCGCTCGATGATCTGGCGCTTCTCGCGCCCGCCGTCCCTGAGCTCCACGCCGACGAAGATGTGCGCGGCCTCGCGGTCGGCGTAGCGGTAGTTGAACTCCGTGACGGAACGGTTGCCGAGAAGCTGGATGAACCGGCGGTAGCTGCCGGGCCGCTCGGGGATGGTGACCGCGATCAGCGCCTCGCGGCCCTCGCCGATCTCGGCGCGCTCGGCCACGTGCCGGAGCCGGTCGAAATTGAGGTTGGCGCCCGAGTTGATGGCGACGAGAGCGCCCCGGCCTTCGAGTCCGCGCTCCGCATAGGCCTTGAGCCCGGCGAGCGCGAGCGCGCCCGCGGGCTCCGCGATGGCGCGCGTGTCGTCGAAGATGTCCTTCATGGCCGCGCAGATCGCGTCGGTATCGACCGTGATCACCTCGTCCAGGAGATCGCGGCAGAGCCGGAACGTCTCCTCGCCCACCTGCCGGACCGCGACCCCGTCCGCGAAGAGGCCGACGCGGTTGAGGATGACGCGGTCGCCGGCCTCGATGGCCGCCTTCATGGAGGCGGCGTCCTCCGGTTCCACGCCGACGATCCGGGTCTCGGGCCTGAGGAACCGCACGATGGCCGCGACGCCCGCCGCGAGCCCGCCGCCACCGATCGGCACGAACACGGCCTCGATCGGGTCCGCGTGCTGGCGCAGGATCTCGAGCCCGACCGTGCCCTGGCCGGCGATGATGGCCGGATCGTCGAAGGGGTGGATGAACACCGCCCCGGTCTCCGTCTCGAGACGCCGGGCATGCGCATAGGCCTCGTCGAACCCCTCTCCGTGCAGGACGGCATGGCCGCCGCGCGCCCGCACGGCCTCCACCTTGATGTCGGGCGTCGTGGTCGGCATCACGATCGTGGCCTTCACGCCCCGGCGCGCGGCGGCGAGCGCCACGCCTTGGGCGTGATTGCCGGCCGAGGCGCAGATCACGCCGCCGGACAGCGCCTCCGCCGACATGCCGGCGATCTTGTTGTAGGCGCCGCGGATCTTGAAGGAGAATACCGGCTGCAGGTCCTCGCGCTTCAACAGCACGGGCGCGCCGACCCGGGCGGAGAGGCGGGGCATCGGGTCGAGCGGGCTCTCGACCGCGACATCGTAGACCCGCGCGGTCAGGATCATCCGGACTGTGTCGTGCATTTGGGGGCTTGTGGTGCAATCGCCGTCGGCCGGCAAGCGGCGGCGCAACCGGATGGAGCGGACCTATCGCCAGTTTCAGGGCTCACCTCGCGGCCTGGCTCCTGCGCCGCTTCGTCAAGCCACGCACGCGGCGCCCCCTCGACATATCGCGCATGCGGTCGCGCGAGGCGTGGCTCGAGACGGCGCCGCCCGCGGGCGTGCGGGTCCGCGCAGCGCATGTCGGCGGTGTCGAGGGCGAATGGCTGGAGCCCCGGGACGCGCGGGCGGATCTGCTCTACCTTCATGGCGGCGCCTATGTGGTCGGCTCGCCCGCGACCCACCGGATGCTCGCCGGCGCGTTCTGCAGCCACGGCTTCCGCGTCTTCGTGCCCCATTACCGGCGCGCGCCCGAACATCCCTTCCCGGCCGCGCTCGAGGATGCCGAATCCGCCTATCGGGGCCTCCTCGGAGCCGGGCTGGATCCGCGCGCACCCGCAATCGCCGGCGAGTCGGCCGGCGGCGGGCTCGCGCTCTCGCTCCTACTGCGCCTGCGCGAGGCGGGCGGTCCCCTGCCGCCCTCCGCCGCGCTCTTCTCGCCCTGGACCGACCTGGCGCTGAGCGGCCGGTCGATCCAGGCCAACGACGAGGCGGAAGCCCTCTTCTTCAAGGACAACCTGCCCGGGATCGCCCGGCTCTATCTCGGCGGCGCGGAACCGCGGACGCCGCTCGCCTCGCCGCTCTACGCGGATTTGGCCGGGCTGCCGCCGCTCCTCATCCATGTCGGGGAGCGCGAGATCCTGCTCGACGACGCGCTACGCCTCGCCGAGCGGGCGCGCGATGCCGGCGTCGAGGTCACGCTCAAGCGCTGGCCGGTCGTGCCGCATGGCTGGCAGCTCCTGCAGCGCATTGTGCCGGAGGCGGCGCAGTCAGTCGCCGAGGCGGCGGAATTCCTGCGCGCCGCCGCCGGCCGGCGCGCGCCGGGAGGGCGACCGGCGGGCATGCCGGCCCCCGAGACGGCGGAGTGATCGTGCCAGAGCCGATCGAGATCCTGGTCGATGCCGATGCCTGCCCGGTGAAGGACGAGGTATTCCGCGTCGCCGCCCGGCACGGCGTGAAGACCTATGTCGTGTCGAACTCCTTCATGATGCTCCCGAAGGACCCGATGATCGAGCGGGTGGTCGTCGGATCGGGGCTCGACGTTGCCGACGACTGGATCGCGGAACGGGCGCGGCGGGGCGTGATCGTGATCACGGCCGACATCCCGCTCGCGCACCGGGCCGTGAAAGCGGGAGCCGACGTGATCGCCCCGAATGGCCGCGCCTATACCGAATCGACCATCGGGGCGGCGCTCGCGACGCGCAACCTGATGGCCGAGCTGCGCGAGGCGGGTGCCGTCACCGGCGGGCCGCGCCCCTTCTCGAAGAGCGATCGCTCCGCCTTTCTCCAGGCGCTCGATCTCTCTATCGTCAGGCTCAGGCGGGCCGGCTTCAGCGCCGTCCCGGGCTGACGGCGTGTCTCCGGCCCGCCTCGATCGGTCAAGGTTGACGCTTGCTGAACGCGCCGTTTAGCTTCCGTTCATCTGCGACGCAGGGCCGGGCTCCCCGTCCGGCGCCACGCCGAAGACGGATGGATGAGAGTTTACGGGTACTTACTGGCATATTTTCCGGCAGATGGGCGGGGCAGCGACCTGGTCGAGCGCCAGCGCGGCGAGGTCTTCCGCTACGCCGACCGGAGCGGGCTGCGGCTCGCGGAGGTGCTGGTCGAGGCGCCGCGCCGCGGAACCCTGCCCCTGGCCAGCCGCGATCAGGGCCGGCGGCTTCTTCGATCTCTGTCTCCGGGGGACGCTGTCATCACTCCGGGGCTGGACAGCATGTTCCCGTCCGCCCGGGACGCGCTGGCGACCGTCGCCGCGCTGAAGGCCGACAGCGTCGGCCTCCACATGATCGAGCTCGGCTGCGACGTCTGCCGGGAGCCGAATTCCCGGCTCGTGCTCGGGCTTCTTACGGCGCTCGCGCGGGCGGAGCGGAGCCTTGAAGCCGAGGAGAACCGGGCGCTGAAGCGCCATCTCGCCTCCCAGGGACCGCATCGTGGCGGCCCCGTCCCCTTCGGCTTCGATGTCGTGAAGGGAGGTCTCGTGCCGAAGCCGGACGAGCATGAGGTCCTCCGCCGCATGATCGGGCTGCGGAACCAGGGGCTCGGCTACGGCCGGATCGCACAGGAGGTCGGGCTTCCGGAAAGCCGGGTCCGTGCCATCTTCGACCGCTCCGACCGTCTTCTCGGAGCGAATCCGCTGCGTGCCCAGCGGCTGCGCGATCGGAGAGCGTCGCCGCGCTCGCCGTCCCTTTCATGCTCCGTTAACCAAGCCGGGTAAGCTTGGCCGTATCGCGAAACATGGGAGATCCGATGCCGGGACGATGGCTGCGGCAGCCGCATCGAATTGAAATCGACATGGTGAAGCCGCTGGCCTTGCTGGCTGCTGCGTTCATCCTTCTCTGGGCAGTGGTCCTTCAGCCGGTCTGGGAGACGTCCCGCGGCGTGGAGGGGCCGATCGGCGGCCGGCCTTCGGTCGCCTCCCGCACCACCAGACCGACCTGAGAGCCGTCCGCTCCCGCGAGCGGGCATCCGCGCGTTCCCGAGGCGCACCTCACCATGGGAGACATGCCATGAACCGACTCCGTCCTTTTGCCTTCGCGAGCCTGGCGATCTTCGCGAGCGCCGCGGCCTCGGCGGCCACGGGCCAGCCGCAGCTTCTCGCGGAGAGCGGCGCCTGGCAGGCCTACAAGTCCCCGTCCGGAGGACCCGGCTCCTGCTATATCCTGTCCTCGCCGACCGAGCGCCTGCCTGCCGGCCTGAAGCGCGGGCCCGCCTACATGTTCGTGTCGCGGCGGCCGCGGGACGAGATCGCGCTCGAGCTCGGCTTCCCGCTCGATTCCGACGCGCGCTCGACGCTGACGATCGGGTCGCAGGAATTCGAGCTTGGGGAGCAGAACGAGCAGGCTTGGCTTCTCAACGCCGAGGAGCAGCGCCGCGCGGTCGCGGCCATGAAGCGGGGCGCCACGGCCAAGGTGCAGACGACCTCCCGGCGCCAGAACGTCACCGAGGACACCTACTCGCTGGAGGGGTTCACGCGCGCCTACGACATCATGATGAGCGGCTGCAAATAGCCGCGCTGCCGGCTCGGGCTCAGCCGAGCGCGACCCGCATCGCCCGGCTCAGCCGGACATAACCCTCCCGGCTGATGTGGAGGCGGTCGGGCATGAGGCTCGGCTCCTCGTCCCGGGTGGCCGCGAGAGCCGCGTCGGCGTCGACGATGGCAGCCTCCGCAAGCCCGGCCAGCCCGGCCGCGAGGGCGGCGTTCAGCGCGAGCCGATCCGCCTCGCGGAAGCCCGGCGGCTCGCCCCTTCGGGGCACCGTCACGACCAGCGGTCTTGCTCCTGTCCATAGCGAGAGCGCCCGGCGCAGCACCGCGGCGAGCCCGGCCGCGATCGCGTCGGGCGGATCGCCGTCGCCCAGATTGTTGGTGCCGAGGAGCAGGACCAGCTCGCGCGGCCGGAGATGGGCGGTCTCCCCGCCGCGCAGCCGCCACAGGGTGTTCTGGATCCGGTCACCCGGGAGCCCGAGGTTTAGAACGCGCCGCCCGGGAAAGGCCTCCCCCTGGAGGTGGGACGGCCAGGCGGCCGCAAGCGAATCGCCCAGCAGGATGAGGTCGACGTAGTCCGGAATGCGCGCGCCGAGTTCCGCCAGGCGCCTGGCGGAGGAGGGTTTCGCTGGCGGCACGGGCGTCAGCACGCGAGCGACGGCATCGGGAGACGCGGTCATTCCGGCTGTCCCGGGCCGCGCAGACCGACCCGCTCCAGGATCTGCCGTCCGAGGACCGGCGTGTAGTGCAGGTTGTCGAGCCAGACCTCGTTCGAGCCCTCGCGCGGATCGAACGGATGGTCGGCGCCGAGATCGGCGAGATCGAGGAAGCGGGCGCCATGCGCGCCCGCGGCTTGCGCCGTGTCGGTGCGCCAGCGGGCGAAGTCGTCGAGCAGATCGAGCTCCGCCATCAGCCGGCGCTGCGCCGGGCTGACCGGCGCGAGATAGACCGTGAGGCTCCGTCCGCGAAGAGCGGCAAGCGCCTCGTCCAGGCGCGCGAGCGTCTCCGGCCGGTACGGCGCGGTGGTGCGCCGGCGCGTCTCGTCGTTCCTGAGCGTCAGCTCGGGCGGGAGCGGAGGCGTGATGCGGAACCCGTCCCGGGTCCAGGCGCCCGGATCCTCCGCGCCGGCAACCCGATGGAGGAAGCTGTCCCGGATGGCGTATTCGCTGACCAGGCTCCCGAGGAGCGCGTTCCAGCGCCCGCTCGCCGTGAGGAGCGAGCGGCTGAGCCGCACCGCCGGCAGCTCCCGCCGTGAGAACATGAAGTAGTCGAGCCCGAGCACCACGCGCTCGACTCCGCGTCGCGAGCGGACCACGCTCGCCACGACGGGCAGTTCGTCGGCGACCAGGGCCGAGATGCCGGCATTGAACACGCGGCCCTTCAGGTCCGGCGCGACGTCGCGCGGATCGAGCCCGTGGTAGACCGTGGAGCTGCCGACGAGGGCGACCTCGTAGTCGCGCGTCATTGCCTGGAGGACCTTGGCGCGCCGCGTCTGGCGGTCGAGCAGGCGGTTCCCGCCGCCGGTCTGGGCGAGCCAGGGCGGGCTCTCGCGGAAGAGCCAGTAGGCGTCGAACCAGACGACCCGGCCGACGATCGCCGCGAGGGCGAGGAGGAGCGCGCCGGCTGCCGCCGCCAGGGCGCGGCGCCACCGCCTGCCGGCCGCGGCGTCAGAACTGGGCATAGATGAAGTCGGCATTGGCGTCGTCGCCGACCTTGAGCAGCACCGCGACCAGGACGAGCCCCAGGGCGGCGGCCGCCCAGCGGAGCGGCGGCAGCTTCCGGCTCAGGCTCCAGGCGGTCGGCCCGAGCGTGGCGAGCGCAGCGGCGATCGCCGCGAGCTGCCAGAAGTCGGAGGACGGCTGGCCGAGGCCGCCGGCGCTCAGCCCCGCGAGCCCGGCATAGATCGCGGTCGCGGCCGCGAAGTCCGGGGCGCGGAACAGCACCCAGGCGAGCGACACAAAGGCGAAAGTGCAGGCCCAGCCGAGCGCGTCCGGCATGGCGCGTCCCGCCTTCCGCCAGATGAGATGGGTCCCGAGCGCGATCCCGTGCAGGGCCCCCCAGGCCACGAAGGTCCAGCCCGCCCCGTGCCACAGCCCGCCGAGCGCCATGGTGGCGAACAGCGCCAGGACCTGGCGCGGCACCCCGTGCCGGTTCCCGCCGAACGGGATGTAGAGGTAGTCGCGGAGGAACAGCGACAGCGTGATGTGCCAGCGCCGCCAGAAATCCTGGATGGAGACGGCCCGGTAGGGTGCGTCGAAGTTCTGCGGCAGCACGATCCCGAACAGGAGCGCGAGCCCGAGCGCCATGTCGGTATAGCCCGAGAAGTCGAAATAGAGCTGGAACGTGTAGCCGAGCGTCGCCTGCCAGGCCTCGGCGATGGTCGGGATCGCGCCGGTTGCGACCCGTGCGTAGATCGGGTCGACGAAGGCCCCGAGCGGATCGCCGACGAAGACCTTCTTGGCGAGGCCGAGGACGAGGAGCGCGAGCCCGCGCGCGACCGTCTCGGCGGCCGGGAGGGCGGCCCGCTCCGCGAGCTGGGGCAGGAGATCGGCCGGGCGGACCAGCGGGCCGGCGATCACGCGCGGGAAGAACGCGACATAGAGGGCGTAGTCGAGAAGCCCGGCATGGCGCGTGCGACCGGAGCGGAGGTCGCTCAGATACATCACGTGCTGGAAGGTGAAGAAGGAGATGCCGAGCGGGAGCGCGAGGTCGTAGCGCGGCGGCGTCACGCCGGGGATCAGCGCGAGGAGGCCGCCGAAGAAGTCGAGATACTTGAAGATGCCGAGCAGGAGCAGGTTCGCGGCGATCCCGATGGTGATCAACGGCCCCCGGCCGGAGCGGACGAAGACGGCGGCGAGGAGCCAGTTCAGGAGAATGGAGGCCGCGAGGACCGGGACGAAGCGGAGATCGAAGGAGGCGTAGAAGACGAAGGAGACGAGGACGAGATAGGCGGTGCGGCCGCGCGGCAAGGTCCGCACGACGGCCGCATATCCCGCCCATGCCGCCGGCAGGAACAGCAGGAGGAACACGAGCGAGTTGAACAGCATGGGCGCCGCCGGACGGATTGCTTTAGACTCGTGCCCGCGCGGTGGCCAGGGCGCCCGGTTCACACGGCCGTCACGCGCCCGCCCTAGCCATGCTCCGGACGCGACGGGAGGGACCATGTCGAGCTTCTGCCGGTTCGGAGGGATGCTGCTGGCCATGCTCGCGGCGGGGCAGGGGAGCGCCGCCGCGGAGGGCGGAGCCGCGGCCCAGCTCGGGCCGCGGCCGTTCTATCTCGTCGATTCCATGAAGCCGGGCCCGCTTCAGGACCGGCTCAGGCAATGCGGAGCCGACCGCGCCTACACGACGCGCAATTTCTCCATCTCGCATCGCGGCGCGCCGCTGCAGTTCCCGGAACATACCCGCGAGGGCGTGCTGGCCGCCGCCCGCATGGGCGCCGGCATCATCGAATGCGACGTGGCCTTCACGAAGGACCGCCAGCTCGTCTGCCGGCACGCGCAATGCGACCTGCACACCACGACGGACATCCTGGCCCGGCCGGATCTCGCCGCGAAATGCTCGCAGCCGTTCTCGCCGGCCGACCCGGCAACGGGCCGCAAGGCGTCCGCGAAATGCTGCACGAGCGACCTCACCGTGGCCGAATTCAAGTCGCTCAACGGCAAGATGGACGCCTTCGATCCGAACGCCGTGACGGTCGAGGCCTACATGAACGCGACCCCGCGCTGGCGCACCGACCTGTACGCCACCACCGGCACGCTGATGACGCACAAGGAATACATCGCGCTGGTGAAGTCGCTGGGGCGCAGGTTCACGCCCGAGCTCAAGGCGCCCGAGGTGCCGATGCCCTTCCAGGGCTCCTACACGCAGGACCGCTACGCGCAGCAGGTCATCGACGAGTACAAGGAGGCCGGCGTCCCGGCCGCGGACGTGTATCCGCAGAGCTTCCAGCTCCGCGACGTCCTCTACTGGATCGCCAGGGAGCCCGAATTCGGCAGGCAGGCCGTGTTCCTGGACGAGCGGGACGACACCGAGGCCGGCTTCGACAACATGCGCCCCGAGACCTGGACGCCGAGCATGGCCGAGCTCGCCGGCCGGGGCGTGCGGATCCTCGCTCCGGCGCTTTCCATGCTGGTCACCGTCGGGGAGGGCGGCCGGATCGTGCCATCCGCCTATGCGCTCGAGGCGAAAAAGGCCGGGCTCGGGCTCATCGCCTGGTCGCTCGAGCGTTCCGGTCCGCTCAAGGCCGGCGGCGGCTACTATTACCGGACGATCAGGCCGGTGGTGGACCGCGACGGCGACATGCTGGCGCTGCTCGACGTGCTCCATCGCGACGTCGGGGTGATCGGCGTCTTCTCCGACTGGCCGGCCACCACGACCTTCTACGCGAACTGCGTCGGGGCGGAGTAGGGCGCGCAAGGCGGCCCGTCACACCGTCGGCGCCGGACGACATCCGCAGCCGCCTGCTCGATGAAGACGCCGGCGACGGAACGGGCTGAGCGCGCGCGGCGCTCGGCGGCCCGCCTCAGAGGACGCCGCGTCGCCGGAAGACCTCGGCGAGCGTCGCGCCGGCCGCGAGCTCGTCGCGCGTGTCGGTCTCGGCATCGACCTTGGCGAGGGCGGCCTCGAACGTCTCGCCGGCGACGGCCGCGGGGATGACCACGACACCGTCCGCGTCGCCGAACACGTAGTCGCCGGGATTGACCAGGACGCCGCCGCAGGCGACCGGCATGTCGGCCTCCATCATCCTGCCGCGGCCCTTGGAATCGAGCGGGCCGATGCCGCCGTGGAAGACCGGGAAGCCCATGGCGCGGATCGCCCGGACGTCGCGGACCAGCCCGTCCGTGACGCAGCCGGCGGCGCCGCGCGCCCGGGCGGCCGTCGACAGGAGCTCGCCCCAGGGCGCGATCCGGTCCGTCGGGCCGCCGCAAGCCAAGACCGCCACCTCCCCCGGCTTCAGGTCGTCCACCAGGGCGATCTCGACCTCGTAGGGGTTCTCGCCCTCCCGCACCGTATAGACCGGCATGTAGAGGCCGGTCCTGGCGCGCCCGAACAGCAGGCTCGCCTCGTCGAGCGGCCGCACGAAGGGCCGCATCGCCTGCTCGCGGAGCCCCATGCCGTCGAGGACATCCGAGAGGACGGCGGCGTAGAGGCGGCGGTGGACGTCGTAGGGCAGCAATGCGGCCTCCGCTCGCCCCGGCAGGAACCCTCCCGCGCGCGTCCGGTTGTTACCGGCGAATGACATCGGAGGGTAGCATGAAACGCCTGATCGCCGCGGCCCTTGTCGCCGGCACGGCAATGGCCGGGGCGGCGGCCGCGCAGGAGCGCACGAGCGACGCCGCGGTGACGCGGCAGGGCGAGGTCGTGCGGACCGTTCAGAACCGCGACGCCCGGCCCCTTGCGCAGCGTCGCTGCTCAGGGATCGGCTGCCTGCAAAGCGTGCCGTCGCTCGGGGTCGGCTTCTAGGCTCGCAAACGCCGGCCTGACCGGCCAGGCTTTCGATGATGATTGCGCCGCGGCCCCCGGGCCGTGGCGTTTTCGGCGTTGCGCTCTTCGTCTCGGCAGCCCCAGCCGGCGCATGGGCATTGCCAGCGCGAGCTGGCAGCCCGTGAGCCGAACGCCAGGGTCAGGGGCCGCCGCGACCACCCACGGCGCCGAAGACCTGACCGGTCGAGAAGGTCGCCTCGTCGGAGGCGAGCAGGACGAAGAGCGGCGCCAGCTCGGCCGGCTGGCCCGGTCGGCCCATCGGGCTCGTCGCGCCGAAATCCGGGAGATCCTCGGGGAACTGCCCACCGGAGGGCTGGAGGGGCGTCCAGACGGGACCGGGCGCGACCGCGTTCACCCGGATGCCCTTCGGCGCGAGCTGCTTGGCGAGCGACTTCGTGAAGTTCATGTTCACGGCCTTGGTCGACGCATAGGCCAGGAGGTTCTCGCCCGGATCGTAGGCGTTCACCGAGCTCGTCGTGATGATGGCCGAGCCGGGCTTGAGGTGAGGAAGGGCGGCCTTCGTGATCCAGAAGGGCGCGTAGACATTCGTCTTGAAGGTCTGGTCGAACTCCTCCGACGAGATGTCGAGGATCGACTTGCGCGGGCGCTGGAAGGCCGCGTTGTTCACCAGGATGTCGAGACCGCCGAGTTCCCGGACGGCATCGGCCACGAGCTTCTGGCAGAACGCCTCCTCGCGGATGTCTCCCGGCAGGGCGACTCCCTTTCCGCCGGCCTGGCGGATGAGCTCGACGACCTCGCGCGCATCTTCCTCCTCGGCCGGCAGGTAGTTGATCGCCACATCGGCGCCCTCCCGCGCGAAGGCGATCACGGCGGCTCGGCCGATCCCGGAATCGCCGCCGGTCACCAGCGCCTTGCGCCCGGCGAGCCGGCCGGAGCCCCGGTAGCTCGTCTCGCCGTGGTCGGGGCGCGGATTCATCCGCGAGGCGAGTCCCGGCCAGGGCTGCTCCTGCTTGGGGAAGGGCGGTTTCGGGTATTTCGCCGTTGGGTCGACGAGCCGCTGGGACGACGCACCGCCGGCCGGGCTCGGCGGAGAAGCCGGCGCCTGGGCCAGGGCGGGGGAGGCAAGCGCGGCAGCGGCGCCCGTCGCCAGCCCGCCGACGAGCAGGCGGCGGGTGGAATCGAATTCGTCGGAAGCCATCTGATCTCCGCTGTCCCGGCCCGCCCGTGCGGCCATCGCGCAACCAACGCCTCCCCGCGCCGCCTCGTTGCGCGGGCACAAGGCCGCAGACGGGAGCCCGCTTCACAGCCGCGCGACCTGCGCTAGGATCGGCCGCAGAGGGCCGAACGCGGCGCATGATCGCGGCGGCCCCCGGGGAGGACGGACATGGCGAAGAAGCTGGAGCGGTCGCTCGCGGAACTCTATGCGCGCGATCCCGAGCGTGCGGACGCCGTCGTTTTCGGGCGCCGCGCCCTGAACCGGCGCGGGCTCCTGGAGGCGACGAGCCTCGGCGGGCTCGGCGTCGCCCTCGGGGCGGCGATCCCGTTCGGGGCGAGCCTGCCCGCGGGGGTGCTGCCGGCGGCCTTCGCGCAGGGGAGCACGGCGCCGTCCGGCGGCGGCAAGACCGCGGGTCCGCAGATCCTGGATTTCCCGGGCAAGGAGAAGGGCCTCGTGGTGCTCGGGGAACGGCCGCTCGTCGCCGAGACGCCCGAGCATATGCTCGACGACGAGACGACGCCGACGGCCAGGTTCTTCATCCGCAACAACGGGCAGATCCCCGAGCCGCCGGCGAACCCGGATTCCTGGAAGATCGTCGTCGACGGCGAGGTGAACAGCCGCCTTGAACTGACGCTCGGGGAGCTGAAGTCGCGCTTCGCCCCGCGCACCTACCGCATGGTGCTCGAATGCGGCGGCAACGGCCGCTCTGCCTTCCAGCCAGAGGCGCGGGGAAACCCGTGGACGAATGGCGGCGCGGGCTGCGCGGAATGGACCGGGGTCCCGCTCGCCGATCTTCTCAGGGCCGCCGGCGTGAAGGACAGCGCGACATACACGGCCCATTACGGCGCGGACCCGCATCTCTCGGGTGATCCGAGCAAGGATTCGCTCTCGCGCGGCATGCGCCTGCCGAAGGCCATGGACGAGCACACCCTCGTCGTCTTCGCCATGAACGGCGAGCCTCTGCCGAACATCCATGGCGGGCCGGTGCGGCTCCTCGTTCCCGGCTGGCCCGGCTCGCTCTCGCACAAATGGCTGACCCGGGTCACCCTGCGCGACCGGGAGCATGACGGCCAGGGCATGACGGGCACCTCCTACCGGGTGCCCAACCGGCCGATGGTGCCGGGCGCCAGGGCGGACGAGAAGGATTTCCGCATTCTCGAATCGATGCCGGTGCGTTCCATCACGACCTCCCCGACGAACGGCACGCGGTTGCCGGCCGGCACGCGCGAGATTGCCGTCCGGGGCGCCGCCTGGGCGGGCGACCTCGCGGTCTCGCGCGTCGACCTCTCGGTCGATTTCGGCCAGACCTGGAGCCCGGCGGCGCTCGCGCCGCCGCGCAACCCCTACGACTGGCACCGCTGGACCGCGACCTTGGCCCTGCCCTCGGACGGCTATTTCGAGATCTGGACCCGCGGCACGGATGCCAACGGGAAGATGCAGCCGCCCGTCGCGGCGGGCTGGAACCCGCAGGGCTACGGCGGCAACGCCATGCACCGGGTCGCGCTCCTCGTCGGCTGATCCGGCGCATGGCGAACAGGTTCCGGGTCGGGGCCGCGTTCCTGTCCGGCGCGGCCGCTCTCGCATCCGTCGCGGCCGCCCAGGCGCCGCGTCCCGCCTTCACGCCGCAGGACGAACGCATCGAGGACCTGCCGGACACGCCGGGGCGGGAGGAGACCTTCGGCCTCTGCTCGGCCTGCCACGGCTACAGGCTCGTCTCGAACCAGGGCATGACGCGCGAGCGCTGGGACGACACCCTGACATGGATGGTGCAGCGGCACGGCATGGCGGACATCCAGGGCGCTGACCGGGACGTCGTCCTCGACTATCTCGCCCGCCACCATCCGCCGAGGGCGCCCTCCCGCGCCGGCGGCTTCCGCAATCCGTTCGCCCCGGAATAGCGGAGAGCGTCCGGGCGTCGCCGGAACGGCGATCCGCCTGTTCAGGCTGCGTTCAAGCGCTCCAACCGACCATCCGTCCCAGAGGCAGAACTGCCCGTTCCTTTGGGGCGACTTCAAGGATGAAGAAACAGGCCGGATCGGTCCGGAGAGGAAGCTTGCGCCTCCTCGCAGCCGCATGTGCCGCGGCGCCGGCGCTCGTTGCCGCCATCGGGACGGCGCCGGCGCGGGCCTCGGACGAAGCCTGCGGGGCCGAGCGGGCGGCGCTGTCCAGGCCGGCCTCCTTTCGCTCGCTCACCGAGGGGCTTGCCTCGGACAAGCCCGTCCGGCTTCTCGCCATCGGCTCCTCCTCCACGGAGGGGGTGGGCGCGAGCGCCCCGGCGCGCAGCTATCCCGCCCAGCTCGAGCGCGAGCTGCGCGCCGCCTGGTCCGGCCGCCGCGTCGAGGTGGTGAATGCCGGGATCGGCGGCGAGACGGCGGACCAGACCCTTGCCCGGCTTGAGCGCCTGATGGCCGAACCCGCCAAGCCCGCCCTCGTGCTGTGGCAGGTCGGCACGAACGATGCGCTCGCCGGCGGCGACGAGGCGCGCTTCCGCTCCCTCCTGGAGCGCGGGATCTCGCTGGTCCGCGCGGCCGGATCCGACCTCGTCATCGTCGACCAGCAGTTCTTCCCCCGGATCGCCGATCCCGGGCGCTACGAGCGCTATGTGGCGATGGTCAACGCGGTGGCGGGCGAGCATGGCATACCCGTCTTCTCGCGCTACCGCCTCATGAAGCTCTGGGCGGAGCGCGATCCGGCACTGCTCGACCGCATGCTGTCCGCGGACGGCTTCCACATGGGCGATCTCGGCTATCGCTGCATGGCGGATGCTCTCGGCCGCAACGTCGCCGAGAGCGTCGCCCGGACGGTCCAGACCCGCGGCATCGTCGTCGAGCCCCGCCCGGCATCGGCCACAACCGTCGCGCAGATCCGCGGCTGAGCCCTTCCGTTCGTAGCCGGCACAGTCAACGCGCCCCTGCATCTCCCGCCGGGACAAGCGCACGCTCTGTCCGTAAAGAGGAGCCCGCGCCTTCGCGCAGCGAGCGCATGATCCTGCCGCGGGACCGGTTTCCACGTCCGCGGACGGTGCTTTGGGAGACGGCATGAGCGGCCACGAGTTTCTCCATTCCCCGGGGCCGACGCATATTCCCGACCGGGTGCTGGCGGCGATGCACCGCCAGCCCTTCGACCTCGTCGACCGGCGGCTGAAGGAGATCGCGCATTCCTGCTTCGCCGATCTCGCCGGCGTGTTTCGCACGAAGGGGCGGATCTTCATCTACGCGGCGAACGGGCATGGCGGCTGGGAGGCCGCGCTCGCCAATATCTGCGCGCCGGGAGATGCCGTGCTCATCCCCGAGGTCGGGCATTTCTCCAATAACTGGGCCGACCATGCGCGCGCGCTCGGGCTCGATGTAGCCTCGCTCGAAGGCGACTGGCGACATGCGATCGATCCGAACGACATCGAGCGGACGCTCCGCCGTGACACCGGACGGCGCATCAAGGCGGTCCTCGCCGTCCAGGTCGATACCGGGACGGGGGTGGCGAGCGACGTGAAGGCGGTGCGCGAGGCAATCGACGCGGCGGGACATCCGGCGCTCCTCGTCGCCGACACGATCGCCTCGCTCGCCGCCATGCCCTTCGACATGGACGCATGGGGCGTCGACGTCGCGATCGCGGCCTCGCAGAAGGCGCTGATGTGCCCGCCGGGCCTCGCGATCCTGGCCGCGAACGACAAGGCGATCCGGACGGCCGCCTCCGTGCCTCGCCAGCACCGCTATTGGGACTGGAAGACCCGGATGGCTGAGGAGAACTACCGCGCCTTCTGCGGCACGATGCCGGAGCAACTCGTCTTCGGGCTGCGTGCGGCGCTCGACATGATCGGCGAGGAGGGTCTGCCGGCGATCTTCGCCCGCCATCGCCGGCTCGCCGGCGCCGTCCACCGGGCGCTCGAGGTGTGGTCGGAGGCGGGCGCGCTGTCCTTCAACGCCGCCCTGCCGGAGCAGCGCGCCGTCACGGTCACGGCCGTGCGGACGGGGGAGGGGATCGACGCCGACCTGATCCGGAAGCATACGCGCGAGACGCTGGGCGTCGCGGTCGCGGGCGGGCTCGGCCGTCTCTCTGGCCATGCCTTCCGGATCGGGCATCTCGGCGATCTGAACGAGCCGATGGTGCTCGGCTGTCTCGCGGGGCTCGAGGTCGCCTTCCTCCAGCTCGGCGTTCCGCATGCGCCGGGCGGGGTCAGGGCCGCGATCGAGTTCCTGGCCCGGGAAGCGGGCTAGGCTCTACCGTTATGCCGTCCGGCCCGGATATCGAGCTCTCGCCGGAGGATCCGGAGAGCCCGGACGCGCTCCGCTGCCTGGAGCGCTATTTCGCCGAACTCGCCGCGCGGTTCGAGGGCGGCTTCGATCCCGGCCTTGGCGGCGCGGCTGCGGACCGCGACATGGCCCCGCCCACCGGCCTGTTTCTCGTCGCCCGGCGCTCCGGCGAGCCGGTCGGCTGCGCGGGCCTGAAGCTGCACCGGGACGGGATCGCCGAGATCAAGCGGATGTGGGTCGCACCCGCCGCCCGCGGTCTCGGCCTCGCGCGCCGCATGCTGCGCGAACTCGAAGCGCATGCGCGCCGCGCCGGAGCCTCGGCGCTCCGCCTCGATACCAACGGCGCGCTCAAGGAGGCCCAGGCCTTCTATCGTCGCGAGGGCTTCTCCGAGGTCCCCCGCTTCAACGACAATCCCTACGCCCACCACTGGTTCGAGAAGGGGCTGTGACGAGGGTTGCAGGCTACCGCTCAGCCCTGTTCCGCCTCCACGACGTCCTCGAACGTCCTCAGGCCGGGCCGCGACGAGTTGACGAGCACGGCCATGTTGCCGGGCTTGTGCTGGTTCTTCCACATCAGGGTGTGCGCCTTCGGGATCTCGGCCCAGGGCAGAACCTCGCTCATGCAGGGATCGACCCTGCGGTCGATGACGAATTCGTTCGCGGCCATCGCCTGCTTGAGGTGGGCGAAGTGGGAGCCCTGGATGCGCTTCTGCCGCATCCAGACGTAGCGGGCGTCGAAGGTGATGTTGAAGCCCGTGGTGCCGGCGCAGAACACGACCATGCCGCCCCGCTTCACGACGAGCGTCGAGACAGGAAAGGTCTGCTCGCCCGGATGCTCGAAGACGATGTCGACGTCGCGCTTGCCGGTGATGTCCCAGATCGCCTTGCCGAATTTCCGCGCTTCCTTGGTCCAGTCCGCATATTCAGGCGAGTTCACCTTCGGCAGCTGGCCCCAGCAATTGAAGTCCTTGCGGTTGATGACGCCCTTCGCGCCGAGCCCGAGGACGTAGTCGCGCTTCGTCTCATCGGAGATCACCCCGATGGGGTTCGCCCCGGCGGCCGCGCAGAGCTGGATGCCGAACACCCCGAGTCCGCCGGAGGCGCCCCACACGAGGACGTTGTGGCCGGGCCGCAGCCGGTGGCCCTGGTGGCCGAAGAGCATGCGGTAGGCCGTCGCGAGGGTGAGCGTGTAGCAGGCGCTCTCCTCCCAGGTGAGGTGCCTGGGGCGCGGCATGAGCTGGCGCGACTGCACGCGGCAGAACTGGGCGAAGGAGCCGTCCGGCGTCTCGTAGCCCCAGATGCGCTGGGACGGCGACAGCATCGGGTCGCCGCCGTTGCACTCTTCGTCGTCCCCGTCGTCCTGGTTGCAGTGGACGACGACCTCGTCCCCCACCTTCCAGCGCTTCACCTTGGCGCCGACAGCCCAGACGATGCCGGACGCGTCGGAGCCGGCGATGTGGAAGGGCGCCTTGTGGACGTCGAAAGGCGAGATCGGCTCGCCGAGCCCGGCCCAGACGCCGTTGTAGTTCACCCCCGCGGCCATCACGAGGACGAGCACCTCGTCGTCCGCGATGGTCCAGGTCGGGACCACCTCGAGCTGCATGGATTGCTCGGGCGGGCCGTGCCGCTCGCGCCGGATGGCCCAGGCATACATCTTCTCGGGCACATGCCCGAGCGGCGGTATCTCGCCGAGCTCGTAGAGCGCCTTCGGCCTTCCGGCCTTGAGTTGCACAGCCGCCGCCATGGCTTCCCCGCCTGTTCTGGTGCTTGAGGCAGGTACGATATGGCGGCCCTTGCTGCGCTGCAACGCCGGCCGGCTCCGACGAAGGATTGAAGCGGGGCCTCAGAGAGCGAAGAAGATGTTCTCTCCACCGAAGGCCATGTAGGCGAGCGGAAATGCCGCGCAGAACCCGACCGCGACGCCGCGCCAGAAAGGCCAGCCCTCGGCTCTCGCCTTCTCGCGGAATTCGGCGATCGTGAAGTCGTTCGTGGGCGTCGTGAGCCGTGCGAGTGCGGCGGTCATGGTCGGCTCCTCCGTTGGACGGAAGGAGCTTGCCGCGTCGCCCGCGAGCCGGGAAGCGTTGCCTGAGAATGACCTGAACAGAGCGTTTACGAGCCGCGGCCGTAAGATTCCCTTAGCATGTCGCGAAGGGTCAATCCTCCTCGGGGAATCCGACCAGCAGCTTCTTCCGCGTGAGCGCCAGCGCGCCATTCAGCAGGAGCCCGATCGCCGAGATCGCGATGAGTGGCACGAACATGTCGACGGTTTGAAAGTTGCGCGCCGCGCGCACGAGCAGGTAGCCGAGCCCGTCCGTCGAGGTGATCATCTCGGCGAGGAACACCACGATGCAGGCGACGACGAGCGCGATCCGGCTGCCCGTCAGAATGGACGGAAGGGTGGCGGGCAGGATCACCTTCAGCAGCGTGCCTGCGGGCGAGGTGCCGGCCGCGCGCGCCGACCAGACGAGCTTTGGCTCCACCATCGCGGCGCCCTGGAAGGTCGCGAGCAGGATCGGGAAGAGCGCATCCGCGGTCACGAGCACGATCTTGGAGGCGTCGTCGAAGCCGAGCGACAGGATCAGGGCCGGGTAGAGCGCGATCTTGGGCACGGGCGCGAGCACGCGCACCAGCGGCTTCAGGGCCGCCCCGGCGATCCGGTTCGTGGCGCCGGCGAGGCCGAGCGGAACGCCGATCGCCAGCGCGATCAGGAAGCCGACGAAGAGTCGGTAGAGCGTCACGGCCGTGTGGCCCAGGAAATCGGGATCGCCGAGATTTTGGGCCACGCGGCCGAAGACGGCGACCGGCGAGGGGAGGAGCGCGGACGGCGCGACGCCGGCCGAGACCGCCGCCTGCCAGCCGAGGAGGAGGCCGAGGATCGGTATGGCGCCGATCAGCGCCTCGTTGCGGGCGAGCGCGGTCACAGCGACGGCGCCAAGAGATCGTGCCGCGGCTCGGCCCAGCCGGTGAGGAGCCCGCGGACATACTCGAACAGCATGTCCAGCACGATGCCGAGCGCGGAGATGACCAGGATCATGGCATAGACCGTCTCGTATTGCGCCATGTCGAGGGCGTTGAAGAGGATGTTCCCGGCCCCGGTCTGGCGGGCGATCATCTCGCTCGTGATCATGGTGATGAGCGCGAGCACGATCCCGGTACGGCAGCCGACGAGAATCTCGGGCAGCGACGCCGGCAGGACGATCCGGGCGAGCCGCGCGGGTCCGGACATGCCCATGGCGCGCGCCGACCAGAGCATCTTCTCCTCCACGGCCCGGGCGCCCTGGTAGGCGTGGTAGATGACGGGAAGGCTCACGCCCAGCACGATGACGAGGAGCTTCGAGGCGTCGCCCACGCCGAACCACAGCATGATGATCGGCATCAGCGCGGCCTTCGGCACCGGGTAGGTGATCATGAGGAGCGGGTTGACCATCGCCGCGACGGTCCGGCTCCGTCCCATGAAGAGCCCGAGCGGGACCGAGAAGGCCAACGCGATGGCGAAGCCGATCGCCATCCGGCGGATGGAATCGAGAATGTCGGCGAGCGACTCCCGGTCGCCCAGGATCGCGGGCAGCTCACGGATGGTCGACAGCGCGTCCGGGATGCCCCCCATTGACAGGGTCCTGGCATAGAGCTGCCAGGCGAGGAGCAGGGCGAGGCAGGCCAGGAGGGGCGGCAGCCCCGGCAGCAGGGTCGCCCGGGTCCGCGTGGCGAGCGCGGCGGCGGTCACGGCCGGATCTCCTCGGGCGGATCCTCGATCATGCGCTCGAGCTCGATCACGAGATGCTGGTAGCGCGATTGCAGGAGGAGCTCGTCGCGATGCCGGGGCCGCGGCAGATCGATGTCGACGATCGCTTTGATGCGCCCCGGCTGACGGCTCATCACGACCACGCGGTCGGACAGGAAGACGGCCTCGTCCACCGCATGCGTGACGAAGAGCACCGTCTTGCGGTCGCGCTCCCAGAGCTCGAGGAGCTCGTTCTGCAGCCGCACGCGGGTATGCGCATCGAGCGCCCCGAAAGGCTCGTCCATGAGGAGGATGGCGGGGTTGTACGCGAGCGTGCGGGCGATCGCGACGCGCTGCTTCATGCCGCCCGACAGCTCCTTCGGGTAGAAGCTCTCGTAGCCCTTCAGCCCGACGCGGGCGATCAGCGCCTCGGCCTGCCTCTCGGCCTCGCGCTTGCGCATCCCGGCTTCGCGCAGGCCGTAGGCGACATTGCCGAGCACGGTCTTCCAGGGGAAGAGCGCGAATTCCTGGAAGACAGGGCCACGATCCGGCCCCGGGCCGGTGACCGGCCGTCCGGATACCGTGATCGAGCCGCGCGAGGGCGGCACGAAGCCGCCCACGATGTAGAGGAGGGTCGACTTCCCGCAGCCGGACGGCCCCAGGATCGAGACGAACTCTCCTTCCGCGACCTGAAGGTCGATGGAATCGATGGCGAGATGCGTGCCCCCGCCGCGGCGCTGGAACGTCTTGGTGACGCCCGAAATGGCGATCATGGGATCGAACCTAGCACGTCGTCGCGGCCCTTGAAGGAGATAGTTTAGGCTTCAAACAACTCCCTCTGCCGCGATCTCATGCAACATGCGCGGCCGATCCAGCCGCATTGGCAGTGGGCACGACCGCCGTCGCTTCGATCTCGACCTTCGCGTCACGCTCCACCAGACGCACCACCTGGACGACCGCCATGGCGGGGTAATGCGCGCCGACCACCTCCCGATAGGCGCGGCCGAGATCCTTTCCGGAGGCGAGATATTCCTCGATATCCGTCACGTACCAGGTGAGCCGGACGATGTGGCGCGGCTCGGCGCCGCCCTCGGCGAGGATCGACCGGATATTGGCGAGGGTCTGCCGCGCCTGCTCGGCGAAGGTCTCGGGGAAGCGGCCCGCCGTATCCCACCCGACGATGCCGCCGGTCACCAGCACACGGCCCTCGGCCATCATGCCGTTGGAATAGCCGCGCGGCTTCGGCCAGCCTGGCGGCTGCAGGATCGTCGGCCCGTCATCCTCCGCCTCGGCGGCGGCGCGCTGCGGTGCAGCGGTCATTGCGTTTCTCCCTGGTATCGCTCGAGGGCAGAACGCAGATCGCCGGGGATCGGGATCGCGCGATGCTCGACAAGCGACGTCGTGACGATGGTGAGCCGGGCGGACAGGACGGGGTCCCGTTTCCGGTAGGCGTGGATGCGGAGCGTCAGCGAGGCGCCGCCGATCCGCTCGACCAGCACCGCGAAGGTGATCCGGTCACCCATGAAGCCGGGCGCGGCGAAATCCGCCTCGCAGGAGGCGTAGCCGAGCCCGATCCGTCGCGGCCCGATGAATTCCGCATAGTCGAGCCCGAGCGCACCGGAGAACCAGTCCTCCACGACCCCGTTCATGAGGTCGAAGTAGCGCGCGAAATAGACGATTCCGGCCGGGTCGCAATGCGAGAAGCGGATCCGGGTCTCGGTCCGCCAGACGCCGGCCGGAAGGCTGTCCGGCGGGGGCGGCCCACGCCGGGCAGCGGCGGGGGCGCTCATGCGGCTGCCGGGGCCTGCTTGCCTTCCGCCTGGGCGCGTTGGCGCAAAGCTACACGCTGCAGCTTGCCCGAGGGCGTCTTCGGAAGCTCGGAGACGAACTCGACCGCGCGCGGATACTTGTAGGGCGCGATCTCGGCCTTGACGTGGTCCTGCAGCTCCCTGACGAGCGCGGCATCGCCCGTGTAGCCCGGCGCCAGCACGACGTAGGCCTTGACGATATGGCCGCGATCGGCGTCGGGCGCACCGACGACGCCGCATTCGACGACGGCCGGGTGGGTGATCAGGGCCGCCTCTACCTCCGGGCCGGCGATGTTGTAGCCAGCGGAGATGATCATGTCGTCGGACCGCGCCTGGTACCAGAAGTAGCCGTCCTCATCCATGATGAAGCTGTCACCCGGCAGGTTCCAGCCATTCTGGACGTAGCGGGTCTGGCGCGGGTCATCGAGATAGCGGCAGCCGATCGGGCCGCGCAGCGCGAGCTTGCCGACCGTGCCGGGCGGCAGGTCGCGGCCCTCGTCGTCGACGATCTTCGCCTGGTAGCCCGGGATGACGCGGCCCGTGGAGCCCGGCCTGATCTCGTCCTCGGGGGAGGAAATGTAGATGTGCAGGACCTCCGTCCCGCCGATCCCGTCGATGAGCTTGATCCCGGTCGCCTTCAGCCAAGCCTCGAAGGTGCCGCGCGGCAGCGACTCCCCCGCGGAGACGCATTTGCGGAGCGAGGACATGTCGTATTCGGTGAGCTTCGGGATCATCGCCCGGTACGCGGTCGGCGCCGTGAAGCAGATGGTGGCCTTGAAGCGCTCGATGGCGGGCGGCAGGTCGTCCGGCCCGGCCTTCTCGACCACGACGAAGGATGCGCCGATCCGCATGGGAAAGAGTACGATCCCAAGCCCGAACGTGAAGGCGAAGGGTGCCGATCCGATGAAACGGTCCGACGGGTCGGGCCGCAGGATCATCTGCGAGAAGCCGTCGCAGATCGCGAGCATGTCGCGATGGAAATGCATGCAGCCCTTCGGCTCGCCGGTCGTGCCCGACGTGAAGGCGATCAGGCAGACGTCGTCGGCCGCCGTGTCGACCGCCCTGAACTCGGGTGATGCTTTCGCGGCGAGCGCTTCCAGCGAATCCGGTCCTCCGCCGCCCCAATAGACGACGTGTTCGAGCCCCGGGGTCATCGGCCGGGCCCTTTCCATCTCGTCGGCGAGCTTGTGGTCGCAGAGCGCGACGGCGATCCTCGCCTTGTTGATCGGGAAGGCGATCTCCTTCGCGCGCAGCAGCGGCATGGTCGCGACGACGACCATCCCGGCCTTCAGCCCAGCGAGATAGGTCGCGACCATCCAGGGATTGTTCGCCGAGCGGAGGAACAGCCGCGAGCCCGGCACCATCCCGAGGTCGTGGACGAGCACGTTGCAGATCCGGTTCACCCTCTCGTGCAGCTGCGCATAGGTGAGGTTCTCGTCGGGGCTGAACAGGCAGGGCCGGTCGCCTTGGCCCTCCTCCACCCAGCGGTCGAGCAGCGGGACGACGCAGTTGAGCCGCTCCGGGTACTGGTAGGCAGGGTGGTCGGTGAGGATCACCGGCCATTGCTCGCGCGGCGGCAGGTTGTCCGCCGCGAAGGTGTCGACATGGGCTGAGCGCGTCATCGTCCGGTCCCCTTATCTCTGTCCCAGCGCTCCGCTCCCCGGCGTCCTTATCGGGCGGCCTGTCCGCCTGCGCCTTTGAGGAGGTCGCGTGCGATCACCACTTTCTGCACCTCCGTCGCTCCCTCGTAGATCCGGAGCGCCCGGATCTCGCGGTAGAGCTCCTCGACCTTGACTCCCTTGGTCACGCCGAGCCCGCCGAAGATCTGCACGGCGCGATCGATCACGCCCTGGGCGCTCTCGGTGGCGTGCATCTTGGCCATCGCCGCCTCGCGCGTGACGCGTTCCGCGCCACCGTCCTTGGTCCAGGCGGCTCGATAGACGAGGAGCGCGGAGGCATCGACGGCCGTCGCCATGTCGGCGAGCCCCGCCTGGGTGAGCTGAAGATCGCCGAGCGGTGCGCCGAAAAGTTTGCGCGTCGAAGCGTGGCGCAGCCCCTCGTCGAGCGCGCGCCGCGCAAGCCCCAGCGCAGCCGCCCCGACCGTCGAGCGGAACACGTCGAGGGTCGCCATCGCGATCCTGAAGCCATCGCCGGGGCCGCCGATGCGGCGCTCCACCGGGACGCGGCAATTCTCGAAGCGGAGCGTCGCCAACGGGTGGGGAGCCACCACCTCGATCCGCTCCTCGATGGTCAGGCCGGGCGTGTCCGCATCGACCACGAAGGCCGAAAGCCCGCGCGCGCCCGGCGCCTCGCCCGTGCGGACGAAGACCACGTACTGGTCCGCGATGCCCCCGTTCGAGATCCAGGTCTTCACGCCGTCGAGCCGGACATGCGTGTTGCCGTCCGGCATGCCCGTCGTGGACAGGGCGGCGACGTCCGACCCGGCATCGGGTTCGGAGAGCGCGAAGGCGGCGATCCGCGTCCCTTCCCCGACCGCCGGCAGGTAGCGCCGCTTCAGCTCCGGCGAGCCGAAGAGCACGATCGGCCCCGTCCCAAGCCCCTGCATGGCGAAGGCGAAATCGGCGAGCCCGCTCTCGTAGGCCAGGATCTCGCGCGCCAGGCAGAGCGTGCGCACGTCGTGACGGCCTTCGCCGCCATCCGAGCCGGGCACGGCGGCTTCGAGCCAGCCGCCCTCGCCGAGAGCGGCGACCAGGCGCCGGCAGGAGCCGTCCACGTCATGATGATCGACGAGGGGGGGCACCGTCTCGCGCGCCCATTCCCTCAGCGCCTCCGCGAATATGCGGTGCCGCTCCTCGAAGAAGGGCCAGGCGAGGAAGCTCCGGTCAGGCATCGCGGCTCGCCTCGCGGACGGAGTTCTTGGTGCGGGCGAGAAGCTCCATCAGGCGTTCCACGCGGTCGCGGCTCAGCCCGGCGAACATCTCGGCGATCCAGCCTTCATGCGCCTCCGCCATGGCCCGGAACTCGGCCCGGCCGAGATCGGTCAGGCTGATGACCTGCGCGCGGCGGTCCGTCTCGCTCGCGCGCCGCGCGACGTGGCCCGAAGCCACGAGCCGGTCGACGAGGCCCGTGAGATTGCCGTTCGACACCATCATGCGCTTGGAAAGGTCGGAGAGCGTCATCCCGTCGGCGGCCTTGTCGAGCTGGGCCATCAGGTCGAAGCGGGGCAGCGTCACGTCGAAATCGCGCCTGAGCCGGCGCCGGATCTCGCCCTCGATCATGGTCGTGCAGGTGAGGAGGCGCAGCCACAGCCGGAGCTCCGCGCGGTGATCGCCCGGGCGCTCGGCCGCAATCGTCTCGGCATCGATCGGATGCTCGGGGGATACCAGGGCGTGATCCATCAGACCTCGCCTCCCGCCACCGCGATCGCCTGCCCGGTCACCGCCCCGGCCCCGGCGCCGCACAGCCAGGTCACCGCGTCGGCGACCTCGGCGGGCCGCACGAGCCGGCCTTGCGGATTGGACCTGGTGAGCTCCGCCAAGGCCTCGTCCCGCGTCCGCCCGGTCTTCTCGACGATGCGGTCGAGCGAGGTCGCGACCAGATCCGTGTCGGTGAAGCCGGGGCAGACCGCGTTCACCGTGACGCCGGTTCTCGCGAGCTCCAGCGCCAACGACCGGACGAGGCCCAGGACGGCGTGCTTGGCCGCGCAATAGGCGGTCACATAGGGATAGCCCTTCAGCCCGGCCGTGGACGCCACCGCTACGATCCGGCCGAAGCCCCGCTCGGTCATGCCCGGCAGGACGGCCTGGACCGCGTTCACGACGCCCATCAGGTTCACGCCCAGCATGGCGGAGAAGTCCTGCTCCTCCGTCCGGCCGAAGGGCTTGGAGACGGCGCCGCCCGCATTCGCCACGAGCAGATCGACGGGACGCTCCATCCCGGCGACCGCGGCCCGCAAGGCGGCGCGGTCCGAGACGTCGGCGGTCGCGAAGCCATGCGCCTCCCCGGCGGCGACGACGCCTTCGAGCGCGCTCCGGTCCCGGCCGAGCACCGTGACCGTCGCTCCCGCCGCCGTCAGCGCCGCCGCGACCGCGCGCCCGATGCCCCGGCTGCCGCCGGTCACGAGCGCCTGCCGTCCTGTAAGCGGTCCCGCCACATCGACCCCCGAGCCCCGGCCGCAGGTCTCTTGCGGGCGGAAGCGACTTTACTTTAAGCTTCAAATATCGGCTGGCAAGACGTCCGGCACGGCTCCTGCACTTGCGGAGGAACGTGGCCTGACCGACAACCGACCCGGGGAGGCCCGACGGACAGGAACGGGCGCAGAGAACACGGGGAGCAGCGATGAAACGGCTAGCAGGTTTCGGTTTCGCGGTAGCCATGGGAGCGCTCGCCTCGACCGGCGCGATCGCTCAGGACAAGGTGAAGGTCGGTCTCATCGTCACCCTCTCCGGCCCCTCCGCCGTGCTCGGGCAGCAGGCCAGGAACGGTCTGGAGATGGCCTTCAAGGATCTCGGCGGGAAGGTCGGCGGCAAGGAGGTCGAGCTGATCGTCGTGGACGACGAGCTGAAGCCCGACGTGGCCGTCACCAAGGTGAAGGGGCTCCTGGAGCGCGACAAGGTCGATTTCGTCGTGGGTCCGATCTTCTCGAACGTGCTCGGCGCCATCGCCAAGCCGGTGACGGATTCCCAGACCTTCCTCATCAGCCCGAATGCCGGCTCCTCGGCGCTCGCCGGCAAGTCCTGCAACCCGTTCTTCTTCGCGACCTCCTATCAGAACGACCAGGTGCATCAGATCTCGGGCAAGGTCGCCCAGGACCGCGGCTACAAGAAGGTCTATCTGCTCGCGCCGAACTACCAGGCCGGCAAGGACGCGATGGCCGGGTTCAAGCGCGACTTCAAGGGCGAGGTGCTCGAGGAATCCTACGTCCCGCTGAACACGCTCGATTTCCAGTCGGAGCTCGCGAAGATCGCCTCCATGAAGCCGGACGCGATCTACACCTTCATGCCCGGTGGCATGGGCGTGAACCTGGTGAAGCAGTACAGGCAGGCGGGGCTCACCATCCCGGTCTTCTCGGCCTTCACGGTGGACGAGGCGACGCTGCCGGCGCAGGGCGAGGCCGCGCTCGGCATGTTCGCCGGCTCGAACTGGGCCCCGAACCTCGACACGCCGCAGAACAAGAAGTTCGTGGACGCCTACGTGGCCGCCCATAATGCGGTGCCCGCGACCTATGCCTTCCAGGCCTATGATGCCGGGCTCCTGATCGACTCCGCCGTGCGGGGCGTGAAGGGCGACCTGTCGAACAAGGACGCGGTCCGGGCGGCGCTCCGCAAGGCGGACTTCACCTCCCTGCGCGGCTCCTTCAAGTTCAGCGCCAACGGCTTCCCCGTCCAGGACTTCTACCTGACGAAGGTCGGAAAGCGTGCGGACGGCAAGTACGAGACGCAGATCGTCGAGAAGGTCTTCTCGAACTATGCCGATCCCTACGTGAAGGACTGCGCGCTGACGAACTGACCTGGTTCGAGCGTCATCCCCGGGCTCGGCCCGGGGATCTCGGAAGGAGATGGCCGGGACAAGCCCGGCCAAGACGCCCGGAAGTCGAAGGCCCGCGCATGTCCGCCACGCTCCTGATGATCCAGGCCCTGAACGGATTGCAGTTCGGGCTCATCCTGTTCCTGATCGCGGCCGGGCTGACGCTCGTCTTCGGCGTGATGGACTTCATCAACCTGGCGCATGGCGTCCAGTACATGGTGGGCGCCTATCTGACCGCCGCCTTCGCGGCCTGGACCGGCTCCTTCCTGTACGGCCTCGTGCTCGCGCTCCCGACGGCGCTGGCCTTCGGCCTCGTCCTCGAGGTCCTGATCTTCCGCCATCTCTACGACCGCGATCACCTCGACCAGGTGCTCGCGACCTTCGGGGTGATCATCTTCCTGAACGAGGCGGTGCGCCTGATCTGGGGCGCCGCGCCGCTCAGCGTGCCGATGCCCGAAGCGCTGTCCGGCTCGATCGCGCTGCCCGGAGGAATCAGCTACCCGGTCTTCCGCCTCGTCATCATCGGAGCCGGGATCGGGGTGGCGGCGCTGCTGTATCTTCTCGTCAACCATACCCGGATCGGCATGCTCATCCGCGCCGGCGCCACCAATGCCCCGATGGTCTCCGCGCTCGGCGTGAACATCCGGCTCCTCTTCACGATCGTCTTCGGCTTCGGGGCCATGCTGGCGGGGTTCGCCGGCGCGATGGTGTCGCCCATCCTCTCCGTGGAGCCCGGCATGGGCGACAACGTGCTCATCCTCGCCTTCGTGGTGATCGTGATCGGCGGGATCGGCTCCGTGCGGGGCGCGTTCCTGGCGGCGCTGCTGATCGGGCTCGTGGACACGCTCGGCCGCCTCCTCGCGCCGACCCTGCTGCGGATGCTGCTCGACCCCGCGGCCGCGAGCCAGACCGGCCGGGCGATCGCCCCCATGCTGATCTACATCCTCATGGCCGCGGTGCTCTTCGTGCGGCCGGCCGGCCTCTTCCCGGCAAAGCGGTGATGGCGGCGCTGCTGTCCCCCTCCGTCAGGCCCCGGGGGCCCGACATCCTCGGGCCGCGGCCCGGGGGCAGGCTCTCCCCCTGCAGGGGAAGGATCGACGCGTGAGCCAGGCTCTCCGGGACGATCCCGCCGCTGCAGGGGAGGGCCGAGTCGCGGCGCAGCCCCGAACCGGGATGGGGCTGCTCTTCCGTGCATGGCTCCCCATCCTGCTCTTCGGCCTGCTCGCGCTGGTCCCGCTCCTGGCGAAGCTTGGGGCGGAGGGCTTCATCATCTCGCTCCTGACCCGGGTCGTGATCCTGGGCCTCGCCGCCATGGCGCTCGACCTGCTGATCGGCTTCGGCGGTCTCGTCAGCTTCGGCCATGCCGCCTTCATCGGCATCGGTGCCTACTCGGTCGGCATCCTGTCGAGCCACGGCCAGGAGGACCTTCTGGTCCAGCTCGCCGTCGCGGCGGCGGTATCGGTGGCCTTCGCGCTGGCGAGCGGCGCGATCGCGCTCAGGACGCACGGCGTCTACTTCATCATGATCACGCTCGCCTTCGGGCAGATGCTGTTCTTCCTCGCCACCTCGCTTGCGGCCTATGGCGGCGACGACGGCCTCACGCTCTCCGGGCGCAGCACGCTCGCCGGTAGGCCGCTGCTCAAGGGCGACGTGACGCTCTACTACCTGTCCCTCGCCGTCCTCCTCCTCGCCTATCTCCTCTGCCGCCGCCTGGTCGCCTCCCGCTTCGGCCGCGTGCTCCGGGGCGCGCGCGAGAACGAGATCCGCATGGAGGCGATCGGCTTCGAGCCCTTCCCCTACCGCCTCGTCGCCTATGCGGTCGCGGGCGCGCTCGCCGGGATCGCGGGCGTGCTGCTCGCCAACCAGAGCGAGTTCGTCAGCCCCGCCGTGATGAGCTGGCAGCGCTCGGGCGACCTGATCTTCATGGTCGTGCTGGGCGGGCTCGGGACGCTGCACGGCGCCATCATCGGGTCTGCGGCCTTTCTCCTCATCGAGGAGGTGCTGTCGCATTTCACCGAGCATTGGCGAATCATCTTCGGCCCGCTCCTCATCCTCGCGGTGCTCTTCATCCGCGGCGGGCTGGTCGGCCGCCTGGGGCGCGGCCTATGAGCGGCCCGATCCTCCAGCTCGAGCGGCTGGGCAAGAACTACGGCGCGCTGCGGGTCACGGACGACGTCTCGCTCGCCATCGAGCCGGGCGAGCTCCACGCCATCATCGGCCCGAACGGAGCCGGCAAGACGACCCTGGTGCACCAGATCTCCGGCCTGGCGCGCACCGATTCGGGCCGCATCCTGTTCGAGGGCCAGGACGTCACCAGGACGCGGATGCCGGAGCGGGTCCGGCTCGGGCTCGCGCGCTCCTTCCAGATCACCTCCGTCCTGCCGGGCTTCACGGCGCTGGAGAACGTCGCGCTCGCCGTCCAGGCGCGGTCCGGTTCGAGCTTCCGGTTCTTCACGCCGGCCAGCCGCGACCCGGCCCTCAACCGCCCCGCCCGCGAGCTGCTCGACCGCTTCGGCCTCGGCGCGCGGGCGGACGTGCCGGCGAGCCTCCTGTCCTACGGCGAGAAGCGGCAGCTCGAGCTCGCGATCGCGCTCGCGACGGATCCGAAGCTCCTCATCCTGGACGAGCCGCTCGCCGGCACGAGCCACGACGAATCGCGCGCCGTGGTCGAGATCCTGCGCGGCCTGAAGGGCCGCATCTCGATCCTGCTCATCGAGCACGACATGGAGGCGGTGTTCTCGCTCGCCGACCGGGTTTCCGTGCTCGTCTACGGGCGGCTCATCGCGACCGGCACGCCGGCCGCGATCCGCTCCGATGCCCAGGTTCGCGCCGCCTATCTGGGCGAGGAGGAGGTCGTCGCGTGAGGCCGCCATGCTGACCGTCGAGCGCCTCCAGGCGGGCTACGGCCCCGCCAAGGTCCTGTTCGACGTCTCGCTCCAGGTCGGGGCGGGCGAGGTCGTGACCCTGCTCGGCCGCAACGGCATGGGCAAGACCACGACGATCAAGTCGATCATGGGGCTGCTCCGCCCGACCGGGGGCGCGGTCTCCTTCGACGGCCGCAGCATCTTCTGCCGCCCGCCCTATCGCATCGCGCAGGCCGGCATCGGCCTCGTGCCGGAGGGCCGGCAGGTCTTCCCGACCCTGACGGTCGAGGAGAACCTGGTCGCGACCTCCGCCTCGCGCCAGGGACGCTCGCGGTGGGACCTGGCGGAGGTCTACGGCCTCTTCCCGCGCCTCAGGGAGCGGCGGGGCAATCTCGGCTCGCAGCTCTCGGGCGGCGAGCAGCAGATGCTGGCCATCGGCCGCGCGCTGATGACCAATCCGAAGCTCCTGATCCTGGACGAGGCGACGGAGGGCCTGGCGCCCCTGATCCGGCTGGAGATCTGGGACGTGCTCAAGCGGCTGAAAGCCGCGGGCGAATCGATCCTCGTCGTCGACAAGAACGTCGACGCGCTCGCCGCCTTCGCCGACCGGCACGTCGTCATCGAGAAGGGCAGGGTGGCCTGGACGGGAACGAGCGCCGAGCTCCGCTCCGACCCGACCGTGAAGGATCGCTACCTGCACGTCTGAGGCGGCAACGCCGCCCCGGTCAGTCGCAGCCCGTCGCAGCCCAGCAGGCGGATTGCTCGGCCAGAACCCGGTCGGCGCAGGCGAAGCGACCCGGGAAGGGATCGCAGAGGCTCATCACCAGCCGGGCCTTCGCCTGGCAGTCGCGCAAGGCGGCGCGGTCGCAGACCGGACCATAGGCGATGTAGGGGCCGGTGCGCGGCCCCGGAACGGGGCCCGGCGGCGCGACCGCCTGCGCGAGCGCAGGGCCGGCGACCCCCAGGATGGCGGCGGCGAGGACGGCGCGGCCGATCGGAAGCATCATCGGGAATGTCCCTCCAGGGCGGGTGATCTCAGGTCGCCGCGCCCGCGGCCCCGGCGGGCGGTGCCGTGCCGGACGGGGAGACGTCCCGCATCCTGCGCAGCCGGAAGGCGGCGACGAGCAGCATGATTCCGAATACGAGCGCATAGGCGCCGAGCCAGAGCGTCAGGGCGACGGCGCCGGCGATCGGCATCACGGCGATCAGGATGCCGAAGATCACCGAGAGCGCGCCCGCGATGCCCATCCACCAGCGGCCATGCTCGCCGGTCAGCTTGAAGGCCGCCATAGCCATCAGGATGCCGCTCACGATCGACCAGAACGCGACGAGATAGACGAAGACGAGCACCGTGATCGCCGGCCAGAGGAAGGCGACGACGCCCGCCAGGATGTTCGCGACGCCTTCCAGGACGAGCAGGCCCCAGCGCTCGTTGCGCTGGGCGGCCTTTACGCCGGCGACGATCGCAAAGACGCCGTCCACCAGCATGTAGGCGGCGAAGAGGATCACCAGCGTCGCGATCGTGACGCCGGGGAGCAGGAAGGTGAGGAGCCCGAACAGGACCGCGAAAGCGCCGCGCAGGGCGATCGCCCACCAGTTCCGCGCCAGGATCCGGCACATGGCGGCATTCCGGATCTCGGGCGGCCCGGCATAGCCGGGCTCGCTTGCCAGCGGCGATGTGCTCATACGGCGAACCTCTCTGATCCTTGCTCCCGACGCGGGGAGCACCATGGGGTTCCGGACCGTCTGCCGCAATGGTTATCACGCCGCCATCCTGCGGCGGCTCTCGGCGCGGCGGCGGCACGCTCCGCGAAGTGCTCCATGCCGTCGAGGCGTCGCAGCCCCCGGCGCATTCCTCGATGTCCCGGGCCAAGCTTGACTGTTGCGCGCCGGCAGGCTCACGTCGCCGGCGACCGAAGACGAAAGAGGACCATGTGATGAGGACCGAGACGGCGGGGATCACCCGCGCGAACGAGGGGCTGGACGGGATCACCTGGAACATCCTCGGCCAGATCTACGTCCCCAAGACGCTGACGGAGCACTCCTTCTCCTGGCACGCCACCTTCCCGCCCGGCACCTTCGTGCCGCCGCACGCCCATCCGACGCAGGACGAGTATCTCTACATCCTGGAGGGCCGGCTCGATTTCTGGCTGGACGGGGAAGAGACGAGCGCGACGCCCGGCGACACGGTGCGCCTGCCGATGGGCAAGCCGCACGGCATCTTCAACAAGTCGGGCGAGACGGCGAAGTGCCTGTTCTGGGTCTCGCCGACGCGGCGGCTGCCGGACCTGTTCCAGGGCATCCACGACCTGAAGGAGCAGACGCCCGACGCCGTCGTCGCGCTCTCGGCGCAGCACGAGGTGAACTTCCTGCCGCCCCCGGCCGCGTAGGCCCGCTCACGCCCGGCGGCTCTCCTCGTCCGGATCGGGGAGCCGCCCCGCCGGGGTCAGCCCGTCCACGACCTGCGGCAGCGCCTGGCTGAGCTGCGCCAGCAGATCCGCCCGGCCGAGGCCGGTCTCGCGTGCGAGCGCGTCGATCGTGTCGTCGCCGAGCGCGCCGCCGAGGTCGTCGGGCGAGATCGGCTCGTTGGGGCCGGTCCCGACCCAGGACTCGAAGACGTCGCCGCGGCCGTTCTGCCGGAAGCGCTCGAGAAGGCCGCCGAGCCCGCTGCCGACCAGCCCGCTGAAGCCGGCCGCGGCAAGGCCGCCGCCCATTCCGTCGCCGAACATCCCCCCGCCCGGCCCGGACGGCGGCACGCCGGCCGGCGCGCGCCGCTCGCCGCCGGTCTCGCGCGGGTTCCGGCCGGGATGGGGGTTGTCGAGCATGGATCCGATGCTGTCCAGGAAGCCGTCCCCCGAGGAGCGCTCCTGGGGCCGGTCGCCGCCGAGAACGCCTCCGCCGCCCGGCAGGCCGGAGGTCTCCAGCCCGCCCCCCGTGGGCCGGCCGGTGCCGAGCGAGTTCGCGCCCGCCAGGAGGTCGCGCAGCTTGGAGCCGAGCCCGCCGGCGCCCTGATGCACCACGCGCGAGGCGACGAGGGCGAGGATCGCGAGGATCAGCGGGTTCGCGCTGCCGCCGCCTTGAGGCGGAGCCGGCGTCCCGCCCGGCTCCGGCCGTGCCGAACCCTGCCCGCCGGCGAGCCCGCCGATCACCTGCCCGAGCACCTGATCCAGAAGACCCATCGCAGCCTCGCCCCGTCGAAACCGTGGAAACGGCCCGCGAGGGCAATGGTTGCGGCACATCCGGCGGCCGCCCGCCGGGCAACGCTCCGCGCCGAAGCGCGTTGCCCGCATGCCGCCGCTCGGGCCGGCAGGGAGCACGCGCATGGCGATGGTCAGCGACTTCTTCGTCCAGCGGTTGAAGGAGTGGGGGATCACGCGGATCTACGGCTATTCCGGCGACGGCATCAACGGCGTGATCGGCGCCCTGCAGCGGGACGGCGGGATCGAGTTCGTCCAGGTCCGTCACGAGGAGATGGCGGCCTTCATGGCGGTCGCCCATGCGAAGTTCACCGGGGAGATCGGCGTGTGCCTGTCGACGGGCGGCCCGGGCGCGACGCATCTTCTGACCGGCCTCTACGACGCCAAGCTCGACCACGCGCCGGTCCTGGCGATCTGCGGCCAGGCCGAGGCCACCGTGCGCGGCGGCAGCTACCAGCAGGAGCTCAACCTCGACCGCGTCTTCGCGGACGTCTCCGAATTCGTGCAGGAGGCGGGAGCGGCCGCACAGGTGCGCCTCCTCGTCGACCGGGGCATCCGGACCGCCATCGCCCGCAATGGCGTCGCGACGATCATCCTGCCCAAGGACATCCAGAAGGAGACCTACGAGGATCCGCCCGTCGCGCACGGCTTCACGCGCACGGGGGTGGGCTATTCCCGGCCGCGGGTGGTCCCGCGCGAGAGCGACCTCGCCCGCGCCGCGGAGGTCCTGAATGCGGGATCGAAGGTCGCGATCCTGATCGGGGCCGGCGCGGCCGGCGCGGCCGACGAGGTGATCCGGACGGCCGAGATCCTGGGCGCGGGCGTCGCCAAGGCGCTTCTGGGAAAGACCGCGCTGCCGGACGACCTGCCCTTCGTGACCGGGGCGATCGGGCTCCTCGGGACGCGCCCGTCCTCGGACATGATGAACGGGGCCGATACCCTGCTCATGGTCGGGACCGGCTTTCCCTGGGCGGAGTTCCTGCCGCCCGACGGGCAGGTGAGGGCGGTCCAGATCGATATCGAGCCCTCGATGCTGTCGCTCCGCTATCCGTGCGAGGTGAACCTGCATGGCGATGCGGCCGAGACGCTGCGGGCGCTTCTGCCGATGCTGAAGCGCAAGGAGGACCGCACCTGGCGCGAGGAGATCGAGGCCAATATCCGCGACTGGTGGGGCGTGCTCGAGGCCCGCGCCATGACCTCGGCCGATCCCGTCAACCCGCAGCGGGTCGTCTGGGAGATGTCGCCGCGGCTGCCCTCGAACGCGATCGTCACGAGCGATTCCGGCTCCTGCGCCAACTGGTACGCGCGGGACTACCGGGCGAAGGAGGGGCAGATGGCCTCGCTCTCCGGCGGGCTCGCCTCGATGGGCGTCGCGGTCCCCTATGCGATCGCCGCGAAGTTCGCCCATCCGGGCCGGCCCGTCGTGGCGCTCGTCGGCGACGGCGCCATGCAGATGAACAACCTCGCCGAGATGATCACCGTCCAGAAGTACTGGAAGCGGTGGCGCGACCCGCGCCTCGTCGTCTGCGTGTTCAACAACGAGGACCTCAACGAGGTCACCTGGGAGCAGCGGGTGATGGACGGCAACCCGCGCTACGACGCGAGCCAGGACATACCGAACGTCCCCTATGCCCGCTTCGCCGAGCTGATCGGGCTCCGGGGCATCTATGTCGACGATCCGGAGAAGCTCGGCGACGCCTGGGACCAGGCGCTCTCGGCCGAGCGCCCGGTGATCCTCGAGGTCAAGACGGACCCGGAGGTCGCGCCGCTTCCGCCGCATGTCACGCTGCAGCAGGCCAAGGCCTTCCTCACCGCGATGACGAAGGACAGCCGCGCGGGCCATGTCATCGGCACCACGGCCCGGCAGATCATCAACGAGATGCTGCCGGGCAGGGGGGATTAGGCGGTCGCGCGGTGCTCACGCCCGTCCCGGCCGAAGGCGCATGGACGCCGGCCCGGCCTCGGCCCATGATCGGCGGGCAAGGAAGGAACCGTCCATGGGCAGCACCAATCCGAACCAGCAGATCCGCTCCGATCTCGGCGTGATCGAGACGATCGACTCGGACAACATCGTGCGCTGGGACGGGCAGCGGCTCTATGTCGAGCAGGACGTCTACCACAACGGGCAGATGGTCCACCGCAAATACAGGAAGACCGTCACGGCGGAGGTCGCGCGGGCGATCAGCGCGATACTGGCCGCGCCCACGCACTGACCGACGGGCGGCGCTCGGCCGCGCTCCCGCCCCATGACGCTGATCGAGAATCGACACAGGTTGCCCTGCCCCGGATGACGACCTCCAGGAGCGAGGCCGAAGGCCAGAACATGCCTCGCCGGTCCGGTCCCACAAGCGCGCCCAATTCGATCCTCTCCCCTGCATCGCCGGAAGGCTAGCCGGCGGAAGGGGGAGGCGACCGGGCCGCGTGCCAGAGGCCCGCTCGTCCCGGGCCGGCAGAGCTGCCGCCGATTTCGGCTGCACCTGTCATTCGTCTGTCACGGGCATCTCCGATCAGGCTCCGCGTTGCGTCCGGGGCCCGCAAGGTGGAACTCGCTCTTCCGAATGAGATGGCCGTCCGGCGCCGGCTGGCACTTCCGGCCTGGCGCCCGAAGGGTCTGCTCGGGCTCGCGCTGCTGGCGCCCTCGCTCGTTTTCCTGGGCCTCTTCACCTACTGGCCGGTGCTGCAGGTGCTCTGGCAGTCGCTGCATGCCGAGGCGCGGCGCCAGACCGTCTTCGTCGGACTGGGAAACTATCGGGCGCTCTTCGCCGATCCGGCCTTCGCGGCGGCGCTGGTCAACAACCTCGTCTACGCGCTCGGCACTGTCGTGCCGAGCCTCGTCCTCGCGCTCGGCTTCGCGCTCGCGCTCAGCAGCTCGACGCGGCTGAACGCGGCGCTGCGGGCGATCCTCTTCCTGCCCGTCCTGATCCCGCTCGTCGCGGCCTCGTCGCTCTTCCTCTTCATCTTCCTGCCGCAGGTTGGGCTGCTCGACCACTATCTCGCGAAGCTCGGCGTCCAGGGCGCGAACTGGCTCGGCGATCCGGACGTGGCGCTCTGGTCGCTGATGGGCCTCACGATCTGGAAGAACGCCGGCTACTATATGCTGTTCTTCCTGGCGGGCCTGCAGGGCATCCCGGAGGAATCCTACGAGGCGGCCCGGCTCGACGGCGCCAATTCCTGGCAGCGGCTGCGCTACGTCACGCTGCCCTATCTGCGTCCGACGCTGTCCTTCGTGGCCGTGATCGCGCTCCTCAACGTCGTCACGCAGGTCGACCACATCTTCATCCTGACGAAGGGCGGCCCGTCGGATTCGACGAACCTTCTCCTGTTCTACGTCTACCAGCAGGCGGTCGAGCGCTACGACCTCGGCAAGGCGGCGGCCGCGACCGTGGTCTCGCTGGCGCTGCTGCTCGCGCTCTCGGCAACCTCGCTCCGCCGAATGGAGCGCCGGACGGACGCGGAGGAGGCCCGATGATCCCCGGCGAGATCACGCCGCGGCTCGGCTTCGCCGCGGTGCTCGTCCTGGTCGCCATCTGGGCGACCCCCTTCGCCTGGATGCTGGTCGCCTCCGTGCGCCCGGGCGCCTTCGGGGCGGGCGGGATGGCCTCGCTGGTGCCCGACTTCGTGCCGACGGCGGCGAACTTCGCCGAAGCCTGGGATTCGGCGGATTTCGCCCGCTACTACCTGAACACGATCCTGATCTGCGGCGGCATCCTCGCGGTCCAGATCGTCACGATCTCGCTCGCCGGCTACGCCTTCGCGCGGCTGCGCTTTCCGGGCCGGACCTTCCTCTTCTACGCCTTCCTGATCCAGCTCATGCTGGTGCCCGTCGTGCTGCTCGTCCCGAACCTCAGGACGGTCGCGCAACTCGGCCTCTACGACACGCTGCCCGGCGTGATGGCGCCGTATTTCGCCTCCGCCTTCGGCACGTTCCTCATGCGGCAGGCGTTCCGGACCATCCCGCAGGAGCTGGAGGACGCCGCGCTCATGGACGGAGCGCGCTGGCACGAGCTCGTCCGGCACGTCTACCTGCCGCTCGCCAAGCCCTCGCTCATCGCCTTCTCGATCGTCTCGGTCACCTCCCACTGGAACGAGTTCCTGTGGCCGCTGATGGTCATCAACGATCCCGACAAGCGGCCCCTGACGCTCGGGCTCGCGACCTTCACGCGCGGCGCCGAGGGCGCGCAGGCCTGGGGCGTCATCGCGGCCGGGACGATCCTCGTCATCGCGCCGCTCGTGCTCGCCTTCGCGCTGTTCCAGCGCCGCTTCGTCAACAGCTTCCTGGCCTCCGGGCTCAAATGAAGGAGAGGGGCATCATGACGTTCCATTGGTTGAGGCAGGCGAAGGGGGCGGCGCTCGGCGCCGCGCTTCTCGCAGGGATCGGATCGGCGCAGGCCGCGACCGAGATCGAGCTGTTCTTCCCCGTGCCGGTCGACGGCAAGCTCGCGCGCGACATGGCTGCGATGCTGAAGGAGTTCAACGAGAAGCACCCCGAGATCAGGGCGGTCCCGGTCTATACGGGCTCCTACGACGAGACGCTGATCAAGACCCGCGCCGCCATCAAGGCCGGCAAGCCCCCGGCCGCCGTCATCATGTCGGCCAACTTCCTGACCGACCTCGCCATCGAGGAGGAGATCCAGCCGCTCGACCCGCTGATCGAGGCGGACGGCAAGACGCCCGATGCCTTCATGGGCCAGTTCTTCCCGGCCCTGCACGGCAACGCGATCGTGGGCGGCAAGGTCTACGGCGTGCCGTTCCACAATTCGACGCCGCTCCTCTACTACAACGTCGACCACTTCAAGGAGGCCGGGCTCGACCCCGAGAAGCCGCCGCAGACCTGGGACGAACTGCTCGCCGCGGCGAAGAAGCTGACGAAGCGCGAGGGCGAGCGCACCACCCGCTGGGGCATCATGGCGCCGTCGAACTACGATTACGGTGGCTGGATCCTGCAGGCGCTGACGATGTCGAACGGCGGCCTCTGGTTCAATTCCGAATACGGCGGCGAGGTCTTCTACGACACGCCCTCGATGCTCGGCGCGCTGACCTTCTGGTCCGACCTCGTGCACAAGGCGAAGGTGCATCCCGCGGGCGAGCAGAAGGGGCCGGGCGTCTCGACGGCCTTCCTGTCCGGCCAGGCCTCGATGATGCTCCTGTCCACGGGCTCGCTGACGCATGTGCGCGACAACGCGAAGTTCCCCTACCGGGTGGCCTTCGTGCCGCGGAACCTGCGCAACGCGGTGCCGATCGGCGGGGCCTCGCTCGTCCAGCCGGTCGGGCTCGACGAGGCGAAGCGCAAGGCCGGCTGGACGCTCATCAAGTGGATGACCGGGCCCGAGAAATCCGGCTGGTGGAGCCGCGCGACGGGCTATTTCGCGCCCAACATGGCGGCCTACGAGACGCCCGAGATGAGGGAGTTCCTGGGCAAGAACCCGGACGCCAAGATCGCGGTCGACCAGCTCCGCTTCGCCGGCCCGTGGTTCGCGACCTACAAGACGGTCGCGGTCAGGAAGACGATCGAGGACGAGCTGCAGGCCGTGCTCTCGGGCAAGAAGACCCCGAAGGAGGCGCTCGCCGCCGCCCAGAAGGGCGCGGACGAGCTCATGAGGCCCTATGTCGAGCAGACCGCGCTGAAGCTGCCGGCGACGAACTGAGGCTCGGAAGCGCGACCCCGATCCTCCCCCTGCAGGGGGAGGCGTCAGGCCGAAAGGCCTGACGGAGGGGGAACGCATCGAGATCCCACCCGGCTCGCGCGTTCCGCGCGAGTTCGCCCTCCCCGGCAGGGGAGGGATCATCAGCGACAATCCCCATGCTCATCGCCCAGATCACCGACCTGCACGTCCGCCCGCGCGGAAAGCCCGCCTACCGAGTCTCCGAGACCAACATGATGGTCGAGCGGGCCGTGGACGCCCTCATGGCCCTCCGGCCGCGCCCCGATCTCGTGATCGTCACGGGGGACATGACCGATTGCGGGCTGCCGGAGGAATACGAGCTGCTTCGCTCCATCCTGGCGCGGCTCACGATCCCGACCTTCATGGTGCCGGGCAACCACGACCGGCGCGAGACCTTCCGCGAGGCTTTCCCCGGGCATCCGGCCATGCCGGAAGGCTTCGTCCAGTTCACGATCGAGGAGGGGCCGGTCCGGCTGATCGGCCTCGACACGCTGGTCCCCGGCCAGAGCCACGGCGCGCTGTGCGAACGCCGCCTCGCCTTCCTGGACGAGGCACTCGGGCGCGACCGCGACCGGCCGGCGATCGTGTTCATGCACCACCCGCCCTTCGCCTGCGGCATCCGGCACATGGACCGCATCCGCCTGCTGGACGGTGCGGAGCGTTTGGCCGAAATCGTGTCGCGCCACCCGCACGTGGAGCGCATCCTCTGCGGCCACCATCACCGGCCGATCCAGACCCGCTTCGCCGGCACGATCGCCTCCATCGCGCCCGGCGTGGCCCACCAGGTCGCGCTCGACATCACGGACGAGCACGAGGGTGCGCTGGTCCTCGAGCCGCCGGCCTACCAGCTCCACCTCTTCGCGCCCGCGATGGGCCTCGTCTCGCATACGGGCTATGTGGAGCGCTTCCCCGGCCCGTTCCCCTTCGTGCTCGACGCGGATTATCCGGGCGGGGACATCTAGCCTGCGGCAGTCGGGCGACATAGGCTTCCCCGTCAGAACGAAGACGGGGAGGAAGACGATGATGCGGATCGCGGATTTGGCGCGAGCCGTGCCGGTCCTGCTGGCGCTGCTGGCCGGGCCGGCCCTGGCGGGCGAGGCGCCGCCCGAGGCGCAGGGCTTCTCGCCCGAGCGCCTCGCGCGGATCGCCCCCGTCATGAAGGAGGAGATCGCCAAGGGCACCATGCCCGGCGCCGTGACCCTGATCGCCCGCAACGGCAAGGTCGTCCATTTCGAGGCGCACGGCTTCCTCGATGCCGCGAAGACCAAGCCGATGCCGAAGGACGCCGTCTTCCGGGGCTTCTCCATGACGAAGCCGGTCGTCGCGGTCGCCGCGCTGGCGCTGATCGAGCAGGGCAGGATGAGCCTGCGCGACCCGATCTCGAACTGGTGGCCCGAATTCAAGGAGATGAAGGTCTTCACCGAGGTGCGGGACGAGCGCGGGCGCACGAGCCGCGTCGCGGTCCCGGCCAGGCGGCCCATCCTCGTCTGGGACCTGTTCCGCCACACCTCCGGCCTGACCTATTCCGGGTCCGCGCCCTTCCCGGAGCTCAAGGAGGCCTACGAGAAGGCGGACGTGGAATCGGTGAATGCCGACCTCTCCAACGAGGAGTTCATCAAGCGGCTCGCCGCGATCCCGCTGGCCTACGAGCCGGGCACGCGCTGGGAATACGGGCTCTCGACGGACGTGCTCGGGTTGCTCGTGGAGAAGGTCGCGGGCAAGCGTCTCGACATCCACCTGGACGAGACGATCTTCAGGCCGCTCGGGATGAAGGACACGAGCTTCCAGGCGAAGCCGGAGCAGCTTTCGCGTCTGGCCGACGCGCTCGATGCCGATCCCCAGAAGGCGGGGCTCTGGAAGGCGGCGCGTATCGAGGAGGATCCCGGCAAGCGCTACCTCCGCGGCGGCGCCGGCGCCGTGATCACGGCCGAGGATTATCTCCGCTTCGCCCAGATGGTGCTCAACGGGGGGCAGCTCGACGGGGTGCGCATCATCTCGCGCGAGAGCGTCGAATTCATGCTGTCCAACCACATCCAGGGGCTTGAAGGCTCACCCTTCCCGACCACGGGTCCGGGCTACGGCTTTGGCCTCGGCTGGGGCGTGCGGCTCGACGAGGGCGGCGCCTATGCGCCGGGCTCGAAGGGGGATGCGATGTGGGCCGGCGCCGGCGGGACCAGCTTCACGGTCGACCCGAAGGAGAAGATCGTCGGCATCATCCTGACGGCGGCGCCGAACACGCGCCTGCACACCCGGTTCCTGTTCAAGAACCTGATCTACGGCGCGCTGGTGGAGTGACTGTGGCGAGCAGGACGCGGCGAGCCGCGGAGCGAGAGCGCCCTTGCTCTGCGGCAAGGCCCTTGCTTCCGTGGAGATCGACCGCTGGAGCCCATCAATGTCACGTTCGTTGTCCCGAGTTCTCGCCGCCGCAGGCCTACTTCTGTCTGCCGGGCCGGTGCTCGCGCAGGGTACGCCGTCCCCGAAGGGCGGCACGCTCCATGCGATCGTCGCACCCGAGCCACCCAGCCTGATGGTCGGGCTGTTCCAGAACGGCCCGACCCAGACCGTGGCGGGCAACATCTATGAATCGCTCCTGCGCTACGACGCCAAGCTCGAACCGCAGCCATCGCTCGCCGAGCGCTGGGAGGTATCGTCGGACCAGAAGACCTACACGTTCCACCTCCGCCGGAACGCCAAGTGGCATGACGGGAAGCCATTCTCCGCGGACGACGTCGTCTTCTCGCTCGAGGTGTTCCACCGGAGCACTCACCCGCGCGTCCGGCCGATCCTCAACGCGCAGGTGGAGAAGATCGAGAAGGTCGACGACCATCAGGTCCGCATCGTGCTCAAGCAGCCCTTCGCGCCGCTCCTGACCATCTTCGAGCCGGGCTCGGCGACGATGGTGCCCAAGCACATCTACGAGGGCACCGACTACCGCGCCAATCCGATGAACAACACGCCGATCGGCACGGGCCCGATGAAGCTGAAGGAGTGGCGGAAGGGCTCGTTCATCCACCTGGTCCGGAACGAGGATTACTACCTGCCCGGCAAGCCGGCGCTGGCCGAGACCTATTTCCGCATCGTACCGGACGCCGCGGCCCGCGCGGTCGCCTACGAGAAGGGCGAGGTGGACGTGTTGACGGGCGGGTCGGTCGAGGTCTTCGACATCCCGCGCCTGGCGAAGCTGCCGAATACCTGCGTCGAGCGGAAGGGTTGGGAGATGTTCGCCCCCGTCGGCATGGTGATCATGAACCTCCGCAACGGCCCCCTCGCCAACAAGGAGTTCCGTCAGGGCTTGATGCACGCGATCGACCGCGAGTTCTCCAGGGACGTCGTATGGTCCGGCTATGCCCGGGTCGCGACCGGGCCCCTGAACGCGAGCACGAAGTTCTACACCGACGACGTGCGGAAATACCCGTACGACCTGAAGAAGGCGAAGGAACTGATCGCCAAGTCGGGCTACAAGGGCGAGCCGCTGAGGCTCCTGCCGCTGCCATACGGCGAGACGTGGACGCGCTGGGGCGAGCAGATCAAGCAGAACCTGGAGGAAGCCGGGGTCAAGATCCAGGCCGAGACCACCGATGTCGCGGGCTGGAACAAGCGCATGGGCGAGTGGGACTTCGACCTCGCCTTCAACTATCCCTACCAGTACGGCGATCCGGCGCTCGGCGTCGCGCGCCAGTATATCTCCTCCAACATCGTCAAGGGATCGCCCTTCGTGAACAACGGCGGCTATTCCAATCCCGAGGTCGATCGTCTCTTCGCCGAGGCGGCCAATGCGCCGGCCGAGAAGCGGCCGGAACTCTACAAGAAGGTGCAGCAGATCCTGGTGGAGGACGTCCCGATCCTGTGGCTCACCGACATGGAGTTCCCGATGGTTCATCGCTGCAACGTCAAGGACTTGGCGACGACCGCGATCGGCATGAACGACGCCTTGCGCGACGCGCGCAAGGAGTAGCGCTCACGGCGCGACGGAGAACGAGGATGGACCTGGGCGAAACGGATCACGCGCCGATCCGGGATCACGAGGAGTTGCGCGGCCATTTCGGCCCGGTGAACCCGCTGGCCGAGAACAAGGTTTTGACCCGGCTCGATCATTTCTGCCGCGACTTCATCGCGCTCTCGCCATTCCTCGTGTTGGCGAGTTCGGACGGGCAGGGGGGCGCCGATGCGAGCCCGCGCGGCGACGCGCCGGGCTTCGTGAAGGTCCTGGATGACCGGACGCTGCTCATCCCGGACCGGCGCGGCAACAACCGGGTGGACAGCTTCGGCAACATCCTGGCGTCACCCGGCATCGGGCTCATCTTCCTTGTGCCCGGCATCAACGAAACGCTGCGCGTCAACGGCAACGCCCGGATCACGCGCGACGCCTCGCTGCTGGAGCCGCTGGCCGTCCAGGGCAAGGCTCCCACGATCGGTCTCCTGGTCGACGTGCGGGAAGCCTTCTTCCATTGCGGCAAGGCGCTGATGCGCTCCAGGCTGTGGGATCCCTCCGTCCAGGTGGAGCGGTCGCGCTTTCCGACGCTGGGAAGGATCATCGCCGAGCAGACGAAGGCCATCGAGGTGAGCGAGGCCGAGAAGGTGATGGAGGAAGGCTACCGTACGCGTCTCTACTGAGGCGCCGGACGTGGCCTAACCCTTTCTCCGCCGCCCCTTCCATGTCGGCTTCCCGCCGCCGAGTCCTTCGGTTGACCGCGGCACAGGTCGACTCGGCAGCGGGCCGGAATGGAGCGGCAGCTCGCGCGCATGCGGCCCCATCTCGTCAAGGGTGGGCTTGCGCGGTCCCGAATCGCGGCCGGGCTTCGGGAAGCCCTTGCCGACCGGCTCGGCGCGGCCGGCTGCCCGGGGCGCAGCCCCGGCACGCGGGCCGGCATAGCGGCCGGCCGCCGCCTCGACATCGCCCTGCGAGGCCTTGGGGTCGACCCCGAGCGTCAGCTCGGTCATCTGGAGCCGCTTGAGCTCGTCCCGGAGACGCGCGGCCTCCTCGAAATCGAGATCGGCCGCGGCCGCCCGCATGCGCTTCTCCAGATCCGCGATGACGGCCTTGAGGTTGTGCCCGATCGTGACCGCCTGGCCGGCCATGCCGGTATCGACCCGGACGTGGTCGCGCTCGGCGACCGATTCCAGGATGTTGGCGATGTCGCGCTTGATCGATTGCGGCGTGATGCCGTGAGCGGCGTTGTAGGCGAGCTGCTTCTCGCGCCGGCGCTCGGTCTCCGCCATGGCGCGCTCCATCGAGCCCGTCACCTTGTCGGCATAGAGGATCACCTTGCCGTCGACGTTGCGGGCGGCGCGCCCGATCGTCTGGATGAGCGAGGTCTCCGACCGCAGGAAGCCCTCCTTGTCGGCATCCAGGATCGCGACGAGCGCGCATTCGGGGATGTCGAGCCCCTCGCGCAGCAGGTTGATGCCCACCAGCACGTCGAAGGCGCCGAGCCGGAGGTCGCGGATGATCTCGATGCGCTCGATCGTGTCGATGTCGGAATGCATGTAGCGCACCCGCACCTTGTTCTCGTGCAGGTACTCGGTGAGGTCCTCGGCCATGCGCTTCGTCAGCACCGTCACGAGCGTGCGGTAGCCTTTCGCCGCCACCTGGCGGATCTCGCCCAGAACGTCGTCCACCTGCGACCGCGCCGGGCGCACCTCGACCGGCGGATCGACGAGGCCGGTCGGGCGGATCACCTGCTCGACGAAGACGCCGGCGGCCTGCTGCATCTCCCACGGTCCCGGCGTCGCCGAGACGTGGATCGATTGCGGCCGCATCGCGTCCCATTCCTCGAAGCGGAGCGGGCGGTTGTCCATGCAGGAGGGCAGGCGGAAGCCGTATTCGGCCAGCGTCGCCTTGCGGCGGAAGTCGCCCCGGTACATGGCGCCGATCTGCGGCACCGTGACGTGGCTTTCGTCCGTGAAGACGAGGGCGTTGTCGGGCAGGTACTCGAAGAGCGTCGGCGGCGGCTCGCCCGGCCGGCGGCCGGTCAGGTAGCGCGAATAATTCTCGATGCCGGGGCACGAGCCGGTCGCCTCGATCATCTCCAGGTCGAACTGCGTGCGCTGCTCCAGCCGCTGCGCCTCCAGGAAGCGGCCCATGCGGTTGAGCTCCTCGAGCCGCTGGCGCAGCTCCTCCTTGATCGCCCGCGTCGCCTGCTGGAGGGTGGGCTTCGGCGTGACGTAATGCGAGTTCGCGTAGATCTTCACGAACTTGAGCTCGCTGCTCTTCTGCCCGGTGAGGGGGTCGAACTCGACGATGGATTCGACCTCGTCGCCGAAGAGCGAGATGCGCCAGGCCCGGTCCTCCAAGTGCGCCGGAAAAAGCTCGATCGTATCGCCCCGGACCCGGAAGGTGCCGCGCGAAAAGTCCATGCTCGTGCGCTTGTACTGGAGCGCGACGAGGTCGGCGATGAGCTGGCGCTGCTCGATGCGCTCCCCCACCGTCACCGCGAAGGTCATCGCCGTGTAGGTCTCGACCGAGCCGATGCCGTAGATGCAGGAGACGGAGGCCACGATGATGACGTCGTCGCGCTCCAGCAGCGCGCGCGTCGCGGCGTGGCGCATGCGGTCGATCTGCTCGTTGATGGACGAATCCTTCTCGATATAGAGGTCCGTCCGCGGCACATAGGCCTCAGGCTGATAGTAGTCGTAGTACGAGACGAAGTACTCGACCGCGTTCTCGGGGAAGAAGGACTTGAACTCGCCGTAGAGCTGGGCCGCAAGGGTCTTGTTGGGCGCGAGGATCAGGGCCGGCCGCTGCGTCTCGGCGATGACCTGCGCCATGGTGAAGGTCTTGCCGGAGCCGGTGACGCCGAGGAGCACCTGGTCGCGCTCCTGGGCCCGGATGCCCTGCACGAGCTCGGCGATGGCGGTCGGCTGGTCGCCCGACGGCCTGTAGTCCGAGACGAGCTTGAAGCGGATGCCGCCTTCCGACTTCTCGGGCCGCGGCGGCCGGTGCGGGATCCATCTCTGCCCGTTCTTGAACAGCGGATTGCCGCTCTCGAGCAGGTCGGACAGCGCCTTCACGGTCGCGGAGAGGCCCGCGGAGGAGGGCAGGGCGGTATCGTCGTCCTCGCGGCCGTCGTCCGGCGCCGGCGGAGAGAGGTCGGACGGCACAGGCGATCCGGACGGGCGGGAGGGCACCCCCGATTTCGGCGTCCTCGCCCGGCGGGATGCCGCGCTCTCGCCGGCCTCTCTTCCCTCGCCCGAGGTGAGCGCGCCAAGCCCCAAGGCCTCGGCGAGCTCCGGATCGAGCCCCCCGGCAGGGCCGGGATCGAAGGCTGTCTGCGGCGCCTCGGCGAAGCCGGCCGGCGCCACCTCGGCCTTGGCGGAGCGCCGGCGGCCCGGCGCCGCCTGAGCCGCGGCGGGGCTGGCATTGCCGCGTGCGATGCCCGGATTGAGCAGTTTGGCGAGATGGGAATCGAGCGGCTTCAGCTCGGGCTTGGTCGCCTTCGGCTGCGCGCGGGCACGCGCCCTGCGCCCGTCCTCGCCGGCGGCGCTCTTGGGAGTCCTGGCCATACCCGAATATGGGACGAGTCGAGGGGCGCGGGAAGGAGTTGCTCGGTCGCGGCGGGCCAATCACGCGCATGTCAAAGGCGGACAGGAACCGGCCAAGCTGGGGGCTGTTCTCCAACCATCATGGAGAACGCTCAAATGAACCGATTTGCCGCCGCGGCGCTTTGCCTGGCTCTCGCCGGCCCGGTCCACGCACAGTCCCTCGGGGAGCGGACTGGCGTGAACTCGATGCTCGGCATCGCGCCCAAGACCGAGGATTTCGTGAAGGAGGCCGCCTCGAGCGACATGTTCGAGATCCAGTCGAGCCAGCTTGCCGTGGAGCGGGCGGCCGACGAGCGCGTCAAGACCTTCGCCCAGCAGATGATCACGGACCACACCAAGACCTCGACCGAGATGAAGGGCATGGTCCAGGCCGGGACGGTCAAGGCCGAGATCCCGGCGGAGATGCTGCCCTCGCATCAGAAGATGCTGGACAAGCTCAAGGGCCTGAACGGCGCCGACTTCACGCGGCAATATCTCGACGACCAGGTCACGGCGCACAAGGAGGCGGTCTCGCTGTTCGAGCGCTACGGCAAGGGCGGCGACAACGAGCAGCTCAAGACCTGGGCCAGCAGCACGCTGCCGGCGCTGCAGCACCATCACCAGATGGCGCAGGATCTCGACAAGCAGAACGACGCCAGGAAGTCCTGACCTCCCCGGGGCGGCCGCCTGTTGGGGGCCGCCCTCATCTCGGGAGCGGCTTGAGGCCGTCCAGGAAGGCGGCGACCCGGCGGCGGTTCCAGGTCTCACCCTCGTTCCAGAACTGGAGCAGCGCCTCCTGGTTGGCCCTTACCTAGGCGCTGACGAGCGGGATCGCAGGACGAGAGATGTGGCTCGGCAGGAAATCGTCGCGCACTTTCGGGTCAGGACCGATCGACATGACTAGGCATGGCTCCGCCCTGCCAGGTGTGCCGGGATACCACTTCACGCGCGGACCGTGCGACCCGAGCCGTGTCGAGATGAAGATCGTCCCTGGGACGTGAGTATCCTCCTCGTCCAGGTTTGCCATCTCGACGAGGACGTCTTCGCCGAATTCGTCAGGAGCCGCACGCTCCGGATCGCTTCGTGCTGCAGCCGGGCTGAGCTGTCTCATCTTCGCGCCGTCCGAAGGATGTCATGGCATCACCATGGGCCTCCGATCGATCCCGCGCAAGCGACGGGCTAATGCTCCTCGGCCGCCAGCACCGCCTCGGCCCGGATCTCCTCCGTGAGCCGGGCTTTCAGCGCGTTGAACTCCGGCGTCGTCTTCATGCGATAATCGCGCGGATGGGGGAGGTCGACCGGGACCTCCGCCTTGATGCGGCCGGGGCGGGCCGTCATGACCAGCACGCGCGAGGCGAGGAAGATCGCCTCCTCGATGTCATGCGTGACGAACAGCACCGTCTTGCGGTCGCGCTCCCAGATCCCGAGCAGCAATTCCTGCATCAGGGCGCGGGTCTGGTTGTCGAGCGCGCCGAAGGGCTCGTCGAGCAGCAGGATCGCCGGATCGTTGGCGAGCGCGCGCGCGATCGCGACCCGCTGCTGCATCCCGCCCGAAAGCTGCTTCGGCCAATGGCTGGCGAAGCCCGTCAGTCCCATCCGGGCGAGGTAATGATCGACGATCTCGCGGCGCCGCGCCTCCGGCACCCCGCGCTCGGCGAGCCCGTAGGCGATGTTCTGGGCGACGTTGAGCCAGGGAAAGAGCGTGTAGGACTGGAACACCATGCCCCGCTCCGGGCCGGGCTTCGTCACCTCGCGGCCGTCGAGGAGCACGCGCCCCGTCGTCGGCCGATCGAGGCCGGCGACGATGCGCAGCAGCGTCGACTTTCCGCAACCGGAGGGTCCGAGCAGCGTGATGAAGTCGTTCTCCGGCACCGACAGATTGGTCGGCTGCAGTGCGGTCACGGGCGCGCCGCCATGCACGCCCGGGAAGACGCGCGACACGTTCTCGACGAGGAGCTTGGGTCTCACGAGCGCCACCGCCCGTTACCCTCCCCATCGCGGGGAGGGTCGACTGCGAAGCAGACGGGGTGGGGGGCCGTCCGCGTCGGGCGATCTCCTCCCGCCCCCCACCCGGCCCTCCTCCCCGGGGCTTCGCCCGGGGATCGGGCCACCCTCCCCGCCAGGGGGAGGGCACACGGGCGGCTTCTCCACGTCATGCGAGCCGCCAGGGGAAGAGCGCGCGGTTCGCCGCCTTGAACGCGAAGTCCGAGACGAGGCCGATCAGGCCGATCACGATGATGCCGAAGATCATCTGCCCGGTGGCGAGCAGCGACTGCGAGTCGATGATCATGTGGCCGATGCCGGAGGACGAGCCGATCAGCTCGGCGACGATCACGTAGGTCCAGGCCCAGCCGAGCACGAGCCGGAGGATCTCGGCGATGTCCGGCGCATTGGCCGGCAGCAGCACGCGGCGGACCACGCTGCGCTCGGTCGAGCCGAGCGTGTAGGCGGCTTCCACGAGGTCGCGACGGGTCGAGCCGACCGCCACCGCGACCATGAGGATCAGCTGGAACACCGAGCCGATGAAGATCACGAGCAGCTTCTGGAACTCGCCGATCCCGGCCCACAGGATCAGGAGCGGGATGAAGGCGGAGGCCGGCAGGTAGCGGGCGAAGGAGACGAAGGGCTCGAGCAGCGCCTCGATCGGCTTGTAGGCGCCCATCAGGATGCCGAGCGGAACGGCCACGATCGCGGCGAGCGCGAAGCCTCCGACCACGCGCCAGACGGTCATGCCGATATCGTGGAGGAAGCCGAACCGGGTCAGCAGCAGCCAGCCGTCCTGCAGCATCGTGACCGGGTCGGCCAGGAAGGTGCGGGATACGAAGCCGCCGAGCGTCGCGAAGGCCCAGGCGCCCACGAACAGCGCGAAGAAGGCGAGACCGAGCCCGACGCGGGCGGTCTGGCCGACGGGTTCGAGGGGACGGATCATGGTCTCACGTTGTCATGGCCGGGCTTGTCCCGGCCATCCCGATGTAGGGAAGCGTGCTTGTCGGATCGGGGTGGCCGGGACAAGCCCGGTATGACGCGCGCGAGCTACTGGATGAACTGCGTGTCCGCGAGCTTCGACAGGTCCGGGATCTGCTTGATCACGCCCGTCTCGAGCAGCAGGTCGGCTGCCTCCTTCGAGAACTTGGCATGCTCGCCGGCGAAGAAGGTCTTGTTCGCCGCCCTATCCTGCCAGCGCAGATACTTGGCGGAATTGCCGAACTGCTCGCCCGTCTGCTTCACGTCCGCGCCCATGATCTCGTAGGCCTTGGCCTGGTCCTTGGCGATCATGTCGAGCGCCTCGAAATAGCTTTCGGCGAGCGCCTTGGCGGCCTTCGGGTTGCCGTCCAGGAAGGCCGGGGTGCAGCCGAAGGTGTCCATCACGACCGGGTAGTCGAGCGTCGTGGCGATGATCTTGCCGGCCTCCGGCTTCGCCCGGACCGAGGAGAGATAGGGCTCGTAGGTCATGGCCGCGTCGTTCTGGCCGGCGATGAAGGCCTGGGCGGCAGGGCCGGGCTCCATGTTCACGATCGTCACGTCCTTGGTCGTCAGCCCGTTCTGCTTCAGCATCCAGGCGAGCACGAAATAGGGCGAGGTGCCGGGCGCCGAGGCCGCCACCGTCTTGCCCTTCAGCTCCTTGATCGAGCCGATATTCGCCCGCACGACCATGCCGTCGGCGCCGTAGCTCTTGTCCAGCTGGAAGATCTGCTTGGTGGCGATGCCGGCGGCATTCCAGACCACCCAGGTCTCGACCGTGGTCGCCGCGCACTGGATGTCGCCGGACGCGATGGCGAGGTGGCGCGAGGCCTGCGGGATTTTCTTGATGGTGACGTCGAGGCCGTTCTTCTTGAAGATCCCGGCCTCCTTGGCGAGCGTCAGCGGCGCGAAGCCCGTCCAGCCCGAGATGCCGATGGCGACCTTCGTCTCCTGAGCCGAGGCGACCCCGGACACGGCCATGGCGCAGCCGAGCGCCCAACCAGCAAGCCAACGCGACGTCATGTTCTGCTCCCCTGTCCAGGGAACATCATGCATCATGCGGGCCAGGGTGGAGTCAAACCGTCCGGGGCTGCGCCCTCGACGATGTCGGCCGCCTGAGGCGTCCCGAGCCCATGACGAAGGCCCTGGAGGGCGGTCTCTCCTCGGGCTTGTGGCGCTTTTTCGACATCGAACAGTCCTCCTGGTCCCACGGCAAGACCTCCGCAATCGCATCCGGCCGCTCGCGACGTGCCTGCCCGGAGCCCGGCTCCCGCCCCGGCGAGCCCCTGCCGAGGCGAAAGCAAGGGAGCCGCGGCCCCTGGGTGCGGAGGCTGGGTCCCCCCGCCGCTGTTCCTGCCCCTTACTCCTGCAGCGCGGCCTCGCGCTTCGCCCTGATCGACGGGGCGATCATCGTGATCAGCAGCAAGACCGAGAGGACCAGGAAGGCGGCGCTGAGCGGCCGCGTCACCAGGACGGTCGGATCCCCGAGCGAGATCCGCAGGGCACGCCGGAGGTTCTCTTCCATCATCGGGCCCAGGATGAATCCCAGGACCAGCGGCGCCGGCTCGCAATGGAGCTTGATGAAGACATAGCCGACCGCCGTGAAGACGAGCAGGAGCCAGATATCGGTCGCGCTGTTGTTCACCGAATAGGTGCCGATGGCGCAGAAGATCAGGATGGCGTTGAAGAGGAACTTGTACGGGATGGTCAGGAGGCGGACCCACAGGCCGATGAGCGGCAGGTTCAGGACCAGCAGCATGAGGTTGCCCAGCAGCATGCTGGCGATGAGGCCCCAGAAGAGCTCGGGGCGCTCCGTCATGACCTGCGGACCAGGCTGGATGCCCTGGATCATGAGCGCGCCGATCAGGAGGGCCATGGTGGGGTTCGACGGGATTCCGAGCGTGAGCAGCGGGATGAACGAGGTCTGCGCGCCGGCATTGTTCGCCGATTCCGGCGCCGCGACGCCGCGGATGTCCCCCTGCCCGAACTCGCGCGGCGGCTTGGCCACGCGCTTCTCGAGCGTGTAGGCCGCGAAGGAGGCGAGGAGCGCGCCCCCTCCGGGCAGTATCCCGAGGACGGAGCCCAACGCGGTGCCGCGCAGGATCGAGCCGGCGCATTTCCGGAGGTCGGAGAGGCTCGGCAGGAGGCTCCCGATCCGGCCGAACACGCCGCGCTTCTCGTTATGTTCGAGGTTGAGGATGACATCGGCGAGGCCGAACAATCCCATCGCCAGCGCGACGAAGCTGATCCCGTCGGCGAGGCCGGCGACGCCGAACGTGAACCGCTGCTGGCCGGAATTGACGTCCGTGCCGACGAGGCCGAGCAGGATCCCGAGGAGCACCATGGCGACGGCCTTCAGGACCGAACCGCTGGCGAGCACGACCGCAGCCACGAGGCCGAGGGTCATCATCGAGAAATATTCGGCCGGGCCGAATTTCAGCGCGATCTCCGCCAGGGGCGGCGCGAAGAGCGCCAGGACCAGCGTCGCGATGCAGCCCGCGATGAAGGAACCGATCGCGGCCATCCCGAGCGCAGGCCCGGCGCGGCCGTTCCGGGCCATCTGGTACCCGTCGAGGGCCGTCACCACGGAGGAGGACTCGCCCGGCAGGTTCACCAGGATGGCCGTGGTCGAGCCGCCATATTGCGCGCCGTAATAGATCCCGGCGAGCATGATCATCGCGGGCGCCGGCCCCAGGGTGAACGTGACCGGCAGGAGCATGGCGATGGTGGCGACCGGCCCGAGCCCGGGCAGCACGCCGACCAGGGTCCCCAGGAAGACGCCGAGGAAGCAGTAGAGGAGATTCTGCCAGCTCAGCGCCGTCGCCAGCCCGAGCCCGAAATCCGAGAGCAACTCCATGTTGGCGCTTACCCGAAGAACGACGGCCAGATTGCCAGCTGGAGTCCGAGCAGCGTCACGAACACGACGCACGATCCGATTGCGAGAACGACCGCCGTGACGGCCGCCGCGCGTTTCGAAAGCTCACGGTCGGCGAGGGCCGCCACGGCTACGGTGAGCAGGGTCGTGATGAAGAGCCCCAGCGGCTCGACCAGGATCGTGAATACCGCGATTGCGAGGAGGACGAGAACGAAGGGCCGCAGGTGGAAGCGGTCCGGCGTGCCCGCATCGCTCCGCAATCCCCGCAGCGCGATGACGGCACCGAGCAGCGCGAGAAGCGAGCCCACGAGCGTCGGGAACATGCCCGGCCCCATGCGGGTGCCTGCGCCGAAATTGTAGTTGCGCGACATGATGACGAAGCCGATGCCGGCTCCCGCGAAGAGGAGGCCGGCGAGGACGTCGCGCGATAGAGGCTTCACCAAGGCACGATCCTTCGAGAAGGTGAACTCGCCCTATTCGGGCTTCACGTTCGCCTTCTTCACCACCTCCTTGTAGCGCTCGGCATCGGTCTTGATGCGCGCCAGGAACTCGGCAGGCGGCATGCCGCCCGTCACGGCTCCGGCCTGCGCGAACCGCTCCCTCACCTCGGGATTGTCCAGCGTCGCCTTCACCTCGTCATAGAGCTTCTGGACGATCGCGTCCGGCACGCCCTTAGGGGCGAAGAGCCCTACCCAGTTCGATGAGTCGACACCAGGGATGCCGCCCTCGGCCGCCGTGACCCAGCTCTTGTCATAAGGCGTGCGCTGGGCGGTGGTCAGGCCGATGACCTTCACGCGCCCGGTGCGGAGATGCGTCTGCACGGCCGGCACGGCCACGACGCCGAGCGGAACCTCGCCGGCCGCGACGGCGGCGGCCGCCGGAGCACCTCCCTTGTAGGGCACGTGCAGCAGCTTGACGTTCGCTTGGAGAGCCAGCCACTCGCCGGCCAGATGATTGATGCTGCCGTTTCCGGGCGAGGAGAAGCCGACGGTCCCGGGCTTCTCCTTCGCGGCAGCGACGACCTCGGCGAAGGTGTTGAACGGAGCGTCCTTGCTCGCGACGAGGAGCATCGGCGTGTCGCTCACCATCGTGATCGGCTTGAAGTCGCGCTCAAGCTCGTACGGCACGTCGGGAAACAGCGCCGGGTTCCCGGCGAACTCACCCGTATGGGCCATCAGCAGCGTGTGGCCGTCGGGTGCAGCCTTCGCGGCTGCCGTGACGGCGATGAATCCGTTTCCGCCAGGCCGATTCTCCACGACGAAGGACCAGCCGAGACGCTCCGACATCTTCTGCGTCAGAAGACGCGCCGTCACGTCCACGACCCCGCCAGGCGCGAATGGCACCAGGACGCGGATCGGCTTGGACGGATAGTCCTGCCCGGCAGCCGGCAGCGTGACCGTCATCAACGCGGCGCATGCGAGCGCGGCCAAGCTTCTCATAGGGTGTCCCCTCATTAGCGTTTTTAGGTGCCCGTCCCGCAGCTATCCTGCTTGGTCCGAAGCATAGCTCCATCGCCTGGGCATCGTGCCACGCCCAAGGCGACAGGTTGCCGGGCAGACTAGAGGGGACAAGCCGGCAGACAAGCCAAATTCGCTAATCAACGCATCAAAATCGCTAATCGGCTTCCCGCCACGCAGGAGCGCTGTGCGGAGTGCGATCGAGATGTCGGGGCGTATTCACTAGCGAAGCCTTCGGCCCTCTCGAATGCTGTCAGAAGCGACTCACATGTGACGAGCGTGGCCTGTTCGATTCGCTTCGCCGCACTCACGGCCGGTCTCCGGGGAACGGCGCGAGGACGTGAACAGGTCGCGAACCGATCCCACCTATTTTCACGCATCACGTGGCGGTGTGCTCGTTCGGTTCGTCGCTGTTTGGCAGGGTCTACGTGGTGCTGCCGGACAGGATTGAACTGTCGACCTCTCCCTTACCAAGGGCGCGGATTAGCGCCAAATTATCCAGTAAAGTCATGAACTTGCCGCCTCCGTGTCAGTACCGCGTGTATTGTTCGTGTCGAAATCCTCAAATCCGGAGACGATCCCCCGGCGGCGCTCAGACACGTCATGGACGTATCCCATGACGGATCTATGGTCGGTCCAGCCGCCCTGCTCCATTGTCCCCCGAAGATCACGGTGAGCCATGCGCGTTGCCAGCATGTGGCGGAACCAATGCTGGGTGACCTTCCTGAGAAGTCGCGCGTCGGCGCGGGCTTGTAAGAGCGCATCAAGCGCCTTCTGCCGCTGACCGTACTTCCGGTGCTGCCGCGCTGATGCGAACGCCTCCTTCAGGAGACGAAGCCGAGCCCGGCGCTTTGCCGCCTTGAACCCGGTCTTATTCTGCCCGCCCCAGGCCTTCCCGTTGTCCTCGTAGGGCCGGTGCTTATAGGTCAGAAAGAGCGGCGCCTCGCGGTCGTGCAGCCCACCCCGCCAAGTCAGGTAGTCGCGCATTACGCGTGCCGCCGCTGGGTGGAGCGCCGCCGCAACGTCCTTTCCGTTTTTCGTGTCTCGGAAAATGATCTGCTCCCGGCCGGGCGCCATGATCAGGTCACAGAGGCGCGCGCCGTACACGATCGAGGACACGCGGGCGCCAGTGCTCCACTCGGCTGCGAGCTGCGCCCTGATGGTGATATGACAGGCTTCAAAGAGGATGCCGATCAGTTCGGGTCGAAGCTCCTGGACAGCGCGTCGAGCCCGTTGAGTAGGGTTGCGCGCCTTCTTGTCTCGCGCAAACTCGACCAGCTTCTTGAGCCCGTGGTGCTTCGCTGCGTACTTCTGGAACGCCACAACCCCATTTAGGAAGCGTTCCCGGGTGGCGGCCTTGTTCCCCTTCTGGCGTTCGTCCACCCAGGCCTTCCACTCGCGCTCCTGCACATCGTTGAGCCGCCTGGCGCCGAAGCGCTTGACGATCGCCTGCACAATCCGGATCGCCGATGGGGCGAGGGGCCGTTCCCGTAGTGTCGTCAGGTATCCCCTAGCCGCTACAGAGATCGGATCTCCGCGGGTTGGCTGGCCTTGCGCTTCGGCGACGACATCTTCGCGGACTCGCTGGATCTCGTGTTCGGCCGATTCCTCATGTTCGGCGTCAGCGGGAAGGCCAAGACTTCTGCGCACGCGGATTGAGCGTCCGCCAACCCGCACGGTCCCGTGTACGTGATAGTAGCCGTCCCGCTCCGTGAGCTGGAGCCCGCGAGAACGCCGCCCGGCTCGCTTTCCCGTTCGACCGCTTGCTTGAGGCACCGGAAGCCCTCCTCAGTCCAGAACCGTTTGCGCCCGCGGCGGACATGATACCGGAAGCGTTGATCGTGCGGGGATCGAGGGGCGTCCGTCGCCAGCCAGCCCTCAAGCGTACGGAGTGAGACACCAAGCCTCTTGGCAACGTCCGTTGCGGTCAAGTCGCTCATAGCGAGCACCCCGCTTCGATCCATGCGGCGCGCCTACCCATCTCGCTCTCCTTCGGGAGGGGAAGCACGGCATTCTGGCCGGTTCGCCAGCTCGAGCAGCACGTCGGCATGGCAGGGCTGGTCGAGGCGGCACCAACAGGCGAGGTTCTTGCCTCGCAACGGCGCGAGATCCGGCAAGGGTGAGAACTCGTCGGTCGCCCAATCGCGGAAGGCGACGACGGCGTCCTTCGCATCGGCAATGACGGACGAGCCGCACACCGGCCCGCCGACGTACCCCTCGACCAAGGGGTATTGTTCGCCGACCACGAAGGGGTTGCCCCATCTGGTGCTCCGGTCGACCTTCACGGTGTTCGGCGGCATGCGCCAGCCCTTCGTGCGCTGGAGCTGCACGCGAACCGGGGACACCGTCATCTCAGCCATTCCGATCCTCCTGGAGGGCGAGGCGGCCGGCTTGTTGTCGAGCGTAGGCCTCCTCGATCTTGCGACCCCACGGACTGTCGGCAGGGAACGGATTCCACGGGCAGTGCCGAGCGCGTTTTCGGATACCTTCAGCCATAGCCTTCAGATGCTCCGGCCGGATATCCGCGAGACGCAGCGACAGCGCCTCGCCAACACTGTAGACGGTGACTGTTCGCTCACCCACGGTCCGATCCTCCGAGTAGGGCGCGGCGGCCGGCTTCGGTGACGAGGCCGTATTCGTCGATCATTCCGGCCCGATAGAGAGGCCATCCTCCCGCGAGTAGGGCTTTGCGTCCCTCCCCGTCTCTGATCTTGCAGCCGTTGCAACTGTCGAGAAACACGTCGCGCCGATCATGCGATAGCTCGATGAGCACGCGTCCGGAGGCGATGAGGCGAAGCGCATCCATCGGGGCCGGCTTCGACATAGCCGCACGGCAACGCTCGATCTCGTCTGGGGCGAACCCCTCCGTCAGCTCACGCGGCATCGTCGCCTCCCCGTGTCTCGGTCGTGAGAGAGCGGGAGCACATCCGGCGGAAGACGGATCGCCACCAGAAGCGGCCCCTGGCGTTCTCGGCTTCTGGCCCCTCGCCAAAGTGGTGTCCGTTGTCGTCGGGGCCGAGCCCATGCAGCCATTTCAGGGCGGCGACCGGAACGAGCTCGTAGCCCGGCGGAATGATGTCGCCGGCCAGCGCTCTTTCCCGGTCCCCGGAGAGTGAGGAGAGGTGCGGGGCGTAGAGGGCCTGGATGGCTGCCGTCGCGGAGGGAATGGCAAACGCATCGATCGTCCGCTCCACCGCGGCGGGCGGCGCCCATCTCCTAAACACGGCCGACCGGATCGCCTTCGCCACTTCCTCCGCACCCGGTCCTGGCTGCGGGCGGAGGGCGGCGGCGTATCCGGCACGAAAGCCGTTCCCGAAACCCATTGCTTCGTCGGGACGTCCAGCTTCGATAGCTGCGCACTGCGCCCGCTCGATCTCCGCCGCCAGGTCGCCACGCCCAAGTTCGTTTGGTGTGTTCATGGGCGGGCTCCTGGTTTGCGATGTTCGCGAGCGATTTGCTCAATTGCAGCGATGCGCTCTTCCACAGGTCGGCTGCTGTCCTTCATGACAGCCATTTGGCGGCGCGTGATATGGAAAGGCTGGTTCGCAGTAGCCGACTGGAGCCGGGAGAGCAGGCCGACGAGGGTTCGCGCCATTCTCGGCATGGCTCACGCCTCCCCTGTTGCGGGGCGCGGGGGAGGGGGAAGAGGCTGCCAGTGGGTCGTTCCATCCTTCGGCGCACTATCTATCGTCATCCACCCGCCCGTAGCCGGTGCGGATGATAGTGCTGCGTCGATCGCGTCGATCTGTTCTTTGTGCTGAGTACGGCGCCATCGGCTATCATTCGTCGGGGCAATTTTCCCGAGGCTGTCGTACTCGGAACCATGCCAGTCACGCTGATTATTCAGCGCCTCCCGCAGCCGCTCGACTTCGGCCCACGCTACATGCGCCTTCGACATCCACTGCAAGATTTCGCGCTTCGCTGCCTGAAGCTCTCCCTCCGCCGGCTCCGGCCGCGACCCGTCCCCGGCATCTTGTGAGGAGAGGAAGCGGAGAGCGTCGACATAGCGGTGCATGAGCGTTTCGGCTTCGCTCGGCCCAAAATGCGGCTCGTAGTATTTGTAGATGATCTGCCGAAGGCTCGGCTCCAGCGTCGCCGCCCCAAGATCAGGCTCTACGTCGAAAAGCGCCTCTGGCCACGGTGCAGGTTCGGGGTTCGGCCGGGCGGGGGGGGTATGCGGGGCAGACATCAGCGGGCTCCCGTCTCGGCAAGGCGGATGGCGGCTTCGGCCAATTCGATGCTGTCCGATGTGTCGTCGTCCCCTTCGGCCGCTCGGTAGCTCTCGTAGGACGCTACGATGTCCTTCAGCGCATCGAGCAGGTCAGGCGCGGCGGCGATCAGGCGGGCGTTGGCATACGTTTCGGCCTCGGATCGCTCATCGGTCGGCCAGAGCATCTGGCACACCGGAACGATGTATCCGTCCCCGTTCATTGCATCGATCTGCACGACCATCGGGTTGATTGCCCAAGGCTTCGGCGTGTGCTTCGTCGCGATCTCAGTCATCGGCGCGTCCTATTGCGGTCAGGTCGTGGGGATTCCAGGCTGCCCATTTGCGGAGAGGGGCACTGGCGTAGTTCTTCGGGGTGCGCCGCGGCGGAAAGTTGATCTTCGCCTTCCGCATCTTGATGCCGAGGTGCTTCTTTCGGACCGACGCAACGCGAGACTTCTCGGCCACATCGCGGGCGGTCTTCTCGCGGTGCTTGTCCCGGAGCGCCGGCGCGAGATTGTCTTCAGCGTGCCGGCCGCCATTAGCGAGCGCGACCTTGTGGTCCAGGTCCCATGCGTCGCCGGGCATGATCTTCCGGCCGGACAACCAGCATCGGCCGCCCTCGCGCTCGAAAATGCGAAGGCGAACCCGCGCCGGGACCTTGGCGTCGTCGGTCTTCCCGAACCAGAGTTCGACGGAGCGGCTCACAGCACCGGCTCCTTCATCCAGAAGCCAAAGTGCTCGTTCACTCGGAACCAAGCGGCGGCAGCCGTCGATCCCGTCGCGATCTCGCTTCGGCTCGTGACCTTGCAGATTGAGCGGACGACAGCTGCAGCGCTTTCCTCGTCCTGTACCGATGGCTGATTGTATTCCTCACGAAGGAAGCGCCAGAATGCCTCCCGCCTGCATTGAAGCGCAGCCTGTTGCGCTGGTGGGAGGGAGGCGAAGGACCGCTTGGGCGCTACTTCCGGATCGGAGTCCGTCGCCTTAGACAATCCGGAATTGAGACGAGCGACCGCCACCCACTTCGGATCATCCGGCCGGGGGACGCCCCCGAGCGCGTGCAGGGCAGCATCAGCTTGCTCGATCGGTATCTCGATCACGAGCTGAGCGACCTTCCGACCCTTGACGGTGCGGAAATCGGCAAAGGTGCCGCTGATGGCTGCCGGAGCGCTCACGACAACTTCTCCGGCATATGCACGGCCAGAAAATCGACAAAGGCCGAAAGCTCCCTCCGGATGTCGTCGCCCATGCCCGGGTAGCGGTGCATGGTGAGCTTGTGGAGGCTGGTGATGGTGTAGTGGCGCTCGCCGACCTCGCGACCCTCGAACACATTCCAGCGGAAGAGATCGGCCCCGAAGATGTCGAGATAGGCGCGCCACTGATAACTGCCGAGAAAACGCTCAGCGTCGTATCGGGACGTGAACTTGTGATCGTCGATCCGGCGCCCGAGAACGGCGTCCACCTTGCCGACGAGCGTGACGGTGTGCTCGCCGATCTCGTATTCGCGAGTCGCCTTCATTTCCCGCGTCGGCGGGATGTCCAGTTCCTCATCGAAAGCGAAGGTGAACCGAAAGCCATCAGACACGATCTCGTCGAGGCTGCCATCGCGGCACGTTTCAAGGGCGGCGTGCAGAGCCGATCCAGCCAGCATTGCCTCTGACGGAGGTTCCTCGCGTCGGAGCCTTGCCAGGAGCCCGGCGAGGTCCCCGTCCTCGTCCGCAAGGAAGTAGCGGAACGAGTCAATATCAGAGGCGCTGACGCGGATGGCTGCCATGGTCAGGCCGCCATCTTCGGGAGGGCGTAGGTGCCGCTCTCCTTGTTGAACTCGAGCCCGAGCGCATTGGCCTTGTCCCGGACCATGGTCTTGCACGCCTGACTGGCATTGCGAGCTCGCCCAAGGATGCCGTTCAGCTCTTGCGCGGTGGTGATCCCGGCCAGTGTCTCGCGGAACCACTCCTGTTCGGCTGCGGCCTCGCGCTGGGCTTCCGTCTGCTCGTTCAGGCGATCCTTAGTCATCTGGATCACGCCGGCGAGGAAGCCGTCGAAAGCAGGCGAGCCGAGCGGCGGGATGTCGAGCGGATCGAGCCCGCCCGGGTTCTTCCCGAATGCGGCATCGGTAGGGGAGAAGAGCAACTTGCGCTGACCGTTGATGATGACGATCCGGCCCATGGCGTCGGCCGTCTTGTAGACCTCGCCCTTGGATCCGCCCTGCACGTCCAGGCGCTCGACGACATCATCGCCGCTGCGCTGCTCGTCCATGTGCGCGATCAGGACGACATCTTTGCCGAAGCTGTTCAGGAGCTTCAGGAAGGCGCCGAAGCGGGATTTCAGCTCGCCGTAGCCCTGGAGCGTCAGGGCGCCGCCTCGACCGTGCTTCGGGTTCGCGCGGATTATGTCCACGGTCAGAGCGTCGAGCGCCCGTCCGGCGGTGTCCACGATGACCGTCCTAAACGGAGCAAGGTCTTCGGCCTTGATGTCCGCCACGTCCGACCAGGCCGATACGCGCACAGCATCCTTGCGGTTCGGGGCGCGGTGGCTGCCGTTGTCGAAGTCGAGCAACAGCGGATCTTCGGCCGTGAATGCGACGGAGGTCTTACTGATGCCTGGCGGGCCGTAGATCACCATGTTCAGGCGATCGACGGTGATGGGGTCAGCGGCGCGCGTGATCTTGAGAGGCACTGGTCTTCTCCTTCGGGGGCAGGGGACGCTTGATGCCGGCGGCGACTTCGCGCTTCAGGCGGTCGCGCATGCGTTCGAACTGCTTGCGGCAGGCGCGTTCGGACAGATCGCTCATTCGCGCCCCCTCTGAGGTTCGGACGGCACGTCGCCGAACGCATCCGCGTAGGGGTCGGAGGATTCGGAACGCTCCTCCCGCACCGGCCACGGCCAGAACATGCCGAAGACAGATGCGACGAGGATCGCGATTAGAATGAGGACCGCTCCCGTTCCGGGATCGAGCGGCGCCTGATCTGCAGCCCGAGCGAGGTCCTGAACCAGGACGCACCCGGCGGCGGAGAGCGCGACGGCCGCGACGCGACGCGTGTCCCGCCTCGTGCGGGCAAGGATTCTCTCGGCCGGCTCTCGCGCTCTTCTCTGCGCCGCGACATAGGCCAGGACGCTCTCGCGCTCGGATGCGGTGAGAGGAGGCGAGACAGACGGGTCCGTGAAGGTCACGCCGTCGTCCGAGATTAGGATGCGATGTGTGGCGCCGCGGAGGGTGAGTGAGACGATCACGTTGTTCTCCTCAGATCGGCCAGAGACGAGCGCTGACGCCGTGGCGTTTGCAGCGCAGGACGAGACGGTTCGCGGACGAGAGAGACAGGCCAGGGAGAAAGCGGGTCCGGGTCAGGACGGCAAAGCGGGTCATTCGCCTGCCTCGCGGAGAGCGGCGCGAGCTCGGCGCAGATCGCCTATGGTGGGCTGCTCGTCCTGCCAAAGCGCCTCCTCGACGCAGTACTCATCTGGACACAGCCGCAAATCATCGGTCAGCGCGTCGAGCGCGTCGGCGAAAGGCTTCAGCGCTTTGACCAGCTTTTCCTTCTGGGCGCGCAGACGGGCGAGCTCGTCGGCCAGGCCAGGCGCGGTCGGCGCGGCATCGAGCATGGCCTGGTAGCCTTGATCGAAATGCCGAAACTCGCCGTCCCGGAATGCTTCGATCATCGCTTCGGTAGGCTCCCTCGGCACGAGTACCCATCCACCCGCCTGCGTATCGGAGACGCTCATGCCGCCCTCCTGTCAGCCATCGCGCGGCCGAGATCGGCGAGAGCCGCATCACGCGGCGACATCCGGCCCTGCGCACGGCGCAGTTCTGCGCTCTCCCGCATGTCGACCGCGATCTTCTGATCGATTAGGCGGGAGCATTCCGGCCCGGACGGCGTGATCGCGATGATCCGTTCCAGGCGCTTGCTCTCCCGGCAGAGCCAGGCGGCGACGTGCATGCTGTAGTGCGCACCGGGGACGCGGGCCGGCTCACGCGGCTCCGGGATGCGGGAGATCGCGTCGAGAGCGGCGTCGAAGGCGGAGAGATGAGCCGACATCACGCGGCATCCCGATCAGCGTCCTCAACGGGGGCGGCATCCGGCCCCCGGATCGAGGCGATGCGCTCCAGCATGTCGAGGATCGCGAAAGTCTCATCGCCGAGCGGCGTCCCGCCGCGCGTCGCCTGCCAGTGCTGCCGAGCGGCCGCGAAGTCGAAGTACCTGCAGTCGGCGATTACAACGGGATGGCCGGCCCTATCCGTGGCCAGGACGAACGTGTAGCCGTCGCTGCAGGTCGCGGTCGTGAGGCGGCGCGCGACCCGCGCGTCCCCGTAGACCCGCGCGTCCCCGTAGACCCACGCGTCCCCGTAGACCCACGCGTCCCCGTAGACCCGCGCGTTCCCGTAGACCCGCGCGTCCCCGGAGACCCACGCGTCCCCGGAGACCCACGCGTCCCCGGAGACCCGCGCGTCCCCGTAGACCCACGCGTTCCCGTAGACCCGCGCGTCCCCGGAGACCCACGCGTCCCCGGAGACCCGCGCGTCCCCGTAGACCCACGCGTTCCCGTAGACCCGCGCGTCCCCGGAGACCCGCGCGTTCCCGTAGACCCGCGCGTCCCCGGAGACCCACGCGTCCCCGGAGACCTGCGAAAGGTTCGTCTCGCTTGCGATCCAGCCGCCGAGTGTGCCGGCCGCGATCAGGCCGATCTGACGCAGCGCCCTGATCCGGCGGAGCGTGATCCCGAACTCGACCTTCACCTCTCCGGTGAATTCGTACTTCGGTCCCGTCGCGGGCGGGAGGTCGACGGCCTCAGCAGCCTTCTTGGTCTTCCGGGTCTTCGTGGCGGCTTGGGGCATGTGGGCCTCGGCTTTCGATGCATAATGCGTAATGCATCCGAACGGCCCTGTCAATGCGAAACGCATAGGTTGATGAGCGGCAACTATGCGTGGTCAGGCAGCTCAATCAGAATCGATTCGACAATCGGCGCGGGTTCTGGAATCCATCACGTCACAGAACAAAGAGAGAACAGGAGAGGCCCTTGCCGGATGTGTATCAAGGCGACCTAGTCCAGGCGGTCGCGCTGTCGATCGTATGTGACGACTGCGGACGTCGTCGCCGTTGGCGGTCTCCAGAACTCAGCCAAGTGTCCCGTCGCTTCGGTGTCTACTCGATTGAGCAACTCGCGAGCCGGCTTCGGTGTCGATACTGCACTGAGAGGGACGGGCCTGGTGACAGCGTATCGATATGGCCGACTTGGCGAACCGAAATCAGCGTCGCCTAGGAGGAAGGCAGCATGGCGCTCACCACCTACTACGTCCTGCAGGAATTCGAGTTCGCAAAAAGGCGCTGGCGGCCCAAGCTGCCGCGTCAGGTTCAGGATCGCGGCGTGGCTGAGCGCGCCGTCGCGCGTCTCCGGTCGCTGAACCAACCGGCGCTCGCCTTCTCTCGCGTCATCGATCCCGAGACGGGCGAGTGCGAGGATCCCGAGATCATCGCCTCGTTCAACGTCCCGCCCGAGTTTCTAGGGGAGACGGCAGAATTCTGACTGCGGCGGCTTCGGCGGCCCGGAGGCCTGGCTCGATGCGGAGGGGAGGGAGGTTTAAGCCTAGGTGCGCTCTTGTGTAGCCCACGGCGCCCGCTTGACCATCTTCGTGTTCCTGATACGTTCTTAAAGTCTTAACGGAGTGTTTACGATGACGACGGAACATGGAGGCTGCGATGATGAAGCTTCCAAAATGCCGTCACTGTGGCCGGGCGTGGCGGCCGCCTGAAGCTGTGCACTCGGAGCGGGCGTACTGCACAGATTGCGCGGACGAGCGGAGGAAGATTGCAGCCCGAGCGCTTGATCTAAGGCCTCTCGGTCCATCCGATCTCGCGGGTAAGTTTCTGCTCCCAAGAGCAATGAGGCGCGCCAGCTAGCTCTGGCTCTCAAAGAAGGCGCGAAGCTCGCGTTCGCTTTGGCTTCGCGTCAGCGGGTGTGAAGAGGCACCGAGCCGCCTCCGGTTGCCTGATCCCTGCGGCATGCTTTGAGCGCTCCACTCGTACCGGCTCCTATCGTGCAACCATCGCACCTCATGGACCCGATCGCCCCGGGAGCGACGCCAGACCACCCGGTTCGGCTCCACAAAGCACTCCCAGTCCGGATCGATTGGTACCCCGGCCAATAAAGTAAGAGCTTCGCCGGCGCTCTGACAGCGAGCCGCCGGATCGTCGTTGAGCATTCGCCTAATCATCCGCTTCCAGCGACTCGGGATATGCGGAAGCCACGGCAGGCTGTCAGCGAAGCCGCCTGCGCCTATCAGGAATCGGGGAGCAGGGGAGCGCTGGTACCACTCTCGGCCATGAAGCAGACGGTAAAGCGTCATTCCGAGCGCCCATATGTCGGACTTGACGCTCGTGCCTCCGCCCTGATGGACCTCAGGCGGGAGATGATCGTTATACCCGGCCTGTGAAGCATAGCCGAGAACTATGTTGTCCGTCACCAATCCAAAGTCGCCGATTTTGGCAGTGCCTTGCTTGAGCAAGATATTCGCTGGCTTTATGTCCCGATGTAGCATCTGACGATTATGGAGCGCTTGGAGTCCCGCCGTAATCTCAGTACCTACCTTGCGGACAAACGATAGACTACTTGGACCACTTTCGAAGGCAGCCTGAAGCGATCCACCTTCGCAGTACTCCATGACGATCATGTATGCATCTGGAACTCGCTCCACCGCATGATGAACTTGCACCACGTTCGCGTGCGTGGCCTGCCTGAGATGCTGGCCTTCTGCCAGCAGACCCGCCTTCCTGAGAGCCCAGTCGGCATCGGGTTCTCCCGGCTTCTGCTCCAAAAGCTTCACCGCCACTACGTCGTGAACAGGGTCTTGACCCATCAGCACACGGCCGAAGTGCCCACTGCCGATCTCCGGTCCTAGAGTGAGATGCGATACGAATTGTGACAAGTTCTAGTCCCTAGATGCCAAGATCATAAGAGCTGCCTCGCGGCTCCCGGCGCGAAGCTTACCCTTGCATTCCTGCTCCCAGAATTTGCTATCAGACAGGTAGTCGTCAACCTTCCGCTCGCCGAAGGTTTTGCTGAGACTCGCCTTCGCGTGCGTCTCAGTAGGGATCTTCGACGCAAGGGCTGCCAGCACCACTCCCCTAAATTCAGCCGAGAGTAGATGCGCTTTCTTTGTTCCGCCCAAACTGACTGCGCTCTCCTTGACGATTGCCTTTGATATCTTATTGTCTGTTACATAATCTGAAATTCGCTGGTATGCCGCAGCATAAGCCACAGGTCGGTCTCCCTTCTGCAAGGGCCAACTTTCGTCGGCGAGAATCGTGATAGCCCCGTCCGCAGGCACCTCGGCCTCAACCAGCGTGATTGCGTCGCCGACGACAACGGCTCCGACCCATCTCTCAGGCATTCTCTTTCCCCTCAACGCGCAGGACAAGGCTTCCCCTCTCCTCCACCATCCACCCATAGACCGCCTCGTCGACCTCGTCGGCTTGCAGGGCGGCCTTGAATGCCTCGAGGAAATCGTCGTCGGGGAGGAGATCGCGGGGAGGGTCGGGAGGGGTCACGGCTCGCCGGTCCCTACGACCTTATGTACGGCCACAACTCGGTCAGCGGGAAAGCGCATCAGGCGGTCTTCGCCCTCTGGCGGATTCAGCTGCTCCAGCACGAGTTCTGTCGCGGATCGACTGACGAAGCGCTTGACGTAGCCCGCGAAGCCATCCTGCTCGCGGATCTGCGCGACAACGTAATCCCCTCTCCGGACAGGGCGGACAGGGTTCACATGAAGAAATTCGCCGGATTCGTAGCGGTCCAGCATGGAATCTCCATGCACGAAGACGCCGTAAGCCTCTGGGACATCCTGCAGGCTTGCCGGCATGCGTGCCCAGCCAACGGCATCGGCTGTCATTACGAGCTTGCCATTCGGCCCGCCGGCAGCCCGCCCCCTGATAGGAAGCCTTCCCACGCCAGCCCTCGGCAAGGCCACTGGCCCGCTTACGTTGGTAGCAGGTTCATCTGCAAACGGGATATCGGGGATCGTCTTCGGTTCCCGATCTTCTGACGGCGGCGCAACACCTGGCCTCGGTGCGCCGCGCCCGAACACCATCCATTCGGGTGCGACCTTGAAGAATGCGGCGTAGCGCTCCGCGGTCGCACGGGTGAGCCCCCGACTTCCGTTCTCATGACCCGCATAGGTCGGGATCGGAACACCCATCGCGCGGGCAGCGTCGGACGCGGTTTTGTAGCGCCCGACGTTCAATCTCGCCCACATCAACCGCTGGTGCACTTCCATGCGCGGATTATGCATCACGCATCTATGCAGCGGGCATTGACAATAGCATGCGTATCGCATAGAGATTACGCATGGTCGACGCGCGCAAGTTACGAGCCCGCCTCCGCTGGTCGCAAAAGGACATGGCCGAGTTCGTCGGCTGTGACCAAGCGACCGTCTCTAGGATCGAGAGGGGCCAGGAGCCATCCGGGCCCGTGGGGCGAATGCTTGAGGTCCTCCTCGCGGAGGTCACGGCCGGCCGCATCAAGCCAAAACCAGGGTCAGCCCCCTCTGAACACGGGGCTGCGGCATGACCCGGCTCCCGGATGAACGCGCCCGAGAGGTCATCGACCTGCTCGACAGCTACGATCAGATGATCGAGGACGCGAACGCGTCCAAACGCGACCTCCTGCAGGAGGTCCGCGCGGAGCTTGCCGCGCACACCAAGGGCGAGATCGGCGATGAGATCGCGGGCCTGAAGGCCTGTGTTGCCACGCTCCGGAGGCGCCGCTCCGCTCCCGAGAAGCTGGCGCAAGCCGAGAACCGCGGCGAGATCGCGGAAGCGTATCTCGCCCTCTACGACCGGGCGGCTCGCGCGCCACGCGCCACGCGCACACGCGAGAGCGACGACGAAGGTCCCGGCGAGCAGGCCGGCGATGAGGCGAACGCGGCCGAGGGTAACGTCTTCGCTCCGGCGGACGCCCCTGAAAGCGTGACGGCGGGAGAGACCGCAACCGAATTCACGAACGCCCGCCCCGAGACTCCACCCGCAGCCCAGGACAGAGGGGCGATGGTGCAAGGCCAGGACGGCTCCGCTGCAACGACGGTCGGGATCACGGGCGGCATAGTGCCCGTCGAAGCGGAGCAATCTGTCACGTCGCCGGAGCCGGGGGAGGGCGCTGCCACGCGCATCGATCCAGCTCCGGCGCCGGACGGAACCGCATTCACCCCAAAGCCGGGCGATCTGTTCCTCGATCCGCATCATACCGTCAGCTCGTTCATGCGGAGCAGCATCTGCCTGCGCCTCGGTCTGGACGACGATGAGTTCGACGCCTTCCGAGCGGAGATGATCGCCGGCAAGTCGGCTCCGGACGCGATTTACGCGGTGAGGGCTCATCCATGACGCTCTCTCTCGCCGCATCCTTCCTCTCGCTGCTCGGTCTGGCGGTCGCCTTCGCGGCCGGTGTCGACCAGATGATCTGGGTCGGCCTCTTCGCGCTCTGCTTCATCCTCTTCGTCATCGACGAGATCGAAGCCGCTCCTCTCCTCGACGACGACGGAGAGTGGCTGTGATCGCATCTCTGTCAGCATCGCATTCCTCTTCGCGCTCCTATCCCCCGCGGGAGCGCGGAGGGCAGGACGGCGGCCCGTTCCCGCGAGCGGCTGTCCTGTCTCCCCTTCCCGAACCCGGCCGCTCTTGCCTCCCGGCAGCCGGTCACCTCGCGGCTGAGCTTCTGCTCGCCGCGCCTTTCTTCCCTCGCAACGTGGCCCTCGCTCGCCAAAGCCAGCCCCGTCGCGCCTCTCTCGGCTCTCGCTGCGATCATCGCGGCGAGGCTGCCGAGGCTCGTCCAGGTGTCGTTCGCCTCCATCAGTCCTGCACCTCCGACGCTTGCAGTGAAGCATCGGAGCTCAGGGCAGATGATCCCTTCAGAACGGACAAATCGTCCATCGGAGGTCAGTGAAGTGACCGCGTTGTCTTTCACAACGGACACGCGCCGGCTCGCCCGCCTATTGGAAGATCGGGAGACCGAGCGCGTCGGGAAGCTGCCGCTCGCGCGAGACATTGTCGCGAGGCGCGCGGGCTGCGCCCCCGGCACGCTTGAGAACCTTCGCAAGGGGCGTCTGAAGCGCATCGAAGGGTGGCTGCACCGGAAGCTTGAGGCGCTTCTGGTGCGGGAGATCGAGGCCGAAATCAAAAGGCTCACCAATGAACTGGAAGCGTATCGCCGTGCTGGCGGCGACGCTGCTCAGGCTCCGCAGATGGCGCGCCTGGTTGCGGCGGTCGAGGAAGCGCAACGACTGATCGGGGCATCGCAGTCCAGCGAGGTCCTCCGGTGAGTGGCCGCGTCTACTTCATTCAGGACAGCCACGGCCGATTGAAGATTGGGTATTCGCAGGATCCGGCCGGGCGCCTCAGGGCGCTCCAGACGGCTCACGGAGCGGAGCTGAGTCTGCTCGGCAGTGTCCCCGGCACGATCTCTGCCGAACGGGACCTACAGAAGCGGTTCGCGGACCTGAAGCTCACAGGTGAGTGGTTCCGCGCAAGCGACGATCTCTTGTCCCATGTCCGCGCATTGCTCGCCGCGCCCGAGATCCCGCTTCTCGGCAAACAGGTTCGCGCTCGGGACCCTGAGAAGCAGTCGTTCTCTGACCGGCTGCTCGCGTTCCTGCGTGAGCGCCACCCCGAGCGCACCGTTGCGGCGGTAGCAGAGTGGACCGGGGTTAGCCGGGACAGCATCGCGCAATGGTTCAGCCGGGGGAGCCTCCCGAGCGGAGAGGTCGCGCTTCACCTGATGCTTGTCTACGGGCCGCCGTTCGTCCGCGACGTCTTCGGGATCGAGAAGAAGTGGGTCTTGGACGCGGTCGCGCTCGAAGAGAGCCGTGTCGCCCATGCCGAACTGGCCGGAGCCTTGGCCGCGGTTGAGCGCCTCCGCGGCGCCAAGGCGCACGAGGACAGGGCCGAAGAACTCTTCACACCAGACGGGAAGGCACAGCGATGAGCGCAAAGCGTAAGGAGAAGGCGACACCTCCGGCAGTGTTCACGGCGGAGGCTGCGACTGCAGATCTTCTGCGCGCCGTGTCGAAGGTCGCGGCCGTCGTCGAGCCCCGCAACACTATTCCGATCCTGAACTTCGTCGAGATCGCCGTCGATTTCAGCACTATCGCGGTTAGCGGCACTGACCTCGACATGGAGGTGAGGGTCGAAATTGAAGGCTCAGGCGAGGGGGCTCTGTGCCTTCCGGCCTTCCGGCTGCGCGATTTCCTGCAAGCGGCTTCTCACGTTGAGCGGGTCTCGCTCACCATCAACGAGACGGGCGTCGTCGAAGTCACGGCCGGCGACTTCTCGGCGACTATGTTCCCGCTTCCGGCCGCTGACTTTCCGCGTCTGCAGATCGGGTCGAAGGCGTGGGACGCGAACCTGGCGGAGGGAGTGGTCCAGTTCCTTTTCGGTGGCGTGACACACGCCATCTCGCGGGAAGAGACGCGCTACTACCTGAACGGCGTCTGCCTTGAGGTGAAGGACGGAACGCTGATCGCCGTAGCGACAGACGGCCATCGTCTCGCAAAGCGCGAGACCAATCTCGGTAGCGGAGCAACTGATCAACCGAGCGTCATCGTGCCGAGAAAGGCTGTCGCCCTCTCGCTTGGCTATGCCGGGAAGGGCGAAGCCAGCTTCGCGATCCACAAGACGGCCGACGACAAACGCACGGGTTATGCCGAGATCACGGCAAACGGGGTGCGCGTGCGGACGAAGCTCATCGATGGGACTTATCCCGATTGGCGCCACGTCGTCCCCGTGCCGAGCAACACCGTCATCGAGATCGATACGAAGGCGCTGAGACGCGCTCTTCGGGCAACCGCGACCAGCAGCGAGGGACGTCGCGTGCGTGCAACCAAGATCGAGGTCGCTGCGGACTCGGCTACTCTTTCCAGCCAGTGTCCGGGCCTTGGCGAGGCTCGTGTCCGCGTCGCGTGCGAGGCCGGCGGGCCGATCCCGATCGTCGGCATCAACGGTCGCTATCTCGATAACGCGGCGGCCGAACTGGAGCGCGTCGGGTCGAAGACGGTTCGGATCCACGTGACCGACCCTGCTTCGCCGATTCGGATCGTTCCCGATGCCGCGATCCCTGGCGTCCTAAACGTCATCATGCCGATGCGGATCTGAGCGATGTCCGCCCCTCTCTACACCGTTGAGCCCCGCACGCTCGAGGAAATGCACGCCCGGGCCTCGGCCGCACGGCGACGCATGGAAGAGGCCGCCCGCAATCCCAGGCCCGGCAAGCCCCAGCCGATCGAGCGAATGCCCGGAGAGCTTGGCGCGCGCGCCTTCGGCGCCGAGGAGCGAGCAACCCAAGGGCAGCGGCAGCAAGAAGCCTTCCTGAGGCAGATCGAGCAGCTCCGCGCTGCGTTCGCTGGCCTGCCGGAGCGACCGGCCAAGATCATCGCTCGGGTCGCCCGAGAGCATGGCCTGACCGCAGCCGACATCACGGGCAGGTCGCAGACGGCGCCCATGATCCGTGCACGGTTCGCCGCGGTCGCGGAAGTCCGCCGGATCAGGCCGGACCTGAGCCTCCCGCAGATCGGCCGCGCCTTCGGTGGCCGCGACCATACCACGATCCTTTCGGCGCTTCGGAAGATGGGGCTCAAATGATGCTGTCGAGCTCGACAGAACGCGGCCCCGCCGCGCATCACATCATGATCCGCCTGGCCGACGAGGGTATCCCCGTCGGCGCTATCGCCCGAGCACTGAAGAAGCCCTCCGGCGATGTCTGGCCCGTGCTCCGTGAGGCGAAGCAGAACGGGCTGCTTCTCGACCTCCCGGCCGCGGACTGGCCACCCGGCGCCCGGCGCGAGGAGCGCCTCCCGACATCGGCGCCGATCCGCGTCTCGGAGGCCGATCAACTCGTCTCCCCGCTCATGGTGCTGTTCCGCCTGACCCCAGCCGAGGGCCGACTACTTGCAGTCCTGTTCGCTCGGAAGGAGATCACCCGTACCGCGCTCTATGCTGCGCTGTACGGCGCGGAGAGCGACGTCGAGCCGAAGACCCTCGACGTCCTCGTCTGCAAGATCAGGGCGAAGCTCAAGCCCTACCAGATCCGGATCGAGACCCTCTGGGGCCGTGGCTACTCGCTGCCGAGCGAGTCGGTTGCCGCGCTCGCCTCCGCGATCCGCGAGCACAACCGAAGCCGCGAGGAGAATGCGGCATGATCGGCTGGACGGATACCGCCGCCGATAGCGCGGCCGCCATGTGGCGCGAGGGCAAGTCGGCGAGCGAGATCGCCGCAGCGCTCAACCGGGCTTTCTCGGATAGAGACTACACACGCGGCAGCGTGCTTGGGAAGTTGGACAGGCTCGGGCTTGTCGGTGGCGGTCGACCGACCCGGCATGCGCGCAAGCTGCCGGTAAAGGCCGGTCCGGTTGCGGCATCCGTGGGGCTCTTGGGGCCAGTGGCAGCGAGGCTCGCGGCGGTCCCGGCGGTCCCGAGCGCGCCAGTCATCTCCGCCGAGCAGCGCAAGACCGCCTTCGTCGACCGCCCCGGCTCCATCTCCTGGGACGACCTCCGCTCCGGAGACAAGCGCTGCCGCTGGCCCCTCACGGCCGATGACGGATCCACCCGGTACTGCGGGAATGATGTCGCCGGCTTGACGTACAGTTTCTGCTGCTACCACCGCGCCCTCGCGTTCGGTCGCGGCGCGCCTTCGGAGCGGTTCGCTCATCAGGTGTCGGGAGCGGCGGCGTGAGCGGCTATCTCGAATTCCTGCAGCGCAAACGCGTCGTCGATCTGCCGACAGGGCTGGCGACCATCCCCGAATTGTCGGTCGCGCTCTTTCCGTTTCAGTGGGATATCGTGGCCTGGGCGCTTCGTCGGGGCAGGGCGGCTCTCTTCGCGGGAACCGGCCTCGGCAAGACGCTGATGCAGCTGTCCTGGGCTGATGCCGTCGAGCGTCATACCGGCCGGCCCGTCCTCATCCTGACCCCGCTCGCGGTCGCACAGCAGACCGTGCAAGAGGCCGCGCGGTTCGGGATCCACGGCGTGGCCTACGCTCGATCGCAGGACGATGCCGCCAGCCGCATCGTCGTTACGAACTACGATCGGTTCGACCTGTTCGACATCGAAGCCTTCGGTGCGATCGTCCTGGACGAGTCGAGCATAATCAAGGCGCACGCCAGCAAGACGCGCGCGACGCTGATCGAAGCGTGTCGGACCATCCCGTTCAAGCTCGCATGCACAGCAACGCCGGCCCCGAACGACTGGGTCGAGCTCGGAAACCACGCCGAGTTTCTGGGCGTGTGTTCCGAGAAGGAAATGCTCGCGACCTATTTCGTCCATGATGGGTCGGTTCGGGCGCATGGCGACTCGGAATGGAGGCTGAAGAGCCACGCCACCAAGGCATTCTGGGAATGGGTCGCGTCCTGGGCGGTGATGATCCGCTCGCCGGCCGATCTCGGCTACGACGAGTCGAGATACGAGCTCCCACCGCTCCGGAAGCATCAGGTCACGGTCCCAGCCGACTACGTCCCGACCAGCACGTCTCTTTTCCCGATCGAGGCCCACACGATGCAGGAACGCATCGCCGCGCGCCGCGACACCGTGCGGGCAAGGGCTGAGGCCGCCGCCAGGATCGTCAACGCCCAACCTGACCGCCCCTGGCTCGTCTGGTGCAACCTGAACGCTGAAGCCGACGCGCTCGCAGAGCTCATTCCTGACGCGGTCGAGGTTCGCGGACCTGACGCACCAGAGGTCAAGGCCGAACGCCTTCTCGGCTTCGCCGCGGGCAAGTACCGCATCCTGATCACCAAGCCGTCTGTCGCCGGATGGGGGATGAACTGGCAGCACTGCGCCGACATGGTCTTCGTCGGCCTGACGGACAGTTTCGAGCAGGTATTCCAGGCCATCCGCCGCTGCTGGCGCTTCGGCCAGGCTCAGCCCGTCAACGTCTACATGATCGCATCCGAGATCGAGGGCGCCGTCGTCGCGAACCTCGACGCGAAGGAGCGAGCCTTCGAGCAGATGAGCGCCGCGATGGCACTCGAGATGCGCGACCTGAACAAGCGCGCTCTCAATCCCACCTTTGCCCGTCCCGAACCGACCCGATTCACGAAGCCGATGGAGATCCCCGCATGGCTGGCAGCCTGAACGTCGCGGACCAAGCGAGCGGCGAGCGCTGGCACCTGTACTGCGGTGACTGCGTCGAGGTTGCGGCCGGGCTGCCGGACAACTCGCTCCACTACACGATCTTCTCACCCCCGTTCGAGAGCCTCTACACGTTCTCGGACGATCCTCGCGACCTGTCGAATTGCCGGGACAGCGAGACATTCTGGGAACACTTCCGCTTCCTGATCGCCGAGCTGCACCGGGCCACGATGCCGGGCCGGCTCGTCTCGATCCACTGCATGCAACTCCCGACCAGCAAGCTCCGGGACGGATTTATCGGTCTCCGGGACTTCCGCGGAGAGATCATCCGCGCATTCCAGGCGGCGGGCTTCATCTACCATTCCGAGGTCTGCATCCGGAAAGACCCTGTCTCCGCCATGCAGCGCACGAAGGCCATTGGTCTCCTGCACAAGCAGATCGTTAAGGACTCGACGCTCTCCCGCATGGCGGTCGCGGACTACGTCGTCTCGATGCGCAAGCCGGGCGACAACCCGGAGCCGGTCTCGGGCGCCTTCGATGCGTACTACGGCACAGACGCCGTCGAGCCGCGGGCCCCGATCGACGAACACAAGGGCCACGTCGCGAGCAGCTACAGCGTCCAGGTCTGGCAGCGCTACGCCGAGCCGGTATGGATGGACATCGCCCAGTCCGATGTCCTCTCGCACAAGATGGCCCGGGAGGAAGACGACGAGCGGCATATCTCGCCGCTGCAGCTCACCGTCATCCGTCGCTGCGTCGATCTCTGGTCGAACCCGGGCGATACGGTCTTCAGTCCGTTCGCCGGCATCGGATCGGAGCTCTACGTCGCCGTCGAAATGGGCCGCCGCGGTCTCGGCGTCGAGCTGAAGCCATCCTATTTCGCCCAGGCGGTCCGCAACCTGCGCGCCGTCGCCGTCGAGCGGGCCGGCGACCTATTCATGCAGGCCGCCGAATGACCCGCTCCCGCCTTCCCCAACGCCGTATCTGCGAGCGGTTCGACATGACCCGGGGCAACATCGGCTACGCGGTCACGGTCGGGTTCGACGGATCGAGCCCGCGTGAGATCTTCGTGTCCACGCACCGCAACACGGGCGAGATGACCGCCCTGGCCCGTGACGCCGCGATCCTCGCATCGCTCGCGCTCCAGTACGGCTGCCCGCTCCACGTCATGCAGGCGGCTCTCACGCGCGAGTCGGACGGTACGGCCGCAGGCCTCGCCGGCGCCGTCATCGATCAGATCATCGAGCGGGGTATTGCGGCATGAGGCACTATCTCGAATCCGATCTCCGCCTGGATCTGAGGATCGACGAGTTGTTCCGAGGCTCTGCACACTGCAAGCCTCTCGATACGGATGAGATCGCGATCCGCCTGAACCTCACGCAGGCGGAGGTCGCAAATCGTCTTGCCAGACACCGGGATAGGCTCGCGGCCGAGAAGGGGCACCCGAGGCCGACGCCGCACTACCGCCCGCGAGACGACGAGCGCGCGGAGGTGAACACGCCATGAAGCCGATCATCCTAGTCGCATTCGATCCGGGTCTGACTGGCGCGTTCGCCTTCTACAATCCGGATGCGCCCGACCGGGTCACGGTCCACGACATGCCTGTTGTCGACAAGCAGGTGGACCCCGCCGCAATTGCGCGGCGCCTGAAGGAGGCCGGGCCGAGCATCGCCGTGGTCGAGCGAGTCGCCTCGCGACCGGGCCAGGGCGTGGCGTCCATGTTCAAGTTCGGCTGCGGGTACGGGATGGTTCAGGGCGTCGTCGCTGCGCTCCAGATCCCCGTGGTGCTCGTCACGCCTCAGGCTTGGAAGAAGTATCACCGCATCGCGGGCAGCGGGCCTGACGCCAAAGAGGCTGCGCGAGCGCTCGCAATCAAGCTCTGGCCGGCATCGGCAGCATTCGAGCGGAAGAAGGATGCGGGAAGGGCGGAAGCCGCTCTCCTGGCCCGCTACGCAGCCGAGACACTCGGTTCGCATCAGGTCGGCAACGTCGTGAGGGCTGCATGAGCGTGACACCCTCAGACGAGGAGATCGAAGCGGCATTCGCCGCATACCGCAGTGCTGCACGCCGTGCCCAGACCAGCCTGAGCGTCGACGATGGAGTCGCTGCTGGCAAGGCATGGGCGGCGTTCCTGTCACTATTCACGCGTCGGCCGCTGCCGGCTGAGGTCGTGAACTTCCCAGTTCGCCATAGCCCACCCGCGTCGCACCGGTCCGGAGGACCAAACTGATGGCCCGTATTCGCAGCCTCCACCCCGGCCAATGGACCGACGAGAGCTTCGTGTCCTGTTCTGCCATGGCGCGACTTCTCAGTCTCGCGCTTCGCAATCTGGCCGATGACCACGGCGTGTTCGAGTGGAAGCCGCTCGGCCTCAAGATGCAGATCTTCCCCGCCGACACGGTCGATTTGCCCGCACTGCTTTCAGAGCTCGTCTCATCCGACCAGATCCGCGAGTTCGAGGTTGACGGCAAGCGGTACGGAGCCATCCGAAATTTCCGGAAGTGGCAGCGGCCGGAAAGCCCGAAATATCGCCATCCGCTCCCCGACGAGCTTCAAACTTACGTAGGTCTCTCGGAGATCGTTCGGCAACCTCTCGACGATAGGTCGCCGAATGGTAGCCGAAAGTCTCCGCAGAGGAAGGAGGAAGGAGGTAAGAGGAAGGAGGTAGAGTCACCTAGCTCTACCGTTGAGCTGAATCCTTCCGAATCTGAGCTTGATGACGCGGCGCGCGCCGATGGCGCGGCCGATCCTCCTCCTGATCCGGATCGATATGCATTCGAGGCTGGGCCGATCAGGTTGAGCCGTCGCGACCTTGACCGCTGGCGAGACGCCTATCCGAACCTGAGCCTTGAGGCCGAGCTTCTGGGCCTCTCGCAATGGGCCGGAGAGCCGGCTCAGAAAAAGCGCTGGTTCCATGCCGTTCAGGGCGCTCTGGCGAAGCGGAACCGCGAGCAAGCCGCAGCTCTGGAGCGAGCGAGGGCGGAGGCCGAGTTCAAGGCCGCGTCACCACGACGATCACAGCTCTGGATCTGAGCGATGCGCGATGCGGCCGAAATCCTTCGCGAGCTCGGGATCGAGGCGAGGTCGACCAGCCCAGGCCGGTTCTACGCGCTCTGCCCGAAATGCTCGGCGAGCCGGAAGCATCCCGGGAACCGGCGGAAGAAGTGTCTGGGGGTGACGATCGACGATGGTGGTGTGCGTTTCGGCTGCAACAACTGCGACTGGCGAGGAGGCCGGTTCTTTGACGATCAATCCAAAGGCCGCGGCATGGCTCGAAACCCGGGCGATCGATCTCGAAACCGCCCTTCGTATGGGGATCTACAGCGCTCGGCGCGTGGAGGCTGGCGAGCCCGTCCAGGATGCGCGCGGTGACATCCTCGTCTTCCCCTACTTTGAGGGCGGGCAGGAGGTTAACGCCAAGTACCGGGCTGCCGGGAAGCGCTTCTGGCAGCGTGCCGGCGCGCGCAAGACGTTCTTCAACGCGGATGTTCTTGACGACCCAGCACTTGAAGCTGGCCAGTACGCCGCGGTCATCACGGAAGGCGAGATGGACACCCTCGCCGTAATCCAGGCCGGCTATCCATTTGCGGTCTCCGTGCCGGACGGCGCGCCTCCGGCTCGAGACGATCAGGGCAACCTCATCGCCGTGCCGGACGATGCGAACGACATCGTGCCGGAGCAGGATGACAAGTACCGCTACGTCGCGAACAACTGGAACCGGCTCTCCCGGATCAAGCGCTTCGTGTTGGCGACTGATGGCGACGAGGCCGGCCAGCGCCTTTCGCTGGAGCTCGCCCGCCGGCTCGGACGGTCCCGGTGCTCGTTCATCACCTATCCGCCCGAGCCGAAAGTTGCTGATCCGAAGACGGGCGAGGTCCGGCCGTGCAAAGACCTTGACGAGGTCCTGATCCATTTCGGGCAGGCCGCAGTCCTGGACTGCATCACGCGGGCGAAACCGTTCCCTGTCCGTGGCCTATATCGGCTATCGGAGTTCCCCGATCTTCCGCCGATCGCGACCCTCACGACGGGCTTCCCGCGCCTCAATCCGAGCCCGGATCGGAAGGAACCGCACCTGACGCTTTACCGCGGTGCCTTCGTCGTCGTGTCGGGCTTGCCGGGTAGCGGCAAGACGGCCTGGACGATGCAGCTCGCCTTCAACATGGCTCGGCTGCACGGCTGGAGGATCGTCGTCGCGTCGTTCGAAATGCACGTGGCGCCGACGCTGCGGGACATGCTGCAAGCGTTCTTCATCTGGAAGCCCCGGCGGGAATGGACCTCGACGGAGGTGCGGGTCGCGCGAGAATTCATCGAGGCGCATTTCGCCTTCATCGCGCTCGACCCGCGGGACGATGAGACAGAGGCCGATGTCGATTGGGTGCTCGATCGCGCGTCGGATTCAGTCATCAGGAACGGGTCCGATATGCTGATCGTCGACCCTTGGAACGAGGTCGAGCACAAACGCCGGCCGGGCGAGAACGTTGCCGATTACACGAACAGCGCGATCCGCAAGTTCAAGCGGTTCGCCAGATCCTACGATGTTTGCACGATGGTCGTGGCGCACCCGACCAAGGCCGCAGCTCTCTCGGCAAAGAACGGCGATCCGGTCTCGCTTTACGACATCTCAGATGGAGCAACTTGGGCGAACAAGGCCGAGCTGGGCGTGATCGTCCACCGCAAGAGCCCGGCCGATCTGATCACGGAGATCGGCATCAAGAAGGTCAAGTTCAGAGGGACGGGCCGCGTCGGTGAAGTCTACCTGAACTACGCCGAAGACATTGAGGCTTTCGTCGACTGATCCGAGGAGGCAGAGAGTGACGCGGAAACAGCTTGAGCGCCGCAAGGAAAAACGCAGGCGGCAGGCGGAAGCCAGGGCGATGGAAGCTGCGGCTGCCGCTGCCGCACGGCGGGCGGCACGGCGGGCGCGGGTGAGGCCGCGCCGGTTCTTCGCGCCTCAGGGCCGGTACTGGATCATGGTGCGGGCCATGCCGGCGAAGGCGCTGAAGGCTGCGTCCGAGCTCCGGGCGCTCAACCTCCCATTCTTCGAGGCGCGAGCCGCCACGACCTTCGTGACCGCCCGCGGCCAGCAGCGGACGGCCGACGTGGCCATCCTTCGGCAGACGCTCTTCGTCGGCATGGGATCGCTCGCCGACTACCTCGCACTGGAACGGTGCGCCTGGCTCGCTTCCGTCCTCTCGCCCCTCGACGAGCGAGGTTTCGGCTGGATCGATCCTCGGGCTTTCCGTCACGCATGGCACGCCGCCATCTTCGACCGGCGCCCCGTCCCGGCCATCTCTCGCGCCGATATGCAGCGCTTCGCGGATCACGTCACCGGCCACCTGAAGGATGACGAGAAGTCCGCCGATGATCTCCTGGCGCCGTTGTTTGCCACCGGCATCAACGTCCGGGTGAAGGCGGGGAAGTTCGCCAGCTTCGCCGGGACGGTGGAAGGATATAACCCGAAGGCGGAGAGCTACTCTGTTGCGGTCAACATCTTCGGGCGCAAGGAGGATGTGGAAATCCCCGAAGAAGCTCTAGAAGCCGCTTGACCTACGCGCGTGATGCGTCATCTGTCAGGTCAGGACAAATCGGACTCGGCGGCTTGGGTTCGCCCGACCGCAGAGGCGCTCCGAATGCGGAGCAGCAGCGAGGACCGGCATATAGCCGGCGCTTCCCGACCTCCGGCTGACCTACAAAGTCAGCGCAAGGATTTCTGCGCCCTGAGCTACAGCCTGGGGCGGCACGAGATCGCCCGGCTAGCTCAGGGGTAGAGCGGCTGTTTTGTAAACAGCGGGTCGCGGGTTCAAATCCTGCGCTGGGCTCCAAATTCGGTGGTGTTTGTTACGGCCGCGTGCGGTCGGGTCTGCCCGCAAGGATGACCTCCACCACCGATCCATTTCGGTGCGGGGGCCTGCAAAAATCCCTTCTAGGAGGGATCGAGCCCGTCGGAAGGCTGGCTTAGCTCCGCACCGATACAGTTCGGGATGAGGGTTCCGAGACGCGGGGGGCCAGACCTCGCCTCGGCCTCTGGCAATCCGTTCAATGGCCCCGAAGCCCTGGGGCCAGCCGAGAGGTGCGGAAGCGGCGTCCCGATCCCCTCGCGCATCCCTCGGGATAGCGCGGAAGTCTCACGGCGGCGAAAGCGGCGCCTGTTTTCCACCTCATAGGCATGGTGCAGGAACAACGCCCCCTTGGTGCCTACGGGCGCCGTGAGGCACCCATCTTCGCTCGCCCTTCGGGGCTGAGCCTCAATACCGGGACGGAGCAAACGGCGACTGTGCTCTTGGCCGTAGCGCTTCCACTCCCGGCATCTCACGGCGGCGCCACGTTGTGGCCGTCGAAAGTCAGGCCGATCGCAATGTAGGCCGGTTCCGTGAGCACCTACTCGAGCCCACCCACCAGAGGCTAGAGACGATGACGTGGCTTGAGCAGTTCGCTGTCTTGTATCTGGTAGCACTCATCCACGTTCAGGCTCACGCGGCTCGGAACCAACACGATCCGTTCTGGCGCGGTTTCCTGCATTGGTACGATCCTGGGACGAAACGGACGAGCGCATGCCCCTGAGCGACTACGACACCATCGCCGGCTGCGTGGGACTCGCCCTGGCCGTCGTGATGATCATCTCGCGGCTGATCGACGGACCGCGTGCATCACGCCGCAGCTCGGGGCGCCTGTTCTTCTGAAGGTCCGACCATGTCGGAAATCGTCCGCCGGTGATCACGCTGAGTGAGGTGGTGTAGCATGTGGATCCTCATCCCCCTCCTCGGATCCCTCGGGCTTACTGCCCTCGCGGCACTTCTCTGGACCTCCTCGGCGTTGCTCTTCGGTCTCGGCTTCATGATCGTCTGGGATGAGCTCACGGCCTGAATGCCAAAGCCCCTCGAACGCAGAGCCAGGAACAGAGAGTACGACGCAAGGCGCGGATCCGCCCGCGCCCGCGGTTACACCTCCAGGTGGGAGTGCGCCCGCGCTAGCTTTCTCCGGGACTACCCGCTCTGTCGCATGTGCGAGCAAGGCGGCATGGTCCGCGAGGCTACCGTCGTCGATCACGTCGTCCCGCACCGAGGGGACCAAGCGCTCTTCTGGGACCCGAGCAATTGGCAGCCGCTCTGTCGCGAGCACCACGACCGAGACAAGCAGAGGCAGGAGCGAGGAAGGCCAGTCCAGGCCGTCGGCGCCGACGGGTGGCCAGCCTGAGCCACCCCCGGGGGGGGCGTTCAAGGTTCAGCGGGCCTTCAGCTCCGGACCGGCCGCCCCCCAAATTTCGCGCATTTGCAGATTAAAGTCCTGAAAGGGCCAATTCGCCATGGCGAGCCGCGGCGCTAAGCCGAAGCCCGCGCACCTCCGCCTGATTGATGGGACGCGCAACGCGACCCGGCACGGCTCGGAAGCTGACCTGAAGCAGGTTGCGGCGACGGCCGACGGCTTCGGCAAGCCTCAGCGCCCGAAGCACTTCAAGGGCGAGGCTGCTGCGGCCTGGAAACGATACATCGAGCCGGCCGGGTGGCTGGACGGAGCCCGCGAGGCCGCGGCGATCGCGTTCTGCGAGCTCTGGCAGGAATTCCGGTTCGCTCCGACGAGCTTCCCGGCGTCCAAGCACGGACAGATGCGCGCCTACATGTCGGAGCTCGGCCTGACCGACGAGCGCAATCGGATCGCGAAGGATGCCGAGAAGAGGGACGACTTCTTCGACGAGTGACCGTGCGACGGCATACGCCGAGTCGGTGCTGTCGGGGGACATCGTGGCAGGGCCACATGTCAGGAACGCCTGCCGGCGCCACATCGAGGACCTGAAGCGCAAGGACATCGTCTGGCACTGGGGAGACGGCGAGAAGGGCTCGGGTAGCCACGCGCTGCGCTTCTTCGAGGAGAAGCTGAAGCTCAGCGAGGGGCAGTTCGAGAACCTGCCGTTCCGGTCTGTGCCCGCTCAGGACTTCATCATCGGGGCCGTCTTCGGTTGGAAGCGGCTCGATGGGACAAGGCGCTTCCGTCGCGCCTATGTCGAGCAGGGGAAGGGCAACGGTAAGTCCCCCCTCGCAGGCGGGATCGGTCTCTACGGCCTGATGGCTGATGGCGAGGCGGGTGCCGAGATCTACTCGGCCGGCGCCACAAAAGAGCAGGCAGGCATCCTCTTCCGGGATGCCGTGAAGATGGTCGACAAGTCGCCCGACCTCGACAAGCGGCTGAGGCGCAGCGGGGGCCCGGGCCGCGAGTTCAACATCGCGTACCTGGCCAAGAGCTCGTTCTTCCGGCCGGTGTCGCGAGAGACGAAGAAGACCGGCTCCGGGCCGCGGCCGCATTTCGCGCTGGTTGACGAGCTCCACGAGCACGCCGACGCCGGGATCATCGAGATTCTGGAGCGCGGCTTCAAGTTCCGCCGGCAGCCTTTGCTGCTGATGATCACCAACAGCGGGTCGGATCGGAACTCGGTCTGCTGGGTCGAGCACGAGCACGCGGTCCGGGTCGCGGCCGGGAATCCAGACGCAAAGGACGGCGACGCCTTCTACCTGGGCGAGATCATCGACGACACGACGTTCTCGTATGTCTGCGCTCTCGATGACGGGGATGACCCGCTCAAGGACCCGGCTTGCTGGATCAAGGCGAACCCGCTCCTGGGCGTCACGATCACAGAGGAATACCTAGCCGGCGTCGTCTCGCAGGCGAAGCAGATGCCGAGCAAGCTGAACGGCATCCTCCGGCTTCACTTCTGCCAATGGACGGATGCCGAGACGGCCTGGATGACGCGGGCGGCGCTCGAGCCCGTGCTTCACGAGTTCGACCCGGCTGAGCACCGGGACGCGGAAATCTGGATCGGCTGCGACCTCTCGCAGAACAAGGACATCACCGCGCTCGCGGCGGTCGTGAAGACCGGGGAAGTCGAGGTCGAGGCGGAGCGGGACGGCAGGGTCCAGATCGTCCGCAAGCCGACCTTCGATGCCTGGATCGAGGCCTGGACGCCCGGCGACACGATCGCGGCGCGCGAACTGCAGGACAAGCAGCCCTACCGGCTCTGGGCACAGCAAGGCCACCTCAACGCCCCGAAAGGGCAGAGCATCCGGTTCGATCACGTCGCGCAGGCGGTTGCCGAATACGCTCACGGCTACAAGGTCGTGTGCCTCGCCTACGATCGGTATGCGTTCCGTCGCGGGTTTGAGCCGGAGTGCGAGAAGCTCGGTCTCTCGATCGAGTTCGTCGAGCACCCGCAGGGCGGGACGAAGAAGGGCCAGCCGACCGAAGCCATGGCGGCCGCGGCGGCGCGCTCAGGTGCCAAAGCGGAAGGGCTCTGGATGCCGGGCTCCCTGCGGGAGCTTGAGGACGCGATCCTAGAGCGCCGCATCCGCCTCCGGAAGAACCCGGTCCTGATATCGGCGATGATGTCGGCCGTGACCGACAGTGACCGCTGGGGAAACTACTGGCTCGCGAAGGAGCGGGCCGTGAACAAGATCGACGCAGCCGTGGCGCTCTGCATGGCGCTCGGCGCGGCCTGCGCCTTCGAAGGCAAGCCGGCCAAGTCATACCAGATGCTCTTCGTCTGAGCTCCGGCCGGGAGGCCGAATCTATGAACCGCATGTACTCGCTGCTGACGGTGAAGGCCGTCAGCGACGACGAGCGCGTCATCACTGGCGTTGCGACCACTCCTAGCCCGGACAGGATGGGGGACATCGTCGAGCCGCTCGGGGTCAAGTTCAGGAACCCGATGCCGCTGCTGCATCAGCACGACCATCGGAACCCGGTCGGGAACGTCGTCTTCGACAAGCCGACCAAGGATGGGATCACCTTCAAGGCCACGCTCCCGAAGATCGAGGAGGCAGGCCCGCTCAAGGACCGCGTCGATACCGCCTGGGGCGAGGTCAAGTCCGGCCTCGTCCGTGGTGTCTCGATCGGCTTCACGCCGCTTGAATACTCGCGGCTCGAGGGAGGCGGTTTCCGCTTCATCGAGAGCGAGGTCCTGGAGCTTTCGCTCGTGACGGTGCCGGCCAACGTCGACGCCATGATCTCCACCATCAAGTCGATCGACCGCCCGGTGCTCGCCGCGACAGGCATGGAGCCGAAGGCATCCGACCGACCTGTCACCCCCGGCGCTACGGGCTCCCACCAGCATCCCAGCCCGACGAAAGGGGCACGTAACATGAAGACGATCGCAGAGCAGATTGCTGCCTTCGAGGCCACGCGCCAGGCGAAGGCGGCTCGCATGGTCGAGCTGATGAACAAGGCGGCCGAGGAGGGCTCGACCCTCGATGCGGCCGGCACCGAGGAATACGACGGCCTCGCCGCCGAGGTGAAGTCGATCGACGATCACCTCAAGCGCCTGGGCGACCTCGAAAAGGCGAACCTCGCCACGGCCAAGCCGGTCGAGGGCGTCAGAGACAGCGAGACGGGCTCGCAGGCCCGCGGCGGTGTGCGCGTTGAGGTGAAGGGCACGAACCTGCCGAAGGGCACGGCCTTTACCCGCTATGCCATCGCGCTCGCCCGCTCCAAGGGCAACCTGCTTCAGGCGGAACAGATCGCGAAGGGCTGGCACGACAGCACGCCCGAGGTCGAGACCGTCCTGAAGGCGGCCGTCGCCGCCGGCACCACCACGGACACGGCCTGGGCGAAGCCGCTGGTCGAATACCAGAACATGGCGTCCGAGTTCGCAGAGCTTCTGCGGCCTCAGACGATCATTGGCCGTATCCCGGGTCTCCGTCGCGTGCCCTTCAACATCAAGGTCCCCCGCCAGACGGCCGGCTCGTCCGCGTCGTGGGTCGGAGAGGGCGCCCCGAAGCCGGTCAGCGCGCTCGCGTTCGACCAGATTGCCCTCGGCAGCACGAAGCTGGCGGGCATCGTCGTGTTGACCGACGAGCTCGTGCGGCAGTCGAACCCGTCTGCGGAAGCGATCGTTCGGCAGGATCTGGTCGACACCATCGTCCTCACGATGGACCGCGACTTCGTCGACCCGACGAACGCCGGCACGACCGATGTCAAGCCGGCGTCGATCACGAACGGTGTCACGCCGGTCGTGGCGTCGGGCACGACCGCGGATCACGTCCGTGCCGACGTGAAGTCCTTGATGGCGAAGTTCATCACGGCCAACATGTCGCTCGCGGGCGCTGTGTGGATCATGAGCGAGGTCCAGGCCCTCGGTCTCGCCATGATGCTGAACCCTCTCGGCCAGCCAGAATTCCCCGGACTCGCCGTCAACGGGAACAGCGGCGGCACGTTCTTCGGCCTGCCGGTCGTGCTGTCCGAGAACGTCATCCCGAACCCGGGCACGGGCTCGCCGGTGACCGGCAACGGTGCCCGCATCATCTTGGCCAAGGCGTCCGAGATCATGCTCGCGGACGATGGCGAAGTGATGCTCGACGCCAGCCGCGAGGCGTCGCTCCAGATGGACAGCGCCCCGACGAACCCGCCGGTCGCGAACACCGTCCTGATGAGCCTCTGGCAGATGAACATGGTCGGCATCCGGGCCGAGCGGTTTATCAACTGGCGCAAGCGCCGCGCTGGCGCCGTCCAGTATATCGACGCGGCCCGCTACGCCTGATCTGTCGATCCCGAGGCCGGCCGCGTGCCGGCCTCACCCTGACACGCGGAGACGGCCATGAAGACCGACCTCATCGCCACCAAAGCCATGCGCTACGGCGGGCGTTCCTTAGAGGCTGGCGACGCCTTCAGGGCGGCCACGCCGCGGGATGCGCGCATCCTGACGGCTATCCGCAAGGCCGAACTCGCGCCCGACGTGGATCCGGAGGAGGCGGCGAAGGCCACACGCCTGGATGAACTGCGGTCCGAATACGAAGCGGTGGCGGGCGAGGCGCCTGATCTCCGCTGGGGCGCCCCGCGGCTCGAGGAAGAGATCGAGGCCGCGAAGAAGAAGCGCCGCGGCAAGCCGCTCGACCACGACGGCAACGGCAAGGCCGGCGGCTCCCGCACGGCCGAGCAGGGCCGGTACAATCGTCGCGACGTACGCGCCGAGGACTAACGCATGCCCCAAACAGAAGCTCCGCGTGACCTCCTGGTCATCAGCTATCCGGGCGCCATGGCCGACAGCCAGATGAAGAAGATCGCTGAGGCCGTCAAGGAAGCCGCGGGCTCGACTGTCCGCGTTCTCGTCCTCGACCAGGGCGGGTCTGCGACCTTGCTGACACGACCTCCGACGCTCCCTGGGGACTAGCAGTTGCGCGTCCTCGGTCTGAGGATCCCCTTCACTCGCGGGAAGGCGGCGGCCTCTCTTGCCCCGGTGGACAACCGGGGTGGGTGGTTTCCGCTCATCCGCGAGGGCTTTACGGGCGCATGGCAGCAGAACGTCGAAGTCAAGTACGACTCCGTTCTCGCCAATCACGCCGATTTCGCCGTCCGGACGCTCATCGCGGCGGACATCGGCAAGCTGCGGATCAAGCTCGTCCAGAAGCAGGACAGGATCTGGCAGGAGACGACGAACCCGGCCTATTCCCCGGTGCTGCGCAAACCGAACCGCTACCAGACCCGCCAGCAGTTCATCGAGTGCTGGGTCCTGTCGAAGCTCCAGCGGGGCAACACCTACGTCCTGAAGGAGCGGGACGCGCGCAATGTCGTGGTGCGTCTCTATGTGCTCGACCCCGACCGCGTGAAGGTGCTCGTCGCGGATGACGGCTCGATCTACTACGGGCTGATGCGGGACAGCCTCTCGGGGCTCAGCGAGGATTACATCCTCGTTCCGGCAAGCGAGATCATCCACGACCGATTCAATTGCTTCTTTCACCCGTTAGTTGGACTGTCCCCGATCTTCGCCAACGGGCTCGCCGCCACGCAGGGCCTGGCGATCCAGAACATGTCGGCGGGCTTCTTCCGCAACGGAGCGACGCCGGGCGGCATCCTGACGGCGCCTGGCGCGATCGGCGACGATACGGCCAAGCGCCTCAAGGAGCATTGGGAGGCGAACTACAGCGGCAAGAACCGCGGCCGGATCGCGGTCCTGGGCGACGGGCTGAAATACGAGGCCATGACGGCAAAGGCCGTCGACTCGCAGCTCATCGAGCAGCTCAAATGGACGGCGGAGGTCATCTGCTCGACCTACCACGTCCCGCCGTACAAGATCGGCGTCGGCGCGATGCCCAGCTACAACAACATCCAGGCGCTCAACGTCGAGTACTACTCGCAGTGCTTGCAAGCGCATATCGAGGCGATCGAGGCATGTCTTGACGAAGGTCTTGGCATGGACGGTGTCTCGATCGGGACCGAGTTCGACACCGACAACCTGCTCCGCATGGACAGCGTGACGCAGATGGAGGTGCTCGATAAGGGCAAGAACACATTCACGCCGAACGAGGCCCGTCAGAAGCTGGACCTGGCCCCGAAGACCGGCGGTGATGCCGTTTACCGGCAGCAGCAGGATTACAGCATCGAGGCACTCGCCAAGCGCGATGCGCAGGACGACCCGTTTGGCACGGCAGCCAAGCCGGCACCCGCCTCTGACGGCCCTCCGCCCGCAAACGACAACCCGCCTGCGGTCAGTGCAGCCTATTTCGGCTCCCGTTTGCGGAAAAGCCTGGCGAAGCCATGAACGCAGCGCATATCGAGGCGTTGGCGGACGAGTTGGCGCTGGTCGTGCGAGAGCACGTCACGGCGGCCACGGCGCCGCTCCTTGCACGCATCGACGAGCTCGAGCGCCGGGAACTTCCAGTCCCCGTCCCCGGGCCGGCTGGCCTTGGGATCGCTGCGGCTACGCTGAACGATGGCGGAGTCCTGATTCTGCGTCTCACGGACGGGACCGAGCAGCAGGTCGGCCGCGTCGTCGGCCGCGACGGCCGCGACGGCAAGGACGGAGCCCGTGGCCGCGATGGGATCGACGGGCAGCCGGGCAAGGACGGCGAGCGGGGCCGAGACGGCGTCGACGGCAAGGATGGTGTCGACGGAGCTCCAGGCCGCGATGGCAAGGACGGCCGCGACGGCAAGGACGGAGCTCCAGGCCGCGATGGCAAGGACATCGATCCTGCCCAGGTTGAGCAACTCGTCTCCACCGAAGTCCAGAAGGCCATCGCGGCCATCCCCGTTCCGAAGGACGGGATCGATGGAAAGGATGGGGCAGATGGTCGTGATGGAAGGGACGTCGATCCGGTCGAGGTGGAGCGTCTGATAGCCGATCGTGTGGAGAAGGCGATCTCGACCCTCCCTCCGCCGAAGGACGGCCGCGATGGCAAGGACGGCCGCGATGGACGGGACGGTACAGGTCTGGCCGGCGCTCTGATCGATCGAGAGGGCGAGCTTGTCGTGACGCTGTCGAACGGCGAGACCAGGAGCCTTGGCCCTGTGATCGGCCGCAATGGCAAAGACGGAGCCGACGGCGCCCCTGGCCGCGATGGCAAAGATGGCGAGCGAGGCGCGGATGGCCTCGGGTTCGAGGATATGACCGAGTCCCTGGAAGATGACGGCCGGACCATCGTGCGACGCTACCAACGCGGCGACGACGTTAAGGAATTCCGCCACTCCATCGCGGTCGTGCTCGATCGGGGCGTCTACAAGGCAGGCGAGACCTACCAAGCCGGCGACGGCGTGACGTGGGCGGGCTCGTTCTGGATCGCCCAGAAGGAGACCGATGCGAAGCCGGACAGCGGAGACGGCTGGCGCCTCGCGGTGAAGCGCGGGCGCGACGGCAAGGATGGGAAGGACGGCGAGCGAGGGCCGGAGGGGAAGGCTGGTCCCGCGGGCAGAGACCTCACGCAGCTCGGGCCTGACGGCGCCAAATGGTAGCCCTCATCTCTGTTTCCGACGCGAAGCAGCAACTGCTCATCGAGCATGACGAGCAGGACGCTTTCCTCGCCGCCAAAGCCGAGGAGGCGACCGACATCGTCATTGGCTACCTCAAAAAACCAAATCACGGCTGGACGGAGGAGACGGCGCCGCCGCGGGTCAGGTCGGCAATCCTGCTCGTCCTCGGCGTGCTATACCGTGACCGTGAGGGGCAAACGAACCCGCTGACGGATGCCGTAAAGGCGCTCCTTTGGCGCGATCGGGACCCGGCGCTCGCTTGACCCGCCCCGACTGGTTCCCGGACTGGACCGGGCAGAGATGCGTGATCGTGGCCTCCGGGCCGAGCGCGGCCGAGGCTCCTCTCGCTGAGATCGAGGGGCGGGCGCGCATCATCGCGACGAACAACAGTTGGCGGCTCGTCCCCTTCGCGGATGCGCTCTACGCCAGCGACGATCATTGGTGGCGAACCGGGGCAGGGAACGAGTTCCAGGGGCTGAAGATCAGCCGATCCGAGCACCCTGGAGTTCATCAAGTCGAGCTCGCCCTCGATTGCCGCGGCCTCTTCGTGGACGGGATCGTCTTCGACGAGCCGGGCGTCATCGGGTCGGGCGGCGGAAGTGGGTTCCAGGCGCTGAACCTCGCGGTGCAGTTCGGGGCGACCCGGATTGCGCTCGTGGGTCTGGATGCCAGGGTTGACCGCGGCGTCCACTGGCACGGGCCGCACGAGGGCGGCCTATCGAACCCGCACGAAGGAACGGCCGAACTCTGGCGTGTCGCGATGGATCGCGCTGCGCCCGTCCTGGCTGAGCGGGGCATCGAGGTTGTGAATTGCTCGGCGTGCTCCGCTCTGCAGGGCTTCCGGAAGATGGACCTGTCCGAATGGCTGGGCGGGTGATCGGTGCGGTCGCTTCCTCCTCGGCCTAGCCGAAGCTCAGCAACTTAAGCCGCGACAGCCTCGACATAGACGCCGACGCGCTTGCCCAGGACATGAAACGCCGCCTCGAGCTGTTCGAACCGGGAGCGATGATCCAGCCGGAACAGGCGGTCCACGGACTCTCTGTTCCACCCCAGCCGTCGCGCGAGCTCGGCCCTGGTTATGCCGGCCTCGCGAAGCGCTCTGTAGAGCTCGACCTTCACGGCCGTCAGGGTCGGGAGGTGCACCGCCTTCGGATCTGTGGTCTCGGGAACCGGGATATCCTCGCCGTCATCGATCATGCTGGCGAGCGCGGTTTCGATCGCGTCGGCTGCGCGAAGACGCGCCTCCTCCTCGGTCTCTCCGAAGGTGGCGACCATCGGGAGGAGCGGACAGGTCACGAGCAGCGTGCCGTTGTCGTCGGGCGTGAGTTCGATCGGGTAGGCGAGCATCACTTCAACCCCAGCTGCTTCTTGATCGCATTGACCAGGCCGGTACCGAGTTCCTTCCGGCCGCCATGCATCGGAAGCTCTGACTTCCGGTCGCCGCGCCGGACCACGAGGTGGCCCGAGCCGCCCTTCTTGGTTTCGAAGGTGCAGCCCTGAGCTGCGAGCCACTTCTTGAGTTCCTGCGCGTTCATGCATGTAAGATACTCCACACAAATGTGGAAGTCAACATAAGTGTTGAAGCGCGAGTGAGCGAATGCAAGCCGCACTGGACCGCTTGATGTGCCTGTACCGGGTGTGGGGTTGATGCCCTCCGCCGGCGACCTCGTCGAGCGTGTCAGCTTCGCCCGCCGCTCCGCCGTCGACGACGGCGCGGGGAACGAGGTCTCCGGCCCGTTCGAGGAGCAATTCCAGCGCGCCGCGATGTTCATCATGCGGCCGGGGAGCGAGGCGGTGTTAGCCGCCCGGCTCCAGGGTCAGCAGCCGGTGACGATCGTGGTCCGGTTCGACAGTCAGACTCGGTCGGTGACGAGCGACTGGCGGGTCACGGATGTCCGCTCGGGCACCGTCTACGCGATCCGCGCCGCCGAAGACATGGACCGCAAGCGCCAGTGGATCTCGCTGGTCTGCATGGCTGGAGAGACGGCATGACTTTCTTCCGTCGCCTGCGAATGGCGCTCTGCTCAGCTTGGCGCGGCTTCTGGTATCGGCCGGTTCCCGTGAAGCAGATCGGGTCAACGATCGGTGAAGATAAGTGGATCGTGCGCCGGGTCACCGGCTGGAAAATCAAGTACCGGCCTATTTGGTCCCGGTCGCAGGAGAGACGGCATGAAGATGTTCCGCTTCACCCAGGCCTTTGATTTCAAGCCGTCGCCGGGCGTGACCATGCACTACGCAGCAGGGTCCGTCCGGAAGCTGCCGGAGGCTCAGGTCGAGGCGGCACTCGCGGCGGGCGCTGGCCAGATCGACGAGTCCGCGACCGAAGAGATGATCGTGGACGACACGCCCGGCCCGGCCCCGGTGATCCGGCAGGAGCCGCGGCCGGTCTACGTCGCGCCGAAAGTGCGCGAGGCTGCGGTCGAGAAGGCGGGCAAGGGCAAGTAGGCCATGCGCGGCCTGCTTCGTCGCATCCAGTCACTTTGGTCCTGGCGCGCTGTCCGGCAGGACGGCGTCTGGGTCTATTGCGAGAACTCCATCACGGGACGCAGATCCGCGCACTGGACGGGCGGTTGCTATGGCCCGCTCGACCAGCAATGGCTCCGCGATGGCGACTTCGTCCATGGTCCCCGCGGATCCTATGTGGTCGGCGCGGAGAGCGAGATCTGGGCAGGCTGACCCATGGCCGTCCGCAATCTCGACCGCCTCAAAGCGCGCCTGGCCAAGATCCCGGCCGGCGTCCGCGCAGAACTGAGCAAGGCTCTCGACCAGAGCGCGGCCGAGATCGTCGGCATGCAGAAGCGGCTGGTCCCGAAGAAGACGGGCGCGCTCGCGAACAGCATCGTTGCGACGCAGGGTGGCGAGCGGGTCAAGTACTCGCAGGGCGTCGGGGGCGGACTCGGGGATCCGGATCTCTCTGTTCGCATCTCCGCCGGCAACTCGGCGGTGCGCTACGCCCATCTGGTAGAATTCGGGACCAAGCCGCATGAGGTCGGCGGGTTGTTCGAGGGCGCGCAGCATCCAGGATCGAGAGCGAAGCCCTTTTTCTATCCTCCGTACCGCGCCCTGAAGAAGCGGAGCCGGGGGCGGATCACTCGGGCTGGCGCCAAGGCCGCCAAGCAGATCGCGGCCGGCAAATGAGCGCCGAACTCGCGCTTCAGGGTGCCGTCGTCACGGCGCTGAAGGCTGCGTCGACGGTCACCGCGGTCGTTGGCCAGCGCGTCTATGACCGCGTCCCGGCCGCAGCGCCGATGCCCTACGTCCATTTCCGGTCAGTGCAAGCGGTCGACGACGGCTCTGACCAGATCGACGCCCTTGAGGTCTATGTCGACCTGGATGTCTGGTCGACAGCGGTCGGCAAGCCGGAGGCGGCGCGAGCGGCAGAGGCTGTCCGGCGCGCCCTGCATCATCAGGCGCTCACGCTCGCAGAGCCGTGGGGCCTGCTCGAAATCGAGCACAGGGACACGAACATCGGCGACGAAGACGGCCTGCTCGTCCGCGCCCGAATGACCTTCCGCGCCCTCGTCGAGCGCGTCTGACCCTTCACATCGACGGACTGAGGAGACCCGCATGGCACAGGCCACGACCCGCTCGTTTGCGGGCTACAAGATCCTGCTTGAGGACGCGACGTCCCCAGCGACCTACGTGGCTCCGTGTGGATTCACGGAACGCTCCGTTCGCTTCACGAAAGAAGTGAACGACGTCAACGTCCCCTCGTGCGACGATGAGGATGCCGCTTCGTGGGTCGAGCGGGACATTGTGTCGAAGTCGGTTACTGTCTCCGGGAACGGCGTGATGTCGTTGGAAGCGGAGCCTCGCTGGCTCGCCGTCTGGCAGAGCGATCTCCCGTTCAACGTCCGCATCGAGAAGTCAGGCAACCTCGCCGCAGGCGGCGGCTACTGGCTCGGCAAGTTCCACCTGACCTCAATGGAAGAGGGCGCGGTCAAGGGCAACCGCGTCACGAAGAGCATCGAAATGGTGAGCACGGGCGCCGTCGTCTGGACGCCGGCCTCCTCGTAACATGGGTGTCCAGACCGACATCACGCTTGCGTGGGGCGACGGGACCTATCGGTTCCACCTCGCCATCCCGCAGCTCAAGGAATTGCAGGAGAAGTGCGCGAGCGGGCCGGCTGAGGTGCTCCAGCGCCTCGTGACCGGCCGCGCCCGCGTCGAGGATGCGCAGGAGACGGTCCGCCTCGGGCTGGTCGGTGGCGGCACCGCGCCGCCGGAAGCGGTTCGACTCTGCTCGCTCTACGTCGATGCCCGCCCGCTGGTGGAGTCGATCGGCGTGGCCACGCTAGTCCTTGGCGCAGCTCTCATGGGGCATGACCCAGAGGCCGCACAGGGAAACGGGGCAGCCGCGAGGCCGAAGAAGGCGAGGGCGAAACCCTCATCGACTTCGCGGCGATCCAAGCGAGCGCCCTCGTGATGGGCATGTCCCTCCGCGATCTGGAGGGGATGGGACTTCAGGAGTTCGGCGAGATCGTCCGAGCCTGGAACCGGACGCAAAACCCTGACGAGCCAGAGCCGATGACGCCTCAGGAAGAGGATGCGCTCGCGGCCATGCTGGGGATCTGAGGTGACGGTTGCGGCAGGGCTTAGGCTAGGAGGGCAAGGGCCGGCACCCACCTCAACCGGGCAGGGCAAGACAGGAACCCCTTAACCTACCCATGGTTGACTGGTACACGGTCTAGACCACATTCTGTGGAGTGGCGGAGGGGCACCCACCCGTCGCCACGCGACCATCCCAAGGAGGGGAAGGTGTCTGCCGCTCTCAGGTCTGATGATGATCGGACCTTCTACGTCCACCGTCACGCCGCAGTTGGGCCGGCACCCCTGCCGGAGCTGACGCGCGTCCTCGTGACGAGGGCGGCTCGGACCATGGAAGGGGATGACGTGATCGCCGGGACTGAGGGTACGATCGTCGGCATTTGGAACAACGGCGAGGCCTATGATGTCGAGTTCTCCGAGGCGCTCGGCCCTGCTGTGATAGAGGCCAAGTTCCTTCGGACTCTGGCGTAATCTCTGGACTGAGCTTCTGCGTCGATGGCGGAGCTGACTTTTCTCGCTATCGCATCTGCAAAGATTACCCACTACCTCCTGGACATCAACCATCCGCAGGGCGGGTCGAAGGCGAAGTTTCTGATCAGTCGCGGCTTCTCTCCCAGCAAGCCTAGTGAACTTGCGAGACCAACTACGACGGTCAGAGGAGGATCGATCAGTCCCAGGTCGAGACCTACGCCGAGATGATGCGGCGCGGTCTCTGGTTGCAGGGTGGCCAGATCGCCGATATGCGAGCGATCTACGCTCGGGCCGACTTCCCGGTGCGCAAGGGTCACCACATCGGGAACGGGTGATCCGACCTATCGTGCAGGATAGCCGGTAACGAAAAACCCCCGCTCCGACGGCTCCGCCTCCGGCAAGTGCGGCAACGGAGGCGGCACACGGAGGCGATCGGAAATCCGGCAGGGCAAAATCAAGTCGCCAAATTGGCGACTTGAACGAACCGGAACGCTTCACTGCCTCCACGGCCAAGAGCACCGGCCGCTCGGAGCGATCCATTCAGCGTGATGCGGAACGCGGCGAGAAGCTTGGCGACACGCTCCAGCGCATCGCCGGGACCAGCTTGGACAAGGGCGTCGAGATCGATGCCCTCGCCGCACTGCCGCCTCAGGAAAGGGAAGAGATCGTGTGAAGGGCGAGCAGGTCTCCGCCCGTAAGCAGGTTGCTCCGTCGAAGGGCGAGAACGTCGTGTCGCTGGATAGCGAGGAGATGCAGGCCAACACGATCGCGCGGCGGCTGATGCGGGAATATTTCGATGCTCCGCCCCGCGCGCGGGCTGTCTTCGACGATCTCTATGCGGAGGTCGCGTCCGGACGAGCGGTTGCGGGGTGAGTAGTGCAGCGCGGACGCGGTTGCCTGACCATCTGATCATCCATCAGAGGTGATTGTAAGGCGGACGTGAATGCTGCGAACTTCGCGGCCGAGGCCCAGCCATCCGGTGCGTTCGATCTCCACGTTGGTCACCTCGGCCACGATAGTGTCTCCTTCCGCCAGCGATCTTGCGACCCAATCGTGGCGGCTCGGGACAAAGCCTAGATGAAAACCCCCGTGGCGATAGGCGACGGCGTCCTCGTCATGCTCATTGTCGGGCTCTGGAACGAGCGTCAGACGGTCGCCAACCTTCACGTGGCTACCTGCGTATTTTAAGCGCGATCTTCCCGTTTCTGGACAAGGGTAGTTCAGTCCGGCGACGAAGGAGGGGTAGGATCGCATGATCAGGAGTGGAGCTGGGTTAAGAAGCGATCACGTTAGGGGAGGATCGGCGAGCATCGCTGACAACGATAGAAACTGTTAAAGCAGTTCCCATCGCGCTCAGCGGATGCGGTCGTAAACCCCCTGCGATTTGCTGCGCTCTGCGTCATTGACGTAACGCACCGTCATCTCAAGTCTGCATTCATCGACTCGAAGCTGCCCCTGATTGCGGTATGCTTGCTCACACTCCTTGTCGATACGCTCCTTAATATTCGGAGGGTCGGATAGAGCGCCGATCAAGAGGAACGCGGCCACTAGTCCGGCGCCTGAGATCAGAAGCCATTTCAGCATTGGGAGAAGTCCTTGGCCACAGATATCGAGAGGCTGGTTATCAGCCTCGATGCGGATATCACAAGACTCTCCCGCCAACTGGCAAAGGCGACCGGCGACGTCGACACCTGGGGCAGGAAGTCTGAAGCGACCGCCCGGCGCGCCGCAAAGCGCGTCTCGGACGCGATGGCCGACGCCACTAACGACAATCGCTCCGGCTTCCGCGGCGACCAGTGGAAGAACCTGGGATTCCAGGTCAACGACGTCGTTACCTCGCTCGGGTCCGGCAGCGATGTGATGCGCGTCCTCGCCCAACAGGGCGGGCAGGTATATCAGGTGCTCGGCGATCACCCCGGCGGCATCGGTGGCGCCATGGGGGAGATCGCGAAGCGGGCGCTCGCGATACTGACACCGGCCCGGCTTGTAGCTGGCGGCATCGCCGGCATTGGGGCTTCCGCTCTTTTGCTCGGCATCCGCTGGAGCGATGCGCAGGACAAGATCGAGAGGGGTCTTTCGGGCATTGGACGGCGCTCCGGCGCGACCGTCAACGATATCAACCGGATCGGGGAGGCCATCGCCGCGAGCGGGCGCATGTCAGTCGGCGAGGCGCGCGAGGCGGCGTCCCTGGTTGCTCAGACCGGGAATGTGGATCGCGACCAGATCGAGAGCGTCGTCGGGCTGGTGCCCGGTTACGCGAAGCGCATGGGCCTGAGCGCGGCCGATGCCTCGGCCGAGATTGCGAAGCTCTTCTCCGACCCGGCCAAGGCCGCGGACGAACTCGCCGCAAAGCTAGGCGTGATCGATGGAGCCACTCTGGCGCACATCCGGACGCTCGCCAATCAGGGCGACCGTCAGGCCGCCATCAACGCGCTCGTGAAGGCGATCCAGCCCGAGTTGGACAAGGCAGCCGAGAAGACGAGCGTCTGGGCTCGAGCCTGGAATGCGGTTGCGAACGCGGCGGACAGGGCAGGGCAGGCGACGACGCGCGCTCTTACAGCCGCCCCGGCCGAGACGGATGAGCAGCGGCTCGAGCGCCTGATCCGGCAGCGTGATGCCGGCTTCGCGGGCCGCCCGGCACGCACCACGGAGCCGGAGCTCGTGGAAGCTCTCAGGCAGATGGGGCTCGGCGAGAGCGAGATTGCCGCGCAGGTGCCGAGCTATCGGCCGGCGACAACCGAGATTGACCGCGAGATCGGGGCTCTTGAGGAGCGGATCCGCGTGACGCGCGCGGCACAGGCGGCAGAAGCCGAGCGGATGCGCGCTATCGAGCGGTCGAGGGCGGCGAACGACATCGTCGCTCAGTTCGATGCGGCCGGCGAGGAGATCCGAAAGCTCGACGCCCAGATCGCCCAACTCGGTCGCTCTCTAGCGGACGCCATCGCCAATCCCGACGTGAACATCGAGGGCGGGGCCGAGAAGGCGCTGGAGACCTACAAGGCGCTGCAGGACAGGGTCGACCTCCTGAAGCAGTCCTACAAGGAGGGTGGCACGGCCGCCTCCGCCGCTCTCCGGCAGGCGAATTTTCAGGCCCAGACAGCGGGGCTGAACAGCTACGCGCGCGGCCTAGCCGAGATCAAGTTCCGCTTCGACGAGATGGCGAGGGCAGCACGCGAGGCCGGGAACGTCCGGGCCCTGCCCACGATCGAGGCGCAACGCGGCGCAGCGATCGACGCCTACAACACCGAAGCAAACCGGCGCGCCCTGGGCCAGGTCGCTGTGAGCGGCGACTTCGTCTCGCAGGTGATCGGCGCAGAATCGGGCGGCAACGACCGGGCCCGCAACCCCCGTTCGACGGCGACAGGCGCCGGCCAGTTCATCGAGAGCACCTGGCTCCGGCTGTTCAAGGACACCTATCCCGAGATGGCGGCCGGGATGAACGATGCAGCGATCCTCGCGATGCGTTCCCAGCGCCAGTACCAGGAAGCGCTTATCCGAGCCTATGCGCAGGAGAACGGTCGCCTTCTTCAGGCGGCGGGCTTCAACGCCTCGGATCGCAACTTGCATCTCGCGCACTTCCTCGGTGCGGGCGGCGCGATCAGCATGTTGCGGGCCGATCCGAGCGCGAATGCCGCGTCGATCCTGCCTGCAGCGGCGCGGTCGAACCCGGAGGTGTTTCGGCGTGGCTCGGCGAGCGTGCAGGATATCCTCAACTACGCGCAGGGCAGGGCGACAGGCTCCAGCTCGGCCGGTCGGGCTTCGCAGGATCGCATTCGGTCCATGGAGGCGGAAGCCGCCACGCTCGGCAAGGCGGCAGCTGAAGTCGAGCGCCTACGCGCAGTCGAGGAACTGCTCACGGCGGAACGCGAGAAGGGTGGGCCACTCGCCCAGGTCTTCGCGAACGCTCAGGATCTCATCAAGGGTTCGTCCGAGAAGCTGACGCCAGAACTTGAGGCGCAGCGGGCGAAGCTCCTCGAGCTCGCCGATGCGCGGGCCAAGGCTGCCGCTACGGGCGTCCAGGCGCGGTTCAACCAGGATATCGCAGACAGCCGGGCGGCTCTCGGCAGGACGGACGAGGAGAACCGGGCCTACAGCCAAGCGCGCCAGGTCGGCGCCCCGGGCTCGTCCGAGTTCCAGAACGCCTACGGCCAGCTTCGCGAACTCCAGGAGATGAACTTCGCCAAGAGCGAGGTGAGCGGGTTCCTGAAGGGGATCAACGCCGACCTCGCCAATGGCGCCAAGCTGACCGACGCCTTCACGAACGCGGCGAAGCGGCTCCTGTCGACGCTCACGAACCGGGCGATCGATAGCCTGGTCTCGGGCCTTTTCGGCGGGCTCGGCGGCGGTGGGGGCGCAGGCGGTGCCGGGGCAGGTGCTGGCATCTTCAGCGCCATCGGCCGCCTCTTCGGCTTCTCTTCGGGCGGCTACACCGGCCCAGGATCAAAGGATCAGCCGGCGGGCATCGTCCATGCCGGCGAGTACGTCTTCGACAAGGCGGCGACGTCCCGGATCGGGGTAGGGCGGCTTGAAGCGATCCGGCGCGGGTTGAAGGGCTACGCGGTAGGCGGGTTTGTCTCGCCGGTTACACGGGTGCCTACCGCGCGGGCTGCCGCTGCTGGGGCACTCGCGACGACCTTCGCCTTCTCGCCCGTCACCAATCTCGACATGCGGGGCTCGAGCCTCAGCATGGGCCACGTCCAGGCCGCCCTCGACGCACGAGACGCCGAGCTCCAGCGTACCTTCGGCGAGCGCTTCGAATACTGGCGCCAGCACAACTGATCAGGAGAGCATGATGGTCGAGAGCCGTAGGAGGTTCCTGCGGGCGCTAGCGCTTGCGCCGCTCGCGCCTGTCGCCGCACTGGCTGCAACGAGGCCGGCTGACGCCACGTCGGCCGAGAAGGTCACAATCGAGGTCGACGCGGGCACCTTCACCCACGAGATCGAGGAAGCCGTCCGGGGTTTCGAGGAACGCCTGCAGGCCGCGCTCGATGCTCACGACCGAGACCTCCGGCGCACCTTGGGTGAACGCTTCGCCGCCTGGAACGCCCGCAACGCCTGACCGATGGGCAACTACCCCGATCTCGTCCGGGCCATCCAGGACCGACGCACGGTCGTCACCGCGCATTGCGTCCGGCTCGACTTCGCTTCGGAGACGAAGTGGCTCCACAACGGCTACGGCCCGCTCCGGACCCGCACCCCCGGCGCGGAGGGGTTCGTCGTCTGGGAGGGACTCGGAAAGCTCGGCAAGATCTCGGATATCGAGCGTTCGCTCGTTCCGAAGTCAGGATCGCCTAGCCTGTCGCTCTCAGGTGTGGCGCCGGATCTCGTCGCCAAGGCTCTTGCGGCCGAGCATGAGACCAAAGGGCGCCCCGCCCGGATCTTCGAGCAATACTTCGACCCGCAGACCTTTGAGCTGATCGACCAGCCCGTCGCGGTCTACGCCGGCTACATGGACGAGATGTCGATCGAGGAGACCGGGCCAACGACGGCCACGATCACGGTGACGCTCGTCAACCTCCTCTTCCGCCGCCGCCGCCCGGCCGGCGCGTATCTCTCTCACATCGACCAGCAACTCGTTCATCCCGGCAACATGGGCGCGGTTCAGATCCCGTCTTACGTCAACGCCAACCCGACATGGCCGGGCTACTCGTAAGGGATCGCGCGGCCGAGCTGCGCGCCTTCATCACCCGCGGCTTCGGTCTCCCCCTCACCCGGGGTGGCTCCGATTGCTGCCTCTGGCCCTGCGACTGGATCGTGGCCTGGCGCGGGCTTGACCCCGCGGCGCAACTCAGGGGCCGCTACAGGACAGCCCTCGGGGCAGAGCGCCATCTCCGCAGGGCAGGCGGGCTCCTGCCCCTGGCGCGGCGCCTGATGGCCGAGACGGGCCTCCCGGAGGCGGTTGAGCCCGTCCCCGGCGATGTCGGCGTCGTCATGGACCGGGCCGGGCAGATCATCATGGCGATCCGCGACGGGCAGGAATGGGCCGCGAAGGCAGATGAGGGCGTCTTGATCGAGGATCTGCCCATGCTCGCAGCCTGGAGCATCTGATGGCTGAGGCTATTGGAGCGGCCATCATCTCCAGCGCGTTCGGGGTGTCCGCCAGCGTCTCGACGGCTGTCGGGATCGCAGGCGTATCGGCAGCCTCGATCGTAGGCGGCGTCACGATCGCGGGCGGGCTACTCGGCTTGCAACTGCTCGTCGGCAGCCAGCAGCCGAAGCAGAAAATCGCCGCACAGCAACTCTCGCTCCGGCAGGCGCTACCTTCACGCACGATCTGGTTCGGCCGCAATCTGCGCGCCGGCCCGAAATTCATGTGGGATGCCGCGGGCGGCAAATTCTTCGACGGCTACTACCTCGGCGAGGGACCGATCGACGCCTTCGAGGAGGTCCAGCTCGACGGCAAGATCACGCCGATCACGTTTCCGGGCGGGATCGCGACGATCGCCCCGTGGGGGAACGCCGTTGCGGTCGAACTGCGCGTCGGCAATGTGCCGGAGCCGACCTTCGACACGTTGGTCAGCGGCCTCAGCTACTGGACGGATGCCCACCGGCTGGACGGTTGTGCGACCGCCCTCGTCACGTCGACGGCACCGAAGAAGGAGAAGTTCAACCAGGTCTTCCCGGGTGGCCGGCCGCCGGAAGCGCTGTTCCGTACCCGGGACCTGAAGGTCCGTGACGTCCGCGACCCGGGCCAGACCGAGGACCCGGCCACATGGGTGTGGAGTGACCGCGCCGGGCCGTGCATCTACACCTTCCTCAATCACGGCTTTGGCACGCGTGTCCCGTTCTCGCTCCTGAACACCGCATCGTGGCAGGCGTTCAACGCGCTCTGCGACGAGACCATCCACGACAAGAACGGAGTGGCATTCCCGCGCTATTACCTCGCCGGCTGTCACCGGGCAGCGGAGGATGAGCCGGCCGACACGCTCCAGCAGATGCTGGATGCCTGCGATGGGCGCCTGACTCTGGAGCCGGACGGCACGATCGGTGTCACGGGCGGCAAGTTCCCGGCCGTCACGCTCACGTTCGGTGATGCGGGGGTCATCTCCCGCAAGATCATCAAGGGCTCGTCCAAGCTTGCTGCCTTCAACCGGCTGAAGATCTCCTACCTTTCGCCACCCCACGGCTATCAGCAGATCGAGGGCGATCCGTGGGTGGATCCGGACTACCCATGGGCCGACGACGCGGCCGAGCTGCTCGAAACCACCTTCGACCGCCCGTGGGTGCAGAACCACAACCAGCTTCGCCGACTGGCGAAGATCTATACGGCCAAGAAGAACCCGGCATGGCGCCTGCTCGGGATGGTCACGGACCTGAGCTGGGCGCCGTGCCTGTTCGAAGAGGCTGTCCGGATCAAGTCAGACCGCTACGGCTTCGACGAGGTATTCATCGTGGAGCGTGCGGTCGCGAACATCGAGGCCGGCACATGCACCTTCGACTTCGCCTCACTCCGGTCCGATACCTACGATTTCAACGCGGAGACAGAGGAAGGCACGACACCGGCGGTCCCGGCGAGCCCGAACTCTGTTTTGGCCGCCACGCCGCCCGACCCGCCGGAGAGCCTCGTGATGCTCGTCGAGCGCCGCGTGGTCGCAGGCGGCACGAGCGCCGTGTTCCTCCGCCTGATCGCGGCGGAACCGGCGCGCGAGGACCTGTCGCTCATCGGGCGATATCGCCGCGTCGGGGACACCGCTTGGCTCAACATGGCGCAGGAGGGCGAGAACCGGGCGTCGCTGATCTCGTCCGTGCTCGCCGATGGGGAGGTTTACGAGGCGGAGGGAGCGCTCGCGACCTATGGTGCGGCATTGCAGAGTGACTGGACCGAGCCGGATCCTGCAACAATCGTAGCCGTGGCGGACGGGACGCCACCGGATCAGCCCACTGCCTTCGGCGTCGAGGCGATAGGCAGCCTGGTCACTGTCGTCTGGATCAACTCCGGATCGGCCAATATCGCCGATGTCCAGGTCAGGCGGGCGACCGGCTCGGGCGCGGCCTATAGCAGTTCGACGATCGTCGGGACGCTGGCCGGAGCGCCGAACCAGTCCATGGTGTTCTCGGAGAGCCTCGCCGCCGGCACGTACCGCTATTGGCTCGTGGCCCGGAACGCCTCGGGCACAGCCGCGGCACCGCTCGGCCCTGCGACCGTGACGGTGGCCTGATGCCGATCTGGCCCGATACCCTCACCATCATCAAGGCGACGCGGCCGAACCGGAGGAACCCAGCTCGCTCCGGCGGGGCGGATCAGACCGGCTCGCAGCAGTTCGTGTTTGCCCCCGGCGGCGGCGTCTGGACGTGGTCGCTAACCGTTGCCGTTCGGACGCGCGACGACGTCCTCGACCTCGGCGCCTTTGTCGAGGGCATGGATGGACAGGCCGGCACGGCCATGGTGCCCATCTACGACGGGAAGCGGAGCCCCTGGAACATCGACCCGCTCACGGGCGGGGCGATCACCCCGGCCAAGCATGCGGCCTCGATCGCGGATGATCCAGCGTTCGCCACGAACCCTATCACAACGGGCTTGCTCGATTTCAGGCTCGGCGCCCCGGCCGGGCTGAACGCAACGCGGGTGACGATCGCGCGCTACCGCGGCGGCCTGATCCGGCCGGGGATGTTTTTCTCGGTCGGATCCGAGCTGAAGGTCATCACCGCCCTGAACGTCCCGGACTCCGGCGCCAGCTCGTCTCGGATCGCAACGATCAGGCCGTGGCTCCGGGCCGCCCGCAGCGCCGGCGCGGCCCTGGAGTTCGGCCGCCCGGTCTCGCTCGCACGCTTCGCCTCAGACGATACCGGGCGACAAGACCTCGACCTGCTCCGGTTCGGGCAGGTCACCCTCGATTTCGTCGAAGCCTTCTGAAGGCCCCGAATGGCAAATCTGCAGAACGTCTCTCCGCAGCTCGATCCTGCGGCAAACTTCGCCCGGCTGAACGCCGCGATCGCCGAAGCTGCGAAGGTCTCGCAGAAGGCCGATCAGGCTGGGCTCAACCTGCTCGCGAGTCGCGTCGACACGAAGGCCGACAAATCCGGGCTGGATCTTGTGGCCTCGGTTGTGGCGAGCCGGCGCGTGGATGCAACGCGGTCACTGACCCGCCCAGGAGACGGGCCGCTTGCCTTTACGCTCGTCTCCTCGCCTGCAGACCTCGCAGGGGACGCGGCATCGCTGCCTGATCTGACCGCCCCGGTACTGACCTTCGGGGATGACGGGCGCGCCGTGCAGCTCTCGTCCCCGGCCATCGTCGGCATGCGGCGGGCGGTCCCGATCGAGCCGGACCGCGTATATCGGCTGCGGGCGGCATTCCGGCGCCGGGCAAACTCCGCCGACCCCTCGAATGATACCGTGAGGGTCGGGATCGTCTGGCTCAGCCAAGCGCACCTCGTCATCGGCACGACGGTCGTCCAGGACTTCACGGCGACCAATGTCAGCGATGGCCGCCGCCTCGTGCTCAAGACACTGGCGCGGGGCGGCGGGGAGGGTGTCGATCATGCGCCGCCGCCCGGCGGCGTCTACGCCCGCGCCTATGTCCAGAGCTACGGCTCGACGGGCCTGGTCAGCGTCGAGATCATCGACATCGAGGACGTCACAGACGCGACCTTGCTCCCGGCCATCTCGACCGATGCCATTGCCCGCATCGGTGCCCTCGAAAGCCATTCGCTGCCCGGCCGCGTGGCGAGCCTCGAGAGCGCGGTCAGCAACCCGCTCTCAAGGACTTTCGCCTCGATCAGCGATGCTGCGGCCGAGCATATCGATCCCGCTATTCAGACCGTCCATGTGCTCGGGAATGTGTCCGCTGGAGATGGGCGGGCCCACTGGTTCAAGCGTGTGGAAGAGGAGCCCGACGTCGGCCTCACCTTCACGGACCAGGACGGGCAAATCTGGGCGGAGACCGACCAGACGATAGACCCCGCCTTCCGGTTCTCCTCTGACGTCCAGGGGACCGAGCTCCTCGGGATCGATGGGCAGAGCTTCTTCGTGTACCGCGAGGCCACGACCCCTGCGCTTGCCGGTCGTAACGGCGTGGAGTCAGTCGGACGATTCCAGCTCAACGCCCAGTACACGGGCGGGAATTTCGGGCAGACGCGCAAGGCTCTGCACTCCTATGCAACGGCTGGCGCGAACACGAGCGACTTTATTTGGTCGTTTCTATCCGAACTCGACAACCACGCTGGCGGGACGACCGAGAACACCGCCGGATACTTCCAGGCTCGCAAACGTGGCCATGGCGCGACCTGGGCCCTCGTGGCGGAGGCCATGGACCTCACCGCTCAAGCCGACCCTGCCCGCGCCATGGTCGCGTTTGAGGTCGATGTCGTCGCCAACGGGACCGATGCACATTTTAATCGGATGGGGCTGCATATTGTGGCCCGCCGGCCCGCCGGGTCGACTGGCCCCGCGTGTGTCGCCGGGCATGGCATCAAGGTAGACAGCAGCACCGATACCAGCGCCGTATTTCGCTACGCCTATACAGCGGTCGGAAATATTGAGCGCGGCCTGGACTTATCAGGTGCGGACATCACTGAGTATGCGATTTCCTTGGCGGCCAACCAGAGGATCGCTGTCGAAGAAACTGGCGTCCGTCATCTAAGCTACGATCCTGACGCCGGTCTGCTGTACCACATCACGGACGATCTCATCGTCCGCATCGACAACAACGGGGCTGCCTATGTCGCCGCGGTGAAGTTCGAAAGTACCGGGCAGCGGCAGCTCTCCTACGAGGCCGGGGTCGGCCTTGTCTATCGGGTTCAGGATGACGGAGCACCTGCGCTGAGGGTCAATGATTTCGGCGACCTTTTCGCTGGCCGCGCCGTCATCTTCGGCGATAGCGGTCAGATACGTCTCAGCGGCACGACGAATGTCGGCGCGGCATCGGCTCTGCTGGCCGCAAACAAGCCGGGATCCAACCAAGCCGCCCCGGCCGTGTGGCTGGAGGGGGAAATCAACGGGACGCAGGTTTGGGTACCCGCGTGGGCTGGATAGAAACGGAAAGGACATGTCGATGCGCATCATTAATTTTGAGCAGAGTAAGGAGTTCGACGAGTTGACCGTCCTCAGAAGTCTCGTCGAGAACGCTGACCCGGCTAAGCCATATAATATCGGCAAGATCAGGCTCGCCATCCGAGTGCTCGACAAGCTCGCCAGCTCGAGCGTCACCTTGGAAGAGGAAGAGTGGCGCTTCGTGAACGAGCGCGTGCTGGAGACGACATGGGTGAAAGCCTCCCCGCTCATCGTGTCGTTCGTTGACAAGGTCGCGAATGCCGCTCATGTCGAACAGTGCAAGGCTGCTTAGGCCCGCCGATTATTGCCATAGCAAAGTTGCGTGGAGCCGGGGCCCGGGTTAGGCATCTGAGGGTCAGGAGCTGCCCGGAATGGCTTTTATTCCTCCGCTAGATACGTGGGTAACGTCACATTACGTCGGCGTGCCTACCGAGACAATAGAGGCCATCGGGAGCATCGAAGGTAAGCGCATCCTAGACGTTGGATGCGGTGATTTGTTGACCGCCTTTGGTCTTTTAAATCACGGCGCGGCGGAAGTAGTTGGCCTAGATATCAAAGACCTTCCGGAAATCCTGGTCGATGATACCGTCAAGCGCCTTGCCGCGAGTGGTTATGAAGATGCGAGGTTCGACAGGCCTAGGCTGACGCCTTTGACCTTCGACGGTAGGCATATCCCGTTCGATGATAGCAGCTTCGATGTCGTCTTCTCTTGGGGCGTGTTTGAGCATGTAGTCGGGGTTCGACAACTCTTGACCGAGATGCGGCGCGTGATGAAGCCGGATGGGGTGTGTTTCATCAAGGTCTTCCCGTGGTTCCATTCCTTCTACGGGAGTCATTTGGCCGACTTCATCCAGGAGCCATTCGCGCATCTAAAATACGATCACCCAACCTTACTCCGTATGGTGACGAGCTACCTTGACGAGCATCCGGAGCATGATCGCAACCTAATTCTGAACCATGTCTGGCCCGAGTTCCTCACGCTGAACAAGTATTCAGCAAACATGTTCTATGACGATGTTAGGGCTTGCGGGTTTTCGAGTGCCGTATGGAAGCTGATAAGCTACGCGCACGATCTTAGTCATGCTCCAGATGGGTACAGCTTGTCCGACCTGATGATCGCGGGTAGCGAAGTAATCCTGCGGAAGTAGCCTCAGGACTGCACGCGCCGGCAGCGTGCTCATGGTCCGCGAGGCCTGAAGCCCACGGACTCTCGCCCGCCTCGCTAGCCGCCCGTCCTGACGCGGGCTGACCACCTCTTACCGCCCACCCACGACGCCGTCCTGACCCGCTGCGGCGCACCCGCGGCGCGTGAGGGCGCGTGCGTGTGCCCGATCCATGGAGACGACGATGACGAATGCGGAGATCCAGTCCGCGCTGAACGCGCTCGGCTATGATGTCGGCCCGCGCGGGGCAGATGGGGACCTCGGTGGGCCGAAAAGCGCCACCCGGAAGGCTGTCAAGCGATTCCAGAAGGACTACGGCCTCGCCGTCGACGGCAAGCCCGGTCCGGTGACGCAGGAGGCGCTGCGGCTCGCGCTCGCGGGCAAGGCCGCTCCCGCCCCGAAAAAGGCCGCCACGCGGCGCGTGGACACGCTCGTCGTCCACTGCACGGCCTCGCCGGATGGAACCGACCTCACGGTCAAGCAGATCGACGCGATGCACCGCGCCCAGGGCTGGGCGCAGATCGGCTACCACTACGTCATCCGGCTCGACGGGACGGTCGAGCCGGGCCGGCCGGAGAGCGTCGTCGGCGCGCATGTGGCCGGGCACAACACCGGCTCGATCGGCATCTCCTATGTCGGCGGGCTCGAGCGGAAGACCCTGAAGCCCAAGGACACGCGCACCCCGGCGCAGAAGGCCGCGATCGAGCGCCTGCTTGCCGATCTCGTCTCGCGCTACCCGATCACGCGTATCCTCGGGCACCGGGACTTCTCGCCAGACAAGGACGGGGACGGCCTGATCGAGCCCCGCGAGTGGATCAAGGTCTGCCCCTGCTACGATGCCGGGCCGGAGCACACGCATCTCCTCCGCAAGAGGGCTGCGTGATGGATCTCGTTGCTACGCTGGCCTTGCTCCTCGTGGGGCACGCGCTAGCCGACTACCCCTTGCAGGGTGACTGGCTAAGCAAGGCGAAGAACCACACCCTCTCCCTGGTACCGGGAGAAGCGATCTGGCCCGGCGCTCTCGCGTGTCATGCCGCTATCCATGGAGGTGCAGTCGGGCTTGCGACAGGCTCGGTCGTGCTGGGGGCCGCCGAAGCCATCATGCACGCTGGAATCGATTACGCGAAGTGTGCCGGGCGCATCTCATACAATCTCGATCAGTCCCTACACATCGCATGCAAGCTCGTCTGGGTGTCGGTCCTGATCCTAGACGGACCATTGCCCTGATTTGCTCTCGCGAGGCCATGTGGCGCGAATAAGGGGCTCCAGTAGCCCGGCCGATCCAGTGCCCCCGAAAGACCCGTAGGCCCGAGAAGGCCGGTGAAAGCTGGTAGCGGCCGGCTCGCGAGAACACGTCCACCGCCGCCCGGCGGCTCCGGGCACATCCCGAAAGGCACCTCACATGATCCGAGCGATCCTCGCTGCGGGCGCGCTGTCCTGCGCGCTCGCCCTAGGCGGCTGCGTGACCGCCACGGCGCCGACCGGCCCCGACATCGCGGCTCCGGTTCCGCCCAGCCGCGCCGATGCGGCTGTGGCCAAGGCCTCGGGCGAACTGGTGCGCTATTGCGGCCTCACCCGCATGGCCCTCACCGCGGTCGGGATCTTCGCCTCGCCGAAGGTGCAGGACGCTGCGGCCTATGCCGGTGCCGTCGTCAACACGGTCTGCGACCAGCCGCCCGGCGACGTCCGCTCCGCCCTCGACACGATCGGCCGCGCCTATTCGGCCGTGGTGACCGCGCAGGCGGCGGACTGAGGAGAGACATCCATGTCCAGCAACACCATCGCCGCCGCCGTCTCCGATGCCGTCAAGGGCGCGGTCAAGGACGCGATCCAGGACCCAACGGTCCCGGTGGCATCCGAGCTGCCGAGCGTCGCGGCGGCCCGGATCGCAGAGGCCGTCACGCCCGAGGTCAAGGCGGTCGTGGCGCACGCGACCAACAACGAGCCCTGGCACCAGAGCCGGGTCGCGCTGGGCTCGATCGGCACCATCGTGTCGAGCGGCTTCGGTCTCTATGCGCTCTGGGCATCCGGCGTGACGAACGGCGAGCTCTATGCGCCGCTGATCACGGCGATGATCGGCGCCGCGATCGCCCTCTATGGGCGCTTCGTCGCCACCAAGCCGCTCGGGGCCTGACGCGCGTGTACTACGCGGCCCCTGGCCCCTACAGCGTCCATCGCCAATTCGAGTGGGCGATGGCGGTCATGATGGTGCTGATCAGCATCACCTTGGCGTTGCCGGGGGATACGCTGGAGCGGGCAGCTCTCCGGGGCCTATCCGATGTAGGCTTCACCGAGAGCAACATGGCGGCGATCTTCGGGGCCATAGGGGCACTGCGCGGCTTTGCGCTCTGGGCCAACGGCAACATCAACCACGGCCGGATCACGCCCCAGGGCGCCATGATCCGCGCCTGGTGCTGCGTCGTCGGCGCCGTGATCTGGGGACAGATGACGCTCGCGCTGTTCCGGGACGCCTTTTATGCCAACGCGCCCTCGCTCGGGATCCCGCTCTTCGGGACCCTGACCATGTTCGAGCTCCTGTCGGCCTACAGGGCCCGCCACGATGCCGTGCAGCGCCGGTCCCATCTCGGCCGCCATCTCGACGCCCTTGCGAACCGGAGTTGACTGGTGGGGGAGCTTATCGGGGTGCTGAAGGCGTTCGACAATTTCCCGATCGTCCAGGCTGCGGTTGGCGCCGTGATCCTTTTTGCCGGGATCTATCTCGTGGTCCGGGCGGGCAAGGACGGCCGATCCGGTCCTCCGCCGGCACCGGGGACGATCGCCGATACCAACCTGGCTGCCTTCGCCGGTCCCGCCGCCGTGATCGAGCACCTGCGCGAGATCAGGCACAACACGGCCGAGACAGCTGAGACGCTGCAGCGGATCGAGCGCCAGCAGCTCCTGGACAGTCCGCGTCGCGACCCGCGCTGACACCCCCGCCTGCTCCGGCGGGCTTCGATCACCTGGAGATCTGACATGCGCGGCTTCTTCGAAGCGCAATATCCATACTCAGGCAACCGTGGATCCTTCGCACCGGCCGTCGCCGACTATGTCGAGGACGTGGTGCTCGCCGCGGACACGCTCGTGCGCGTCCCGATCCCGGCCGGGGCGCGCTTTGCGCTGTTCTCCTTCGACGGCGATTTCAGGCTGAGGCTCGGCGTGTCGAACACGACCTTCGCGCTGCCCTCGGCCACTTCGACGAATGGGACCGGCAGCATCCTGAATCCCGCGGCCCGGCGCATCCCTGAGACGCTCGGGGATGGCACGACCGTTCCGACGCATCTCTGCCTGCGCGCGCCTGCGGCCTGCAAGGGATCCATCGAGTTTTACGGGGGCTGAGATGCTGCGGAACGTCTTCTCGGGCCGTGCGGGTGGTGGCGGCTCCGGCTCCGGCTCGTCCTCCGGACCCGCACCCTATCTCGGCCAGGTCGCGACGCGGTGCATGCTGCCGAACAACCACCTGACCGGCGCCGGTCGCTGGCAAGGGACGACCTCGCCGCACTACTTCCGCTCTGCCGTGCGGAGCGGGCTGAAGGTGGTCCTCCCGAACCTCCGCGTCGGCTCTGGCCAGAACGAGCAGTCATTCGGACCGACTGACTTCAAGATGTCCTTCCGCCGGCTGCGGGACGGTGCGGTCGTGTCGAACGCCGAAGGGGGCTTCGTGACCGCAGCGGCAGGCGGCGCGGCGGTCCTCAGCTTCCCGACGATCACCGATATCCGAAAGGGCGATCTGCTTCTGGCCAACGTGCTCCAGAGGAGCGACAGCGCGGTCTGCTTCCGGCAGCACCAATCGAACTACGTCGCCTCGCCCTACGACGGCTGGGAAAGCGGCACGGGCACGATCGTCGATAAGATCGATGCCGGTACGGCCTACAACGCCAACGTCATCACCTACACGCCCTTCCTCATTCTGACGGACACGACCGAGCCCTCGGCGCTACTCTTCGGGACGAGCCTCGAGGAAGGCGGGACGGAGGGCATCACGGACGGGAGCTACGATGTCGGCTTTATCGCTCGCACGCTCGGCTCGCACCACGGCTACTCCTCGCTGGCGACATCCGGCTCTCTTCTCGCGCAATACCTCTCCGCGACCCGCACGTTCAGCGATCAGGTCGCGCGAGGCCTCGTGCCCGGGGTTGCGACCGGCGTTCCGTATCACTCCCGCGGCATCAACATGCATGGCACGAACGATATCGGGGGCGGGGGTGACAGCGCGGCGACTCTGGCAGGCCGAAGAGCAGCACTCGCGGCCCGCTATCCCGACCTCCCGATGATCGGCTGCACGCTGCCCTGTTACAACCAATCGTCGGACTTATGGACATCAACGGCGGGTCAGGCGGACGGGACGAACAATCCGAAGGTGCTCGACTTCAACGATTTGGTTCGGGCGGGCATCGCCGGCGAGATCGGTTGCTGGGATGTCGCCGACGCGATCGATCCGCTGCGTCTCGGGCGCTGGCCGGTCGACCGCGATCCTGCCGCAGCCAGCTACCGTAACATCGTCACCGGATTGACGGGCTCCAGCTCGGGCAACACCGTCACCATCACGGCCGGTGGGTTCGGCAGCCTGAAGAAGGGCGATACGATCGTCGGCACGGGATTTGAACCCGGAACGGTCATCACCGCCCTTGGAACCTATAACGGCACGACTGGGACTGTGACGGTGAACAAGGCCAAGACAGTGGCGAGCACGACCATTCGCACGGGCGGCTTCGCCACCAACGACGGTCTCCACCAGACCTCAGCGATCTCTGAGCTGGTACGCGCCCGCCGCGGCGGCGAGCTGCTGGCCCTGATGCGGCCTTAGCTCACCACTGGCAATCCTCCCACGATTTCACGATCTCGGGCTTGGTCATCGCCCGGTACTCCCACGTCCCCTGCGGCGTCCTGCGCCGCATGACGATGCCGCCGCGAGGCGATCGGGTCCCGTCTGCATAGGTGACCCGCTGCCAGGGCCAGAGCGGGCAGGGCTCCCACCCATCATCCCCCTGCAACCAGCGTCGCCAGCGCGTCGATCGCAGCATGTCGTGACAATGCACCCGACCTGATGTCGCACCTCGGCGAGGTCGGCCCGGTCCGATAGATTACGCGCCCCGCTCGGCTTCGGCCGGGCGGGGTTTTCGCGTTTTAGGGCCCGGCCTTGCGCCGCGCGACCTCCTTCTCGATCGAGCGCAGGATCAGAGCGACCCGGCTCTCGCCGTCCTTCCGAGCGGCGTCCAGGGCCGCGGCGAGGTCAGGCGGGATGTCGAGGCGCACGGTCGCGTAGCCTTCGGCCGCGAGCCGCCTGCGCCGGGCCTGCTGCGCGGCCGCGGAGCCGAGCTCTGGCGGGTATTTGCGGGGTCGTCCGCCGGGCATCACCCTTTTCCCTCGATCCAGGCCCACGCCAGGCATCGCTCGAAATCCCCAAGCCAGTGCGCGGCGTCGGGGTCACGACCGAGCCCCGGATAGAGCCGCACCGCGCACCATGGTGGCTCTGGCGCCTCGCCGACGGCGACGCCCCCAGCTGGAGCCGGCTTGCTCAGCTCCTGCCACAATCGGGTTGACGATCTCCCGCTCGGCGCGACGGCGACCGTCGCAAGCGGCCCGGCGGTCTCGCTTTCGACCGTCGCGAGGAGGGCTCCACCCGCGGCCGTGCCGGTCAGCCGGTACCCGGGCAGGACCTCGACAGGCAGTCCCGCCAGCATCTCGGATATCTGCTGTCTGAGCGTGGTCACGACCGCATCGCTCACCTCGTCGCGATAGGAGCGACGACCATGGCCGGTGTCGAGGGTGAGGTGCCAGAGATAGCGGTCGGTCATCAGACCAGGACCCGGTGCCTGATCTTGTCGTGGATGCGATCAAGCACGGCCCGCTGCTTGTCGCTGAGGCGCATCGAGCCTCCGGCTGCCAGCCAGCGATCGCAGATGTCCGCCGCAAAGCGCCGCTCCCATGCGGTCAATTCCGGCGCGCGGAGGGCCACCGCGTTGCCGACTGCATCGATGATGCCGGCGAGATCGCGGTCGCCCGAGGCGGCCTCGGCGATCCTCCGGGCCGCCACCGCCACCGCCTCAGCCCTGTGGCTGGCCTCGCGGCGGGCGGACTCCTGCTCCTTGGCAATGGTCATCTGCTTGATCCGGGGCAGGATCGCACGCAGGCTGCGCCAACTCGCGGCCGGGACAGACCAGTAGCCTGGTGTCTGGTCGTATCTGTGCCGGCGGATCGGCTTGGCTCCGGGGAGGCGTCGGATCAGGTCTTCGCCCGGGCCGACGTGGAGCCAGAATTTCTCGCTCCCCCTGTCCGGCGGGAGGCACCAGTAGCGTGCCCAGCCCCCGGCGGGCGCGCTGGGGCGGCGCGAGGAATCCCAATGCGCCGCCTCGATAGGCCGCACCGGGCGACCGTCGAGGCTGATCCACTCGGACCAGTCCTCAAAGTACGCGGCATCCGCCTCGCGCTGGGCCGCGTGGATAGTGGGGGCGGTCATCATGGGATGCCATCCAGCTCGGCTGCAAGGGCGCGTTGCGCAGGGCTGAGGTGGTCGCCTCGCTCCAGTCGTCGATCCGCGTGGCGGCGGGCCGCGTTACGCGCGTCGGTTTTGAACTGGCTCAGGCGGAAGATGTGACGTTCGGGATAATCTGTACCGTGGATCGCGTCGAGGATGGCCGCGGCGGCGAGATACCGATTCCTTTCTTTATCTATCAGTGATCCCGGTCCGTCGGGGCGGTCGGCATAATCGAAGATGTAACGTCCCGCCGCCTCGGCCTCCTCGGACATGATCCGGGCCAGCCCTTGGCACACGAGGACGAGCTGATCGTCGTTGAGCGTAAGGGTGGTCATGGCCGTCATCCCGCCACGATGACGCGAGTGACGATGCGGTCGGCGATGACGGCATCGTAGACGTAGGTCCGGGACGCATCGCGGTTGTCGATCCACCAGTTGGCGCTCGTCTCGGTCGTGAGCTTGGCCATGGCCGCATCATACCGCGCGAGCCGCGCCCGCTCCTTGTCCCCATTCTCGCCCTTGAGCAGGCGGGCGACCGTCCGCATCGCTTCGACCTTCTTCTGGGGATACACGCGCTCGGCTTCGGCCAGGGCGGCGGCCCGTATCTCCTCGGCCCATGCGATCTGCTTGGGCGTGCCGGCGAGCGGCGGAAGGGTCTGGGTCATCGCTCTCATCCCGCCCTCGTGAGCCTGGGGCGCGGCGTCAGCATCGGCTGACCCTTGTTTTATGACACGTCACGAAACGTGCGTCAAGCGCTTTCCGCTCCGCGACGGGCTGTTCTGGGCGGCTCGACAGAGGATCGCGAGCCGCTAAGCTCGCCTGGATGTGCAACCTCTACAGCGTCACGACCAATCAGGAGGCGATCCGCGGCCTATTCCGAGTCGGCCGCGACCTGACCGGCAATCTGCCGTGGCTCCCGGCGGTCTTTCCGGACTACGCGGCGCCGATCGTGCGCAGCGGCCAGGACGGCGACCGCGAGCTCGTCATGGCGCGCTGGGGCATGCCGTCGCCTGTCTTTGCCCTCAAGGGGCGGAAGACCGATCCCGGCGTCACCAACATCCGCAACACCACGTCGCCGCACTGGCGGCGCTGGCTCGGCGAGGGCTGCCGCTGCCTGGTGCCCATGACGAGCTTCTCTGAGTTCAACAGGAGCGAGGGCGGCGATATCTGGTTCGCCTTGAGCGAGGAGCGGCCCCTGACGGCTTTCGCGGGCATCTGGACGCCGCAATGGCGCTCTGTCCGGAAGCTCAAGGAGGGCGAGGTCACCTGCGATCTCTACGGCTTCCTCACAACCTCGCCGAACGCGGAGGTCGCCTCGATCCACCCCAAGGCGATGCCGGTGATCCTGACCACGCCCGAGGAGTGGGACGTCTGGCTCCGGGCGCCGTGGCCTGAGGCCAAGGCGCTGCAGCGGCCTCTCCCGGATGGCTCGCTCCATATCGTCGCGCGAGGCGCCAAGAAGGATGAGCGGGCCGCCGCGGTTTAGCGCTCCCGTCTCGCGATCTCATCGAGTACCATCTGGCGGTCGAGCTTGATCCGCCGCTCCGTCGCCTCCATCGAGAGCTTCATGCCCTCGCCGGTTTCCCAGAGGCGCGTGCGTTCCTCACATGCGGCGTTCCCGGCGAAGATAGTCGCACGATTGTCAGGAGCGAGGGCCAGGAGCGCGCGATAAGCTGCCTCGCAAGCCGCCTTCGCCTCCTCCCTTGTCCCGGCGAGTCCGCTCCGGGGATACGAGAGGTCTTGCACCATTCCGCGGCCGTAGGCCGGCATCGACCAGCCCCAGACGCCATTCATGGTCCCGACCCTGCCAAGACCGACCGTCCCGACCTGCAGATGATCGTCGAAGAGCTCGCCTTCGTCCGGAATGGGCTTGCCCGTGTGCGGGTGCCGCGCTGCGCGCCAAGTTAGAATCGGTTCGTCCATTCCGTGAACATAGTGGGAACGCGGCAGGAGTCATGGTGACGCCACGCCGCTCTCCGGCCTATCCTGCGGCATGCCGCGCTCATCCGTCCCCATCATCCCGCCCCACACGCCGGACGACATGGTGCTGGCGATCGAGGCCTTGCGGGAACGGGCCGAGGCGGACGGGCAGGGGACGCTCGCCTATCTGCTCCTCTGTGCTCAGATCGAGGCGGAGGCGGTCTCCAAGCGGGCCCGCATAGCGGAGGAGGAGCGCAGGGCCGGCCCGGACGAGATCTGGCGGCCGGGGTAGGTCAGGCCGCTCGCCGCATGCGGCGCGACCCCTCAATTCCCGGCAGACACCCACCGCCACCAGAGCTACCGCCTAGGCGCGCCGCGGAACTGCAGTGGGATTCCGTTCAGCTTCTGATCTGTCGAGAGATCGGAGGGCAGAACAGCCTTTGTCAGCTCCATGTCGAATGCCAACTGGGCATGGTGCGCCCTTGCGTCGTCTTCAAACTCGAGGACGAGCTTGCAGCCCTTGAGGTTGTGCCGCTCCAGCCACTGACCGATCGCCAGTGTCGCCGTGTGCATCTCGCTTTTCGTCATTTCCGTACTCCTTACCGGGTCTTAGCCGCCCGTGGCTTCGCGTCACGGGTCACGGCTGCGTCACGTGATGCGTGACGGCGTCTTTCTCGATACCGCCTAGCGCGCTCAGCCTCTGAGAGCGGGGCGTCACGTGACGCGTCACGTGCGCTGTCACCCAGGGCAGCGGCCATCGTGCGCTGGAATTCGGCGAGTGCGCGGCGTGCCTGTTCGAATCCGATGACGATGCCGGCGCGCTGACCATCGGCGAAACCGTGATCGTATTCGCGCTGCCGAGCCTCCGCAACTCGGGCCGGTTTGCCCAGGGTGGCCTTCACCTCCGGAGCGGGGTCCGGGCTTGTAGCGAGCGCCGCTTTCAGCGCCTCCACATCGATCGCCGGGAGCCCTGCCGCGCCGATCTCGTCATCGGCGCCGGGTCGGCTGGAATCGAACGTGCGAAGCGGCGGAAAACCTATGCGCTTTAGGAGGTCGATCTCGGGCGACCAGACCCAGCCCTCGCCGGTCCCGAGCGTCGGCAGAGATGCGACGATCTCGGCTCCGGTCTTCTTGTCCGCCTGATCCGCGATCCATTCCTCGACCGCCTTCCGGTCCTGCGGAGCAACGAGCCGGAGCGCGATCATCGTCTCGACCTGGGTGAGGCTGTCCTTGTGGAGCTTCGCCGGCCGTTGAGAGATGAGCGTGATCCGCAGCCCGCGGGATCGGCCGAGCGAGACGAGGTTGTTCGCGGCATGGACCATGTTCGCGGATTGCGGGTCCGCCACGCGGCCCTGTGGCGCGAACAGGTGCGCCTCGTCCACGACGACGTGTAGCGTGCCTCGGTTCTCCCGAACGAGTGCGTTCCCGAACTCGGTGAAGAAGCGCGTCCGCTCGCCAACCTGCATCTGTGACGTGTCGAGCACGACCGGCGTGCTGGATCGCCCGACGATCTCGGCGATGCGGGCGCCCTGGTCCGCCGCGAGTGGCAAATACGCATGCCGGCCGCCGAAGATGACGATATCGAGTCCGGACGAGCTCTTGCCGTCAGCCTTGAGTCGCAGCCCCCACCACACACCGGTTGGATCGATGATGCAGGCCCGCTCGCCACGCATCAGCAGCCGCTCCACGATTCCCTTGGACGTGGTGGTTTTGCCGGATCCGGTCTTGCCGAGGATCGCGATGTGCTTCTCGATGGCCTCGTCCGGAATGGGATGCTCGATCTTTGCGGGCCGGCTCATACCCCCTCCTTCTCTCGTCCTTGAGACGCGCGGGCGGTCACGACGCGCGGGTTCCACCACCGGCTCTTCGCTTTAGAGATGTGAGGCGGGTCGAACGCCATCCAAAAGCGAGGGATGTCCTCACGGAACCCGCCGTGACCGAAGCCGGTATCGAACGGGGTCTCCCATGGGAACCTGGGGCGACCTGTCCATGCGAGGACGTGCGGCTCCCCCGGCTTGCCGTCCTGAAAGTCGCACCACGCGAGAAACGGCGTCCCATCCTTCGGCGCCGTGCTGATGTCCTGCCACTCCATCTCTATCCTCCTGCACGGGGCGGGACGCGGGCGGGTTGCGGCGCCCATTCATCTAGGCCCCCTTCGCCGATGCGGATCTTCCGATAGAGGGGCGCACCCGCGCGAACCGCCAGCGCGTGTTCCGGCTCATCCGCATCGACCGCGCGCCAGCCGAAAAGACGGACCTGGTATTCGGTCGTACCTAGCGCCGCCGCAGCCGCCTTCAGATTGCAGGCCGCGACAAGCGCCTCGTCGCGGCCGTTCAGATTGTCTACGTGGTAGACGCGGATGCGCGCCAAGGTCGTCATCAGAGCGCCCCGCCTATGACCTTGGCCACCTTGAACGTGCCGGCGCTGGCCCCCTCCTCTTCCATGATCGACAGATCGAAGCGCTGCCCGTTCAGCGCATTACGCACCAGCGCAAGCGCGTCCCGGTCGGAGACGGGTTTGTCGAACACGACGCGGAGACTGACGTAGCGGGTCTTGCTCATCTTCTTGGCGGCCATCTGCTTGTCTCCGTAACCCATATGCGTTATGTAAGGCATATGCGTTATCGTGGTCAATAGGGCATATGCGAAATTGTTGACGGAGATCGCCTCACCGGATAGCCGGCCTCGTGTGGGACGTAAGATGCTCTGGCCCGAGAAGATGGTCGCCGCGCTGCCGAAGGGCACGTTCGCGCGGATGGTGGCCGTCTTGCGCCCGGATGAGGACAAGACCGCCTTCATCCGCGAAGCCGTCGAAGCCGAACTCGCCCGCCGCGAGAAAGCCAAGCCGAAAGCCTGACCCTCGCCCTCACGTCCGATCTCCACTTGGCTGCGGGGGAGGGGAGGCGAGATCAAGAAGCGCACGACCTGCGGCGGTCGCTCCCCATGCTCCATCGTGCTCAACGGCGCGAAGCTTCCGCAGCCGGCCGAGCCGGTAACTGACCGCGCCTCGCTCCCATCCGAGTTGCCGGGCAAGCCAGATCGCGGACGCGCCGTTCGTGGCCGCCAAGGTCCGCAGCACCAGCATGTCCAGGTCGATTGCGTTTCGTTGGGTCGTGCTGACGCTCATCCCCACCTCCCGAGAGAGCGGGGGAGGGGTGCTTCGAAACGCTCCCGCCATTCCGCTGCAAACTTGAGCAAGATGGGATGGATGGCCGGGCCGTTCTTCAGTCCGTCCAAGGCCTGCCCGACCAAGTACCGGAAGACATTCTCGCGATCGTCAGGACGATAGGCCGGGCCCACGTTCGCGTTCGCCCGGTAGCCGGCCTGTTCCAACACTTTGACGATAGTGTCGCTGTCCACGCGGACGCCGACTCGGTCGGAGCACGGCTGGAGCCGGCAGAGCCAGTCCAGAAGCGCGACGTGGTCGGCGGGGTGGATGGACGCGAGTTCGTGGACGAGCGCATCGTGACGTTCCTGAAGCTCCTCGACCTCCGCCGCACTCCGGGCTGCCGCAGCACGGCCCTCTGGCGACTGTCGGTAGGCTTCGTCCTGTCGGTCGCTTTCAGCCCGCCATTGCCGAACGATCTCGGCAGAGTCAGAGCTGCCGCACGCTCGGATATCGATACCGTTGAAGGTCGCCCACGCTTCGCCATCTGCCGAAGCCCTTGCGGCCTCGACCAGTAGCGTTGCGGCGTGGTCGATGTGTGTCCCGGGCGGGATCCAGATAGGCCCGCTCATGCCCGGCCTCCCCGAGAACGGGACGGGAGGAACGGAGCGAGATTCGGCGTGTCAGAAACGTGCCGGAATAGGCGCAGGTTCTTGCTGCGTTCTGCACGGAGCCGCATCACACCAAGGGTGCGCTGCTTGGCCCAAGCTGTTGTTTTGTAAGGAGATCGGGTGGTGCTGCCAGAGAGGATCGAACTCTCGACCTCTCCCTTACCAAGGGAGTGCTCTACCACTGAGCTACGGCAGCAGACCCGGACGGCCCGCGGACGGGCCTGCACGCAACCGGGGCGCGTCGGATGCGGCCGTGAATAGATGATGGCAGCCCCGCGCGCAACCGAGTGCGTCACCGCGCTGCGGCGGGGGCCCGCCGGGCGGCCTCGCGTAACTGGCGCTCCATGGCGGCGAGTTCGGCCTCCAGCCGGGCCCGGGCCGCCGCCGCCTCGCGCTCGCCCGGCGAGAGGCTCGCCTGCTGCGCGGGGACCGGAGGCGGAGCGCTCGCCTGAGCGGCAGGGCCGGCCGCCGTCGCGCGGCTCGCGGCAGCGCCGATGCGCGCGCCCTCCGCCTCGGCGGCGGCCTTGCGCTCCGCCTCGGCGCGGGCGCGGGCCTCGGCCGCCGCAAGCGCCGCCGCGCGGACCTTCTCCTCCGTATCGCGCCGGGCCTTCTCCTCCGCCTCGATGCGCGCCTTGAGCTCGGCCTCGAGCCGCGTGCGGGATTCCGCCGCCTCGGCCGCGAGCGTCTTCGCCCGCTCCTCCGCTTCCAGCCGGGCGAGGCGCGCGGCCTCCGCAGCCTCCGCGCGCGCCTTGCGCTCGGCCTCTGCCTTCGCCTGGCGCTCGGCCTCGGCACGGGAGCGGGCCTCCGCGGCCGCCGCGACCCGCTCCTCGGCCGCGCGCCGCTCGGCCGCAACGAGGTCGCGCAGCCCGGCCTCGATGCGGGTGCGGGTCTCGGTATCCGCCTTGAGCCGCGCCTCGCGCACCCGGAAACGCTCCTCGGCTGCGATCGCGGCGCGCTGCGCGGCGGTGCGGACATCGGCCAGGAGATTCGCGGCGCGGTCGGCCGCGAGCTGCGCGGCGCGCGCCATCTCCTCCGCCGACCTGACCCGCTCCTCCCGCGCCTTCGCCTCGGCCGCGTCGGCCTGCATCTCCCGCGCGGTCTCGCGCCGCAGCTCGGCCGCGCAGGCGCTCATGCGGCGCTTCAGGGCCTCCAGAACCGGCTCCCGCCACTCGGCCGCCGCGATCCCGAACGGCGCCTCGCCCGACCGGATGCCGGCCGCGAGCGGGCTCGTGCCGATGGCCGAGCAGGACAGGCGGGACACCCGGGCCGCCGCATCATCGGGGGCGGCCAGCGCCTCGCCGCCGATGAGAACGAGCCCCGCGAACCAGAGGAGATGCCGCCCCGCCATGCCACGCCCCCACGCATTTCTTAACGAAAGGTTGCCACCGGCGGGGGCGGCCGGCAAGGAGGCGAGGGTCTACTCCGCCGCCTGGGCCCGGTGCCGGAGCGGGAGCCCGAGCGCAGTCCAGACCTCGACGAGCGCCCGCGTCAGCTCGCCGACGAGCCGGTCGTCGTGGCACGGCGTCGGCGTGATCCGCAGCCGCTCCGTGCCGCGCGGCACGGTCGGGAAGTTGATCGGCTGGATATAGATGCCGTGCCGTTCCAGGAGGCGGTCGGAGGCGGTCTTGCAGAGCGCCGCGTCGCCGACCGTCACCGGCACGATATGCGTGTCGCCCGGCAGGACCGGGATGCCCGCGGCGGCGAGCGCGGTCTTGGTGGAGGCGACCTGGCGCGCCTGGGCGAGCCGCTCGGCCGCGGAGCGCTTGAGGTGCCGCACGGAGGCGGTCGCCGCGGCCGCGACCGGGGGCGGCAGCGCCGTCGTGAAGATGAAGCCCGGCGCATAGCCCCGGATCGCGTCGACGATCTCGGCCGAGGCCGCCACATAGCCGCCGAGCACGCCAAACGCCTTGGCCAGCGTGCCCTCGATCACGTCCACCCGGCCCATCACGCCGTCCCGCTCGGCGATGCCGCCGCCACGCGGGCCGTACATCCCGACCGCATGGACCTCGTCCAGGTAGGTCATGGCGCCGTAGCGCTCGGCGAGGTCGCAGATCGCCCCGATCGGCGCGATGTCCCCGTCCATGGAATAGACGCTCTCGAAGACGATCAGCTTCGGACGCTCGGGCGCGATTCCACGAAGCAGCTCTTCGAGATGCGCGAGATCGTTGTGACGGAAGATGAGCTTCTCGGCGCCCGACCGCCGCACGCCCTCGATCATGGAATTGTGGTTGAGCGCGTCCGAGAGCACGACGCAGCCCGGCATGAGCCGGGCGATGGTCGCGATGCCGGTCTCGTTCGAGACATAGCCCGATGTGAAGACGAGAGCGGCCTCCTTGCCGTGCAGGTCCGCCAGCTCGGCCTCGAGCTCGACGACCGCGCGGCTCGTGCCGGAGATGTTGCGCGTGCCGCCCGCCCCGACGCCCGTCGCCGCGGCCGTCTCGACCATGGCCTGCACCACATCGGGATGCTGGCCCATGCCGAGATAGTCGTTGGAGCACCAGACCACGATCTCGCGCGGGCCGTCCGGACAATGCCAGGTAGCGTACGGGAAGGCGCCCGCCCGGCGCTCTATGCGGGCGAAGGAGCGGTACCGGGCCTCGCCGCGCAGGCGCTCCAGCGCGTTCACAAAGTATTGACGATAGTCCATCATGGGCCAGAAAGCGGGCCGGCCGCGACCCTCGGCGGTCCGCTTACCGCGTCGAACCGCGATTGCGAAGTATGGATGAACCCGGGTGACGTTCGGTCGCCGGTGATTCGGAGGCGGAGCTGGACGAGAAGCGGGCGGAGCGCCTGAAGGCGGCGTTGCGGGAGAACCTTCGCCGGCGCAAGGCTGCCGCGAAGGCGCCGGAGCGCGAGGGCGCGCCTTCTGCCGCGCCCCCCGACCGGCGGGACGGCTCGAAGAACGAGGCCGGCTAGGCTAAGGCTCTCCGGACGGCGGGGGCCGGAGAGGATTGCATGGATCGGATCAGGATCAGGGGAGGGGCGCAGCTCAACGGCGTGATCCCGATCTCGGGGGCGAAGAACGCCGCGCTGCCGCTCATGACCGCGAGCCTGCTCACGGGCGAGCCGCTCGAGCTGCGCAACGTGCCCCGGCTTGCCGACGTGAACCTCCTGCTCCGCATCCTCGGCAATCACGGCGTCGACCACACGGTCACCGGCAAGCGGCCCGGCCAGACGACCGAGACCGGGCAGACGATCCGGCTCGACGCCTCCTCGGTCATCGACACCTGCGCCCCCTACGAGCTCGTTTCCCGGATGCGGGCGAGCTTCTGGGTGATCGCGCCGCTCGTGGCACGCTTCGGCGAGGCGCGGGTCTCCATGCCGGGCGGCTGCGCCATCGGCACGCGGCCGGTCGACCTGCTTCTGATGGCGCTCGAGCGGATGGGCGTCCAGATCGATGTCGAGGGCGGCTATGTCCTGGCCAGGGCGCCGCGCGGCCTGAAGGGGGCGGAGATCGAGTTCCCGAAGGTCACGGTGTCCGGGACGCATGTCGCGCTCATGGCGGCGACGCTCGCGGACGGCACCACCGTCATCGAGAACGCCGCGCGCGAGCCGGAGGTCGCCGATCTCGCGAGTTGCCTGTCGAAGATGGGGGCCAAGATATCCGGGGCGGGCACCTCCCGGATCGTGGTGGACGGCGTCGCCCGCCTCCATGGCACGACGCATGCCGTGATGTCGGACCGGATCGAGACGGGCACCTACGCCATCGCGGTCGCGATGACGGGCGGCGACGTCGTGCTGGAGAACACCCGGCCCGAATACCTGCAGCAGGCCCTGGACGTGCTCACTCAGGTGGGCGCGGAGGTCACGACGACGAACGAAGGCATCCGCGTCTACCGCAACGGCTCGGGCCTGCGTGCGGTCGACGTCACCACGGATCCCTATCCGGGCTTCCCCACCGATCTCCAGGCTCAGTTCATGGCCCTCATGACCAGGGCGGACGGGATCTCGCGCATCCGCGAGACGATCTTCGAGAACCGCTTCATGCACGTGCAGGAGCTGGCGCGGCTCGGCGCTCAGATCAGGCTCGACGGCGACGCCGCCATCGTCGAGGGGGTCGAGAAGCTGAAGGGCGCCCCCGTCATGGCCACGGATCTGCGGGCCTCGGTGTCGCTGGTCATCGCCGGGCTCGCGGCCGAGGGCGAGACCGAGATCCACCGCGTCTACCATCTCGACCGCGGCTTCGAGGCGCTGGAGGCGAAGCTCGGTCGCTGCGGCGCGGAGATCCAGCGGATCAGCGGCTGACCCGCCGCATGGGAGGCCGCGCCTGCGGCCTCCCGGGAGCGGTTCCGCTCAGGCCGCTTCTTTCATCGGCTCGGCTTCGGGCTCCGCCGTCTCCATCGCCCGCAGATAGACGTCGAGGAGCGTCTCGTGCTCGTCGCGCTCGTCCTTGTCCTGCTTGCGGATCTTGATGATCTCCTTGAGGATCTTCACGTCGAAGCCCTCGCCCTTGGCCTCGGCGAAGACCTCCTTCTTCTGCTCGTTCAGCTCCGCGATCTCGCTTTCGAGCTGCTCGACGCGCTCCACGAAGGAGCGCACCCGGTTGCCCGCGATCCCGATCTCGTCCGCCATGCTTGCCCTTTCCTGAATGGGACCGGCAAAGTCGTGCGGGCTCCGTTTCAGCTTCGTTAAGTCACGACCCGATGGCCGTGCGACCGCTCGTCATGTTTCCCGATCCGCGCCTGCGCCAGGCGGCCGAGCCTATTGGGGATTTCGGTCCCGATCTTGCGGCGCTGGCGCGCGACCTCGCCGACACGCTCGCGGCCGTGGCGGCTATCGGGCTCGCGGCCCCGCATATCGGGGTGCTGCGGCGCGTCGTCGTCGTGCGGCTGGAGCCCGGGGCCGAGACCCGGTTCTTCGTCAATCCCGCCATCGCCTGGGCCGCGCCGGAGATCGCGTCCCATCCGGAGGGCAGCGTCAGCATGCCTGGCCTGCGCGAGACGGTCGCCCGGCCCGCCCGCGTCAGGATCGCGTTCCGGACGCTCGACGGCGAAGCCCGCGAGGAGGAGGCGGAAGGCTTCGCGGCCGCCGTGCTCCAGCACGAGATCGACCAGCTCGACGGCATCTTCTGGATCGACCGGCTGTCGCGTCTGAAGCGCGACCGGCTCGTAAAGCGCCACGGCAAGCTCGCCCGCGCCTGAGCACGCCGCCCTCCGGCCGAGATCGCCGGCCAAGCTTCCGCCGGCCGTCATCTCTGCTATGGTCGGCGGGCGCGGCCGCGGCGGATTCCGTGATGTCCGTCACAGGGCCGGCTTGCGCAGAACGGTATTCGGGCTCTGGAAAGAGGTCGGCCGTGGCGGAGCCTGCGCAACTCGCCCGTTTCCTGGGCGCCAATCCGTTCTTCGCCGGGCTCGGGCCCGACGCGATCGACGCCATCTCCCGGCTCTGCGTCTCGCGCACGCTGCAGGCGGGCGAGGTCCTCTTCGGAAAGGGCGAGCCGGCGGACGCGCTCTACGCCGTCCGCCGGGGCCAGATCCGGATCGCCACCGGCACCGAGGGCGGCCGCCGCCTGACGCTGAACCTCCTCGGGCCGGGCGACGTGTTCGGCGAGGTGGCGCTGCTCGACGGTCGGCCCCGGACGGCCGACGCGATCGCGGCCGAGCGGGCCGAGCTGTTCGTCGTGCGGCGGCGCGACCTTCTCGATCTCCTGGCGCAGCGGCCGGCGGTCGCAATCGGCATCATCGAGCTTCTCTGCACGCGCATACGCTGGATGAGCGAGCGGATGGAGGAGACGGTGCTCATGCGCGTAAGCGAGCGGCTGGCCCGCCGCCTCCTCGCGCTCGCCGAGGATTATGGGGCCGACCTGACGGTGTCGCAGGAGGAGCTGGCCGTCTTCGTCGGCGCGACGCGCGAGACGGTGAACCGCCAGCTCCAGGTCTGGAAACGCATGAACCTGATCGAGCTTGGGCGCGGCCGCATCCGGCTCGTCGATCCCGCCGGACTCGCCGCTCTGGCCACCGAAGGAGCAACCGAATGAGCCTCGCTCCCTGGATGTCCGGCCTGGCGCTTGCGGCCTGCGCGATCGCCTGCGCCGGACCCGCAGCCGCGCAGGGCCGCGGCTGCACCGTGACCTCCTATGCCGATCCGCCGCGCGAGACCCTCTCCTGTCCGGATGGGCTCACCATCACGGCGGAGGGCGGCGCGGCCTATCGGCTGCGCAACCGCAACGGCCGCCCGGAGGGGCTCGATCTCACGAGCAAGGGCGTGCTCGTCGAGGTGCCGCCGGGCCGCCGCGGCGGTTTCCAGATACAGACGCCGCACGCAATCGCGTCCGTGCGCGGGACCGTGTGGGCGGTCGAGGTGGCGCCCGAGCGCAGCTCCGTCTTCGTGCAGACGGGCACGGTCGCCGTGAACCGGCCGGGCGGACCGGCCGTGACGCTGCAGGCCGGAGACGGCGTCGATGTCGGCCCGGGTGCCGACCCGCTCGAGGTTCGGCGCTGGGGCCGGGAGCGGGCGCTTCTCTTCCTTGGCCGCTTCGGCCGCTGATGCGGCTCCGCACGCTCCGGGCGGCGCATGCGACGCTCGCCGTCGCGCTGGCGCTCGCCTGGGCGGGTGCGCTGGCCCTGCGGCACCTGGAAGGGCGGGCGAGCTTTCTCGACCGCATCGAGGCGCCGCTTCTGGACCTGCGCTTCCTCCTGTCCGGTCCTCGGCCCGCGCCCGCGGACGTCCTGATCGTCGCGATCGACGAAGAGGCCGTGCGCGAGGCGGGCTCCTTCCCGCTCCGGCGCTCGGCGGTGGCGCGCCTCGTCCGGGCCATCCACGGCCTCGGCGCCGCGTCGGTCGGAGTGGATATCCTGCTGGTCGATCCCGGGGACGAGAGGGACGACGCCGCGCTCGCCTCCGCCCTGGCCGAGACGGGAGCCGTGATCGGGGCGGCGGCGATCTTCAACACCGGCGCGGAGACGGCCGGAACGGAGCCGGGATTGCCGGAAGCCGCCCGCGTCCTCTGGCCGCACGAGCGTTTCCGCGGAGCCGCCGCGATCGGCGCCGTCAACGTCGCAGCCGACCAGGGCGGGACGCCGCGGCACGTCCCGCTCCTCGTGAGCGGGCCCGACGGCGTTCTACCTTCTTTTCCACTCCAGCTTGCCGCCCGGGCCGCCGGCGCCAATCCCACGCTCGGGACGGACCTCGTGCGCATCGGGCCGCTCGCGGTTCCGACGGATCTCGGCTGGACCCTGCCACTGCGCTTCTACGGCCCGCGCGGCGCCATCCCGACGGTGAGCGCGGCAGCTCTGCTGCGCGGCGCCGCCGAGCACAGCCAGTTCGAGCGGCGGGTCGTGCTCCTCGGCGCCACTGCGGTCGGCACCGCCGACAGCTTTGCGACACCCTTCGACCCGGTCATGCCCGGCGTGGAGGTGCTTGCGACCGCAGCCGCGCATCTGCGGCATGGCGATGGGCTCGTGCGGGACGGCCGCGCGCGGCGGATCGACGGGGGCGCCGCGGTGGCACTCGCGGCCGCGACCGCGCTCGCCTTCGCGCTCCTGCCGCCCGCGGGCGGGCTCCTCATCTCGGCGGCCCTCGCAGCGGCATGGCTGCTCGGCGCCGTGCTGGCCTTCCGGTCCGGCATCTGGCTCGGCGCCGTCCTCCCCTTCGCGGCCATGGCGCCGGGCGTCGCCTTCGGGATCGTCGGGCGCCAGGCGCTGGACCGGATCCGCACGCTCAGGCTCCTTCGGTCGGAGGAGGCGCTCCGCCGCTTCCAGGCGCCCGCGCTCGCGGCCCGGATCGCGGCCGATCCGTCCTACCTGGCCGAACCGGTCGCGCAGGACGCGGCAGTCCTCTTCCTCGATCTCAGCGGCTTCACGGGCGCGAGCGAGCGGCTCGGCCCCGAGCGCACGCGCAACATGCTGAAGGAGTTCCACGCCGTCGTCTGCGACACGGCGGAACGGCGCGGCGGCGTCGTGATCAACTTCATGGGCGACGGCGCCATGGTGCTCTTCGGCGTGCCCGATCCCGCCCCGGACGACGCGGCGCGGGCGCTGCGCGCCTCGGCCGAGATGGTGGAGGCCGTGCGGGACTGGCTGGCGAACCGCACCGATGGGCTCGCAAGCCGGGTCGGGGTTCGGGTCGGCGCCCATCACGGGCCGGTCGTCCTGTCGCGGCTCGGCTCGGCCGCGCAGGAACAGATCACGGCCACGGGCGACAGCGTCAATGTCGCGAGCCGGCTCATGGAGGTGGGCAAGGGGCTTGGCGCCGCGCTCGTCGTCAGCGCGGACCTGATCCGCGCGGCCGGGAGCCCGCCGGATTTCCTCGCGGCGGTCGATGGCAGGCGCCGGGTCGGGATTCGCGGCCGGGTCGAGCCGCTCGAGATCGCCTATCGCTGGACGGCGGCTGCGTCGGCCGAAACCGGCGGGGCTTCCTAAAGGCACGCGGGCTCGCGCGCCAGGTCCGCTGTCGAGCTCGAAGCCTGTCCGACGACGCCGCGCCAGCTCCAGATAGGGCCGGTCGTAGCGCGCGAGCGCCGCCCGACTTCCGAGCGAGCACGAGCGGGAAGGCCGCGAAGCAAGGAAGGTCCACGCCGCCAGGACGACCGGCGTCGTCTCGAGCCCCGCCATCGGTCGCGAAGAGCCGGCCGGACCGGGGGAGGGGGGCGAGTGGCATGTCCCGTCTCCTCAGCGCCGGGACCGGGTTGCGTGCCGGTCGATGTCGCGGCCCGAAAGCTCGCCGCGGGACAGGCCGATATCTTTCAGGATCCAGTCGTCCAGCATCATCATCTCCCGTCGCGCGCGGTGCGCGGCGATCGCCTCGCGCATCATCGCGACGCGGCGGGCGAGCGCGCCCATCCAGGTCCGAACCTGCTTCCTCTCGGGTTCCGGCCCGGCGGACCAGATGCCGCCGAGCGGGTAGAGGGCCGCCGCGACCGTGACGCCGCGCTCTCGTGGATCTCTCGCCATGACGCTGCTCCCATCCTCCGGGGCGGGCTCGCAGGAGCGCACGCCCTGGAAGCGGAGGATGAGGGCAGGCGCGGCCCCGAACCGTGAGCGGCCTCACACAGGCCGGAGTGCATCAGCGTGCCGGACCGCCGGCTTCGGATCTGCCGAAGATCAGATGTTTGCTTGGACGGATGCTTCCGCCGATTGTGCTCCGCAACAAATCTCTGCTGCCGAAGTACAATCAATTCCGAGCGTGCAAAGCACTTGCCCGGCGTCTACGCTGCCCGGCCCGGCCGAAATTTGCGGGCCGGATAGTTCAGCTTCGCTGACCTATCCCAAGAAAGGACGCGAAGGGCGACGGGACCGATTGCAGGGCGTGGTATATTGTGTACTCTGCACCTGCGCACGGCGGAGCCGGCCCGCAAGGCCGAGACAACAGCCGGCACGGAGGAACGCCAATGAAGCGAAACAGAGTTTCGGCTCGCCTGCTTGCGGCCGCGGCGGCGGTCGCCGGGGCGTGCGGCCTCGCGCCCGCCGAGGCGGCATGGCAGCCCACCCGCCCGGTCGAAATCATCGTTCCGGCCGGGACCGGCGGCGGCGCCGATCAGATGGCCCGGGTCATCCAGGGGATCGTGCAGAAGCACAACCTGATGTCCCAGCCGCTGGTCGTCATCAACAAGGCGGGCGGCGCGGGCGCGGAGGGCTTCCTCGACGTGAAGAGCTCCACCCGCAATCCGCACAAGATCATCATCACCCTGTCGAACCTGTTCACGACGCCGCTCGCCACCGGCGTCCCCTTCAAGTGGGAAGACATGACCCCCGTCGCGATGCTCGCGCTCGACGAGTTCGTGCTCTGGGTGAACGCCAAGTCCCCGTACAAGACCGCCAAGGACTATGTCGAGGCGATCAAGGGCGGGCAGCCGCACCAGTTCAAGATGGGCGGCACGGGGTCCAAGCAGGAGGACCAGATCATCACGGCCGCCATCGAGCAGGCGACCGGCAGCAAGCTCACCTACATCCCGTACAAGGGCGGCGGCGACGTGGCGGCGCAGCTCGTCGGCGGCCATGTCGATTCGAGCGTCAACAACCCGATCGAAGCGGTCGCGCAATGGCGGGCCGGCGAGCTGCGCCCGCTCTGCGTCTTCGACAGCCAGCGCATCCCCCTCCAGGGCAAGGTCACGGCCGACATGGGCTGGGGCGACATCCCGACCTGCAAGGAGCAGGGGCTGGACGTCGAATACCTGATGCTGCGCGGGTTCTTCACGACGCCCGGCGCGACGCCCGATCAGGTCGCCTTCTATGTCGACCTGTTCAAGAAGGTCCGCGAGACCCCGGACTGGAAGGACTTCATGGAGAAGGGCGCCTTCAACACGACCTTCATGACGGGCGAGGAGTTCAAGGCCTGGCTCAAGAAGGCGGCCGACACGCATCGCGGCCTGATGGAGAAGGCGGGCTTCCTCGCCAAGTCCTGACCTCCGACCACCCCGCGGGCCGCGCCGGCGCGCGGCCCGTCCCTTTCGCAGACCGCTGAAGGACCGCCGGGCGCATGGCACATACGGGCGAAGGCAGCGAGCACACCGTCTCCAACCGCACGATGGAGCTCGTCGTCGCGGGCGGCTTCATCGCGGCATCCATCCTGGTCATGTACGACAACTGGCGCATCGGCGCCCGCTGGGTCGAGGACGGGCCGCAGGCCGGATACTTCCCGTTCTATATCGGGCTCATCATGTTCATCGCCAGTGCGACGACCTTCGGGCTCGGCGTGATGGCCGGTCCCGACCACACGAACTTCGTCGAGCGCGCCCAGCTCAAGCAGGTTCTTCAGGTACTTCTGCCGACGGTGGCCTTCGTCGTCCTGATCGGCCTGCTCGGGATCTATGTCTCGACGACGATCTTCATCCTGTTCTTCATGACCTGGCTCGGGAAATACCCGATCTACAAGGCTGCGCCGATCGCGGTCCTCGTGCCGCTGTTTCTCTTCGTGATGTTCGAGATCTGGTTCCTCGTGCCGCTGCCGAAAGGCCCGCTCGAGACGGCGCTCGGCTACTGACCCGCGCCACGGCAAGGCATCGGCAAGACGCAATCAGGGACCCGGGAAACGACCAATGGAAGCCTTGACCTCGCTGATCCACGGCTTTGGCGTCCTCGGCGACCCGATGAACATCGTCTACATGTTCGTCGGCATCTTCCTGGGCGTGCTGATCGGGGTGCTGCCGGGCCTCGGCGGGGCGAACGGCGTCGCGATCCTGCTCCCGCTCACCTTCTCCATGTCGCCCGTCTCGGCGATCATCATGCTCTCCTCCATCTACTGGGGAGCCCTGTTCGGCGGTGCGATCACCTCCGTCCTCTTCAACATCCCGGGCGAGCCCTGGTCGGTCGCCACGACCTTCGACGGCTATCCCATGGCGCAACAGGGCCGCGCGGGCGAGGCGCTGACCGCGGCCTTCACGGGCTCGTTCTTCGGCGCCTTCGTCGCGACCCTCCTTCTCACCTTCCTGGCGCCCGTCATCGCGAGATTCGCGCTGAATTTCGGGCCGGCCGAGTTCTTCGCCGTCTATCTCCTCACCTTCTGCTCCTTCGTGGGTATGGGCAAGGAATCGCCCTTCAAGGTGATCTCCGCGATGATGCTCGGCTTCGCGCTCGCGGCGGTCGGCCTCGACACGGTGACGGGCCAGCTCCGGATGACCTTCGGCTCGGCCGAGCTGCTGCGCGGCTTCGACTTCCTGGTCGCCGTGATCGGCCTCTTCGGCGTCGGCGAGATCCTGCTCACCATGGAGGAGGGCCTCGCCTTCAAGGGCCGCTCCGCCAAGATCAACCTGCGGGTCGTCCTCCATACCTGGAAGGAGTTGCCGCGGCTCTGGCTGACGGCCTTGCGCGGCTCCATCGTCGGCTGCTGGATGGGCATCACGCCGGGCGGCGCCACGCCCGCCTCCTTCATGAGCTACGGCCTGGCCAAGCGGTTCTCGCGCAACGGCGCGAGGTTCGGGAAGGGCGAGATCGAGGGCGTTCTCGCTCCAGAGACCGCCGCGCACGCCGCCGGGACGAGCGCGCTTCTGCCGATGCTGACCCTCGGCATTCCCGGCTCGCCGACCGCGGCGGTGCTGCTCGGCGGCCTGCTCATCTGGGGGCTGCAGCCGGGCCCGCTGCTCTTCGTCGAGCAGAAGGACTTCGTCTGGGGCCTCATCGCCTCCATCTATCTCGGCAACATCGCGGGCCTGATCGTGGTGCTGACGACGGTCCCGCTCTTCGCCTCCATCCTGCGCATCCCGTTCAGCATCATCGCGCCGATCATCCTCGTGGTCTGCGCGGTAGGAGCCTACACGGTGCACAACGCACTGCTCGACATCTCGGTGATGCTGATCTTCGGGGTGCTCGGATACCTGTTCAAGAAGCTCGGCTACCCGCTCGCGCCGCTCGTTCTCGCGCTCGTGCTCGGCGACATGGCGGAGAGCTCCTTCCGGCAGGCCATGCTGCTCTCGCGCGGCAGCCTCTCCATCTTCTGGGCCAACCCGCTCGTCGCGATCCTCGTGACGCTCGCGCTCGCGATGCTGTTCTGGCCGCTGATCTCGTTCGTCACGGAACGGTTCGGCCGCAAAAGGCCGCAGATGGTGCCCGGCCAGTGAGGGCGTGAGGCCGATCACGGAGGCCGGCGCGGGATCGGTCCATCTCTCCGCAGCTGCGGCGAAAGCCGACGCATGCGAAGAACGATCATAGGATTATATTCTTGACATAGGGACGCGCTTCACATGCTGCCTCTGCCCGTCGGATGACATCCCGGCAGAACGGGCCGAGGTCGTGCCGCTCGCTCTGGGCATTGGAGGGCCTGCGGAAACCAGGCCGGGGATCCGGCGTTCAGCTACTCTGATCCGCTGCCCGCGGCAGAGATCCGGCCGCCCGATCCCGACCCGAGAGCCGTTCCTTGACGGATGCCCTCCGCAAAGACCGCCTGCACGATCTTGCCCGGCTGCGCCGTGACGTCGCGCCGGGCCTCGCCTCGCCCCGTGCGAGCGAACTCCGACCGGCGGGGCAGCCCTGGGTGCAGGTGGCGCCCGGCGCACCCTATTTCGTCACGGAGGACGGCGCGCCCTGGACGCCGATCGGCCAGAACGACGCGATCTCCTGGGTCGAGTTCAAGGGCCTGTTCGGCCGGCGCGACCTGCCCGCCGTGGAAGCGCATCTGCGCTGGCTGAAGGCGCACGGCGTCACCTGCCTGCGGCTGATGATGGAATACGCGCAGGTGAGGCACCGCTACCTGGAGCGGCCGGCGGGCCGCTTCGTGCCTGCCATGGTGAGGCTCTGGGACGACCTTTTCGCCCTGTGCGAGGCGGTCGGGCTGCGCATCCTGCTCACGCCCTTCGACACCTTCTGGATGTGGCTGCGCTGGGACCGGCACCCCTACAACATCCGCAACGGCGGGCCGCTGAAGCACCCCTCCGAGTTCCTCCTCTGCGGCGGCACGCGGGAGGCGATCAAGGCGCGCTTCACCTTCGCCGTGGAACGCTGGGGCGGGAGCGGAGCGCTCTTCGCCTGGGATCTCTGGAACGAGATCCACCCGGCCCAGGCCGGCGGCTCCGCGGATTGCTTCGGCGAGTTCATCCACGATCTCAGCCAGCATGTCCGCACGCTGGAGCGCCGCCGCTACGGCCGCAGCCATCCCCAGACCGTGTCGCTCTTCGGGCCGGAACTCTGGTGGCGACCGCACATGCCGCTGAAGGAGCCGATCTTCCGGCACCCGGACCTCGATTTCGCGTCCATCCACCTCTACCGCGAGGGGACGATCGACGACCCGCAGGATACGGTCGCGCCCGCGGTCAGCACGGGCGAGATCGTGCGCGAGGCGCTCGCCGAGATCACGGATGCCCGCCCCTTCCTCGACACCGAGCACGGGCCGATTCACCGCTTCAAGGACAAGAGGAAGACGCTGCCGGCGCCCTTCGACGACGAATATTTCCGGCACATGCAATGGGCGCATCTCGCCTCCGGCGCTGCGGGGGGCGGCATGCGTTGGCCGAATCGCACGCCGCATACTCTCACGCCCGGCATGCGCGAAGCGCAGCGGGCCCTCTCGGCTTTCCTGCCGCTGATCGACTGGGCGGGGTTCCGCCGTCGCAACCTCAACGCGGAGATCGCGATCGACACCCTCGGGGTCGCGGTCTTCGGCTGCGGCGACGAAAGGCAGGCCGTGGTCTGGCTGCTCCGGACGGATATCCTCGGCCGGGACGGCATGCTCCGCCGCAACGCCGGCCCGATCGGGGCGAGCCTCCGCGTTCCCGGCCTGCGCGCCGGGCGCTACCAAGTGACGGCCTTCGACACGCGGGCGGGCCGGATCGCGTCGAGCGAGGCGGCCGTGGCGGGCGAGGGCGGCCTCACCCTGCGCGCCCCGCCTTTCGCGGCGGATCTCGCGCTTGCGATCCGGGCCGCCTGACGCGCTCGGAAGCACCGTCCGATCCGGGACGGCAACCCGCGGCCCTCCGCCCGAATTTCCTGACCGGGCAGTCTGGCCGGGGCTGGGGCGATGTCGCGGGGATTGCAGAACGACGGGCGCTTCGAGGATCGGTGCGCCGAGGATGGCGCGCCGAGCGAGATCGAGCGCTACCGCGCCTGGATCGCGGCCAAGCTGCTTCAGGGGATCTGCCTGTTCGTCCTTCTCGCCATAACCGTCGTGCTGTTCGATTCCTGGTGAGCGCCGCAAGGAGGACGGGCGGAATGGCGACGCACATGGCACGCGACGGAGGCCGCAGCCTCACCCGAGCCGGCTTCGTACTCGGTTTCGCCTTCGGGGGCTTCTTCGACGGCATCCTGCTGCACCAGGTGCTGCAATGGCACCACCTCCTGAGCCTGGTCGACGCGGAGGCCGTCCGGGACCTCAGGGTGCAGATCCTGGCCGACGGCCTGTTCCACGTGCTCATGTACGCCATCGCGTCCCTGGGGCTCTGGCTGCTCTGGCGCGGGCGCCGCGGATTCGAGGACCGCGGGGTCGATCTCCGGGTGCTCGCGGCGACCGCACTCGGCTTCGCGGTGTGGCAGTTTGCCGATGTCGTGCTCTTCCACTGGGTCCTCCAGATCCACCGCATCCGGGTCGGCGTGCCGAATCCGCTGCTCTGGGATATCGGCTGGCTGGTGGTATTCGGGTTGCCGAGCCTCGCGCTCGGGTTGTGGCTCGTCCGGCGCGCCGGAAACGGCCCGACGCCCGGAGGCCATGGAAGGAGAGGGCCGGCCGTCGCGGCCCTGCTCGCCGGCTTCGTCGTGCTCTCGGGGTTGGTTGCGATGCTTCCCCCGCCCGGCGTTTCGACCGCGATGGTCCTGTTCCGGCCTGGCCTCGGCGCGCCGGCCGCCTTCGCGGCGGTGGCGCAGGCCGATGGCCGCGTGCTCTGGAGCGATCCGTCGGGCGAACTCCTGGCGGTCGATCTCGGCCCGAATGGAAGCGCCTGGGAGCTCTACCGGCGCGGCGCGCTTCTCGTCGGCAGCTCGGCGCCGCTCGCCGGCTGCCTCGCCTGGTCGAGGGTATGAGATAACTCCCCGAAGGCTTTGCGACCAGCCCCGGCTTTCGACACTTTGTTGAACCCGGCGTTAAGGGACCGCGCGCTAAATCACGCGCACTGTGCGGAAATGCCGGACCAAGCCGCTGTGGGGAGAGATCCGCGTTTGGCTGAGCCACGCGTGACATGGGTGCCGTGATGAACCGGGTAGCTGCGCTGCAGGCGTCACGACTGAGCCGGCTGGCCGCGCGCCTCTCGCTCATGGCCTATGGCCCGAACGCGCAGGAATCGCGCGATCCCAAGCTCTATCGGGTCCTCGTCCATTCCCTCTTTTCCTCGCCGACCTCGATCATCCTGTCGAACGTCGTCGGGGCGGCGATCTCGCTGTTCTGCTGGAAGTCCTCCGGCAACCCGATCTTCCTGCCGATCTTCTGGCTCACGGCGGTGATCGTCGCGCTGAGGATCGTCACGGTCTGGCGCTACCACGCCGCGATCCGCCGCCGCGAGCAGACGGACGAGGAGATCAGGGCGTGGGATCGCGAGTTCTTCATCGGCGCGACCGCGTTCTCGGCCGTCCTCGGCATGATGTGCTTCATCGCGCTCGCCTGGACGGACGACATCCCGTCCCACATCATCACGATCGTGGCGGCGATCGCCTTCTCGGCCGGCTACGTGGCGCGCAATGCCGGACGGCCGATCTTCGTGATCGTCCAGCTCCTCGCCTTCTGCGCCCCGATGGCGATCGGGCTCTCGGAAGCGGAGCAGCCCTTCTACTCGGCGATCTCCGGCTTCATCGCCTTCTTCATCATCACGAACATCGCGATCGCGTTCTCGCTGAACCGGAACCTTCTGGAACTCGCGGCCGCGCGCAAGCGCTCGGAGACGCTCGCGACCTCGCTCCGCAGCAAGAACCTGACCCTCGATTCCGCCCTGAACTCGATGATGCACGGCCTCGTCATGTTCAACGCGCGGCTCGAGCTCGAACTCGCCAATCTGCGCTTTGCGGAGATGTACCGGCTCGGCGCGGAGGATCTCACGCCCGGCACGCTCCTCACCCGCATGCTCGACCGGCTGATCGCCGCCCAGGTTCTGGCCCCGGCCGCCGCGCGCGACCTCGGCGAGGTCTGCCGCCGCGCTCTGCGCTCCGGCCAGACCAACGAGATCGAGATCATGACCGAGCGCGGCCAGATCTTCGTCGTCCATGCGGAGGTGACGGGGGACGGCGGCATCCTCATGGTCACGGAGGACGCGACCGAGCGGAAGGCCGCGGCCGCGCAGATCGAGCGCCTGGCGCACAGCGATAACCTGACCGGCCTGCCCAACCGCTTCCGCTTCAACCAGGTCCTGAGGAAGGTCTGCGCAGAGGCGACGGGCGGGCGGGACAAGAGCTTCGCGGTCCTCTACATCGATCTCGACAACTTCAAGAGCATCAACGACTCCCTCGGCCACGAATGCGGCGACCAGCTCCTGGTGCAGGTCGCCGAGCGGCTGCAGACGGTCCTCTCCCAGGGCGAGCTCGTCGCGCGCTTCGGCGGGGACGAGTTCCTGCTCCTGTCGCGGCCGAAGCGGCCGGAGGATGCCGTCGCGACCGCCGAGCGCATTCTGGAGGCGATGCGGACGCCGTTCGACCTCGCCGGGCGCACGCTCTACGTGACCACGAGCGTGGGCATCGCGCTCATCCCCGAGCACGGGGACGATCCGAGCGACGTCCTGCGCGCGGCCGACATGGCGCTCTACGCGGCCAAGGCAGCCGGCCGGAACACGGTGGTGATGTTCGAGCCGCAGCTCGCCGAGAATCTCAACACCCGCCGCGAGCTCGAGCAGGATCTGCGCGAGGCCTGCCGCACGGGCAAGCTCTTCCTCCATTACCAGCCGATCGTGAACCTGCGGTCGCGCCGCGTCGTCTCCTACGAGGCGCTGATGCGCTGGGAGCACCCGACCCGCGGCTTCGTCCCGCCCTCCGACTTCATCCCGATCGCGGAGCAGACCGGGCTCATCGTCGAGATGGGAGAATGGGCGATTCGCCGCGCCTGCATGGATGCGCGCAACTGGCCTGCCGACGTCTCGGTGGCCGTCAACGTCTCGGCCTTCCAGTTCAAGAGCACCGCCGGCCTGATCAGCGCGGTGAAGGATGCGCTCCTCATCAGCCGCCTGCCCGCGAACCGCCTCGAGCTAGAGGTGACCGAATCGCTGCTCATCGAGGACCAGGAGGCATCGCTGGAGGCCATCCAGGCGCTTCATCGGATCGGCGTGCGCTTCTCGCTCGACGATTTCGGGATCGGCTACTCGTCCCTTGCCTATCTCGCCCGCTATCCGTTCTCGAAGGTGAAGATCGACCGCACCTTCGCCCAGCACGTCACCTCGGACGGGCCGTCACGCTCCATCATCGAGGTCGTCTGCCAGCTCGCGGACCGGCTCGGGATGCAGGTTGTCGTGGAGGGAATCGAATCGGAGCAGCAGCGACGGGAGGTCGAGGCGCTCGGCGCCGAGCAGGCCCAAGGCTACCTGTTCGGGAAGCCGCAGCCGGTGGCTCAGCTCGTGCCCCGCCAGGACGCCGCCTAAAGCCACGCCAAACCTCGTCAGTCTGCACTCGAACGAGGCAGAACACAACATTAACCACTGGGATTAACCTATTCGGAGCAAAGCGGTTTACACTTCGTTAACCCTGCGTTCTACTACCGACGTGGATGCGGGGTTTGAGGATGTCTGCAGCAGCTTTCAGGACGTCGTCGCTTATTGCGAATGCGCCCGATGTAATCGGGCAGATTAGCGCGCGGGCCGGCGTGTTGCCCCAGATCAGTCTCGAATACGAGCCGGACATCCTGACGCTGTGGCTGACGCTGCGGCCTGAGCCGAAGCCGGTATTCACGCTGCCGCTGATCGAGAGCGTCGGCCGCGTCCAGGACGCGATCATGGAGCTGTGGGGCCAGGAAGACGACCGGCCGATCCGGTACCTCGCGTACCGGTCCTCCGGGTCGATCTTCTCTCTCGGGGGCGATCTCGACTTCTATCTGGACTGTCTCCGTACCAACGACCGGGCGGGCCTGCGGAACTATGCCGACCAGGCGACGAAGGTCATCCGCCTCAACCGGACCGGCCTCGACGGCGCCGTCATCACGCTCGCGAATGTCCGCGGGAAGGCGATCGGCGGAGGGATCGACCCCGCCCGGGCCTGCAACGTGATGATCGCCGAGGCGGGGGCGACGTTCTCGTATCCCGAGATCAACTTCAATCACTTCCCGATCTCGGCCGTGCCCGTCCTGTCCCGTCACACGGGGCCGCTTGAGGCGGAGCGGATCCTCATGTCCGGCCGGGAATATTCGGCCCAGGAGTTCATGGAGAAGGGAGCCGTCGACGAGGTGGTCGCACCCGGAGCGGGCGAGGACTGGATCCGCAGCTACGCCGCCCGGACGCTGAATTCGCACGGCGCACGGGTCGCGCTCCTGGCCGCCTTCAATCAGCAGGCGGCCGACAAATACGGCCCGCTCTCCGGCTACGCGCTCGCCTGGACGAACCACATCCTGCGGCTCAAGCCGCTCGAGATATCCAAGCTGCAGCGCATCGCGGCCGCCCAGGAGCGCATGCTCGGCCGCATGCTCCGTGAGCCCGCGCCGTCGGCCTCCTGAGGTCGGCGGCCCTCGGCGATCGTGGGCACGCCCGAGCGGCTCCGGGAACCGCTCGGGCGTCTTGACCGCGAGTGCCCGCGGTCGGGGCGAGGCCGTCCGGCAGGCGGGCGCGAGGCCGAGTGGGAGCCTGTCGCCCGGGTGCTCATGCCCGAGCACCTGTCGGCAGGATTCGGAGGAACCCGGAAGCTCGCTGTCGAGGAATATGTCGGCGCGGTCGGAGCGTGTCCCACGCGTCACGCCGGATGGTCAGGTGCGTCGTAGCTCGACGGGGACCTGCGAGCGGTACCAGTCCAGGATCTCCGCTCCGGTCCACATCACGACGCCCTCGTGGCCGAGGATGTAATCGTAAAGCTGCTCCAGGTACCTGATCCGGTGCGGCACGCCCGTGAGATACGGGTGGATCGAGATCGCCATGATGCGGGGAGCCTCGGCTCCCTCGAGGTGGAGCCGGTCGAACTGGTCGCGGCCGCGGCGGAGAATCTCGTCGGAGGGCTGCTGCTGCACGGCCGAGATCACGACGTCGTTGATCTCGACCGTGTAGGGGACCGACAGGATCTCGCCCGCCCGCGTCCGCAGCGGAACCGGCTGATCGTCCAACACCCAGTCCGCGACGTATTCGATGCCGGCTTCGGCCAGGAGGTCGAGCGTCTCGTCCGTCTCGGTCAGGCCCGGGCTCTCCCAGCCGCGCGGCGGCCTGCCCGTCAGCTCGCGGATCGCCCCGATCGTGTCGGCGATCGCGGCCCGCTGGTCCTCGATCCTGTGCATCGGCCGCTGGACGAAGCCGTGGCCCATGAAGTCCCAGCCGGCATCGCGCGCGGCCTCGCACGCCTCGCGATAGACATCGCAGGCGCTGCCGTTCACGGCGAAGCTCGCCTTCAGCCCGCGCGACGAGAGCGTCTGCAGGAAGCGCCAGAAGCCGACGCGCATGCCGTATTCGTGCCAGGCCCAGTTCGGCAGGTCGGGAAGCAGCGGCTGGCCCATGGGCGGCGGCAGCACGGTCCGCGGCATCGGCCCGGACGGGCTCCACGTTTCCACGTTCACGATCGTCCAGACCGCCACCCGCGCGTCGTTCGGCAGGCGCAGCGGCGGCCGGCGGTGGATCGGCACGTAGTCCAGACGCCTGCGGATGCTGGCCCCGATCTCCTCCGCCATGGCTCTCCCTTGGCCTCGATGCTCTCAGGCCCGACGCTGCCCGGCTTCCGACCGCTCGGCTAGCCCCTGCAGGGATGACAAGGCGTTGAGCCGCGCGTTGCGGATGTGGCGCCGCATGCAGCCCTCCGCCGCGTCCGGGTTCCGGCTCACGAGCGCGCCGAGTATCTCCTTGTGCTCGCCAAACGCGGCCTGGGCGCGCCCGGGCTGCGTGCTGGCGCGCAGCCGGTGCAGCCGCAACTGGTAATAGACCTCGTCGAGAAGGAGCCGCTGCAGGTGCTCGCAGCGCGCGCCCTTGATGATGGCGAAGTGGAAATCGTCGTCGCCGATCCCCTGATGATAGGCCTCGCCGGCCGAGATGTCGGCCTGGCGCCCGTGCTGGTCCAGCATGGCGCGCAGGCTGTCGATCTCGGCGGCCGTCATGCTGTCGGCGGCGAGGCGCGCCGCCATGCCTTCCAGCGCCTCCCGCACGAGGAAGAGCTGCGAGACCTCTTCCGGGCGGAAGTCGATCACCCGGATGCCGATCCGCGGCGTGCGCGTGACCAGCCGGCCCTCGAGGCGCCCGAGCGCCTCGCGCAAGGGGCCGCGGCTGATCCCGAGCTGGCGGGCGAGCTCCGATTCGGACAGGCGCTGCCCGGGGCTGTAGGCGCCCGACGTGATCACCTGGACGAGCTTCACGAAGGCTTCCTCGGCGAGCGAGGTGAGGGCGATCGGCTCGATGGCGGTGGCGTTCATGCGTGGCCCGGCTTGTCGATCCTGCGCCGATATCATGATTCAACGTCTCGCGATGCCGCCCGGCGAGCGGAGACTTATGCCCTATCTGTCGACAGTTGTCTGCCCAGAGAAGGGCCGCTCTGGCGTCGAAATGGGCATTTTCTGAGGTAGCGCGCCATCGAATGTCGGAGTCCTCGGATTTCTCACCAAAACTGTTGACAGTTTGCAGATCAGTCGATGTTATGCGGCTCAGCTTGGTCGAGGGCTTGGTCGGGATGCGCAGCACGCGGGTGTTGAAGGAGCTGGTCGCGCGCCGGCAGGCCGTCACCGTCCCGGGCGCGGCGAATGCCATGTTCGCCCGGGTCATCGAGGATCTCGGCTTCGAGGCGGCCTACATCACCGGGGCCGGCGTCGCGAACATGGCGCTCGGCGTGCCGGATATCGGGCTCACCACGGTGACGGAGCTCGCCGCGACCACCTCCGCCATCGCCGATGCCGTGTCGCTCCCGATCGTCGTGGATGCCGATACCGGCTTCGGCAATGCCGTGAACATGGTGCGGACGGTGCGCCTGCTCGAACGCGCCGGCGCGGCCGGCATTCAGATCGAGGATCAGGTCTTTCCGAAGAAGTGCGGCCACTTCACGGGCAAGGAGGTCGTCCCCGCCCAGGAGATGGTCCAGAAGATCAAGGCGGCGGTCGACGCGCGGGTCGACGGCGATCTGCAGATCATCGCGCGCACCGATGCGCGTGCGGTGGAGGGCCTCGACCGTGCGATCGAGCGGGCGCAGGCTTTCGTGGAGGCGGGCGCCGACCTCACCTTCGTCGAGGCGCCGGTCTCGGCCGACGAGCTCGCGCGTATCGCGCGCGAGGTCCCCGTCCCGCAGGTCGCCAACATCGTCTTCGGCGGCCGGACGCCCGATCCCGGCCGCGAGAAGCTGGCCGAGATGGGCTTCTCCATCGTGCTCTACGCCAATGCCGCCCTGCAGGCCGCGCTGAAGGCGTCCTACGAGGTGCTCGGCGCGCTGAAGGAGAGGGGCTCTCTCGCTTCGGTCGCCGACCGGCTCGCCTCCTTCGAGGAGCGCCAGCGCGCGGTCGCCAAGCACGAATGGGACGAACTCGAGTCCCGCTACCGCGCGGCCTGAGGAGAAGCGCATGAACCCGCCTGCCCGGCCCGCCTCCCCGAAGCCCTGGGAGGGGATCATCTCCGAGGAGGAGCAGCGCGCCTACAACGCGGCCGGGTTCGGGCGCCAGACCGGCCTCGGCAAGCGGCCTGCGCTTCTCATCATCGACGTCCAGTACCGCACGACCGGCACCGAGCCGAAGCCGTTCTGGGAAGCGATCAAGGAATATCCGACCTCCTGCGGCGAGGTCGCCTGGCGGGCGGTCGCCCGCATCCAGCAGCTTCTCGGGCTGTTCCGGGAGCGGGACTGGCCGGTGATGTATCCGCTCGTCGCCCCCAAGCAGTCCTTCGACCGCGGCCGCCTGTCGGACAAGGTCCCGGCGATCATGAACGTGGCCGCCAAGGGGTACGAATTCCCGCCGGAGATCGCGCCGCGCGAGGTGGACATCCTCCTGCCCAAGAAGCATCCGAGCGCCTTCTTCGGCACGCCGCTGGCGAGCTACCTGATCAATGCCGGGGCGGATTCGCTCGTGGTCACCGGATGCTCGACGAGCGGCTGCGTCCGCGGCAGCGTCGTCGATGCCTTCGCCTACAATTTCCGCGTCCTCGTGCCCCACGATGCGGTCTACGACCGCAGCGCCACCTCGCACGCGGTGAACCTCTTCGACATGGCGTCCAAATACGCGGACGTGATGTCGACGGACGAGGCGCTCGAGGCGCTCCGCCAGATCGCCTGAGGCAACGACAGGTCAACAGCCGGAGAGGGACAATGAAGCAGACACGCTCGTTCACGCGCAGATCGGCGCTCCTGGCCGGCACGGCCGCCCTCGCCCTCGTCGGCGCCTCCTCCGCGCAGGCTCAGGAGGCTCTGCGCTTCGGCATGGCCATGCCGCTTTCGGGCGGGCAGGCGACCTACGGCCAGGACCAGGTCAAGGCCGCCGAATGGGCCGTCGCGGAGATCAACCAGAAGGGCGGCGTCAACGGCAAGAAGCTCGAGATGATCGTGCTCGACACGCGCGCCGACCCGCAGGCTGGCATCCAGGCCGCGAACCGCCTCATCTCCGTCGAGAAGGTCCCGGCCTTCGTGAGCGCCTGGTCGGCCGTCGTGAAGGCGATCGCGCCGGTCGCGAACGACAACAAGGTCGTGCAGCTCTCGGTCGGAGCGAACTCCGCCGACATCGCGAAGCTCGGCGACTATACCTACACGACCTTCCCGCTCGCCGATGTCGATATCACGGCCGTCGCCAGATACGCTGCCACGCAGATGGGCAAGAAGAAGGCGGCCGTCATCTACATCAACAACGAGACCGGGACGGTCGCGGCGCAGATCTACCGCGACGTCTTCACCAAGGCCGGCGGGCAGGTGGTCGCCTACGAGGCCTACGATCCGAAGGCCTCCGACTGGACGGGCCCGCTCCTGAAGGTCCGGGCGGCGCAGCCCGACATGATCCACATCCAGGGCCTCGTCGCAGACACGCCGCAGGTGATCGCGCAGATGCGCCAGCTCGGCCTGACGCAGCCGGTGTCCTCCTATTCGGCGGTCTACAATCCGAAGCTCATCGAGCAGCTCGGCAAGGCGGCGGAGGGCGTCATCGCGACCTCGCTCGCGCCCGGCGTCACGGACAGCCCGGCGGTGGCGGCCTATGTCGAGCGCTGGAAGAAGGAGGTCGGGCGCGAGCCGAACGGCCTGCCCTATACGCAGTACCTCTACGACGCCCCGTACATCGTGGCGGCCGTGTACAAGTCGATGGACGACAAGAAGCTGCCGATGACCGGCGAGAATTTCCGCAAGGAGATGCTGGCCATGCGCAGCTTCGACCTGCCGCTCACCGGGAAACTCACCATCAACGACGACCATACCGTCAACAAGCCCGTCTACCTGATGGAGGTGAAGGACGGGAAATGGACGCAGAAGGCGGTCGTGAACTGAGCCTGTTCCCAACCCTGGTGGCGGCTCTGCCGGCACCGCTCCGAGCAGCTCAGGGCGAGCGATGCTGACCTTCGACACAATCGCGCAGGTGCTGTGGACGTCGCTCGCGACGTCCAGTTACCTCGTGCTCTTCGCGGTCGCCTTCGCGCTGGTCCTGAAGGTGAACCAGATCTTCAACTTCGCCCAGGCTGCGGTCATGACGATCGCGTTCTACTCGGCGCATGCGGTCGTCTCGATGGCCGGGCAGCCTGGGGTTCTCGGCTTCCTGGCCGCGCTGGGATCGGCCATGCTCGCGGCCGCGATCCTGGAGATATTCGGCTTCCGCTCCCTGCGCCGGCGCCGCGCCTCGCAGATGTTCGTCTTCATCTTCACCCTGATCGTATCCGAGCTCGTGGCCTATCTCGCGATGCTGATATTCGGCACCTGGCCGACCACGATCTTCCCGTCGCTCTTCTGGCCTGTCTCGCTGGTCGGGAACGTCGCGGTGAGCGCCTGGGACGTGCCGGCGCTGGGTGCCATGCTGGGCTCGCTCGCCTTGCTCTTCGTGTTCCTGCGCTACTCGCAGCCCGGCCGGTTCATGATCGCGGTGGCCGACAATCCCGATCTCGCCGAGCTCTACGGGATCGAGAAGAACCGCATCTATCTCTACGCGATGCTGATCGCAGGGCTGCTGATCGGGGTCGGCATGTTCCTCTACGGCTCGCGCGCGCAGGTCCAGGCGACGACCTCGATCGAGCTCATGCTCTTCGCGATCGCGGCCACGATCATCGGCGGCATCGGCAACGTATGGGGCGCTGCGCTGACCGCGATCGTGCTCGGCGTCGTCCAGAACGGCAGCGTCCTGTTCATACCCTCCGAGTGGCAGGGCTTTCTCCTCTACGTGTTCCTGTTCCTGGCGATCGTCTTCTTCCCGAACGGGGTGAAGCTGCCGGAGCGCAAGCGCGGCCTCGCCCGGAAGGTGGCGAGCGTCGATCTCGGCGAGGGCGCCGCCGCAGCCAAGCCCGCCACGGCCGGGGAGGGCTGATCCGTGGAGTACATCTACACGCTCGTCATCCTGATCGCGCTCGGCGTGGTCCTGGCCTCCAGCTTCAACCTGATCATCGGCTATGCGGGGCTCGTCTCCATCGCGCATCCGGTCTTCTATGCGATCGGGGCCTATGTCTCGGCGCTGCTGGCGCGCGACCACGGCGTGCCGGTTCCCGTCGCGATGATCCTCGGGGCGCTCGCCGCCATGGCCGCGTCGATCGCTGTCGCGCTGCCGTCGCTGCGCGTCTCGGGAGACTACCTCCTGATCGCGAGCATCGGGTTCCAGCTCGGCCTGCTGGAGGCGATCAAGAACGTCTCCTTCACGGGCGGTGCGGGCGGCCTCACGAACATCCCGCCCTTCCTCATCCAGACCGCCGGGCGCGAGGCTTATGTCGCCCTCGTGGTCGGAGTGGCCGTCCTGACGGTGCTTCTCACGCGATCCATCGCCCATGGACCCTACGGCCGGGCGTTGAGCGCCATGCGCGACGACGAGCTCGCCTTCGCGGCGCTCGGGCGCAATGCGGTCGCCATGAAGGTCGCGGTCTTCGCTCTCGGCTCCGGCCTCGCCGGCCTCGCCGGCGCGCTCTATGCCCATTACTTCCGCTTCGTGACGCCGGAGCAGTTCGAGCTTCTGCAATCGGCCGCGATCCTGACCATGGTCGTGGTCGGCGGGATCAGGACGACGTGGGGACCGGTGGTCGGCGCGATCCTGCTCCAGGCCCTGCCGCAGGCCATCACCTTCCTCGACCTGCCGGTCGCGCTCCTCGGCCCGCTGCAGGGCCTGCTCTTCACCGGGCTCGTGCTCGTATTCATGTTCTGGCGGCCGCAGGGCCTCGTCGCAGCGGGCGAGTTCTGGCGCCCGTCCAGGGAGGCGCCCGATGTCGGCCGTCCTTGAGATCCGCGGGCTCGACAAGCGCTTCGGCGGCATCGTCGTCGCCGACGCGATCGACCTCACGCTGTCGGCCGGACGCGTCGTCGGGCTGATCGGGCCGAACGGCGCGGGCAAGACCTCGCTCTTCAACCTCGTGAGCGGAATCTTCCCCGCGGATGCCGGCACGATCACGTTGGACGGGGAGCGCATCGATCGGCTGAAGACGCACAGGCGCGCAGCGCGGGGCCTTTCCCGGACCTGGCAGAACCTCCGCCTGTTCCCCTCGCTCTCCGTCCTCGACAACCTGATGGTCGGGCCGCGGCACTATCCGGGCGAGAAGCTCTGGCGGCTCGCCTTCGATCGCGGCGGCGTCCGGCGGCGCGAGGCGGAGACGCGGCGGCGCGCGCTCGACGTGCTGGAGCGGACGGGCCTCGCCGCCGTGGCGAAGACGCGCGCCGCCGACCTGACCTTCGGCCAGCAGAAGCTCGTGGGCGTCGCGCGCGCCCTGATGAACGAGTCGCGCTGCCTGCTCCTGGACGAGCCGATGGCCGGCGTCGAGGGACATGCCTACGAGACGATGCAGCGCGTCGTGCGCGACGTCGCGGCGAGCGGCGTCGCGGTCTGCGTCGTCGAGCACAACGTCGCCTTCATCCGCGACCTCTGCGACGAGGGTGTCTTCATGTTCGCCGGCAAGGTCCTGGCCCGCGGGCCCGTGGCGGACCTCATCGCCGATCCCCGCCTGACCGAGCTCTATTTCGGGACCTGAGCGATGCTCGAGATCAACTCCGTCTCGGCCGGCTACGGGGCGCTCACCGCCCTGGAGAACATCTCGGCCAGCCTCGCCGATGGCGCACGGCTGGGCATCTTCGGCCATAACGGGGCCGGCAAGACGACCCTGCTCCGCTGCATCATCGGGGCGCATGCGCCGTCCGCGGGCACCGTCAGGCTCAACGGCGAGCCGATCATTCCCGGCCAGGTCCCGGCGACGGTGCGCCGCGGGATCGCCTTCGTGCCGCAGGGCCACAACGTCTTTCCGAACCTCTCGGTCGAGGAGAACCTCACGATCTCTGGCCTCCTGTTCGACCGCTCCTTCGTGACGGAGGTGATGCGCCTCTTCCCGGTGCTGGAGGAGCGCCGGAGCCAGCGGGCGGGCTCGATGTCGGGAGGCGAGCAGCAGATGCTCGCGCTCGGCATGGCCATGATGACCCAGCCGAAATGGCTCCTGCTGGACGAGCCGTCGACCGGTCTCGCGCCCGTCATCGTGCGCAACGTGATGGGCCAGCTCGCGGTCGTGAACAAGACGTTCGGGACCGGGCTGATCATCGTGGAGCAGAACGTCCCCGCGACCCTGAAGGTCGTCGAAAGCTGCCTGATCCTGAAATCCGGCCGGGCCGTGTACCAGGGCGACGCCGCGACGCTCGCCGCCAAGCCGGACCTCTGGGAGTGGTTCTGACGTGAAGGCGAAACGCGACGAGGCGTTGCGCGCCCGCAGCGCGGAGGGTGCTCGCGAGCTGATGGGCTGGGCCGTCGGGGCCGCTCGGCAGCCGCTTCCACGCGAGATCCGCGACCGCGCCGCTCTGGTCCTCGCGGACGATATCGGGGCCATGGTCGTCGCGGCCACGGAGCCGGGCGTCGCGCGCAGCCGGGAGGTCTTCGCCCGCAGCTCCGGTGCGGCGGAGGCGAGCGTCTTCGCGCCCGGCACCCCGCGGCTCGACAGGGCTTCCGCGGCCGCCGCGAACGGCATTGCGGCCGCCTGGTGTGAGCTCGACGAAGGCTACCGCGGCGCGCCCTGCCATGCGGGCGCCTACATCCTGCCGGCGCTTCTTGCGGAGGCGGAAGCGCGCGGCGCTGGCCTCGGCGAGGTTCTCTCCTCCCTTGCGGTCGCCTACGAGATCACCGCCCGGATGGCGCGGGCCTTTCCGTTCCCGGCGATGACCGTGCATCCGCACGCGGCCTTCGCGACCGTCGGGGCGGCGGCGGGCGTCTCCCTCATCCGGGGGCACGACGAGCGCCTTCTTCTGGACGCCGTCTCGGGTGCGGCGAGCATGACCTTCGCGGGCCCGTACGAGCATGCGATCGAGGGCGCGCTCGTGCGCAATGCATGGACCTCGGCGGGCGCCTGGGTCGGCCTGCGCTCGGCCGATTTCGCGGAGGCCGGCGTCGCGGGCCTCCCGGAGACCTTCTACGACGTGTTCGCGACCGCCTTCGGGACCGGCGTCGAGCCGGACGTCCTGCAGGCCGGACTCGGGACCGAGTGGTCGATCGCGGGCGGCTACCACAAGGTCTTCGCCTGCTGCCAATACGCCCATGGCGCGATCGAGGCGACGCTTGCGCTTCGCGACCGGCTCGGAGCGGGCCGGCGGGTCGAGGAGCTCGAGGAGATCCTCGTCGAGACCCATCCGCGTGGCCTCACGCTCACGGCGGTCGAGCCACCGACCGTTCTGTCCGCCAAGTTCTCGATGCCGCATGCGGTCGCCGCCTCCGCGGTCACCGGGACGGGCGGGCAGGCGGCGTTCAGCGAGGAAGCGCTGCATGACGGCCGGATTGCCGCCTTGCGCCGCAAGGTCCGGCTCGCACCCATCGGCGAGATCGGGCCGCCGCCGAACGACCGGCCCTCGCGCGTGACGTGGCGCTTCAGGGATGGCGGGACGCTCACCGAGCTGCGCGAGAGCGCGCGCGGCGGGGCCGACCAGCCCTTCGACGAGGCGACGTTGCTGGCGAAGCTGCGGGACAACACAGCACGGGCCTTCCCGGCCATGGCCGGGGTGCTGACCGGGATCGTGCAGGGCCGCGTCGATCCGGGAGCGGGCTGGCGCGAGACGGTGGACGAGATGATGCGGGACGCAGGGCGCTGATGGGTACGGATGTCGACATCCTGGTGATCGGGGCGGGAGGCTGCGGCCTTGCCGCGGCGATCGCGGGCTCCGATGCTGGGGCGAGCGTCGCCGTCATCGAGAAGCACGAGCGCCCGGGCGGCAATTCTTCCCTTTCGACTGGCTCCGTTCCGGCTGCGGGCAGCCGCTTCCAGCGCGAGGCCGGCATCGAGGACGATCCCGAGCGCATGGTCCGCGACCTGATGAGCATCGCCCGCGAGACCGACGATCTCGATCTCGTCCGGCGGCTGGCAGGCGTCTCGGCCGAGACGGTCGAGTGGCTCGTGGACGAGGTCGGCGCGAGGCTGAAGCTCGTGACGGCCTACAAGCATATCGGCCATTCTGTCCCGCGGCTGCATGCGCCCGTGTCCCGGCGCGGACAGGATCTGGTCGACGACCTGATCGCCGCAGTCGAGAAGCGGGACGTCCCGATCGCTGTCGGCAACAGCGCGGTCGACCTCATCGTGGAGAATGGGGCCGTCCACGGCGCACTCGTCGAGACGGACGGCAGCCGAAGCGAGATCAGGGCCGGCAAGACGATCCTGTCCGTGAACGGCTTCGCCGGAAATCCCGATCTCGTCCGCCGGTTCTGCCCGGAGATCGCCGGCGCAGAGTATTTCGGCGCGCGCGGCTCGACCGGCGAGGCGATCCTCTGGGGCGAGAAGATCGGCGCCGATTTCGCGAACATGGCCGCCTACCAGGGCTACGCGGCCGTCGCCTATCCGCAGGGGAGCCTCCTCTCCTGGACGACGATCGAGAAGGGCGGCTTCATCGTCGGCGAGGATGCCCGCCGTTTCGGCGACGAGAGTCTCGGCTATTCGGGCTATGCCCGAATCGTGCTTGGCCGGGGCGGCAAGACCTTCGCGGTCTTCGACCAGAAGATCTTCGACGTCGCGGCAGGCGAGGAGGAGTTCCTCGAGCTCTGGAAATATGGCGGCCTGAAGCGCGGCGAGACCCCGGAGGAGATCGCCCGCGCCCTCGATCTCGACGGCGGGGCCCTCGCGGAGGAGCTGGCCGCCTTCAACCGCGCCGCCTCGGGTCGCGAGCCGGATCGCTTCGGGCGGCATGATTTCGGCCTCGCTCCGCTCGCCGGCCCGTTCTACATCTGCCGCGTGGTCCCGGGCCTGTTCCACACCCAGGGCGGGCTCCGCGTCGACGGGGACGGGCGCGTGCTGCGGCCGGGCGGGAGCGCGGTGCCGAACCTCTTTGCGGGCGGCGGCGCGGCGGCCGGGATCAGCGGTCGGAGCGGCGCGCTCGGCTATGCCTCAGGCAACGGCCTCCTTTCCGCCATCGCGCTCGGGCGCCTCGCGGCGCTCGCCGCCGCCCGCGAACTGGGGCATTCCGCATGAGCGCCGTTCCCGTCGCCCGCCGGCTCGTCCGGCAGTTCAGGTCGCTGGTCCGCCAGCCGCTTCCGGCCGAAGTGGAGGAGGCGGCAAAGCTGCATCTGCTGGACGCGCTCGGGGTCGGCCTCGCCGCCCGCGCGTCCTCCGTGGGTCGGCCCTATTCCCGCTATGCCGCCGGGGTGGCGCTCGGCGGGCCGGCCACCGTGCTCGGCTCCGCGATGGGCGCGCCGGCCTCGGAGGCGGCGCTCGTCAATGGCGGGCTGATCCACAGCCTCGAATACGACGACACGCATACGGGCTCGATCGCGCATGGCTCGGCCGTGCTGGCCCCGACGGTGCTCGCCGCGGGCGAGGCCGCGGGCGCGGCGGGCGCGACGGTGCTCAAGGCCTTCGCGCTCGGCTGGGAGACGCTCATCCGCATGGGCCTGGCCTCGGCCGCAGGCTTCCAGGCGCTCGGATTCCAGGTGACCTCCGTCGGCGGGACGCTGGTTGCGGCCATGATGGCGGCGGAGCTCTCCGGCGCGTCGGAGGACGAGGCCGTGGCCGCGGTCGGGATCGCGCTCAGCGGCTCCTCCGGCGGGTTCGAGTTCCTGACCAACGGCTCCTCCGTGAAGTCGATGCATCCCGGCTGGGCCGCCCATGTCGGGATCACGGCGGCCGCGATGGCTCGCGCCGGCCTCACCGGGCCGGAGACCGCGATCGAGGGGCGGAACGGCCTTTTCCGCGCCTTCGCCGGCGACGAGAAGGGCGGGGCGGCCTTCGGGTCGCTCCTGGAGGATTTCGGCACGGTCTGGCACCTGCCGAAGGCCGCCTTCAAGTTCTACCCGTGCTGCCACTATCTCCATCCCTTCATCGAGGCGGCCGGGCGGCTCGCGGAGGATGGCGTCGCCGCGGACGAGGTCGACGAGCTGGTCTGCCGCGCCCCCGCCCGGACGGCGGCGATCATCTGCGAGCCCTGGGCGCTGAAGCAGAACCCGCCTTCCGGCCATGCGGCGCGCTGGAGCCTGCCGGTCGCGGTCGCGGCACGGCTGGTCGATGGTCGTGTCGATCTTGCCGCCTTCGAGGCGCCGGCGAGCCCGGCCGTCCTGGCCCTCGCCGGCCGCACCCGCTGGGAGCCCCTCGGCCGCGACAACTTCCCGGCCGCCTTCGAGGCCGAGATCTTCTGCCGGACGCGGGACGGGCGCATCCGCGAGGTCCGGATCGACGACGTGTTCGGCAACGCCTCCCGGCCGGCGACCCCTGAGGACGTGCGGGGCAAGTTCCGGGCGAATGCCGGCCGCACCCTCCCGCTCGAAGCTGTCCGGATGATCGAGGCGGCCGTAGACGCCATCGGCGCCGCCCTGTCGCTCGGCCCGTTGCAGGAGGCGCTCCGGACCGAGCAGCCCCAGCCCGGCAGGAGCGCGGCATGAGCGGGTTCGATCTTCTCATCCGGGGCGGCGAGGCCATCCTGCCGGGCGCGGGCCGCCGCGCCTGCGACATCGGGGTCCGCGACGGCCGCATCGCGGCGGTCCTGGAGCCCGGCGCGCCGGCGGAGGCGGCCGAGAGCTTCGATGCGGCCGGGCTCGTCATCCTCCCCGGAGCGATCGACGCGCATATCCATCTCGGGCACGGGAAGGACATTTCCCGCCCGCGCGTGCCGGATGATGCGGCGGCCGAGAGCGCGGCGGCCGCGAAGGGCGGGGTCACGACCTTCATCTGCTACCTCATGGCGAGCGAGCCCTTCGAGGGGATCCTGCCCGAGGTGATCGCCGTGACGGAGGCGGGATCACGCGTCGATTTCGGCTATCACCCGATCGTCTCGACCGAAGAGCAGCTCGAGGGCGTGCCGGCCTATGTCGCCGAATGGGGTGCGCCCACCTTCAAGATCTTCATGAACAACCGGGGCGGGGAAGGGGCCCGCCTCGGCCTCCCCGATATCGACGACGGCTTCCTGCTGCGCCTCTGCGAGGCGGCCGCGCGGCATGGCGGCATGGTCTGCCCACACCCGGAAACCATCGAGCTCGCCTGGGTCATGCGCGACCGCGCCAAGGGCGCCGATCCGGAGGGCCGCGGCGGGCTTGCGACCTGGAACGCGAGCCGTCCGCCCTTCGTGGAGGCGGACGCCGTCCAGCGCGCGGCCTATGTCGCGAGGACGGCCGGCGCGCCGCTCTATGTCGTCCACACCTCTTCGGCCGAGGCGCTGCAGGCCGGCCTGCGGGGGCGCGCTGCGGGCTCGGTGGTCCACCTTGAGACCTGTCCGCACTATCTCACGCACGACGTCGGCTGGGAGGGCGGCGATCGCGGGAAGATCAACCCGCCGCTGCGGGAAGCCTCCGACCGCGAGGCACTCTGGCAGGCGGTGCTTTCCGGCGCGATCGACACGGTGGCGACCGACCACGTCCATCGCGACGTCTCGTCGAAGGCAGGCGGCATCTGGGCGGCGTCGCCGGGCTGCCCGGGCCTCGAGACGCTCCTGCCCGTGCTCCTCAGCGAGGGTCACCACAAGCGCGGACTCCCGCTCGCCCGGATCGCCGAGCTCGTGGCGACCAATCCGGCTCGCCTCATGGGGCTGGCAGGGCGGAAAGGCTCCATCGCGCCCGGGCTCGACGCCGATCTCGCCTTCATCGATCTCGATGCGGATTGGACGCTGACCCGGAGCGACGTGGTCTCGAGCGCCGGCTATTCGATCTACGAGGGCTGGGAGTTCCGGGGCCGCGTGGTGCACACGACGGTGCGCGGCCGCTTCGTGCTGCGCGGCGGCAGGCTGGACGAGGCCGCCGTCGGCCACGGCCGCTATCAGAAGCGGCGGCTTTCGGCCTGATCCTCGGCTGCGGCCTGCCCGGAGGTCGGAGCAGCGATCCGGCAATTCGGCCCCGCAGGTCACAGAAAAGCCGGCGCTCCGTCCGAGGGAGGCGGCGTGTGGATCATGCGGGCGGTGAGATTGGCGGCGGTCGCGGCCGCGACGGTCGCGTTCGGACCGACCGCGCCGGCTCGGGCCCAGGAGGAGGCAGTGGAGCAGAGCCTCTGCCGCCTCATCGAAGGCGCCGCGGGCCGGCATGCCCTACCGGTCGGATTCCTGACGCGCCTCATCTGGCAGGAAAGCAGCTTCCGGCCGCATGTGACGAGCCCCGCCGGCGCGCAGGGCGTGGCTCAGTTCATGCCCGGCACGGCGCGGGAGCGGGGGCTCGCCGATCCTTTCGATCCCGAGCAGGCGATTCCGGCCGCGGCCTCCTTCCTGACCGATCTCAGGCGGGCCTTCGGGAATCTGGGGCTCGCAGCCGCCGCGTATAACGGCGGCCCGAGCCGCGTCTCGTCCTGGCTCGCCGGGCGCGGCGGCCTGCCTGCGGAGACGCGCGACTACGTCGTTCGCATCACGGGCCGGTCCGCCGAGGATTGGGCGGCGGACCGCAACGCAGGCGCCGCCCCGAAGGAGGAAGCAGGATTGCCTGACCGCCCCTGCCTCACCGTCACCGCCGAACTGAAGCGCGGCGGCTTCCGCGGCATCTCCGTCATGGCCGAGGGCGCCATGGCGCCCTGGGGCGTGCAGCTCGCCGGCAACTTCTCGAAGTCCGTCGCGCTCGCCTCCTTCGCCCGAAGCCGCGCGCGGCTCGCCTCCGTTCTCGGCGACGTGCAGCCCATGATCCTCGGGAGCCGCCTGCGGAGCCGCGGCCGCGGTCTGTTCTACCGGGTGCGCGTGCCCGCCCAGACGAGGGCCGAGGCCAACGCGCTCTGCACCCGCATCCGCTCGGCCGGCGGCGCCTGCGCCGTGCTCAGGACCTGAAGGGCCTGATCGTCGCGCATCCTGCCCAGCTCCGCACCTGCAGCCCGAAGGCGCTGAACCCGCCCGGTCAACGGCGACGGATGAGCCGCCAGGCCTGCCGGAGGATGATGAGGTTCCTGACGAGGCGCAGCATGGGAATCTCCCTCGAGTCGATGAGGGAGTGAACGCGTGCGCCCCGCGGAGGTTCGGACCGTGGTCAGGCTCTCGGATCGGCGTCGAGCCGGACGGCGATCCCCTCGAGCCCGGGTGCCGAGGCGGGATAGCGCGCGAGCACGAGCGGGTCGTGGCCCGGGATCACGTTCGAGCGCTCGCTCGCGAGCTCGTACAGCCTGCGGTAGCCCTCCAGCGTGTCCTCCACGCTGTGCAGCAGGTGGAAGGGCCGGCCCTCCTCCATGTTGGCATAGAAGTGGCTGGCATCCGAGGCCAGCATCATCCAGCCGCGCCGCGTCCATACGCGCACCACCTGCAGCCCCTTGGAATGCCCTCCCAGCCGGTGCACGCTCAATCCCGGCGCGATCTCGCGGTCGCCGTCGTGGAAGGTGATGCGGCCGTCGAAGACCTTGCGCACCATCGCGAGCACATCCTCGACCTCGAACGGCACGCGCAATGTCGGATGGCACATGCAACGCCCGGTGCAATAGGCCATCTCGGCGTCCTGCATGTGGTAGCGGGCGCGCGGGAACAGCCCGTAATTCCCGCAATGGTCGTAATGCATGTGGCTGACGATCACGTCCTCGACCGCATCCGGGTCGATGCCGATGCATTTGAGCCCCTCGCCGGGCGAGCGCAGGAACTGCCGCTTCCGCTTCCGGCCCATGGCCTCGTCGAAGCCCGTATCGAGGATGAAGGTCCGGCCGTTGCCGCGTATCGCCCAGACGAAGTAGTCGAGCGGCATCGGGGCGTCGTGCGGATCGCCCCCGAGGAAGTTCTCCTTCCGGGTCGCGGCCGCGTTGTGGCCGTAGCGGACGGCATGGATCTCGTAGGGCTGGAGCTCGGGCATGAAGATTCACTCAGGCTTGTTGGATGATCCGGAAACACGACTTGCGCCATGCTGAGGAGCCCCCGGGCACCGTCCCAGGGGCGTCTCGAAACACGCACGACCCTTGTGCGTCGTTCAAGGCTCCGCGGAGTTTATCGTCGGGCCGGCCAGAAGGCCGGACCCGATGGGCCCGCACCTCAGGATGACGAAAGGAGTAGAAGGTCTCAGCCCGGCTTCCCGACCGTGACGCCGGCCGGGCGCTCGACCATCTCGACGATGCGCGTGAAGTCGCTCTCGGGACCGAACTGGTCGTTCATCTTCTGCCAGACCGACCGCACCGCCTTGGCCGTTTCGAGATCGAGCCCCATGCTCTCGGCCTCCTCCAGGCAGAGGCGGACATCCTTGAACATGAGCCCGGTCGCGAAGCCGTAGTCGAAGCGGCGGTTCAGGATCGATCTCGGGAATTTCTGCGTCGTCGCCGTGTTCATGCCCGACGAGACGTTGATCACGTCGACCATGACGGCCGGGTCGATCCCGGCCTTCACGCCGGCCGTGATCGCCTCGGCCGAGATCGCCATGGCGGCCGCCGACATGAGGTTGTTGCAGAGCTTCATCATCTGCGCCGCGCCGGGCGCCTCGCCGATGAAGAAGACCTTCCCGATATGCTTCAGCATCGGCTCGAGCCGCTCGAAGGTCTGGCGGGGGCAGGAGACCATCACGGCCAGCGTGCCCGCCTTCGCGCCCCCGACGCCGCCGCTCACCGGGCTATCCACGAAGGTGATCCCACGTTCCTTCATCGCCGCCGCGATCGCCGTCGCGACCCGCGGCCCCGTGGTCGAAAGGTCCACCACGGTCTTCACGGCCGTGCCCTGGCCGACCTCGGACACGACCTTCTGCACGATGTCGGGCGTGGGCAGGCTGACCAGCACCGTCTCGGCCTGCGAGCCGACATCGGCGGCCGATGCGGCCCGCTTCGCCCCGCGCGCGACGAACGGTGCCACGACGTCGTCGCGGGTGTCGAACACCACGAGCCCGTAGCCCGCATCGGCGAGCCGGATCGCCATCGGCGTGCCCATGTTGCCGAGCCCGATGAACCCGATCGTCTCTGCCATGTGATCCTCTCCTCGAACCTTCCTATTCGGCCTTCAGGCCGACCGCGCGGATGATGGCGCCGAAGCGCTCCACATCCGCCGCAATGAGGCGGCGCAGCGGCTCGGCGCCCTGCTGGTCGGGCTCGGGCAGCTCGGCTGCAAGCTCGCCGAAACGGCGACGAAGTTCCGGGTCCTGCAGGGCCGCCCTCACGGAGGCCTCCAGCCGGTCCAGGATCGGACGGGGCGTCGCGGCCGGGGCCGCGATCGCGTTCCACACGGTCAGATCGAATTGCGGCGCGCCGCCTTCCGCGAAGGTCGGAACGTCCGGCGCCTGCGGCAGCCGGCGCCGGCTCGAGGTGGCGATCGCCGTGACGTTCCCGCCCGCATGGAGGGGCAGCATGGTCACGGTCTGGTCGATCACGGCGTCGATCACGCCGGACATGAGGTCGTTGATGGCGGGGCCCGCACCCCGATAGGCGATATCGACCGCCTTGGTGCCCGTCACGTGCAGGAAGGTGGCGGTTGCCAGATGACCTGTCGTGCCGGGGCCCGAATGGCCGAAATTGACGCTTCTGCCGTCCGCCTTGAGCTTGGCCAGGAAGGCGGGCAGGTCGCGGACGCCGCTCTTCTTCGAGACGGAGAGCACCATGGGCACGATCGCAACGAGCCCGACCGGCGCGAGGTCCTGGCGCGGGTCGTAGCCGAGCTGCGGGAAGAGCCAGACATTGGCTGCGAGCGAGCCCATGTTCCCGAAGATCAGGGTGTAGCCGTCGGGCTCCGAGCGGACGACGCGGCGGGTGCCGACGGTCGCTCCGCCGCCGACCACGTTCTCGACGATCACCGACTGGCGAAGATCCTCGCTCATGCTCTTCGCGACAAGGCGGGCAAGCACGTCTGTCGTCCCGCCGGCCGCCGCCGCGACCACGAGCGTGACCGGACGGTTCGGAAACGTCTGCGCGATGGCGGAGCCGGCGAGCAGCAGAAGCGCCGCCGCGGCCGATGCGAACACCCTCATGCGTTCTCCCCTGGATTGCGTCCGTCTTCGATGCCCCAGAACTCGGGCGCTCCAGCGGATGCGCTCTGCGCGAGCCGGAACCCGTCAGCGCTACTCCGCGGCCATGAAGTCGAGCTCCGGCAGCAGGTAGCTGCGGAAGTGCTCGTAGTGCTCGATCATCGGGAAATGCCCGATGCCCGGCATCTCGGTGTAGCGCGAGCCCGGGATGGCATCGGCAACCGCCTTCGTCATCGCGGGCGTGCAGGAATAATCGTAGGAGCCGGTGAGCAGGCTCACCTTGCAGCGCGACGTGTCGATCGACCTGATGTGCGCGCGCGCATCCCAGTCGAACGAGTAGAACATCACGTCGCCCGCATACACGCCTGGGCCCGATTGGGCGTAGTACCACCAGTTGGCGCGCTTGCCGGCTTCGGGGCTCTGCGGTGCGTTCAGCCCCCAGGTATAGGTCGCGACGAGCTCGCCGCCGTGGATCGCCGGATGGTGCAGGAAATCGTTGTACCTGCCGGGGGCGTATGCCCCGCTCTCCAGCCCGACAACCCCGCGGATCCGGCCCTGGTAGTCGCTCGCCACCCTGAGCACGATCGCGCCCCCCGTGGAGCAGCCCATCACCACGGGCCGGTCCAGCTCGAGCGCGTGCCAGACGGCCTCGATCGTCGCGAGGTACTGCGCGGTCGTCAGCTCGTAGCGCGTGAGCCACCACCCGTCCGGGGGGTCGGAGCGGCCGTGCCAGGGCATGTCGAAACAGACGACGCGGAACCGCGAGGTCACCTCGCGGTCGTTCAGGAGGTGGCGGTACTGCCGGCTGTCGGCGCCCGCGGTATGGAGGCAGAGAAGCGGGATGCCTTGCCCCGCCTCCTCCACGTAGATCCGATGGGCCGTGCCCCCGATATCGACCGTGAGATAGCGCCCGAGAATCGGCTCGAAATCAGGCATGGGCGGCGGCCTCCGCCGGGACGGGGCCGATCTCGCGCATCAGGTTCATCATGCGGTGGAGGGCGCGGGCGTTCTGCATGGCGACGAGCGTGTCGCCGTCCAGGACGAAGTCGGGCACCCGCATCAGCATGGCGAAGACGTCGTGGAAGAGCGGCGGCGGGTCCGGATCGAGGAACCTGGACCAGACCCGCATCGGAGCCCGGAACCCGAAGGAGGTGCGCAGGTCGAAGCGCGGCGACGCGAGAACGCGCTCGATCGTGCCGCCGCGGACCTGGACGACGTAGCGTGTCTCGTCGAAGGCGATGCCGAAGCTCGCGTCGAACTTGGTCCCGGTGACGCGGAGCTCGGGGTCGGCGTTCACCCGCTCGCGGAACGCCGCCATCCAGGTCTCGTCCGGAACTCCTGCCAGGGCCGCCTCCCAGGTCGCGATCTTGTTGTCAGATCGTCAGACGATCCTGGACACCTAATCGCCCAGTGGCAGTCGGTCAATCTCCACCCGCAGAAACGGCCTCGGTCAAAGGGCCGGTCGCGCCTCCGAATAGTACGGCCCCGACCTGTTCGCGGGCGGAGCGGCGGTCGCCTCCGCGGGGGAGGGCTTCATCAGCCGGCGATACTCGGCTTCGGGCAGGCCATAGGAGCCGCGGGCGGCCTGTTCGAGCTTGGCCCTGTCCAGGATGCGGATGTTGCCGCGCCGGGCCCGGATCATGCGCTCGCCCTCGAGCACGTGCAGCGAGACCGTGATGCCGGGACGGCGGACGCCGAGCATGAGGGAGAGGAATTCGTGCGTGAGGGGGAGGTCGTCGCCGTCGCTTCGGTCATGCGCCATGAGGAGCCACCGCGCGAGGCGGGTCTCGACCGTGTGGCGCGCATTGGCCCGGCTCGTCTCGGCCACCTGGGTCATGAAGACGTGCGAATAGAGGAGCACGGCGCGGTGCAGCGCCGGGCTGTCGTGGCAGGCCTGCCGAAAGGCCTCCGCGCTCATGCGGAGGGCATTGCCCGCCCGCTGGACGAAAATGTGGAACGGGGCGGAGCTGCATCCGAGCGCGAGAGAGAATCCCGCCATTCCTTCGCGGCCGATCATAGCTATTTCGGCCTGCTCGCGATCCCCTGAACGGGCTATGACTGAAAGTAGGCCGCTCTGGAGAAAGTGGACATGCGTGATGGCTGCGAAAGGTTCGATGATCGTCTGCTCTGGCTCGAAGCTGACAAGCTCCATCGCCGGAGAGAGAAGGGTCAAATCTTTTTCGGGAAGCGCCGCAAGTAGTTGGTTGCGGGCTGCTGATTGCCCCATGTTCCACCCATTCACTGTCATATTCACAAGATATAACCGAGTGCTCCGATCGGAACTTTAGCTTTTGTTATCAGAGGTACGGAATCTGACCTACGCGATAATTCCGATGTGCTGGGCCGGTTCCGAACCGCGTCGACACGGCTTGCAGCGAAGGCACCCGCATGGGACAGGGCGGCAGGAGACCAGCATGCCCCTCGACACAGCCTCAGGCGCCTTCGCGATTGCCCCGACACCCTTCCATCCCGACGGCCGGATCGATTACGACTCGATCGACCGCCTCGGCGACTTCTACCGTGAGGTCGGCTGCACCGGGGTGACTGTGCTCGGCATCATGGGCGAGGCTCCGAAGCTCGACGGCGAGGAAGCGGTCGAGGTCGCGACCCGCTTCATCCGGGCGTCGCAGGGCCTGGCAGTCGTCGTGGGGGTCTCTGCCCCGGGTTTCGCCTCGATGCGCGGCCTGGCGCGGAAGGCCATGGAGGCGGGCGCGGCGGGCGTGATGATCGCGCCGCCGCCGTCCCTGCGGACCGACGATCAGATCGTCACCTATTTCCGCCAGGCGTCGGAGGCGATCGGGCCGGATGTCCCCTGGGTGCTGCAGGACTACCCGCTCACGCTCAGCGTCGTCATGACCCCGGCCGTGATCCGCCGCATCTTCGCCGAGAACCCCTCCTGCCTGATGCTGAAGCACGAGGATTGGCCGGGCCTGGAGAAGATTTCGGCCCTGCGCGCCTTCCAGGCCGACGGATCGCTCCGGCCGATCTCGATCCTCACGGGGAACGGCGCGCTGTTTCTCGATTTCGAGATGGAGCGCGGCGCGGACGGCGCCATGACCGGCTACGCCTTCCCCGAGATGCTGGTCGACGTCGTGCGGCTGCAGAAGGAGGGCCGGCGCGATGCCGCTCACGACCTGTTCGATGCGCATCTCCCGCTCGTCCGCTACGAGCAGCAGCAGGGCGTGGGGCTCGCCGTCCGCAAATATGTGCTCGCCCGCCGCGGGCTCCTGGCGTCCGACGCGCAGCGCAAGCCCGGCCCCGTCCTGAGCGACAGGGCGAAGGCCGAGGTCGAGTACCTGCTGAGCCGGGTGGCACGTGTGGACCGGCGCGCCGCGATCTCGCCTCAACTCGCCCGCGCGTCTTGACCGCTCCGCGGGACGCGACGGCAGAGAAGCTGTCGCTTCCTCGTCCCCAGCAGCCCGAGGGGACGGGAAGCCCGCCCGGGCATCCTCGGCCTGCCCCGAAATCAAGACTGAATGGCCCCGCGGGCGCGGCCATGACACGGGACGCTCCTTAGCCATAACCCGGCAGGGGAACAGGCCCCCCGCCCGGCCCCCGCTTGATCCAGATCAACGCCGCTTGCGCCCCCCATGACCACAAGGTCGCGGACTCCCGGAGGGCCGGCGCGGGCGAGCGATGACCAGAGCTGCGACAAACAACTATCTCAATCCCGCCGAGTTGGGCCTCGTCGGGGTGCTGGGCGCGGCCTTCCTCGCCTGCACGCTCGCGACGGCCCGCGCGATCGATCCCGGCTTCGGCTTCCATGCCGGCCTGTTCGCGGCTGCGAGCGCGGCCGGGATCGTGGCGCTCATCGAGCGGGCGCGGCGCGGGCTGAACCAGCCGGTTCCGGCCGAGATCGACGGCAGGCCGAACTACAATCTCGGCGTGGTGAAATTCGGCGTGGCCGCCGCGATGTTCTGGGGCGTAGCCGGGTTCCTCGTCGGGGTCGTCATCGCGCTGCAGCTCTGGGCCCCGTCGCTGAATCTCGGGCTCGAATGGACGAGCTTCGGGCGCCTGCGGCCGCTGCACACCTCGGCCGTCATCTTCGCCTTCGGCGGCAACGTGCTCATCGCGACCTCCTTCTACGTCGTGCAGAAGACCTGCCGCGTGCGGCTCGCGGGCGACCTCGCGCCCTGGTTCGTGATGCTCGGCTACAACTTCTTCATCGTCGTCGCGGGCACCGGCTACCTCCTCGGCATCACGCAGTCGAAGGAATATGCCGAGCCCGAATGGTATGCCGACCTGTGGCTGACGCTCGTCTGGGTCGTCTATCTCCTCGTCTTCCTCGCGACCATCTGGAGGCGCAAGGAGCCGCACATCTTCGTCGCGAACTGGTTCTATCTCGCCTTCATCGTGACGATCGCGATGCTGCACATCGTCAACAACCTGGCGATGCCCGTCTCGGTCTTCGGCTCGAAGTCATACCCGATCTTCTCGGGCGTGCAGGATGCGCTGATCCAGTGGTGGTACGGCCACAACGCGGTCGGGTTCTTCCTGACGGCCGGCTTCCTGGCCATCATGTACTACTTCATCCCGAAGCGGGCCGAGCGGCCGATCTACTCGTACCGGCTGTCGATCATCCACTTCTGGGCCCTGATCTTCATGTATATCTGGGCCGGCCCGCACCATCTGCACTACACGGCGCTGCCGGACTGGGCGCAGACCCTCGGCATGACCTTCTCGATCATGCTCTGGATGCCGTCCTGGGGCGGCATGATCAACGGGCTGATGACGCTCTCGGGCGCCTGGGACAAGCTGCGCACCGATCCCGTCCTGCGTCTCATGGTGGTGTCGCTCGCCTTCTACGGCATGTCGACCTTCGAAGGCCCCATGATGTCGATCAAGGCGGTGAACTCGCTCTCGCACTATACCGACTGGACGATCGGCCACGTGCATTCGGGCGCGCTCGGCTGGGTGGCCTATATCTCCTTCGGGGCGATCTATTGCCTCGTCCCGTGGCTCTGGAACCGGCGCGAGCTCTATTCGCTCAAGCTCGTGGAATGGCACTTCTGGATCTCGACCCTCGGCATCGTCCTCTACATCTCGTCGATGTGGGTCGCCGGGATCATGCAGGGCCTGATGTGGCGCGCGTATAACGCGCTCGGATTTCTCGAATATTCCTTCGTCGAGACGGTCGAGGCCATGCAGCCCTACTATCTGGTGCGGGCGCTGGGCGGCGTTCTCTTCCTGATCGGGGCGCTGATCATGGTCTACAACCTGGTCATGACGGTGCGCGGCCGCGAGGCGGAGCTCGCTCTCCGGCCCCTCGGACCGGCCCTCCAGCCCAGCCTCGTGCCGGCCGAGTAACTCGGCCGGACTTCCCCCTCGCCGACGGAAGCAGAAGCTCGCCATGAGCAGCGCAAACGCAATCTGGAAGAAGCACGAGTTCTTCGAGAAGCACTCGATCATCCTCCTGATCGGCATCCTGATCGTGGTCGCGATCGGCGGCCTGATCGAGATCGTCCCGCTCTTCTACCTGAAGAGCACGGTCGAGAAGGTCGAGGGCATGCGGCCCTACACGCCGCTCGAGCTCGCCGGCCGCAACATCTACATCCGCGAGGGCTGCTATCTCTGCCACAGCCAGATGATCCGCCCGATGCGGGACGAGATCGAGCGCTACGGGCATTTCTCTCTCGCGGCCGAGAGCATGTACGATCACCCGTTCCAGTGGGGCTCCAAGCGCACCGGGCCGGACCTCGCCCGCGTCGGCGGCAAGTATTCGGACGAGTGGCACCGCGAGCACCTGAAGGACCCGCGCTCGGTCGTGCCGACCTCGATCATGCCGGCCTATCCGTGGCTGACGAAGCCTCTCGACACCCACGCCGTCGCGGCGGATCTCAAGGCGAACCAGCGGATCGGGGTGCCCTATACGGACGAGATGATCCTGAAGGCCCGCTCGGACCTCCTGACCCAGGCCGATCCCGACGATGCGGCCATGGACGAGTTCCAGAAGCGCTACCCGGGCGCGCTGCCGCGCGACGCCGGTCCCGCCCGGAAGCAGCCGACCGAGCTCGACGCGCTCGTCGCCTATCTCCAGGTCCTCGGCACCATGGTCGATTTCAAGCTCTACGACGCCAAGAAGAACCTGCGGTGAGGCCATGAGCTACGAATTCGCCTCGAGCTTCGCGCAGACGAGCGGGCTCCTCTACTTCGTGGGCATGTTCGGCGCGGCGCTCCTCTACGCCCTCTGGCCCCGGAACCGGGAGCGGTTCGACGCCGCGTCCCGCATGCCCCTGAGCGAGGAGTGACCGCCGTGGCCGAATCTGCCCTGAAGTCCCCGGAGAGTTCCGGCGAGACGACCGGCCATGAGTGGGACGGCATCCGGGAGCTCAACAACCCGCTGCCGCGCTGGTGGCTCTATACCCTCTATGCGACAATCGTCTGGTCCTTCGCCTATTGGGTCGTCTATCCGGCCTGGCCGCTCCTCACGAGCTACACGACGGGCCTCTTCGGCTACTCGCAGCGCGAGGTCGTGCTGGAGGAGGTGGCCAGGGTGCGCGAGGCGCGCGCGGCGCGCGGCCAGGCGCAGCTTGCCAGCGCGTCCTTCGAGGACATCCGCAGCGACCCGAACCTCCTGAACCTCGCGCTCGCGACCGGCAAGGCGGCCTTCGGCGACAATTGCGCCGGCTGCCACGGCGTCTCGGCCACCGGCCGGACCGGCTATCCGAGCCTGCAGGACGACGAGTGGCTCTGGGGCGGCACCCTGCCCGAGATCGAGAGGACGATCCGGTTCGGCGCCCGCACCTCGCATCCGGAGAGCCGCGCCGGCGACATGATGGCGTTCGGGCGCGACGGCATCCTGAAGCGGGATGAGATCCGGTCGGTCGCGAACTACGTCCTGTCCCTCTCGGGCAAGGCCTACGATCCGAAGCTCGACCTGGCCCGGGGAGGCGAGATCTTCGCCCAGAACTGCGCCGCCTGCCACGGCGACACCGGCCGGGGCAAGCAGGAGGTCGGCGCCCCGGATCTGACGGACGCGATCTGGCTCTACGGCTCCTCGCCCGAACAGGTGATCGCCACGATCACGAACGGCCGCAAGGGCGTGATGCCGGCCTGGGAGGGCCGGCTGGACGACGCGACCATCCGCTCGCTCGCGCTCTATGTCCACGGCCTCGGCGGGGGGCGCTAGGGGAAGGCCCGTATCGGCCGTTTGAGCCAGATCAAGCCGGGAGAACGCCGCCGCTGTTAGGGCGGCGTTCTCGTTTCCGCGACCTCGCGGCTGGACAGGTTTGATGGCGCTCGCCGAACACGCGCAACGGACAGGCTCGAGGCCGGCAGGCTCGGTGACGGTCCTGGAGGGCCGCCGCAAGGTGATGCGTCTGGCCTCCGCGCGGCCCGCCCCGACCGAGGGCCAGCTCTACGCCGCCCGCGAGAAGATCCACCCGGCTTCCGTCCGGGGCACCTTCCGGACGGTGAAGTGGGCGATCCTGTCCGTCGCGCTCGCCGTCTATTACGGCCTGCCGTTCCTGCGGTGGGAGCGCGGCGCGGAACAGCCATCGCAGGCGGTGCTGCTCGACCTCGACAAGGGGCGGTTCTACTTCTTCTTCATCGAGCTCTGGCCGCAGGACGTCACCTACGTGATGGGCCTCCTGATCCTGGCCGCGCTCGTCCTCTTCGCCATGAACGCGGTGGCCGGGCGGGTCTGGTGCGGCTATCTCTGCCCGCAGACGGTCTGGACCGACCTCTTCATGGCCGTGGAGCGGTTCGCCGAGGGCGACCGGCGCGAGCGCCAGAAGCTCGACGCGGCGCCCTGGACGGCGGACAAGATCTGGCGGCGCACGCTCAAGCACGCACTCTGGATCCTCATCGCCTGGTGGACCGGCGGCGCCTGGGTTCTCTATTTCGCGGACGCGCCGACGCTCGTCGTGCAGCTCGCCGCCTTCGAGGCTCCGACGGCGGCCTATGCGGCGATCGGCATCCTCACCGCGACGACCTATGTGCTTGCCGGCCACATGCGCGAGCAGGTCTGCACCTATATGTGCCCCTGGCCGCGCATCCAGGGCGCGCTGACCGACAGGCACTCGCTCGCCATCACGTACCGGTACGACCGCGGCGAGCCGCGCGGCTCGGCCAAGAAGGCGGCCGCGTTGCGCGCCGCCGGCCGGCCGGCGGGCGATTGCGTCGATTGCTTCCAGTGCGTGGCGGCCTGCCCGGCCGGCATCGACATCCGCGATGGGCTGCAGATGGAGTGCATCCAGTGCGGGCTGTGCGCCGACGCCTGCAACACCGTCATGCGCAAGCTCGGCCGCCCCGAGGGGCTCATCGCCTACGACACGGACGCGAATTGCCAAGCCCGGGCTGCCGGCGCGCCGGCCGTCTACAAGCCCGTCCGGGTCAGGACGCTGCTCTACGCGGCCATGATCTCCGCCGTGGGCGGGATCATGCTCTACAACCTCGCGACCCGCGATCTGACCGGCCTGAGCGCGATCCACGACCGCAACCCGCTCTTCGTGACGCTGGCGGACGGTTCGATCCGCAACGGCTACACGCTGCGGGTCCTCAACAAGCGGCCGATCGAGCGCGCGTTCACGCTCGGTCTCGACAGCCCGCTGCCGCTGCGGGCCGAGGTCGTGGGCGGCTCCGGGAACACGCTCCGGGTTCCGGCCGACTCGACGCAGGAATTCCGCGTCCTCGTCTTCGCGCCGCCGCGCGCCAAGCTCGACCGCTCGACCGAGCTGACCTTCGTCATCACCGATCCGACCACCGGCGACCGTGCCGCGGCCGACGACCACTTCAAGGCTCCATGAGCATGGGCATGCAGATGACGAGCGGCTCCGATGCCGGCTTCCGCCTCACCGGCCGGAAGGTGTTCCTCATCTTCCTGGCCTTCTTCGGGACCATCTTCGCGGCCGACGCCTTCCTCCTGACCTCGGCCCTGCGCACCTGGTCGGGGCTCGAGGTGCGCTCCCCCTATCAGGCCGGCCAGCGCTACAACGCGGAGCTGGCCGGCGCGCGCGAGCAGGAGGCTCGCGGCTGGACGATGGACCTCGATGTCAGGCGGGCCGGGGACGAGGAGGCCGACGTCACGGCGATCGCGCGGGACCGCTCCGGCCGCCCGATCACGGGCCTTGCGGGCCGGGCCTCGCTCGAGCGCCCCACGGACAAGCGCTTTGACCGGGCCGCCGGGCTCGTCGAGACCGAGCGCGGCACCTACCGCGCCGTGATCGAGGGTGCGCTGCGAGGTCAGTGGGACCTCGTGGTGGATTTCAGCGACCAGCACGGGGAGCGGCTGTTCCGACGCCGCTCCCGCGTGATCCTGCCCTGACCCGGCGTAGCGGGAGATCGATCATGTGCTGCGGCGACAACGCTCTCGCCTATCTCGACGCCCACGCGTCCTGGCACGACGGCGCCAAGCGCCTCTCCGAACGCGATCTCTCCGGCTTCGTCCGGGTGCAGCCGGACGGGTCCGCGCGCGCCGAGCTCGCCGTCGAGGGCGTCCGCTGCGCCGCCTGCATGGCCGCCATCGAGCGCGGGCTCGGCGCTCTCCCCGGAATCGCCTCCGCGCGCCTGAACTTCTCCGAGCGGCGTCTTGCCGTGTCCTGGATGCCCGGCCGGACAGCCGATCTCGTCGCGGTGATCGAGAAGCTCGAAGGGCTCGGCTACGGCGCCCAGCCCTTCGATCCGCGCCGCGCCGACGAGCCGGAGAAGGCCGAGCTCCGCCGCCTCGTCCGGGCGCTCGCGGTGGCGGGTTTCGCGTCCATGAACGTCATGCTGCTCGCGGTCTCCGTCTGGGCGGGCAACGTCTCCGACATGACGGCCGAGAACCGCGACTTCTTCCACTGGATGCAGGCGCTCGTCGCGCTGCCGGCGGCCGCCTATGCCGGCCAGCCCTTCTTCCAGGGCGCGATCCGCGGCCTGAAGGCCGGGCGCGTGACGATGGACTTCCCGATCGCGCTCGGGGTCGTGGCAACGCTGGTCATGTCGGTCTTCGAGACCGCGACGGGCGCTCATCACGCCTATTTCGACGGCGCCGTGATGCTGCTCTTTTTCCTGCTGATCGGGCGCGTTCTCGACCAGACCATGCGGCGCAAGACCCGCATGCTGGCCGAGAACCTCGCCGCCCTGCGCCGGGACAGCGCCGCGCGCGTGGACGAGAACGGCAGGGTGCAGGACGTGCCGGTCGGCGAACTCGCGGCGGGCGACCTCGTGCTGGTCCGCCCGGGCGAGCGCATGCCGGTCGATGGCCTGGTCGAGCGCGGCACCTCGCAGGCCGATATGAGCCTCGTCACGGGTGAGACCGCGCCCGTGGCGCTCGCGGCCGGCGACCGGGTCTATGCGGGCGCGCTGAACTTCGACGGCGCGTTGACGGTCCGGGTCACGGCGGCGGCCAGCGGCACCTTCCTGGACGAGGTCGAGGCGCTGATGAGCCGCGCGCTCGACATTCGCTCCCGCATCCTCGACCTCGCGAGCCGGGCGACACGCCTCTACGTTCCGCTCGTCCATGCGGCCGCGGCGCTGACGCTCCTCGGGTGGCTCCTCGCCGGCGCGGGCTGGCACGCCGCGATCCTGAACGCGGTGGCGGTGCTCATCATCACCTGCCCCTGTGCGCTCGGGCTCGCGATCCCGGCCGTGCAGGTCGCGGCCGCGGGGCTCCTCTTCCGGGACGGGATCCTGCTCGCCTCCGGGGACGCGCTCGAGCGCTTCGCCGCGATCGACACGGTCGTATTCGACAAGACCGGCACGCTCACCCTGCCCGAGCCGCGGCTCGCGGAAGGTTTCGCGACGGACCCGGGTCTCCTCGAGACGGCGGCGCGGCTCGCCCTGTCGAGCCGCCATCCCATGGCCTCCGCCCTTTCGCAGCTCGCGGGGGAGCGCACGCCCTTCGCCGGCGCGAAGGAGGCCGCGGGCCTCGGGGTCCGGGCCGTCGTGGACGGCGTCGAGATGCGGCTCGGCTCGCCGGATTTCTGCGGCGCCCGGGCGGCCGCGCAAGCGGTTCTCGCCTGGTATCCCGACGCCTCCGTGATCTGCGTCCGGATCGGCGACGGCGGCCCGGTGGCGCTTCCCGTGCACCAGGCGCTCCGGCCCGACGCCATCGAGACCGTCGCCGCGCTGAAGCGAGATGGGTATCGGGTCACCATGCTCTCGGGCGACCGCCGGAGCGCCGTCGCCGCCGTCGCGGCCCGGCTCGGCATCGAGGACTGGTCGGCGGAGCTCTCCCCGCAGGACAAGATCGCGCGCATCGAGGCGCTCGGCCGGGAGGGCCGGCGGGTCCTCATGGTGGGGGACGGGCTGAACGATGCCCCCGCGCTCGCGGCCGCTCACGCCTCCCTCTCGCCCGTGACGGCCGCGCATGTAAGCCAGGCGGCCGCGGACGCGGTGTTCCTGGGCCGCAGCCTCGAGCCGGTCCGCACCGTGCTCGCGGTGGGCCGCCGGGCGAGGCGCATCATGATGCAGAACCTCTGGTTCGCGGCGCTCTACAACGTGTTCGCCGTGCCGCTCGCCGCGGCGGGGTTCCTCACCCCGCTCATCGCCGCGCTCGCGATGAGCGGATCGTCGGTCGTGGTTTCGCTGAACGCCGTCCGGCTCCGCTTCGACCGGTCGGCCCCGCGCCCGCGGCCCGACGCTCCGGCCGGGCGCGCCCCGCAGCAGGCCGCGCCCGCCCTTCGGGCGGCATGAGGCGACGATGGACGTCCTTGTCTTCATGATCCCGATCGCGACCGGCCTCGGCCTCGTCGGGCTCTGCGCCTTTCTCTGGGCGCTGCGTTCCGGCCAGTACGACGACATCGAGGGCGCGGAGTACCGCGTCCTCCAGGACGACTGAGCCGGACGCCTATTTCACGGGCTTGAACACGCCGCTCGACTTGGCGACCAGCTCGCCCGCCTCGTCCCGCACCTCCGCCTCGCAGAACAGGATCGAGCGCCCGCCGCGTACCACGCGGCCCTCGCCGGTCAGCACCCCGGCCCGGCCGGGGGACAGGAACGCCACCTGCATGTCGAGCGTCATGACCGGCCTTCCGGCATAGGTCCTGCCGGCCGTCCCCATGGCGACGTCGAGCAGGGTACAGATCGCGCCGCCATGCGCGATGCCGATATTGTTCATGTGCTGCGGCCCGAGCTTCATGCGCAGCCGCGTCCTGCCCTCGAACAGGCCCACTTCCTCGATGGCGCAATGATCGACGAAGGGGATCTCGGCCCCGAAGACGAGCGCCATCAGGAGGCGAGCCCGAATGTGGCGCGCGCCTCGGCCGGCGTGGCGGGACGGAAATCGAGATGGGCGAGGAGGCTCACGGCCTTCTCGACGAGGGCGGCGTTGCTCGGCGCGAGCTTGCCGGCCGAAAGGTAGAGGTTGTCCTCCAGCCCGACCCGCACGTTCCCGCCGAGCGTTGCCGCGAGCGCAACCATCGGGAATTGCTGACGCGCGATGCCGAAGCCCGACCAGACCGCGTTCTTCGGCAGGCGATCGCGCATCTGGATCATGGTCTCGGGGGTGGCCGGCGCGCCCCAGGGTATGCCGAGGCAGATCTGGAACAGCGGCGGCGCGTCGAGATGCCCGTCGGCGATGAGGCGTTTGGCGAGTTCGATCTGGCCGAGGTCGAAGACCTCGATCTCGGGCTTCGCGCCGGCCCGCCTCGCGGCCGCCGCCATCTCGCGCAGGTGCGCCGGCGTGTTCATGAAGACGTGCTCGCCGAAATTCATCGTCGCGATGTCGAGCGTGCAGATCTCCGGCCGCAGCGCCTCGACATGGCGCGTGCGCTCGGCCGGCGTGGCGAGCGTGGTGCCCGGTCCGCCCGTCCTCGGATCCTCCGATCCGGGGACGTAGCGGCCGCCCGCTCCGGTCGTGAGGTTCAGCACGACCTCGGCATCCTTCTCGCGGATGCGTTCGACCACCTCCCGGTAATGCGCGAGCTCCATGGAAGGGTGGGTCGTCGCCGGATCGCGCACATGGATGTGGACGATCGCGGCGCCTGCCGCGGCCGCCTCGACCGCCGAGGCCGCGATCTCGGCCGGCGTGACCGGCACGGCCGGGTTCCTGCGGGACGAGATGTCCGCTCCGCCCGTGAGCGCGCAGGTGATGACGACCGGCTTCGACATCAGACAGACCCGCCGTCGACGACGATCGTCTCGCCCGTCATGTAGCCTGCGCCCGCCGCCAGGAACAGCATGGCCTCGGCGACGTCCTCCGGTCGCCCGAGCCGGGCCAGCATGGTGCGCTCGAGAGTCATGCGCCGGCGCGCCTGCGACCAGGCGCTCGTCAGCGGCGTCTCGATCAGGCCCGGCGCGACCGCATTCACCCGCACGTCGGGCGCGAGGGCCCGGGCGAGGCTCTTGGTCAGGTTGATCAGGCCCGCCTTGCTGGCCGCGTAGGCGATGGAGCTTCCGCGCCGCCCGAGCCCGGCCACGGAGGCCGTGTTGACGATCGCGCCTCCCGCCTCCCTCAGCGCCGGCGCGGCGGCCCGCGAGCAGCGGAACGGGCCGACGAGGTTCGTGGCGAGGATGCCGTCCCAGAACTCGTCCGTCATCGCGTCGAGATCGTCGAAGTCGATCGGCTCGGCCGTGCCGGTGATCCCGGCATTGTTGATCAGGACGTCCAGGCCGCCGAGCGCCTCGATCGCGTCCGCCACCATCGCCTCGGCCGCGCCGCTGCGGGCGGCGTCTCCGGGCGCCGCGACGGCGTCGAGCCCTTCGGCCCGCAGCTGCTCGACGGCGTGCCTGCCGCGCCCGTCGCCCGGGAGATAGTTCAGCGCGACCCTGGCCCCGCAGCGCGCGAAGAGGGTCGCGGCGGCAAGCCCGATGCCGGAGGCGGCGCCCGTGACGAGCACCTTCCGGCCGCGCAGGTCGGCCGTGATCATGTTCCCTCCATCCGGCCGATCGCCTTCATTGCCTTCTTGAGCGCGAGCAGCTTGCGGTCGCGCTCGCGGAACAGCTCCTCGGGCGGGCGGCCGCCCCAGTCGAAATAGCCGCGGCCCGCCATGACGCCCGTCCGCCCCTCCGCGCACAGCCTGTCGAGGACCTCCGAGCGGGTGCGCGGGGAAGGCGGCTGGTAGGTCGCGTTCCGGAGCGCGTGGCGCTGCAGCTCGAGCCCGGTGAAATCCGCCTTGGCGAGATGCCCCAGCACCGGAATCCGAGGCGCGAGGCCGTGGATGATGGCGTCGTCGATCTCGCGCGGGCTCGCCACGCCCTCGTCCAGGAGGTGGTACACCTCGGCCGAGATCGCCGACTGGATGCGGTTGGCGACATAGCCCGGGATGAAGCGCTTCAGGACGATCGGCACCTGGCCGAGGCCGAGGACGAGGTCGCGCACGGCATCCACGACGGCCGGGTCCGTCTCCGGCCCGGGCACAACGTCGACGAGGTCGACGATGTAGGGCGGCGTGTACCAATGCGCGACGATCGCCCGTGTCCGGCGCGCGGCCGGGATCAGCGGGAAGACGTCGAGATAGCTGGTGTTGCTGGCGAGGATCGTGTCCGGCCCGCAGAGCCGGTCGAGCTCGGCGAAAAGCGCGCGCTTCGCGTCCGGGTTCTCGGTGATGGCCTCGATCACGAGCCCGGCGCCTGCCACCGTCTCGGCGAGGTCCGGCGAAGGGCCGATCGCTCCGGTTACGCGCTCCGCCGTCCAACTCGCGTCAACCGCCTCCGCTTCGCGCAGCGTCTCGAGCGCCGAGGCGAGAAGGCCCGGCACGCGCTCCAGCGCCTCCCGGCTCGAATCCGTGATGCGCACCCGATGGCCGCCGAGCGCGAGCACGAGCGCGATGCCGTGGCCCATCAGGCCCGCGCCGATGACGGCGACCTCGCTCACGGCCGGGCCTCCTGCGCGGCTGCCGCGCCCTGCCGCCGCCACGGCCCGAGCCGGGCGAGCTCCCGCGGCGAGATCACGATGCGGTTCCGGAGCGCGAGCTCGCGCAGGCGGATCGGTTCGAACAGAGAGGCCATCGGGGCTCTTGGTACCCGGATTGTCAGACCGTGGCGACGGGCGTCGGGGGCGAGACCGCCATGGTCAGGCGCTGACGCCTCGGGGCCCAGCTCGGCGCTCGCATCGTCGTCTCCCGCCTGCGGCGGGCTCTCCCGGCCCGCTCCTCCCGCCTCCCTCCGGCACGAGCGCACGCGCTGTCAACCGGCGCGTCCGTCCGTGCTAGAGCGAGGCCCTCCAAGCGGAAAGGTTCGTCGCCGTGTCCCATCCTCCCGTCGCGATGGGCATCATCGGGGCCGGCATCATGGGCGAGCGCATGCTCGGCGCCGCGCTCGATCACGCCTCCCATGCGGTCCGGGTCGCCGGCATCTGGGATCCCGCGCCCGCCGCGCTGGACCGCATCCGGGCGCGGTTCCCGGCTGCGCCCATCCTGTCCGATTCCGCATCGCTCATCGCGGCGAGCGACTGCGCCTACATCGCCTCGCCGCCCGCCTCCCATCTCGGCCATGCCCGCGCGGCGCTTGCGGCCGGAAAGAGCGTCTTCGTGGAGAAGCCGCTGGCGGTGGACCTCGCGGACGCCCGCGCCTTCGTGGCCGAAGCCGGCGATCGTGGCGCGGTCAACTTCCCGTTCGCCTCGTCGCTGGGCGTCGAGACGCTTCGCCGCTGGATCGGGGAAGGCGCGGTCGGCCGCCCGCTCCGGATCGCCATCGAGGTCTCCTTCGCGACATGGCCGCGCTCCTGGCAGGCCGATGCGGCGGGCTGGCTCGACCGCCGCCCCGAGGGCGGCTTCACGCGCGAGGTGGTGTCGCACTTCCTGTTCCTGTCCCGCCGGCTCGGCGGGCCGCTTGCCGGGCTCGAAGGCCGGGCGGAGTTTCCCGAGCCCGGCCGTTCGGAACGGCGGGTCGCGGCGACGCTCACGGCAGGCGGCATACCGGTGAGCCTGGCCGGGACGGTCGGCGGGACGGACAGGGACGACCACAACACCTGGCTCATCGAGGGCGAGGCCGGGGCAGTACGGCTGCGCGATTGGGCCATCGCCGAGCGCCGCGCTCCCGACGGCACGTTCCATCCCGCGCCCGACGCCCTTCCGAACGAGAAGGGGCGCCCGATCGCGCTCCGGCGGCAGCTCGAGGGCGTGGCGCGGCTTGCCCGCGGCGAGCCGCACCGCCTCGCGACCATGCAGGAGGCCTTCGAGGTGCAGGAGATCGTGGAGGCGGTCCTGGCAGGCTGAGCGTTCCTCCCGAACCATCCCGGGCCGGCCCGCTCCGCCGGGCGATGGATCGTGCGGGCGGCAGGCTTTCACCCGATGCGGCTTTTCCGATGGACTTCCGCGGCCGAGCTGCGGCAGTCTTTCCGTCAATAAAACGGGGAGGACACGTGATGGCGGGTGACGTGCGATTTGCGCCTGGGTCTCTCACGCGGCGTGCGGCTCTGGGCGCGCTTGGGGTCGGGAGCCTCGCGCTGGCGGGGCGAAGCGTCCAGGCCCAGGCCGCGAAGCCGAGCGAGCTGAAGGTCGGCATCGCCACCTACCTGTCCGGTCCGGCGAGCGTGTTCGGGGTGCCCGGCCGGCAGGCGGCCGAGATGCTCTTCGACGAGATCAATGCCGAAGGCGGCATCGCGGGCGTGAAGGTCAGACCGATCTTCGTGGACGAGGGTCCGGGCGTCGACCATTTCGTCGGCGAGTACCGGCGCCTCGTGCAGAGCGAGAACGTCAACATCATCTTCTCGGCCATCTCCTCGGCCGATTGCCTCGCCTGCACCCCGCTCGCGGACGAGCTGAAGCGCCCGACGCTGCTCTGGGATTGCGGCACGCAGCGCATCTTCGAGGACGCGCGCTATCAGTATGCGGTGCGCACGCAGGGGAATGCGACGCCGGAGGTGCTGGCGGCTCTGCTCTACGTCCTGCGCGCCAAGCCCGACTTCCGGTCGATCGCGGTCGTGAACCAGGATTACGCCTGGGGCCGCGATTCCTGGGCGATCTGGAAGACCGCGATGGACACGCTGAAGCCGGGGGTCCGGGTCGCGGCGGAGTTCTTCCCGCGCTTTGGCGCGACCGACTTCTCGACGGAGGTCACGCGGCTCCTGGCGCTCCGGCCCGACGTCATCCTGACGACGTCCTGGGGCGGGGACCTCGACGCCTTCATCCGCCAGTCGGCGGAGCGCCGGCTGTTCGAGCGCTCGACCTTCGTCATGCCGCTCGCCGAATCCTCGCTCGAACGCGTCGGCAAGACGCTGCCGGCGGGCGTGATCGTGGGCGGGCGCGGCGATCATTGGTTCGGCCACCCGTCGCCGAAGGACCCGGCGCTGCTCGCGCGCTTCACGGAGAACTACCGCAAGCGCTTCAGCACGTGGCCCATCTATCCCACCCACCACATGGCCCAGGCGGTCTTCGCCATGAAGGCGGGCTACGAGAAGGCCATCAAGGCGAAGGGAGGCGGCTGGCCGACGGACGCGGAACTCGCGGCCGCCTTCCAGGGCCTGGAGTTCCCCTCCCTCACGGGCACGATCAAGATTCGCGAAGACGGACAGGGCCTCGAGGACCAGCTCATCGGAACGACCGTCCACACCGACAAGTATCCCTTCCCGGTCCTGACCGACATGGTGGTGTTCAAGGCGGCCGACATCACGACGCCCGTCGGGCAGAAGAGCCTCGACTGGCTGAAGACCCTAAGCCCCGACATGCCGGGCAAGATGCCGGCGCCGGTCCCCTACAGGGGCTGAGCCGCGCGCGATGCCCGGTTGGATCGCCGACAACGCGCTGCTGATCGGGCTCGCCGTCCTCGACGGCCTTTCCTATGCGGCCGCTGTCTTCATGGTGGCGGTCGGGCTCAACCTGATCTTCGGCGTCCTGCGCGTGCTGAACATCGCGCATGGCAGCCTCTACGCGATCGGGGGCTATTCGGCGGCCGCGCTCGGGCTCTTCGTGGTCTCGCGCGGCCTGCCGGGCTGGCTCGTCTTCCCGACGCTTCTGGCCGCCTCCGTCCTCGTGGGGCTCGTCCTCGGGCCGCCGATCGAGCGGCTGCTGCGCCGGACGGAGAAGGAGGAGCCGGTGCTCCAGCTCCTCGTCACCTTCGCGCTGTTCATGATCCTGGAGGACCTGCAGAAGCTCCTCTTCGGCGTGCAGCCGGTCGTCTTCGACGCGCCGCTCAAGATGCTGGGCACGGTGGACATCCCGTTCGGCCAGGACGTGATCCCGTTCACGGCCTACCAGCTCTTCGTCCTGCCCGGGATCGCGCTCGTGACCCTTGCGGGGCTCGCCTGGTTCCTGCGGCGGACGCTCTACGGCCGCATGATCGTGGCGGTCACGACCGATCGCGAGGCCGCGCGCGCCATGGGCATCGACGCCGCGAAGGTCACGCTTCTCACCTTCACGGCTGGGGCGGCGCTGGCGGCTCTGGGCGGCGCGCTCGCCTCGCCCACCGCCTCGCTCGTGCCGGGGGTCGGCGCGCAGACCATCGTCCTCTCCTTCGCGGTCGTCGCCACGGCGGGCCTCGGCCAGATCGAGGGCGCGGCCGTGACCTCGCTCCTGATCGGGCTCGGACGCTCCTTCGCGGTCTATTTCGAGCCGGAGCTCGAGGTCGTGGTGCCCTATCTCATCATGGTGGCCGTGCTGCTCGTGCGCCCGCAGGGATTGTTCGGCGTCCCGGAGACGCGCCGGATATGAGCCGTCGCGCCCTTCTCGAACTCGTCGCCGCGCTCGCCGCGGCCGCCATCGTTCTTCTCGTCGCCGCGCTCGTCCCCTGGCTGCGCTTCGTGCTCACGATCGCGATCGCGAAGGGCATCGCGGTGCTCGGCATCCTGCTCCTCCTCCGGGCCGGGCAGGTGAGCTTCGGCCACGCGCTCTATGTCGCGCTCGCGGCCTACGCGGCGGCCTTCGCGGCGCCCCGCATGCCCGAGGCGCTGCTCCTGCTGCCCCTCGGGGCGCTGGTCTCGGGCGCGGTCGGCCTCGTGGTCGGGCTCTTCGTGGTGCGCTACCGCGAGATCTTCTTCGGCATGCTGAACCTCGCCCTCAGCATGGTCTTCTATTCGGTCCTGGAGAAGTTCTACGCCCTCACCCACGGCACCGACGGCATCCGGCTGCCCGCGATCAGGTATGTCGGGACGGCGCTCGGCCCGGAGGAGGCGGGCTGGGCGACGCTTGCGGTCGCGATCCTGCTCGCACTCGGCTTCGGGGCCTTCGTGCGGGTCTATCTTCTCTCGCCGATGGGCGAGGCGCTCTCGGCCATGAAGACGAGGGAGACGCGGCTCGAATTCATGGGCATCCCGGCCCGCCGCGTGCTGCTCGCCGCCTATGTGCTCTCCGCCGTGATGGCAGGGTGCGGCGGCGTCATCATCGCCATGACGACGCGGCACGTCACGCCCGCGCTGGCCTATTGGACCGCCTCGGGCGAACTCGTCTTCATCGCCATCCTGGGCGGCGCCGGCAGTGTCTTCGGCCCCTTCCTCGGCGCTTTCGGATACGAGCTCACCCGCACCTACGCGGCCGCGCTCGTCGCGGATGCCTGGCAGATGATCCTCGGGATCGTGCTGCTCGGCGTGATCCTGTTCGCGCCCGGCGGGCTGTGGGGGATGGGACGCTCCGCGCTGCGCCGCAGGCCTGCCGGGGAGGGGGCGGCATGACGGCCCTCCTCGCCGCGCGCGGCCTCCGCCTCGCCTTCGGGGGCGTGAAGGCGGCCGACGGCGTCGATCTCGATGTCCGGGCCGGCGAGCACCTCGCCATCATCGGCCCGAACGGCGCCGGCAAGACGACCTTCATCAACATGGTGACCGGCTACCTGAAGCCGCAGGCCGGGGAGATCGCCTTCGAGGGCCGGCCCATCCTCGGCCTCTCGCCGCGCCGCATCGTCCGGCTCGGAATCGCGCGCTCCTTCCAGCTGCCGCAGCTCTTCACCGAGCATACCGTGCTGCAGAACGCCGCGCTCGCGGTCGCGTCCCGCGGCACCTTCTGGTCGGCCATCCGGCCTCTCCTGGACGGCGCGCATGTGGCGGAAGCCTCCGAGCTCCTCGGCCGGTTCGGCCTGTCCGATCTCGCCGGCCGTCGCGCGGACGCGCTGAACGAGGGTGCGCGCAAGCTCGCCGACATCGCCATGGCGCTCGCGCTCAAGCCGCGGCTCCTCCTCATGGACGAGCCGACGAGCGGGGTCGCGGCCTCCGAGAAGATGGCCATCGTGGAGACCCTCGTGCGCGTGCTGCGCGAGGCGGGCGTGACGGCCGTCTTCGTGGAGCACGACATGGACGTGGTCGCCCGCTTCGCCGACCGGGTCGCGGTCTGGAACCAGGGCCGCATCTCGGCGCTCGGGCCGCCGGCGACGATCCTGGAGGATCCCGCCGTCCAGCGCGACGTCATCGGCATCAGGGTCCGGGAGGGCGCCGATGCTGCGGCTTGAGGACGTGACCGTCGAGCTCGCCGGCGTCGCGGTGCTGCGGCGCGTGTCGTTCCAGGTCCCGCCGGGCGGGCGGGTCGCGCTGATCGGCCGGAACGGGGCGGGCAAGACGACCACTTTGCGCACCCTGATGGGGCTCGTGCCGCCGCGCGAGGGGCGCATCACGCTCGCCGGGCGCGATTGCACGCGGCTCCCGGCCCATCGGCGCACCTCTCTCGGGATCGGCTACGCGCCGGAGGAGCGGCGGCTCTTCGGCAGCTTCTCCGTCCGCAGCAACATCCTCCTGCCGGCCGAGGTCCTCTCGCTCCCGGATGACGAGATCGGGCGCCGGAGCGATCTCGTCTTCGGCCTGCTCCCCGAGCTGCGCGAACTCGCCCCGCGCCGGGCTGCAGGCCTGTCGGGCGGGCAGGGGAAGATGGTGGCGCTCGGCCGCGCCCTCATGGTCGGCACCCGGGCCATCCTGCTCGACGAGCCCTTCCAGGGCCTCGCCCCGGCGCTGGCGCTCCGCTACGCCGACGCGCTCGGCCGGCTGCGCGAGGCGCTGCCCGACGTCGCGATCCTGATCACCGAATCGAGCCCCGATCTCCTTGCATCCCTCGTCGACGAGACCTTCGTCATCGAGCGGGGCGAGATCGCGCGCGCCTAGGATAAGCTTCGTTCAGATCCCGGTCGCGCATCCAGGCACGGGACGGACAAGACGGATGCGATCGAGGAAGCAAGCTGAGGAGGTTCGAGATGACCGAGACCACCTTCACCCGCCGGCACGCTCTGCTCGGCGCCGCCATCGGGAGCGGCGCGCTCGCGCTGGGTCTGCCCAGGCCGGGCCTTGCCAAGGCGCCGATGCTCGGGACGCCGGCGCCCTATTTCTACCGGTTCAAGCTGGGCGGCGCAGAGGCGACGATCGTGTCCGACGGCACGCTGCCGCTCGGCAACCCGCATACCAACTTCACGGGCCTGTCCCCGCAGGAGATGGACAAGCAGCTCACCGACAACTTCCTGCCCACGACGAACGCCGTGCTCGAGCAGAACGTGCTCATCCTGAACACCGGCGACCGCATGGTCCTGTTCGACACCGGCATGGGCAGCCTGCAGCTCTTCGGACCGACCACCGGCAAGCTGCTGAGGACGATGAAGCAGGCGGGAATCGACCCGAATGACATCGACGCGGTCGTCATGAGCCATGCGCATGTCGACCATTGCGGCGGCAATGTCGGCGACGACGGCCGGAGCAACTTCCCGAACGCGCAGTTCTACATCAGCCAGGCCGATTTCGACTTCTGGACGGACGAGACGAAGGTCGCCAAGGAGTTCAAGGCGTTCCTGGACACGGCCCGGAAGAACCTCCTGCCCGTGCGGGACCGGCTGGTCTTCATCAAGGACGGGCAGGAGTTCCTGCCGGGGATCACCGCGCTCGCGGCGCCCGGCCACACGGTCGGGCACACGATCTTCATGATCTCCAGCGGCAACAGCCAGCTCTGCTATATCGGCGACCTCACGCATCACCCGGTCCTGCTGATGGAGAAGCCCCGCACGCAATTCGCCTACGACACCGATCCGAGGCAATCGGCCGAGACGCGGGTGAAGATGCTGACGATGCTGGCCGAGAAGCGGATCCCGATCCTCGCCTACCATTTCGCCTGGCCGGGCCTCGGCCACGTCGCCAAGGCGGGCGAAGGCTTCCGCTACTATCCCGAGCCGATGAAGATGGAGATGTGAGGCGGTTGCCGCCCGGTTTCCGCCGGGCGGCGACCCGATCATCACATGACGACGAGGTGGCGGATGACCTCGCCGCGGTCGAGCAGGTCGAAGGCCTCGTTGATCTCGTCGAGCGGGCCGGTCCCGGACATCAGCTTGGTCACCGGCAGGCGCCCCTGCTGCCACAGCTCGATGTAGCGGGGGATGTCCCGCGAGGGCACGCAGGAGCCCATATAGGATCCGCGGATGTCGCGCTCCTCGCCGACCAGCGCGACGGGCGGGATCTGGAAGCGCTGGTTCGGGTTGGCGAGGCCGGCCGCCGCCGTGGTGCCGCCCCGGCGCGTGAGGCGGAAGGCGAGATCGAAGGCCTGCACGGAGCCCGCCATCTCGACCGCGTGGTGGACGCCGCCGCCGGTGAGGTCGCGGACGGCTTCGACCGTGTTCGGGTCGCTCGCCATGAAGGTGTCCGTCGCGCCGATCTCGCGCGCCGCGTCGAGCTTGGCGTGCGAGATGTCGATCGCGATGACGCGGCTCGCCCCGCAGGCAAGCGCCCCGAGCACGGCGGAGAGCCCGACCCCGCCGAGCCCCACGACCGCCACGCTCTCGCCCATCCGCACCCGGCAGGTGTTCACGACCGTGCCGACGCCCGTCATCACGGCGCAGCCGAAGAGCGCGGCCTCGATCAGCGGCACGTCCCGGCTGATCTTCACGATCGAGCGGCGCGAGATGACGGCGTATTCGCTGAAGGCGGAGACGCCGCTGTGGTGGTTGATCTCCTCGCCGTCGCAGCGGATCCGGCGTGCGCCGGAGAGGAGGGTGCCGCGGCCGTTCGCCAGGTGCCCGGGCTCGCAGAGCTGGCCGCGGCCCTCGGCGCATGGGCCGCACGCCCCGCAGACCGGCAGGAACGACATGACCACGTGGTCGCCGACCGCGAGGTCGCCCACGCCCGGCCCGAGCTCCGCCACGACGCCCGACGCCTCGTGGCCGAGCGCGATAGGCGTCGGCCGGGGCCGGTCGCCGTTGATCGCCGACAGGTCCGAGTGGCAGACGCCCGCCGCCGCGATCTTCACCAGCACCTCGCCGGGACCGGGCGGCGCGAGCTCGACCTCCTCGATCGACAGCGGCCGGGTGTCCGCATAGGGGCGTTCGACCGGCGACGAGCGCAGGATGGCTGATCGGGCTCTCACGACCTCGCTCTCCTCCCCGGCGCCCCGTCCAGCCGGGCTCCTCACCGAACATCCCAGAGGGTGCCGGGCAGGGCAAGCCCGCGGCGGGCGATGCGGGAGGCTCAGCCGGCTGCGGAACCGCCCAGATAGGTGGCGGCGACCGCGGGGTTGTCGCGAAGATCGGCTGCCGAGCCCTCCATGGCGACCGCGCCGCGCTCGATCACGTAGCCGTAATCGGCGATGCGGAGCGCGGCGCGCGCGTTCTGCTCGACGAGCAGCAGCGACATGCCGCGATCGCGCAGGCCAGCGATGGCATCGAGGATCTCCCGCACGATCCGCGGGGCGAGACCGAGCGACGGCTCGTCCAGCATGAGGAGGCGCGGGCGGGCGAGGAGCGCGCGGCCGAGCGCGAGCATCTGGCGCTCGCCGCCCGACAAGGTGGAGGCGAGCTGGCCTGCCCGCTCCCGAAGCCGCGGGAAGAGCCGATAGATCTCCTCGCGCGCCTCCCGGCGCGTCCGCGCATCCTCGTGCCGGCGCAGGAAGCCGCCGAGCTCCAGATTGTCCGCGACGCTCATCTCGCCGAACAGGGCGCGCTCCTCCGGCACGAGGGAAAGCCCGATTTCCGCCCGCTCCTCCAGCGAAAGGCGATGGATCGGCTCCCCGTCGAACCTGATCTCGCCGCGGCAGGGCAGGGCGCCCATGAGGGCCTTGAGCAGGCTCGTCTTGCCCGCGCCGTTCGGCCCGAGCACCGTCACGATCTGCCCCGGGCCGACAGCGAGCGAAAGCCCGCGCACGGCCTCGCTCTCGCCGTAACGCACCTCGATCCCGCGCGCCTGCAGGAGGGAGGTCATGCCTCCGCCCCGCCCAAATAGGCCTCGATCACGCGCGGATCGCCCCGCACCGAGGCGGGGGTGCCCTCGGCGATCTTCGTCCCGAAATCGACGACGACGAGGCGGTCGACCAGGTTCATCACGAAGTCCATGTCGTGCTCGACGAGAAGGATGGTGACCCCCTCGTCGCGCAGCTCACGCAGCAGGGCCGAGAGCCGGGCCTTCTCGTGATGGCGCAGCCCGGCCGCTGGCTCGTCGAGAAGCAGGAGCTTCGGGTCGCTGGCCAGGGCCCGGGCGATCTCCAGGATGCGCTGCTGCCCGAGGGCCAGATGTCCGGCCGCCTGGGCTGCGAATTCGCCGAGGCCGACACGGTCGAGCTGGCGCTGGGCCTCGAACAGGATGCGGGCCTCCTCCGCGCGGTCGAGCCGGAGGGCCGAGCGGAGGATGCCCGCCTCTCCGCGCCCATGCGCGCCGAGTGCCGCGTTCTCCAGCACGCTCATCTCGGGGCGGAGGAGGACGTGCTGGAACGTGCGCGCCACGCCCGCGCCCGCGATCGCGCGCGGCGAGGCGCCGTCGATGCGCCGGCCTTCGAGGCGGATTTCCCCGGCCGTGGCCGGCTGCACGCCGGTCAGGAGGTCGAAGAGCGTGCTCTTGCCAGCCCCGTTCGGGCCGATGAGGCCCAGGATCTCGCCGGTCCGGATCTCGAAGGACACCTCGTTGACGGCGACGAGCCCGCCGAAGCGCTTCACGGCGCCGCGCACCTCCAGCAGCGCCTGCCCGGGCTGCGCCCGCTCCCGGCGCGGCAGCGGGCCGGCGGAGCCGGGCGCGCGGACGGGGGCGGGTTTCGGCAGGATGCGGGAAAGATAGGGCATCATTCCGCCGCCCGTCGTGTTGAGGAGGAGCACGACCAGGATGCCGAAGGCCGCCATCTCGTAGCTGCCGCTCCTGCCGAAAAGGTGCGGCAGGACATCGCGCAAAGCGGTTCGGATCGCCTCGAAGACGGCGCTGCCGAGGAGCGCCCCGCCGAGCTGTCCCGTGCCGCCGATCACGACCATGAAGAGGTAGTCGACCGAGGCGTTGACCCCGAAGGGGCTCGGATTGACCACCCGCACGTAGTGGGCCTGCAGCCACCCGGCGACCGCGGCCAGGATCGCCGCGATGCAGAACACCGCCACCCGGAGCCGGGCCGTCGGCACGCCGAGGCTCTCCGCCATGATCTCCGCAGGCAGGCTCCGCATTGCGCGGCCGACCCGGCTGTCGAGCAGGTTCGACGCCATCGCCATGGCGAGCGCGACCGCGGCCCAGACCAGCACATGGACGAGGCGCGGATCGGTGAAGGCGACGCCCCCGATCGCGATGGCGGGAAGGCCCGTGATGCCGTTGAAGCCGCCGAGCCCAGGCAGGTTGCCGAAAAGGAAGAACACGGCCATGCCCCAGGCGAGCGTGCCGAGGACGAGGTAGTGGCCGGCGAGCCGCACCGTGAGCGCGCCGAGCGCGAGCGCCACGAGGGCGGTCGCGGCGACGCTGACTGGCAGGCTCGCGAGCGGCGACCAGCCCTGGCCCACGGTGAGGAGGGCGGTCGCGTAAGCGGCGACGCCGCAGAACGCGGCCTGCCCGAAGGACGTCATGCCGGCGACGCCGGTCAGCAGGACGAGGCCGATGCAGACGAGCCCGTTCAAGCCGATATAGGTCAGCGCCGTCACGAATTGCGGCGGCAGCACGAGTGGCGCGAGCGCCAGCGCCAGAACGAGCCCGGCGAGGAAGAGGCGGCGGGCGCTCATTCGTGGCCCTTGCCGCGCGTCCGGATCTGCACGGCGGAGCGCCAGAGCAGGAAGGGCACGAGAAGGCCGAAGACGATCGCCTCCTTGAAGGGCGAGGCGTAGAAGGAGGCGCCCGTCTCGACCAGCCCGACCAGGAGGGCGCCGAGCACGGAGAGCGGGAAGCTCGCCATCCCGGCCATCACGGTCCCGACGAAGCCCTTCAGGGAGACGAGGAAGCCCGAGTCGTAATACAGGGCGGTCATCGGGCCGATCAGCACGCCCGAGACGGCTCCGATGAGCGCCGCGATCGTGAAGGCGAGCGCGCCCATGCTCTCCGTCCGGATGCCGACGAGGCGTGCGCCGAAGCGCTGCATGGCGGTGGCGCGCAACGCCTTGCCCCAGAGCGTCCTGCCGAAGAACAGCCCAAGCGCGGCCATCAGGGCGGCGGACACCGCGAGCACGATCAGGAGCTGATAGGAGAGGCGCGTGAAGCCGACATCCAGCCGGCCGGGCAGGAAGGGCGGGGAGCGAAACGATTCCGAGCCGAAGGCCGTCAGGCCGAGCCCGGTCAGGACGTAATGAACTGCGACCGCCACGAACATCAGGGTGAGGGTCGGCTGGTCCACCATCGGCCGGAACACCAGCCGATAGGTGAGAAAGCCGATCGGCGTGACCAGGGCGAGCACGAGCAGGATGGCGACTGGCACCGGCGCGTTCTGCGGAGCGAGCCAGAGCGTCGCCAAGACCGCCGCCGCGGAGGGCACGACGACCAGGGCGATGAGGCGCGGCCAGCCGCGCCAGTCGCCCGCCCGCCAGGCGCGCCATGTCTCCACGATCGCGGTGACGGCCGCCAGGCCGGCCAGGATCCAGACGGTTCCCGGCACTTCGCCCTGGCGCAGCACGGCAAGGGTCAGCGCGCCGAGCACCAGGAAGTCGCCCGCCGGCACCCAGAGGACCCGGGTGACCAGGAAGACGAGCAGGATGGAGAGGGCGAGTAGCCCGTAGATCAGCCCGCTCGTCAGTCCGTCCTGAAGCAGGATCAGCGCGATGGTCGCGTTCATCGGCACCCGCGCTGTCCAGCAGAAGCGTTCGAATCCTTACTTCGCGAGCCGGAAGGCGCCGTCCTTCACGACGACCAGCACGCGGGCGCGCTCGTCGACCCCGTAATGGTCCTCGGCCGTGAACCTGTAGACGGCATTGGTGCCCGCCACCTCGCGGCCGGATTGCAGGGCGTCGCGGAGTGCGGCCCGGAATTCCGGCGTGCCGGGCTTGGCGGTCTTCAGCGCCTCCTTCGCGGCCGCTTCGACGAGCAGCATCGCGTCCCAGGCATAGCCCGCCACCGGGCTGGCCGAGCCCTTGCCCCACTTCGCCTCGTATTTGGAGATGAAGTCGAGCGACACGGGCTTGATCGGATTGGAATCGGGCAGTTCGGCCGCCGCGACGACCGGACCGGTCGGCATGAGCGCGCCTTCGCCCGCCTTGCCCGCCGCGTCGATGAAGGCTTTCACGACCGTCCCGTGCGTGTGGTAGATCGGCCCGGTGAAGCCCTGGTCCTTGAGCGTGATCTGCGGCAGGGCCGCGGCGCTCCCGGAGGCGCCGACCAGGACCGCATCCGGCGAACTCGCGATCACCTTCAGCACCTGCGCGGTCACCGACGTGTCCGTCCGGTTGTAGCGCTCGCCGGTCGTGACCTCGATCCCGGCCTTCCTGGCCTCGGCCGTGAGCGCGTTCCAGTTCAGGTCGCCCCACCCGTCGGCATAGCCGATGAAGGCGATCGATTTCAGCTTCCGCTTCTTGAGATCCTCCACGATGGCCGAGACCATGATCGGGACGGGCTGCGGAAGGTTGAACACCCAGGGCCGCTTGGCGGGCGCGATCTGGATGGGTGAGAGCGCGATCTGCGCGGTCTTCGCCTCGACGGCGACATCCGTCATGGCCGAAGCCGTGACGGTCGAGGTCGAGCCCAGGATGATGTCGACCTTGTCCTCGTCCACGAAGCGGCGGGCGTTCTTGACGGCCGTCGTCGGGTCGGTCGCATCGTCCACGACGATCCATTGCACGCCGGTGCCCGCGATCGTCTTCGGGAAGACCTCCGCGGCGTTGCGGTAGGGGATGCCGTTGGCGGCGTTCGGCCCGGAGAAGGTGCCCGAAAGCCCGACCTTGATGTCCTGGGCGAGCGCCGGAGCCGAAAACGCGGTTGCGGCGACCAGAGCCGCGGCGACGGATTTCATCATGGACCCTGTTCCCTCTCGCTTGTGGTTGGACCGACGTTTCAGAGACTGTTTCTGAGCGTGACCCGCAGCGCGGCTTTCAGGTCGTCGAGGCCACGCATGAGATCCTCCTTCCGCTGCCGGGGGAAGCGGTCGAACATCTCGCGGATCCAGCTCTCGTGCTCGGCGGCCATCTCGGCGAAGGCGGCCCGGCCGGCCCTGGTCAGCGTGATGACGATCGCGCGCCTGTCCCCCGCGGCGCGCTGACGTTCGGCCAGGCCGCGGCTGACGAGATCGTCGATGACCACCGTGACGTTCGAGCCGGTCACCATGGTGCGGCGGGAGAGCTCGCCCATGCGTATGCCGCCCGGCGAGCGTTCGAGCTGGGCGAGCAGGTTGAACTGGGTCAGCGTGATCCCGAACCGCGCCTTCATGCGCGCCTTCACCTCGTTCTCGACCCCGTGCGTGCAGGCGAGGAGCCGCAGCCAGAGGCGGAGATCGGTCTTGTCCGGAACGGGATCGCCCGCCGTTGCGGGCGTGGCGCGCGCGGCGCTCACCGCAAGGCTCCGGCTTCGGGAAAGAGGGCCGGGCGGTAGAGCTTGCCGGTCGCGCCGGTCGGAAGGCGGTCGCGGACATGGATCCGCTTGGGCAGTTTCAGGGCGGGCAGGATGCCGTCATCGCGGCACCATTCGAGCACGGCGCCGGGGTCGAGCTGGGCGGCCTTCGGGACCACGAAGGCTTCGACGCGCTGGCCCCATTCCGGGTCCGGAACGCCGATCACGGCAGCCTGGGCGACGTTCGGGTGACGCATGAGGGCAAGTTCCACCTCCTCCGCCTGGATCTTTATCCCACCCGAATTGATGACGTGATCCACCCGTCCGGCAAGCGCGATTCTGCCGTCCGGGGAAAGTCGGCCGACATCTCCCGTCCGCCACCAGCCATCCTTGAAACAGCGCGCGGTCCGCTCCGCATCCTTCCAGTAGCCCTTTGCCAGAGAGGGCGCCCTGAGGAGGATTTCGCCCTCGCTCTCCGGCCCACCTTCGGCGGGCGCGATGCGCAACTCGCAGCCCGGGACGGGGAGGCCGCCCGGCCCGGCGAGCGGCTCGCCGCGTCGCTGTTCCGCGACGATGCCGCAGGCGCAACCGCCCTCCGTCGAGAGGTAGGCCGACCGGACGGAGGGCGCCATGCGGGCCAGAACCGCCTCGACGACATCCGCACCTGCCGCCTCGCCCGACATGAAGGCCGAGCGAAGCGCGGAGAGGTCGTGGTCCTCGGGACCGGCCGCGAGCACATGCCGCCACATGGTGGGGACGAGCGGGGCATGGGTGATGCGCTCGGCCGCGAGGCCCCGCAGGAAGTCCTGCGGCTCGAAACGGGGCTGGAAGACGAGCTTCGCGCCGGCCCCGAGGAAGGGCAGCACAATGTTCAGCCAGCCTCCGAAGGAGGTGCCGATCGCGACCAGGACGGAGTCGAACGCGGTGATCTCGCCATAGACCTCCGGTCCCGCCGCAGCGTTGGCGAGCAGCGATCCGTGCGTATGGATCGCGCCCTTCGGCCGGCCCGTGGAACCGGAGGAAAGGCAGATGGCGGCGACATCGTCGCGCGATGCGCGGTCGAGCGCCGGCGCGGCGTTGCCCTCCCGGCCCTCCGCCAGCGTGGTTGGGCTGCTCGGATCCGCGTCGAGGACGCGCAGATGCGGCTGGGTCGTCGTTTCCGCCTGAATCGCACGCGCCCGGTCCAGGAATTCCTGGTCGCAGACCAGCGCGTCCGCCTCGAGCCAGTCGAGCGTCTCGGCAAGGCGCCGGTCCGTTTCCAGGACGTGGAGGTTCGTGGCCGCCGCGCCGAGCCGCACCGCCGCGAACCAGGTGACCGCGTGGGCCGCGCTCGGCCGGCACAGGAACGCCACTCGGCCGCCGAATCGCACGCCCGCATCCGCGAGGAGAGCGGCCCGCCGCACCGTCTCCCGCTCTGCCACACGGCCGTCCAGCCGCCACCGGGCATCCACGATGAGATCCCGCCCGGCGCGCATCCCGGCGCTCGCGGCGAAGAGCTGGCCGAGATTGGTATGAGACCGGAGCGGCATCGCGGCCTCCTCAATAGGCCCGGCTGATGATGTGCTTCATGACCTCGCTCGTGCCGGCCCAGATCCGGTGCACGCGCGCGTCGGTCCATGAGCGCGAGATCGGGTATTCCGCCATGTAGCCGTAGCCGCCGTGGAGCTGGAGGCACTCGTCGATGACGCGGTCGGCGAGCTCGGTGGTCCAGAGCTTCGCCTTCGCGGCCATCTCGGGCGAGAGCCGGTTCTCGGCGAGAAGCTCGATGCAGCGGTCCACGAAGGGCCGCCCGACATCGATCTCCGTCTCCATCTCTGCCAGCTTGAAGCGGGTGTTCTGGAAGGAGACGATCGGCTTCCCCCAGGCGGTCCGGCTGCGGACATAGTCGAGCGTGGCCTCGAAGGAGGCCTGCGCCATGGCGATGGAGCGCACCGCCACCACCATGCGCTCCTGCGCGAGCCCGTGCATGAGCTGCGCCCAGCCCTGGTTCTCGATACCGCCGAGCAGGCGATCGGCCGGGACCCGGACGCCGTCGAAGAAGAGCTCGGCCGTGTCCTGCGCGTGGTTGCCGATCTTGCGCAGCTTGCGGCCGCGCCGGAACCCGGGGGCCTGCGTGTCGACGATGAAGAGCGAAATGCCCTTGGCCCCGAGCTCGGGCGAGGTCTTCGCCGCGACCAGCACGAAATCGGCGATGATGCCGTTCGTAATGAAGATCTTCGAACCCTGGAGCAGGTAGGCGTCGCCGTCACGCGTCGCGCTCGTGCGGATGCCGCCGAGATCGCTCCCCGTCCCGGGCTCCGTCAGGCCGATGGCGGCGATCGCCTCGCCCGCGGCCATGCGCGGCAGCCACTCGGCCTTCTGCGCCTCCGTCCCGAAATGGGTGAGGAACGGCGCCACGATATAGGAGTGCATGTCCCAGGCGGGCGCGCCGATGCTGAGCCGCCCGAGCTCCTCCAGCACCACCGCATCGTAGCGGAAATCGCCGCCGGCGCCGCCGTAAGCCTCCGGGATGCTCGTGCCGAGAAGGCCGATCTCGCCGGCCCGCAGCCAGATCTCGCGCGGCGTCTTCCCGGCCTCTTCCCAGGTCTCGTATTGCGGCAGGACCTCGCTCTCAAGGAAGGCGCGGACGGAACGCCGGAAAGCCTCGTGCTCCTCCTGGAAGACGGTTCGGGCGATCTCGGACGGCATCGCATCTCTCGGCCGCACCGCGCGGCGACGGATAGTTCAACTCAGGACATTTCAGTTTTCAAGCATCTTCTTTCGGCGAAGCGGGCCGGGCTGCCCAGACTGGCGCCGCGCCCATCAGCTGAATGCGACCCGCAGCGCCGCGCCTGCCATCGCCAGCATCGTCCACGGCGCCTTCATGACACCGGTCATGGTCAGGCAGCCATGCATCTGGTCGTTGACGTGGAGATGCTGGACGCGGATGCCCGCCCCGCCGAGAGCCGCGGCGTAGGCACGGCCCTCGTCGACGAGCGGATCGTGGGCGACGGTCAGCACGAAGGCGGGCGGCAGGCCGGAGAATCTCCGCGCGAGCAGAGGCGAGGCGCGCCAGTCTTCCTGCTGTACCGTGTCCTGCAGATATTGGTCGCGGAACCAGCGCACGCCCGGCGCAGTCAACGCGACCCCCTCCGTGAAGCGCCCGTAGGAGGGATGCGCCATGCGCTGATCGACGGCCGGGTAGAGGAGGAGCTGGAAGGCGAGCTGAGGCAGGGCGCCGTCTAGCGACAGATGGGCGAGGACGGCCGCAAGGTTGCCGCCGGCGCTGTCGCCGCCGACCGCGATCCTGCCGGGATCGAGACCGAGGCCGGAGGCGTTCGCGGCGAGCCAGGCCGTCGCGGCGCTCGCATCCTCGACCGCGGCCGGGAAGCGGTGCTCCGGGGCGAGCCGGTAATCCACCGAGGCGACCGCGCAGCCCGCCTCGTTGGCGAGCGCGCGGCAGATCACGTCATGCGTGTCGAGGTCGCCCACGACCCAGCCGCCACCATGGAAGAAGACGAGCACGGGCAGGCGCCTGTCCGCATCCGTCCCGCGTCCCCGGTACAACCGGACCGGGATCGCTCCCGCCGGGCCCTCGGCCGCGAGATCGCGCATCGCCGCCACCTCCGGGGCGGAACCCGCATCTTCAGGCGCGATTCGCGATAGGCCCGCCGCATCTCTCGGGCATCGAGCCGAGCATAGTCCGGCTCTCCGGCGGCGCGAAGCTGCGCCAGGACGGGAAGAAGGTCGGGGTCGATCGGGGCGGTCATCTGGGTCCCTTGCTGCGGGCCAGGATTGGCACGGGATCCGGCCGTCGCGAAGCGGCTTACGCGCGAGAATGTGCCGGAGCGGTCATTACTGTCCACAATCTCGAAGCTTGCGTGAATTTCGAAAATCGAGGATAACCTGGACGCAGTAATCGCACCCCGACGAGGCTCCGCTTGGACCGCCGCACTCTCCTCACGTCGAGCCTCGCCGGCATGGCCGCCGCTGCCGCGAGCGCGCCGGAGACGCGGGCGCAGGCAGGCGGGAGCGGTCCCCCGCCCTTCGCCGAGACCATGGCGGAGATGACCTGGCAGGAGGCCGATGCCGCCGCCAAGTCGGGCGCGTCGGTCCTTTGGGCTTTTGGTGTGATCGAGCAGCACGGCCCGCACCTGCCGCTCGGAACCGATGTGTACATCCCGTCCGCGGTGCTACGGCGCGCGCGCCAGATCCTGGCCGAGCGCGGACACCAGGCCGTGATCCTCCCGGCCTTTTACTGGGGCATCAACCAGGTCTCGGGTGCTTTCCCGGGCTCCGTCGAGGTGCAGCCCGCCACCATGATCGCCTTGATGGCGGACGTGCTCTCAAGCGTGAAGAAGCAGGGTTTCGCACGCGTCTTCTGTACTTCCGGGCATGGCGACGCCTTGCACAACAAGACGATCTTCGATGGCGTGACGGCCGGCCGGGCCGCGTCCGGGATCGACGCGGCGGTCCTCTTCAATGCACCGCTCGTGAAGCGGCTCGGGCTCGACACGGCCAGCCCGGCCGTGCTGGGGTTCGAGGTTGCCGAGAGCCCGGCAAGGTTCATCGATGTCCATGCCGGGGACCCGGAAACGTCGGCGATGCTGCACATCCATCCTGAACTCGTCCGCAAGGATCTTCTGCCGACGCTGAAATCGACGGATTACGGCCCGGCCGATCTTGCCGAATGGCGCAAGGGCCAGGAGGCCGCGCGGGCCAAGACGCCGCTCGGCTATTTCGGCGATCCCGCCTCGGCGGACGCGTCGCGGGGCGCCGCGCGCCTGGAAGGGCAGGCAAAGGCGATGGCCGAGGTCATCCTCGCCCGCGTCGGCGGGAAGTAGCCGCCGCGGCCCCGCGGCCGCGTGTCATCACGGGAGAGCCCATGTCAGACGCCACCCCGAAGCCGGCTCCGTCGGCGAACGATTTCGATCCCGACCTCCCGTCGAACCGGATGGTATTCGACGTTCGGCGGGACAATTCGGTCTGGCCGCATTTCAGGGAGCGGCTCGAGGATCTTATGAGCCAGTACGGCCTGAGCGAGCCGGAGAAGGAGGCGTTCCGCGCCATCGACGTGCGGCGGCTCGCCGAACTCGGCGTCCATCCGTATTTCCTGCCGCAGATCACCCGCCTGTTCCACGGCTCGGCCGGCAACACGACGAAGAGCGCGGCCGCCGAGGCGTATCGCAAGTCGTGGGGCGACAAGATCGTCGAGCACCGTCCCGAGACGAACTGAAGAGGACCGAGGAGATGGGTGAGTTCGTCGCCATCATGGGCATGGCCCATGCGCCGGGCGTCACGGGCTGGATCGATGCCTGCCCGGTCGAGGACCAGAAGGCGATCCAGGCCGGCTACGAGGAGCTCGGCCGCATCATGCGGGACGCCAAGCCGGATGTGATCATCGGGGTCGGCAACGACCACCTGCTCAACCTGCCGCTGAAGAACCCGCCGAACTGGCGCGTCGACTGCGCAGGCGAGTGGAACGGCCCGGCCGAGTTCTTCAAGGCGTGGTTGAAGCAGCCGGGCTATCACGTGAAGGGCCGGCCGGACGTCGCCGAGGTCCTCGTGCGTGAGGCCATGGCCTCCGGCTTCAAGATCGACCGAGGCGAGAACCTGCTGTTCGACGACAACTGGTCGGTGCCGCTCTGGTATCTCGGCTACGACGTGCCGATCCTGCCGATCCACATGAACTGCATCAACCCGCCGGTGCCGGAACCGGCGGAATGCATCCGCTTCGGCCGCGAGCTGCGCCGCATCGTGCGCGAGGTGCTGCCGCCCGGGCTGCGGGTCGGCCTCATGGGCACGGGCGGGCTCTCGCACGAGCCTGGCGGGCCGCGCTACTTCACCATGGACACGAAGTTCGATCGCTGGTTCCTCCAGCTCATGGAGGAGAGCGACGCCGACCGCGTCATCCGCGAGGCGACCATCGAGCGCATGAACGAGGCGGGTGGCGGCGGCACGACGGAGCTTTTGGCCTGGATGGTCGCCATGGCCGCGGCCGGGGGCACGCCGGCCCGGACCGTCTTCTATGTCGCCAGCCAGGAGATGCGCTGCGGCATCGGCGGCTCCGTCTGGACGACCTTCGCGTGAGCATCCCCTCCCGCTACGCCAGCCGGTCGGTCCTGCCCGGTCCGGCCGAACGGCTCGCGCCGGGCCGCACGGCGCTTGTCGTCGTCGACATGCAGAACGACTTCTGCGCGCCGGGCGGCTACATCGCGTCCGCGCTCGGCAAGGATGTCTCGGGCCTCGCAACGATCGTGCCTCCGCTGAAGGTCCTGCTGGGCTCGGCGCGGGAGGCGGGTGTTCCGGTCGTCTGGCTCGCGGCCTGCTACGAGGAGGAACTGATTCCACCCTCGATGATCGCCCAGAAGCGCCGGCTCGGGGTGGAGGCGGTCTGCTGCCGCAAGGACAGCTGGGGTGCCGATTTCTTCGGCGTGAGCCCGGCCGAGGGCGAGCCCGTCTTCGTCAAGCATACCTATTCCGGGTTCTCGAACCCGACGTTCGAGCGGCATCTCGCGAGCCATGGCGTCGAGTCCCTCGCGTTCTGCGGCGTGCAGACCAATGTCTGCGTGGAGTCGACGCTGCGCGATGCCCATGCGCGGGGCTTCGACGTGGCAATCGTGTCCGACGCGGTAGCCTCGCATGCGCCGCACATGCACGAGGCGACGCTCGCCAATGTGCGGTTCCTGTTGGGCGACGTGGTCGCGTCGGCCGATCTTCTCGCCCTCTGGTCCCTCAAGGACGCGGCCGCCGCCTGAGCGGCCGCCGCCAACGACAAAAACGCGGGAGCATCACCCAATGAGCAGCGCCATCACGCCGCTGGCCGCGGACCGGCCGGTGCATCTGAATCATTTCATCGACGGCCGCTTCGTCTCAGCGAACGGGCGCAGCTTCGAGAACCGCAACCCTGCTACCGGTCAGGTCATCGGCACCGTTGACGAAGCCGACGCTGCCACTGTTGACGCGGCCGTGCAGGCCGCCCGCCGCGCCATGAGGGGTCCCTGGGGCAAGACCACCGAGCAGGAGCGCGCCGCGATCCTGCGCAAGGTCGCGGACGGCATCATGCGCCGCTTCGACGACTTCCTGCAGGCCGAGGTGCTGGACACGGGCAAGCCCGTGAGTCTCGCCTCGCATATCGACATTCCGCGCGGCGCCGCGAATTTCAACGTCTTCGCCGACCAGGTCCTGACGCTCTCGACCGAGACCTTCCGCACGGCGACGCCGGACGGGCGCGGCGCGCTGAACTACGCGATCCGCGTGCCGCGCGGCGTTATCGCGGTGATCTGCCCCTGGAACCTGCCGCTGCTCCTCATGACCTGGAAGGTCGCGCCAGCGCTCGCCTGCGGCAACGCGGTCGTCGTGAAACCGTCCGAGGAGACGCCGACGACCGCGACGCTGCTCGGCGAGGTGATGAACGAGGCGGGCGTCCCCCCCGGCGTCTACAACGTCGTGCACGGCTTCGGGCCGGCCAGCGCGGGCGAGTTCCTGACGCGCCATCGTGGGGTGAACGGCATCACCTTCACGGGCGAGACCCGGACCGGCGAGGCCATCATGAAGGCCGCGGCGGAGGGCGTGCGGCCGGTTTCGTTCGAGCTCGGCGGCAAGAACGCGGCCGTCATCTTCGCCGATTGCGACCTCGATGCCGCGGTCGAGGGCACGATGCGTTCGGTCTTCGCGAATTGCGGCCAGGTGTGTCTTGGGACGGAGCGGGTCTATGTCGAGCGGCCGATCTTCGACGCGTTCGTCTCGCGCCTGAAGGAGGCGGCCGAGAACCTTCGGATCCGGGACCCGTTCGACAAGGGCGGGACCCTCGGCCCCCTGATCTCGGAGGAGCATCGCCGCAAGGTCCTGTCCTACTACGAGCGGGCCGCGACCGAGGGCGCGACGATCGTCACGGGAGGCGGTGTGCCCGACCTGCCGGCGCCGCTCTCCGGCGGCTCCTACGTCCAGCCCACCATCTGGACGGGGCTCCCCGACGATTCGGCCGTCCTGCGCGAAGAGATCTTCGGGCCGTGCTGCCATGTCGCCGCCTTCGACGACGAGGCGGATGTGATCGAGCGGGTGAACGATAGCCCCTATGGTCTCGCGACCGCGATCTGGACCCAGAACCTTGCCCGAGCCCACCGCGTCGCGGCGCAGATCGAGGTCGGTATCTGCTGGGTCAATTCCTGGTTCCTGCGCGATCTGCGCACGCCCTTCGGCGGCTCCAAGCAGTCCGGGATCGGCCGCGAAGGCGGCGTACACTCGATGGAATTCTACACCGAGCTCCGCAACATCTGCGTGAAGCTCTGAAGGGTCGGGGAGAAGCGTCCATGTTGTCCGAAGCCGAGCGCCTGCACGCCGTCGAGCAACTGCTCGAAGCCGAGCGCACCCGCACGCCTGTCGTGCAGCTCTCCAAGACCTTCCCGCATATCGAGATCGAGGATTCCTACTGGATTCAGAGCGAGGTCACTCGACGCAAGATCGAGGGCGGGAGGAAGCTCATCGGCCACAAGATCGGCCTCACCTCGAAAGCGATGCAGCAATCGTCGCAGATCGACGAGCCGGATTACGGGCATCTCCTGGACGACATGATGATCGCGGACGGGGCAAAGGTTCGCCATGCCGATTACTGCGTGCCGCGCGTCGAGCCCGAACTCGCCTTCGTGCTGGGCAAGCCGCTGAAGGGGCCTGGCGTCGGCCTCCTCGACGTGCTGCGCGCGACCGAATACGTCGTGCCGGCGATCGAGATCATCGATGCGCGGGTGCAGAACCCGCGCAAGATCTTCGATACGGTGGCCGATAACGGCGCGGCCGCCGGCATCATCCTGGGCGGCCGCCCGGTGAAGCCGATGGACATCGACCTGCGTTGGGTCGGCGCGATCTTCTATCGGAACTCGGAAATCGAGGAGACGGGCCTCGCGGCCGGCGTGCTCGGGAACCCGGCGCTCGGCATCGCCTGGCTCGCCAACAAGGTCGCGCCCTTCGGCACCGTGCTCGAGCCTGGCCATATCATGCTGTCCGGGTCCTTCACGCGGCCGGTCTGGGCGGATAAGGGCGACACGCTGCACGCCGATTTCGGGCCGCTCGGCGGCGTCGCCGTGCAGTTCGTCTGACCGGAGTTCCCCGTGGACCTGCCCCAGAACCGTTTCAAGGCGGCGCTCGCGCGCGGCGAGTTGCAAATCGGGCTCTGGAGCAGCCTGTGCAGCAATATCGTGGCAGAAATCATCCGCGATTCCGGCTTCGATTGGATTCTGCTCGATACCGAACATTCCCCGAACGAGCTGCCGGGCCTGATCTCGCAGATGCAGGCTCTTACGGGCGGCACGGCGACCCCGATCGTGCGCCCGGCCTGGAATGACGCCGTCCTCATCAAGCGCATCCTCGACGCGGGTGCGCAGGCGCTGCTGATCCCCTTCGTGCAGAATGCGGAAGAGGCGGCAAGTGCGGTCGCCGCGACCCGGTACCCGCCCGACGGCATTCGCGGCATCACGTCGAGCGGACGCGCGGCGAGGTTCGGCCGGGTGACGACCTACCTCAAGACCGCCGCGCAGGAGATCTGCGTTCTCGTCCAGGTCGAGACCGGGGAGGCTCTCGCTCGGATCGAGGAGATCGCCTCCGTGCCGGGCGTCGACGGCGTGTTCATCGGACCCGCCGACCTCTCGGCCTCGCTCGGCCATATCGGCAACCCGGGACATCCGGAGGTGCAGGAGGCGATCAGGAGCGCGGTCGATCGGCTGACCGCGCTCGGCAAGCCAGCCGGCATCCTGACGCCGAACGAGGCTGAGGCGCGCCGCTACATCGAGTGGGGCTACAGGTTCGTGGCGGTCGGCTCAGATCTCGGCATCATGGCCAAGGGTGCGGACGCGCTCGCCCGCGCCTTCAAGGGCTGAAGGGAGCGGGCGACAAGCCCGCCGCTCAGTCGAACATCGCCACGCAGTCGATCTCGACATTCACGCCCGCCCGATGCGGCGTGCCGCCGATGCAGGTGCGCGTCACCTTCTCGCCGTCGAGGATCTCGCGGAATATCTCGTTGAACTTCGGGAAGTCGGCCGTATCGCGCAGGACGACCCGCATGTTGACGACGTTGGCGAAGGTTGCGCCTGCCGCTTCCAGCACGCTCTTCAGGTTCTGCAGTGTGCGTCGGGTCTGCTCCTCGATTCCGCCAGGCACGACCGTCTTCGTCTCCGGATCGAGCGGACCCTGGCCGGACACGAACAGCATGTTTCCGAAGCGGATCGCCTGCACGATCGGCGGCGGCTTGGACGCCTCCGTGAAACCGGTGGTCGGGGCGGATTTGGACGCGATGATCTGTTTGGGCACGGTGCGGCTCTAGCTTGGTGACGTGTCCACAATGCGCAAAAAATTTCGGATTTCCAGATCTTTCTCGAAATCGTAAGAGGTCGGAAGCTTCATCTGGAGACCGTCTTGCCTGCGCCGCACCGCATCGACACGCAGCACCATATCCTCCCGCCCCGCTACGTCACGGAGGTCGGGCCGGAGGCGATCGGCCGGACGCTCGTATCGGGACAGACTCCGGACTGGACGCCCGAGCATTCCCTGGCCGCGATGGACCGGCACGGGATCGCCACGGCGGTCGTGTCGGTTTCCGCGCCCGGCTTTCCGGTTCCCGATCCGGCCGCCCTGTGCCGCTACTGCAACGACTATGCCGCCGAGATGGTGGCCCGCTATCCTGGCCGTTTCGGCAGCTTCGCCAGCCTGCCGCTTCCCGATGTCGATGCGAGCCTCTCGGAGATCAGCCGCGCCCTCGACCAGCTCGGGGCGGACGGCATCTGCCTGCTGACGAGCTATGACGGCCGCTATCTCGGCGACCCGCTCTTCGCTCCGATCATGGACGAGCTCGAGCGCCGGGAGGCTATGGTCTATGTCCATCCGAACGAGGCGCCAGGCTCCTTTCTCGGCGGCCTTCCGCCGGCCTCGCTCGAGTTCCCGTTCGATACCACGCGCGCGATCGCGAACCTGCTCTTCACCGGCACGCTGCTGCGGACGCGGAGCGTGAAGTACATCTTCTCGCATGCCGGGGGCGCCGTGCCGTTCCTGGCGGAGCGTCTCGCCCGTCTCGAGCGCCGGCCCGACCTCAAGCAGCACGCACCTGACGGCGTGCTCTCCGAACTGCGGCGGCTGCATTTCGACGTCGCGCTCTCGGCCGGTGAACTCACGCTCGGGGCGCTCCTGCGCTTCACGACCCCTGACCGCGTCCTGTTCGCGAGCGACTTCCCCCATGCCCCCGAGCCCGCCATGGCGGGCTCGGTCGACGGTCTCGCGAAAGCCGGGCTCGCTCCGCCCGATCTAGCGCTCATCGAGCGCGGAAACGCGCTCCGGCTGATGCCGCGACTGCGCTGATTCGGGTTGGGACGTCGGAAGGCCGGGCTCGGGGACGAAGATGAGATCGAAGACTCAGGTTGCCATCATCGGGGCCGGGCCTGCAGGCCTGCTCCTCGGTCGGCTGCTGCGACTGTCGGGAGTCGACAACATCATCCTGGAGGCGCGTGACCGGCACTACGTCGAGAATCGTCTGCGAGCGGGTCTCCTGGAGCAGCCGACGGTCGATCTGCTCGATGCTGCCGGGCTAGGCGATCGGCTGCACCGCGAGGGCAAGTTCCACGAGGGTTTCGAGCTGAGGTTCGGCGGCCGGCGCACTCGCATCGACATGCGGGAACTGACCGGCCGGGCGATCACGGTCCTCTACCCTCAGACGGAGGTCGTGAAGGACCTCCTGGCGGCGCGGGACAAAACCGGCGACCTGATCGCGTTTGAGGTGTCGGAGGTCGAACCGCACGGCATCGATAGCGACCGGCCGACGGTGCGCTACCGCGATGCGGGCGGATCCGCGCATGAGATCCAGGCCGATTTCATCGCCGGTTGCGACGGATTCCACGGTGTCTGCCGGCCCGCGATCCCTAGTAGCCTCGTCAAGACGTTCACGCGAGACTACCCATTCGCGTGGTTCGGCATCCTCGCCGACGCGCCCCCGATCTCGGCCGAGCTGATCTACGCTCACCACGCGCGCGGCTTCTCGATGCACAGCATGCGCAGCGACAGGGTGAGCCGCCTCTACCTGCAGGTCGCACCCGATGACACGGTCGAGAACTGGCCGGATGAGCGGATCTGGACGGAGCTACAGCTCCGCATGGGAGCGGAGGGAAGTCCGCGTCTGAACGAAGGGGCGATCCTCCACAAGAGCATCACACCGATGCGCTCCTTCGTGACCGAGCCCCTTCAATACGGCAGGCTATTCCTGGCCGGCGACGCCGCCCATATCGTGCCCCCCACCGCCGCGAAGGGCCTTAACCTGGCGGTGGCCGATGTGAGCGTGCTCTCCGATGGCCTGATCACGTTCTACCGCGACGGCGACCGCTCCATTCTGGACGGTTATTCGGAGCTCGCACTGCAGCGGATCTGGCGCGCCCAGGAATTCTCCCGCGCGATGACGGAACTGCTCCACCACGTTCCTGGACAGGACTTCGAGGCCCGGCTCCAGCGGGCCCGCCTGGAAGGCCTCGTCGCCTCTCGCGCCGCGATGACGACGTTCTGCGAGAACTATACCGGCCTGCCTTTCGCCGGACGCATCCACCACTGAAGGCGATCCGATCCGCGAGACCCGCCCTCGCGGATCGGACGAGAGCAACCGCCTGGCGCCCTGGCCCCATGCTGCGGCGGGGCCGCGGCATGGGGCAGTGACACCCGTGGGTCAGAAGCCCTCCGGCTTCGGCATGACGTTGCCGCACTTCTTGCAGGTGCGGTGCGCTTCGTTGCCGAAGAAATTCTTGTAGGCCTGGGTCACGAAATCCTTCGTGTAGTCGTCCACCACGGCGCTCTCCTCGTGCAGGAGTTCGTCGCATTTCGGGCAGTACCACTGGAACCGGTCGACCTCGCCCTCGCGGCGACCGCGCTCCGTGATGAGCGCGAAGGCGTCCGGGGGGAAGCGCGGCGAATGAGGCGTGTTGCCCGGCATCCAGTTGGTCGAGCCCTCCGGAATGACGCAGACCTTCTCCTCGCCCTCGGGAGTGCGGTAGTGCAGGTGCATCGTCCCCTTGATCATGTACGTGAACTCGTCGCTGTCGTTCACGTGGAATTCGCTGCGGTATTCGCGGCCGCGGGCCACGAAGGCGAGCGAGTCGGGCTTTTGCCACAGGACCTTCACGCGCCGGCCGGATTCGGCCAGCTCGCGCGTCACGCTCTCCAGATCGACAACGGGCAGCTCTTCCATGGTGCGCTCGGCTCGTGATTGATGACGTCGACGTTCTGCGCCCTGCTTCGGCAAGTGTCAAATTTTCGAAATTTACGCGAACCTCGACGCAATCTTCACAGCTCGGCGTGCCGCTGGCATAGAGAGCCGCAGCGCAGGCGCAGCGGAACGCACATGGACAACTTCGAGTGGGGGCCGGCGCTCAGGGTCGGCCAAGCTAAGGCGCACAAGACGCTGACCGAGGAGACGCTCGCCAGACTCAGGCGGGACATCGTCTCAGGCGAGTTCGAGGCCGGCCAGAAGGTGAAGTCGGAGGACCTGAAGAAGCGCTACCAGGTAGGAACGAGTCCGATCCGCGAAGCGCTGTTCCAGCTCGTCAGCGAGGGGCTGGTCCGATCGGACGGTCAGCGCGGCTTCCGGGTCGCCGAGTTGCGCCAGGAGGAACTGCTGGACATCACCGACTGGCGCGCGCGGCTCGAATGCGAGGCGCTCCGGCGCGCGATTGCGACCGGCGACATGGAGTGGGAGGCGCGCGTCGTCGCCGCTTTCCACCGCCTGACCCGCGTGGAGGGGGAGAGCGGGCTCGACCCGAAGGATGCGGCCGATCTCTGGGAGGATCACCACCGCTCCTTCCATTTCGCCCTGTACAGCGCCTGCGGTTCGCCCTGGCTGCTCCGGTTCTGCGAACTCCTCATCCAGCATGGGGAGCGCTACCGGCGCGCCTACATCTCCTATCCCAGGATTTCCTCCTCGATCACGGCCGAGCACAAGGCCATCATGGATGCCGCGATGGCACGTGAAGGCGATCGCGCGGCCGATCTTCTGGAGCGCCACATTCGGCATGCTGCCGATCTCGCGCTCGCGCACGCCACCCGCCGCCCCGCACTTGGCACGTCGCTCGCAAAGAAGCGCCGCGTGGGGGGCATGGAATCCGAGCAGGTGCTTAAAAGCAGAGCGCCCGCGAAGCGGTAAACGCACAACGGACACGCTTGACTATCATATTTCGAAATTTCTACTCTAGCCTTCGGGCTATCCGAAATTTCGGAAGGCGCCCGCAACGAGGGGAATACGATGGCGCCGAGGCTGCGTGACATGTTGTTGGCAGGGGTGATGCTCGCCGTGAGCGGCGGCGGCGCCCTGGCCGATATCCCGAACAGGCTGCTCAAGGTCGGGGTGCTGACCGACATGTCGGGGCCGTTCGCGAGCCAAGCCGGCCAGGGCTCCTTCGTCGCCGCGCAGATGGCTGCGGAGGACTTCGCCAAGGAGGCGGGCGACCTGAAGGTCGAGATCGTCGCGGCCGACCACCAGAACAAGCCCGATGTCGGCTCCGCGATCGTACGGCGCTGGATCGACCAGGAGAACGTCAACACCGTCGTCGACCTGCCGAATTCCGGGGTCGCGCTGGCGATCTCGGCACTGCTCGACGACCGTAATATCCCGACCATGGCCTCGGGCACTGCCACGTCCGACATGACGGGCAAGTTCTGCAAGAAGACCACCGTCCAATGGGCGCACGACACCTGGGCGCTCGGCAACGGCATGGGCAAGGCGGTCACCAAGGCCGGCGGCAAGAAGTGGTTCTTCATCGCCTATGATTACGCGCTCGGTCAGGCGCTCGAGCGCGACACCTCCGAGGCGGTGAAGAAGGCCGGCGGAACGGTCGTCGGGAGCGTGAAGCATCCGCTCGGGACGACCGACTTCTCGTCCTACATCCTGCAAGCCCAGTCGTCCGGGGCGGATGTGATCGCACTCGGCGGCACGGGCGTAGACGCCATCAATGCGATCAAGCAGATGGGCGAGTTCGGCGTCATCCAGAAGGGCATGCAGCTCGCCGCGCTGTTCATCCAGATCTCCGACGTGCAGGCGATTGGGCTCGACCAAGCGAAGGGCCTGATCGTCACCGAGTCCTTCTATTGGGACCTGAACGACCGTACCCGTGAATGGTCGAGGCGCTTCTCCGCGCGCATGAACGGCAAGATGCCGACCGTGAACCATGCCTCGACCTATTCGGCGACGCTCGCCTACCTGCGCGCCGCCAAGGCCGCCGACTCCGTGCAGGGTGACAAGATCGTGGCCCAGATGCAGAAGATGACGTTCGACGACCCAACCTACGGCAAGGTGACGGTCCGGCCGGACGGGCGCGCGGTGCACGAGATGTTCGTCTTCAAGGTCAAGGACCCGTCCCAGTCCAAGTCGAAGGACGACGTCTACGATCTCCTGGAGACGATCCCCGCCGAGGAAGCGTTCCGGCCGATAAAGGACGGCGGCTGCCCGCTCATCAAGTAAGGCGATCCACCGTCGTCGAAGCCGCCGGGTCCTCCGGCGGCTTTCCATTGATGGCCGGGCTTCCCGGCCCGCGAGCCTCACGCATGCTCTGGTCGTCGCTCAAGGCCTCCGAACTCACCGCGCTCGCCGCCAGGGATGCGATCGTCGTCGTGCCGCTCGCATCCTGCGAGAACCACGGGCCGCATCTCGCGACCGGGGTGGACATGATCCTTGTCACGGAGGTCGCACGGCGCGCGGCCGAACGTGCCTCCGCGCACCGGCCGGTCGTCGTGGTGCCCACGGTCTGGTGCGGGCTCGCCGAGATGCATATGAGCCTCGGCGGTACGATCACGGTCGACGTGCCGGTCTACTACGACCTGCTCCGCAGCATCTGCCGGTCGATCAAGCGCCAGGGCTTCAAAAACATCCTCCTCGTTAACGGCCACGGCGGCAACACGCATGTGCTGAACGGATTCGTGAACGATTTCGGGGCCGAGCTCGATGCGGCGATCGCGGTGGCGACCTATTGGCAGCTCGCGGCCGAGGCCTTCGGGACGATCCTGGAGGACCAGAGGAATGTCGAGCATGCCTGCGAGGGGGAGACCTCCATGATGCTCACGCTGGCTCCCGAGCTGTGCGACCCCTCCGAGTTCGGGAACGCGGTCGGGCCGGAACCGGCGAACCCGTCCCATGTCGAGGTGGCCGGCAGTCTCGCGGTTCACCGCTGGCGCTCCTTCGAGGCGCGGACGAGCCACGGCGCGCTCGGCAACCCGACCCGCGCCACGGCGGAGAAGGGGGAGCGCCTGCTCGAGGCGGCCGCGGATGCCATCGCGGATCTCCTCCGGAACGACCGGTTCTGGGCTATGAGCTACTGAGCTGTTTGCTTGAAACGGCCCGGCGACGGGGCAGAAGCGAGCCGGATTCTCCAGGCAGAGCACGGGCGGGGAGGGCGCTCCGGCGTTTCCCGGTTGACGGCGCCCCGCAACGATGGTTCCGCGGCGTGCCGGCCGTTCGGACGGCTGTGTCCGGGAACTCAGACGATGCGCTTCTCCTCCGTCCGCACGGCTCAAGGCGATACGCTTGCGGCAAGACGCGACGGCGGCCTCTACGACCTGCGCCGGGTCGATCCCAGCCTTCCCGACGGCGTCGGCCCGCTCGTGGTGGGCGGGCCGGAACTCATGGAGCGCGCCGCCAAAGCTGCCGAGAGCGCAACCGCGGCGGCGCGGCTCGACGAAAGCTCGGCCCGCTACCGCCCGGTGATCGAGCGCCCGGGCAAGATCATCTGCATCGGCCGCAACTACGCGGCCCATGCGCGGGAGGGCGGCGCCGAGCCCCTCGACTACCCGGACGTCTTCATGCGCGGCGCGAATTCGCTGGTCGCGCATGGCGAATCCCTCGTCCGGCCGCGCTGCTCGGACAAGTTCGACTACGAGGGCGAACTCGCCTTCGTGATCGGCCGCAGGGCGCGCCATGTGAGCCGGGAGGACGCCTACGCGGTCATCGCCGGCTATTCGGTGTTCAACGAGGGCTCGGTCCGCGACTACCAGCGCAAGGCGACCCAGTGGACCATGGGCAAGAACTTCGACGGGACGGGGGGCTTCGGGCCGGATCTCGTGACGCCGGACGAACTGCCCGCGGGGGCGGAGGGGCTCCGCCTTACGACGACGCTCAACGGCCGGCTCATGCAGGACGGGAATACGCGAGACTTCATCTTCCCCGTCGCGCAGGTGGTCGTGATCCTGACGGAGGCGATGACGCTCGAGCCCGGCGATGTCGTCCTCACCGGGACGCCCGCCGGGGTCGGCTATGCGCGGAACCCGCCCGTCTTCTTGAAGCCGGGCGACGTCGTCGAAGTGACGATCGAGACCGTCGGCACCCTGCGCAACACGGTGCGGGACGAGGCTTGAGGGAGGGGAGGGGTTTTCGCGGCGGGCCGGCCCGGCTTAAGGAGCGGCATCTTCCCGCTCCGCTCCGATCGAGTGCCGTGGCTGCTACATATCCCCGTCGCGACAGCGACGCGCGTTTCGGCGCGCTCTCCTTTCCGGCTCTGCTCGCGGATATCGGCGGCACCTTCGCCAGATTCGCCTTGTTGGAGGAGCCCGATGCGGCTTTCGCGCTTCTCGCCAAGGTGCCGACGTCCTCCTATCCGGACGCGGTCGCCGCGATCTCGGCAGCTCTCGCAGGCCACGCGGGCCCGCGTCCCGTTTCAGCCGTGATAGCGGCGGCCGGGCGCGTCGCGGACGGAACCGTCCAGCTCACGAACGCGGCCTGGCGCATCGATCCGGCGGAGATCGGCCAGGCCTTCGGGCTGGAGCAGGTCGTGCTTCTCAACGACTACGCGGCCACCGCCGCCGGGCTGCAGGACATGTGCCGTCGGGATGGGGACGATGTCCGGCGGATCGGGCCGGCAGGTCCTGCGCCGGGACCGCAGGTGGTGCTCGGGCCGGGAACGGGGTTCGGCGCCTCGGCGGCGGTGTCGTTCGGGGACGAGACCGTGCTCCACTCTACGGAAGCGGGCCATGCCGAGCTCGGGCCGGCGACCGAGACGGACTTCGCACTCTGGCCGCTGATCGAGCGCGTTCAGGGCCGGATCACGGTCGAGGCGCTCCTGTCGGGACCGGGGCTCGTCCGGCTTTATCGTGCGGTCGCGCGGCGGCGTGGATGCGGGTCGGCAAACGACACCCCGGCCGCGGTGGTCGCCGCGGGCCTCGACGGTTCCGACACGGTCGCGGCCGAGACGCTGCGCCGCTTCGCGGCGGTGCTCGGCCGGTTCGCGGGCGATCTCGCGCTGGTCTTCGGAGCGACCGGCGGGGTCCTGATCGCGGGCGGGATCGCGCCGCGCATCGCCAGAATCCTCGACGAGGGCGAATTCCGGGCGGCGTTCGAGCGGAAAGCGCCGTTCGCAGAGGCGATGCGGGGCGTTCCGACCTACCTCATCATCCATCCCGAGCCGGTGCTCGCGGGGCTCCGTGCCTTCGCGGCCGCGCCCGGTCGCTTCATCGTCCAGGCCGGGCGCTGGAGCGCAGACGACGGCGCCTGAGCCGCAGGTCCGGCCGATCTCCGCCGGGCTACGCGATGCAGCCGAGGAGGGTCGAGACCCTTCCGTCGCCCCATAGCGGGAGCAGAAGCCGCGAATACCCGCTCTCCTCGGAGCGCCACAGCGTCGGCCCACCTGCCTCCAGGGTGGCGCTCAGCTGGGCGAGGAGGAAGTCGAAGGGGGCGCCGCGCCCGATCTCGTCCGCAAAGCACCCTTCCAGGTCGTGCTTGCCCCAGCGGCGCGCGACCTCGTCTCCGGCCTCAGCGAAGCGGAAGCGCGGCGGCAGGTCCATGGCCTCGATGAGCACCGTCTTTCCGGCGATCTCGCCAAGGGCCGCCAGACTGAGATCGTCCGCGAAGGGCATCGTCGCCTCACCCCGCTTCAGGCCCTCCCAATAGGCGAGAACCCGCTCGATATCGGATGGAAGATCCTGGTCGAGGGGAAAGGGCGATCGCATCGTGGACCTGTTTCGTCTCGCTGGGGCTCAGACGGTCATAAAGCGTGCCGCGGCCGGCGGCTATGGCGCGCGGCATGGTTCCGAAGTCCTGAAGATCGGCCTTCCGCCGCCAGTCCGGGAAGCGGGACGGACCGACCGGTCGCGCCGAGGCGGCGGCTCATCGTCGGCGCCGGTGACGTGCGTCAGGCGCGGCTTTCAGGTTGACGTGGCGAGGCCTCGGCCAGGAGATGCGGAGAGACGCTCGCCTCGCTCTCTGTGCGGTCGTGTCTCAGGTGGAGATAACCGGGCTCGAAGAGGGCGGCCGCCTGGAGGGCGCTCAGGCTTGGGATCGTGAGCGACTTGGTGCTGAGCTCGACGAGCCCGGCTCTGCGAAGCTCCTGCAGAGTCCGGTTCACGTGAACATCCGACAGCCCGACCGCAGCTGCGAGGTCGGCCTGGGTTGGCGGAAACACGCATGTATTGCCGCTCGCCAGCCCCACGAGGCGCAGCCGAACGAAGATCTCGCAGAACAGGTGCGCCAGTCTCTCGAGGGCTACGCGCTGACCGAGATTGACCGTCCACTCCCGCTGGATCGACGCGTCCGATATCGTTTCGCAAAGAAGCGCCCGCGCGACCGACGGGGAGGACGAGATCAGGTCGTCAACGACATTGGGCGCGAGTTCCGCATAGGCGACGGTAGTCAGCGCCGCAACGGAGTGGTCCATGCGGGGGACATACCTCATGTTGAAGTCGCAGCTGTCCCCCGGAAGAAGGAAAGCGAGGATCTGCCGCCGGCCGTCCTCCAGCATCTTGTAGCGGCACGCCCAGCCGGAGAGGATCATGCGCAGGCCGCCCGGCCGGTCTCCCTCGCAAATGAGATCCTCCCGCGGTCGCGCATGGCGGGCATGCGCCAGAACGACACGCTCCAGCGTTGCAGCGTCCTGATCCGTAAGCGGCGAGAGTGCGTCAAGCTTGCGGACGAGCGCGTCCGCACCAGGTGAGGAGCCGGCCGAATTCATGGCGCGGCTCGCCAGGCCGGCATGACGGTCCGCCCGGTCAACGGAATCGTGATGGAGCAGCGCAGCCCCGATGGTTCGTAGGCGAGCACGGTCCTTGCCGTCAGCTCGAAGGCTAGCGTCCGCTCCAGGAGCTCGGTCCCGAAGCCGCGCCGCTCAGGCGGGCGCTCGATGGGCACTCCGCCGAGCTCGCGCCATTCGAGGGCGAGCTCCGGTGTTGCTCCGGACCTTATCGACCAGCTCACCTCGACCGTGCCCTTCGGCGCCGAGAGCGCGCCGTATTTCACGGCATTCGTCGCGAGCTCGTGGATGGCGAGGCCTAGCGTCTCGGCCGCCTTGGGCTGCAGCCGGAGAGCAGGGCCCGAGATCCGCACCTGCTCGGCCTCCTGCGCCCGGTAGGCCATAAGCTCGTCGGCCACCAGGTATTCGAGGTCGACGCCCGCCTCCGGATCGCGCGTGACGAGCGCCTGCGTCCGCGCGAAGGCGTTAAGACGCCCGTCGAGATGCATGGCGAAATCCTCGACGGTGGAGCTCGTCTCCGCCGTCCGACGGACGATCGAGCGCACCACCCCGAGGGTGTTGCGGACGCGGTGCTGCAGCTCGGCGAGCAGCATCCGGGTGCGCTCCTCCGCGCGGGTGATCGCTGTTACGTCGACGAAGGTCATCACGACGCCCGCAATGTAGTTCTCGACGGAGCGGTAGGGCAGGATGCGGGCGATGTAGCGCGTGCCCGTATCGGGCGCCGTCACCTCCCGCTCCACGCTCGCGAGCGTGCGGACGACGCGGCGCGCATCGCCGAACAGATCCTCGATCGGGATCTTCGCCTTGATATGCGCGATTGGCCGACCGATGTCGGTCTCCACAAGGTGGAAGACCTGCGTCACGGTCGGGGTGAAGTTCATCACTTTCAAGTCGTTGTCGAGGAAGATCGTCGCGATCTGGGTGGATTCGAGGAAGTTCTTCAGGTCGCTCGTCGCGCGGGTCAGTTCCTGCACGCGATGGTGCAGCTCGCCATTGACGGTGGTCAGCTCCTCGTTGACCGATTGCAGCTCCTCGCGCGAGGTCTCGAGCTCCTCATTCGCCGACTGCAACTCCTCGTTGAGGGACTGGTACTCCTCGTTGGAGGATTTCAGCTCCTCGTTGGTGCTCTCCAGCTCCTCGATCGTGGATTGGAGGCGGTCATGCGTCGTGCGGAGTTCCGCCTCCAGCCGCTCCACATGCTCCGAGCGGACGAGGGTCGGATCCTGGAGATCGCCGGCGTTCTCCGGGCGGACCGGGCCGTCCTTGAAGACGACCACGAGGCTGCGGGGCCCGCCGGGCCGCTCCTGCAGGACCTCGACATTGATGTCGACCAGCATGCGGTCGCCGTTCAGGCCCATCTGGACGCGCTCGGCATGCCCGGCGTCGTTCCGCTCCAGGGCGCGGTTGAGGGCAGCGCGCAGCTCGAGGCGGAGGTCGCGATGGACGAGGTTGAGGAGGTCGAGCGTCGCGGCTCCGGCCGAGGGTTCGAGGTAGCGCCCGGTCCGGCCGGAGAAATGCAGCACCTGGAAGTGCTCGTCCGTGATGACATAGGCAGGCGCGTAGCGTTCGGCGACCCGCTGCGCCCGCCGCTCCAGTCCGGCGTCAGGCGTGCGCGGCCGCGAAGATGGAGGCTCGACCGCCGACCGCGCCACCGTCGTGATGGGAAATTGCGGCGGAACCCGACTGCCGGCATCCAGGCGCTTGAAGATGCGCGCCCGGCGATCCACGGGAACGAACAGCTTCGGATGTCTGGTGACGTTCTCAGAATTGCCGAGGAACAGGTACCGCTCCGGTAGAAGAGCGAAGTGGAACAGAGGTATGACGCGGTTCTGCAGCTCGGCGTTGAGATAGATCAGAAGGTTGCGGCAGGAGATCAGATCGAGCCGGGAAAAGGGAGCATCCTTCAGCACATTGTGCTGGGAGAAGATGCACATCTCCCGCAACTCCCGGACGATGCAATAGGTGTCCCCCTCGCGCACGAACCAGCGCGCGAGTCGCTCTGGCGAAAGTTCGGCCTCGATATTCGTCCGGTAGCGTCCCACGCGAGCGGCCGCGAGTGCTCGGCCGTCGAGATCGGTTGCGAAGATCTGCACCTGCGGCGGCGATTCGAGCGTCGCCATGTGCTCGCGCAGGAGGATGCCGATCGAATAGGCCTCCTCGCCGGTCGCACAGCCGAGCACCCAGACGCGGACTTGGCTGCCCGCACGCTTGCCGTCGAACAGCTTGGGAATGACCTCCGTCTCCAGGACCTCGAATTCGCGCTTGTCGCGGAAGAACTGGGTGACCCCGATCAGGAGATCGTTGAAAAGCTTGGTAACCTCGTCCTTGTCTGTCCTGAGGAACTCGACGTACTCGGCGACATCGTTGATCTGCACGACCTGCATCCGCCGCTGGACCCGGCGCAGGAACGTGTTCTGCTTGTAGCCGTGGAAGTCGTTCCCGGTCTTGTTGCGCAGGATCTCCGCGATGCGGGTGAGCGAGGCGCCGGCGGAGGCCAGCATGGCATCAAAGCCCTGCCGTTCCTCGAGCCGCTGCAGGTTTCGCATATAGGCCGCGACCTGCGAGCCGATCTCTCCAAGAGGGAGAAGAAGGTCTGCGATCGCGGCTGGAGTGCGTGCATCGGCGAGATGCTCGAGACTGTTCGCCGGCGCCTCCGCGATGGCGAGTCCGCCCTGGTCCTTGAGCGCTGCAACGCCCAGCGTCCCGTCTCCGTTCGTGCCGGCGAGGAGCACGCCGATAGCCCTCTGCGCGTGGGACTGGGCGAGCGACACGAGGAAGCTGTCGATCGTGCCGCGCTCGCCGGGCGGCTGTTCCGCCTGCCGGACGCTCAGAACCCCATCCTGGATGGTGGTGATCGTGTCCGGAGCGCAGAGATAGATCTGTCCGGCCTCGATCCGCGCTCCGTCCCTGGCCGGAGTGATCCGGGGGCCGAGGTTCCCGCCGGCCAGCCCCTCGAGCCAGCTTTCGCTTAAGGCCTCCCGGTGCTGGAGCACGACCACGACCGCGACCTCCTCCTGCCGGGCGAGATCGGCGAGCAGCCTCTCCAGCTTCTGGGCGGAGCCCACCGATGCACCCACGCCCACGACGACCGGGCTCCCGGCAGGAGCGGATGGGCGTTCCTGTTCAGACCCGGCGGTATGGTCGTTGTCCGACGTCATGATCTGAAGGTTTCAGGCCGAGCTTCGCGGTGCGCAGGACGGGCCGCCCACGCTGCACCCGCCACGACCTTTTCTCAAGGGCCCGCCGAGTCGGGCCGGCTCAGATAGGCTATCCGTTCGAGAATGAGCGCGCGGTGCCGCTCCCATTCGGCGAGGCAGCTTTCGAGCGTGCTCAGCAGGCGCTTCGCTTCATCGGCGCCGGCCCCGGCCAGGCGTCCCGATTCCACGAGCGTCCTTTGGCGCTCGATGCGAGCGCGTCCCTGCGCGATGTCCCGGTCGGCTACCACGAGCGTGGCCTACTCGCGTTCGAGCTCGGTTGTCATTCGCTCCCCTATCCGCTGGACTCGGCCTGCGGATCGTGCGGCGGTTCGTCAAGCGCTTGTAGCACGACCTGCCGGATCGTATCGGCATAGTGGCGATATTCATCGGCGCGTGCATCGTACATCTCCGCCACGGCACGTCGACCGCTTTGGCGCCCCTCCTCCGCCATCCGGTGGACGAGCTCGGCCCGCTCCTCAATGATGCGAAGGGCGACACGGAGCGCCTCGTCGACTCGTCCCTCCTGTTCCTTGGCCAGCGCATCGGCCGTGTAGGCATGGCCGACCTGACAGCGGAACCGAAGCGGCTTGGCACCCCGCACCACGGACAGGACGCCGCCGCAGCTCGGGCAGGTGACCGCGGCTGGATCGGCAAATGTTCTCAGGCGCTTGGAGTCGATACGCTCGCCTGCCGCGATCGCGACCTCGAGCGCGAGCTCGGGAGACACCGGAAGGGGCGAGCCCGCCCTCTCGCGCGAGAGGTCCGACAGCACGTCGCCGAGCCTCGCTCCCGGGACGCAGAGGTCCACCGTAGTCGCTTCGAGCGCCCGCCTCGGCATCTCGTCCGCAAAGGCATCGGCCGGATCCTGAACAAGGGCGAGTCCGCCGGAGCGCTTGATGGCGTTGAGACCCGCGGCCCCATCGGATAGGAGCCCGCTCAGGATCACCCCGATCACACGCGGCCCGTAATACATCGCGGCCGAGCGGAAGAGGGGATCTATCGCAGGACGGGCCATGTTCTCCCGCGGGCCCCGCCCGAGCACGATATGCCCGTCATGGACCAGCAGGTGGCGGTCGGGCCGGGCGAGATAGACATATCCGTGCTCGATCTTCATCCCGTTCTCGGCCTGCAGCACCGGAAGCGGCCCCGCCGCGCTCGCTACGGTCGAGAGGATGCCTATCCCGCGCGCAGGGACATGGAGAACGACGAAGACCGCGGCGACGAGGTCGGGTGCAAGCCGGCCGAGAATCTCCTTCAGAGGAGCGGTGGCGCCTGCGGAGCCCCCGATGGCGATGATGTCGCGATTGCTCATGACGGCTGCCTGCCTGGCCCTCTGGCGACAAGCACCGCAACTCCGCTATGTTCCGCCAGGACGGGACGGGGAGGTGTCGCGATGCCGAGCCTGGCAGGGGAGAGCGGAACGAGCCTTGCGGGCCGCCGCATCCTGGTGGTCGAGGACGAGTACTTCCTTGCGGACGACATGGTCCGGGCCCTCGCCACGCTCGGCGCCGAGATCGTGGGGCCGTCCGACACGGCAGCATCGGCCCTGGAACTGGTCCAGTCGGGTCTGCCGATCGATGGCGCTGTCCTGGACATCAACCTGCACGGGGAGACGAGCCTCGCGGTCGCCTCGGAGCTCCGGGCCCGGAAAGTCCCGTTCGTGTTCGCGACCGGATATGATCAGCGCGGCATTCCGCCGGAATTCGCGGACGTCCCGCGCTGGGAGAAGCCCTTCGATCCAGCCCTGCTCGCCAGGAAGATGCCCAGTCTGCTGGACCATTGAGTCCAGCAAGGGCTTGAAAAACCCGACAGCCTTCCCATGATTTTCGCCGTTCGGCTTTGACATAGCTCCTGCGGCGTCGAGAGCCGCAGGGGCGAGCCGGGCAAACATCCTTCGCTGGAAACAGGGAGGGGTGCATGGAGCAGATTCGGACGGAGATCATTGGGCTCGATCACATTCCAGCGCTGCTCGAGGCCGCCGGGCTGACGGGCAAGCCTGACCCTTTCAAACCTGCCGCTTACCCGGCGGTCGCAGCTTCGCATTGGCGCGGAGACGAGCAGGCGATCATCTTCCGCCGGGGGCGCGCGCCGATGACCTCCGGTTCGGCGGGCGCGAGGGAGTGGGTGTTGCGCTTCGAGCGGCGGACGGCTCCCTTCATCGAGCCGCTGATGGGCTGGACAGGGGGCGAGGAGCCGCTCGCCCAGATCGAGCTGACATTCGACAGCCGCGAAGCAGCGATCCGCTACGCGGAGCGCGAGGGGCTCTCCTATCGTGTCGAGGGAGAGGCGCTTGCCGCCACGGCCGAGCAGCGTCGCGAGGAGAAGCGCCGGGAGGAGAGCGCAAATCTCTTCGCCACCGCCGCCGCGCTCGCCTGGATGGATCCGTGCTACGGCATCGCCAGCCTGGGCAAGCGGCCCGATTTCGATCGGGCGCTTACGAACCCGGCCGCCGTCTACGCAGCACCTTCCGAAGTCCTCAACGACCCGAGCCTCTCGACCGAGGACAAGCGGGAGATCCTGCGCCGCTGGGCGTGGGACGAATGGCTGCTCGAGGTCGCGGCGGACGAGGCCATGGCCGGTGGCGAGCCCTCCCGGCTCGATGAGGTCAAGGCCGCGCTCGTCGAGCTCGACCGTTCCGAGAAGACGGTGCTCCTCATCGCGCAGAACGCCTCGGCTTCCGCCGCGGCACAGGATTTCAGCGGTGCATCCGACCGCAACGAGTTCTCGGTCGCTCGTCGCCGAAGCTGGGGCGAGCGGCCGGGAAGCGCCCCGTTCGGGGCGGACAGCAAACACCTCGCTTGATGAAGGAGGTATGTCATGAACGCGCTCAAGAACCGTGCCGAGCTGACGGCGATGAACATAGTCAACGCGATCGTCGGCGCCGGCCTCTTTCTCTCGCCCTGGCTGTTCGGCTTCTCGGACCACCAGACCGCGTCCTGGAACGCCTGGACCGTTGGGCTGCTGGTCGCAATCGTCGCGGTGGCGGCGGTGGCCCAGCTCCAGGCCTGGGAAGAATGGGTGAACCTTGCTCTTGGGGCCTGGCTCATCGTCTCGCCCTGGATTCTGGGCTTCACCGCACTCGCGAGCGCCTTCTGGTGCACCCTGGCCGCCGGCCTCGTGGTAGCTGTGCTCGCGGCGGTCGAGCTCTGGCTACTCCACGATGACCGGACTCGCGTGACCGCCTGACCGGACCAGGACGGCCAGACCGAGCCGCGGGGGGATCGTCCCCCCGCGGCTTTGTGCTTCTCCGGCCCGGGAGTATCGCGGGCATCCCGGTGCCGCCTTGCCTACGTCCTGAGCCGGCCTGCCGATCTCGATCCGGGTGCCGCTCTCGAATTCGTTTGAGCGAGCTCTGGATCTCGGCTTCCTCGACCGGGCGGTCGCCGTGGCCGCGCCCAGCCGACGGAAACCCAGCCCATGAACCATGAGGATGTCGCGCTATACGAGGCGCCTTCCCTCTATGATGCGCTCATCCCGCCGGGGCCGTGCGAAGGCTTCTACACCGGCCTCGCCCGTCGCTGCGGCGGCCCCGTGCTGGAACTCGCCTGTGGGACGGGGCGGCTGTCCGTGCCGCTCGCCGCCGACGGCCACCGCGTCGTCGGCCTGGACATCTCGGCTGCGATGCTGGAGGCGGCCCGCCGCAAGGCAGTGGCCGCAGGACGGGAGATCGAATTCGTCGAGGGCGATATGCGCTCCTTCGAACTTCTCCGAGAATTCGCCCTCGTGGTCGTGTCGTGCAACTCGCTTTCGCATCTCACGACGAACGGTGAACTTGTCGACGCGCTGAGGTGCGTCGCCCGGCACCTCGCGCCAGGGGGGCTTCTCGCATTCGACGTCGTCAATCCCCGCGTCTCGGATCTGGCGCAGGCTGACGGGACGGATCAGCCGCCGCGGCTCTGGCGCACCTCCGACGCCGTGGGGGAGGAACTTCTCGCCTACGATCCGGTCGGGCAGGTGCGTTTTCTGAGATGGCGGCTGGCCGGAGAGGGACGGGAACGGCGAACAAGCGTGATGCGACTGCGCACGATCTTTCCGCAGGAGCTCCCACTGTTGCTGAACGCGGCCGGCCTCGAACTGGCGGCCCGCTTCGGCGATTTCGACGGTGGCCCGCTTGCCGGGGAGAGCCTGAACCAGGTCTGCATCGCGTGCAGATGCCCAGACCGCCTTCGGCAGTGACGCCTGCTGCTGCAGGCCGGGCATTTCCGATGTTCCCCTTCGCTGCGCGCCCGCGCTGCAGGACGATGGAGATCACCTCTTCCGCCCGAGATCATGTCCCAGAGCCACCGCCGCAACCGGTAGGGCGAGGCCGGCATTGCCGTCGGGCTCGCCCGCTCCATCCCGTCTCGCACCTTCGTCGGAGGAACTGTTGACCCTCGTTCAGGACCGCCCGCCCGCGCCACGGCCCGTCTCGCTCATGCGAGCGTTTCTCGACAACACGGCCTCGGGCGGGCTGGCGCTGATGGCGGCCGCGGCGCTGGCGCTCGCCGTCGCCAATTCACCCCTCGCGCCAGCCTACTTCTCCGGCTTGCAAACCTATTTCGGCCCGCTCAGCGTCCAGCACTGGATCAATGACGCTCTGATGGCGGTGTTCTTCCTGCTGGTCGGGATGGAGATCAAGCGCGAGATCCTGGACGGCCAGCTATCGACCTGGGGTAGGCGCATCCTGCCGGGCATCGCCGCCGCGGGCGGCATGCTCGTCCCGGCGCTCATCTTCGTCGCGTTCAACTGGCACGATCCGAAGACCCTGCGGGGCTGGGCCATCCCGTCCGCCACCGATATCGCCTTCGCGCTCGGGGTCATCGCGCTTCTCGGCTCCCGCGTGCCGACCTCGCTCAAGGTCTTCCTCACGGCGCTCGCCATCATCGACGACCTGGGCGCAGTCGCCATCATCGCGGTGTTCTACACGGGCGACCTGAACGGGACGGCGTTCGGCGGCGCGGCCGTCACGCTTGCGGTGCTCGCCGGCATGAACCGGCTCGGGATCCTCCGCCTCCTGCCCTATCTGGTGCTCGGCTCCGTCCTCTGGCTGCTGGTGCTTCGGTCCGGCGTCCACGCCACCGTCGCCGGAGTTCTGCTGGCGCTGACGATCCCTTTGCGTACCTCGCGTGGGCGTCCGGACGACATGGCGAACTCGCCGCTCCACCGGCTGGAGCACGCCCTACACCCCTGGGTGACCTTCGCGATCGTCCCGCTCTTCGGCTTCGCCAATGCCGGCGTCTCTTTCGCCGGTCTCACGGTCGACAAGGTCACCGACCACCTCACGCTCGGGGTGGCGCTTGGCCTGCTTGTCGGAAAGCTCGTGGGTGTCTTCGGCAGCGCGTTCCTGACGATACGGCTCGGCTTCGCCGACGTGCCGATGGGTGCGGGCAAGATGCAGCTCCTCGGCGTATCGCTCCTGTGCGGGATCGGGTTCACCATGAGCCTGTTCATCGGGATGCTGGCCTTCGCGAACGACCCCGTGCTCCAGGATGAGGTGAAGATCGGGATCCTCGGCGGGTCCCTGCTCTCCGGCCTGCTCGGCTGGGCCGTTCTCAGGGTTGCCCCGCGCGAGATCCCGCCTCCTCCGGCGCGCAACCGACGGGAGGTCCCGGCGGCCTGAACGCGCGAGCCTGCGGCCTGAGCAGGCAGGCGATCATCGGGAACTACTGAGCTCGGGTCGGCGAACTCGGGCCTTCGTCCGAAGTTGATGGTCCGGTCAGTTCGAGTTGCGTCCCATGGCCGATCGCCGCTGTTCCGTCTTGCTGGCACTGCTCGCAGGAAGCCTTCTTGCCGATCCCGCGCCCGGTCGGGCTGAGACATGGTCCGGCTCGCCGCAGCCGCAGGATCCGTTCCGGGCCGAGGCAGCGGTTCCGGCCGGTGCTTCGCTGACGGCGCGGCCGCATCTTCAGGGTAGTGCTGCCATCCTCCCCCCGTGGCAGGCTGCGGATCTGCTGAAGGAGCGGGCCGAGCCGACCAGCACGGCTTCAGTTCGGCCGGCCCGCACCACGCCGAAGCGGATTGCCCCAGAACAGGCCGGCCGCGCCCCCCGCGAGCCGGTGCGTGTCCCACGATTTCCGGTCGGCGTCTGGGCGCCGGCCGAGGCGGATTGCGCCACGCTCGACGAGTCCGGATATCTCCCGCTCCTGGTCGGTTCGACGAAGGCCGCGGCTGGCGGGGCGACCTGCCGGTACAAGTCCACAGAGCCGGACGGACGCGTGTGGCGGGTGACCGCCGTCTGCTCGGACGGGAGTGGGACCTGGACGGCGCATGTCGGTCTCGAAGAGGCGGCAGGAAGGCTGCGCTGGACGAGCGAGCGTGGCACTGTCCTCTACCGCCGTTGCCCGGGAGAGCCGTCGAGCCTGAAAGGCGCCGGGGTGGGTCCGGGCCCGGCAGGCGATGTTCCTGGACGGGTGACGAAGGGCTAACTCGTCCCTGCTGCAGCTCGGATGTGCGGGTGACGGCGCGTTTCGCACGCCCCGGATCCGGCTCTATTCGCCCGCGAAGGGGCCGCGCCCGGGTAGCGCAAGAGGGCGGGGCACCGCGTCCGGGTTGAGCCCGGAAGCCGGCGGCTCTGTGCGCGCCCTGTCCGCACCGATCGTGTACAGGAAGGCCGCGACGTCCCGTGCCTCCGGCTCGGTCAGTCCGACCGCCGGCATTCCCGTGCGCGGCAGCATCGCGGGCGGGTCGAGGAGCCAGGGCACGAGGTTGCGAGGCGTGTTCGCCGCGATGCCGGCGAGCAGCGCGCGCCCGCTCCAGCCCTCCAGCGAGGGCCCGACCGTTCCGCGCGCGCCCGGGACGCCGGGCACGAGGTGACAGGCTCCGCATCCGTAGCTGAGCACGAGGGCTCGCCCGCGTTCCGGATCCGAGCCGGGAATGGCCAGATGCTCGGGCGGGGAGGGCGCGTCGCACCCGGCGAGCGGGACCAGAAGCACGGCGAGCGCGGCGCGCCTCATGGGACGGTCCGCCGCGCGGGAGCGAGATCAGGCTCGCCGGAGACGAGACGGCCCGCCAGGAGGAGGCCGGCCGCCAGATAGGCGGCGCCGGCCGGGACCCACATGATCGCGCCGGCAAGCTGCTGGTCCTCGAGCGGCGTCATTCCCCAGAGCGGAGCCCAGAAGGTCGAGTCCGGATAGATCGGCTCCGGGCTGAGCCCGATCAGCGCCGACAGGAACCCGCCATGGACGAGCGTGGCAAGCGCGGCCGCCATCCCGCCGATTGCCGCGCGGGGGGTCGCGGCCGCCGCGATCAGCGCCCGCCAGAAGAGGAGCGCCGTTCCGAAGAAGCAGGCATGCTCGAAGGCGTGCATCCAGTCGTCCGCGCGTCCGAGCTCGAACGCGGTGGGCGTGTGCCAGATCCAGAGCGCCGCGCCATGGAGAAGGGTGGCCGGCGCCGGGCGGGAGAGAAGGTCGAGCGCGGCGTAGAGGCGGCGCGCCGGGCGGCTCTGCAGCAGAGGCGCACGGAGCCCGGAGGGCAGCCCCGCCGCCCAGGCGAGGTGCGGGCGGCCGAGCACGAGCAGCGGCGGCGCCGCCGCGACCAGGAGCACGTGCTGGACCATGTGGGCGGAGAGAATCGTCTCCGAGACGGCGTCCACCGGCGAGACCAGCGCGACGAAAAGCAGAAACTCGCCCATGAGAAATGAGACGACGCGCCAGCCCGGCAGCGCGGCCGGCAGGCCGCCATGCCGCCGGCGCCAGACCGACAGCCCGCGGCCATAAAGCCAGTGCGCGGCGAGGAGCGGCACCAGGACGAGCGGGTCGAGGCTCCAGAACGCCCAGGCGTCTCCCGGCGGGATCGGCGCGAAGCCATGCGCCGCGGCGGTTGCGGCCGAGGCGGCCAGGAGCGCGGCCGCAAGGGCGGGGACGGCGCCGCGGTTGCGCTTGTCGCTCGCAGACATCCCGCTTACGGCTACAGGAGAATGACCCGCCATTCGACTCCCCCCGCGAGGGACCCGGTCGAGACGGGCCACCGCGGTGGCGCGGCTCAGCTCGCCTGCCTGGGCCTCGCCGCGGCAGCGCTCGGCGGCTGCAACGCGGTGCAATCGGCGCTGCACCCGGCCGGGGACGATGCCGCCCTGCTCCTGTCGCTCACCTGGCTGATGAGCGTCGGCGGGGGCGCGATCTTCGTCCTCGTCATGGTGCTGCTCGCCCTCGCGATCTGGGTGAGGCCCCCCTGGCTCCGGCGGCGCTCGACGGTGGTCGCTCTCGGCATCGTGTTCCCGACGACGGTCCTGACGCTCCTGCTGGGCTACGGCCTCCTCGTTCTGCGCTCCACCAACGCGCCCGCTTCCGGCGACGCCCTCACGATCGAGATCACGGGCGAGCAGTACTGGTGGCGGGTGCGCTACCCGGCCGACGGGGACCGCCCGGGTTTCGCGACCGCGAACGAGGTCCAGGTGCCGGTCGGCCGGCCGGTCCGCCTCGTCCTCGATGCGGCCGACGTGATCCATTCGGTCTGGATCCCGAGCTTCGCGGGCAAGATGGACATGATCCCGGGCCGGCGCACCCTCATGCAGTTCACGCCCGAGCGGCCCGGGACCTATCGCGGGATCTGCGCGGAGTTCTGCGGCGAGCAGCATGCCCGGATGATGTTCGACGTGGTCGCCCTGCCGCCGGCCGAGTTCGACGCCTGGCGCGAAGCCCAGGCCCGGGCCGCGACCGAACCCGCATCCGACTTCCTGCGCCGGGGCAGGGAGATCTTCGCCCGCAGCGGCTGCGGCTCCTGCCATGCCGTGCGGGGCGCGGGCTTTTCGGGCGAGCTCGGGCCGGACCTGACGCATGTCGGCAGCCGCCGCTCGATCGGCGCCGGGCTGTTCCCGAACAATGCCGGCACGCTCGGCGGCTGGATCGCGGACGTGCAGGGGCTGAAGCCCGGGGCGCGCATGCCGTCCTACGGCTCCCTGGCGGGCGAGGAACTGCGTGCCCTGGCCGGCTATCTGGAGCAGCTCAAGTGAACGCGCCGCCGCCACGGGACAGCTTCGAGGCCGCTCCACCCGGCCTGCCCAATCCGCTGCCGCGACCGGAGAACGAGTTCGCCGATCTCGAGCGGGCCTGGAAGCCGCCGCGCGGCATCGCCTTCCTGACCGAGACCAACAACAACTTCGTCGGCCTCTGGTATGTCGGCACGGCGCTGTTCTTCTTCATCGCGGCCGGGATCATGGCGCTGCTGATGCGGGCCCAGCTCGCCCGGCCCGAGAACAGCCTCGTCGGCCACGAGACCTACAACCAGCTCTTCACCATGCACGGCACGGTGATGATGTTCCTGTTCGCGGTGCCGGCCGTCGAGGCGGCGTCCGTCTACCTCCTGCCGAACATCCAGGCCGCGCGCGACCTGCCCTTCCCGCGGCTCTCGGCCTACGCGTTCTGGGCCTATTTCTTCGGCGGCCTGTTCTTCCTGTCGAGCCTGTTCCAGGGCGTCGCGCCGAATACCGGCTGGTTCATGTATCCGCCGCTCACCTCCACGGAGTTCTCGCCGGGCGTCAACGCCGATTACTGGCTGCTCGGCATCGGCTTCATCGAGATCTCGGCCATCGCGGGCGCGATCGAGATCATCGTGGGCGTGATGAAGACGCGCGCGGTCGGGATGAGCCTGAACAAGCTCCCCGTCTATTCCTGGGCCATGCTGGTCTTCGCCGTGATGATCGTGATCGGCTTTCCGGCGATCATCCTCGGCACGATCCTGCTCGAGCTCGAGCGCGCCTTCGACTGGCCGTTCTTCATCGCGGCGCGGGGCGGCGATTCGCTGCTCTGGCAGCACCTGTTCTGGTTCTTCGGCCATCCGGAGGTCTACATCATCTTCCTGCCGGCCGCCGGCATGGTCTCGATGATCGTGCCGAGCGTCGCCCAGACGCCGCTCGTCGGCTATCGGCTGGTCGTGCTGGCGCTGATCGCGACCGGGTTCCTGTCCTTCGGCCTGTGGGTGCACCACATGTTCACGACGGGGCTGCCGAAGATGAGCCTCGGCTTCTTCTCGGCCGCGAGCGCCGCGGTCGCGATCCCGTCCGGCATCCAGGTCTTCGCCTGGATCGCGACCATCGCGTCGGGCCGGATGAAGCTGACCACGCCCGCGCTCTTCATCATCGGCTTCCTGTTCATCTTCACGCTCGGCGGACTGACGGGCGTGATGGTCGCGGTCGCGCCCTTCGACTGGGTGGCGCACGACACCTATTTCGTCGTCGCCCATCTTCACTACGTGCTGATCGGCGGGATGGTGTTCCCGCTCTTCTCCGCCCTCTACTACTGGGTGCCGGTCGCCTCGAAGCGGCAGCTTTCCGAGAGGTGGGGCCGCTGGGTCTTCGGCCTGATGTTCGCGGGCATGAACATCGCCTTCTTCCCGATGCACATCGCCGGCCTGATCGGCATGCCGCGGCGGGTCTATACCTACCAGCCCGGCCTCGGGCTCGACCCGTACAACCTCGTCTCGACGCTCGGCGCCTTCATGTTCGCGGCGGGGGTGGCGCTGTTCCTCCTCGACATGCTGCGCAACTTCCGGCCGGGCGGGGAGAATGCCGGCAATGTCTGGCGCGCCCCGACCCTCGAATGGCTGCCGAACGGCAACTACAACACGCGCTCGGTGCCCTGGATCGCGAGCCGCGATCCGCTCTGGGACCAGCCCAACCTGCCGCGCGAGGTCGAGCAGGGGCGCTGGTACCTGCCGGGGACGGTGACCGGCCGTCGCGAGGCGCTGGTCACCAGCCCCATCGAGGCGCGCCCGCAATACATCCTCGTCGTGCCGGGCCCCGGCTGGGCGCATGTGCTGGCGGCGGCCTTCACGGCGGCGTTCTTCGCGCTGCTCACCGTGAAGGCGAACTACCTGGCCCTCGCCTGCGGCGTGGCCGGGATCGCGTGCGTCATGTGGTGGCTCTGGCAGCTCGATCCGGGGCCGCTCGCGCCCCCGGCCGATATCGGCGGCGGCGTCGTCCTGCCGACCTACGCGACCGGCCCGGGCAGCCATTCCTGGTGGGCGATGGCCGTGCTCATGGTCGTCTGCGGCATGATCTATACCTGCCTCGTCTTCTCCTACCTGTTCCTCTGGCTCGTGAACCCGACGGCCTGGCCGCCCGCCGGAGTGTCGATGGCGCCGGGCTGGGCCGGGCTCGCGGGCATCGGGCTCTACGCCCTGTCCTCCCTCCTGATATGGCTCGCCTATCGCCGGCTCGGCGGACCGGACCATCGGCCCCTCGTCGTCCCAGTCCTTCTCGCGGCGGCGCTCGTCCCGGCTCTCGCGGCTGGAGCGCTGGGCCTCTGGGCCGAGCTGTCGGTCGGGCTCGACCCGAAGGGCTCCGCCTACGGCGCCGCCGTCACGACCATGCTGGCGATGCAGCTTCTCTTCGTCGGCATCGTCGTGCTCATGGCCGGCTTCACGCTCGCGCGCTGGTGGGCCGGCAAGATCGACCGGGTGCGCCGCTCGATCTTCGACAACGTCAGCCTGTTCTGGCACTACACGACCGGGCAAGGGATCGTGGCGCTCGTCGTGATCCACGGCTTCCCTCGCCTCGCGGGAGGCCTCTAGAGGTGGAGCGCCACCGGCCCACGCTGCGCCTGCTGGAGGCCACGGGCGGCTTCCTGGCCTGGGGCGCCCAGTTCGCGATTCTCTACATGGCCGTCTCCGTCGCCTGCGCCCGCGGCTGGGGCAGCGCGAAGCTTCTCGGCCTGCCTGCGCTCCCGGCCGTGATCGTGCTCTCCACCCTCGCCGCCCTCGCGGCCGCGGCCGCCCTGCTCCTCCTCGGCCTGAAGCGGCGAAAGGACACGGGGCTCACCGCGAGCCAGGACTTCCTGAACAACGTCACGATCCTGGTGAGCGCGCTCTCGCTGGTGGCGATCGTCTACAACGCGCTCCCGGGCCTCCTGCTGCCGAGTTGCTCCTGACGCTCAGGCCGCTTGACCTTCCGGCGGTGGGAAGGGGCAGGGTCCCGCCATCCCGGCTTCGAAGCCGGCCTGGAAGGACAGGCATGAAGATCGTTACCCTCCTGGCGGCCGCCCTCGGGCTTGCGGTCGCGAGCTCCGCCTCCGCGCAGCACGGCGGCCATGGCGGCCACGCCCATCATGGCGAGCAGGTGGGACAGGCAAGCCACGGCGGCCATGCGGCCCATGCCGGCGGCAAGCATGGCGGCGGCACCAAGGGCGATGGCGCCAAGGCGGGGGCCAAGACCAGCCGCGCCGACGCATCGCATGCGAAGCCGAAGGCCGCCGCTCCCGCCGAGACGGCTTCGACCCGCGAATTCAGGGAGGCGCACGCGAAGATGATGCGCGGCATGGAACTGCCCTTCACGGGAGACCCGGACATCGATTTCCGCGTCCACATGATCCCCCACCACCAGGGCGCGATCGACATGGCCCGGGTGGCGATGCGGCACGCCAGGGATCCCTGGACGCGCCAGCTCGCCGAGGCCGTGATCGTGGAGCAGCAGCGGGAGATCGCCGAGATGCAGGCCTGGCTCGCCAAGCGCGGCGTCGCGGCGCCCGCCGGCGGGCAGCCGCGCCACCTCCTCGGGGCGGGCTCGTACCGCACCCTGCACGAGGAAGCCGGCACGCGCGGCGAGGCCCGCGGCCAATCCTGGGCGCCGGGCCCGGGCATCCGTTAGCCGGAGGCGGGCGCCTGGGCGTGACCCAGAGAGCCGTTTCGGCGGCTCTCGGCAATTCCAGGGCTGCCTCGTCGAGGAAGGGCGCGGGACGGATGGCGGCTGGCTCGACCGCAAGGGCCTGCCGCCGGCCAACCGCCCGAGCGAGGAGAGCGACGGGGCCGGCCGCCGGGCTGAGGCCTCCTCATCTCCGCCGGGATCACAGGATCCGGGGATCCTCCGATTCCTGTCGCGCTCGCCCGCCCGCCGCGTCATTGTAGCCCGGACAGCGCGGGAGACGCCGATGAGCGAGCGAGGAGCCGAATTCCTGATCCGTTGGGTCGAGCGCAACATCAACCCGGAGGAATATCCGGCCATCGGGGACAGGGCGCTCGCCGAGGTGAAGGCCGGACAATGTCTCGCGGAGGCCGAGGCGGCCGGCCTCACGCGCCGGGAGCTCGAGGCGGAGGTGGGTCCGCTCGCCGAGTTCATCAACCTGCGCATGTCGACCCCGCCGGACCCGGAGGGGCGCTGGGCGCCGGAGGCGCCGCCGCTCCTGCACTGAGCCGGGCAGGGCGGAGCGTCCCGGCCATGCTGATCCGGAACCTGCACGCGGAATACGGCGCGCCGCTCGATCCGCGCGACGCGGACATGCTCTCCGTCGCCGGCGCGGATGCCGTCGGGCGCTTTCTCGCGCGGCACCCGGAACATGGCCCGACCCCGCTCGTCCCGCTTCCGGGGCTGGCGCGCGAGCTCGGCGTCGCCGACATCCTCGTCAAGGACGAGGGGCAGCGTCTCGGGCTCGGCAGCTTCAAGGCGCTGGGCGGCGCCTATGCCGTCGCGCGCCTCGCGCTGGAGGAAGCCGGCCGCGCGCTCGGCCGCGACGTGCCGCTCGAGGATCTGGACCGGCCGGAGGTGCGCGCGGTCGTCGCCGGCCTGACCTTCGGGTGCGCGACGGACGGCAATCACGGCCGGTCGGTGGCCTGGGGCGCCCGACTCGTCGGTGCCGCATCCGCGATCTTCGTCCATGGCGGCGTGAGCGACGAGCGCGTATCCGCCATCGCCCGATACGGCGCCCGGACGGTCCGGGTGCCGGGAACCTACGACGACTCGGTCGCGGAAGCCGCGCGGGTCTGCGCCGAGAAGGGCTGGATCGTCGTCTCGGATACGTCCTGGGAGGGCTACGAGCGCGTCCCCGGCTTGGTGATGCAGGGCTATACGGCGATCGTCCGCGAGGCGCTGCGGCAGATGCCGGAGCCGCCGACCCACGTCTTCATCCAGGCTGGCGTCGGCGGCGTCGCGGCGTCGCTCGCCGGCCATTTCGCGCTCCTCCTGGGGGAGGGCCGCCCGGCGCTCACCGTCGTGGAGCCGGCGCGGGCCGCCTGCATCTTCGAGACGGCGAGAGCCGGGCACCCGGTCGGGGTGTCCCGCCGCGAGCCGACCGTCATGGCGATGCTGGAATGCTACGAGCCGTCGCCGCTCGCCTGGCGGGTGCTGTCGCGCGCGGCCGACGCCTTCATGACGGTGGAGGACGAGGACGCCGTGCGGGCCATGAGGCGCCTCGCGCGGCCGGTTGCCGGCGATCCCGCGATCGTCGCGGGGGAGAGCGGCTGCGCCGGGCTCGCCGGCCTCATGCGGGCGGCGGCCGAGCCGTCATGGCGCAAGGAGATCGGTCTCGGGCCGGGCTCGCGCGTCTTCCTGGTCAATACGGAGGGCGCGACCGATCCGGCGCTCTACCGCAGGCTCACCGGCCTCCACGCGGCCGAAGTGGCGCGGGCGGGGTGAGAGGCGGCCGGCTCAGCCGCGGAGGCGCACGGGAAGGCTGGCGAAGCCCCTGAAGCGCACGCGCTGCGAGCGGACCGGTGCGCCCGCCGGCGCGTAATCCGGGAACCGCCCGAGAAAGCGCTGGATCGCGACCCGGCCCTCGAGCCGCGCCACCGCCATGCCGACGCATTGGTGGATGCCGCTCGCGAAGGCGAGGTGGCGGTTCGGCTGGCGGGCGACGTCGAACCGGTCGGGTTCCGGGAACTGCCCGGGGTCGCGGTTGGCTGCCCCGATGCAGATCGTGATCTGGGTGCCGGCCGGGAAGCTCTCGCCGCCGAGCTCGACCTCGCAGGTCGTGGCGCGGTTGCCGAGCTGGTTCGAGCTCTCGTAGCGCAGCATCTCCTCCACCGCGGTGCGGATCAGGTCCGGGTTCGCGAGGAGCCGGGCGCGCTCGCCCGGGTGCTCGATCAGGAGCTGAAGGCCGTTGCCGATCAGGTTCGTGGTCGTCTCGTGCCCGGCATTCAGGATGAAGATGCAGTTCTGCAGGAGCTCCCTCTCCGAGAGACGCTCGCCGTCGGCCTCGCCGGCGATGAGCCGGGTGAGGATGTCCTTCTCCGGATCTCCGGGGTGCCGGCGCCGGTCGGCGACCAGCCGCTCGAGATAGGCGAGGAACTCGACGACGGCCCGGTTGCCGGGATCCAGCCGGGCGGGATCCGAGCCGGGCTCGAGCGCGCCGAGGATCGCGAGCGACCAGCCGCGGAGCGGGCCGCGCTCGTCATGCGGGACGCCGAGCAGGTTGCCGATCACCTCCACGGGGATCGCCGCGGCGAAGTCCTCGACGAGGTCGACGGTCTCGCGCGCCTCCATGGCGTCGAGCAGCCTGTCGACCAGGGTCACCACGCCCGGCTCCATGGCCATCACGGCGCGCGGCGTGAGCGCGCCGGCGATGATCCGGCGCACGCGCGTGTGCAGCGGCGGGTCGTTGAAGACGAGGCTGGTGGTGTGGTGCTCGAAGAGCGGCGAGGGGCCGAACTTCTGCCCGAACTCGACGACCTTGTCGGACGAGAACGTCTTCGGGTCCTTGTAGATCCGCTCGACATCCGCATAGCGCGTCACGAAGAGCCGCCCGCCCGAGAGGCGGTGGATCGGGTCGTGATCCCGCAGCGCCGCGTAGACGGGGTACGGGTCCTCGTGGAAGCCGGGCGGCAGGTGCTCCAGGTCGAAGGAGCGGGCGAGTTCTTTGCCGTCATGGGCGGGCCTCGCCCGGTCATCCACACGGGGAACGATCTCGTGCAAACCGGAGCTTCCCATCACGTGCTCGCTCGTGGATGGCCGGGCCAGGCCCGGCCATGACGATGGCATCTAGCCCGGGCTCGAATTCGCGCAGGCCGGGTTCATCGGCAGGAAGGCCTCCGCGGCCGGGATCGTGCGCATCGCCTCGTAGTAGTCCCAGGGGCCCTTCGACTGGGCCGGCGTCTTCACCCGGTAGAGAACGGGATCGTAGAGGTGGCGGCCGTCCGCCCGGATCCGCGTCTGCGCGCCGAAGAAGGCGACGGGAAGATCGCGCATCGCCTTGTTGGCGGCGACCGCTTCGTCGGTCCCGGCCTTGTCGATGGCTTTCAGATAATGAAGCGTCGCCGTGTAGATGAGCGCGTGGTTCTTGGTCGGCATGATGCCGACCGCCTCCCGGAACCTGTTCGCGAAGGCGCGCGTGGCCTCGTTCTGGTCCCAGTAGAAGGCTTCGGAGAAGGTCAGGTTCTGCGCCACCGGCAGCCCGAGCGCGTGGATGTCCGTGACGTAGACCAGGAAGCCCGTCATCGTCTGCTTGCCCGTCATCAGGCCGAACTCGTTCGCCTGCTTGATCGCCTTCGTGAAGTCGTCCCCGACGGCCGCGAAGCCGACCACGTCCGCCCCGGAGGACTGCGCCTGCAGGAGGAAGGACGAGTAGTCGGCGTTGTTGATCGGGAAGCGCGAGGTGCCCACCACCTTGCCGCCGAGCGCGGTCACGACGTCGCTCGCCTGCTTCTGCAGCGCGTGCCCGAATGCGTGGTCGACCGTGATGAAGTACCAGTTCTTGCCGCCGCGCTCGAAGACGGCCCGGGCGGTGCCGGCCGTGAGCGCGTTGGTGTCGTCCGTCCAATGCGTGCTGACGGAGGAGCAGGTCTTCGCGGTGAGGTCCGACGTGGCCGCCGCCGTGATCATGACGGTGCGGCTCTTCTCCTTGGCGACCTGCTGCACGGCGAGCGCGATGGCCGTGACCGGCAGGTCGAGTACGGCGTCGACCCGCTCCGTGTCGAACCAGCGGCGTGCGATGGTGGAGGCGATATCCGGCTTGTTCTGGTGGTCGGCCGAGACGATCTCGATCTTCTTGCCCCTGACCGTACCGCCGAAATCCTTGACCGCCATCTCGGCCGCGACGACCGAGCCCTTGCCGCCCGAATCCGCATAGGGCCCGGACAGATCCGTCAGGATGCCGATCCGGACGGCATCGTCCGAGATCTGCGCCGCCGCCGGCCCGGCGATCGCAAGGCCGATGGCGGCCAGGATGGCGGTGCCTCTCATGCGCGTGTCCTCCGTGGCGCCGTCTGCCCGGTTCTCCGGCGCGGCGCTCTCGCCCTAGATGATCGCAAAGCCCGGCGCCTGCCAAGCGCGAACCCCAGCTGCGCCGGCCCGGGTGGACATGCGCCCTCCCGCCGGTCAGGAACCCTGCGGGACAGCTTCGGGATGGAACGGATGTCGATGAACGGTGCCGAGAGCCTCGTCCGCACGCTGGTTGCGGGCGGGGTGGATGTGTCATTCACCAATCCCGGCACCTCCGAGATGCATTTCGTGGCGGCGCTCGACCGGGTCGAGGGCATGCGCTGCGTGCTCTTCCTCTTCGAGGGCGGTGCGACGGGCGCCGCCGACGGCTATGCCCGCATGGCCGACAAGCCGGCCTCGACGCTCCTCCATCTCGGCCCGGGGCTCGGCAACGGCCTCGCCAACCTGCACAACGCCCGCCGCGCCCGCTCGCCGGTCGTCAACATCGTCGGCGAGCACGCGACATACCATCGGCGCTACGACGCGCCGCTGACCTCCGACATCGAGTCGATCGCGCGTCCCGTCTCGGCCTGGGTGAGGACCTGCGAGGATTCCCGCGCTGTTGCGCAGGAGGGCGCGGCTGCCATCGCGGCCGCCCGCGCCGCCCCGGGCGGCGTCGCGACCCTGATCCTCCCGGCCGATACCGCCTGGGGGGAGGGCGGCGAGGTGGCCGCCGTCCCGGCCCTGCCGGAGCGGGCGAAGGCCGACGAGGCGGCGATCCGGGCCGCCGCGGACGCGCTGCGCTCCGGCGAGCCGGCCGTGCTGTTCCTCGGCGACCGCACCCTGCGGCGGGAGGGGCTCGACCTCGCGGCGCGGATCGCCGCTGCGACCGGAGCGCGGCTGATGGCGCAGGTTGCGAACGCCCGGATCGAGCGCGGGGCCGGGCGCCACCCCATCGACAGGCTGCCCTACCCGGTGGACGCCGCGGTCGACCGGCTCGCCGGCACGAGGCACCTGATCGTCGTCGGGACGACGCCGCCCGTCGCCTTCTTCGCCTATCCGGGGAAGCCGAGCGAGCTGCAGCCGCGGGACTGCGCCGTGCAGGTGCTCGCCGATCCATCCATGGACCAGACGGACGCGCTGGAGCGCCTGGCCGATCTCGTCGGGGCTCCGAAGGCCGCGCCAGTTCCGAGCGGAGCCAAGCCGGAAGCCCCGACGGGCCCGCTCAACGCCGACACGGTCGGGCTGGCGCTCGGCGCGCTGATGCCCGAAGGCGCGATCGTCTGCGACGAGTCGATCACGACCGGGCGCAATTTCTTTCCCGCCAGCCGCTTCGCCGCCCCGCACGACTGGCTGCAGCTCTCGGGCGGCTCCATCGGCCTCGGCATCCCGATGGCGACGGGCGCCGCGATCGCCTGTCCGGACCGCAAGGTGATCAACATCCAGGCCGACGGGAGCGGACTCTACACCGCACAGGCTCTCTGGACGCAGGCGCGCGAGAACCTCGACGTCCTCACCCTGATCTGGGCGAATCGCTCCTACGCGATCCTGAAAGCCGAGCTTGCCAATGTCGGAGCGAATCCCGGCCGGAAGGCGCTGGACATGCTCACCCTCGACCAGCCGCCGATCGACTGGGTGAGCCTGGCGCGGGGCTTCGGCGTCGAGGCGCGACGCGTGGAGGATCTGGATTCGTTCCTGGCCGCGTTCCGCGCCGGGCTGAGCCGCCGCGGGCCGTTCCTGATCGAGGTCACACTCGGCTGAAACCTTCCGGAAACCTTGCTCCGGGTCTCGACCAGTCATTTTTCCTTAAGTTTTAGGACGGTTTGGCGCGATTCCGAGCGATCGGCGCCCGCCAATTCGTTGCGATTGTGCAACATAGCTTTTCAAAGCCCGCTCCGTGCAGTTTGGAAGCGCTCAGATTGGTTGAACGCTCGGGCCGCCTCGATCATGGTGATTGTGCGGCGGGGGGGCACCTCCCAACGCGACCTGACCAAGCTTGATGCGGGCTACCGCGATGGGGGTCGGGCCACTGGGGATGCGGGAAGCGAGTTCAAGGCCCCCTCGGGGCCGAGGCAAGCGGCCAAACCCCGAGGATCTAACTTTGGAGAGCAGAATGAAGCTCGTTAAGAGCCTTCTCCTCGGGTCTGCAGCAGGTCTCTGCGCGGTTGCCGGGGCACAGGCGGCTGACCTTCCCATGAGGAAGGCTGCGCCGGTTGAGTACGTTCGGGTCTGCACGGCGCACGGCGCAGGCTTCTTCTACATTCCGGGTACCGACACCTGCCTTCGGGTCGGCGGTCGCGCCCGCTTCGAGTATCAGTACACCCAGCAGAACACCCGTAACTCGAGCGTGTCCGGCTATCGCGGTCTCGGCCGTCTGAACATCGACGCCCGCACCTCGACCCCCTACGGCACGCTGCGCGCCTTCGTCCGCTTCGAGATCGCCTCCCGGACCGGCGGCTACCTGAAGTCGGGCACCCAGGAGCGCTACTTCAACGCGTTCCCGGGCTTCGGTCCCGACACGACCCGCGAGGGTCAGAAGTACGTCGACATCGACAAGGCGTTCGTCCAGTTCGCCGGCATCACGGCCGGTCGCGCCCAGTCGTTCTTCGACTTCTACGCGGGCGACGTCGAGTTCTTCGGCGCGGGCATCTACTCGAACGCCAACACCAACCTCCTCGCCTATACGGCGACGTTCGGTGGCGGCTTCTCGGCCACGATCTCGATGGAAGATCCGGTCTACCGTCGTAACCCGATCTTCTCGCAGGCTTCGACCGGCCCGGTCGGCCTTACCGCCGGCAATGCGCCGCAGGCGCAGGGCGGCGTGAACTTCGTCTCCGGCGCGATTCCGCTGGCCTTCGTCGGAAACGCCTTCATCCCCGGCACGACGATCCCGACCTCGGCGATCGCCCTCGACGTCGGTCAGCGTGGCTATCTCCCGGACTTCGTCGGCGCGCTGCGTTACGACGGCGCCTGGGGTTCGGCGCAGGCCATGGCTGCGGTTCACGAGATCCGGACCGGCGCCTATACGGGCGGTGCGTTCTCTCCGATCGTCGGCGGTGCTGGCGTTGCGGGCGCGGCTCCGATCCCCGATGCGGCCTACGGCTTCGCGGTCGGCGGCGGCGTGAAGGTGAACCTGCCGATGCTGGCGCCGGGCGACCAGATCTGGCTGCAGGGCGCGTATGCGCAGGGCGCCGGGTCGTACACCGGTGTCTTCAACCCGCCGGGCCAGGAGCTCAACGCTTCGGGCATCACCAACCGGTTCACGGTCAATCAGGTCGACGCCGTCATCGACAACCAGGGCCGTCTGAACCTAACGGAGTCCTGGTCGGTGATGGCCGCGCTGCTCCACTACTGGACTCCCGAGTGGCGTTCGGCGGTGTTCGGCACCTACGGCCAGGTCAACTATGACCCGCGGCTCCGGACGATTGCCGGCGGCCCGGCCGGAATCACGACCACCTTCACGGCTGCGGGCGCGCCTGCAGCGACCAGCCTGGCCGTCAACCCGAACAGCTCGGTCCTCTCGAGCTACGATATCTTCTACGGTGGCGGTAACCTGATCTGGTCGCCGGTCCGTGATCTCGATATCGGTGTCGAGGTGATCTACCAGCGCATCTGGCTGCCCCGTACCGTCGCGGACGCGAACCGCGGTGGCACGGCTGCGGTGAGCGGCGTCGGCATCGGCGGCACCGGTCGTGGGACGTCGTTCGACGACAACATCATGGCCCGCCTGCGCGTGCAGCGCGACTTCTGATCCCCGCAACAGCGGAGATTGCGAGCCCCGGCCGAAAGGCCGGGGCTTCGTCGTTTCTGGGAGGCGGCGCGGGCACGAAACCCAGAAGCGCCGCAATCGGGCGGCAAGCAGGTTCCGGCCTCTTCCTTCACGACCGGAACGAGATGACGTTCGACGCCGATTCGCCGGCTGCGGGTCCCGATGCGGGTGATGCGCTCCACGCGGCGCAGCCGCGGGGGCGCGAATGCGGCTCCTGCACCCTGTGCTGCAAGACGATGTCGGTCCGGGAGATCGAGAAGCCCAACAACGTGTGGTGCCGGCATGTCCGCAACCACACCTCCTGCGAGATCTACGAGACGCGCCCCCATTCGTGCCGGGTCTTCAACTGCCTCTGGCTGCGCGGCGTCGGCACGGATGCGATGCGGCCGGACCGCTCGCGCGTCGTGCTGGTCGAGGCCGAGGACGAGGCCGGCGGGCCGAAGGGCGTTGCGGCGATTCTCGACCCCAGCCGGCCGCTCGCCTGGCAGGAGCCGCAGATGCGCGTTTTTCTGGAGCAGATCCGGGACCGCTACGGCGCTGTCGGGATGGCGCTCGGGACCCGCAAGCGCGTGTTCCGCGCCGGCCAGCCGCTGCAGACTCCCTGATCCGGACCAGAGGGACTGCACCTGGCCCCGATGTCGCGATTCCGCCCGGATGTCTGGCTCCTCGGTTTGCCTCTCGCCGCCGCGATCTGGGCGGGAGCGGTCTGGCGCATCGCGCCCGAGATCGAAGCCGATCTGCGCGCGCGAGTTCAGGTGGAGGCCGCCCCGGACGGCGGCGGCGCGCTGACCGGCTCCGGGGCGCGCGTTGAGGTCGAAGGGCGCGATCTCACCGTGACGACCGACGCGCCGCTCGGAGACGATGCGCTCGCGCAAGCACAGCGGCTGCCCGAGCGCATCGCAGGGCTGCGCGGGCCGGTCCTGCGCATCCTGCCGCCCGCTTCGGTGCGGCCATTCACCTTCACCGTCGCGCACGAGCGCCAGGCGCTGGTTCTCTCCGGCTTCGTGCCCCCAGGGCCGCTGCGGGCCGAACTGCTGGACGAGGCGCGGCGCGGTGGCGCCTCCGTCCGTGACGAGCTGCGCTCGGCACTCGGAGCGCCCCCCGGCTTCGAGGAGGCGGCGCGGCTCCTCGTCCGTGCCGCGGCCAGGCTCGACAGCGGCTCGGGCTCGCTGACCGACCGCGATCTCAGCCTTGTCGGTGCGGCGCGCAACTCGGCCGGTTATCGCGAGGTCTCGGCGGCCGCGAAGGCGCTGCCGTCCGGCTTCAGGGCCGCCGCTTTCGACATTCTGCCGCCGCTCGTCCGCCCCTATCGCTGGTCTGCGACGCGGGAGGGCGGACGGATCCTCCTTGCCGGGTTCGTGCCGTCCGAGGCGGTGCGGCGGACGCTTCTGGAGTTCGGGCGCGCCAGCGCGCCGGATGCAGCTCTCGAGGATCGCATGGATACCGCGCGCGGAGTCGAAGCGGGCCTCGATTTCGAGGCGGTGGCCAAACGCGTCCTCGCGACCGTCGGGCAGCTCGAATCCGGCCGGGCCGAGCTGAACGGGCGGGCGCTGACCCTCGAGGGACGGCTCGCCGCGCGCGATCTCCTCGATTCGCTCGGGGCCGAGCTCCGGACCGCCAGGCTGCCGGGCGTCGAGCTCGGGCGCATCGAGCTTCAGCCGGTCGTTCCGCGTCCCTATCGGCTGACCGCCCGCCGGGCAGAGGGGCGCCTGCGGCTTGCAGGCTTCGTCGCCGACGAGGCGGAGCGCGCCGCGCTGCGCGAGCTCGTGCAGCGCCGCTTTCCCGTCGATTCCGTGCAGGACGACCTGCACCTCGCGGAGGGCGCGCCGGAGGGGCTCCTCGCCGCGGCCCGGCTGGGTCTGGAACGGTTGTCGAGCCTCGCGGAAGGCGAGGCGGTCATCGAGGACCGCAAGCTGCGGCTCGCAGGCCGCACGCTCTATCCGGAACTCGCACGGCGCATCGAGGGCGAGTTCGGCCGCAGCCTTCCGGCAGGCTGGACAGGCGAGGCGGAGGTCGGCGCCGCGCCGCACCGGCCGCTCGACCCGGATTTCTGCGGCGATCTCGTCGCCGATTCGGTGCGGGCGGAGCCTGTCCGGTTCGAGCCGGGGAAGGCGGAACTCGCCCCGGCGGCCCGCAAGGCGGTCGCCCGTATCGCCGACGTCATGCGCCGCTGCGGAACCGCCCGCCTCGTCGTGGTGAGCGCGGTCGACGGCGCGGGAGATCCCGAGCCCGCCCGCGCTCTCGCCGAAAGGCGCGCTGGCGAGGTGGTCGCCGCCCTTGGCGAGCGCGGCATCAAGGCCGCGGCCCGGATCGACGCCGCGAAAGCGGCCGAGGCGGGCCAGGCTTCCGAGCGGATCGGCTTCGAGGTGCAGCCATGATCGAGGCGCTTCGCGCGGTCCTGCTGCCGCTGTGGCCGGCCCTCGCGGCGGCCGCCATCCTCGGGCTCCCTTTCGGGCTGGTGGGCTGGCGGGAGAGGCCGGCCGGGTTCTGGGGCCGGCTCGGGCTCATTCTCGCCGTTCTCGGGCTCGCGGGCGCGGCGGCGCTCGCGGCGACGGGCCGTGTTCCCGGCAGGCCGGGCTTGTGGCTGGAGATCGCGCTCGCGGTGACATTCGCCTATCTGGCGGGCTGCGTCCTCGGGGCGCTCGCAGGCTCGTTCCGGCGGCGGCGCGGGGCCGATCCCGCAGCCTGAATCAGGCCCGGGCCGCGGCCCTCGCCTCGGCATGCTCCACGAAACGGCGGATCGCCCCGATGATGTCGTCTCCCCTGAGCAGCGGCGTGTGGCCCTGGTCGGGAACGGTGACGAGGTCGAGATCGGGGTGGCGGGCCCTCATCTCCCGCACGGTGTCTTCCGAGAGAAGGTCGGACAGCGCGCCCCTGATCACCAGAACCGGCGCCTTCCTCAGCCCGTCGAAAGCGGCCCATAGGTCCGGGATCTCGCTCTGCGGGCCGATCGGCTCGAGCGTGCGCGCAAGCGCCGGGTCGTAGGTCAGGACGAGGCGGCCCGCCTTCTCCTCCCAGGTGCTGCGCGCCCAGGTCTGCCAGTCGCGGTCGCGCAGATTGGGGAATTGTCCGCCGAAGAGGCCCTCGAGCATTCCGGCAGCCTCGTCCAGGTCGCGCGGCTGGCCGAGCTTCCCGACATAGCCCTTGATGCGCAGGAGGCCGGCGCGCTCGATCACCGGCCCGATATCGACGAGCACCGCGCCGGCGACCATCTCCGGCCTGGCGGCCGCAAGCCCCATCGTGATGATCCCGCCGCGCGAGGTGCCGACGAAGATCGCGCGCGGGATCTCGAGCTCGGCCAGGACGGCGAGGAGATCGGCGGTCTCCACCGGGACGGCGTAATTGTCGGGATCGCGGTCGTGGTCCGACTGCCCGCGCCCGCGATAGTCGATCGCGACGACATGCCGGGGCGGCTCTTCCTCGGGATCGGTGAGCGCCATCGCGAGATCGTGGAAGTCGCCCGCATGGCGGGCGAGCCCGGGCAGGCAGACGACGGGCAGCGCGGTCGCGCGGTCGTCGCCATAGCTGCGCGCATGCAGCCGCAGGCCGTCGGACGACCTCGTCCAGACATCGCGAAAGGACCGCTTCGTCATCGCCCCGCCTCCGCGGCGAGGCTAGCGGGCGCCTAGCCGGCCATCAAGGCGCACCCGCCCCGCGCTTCAGGTCGCTTTCCATCAGCAGCGCGCTCTGCGAGCCCAGCCTCCGGCGATAGACCTGCAGGTTCTCCATCACGCGCTGGACATAGTTGCGCGTCTCCGAGAAGGGGATGCGCTCCACCCAGTCGATCGCATCGACCTCGGGCCGGCGCGGGTCGCCATAGGCCTCGATCCATTTCCTCACATTGCCCGGGCCGGCATTGTAGGATGCGAAGGTCAGGATGTAGGAGCCCTTCCAGTACTCCATCAGCTCGCCGAGATGGGCTGCGCCGAGCTGGGCGTTGTAGGTGGCGTCCACCAGCCGGGTGAGGTCGAATTCCAGGCCGACCTTGCGGGCGGTCGCTTTGGCGGTCGCCGGCATGAGCTGCATCAGGCCGCGCGCCCCGACCGGCGACTGCGCGGCGGGCTCGAACATGCTCTCCTGCCGGGCGATCGCGTGCACCATCGCCGGCTCGACCCGGTCGCCCACCGGCTCGAAGGACGGGATGCCGATCGTCGGGAAGGCATGCTCGTCGAGCGGCAGGCCGCGCTGCGTCGCCGCCTTGCCGAGGACGAGGAGGGCGCGGGCGTCCCGATGGGCGAGCGCGAGGTCGCCGACGGCATCGATCTCGGCGACGTTGGGCGAGCGCCGGGCGATGTCCACGATCAGCGGCACGGCGACGTCGCGGAGCCCCGCCGCGTAGAGGGTCGCGACCGCCTCGGCGGCGGGCGACTTCGCGGCCCGGACGCGCTCCTCGCTCTGCGGGTCGAGCCCGGGCTTGAGCGCGACCTGCGACAGGCCGAGCTTCCCGCTCGCGAGCTGGCCGTAATAGGTGATGCCCTGCTCGGCCGCCTTGGCGTAGAACTCGCGCGCGAGCGTCGCGTCGCCGGCCGCCTCCGCGGCCCGGCCCCGCCAATAGGCGGCGCGGGCCACCGAGATCGGGGTCGCGGCGATGGCACCCGCCCGGGAGAAATGCCGCGCGGCGGCGCGCGGATCGTTCAGGAACCGCAGCGCGATCCAGCCGGAATGGAACTCCGCCTCGATCCGCTTCTCGCTCGCCTCCGCGCCGTGCAGGCTCGCGACCTCGTAGGCCGCCTTCGCGTCGCCGGAATCGAGGAGCTTGCGGGCGACCAGCCGACGCTCCGTCCACCACTCGTCGCCGTCCACCAGGATGTCGGGATCGCGGCTCACCTCGGCGAGCAGCCGGGCGGCCTCCGGCGCCTTGTCGGCCCGCCGCAGGAACTGCACGCGGGAGAAGATGTAGGACGTGTCCGCGCGCAGTGCCGGCGGCACGGCATCGAGCAGCTTGCCCGCGTTCCCCGCCTTGGCCGCGACCGCCGCCCGGGCCTTGACCAGCGTGTCGAAGCCCTTGCCGGCGTAGTCGGCGGCGCGCTTGGCCGCCTCATAGCTCTCCTTGAACAGGAGGCGCTCCATGCGGAAGCGGTGGTCGGCCGTCGTGAGCAACTCGGAGAAGTCGTTCAGGATCCGGCTTTCGAGCTCGCGCCCGAAATTGTCGTTGCGCCAGGCCTCCCGCACGAGCGCGGCCGCATCCTCCTTCAGGCCGTCCGCCATGAAGGCCTGGGCGAGCGCGACCTTGCCGGCCGCGCTTTGCGGCCGCTCGCGGGAGAAGAAGGCGCGCACGAATTCGGGCGGGCGGCGCTCCGCGATCAGGAGGTCCTCGGCGCGGCGCCGCGCCCAGGTGGTTCCCGGCCAGTCCGGGTTCTGCTTCAGGAAGGCCGCGAGCCGGTCGAAATCGACGGCCGCTCCGCCGAAGCGGATCGCCGCCCAGTCGAGCAGAGTGCCGATGCCGCCCTCGAGCCGCGCCCGGATGCGGTCGCCGGCCGCGAGGTCGCCCTTGCGATAGGCGCCGATCGCATCGCGCACTGCCGAGATCTCCGGGGCGGAGCCGTCGGGCATCACAGGCGGGGCCGCGCCGACGGAATCCGGCCGTGCGGCCGGCACAGGAACGGGCAGGCTGCCGGTCGCGGCCGGGCCGGTCACGGCCGAGCCCGTAACGGAAGCGGGGACGGCTGTATCGGCGAGCGCGACCACGGGCCGGGGCGGCGGCATCTCCGCCGGCGCCTTGCCCTTCTGCGCCTCCAGGCCGGTGACGCCGCCGAGCCAGAGGGAAGCCGCAAGCGCGCCGGGCGCGGCCAAGGCCAGTCCCGGCACGGTCGTTCGGCCCTGCGGCGAAGCTCTCATGCGTATCATTGAGCGTCGATATGGTTGACGAAGGCTTGCGGCAGGCCAGGGGGGATCCGAAGGTCCCGTTTGCGCGGGCTTCGCGGCGCAACTATGTCTCCTCGCGCCGGGTTGCCCGGGAGAAGGCGACGGACCTCACGGAAGGAAGCGGGATGACGGCGACGCGGTTCAGAGGCTCGATGACGGCCCTGGTGACGCCCTTCCGGAACGGCGCCGTCGACGAGGAGGGCTATCGCAGCCTGATCGAGTGGCAGATCGAGAGCGGCACCAAGGGTCTCGTCCCGGTCGGCACCACGGGCGAGAGTCCGACGCTCACGCATGACGAGCACAAGCGCGTGGTGGAGATCTGCATCGACCAGGCCAAGGGGCGCGTGCCCGTCATCGCGGGCGCAGGCTCGAACAGCACGGTCGAGGCGGTCGATTTCGCGCGCCATGCCGAGCGTGCCGGCGCCGATGCCGTGCTCGTCGTCACGCCCTATTACAACAAGCCCACTCAAGAAGGGCTCTTCCAGCACTTCAAGGCGGTGAACGACGCGGTCGGCATCCCGATCATCATCTACAACATCCCGCCCCGCTCCGTGATCGACATGTCCGTCGCCACGATGAAGCGCCTCTACGAGCTGCCCAACATCGCCGGCGTGAAGGATGCGACCGCAAACCTCGCACGCGTCTCCCAGCAACGGCATGCGCTCGGACCCGATTTCATCCAGCTTTCTGGCGAGGATATGACGGCGCTGGCCTATAACGCGGCCGGCGGCCACGGCTGCATTTCCGTCGTCTCCAACGTTGCTCCGGCGCTCTGCGCCGAGTTGCAGGAGAGCTCGCTCGGCGGAGATTACGCGAGGGCGCTCAAGGTCCAGGACCGTCTCGTGCCGCTGCACGATGCCATCTTCATGGAGCCGGGTCTCGCCGGGGCGAAGTGCGGGCTCGCGCTGCTCGGCCGCGGCACGGAGGAGATTCGCCTGCCGATGACTCCGGTGACGCCGCCCGCCAAGGCGGCGATCCGAGCCGCGATGGTCCATGCGGGCCTCCTGAACGCCTGACCCCATGGCGAAGGAACCGAAGGCGCGCCGCATCGTCGCCGACAACCGCGCGGCGCGGCATCATTACGAGATCGAGGATACGGTGGAGGCGGGCATCTCGCTCGTCGGGACCGAGGTGAAGTCGCTGCGCGCCAACAAGGCCTCGATCGGCGAATCCTATGCGGGCCCTTCGGGGAACGAGATCTTCCTCTTCAACGCCAACATCCCGGAATACCTGCAGGCCAACCGCTTCAACCACGAGCCGCGCCGGCCGCGGCGCCTTCTGCTGAACCGGCGGCAGATCAACAAGTTCATCGGGGCGACGCAGCGCGAAGGCTACACGCTCGTGCCGCTCAAGCTCTATTTCAACGAACAGGGCCGGGCGAAGCTCGAGCTCGGCCTCGGCCGAGGCAAGAAGCTCCACGACAAGCGCGAGGCCGAGAAGAAGCGCGATTGGGAGCGCGAGCGCGGCCGGCTGATGCGGGAGAAGGGCTGATGGCGGGGCCCGACACGCTGCCGGACGGCCTGCCCGTACCTGTCGACGACGGCGCGGCGGACCATCTGCGCGGCGCGAGATTGCCGGACGTCGCGCTCCGGGCGACGGACGGAGCCTTCGTGTCGCTCGCGCGGCTTCCCGGCCGGGCGGTCGTCTACCTCTATCCGCGGACCGGAGAGCCGGGGAAGAACCCGGCCCCGGAATGGGACGCGATCCCGGGTGCCCGCGGCTGCACTCCGCAATCCTGTTCCTTCCGGGACCATCACGACGAGCTGAAGGGGCTCGGCGTCGACCACGTCTTCGGCCTCTCGACGCAGGACACGTCGTATCAGCGCGAGGCCGCCGAGCGGCTCCACCTGCCGTTCCCGCTTCTCTCGGACGAGGACCTCGCCTTCACGCGTGCGATGGACCTGCCGACCTTCGAGTTCGGGGGCATGACGCTCCTCAGGCGCATGGCCTTCGTCATCGACGGCGGCCGGATCACGCAGGTCTTCTACCCCGTCTTCCCGCCCGACCGCAGCGCCGCCGAGGTGGTGGCGTGGCTGCGGGGCCATCCTGCCTGATCAGCCTGCGATCGGGGGAAGCTCGTCGAAGGAGGGGCGCGAGAGGCGCCAGGGCCGCGCGAGCGACGTGTTCGCGGCCTCCGACGGCCGGAGCGAGCGGACCGAGCCGTCCATCCGGATCTCCGCGATGTTCAGGAAGCCGAAGATCTGCAGCCGCGACGCGATCATCTTGGTCTCGCGATCCTCGGCCGCGATCACGAAGGAGCCGTTGGTATAGACGGTATCGAGAAGGCCCTTCTGGTCGCGGTTGTCGGAGCGGGCCGCCCGGGGGCCGGGAAAGCGCACGACGTTGCTGGGCGCGGCACTCTGGGAACGCATGACTCGTACTCACTCAACTGGAATCGACCGCCGCAGATTCGCGCGGAAGATTTAAGGCAGCGCTAACCACGCCGAGGCGCGCGGCCGATCCCCAGCGCGTTGGACCCTACACCCTTTCTCTGCGCCACTCGCTCGGGCACCATGCGCGCACTTCAGCGGGCAAGAAAGTCAGAGGGAACTACCCATGAAGAACATCCTCGTCCCGACGGAGACGCACGAGGTGATGGCCTCGGTGCTGCAGACCGCTGCCCTCGTGCAGCGGCGCTTCCGCGGCTATGTCGAAGGTTTCGCGCTCCGTCCGGCCGTGCCCGATTACGTCCCGATCGACATGGTGAGCGGGCTGGCCTGGCACGTGGACGAGAAGGCCGACGAGGAAACCCGCCGCGCGGCCTTCCAGCTCTTCGAAAGCTTCATGAAGGAGATCGGCCTGCCGGAATCGCCGCTCGGCTCGCCCGAGCCGGGCTATGGCTGGCACGCCAAGGCGCCGGCGGGCGACATGTTTCTGGCGAGCCATGCGCGGATCTTCGACCTCGTGGTGCTCGGCCGTCCCGTCTCCGGCAAGGCGCAACCCTCGATGGCGAGCCTCGAGGCCGTGCTGTTCGAGAGCGGCCGGCCCCTTCTCATCGCCCCGCCGACCCCGCCGACCTCGCTCGGCGAGACGGTCGTGATCGCCTGGAACGGCTCGACGGAGACGGCCCGCACCGTCGCCTTCGCTGCACCCTTCCTGCGCGAGGCGAAGCGCATCATCGTGCTGATGGTGGAGGGCTGGTCCGTCCCGGGCCCGTCCGGCGAGCAGCTTGCATCCGCGCTCCGACGGTGCGGCCTGGATGTCGAGACGGTGATGGCGGCGCGCGAGCATCGCAACGACGGCGAGACGATCCTGGCCCGCGCGCAGGCGCTCGGCGCCGATCTCCTGGTCAAGGGCGCCTACACGCAGAGCCGGCTGCGCCAGATGATCTTCGGCGGCGCGACCGCGCACATCCTGGCCCATGCGGCCATCCCGGTTCTCATGGCCAACTGACGAGGTGGATCGGTGAGCGAGGGCTTCTTTCCCCGCTGGGTTCCGGCCCGGCAGACCGGCGCGGTGATGCCGGACGAGCGCCTGCCGCTCGGCCAGACTGTCGTCCTCGGCATCCAGCATGTCGTCGCCATGTTCGGCGCGACGGCCCTCGCGCCCATTCTCATGGGCTTCGACCCGAACCTCGCGATCTTCTTCTCCGGCGTCGCGACCCTGATCTTCTTCGTCGTCACGGGCGGGCGCGTGCCGAGCTATCTCGGCTCGAGCTTCGCCTTCATCGCGGTCGTGATCGCGGCCACCGGCTATGCCGGCTCCGGACCGAATCCCAACATCCCCGTCGCGCTCGGGGGGATCATCGCGGCCGGCGTCGTCTACACGGCGATCGGCATCGTCGTCGCGGCCGCGGGGCCGGGCTGGATCGAGCGGGTGATGCCGCCGGCCGTGACCGGCGCGATCGTCGCCGCGATCGGGCTCAACCTCGCGCCCATCGCCGTCAAGGGCGTCTCCGGCTCCCAGACGGACATCTGGATCGGGCTCGCGACGGTGGTCGCCGTGGGAGCGGTCGCGGTCTACGCGCCCGGGATGGCGCGGCGCCTGCCGATCCTCATCGGCGGGGCGATCGCCTATCTCCTGCACCTGGTGCTCGCGAACGGGCTCGGGCTCGCCAAGCCGATCGACTTCTCGGGCGTCGCGCAGGCCGCCTGGTTCGGCATGCCGCGCTTCGTGGCGCCCGTCTTCGAGGCGAATGCGATGTGGCTCATCGCGCCCGTCGCGGTGGTGCTCGTGGCCGAGAACCTCGGCCACGTGAAGGCGATCGGCGCCATGACCGGCCGCAGCCTCGATCCCTATCTCGGCCGCGCCTTCATCGGCGACGGCGTCGCGACCATGATCTCCGGCTATGGCGGCGGGACGGGCGTGACGACCTATGCCGAGAACATGGGCGTGATGGCGGTGACGCGGATCTATTCGACGCTGGTCTTCGTGGCCGCCGCGATCGTCGCGCTTCTTCTCGGGCTCTCGCCGAAATTCGGCGCCCTGATCCTGACGATCCCCGGCCCGGTGATCGGCGGGCTTTCCATCGTGGTCTTCGGCCTGATCACGGCGACGGCCGGCCGGATCTGGGTGGAGAACGGGGTCGACTTCTCCCGGGCCCGCAACCTCCTCACGGTGGGCGTCGCGGTCGTGCTCGGCGCGGGCGATCTCACGATCAGGATCGGCTCCTTCACGCTCGGCGGCATCGGGACCGCGACCTTCGGGGCGATCATCTTCTATCACCTGCTCCGCGACGACAGGGCAGGGGAGATCGCGACCGCCGACGGCGCGGCGGGACGTCCCGTCAGCCGCTAGAGGCGGCGCCCCGCGGGGCAGGCTTGCACGATTCGTGCTGCCTGCCGGCGAGAAGCGGATTAGAGACATCCGTCCGCCTCGCCGACCGCGTATACCGAGGGCCCTGATGCAGATCTCCCGTCCCTATCTCATGTTCCTCGGCGACGTGCCGGACACGCTCGCCGCCAAGACGGCCTACGGCATCGTCGATTGGCGCCGGGACTGGTGCCTCGGCCAGCTCCGCCTGCCCGGCTGCAAGGCGGATCTCGGCCTTCCGGACATCACGGTCGAGGAGGCCGCCGCCCAGGGCGCCAAGACCATGATCGTCGGCATCGTGAATGCCGGCGGCGTGCTGAACGAGGCTTGGGTGCCGTCGATCCTCAAGGCGCTCGAATGCGGGATGGACGTCGCGAGCGGGCTGCATATCCGCCTGGGCTCCGATCCCCGCATCGCCGCGGCCGCGGCGGAACACGGCCGGCAGCTTTTCGACGTCCGCCAGTCCGACCAGCGCTTCGCCACCGGGAAGGGCGTCAAGCGCACCGGCCTGCGCCTCCTCACGGTCGGGACCGACTGCTCGGTCGGCAAGAAGTACACCGCCCTCGCGCTCGAGCGCGAGATGACGGCGCGCGGCCTCGATGCCGAGTTCAAGGCGACCGGCCAGACGGGCGTCTTCATCTCCGGCCGCGGCGTCGCGATCGACGCGGTGGTGGCCGACTTCATCTCGGGCGCGGTCGAGTGGATCTCGCCCGATGCGGCTCCGGATCACTGGGACCTCGTCGAGGGCCAGGGCTCGCTCTTCCATCCCTCCTTTGCGGGCGTGACGCTGGGGCTGCTGCACGGCGCGCAGCCCGACGCCTTCGTGGTCTGCCACGAGCCGACCCGCACGAACATGCGCGGGGTCAGGCATCCGCTGCCGACCATCGCCGAGGTGATCGACCTCACGGTCCGCTGCGGCCGGCTCACGAACCCGGCCATCAGGCCGGTCGGCATCGCGGTGAACACGCAGGCGCTCGCGGAGGACGAGGCGAAGACCTACCTGGCCAAGGTCGCGGCCGAGCACGACCTGCCCGCGACCGATCCGATCCGGTTCGGCGTCGGCCCGATCGTCGACCGCCTCGAGGCGGAGTTCCCGCGCGCCCGTGCCGCATCCTGACGGAGGCGGGCGTCCGGCCCGATCCGCGCCGGCACGCGCATCCCTGGCGCGACACCTTCCCGGCATCGTGCGGCGCCGGCGCAGGCAGCGCCGCCGCGACCGCGGGGCTCCCTTGCCTTCTTCCGACCGATGGAGGAGGCGAGCCCCCCGGGCTGTGATCCCAGTCCTATGAGGGCAGAATGGCAGATGTGACCGAGATGGCGGGCGATCCCCCCGCCGGCCGCCCGAGCCGGGCGGAGGCGGAGGAGGCGGTCCGGACGCTGATCCGCTGGGCCGGCGACGATCCGGGCCGGGAGGGTCTGGCCGAGACGCCGGCGCGCGTGGTGCGGGCCTTCTCGGACTGGTTCTCCGGCTACGGGCAGGACCCGGCCGGGTATCTCCGCCGCACCTTCGAGGAGGTCGGCGGCTACGATGAGATCGTGGTGCTGAAGAGCATCCCGTTCGAGTCCCATTGCGAGCACCACATGGCGCCGATCATCGGCGAGGTGCATATCGGCTACCTGCCGCGCAACCGCGTGGTCGGGATCTCCAAGCTCGCCCGGCTCGTGGATGCCTATGCGCGCCGGCTCCAGATCCAGGAGCGGCTGACCGCCGAGATCGCCGACACGCTCCAAGAGGTGCTGCAGCCGCGCGGCGTCGCCGTGGTGGTCGAATCGAGCCACGAATGCATGACGACCCGCGGGGTCCACAAGCGCGGCGTCAGCATGGTGACGAGCCGGATGCTGGGGGCCTTCCGGGACAATCCGGCAACACGGCGCGAATTCTTCGCCGCGATCGGGAAATAGCCGGGCCGTTCCGCGTTCTTTCCGGCGCCGCGGGTCCCGTGCGGCTCGTGCAAGACCGGAAGGAACGGTTCCATGCTGCGCTGGGCGCTCATCTTCTTCATCATATCGCTCGTTGCCGGTGCGCTCGGCTTCACGGGCATCGCGGCCGGGGCGGGCCGCATCGCGCGGCTCCTTTTCGGGCTGTTCCTCGTGCTCGCGATCCTCGTCGTGGTCGTGGCGCTGCTGATCGGGCAGGCGATCTTCTGACCCGCCGGTCCGGGCCGCGTTGCCGCAACGGCCGCGCTCGGGTAGCCTTGCGGCATCATCTCCAGGGGCCGGCCCTCGGGCCGGCTGAAGAAGGCATGTCGATGCGGCTCGTTATCATGGCGGCGGGGGCGGTTGCGGTCGGGGCGGCTCTGGCCGGGCCGGCGGCCGCCGACGGCCATCCGCCGTTCTATGGCTATTCGCCGTATCTCGGCGGACCGGCCGCCTATTTCACGCCGGAGGACGACGTCCGCGCGGCCTCGGTCCAGAGCGACGGCCTGCCCGGCATGGGGACCCGCACCTACTATCGGGGCGGCCCGTTCTTCACCTACCAGTCCGTCAGGCCGAAGCCCGCCGCCATGCCGCGTCACAGCCGGCGCCGGGCACTCGTCACCAAGGGATGACGCCGGCGGCGAAAACGCCGCACCGCTTCCTCCCGCCGGCCGCATACCGTCGCCGGAACGGCTCTGCGCCCGGCCACGTTCTGGGCACAAGGGGCAGGGAGAAACATCATGCAGATCAGTGGCCTTGCTAAGGTTCTTACGGCAGGCGCCTTCGCGGCGACGCTTGCCGTGTCCGCATCGGGCAGCGCGCAAGCCGCGCCGCTGCCCGTGACGAGCCCGAACACCCTTGCCGCGGCGCCGCAGACCGACGAGGTCCGGTGGCGCGGCGGCTATCGCCGCGGCTGGGGCGCGGGCCCCTTCGTCGCCGGCGCGGCGCTCGGCATCATCGGGGCGGCCGCGGCGGCGAACGCCTACCCGTATTACGGCTCTCCGTATTACGGCGGCTACTACCCGGCCTATTACGGGTACGGCTACGGCTACCCCTACTCCTATTACTCCTACCCCGCCTACTATCCGGCCTATTACGGCGGCTGGGGCTATCGGCGGGCCTATTGGGGGCCGCGCTACGGCTATCGCCGCGCCTATTGGGGCGGGCGCCCCGGCTTCTACCGTGGCGACGGATATTACGGCGGAGGCCGTGGCTTCTACCGTGCCGGCTACTATGGCGGCAGCCGTGGCTTCTACCGCCCGGGCGGCTACGGCGCCGGCGGCGCCGGCAAGGTGTATTACCGCCGCTGAGAGCTCGGCTTCGCGCGACACGGGGCGGCCTTCGGGCCGCCCTTTCCTTATCTCCGGCCCCGCCGAGCGCCCGCGACGTCGCCATCCTTCACAGCGACGCGCTCCCGACGGGTTGACCTCGGGCCCGCGGCATCGGAAGCGGGGCGGCCAGCGGAGAAGAGGATGTCGAGCGCGAGCCCCGTTTTCGGGACAGGCGGGGAGGGGAGCCTAGCGCCCAGCCCGCCGGTCGAGCTGGAGCCGGCGCGAAGGCTCATCATCGCGCTGGACGTGCCGACGCCGCTGGAGGCGGAGCGCCTCGTCGAGCGGCTCGGGGACCTGCCGGTCGTCTTCAAGATCGGCCACCAGCTCGCCTATACCGGCGGGCTGACGGTGGCCGAGCGGCTTGCCAAGGCCGGGCGCGAGGTCTTTCTCGACCTGAAGCTGCACGACATCCCCCGCACGGTGGAGGAGGGGGTGCGCTCGCTCGCCGGCTTCGGGGCGAGGTTCCTGACGGTCCATGCCTATCCCCAGACGATGCGGGCCGCGGTCGCGGGGGCGAACGGGTCCGGCCTCGCGCTGCTGGCCGTGACGGTCCTCACCTCCATGAACGACGGTGACGCGGCGGAGGCCGGCTATGCCTGCCCGGTCGCCGAACTCGCACGGCGGCGCGCCGCGGATGCGGTCGCGGCCGGGATCGGCGGGCTCGTCTGCGCTGCCTCCGAAGCCCGGGCGCTGCGGGAGATCGTCGGCCCCGGGCGGGCTCTCGTCGTTCCCGGCATCCGGCCCGCGGGCGAGGCGGCCGGCGACCAGAAGCGCGTGACGACGCCCGCGGATGCGATGCGGGCCGGGGCCGACCTGATCGTCGTCGGGCGCCCGATCACGGCCGCGCCCGACCCGCTCGCGGCCGCGCAGGCCATCATCGCCGGCATCGCGGAGGGCGCCACGTGACCGAGCGGATCACCATTCGCCGCCCGGACGACTGGCACGTCCACTTCCGGGACGGTGCCATGATGAAGGCCTGCCTGCCGGAAACCGCGCGGGTGTTCGGGCGCGCGATCGCGATGCCGAATCTCACCCCACCCGTCAGGACCGCCGCCGATGCGGTCGCCTATCGCGAGCGGCTGCGCGCCGCCCGTCCGGCCGGCTCGTCATTCGAGCCCCTGATGACCTGCTACCTGACGCACGACACCGATCCGGACGACGTGGAGCGCGGGTTCCGCGAAGGCGTCTTCACCGCCCTGAAGCTCTATCCGGCGCACGCGACGACCAATGCGGCCGAGGGCGTCACCGACCTGAACAAGCTCGATCGGGTCTTCGAGCGGGCGGAGAAGATCGGCCTGCCGCTCTCCATGCACGGGGAGGAGGTCGATCCCGATATCGACATCTTCGACCGCGAAGCGGTCTTCATCGACCGCCGGCTCGGGCCCCTGACGGAGAAGTTCCCGGGGCTCAAGATGATCCTGGAGCATCTGACGACAGCCGTCGCCGTGGACTTCGTCCGGGCCAGGTTTCCGCAGGTCGCGGGCACGATCACGGCCCATCACCTGGAGCTCACGCGCACGGACATGCTCGGCCACGGCATGCGGCCGGATTTCTACTGCATGCCGGTCGCCAAGACGGAGCGCGACCGCCGCGCGATCGTCGCGGCCGCCGTGTCCGGCGAGGCCTGCTACTTCCTCGGCTCCGATTCCGCGCCGCACCCGCTCGCCCGCAAGCGCGCCATTCCGGCGGCGGCCGGCATCTTCTCGGCGCCGACCGCCATCGAGATCTATGCCGACGTCTTCGATCGCGAAGGCGCGCTGGACAGGCTGGAAGCCTTCGCGTCGCTGAACGGCCCGCGCCACTACGGGATCGCCCCGAACGAGGGGACGATCACGCTGGAGCGCGTGGCCTGGACCCCGCCCGAGACGCTCCCGGTGGACGGGCCCGAGGCGTGCATTCCGGTCTATCGCGGCGGCGGGCGCCTGAATTGGCGCGTCGCGGCCTGAGCCGAGGAGAGCGAGACGAGCATGTTCCAGGGGGTGACCTTCGCCGAGAAGACGGCCGTCGCCGAGACGGTCGCCCGCATGCTGTTCGAGGTCGATGCCGTCCGCTTCATGGACGGGAAGCCTTTCACCTTCACGTCCGGCTGGGCGAGCCCGGTCTATATCGATTGCCGGCGCCTGATCTCCTTTCCGCGGGTGCGCGGCACGCTGATGGATCTCGGCGCCTCGCTCGTCTGCCGCGAGGCGGGGTTCGAGCGTTTCGACGCGGTGGCGGGCGGCGAGACGGCCGGGATCCCCTTCGCGGCCTGGATGGCCGATCGGCTGCAGCTTCCGATGCAATATGTGCGCAAGAAGCCGAAGGGATTCGGGCGCAACGCCCAGATCGAGGGGCATGTCGCCGAGGGCCAGCGCGTGCTGCTGGTCGAGGACCTCGCGACGGACGGCCGGAGCAAGCTCCTGTTCGCGAAAGCGCTGCGCGAGGCGGGCTGCAGCGTCGACCATCTGTTCGTGATCTTCTACTACGCGATCTTCAAGGAATCTCCCAAGTATCTGGCCGACATTGGTCTTTCGATGCATCACCTCGCCACCTGGTGGGACGTGCTGGCCGTGGCGAAGGCCGGCGGGCGCTTCGAGCCTGCCGTGCTGGGCGAGGTCGAGAGCTTCCTGCACGACCCCGCAGGCTGGTCGAAGGCGAATGGCGGGATCGACAGGACGCCGGAGTGACGGCACCCCCACCGCCATGCTCGACACTGTCTACCGGGCGCTGAAGCCCGGCCTCCGCCATCTCGACCCGGAGACGGCCCACCGGCTCGCCGTGAAGGCGCTGGCCTGCGGCCTGCCCCTTGTTCGCCCGGCTGCGGACGACACGATCCTCGCCTGCCGGGTCTTCGGGCTCGGCATGCCGAATCCGATCGGCCTGGCGGCCGGCTTCGACAAGAACGGCGAGGTGCCCGGCGCGCTGCTCCGCATCGGCTTCGGCCATGTGGAGATCGGCACCGTCACGCCGCAGCCGCAGCCGGGCAATCCCCGCCCGCGCCTGTTCCGGCTGTCCGAGGACGAGGCCGTCATCAACCGCTACGGCTTCAACAGCGAGGGGCTCGAGCCGCTGCTCCGCCGCATGGCCGCCCGGAGGGGACAGGGAGGGACGGTCGGGATCAATGTCGGCAAGAACAAGGAGACGGCGGACGAGGTCGCCGACTTCGTCACCGGCATCCGGGCCGCCGCCCCCTTCGCCGGATACCTCGTCATCAATGTCTCGTCCCCGAACACGCCCGGGCTGCGCGATCTGCAGCGGCGGGAGAGCATGGAGCGGCTTCTTCGCGCCGCGCTCCAGGCCCGCGCGGAGGCGGTCTCCGGCCCGGCACCGCCTCTCCTCGTGAAGCTCGCGCCCGATCTCGACGGCGAGGGCCTGGCGGATGCCGCCGAAGTCGCGCTTTCGACCGGGATCGACGGGCTGATCATGGGCAATACCACGATCTCCCGCCCGCCGTCGCTCAGGAGCCGTCACCGGAGCGAGGCGGGGGGGCTCTCGGGAAGGCCGCTCTTCGAGCTTTCGACGCGGCGCCTGGGCGAGCTCTACCGCCTGACCGGCGGCCGCATTCCGCTCGTCGGGGTCGGAGGAGTGGCATCGGGGAAGGACGCCTATGCCAAGATCCGCGCCGGCGCCTCGCTCGTGCAGCTCTACAGCGCCCTGGTCTTCGAGGGGCCGGGTCTGGTCGGGCGCATCAAGCGCGACCTCGCCGGTCTCCTCAGGCGTGACGGGTGGGCCTCCGTCGCCGAGGCGGTCGGGGCCGACCACCGCTGAGGGCGGTCAGGGCTGGTCGGTCCGGCCGGCGAAGACGCGCCGCCAGAGCGGGTTGAACCCCATGCGGTAGACGAGCTCCGCCGGTCGCTCGACCTCCCAGATCGCGAGGTCGCACCACTTGCCTTCCGTGAGCGTCCCGACCTCGTCCGCCATCCCGAGCGCGCGCGCGGCCTCGCGCGTGACCCCGGCGACGATCTCCTCCACGGTCAGCCGGAACAGCGTCGCGGCCATGTTCATGGCGAGGAGAAGCGACGTGAGGGGCGATGTGCCCGGGTTGCAGTCGGTCGCGACCGCGATCGGCACGCCATGCCGGCGGAAGGCCTCGACGGGCGGCAGCTTCGTTTCGCGGATGAAGTAGAACGCGCCCGGGAGGAGCACCGCGACGGTGCCCGCCTCCGCCATGGCGGCCGCCCCGCCCTCGCTCGTATATTCGAGGTGGTCGGCCGAGAGCGCGCCGTAGCGCGCGGCGAGCGCCGCGCCGCCGAGATCGGAGAGCTGGTCGGCATGGAGCTTGACCGGGAGCCCGGCCGCGCGGGCGGCCTCGAAGACCCGCGCCACCTCCTCCGGCGAGAATGCGATGCCCTCGCAGAAGGCATCCACCGCGTCCGCCAGGCCGCTGCCGCCGAGCTCGGTCACGGTTTCGCAGACCTCGTCGAGATAGGCGGAGCGGTCCGTCTCGCCGGGCGGCCAGGCATGGGCGCCGAGATAGGTCTTGCGGATCCGGGCGGCGCGTTCGCTGCCGAGCCGGCCCGCCGCCTGCAGCATGCGCAGCTCGCTGGCTCGCTCCAGCCCGTAGCCGGACTTGACCTCGAGCGTCGTCACGCCTTCGGCGATGAGGGCGTCGAGCCTCGGAAGGGCGGTGCGGACGAGCTCGTCCTCGCCCGCGAGCCGCGTCGCCCGGACGGTCGAGGCGATGCCGCCGCCGGCACGCGCGATCTCCTCGTAGCTCGCGCCGGCGAGCCGCAGCTCGAATTCGTGCGCGCGGTTTCCGGCATGGACGAGATGGGTGTGGCAGTCGATCAGCCCGGGCGTGATCCAGCGTCCCTCCACATCGACCCGCTCGGTCGCGTCCGCACCCGGAGGCAGCTCGGATTCGGGCCCCGCGAAGACGATCCGTCCCTCCCGCGCCGCGACCGCGCCGCGCTCGACGATCCCGATCCCCTGGCGGGCGGGATCGAGCGTCGCGAGCCGTGCGCCGCGCCAGATCGTGTCGAACCTCATCCCGTCCCGCCCTTGCTCTTCAGCGCGCCGGCCGCGGCTGCGTATCCGCCCGCGGCGCCGTCGACGAAGTGTATGTGATCGGAGCGGTGAATGGAGGGCGTGATGCAGGTGAGGAGGGCCGCCGCTTGCCGGTGCAGGCCGTAGCGGCAGATCCCGTCCTGCTCCGCCGCGGCGAGACGCCGCTCGATCTCGGCCGCCAGCTCCGGCCCGCAATCGAGCGTCATGCGCAGGCCGTCGTCGTATTTCCGGTAGTCGGAATTCGCGACCAGCTCCTTCAGGTAGCGCTCGGGCTGAAAGCCGCCGACCGGCAGGCGCAGCCGGAACACCAGGGTCGAGAGCGCCGTGCGGGCGAGGGTCGAGAGCCGCGCCGTCCAGAGGCTCGCGCCCGGCTTGCGCGCCGTCCTCGCCTCCAGCTCCAGGCCGCTCGGCGGCCAGCCGAGCGGCGGCCCGCCATCGGGGATGGGGCGCGCCATCTCGGGTGAGGCCTCGACGAGCGACAGGATCTCGCGGACGAGGGCGGCGTAGCGCGCGCGGTCCCCGGCCTGGGCCGGGCGCAGGATGATGGAGAGCACGAGGCCCCGCTTCGCGGGCGCGGCCTCGAACCGGCATGTGAGGCCCGTCAGGTCCGGCCGCGAGCCGGGCGGGGCGGGCTCGATGCGGAAGCGCCCGGCTTTCATCTCGGCTTCGGCCCAGGCCAGCCCGCCGCCGGAGAACATGGCGTAGTTCACGTCCGGGGAGGCGGCGAATTCCGCAACCCGGACGTCGAGGCCCGCCTGCCGGACGGCGCTCACGGGCAGGATCGCGACACGCAGCTCGAGGTCGAGTTCCTCGGCCACGAAGGTCGCGGTCGAAGCCAGCGCGGCCGTCGCGCCGGAAGCGGCCTTGCCGGGCACGGCGAACGCCGCGCCGTCGCCGCCGAACACGAAGGGAAAGCGCGTCGGCCCGAGCGCGTTCGACACGGCCGCGATCACGGCCGCCCCCGCCATGTTCACGGCCTTGTAGCGCCCGGCACCGATCGCGGCGGTGGAGTCGACCACGTCCGAGACGCCGAGCAGCCAGTCATGCGGAAGCGGCGCATAGGCCCCCTCGTCCGCGATCTCGTCGAACCGCGAGAGGACGGGAAAGGCCGGGCCGGCGCCGCTCGGCCCCAGGGCGGCGGTCGTGATCCGGCCTTGATTCGGTGGAAGCATGGTCGGGGTCTCGCTTCCCTCGGTCGACAGGCGCGCTTGGGGGGCCGGCAGCCATGAAGACTATCTCCCGTCGGGTGCTCCTCGCCAGCGCCGCTCCGGTCCTGCTGATTTCCACGGCAGGCGAGGCTCGGCCGCGCCGGTCGGTCCCGCCGCCTGCGCTGCAGACCCCGCAGCCGGTCCGCGAGCCGGCCCGGTCCGCCGTGGTCACGGCCACCACCCCGAACGCCTCGGGCAATTTCGGCGGGCCTTCGACCGGGGGCGGCGGCGGGGGAGGGCCGTGACCCGTTCCAAGCCTGGCGCGCTGGCGCGCCTGCGGCGCGATGATCCCGGAGCTGTGCCTCGCGCAATGGCGACGGGTATGACCTTGACTCACGCCCGAATCGTGCGGAACTGCATCAAAGTTTATGCAAAGTATTCGCGTATGCGACGCGTGTTTGGAGTCGCGTTCTGGAATCGGTAACCTTGGTCGGGAGCCAACGATTCGGGATCTCGGCAGGTGAACACGTGAGGACGCGGCTGAAGAATCTGGCGAAGGACCATCTGCAGCAGGCCTATTATATCCTGCAGGGGGACGAGGCCTTCGCGGAAGTGCGGCGGCTGATCGTCCGGACTCTGGAGGTCATAGACCGCGACCCGGAGCGCGACGTGATGGTGGGCGAGCCGCCCGCCAACCTGCTGCGCTTCCGTCCGCTCGACCGCCCCGCCAGCCTCCCGTCGGGCGCCGTCCTGATGAAGGGGCGGCGCATGAGTCTCGCGGAAGGCTAGGATCGCGGGCGGCCCGATCCGGGCCGGTGGTCCATGATCCCGTTATCCCGCTTGGGCGGATCAGATGCCCCAATAGGGCGTCGCGTTGTAGTAGCGGTGAACGTGCTCCTCCCAGTCGCGGTCGAAGGAGGGGTCGCGGCCTTCGCCCGAGCGGCGGGGCGCCTCGCGGAGCTGGTCGTCGGTGAGGTTGAGCTCGTAGGCGTCGAGCTCCGTGTTGTACTTCAGGGCCGACCACGGGATCGTGTGGTACTCCTCGCCCAGCCCGAGGAAGCCGCCGAAGCTCATCACCGCATAGGCGACCCGGCCGGAGACCTTGTCGATCATCAGCCGCTCGATCGTGCCGATCTTGTCGCCGTTCGACCGCCGGACGGGAGTGCCCTCCACCCGGTCGCTGGCGATGAGTGAATGGGTCGAGGTGGTCTGGCGGCCCGCGGCGACATCGCCGCTCGTCTGGCCGGTGACGTAATCCGTCGTGCCGATCGCCATCTGTTCCTCCTGCCGTCTGGTGCTCCCCGGTGAACGTCACGCCGTCGAGACGGTTCCGGCCCGCGGGCGAGGCGGGCGAGGCGGGCGAGGCGGGCGAGGCGGGCTCAGGGCTCAGGAACTGCCCTCTCGGCCGCCACGTTGGAGCGGCGTCCCGGGGGAGAACGTGATGGCAGTCCAGCTGAAGCCTGTGCGCGACCAGGTCATCGTCCTGACCGGCGCCTCGAGCGGGATCGGGCTCGCGACGGCGCATCTCGCGGCCGAGCGCGGGGCGCGGCTCGTGCTCGTGTCGCGCAACGGCGAGGCGCTGGAGCAGCTCGCGGCCGAGATCCGGCGCGGCGGCGGCGAGGCGGTCGCGGTGGTGGCCGACGTCGCGCGGCGGGAGGATCTGGAGAAGGTCGCCGCACGGGCGCGCGAGGCCTTCGGCGGCTTCGACACCTGGGTCAACAATGCCGGCGTCTCGGTCTACGGCACGCTGGAACAGATCCCGCTCGCGGACCACCGGCGCGTCTTCGACGTCGATTACTGGGGCGTGGTCCAGGGCTCGCTGATCGCCGCGGCCGAGCTGCGCGAGCGCGGCGGCGCGATCATCAACCTCGGCAGCGTCCTGTCGGACCGTGCCCTGGTCCTGCAGGGCCCGTACTGTGCCGCCAAGCATGCCGTGAAGGCCTTCACGGATACGCTGCGGATGGAACTCGAGCATGACGGCGCGCCCGTCTCGGTCACGCTGATCAAGCCCTCGGCGATCGATACGCCCTTCTTCGAGCACGCCCGCAGCCACATCGATTCGCCCGGCATCCGCAACCCGCCGCCCGCCTACGATCCGTCCCTCGTGGCCAAGGCGATCCTGCACGCGGCCGAGACGCCGAAGCGCACCGTCGTCGTGGGCTTCGGCGGCTACGCCATCTCGCTCATGGGCGCCCATTTCCCGCGGCTCACGGACCTCCTCATGGAGGCCACCGGCTTCCAGGGCCAGAGGTCGGAGGTCCCGACCCCGCCTGCGCGGCGCGACAACCTCTACGCTCCGCGCGAGGACGGGATGGAGCATTCCGGCCTGCCGGGCGGGCGCCGCGAGACGAGCCTCTATCTGGAGGCGCAGCTCCATCCGGTCGTGACCGCGGCCGCGATCGCCGGGGTCGCGGCGGCGATCGGCGGCATCCTCGCGGCGCGGCTCTCCCGTCCCGCCGCGCGCGACATCGAGGCCGATTACCGCCAGGCCGGCGGAGCCTGACGCCGCGCCGATCCGCCGGATTCCGCAGCCGCCGACCCTCGGCTACATTGCGGCATGCGGCTGATTCATGCGCTCGCCCTGCTGTGCTGCGTCGCCGGTCCGGCGTTCGCCCAGGATCGCGGCACGCTCCACCCCAAACCGCTGCCGCCGCTCGCGAACCCGAACGACCCCTCGACGCCCGCGAAGGAGCTGTTCGGCCGCGCAACGGCGCCGGCGCCGATGGCGGCCCGCGCGATCGGCTTCTATTCGAGGGGATGCCTTGCCGGCGCGACGGCGCTGCCCATCGACGGCCAGACCTGGCAGGTCATGCGCCTGTCGCGGAACCGGAACTGGGGCCACCCGGCGCTGATCTCCTTCCTGGAGCGCCTCTCGGCGCGCGTGCCGCGCATCAACGGCTGGCCGGGCCTCCTCGTGGGCGACATCTCGCAGCCGCGCGGCGGGCCGATGCTGACGGGCCACGCCTCGCACCAGCTCGGCCTCGATGCCGATATCTGGCTGACGCCGATGCCGAACCGGCGGCTGAGCCGGGCCGAGCGCGAGGAGATGTCGGCGACGAATCTCGTGCGGCCCGACCGGCTGGACGTCGATCCGGCGCGCTACACTCCCGCCCATCTCGCGCTGCTCAGGGCGGTGGCGCGCGAGGACGAGGTCGAGCGCATCTTCGTCAATCCGGCGATCAAGCGCGCGCTCTGCCGCGACGCCGGCCGCGACCGCGACTGGCTCGCCAAGGTCCGGCCGATGTGGGGGCACAACTACCATTTCCACATCCGCCTCGCCTGTCCGGACGGGGGCGGCAGCTGCCGCCCGCAGGAGCCGCCCCCGGGAGACGAGGGGTGCGGGGCCGAGCTCGACCGCTGGTTCACGCCGCAGATGCTGAACCCGGTCCCCGGCAAGCCGCGGCCGCCGATGACCATGGCGGCCCTGCCGCCGGAATGCCGGCAGGTCCTGGTCGCGCCCTGAAGCGCGTGTCGCCGTTCAGAGATGCGGCTGGGGCGGCGCTCCCGGCTGGGCCTTGCCGTGGCCGCCCTCGCCCAGCCGGTCCGTCAGCGCGAAGACGAGCCCGGAGATCACGAACACGACGTGCAGCCCGACATACCAGGCGACCTCCCGGTCCGAGATGTTCTTCAGATCCATGAAGATCTTGAGGAGCTGGATGGCCGAGATCGCCACGATGGACGACATGAGCTTGAGCTTCAGCCCCGTGAAGTCGATCTTCGACATCCATTCGGGCCAGTCGCGCGTCTGCGCCATGTCGATCTTCGAGACGAAATTCTCGTAGCCCGAGAAGACCACGATGACGACGAGCGAGCCCGTGAAGGTGAGGTCGACGAGCGTGAGCACGCCCAGGATGATGTCGGCCTCCGTCGCCCGGAACGGGTGGGCGACGAAATGGACGAGCTCCTGCAGGAATTTCAGGAGCAGAACGACCAGCGCGACGACGAGGCCGACATAGAACGGGGCCAGCAGCCAGCGGCTCGAGAAGATGACCGTCTCGACGACGCGCTCGGCCAGCGGGCCCCTGCCGTTCCGCTCCTGCACCGCCTCGTCCATCAGGCCGCCACCCCCACGCCGACGGGGCAGGTGACACCGGTGCCGCCCAGCCCGCAATAGCCGCCGGGGTTCTTGGCGAGGTATTGCTGGTGATAGTCCTCGGCGAAGTAGAAGGGCCCGGCCTCGCGGATCTCGGTCGTGATCGGGCCGAAGCCGCGCTGATCGAGCGCCTGCTGGAACGCGGCCTTGGACCGCTCCGCCGCCGCCCGCTGCTCGTCGTCGAAGACGTAGATGCCGGACCGGTACTGCGTGCCGACATCGTTCCCCTGGCGCATGCCCTGGGTGGGATCGTGCCCCTCCCAGAACGCCTTGAGCAGTTCCTCGTACGGGACGACCTTCGGGTCGTACACGACGAGCACGACCTCGTTGTGCCCGGTGAGCCCGGAACAGACCTCCTCGTAGGTGGGATTGGGCGTGTAGCCGGCCGCGTAGCCGGCGGCCGTCACCCAGACGCCCGGCAGCTTCCAGAACAGCCGCTCGACGCCCCAGAAGCAGCCCATTCCGAAGACGGCCTGGCGCAGGCCCTCCGGATAGGGTCCCTTCAGCGGGCGGCCGTTGACGAAATGGGCTTGGGCCGTGGGAATGGGATTGGGCCGGCCGGGCAGCGCGTCGGCTTCGGCAGGCATCTCGGCTTTCTTGCGGAAGAGGAACATGGGACGGCTCCGGATTCGAAGCCGAATATGGTGAGCCGGCCGCCCGGTGTCACGGCTCCGGCCCGCCGATTGCCCGGGGAAGGGGAGCCGCGTAGCCTCTCCGCCTGGGCTCTCACGGGGAGAGACGGCGATGCCCTATTATTCGCCCGCCGAGCTGCGCGAGAAGGTCTTCGAGGCGCCCCTGCGCACGGTCGAGATCCGCGTCTCGGCGCCCATCATCAACCGCCACATCGCGGCCCTGGAGCGCGGGCAGCCGGCGCCGAAGATCAAGGTCGGCGGCGGCACGATCATCGGCGGCGGGCTGCATTGGTACGTGGCGAGCTACGTGCTCGGCCGTCAGCCCGTGATCGAGAAGGTCGATCCGCCGGGGCCCGACATCGTCCGCTACAGCCTGCGGCAGGTGATCTTCGAGGGGATCGACTGGGAGAACATGACGGTCCGGCGCGGGTGAACCCCGCGCCGGACCGGTGCGCTAGGTTCCGGATTCGGGCAGGAGCTTCCAGGCGCCGTTCTCGATCGTCACCATCACGCGGGCGCGCTTGTCCTGGCCGACATGGTCGTCCTTGGTCATCGTGACGACGCCCTGGCTGTAGACCACGTCCTTCAGCCCTTCGAGCGCGTCGCGGAGCGCAGCGCGGAACTCCGGCGTGCCGGGCTTCGCGGTCTTGGCCGCGACCGGGATCGCCGCCTGGAGCAGCACCAGCGCGTCGTTCGCATGCGCCCCGAAGGTCGAGGCCGAGCCGGGACCGAACATCGCCTCGTATTTCTGCACGTATTCGAGGCCGGCCTTCTTGACCGGGTTCGATTCGGGAAGCTGCGCGGCCACGAGGACGGGCCCTGCCGGCAGGATCGTGCCGTCCACGTCCTTGCCGCCGACGCGGAGGAAGTCGGCATTGGCCACGCCGTGCGTCTGGTAGATCTTGCCCGTATAGCCGCGCTCCTTGAGCGTCTTCTGCGGCAGGGCCGCCGGCGTGCCGGAGCCCGCGATCAGCACGACCTCGGGCTTGGCCGCGATGAGCTTGAGGACGGGCCCCGTGACGCTGGTATCGGTGCGGGAATAGCGCTCGGTCGCGACGAGCTGGATGTTCCGCTCCTTGAACGCCGGCGTGATGACGTTGAGCCAGCCGTCGCCATAGGCGTCGTTGAAGCCGATGAAGCCGACCGTCTTCACCTTGTTCGCGGCCATGTGGTCGGCGATGGCGTCCGCCATCAGGCGGTCGTTCTGCGGCGTCTTGAAGACCCAGCGGCGCTTCTCGTCCATCGGGCTGATGATAGCCGCGGAGGCCGCGAGCGTGATCATCGGGGCCTTCATCTCGCTCACGACCTCGATCATGGCGAGCGAGACGGGGGTCGTGGAGGAGCCCACGACGACGTCGACCTTGTCGTCGGTCAGGAGCTTGCGGGTATTGGCCACGCCCTTGGTGGTGTCGGAGGCGTCGTCGAGCACGATGACCTCGACCGGAACGCCGCCGATCTCCTTCGGCATCAGCTTGGCCGTGTTCGCCTCCGGGATTCCGAGCGAGGCGGCGGGGCCGGTGGTCGACACGGTCATGCCGATCTTCACGGCCTGGGCGCTGGCGCCCGAGGCCAGCGCAAGCGAACCGGCGGCGAGCGCCGCGAACAACAATCTCATCGTATCCTCCCGGAGCCTTGTGAGGCGTCTTGCCTGCGGGAGGTTTTAGCGGAGAGACGGCGCGAGTCGAGCCTTCCGGCGCGGCCGGCGACTAAGGTCGCATGCCGCGCCAGGCGTTCACGGCCGATGCGCGGCCACGGACACCTCGGCCGCTCCGACCTTCCCGCCCGCCAGCCAATGATCGAGAAAGGCGTCGAGCCAGACCCGGACGGCCGGGTCGTGCATGAGCCGGCCTTCGATCTGGCGGGTGCGGTCCTGCGCGCCGGGGGTGCTCAGCCGTTCGTGGCCGCGCACGGTCCAGCAGCACATCATCGCGTGCGTGACCTCCGGGTGGAACTGGAGGCCGAAGGCGGCGCGGCCGACCCGGATCGCCTGGGTGGGGAAGTCGTTGCCGGTCGCCAGGGTCTCCGAGCAGGGCGGGCAGTCGAAGCCCTCCCGGTGCCAGTGATAGACGTGGCTCGGCCATGCCGCGCCGATCTCGTCCGTGAAGGCACGGCCGGGCGCGGTAGGATTGAGCGGGTAGTAGCCGATCTCGGCGCGACCCTCGGGATGCGCATAGACCCGCGCGCCGAGATGCCGTGCGAGCATCTGCGCGCCGAGGCAGAGCCCGAGAAGCGGCTTCTCCTCCCTGAGCGCGACGCCGAGCCAGTCGATCTCGCGGCGGATATAGTCCTCGTCGTCGTTGGCGCTCATCGGCCCGCCGAACACGATCGCGCCGGCATGGCCGGCGAGGGTCGCGGGAAGCGGGTCGCCGAAGCGGGGCCGGCGCAGATCGAGCGGATGGCCGCGCAGGGCGATCAGCCGGCCGAGGCGCCCGGGGGTCGAATGCTCCTGGTGCAGCACCATCAGGACCGGCAGCTTCGGCCCGCCGGACCCTTCCACCAGTGCCCTCACGCGATCCGCGTGTCCGCTCACGCTCCCGGCTCCTTCCGTCCAGCGCATCTCGCGCCCAGGTCCAGGCGCCGTCGCGGCCATCCTCCCGGGACCGGCAATCTGAACGCGACCTGTCGATTTCGGGCCGACATGGTTAAGGTTCCCTGTCCTATGCCGCGCCACGCCTGGAACGACTTGGTACAGATAGGTTTCGTCGCCAGGAATCGGAAAGCCTGTTCGGCTCCGCTCCTTGACGCGGCCGAGCCGGCGAAACAACAAGCCTCACGAGTTCCGCGCTGTGGGTCATGCACGGCGCGGGCCAGCGGAACAGACAATGTCGTCATTGGCCCCCGGGGCGGATCAGAAGCTCGCCGGTCTGCGCGTGCTCGTCGTCGAGGACGAGGTCGCGATATCGCTTCTGCTGGAGGACATGCTGCTCGATCTCGGCTGCGAGGTCGTCGGGCCGGCCGGCCGCCTGGCGCCTGCGACCGAGCTCGCCCAGGCCGAAAGGCTGGACCTCGCCGTGCTCGACGTGAATCTCGCCGGCCAGCCGATCTATCCGGTGGCGGAGGCGCTCAGCGCCCGCGGCATCCCCTTCGTCTTCTCGACCGGCTACGGCTCGGCGGGGATCGACGAGCCCTACCGCGACCGGCCCGTGCTGCAGAAGCCGTTTGCGCAGCATGAGCTGCAGCGTGTCCTGAGATCCGCCTTGTCGTGAGCCGTCACGGACGGCGGAAGGTGCGCACCGCGCTTTCCGTGCCGTCCTGATAGGCGAGCTTGACCTGCACGGATTCGGTGCCGTCCGGCAGGGCGAGGACGGAGCGCATGTCCGGCGCGGCGCCCGGCGAGCCGGGCTGGCAGGCCGGTATCGGCAGCGGCTGGCTCGGCGCCTCGTCCCCGAACCCGATGAGGGCCTGCCGGATGGCGCAACGGTTCGCGACGAGCTGGGCATAGGACAGGATGTCCGGCAGGTCCGGCCGGAAGGACACCCAGGATTCCGGATTGCGTTCCAGGGTCTCGCGGGCGGCGCTGACGAGCGCCGATCCCGGGTCGAAGGAGAGCGGGAAGGGGCCTGCCTCGCGTCCGGACAGGTCGCGATAGGTGACGTAGAGCGTCGTGCGGCCGAGCGATGCGGGGAGGGCCAGCTCGAAGCTGCTCGCCGGCCGGGCCGGGGTGGAGGTGACGGGCGCCTGCTCGCCGGCTTCGCCGATGCGCAGCCCGACCTGGGTGGCGGGCTCGGGCAGGGTCACGCGGGCGATCCAGCTCGCCTCCGTGCGCACGAAGCTGGCGCCCGGTCGGACGGAGGCGCCGGCGAAGTAGCCCTCGATCTCGGCGCGGCGGGTGCGGGCGGCCTCGACCCAGCCTTCGAGGAAGGTCCGATCGATGAAGAGCGGCGCGAGGGCGCCACTTTCCGCTCCCTCCAGGAAGCGGTCGAGCGCCGCGAAGGCGAGGCGGCGGTCGGTCAGGGTCGGGCCGCCTTGCCGCTTCTCCATGAGCGCCTCGGCCAGGAAATAGGCCGCGGGCAGGAAGTCGGGATTGTCGCCGGCCAGCGCCTCGAGCCTGGCGCGGCGGTCAGCGCCCTCCGCCTGCATGGCGGCGACGAGCGCCACGGACCGGCTGCCGTTCTGGCGCGCCAGCTCCTGCAGGCTGCGGCGGGCCGCCTCGGCGCCCAGCGTGCTCCGCATGAGCGTCGCGTAGCGGATCGGCAGATCGACCGCTTCGCCCGCGGCGGGGGCCGCCGTCGCATAGGCTCGCAGCGCCGCCCCGCGGTCGCCGCGCGCCTCGTGGAAGCGGGCATTGTGGTAGAGTTCCGGCAGCGTCTTGGCTTCGGCGATCACGCCCTCGCGCGCCAGCCCCGCGAATGCGGCGGCGGCTTCCGCGACGGGCATGGGCCTGACCGCAGGCGCGGCTTCCTTCCTATCTTCGGCCTGGGCGGGCCTGTCGGGCGCCTTCTCGGCCGCCTTCTCCGGCGGTCGTGCAGGCGTCCTGGCGGCCGGCTGGGTCCTGGCCGCGTGCTTGGGAGCTTCGGCCTGCTTCGGTGCCGGTACGACCTCCACGGGGGTGGCGTCCGCGAGGTTGGACGGCGGCGTGGCCGGCGCCGCCGTCTCGGCTGCGCTCCAGTCGCGGTAGGCCCGCATCATCATCGGCACGCCCGGGACCGCGGCCGCGCCGGCCGCGAGCAGCAGCCCGAGCGCGGCAAGGAGGCGGATGCGGCCATGCCGCGCTCCTTCCTCGGGTTCGGCCGTCCGCTCGCGGCGCGGATCGGCCACGATCGGCTCGCCCGCCCGGAGCGGTTCGGGGCTGCGGGACAGCACGAAGGCGTGGATCGGCTGCGGCAGGTTCTTCAGGCGGCGCGCGCCGATGTCCTGGAACTCCACCGGGATCTTGTTGGCCACCGCCTCGTGCACGGAGCGCGAGATGCAGATGCCTCCGGCCGGCGCGAGACCCTCGAGCCGCGCCGCGATGTTCACGCCGTCGCCCAGGAGGTCGTCGCCGCGCTCGACCACGTCGCCGATGGTGATGCCGATGCGGAAGGCAATGCGCCGCGCCGGGTCGGTGCCGGAAGCGGCGGCCGCGAGGCTGTCCTGGATGTCGATGGCGACCCGCACCGCCTCGACGGCGGAATCGAACTCGCACATCACCGAATCGCCGGCGGTGTTGAAGATGCGCCCGCCCGCCCGCTGCACCAGCCCGTCGAAGATCTCGCGCGCGGCGGCGAGCGAGCGGAGCGTTCCCTCCTCGTCGAGCGCGACGAGGCGCGAATAACCCGCGACGTCGGCCGCGAGGATCGCCGCGATCTTGCGCTTGAGGGGCGGCGCGCCGGGCAGCGCGGCGCTCCGTTCGGTGGCGGACAGCATGAACTTTCTTCCGCACGGCGGCGCGGCAATATGAAGGCGGAAACGTCAAGGATTTCGCAACGCAGCACCGGGCGGGATCGGAGGCGCCGCGAGCGCGTTGCCGGCGAGAGGCGGGAGAGAGGGGCGATATGGCCGCGGGAAGCGAGGTGGCGATTGCCGAGACGGGCGTGCCGCCCGCACCCGAACGGGCCGCCATAGCGGACGAGGCCGACCTCGCCGCCATCCGTGACGCCGCGCGCGTGCTGGAGCGCTCGACGCTGGTCGGCCGGATGTCGTCCCTGGCGGGACGGCCGCTGGAGATGATCAGCCGGAACCTGCCCGCCCCGGCCCAGGAGGCGGTCGGCCGCGCGACGGAGCTCGCCATGAAGGCGGCGCTGCGGGCGGCGTTGACGACCATTCCCAGGGACGGGCGGTTCCGGGTGCGCGGCCTGGACCGGGCGGCCGCCGTCGCGTCCGGGGCTCTCGGCGGCGCGCTCGGCCTGGTCAGCCTGCCGGTCGAGCTGCCGGTCTCCACCATGCTGATCCTGCGCACCATCGCGGAGATCGCGCGCGAGAACGGCGAGGATCTCGCCGACCCGGCAACGCGCCTCGCCTGCCTGGAGGTCTTCGCGCTTGGCTCCCGGACGGAGGCGGACGATCTCGCGAGCAGCGGCTATTTCGCGGTCAGGACGGCGCTCGCGAGATCGGTCAGCCAGGCCGCCAAGCTCGCCGCCGCCCAGGGACTGGCAGATACGAGCGCGCCGGCGCTCGTCCGCTTCATGGCGCAGGTCGCGTCGCGCTTCGGGATCGTGGTCTCGCAGAAGGTCGCGGCCGGCGCGGTGCCGATCCTGGGCGCGCTTGGCGGCGCGGCCGTGAACGCCGCCTTCCTCGAGCATTTCCGGGCGATCGCCCGCGCCCACTTCACCATCCGGCGGCTCGAGAGGACCTATGGGGAGGAGGCCGTGAAGGCCGCCTATGCGGCCGCGGAAGCGGAGCTCCCGCCGGCCGCTACTTGAGCCCGACCGTCCCGGCCAGCCTGCTGCCGAGGTCGATGACCTTGTCGCCGAGCGCTGCCGTCTTCCTCGCCACTTCGCGGCCGTCCGGCAGGATGGCCGGGATCACGTCCGTTCCCGGAACGTCCCAGCCGAGCAGCCGGAAGCCCCGGGACTCGGTCCGGGCGGAGGCGAGCACCGCCGGCTGCGGTTCGACGGTCGGCAGCGGCTGTTCGAGCTCCGCCGGCCGGCTCGGGGGGAGGGCGGCGAGCCTGCGCGTCTCCCGTTCGGTCCGGTCGATCTGGGCGGTGCGCGGGGCCCCGTTCGGCCGAACAGCGTCGGACTGCCCGGGCTTCTCGCTCCAGGCGCTCGGCTCCACCTGCGGCAGCGCGAACATGGCCAGCGAATCGTAGATCCGCGTCGCGCGGGTCGGGACGTCCTCGACCTCCCAGGTCAGCCGGTCGAGAGTCTTCGTCATCTCGGCATGGCGCGCCGGCGGGGCCGGTTCGGACGGCAGGTAGGAGAAGGCGAGGGCGGCGCTCCCGGCTGCCAGGACCGAGGCGAAGGCGTATCGCATGAAGCGCACCGGTCCGCCCGACCGGCCCCGGCCCAAGACGCCCCTGAAACCCACCATCCGATTCTCCTTCCGTCCCGGCCAAGGTTGCGGCGCTTTGGGGCGATTTTGGGGGCGGCGCGGGGCGCCGCCCCCTCGGCCTCAGCGCTGCGCCTGGCCCTGCAGCAGCGGCGTGATCCGCCGGACGGTGACGCGCCGGTTCTCGCGCGCGGCCTCCTGGGTGTTCACCTTCAGGTACTGCTCGCCGTAGCCCTGCGTGGTCAGGTTCTCGGGTGGCACCCGGTACACGCGGGTGAGGAGGGCGGCGACGGATTGCGCCCTCCGGTCGGACAGGGACAGGTTGTCGATGTCCGAGCCGACCGCGTCCGTATGGCCCTCGATCAGGAACACCTCCTGCGGGTTCTGCGCGACCGCCCGGTTGATCGCCTGCGCGATCGCCGAGAGGCGCGGCGCCTGGTCGGGCGTGACCTCCCAGGAGCCGCTCTCGAAGTTGACCGTGTCGAGGTCGACGCTGCGCATGCGGGCGCGGAGATTGGGGCTGTAGCGGACCTGGTCGAGCGTGTAGCGCTCCCGGATGGGCTCGACCGGCGGGGCGGAGAGTGTCTCGTAGATCAGGTCCGGCGGCGCGCTCTCGGCCTCGACGATGTAGCGCTCGCGCGGGATGCGGATCTGCGGCGGAGGCAGTTCCACCACCTCCTCGTAGATCGCGCGGCGGCGGGGGCCGGCGAAGGAATTGTCGATGATGACGACCTCGCGCCCCTCCGGCGTGCGCCGGATGCGCCGGACGAGCCGGCCGTCCTCGTCGACCACGGTGATGACCTGGCCGCCGCCAGGGCGCTCGACGATCGTGACCGTCTCGCTGCCGCGCCGCTCGCGCCGGGCCTGGCCGAGTTCCTCGAAGCGCTCGGCCTCGTCATGCCGGATGAAGACCCGGTCCCGGTCGCGGACGATCACGCGGCCAGGCTCCTGGATCACCGTGCGGCCGCCTTCCTCGACCTCGCGCCGGCGCTCGCGCACGGCCGCGATCCCGGCCCCGGCCGCCGCACCCGCGACGGCTCCAGCCGCAAGGCCGGGCAGGAAGCCGCCGGGCCGGGTCTCGGCGCCGCGGCGGTCGCGTTCGCCGCCTGCAGGGGGCGGTGCCCCGTCCCGGGATCTCGGGCCGGCTGCCGCCGGCGGACCATCCGGGGCGGGAGCTGGCCGGGCGGTCGGCGCAGGAGTTCCCGGCGGGGTCCGGGAAGCCGGCGGCTCGGCCCGCGTCGGAGCAGGCGCGGGCTGAGGCTGGGCCGTTCCGGGCGCGGACTGAGCGGGGGACGTGTCGCGCTGGGCCGGCGCGCTCTCCCGGGACGGGGGAGGCGGCCCGCGCCGCTCGCCATCGCCGCGCTGCGGCGCGTCGGTCTGGCCGGCGCGGCCGGGGCCGCCGGGCTCGCGCTCGCCCCGACGAACCGGTTCGGCGGGCCCGCGGCGGTCGCCCTCGTCCCTGCGCGATCTTTCCTCGCGGCCGGGCGCCTCGCCCGGTCCTCGTTCGGTGCCCGGCCGGTCTGCCTCGCGCCCCCGCTGCGTCTCGGCCGGTCGCTGCGTTTCGGCGCGCCCCGGCTCCGGCCGCGGAGCGGTACGGTCGGGTCGCCCGCGGCCACCGTCGTCGGAACCGGGCGCGGCCTGGATCGGCGCCGGGGCACGCTCGGGCCGAGGCGTCCCGTCCCGGTCCGGGCCGCCCTGCCGCCCGGGAGAGCCTTCGCGCGAAAGCCCGCCGGGAGGTGGTCCGGGAGGACGCGAGCCCGCACCCGGCGCGCCTGGTCCCTCGCCGCCGCCGCGCATTCCGCCGCCTGGCCCGCCTCCCGGTCCAGGGCCGCGCTCTCCACGGCCGGCGCCGCCTCCCGGTCCCGCGTCAGGCGCCTGGGCGAGACGGGTCTGTCCCGCGCTGCCCGTCAGGGCGGGGCGGGCGGGTTCGAGCGCCTGCGCGGCGCAGGCCGGGATCACGATGCCGGCAAGAAGAAGGGTCCTGAGTTTCATGGCTTGGCTTGTCCGTTGGTTGCGGCCTCAATCCCTCGGCCTCCCGTCAGTTCCGATTGAGGACCCCGCGCCCTGAATGCAGGGCAACCGAGGTGTTGGCGCGCGTTCATGCCGCGCCGGCTTCCGCGCGAACCGCGCCCGCAGGGAGACGTTGAGGTCGCGACGGCGCGTCCCTGGATCTGGAGGGCTGGCGCGATGGCGGACGATGCGGACGATGCCGGCCCGACAGGGTCCGGAGGTCAGGTGATCGATCTCTCAGACCGCATTCGGGCGCGGGACAGGCGGCAGGCCGGACGGCGGCAGACGCCGGAGACGGTGGCGTACAGCCTCTTCCTGGTCGTCTCGCGGGTCGCCGAGCTTCGGGACCACGATCTCTTCTACCTCTTCCTCGAAGGGACCCCGACCATGGTGGCGGCGGCGGCCTTCGCCCGGGACCATGCCGACATCCTGGGGTCGGATATCGCGGTGGTCGACCTACGCGAACATTTCGCGGACCCGATGGAGGTCCTGGAGACCGCGCGCCGGCTGCAGGAGACGGCCCCCGGCGCGACCGTCCTCGCCCCGGGACTCGGGCTCGGGCCGCGGCTCGCCGGGAACGGATAGGCCGGGAGCGGCTTGCGTCGGGCCGCGGCGTCCGTTGTCGGCCTCGAGAAACCTCGCTTCGCGCGGCTGCAAGGTCCAATGTCACTGCGCCTGGAGCGGGGAGTGCGGCACCACTCTGCTCGGGCCGTTCCGGCACGGTTCTGCTCGCGCCGGCTCCCTTCCAAGCCGTAATTTCGCAGCCACGCTCGAGTAACGCGGACCCGTGCTTGCCTCCTGCCGGCCTTCAGGGGTGCAGGAGACGATCAATGCTGCAGGTGCTGACCGCGATAGCCACGTTCGGGCTCGTCATCGTCGGTGTGACGGCCGGCGCGGCGGCGGATCGGTCCGGGCAACTGCAGGTCGGGGACAGGACGCGGACCTATGTCGCGCACGTCCCGGACGGCCCGCCACCGCCGCGCGGCTTTCCCGTCATCCTGGCGTTTCATGGCGGCGGGGGCGACGGCGCCCGAATGCGCCGCCTGACCCGACTGGACCGCCTCGCCGACGCGAGCGGCGTCATCACCGTCTACCCGGACGGGGTCGGCGGACACTGGAACGACGGCCGCTCGACGATCAGAAACCCTCAGGACGATGTCGGCTTCGTCGCGGCCCTGCTCGACAGGGTCGCCGCGACTGCGCCCGTCGACCAGCGGCGGATCTATGCCACCGGGCTGTCCAACGGCGCCCTCTTTGCTGAGCGCCTCGCGTGCGACCTCTCCCATCGCATCGCTGCGATCGCCCCGGTCGCGGGGACGATGCCCGCCGATCTCGCCGTACGCTGCAAGCCCGCTCACCCGGTCGCCGTGTTGCAGATCAGCGGTACGGCCGATCCCATCATGCCGTTCTCCGGCGGTCCGGTCGCCGATTTCGGCGGACGGGGGCAGGGCGGCCAAGTGCTATCCGTGGCCGACGCCGCCGCGTTCTGGCGCCGGCGCAACGGCTGCGGCGGACCCGCCGCGCAGGAAGCTTTGCGGCCGATCGCGTCCTTCGATCCGACCCGCATCCTGCGCACGCGCTACACGGGCTGCACGGCGGGCGCTCCGGTCACGGTGCTCACCGTCATGGGGGGTGGCCATGCATGGCCGGGCGGCGCTCAATTCGCCCCGCCTCGCCTCATCGGGCCGGTCAGCCGCCAACTCGACGCGAGCCGCGCGATAATCCGCTTCTTCCTCTCGCTGCCGAGGCGATAGCGGGCCGGACGGGGCGGCGTGGACCGCCGCTCACATCCGTTTGCCGGGCAAGCCGCTGGCCTGCTTCACCATTCGGCGAAAAGGCACTCGGCCAGTTCCTCACCCTCGTGGATAAGAGGGTAGCGCGTGTCGCCGGCCGACATCGCTCTTCCAGCCGGGTATGGCCGCGATATAGGCCTGAACGTGCCCGTCTCCTTCGCCTTTCGGGATCTGCAGGTTGCGCCCGAGAGAAGCGCAGGCTGTGGAGCGGCGGTTTTCGGGCTTGAGGTCTGTCTCTGCATCGTCTGCCACCCGGCGGTCGCCCTCGGTCGTCGCTTCCTAGCTCCGTCCCACGAGGCAGGATTTCGGCAGCATGCAGTGGATGCCGTTGTTGCCGTTGACGAGCTGCGTCACCCGGAGATCGGCCGCGAGGCTGCAGAGCATGTAGGCCTCCGGGCGGCTGAGGCCCGTGCGGGCGTGGATCAGGCCGATCATCAGGTCGAGCGCGATCTTGGCGCAGGTGTCGAGATCGGGATCGAAGGCCATGGTCATGACGTGGGTCGGCGTCTCGGCCATCGGCCAGTCGAGCCGCATGTCGTCCCGGACGGTCAGCGTGAAGGTTCCGACAAGGCCGGTCTCGATCGCCGTGACGCAGACCTCGCCGTCGCCCTGCACGCCGTGCCCGTCGCCGACCGAGAAGTTCGCCCCATCGACATGGATCGGCAGGTAGAGCGTCGTGCCGGCCACCAGCTCCTTGTTGTCCAGGTTGCCGCCGTTCCGCCGGGGCGGGAGGGTCGAGACCATGCCCCAGCCGGGAGGCGGCGCCACCGCCATGACGCCGAAGAAGGGCTTCAGCGGCAGTTCCAGCCCCCAGGGGAGGCGGCCCACCATCCGGGCCCGATCCAGCGGGATATGGATGAGATGACGCTCGGCGACCTCCTCGGGCAGCGCGCCCTTGAGCGGAGCCGCGAAGGTGTAGCCCCAGTCATAATGCAGCTCGATGGCGTCGATCCGGACCTCGAGCACCTGCCCGGCCCTCGCGCCCCGGATCGCGACCGGTCCGGTGCACATATGGCCGGGAAGCCTGTTCGGCACATGCGCCTGGACGGCCTTCAACGCCTCGGGGACCTGCAGCGGGGGAGGCGGCATCACGTCGGCCGCGCCGGACACGGTGGAGATCGTGATGGTGTCGCCGGAGCCGATCGTCAGCACGGGAGGGAGCGCCGCGTCGAAATAGCCCCAATGAACCGTGTCCGTCCCGGCCTCGATGCGATGCTGCGCCATGATGCCCTTCCGGCTGTCCACCGCCCTACCTCGCACGGCGCGGCCGTTCACCGCTATCCCGCCGATCCGGTTTGACTTCGCCGGGCGATTGCCCGAGAGGGCGGCCCTGCCGAACAGCATGGCGGCGGGCGGGTGCTGGCCGTCCGGCCGCATGAGGACATCATGGCCGGCATTGCCGCAGCCCGCTCCGCCACGATCGACCGTGCCCGGGACCCGTCCTGGGCCGAGCGGCTGCTCGCCTTCGCGGAGCGGAGCCACGCGCGCGCCGCGGCGCTTATCGTTGTCCTGTCGCTCGCCTGCTTCCTGCCCGGCTTCGCGTCGCTCCAGCCGATGGATCGGGACGAGCCGCGCTTCGCCCAGGCCACCAAGCAGATGCTGGAGACCGGCGACTTCATCGACATCCGCTTCCAGGACGAGGCCCGCTACAAGAAGCCGATCGGGATCCACTGGATGCAGGCGGCGGCGGTCTCGGCCGGCGAAGCCCTGGGCGTCCCGCAGGCACGCACCACGATCTGGCTCTACCGGGTCCCCTCGCTGCTCGGCGCGATCGGGGCGGCGCTCCTGACCTACTGGGCTGCGCTCGCCTTCGCCGGGCGACGCGAGGCCTTTCTCGCCGCCTCCTTCATGGCCGGATCGGTCATCCTCATGGTGGAGGCGCGGCTTGCGAAGACGGACGCGATGCTGCTCGCCTGCTGCGTCGCCGCCATGGGCGCACTCGCCCGCGCCTGGCTCGCCCGCGCCCTGCCGCGGCAGCCGACCCGGACGGTGCTGATCTTCTGGATCGCGGTCGCCCTCGGCATTCTGGTCAAGGGCCCGATGGTGGTCATGTTCACCGGGCTCGCGGCGGCGGTCCTCTCCATCCGGGAGCGCTCCGCCGCCTGGCTGCGCGGCCTGCGGCCGTGGCTCGGCCTCGCCATCATCCTGGTCGCGGTTCTGCCGTGGTTCGTGGCGATCGCCTGGAAGTCGGGCGGGGAGTTCTACCGGCTCGCGGTCGGCGACGACATGCTCGGCAAGGTGACCACCGGCCAGCAGAAGCATGGCGCCCCGCCCGGCTTCTATCTCGTCGCCTATTTCGCCACCTTCTGGCCGGCGGCGCTGCTCGCCGCGATCGCGGCGCCGTTCGCGTGGCTGCACCGGCACGAGGACTGGGCCGCCTTCCTGCTCGCCTGGGTCGTTCCGGCCTGGATCGTCTTCGAGGCCGTGCCGACCAAGCTCCCGCACTACGTCATGCCGCTCTATCCGGCCTTCGCCATCCTGGCCGTGCGCGCCATGACGGAGGGCTTCGTTGGGCCGCACCGGCCCGGCGCCCGGCTCGCCTACCTGGCCATGCCCTTCATCCCGGTCGGGCTCACGGCAGGCCTCTGCTTCGGCACCTGGATGCTGGACCGGACGCTGCCCTGGGCGGCCCTGCCTTTTCTCCTGGCCGCTTGCGGGGCCGCGATCGGGTCCTGGCTCTGTTTCTCGCGCGCGGAAGTGACCCGGGCCGCGCTCGTCGGGGTGGTGGCGGCGCCGATCCTGGCGATCGGCGTCTTCGGCTTCGCCCAGCCGGTCCTGCAGTCGCTCAAGCTCTCGCCCCGGCTCGCCGCCGCGGCCGAGGCCGCCGGCTGCCCCGGCGCGCCGGTCGCGACGCTCGGCTATCGCGAGCCGAGCCTCGTCTTCCTGGTCGGCACCTCGCTCGACATGCTGGAGACCCCCCAGGAGGCGGCTGACTTCCTCTCCCAGCCCGGCTGCCGCGTGCTCCTTGTCGACAGCCGCTTCGAGCCGGCCTTTCTCCAGCTGCTCGGCGAGCGCGTGACGCGGGAGCCGGCCGCCCGCATCGCCGGGTTCAACATCAATGGCGGGCGCCGGACCGATATCGGCGTCTACCGGGCGGGCCGGTGATCGAGGACGTGATCACGGCCGAAGGGAGGGGCGAGGCAGCGGTCCGCCCGCGCCTGTCGGTCGTGATTCCGGCCAAGAACGAGGCGGGCTCGGTCGCGACGCAGATGGCCGAGCTCGATACCGTGCTCGCACCACTCGCGCCCTTCGAGGTGGTCTACGTCGTGGACGGGTCGACCGACGACAGCCTGCGCGAACTCGCCCGTGCCGACCGCGACTGGCTGCGCGTCATCGTGCATGCCGAGAGCTGCGGCAAGAGCGCCGCGATCCTCACGGGGGTTCGCGCCGCCCGCGCGGATATCGTCGCGACGCTCGACGGCGACGGCCAGAACGACCCGAAATACGTGCTGGATCTCGTGGCGGCGCTGGAGCGGGCCGGGCCGGGGGTGGCGCTCGCCGTCGGCCAGCGCACGCGCCGCGGTGACGGGCGCTTCAAGAAGCTCCAGTCGCGGATCGCGAACAAGGTGCGAAGCGCGATCCTGAAGGACGACACCCGCGACACGGCCTGCGGCCACAAGGTGTTCCGCCGCGACGTGTTCCTGGCCCTCCCCTTCTTCGACTCGCTGCACCGATTCCTGCCGGCGCTGGTGAAGCGGGAGGGCTACGGCGTCGTGCATGTCGACGTCGTCGACCGCCCGCGTACGGCCGGCAGCTCGCATTACGGCTTCTTCGACCGGCTCTGGAGCGGCATCCTCGACCTCTTCGGCGTATGGTGGCTCATCAGGCGCCGCAGGCGGGTGCCGCAGATCAGGTACGACGGCTGATGATCTTCCAGCTCTCGAGCGACCTGCGGGACTACCTCTACGACGTCTTCGTGGCGAAGTTCGACCTGTGGGTGCTGTTCGGCCTCGTCGCCCAGATCGTCTTCGCGATGCGCTTCGTCGTGCAATGGATCGCGAGCGAGCGGGCCGGCCGAAGCGTGATGCCCGTCGCCTTCTGGTTCATCTCGCTTCTCGGCGGAGGTCTGACGCTCGTCTACGGACTGGTCAGGCGCGAGCCGATCATCATCATCGGCCAGGTGCTGGCGGTCTTCATCTACGTCCGCAACCTGATGCTGATCTACCGGCCCCGGCGCGGGTAGGGCAGAGCCGGCTTCGCGCGCCTGCGCCCGGGCGAGGGTGCAAACGATCTCTCCGTGCCGACATTCATGACCTAATTCGATCGTGATCAGCTCTCGATCAGGTAAAACATTCCATCTTGACCGCTGAATTACCAGCATAGTCTATACGCGTCACCATCAATCGACGTGGATCAGGGACGTTGCCGAAGCAGATCAGGCTGAACGCATTCGACATGAACTGCGTCGGCCACATACAGCACGGCCTCTGGACGCATCCGAGGGATCGGTCGAGCGAGTATACGACGATCGGTTACTGGCAGCATCTCGCGCGCACGGCCGAACGCGGGCTGTTCGACGGGATCTTCCTGGCGGACATCGTCGGCGTCTATGATGTTCAGGAAGGCAGTCGCGATCCCTCCCTGCGGCACGCGGTCCAGACCCCGATCAACGATCCCTTCCTGGTCGTGCCGGTGATGGCGGCGGTGACCGAGCATCTCGGCTTCGGGGTGACGGCCAACGCGACCTACGAGCCGCCCTATCTCCTCGCGCGCCGCTTCTCGACGCTCGACCACCTGACGGGCGGCAGAGCGGGCTGGAACATCGTCACCGGCTACCTGGACAGTGCCGCAAAGGCCATGGGGCTGTCGGAGCAGGTGAAGCACGACGACCGCTACGAATCGGCCGAGGAATACCTCGAGGTCATCTACAATCTCCTCGAGGGGAGCTGGGACGACGATGCGGTCGTGCGCGATCGTGCCGGGCGCGTCTACACGCGTCCCGAGAAGGTCCGCGCCGTCCGGCACGAGGGCAAGCGCTTCCGGCTCGACGCCATCCACCTGTCCGAGCCGTCGCCGCAGCGCACCCCCGTCCTGTTCCAGGCCGGCGCGTCGAGCCGGGGGCGGGACTTCGCGGCCCGCCATGCGGAATGCGTCTTCCTCGCGGGCCCGACGAACGACCACACGCGCAGAACCGTGGCCGATACGCGCGCCCGCGCCGCCGCGCAGGGGCGCGGTCGCGACGACCTCCTCTTCTTCCTGAGCCGTACGGCCGTGGTCGGCCGCACGCGGGCGGAGGCGGAGGAGAAGTTCGCGGAATACCGGCGATACGCGAGCTACGAGGGCGCGCTCGCGCATTTCGCCGCCAGCACCGGGATCGACTTCTCGGGCTACGACCCGGACGAGCCGCTGCGCTACGAGAAGAACGACGCCATCAACTCCATGCTCGAGTCGGTTACGATCGACAGCGACGAGACCTGGACGCTGCGCAAGATCTTCGGGCCGCGCGGCCTCGGCAGCCGCAATCCGCCCCTCGTCGGCTCCGCCGAGGAGGTCGCCGACGAGCTCATCCGCATCGTCGAGGAGACGGATATCGACGGGTTCAACCTCAGCCGGGTGGTGACGCCGGAGGGGCTGGAGGACTTCGTCGATCTCGTCGTGCCGATCCTCCAGGAACGCGGGGCATACAAGCGCGAATACGCGCCCGGCACCTTCCGGGAGAAGCTGTTCGGACCGGGTCGCGCGCGGCTGCCGCAGAGCCATCCGGCGGCGCGGTTCAGGCCCCGCCCGGCGGCTATCGCGGCCGAGTAGCGGCGCTTCCTTCTCCTTTCCCTTCCTCTCAAAGGTTCGAGCATGTCTCGCTTTCGCGATCGTCTCCCCACGCCGGATCGCCGGCTCGTCCTGCGGGCGGGTCTCGCCGCCACGGCCGCCTTCGCGGCCGTCCCGGGCCTCACGGCACCCTCGGACAAGCCGCTCAAGATCGGCACAGGCGGTGGGCCGCTCGCGGAGATCCTCAACTTCGCCGTCGCCAAGGCGAAGGAGAAGGGGCTGGAGGTCCAGGTCGTCGAGTTCACCGACTGGATCACTCCGAACGAGGCGCTGGCGAACGGCGACATCGACGCCAACCTGTTCCAGCACATCCCTTTCATGACCGCGGCCAGCAAGGCGCGCGGGTACAAGTTCGCGGCCGTGGCGCCGACCTACGTCATGCCGGTCGGGCTCTTCTCGAACAAGGTGAAGACCTTCGCCGAGGTTCCGGACGGCGCCTGGGTCGCCATCGCCAACGATCCGGTGAACGGCGCCCGCGGCCTCCGGCTTCTCGACAAGGCCGGCCTGATCAAGCTGAAGCCCGGCGCGGGCGACGACGCGACGGTCATCGACATCGTGTCGAACCCCAAGAAGCTGCGCTTCCGCGAGCTCGAGGCGGCGCAGCTGCCGCGTTCGCTGGACGACGTCACCCTCGCCCAGGTCAGCATCAGCTTCCTGATGATGTCCGGGGGCGATCCTGAACGCGCGCTCCTGGCCGACGGCTTCGGCGACGATCACTATGCGCTGCAATTCGTGACGCGGGCCGCCGACAAGGACGATCCGCGCCTGAAGCGCTTCATCGAGATCTACCGCTCGCCGGAGGTGAAGGCTTTCATCCAGTCGAAATACGGCCGGTTCTTCGTCCCCGTCTGGTGATCAGGGGCGCGCCACAGCATAGGGATTGCGCGCCAGGATGCGCGCGTCCACGTGCGTGACGTCGCGCAGGCCGGACATCGCCATGGAGACGTCGAGCTCCTTCCTGATGATGTCGAGCGCGAGCGTCACGCCCTGCTCGCCGAGCGCGCCGAGCCCGTACAGGAAGGCTCGCCCGATGAAGGTGCCCTTCGCCCCGAGCGCAAGCGCCTTCAGGACGTCCTGGCCCGACCGGATGCCGCCGTCGAACAGCACCTCCATGCGGCCGCCGACGGCGTCCACGATCGCCGGCAGCGCGGAGATCGAGGACAGGGCGCCGTCGAGCTGACGGCCGCCATGGTTCGACACGATCAGCGCGTCCGCGCCGCTCTGCACGGCGAGCTCGGCATCCTCCGGATCCAGGATGCCCTTCAGGATGAGCTTCCCGCCCCAGCGGTCCTTGATGCGCTTCACGTCATCCCAGTTCAGCGCCGGATCGAACTGCTCGGCCGTCCAGGAGGAGAGCGAGGAGAGGTCCGACACGCCCTTGGCATGCCCGACGATGTTGCGGAAGGTGCGCCGCTGGGTGCCGAGCATGGACAGGCACCAATAGGGCTTCAGTGCGAGATTGATCAGGTTGCGGATCGTCGGCTTCGGCGGGGTCGAGAGGCCGTTCTTGATGTCCTTGTGCCGCTGGCCGAGGATCTGCAGGTCGAGCGTCAGGACGAGGGCCGAGCAGCCCGCCGCCTGCGCCCGCCCGATCAGCCGGTCGATGAAGTCGCGGTCGCGCATCACGTAGAGCTGGAACCAGAACGGCCGACCCGTGGCTTCCGCGACGTCCTCGATCGAGCAGATGCTCATGGTGGACAGCGTGAAGGGTACGCCCGCCTTCGCCGCGGCGCGGGCGGCCAGGATCTCGCCGTCCGCATGCTGCATTCCGGTGAGCCCGGTCGGCGCGAGCGCGACCGGCATCGCCACGGGCTCGCCAACCATGGTCGAGGCGAGCGTGCGATTCGTCATGTCGACCGCGACGCGCTGCCGGAGCTTGATCGGCGCGAAATCGGCCGTGTTCGCCCGATAGGTGCTCTCCGTGTAGGAGCCGGAATCCGCGTAGTCGTAGAACATCCGCGGCACCCGCCGCTCGGCGATGACGCGCAGATCCTCGATGCAGGTGATCGGCGAGGTGCGCGACAGGATCTTCGCGAGCCGGGAAGGCGGGCGCGACGAAGGCATGCGGGTTGCGTGCACGGACATGGGTCCCTCACCTCCGTTCCTGTTGCTGGGCGCGGGTCAAACGGTCGCCCTGAGCCGTGCGAAGCCCGCATCGAGATCGGCCTTCAGGTCTTCCAGGTCCTCGAGCCCGATATGGAACCGGAGGGCTGGCCCTTCCGGCTTCCACTCGGTGGCCGTGCGGTAGCTCGCGGCGTCGAACGGGATGACCAGGCTCTCAAACCCGCCCCACGAATAGCCCATCCCGAACAGCTCCAGCCCGTCGAGCATCGCCGCGACCGCGGCCTCGCTCGCGGGCTTCAGGATCACCGCGAAGAGGCCGGAGGCGCCCCGGAAGTCCCGTTGCCAGATCGCGTGGCCGGGATCCTCCGGCAGGGCGGGATGCAGGACGCGGGAGACTTCCGGGCGGGCGGCGAGCCAGAGCGCGATCTCGAGCGCCTGGCGCTCGTGCTCCTTCAGACGGAGAGCCATCGTCCGGAGGCCGCGCAGGCCGAGGAACACATCCTCGGGCCCGGCGCAGGGTGCGCAGGCGTCGAAGGTGTCGCGCAGCTTCCTGGCCCAGCGCGCGTTGGCCGAGGTCAGGCCGAGCAGCAGGTCCGAGCCGCCGGAGAGGTACTTGGTGCCGGCCTCGATCGCGATGTCCACCCCCATCTCGTGCGGCGGGAAGAAGAGCGGCGTCGCCCAGGTATTGTCCATGAGCACCGGGATGTCGTGGGCGCGGGCGGTTTCCGCGATGGCCGGGATGTCCTGCATCTCGAATGTCTGGGAGCCCGGCGCCTCGGTGAACACCGCGCAGGTCTCGGGGCGGATGAGCTCGCCGATGCGGCCGCCGATCAGCGGGTCGTAGTAGGTAGTCTCGACGCCGAAGCGCCTCAGCACCGTGTCGCAGTAGTTGCGCGTCGGCCGGTAGACGGAATCGGTCACGAGGAGGTGGCCGCCGGCCCGGCACACGGTCATGAGCGCGACCGTGATCGCGGCGAGGCCCGAGGGCGTGAGCACCGTGTCGGCCGCGCCCGCGAGGCTCGACCAGGCCGTCTCGAGCGAGCGCGTGGTCGGGGTGCCCTTGGTTCCGTAGCTGTATGTCCCGCGCCGGTGCTTCAGGTCGTCGACGGTCGGATACAGTACCGTGGAGCCGCGATAGATTGGCGTGTTGACGAAGCCGTGCTGATCGAAGGGCTCGCGCCCGGCATGGACGAGCCGGGTGCGCTCGCGGAAGCGGTCGAGATGTCGGGAAGGGTGCTGGGCCATCGCGCCGGTCATGGCCGCGGCGGCTTTGCCGCGTCAAGCGAAGGTTGCAGGCCGCCTCACTTGACCGGCTTGCGTTTGTCGCCTTCGATGGCATCAAAGCTGCGAGAAGGCGGCGCGCGGCCGTGTCCGGCGAGAGCGGAGGGGGCGCGCGCCGGTGAAGAAACAGGCATAAGCAGAGTGGAGAACCTCCCATCATGACCTCCAAATTCGCCACGCTCGCGCTCGGGCTCGCCGTCGGCCTCGCCGGCGTCGGGCTCGGCGCTTCGGGCGCCTCGGCCCAGGCGACCTTGAACAACGTGAAGCAGAAGGGCTTCCTCCAGTGCGGCGCGAATACCGGCCTTGCCGGTTTCGGCGTGCCGGATGCGCAGGGCAACTGGACCGGCTTCGACGTCGATTACTGCCGGGCCATCGCGGCGGCGATCTTCGGGGATCCGACCAAGGTCCGTTTCACGCCGCTCGCCGCGAAGGACCGCTTCACCGCGCTCCAATCGGGCGAGGTGGACGTCCTGATCCGCAACACCACCGTCACGATGTCGCGCGACACGACGCTCGGCCTCGATTTCCCGGCGGTCAACTACTACGACGGCCAGGGCTTCATGGTGCGCAAGAAGCTCGGCGTCGCCTCGGCTAAGGAGCTCAACGGCGCATCCGTCTGCACCCAGCAGGGGACGACGACCGAGCTCAACCTCGCCGACTATTTCCGCGGCAACAACATGAAGTACGAGGTCGTGGCCTTCGCGACCTCCGACGAGACCTTCAAGGCCTATGACACCGGCCGCTGCGACGCCTTCACGACGGACGCCTCGGGCCTCTATGCCGAGCGCCTGCGCGCATCCGCCCCGGACGACCACATCGTGCTGCCCGAGATCATCTCCAAGGAGCCGCTCGGCCCGGGCGTGCGCCAGGGCGATCCGCAATGGGCCGACCTCGTCCGCTGGACCCACAACGCGCTCCTCATCGCCGAGGAACTCGGGGTGACCAAGGCGAATGTCGACCAGATGCTGAAGTCGGACAATCCGGAGGTGAAGCGCCTCCTCGGCGTCGAGGGCTCGTTCGGCGAGTCGATCGGGCTCACCAAGGACTGGGTCGTCCGGATGGTGAAGGGCGTCGGCAATTACGGCGAGATCTTCGAGCGGAACGTCGGCGAGGGCTCGCGCCTGAAGATCAAGCGCGGCCTGAACGCGCTCTGGAACAAGGGCGGGCTCCAGTTCGCCGCCCCGATCCGCTGACCGCGACCGGGGCGCCCGCTCGAGGGCGCCCCACCGCTCAGGCCCGGGTCTTGCGTCGGAGGCGCAGGGCCGGGTGGTGAGCCAATAAACCCGGCCGGAGAAAAGGCTTGTCGAGCATCGCCCGGGCGCCGCAGCCCGCCAAAGCGTCCTTCGTGAACGACCCGAAGGTGCGCGGGATCGTCTACCAGATCGTCCTGGTGGCGGTCATCGTCGGGCTGGTCTGGATGGCAGCGAGCAACGCCATCGAGAACCTCCGCGCCGCCAAGATCGCGTCCGGCTTCGGCTTCCTCAACTCGACCTCGGGCTTCGACGTCAGCCAGACCCTGATCCCGTATTCGGCGACCTCGACCTATGGCGCGGCCTTCATCGTCGGCCTCCTCAACACGCTGCTCGTCGCCGCGATCGGCGTCGTGCTTGCCACGTTCCTCGGCTTCCTGATCGGCATCGCCCGGCTGTCCTCGAACTGGATCGTCGCGCGGGTCGCGACCGCCTATGTCGAGCTCATCCGCAACCTGCCGCTCCTGCTGCAGCTCCTCTTCTGGTACATCGCGGTCCTGCGCTCGCTTCCCGAGCCGCGGAACTCGCTTGGCGTCGGCACCAGCGTCTTCCTGAACAATCGCGGGCTCTATATCCCGCGGCCGGTCTTCGCCCCGGATGCCTGGATCGTGCTCGCGGCGTTCGCGCTCGGGGTGGTCGCCGCCATCGGCTATGCGGTCCGCGCGCACCGCAGGCAGGCGGCCACCGGCCAGCAATCGCCCGTGATCTCCGCCAGCATCGGCTTCGTGGTCGGGCTGCCGCTGCTTGCCTGGGCCGTGCTGGCGCTCGTCGCCGCGAACCCGATCTCCTTCGACCTGCCGATCAAGGGCACCTTCAACCTGCGCGGCGGGCTGCAGGTCTTCCCCGAACTCGTCGCCCTGACGCTCGGATTGGTCATCTACACCGCCGCCTTCATCGCGGAGATCGTCCGCGCGGGCATCCTGGCGGTGTCGAAGGGCCAGACCGAGGCGGCGCATGCGCTGGGCATCAAGCCTGGCCATACGCTGCGGCTGGTGGTCATCCCGCAAGCCATGCGCGTTATCATTCCGCCGCTCACGAGCCAGTATCTGAACCTCACCAAGAACTCGTCGCTCGCCGTCGTGATCGGCTATCCGGACCTCGTCCAGGTCTTCATGGGGACGGTGCTCAACCAGACCGGCCAGGCGATCGAATGCGTGGCGATGACCATGGCCGTGTACCTGACGATCTCGATCGCGACGGCCTCCTTCATGAACTGGTACAACGCCCGCAAGGCGCTGGTGGAGCGGTAAGCCATGGCCGTCCAGTCGCTCTCCGGCGGGTCGCTCTCCTACGTCCAGGCGCGGCAGAGCGATCCCCTGCCGCCGCCCACCCTCGTACGCGGCCCGATCGCCTGGGCGCGGCAGAACCTGTTCTCGTCGGTTCCCAACACGATCCTCACTCTCGTCGTCCTCTACCTGCTCTATCTCCTCGTTCCTCCCCTCGTCCGCTTCCTCTTCATCGACGCGGTCTGGACGGGGGCGGACCGCGCGGCCTGCCGCGAGGACATGGCCGGCCGGCCGGTCGGTGCCTGCTGGGCCTTCGTGGTCGATCGGATCGGCTACTTCACCTACGGGGCCTATCCGGTCGCAGAGCGCTGGCGCGTCGACGTCTGGTTCGCCATGCTGGCCTTCGGGCTCGGCTGGCTGCTCTGGCTGAAGGCGCCGCGGCGCGACATCGGCGCGGCCTATTTCTTCATCGTCTTCCCGATCGCGTCCTTCGTGCTCCTGACCGGCTGGCGCGCGATCGGGCTCGAGCCGGTCTCGACCGCCTTCTGGGGCGGCATCCTGGTGACGCTCCTCGTCTCGGTCGTGGGCATCGTCTTCTCGCTGCCCTTCGGCATCCTCCTGGCGCTCGGCCGGCGCTCGAAGCTGCCGCTGGTCCGGCTCGCCTGCGTGATCTTCATCGAGGTGATCCGCGGCGTGCCGCTCATCACCGTGCTGATCATGGCCAACACCATGCTGCCGCTCTTCCTGCCCGCCGGCATCACGGTGGACCGGCTGCTGCGGCCGCTGGTCGGCGTCGCGATCTTCGCCTCGGCCTACATGGCGGAGGTGGTGCGCGGCGGGCTGCAGGCCGTGCCGAAGGGGCAGTACGAGGGCGCGATGTCGCTCGGCCTCGGCTACTGGCGCATGATGGGGCTCATCGTCCTGCCGCAGGCGCTCCGGATCGTCATCCCGGGGATCGTCAACACCTTCATCGGGCTCTTCAAGGATACGAGCCTCGTCTACGTGATCGGCGTCTTCGACCTGATGAAGACGATCGAGTCGGCGCGGATCGACCCGCAATGGGCGGCGCCGACCGTGTCGAACACGGGCTACGCCTTTGCGGCCCTGTTCTACTTCCTGTGCTGTTTCGGAATGTCGCGATACTCGCTCATGGTCGAGCGGCGACTCGCGGCCGGACAAAGACGGTGACCCTCATGGCGGCCATGGCGAAGCAGACATCCACCACGGCGAAGCCGGCCACGGGCGAGCCGATCGTGCAGCTCATCGGCGTCAACAAGTGGTACGGCGAGTTCCACGTGCTGCGCGACATCAACCTGTCGGTAAACAAGGGCGAGCGCATCGTCATCTGCGGGCCCTCGGGCTCGGGCAAGTCGACGATGATCCGCTGCATCAACCGCCTGGAGGAGCACCAGAAGGGCCGCATCATCGTCGACGGCACGGAACTCACCAACGACCTCAAGAAGATCGACGAGATCCGCCGCGAGGTCGGCATGGTGTTCCAGCATTTCAACCTGTTCCCGCACCTGACGATCCTGGAGAACTGCACGCTCGCCCCGATCTGGGTGAAGAAGATGCCGAAGAAGGACGCAGAAGAGATCGCGATGAAGTATCTCACGCGGGTCAAGATCCCGGAGCAGGCGCACAAGTATCCGGGCCAGCTCTCGGGCGGGCAGCAGCAGCGCGTCGCCATCGCGCGCTCGCTCTGCATGAGCCCGAAGATCATGCTGTTCGACGAGCCGACCTCGGCGCTCGACCCCGAGATGGTCAAGGAGGTGCTCGACACCATGGTCAGCCTGGCGGAGGAGGGCATGACCATGCTCTGCGTGACGCACGAGATGGGCTTCGCGCGCCAGGTCGCGAACCGCGTCATCTTCATGGATGCCGGGCAGATCGTGGAGGCGAACGAGCCGAACGAGTTCTTCCGCAACCCGCAGCACGAGCGCACGAAGCTCTTCCTGAGCCAGATCCTGCATTAGGGGTCGTTCAGCTCCGAGGCTTCGTCCGGAGCTCACGTGAAGCCGGGCGACCGCCCGGCGAGGAGGGACGGAGGCGAATGCCGCTTCCCGCCCGCCTCGGCCGCCCGAAGCCCCGCTCTCCGTCGTCCTGACGTGTTCGGGACGACTGAGGCGCCGCCCCCGGGGCCTTCCGAGAAGCGCCTGGATGCCTCCGGCTCCTGACGAGCGGAACCGGTACCAGCACGCCATCTGCGGCGGGATCGGTGCAGCCGGGTGCGTGCCACGTCCGCAGCCGCTGCGCCTTGTCACCGGCGCCCCCTTGGGCTAGTTGGCGTTCGCCACGTGTCGCAACCGAATGCCCAAGCCGCAGCGTCACTGACGGGAGGCGGAATTGGGCCGGGGAGACAGATGCACCGGAGAGGTGGCAGAGTGGTTGAATGCACCGCACTCGAAATGCGGCATACGGGCAACCGTATCGGGGGTTCGAATCCCCCCCTCTCCGCCACTGCCGCAGGTTAAGTGATTGTTTCGGGTAGCCTTTTCGCCCAGCCAGGGATCTGTCCCCCTCATTTAAGCCCACATTTTTCGGTGGATTGCAGGGGCTTTCCTCGGACGTCCCCGGACGTGTCGTTCCTCTGAACACAGTTGACGTGCTCGCGTGCGCGCGGTGCAGAATGCCGCCCTCAGCGGGTTCGACAGCTTTTCACGCTCGCTGGTTTCCTCCTCGGGCAGATAGTGCCCCAGGCGCGCTCGTGGGTAGCGCATCCCGGAGCAAACCTCGTACAACAGCCCAATGACCCGAAGCGCAGAACATGCTGCTCATGACTAATACTGGAGTTGACCCGCTTACGTGGACACCTTTTTCCCTTGAGCAGGAGGTGTTCACATGCCGAGACATCGGCCGCCATATCCGGCGGAGTTTCGCAGGCAGCTGGTCGATCTGGTTCGGTCGGGTCGCACGCCCGAGGAGCTGTCGCGGGAGT
>NZ_JABEPP010000008.1 GCF_013044135.1 Enterovirga aerilata
TTCTTCGAGTTCATCCAGCGCAAGGGCGACGAGGGCTTCGGCGAGGGCAACTTCAAGGCGCTCTTCGAATCGATCGAGGAGGACCAGATCCGCCGCGGCGTGCTGAAGGAGAAGGCGGCTTAGGTAAGCGCGCATCTTCCCGCTTCGTCGGCATGAGCGGGAGGCGGCGGGCAGGTACGCGCCGTCCTTCCCCGGCACGGGCGGCGTTCTTGACCGGACCGGCCGCTCGCCGCAACCTAAGCACGTCCCATAACCGAGGCTCCCGCGAGCGATCTCGGGCGGATCGCTGAAGCGGAATCGTTCGTTCCGCGTTGACCTTTCGGGCGGACCGGCCAGAACGGTGCCGGAGGGAGGACGGGATGGCAGCGGAGCGCGAGGGCACCTCTTCGGCGCCACACCAGGACGAGCCCGGCCTGCACCGCGTGATCGGGCCCTGGCTCCTCCTGCTCTTCATCGTCGGCGACATCCTGGGCACCGGCATCTACGCGCTCACCGGCCAGGTCGCGAAGCAGGTCGGCGGGGCGGTGTGGCTCCCCTTCGTGGTGGCCTTCGTGGTCGCCCTGCTGACGGCGTTCAGCTACCTGGAACTCGTCACCAAGTACCCGCGCGCCGCCGGCGCCGCCCTCTATGTCCACAGGGCCTTCGGCGTCCATTTCGTCACCTTCATCGTGGCCTTCGCGGTGATGTGCTCCGGCATCACCTCGGCCTCGACCGCCTCGCGAGCCTTCGCGGCGAATTTCGCGGCCGCCTTCGGGTTCGGGACGGGCGCCTACGCGGTGACCCTGATCGGCCTCGCCTTCATGGCGGCGGTCGCGATCGTCAATTTCCGCGGCGTCGGCGAGAGCCTGCGGCTGAACGTGCTCCTCACCTGCGTCGAGCTGACCGGCCTTCTCATCGTGATCGCGGTCGGGCTCTGGGCGATCGGGGCCGGGCAGGGCGATGTCTCGCGCGTCACCGAGTTCCGCACTCCCGGCGATGCCGGCCTGTTCTGGCCCGTGATCGCGGCCACCACGCTCGCCTTCTTCGCCATGGTCGGGTTCGAGGACGCCGTGAACATGGCCGAGGAATGCAAGGAGCCGACCCGCATCTTCCCGAAGGTGCTGCTCGCGGGGCTCTTCATCACGGGCGTGATCTACGTGCTCGTCTCGATCTCGGCCGTGACGCTCGTCGCGCCCGAGGCGCTCGGCGAGGGCGAGACGCCGCTCCTCCAGGTCGTCCAGGCCGGCGCGCCCGGCTTCCCGATCGGCATCTTCGCCTTCATCACGATGTTCGCCGTCGCCAACAGCGCCCTCATCAACATGCTGATGGCGAGCCGGCTCGTCTACGGCATGAGCCGGGAAGGCGTGCTGCCGCCCGCGCTCGGGCGGGTGCATGCGGCGCGGCGCACGCCCTATGTGGCGATCGGCTTCACGAGCCTGCTCGCCTTCGGGCTCATCACCTTCGTGGGCGCGGTGCCGGCGCTCGGCGGCACGACCGCGCTGCTGCTGCTATGCGTCTTCACCGTGGTCAACGTGGCGGTGCTAGTGCTTCGGCGCGACCGGGTGGAGCATGAGCATTTCCGCACGCCGACCATCCTGCCCGTCCTCGGCGCGCTCACCTGCGCGTTCCTGGCCGGGCCCTGGACAGGCCGCGATCCGACCCAGTACGCGATCGCCGGCATCCTGCTCGGCATTGGGGTCGTGCTCTGGGGCGTGACCATCATGGCCCATCGCCCGGCTAGGGCGATGCGGCCGGGCGCGGTCCCCGGCATCACGCCCGCCGGATGAGACCCGGCTCGGCTCCCTCGCCGTGAGCACCGAAGCGGATCTGCGCCGGATCGCCCTCTCCCTCGCGGGAACGAGCGAGGCACCGCATTTCGACCGCACGGCGTTCAGGGTCGCCCGCATCTACGCGACCGTGCCGGCCGACGGGCTCACGGCCAATGTCCGGCTCTCGCCAGAGGAGCAGGAATTCAGGTGCCTGCTTCATCCCGGGGCGCTCGCGCCGGTCCCGAATGCCTGGGGCAGGCAGGGCTGGACCACGGTCACGCTCGCGGCGCTCGGTGCGGACGAGCTCGCCTCCATTCTCGAGGCGGCCTGGCGCGGCGCCCAGGGCAGGGCGCGGCGCCGCTCCTGAATCCCGCTCAGGCCGCGGCCGGCATGCGCTCCTCGATGATCCTGGCCCAGAGCGAGACCCCGTACGGGATGGCGTTGTCGTTGAAGTCGTAGGCCGGATGGTGGCACTGCGCCGAATCGCCGTTGCCGAGGAAGATGTAGGCGCCGGGCCGCTCCTGGAGCATGTAGGAGAAATCTTCCGCGCCCATCTGCGGCGGCACGTCCCGCTTCACGCCCGTGCCGACCGTCTCGGCCACTTTCGCCATGAACTCGGTCTGCTCGGGATGGTTGAAGGTGACCGGATAGCCGCGCGCATAGTCGACGGCCGCGGTCGCCCCGAAGGCGGCCGCGACGCTCCCGGCGATCTCCGAGATGCGCGCCTCCACGAGGTCCTGCACCTCGGGCTTCAGCGTCCGCACCGTGCCGAGCAGCGTCGCGTGCTGCGGGATGACGTTGTAGGTGTCGCCCGACTTGAACGAGCAGACGGAGACCACTGCGGATTCGAGCGGGTCGACGTTGCGCGCGGCGACCGATTGCAGCGCCACGACGATCTGCGCGGCCACGAGGAGGGTGTCGACGCATTTATGCGGATGGGCGGCGTGGCCGCCGCGGCCTTCGACCCGGATCGTGAACCGGTCGGCAGCCGCCATGACCGGGCCGGACCGGATGGCGAAGGCGCCGACGGGATGGCCGGGCCAGTTGTGCAGGCCGTAGACTTCCTGGATCCCGAACCGGGTCATGAGCCCGTCCTTCACCATGGCGTCGCCGCCGCCTCCTCCCTCCTCGGCCGGCTGGAAGATCATAACCGCCGTGCCGTCGAAATTGCGGGTCTCGGCGAGGTACTTGGCGGCGCCGAGCAGCATGGCGGTGTGGCCGTCATGCCCGCAGGCATGCATGAGGCCGGGGGTCTTCGACCTGTAGGGCGCGTTCGTCTCCTCCTCGATGGGAAGCGCATCCATGTCCGCCCGCAGCCCGATGACCTTGCCGCCGCCGCCGCGGCGCCCCTTGATGATCCCGACCACGCCCGTGCGGCCGATCCCGGTCACCACCTCGTCGCAGCCGAAGGCGCGCAGCTTGTCGGCGACCAGCGCCGCGGTGCGGTGCACGTCGTAGAGCAGCTCCGGATGGGCGTGCATGTCGCGGCGCCATTCCGTGACCTCGTCCGCGAGATCCGCGACGCGATTGATGACGGGCATGCGGCCTTCCTTTCGCCGGGTCTCCGGGCTTCCGATCGAAACTGAACGCTCAGGGCCGGCTGCGGTCAACCGGCGATGCAGCCCCGGATGCAACCGCCGCGCCGAACCGGAACGTGCGTGGCTCCGGCATGACGCAGAGGCCGGCGCTGCGCTACCGATCCGCTCCATCCATGGCGCGCGACAGGAGGGCGATAGCCCGAGGGTCAGACATCTGCGCGACGTTGAACCGCATGAAACCGCCGGCTGACCGAGAGGGACTGAACACGTCCCCGGGCGCGAGCACGAGCTTTTCGCGCAGGGCCGCACGGGCAAGCTCCGCCGCGTCCAGGCCTTCGGGGAGTTCGCACCACAGATAGAAGCCGCCGCGCGGCATCAGCCAAGGCCGGATCCCGAGGCGTTCCAGCTTCCCCGCAGCCTCCCGGCGGGCCTTCGACAGGCGCCGCCGGAGCGCATCCAGGTGCTTGCGGTAGCTCCCGTCGCTCAGCGTGGCGTATACGAGTTCCGCCGCGACGGGACTCGGCCCGCCGAAGCTCGTCGCGACCTGCAGATCGACCAGCGCTTCGATCCAGTCCGACCGCGCCGCGACATAGCCGCACCGGACCGATGCCGAGAGCGTCTTGGAGAAGCTGCCGATCCGGATCACGCGGGAGAGGCCGTCGAGAGCGGCGAGCCGGGGCGAGGGTTCGGGTTCGAGGTCGGCGAAGATGTCGTCCTCCACGATGGTGAGGTCGTGAGCCGCCGCGGCGTTGAGAATGCGGTGCGCCGTCTGCGGAGAAAGCGTCGCCCCGGTCGGGTTGTGGAGGGCGGAGTTGGTGATGTAGAGGCGCGGCCGGTGCGCGGCGAGCGCCTCGGAGAAGAGCGACGGGTCCGGCCCGGTCGGCGTGAACGGAACGCCGACGATCCGCACCTGGTGAACGCGCAGCAAGGCCTGGAAATTGAAGTAGCAGGGATCGTCCACCAGCACCCGGTCTCCCGGGCGAAGCAGCAGGCGGCAGATCAGGTCTATCGCCTGAGTACCTGACGATGTCAGGAGGAGCTGACTGGGCCGGAGATCGAGCCCTTCGGCTGCGAATTGCCGGGCGAGGAGCCGGCGCAGCGGCAGCGAGCCTCGCGTGTTGCCGTAATCCGCCAGCACGACGTCGTCGGCCTTGGCCAGTCCCCGCGCGGCGCGGCGAATGGCGGCGTTGGGCATCCAGCCGGAGGGCAGCCAGCCGCATCCCAGCTTCAGAACGTCCGTGCCCGCGTCGAGCGATTGGCGCGAGACCCATAACGGATCGACCGCCATGTCGCGCCGCGGCTCGACCTCGGCGATAGCGAGGGACGGGGCGCTTCGGGAAACGTAGAAGCCGGAGCCGGGCCGCGAGACGATCGTGCCCTCGGCGGCAAGGCGGTCGTAGGCTTCGACGACGGTGGACGGAGAAACCCCCATCACGGCCGCGAAGCGTCGGATGGACGGCAGCTTCTCGCCGGGCCCGAGGGCGCGGCCTGCCAGCTTGCCGCGGATCTCGTCCATGATTGCGGCCGTACGGGTCTTCGCGCTTCCGACCATCTCGAACAGCCGACCGTTCTGGGTCCGCGAGCCATACAGTTTCCTCGAACCGTATGGGAAGTGTGCCTGTCGGGCGTGACCGCGATCCATTAGCTGCGCCGGAGGAGGGATGGCGATGGGGCGGTCGACGAAAGGCTGGGGCAGCGGGCTGCTCGGCGTGATCATCTTCAGCGCCTCCCTTCCGGCAACGCGAGTGGCGGTGGGTGGGCTGCCGCCGCTTTTCCTCACCTCCGCGCGCGCCTCGATCGCGGCGCTCCTCGCCGCTGCGCTCCTGCTCGTCCTGAGGCAGGATCGTCCGGCCAGGAGCGATCTCGCATCGCTCGCCATCGTCGGGCTCGGCGTCGTGGTCGGATTCCCGCTCCTGACCGCCCTGGCCCTCCAGTACATCACCTCGGCACGGTCCATCGTCTTCATCGGGCTGCTGCCCGTCGCGACCGCGATCTTCGGCGTGCTGCGCGGCCGGGAGAGGCCGAAGCCGGTCTTCTGGCTGTACTCGCTTGCCGGCAGCCTGCTCGTGGCGGGCTTTGCGCTCTCGCAGGGCGGGGAGGCTTCCCTCCAGGGAGATATCCTGATGCTGGCGGCGATCCTGGTTTGCGGCCTCGGCTACGCCGAAGGCGCAGTCCTGTCGCGGCGGCTTGGCGGCTGGCAGGTGATCTCCTGGGCGCTGCTGCTGTCGCTGCCCGCCATGGCGCCCATAGCCCTCCTCACGCTGCCTGAGAGGCTGGGCGCCGTCGCCCCGCCCGCCTGGGCAGGGCTGGCCTATGTGTCCGTCTTCAGCATGCTGGTGGGATTCGTGTTCTGGTATCGCGGCTTGGCGCTCGGCGGCATCGCGGGCGTCGGGCAACTGCAACTGCTCCAGCCGTTCCTCGGGCTGGGACTTGCCGGTCTTCTCCTCGGGGAGCCGATCGACGGTGCGATGATCGCCGTCACGGCCCTGGTCGTCATGTGCGTGGCCGGAGCGCGGCGCTTCGCCTGAATCGCCCTCGGCTCAGCTCCGCGGGCGATTCAGCAAATCGGGCCGGCGCTCGCGCGTGATGCGCTCGGCCTCGGCGCGGCGCCAGCGCGCGATCGCGGCATGGTTGCCCCCGAGCAGGACGTCGGGGATGACCCGCCCCTCCCATTCGCGCGGACGGGTATATTGCGGATATTCGAGGAGCCCGGCCTCGAAGCTCTCCTCCGTCTCCGATGCCGCCGCGCCCATCACGCCCGGCAGCAGGCGGATGCAGGAATCGAGCAGCGCCAGCGCCGCGATCTCGCCGCCCGACAGCACGTAGTCGCCGATCGAGACCTCCTCCAGCGCGCGCGCCTCGATCGCGCGCTCGTCGACGCCCTCGAACCGGCCGCAGACGACGACCAGTCCGGGCCCGGCCGCGAGCTCGCGCACGCGGGCCTGGTTCAGCGGTTTTCCGCGCGGCGACATCAGGAGGCGGGGACGGGGATCATCGGCCGGAGAGGCGGCGTCCAGTGCGGCCGCGACGACATCGGGGCGCATCACCATGCCCGGCCCGCCGCCCGCCGGGGTGTCGTCCACGCGCCGGTGCCGGCCGATCCCGTGCTCGCGGATCTGCCGGGCCTCCAGCGACCAGCGTCCAGCGCCGAGCGCGTCCCCCGCCAGCGAGAGCCCGAGCGGACCCGGAAACATCTCCGGAAAGAGCGTCAGGACGGTGGCGCGCCAGGTCACAGGGCCGTGGTCTCGCAGCGGATCGTCACGGGCCGGCTTCCTCCGCGCTCTCGGGTTCCGCCACCTCGCCGGGAGAGAGCGCGCCCTCCGCGACGGTGACGAAGCCGCCTTCGAGATCCACGGCCGGCACGAAATCCTTCATGAAGGGCACCAGGATCGTCGGCCCGCGCGGCGGCGCGATCTCAAGGAGGTCGCCGCCGCCGTAATTCGGCACGGCCACGACCGTGCCGACCGTCTCGCCGGCCTCCGACCGGACGGCAAGCCCGATCAGGTCGGCGAGGAAATACTCGTCCTCCCCTTCCGGCTCGCCGAGCCTTTCGCGCGGGAGATAGAGCCCGACCCGGTTCAGCGCCTCGGCGGCCTCGCGGGTCCCGACGCCCTCGACCTGCGCGACGAGGAGGTCGGGCTGGTCGCCCGCGGCCTGCCGGACGGAACGGAGCGTGACGCTCCGCCCGTCGGCGGTCCGGAGCGGGCCGTAGGACGCGATGGCGAGCGGGTCGCCCGTATGCGACTTCAGCCGCACCTCGCCCTTCAGGCCGTGCGCGCGCCCGAACTCGCCCATGAGGACGAGGTCCTTCTGCAGGGACGCGTCCGGCGCCCCCGCACCCTGGTTCCGCCCGGAGGCGGGACGCCGCGGCCCGCGGGCCATGGCGCGGCTACGCTGCGGGCTCGCCCGCCTCGCCGCCGGCCGCGGCCATGGCGGCCGCCGCCTTGGCCTTCAGCTCGCGCGCATTGGCGAGCTCCTGGGCCTTCTTGCCGGGCTGCCCCTTCTGCGGGTTGTTGCGCGGCGGGCGCTTGGCGAGGCCGGCCGCGTCGAGGAAGCGGAGCACGCGGTCGGTCGGCTGCGCGCCCTTGGCGAGCCAGGCCTGGACCTTCTCGGTCTCGAGCGTGATGCGGGCCGGATCGTCCTTCGGCTTCATCGGATCGTAGGTGCCGACCTTCTCGATGAAGCGGCCGTCGCGCGGGGAGCGCGAATCGGCGATGACGATGCGGTAATACGGGCGCTTCTTGGCGCCGCCGCGGGCGAGACGGATCTTCAGGGACACGGTTCTTCTCCTAACTCAGGTTTGTCTTGGCCGGGCTTGTCCCGGCCATCCACGATCTTGTCTGCTGCTTGCGTGGATGCTCGGGCCAAGCCCGGGCATGACGGCGCGAGCGCCGTCACTTCTTCTTGCCTCCCCCGAGCGGGAAGCCGCCGAGGCCGGGCAGCTTCGGCATGCCGGGCCCGCCGAGGCCGGGAAGCTTGGGCATGCCGCCGGGGCCGCCGAGGCCGGGCGGGAGCTGGGGCATCTTGCCCCCGGGCAGACCGGGCATGCCGCCCGCCCCGCCCATCTTCCTTTCCAGCTCCGCCATCATCTCCGGCGTCGGCTGCGGCATGCCGCCCATCCCGCCGCCGCCGATGCCCATCATCCGGCCGAGCATGCCGGAGAGGCCCTTGCCCTTGCCGCCGCCCATCATCTTCATGACGTCGGCCATCTGGCGGTGCATCTTGAGGAGCTTGTTGACCTCCTCGACCTTGGTGCCGGAGCCGGCCGCGATGCGCTTCTTGCGCGAGGCCTTCAGGATGTCCGGGTTGGCCCGCTCGGCCTTGGTCATGGACGAGATGATGGCGCGCTGGCGCTTCACCATGCCGTCGCCGAGCCCCGCCTCCGCGATCTGGTTCTTGATCTTGCCCATGCCGGGCAGCATGCCCATGAGGCCGCCCATGCCGCCCATGCGCTCGACCTGGGCGAGCTGCTCGGAGAGGTCGTCGAGGTCGAACTTCCCCCGACGCATCTTGTCGGCGATCTTCTGCGCCTTGGCGGCGTCGATCGTCTCGGCCGCCCGCTCGACGAGCGACACCACGTCCCCCATGCCGAGGATGCGGTTGGCGACCCGGCCGGGGTGAAACTCCTCCAGCGCATCGACCTTCTCGCCCGTGCCGACGAGCTTGATCGGCCGGCCGGTGACGGCCCGCATGGAGAGGGCGGCGCCGCCGCGGGCGTCGCCGTCCATGCGGGTCAGCACGATGCCGGTCACGCCGATGCGCCCGTCGAAGGCGCGCGCCGTATTGACGGCGTCCTGGCCGGTGAGAGCATCGGCGACGAGCAGCACCTCGTGAGCGTTGGTCGCGGCCTTGACCTCCGCGGCCTCGGCCATGAGGGCCTCGTCCACGGTGACGCGGCCCGCCGTGTCCAGCATCACGACGTCGAAGCCGCCCAGCCGGGCCGCCTCGATCGCGCGCCGGGCGATCTGGACCGCGCTCTGCCCGGCGACGATCGGCAGCGTCTCGACGCCGACCTGCTTGCCCAGGATGGCGAGCTGCTCCATGGCGGCCGGGCGGCGCGTGTCGAGCGAGGCCATCAGCACGCGCCGGTTCGACCGGTCCGTGAGGCGCTTGGCGATCTTGGCCGTCGTGGTCGTCTTGCCCGAGCCCTGCAGGCCGACCATCAGGATCGGCACAGGCGGGACGGCGTTCAGGTCGATCGTCTCGGCATCCGAGCCCAGCATCTCGACGAGCTGGTCGTGCACGATCTTCACAACCATCTGGCCGGGCGTCACCGACCTGATGACCTCGGCGCCGACCGCGCGCGTGCGCACCTTGTCGACGAAGGAGCGCACCACCTCGAGCGCGACATCCGCCTCGAGCAGCGCGCGCCGCACCTCGCGCAAGGCGGCGTTGACGTCCTCCTCGGTCAGCGCGCCGCGGCGCGTCAGACCGTCGAGGATCGACGACAGCTTCTCGGAAAGACCTTCGAACATGCTACTCGGCCGTGCCGCCCATGGAAACCTCGAGCCGGCGGTTCGCCAGCGCGGCCTCGAAGTGATTGACGGCCCTCTCGAACTTGTCGCGGCAGCCCGGATTGCAGAAGCCCACCACCGCCCCCGCATAGCGGGTGAGCGAATCCGCCGCGATCGGCTTTCCCGACCACGGGCAGGTCTCGTTCACCGCATCCTCGATGCGCAGGTCCTGATCCGCCATCTGCTCTCTCCGGCGCCACCGCCGGGCTTGGCCCGGCGACCGCGACGAGACAAGCTCGGGCCGTTCGGGTCGCCGTGGCCGGGAATCCTCGGGTTGGACCCGAGGACGGCCATGACAGAGACGGGGCGCGCACCCAAACGCCAAGAACGCCCGAGGGCGCATCGCGCTGTCGGGCGTTGACCTCCGGCGAAGCACCAGGTGCCCCGGACCGGTCGGCGGCTGAAAAGCTCGCTCGTCTCGATTGTGCCCGGGACTTAGGCGACGGCCGCCGGAAAGTCAATTTGGAACAGCCGCATAGGCTATCGCGGCCGCGCCGGATTGCCCGCGACGGTCGAGCCCGGCGCCACGTCGCGGGTCACGACGGCGCCGGCGCCGATGATCGCGTCGTCGCCGACCGTGACGCCGGGGAGGATGATGGCGCCGCCGCCGACCCAGACGTTGCGGCCGATCGCGACGGGACGGCCGAATTCGAGCCCCTCGGCCCGCTGCGCCGGATCGCGCGGATGGTCGGCCGCATAGATCTGTACGGCCGGCCCGATCTGGGTCGCCTCCCCGATCGAGACGGCGCAGACGTCGAGGATGACGCAGTTGAAGTTCAGGAACACGCCCCGCCCGACGCGGATGTTGAAGCCGTAGTCGCAGAAGAAGGGCGGGCGGATCACGGCGCCGTCGCCCACGAAGGCCAGGCGCTCGCGCAGAAGCCGCCGCCGCTCCTCGGGGGAGGCCGCGAGGGCGGCATTGTAGGCGGCGAGCCAGACCTTGTTCGCCGCGAGATCCGCCTGGATCCCGGGATCGTCCGGCCGATAGAGCTCGCCGGCCAGCATCTTCTCTGTCTCGGATCGCGCCATGGCAACGGAAAAGCCCCGCCGGCCCTGGGGCCGACGGGGCACGTCTCAGATCATTCCCGGGGAGGGGAACGGCGCGCCGGGCCGTCGGTTCCCGCGCGCCGTCTCTCAGCCGCCGACCAGGACCGTGAACTCGCCCTTGGCGATCGGATCCGGCCCGCCGAGGGCTTCCAGCACCTTGTCCCCCTGCCGGCAGAGGGGCAGGCCGTTGACCAGCACGGTCTGCGAGCCGTCGATGACGTAGCCCGGGCCGTGCGGCGGGACCGGGGTGGGGATCGGGCAGATATGCATGTCGGGCGTGCCCATGCCGCCGGTCGAGGCGGCGGCCCCGGCCGCGAGGCCGCTCATCAGCGAGCTCATCGCGCTCGCGGCCGCGGTCTTCGCCGCCTGCTCGGCCGCATAGGCCGCGGGCGCGCCCGGCGTCCCGGCCGCCGCGATCGTGGCCGTCTCGGCGGCCTTGATCACGGCGTCGCTCGCCTGCTGCGCCGCCTGCAGGGCCGAGGCCGCCGCGGCAGGAAGCCCGCGCCAGGCCGGCAGCTTGCCGATGAGCACGTTGTGGCTGCCCGGGCCCGGGTTCAGCGGGGGTCCGTGCGACGTGATGTCGGTGACACGCGCGGCCGGGCGTCCCATGCTCACCTCCGAGGCGCTGAGCGGTCCCATTGTGCCAGAGAGGGGCCGCGCGGTCGAGCGGAGCGCCGCGCGCTCCGGCGTTAACCAAGCCTTAAGGATGCGGTCGACCGCGGCGCGGGTCGGACTATCCTGCCGCGAAGCCGAGCGCTGCGCATGGGGCCATAGCTCAAGGCAGAGCGCTTCGAAAGAAGAGGTGGGCGGTTCGATTCCGCTCTGGTTCCACCAGCCCGGCGGGATCGCGCCGACCGCTGACGGGCCGGCGCCCGCCTCCGGGACGGCGCGGCCCGTCCGGTTCGGCAGTCACCCTCCTTGGCGCTGCCGGTCCTTCAGCCTGTCCTGCGTGGTGAGCCAGGCCATGTAGGGCGGCAGGAACCACGGCGTGCCGTTGAAGAACGGGACCGCGGCCGGCGGCCGGAAGTCGAGCGCGGAGGATCCGTCCTCCCCGAGGACCTGGAGCGCGGCCTTCCGGCCGGCCCAGCGCGCCCAGACGACGCCCGAGCCGCAATAGCCGGCCGCGTAGCGCATCCCGTCGCGCGAGAAGATGCGCGGGACCATGTCGCGGTTCATGGCGACGTAGCCGTACCAGCTATGGGTGATCGCGATGCCGTCGAGCTCGGGGAAGAGCTCGACGAGCATGTGCCGGAGGCGCTTCGTCGGCGCGTCGGTCTCGCCCGCGACCGTGCCGTCGCGCCCGCCGAACAGGATGCGCGTCCCGTCGGGCGAGGGCCGGTAGTAGTAGCTGAGGTTGCGCGTGTCGGAGACCATCATCCGGCGCGGCATGAGCTCGCCCATGAGGTTGGGCGAGATCGGGGCGGTCGCGATGATGCGGCTGCGGATCGGGACGAGGCGGCGGCGCAGCCACCTGTCCGAGCCGTCCGTGTAGCCGTTCGTCCCCACGACGACGTGGCGCGCGCGCACCTTTCCGCGGGCGGTGGAGACCTCGTAGCCGTCCCCGTCCCGCGCGATGCCGAGGACCGCGGTCTCGGCATGGAGCGTCGCGCCCGCCGAAAGGGCGACGCGGAGCATCTCGGCCAGGAACTTGCCCGGATGCAGCCCGCCGATATCCATCCGGACATTGCCGCCGTAATAATAGTCGGTGCCGAGCACGTCGCGCTGCTCGCCGCGCGGCACGGCATAGGCCTCGATCCCGAAGGTCTTGCGCAGGTAGTCGGCGTCGCGGGCGAGCCCCTCGTAATCGCCCGGCGCCGCCGCGCCGGCGAAGCGGCCCACGAGCTTGAAGTCGCATTCGATCTTCTCGTCCGCGATGAAGCGGTAGAGGTCCTCGCGCGCGGCCTTGGACTCGGCCAGGATCGCCTTGGCGCGCTCCTCGCCGAATTTCCTGGTCATGGCCGCGAGGCTGGGGCGGAGATTGCCGCTGGTGATGCCGCCGTTCCGGCTCGAGGCGCCTTCGCCGGGGCGCTGCTTGTCGAAGACGAGGACCGAGCGCCCGGCGCGGGCGAGGGTGATGGCCGCGCTGAGCCCCGTATACCCCGCCCCCACGATCACGACGTCGGCGCTGGGCGCGACGGGAACCTGCTCGAGCCGCCGGAGCGGGGCGGCCTCCCACCAGTAGGGATCCGGGCTGATCGGGCGCTGCGCGGTCGTGGCCATGGCGAAACCTTCCGTCGCCGCCTCAGGCGGCGGTGAACTTCTCGATCCCGTAGAGGGCGTTGACGACGAGCAGCGTCGCAACCGCGATCAGCATCTGCACCGTCGAGATCGCCGCAATGGAGGGGTCGAACTGGTTCTGCATGTAGCTCAGCATGATCACCGGCAGCGTGTTCGTGCTGGACGAGCCGAAGAAGAAGGACAGCGGCAGGTTGTCGAGCGAGATGAGGATCGCGAAGAGCGCGCCCGCGAAGATGCCGGGCCGGATGAGCGGCAGCGTCACGTGGCGCAGCGTCTGCCAGCGCGAGGCGCCGAGCACGGCCGCGGCCTCCTCGAAATCGGGCGGGAGCGAGCGGTACACGGCCAGCGCCGTGCGCGCCACATAGGGGATCGCGACCACGGTATGGGTGATCAGGAGCGCCGTGAACGAGATCCCGAGCCCCATGGCGGAGAGCAGGTAGAGGAGCGAGAAGCCGAGCACGATCGCGGGCACCGAGATCGGCGCGAGCAGGAGGTTCGCGACCGCCGCCGCGGTCGCGCTGCGGGAGCGCGCCACCCAGAGCGCCGCCGGCACGCCGAGCCCCGCACCCAGGACGGCGGAGCCGACCGCCACCTGGATCGAGACGATCAGCGAATCGATGAAGGGCTTGTATTCCAGGATCCGGGCGTACCAGCGCAGGCTGTAGCCCGGCAGCGGGAACACGATGAAGGTCGCCGACGAGAACGACACCCAGACCACCGCCGCGATCGGCAGCAGCAGGAAGACCAGGAAGAGGACCACGTAGAGCCCGAGCGCCCAGGCCGCGTGGTTGCGGCGGGCGCGGCGTCGCAGCGGCGGGGCTGCGACCGTGGCGGTGGCCTGCTCGATCATGCCTTCACTCCCTCGCGGCGGACGAAGCGGGCCTGCAGGGCGAGGCAGATCAGGGCGAAGACGAGGAGCACGTTGCCCATCGCGGCCGCGAAGCCGACATCCTGCGTGAGGTTGAACTGCTGGTAGATCAGGAGCGACAGCGTCGTGACCTTGCCGCCGCCGAGCAGCAGCATGGTGAGGAAGCTGCCATTGGTCAGCACGAAGACCAGGATGCAGCCGGTCGCGATCCCGTCGAGGCTCAGCGGCAGCGTGATGCGCACGAAGGTCGAGAGCTTGCCCGCGCCGAGGATCCGGGCGGATTCCTCGAGCCTCACGTCGACGCCCTGCAGCACCGAGGTGATCGACAGCACCATGAACGGGACGAGGACGTGGATCAGGCCGATATAGACCATGATCGGCTCGTTCAGGATGTTCAGCGGCCGCTCCAGCAGGCCGGACTGGACGAGCCAGGTATTCATCAGCCCGCGCCGCGCGAAGAGCACGTTCCAGCCGAAGGTGCGCATGATGATGGAGGTGAGGAGCGGCGCGATCAGGCAGAAGACGATCAGCGCGTTCCAGCGCCCGGCATAGCGCACCATGAAATACGAGACCGGGTAGCCGATGATCAGGCAGGCGATCGTGGTGAGGATCGCGACCTTGAAGGTCTCGAACAGGACGCCGGCGTAGTAGGCGTCGGTCAGGAGCTTGACGTAGTAGACGAAGGGGCCCGCCGCGACCGTCTCCGGTCCCGTGATGCTGCGAAGGACGTTGGCGGCCAGCGGCAGGACGAAGAAGAGCGCGAGGAAGGCGAGCACGGGCCAGGCCCAGCTCGGGCCGGCGAGGCGGAAGCGCCCGCGCGAGCGGCGGCGCGCGCTCGCGGGGGCCGGGGTCGCGGCGATCGCCTCCGAGGTCATGGGGCGGGCCGGTCCTGCAGGAGGATGGCGCTGTTCGCCGGCCAGGTCAGGCCGACGCTGCCGTCGGGCGGCACCTCCTGCCGGCTCTGGGTATAGACGAAGATCGGCTCGCTCTGGCCCTCGATGCCGAGCTCGTAGGCGTAGTAGCTGCCCCGGAACACCACGTCGCGCACCTTGGCCGGCAGCGAGCGCGGCTCGGGGCTGCCGATCCGCAGCCGCTCGGGCCGGACCGCGATCCGTACGCGGCGGCCGGCCGAAAGACCGGATTCGCTCGCGACGCGGCCCTCGCCGCCGCCCGCATCGAGCTTCAGCGTCCATTCGCCGGGCTGCGCCTCGCCCGTGACCACGCCCGAGAAGATGTTCGCGGTGCCCAGGAACTCCGACACGAACTGCGTGCGCGGGCGGTCGTAGACCTCCGTCGGCGTGCCGATCTGGACGATCTCGCCCTCGGCCATCACGGCGACGCGGTCGCTCATCGTGAGAGCCTCCTCCTGGTCGTGCGTGACCAGGATGGACGTGATGCCGAGCCGCTTCTGGATCTCGCGGAGCTCGAACTGCATGCGCTCGCGCAGGTTCTTGTCCAGCGCGCCGAGCGGCTCGTCGAGCAGGAGGATCGCGGGATCGGTCACGAGCGAGCGCGCGAGCGCGATGCGCTGCTGCTGCCCGCCCGAGAGCTGGTGGATGGAGCGGTCCTCGAAGGATCCGAGCCGGACGAGGTCCAGCATGCGCCGCACGCGGGCCGTCCGCTCGGCCGCGCCGACGCCGCGCATCTTCAGGCCGAAGGCCACGTTCTCGCCGACCGTCATGTGCGGGAACAGGCTGTAGTTCTGGAACACCATGCCGAGCGCGCGCTTGTTCGGCGGCAGCTCCGTCACGTCGCGCTCGCCGATGAAGACGGAGCCCGTATCGGGCATCTCGAAGCCGGCGATGATGCGCAGCGTCGTGGTCTTGCCGCAGCCCGAGGGGCCGAGCAGGGCCAGCATCTCGCCGCCGCGGACGTGCAGCGTGAACGGCTTCAGGGCCTGGACGGGGCCGAAGCTCTTGCTGACGCCCTCGAGCCGGAGTGGGACGGATGCGCTCATTGCGGCCTTCCTGCGCGGGAGTGTCGGGGCAAGCGGACCTGGTACAGCGACGCTCTCACAGATGCCGGTCGAGCGGCACGGCGCCGATGATCCAGAGGACCTTCGTCACCTCGTCGAGCGGATTGCGGAAGCTGTGCGGCAGCGAGCTGTCGAACACGAAGCTGTCGCCCTCGCCGAGATGCGCCTCGTCCTCGCCGACGCGCAGGACGAGCTCGCCCGAGAGCACCATGCCGCCCTTCTCGGCCGGGTAGCGGAGCGGGGAATCGCCCGAGGAGCCGCCCGGCTGGATGTGCAGGATCATGAACTGCAGGTTGTGATGTCCGCCCGAGGAGAGAAGCTCCTTCGAGAGCTGGGCGAATTCGAGCCGCGGCCGGCGCGAGGCGCGGCGGACGAAATCCGGATCCTGCTGGATCTTCGGCAGTTCCTGGAACAGCTCGGTGAGCTCCACGCCGAGCGCGCGGCGGATCGCCGTGACGACGCGGACGGACGGATTGGTCAGGTCGCGTTCGACCTGGCTCAGCATGCCGACCGACACGCCGGAGGCCTGGGCGAGGTCCTGCAGGGACATGCCCTTCTCGCGCCGCAACCGCCGGACGACGCTGCCCACGCTCGGAGGCGCACCCTCCGGAACCGGTTCCGCCGCCGGGACCTGCTCCGTCGCCGCCGGGAGCTGCTGCTGCTTTACCGCTTGCTGCGCCACGTCTGTTCAATCCTGTCGCAAATCTGCCCAAGCGACGTTCAGTATGTTGAATATCTGGCGCGCAGATGACTGTCCACTCGGGGTTTGCGTGAGGGGGCAAAACGGATTTCCAAGAGGTGTCCGGGTGGGGTGGGTCCGATCTCCCGGGAAGGCTCCGCAACCGTCGTGCCAGGGCGCGGCGGCCCTCCAGCCCGGTTGCCGGTGCAAATCCTGTGGACGGCGCGTCCTGGGGCGGCTTCAGGCCGGAAAACGTCGCACGGGTCGGGAAACCCGATTTCAGCCGCTTGCGTCAGCGTTCACGATATTGAATGATCGGGTCCGCCGCAGGCTCCCGCCTCGGTTCTCGGTCTTCAGAGGAGCACGAAATGCGCGAGCATGCGAGTCGGCGGTGGATGGCGGCGCTGGCGGGCGCCTGTGGTGTGTCCCTGGCCGGAGCGGCCTCGGCGGCCGACCTCACCGTCGGCGCCTTCGGGGGCGTCTGGGAGCAGAGCCTCCGCAAATGCACGATCGAGCCCTGGACGAAGAAGACGGGCAAGACGGTCGACGTCGTGCTCGGCGCGCCCGTGCAGTGGCTGAACCAGATCGCCGCGAGCCCGCAGAAGCCGCCTTTCGACGTGCTCTACCTGCCGACCGAGAACGCCTTCGACGCGATCGAGCGCGGCCTCGCCGACAAGATGCCGGTCGAGAAGGTGCCGAACATCGCGCAGCTCCAGCCGCATTTCCAGACGATCGGCAACGGCTCGGGCGTCGTCCACAACTACGGGGCGATGGGGCTGATCTACAACGCCGATACCGTCAAGAACCCGCCGAAGACCTGGAAGGAGTTCGTGGACGGTACGCTGGCCGGCAAGTGGAAGGCCACGATGCCGAACATCAACTATCCGAGCGCGGGTCTGACCATTTCGGTCTGGCGCTTCGCCGACCTGTACGGCGGCAACATCGACAACATCCAGCCCGGCATCGACATCGTGAAGAAGATGCGGGCCAGCGGCAATATGGGGCTATGGAGCGACCCGAACCAGGTCCTCAACTCTCTGAAGAGCGGCGACATCGACGTCGCCATGTACTGGGACGGCCGGGCCTGGGCCTTCATCGACGAGGGCAACAAGGAGTTCAAGTACTACAATCCCGAGCCGGGCGCGGTCACCGGGATGACCTGGGTGCAGAAGATCAAGAATTCCAACGAGCTGGCCTACGACTACATCAATTTCGGGCTGTCGGCGGAGGCCCAGTCCTGCTTCGGCTCCGCCATCCGGTACGGCGTCGCGAACAAGGATGCGAAGTTCGACCCGAAGGTCGCGCACCAGATCACCAAGTACGACGAGCTCGTCTTCCCGCCCTTCAAGGACATCCCGCCGCGGCAGGCGAAGTGGGTGGAGATCTGGAACAAGGAAATCCGCTGACCGGGCCGCCCCGCAGCGGCCAGGCAGGGCCGGGCTCGCGTCCCGCGAGGCCGGCCGCCGAGTTCATTGTCCGGGCGCCGCGAGAGGATCCGGCGCCCGCCGGAGGCTGAGTTCATGACCTATCGCGTGGGCGTCGATATCGGCGGCTCCTTCACCGACTTCGCGCTGTTCGACGAGGAGACGAAGGATCTTCGCAGCCTGAAGGTCTTCTCGCGGCCCGACCAGCCGGGCGCCGAGGTGCTGGAAGGCGTCCGCCTCGTCGGCGAGCGCTACGGGATCGCCCCCAGGGACATCACCTATTTCACCCACGGCACGACGGTCGGCATCAACACCGTCATCCAGCGCAAGGGGCTGAGGCTCGCGCTGCTCACGACGGAGGGCTTCCGGGACGTCCTCGAACTCGGCCGGCTCAAGATCCCGGACATGTACAATCTGCTCTCCAAGCGGCCCGATCCGCTGATCACCCGAGACCTGGTCTACGGCATCCCGGGCCGCATCCTGGCCGACGGCTCGGAGAAGCAGGCGCTGGACGAGGCCGCGGTCGAGGACGCCGTGAAGAGGGCGCAGGCGGCGGGCGCGGAGGGGATCGTCATCTCGTTCCTGCACGCCTACCGGAACGACGCGCACGAGAGGCAGGCCAAGGCCGTCGTGCAGCGCGTCGCGCCGGGCCTCCCGGTCTTCTGCTCGAGCGAGACCTGGCCGATCATCCGCGAATACGAGCGTACCATCACGTCGGTGATCGGCGGCTACGTGCAGCCGCGGGTGTCGCATTACCTGAGCTCGCTCCAGCAGGCCCTGAAGGATGCGGGCGTCGCGGCCGATCCGCGCCTCACCAAGTCCAACGGCGGCGTCATGACCGCCGAGCAGGGCAAGACCGAATGCGTGCAGATGATCCTGTCGGGCACGGCGTCCGGCGTCATCGGCGCGAGCTACGTGGCGGAGGTCTGCGGGATCGGGCGCTGCATGAGCCTCGATATCGGCGGCACCTCGGCCGACGTCGCGATCATCATCGACGGCCAGCCGCAATACGGGGTCGGCGAGAAGATCGGGGAGTTCCAGATCTTCATCCCGTCGGTCTCCGTCTCGTCCATCGGCGAGGGCGGCGGCTCCATCGCCTGGGTGGACGGGCAGGGCGTGCTCCGCGTCGGCCCGGAGAGCGCCGGCTCGCGGCCGGGCCCGGCCTGCTACGGCCGCGGCGGCACGCGCGCGACGATCACGGACGCCTTCGTGGCGCTCGGCCTGATCGGCCATGCCGATCTCGGCTACAACGCCGTGAAGATCGATATCGGCAAGGCGCGCGAGGTCGTGGGCGAACTCGCCGATAAGCTCGGCAGGAGCGTCGAGGAGACCGCCGAGGCGATCATCGATATCGCGGTCTCGGGCATGTATTCCGACGTCTCGGGTCTCGTCTCGCGCTTCGGCGTCGATCCGCGCGAGTTCTCGTGCCTCGCCTTCGGGGGCGCGGGCCCGATGCTGGCCTGCTTCCTGGCGCGCGAGCTGCGCATGAAGGAGGTGGTCGTGCCGCTGACGCCCGGCGTGCTGAGCGCGCTCGGCGGGCTCATCGCCGACCTCAAGAACGACTTCATCAAGACCGTCTATCTCGACCTCGCGCCCGGCGCCGACGAGGTCATCCGCGGCGAGTTCGCGGGGCTGCGCGAGCGCGCGCTGAAATGGCTGCGCGACGACCAGGGCTACGGCGGCGAATACGCGCTCTCCTACTCGGCCGAGATGCGCTACCGCGGCCAGTCCTTCGAGATCGACACGCCGCTGGACCAGGCGGCGATCGAGGCCGGCGACCTCGAGGCGCTCGGCCGTGCCTTCCACGCCGAGCACGAGCGCATCTACGGCCATTCCGACCCGCATGCCGCCATCCAGGTCGTGACGGTGCGCCTCGTCATCTCGGGCAAGACGAGGAAGCCGGAGATCCCCAAGCGCGAGCTGCAGCCGGGGCCGGCCAGGAGGGCCGGCGAGATCGAGGTCTATCTCGACGGCAGCAAGCGGCGGATCGGGCTGTACCACCGCAAGGAGCTCGTCCCCGGCCAGACGCTCGACGGTCCGGCGGTCGTCGCTCAGGACGACTGCACCACCGTCGTGCCGCCGGGCTTCACGCTCGCGGTCGACGCCTTCGCCAACCTTCGGATCACCGCGGCGGGAGCGGTCCAATGAAGATCGACAACACGACCCTCCAGGTCCTGGCGAATTACTGCGCGGCGGCCGCCGAGAGCATGGGCTGGACGCTGATGCGCACGGCGCACTCGACCTTCGTCAAGGAGACGGAGGATTTCTCCTGCCAGGTGATGACCAAGGAGGGGCTGACCGTCGCCTCGCCCAAGACCTTCGGGGCGACCTGGTACACGGGCCTCGATTACGGCGGCGTCATCGACCGCTTCGACTATCAGGAAGGCGACATCTGCTGCGTGTCGGATCCCTATTCGGGCTTCGTCGCGACGCATGCGCCGGATCTCCACATCTGGAAGCCCGTGTTCCGCGACGGCGAACTCGTCTGCTTCGTCGGCAACCACATCCACAACACCGATGTCGGCGGGGCGGTGCCGGCCTCGCTCTCGCGCAGCCTGACGGAGGTGCACCAGGAGGGCCTGCGCATCCCGCCGATGCGGCTCATGCGCGACGGCAAGCTGAACGAGGACCTGCTGCGCATCGTCGAGACGAATGTCCGCCTGCCGGAGCAGAACTGGGGCGACCTCAACGCCCAGATCGCCTGCGTCAACGTGGGCGAGCGCAAGGTGCAGGAGATCATCGACCGCTTCGGGAAGGAGGCATTCTCCTCCGGCCTCGGCCAGCTTCTCGACTATGCCGAGAGCCAGGCCCGGGCTGTGATCCGCGACCTCCCGGACGGCGAGTATTTCTTCGCCGATTACGCGGACGAGGACCAGGCCGGCGGCTACCCGGTCCGCATCGCCGTCACGCTCAGGATCCACGGCGACACCCTGACGATCGACTATACGGGATCGGACCCGCAGCTCGTCTCCTCCCTCAACATGCCGACGGGCGGCAACGAGCGGCATTCGCTGGCGATGGTCGGCTGCGTCTACGCGCTCTACTGCCTCGACCCGACGATCATGCTGAACCACGGCCTCGTGCGCCCCTGCCGCGCGATCCTGCCGGAGGGCACGGTCATGAACGCCGTGCATCCGGCGGCGGTCGGCATGCGGAGCCTGATGTCGAACCTCGCCCAGACCGTCACGATCGGGGCCTTCGCGCGCGTCCGGCCCGACCGCCTGCCCGCCTCGCCCGGGAGCGGCGTCTCGATCATGAACGTGAAGACGGCGACCAGGGCGGGCAAGACCGTCATGGCCTCCATCGGCCCGGTCGGCGGCGGCGCGGGCGGCGGCCCCTATGCGGACGGCGCGGAAGGTTGCGGCGCCAACATGTCGTACCTGAAGAACACGCCCGTCGAGATCAACGAGGCCGAGGTACCGATCGAGATCCGGCGCTACGGCATCGTGCCCGATTCCGGCGGCCCGGGCCGCTATCGCGGCGGCTCCGCGGCCGAGATGGAGTTCCAGCTCTTCGCGCCGCAATCGCTGGTCACGGCGCGCAACCGCGACCGCTCGGTCTTCTCGGCCTGGGGCGTGCAGGGCGGCATGGCCGGGCGCGTCTCGCGCTTCGCCAAGAACCCCGGTACGGAGGGCTGCGTGGAACTCGGTTCGCAGGACGTCGTCCATTGCGACCCGGGCGACGTCATCCTGATCCAAGGGCCCGGTGCCGGCGGCTATGGCAGCCCGCTCGAGCGTCCGGCGGAGCTCGTCGCGACCGACGTCCGCCGCGGCTTTGTGTCGGCCGAGAGCGCGCGCGAGAATTACGGCGTGGTGCTGACCTCCGGCCTGGCCGTGGACGAGCCTGCGACCGCCAAGCTGCGGGGCGAGCTCTCGCGCCGCTTCACGATCTCGGAATTCGGCCATGGTCCCGGCCGCGTCGCCTTCGAGAAGACCTGGACCAAGCCGCGCTACGACGCGATCACGCACGTGCTGTCGGAGGTGCCGGTGACCTGGCGCTACTTCGTCAAGCACCAGATCTTCGCGGCCATCGGCAGGGAGCCGGCTCCGGCCGGCGGAGGCGCCGAGGACGTCTATGCGGCCTACGAGGCGGTGCGCGGCCGCTTCGGCGAGCTCCCCGCCGTGGTCCGGCCCGGCCGCGCCCCGATCGCGGCCGAGTGAGGTCGCCGGGCCGGGCGCGTCCCGGCCCTCCGCCAGCAGGACATGTCCGGCCGCCTGCGGAAGCCGCGCGCGCGGTCGGACGGCACAGGGAGAGTGCGGTGAACGCACAGACGAGCATCTCGACCTCAATGTTGTTCAGTCGCTATCAGCTCAGGGGCGTGACCTTCCCGAACCGCATCGTGATCGCGCCGATGCAGATGTACATGACCGCTCCCGACGGCCTCCTGACGGACTGGCACTTCCAGCACCTGGCGAAATTCGCCGTCGGCGGCGCCGGGACCGTGATGACGGAGGCGCTGATCGTCGATCCGGTCGGCCGCAACACCTATGGCGATGCCGGCATCTGGTCAGACGACCACATCCCGCCGCTCGCGCGCCTCGCCGATTTCCTGCACCGGCAGGGTGCGGTGGCGGCCGCGCAGCTCCACCATGCCGGTCCGAAATCCTCCCGCCAGCGCCCCTGGGAAGGCCTCGGCCCGCTGGGCGACAAGGAGGCCTTGAGGGGCGAGAAGCCATGGCAGCCGGTGAGTTCCACCGACAGCGCCAGCGTCGCCGGCTGGCACCGGCCGCGGGCGATGACGAAGGACGAGATCCGCAAGCTCGTCGAGGATTACGGCGCGGGCGCGCGCCGGGTGGACCGCGCCGGCTACGACGTGCTCGATATCCACGCCGCGCACGGATACCTGATCCATTCCTTCCTCTCGCCCGTCGCGAACAAGCGCGAGGACGAGTATGGCGGCGACATCTGGGGCCGGATGCGGCTCGCGCTCGAGATCGCCGAGAGCGTCCGCGCGAACTGGCCGGCCGGGAAGCCGATCTTCTTCCGCATCTCCTGCGTGGACTGGCGCAGGGACCTGGACGACCGGACCGACGGCTGGACGATCGAGGATTCCTTCGTGCTGGCGCGCGAGCTGCACAAGCGCGGCATCGACCTGATCGACTGCTCGTCCGGCGGCATCCGGGCCGAGAACTCGCTCATGGACTACGCCAAGAAGCGGCAGAAGCTGCAGCGCGGCTTCCAGGTGCCGCATGCGGAGGCGATCCGCCGCGAGACCGGCATCCCGACCATGGCGGTCGGCGTGATCCTCGACGGGCCGCAGGCGGAGGCCATCCTGCAGAAGGGTCAGGCCGACCTCATCGCGATCGGCCGCGAGGCGCTCACCGATCCGCACTGGGCGCTCCATGCCGCCCAGGCGCTCGGCATCGACCCGCAATGGCAGAAATGGCCGCCCTCCTATGGCTGGTGGCTGGAGCTGCGCGAGCGCATCGGCATCGCCGATTGACGGCCCGGCGGCGTTGACGGTCAGGGCAGGGCGGCTCGCCAATCTGCCCGGCAGGCGTGAGGATCACCGGACATGACGATCGAGAAGCCGCGCGAGCCCTGGCAATGGCCGGAGGAGCAGTGGCGCAGGATCGTCGGCCATGTCCGGGCCGGGCGATCCTACCGGCCGAAGACCTGGAAGGACGGCAAACGCTGCGCGGTCGCGCTGTCCTTCGACGCCGACCACGAGACGAACGAGCTGCGGGACGGCGGCAAGTCGATCGGGCGCCTGTCCTGGGGGCAATACGGCAACCGCGTCGGGGTGCCCCGCATCCTCGGGCTGCTCGATCGCCATGACGTCAAGGCGACGTTCTACGTGCCGGCGGTCGCCGCGCTCCTGCACGAGGACGAGCAGCGGCGCGTGGTGGCCGAGGGGCACGAGATCGGCATCCACGGCTGGATCCACGAGCTGAATTCGGTCCTGCCCTACGAGGCCGAGCGCGACCTGATGTTCCGCTCCGCCGACGCGCTGGAGCGCATCACGGGCATCCGGCCGGTCGGGCTGCGCACCCCGTCATGGGATTTCAGCCCGAACACGCTGGCGATCGAGAAGGAGCTGGGCCTCCTCTACGACTCGTCCCTGATGGCGGACGAGGATTGCTACGAGCTGCTTCTCGACGGCGAGGAGACCGGCATCGTCGAGCTGCCGGTCGAGTGGGTGCGCGACGACGCGGTGTATTTCATGATGCACCGCTTCCAGTCGCTGCGGCCCTATACGCCGCCCGCGGATGTGCTCGACATCTTCCGCCGCGAGTTCGACGCCGCCTGGGAGGAGGGCGGCCTGTTCCAGCTCACGATGCACCCGCACATCATCGGCTACCGCTCGCGCATCTGGATCCTCGACGAGCTGATCCGCTACGCCAAGTCGAAGGACGTGTGGTTCGCCACCCATGCCGAGGTCGCGGCCTACGCGAAGGAGAACGCCGCTTAAGGGAGGGTTCGCCCGGCAGGCTTGCCACGCGAGCTTTTCGTAGTACATAAAGATCGTGGCGATCAGCTTCGATCCCGCGAAAAGCGAGAGGAACCGCGAGGAGCGGGGTCTTCCGTTCGAGGTGGCGGAGCTGTTCGAGTTCGAAACGGCGATCGTACGTCAGGATGTGCGTTTGGAGTACGGGGAGCCCCGCTACCAGGCGCTTGGCCGGCTCGGCGAGATGATCTGCTTTCTCGTGTTCACGCCGACGTCGGATGGGTTTCGAGTGATCTCGCTTCGCAAGGCAAGCCGGAGAGAGCGGAAGACATGGCTCGCAAGCCGAACCCCGGATTGATCGACGATGACGCGCCGGAATTGTCCGATGCCGAACTCGCCGAGATGCGACCTGCGCGGGATGCTCTTCCGCCCGAGCTTTATGCCGCGCTGACGCAGCGAAAGCCCGGCCAGCGCGGGCCGGGGAAAAAGCCGGCCATGGTGCCCGTGACCGTGCGCCTGGCGCCCGACGTCGTCGCGGCGTTCAAGGCCACGGGCGAGAACTGGCAGAAGCTCATGCGCGACGCGATCGTGGCTGGACGGCCTGACCGGGCGGAGAGCGGACAAGAGCCGCGGCCCGATCCGAAGAGGACGCGCCTGCAAAAGCGCTGGGGTGCAGCTTAGCCGTTCGCGGCCTACAGCCGCCCCCCATCCACCGACAGCACCTGTCCGGTGATCCAGCCGGCCTGTTCGCTGGCCAGGAACAGCGAGGCGGCCGCGATGTCCTCCGGGCTGCCGAGCCGGTGCGTGTGCAGGCCGTCCAGCACCTTCCGCTGGCCCTCGGGCCCGTAGCTTTCCCATTGCGCATGCGTCGCCGGGTTCGTGAGGATGAGCCCGGGCGCGACCGCGTTCACGGTGGTGCCGAGCGGCGCGAGTTCCCAGGAGAGTTGGCGCACCAGGCCCACCAGCGCGTGTTTGGAGGCGGCGTAGGCCTGGATGCCGGTCAGGCTCGGGCGCAGCCCGGCTCCCGACGCGATCGCCACGATGCGGCCCCAGCCGGCCTTCCTCAGATGCGGTGCGGCTGCCTGCGCGAGCCAGAAGGCGCCGTCCACATTCGCCTCGAACAGCACGCGCCAGTCGCGCTCCGAGATCTCCTCGATCGGCCGGCCGACCTGGCCGCGCACGCCCCCCGCGGCGAGCGCCAGGATGTCGAGCCGGCCTTCCGCCGCCACGATGTCGGCCGCGAGCTTGTGCGAGGCCTCGCGGCCGGAGAGGTCGCAGGCATGGACGGGGGCGGAGAGCGCCTCGCCCACCGCTCCGACGCCCTCCGCGTCGAGATCGGCGAGATGCACGCGCGCGCCCGCCTCCTTGAAGGCCTTCGCCATGGCGCGGCCGATCCCCTGCGCGGCCCCTGTGACGAGAACGACGCGCCCATCGAACCTGATCTGCACTGAACGGACTCCGAAGATGATGCGCCGGCACCGGGCCGGCGCGGCAGTGGGCGGGCTACTTCGCCGGTTCGACGTCGTAGGCGGGAGGGTCCTCGTCCGCCCGGGGTTGCTCAGGACGACCTGGTCCTTCTGCATCGCCCAGGCGGCGCCGACGATCGCCGTCGGGATGAGGAGGTCGGCAGCATGCCACCCCGCGATCCGATCTGTCGACAGGCAGGATCGCGAGGCGGGGCGCCGGCGCGGCGTCCTTCCCGCCTGCGGCGCCCTGGCTCCCTTGTGCAAGACGCCAGACGACGAGCCGGGGAGGACATGGCCGATGAGATTCGATCCGCCGCCATGCTCGGCCGGAACGTGATCGTGGACAACCGCACGGGCGCCGGCGGCACCATCGCGGAATACGCGTTGGATCTGGCGCAGGATCTGGCGAAGTGGTCGAAGGTCCTGAGGGAGGCCGGGATCAAGCTCGCGGAGTAGCGGCTACTTTCTCTGCCCGCCCTGTCCGGTTGTGGCCGGGGCGGCGACGAGCTTCGCTTCCGGCTCGCCGAAATGGTGGAAGCGCTCGCGGGCGTAGCGGACGAGCGCGAGGTAGCGGTAGATGCCGTGCACGAACTTGGAATAGGGCAGCGTCAGGAAGAGCGCGAA
>NZ_JABEPP010000009.1 GCF_013044135.1 Enterovirga aerilata
CGCGCCAGAACGCGTCCGCCGCCTCCAGCACCAGAACGCGCGCCCCCTCCCGACGCGCCGAGATCGCCGCGCACAGCGCCGCATTCCCGCCCCCGATCACAAGCACGTCGTAGGGCCGATCCGGATCCGACATTGTTCAGGCTATCCCGCGTCCTGCAGCGCTGCTCAACCGTTCCCCCGCACGACCTTGTCCCACTCGGGGCAGGCACGCTGCTCGACGGGCACGAGCCATTCCGCGACGTTCGCCCGGTCGATGATGCGCACGGGCAGCATGATCTCCTTCGGGACCGGCTGGCCGCGCAGGTGACGGATCGCGGCCTCGGCCGTGAGGCAGCCGAGCACGAGCCCGCTGTAATCCTCGCTCGCCAGCATTCGGCCCTCATCAATCGCACGAGCGGCCTCCATGGTGCCGTTCAGGCCGACGACCTGCGCCTTTCGGCCGGCGCGGTCCAGCGCTGCAAGCACGCCGATGGCCATGCTGTCATTCGCCGCGATCACCCCGTCGATTTGCGGGTGCTCCGCCAGAAGCTTCGTCATCGCGCGGTCTGCATCGGCCGTCTGGTAGCGGCCATCGGCGGAGCCGAGCAGGCGGATTCCGGGATGCTCGGCGAGCGCCCGCTTGAACCCCCTCACCCGGTCGCGACTCGTCGGCGCCGTGGACGGCCCTTCGACGATGACCACGGTGCCTTTCCCGCGCATGTGCTGGAGCAGGTAGCGCGCGGTCTCATAGCCCATCTCCTCGTCATTGCTGCCCACGAAGGTGACGAACTCGCCGACCGCCATCTTGTTGACGAAACCGAGCAGCGGAATTCCCGCTTTGTTGATCTCCCGGACAGTCGGCTCGAGCGCCTTGTCGTCGGCCGGCGCGAGCAGGATGGCGCCCGGCTTCTCCCGGATGGTCGTCTCGAGGAGCGCAATCTGCTCGGGCGCGTCGTCCGGCTTGTCGGGCACGCGGTGCGTCGTCCGGGCGCCAAGGCGGGCGGCGGCGCGGTCGGCCCCGAGCCGGAAGGCGACGTAGTTCGGGTTGAGCTTGTTCTTCGTAAAGACCGCCAGATGCTCGCCATCCGCCTGGGCGGGCGAGCTCAGGATAGCTCCGGCGAGGAGTATCCCTGCGAGGCGTGATCCGAGGCCCATCATGACGCGTGCTCCCCCTCCGTTCTGGCTGATGACGGCCCGGCATCGGCCAGCCAGGCTGCGGCCGCCCCTCTCCCGGCGAGCCAGCCGAAGGTGAGCGCCGGACCGAGCGTGATGCCCGGGCCCGGATAGGCGCCGGCCATCACGGATTCCATGTCGTTGCCGCAGGCGAAGAGGCAGGGCACGGCCGAGCCGTCCGGGCGGAGCACGCGGGCATTCTCGTCCGTGACGATGCCGGCGGACATGCCGAGGTCGGCCGGCCAGACCGCGACCGCGTAGAACGGCCCATGCTCGATCGGGGCAACGCAGGGATTGGGCTTGTGGTCGGAGTCGCCGAGATGGCGCTGGTAGATGTTCTGCCCGCGACCGAATTCAGGATCCTCGCCCCGGCGCGCACCCTCGTTGAAGCCCGCGACCGTCCGGGCGAGCGCCGCCGACGGAACGCCGATCGCCTCCGCTAGCGCCTCGATCGTGCCGCCGCGCTTCAGGTAGCCGCTGCGGATGTCGGGCTCGACCGAGCGGGTGAAGGGTTTCACCTTGCCGAGCCCGTATTTCCAGAGGAAGCGCGCGTCGCAGAGGAGCCAAGCCGGCACGGCCTTGCCGCCGCTCGCGAGCTGGGCGCGGACGAACTCGTGGTACGATACGGCCTCGTTCACGAAACGCTGCCCATCCGCATCGACTGCGATCAGGCCGGGCTTCGCTCGGTCCGTGACGGTGTGCGGGAAAACTCCGGCGGTGCCGTCGCGGCGCGTAAAGGTCGAGGCCGGGACCCAGAAGGCCCCTTCCCCGGTCGGATCGGAGAGGCGGGCGCCGACCTCGGCCGCGAGCCGGGCACCGCGCGGCGCCGCGCCCGGCGCGACGGTCGCCGTGAGCGTACCTGCCGCGGATGGGACGTAGCGGGCGCGGAGATCGCCGCCATGCGACAGCCCGCCGGTCGCCAGGACGACACCTCGGCGAGCCGTGATCATCGTGCGCCTTCCCTCGCGGTCCTCCATCTCCACGCCCGAGACCCGGCCTGCCGCATCCGTCAGCAACCGCTCGGCCGAGACTCCGGTCCGGACGCTCACGCCGAGGTCGAGCGCGGATTGCAGCAGCCGGCCGGCGAGCGCGTTGCCGAGATAGAGGGTCGTGCCGCGGCGCGCGCGCAGGCGCTGCAGCGCGTAGGCCCCGATCAGCCTCGCGACATGCAGGGCGGAGCGCAGTGAGCGGCCGGCGCGCCGCAGATGCGGGATGTCCGCCCGGCTGATCATCATGCCGCCGAAGAGCGTGAATTCCGGCAGCGGATCGCGCAGCAGCGCGAAGGCGGGGCCGAGCGCCGTCGCGTCGTAGGGAACGGGCTCGAGCACGCGCCCTCCGGCCGTCGCGCCGGGCAGGTCGGGGTAGTAGTCCGGATAGGTCGTGACGGGCTGGAGCTTCAGCGCCGTGCGGGCCTCGAGGTTGCGGATGGCCTCATCGCCATGCGCCAGGAACGCCTCGAGCCGGCGCCGATCCGAGCTTGGCACCGTATGCGCAAGATAGGTCCGCGCCGCATCCAGCGTATCCGGGCGGCCGGCAGCGGCCATCTTGCCGTTCGCCGGGATCCAGACCATGCCGCCCGAGATCGCCGTGGTGCCGCCGACGACCGGCGCCTGCTCCAGGAGCAGCACCGAGCAGCCTTCCGCGGCGGCCGTGCAGGCGGCCGCCATGCCGCCCGCGCCGGCGCCCACGATGACGACGTCGAAGGCTTCGCCCGCCACGCTATGGTCGGCTGCGCCCCTCACGCCATCCCGCCATTCGGCTGCACGACCTGGCCGTGCACCCAGGAGCTTTCATCCGACAGGAGGAAGCGGACGACGTTCGCGACCTCGTCGGGCCGGCCGATCCGGTTGAAGGGGCTGAAGGCGGCCATGCGCTGCTTCATCTCCTCCGTCTTGCCGGCATTGAAGAGGTCCGTATCGACGGGGCCCGGCGCGACCGCGTTCACGCGCACGCCGCGGCCTGCGAGCTCCTTGGCCATGGAGCGCACCATGCTTTCGACCGCAGCCTTGGTCGCCGTGTAGGGCCCGGTGCCCGGCACGGCATGGCGGACCAGCGAGGTCGTGAGCGCCACGATGCCGCCACCGTCCTGCACGCGGCGTGCAGCCTCGGCCAGGAGGTTGAAGGCGCCGACGATGTTCACCTCGACGAGTTGCCGGAAGTTCTCCGGGCTGAACTGCGCCATCGGGGCGCCCGGGACGTTGATCCCGGCATTCACCACGACCGCGTGCGGCGCGGCGCCGAAATCGGCCTGGACCTGGTCGAAGACGCGCGCCACGGCGGCGGCATCCTGGATGTCGACCGCGTAGCCGCGATGGGACGAATTCTGCGGCGGCTTCGACACATACGTGAAGGCGACCTGCCAGCCGGCGGACGCGAGGGCCTCGACGCAGGCCGAGCCGATGCCGCGCGAGCCGCCGAACACGAGAGCGATGCGGGATGAGGTCATGATGATGTTTCCGAGGAGGTGGGGAGAGGTCTGGCGGAGCCGGCGCGGGTCGCGGCGATCGTCGCCTCGATCCCGGCCTGGATGTCGTAGCGGGGCGCGTAGCCGAGCTCGGCTTGGGCGCGGCCGATGTCGAGCGCGCCCTTCCTGGCGCTCGGTACCGTGCCGCCGTGCCGGTAAGGCGCATCGCCGACGGTGATGCGCGCGCCCGGAATGGCACGGTTCACCGCCTCCGCCGTGTCGGCGAGCGTCGGGGCCGAGCCGGTCGCGATGTTGTAGGCGTCGAAGCGGTGCTTCGGCTTGTCGAGCGCCAGGATGACGCCCGCGACCGTGTCGGCGATGTAGACCTGATCGACCGCGAAGCTCGCGCCCTCGGGCAGATGGAAGGGCTCGCCGCGAAGCGCCGCCTCCACGAAGGTCCGCGGCATGCGCAGGCGCGGCAGGTGCGGGCCATAGACCCAGCAGGTCCGCACGTTGATGCATTCGAGCCCGTGGTCGCGCGAATAGACGCGGCCGTAATGCTCGGTGGCGAGCTTCGTCAGGCCGTAGACGCTGAGGGGCTTCTGCGGATGGTCCTCGTCGATGACCGGCGCCTGGAAGTCGCCATAGGTCTCCTCCGTGCTGATGTGGACCACGCGCCTGATGCCCGTGAGCCGCATGGCCTCGAAGAGGTTGACCGAGCCCTCGACGTTGACACGCATCGCCTTAATCGGGATGTCCGCGGCCGGCGTGACGCCGACGATCGCGGCCGTGTGGATGACGGCGTCCGGCTTGTGCTCCTGGAGCAGTCGCAGGACCTGGTGCCATTCGGCAAGGTCGGCGACCGCGAGGGTCAGGCGCGGCTCGCGCGCCGCAAGCGCCGCCATCGCCGGCGGCACGCCGAGATCGGCCGCGACCACCGCGTCGCCGCGCGCCAGCAGGGTGCGGACGATCTCCGCGCCGAGCCAACCGCAGCCGCCCGTCACCAGGATCTTGGGAGCCATCCCACCCGTCCCGTCAGCGGGGCTCTTCGTCGGTCGGCGGGCTCGTGATCACCAGGAAAACGAGCGGGTCGATCCCGGTGTTGTGGAACTCGTGCACCACGCCCGGCGGGATGAAGGTCACGTCGTTGGCACGGACCAGGTGGCGCTCGCCATCAAGGACCAGAATGCCCTCGCCGGAGAGCACGTGGTAGATCTGCTCCTGCACCTTGTGGACGTGGCTCTCCACATGCGCGCCCGCCTCGTAGGTCGAGATGCGGTGGTCGAAGAAGCGGCTGCCGACGGTCGCGGGCGTGACGATCGCCTTGGAGAGCGCCTGGTTGTAATGGCCCGGATACTGGATCCAGGGCAGTTCGGCGAGGTTGCGCGTCACCGCCCGCTTCTCCTCGGTCGCGCGAGCGAAGGCATTCGGTTCGGGAACGATGCGGGCCATGTGATACCTCTCAGGGAGCGTGCGGCAGGTGATCGGCGATCAGGTGCCGCTGGTCGTATTGAGCAACGAAGCCGAGCCGCTCGGCCGCGTGGGTCAGGTCGTAGAGCGGCGCGAACGGGTTTCGCGCGAAGATCTCGGGATCGCGGATCTCGACGGCATCACCGTGCAGGCGACGGAGACGGTCGAGCGTCGGCTCGGGCGAGAGCGTGACCCGGGCGGACAGGAAAAAGCGCTCGAAGGCGCCCGGCGTCATGTCGAGCTCGAGCGCGAGCCGGAAGGCACGGGCGAGGTCGCGGGGATCGATGTGGTGGTGCAATGGGCCGCCGCCGGCCGATGACGGACCGCCAACCGCCGGGCCGCGGTACCTGTCCGGGTCCTTCGCGCGCGCCGCTATTTCCCCTGCCATCTCGGGATAGGCCACGAAGACGGTCCGCATCGCGACGACCGACATGCCGCGCAGCGCGAAGGCGCGGCAGAGGTCCTCGCCCAGGACCTTGCTGATCGCATATGGGTCGGTCGCATTCAGCGGGTGCTCGAGGTCGACGGGCGCGTAGCGGGGCGGGAGCATCCGGCCCTCGCGGACCGTGTAGCCGACCACCGAGTCGCTCGAGCAGAAGACGACGCGGCCGATGCCGGCCGCCTCCGCAGCCTCCAACACCGTGTAGGTGCCGAGCGTGTTCACGCGCATGATGGTCTGGCCGTCGCCGGACCAGATGTTCGGGACGGCCGCGATGTGGAGAACGGCGCCTGCGCCAGCGGCCGCCTTCCGCAGCGCCTCCGGGTCCGTCACGTCCGCGACGTGCCACTCGATCGGCGCCTGGCCGGGGTGGCGGTCGAGACCGCGGACGGCATAGCCATGCGCCAGGAGTTCGTCGACGACGAAGCGGCCGAGCAGCCCCGCAGCGCCCGTCACGAGGATCAGGCGGCTCATGCGGCGCTCCGAGCCGGCAGCGGGGCGAAGCCGATCCGGGCCAGCGCCGCATGGCTGTCGAGGATCGCGCCTTCGGGATCGTCGGCCCCGATGATCTCCATGATGCAGGGACCCGCGAACCCGGCCTCGGCCAGAGCCGGCGGGAGCTCGGCGAAGGGCACCGTGCCGGTCCCGACCGGATCGTGCTTCCAGACGGTCCGGCCGGTATCGGAGAGGTGGAAGATGCGAAGGACGTCGGCGAGCTGCCGGATGCCGGCGGCTGGCGACTCGCCGATGAAATGCGCGTTCGCGGCGTCGTAGCACACGCCGACCCGATCGGTGCCGAAGCTGCGGACGAAGCTCCCCAGCGAGGCGGCATCCGGAAAAGCCGCGACGGGTACGTTCTCGATCGCGAGACGGACGCCGCGCCTCTCTGCGTGCGGCAGGAGCGCCTCGATGCTCTCGCGCATCCAGGCGGTCCGCTTCTCCTGCGGCGGCGGAAAGAGCGGGCTCATCCGGCCGGGCACGGTGACCAGCCACTCTATGCCGAGATCGGAGGCGAGGTCGACGACGTCGCGGAACATCTGCACCGAGGCCGCACGCACGCGCGGAAAGGCGCTCGCGAGGTTCTGGTCGAGGCTCGGCAGGTTCAACGAGCAATCTCGCGCGCCGACCTCCGCGAGCAGCGCAGCAAGACGCCGCCGGTCGGCCGGATCGAACTCGTCGAGCGGCAGATGGATCGGGTGTACCATCAGCTCGAAGGTGCGGTAGCCGAAATCCGCCAGCCGGCGGACGCACTCATCCGCGGGCGTCGACCAGATATAGCCGTAGGTATTGACGCCGAGGGCCGGGCCGCTCACGCCGCACCCTCCATCCGAATGTCGCCCTCGGTCGGGTGGGCTACGCCCAACAGACGCTCCTGCAGGGCCGTGTTCGCGGCGAGATCGGCGGCGCTGCCGCCATAGGCGATGCGGCCGTTGACGAGCACATAGGCCCGGTCCGCCATCGCGAGCACGCTTTCGGCGTGATGCTCGACGATGACGAGGCTCGCGCGCGTGGTGAGCTTGGCGACCGCCTCGCGCACCTCCTGCACCACGGCCGGTGCAAGGCCTTCGAACGGCTCGTCGAGCAGGATGAGCCGGCTCGGCACCATGAGGGCACGCGAGATCGAGACCATCTGGCGCTCGCCGCCCGACAGGTTTTCGGCGCGGGAGCGGACGAGGAGACGCAGCTTCGGAAAGAGATCGAAGATCTCCTCCATCGTGGCACCGCCCGGCCGCCAGGCAAGCTTCAGGTTTTCCTGAACGGTCAGGTTCGGGAAAAGGCGGCGGCCCTCCGGCACGAGCGAGATGCCGAGCCGGTTGATCGCATCCGGCCGAAGCCCCGCCACGTCCCGGCCGTCGAAGACGATCCGGCCGGCGCTCGGCGGCAGCGTCCCCGTAATGGCGCGCAGCGCCGTCGTCTTGCCGACCCCGTTGCGGCCGAGCACGGCCACCACTTCTCCCGCGTTGACCGTGAGGTCGATCCCCTCCAGCACCGTGCCGCCGCCATAGCCGGCCCGGACGCCTTCGAGCTTGAGGAGCGGCGTCGCGACCGGCCGGGCGTCGGGAGCGGGTGCGGGATCGCGATGGACGCGCGCCGGCGGGGCCCCATGCGCCTGGCCGAGATAGGCCGCGATCACGTCCGGGTTGCGCGCGACCTCGGCGGGCTTGCCGTCGGCGATGAGCCGGCCCTGGTGAAGCACGGTGATGCGGTCGGACATCGCGAGCACGCGGTCGATGTCGTGCTCGATCAGCAGGACGGCGTGGGTGGTCGCGAGCCTGCGGATCAGCGCGCCCACGACCTCGCGGTCGGACTCGGCGAGGCCGGCGAGCGGCTCGTCGAGCAGCAGAAGCTTGGCATCCGTCGCGAGCGAGACGGCGATCTCCAGGAGGCGCTTCTCCCCGTGCGAGAGGGCCGAGCAGGGATCGGCCGCGCGGTCCGCCAGGCCGACGGCATCGAGCAGCGACCAGACGCGGGCGTTCGCGGCCTCGTTGGCGTAGGCGTCGCGCCAGAACCCCGACCATTGCCGCTCCGCGGCCTGGACGGCGATCCGCACGTTCTCGAAGGTGGTGAGGTTCGGGAACACGCTCAGGATCTGGAAGGAGCGTGCGACGCCCAGGCGGGCCCGGCGGTGCGGCGCGAGATGGTCGATCCGCTCGCCCTCGAAGGCGATCGTGCCGCCATCAGGCCGCAGGATGCCGGTCAGCAGATTGAAGAGCGTCGTCTTCCCGGCGCCGTTAGGCCCGATGAGGCTGTGCAGGCCGGTCCGGCTGACGTCGAGCGTAACGTCGTCCTGGGTGACGATGGAGCCGAAGCGCTTCGAGAGGTTGCGGATGGACAGGACCGGCGAGCCGTCCGCCGGTGCGGCGGCCGCGCCTGCGGGCCTGTAGGGCGGGATGGCCGCCGGTCGCGGCGGGGTTTCATCACGCGTGAGTGTCCAGCGGTTGCGGCCGAGCACACGCTGGAAGATGCCCTGGATGCCTTCAGGGGACAGCAGCCCGAACGCGATGATGATCGGCGCGAAGATGAGCCACCAGTTCTCGGTCAGCGCGCTCAGCCGGTCCTCCAGCACGATGAACGTGATCGCGCCCCAGAGCGGGCCGAGGAAATGGTGCACCCCGCCGAGCGCCGCCATGAGCACCGGGTCGCCGGCATGCTGCCAGCTCAGGTTGTTGGCATAGGCGCCCTGGAGGAGCAGCGCCATCAGCCCGCCGCCCACGCCGATCACGGTGCCCGCGACGACGAGCGCGACGAGCTTCGTCCGGTAGGTGTCGAATCCCAGGCTGACCACGCGCTGCTCGTTGTCGCGCAGCGCCTGCATCAGGCGGCCCAAGGGGGCGTGCGCCATGCGCCACATCACCCACATGAGGGCGAGGACGACGACCAGCGTGAAGACGTGGAAGGCGTTCGCGGACGGGAAGAGCGGCCGCGGCACATCCTGGATCCCGTTCTCGCCGCCCGTGACGGAAGTCCACTTGAACGCGATCTCGAACGCGATCTGCGAGCAGGCGAGCGTCAGGAGGGAGAAGTAGAGCCCGCGCCGCCGCAGGATCACGGCTCCGACGACGAGTGCGAGGACGAGCGAGAACAGCGCCGCGATCACGAGGCCGCTGATCTCGTTTCCGCCGAGCGCGCCCGCCGTGATCGCGAGAGCGTAGCTGGCGCAGCCGAAGAAGAAGGAGGCGCCGAACGGCACCAGGCCGAGATAGCCGATCAGGAAGTTCACGCCCGCGCCGTAGAGCGTGTAGATGGCGATCTGCGTGATGCGGTGGATCGGCATCCCGTAGAGGAGCGCGCCCACCGACGCGGCGCCGAGCACCAGCGCCAGGATGAGGATCGGGTGCTCCCAGGGGCGGCGCGCGCCCGGACGTGCGGGTGTCATTCGAAACGCTCCCAGCGCTCGCCGAAGAGCCCGCGCGGGCGCAGCAGCATGATCGCGAACATCAGCGCGTACATGGAGGCGGCGGCAGCCTCGGCCTTGAACTGGATGGTGAGTGACATGACGACCCCGACGGCGAGGCCTGCGACGACGGCGCCCCGGAAGGAGCCGAGGCCGCCGATCGCGACGACCACGAAGGCCGGCATCACGGCGTTGGCGGCCATGGAGGGCGAGACCGTCCAGAGCGGGGCGGCAAGCACTCCGGCGATGGCCGCGAGCGCGCAGCCGAGCCCGAACACGGCCGTCAGCACGCGCGGCAGGTTGATGCCGAGAAGCTCGACCATCTCGGGGTCGCGGCTGCCGGCGCGCAGGATGCGTCCGTAGGGCGTCCAGGCAAGGAAGGCCCACAGCCCGAGAAGCGTCGCGGTCGTCGCGCCGAGCACGGCGACGCGGTATTTCGTGATGAGAAGCGGGCCGATCTCGACGATGCCGGCGAGGAAGGGAGGCGGGTTGAACGGCTTGCCGTCCGCGCCCCAGACGTAGCGGATCGCCGCCTCGATCAGGAGTGCGAGCGCGAAGGTGACGATGAGGCTGAGCAGCGGCTCCTTGCCGTAGAGCCGGCGGATCAGGGTCACCTCGACGGCCATTCCGATGAGTCCGACGATCGGCGGGGCGAGGATGACGGCCGGCCAGCCGAAGAGCTGGAAGAGCTGCCAGCCGACATAGGCGCCGAGCGCGAAGAACGCGCCATGCGCGAAGTTGATGACGCCGAGGAGGCCGAAGGTGATGGACAGACCTACGGCGATCAGCACGTAGATGAAGCCCAGCACGAAGCCGTTGGCGATTTGGGAGACCAGAATGTCGAGCATGGAGACGACCAGGGTGACGGGGAGGGGCCGGCGCGAGGCCGGCCCCTGAGGGCGGGTGCCGTCAGAGCGGCGGCATGGAGCAGCCGATCTCTTCCTTGGTGCCGAAGGCTTTCTTCGTCTCCTCCTCCGTCGCGGAGGTATCCTTGATAAAGTCCATGTAGTCGAACTTGTCCGTGATCTGCTTCTTGACGCGCACGATCACGGCCGGGCGCACGAGCTGATGGTCCCAGTCGCGGAAGAAGAAGCTCTGCTCTCCGTCTGTGTTCTTCCAGTTCTCCAGCGCGGTCACGATCGCCTTCGACTCGGTCGACTTGGCGGCCTCGATCGATTCGAGCAGGGCGCGCATCGCGATCCAGCCGGACCAGGTCTTGTCGGACGGAGGCTGGTTGTACTTCTTCTGGAAGTCCGCGATCATCTTCTTCTCGGCTTCCGTGTTCTTGGGATTGTTGTAGTACCAGGGCTTGATGAAGATGCCGGTCGAGGCCTGCGGGCCGACGTCCCAGAAATCCGTGTCCGTGACCGCGACGGCCGCGTAGGGGATGCGGTCCTTCATCCCCATCTCGTTCCACTGCTTCAGGAAGTTCGAGAAGTCGCCGCCGACGAGACCGCCGATGAGGACGTCCGGCCGCGCCTGCCTGATCTTGAGGATGTAGGAGCTGTAATCGGCGGTGTTGACCGGCACCTCGTCGACGCCGACTTCCGTCAGGCCGTTCTCCTTGAGCAGCGCGCGCGAGGAACGCAGGATGTCCTGCCCGAAGGCATAGGAGGGGGTCAGGAAATAGACCTTCTTCCCGAGCTCGGCGACGTAGGGCATGAGGCCGCGCATCTGCACGGGCACGGTCGCCTGGGTGCGGAAGGTGTAGCGGTTGCAGTTCTTGCCGGTGATCTCGCTCGCGGCGGCGCCGGGCAGGATGAGCGGTATCTTCTCGCGCGCCGCGACGCTCATCATGGCGAGCGCGGAGGAGGAGTAGTTTCCGCCGACCACGGCCACGACCTTGTTCTCGTCGATGAGCCTCTGCATGTTCTGCTGCGAGACCTGCGGGTTCGGCTCGTCGAGCCAGGTGAGTTCGATCGGGCGGCCCAGCACCTTGCCGCCCGCCTGTTCGACCGCGAGCTGACTGCCGCGCTGCAGATATTCGCCGATCGAGGCGCCCGGGCCTTGCTTGGAATAGATGAGCCCGATCCGGACCGGACCCGTATCCTGCGCGAAGGCTCCGCCGGCGGACCCCGCGACCGCCAGCCCGGCTGCGCCCGCCACCACGGCGCGGCGCGTCATCTTTTCGAGACCTCTCATGTCACGTCTCCTCCGAGTCGTTGTCGAGTGCGCCCGCTTGCGGTGCGGGTTCTTCTAGGATGGCCGGTAGGGAGCGCCGAAGAGGGGCTCCTTGTAGGGAATGGGCGGCAGCTGCCAGGTGCCGGTGGAGGGCGGCCTGACCTCGGCGTCGACATGGACGTCGATCACGCAGGGCCGCCTGTTCCGGACCGCCGTCTCCACGGCGCCGGCGAGATCCTCGCTGCGCGTCACCGTGACGCCGTCCGCGCCGCAGGCCCGCGCCCAGGCCGCGAAATCCGGGTTGTAGCGCTCGCCGCCGGGGCCCTGGTTGCCCTTGTAGAAGGCGGTCCCGATCTCGCGGCCCTCGAAGAGGCCGTATTGCAGGTCGCGGATCGCGCCCCAGGCGAAGTTGTTCCAGACGATCCAGACGCAAGGAAGATTGTACTCGACGGCGGTCGCGACGACGTAGGGCGCCATCATGAAGCCGCCGTCGCCCACGACGGCAACGCACGGCCGGTCCGGGGCCGCGAGCTGCGCGCCCATGATACCGCAGACGCCGAAGCCCATGGAGGAATAGCCCCAGCTGTTCAGCATGCTCTGGGGCCGCTGCGGCCTCCAGAACTGCATGAACCAGTTGTGGTGGACGCCGGAATCCAGCGACAGGATCACGTCCTCGGGCAGCACCTTCTGCAGCGTGCCGACGATGTATTCCGGCCGGATGGGGGTGGTGATCGCGTCGAAATTGGGCCGCACGAACGCGTCCCACTCCTTCTGCCAGCCCGCCACTTCGGCGCGCCAGGCAGCCCAGTTCTCCGGGCCGAGGTCGCGGCGGTTCGGGATCGCCGCGAGGAGCTGGCCCGCGAAGGCCTTCGCGTCCGCGATGATGCCGAGCGTCGGCGGGTAGTTGCGCCCGATCTCGGCCGGATCGATGTCGACCTGGAGGAGCTTCGTCCTCGGAAAGTTCCACGAATAGCCGGGGTGCCAGCTCGAGGAGGAGCGGTCGTCGAAGCGGGTGCCGATGCAGAGCACGAGGTCGGCATGGCGGCCGGCCTGGTTCGCCGGATAGGCGCCGTTGCGGCCGATGAAGCCGAGCGTCAGGGGATCGTCGGCTGGCACGCAGCCCATGCCGTTCGGCGAGGTGATGACGGGGATCCCGAGCCGCTTCTGCAGGGCGGTGATCTCCGGCCCGGCCTCGGCGAGCGTCGTGCCCTGGCCGATGAAGAAGACCGGCTTCCTCGCCTCGGCGAGGAGGTCGAGCGCGCGGCTGACATCGGCGTCGCTCGCCGCAGGCCGGTGGCCCCCATGGACATGCGACGAGGGCGGCAGCTCGACCTCGTCCTCCTCCTGGAACACGTTGTACGGGATGTCGAGATTCACGGGCCCCGGCCGGCCGGTGACCATGGTGTCGAATCCCTGCCGGAGGGCGAGAGGCAGCATGTCGACCCGGCTCGGCTGAAAGCTCCGCTTGACCACCGGCCGCAGCACCTGGGCGAAGTCCGCCTGGTTGTGCGTGTAGAGCTCCTGGAAGGGCGCCCGGTTCGCCTGCGAGGTCGGCACGTTGGCGGTGATCGCCATGAAGGCGGACGAGTCCGAGAGCGCGGTCGCGAGCGACATGACCATGTTGGCCGAGCCCGGGCCGGTGGAGGTCAGCGTCGCGACGGGCTGGTGCTTCACCCGGAAATACGCGTCCGCCATATGCCCGGCGCATTGCTCGTGCCGGGGGGAGACCAGGGTCACCCTGTCGCGGACGGCGTGCAGCGCATCCAGAATGCCGACATTTCCATGGCCGCAGATGCCGATGACGTACGGCACCTTCTGCTTGACGAGGTATTCGGCGATGACCTCGCCGCCCTTCATCCGAGACATGACAAACCCTTCTCTCGCACCCGCCGGTCAGGCGAGCAGCGTCACCATACGCTCTTCGCTCATTTCCCGGACGGCGTAGCGGGGACCTTCGCGGCCGAAGCCGCTGTCCTTTGTGCCGCCATAGGGCATCGCGTCGACACGCGAGCTCGGCGTCTCGTTGATGTGGACGCCGCCGACCTCCAGCCGGCGCGCGGCCTGGAGCGCCGTGTCGAGGCGATTGGTGAAGATCCCCGTCGCCAGGCCGTAGGGCGTGGCATTCACCCGCCTGATCGCCTCGTCGATCGTGTCGAACGGGGCGATGCACATCACCGGTCCGAAGACCTCCTGACATCCGAGCGGGGTCGAGGGATCGACGTCGGCGAGAAGCGTCGGCGGCACCACAGCGCCTTGCCGCACGCCTCCGGTCAGCCTTCTTGCGCCCGCTTCGACCGCCCGGGCGATCCAGGACTCGATGCGCTCGGCCGAAGCCTCGCTGATTACGGGTCCGACGACCGTGCCGTTCTCGCCCGGGTCGCCATAGGGAAGCGCCCCCACCAGGGAGGTCAGCCGCGCCTCGACTTCAGGCACAAGCGGACGCTCCACGAGGAGCACCTGGATCGACGTGCAGACCTGGCCGGCCTTGCGGAACCCCGCATTCACGACCTTGGGCAGCGCCCGGTCCAGATCGGCGTCTGCGCAGATGACGCAATGGGCGATGGAGCCGAGCTCCATCTGGGTCCGCCGCAGCCCGGCCCGTTCCTGGATCGCCCGGCCTGCTTCGGTGCTTCCGGTGAACGCGTAGAACCGCACCGCTGGCTCATCGAGAAGCCAGTACACCACGTCCGGGCCGCCATGAAGGACGGAGATGAGCCCGGCCGGCAGACCGGCCTCGATCAGGACCTCCGCCACGACGCAGGACGACACCGGCGTGTGCTGGGACGGCTTCAGGACCACCGCATTTCCCGCCGCAAGCGCCGGTCCCACCTTGTGGGCGACCGTGTTCAGGGGCGCATTGAACGGCGTGATGGCGCACACGACCCCGAGCGGGACCCGCAGCGTGAAGCCGATCCGGCCGCGCTGTCCGCCCGCGCCTTCGAGCGGCACCAGCTCACCCGCGAAACGGCGCGCCTCCTCCGCAGAGAGCCGGAACGTCATGGCGCAGCGACGGATCTCGCTCGCCGCATCGGCGCGGGGAAATCCCGCCTCGCGGCGAAGGATCTCGACCAGTTCGTCGCTGCGGCCTTCCATGAGATCGGCCGCACGATCCAGGATGGCGCCCCGGGCGGCGCTGTCGAGCGTGCTCGCCCGGAAAGCCGCCTCTGCCGCGGCGATGCAGGCATGCACCTGCTCCCGCGACGGAAGATGCACCTCGGCGAAAGGACGCAGCTGGTATTTGTCGAGAACCGGGGCCGTGTTCACGCCTTGGACCCAGCTGCCTCCGACGAGAAGCTGACCGGCGATCCCGGCATCCGCAGGTGGCGCATTCAGCGCTGCATGCGCCATCGTCGACCGTCCTCCCTTCGCCTCGTCCCGAGCTTGCCTTGTGCTTTAGGAGCTTGGGTCTGCGCGCGAAAATACGGATTTCGGTTGCCCGCTATAAGCTCAGCCTATAGCTCTCCGGCCGCCATGGATTTCCGCCAGCTCCGGTATTTCGCCCAGATCGTGGAGAGCGGGAGCCTGTCGAAGGCCTCCCGCACTCTGTTCGTCGCCCAGCCCGCCCTGAGCCAGCAGCTCGCGAAGCTCGAGGACGAGGTCGGCAAGCCGCTCCTGCAGCGCTCGACGCGGGGCGTCACGCCGACCGAGAGCGGGCTGGCGCTCTATCATCACGCGCGCTTCATGCTGCGGCAGCTCGAGCAGGCGATGTCGATCGCCCGCCAGGAGACGGGCGGCGTGCGCGGCATGGTCTCGATCGGGCTGCCGGCAACGACGCTGTCCGCTCTGGGCCTGCCGCTCGTGCGCAACATCCGCACGAAGTATCCGGGCATTCTCCTGAACGTCGTGGAAGGGATGAGCGGGCATCTGAGCTACATGATGCGGCTCGGCCAGCTCGATCTCGCGATCCTGTTCACCAGCGATGTCGCATCCGATCTCACTGCGAAGCCGCTCCTCGACGAGGAACTGTTCGTCCTGCTGCCGGCGAGCAGCAAGCTCGTGTCCCGGAGGCGCACGAACGTCACGATCGCAGAGGCGGCGGCGCTGCCGCTCATCCTGCCGACTGGCACGCATGGCCTTCGGCGGCGGATCGCGGCCGAGTTCGAGGAACGCAATCTCACGGCCCGCGTGGTGGCCGAGATCGACTCGCTGTCGCTTCTGATGAGCTGCGTCCACGAGGGCATGGGAGCGACGATCAAGCCCATCTCTGCGCTGCAGATGGAGGGAGCGCGCGGCAGAACCTGGCGGGCGCTGTCCGTATCAGATGCACGTCTGCGGCGGCGCAACTACATCTATTCGATCTCTTCCGACCGATTGTCGCCGGCGGCTTCGGTCGTCGCGGCCGAGCTCCGCGACACCGCCGAGCAGCTGGTCACCTCGGGCGAATGGAAAGGCGTGTGGCTGGTCGGGTGAGCCGGCCCTTGAACGTCCGATCGTTTTTGCCCATTCGGCAGGCTGCATACGGGAAGCGGTCGCTTCTGGAGTTGGAGTTGCCCCGTTTTCGTGGACAGTGACGGGGTTGGGTCTCAGCTCTCGGATATCATCTTCATCTCGTAAGCAATCGGGGAGAGGTAGCCCAAGGCCGAGTGCCGCCGGCCCGGGTTGTAC